>OZ244928.1:0-3573947 GCA_965221985.1 Gammaproteobacteria bacterium
GAAGAACCGCTGAGAATCCAAACAATGGGATCTTGTCCAACGGCGATGGCGACGTGGGCAAATTTATCGCCGCGCTCCTTCTTCTTCATGAATGCCTTCCAAGCACCCTGATTGGGCTCGGGATTCACGCCTAACTTGCGTGGCCCCTTAATCTCGCAGCGATAGGTACCAAAATTCTTGCCCAGGTCTTGATCATCGGTAAATACCGACCCCGTGTTGACGTAGCGGGCAGAGTCAGCGGGATTCGATTTCACGAAGTGAAATTTCGTAATGTCGATATCATCACCGGTTAACACAACCTCTTTGACTGGCGCTTGATCGGCGGCAATTTCAGCTGGGGGCAGCATGGGAAACTTACCGTCGTTCTTGTTCAAGATATCGACCAGGTGCGCCATCACCCGGCGATAGGTTTCCTTGCCATGCCCCGGAATCGGGTCGAGACCAAAAACGATAGCCTCGGTATCCCAGTGACCTTGGTTATTAATGACCACGGGGCCCTCGACCCATTTCCCGTCAATCTTTACTTCTTCGGCAATGACGGCGGGCGCCTCGTACATGCCCAGGCAATCCATCATTCGGTAAGCCAGCGCCGTCATTTCATAGGCGTCCTGATCCAGACGCTTGATGCGCATCACGAGACCCCGGCGCTCAAGATCCTGCATCCACTCGCGCAAAGTATCGTGCGGAAACATGGAGTCGTATTCCGCTGCGCCTTTTGCCACCGTGTTGGCGGCCTCATCGGCCGAGACCATCGCATCGGCACCAGAGGCAAACAAGTTAGAACCCGCGAATGCGGCGGTCCAAGCCATAAGCTGCCGCCGACCCAAGGCGCCGATCTCATCATTGGCGGAAGGCTCTTGTTGCTTGTTTCTGTCTGACATGCGGGTTCTCTCCGTCTACCGTGGTCGCGCACACGGCAGGATGAATCAGACTGGGACCGCGATCAAGTTTCGCTTACGCGCCCGCCGGCCCGTGGCGGGGCACCCTAGTGCGCTGCGGGCATGCGCGCCGTCGGTGTATAACGTTCATATTCCCTAGGTTCTTTTGCCGCGACATCAGCTAAGATGACTCGCCATGCAGCTTTCATTGGATTATCCCGACTTACCAAGCTACCGCGTGCGAGTATCGCCGCGCGCGAAAAGAGCGAGTGTCACGGTTTGCTTGCACGAAGGTATCGTGGTGACTCTGCCCAAACGCTTCAGCGAACGGCGCGTGCCAGCACTGCTCAAAGAATGGCAACCTTGGCTACAGCAAAGAATTCGTGAACTCCAACAGCAGCGCGAAATGCTACCGGCAGAAAACACACAAGCCGTCCCGGATCACATTAGCCTGCTGGATGGCGCGAGGCGATATCGGGTTAGGCGTGGATCCGATTCACCGCAGCCGGTGCGAGTACGCGAACAAGCAAGCCAGCTTCTTCTCAGCGGCAATACAAGCGATGAACGGAAATGCCGGGTTGCACTGCAACGCTGGCTCGCGCGCACGGCAAAACGGCATCTGGAACCGCTCACCGAATCACTCGCGCATCAGCATAAATTCAAGTACAAACGCGTGAGTATCCGTGGGCAGCGCACACGCTGGGGTAGCTGCTCAACCACGGGCACCATTAGTCTCAACTATTATTTAATGTTTCAAAAACCCGAGTTGCTGCGCTGTGTGGTGCTTCATGAACTGTGTCATACACGCCATATGAATCATGGAGCGCGGTTTTACGCTTTGCTACACAAGCTGCTGCCTGACTGCGATCGGCTAGATGCTGAACTCAATGAGGCCTGGCGATGGATACCACGCTGGGCCTGGCTACGCTAGCGATTCAATACCCGTAGACTACCGCAACAAAAAAGGCCCGGGCTAAGTGCCGGGCCTTCGGTGTCTTGCAACTTTTAGGAGGATAGTCTTGCAATCTCATCACTTCGATAGGCTGGCTCAGAAGGCGGCGCTGAAGTGCTAGGGGGAACAATTCAGCGCCTTTTCTTCGCGTCCTTTAGGAGAAGGGGGGCTCCTGTCAGACCGTCAATTCCGTGCAGCTTTCTCTCTGGCGATGGGTGCATCCTAGGGACTCGCGCCTAAACAGGGCATTTCAGCAACATTAACATTTGTTAATATTTAGACTGGCAAGTTAACTTCCTGTTTTTATTAATAATTAGTAAACTAGCCCTGGCGCGAAAAGCCATTCAACATCACTCTGGCCCAGCCAAGCACACCCCTTTGGCAGGGTTCGCGCACACCAGCATCGTTCAGGAGCCAGGCAAAGCATGCGGATATTAGTCATCGAAGACGACAGCAGTGTTTCCGGATTCGTTTGCCAAGGGCTGCGCGAAGCGGGGCATGCCGTTGATTTTGCTGATAATGGCAAGGACGGCTTGTTTCTGGCGACGACAGAGCAATACGATGCGCTGGTTGTTGACCGCATGCTGCCAGGCGTCGACGGTCTCTCTATCATCCGCACCATACGCGCCTCGGACGACGCCACGCCGGTGATCATCCTCAGCGCACTCGGACAAGTCGACGACCGAGTTAAAGGATTGCAGGCTGGCGGCGACGATTATCTCACTAAGCCTTTCGCGTTCAGCGAGCTCGAAGCTCGCATTGATGCCCTGGTGCGCCGCTCCAGAGGCGGAGCCGCCGCGGAAACGAACTTGATCGCCGGTCCCCTGGAGATGGACCTTCTAAAACGCGAGGTTCGGCGTGATGGTGAGTTAATCGAGCTCCAACCACGCGATCTCAAGTTATTAGAATACTTAATGCGTCATGCCGGACAGGTCGTAACCAGAACAATGCTGTTGGAAAACGTTTGGGACTACCACTTTGATCCCCAAACCAATGTCATCGACGTTCACATTAGTCGTCTCCGAGCGAAAATTGACAAAGGTCGAGAAAACGCCTTGATTCAAACCGTGCGTGGCGCCGGCTACAAGCTAGATACTGACTAGTGCGTATTGCCGAGCAAATTCGCACCACCACCTTTCTGGTGGCCCTCAGATACATGGTGCTGTTTTTCGTCTCGGTCACTATTTTGATGGCGATTATCAACTGGGCCATTGTGGAATATGTCCGGGAGCGGGATGACAGCACCGTGATGGCAGCGATTCAATCCTTTTCGGCCCTGCATCAGCAAGCTGGGATACCGGCCGTAGCCACGGTCATGCGAGCCTGGCAATCAGCAGAATCACGTAGCGAGATGCTCTTCGCATTAGCGGACTCCCAATTTCTGCTACGCGTCGGCAATATGCATTCATGGCCTGACATGGAAGCTGTAGATGATGGCTGGGTTAGATTTAGCTATTCCGCGAGCGAGGGCAATAGTATAGGCGCGCGCGGGCGTCTTATCGCCCTGGGCCGAGATGCCTGGTTGTTGGTAGCCCATGAAAAAAGTGACCTCGGCGGGCTGAACAAAGTCCTTGATCGCGCCTTCGTTCTTATTCTTGGCAGCACCCTTCTGCTCGCGCTAGTAGGCGGCTTACTGATGAGCAACAACGTCTTGCAACGCGTGAGTGAAATTAACTTGATTAGCCGAAAAATCACCGCCGGAGATTTTTCGCTGCGCATGCCCACTGGCAAGAGCCGCGATGAATTCGACGAGCTCTCTCGAAATCTAAACGACATGCTCGAGCAAATTCAAAGTCTGCTTGAGAGTATCCGGCACATATCAGACGACATTGCCCACGATTTACGCACCCCACTCACTCGCCTGCGTAATCAACTAGAAAAACTGCGAAATCGATCCAGCGCCGAAGATGCTGAGGAGATTGATGCCTGTTTAGAAAATGCTGATCAACTGCTGGCCACTTTCGCATCTTTGCTGAGCATAACCAGGATTGAATCTGGAGCAAGCGACGCCAGCCTGGTGTTTATGGACCTCTGCGCAGTCGCCAGGGACGCGTGCGAGCTTTATCAAGCCTTGGCCGAAGACAAAAATATTGACTTAGTTTGCAACGCACCCGATGTTTTGAAAATTCGTGGCGACAGAAATCTGGTTTTCCAGGCATTGACCAATTTGTTAGACAATGCCATCAAGTACACGCCCAATGGTGGCGAGTTACGCCTTGAGATCGCAGAATCCGAAGAGCGAATTGTCCTTACAGTACGCGATTCCGGACCCGGCATTCCCGAGGAGCTGCGAGAAAAGGTACTGCAAAGATTCTATCGTCTGGATGAAAGCCGCTCAGCGCCCGGGGCCGGCTTGGGACTGAGTTTGGTCAATGCCATCGCCCGGCGCCACAAGGCCGAGCTCAGCCTGGGTGATAATCGCCCCGGTCTGCTTGTCTCGCTGAGCTTTCCAGTTCTGGAAAGCACCGAATCAATCAATGCATAGCAATCATGCTTATTCTACTCGATGAACTACCCGATCAGGTTTTGGGCGTGAGGGCGGAGGGCCGGGTAACAGCAGAGGATTACAAAGAAATTCTTTGGCCAGCCCTTAATCAATGCCTAGAAGAGTCTGACGAAATAGACTTGCTATTTCACCTCGGCGAGGACTTTACCAAGTTCACGACGACTGCATTGTGGGATGACGCTCGCTTGGGTTTTTATCATCTGCATGAATTTCGACGGGTTGCCGTAGTAACCGATGTTGCTTGGCTAGCATCCATGGTGACAGCAGCAAACAAGATCGTAGATGCGCAACTCAGGGTTTTCGCGAATTCGGAAGTTAAAGCAGCCCGCGAATGGCTTTGCAGCTAAGCAATGGAAATGCACAGGAACCGAACACAAACAAATGACGGGTACTCCTTGGCCGATAGGGTGGAATGCGTCTTGCCGCAACGACCGAACCGGACTTGTGCCAACTTGCAGCCAAGCTATTTCATTCGCCGTCAAGTACGACGCCTGCTTATAGCGCTACTCATCGTGATAGTCTGCGGCTGCGGCAATCCGGAAAAATCCTGGGAATTGGCAGAACGCGAAGATACCAATCAGGCTTATCTTGCATTTCTAGCCAAGTACCCGGAGGGTGAATTCGCCGACCGGGCCCGTGCCCGTATTGGTGAATTGAAGGAAGAGAACGCCTGGGAGCGTGCCCAATTTCGTGATCGCGTTGACAACTATGAGCGATATCTACAGCGTTACCCCAGTAGCCAGAACTCCGTTTCGGCCCAAGCACGGATTACCGAATTACGGACAGAGGCCGCGTGGGAAACTGCCCGGGAAGATGGCTCGCTGGAATCGCTACGGAATTTCCTAGAGGCGTATCCTGACGCGCCCCAATCAGCACCCGCTCGAGAAATGATCGCAGCTATTCCCAAGGAGGAGCCAGAGCCTGAGACCTTACCGCCCCCCGAGCGAGCCGGGGAGTTTCGCGTGCAGCTTGGCGCATTTCGGACCGCCGCGGCAGCAGAACGCGAAGTCCGTCGGCTCACGGGACGTTTTGATGAACTGCTACTTGGGCCAATTCGCATTGTTACGCCGACCGAGCATGGCAGCTCTCGTTTCTTATTGCGGTCCGTCCCCATGTCGCTGACTGAAGCACGCGGTAACTGCCAATCTCTTCAGCAGTTCGGCCAGGACTGCTTTGTAATCAACAAATAGTAAACGTGGCTCATCGCGACTTAGCAGATCTCCGCCGAGAATACCGTAACCGTCCACTGCGACGAACGGATCTGAAGTCGGATCCTTTCTTACAGTTCGATGACTGGTTTTCGAACGCGTTAGAAGTCGAGGCCATGGATGCGAATGCCATGTACCTATCTACGGTCAACAAAGCGGGGGCACCCTCTTCCCGGACCGTACTTCTTAAGTATTACGATCAAGACGGCCTGATCTTTTACACAAACTTGGGCAGCAATAAAGCCAAGGACATCAACCAGAATCCCCAAGTCGCCCTTCTATTCTACTGGCACGAGGTACACCGCCAGGTGAAAATCGTTGGTAACGCCGAACGCACAGCGATTCTTGATGATGCCCGCTACTTTCTCCGCCGACCACGAGACAGCCAAATTGGCGCCTGGGTTTCGCATCAAAGCAGTGTGCTAACGGCGCGCGCGGCACTAGAATCGCAGTTCACCCAGGCGCGCGAGAAATTTGGCGATGGTGAGATTCCCTTACCCTCATTTTGGGGTGGGTATCGCGTTGTGCCCAACATGATGGAATTTTGGCAAGGGCGGGAAAACCGACTGCACGATCGCTTTCGCTTTGACCTGCGGGATGGTGAGTGGTCGGTGGATCGCTTGGCCCCGTGAGAGCTAGTACTAATAGTTTGCAACGCCGCAACATCAAGTTTTCATCGGATACGCAAAGCAGCAGACATTCAAGAAATGTGGGTGGTCGACTTGCATCGCGACTATCCGTAGCGGTAGATTCCAAAGAACATGTTCCGTAAACAGAAAATCTGCTACTGCGTCGCGGCGATACTATTGCTCAACGGCCTTGCCACCAATGCTGGGACCATCGAGTTAGAGACAAAGCCAGAAGCGGACATTGTGCAAGTTGATCCCATGCCTTGCGCCGACCAGGATGACCCGCAGGCTAAACACAAGAGCAGCTGTGTAAGTTTTTGCGATGGCGCGACTGCGCAAACCAGCGCGCCACTCACAGCGCTGCCCCCTTCACTTCGCTTGGACGACGGCGATACGCCGGACGAGTCTTATATCGCACAACTAACGCCGTCGCCGAAGACGATGAAGTGGACCTCAGCGCATCATTCTAGGCGCTCAGGTCCTCATTTCGATGCCTTTAGTAATCCTATTGCTAGACACGATGTCCTGCTGATCTAGCACGCTCAGTTCATCCCCGCCCCTCCCAGTAAATCGTCTGCTCAAGCGGCCGATTTGACCACGGCTAATAAGGATTGAGCCCATGTTCTCTCGAAGAAAATTTTTGACCACCAGCTCTCTGGCCGCCAGCTGCTGGGGTGGCCAGATCCTGCTACCCGCCTGGGCCCGCAGCGGCACCATTGGCCTGCCCCGGAACGAATTCGATTTGGTCATCCAGGAAAAGACCCTGCTCATCGCCGGTCGTGAAGCCCGGGCAACTACCATCAATGGCAGCGTGCCGGGCCCGCTGCTGCGCATGCGCGAAGGCGAAGAAGTCCGCTTGCGCGTACGCAATGAACTGAGCGTGGATAGCTCTCTTCACTGGCACGGCATACTGCTGCCACCTGAGATGGATGGTGTGCCGGGCATTAGCTTTGATGGTATCGCTCCGGGGGAAACTTTTGAGTATCGCTATCGTCTCAAGCAAGCGGGTACTTATTGGTACCACAGTCATTCGGGTTTTCAAGAACAGGCGGGCGTGTACGCACCACTTGTTGTAGATCCGCTGCCGGGGAATGAATCCTTTCACTACGACAGTGAGCTGATTCTCGTGCTCTCGGATTGGAGTTTTGAAAAGCCTGCGCGCATCTACGACCGGCTGAAAAAACAGAGCGACTACTACGATCGCAAGCAACCCACATTGATGGAAATGCTGCGCGCCAAACAAGGCACGCGCGATGCCCTAGGTCAACATTTGGAATGGACCCGGATGCGCATGTCCCCAAGTGACATTGCCGATATAACCGGCGCCACTTACAGCTACCTGCTCAACGGCCACGCGGCAAGCGACGACTGGTCGGCGCAGTATGTTCCCGGCGAACGTCTCCGTCTACGGCTAGTGAATGCATCCGCCATGACTTATTTCAATTTTCGTATCCCCGGCCTGTCCATGACGGTGGTACAAGCCGATGGTCAGGACGTGACTCCGGTTAGAGTTCAGGAATTACAACTGGCCACGGCGGAAACCTACGATGTCCTCATCGAGCCAAGTGAGGCAAAAGCCTTCGGGCTCATGGCCGAGTCCATGGATCGGTCCGGCTACGCCTTCGGAACACTGACGCCAAGCCCCCAACATAAATCTAGCCCACCCGCCCTGCGGCAACCGCCCCGGCGCAGCATGAATGACATGGGCCATGGACCAGCGAATCATGAACACCACGCCGACGCGAGCAAGGGGCGAAACGAACTTAGCACTGGCAGCCAGCATCTTCCGGAAATACACGATCGGCGAAGCGAATCAAGCTTGCCGAAGCTTGTCCGCGAAGCTGTATGGACACCAAAGCGGAGTGCGGAGGTCGCCCATGTTGTAACCAATCCTACAAACCGTTTAGCAGAACCCGGCACGGGCCTTAGCGACGCGCAGCATCGAGTGCTGACCTATGCCGATTTGCGAGCCGAGGAGGCCTTTTACGATCAGCGTCCACCAAGCCGCGAGCTCACCTTGCATTTAACCGGCAACATGGAACGCTATCTTTGGTCCTTCGACGGTGAGCGCTCGAGCCCCCGCACCGAACCATTACGTTTCACCTTGGGCGAGCGCGCGCGGCTAGTGTTCATCAATCACACGATGATGGAGCATCCGATTCATTTGCACGGCATGTGGATGGAATTGGAGAATGGGCAGCAGCCGCGGCCCAGAAAACACACCGTGAGTGTAAAACCCGCCGAACGATTGTCCGTACTGGTAACGGCCGATGCCAAGGGCGCCTGGGCTTTTCACTGCCACCTGCTAATGCACATGAAGGCCGGCATGATGCGGACTGTTGTGGTCGGCGATACACGCGGAGGCCCAAGCAATGTATAGGGGCCGACTAATTGCCATCGGCATCCTAAGCATCGGTCTAATCCAGACACCGTTTTCTTTGCGCGCCGCTGAAGCCTTGTCCAGCCAGGAAGCTGGGGACTGGCGCATCATGGTAGCTGCGGACCGAATGGAGTACCAAGTGCGCGGCGGGGCCGACGCCGCGCTTTGGGATATCCAATCCTGGATCGGTGGTGATGTTCACAAGGCCTGGCTAAAAACTGAAGGCGAGTGGTCCGATGGCCCGGGAATAGAAAGCGCCGAACTGCAGGCGCTCTATAGCCGCGCAATCTCCGCCTATTGGGACTTGCAAATGGGTGTTCGTCACGACCCGAAACCAAAACCGTCAAGCTCTTACGCCAGCATCGGAGTCATGGGTCTGGCGCCCTACCAGATTGAAATCGACCTGGCGGGGTTCGTCAGCGAAGACGGGGATCTCTCCGCCCGTGCCGAGTTCGAATATGACCTGCGCATCACGCGAAGCTGGGTGTTGCAGCCCCGAGTGGAAATCGACATGGCTTTTTCCGATGTGCCCGAATTGGGAATCGACAAAGGTGTCACCGAAGTAGAGGCTGGTTGGCGTTTGGGCTATGAAATTCGGCCAGACTTCGCACCCTATGTTGGCGTGAGCTATGCGAAAGATTATCGGGAGGAGCTAGGGCACAATCCAAGTGATGGGGCTGGTGGTCGATGGCGCGCCGTTATTGGCGTACGCGCTTGGTTTTAAGTCTCAGAGCGCGCAATCCGGCCAAGCGCATCAAGGTGAGAGCCATCCGAACGATGGTGACTCGGAGTTTAACGCTTAGCCCGGTTTGTTAGTCACGGCATATACTCTTGGCCTGGCCATCCTGGTCTCTCGGTCTTGGTAAGGAAAAAACAAATGACAAATTACTGCCGAAGCAAGAAGTCGCTACTGCCCATCCGTCTGCTGACTGCGGGACTGGTCCTAGCATGCTCCACGAGCATGGCGGGCGGCCACAAGGTCGTTCTCCCCGAAGTGCCCATTGAAGTAGACGCCGATATCGAACGCGGCGTAACTGAAGTGATCCTAGACACTGCGAAACGCTGGAATTCGCAAGACTATGCCACGGTGTTGGAACTGTGGGATCCGGATGAGGCCTATCCCACCTATCTTGCAGAAGAACAAGCGCAATGGTTTGTTGGTTGGGATCGACTCAATGATTACTTGGACCCCGAACGGCCCAACCCCATTATCGATGCCATTCGCGAAGAGATGTCCAAGATTCAGGTAAAACAAATAGGTCCCGACCTGGCCATCGCCATCTG
This sequence comes from Gammaproteobacteria bacterium, assembly GCA_965221985.1. Lineage (GTDB taxonomy): Bacteria > Pseudomonadota > Gammaproteobacteria > Steroidobacterales > J054. The sequence continues at coordinate 9,838 of OZ244928.1, forward strand.
GGAAATGCGTTTCCATATGAAAACTGTCATGGGCAATGCCATTGGCGAAAATGTGCGGGTTAGCGCCGTGCTGCGCAAGACCGACGCTGGTTGGCGCTACATACACTGGGCCGAATCACCCCAAACGGCCATGGTCTATATCGAAGGTCTCTACGAAAAAGACGTGGACGACGATTGGGAGGAGTACTACGAAGCGGCGCGGGAGCGTCGCAAAGAGGTCGTACGCAAAAAGCGCGCCGAAACGCGCAAGGCCGCTCAATAGCCTGGGGCCTAATTACGCCGCAAGCCATAGCTGACAAGAGCAGCCATGGTGCCAATATGACTGCAAAGAGTCGGCTTGAGGAACCCGTCTGCCCGGGCAACTGAGGCAGCCTTGCGATTCCAACTAGCGCTAGGGGCGTAGGTCTAAACGGTCCGGCCCAGTTACTGTGGTTTGGATAAACACAGGGAACGAGCCATGCGCCGCTACTCAGCCACGCGGCGGTTTAGGAAAAAATGCGCTAGTGCTGCGGAGGTAGTCTGAATATTGAGGTCGCCTATGGACAATATCTCTTTCAGTCAAAGCAACGCCCGATATTCTCAATAGCAAAAAAGTAAGCATGCAGGGCGACACAATGGTCCACCATGCACCGGCGCTAGCAGCAAAGAAAAAGAAACCCCACCAAACACAAAACTCACCAAAATAGTTGGGATGCCGGCTATAGCGCCATAGACCCTTGTTCATAACCGCCGAACTGCGATCAGATCCAGCCAAAAAAACAGCCAGCTGCCAGTCGGCGATGGTTTCGTAACACAGTCCAAATAGACACAAACAGGCGCCGACTATATCCAGCCAGCCCAAGGCCTCTTCGCCACCTATCGCGCCAAGCAAGGGCCAAGACAATACCCAGGCCAACAAGCCTTGCGTCAAGAACACGACATAGAGACTCCGCCACCAAAACGATTTACCGCGTTTTTCGCGCATGGCACGGTAGCGGCGATCCTCAGGCTGACCATGATTTCGTAGGCCCAGATAGACGGCGAGGCGCAGCGCCCACAGGCCGAGTATTGACAAGATCCAATACACGCGGGGTCCCGCTGGTGTAAAACTAATCGCGTACGCCAAACCGGCCGCAAACAGACACGGACCCCAGAAAATATCCACAATACTGACGTCGCGAAGAATCACGCTGACCAGCCAAATAACCAGCATGAAAGAAAGGCAAACCAGTAGGGAACTGTAGAGAGGCTGAATAATCAAAATGCAAGCTCTCCGCTGACTTGACCAAAGTGGCCAAGCATACGGCTCGCTGACACCAGCGATCGCGATCCAATAATCATTGAAACTCGCGGCGACAAATCAGACTATCGACCGCTTGCCGTGCTTCGCGACATGGTATATCACAACATGATCGCATGACTGCACACCAGTAGCTTCGCAAAGCCTCGGCTATTCGACCGTGACAGGACATGCTAGTGCGCTAGCCGCCCCCGTAGTTCACGCACTATTCCCCCGACAAACGGCAAATACTCGTAAACGCTTGTGCCAGCGTCCCAAAAGTCTTTATGCAAAAGAACACGGCCGTCGGCAGCAAATCGAAAATGCGAAACACCGTAAGAAACCAAAGCTTGACCATTATTGAGCTGGTCGCTAAGCATGGTCATCCGCCAACGGATATAGTAGTCAATTCCCGAACGACCAACATCGAGAAACTCAACCCTCAACCGATCAACTTTTTCAGCCCCAAGGCTGAAGTATTTTTCTATAGCATCCGCACCCTCGAGAAAGACGATGTTATCGTTTAAGTAAGCGTCTTCGGCATAAACGGCCAAAGTCTGCTCCGCCACCGATGCGGGCGTCATGTCCTCGAAGTAGCTCGACAATCTTTCTAACATTTCGCGCTCGCGCACTGATCCGGAACCGAATCGATTGGCTATCTTCTCCGAACGCACAAGTGCTAGTTCGTAGGACTCGTTCAGCGCCTGCGGCGAAGATCTAGGGCCCGGGCCGCAAGCTACCAATAAGATAGTTAAAGCAGTAACTGTTAGCCCTCGCAGCGGGCTGTAACTATTTCTGTACCACGGCATGCACAATCCCCATTGGTTAAGGATCAAAAGATAATAAATTGGGATACTCGATTTATCGACCCGGATGATAAGTACTCTACTTGGTCCAACCCCACTAGATAACTAACGAACAGGGGCGACCGGGTAGCCATCAGTAGCACAGTACCCTAAGCCAATCCCGCACGGTGCCCACGCGGCCCAGAACACATTGCTTGCTGACTTTGATGCATGTTTGGCAGCGGACTTGGGGAAAAGCCCCGCAAGTTGCAAGCCATTCGCCGGCCGAAACCAGCTCCACCTAACGTCACCCGCTGCATCCCTGCTACACTCTAGGCTGACTCTGTGACGGCATTTACAGTATTTGAAATACCGATGACGCGGGTTAGCGCGTTTTTGATTTTCAGGACTTAAAACGGATGAGCGATAACGATCAAACAATCCGTAGTAACCTAGACGCAACGGTCGACCAAGCCGCGACGGGCCCGAGCGGCCTCGCTAGAAAAGTATTTCACCGGCAATTATCGGCCATTTCTCATGGCAAGCTCATCGTGAAAGACGCTCACGGTCAGATGGTCTGCGGAAGCATCAATGGGCCCCAAGCTCAAGTGACTGTTAGCGACACCTCTGCCTACCTGGATATCTTACTCGGGGGTCCGCTAGGAGCTTCCGAAGCCTTTATCGACGGCAAGTGGACGACGCCGGATTTAACCAGCGTGGTACGGGTTTTTTCGGGAAATCCAGAATTAATGCAAGCCATGGACGGCGGCTTGACGCGAATTCTCCGGCCGTTCTTACGTACCGCGCACTGGCTGCGTCGCAATAACCGCGACGGGAGTCGCCGCAACATCGGCGCACACTACGACTTGGGAAACGATTTTTTCGATTTGTTTCTCGATCCAACCATGATGTACTCCGCTGGCGTCTTCGCCACACCAGACGTTTCACTGGAAGAAGCATCCATCGCGAAGTTGGATCTTATCTGCAACAAACTCGCATTGAACAAGAACGACCATTTGCTCGAAATCGGCACCGGTTGGGGCGGAATGGCGATGCACGCAGCCGGCAACTATGGTTGCAAGGTCACGACTACAACGATTTCAGAGAATCAGTACAAGATGTCGCGTGAACGAGTTGTAGCGGCCAAGCTTGCCGATCGAGTCACTGTCGTGAAACAGGACTACCGCGACCTGGAGGGCCAGTATGACAAATTGGTGTCCGTTGAAATGATTGAAGCGGTCGGCCACGAATTCATGGATAGCTATTTTCGGACCTGCAGTGAACGTTTAAAGCCCGGAGGACGGGCACTGATTCAAGCGATTGTGATGACCGATCGTAACTATCAGTGGCACATCAAGACGGTTGACTTCATCAAGAAATATATCTTCCCTGGTGGCTGCCTCCCGTCTATCGGATCGATCATGCAATCGGTGGCCAGAAGTTCTGACCTGCAATTGGTCAACTTGCACGATATTGGTATCGACTATGCACATACTTTACGGGCCTGGCGTGAAGCCTTCACGAGTAAAATCGACCAGGTGCGTAGCCTCGGTTATTCCGAAGAATTTATCCGTACTTGGCAATACTATTTCAGCTATTGCGAGGGTGCGTTCCTAGAACGAGCCATCAGTGATTTACAACTCGTTTTTGATAAACCTAAATCGCGCCTACCCGCTCCCCGCTATTGAATTCGCGCAGGTTCGAGAAGCCGCATACCCTAGGGCCAGAATCATCCACGAAGATGGACAGTCCATCCGTCACCAAAAGTCTCGCGGTACTGCTCAGACAACAGCTGCGAAGTGCAACGAACAATCCCGTGTGCGTATAGGAGTGGCTAAACTTGGCCTGCGTCGGCATGCAGATGATTCACGAGCCGATAGCCGGCCCAGGCGCCTAAGGCAGCGCCTACAATGGAACCGATGGAAATCATCGGATGTTGCCCTTGAATTAATTCTAGTATTGCGAGTTCCCGTTGCCTTGCGACCAAAGAGTAGGTCAACAGCGAAAATGCGAGGCTCAATACAACGGCCACGCCGATGAAGTTTCGACCGGATAGGTAGCCCCCGGCGAACATTCCGCAAAACATGGCGAGGAAAGCGTGCCAATGGCCCAAGCCCAACATATCGAGCAGATAGGACCAAAACGCGTCTGCCAGCAAGTAGACAACAATCGATATCGCAATGGCCTTAAGCATGGGTGCCTTCATCAAAGCAAAAATAACTCATCTGCGCTGTTTCTGCAGGCTACGGTCAGCAAGCATCACGCATCCACGCACTATGCTGCTAAGCTAAGGTATCGCCGGAGGGACATTCCATGCCTGCAATAATAACCGGCTGGGGACACTGCGTTCCCCCCGCCGTACTGACGAACCATGACTTGTCAACGATCATGGATACAAACGACGAATGGATCTTTGAGCGTACCGGAATCCGTGAACGCCGTGTGTCCCACGTCGGCAGCGGCGAACTGGCCTTTGTCGCCGCCAGCCGTGCCATTGCTTCGGCCGGGCTAGAAGCTAAAGACATCGACACGGTGATATTTGCGAGCGTTAGCCCGGAAACGCTCATTCCCAGCACCGCGTCCCTGGTTCAAAAAAGACTACAAATCGAAGACGTGGCGGCCATGGATTTAAACGTCGGCTGTAGCGGGTTCATTTACGGGCTTGCGGTGGCCAACGGCCTAATCAGCACGGGCGTCAGTCATCGGCTTCTGCTGGTAGCCGCTGAGCGGCTGACCTGGTATCTCGATTGGGCCAAGCGCGATACCGCGGTTTTGTTCGGCGACGGTGCCGGCGCGGTGATCATGGAAGCGGGGCATGAGGACGATGGTTTATTGTGTGCGGAGCTTGGCAATGACGCGGCGGCCGCGGAAGCCTTAATGGTCCCCAATTTTGGTACCGCCATGGACCGCATTCATCATGACATGCTCGACATAACCGTAAACTTTGACGGTCGCGAAATTTTTCGGCGCGCGGTACGCGGAATGACCAAGTCGAGCTTGTCGGTGCTGAAACAGACGGGCCTGTCTATCGATGATTGCAAGCTAATGATTCCACATCAAGCCAATGGCCGGATTATTGAGGCCGTCGGCCACAAACTATCCATTGATTCAGCGCGCGTGTTCGTCAACGTCAATCGCTATGGCAATACCTCGGCCGCATCGATTCCCATTGCGCTGTCCGAGGCCATGGAGGCAAAACGGATCGCGTCCGGCGATCTCATTCTGTTCACGGCTTTTGGCGCCGGCCTCAGTCGCGGCGGCGCGGTCATGCGTTGGGGGCCACGTGCTGAGAGCATTGAGACTAGCACTAGCGAGCTACCGCCTAGTAGCGCGACCGGTTTGGAGCTGATTGCTCCGCAGGTCAAAGTCATGACCACTGGCGGGCGTCAGTAATCGCGGCACGGCAAGCCCTCTCGCGGCCGGTCGGGGAAAATGCCGGACCGAGTCTGCGTACTTAGCAGTTAACTCTCCGAACGGCGGCCTGATTCGGCCACGGCGCTGCCACGCCTACAAGCCAACCAACTGACCGCCGATTTTCACGGATTCATGAATGGTTGCACTATAAGCATCGGCACCCAACTGACGCCAAATGTTGGGTGCCTCGTCAAGGGCGCCGCCACCCACTAATATCTTGACATCTTTTGTGCAGCGCTCGCGCACCGTCCGAATCGTGTGGCGAGTGCGGGGTAATTGGGTACTCAGAGTCGCCGTTAAAACCAATAGATCAGCTTCAAAGAATGCAACGGTGCCCGGGAGATCCTGCATGGGCAAATCGCTGCCTAGAAAAATCGTTCTCCAACCGGACATTTGAAAAATATCGCTGACGGCCCGCAGCCCAATATCATGAACATTCCCAGCGACTGCCGCAGCCACCATGGTCTTCCCATTACTGCCGGACTGCGGCATCGATTGCACCACTACCGCCATTGCCCGCTGGGTGGCAAAAGTGACCAGATGCTCCTCGGCAACCGTCACATCACCCAGATGCCAAAGGCGGCCAATCTCGCGTTGCGCGGGCAGCAAGACGTCCAAATAAACCTCTTGAGCGGACATACCCTCTTTTGTGGCATCGAGGAGGCTGTCGATGGCCGACACAACCTTGCCCTCCAACACGCTCTGCAAGTACCGCAAGGCCATTCGGTCGTTGCTGCGTCCCGGGTCAAGTTCGGATTCTTCCAGGTCCGAGGTAGCATTCGATAACATCTGAATGGCTTGATCTACATAGGCCAAGACTTCGTCCGCGGCGGGGGACGGCAAGTTCTCGGCCAGGACTTCCTGCAATGCCATCAGGCTGACGTGCAAGTCAGCCTCATCTTGGCCGCGAGCCAGAAAGGCCTTCCGTGACCAAAGCACGCGCGAAGAAAATACCAAGGGTTCGCCCGTATTCAGAGCAGCGGCCAACTCAAGAATGCGTTGCGTAATATGGCCTTTCCAATTTGCGAATGCGTCGGGCTGATAACGCTCGCGAATATCCGGAGACATTTCCAGCATCGCATTGGCGGCATAGCCGGCAAAACCCGCAGCGCTTCGCTCCAAAAGCTCGGCGGCAAACGGATTCCCGTGTTGTTTCATCAAACCAGGGGAATCGACACTATTCATGGCTTAAGAATCCAAAAGCGGCTGATAATGGGGAGCGATCCGGAGGAAATAGAGTAAACCTGAGCGACCCGCTTAGTCTATTTCGCCCGCCAAGCTCGGCCAGATTCAACTACAGCGCGTGATACTGCATCGCGGCAAAAATAAATGGCCAGGCGCAGGCGCCAGCAATAGCGACGGGCCGGCGATTATTGACCAGGCCGAAACCTGACCACAAGTCGGTCAGATCAGGGCCATGCCGGGTCAGCAAAATCCCACTGTGGCAAAACGTTCTTCTCGGGAAAGACTAATCGGCGGAGGCGCTTCAATGTCACGATCAATAATCGGCCTGGTGGCCGCGATGCTCAGCTTGTTAAGTACCACGGCATGCGCGAGCCTGGATACGGACCGTCCGACGGTGCTTGTTACCGGCGCAAACCGGGGTATTGGACTTGAGTTCGTGCGGCAGTTTGCCGCACGCGATTGGAATGTCATTGCCACCGCCCGAAAGCCCGAAGCCGCCGAAGAACTCAATGCGCTTGCGGGCGAGTATGGACATATTGTGGTCGAGGCCTTGGACGTAACTGACCACCCCGGCATAGAAGCCCTGGCTGAGCGTTATGCCGATCAACCCATAGACATTCTGCTGAGCAACGCGGCTATAACGCCGAGATACAAAACTGCCTTTAAGCGCGTTGACGGCGTGGACTTCGATATGGCTCGGCAAAGTTTCGAGGTAAATGCCCTGGGTCCACTGAAATTGGCATCGGTTTTCATGTCCCACGTCGCGCAGTCGGACCAGAAAAAGATCATCGTTTTATCGAGCAAGGCGGGATCGTTCGCCGAAAGTCCGAAAATGCCGATGATGTACAGCTATCGAGCCAGCAAGGCTGCACTGAACATGCTCATGTACACCCTATCTTTCGAAAGCAAGAAGAAAGACGTGACCACGGTGATGTTGTCGCCCGGCACGGTTAACACCACGCCAGGATTTGTGAATCGACAAGCGATCTCGCCCGAAGAGAGTGTGGGTGCGATGCTTACGCTAATCGATAGCGTCACTCCAGAAAACAACGGGCAATTCTTGAACTATGCCGAGGGTCGATTGATCCCCTGGTAGATGTCTCGCGCTAGCCGTCATGGGCTGCTGGCCGGTATCACCCTCGGCACCCTTGTACTGAGCTGGATTTCCGGGCCGCCGGCCGGCGCTGTTGACCGCAGCAGTCTGGCGACCGCCTGGCTATGTTTGTTGCTCTATTCGGCCGTGCTAGCCATGGGCCCAAGACAGCGCTTAGCGGCGTCGGGGCCCGCGCTGAACCTTTTGTCACGCCGTGATCTGGGTATCTGGACCGCCATTGTCGGCCTAATCCATTTCGCTTTGGGCAATGCCGAAGCCATGAACAGTGAATATCTCGCCGCCGTAACCAGTAATTCCGCCGCACTATCGCCGGAACTGAGGGCCGATTTTTTCAATTGGGGCGCCATTAGCGGCACCGTCTTGGCCTTGATTCTGCTAGTACTGCTCAGTATTTCTAGCAATTGGGCGCTGCGCAAGCTTGGCCCCAAACTCTGGAAGAAAGTACAGCGCTTGAGCTACCTCGGCTTCGCTTTGTGTCTTTTGCACGGTCTTTTGTTTCAGATTCTCGAAAACAGACATGTGCTCTGGATTACCTTGCTGACCCTTGCCGGACTCGCGGTCTTGGGTGCGCAGCTGGCCGGACGGCGAGCCTATCGAAAAAACCAATGGACCGACTATTACTGAAAATCAACCCAGCAGCCTGTAGCGCTTGAAGCCTTGGAATATTCTGCGCAGATCTGCACCAATTCGCGACATTGAAAAAAAGCCCGCCGCGCTTTACCGGCGGGCTTTCTCAGACATTATCAACGATTAATGACTAACCGCACGTGGCAATTTCTTGGCCTGACCAATCCAGTCTTCGATTTGAGATTCCGTCGGCAATGCGCGGACTAGCTTCTTTTCTTCGTTCACTTCCGTCATCTTCGCCGTCAAATTCGCGGCATTGCGCTGCGCCAGTTCTAGCACTGAATCAACGCCGGAGCATTCTAGAAGCTCGGAATACTCACCACCGATGCCCTTAATGCGCATCAAGTCAGCATGATTAACAAATTTCAAGACTTGGGCTTCGGATAGCCCGGACTTGCTTGCGATTCCAGCCCGGCCAGCCTTGGTACCACCGGCCTCGAGTAAATTCTCGCAGCTCGTGACGCCTGCCGACTCCAACTTCTCGCTGTTTACTGGCCCAATACCCTCAATTGTTTCGAGTTTTGCCATGATCAATCTCCCTACTACATGGTTGCGACGCACACTATCGCGCCATTTAAGATATCCGCTGATTAGTTCTTAGCCCGCAAAGCGTCGCGAATCTCCGTCAGCAGTTTTACATCTTCTGAAGGCTCAGTTGGCTCTTCAGCTACTTCTTCCTCTTGCTTCTTCAGCTTATTCATCGTTCTAACGACGAGAAAAATCGCCAAAGCAACAATTAGGAAATCAAGGACATTGTTGATAAATAGCCCGTACTTAACAACCGGCGCTCCCGCCTCTTCAGCCGCAGCTAGGCTCGTAAAATTACCCTCGCCTAAGTTGATAAATAAACGGCTAAAATCAACACCACCCATTAGTTTTCCAATCGGCGGCATGATGATGTCGTTGACGAAAGACGACACGATCTTGCCAAAAGCGCCGCCAATCACGATGCCGACGGCCATATCAACAACATTGCCACGCATGGCAAAGTCTTTGAATTCTTGAAGCATCTGTATATCTCCCCTAGATGCCATTTCAGTGGCGACCTGTCGTGAGCCGCGGCGGAGTATTTACCGCCGATTTGAACTCATTGGCCCCACATTTGATCTCAATCTTTCAGCACAAAGGTCAATTTCATGCGGACGCGGTACTCTTTGATCTTGCCACCCTTAATCACAGCTTCCTGATCCGCGATCCACGCGCCAGTAACATTATCGAGCGTCTTACAGCCGCGTTTTACGCCGGCTTCGAAGGCGTCCTCGAAACTCTTCGTAGAACTCGCGGTAATTTCAGTCGTACGTGCAACAGTCATGGCTTTTCTCCCATAGCTAATTAAAAAACAAATATCCGGTCGCATCGGCGCCGGCCGAACAAAACTCAGCCCGCCGCAACCCTTGACTTAGACACAGGCACACTCGCGGCCCGAGACTTGTTAGGCTGACAGCTGCGTAGAATTCTGTTAACTAGTTTAGCAGAGCTCGCCTAAGGATCGAGCGACTAAGGCCCGCGAGCGGGATTTGAACGCACATGGCCAGGGCAGGCAGCTAAGGGCAACGCCCGAGCCTGGATTGGGATTTTAAACTAGCAACGGAGGCTAGGTCGGCATGCATATAGAGTTTTTCGGGGCCGCGGGCGAGGTGACGGGATCCTGTCATATTTTGCATGTTGGGGAGCGTCGCGTGCTACTCGACTGCGGCATGATTCAGGGTGGGCGCCAGTCCAAAGTCCGCAACCGCGAAGAATTTCCTTTTGATCCAGGCAGTCTGGATGCCGTGATTTTAAGTCACGCCCATATTGATCATTCCGGACGATTGCCGCTGTTGGTCAAACGGGGTTATACCGGGCCTATCTATACCCATCAGGCGAGCCGCGATTTTGCTTGGGTCATGTTGGCCGATTCTGCGGAATTGGGTGAACGCGACACCGAGCGAGAAAATAAGCGCCGGCAACGCCAGGGTAAATCGCCGCTGGAACCATTATATACAGTTGAGGATGCCGAGCAGGCTTGCAAACAGCTAAAGGCCCTGCGCTATGGGGAGGCCCACGATGTTGTCCCGGGTGTTCAAGTCTGTTTTCGAGATGCGGGCCATATCCTGGGCTCGGGCATTGTTGAAGTTGAACTTAAAGCCGAGGGCATTACCCGCAAGCTTGTCTTTAGCGGCGATTTGGGCCAATACGACACGCCCATACTCAAAGATCCGGATGTCATTGAATCAGCGGATCTTTTGCTCATGGAAAGCACCTACGGCGGTCGCTTTCACCGTGATCGCGGCGAAACACTCAAGGAAATCGCGGAGATTATCGCGACAGCAGATCATGAACACGGCAACATCCTGATTCCAGCCTTTGCCGTTGGAAGAAGCCAAGAAATCTTGTATCAACTGGGCCGGCACTATGACGAGTGGGGCTTAAAGGGCTGGAAAATCTTCTTGGATAGCCCCATGGCCATACAGGCCACGGAAATCTACTGGCGCTATCCGCATCTTTATGATGAAGATGCCACTCGATTGCGACGCAAGCACAACGAAATGCCCCTGCTGCCGAACCTGGTGATGTCCAGTTCGGCTGACGATTCACGCAAGATCAATGAAATCAAGAGTGGCGCCATCGTGATCGCCGGCAGCGGCATGTGCACCGGTGGCCGCATTCTCCATCACTTTAAGCATCAGCTTTGGCGGCCGCAGACCCAGGTCATCGTGGTGGGCTACCAAGCCAAGGGCTCCTTCGGCCGGCGGCTGGTCGATGGCCACGAGCATGTGCGCATTCATCATCAAAGCATTCGCGTCGCTGCCAAGATTCACACCGTCGGGGGACTCTCTGCCCATGGCGATCAGGATGACTTGGCCCGCTGGTACAACGGCTTCCAAAAACCGCCACCGGTATGTTTGGTGCATGGCGAACCCGACGCCGCGGAGAAATTCAGCAAGCGGCTGAAAAAAGAAGGCGCACCCTGGGTAAAACTGACCCGGCCTAGGATGACCGTCGACCTAGGCCAGCTACAATCAGACTAGAACCAAATCACTAGGAACCCAGCATGCAGGATTTCGAAAAACTCGGCGCCTTCTATCTCGGCCGCCGGTTTGATGCAGAAACCCAGGCGAGCACGAATGAGCTAATCCTTTACGATGCAAAAGATCTAAACACGCATGCCGTGATCATCGGCATGACGGGCAGCGGTAAGACCGGCCTGGGCATCGGGATGATCGAAGAAGCGGCACTGGATCACATCCCGGTCATTGCCATTGACCCGAAGGGCGACTTGGGCAACTTGTTGCTGAGTTTCCCGCGACTGCGGGGCGAAGATTTTGCCCCCTGGATTGATCCACGGGCTGCCGCGGAGCAAGGTCAAACGCCAAAAGAGTTTGCTGCCGCCAAGGCAAAGCTTTGGCGCGAAGGTTTGAAAGCCTGGGGCCAGACGCCCGCGCGCATTAAAGCCTTGCGTGCGGCGGTGGATATGGCCATATACACGCCTGGAAGCTCAGCCGGCACGCCGGTATCGGTATTGCGCGAATTCTCGCCGCCCACCGCCGAGTTGTTAGCGGATGGTGATCTCTACCGCGACCGGCTGCAAGGCACCGCCACCAGCCTACTCACGCTCGTGGACCTGGCCAACGACCCCTTGAGTAGCCCCGAACATATTCTGATTACCAGTATTCTGGATAAGGCGTGGCAGGCGGGAAATTCCCTTGACCTAGCGGAACTCATTGCAGCAATTCAGGACCCCGGCATCGATCGCGTGGGCGTTATGGAATTAGATAATTTTTTTCCACCGAAAGATCGCTTTGCTTTCGCACTCAGGCTCAATAATTTGCTGGCGGCACCGGGTTTCGATGCGTGGATGCAGGGTGAACCCATGAATATTGACGGGCTGCTCTATAACGCCGCCGGCAAACCACGCATTAGCGTGATGTCCATCGCGCATTTGAGTGACGCAGAACGCATGTTCTTTGTCACGCTGCTACTGACTGAGCTGTTGGGCTGGATGCGCAGTCAGCCAGGATCTGGATCACTGCGCGCCATCCTTTACATGGACGAAATCTTCGGCTACATGCCGCCGGTTGCCAATCCACCCTCTAAGCAGCCACTCCTTACGCTGCTGAAACAGGCACGCGCTTATGGCCTAGGCCTGGTGCTGGCAACACAGAATCCCGTGGATCTGGACTACAAAGGGCTATCAAACACCGGTACCTGGTTCATTGGCCGCCTGCAAACTAAACGCGATAAGGCCAGAGTCCGTGAAGGTCTATTGGGCGCGTCGGGGGCGGATCAACTGAAACCGGAAAGTCTGGATGCAACGCTGGCGGGCTTGGGCAAGCGGCGCTTCTTGTTGCACAATGTACATGAACGCGAGCCGGTGCTGTTTGAAACTCGCTGGGTCATGTCATATTTGGCCGGTCCGCTAACCCGCGATCAGATTAAGCGCCTTAGTAAAGACGATACCGAATCGAGGGCAACCGAAGAGTTGCCGCAAAACGTGCCTAAGCCGCGCAGTAGCGGAACGAGACCAGTACTCGCGCCAGATATTCGCGAGGTTTTCTTGCCGGCTAAGCAAACGCCGGGCGCTGGCGAAACCTTGGTCTATTACCCCAGTCTGCTGGCCGCCGGCAGCACTAATTTTTTTAACGCAAGCTTGGGAATCAATCAGCGGGAAGACTACTTAATGACCCTGGAACCCGAGGACGAGTCAGGCGACGTGAACTGGGCCGAATCTTCTCCTTTATCGCTGAAGCCAGTCGATCTGGACAAGCGGCCAGACCCGGATGCAGGCTTTGCCGAGCTTCCGGCCTGCCTGGGTCGTGCCAAACAGTACAAGATATGGGACAAAGATCTAAAACGTTGGCTGCGAGTAAACCGGACTTTGGTCCTTTTTAAAAGTGCGGTGCATAAGAGCACTTCCAAGCCGGGTGAATCGCAACGTGACTTTCGCATACGCCTGCAACAACTGGGTAATGAAAAGCGTGATCTAAAAGTTGCAAAACTTCGCGAACGTTATGAAGCAAAAGTCGTTACCTTGGAAGACCGCTTGCGCCGAGCTCAGCAAACGCTAGAAAAACAAGCTGAGCAAGCCAGCGGCCAAAAACTCGACGCGGCTTTGTCCCTTGGTACGGCAGTGTTGGGCGCCCTGCTCGGCAGAAAACGCATTTCGACAAGTTCTGCATCACGAGTTGGAACCGCCGTGCGCAAGGCCGGCCGCATTGGCCAAGAAAGCGGCGATGTGCGTCGAGCCGAACAAAGTGTGCGAGCTGTTGAGAAGAAATTGGCTGAGCTACGGCAGAAATTCGATGACGATGTCGCCAAGTTAGATGCCGCCTATGATGCGCAAGCAGAAGAACTCCAGGAAAAGCGTATCCGTCCACGCGTGGCTGATGTGCAAGTTACGCTACTGGCCCTAGGCTGGCTTCCCTACCTAGAAGATCATGAAGGCAAGCTTACTGCCGCTTGGTAAGGATTAGAATCCAACACGGTTCACAGGCCGCAGCCGCCTGAGTGGTTTAGGCTGGCGGAATGGCTGGTTCAGGCAATGCACTGCGCATCTTCCGTCAGGCCACGGTCCTAATCGTCGGTGTGATGATCGTGGTGGGCAATTTCATTGGCCAAGCTCGCGTCACGAGCTGGGATGAAACCCTGTGGGTCGGCCTGTACCCCATCGCGGGCGACGACCAAGCCGCAAGCCAAGACTACTTGAACGGTCTAGATGCCAGGCAATACGACGGCATTGAGAAATTTCTAGCCTCTGAAGCAAAACGCTATGGCCTAGGCTTGGAAAGACCCTTCCGCGTAAATCTCGGGCAAGGCCTTGACGAATTGCCGCCCTCACCGCCCCCGTCGGGGAATATGCTGGGCGTGATGTATTGGAGTCTTAAGTTTCGGTTTTGGGCTTGGCGCAGTCTCGCCGACCAACCTGGACCAGACCCCGATATCCGCATTTTCTTGATCTACCACGACCCAAAAATCGCACCGCGCCTACCCCATTCTCTGGGCCTGAAAGAAGGCCGCATCGGCATTGCCCATGTCTTCGCGGACCGGCGTATGCGGGGTAGCAATAACGTGGTCATTGCCCATGAAATGCTGCATACGCTCGGGGCGACGGACAAATATGACCTCGCCACGGGATTGCCGCGGTATCCCGATGGCTATGCGGAGCCCGCGCGCGAACCTGTTTTTCCCCAAGAATTTGCGGAAATCATGGGTGGCCGCGTGCCGATTGCCGAGGATGAGGCAAAAATCCCGAACGCACTGCAGCAGGCGCGAATCGGCGCCCTGACGGCCTCAGAACTGCGTTGGCCACCCCTTGTATCGCCCTAATATAGGGCCTGTAGGCTACAATCAGTAGATTACCGTGGCACTGCTGCCTATAGTGCGCGGGTCAGGCTATTCCGTAGGGAGAGATTGAAGATGACTAATAAGGCTCTAAACTGGCTAATCGTAGCCACAGTAGCCGTGCTGCTTGCTGCTTGCGGCGACTCCGGCAAATCGTCCATGGAGGACGCTGCTGATTCCATGGGTGATGCCGCCGACTCGGTCGGTGACGCCATGGGCAGTGCCGCCGACGCTGTCAGCGAAACCGCGGGCGACGTTGTTGATGCCACGGGCGATGCAATGAATGCCGCCGGTGACGCGGTGGGTGATGCCGTCGACGCCACGGGTGATGCGATTGACGCAACCGTTGATGCCGCTGGCGATGCCGTCGACGCAACCGTCGATGCCGCTGGTAATGCCGTGGATGCCACGGTCGAAACCGCCGGTGACATTGCCGATGCAACGGGCGACGCCATCAGCGATGCTGCGGATGCGACCGGTGATGCTGTCGACGATGCGAAGCAGAAAACGGCAGATATGTTAACGGAGTAGATTCCGCAAAACCGGGTGCCTCTGTCAGAGGTGCCCGGTTTACTACTCACGACCCGTTTATCCCAGACCGGCAAAAAAAAGCGGACCGCACCGCGGACCGCCCAAATGCTCCGGCTATTCTTGTAGTTACTTCGTTCTCAGCCTGGGGGTAGACTGAGAGTACAGTCTATGCGCAGACAGGCTCATGAGGTGATCCCGCAGTGCCCAAAAAGTGTGCGCCCCGTCCCGTCTCTGACCTACCCCGACCCCATTAGGTAAAATTAACGCAATCCAGCCCCTGTCCTTCTACTAGGATTTCCGTCACCACGCGGTCTGCCGCTAGGCGGGCCGACAAAATAAGCTGTCGCTCAACTTTTTAAAGGGGTTACTGTGACGAGACCTGCCATGGCCTTACTGGCCTTTTTCTGCTTGATTACTTCTGGCGTTAACGCGGCCACAATCACCGTTTATACTGACTTCGCAGCCTGGTCTGCTGTGAGCAGCGGCGTCACGACCCTGGATTTTGAGTCACCGGACGCCTCCAGCGGTAATGTACTACTCAACGGCGATGAATATGTGGCCTTAAGTGGTGCACCCACGCTCAATTTCATTGCCACGCCAGGTATCAATCCCGATCAAAACTTACAGGTGGGTGAAGCCGATTTAGAAGTCGGGCCCAACAGCGGAGATCAACTCCTGTTTCCGGGTCTCTTCGTTCAAGGCGCTTCTGGCAACGGCGGGATTCTGGAACTGCACCTGGATTCCCCCCAATCGGCCTTCGGTGCCTTTTTCGCGGACATCGAAAAAGGTAAAACCACCACGGGATTTGATGTCGACCGTGATGGCGAAATCGACCTGCGGTTTAGCGATGCCTATCCCATCAATCCAGGCGACGGCGAAACGGTTTTTCTGGGCTTTATCACGGATATGCCTGTCGCCAGCATCGATATTCACCTGAATTCCGCCAACCTTGCACCGCCGGGTTCCGACGGTGTCGGTCTGGATGATCTGAGTTATGGCCAAGCAGTCGTGCCCTTGCCCGGCGCCGGGTTATTGCTCGGTAGTGCGATCATGCTCCTGGGTTGGCGAGGGCGCCAACGCCCCAGGGCATAAAGCACGGCACAGCCTCGTTCCGCCGGGGTAAAAGCCCCCCGGCCGCCCTGGGCGCAAAAACGCCCCGGAGCCACGGAAAAACACGCCGCTGGACCAATCCCGGGTTCTTACCTTGCCTGACTCAGTTAATTGTTATACTTTTATAACAATTAAAGGGGCAGTGAACGTTAAGCTCAGGAGCGCAAGTCATGGCGAGCCCACAAACAGCCACTCAGGCCAATAATCTCGATATCAGGCCCCTCACCGGCGCCCTCGGTTGCGAAATATTCGGCTTAGACCTGGCAAATCTCGACGACTCGAGCTTCGACGGCATCTATCAAGCCTTCCTCGACTATTCCGTCGTTGTATTTCGTGACCAGGAATTAGACGAAGAAAGTTTCGCGGCGTTCGGCAAACGTTTTGGCAAGCTTGAAGACGAGCCCTTTCTACCCAATCGCACCGACACACCCGGAATTTATTTCTTTCGCGGAGCTGGGGGCCAGAAAAAACTGTCGACCCAAAATCTCGGTTGGCACATGGATCATAGCTACCAAAAAAATCCCAGTCTCGGGGCCATGTTATATGCCGTCGATGTCCCCCAAGCTGGCGGCGACACTTTGTTCGCCAGTCACTACTTGTCCTATGAATACCTGTCAAAGCCCATGCAGGATTTTCTCGAAGACAAAATCGGCATTCACGATGTACTCCAGTACGGGATGAATTCCGGTCATTATGCGATTTCGGAGGTCCAGGCTTTAGAGCGCTTGGCCACCATGCGCAAAAAATTTCCTCAGGTTGAACATCCCTTGATCTGCAAGCATCCAGAAACGGGCCGCAAAATGTTGTTTATTAACAAAGCCTGGACCACGGCCATTAAAGGATTACACGCTCACGAGAGCACGCCCATCCTTGAAATGTTGAAAGCCCATGCTTTACAGGATCGTTTTCAGTGCCGCGTTCGCTGGTATAACAAATCACTGTTGCTCTGGGACAACCGATGCGTGCAACACAGTCCAAATGTGGACTACACCGAGACACGGCAAATGCTCCGCCTTGCCCTGCACAGCGATTGGGTGCCAAGCTGAACAAACGGGCGGCGCGCGGCGCGCTGATTGCCCTAGGCCGGGGCGATAACCTCGGCTAAGGACGGCTCGAGTTCCCTTCGCAGCCGATTCCAACGCAGAGATACCCGACGCGGTAAAGCGGCAGCAGGCCAGGGATCACGCAATCAAACTGCACGGCGCGGGCGGCCAAAACACCCGCTGAAACCGATTCCCCCTCTGTAACGAATTCAACAGCATAAGGGCTAGGTCAATACGACAATAGAGTCACTAGGACCATTTTTGAGCACGGGGATAAGACAATGACGCCACCGGGTCAGTTCGGCGCAGAACAATCCATAAAGTCCAGTAGATCGCTACTTAAGCCGATGGACACGACACCCATCGAAGATCAAAAATTTGCGCTCTACAAGAGCACCGAGGGCTACCAAGCTATCATGTCCTGGTACGACGAGGCACAAGACTCGATTGACTGCGCCATTGAATCTCGTTTTGTAAAGACTCGATTCGGCCACACCCACATGCTAGTCGCGGGCGCGGAACATGCCCAGCCACTGATTCTTATTCCAGGTGTTGCCGGCTGCGCTCCACTGTGGCGCAAGCAAATACCGGAGTTTGCTCGGCATTTTCGCGTTTACGCCCTGGACATCGTCGGGCAACCCGGCCGCAGCGACCCGAATCCTCCATCATTTCTAAACAATGATTATTCAAAGTGGCTCTGCGATGTGCTAGATGGCCTGCATATTGACCGGGCCCATTTTGCAGGCACCAGCGTCGGCGGCTGGATTGTCCTAAAATTCGGCATAGACGCGCCAGACCGGGTGCGCAAGATCGTAATGCTAAGCCCCACGGGTATCTCACGGGCAAAGTTGCCGGTAAAGATCTGGCTCACCAAGGTTTTAAACAAGCGCAAAGATTCCAATGAACTGGCCGATGATTTAACGGCAAAATCAGTTTCATCGAAGAGTCCTGGCGGCTCTTTCGGTACTTTCGACCGGCAGCTCGCCCGGCTCATGGCCCTATGCACGCGACACTACCGTGTGGACCGATCCGTGGGCGTCTACAACGAACAGTCGCAAAAAGTCGAACTATCAAAAGGTTTGAAAATACTCCGTAAGTTTTTCTTGTCCGAACCAAAATCCGTACTCAAGCGTTTCAAAACACCGGGTCTCTTAGTGTTTGGTCAGCACGAAGTACTATACAAGCCTCATCAAGTTGCCAAGCGCGCGAAAAAACTGATGCCACAGCTGGCAACGGAAGTTATCGCTGGCGCCGGACATGCAGCCATCTACGACAAACCTGAAGTAGCCAATCGGGTAGTTCTCGACTACCTCATGCAGCGATCACAAGCCGAAACCTCCCGCTAATTGTTATGCAAACGAACCAAATTACACGACGGTCCTGTCGCCTCACTCCGCTAATCTGCCTAGCAATGGCCGCGCTGGCCTCACCGACATTTGTGTTGGCCCATGAAGGCAGTAGCCTGCCTTATGGTTCATTTTTAGGTGGCCTGATGCATCCGGTGCTTGGCCTGGACCATTTTCTCGCCATGATTAGCGTAGGCATAGTCAGCGCGCAAATTGGCGGCAGGGCCATATGGACCGTGCCCGCAACCTTTGTCTGTGTCATGTCGGTCGGCGGGCTGTTGGGCTTGTTAGATATCGGTTTGTCTGCCACCGAAATGGGCATTGCACTTTCAGTACTGGGCCTGGGCACCGCCATTGCCATTGATAAACGACTACCAATATCTCTCGCCCTATCCGTGGTTGGCTTTTTCGCCATCTTCCACGGCTATGCCCATGGCCTAGAAATGCCAAAGGTTGCGAACGCGCCGACCTATGCTGCTGGCTTCTTGACAGGTACCGCCGTGCTCCACATTGCGGGCGTCTTGCTGGGCGACATTGCACAACATTACAAAGCGGGTAAATGGCTGCTGCGCGTTGCGGGCGCGGCGATAGCAGCGACGGGCTTGGCATTTCTCGCCGGTAGTGCGTAGTCCGATATTGCACGGACGGCAAATCTCATGAACCGCAAACTAGTCTTAGGACTGTGGGAAGCAGGCTGCGTGGCTTGGGTCTGCGTGCTTGGCTCAATTCTGCACTTCGCATTTGAGCTATCTGAATACTGGCGACCCATGGCGCTATTGGCCGCAGTCAACGAGAGTGCCTGGGAACATACTAAAATGTACTTTTGGCCGGGACTACTCTACGCCCTGATTCAATACACATATACGCGATCGATCGCCAACAATTTCTGGCTGGGCAAGGCACTGGCTCTGGCAACAACACCCGTCGCCATATTTGTTAGCTATTACAGCTATATGGGGTATATAACTTCGATAGGCGGCAAAGCTTCGCTGCCGACCATGTTGACGATCATGATCCTTGGCATCTCCCTGGGACAGTTTATTAGCTTTAGGATCCTCAGTGCCAAGCCATTAGCTTTGCAACTTCGCCGTTGCGCATTGCCAGTCTATGTCGTTCTGACTGGCATGTTTTCCAGTTTTACGTACTTTCCACCCAAGATTTTCCTGTTCGAGAACTTCTATTGTTATCGCTATACCGGCGAATTCGGCATTCTTGGTGACTATTCTCAGTACCGCGTGTTCTTTCGTGCCGGAGAACAATCAGGCGCTGGGGTGAACTATTGCGCTAAGGTCCCGGCCAATGCAGATGCGCCTTCCGACTTAGTCAAGCAGTCCAGCTAGCTTGACTACGCGATTATTGAATCTGCGCAAATTTCTTCCGAAACATCCCATAAGCGTTTAGACAGATCCTCATCCGACATGCGTGGATCAGGCAAAATCGGGTTGCAATCGGCAAAATAATAGCCCGACAAATCGGCAACTAGAGGATTCGCGGCCACATAACATTGCGTCGCCGCACCTTGCTCCGTGGACTTCATGAACAGCCAACCGAAAAGCTTAGCGAAGGCAAGCTGCCACTTCGGAAAATGCCTGGCAAGATTGGTATTAATGATGCCGGGATGCACTGCGTTTGCCGTGGCGGTGGTTCCCGCGAAGCGGCGGGCCAACTCGAAAGCGAAAAGACCATTGGCCAACTTAGATTGGCCGTACATTTTCATCGGCTCGTAGCCTTTTTCACCGCTTAGATTGTCAAATTGTATGCCGCCATCCGGTGCCCACATATGGCCGCTACTACTTAGCACAACGATACGGCCCGCTTCCGCAACAGCCACCGCCTCCATCAAATTTCGTCCGAGAGCGTAGTGGCCCAAATGATTCACGAAGAAATGGCGTTCAATGCCGTCGACTTGCTCAAGTTGCGGCAATGCCATAATGCCTGCGTTCAAGATCAGCATATCAATTGGCATGTTCAATTCCAGCACTTGCTCTGAGCAGCGACGGACAGAATCTAGGTCGGATAATTCCAAGACCACCGGAGTCGTTTTGCCCGCAATGCTGGCGCAAGATTTTTCGGCTTTCTCAATGCTGCGACCGGTCCCTATGACATGAGCACCGCGCAGGGCCAACACCCGCATGGTTTCGTAGCCCAAGCCAGAGGTCGCACCGGTGACCAGGGCGGTCTTACCGGTCAGATCCATACCGGCGGTTACTTCCTCCGCCTCGGCATTGGCGCCAAATGGTCCCGGTTCCACGCCGGGAGCTGGTTTGAAATTTTCCGAGCCCGGCTCGGCACAAGCCGCAAGATTGGCCGCGGCAACCATCGTTGACGCCCCAGCAATAAATTGTCGACGATTGATGTCTTGGCCCACTCCAAAACCCTCCGATCCAAATCTCAACTGCCAGAGTTTATCCCTTCGTTGCCGCCCTTGCCCCTAGATTTGTGATTGCGCTCATGCCATCCAACAGGTGGTGCCAACTCCCATCCGACACCAAGGGCTAGTGCCGACTATGCTCTATGCCGGCTCTGATGAGAAAGTACAGCTTGAACCAAAGCGGCTCTAGAATACGTCCATGACCTTGCTCCGCATGGACAATTTATCCTTGGAATTTGGCGACCAAGTTATTCTGCGCAACGCCAATTTTTCTATCGAGCTCGGCGAACGGGTGGGATTGGTCGGCCGTAACGGCGCCGGAAAAACCACACTGCTGCGACTCATTAACAGAGAGCAACAAGCGGATGAGGGGGAAATTGAATATCGGGCTGATCTACGAATCAGTCAGCTGAGCCAAGCTCTGCCCAGCGAACACCATCTAGAAACCTGGGAATTCGTCACCAAAGGACTCAATGAATTGCAGATGATGGTTGACGAATATCAGCGGCGGGCACGCGCCAACCCGACTAGCAACGACCTGCGGGAATTAGAAGCGCTGCAATTGCGTATCGACGGTTTGGATGGGTGGCGGATTCCACAACGCGTGGATACCGTGATCAGCGAACTCGGTTTGCCTCGCCATCAAAAACTGAGCGATTTATCCGGCGGTTGGCAGCGTCGTGTTGCTCTTGCCCAAGCGCTGGTGAGCGACCCCGAGCTATTGCTGCTGGACGAGCCCACCAATCATCTGGACTTGGCTACCATCGAATGGTTGGAACAACGCCTGCGCGGCTATTCGGGTGGCTTGGTTTTTGTTACCCATGACCGCGCATTTCTACAAAAGCTAGCCACCCGTATCGTTGAACTGGACCGCGGCGAGCTCATCAGCTGGCCCGGTAGCTATCACCATTTTTTGCGCCGTAAAGCGGCGGCCCTAAGCGCGGAGCAACGCTACAACCGGGAATTCGACAAAAAACTAGCCAATGAAGAAGCCTGGATTCGCCAAGGTATTAAGGCGAGACGCACGCGCAACGAGGGCCGGGTACGCGCGCTAGAAACGATGCGCTCAGAACGCGAGGCGCGCATCGACCGGCCCCGCAGCGCGCGAATCAATATTGATGAAGCACAAGCCTCGGGCCGCAAGGTAATTCGCGCACGCAACGTGAGCTATGGCTACGACGAAAATATTCTTATCGAGGATTTTTCGCTGCAAATCATGCGCGGCGACCGCATCGGACTAATTGGCAACAACGGCGTCGGCAAGAGCACCTTATTGAGATTGTTAATTGGGAGACTGAAACCGCAAACTGGAACTATCAAACTGGGTACGCAATTAGAAATAGGTTTTTTTGATCCCCTAGTCGATGACCTGGACCCGGAAAAAAGTGTTGCAGAAAATGTCGGCGAAGGTCGCGACTACGTGCAGTTGAACGGCAAGGATGTCCACGTCGTAGGCTACTTGCGAGGATTTCTGTTCTCTGCGAAGCGCACGACGATGCCGGTAAAAGCGCTGTCGGGGGGTGAAAAAAACCGCGTCCGCTTGGCCAAGCTGTTTACCCGGCCAAGCAATTTACTGATCATGGATGAACCTAGCAATGATCTCGACGTGGAAACCTTGGAAGCGCTAGAAAAAAGACTGCGTGAATATCAAGGCACGCTGATTGTGACTAGCCACGATCGGGAGTTCTTAGAAAATGTTGTGACGAGTGTTCTGGTGTTTGAAGCAGACCGGCAGGTGCATCACTATGTCGGCGGATACGCGGATTGGGCCCGCCGCGGACTTCAACTCGCCGAGCGGGAACAACTTGAACTTGCCAAGACTGACAATTCAGCTGCAAAGAAAACCAGAGAGAAGCGGCGCCAAAAATTGAGCTACAAGGAACAGCGAGAACTTGACCAACTACCCGGCAACATTGAATACCTAGAAGCTGAGATCGAAAGCCTTCATAAAACGATCGCCAATCCGGATTTCTACGCTGGCGAATCGACCGACGTGCAAGATGTGCTGCAAAAACTCGAGACTAAGTCCGCCGCGCTAGAAGCGCTGGTAGAACGCTGGGCAAGTCTAGAGGAGCTGCGACTAGACTATCAAAGCAAAAACCCCAATTTGTAGGGCACCGGGTCGGTCCGTGGGCAGTAGCGGGCTCGCGTCCAAGTGGCGGCTGAAATCAATGTGAAGATACAAGCCGCTGCCAGCTAGGGGTCAATCCGGGGCCAGCAAAGACAATTTGGCACGCCAATCATCAAGGGATAAGGTCGGATCGTTGGCAACTTCAAAGCTAGCGTTTTTCGCGCCCGCGTTGCTCAGCGATTCGATCAGCACAAGCGCAAGGTCTTCACGGGACAGCGCACTGCGCAACAGAGGCCGCCACTGATCACCCTGCTGTATGACCAGGGCCTGCTCACCAGCGGGCCGATCTTGCAAGCCCGCCGGCCGGACGATTGTATAGCTTAGACCACTAGCTCGTAGGTATTCCTCACCTTTGAAACGCCATTCTAAGGCCCCGCCCGTGGCTTTGTTAAACGGGTGCGTTGGATCGGTCACGCCGATTGCGGTCAGGAGAACAAAATGTTTAACGCCAGCCGCAAGCGCTGCGTCAACGAGATTTACAACGCCGCCATAATCCACGAATTCGGCACTGTTTGGCCCTTTCAATTCTCTTGTTCCGATGACACAAATCACCTGTGTGTTGCCGGACATTATCGTATGCATGCGCTCGGCATCGCGCACATCACCGACTACCCAGTGCATGTCCGCGAAATCATCCCCCCAGCGCTCAATGGCCGTCTCACGGCTTCTCGTCAGGGCGTCGAATTCCTGGCCCTGCGCCTTAAGTTGAGCAATGACATAGCGACCAACGCGTCCGGAAGCGCCAGCCACCAGGATGCGATCAGCCGATTGCCCTAGCTGTGCCGGACTATGCGCGCACGCCGTAGCCAGCAAACAAAGCAAGACTACTAGCGGACTAAGCAATGAGGGCAAGAGTAACTCTCCAAAGGTGCTGGACGCTCAATGATAACGCCTGTGGCTTAGCCCTGCGGAACTTTCGCGAGGAAATGGCTGGAGCGCCCACCAAGAATTCGCGTCAAGATTTCTATCGACAGCGCGGGGGCGCTACGAAGAAATCAACTGGAGTATGAACGCCGCCAATTAAAAGGGCGGTCCACGATCGCCCTTTTAATTTCTACGCAAGCCTGATATCAGGCCGCTTCGTCCTTACTTTGTTTTCGCGCGACGCGACTAGACACCAATGGCACAGACTCCACGACCCAGTTGCCGGAAGTCTTTCGAGCGGGACTAGGAATGGCAAAGGCGGTATCTTTGCCCTTGCGATTTTGCAATTCATCCCAGTCAATTCGCCAACCGCGCTCGTCGAAGTCCGCCAAGCAATCACGATAGGCAACAATGGCTTTATCAGCCGGCATTAGTACTTCTTTAGCATTGCTAATCGGCGTGCGAATCGGGTCTACTTCCAATAGAACATCGATATCCTGTTTAGCAATGGCTTTGTTACGCGCATGGATCGGGCCATCGTGTTCCGGCTCGACCATGAAGTTGCGCATATTCAAGAAGAAAATTTTCGTGCGTGTTGCCGTCACCGGCTGCTCAAAGAAATACTGCCGAAATCCCATGCCAGGCTGAATATTGATGTACGTGATCACCGTATTTGGCCCATAGGTTCCGCCGCCCGCGTAAAGATCTCCGCTCTCCTTACGAGTCTCTCCCCAGGTCTTTCCTTTGAGTGGCGGCGCATTAAACTTATGCATGAACCACATGCCATAGCCCTGGTGATGCTCTTCAGTCTCGTAATCGTTGACCTTGTATGTCTCTCGATTAATGCCCGAAAAGCCGTGGGTCGGATGAACGAATTCGTTATGTGCAGGATCTAGAGCGTTCTCAACGGAACGTTCATAGTAGTAGCCGACATCTAAAACCAGTACGGAATTAGCGCGCCAACCTTCCTGGCCATATTCCTCAACGTCCAACAGTGGCGGACGTTCTTCTTCCGGCAGGTCGCCCAAGAAGGCAAAAACTATGCCGTACCTTTCTTGCACGGGATAAGAATCAATTTTCGCACGGGCCGGCGGCTTCGTACCGTAACCAATCGACGGTATGTTCTTACACTCACCGTCGCCGCCAAACTCCCAGCCATGGTAGGGACATACAACGCAACCGTTGACGATGCGTGGCATGTTTTCCGGCCCCGACCAGGCGCCGCCCAGTGAACCACCGCGGTGCACGCAAGTATCGCTGAGAACCCGCGCCTCGCCGTCTTCGTCACGAAATACGACCAGATTCGAACCTAACACCATGACCTTCTCAGGTTTGTCGGGCCCTAGGTCTTCGCTGCGAATAATGGGGTACCAGAAATTGATATACATGCAACCGCTCCCTTTCTTTTTAGCTGTCGGGTTTTGTACGGTCGAGCACGGTGGTGAAACAATAGGGGAATCTACCTAAGGGGCTTTGATCAAAGCTCAAAGAACTAGAAATTCCGTTAGATAATTCACTCAATCGCAAGCTTTAAGGGCCAGACCAGTTTAGCTTTGCATGCTTATTGCTGCTTAGCAGCCAGAGTAGGTTCTGACTGCCGCGCGAGCGCCAGGCTAGACGGCGATCGTAATAGAGTTCACCTGGTCGCCCTGCTCAACACTATCCACAACGTCCAATCCGGCAGTCACTTTGCCGAATACGGTGTGGCGTCCGTCAAGGTGAGCTTGCGGACCGTGCGTAATAAAAAACTGACTACCGTTGGTGCCCGGTCCTGCATTGGCCATGGAAATCACGCCACGTTCGTGACGCAAGGGATTGCCGTCGAATTCATCGGCGAAACGGTAGCCAGGCCCACCACGACCGGTTCCGGTCGGATCACCGCCTTGAATCATGAAGTTCGCGATGACCCGATGAAATTGCGTGCCATCGTAAAATCCCTCACGCGCCAAGAAAATGAAATTATTCACCGTCTGAGGTGCGTGCTCCGGAAATAGTTCCAAGACGATCTCGCCGCGCTCCATACTGATGTTGCAAACGTAAGTTCGATCAGTTTCGATTCGCATGTCGGGTGGCTGATTCCATTGCTGGGCGGTCATTTTCGAATACTCCGGATTGTTTGATTTTGAAAAATAATAATCTACGCGCTTGGATAAAGACTATGCCAGACAATCCGCTGAAGATGCCACGCGATTCGATGAACCTGAATTAGAACCCAGGTTTTCCCTAAGCCGAACGGCGAATCGGTACCCGAGCATTACGCCCGTTTTGAAGCCTACTATTACTAGCCGATTCGATCCGCATTCTCGTCGTTTGTTTAGGACCTAGCAGCGCAAGATCGCAAGCGTGATCACAGCGCTTAGGGATTAAGAGGCCCTGGCCTTATTCGCGTTGGCCTTTGCTTTAGCGCTACTGGAATTTGTAAGGTGTACGCGGCCGCGACGGCCACAGCGTCGTTCATTAAGGTCCGCGATGATCAGTTTCACCGCGCGGGTTACGGCTGTCTTTGACCCCTTGCGGTAACCGGTAATCACGTTGTCACCCTGCGTGATGGTATAGCGATGCCAAGTGCCAGTTTCGCCTTCAACCGGAGCGTCGGCTTGATCGACGGCATGTAGGGCAAACGGTTCGCCCTTGTTCGTGTCATCAACGGGCGTTGTATTCTTTTTATTGGTCGCCATTTAGTACTCCTAACATCTGCAGTGTGTCCGTTTCGGCTGGCGGGATCACCGCAGCTACTGAAACGCATCGCCATTTACATTGCTCTACGGCAATTCTCAGGCATCATTGTGCTGCGCCCAGGAAATGTTAACGGTTCGGTGACGCCTTTCTTCATGTTGCAGCGCCCACCAACTGACGGGCTTGTGAAAAACCGGGCGCTCTGGCTCTAGAGGGGGGTCCAAGGACAGGAACGTGCACGGGAAACTAGGCACCCTAGCACCGAGCAGCAGTGCTTTCAATTCACCGCCAGGCGCGCCACTCCACCAGAGCTAGGCTTGCGGCATTGCATCAAACGCAATGCTGACGCGGTTTGAAGCACTGGAAAAGGGCCGAGTCGCGTGTCGAAAATAGGAGGGAAAAATCACCAATCGCCCGGGCTTTGGTTCCACCAAGTGGACAGGCGACTCATCTACGGGCGCGAATTCTGGCGGCGAACCACCGAATTCTAGCCAGCCGGCGTGAGCTCGGTGGGCGTCCATACCGGGTGGCAGATTTACATAGTAGACACCGCTTACAAAACCCAGGGGATGCAAATGCGGCAACTGCCGACCGCCGGCGGCCAATACCGTGCCCCATACGCGCAAGCGGCAGTCTTTGCTTGCATAGACCATGACCGGATGCCCCGTGCGATCTTTGTCGCGCATCCGCTGCTTGTAGGCGGCAACGGCATCCAAAAAAACTCCCCGCAGACACTCAAGAACCGGTTCCTGATCGAGATCGAGCTCGCCAGTTTGCCGTCCGCCCTGGGTTGCTTTGCTCACCGGTTCCGAAAGTAGCGAAGCATCCACCAAGAGAATTCGCTCTAATGCACCGTTGAATTCCTCAAGGTTCGCAAAGGCGCTGGGGCATTCGATATCTCTAACGGCGATCAATCCTTCATAGTCGAGTAGGTCGAGAGCCTCTTGTCGCCCGCCCTGGGCTGTCAGAATCCCCGCATAGGCCGACAAGACCAAACGCTCGCCCGGATGACGCCGGAGAAACTCCGTGCAGTGATCCAAGCCCGCTTCGGCAAGACCTTCGGTATTCAGCAGCCAGGCAAGGTCGTGCACTGCGCGCGCGTTGTTGGCATTGCACACCATAGCTCGGCGCAGGACGCTCCGGGCTGCATCCAGCTGACCCTCCGCGCGCAGAGCTTGAGCCAGATTAATCAAGGCAAGGTCGTCGGCGGGATTGCGCCGAGTGGCATCCTGCAAGACCTGGATGGCTTCGCTGTACCGTTGAAGGCAAAGCAAAACCGCACCTCGACTCGCCAAAACATGCGCATCGCCCGGCACCTTTTTCAAAGCATGGGCACACAGCTTAAGCGCTTCATCCCCACGGCCTGCGTCGGCCAGGGCGGAAACAAGATTGCACTGTACTTCCAAGTCATCGGGAACCAGTTGCAGATAGCGTTTATGTAAATCTATGGCTTCACACAGGCGGCCGCGATACTGAGCCAGGGCACCCAAATTGGCCAAGGGTCGGCGCGCTTGAGGATCCCGCGCCAAGGCAGCACGCCAATGGCGGTCCGCCTCGGCCAGGTCGCCTAGCGCCAAAGCGCTTAGAGCCAACTCATTGTTTATTTGGGGGTTTTCGGGCTCTACTTCCAGGGCTCTGCGCAGCAGCTCAAGGGAAATACTCAAGTCATTCATGTCGCGCGCTAGACTGCCGCGTAAGCGCAGTGCCTGCGCGTGCTTCGGCCGAGATTCAAGCAATTCATCGTAGGCCCGCGCGGCGGCAAGCAATTCCCCAGCTTTGTGGTGGCGCATGGCCGATCGCAATAGTCCATCGAGCGCGGCATTCGGATCGGGATCGGGTGCAAAAATCATGGCTTATCGGATACCAGGAAGACATCAAAACCCAGGCATTTTAGGCGAAAGCGTCGTGATGCCGGCCAAGTCTAGTAATACGCCGCTCAAGGCCCTATCTTTGCCGGCCCAGCAATCCGCCCAACTAACCAGACAACGCCGAGGACAATAATGTGGACGTCGATCTGATTCTAGAACCTGATCTCAACCCAAGCCAAATTACCGAACTGGGCCTGGCCGCGGAAAAATACGGAATCCGGGCGATATGGACCTCAAACTACTTCGCCCACTGGGATCCATTCCTAAGTCTCGCCAAATTAGCGGAGTCAACTTCGCGAATTCGCATGGGTGCCTTGGCAGTTAGTCCCTTCGAAATGCACCCGCTCAAAATCGCCAATGCGCTCCTGACCCTCAACGA
This sequence comes from Gammaproteobacteria bacterium, assembly GCA_965221985.1. Taxonomy (GTDB): domain Bacteria; phylum Pseudomonadota; class Gammaproteobacteria; order Steroidobacterales; genus J054. The sequence goes on from OZ244928.1 coordinate 38,861, forward strand.
AATCAGTAAGGGTAGGGCCCAGGTTGCCGTGGGCGCGGGTGAAGGCAACCTCGACGCGATGGATTTGAAAAAGCCTAAGAAAGTTGTCTTGGCGATTCGAGAAGCCATTGAGATCGTACGACTTGCCGCCCGTGGGGGCCTTAAGCGTGGGTATAAGGGCGAAATCTACAACGTCAATCTGCCTTGTGCCTACGACTGGCTGCAGGCGAAACCACCCACTGTTTACGGTACCGCTTACCGACCCATGATGATGCGCATGGAAGGCCGAATCGCCGATGGAGTGTTCGTTGGCTGCACGCCACCGGAAATCGTCGAACCCGCAATGGAAAACGTCCGCACCGGCATCGAACGACGCGACGCACCGCCGGAAGATTTTCGCGTCAATACGTTTTGGGGTTGGCATATCAAGAAAGACCGCGACGCGGCCTTTCGCGAATCGCGCCGGGAACTGCCCTGGCGGGCCCGCAAGCTCGACCCGGAACTCACCAAGCTTTATCTAGACGAAGATGAAGTCAAGATCGTCACGGACAATTTCCAAAACTACGTAGATGCCTATTTCAGTCATTCCGACGAGGTGAAAGGGGTTCCGCAGGAGATTTCCAACAAGCTTGCCGTGGGACTGACTTCCACTGGCGGTCTCGAGGATTTGGACCGCGAAATCGCCCGCTTCGAAAAGTTTGGTCGCGCCGGCCTCACGGAAATCGCGCTGCGTCTGCACGCCGATCCCATGGAAGCGCTAAAGATCATCGGAGAAAAAGTCGTTCCTCGGCTGCGGCAAATCTAGGGCGGCACCGGCCGCTTGCCGGGACCGCATCGCCACCACGGCAGCAGAATCCCTGGCCACCGGCACGACTGAACTGTTGGGATGCCGGCCCGCAGACCTTGGCGGGCCTACGCTTCCGGCAATCTAGGCAATTGGGCCGTCGCAGCTTCCGGCGCCGATATCAGGCTTGGATTCGCCCGCCCAAGAGGCCCTGCAAAGGCCTTTTCTTGGCTATATAATGCCAGGGCTTCTATTTCGCTTGCTTCGAGTCTGGGGACCTGTCGTCTACTAACTTCTTAAGCGGTGACTAGAACGTTTAGGAGGGAAAATGGCTAAGAAACTATACGTCGGCAACCTGCCGTACTCATCCACCGATGACACGCTCCGTGAGACTTTCAGTCAGCACGGCACCGTCGATTCGGCGACCATCATTAACGACCGCGATACTGGGCGAAGCAAGGGGTTCGGCTTTGTCGAAATGTCTTCCGAGAGCGAAGCCCAAGCTGCCATCGAAGCACTGGACGGTACCAGTCTTGATGGCCGCCAAATCAAAGTCAACGAGGCCCGGCCGCGTGAACCACGCGCGAATCGAGGCGGTGGAGGCGGTCGCTGGTAGCTGACCGCAAACCCACCACAAAAAACCCCCGCTGCGGCGGGGTTTTTTTTCGCGACCGTAAAACAAATCTTGCAGTTCATCCTAAAATCCCACGCCGCGAACATCGCGAATCGGCGGAAAGCCGGGATGATTCTGTAACCACTCGCTGACAGCCGCCACCGGCTCAACATCGGCGTACTTCAACATCAGGTCGCAAAGATTTGCGAAGTGCGGAATCTCATGCTTGTCGGCCACGCATTCCTCGGGAACAATCGTTCGATAGCCCATGGATAAAGCGCTCACCGCGCTAGCGCGAACGCAACCGGACGTACTTCCGCCGGTGAGGATGACGGTATCGACTTTGTGCCAAACCAATAAGGATGGAATCAGCGTGTCATGAAATACGCTCGCCATGCGTTTGTCGACAATAGCGTCGTAATCACGGTCGATTTCCAAGCGCAGATCAAATGCGGCCCGCTCGTCACCATGCTTTATATTTTGCAAAGAGTCCGGAGTATTAGTGCGCGTACCCCAAACTCCCGCATCATCCGCATGTTGCATGTAGGCGACATATGTCCATATCACCGGCATATTCTTTTTGCGCGCCAAAGACGATAACCCATTGATGTAATCAATTTGACGGGGGTCAGTTTGGTACGCGGTGGAAAAATGATCAATATCAGTATACGCACGTTGCAAATCGATATTGATGATGGCGGCCTTCTCCCCAAATCCAAATTTCGCACGATTTGGGTTGGACTTAACCTGATGCCAATACTCACGCGGCGTTAGATCAGAGATTTGCATTACGGGCATGCTCAACTTCCCTAAGAATGTAAGGCTTGGACGAGGACGCAAATGCTAACAATTTGCATTGCGTCAGCATTATCTTTCGGCATTGCGGACTAAGTCTCTGTACCTAAGCTTTTTCAGCATGAGCTACTTGAGACTCAAATAACGGGTGGGCGGGGTACCCAGCAGCGCGTCCTGCCAGCCTTGCACGCGCGGACTCACTAAAACCTTGCTGAGATACCAATAGATCGGCAAGATTGGCTGATCTTTCAACAGCATGCGTTCGGCAGTCAGTAATAAGTCGATTCGTTCGGCCGTGTCTTCCTCGGCGTTTGCTCTATCCAACAATTCGTCATAGTCGGAATTGCGATATCCGGCCAGATTATCTGTGCTATCGCTGCGGTATCGCTGCAGGAATGCATAAGCATCATCAAATACCGCAAACTGACCGGAACGCGCGACCACGAAATCCTTGCCCCGCAGGCGGCCGATCAGCGCACGCCCCTCGATATTTTCTACCTGGGTCCGGACACCAATGGCTCGCCACATGGCTGTGATCGCCACCATGACCTTGCGATTTTCTTCTTGCGTATCGTAAATCAAGGGAATACTCAGGGGCTTGTCAGGACCATAGCCAGCATCGGCCAGCAGCCGACGCGCCTGCTCTTGACGCGCGGCGAAGCTCCCTTGCATTTCCGGCAACACCAAGCCTGGATAGCCGCCGATCCCGGGCGTGATCAAAGTTGGCGCGGCCCGTGCACCACCCTGCATCACCGCATTGGCAATTGCCTCATGGTCGACGGCCAAGAACAAGGCACGCCGTACCCGAGGGTCATCGACGGGTGCGCGGGACAAGTTGAATACCAAGTGATAATTGGCCTGGATAGGATTGACATGCAGGACATCGGGCATGTTTTCGCGCAGCCACTGGAGTTGATCCGGCGGCGCCAACAATATGGTGTGTAATTCGCCCGCGCGAAACTGACGGAACGCCGCCCCGAGGTCCTGGACGGGCCGCCAATAGACAACATCTATGCTCACACTATCGGCCGCGTGATAGTAAGGGTTACGCTCCAAACGCATGTGGACTTGCGGCACTCGCTCCGTCAGTACATAGGGGCCGCTGCTAACCATCAATCCCGGGCGAGTCCAATTTCGGCCGTGCTTCTCGATGATATGACGCGGCACTGGCGTGCCTTGGCTATTGGCCAGTAGCTGAATGAAATAGGGGGCCGGACGCGCCAAGCGAATTTCCAATGTTCCGGCGTCAATGGCCGCGACACCCAGCTTTTCGGCAGGCTGCTCGCCCGCTATGACAGCTGCCGCGCCGTCAATCACACGAAACATACCAGCGCCCGGCGCGGCGGTCGCGGGATCAAGCAGGCGCTGAAAAGAATAGACAAAGTCATGGGCCGTTAAAGGCTGACCGTCGGACCACTTAAGTTGCTCCCGCAACTCGAATCGATAAGTGAGTAAATCCGAGCTGAGGCTCCATGAAATCGCGGCGCCGGGAACAGGTTCGCCGGCCTTGCCACGCACGACCAAACCTTCGACCAGGTCTGATAAGACGGGACTGGCCGGCGTGGCCGTGCCACGACTTGGATCTAGCGAGGGCGGATCGATGGTGGCACCACGCTGAATAATCTGAGCACCAACGCCAAGCGTCGGCACCCCCAACAAGCCGAAACCCAATATGAGTATGGAAAGGCATAAACGGCGAAAATTCATGCCGTCCTGTACCGCCAAACTGAAACGATAAAAAATATGCCCTCTCCTGGTCACAGTGCGAGACTCACGGCCGAGAGTTATCGGGCAGCAACCGCGCCCGCGAATCGCTAGAATGGCTGCAGCCGGAGCTAGGAGTGTGAACGTGGATCATGATACGCGTCTTGAGACCTTAGAAATCAAATGCGCCCATCTTGAACACAACCTACAAGAACTTAGCGATGTGGTCTACGCACAGCGAAAACAACTGGACAAGTCCTTGGCGCTCAACCAGCAGTTGGTTAAACAGGTGGACGTGCTTGCCGAGCGCATCGAAACCCAAGACCAGGAGCCGCCTCCACATTACTAGCTCGAGCTCGCGGGCGACCACTCAGACGCGGTTGAATACGCCCGTCGCCGTGCTTCCAGCGCCCAGACGCGGCTTTCCCAAGCAATGCTTAAAAATCAAATAGCGGTTCATCGCAGCCAAGTCTGCTTCGCGCCGTAGCCGAGTTTCCACAACCACGTTTCCGTATATAGGATTTTCTCCGGCATGACTTTGAGCACCTGCCGCTCAAATGGCTGACTTGTATCCATGGCGAGGTCGTGCATCCATTCATACCAGCGGAATATTTTCATGCCACGATCCCAAGCGGGCGAATGGGGTTCGATGATCGCGGCCTGACCAAATAATTGCGCGCCGCGGGCAGAATGCCAGCCATGGTAAGGCCCGTTCACTGCCACACACACGCGCGAGTCGCGCAGCATGGCCTTTAGCTTTGGGGTACCGGGATCCGGCAGCATATACATTTCCAGACCATCGGCCCAATACTCAATCGGACTGGCAATGGGCTGGCCGTCGGCCTGATTGGTTGCCAGGACGCACATATTCGTCGTGCCCAGCAATTGCTGTATGCGATCCTCGAGCTGATCGCGCGGCAGCGCCTTGTCCGGCCAAGGTGGTTCCACCCAAGGATATGCAGTACTCATGGCTTTATCCTGCTAAACTAAACAATTCGCGCGACGACGCTCTTGAAGACTTGATTGGTAATGCATCAACAACTAGTCCCAAGGCGCCTTGATTTCGGGATCAGCCGCAGCAAAGGTCTTGTTAATTGTGCGGTCATCGTCTAACACACCGACGATCAAACGTGCGAGATCACCGCGACTAATAAAGCCAAAGGCCTTGCGGTCTTCCGACAAATAGCCGCGGCCTGAGGCCGGCTTTGGCGGCAAACCACCCGGTCTAATGATGGTGTAGTCAAGGCCACTGGCACGTAGGTGGTCCTCGGCCTGAGTTTTTAAGGGCAGAATGCCCCGTAAAGCAATGCGAGAAATCCAGGGAACCGTGTCGTAGCTATCGCCCGAACCAATGGTCGTGATTAGCACCATACGTTTAACACCGGCGGCTCGGGCTGCATCGATGATATTTTGGTTACCGATGCCATCGGGTGCGGGATCACAACTATAGCAACCGATGGTGCTCACAACGGCTCGAAAGTCGTTGCTCGCAAAAGCTTGTCGTAGAGCCTCCAGGTCGAAAGCATCAGCTACGACTATGTCGGCTTCTATGGCTTCCAATGCGCTGCGATCGGAGGTGGCGCGTACCGCAGCAGTGACCGGTTCACCGCGTGCGCGCAAGATTTTCGCAACTTCTAGACCCGTATTTCGCGTGGCCCCGAAGAGTAAAACCGGTTGCCGGTCAAGCTGGCTCGCCGCAGCAGGCTGCAATTCAAAAGTAGACTCCGGCACGCGTGCTTGCAGGCTCATGGCCACGAATGCGACCAGCGCCAGGAGCACGACTAAGATGCCCAGCAATATCTTAAAAAGTTTTTTCAACATCTACACTACTCCGTTAACTGCGGCCGGTTTAGTTTTCTTCGCGTGGCCTAAAACGCCATTCTCGCCAACGTTTGCCATTACGATGCTCAAAAACGACGAGGGTCGGAACTGTCTTCTCGCCCTCATCGGTTTTGTAGGTATCGTACTCGACCTGAACCAATAGGTTTTCAAGTAAGGCTAATTTGTCAACGCTCGAGTCTAGCCACGTATCACTGGCAGTAAAGAAGGCGCCAAGGATTTTACGAACATTTTCCCGACCTTGCATACGCGGCACCGCGCCTTCTTCGCGTATGTCGTACAGCACATAGTCATCATCAAGATTCGCAATAGACCCCTCAAGATCACGCAGCATGAACGCGCGCTCGGAGGATTCAATCACCTCTTCATAAGGATTCCCTTCGCCAAATCCCGGACCACGGTGCAGGATTTTCCGGCCGGCATACTGCGCAATGCCGGAGAGGGAGCGCTGTTCGTTGATTGAGCTGCGGGCCACAACTTCACCATCAGACAGCCTAAGTTTCACGAATTCTCCGGAAAAGAAATTGCCCACGAGGACATGCCCAGCATCAATGGCCGGCGTAACGGCGGCCCAACCGGAGCTTTCGAGTTTGATTTCCTGCTCGGTAGCTCCCGTATCAGGATTCACCAGTAGCAGGCTTGCGCCCGTGGCAATCACCAGCCTGCCGTCGACCAAGCTCGTCATATAGAGCACCATCGCGGGGCCACCTGCGGCGGGATCGTATACGGCGAGATCAGCTAACTGTTTACGATTTACCAAATCGTATTGCATTAAACGGTTGCCGGTTTCCGATATATAAATTACCCGGCGCCCATCATTGGACAAGACGATACTGGTTGCACCATGAATGCCCGCCATACCACCGTGGGTAGCGGTGGGAAATTCCGCCAGCAGTCGCCCGTCGCCGGTAAACTGAAAAACATGGCCATCGCCAATTCGCTCGGCGCCCGGCATATAACTAAACACTGTCGTGTTTTGGGGGATCTTCAGATTCGAACCCACCAAATGTTCGCCAAAGTAAAGGCTACCGTCGGATGCGAAAGCCACGCTGCTAAACGATCGATTGGAAAAATTGCGTAGCGGTAACAACTTGCCATCGGGTTTTATCTCAATCACCTGCCAGGACTGCTGAGCAAAACCCCACAGAGTCCCGTCGGGCGCGAAGCTTAAGCCCCCGAGCTTATGCGTGGTTTCCTCAACCCAAAGTTCTCCCTTGAGTTGGAGATCAGCGTCGAACTGTAACAGTCGGCCAGTGCCACGATGGTCATCATTCGGATCGTCCATGAGAGTCGCGGCGACAAATACATCGCCCACGGCAAAGGGTTTAAAAGTCGACACTCGCTCGGCGGAAACGGCGGCACCGAAATAAGTAGTACCGATCAATAGGCATATGAACCTAATCAACATTGCATTTCTCCATCGCAGATTGCGGCCGCTACGCGGGCTAGTTTTTTCACCGCAGAAACTCACCCGGCCTCCTTGGCTTGCGCGGCGCGCAGGCAGCGCAGCTTCGGATAAGTGCCATCGCGAAATTGCCAAATATAGTTTTCAGGCGACCGCTCCGGCGGGTCAATAAACCCATTGTCGTTAGCATCGCAAAAATAGTCGAGCAGGTTCGTTATGGGCAAATCATCCGGGGCCCAGCCGGAAACCTCTGCCGTGAGCTCACGCGCCACGGGCCCGGTATAACTCGCGCTTTGTGTGCCGGCCACGACTATACCCACCAGCTCGCCGGATTCGCCCTGGCCACTCACCGCACCTGCCGCGAAACTCTGCGCTACCGCGCCGTTGTTACAACCTACCAAGCCTCCCACGGCGTCGTCACCGCTTACCGCGCCCAGGGCATAGCTATTGCGAATATTGCTTAGGGAATTGAAACCCACCAAACCACCGATATTGTTCCCTTGCCCGCGGACACTAGCCGTAGACGAACTATTACGAACCTTGGCGTCGGTGTTCACGCCAACCAAGCCACCCACATCATTAGTGCCGCTAATCTCGCCACTGGAATGGCTATCTAAGACCGCTCCGAAAGTGTTCAAGCCGACCAATCCCCCGACACCTCGATCGGCCTCTAGCTGCGCGAACGCGGAGCTTGAATAGACAGCACCGGTCATGTCGCCTACCAGGCCACCAACCGCCTGCTGACCGGAAACTTTTCCGGAAAAATAGCTACCGTAAACCAGACCGCCGCTGCCACCAACCAAACCACCCAAGGCAACGCTTGCTTTGATTTCGCCCTCAGCCTCGCAGTGGTAAACCACGCCAAAATTTGAGCCAACCAAACCGCCGGTCCCCGCGCGACCCTGCACACTAAGCTGACTAAGGCGCAAATTTAGGACCACGCCAGCTTCGCCCAATACGCCAAACAAACCCACACCGCCGCGTTCGGGATAGGCAATGTTTAGATTGCGAATCTCATGGCCTTGTCCGTCAAACACACCCGAGAACCCAAATTCACCGAGAGCCCGCATGCAATTACCCGTGGGTCCACAATCACCAATAGGCTGAAAATTATCGATGCGCTGCACGTCGAGATTTCGGGCAAGCTGATAGTTCCGGGCTCGGCGATTTTCTTCGGATAAGAGCGTTGATTTACCGGAACCGCTACCCAGGGTAACGATTGCCTGCAATTGGCCAGGGTTGCAAATTTCAAAGAAGCCATCGCCATTAGTATCGCGGACAAATTCGGCGGAATCTTGGGGTGCGGCATCCTCGGCGTCCGGCAAGCCATCCGCGTCGGAATCAACCTCGGCGTCACCAGATATGTCCCGACAGGCAATTTGCTCGTCCACGGGTTGCGCGGCTTTTGCCAAGGCACGGGCTCGCGCCAGTAAACTGGTAAAGGCGGCGGTGCGTTCACCGTGATCAAATTTCATCACACCGCCGCCCGCAGGACCGCCAGGACCGCCAGGACCGCCAGGACCGCCAGGACCGCCAGGACCGCCAGGACCCGGTTTACTGGGCGCCGGCGCTTGAATCAAATCTGATTTCTGACTGGCAAAATAGGCCGCCATGTCCTCCAGATCTTGCTCGCTTTTGTTGAGCACCGCGCCACGCATCAAAGAACTCGCACGGCTACCATCGATATAGGCCTTCAAAGCCAGCAATAGGTAGCGTTCATGTTGCCCACCGATGCGGGGATTAACCGGTGACGGACTATTACCATCAGGGCCGTGGCAGGCCGAGCACTCGCGAGCCAGTTGTTTGCCCCGCTCAAGGTCACCTTTACCCCAAACCGAAGTCGCAACAAACATTGCCGTGAATAGGATCAGCAGAAAAACATAGCGATACTGCGAAACGCCCATGGCGCTCTCCTTTATTCTTCCGCAAAGTCAGCACCGGCAAATAGCGAGAAAACGCACGGTGACTGCTCCGCTTTTTATCAAGTCTGGTTCTGCGCTTCGCGCGCGAAATGCAATGCGGTGGCGATGAGCCCTCCGGTAATCAAAATCTCGCCAAAATTGGCTATCGGCAGTGAATAGTAGGACGTAGCGAATGCACCAGCTGCCACGAACATGGCGCCCGAACCCAATGCTAGCCATGGCCACTTGTGCCGAATCCAAATCGCAATGCCAACGATCAGTACGACGACATTTGTCAGAATCGCAACCATTGCAGCGCCCGGGCCCTTCACGACCTGCGCGTCGGGTGAACACAACTGGGCTTCGCTAACACCACTGCTATATCTCAAGGTGTCCGCCACGCAGGCGGGATAAAGCTCCATGGAAAATATTTTTGGTATATCCAGGGCACTCAGTCCCACGGCGACCAGACAGAACGCACCCATAACCCAGCGTTTTTGCGCCCAGTCCAACCCCGCCAGGCGCGCAATAGAACCAGCGGCGATTACCAACAGTGGCAAAAGGCTCCAATGCCAAGCAAACGCTGGTACAGACATGGCCTTTAGCAACTCGCCTTCGCCGATGAATCTGCCGATGCCAATGCGAAAGTTATCCCAGAACAATAAGGTACTGGCAAACAAGACTAGAAATAGGGCCGTGGGTTTGCCCGCATTTAGCCAAGCCCACCAGCCCCATAACCATAGGCTCAAATGAACAACGGCATAGAGGAGAAAAATTAGCGACAGCATGGATCTTTCCTCGAGCTAGTTGGTGGCTACGGGGGTGAGCCACCCGCCTCCACCCAATCGGGCCGTCCAGGCTGAATGCCACCGTGAAGTTGCACGCCCTTCATGGGTCTGGAGGTCCACAACTCTTCTGAAAAACGTGGGATCGCCATGGCGCCGACCGGGAAGCACTCCACCATGCTACCCACCCCGACGGGCATCCGATAAAGGGCGTAACAAAAAAAGTCTTTATCGGTGATGTACCAAAAACCGCGCATGCGCTTTTGATTCGTCATGACAGAACCGTCGGATCTAAAGTATGCGTCGAAGCGAAAGTTTTCCTCCGCCGACGGATTTTCCCAGCGGAATCGAGCGGTATTGAACATCAAATGATTCCAAAAACTGGGGAATCGCTCGGCCGGGGGCTTGGAGCGATCTGTTTGCTCTTCCGCAAACGCAGCCTCGGGTCTTGGCCAATCCACCGCTCCCGTTTCGATCAACATGAAAGTGATGATGTTCGGCCGGTCAGCGGCCGGGACCGGCTCGGGAATACCCATGATGTTACCCGGCAAATAACCCTGCGGATCCGCGAGCCAAGCATCGAGGTGCGTCGGAGACCAGGTGAAGTCAGCTTTTAGCAAGGCATCTGAAAACCTGAAGTCCTGTTTCGAACCGGCAACCCGATCGAACACACCCCAAAGATTCGGACCGGCGATATCGCTACTATCCGCAGCCAAGGTATGACAGGCGCTGCAGCGGCCTTGAAAAGCGCGCTTACCCTTCATGTAGTCCGCAGATTTGAGTGACTCCAGCGTCAAGGCATCCTGGGCTATAGCCAAGCTCACCAGCAGGGCCAAGGCTACGGACTTCCCAAGCGACATGTCCTTACACCTCATTCATCGACGGCCTATTGTGCCGAGCCCACCGCTTGAGTGATCACGCCATCGATCCACTGGCCGAATAGCGGATGTTCCATCAGTCCCTTGCGATTGAAGCTCGCCACACCGGCTACATCCTTTTCCATTCGCCCCACGACACCGCTCTGGGTCAGCGCGGTATGCACGGCAATGACGCGACGGCCGTCTTCCATGGCCCGCTCAGCCCAGCCCCGTAGCATGGCAACATTGGTCGCACGCACATCGGTCGGCGCATCATCTTGAACATTGGCTGCCCGAACTTCACTGAAGCCGCCTTGCGTCTTAATAAAATCAGCATGGCGCTGCAAGATTTCCAGCTCTTTGTCATTGTCCGCGCTGTCTTGCGGACCGTGCCCGATGATAATTACCATTTCCTCCGCCGGGACTGTGCTCAGCTCGCGCGCATAGTCCAACATGATTTGCGCCATGAGGGGATCTGCCGTTGGCGTTGGACCCCAGATTAGTTCGGCCTTGGTCGCCACGCGTGGCACGTCCAGATATGCGGACTCGTCGCGCTTACCAAAAATATAATCCCATTGGCGCACTAGCGTGGTGTTATCGGCGGTGGTGGTCGGGATAATCAAGATTTTATCGACACCTTTAGCCGCCAGCGCGTCCAGCGCCGATTGGATGTGCTCGGAGGTCATCATGGCCATTCCAAACGCGAAGACCGTTGGATATCCGGCGATGGCCTGCGCGTAGGCTGTAGTGAACTGACGATTGCCCCGCTCCTTGAATCCGTGCGCCAAGGCGAGCACCCCAACAGAGGCATTGTTCGGCGTTTCGACAATCCAGCCCCACAAATTCTTCATGCGCGCCATACCCATGCTGATATCTTCATCAGAATATTGCTGATAGAGCGGAATCTTCGCGCGCAATTCAGCCAGCTGCTCGGCCGTCATTTGGTGATGTGCATGGTCCTCGGTGGTCTTCTGATCCTCGATATGAGCGCCGGCGAACGCAAGCGTCGCAAGTAGACAGTGCGCAAAGAAAACTAACATAGAGAACCGGTATTGATTAGCAAACACGGGTAGCCTCCTGGGTGGCCAATGATTCTTATCGACACTTAGTCTCTATCCTGCCACGGATCAGGCCAAGACCCAAATAGATCCGCCCATAGACGCGTTCCGCCTCTCTTCTCGCATGAATCCACGGAGATAGCCGAGCTCGGTAACCGCGGCTATTGGCGAACAGCAACCAATGTTCCTTGCGTCGATGCGAGCACTTTTCCGTCGGCCCCGTACAGAGTTTCTGTCCAATAAAATTGATCGCCAGCAACTCGGTAAATCATTTCGGGTCGAATTTCCTGGCCAAATCCCCGGCTGGCAAAACGACAGTTGCTCGCCCTTACCACCGCTTCAAAACCATTATCAACAGATGTCCAAACAAAATCGCAGGCCTCTGGGAAAGAAAGCAAATCTCCCGGTTCAATTCTGTCTATTCGAGCCTTATCTCGATGAAGATTTCCAGGCTCCTGACCGGGCGAAAAAACATAGGCGCGCATACGAATTGAGCCTGGCTGCTCAGCCTCCTGGAAAACAAAAATCTTTTGCTGCAAGAGCGGACCATCGGCCGTGGTCCGACTTAACTGGTAGTAGAAAACCTGCTGGCCAAATCGCCGGGCGTCAATGGAGACGAATTTGTGCACAATGATCTGCCGGTTGCCATCGCGAGAGCGCGGATCCGGCGCTTCGCCAATATAAGTTCCCGCCAGCATACTCAGCAAATCATCGAGTTCGCTGCCCGTGCTCAATCCCAAAGCCGAACAGGACGCGATTGAAAAGAGGCTCACCAGTGCCGAGATAAGACGAAGTGTCTTGAACCCCCCTGGCCATTGAACTCTCCTCTCTTCCATAGACTGGGAACTGGGTAGCGGGGCTTCTGATAAGGGCTGCGTTTTAGAATTCGTCAAGCATTTCGCTCGCTATTGATCATGTCGACAAAGTCCTTGTCAACTAGCAACACATTCCGTTCGCGGGCCTGTTTCACGATACCCTCCAACACGGTTCGTAAAAAGGCCTTTGGCACGCCCGTGAGTTGTTGTGCTGCTTCGCGAGTGAATTGAATTTCCGTATCAATGCGATTGGCTTCGTAGAGTACTGTCTCTTCCTTGGGCCCTTTGTCCGTGGGCACCGGCAGCCAAAATGCTTCTTGCAATTCGGCGAACCAAAATTGCTGGCCACCCCGAAATCCAAAGGTAATGGGCATATGTGGCATGCGCGTTGGACCTTCGTCCAAATTATGTTTCCAGGTTTCCTTTAGCAGGATGTTGTCGATGGTTAATACTAAATACTCAGGTGTTTTGCCATTGTCTTTAATGCGCTCGTTTACATCTAATGAGCATTCATAGACTTGAAAGGCCTCGCGCAATATTTTTGGGTGGCGATCATCAGAAGCACGCCCTGGCGTCGGGCTCTCCATCAAAGTAAATGGCGTGTCTTCCATTTTCTCTTGGGGTGACTGGCCGGGATAACCCAGCGAAACCACGTTCGCCAATAGGTCTCGGTCGAACTCTATAAAGTTCATCGCACATTTTCCGGTGCGCAGTACGTGATTAGCGGTGTTTGAACCCTTACGGCTAACGACCAAGAACTGACGGTCTTCGATGATTCCGTAGGGAAACGATAGCTGGTAGGGACCAATACTCGTCGTCCCCGATTCATCCACGCTGGTAATTAGAGCGAAGGAAGACGGCCAGTAGGAACTTGACTGGTACCAGTTGTCCCGCATGGGACTATCCACGAATGCCTCATCGTAGGTGTTGGCTGTGCTCATGATTGACCTCGAAAAAATGTGTAGATTACAGACACAGCGTCAGGCGCCACTATTGCCCACTCCGATTCCACCACGCAGTGATCATCAATCGCACCATACTCAAAAGCGTCCAAGGGACGTTATACTGACGATTCCGCAGGCAGGATAGAGGGTAAGCCATGTTCGAGAATTTCAATCCCACAAGAATGGACTTGGGTGACCAGAAACTTAGTCGTCGCTCAACCCTGTTGGGACTAGGTAGCCTTGGTTCGCTGGCCGGCGCCGCCTCCTTGGGCTTAGGAACCGCGCCCAGCCCTGCCGTCGCAGCTGCCCACGGTAAAAGCCTCAATCTGGATTTCCAAAAACCCGAAGACAATCTTACAGCTTGGGTAAAACTGGCATCTAGCCTAGAAGACGGCAAAGAAACCTGCGGATACTTCGCCGGCACGCAATACGCCGTTGTCGGGACGCAAGAGGTTATCAAACCCTTGTTTCGAATACAGGGTTTCGGGATGAGCCGCGTATCAAGATTGCCCGATGGCCGCTACCAGAATCTACATCGCGAGGTTGTCTACTATCTTGATATGAAAGAAGACCGGATATTGGAATCCTGGAAAAACCCTTATACCGGAGAGGAAGTCGAGGTCTTTCATACCCACAACGACCCAGTAAACTCCCACTACGCCACGCAATTCAAGCAACGCTTTGGCACGGAAGAAACCGGTTTTCAGGAAGTTGAGTTTCCGTTTATTCTGCCCTGGCAAACCTTCGGTGACCGAGCGGTCGTCTCTTTTGAAGTGAATACTCGCTGGCCCACGCCGCTACCACCGAAGCAATGGCCGCGCGAACATTTTGGCGAGTGGTACCGCACGAGCGAGTATTTTCAAATTCACGCAAGCCTGGCAGCTCTGAATGATCCTGAACAAATGAAAGTACCCTACACAGGTTCATGGCAAAAGGTCGCACCATGGCATCCGTGGATGCTCATGGACAATCGCGACGGCGGCATACTCGGAATAACCAGTGTGTTTTCACTTGACAGCACTGATGATCTGCCAAGCCATGTGAGAGCGTATACAGAAAAGAATTTTCCAAAATACCTGAATGCGCCCAGTGAATGGTCAGAGCCAAATATGACAACCTGGGAGACGTTTGCGGCGGAACGTAAACCTGCACCCGTTAAAGAATAGATTTGGCTCTGTGCAATTCTTGCATCAGTCAATGAGGCGGCTTTACCTGGGCGGCGGCGCGCCGTTTAGGCTCCAGTCATAGCGAAGATATTTCACCTTATAGGCATCAGCTTTTAGTGCCTTGACCAGGCGGGAATCTGGCAGATACTGAGCAACATATTGCTGTACGGACCCGGCGGAAACTTCAAAGTCGTCCGCGTACCAATCGAAAATCTTCGAGAGATAAGCCGTTTGAGAATCTCCATCAAACCTGTTCTTGCTGTTGTCTCGTAGGAAAAGACGCGCTTGCTCGTCAAGCTGCTCATCTAGCCGGCTATCGATATAAGCCTCAGACCGCAATGGTGGGCAAGAATGAGAGGCGCAAACCAGAGCGAAATGAATGCGGGGTTCGCCCATGGGAATGATGACTTTTCGCTCTAAGTCGAAGAGATTGATCTCCCCACCATCCAACTTGTAACGGATTCGTTTGAAGAATTTGTAGCGACCCAAGAGTGACGCTGGCGAGTGCCCGTCTAGAATGCCCTTAATGGCCAATGCATTGTAGGCATTAATATAGAAGGCCAGTCGTTGCTCGCGAGTGAGGCCGTCTGGCAATGGCTCCGCCAGTCGCGAGACGTAGGCCAGGAATCTACCGTCAGCCCCTATGCCCGGGTAGTTTACGGCTCCATTTGAAACCTGCGCCCGCAGAATCGCATCGAATTCACCATGAAAATTATCCGTGGCTGATGCGGCCATGGATAAGGACACTATTAAGAGCAAGGCCGACAAAGCTCGCGCTACCGCCATGTTCGACATCAATTTGAAACCTTTCAAGCCAGAATTCTCGCTACTTCCATCCGGCCGCAGTCGACGTGCCGGTAGGCTTATATCGACCGGTATTTCTAGCGAAAGTTCAGGACGGTAAACGCAGTTCCACGAGCGCAGCACTCGCAACCCGTATGTAGCTCGCTATACAGAGAAGCTAATCTTCAGTGGCTGAATCTTTATTCATTTTTCCTTGGCCATGCTTTCCCTTAGCATGCTGCGCAGCTCGCTCCCGCCAAGCGGAACGGCTCTCTTCAATGAGCCGATCCAGGGTCGCGATTTGCTCGGCCGTCATGACCGAATGCACCGCACTGCGCATTTCGCTCGCAATGCGCACAATATCCGCGGCTGTTTCCGCTGCAGCTTGGGCTGCAGCCTCAGTATCCACGGTGTATTCCGGATTGATGGGTGCCACGTTCATGATAGACCAAACCGTTTCAGCGCCACGCTGAAAAAGTGGGCGCAGACGTTGACCATAATCAGCCAAGATTTCAGCAATGACGCCTTGCTGCTCCACACTCAGCCCCAACTCATCACGCCACTTATTGAAAAATTCCGAATTTGGACCCCCGGGAGTTATCGCCTGCGCGGACGAATGCGAGCCAGAATAAGGGCTAGCGGCACTGACCCGGTCCGGGGGCGCAGCGAAAATATTGCTGCCAACAAAGAACAGGCCGGCACAGTACAATAAATTGTGTGCAGAAAAGCGTGGCATGACTACTTCCTCGACATCGTCATTTTCTCGACTTTATACCTTTGAATAGGTAGGCGCCAATGACGCTGACCGCAGTTCTCGCTGCAGCCGCGAAATAGTCCGGCAGCCGGGCACAGCGGAGCCAAAGGCAGCCGTTTCGGCCTATGGGCAATCCAGCCCAGTCACGGGGCATTGCCCAGGACTGCCAGAAAAATTAAGGTGGCCCGGGAATCCGAACAAAGGCGGAAAAAACAATGCATCGAAGAAATTTTCTCGGCGCAAGTATTGGCTTGCTCTTACTAGGCAGCGCATGGGGGTCCTCAAAGCCTAGACTTGCCGTCATTGGCGCAACGGCGCGCTCGGGTCGAGTGATTATCGACCAAGCCTTGGCACAAGGCTATGCGGTCACCGGTCTAGCACGCAGCCCGCAAAAATTCGGCCCGGAACATCCAAATCTAAAGCTGGTTCAAGGCGATGTTCGGGATATCGAATCCCTAAAAGCTGCACTTGCGGGCGACGAAATCGTGATTTGCATGGTGGGATTCCCGACACCCAAGGACCCGACTCAGGAAATCGGTGAAGTCGATTTGTACACCGTCATGGCCAAGAACCTGATGCTTGCTATGCAGGAAAAAGGCAACAAACGGCTCATCATGGCCAGCTCTACCGGTGTAGAACAACGCGTGGGCCGAGATGCGACCGCCCCGGCCAGTGACAATCCAACGGACAAATGGCGCTATAACGCGCGCTTCTTATATGCCGATATGGCAGATATGGAAGCGATGTTACTAGCCAGCGATTTGGAGACGGTCATTTTGCGACCGGGATTTATGGTGGAAGAACCTGCTAGGCGTAATTTGAAATTCACGACAAACGACGATTCACCGCCAGCGCGTATCATTACCTACGAAGATTTTGCCGATTTCGTCTTAAAACAAGTCGAAGACAATGACTACCTTGGGCGACCAGTCGCAATCTATTCCGATGTCATCATGGACCCTGCCGCTGAGTTAAAAAAATTCCAGGAAAGAATGCGCCAGGCCAAGCCACCGCGATAGCGACAAAAAACATCTCGTGAACGGCTAGGCGGAATCGTCGACTGAGTTCACGTACTCGCGCCGCAGACGGGCTGGCAATCGGGTCAGTAGTTCATAACCAATGGTCCCCGCATACCGCGCCACTTCGCCGACCGACAATTGCGGACCCCAAAGCTCCACTGGACTGCCCAGGCTGACGTTCGGAATATCGGTCACGTCCACCGTGATCATGTCCATGGACACGCGACCGACCAGGCCTGCGCGCCGCCCCTGGACCATGACTGGTGTGCCGTTGGGCGCGTGCCACGGATAACCATCGCCATAGCCAATGGGAACGGTGGCTATGCGCGATGGCCGCTTGGCCGTCCAAGCCGCCCCGTAACCCACCGAGTCGCCCCGAGGAATATTCCGCAAGGCCACGACTTGCGAAATCACGGCCATAGCGGGTCGCAAATTCTCGGCATTCGTCTGTTCCCAGGCAAACGGTGAGTTCCCATAAAGCATGTAGCCTGGGCGAACCCAATCCCGGTGGGCCTTGGGCCATGCTAGACACGCCGCGGAGTTAGCGATGCTTACCGGAAAACTGTTTTCGCCAATCTGTGCATCGAAACATGTAATCTGCGATTCGGTGTAACTGCGACTCTCAGCGTCCGCGCAGGATAGATGCGTCGCACAAACTATTTCAGGCTTGATGAATGCAGAGTTCCGCAAGCGTTTAAGTAAGGGGCCGAATTCTGCGGGCGGTATTCCCAAACGATGCATACCGGTGTCCATTTTGAGCCAGACATTGATGGGCTGGGTGATGTTTGCTTGCAAAATGTACTGCTCATGTTGCGCTTCGGCGATCATTAAAGAAAAATCATATTTCGACGCCAGCTCAACTTCATCGGCGTCAACCGGACCTTCCAGTAACAGTATTGGAACTTGAATGCCCGCCTCTCGCAGCGATAAGGCCTCGTCGGTGCAAGAGACAGCAAAAGCCGAAACCATTGAAGCCGTAGCCTGTGCCACCGCGACCAAACCGTGGCCATAGGCATCAGCCTTGATTACCGCAAGAATCTTGGACTTAGGCGCCAAGCGCGACGTGAGGCGCAGGTTATGCTGAATGGCGCCGAGATCGACTTGTGCATAGCTAGGGCGGGTCATGGTCCCTAGCTTAGCGCAGCTTTTGCCTAAGCTTGATAATGCTTGTAATGGCAGATCTTTGGCCGATCCGTTTGCTTAGGCACAGGAACCCACATGGCCTAAGTTGCAGCCACTGCACCCTGCTTGTTGCCCTTACCATCGGAAGCCCGCCCCGTGCTAGATGCTAGGGCCGCCGCAATAATTGCTCTCAATTCGTTCAAGCTAAAAGGTTTGCTTAGATAGTCGGACATACCGGCGGCCAGACAACGCTCTCGATCGCCCTGTAAGGCATTGGCGGTTAGAGCAACAATGGGTAAGGGCTCCAACTGTTTGATCGATTCCAGCCGGCGAATCTCCCGGCTTGCCCGAAACCCATCCATGACAGGCATTTGGCAATCCATCAATACCAGTTGAAATCGTTCCCGCGAAAACAATTCCAGGGCTTCCTGTCCGTCGGTCGCCAAACTGACCGTACAACCCATTTGATCCAGCATACCCTGCGCCACCGCTTGGTTAACGAGATTATCTTCCACCAGTAAAACCTTGATATCAAACTCTGGTGGCACGGATTCACTATCGCTAGTTAACGCCTTGGTTTCTATTGAGACTTCTTCCAAGCTGGTTGTTAAACAAAAGTAGAGCTGTGCTTGTCGTAAGGGTTTTGTCAACCACGCGCTAATTCCCAAGTCAGCGACGTCCATTTCGGGCCGGTCGGCCGAAACCGAACTTAGTAAGACGATTCGCAAATTCGCCAAGCTCACATTCGCCCGAATGGCCTTCGCCACCGCGACACCATCAAGATCAGGCATGTGATAGTCGAGCATGAGCAGATCGAACGGATCACCCCCGTGCGCCGCTGATTCTAATGCATTCAAGGCTGCACGCCCTGAATCTACCTCGGCAACTTCCATTTTCCAGCCCGATAATTGTTGATGCAGAATCTCACGATTCACAGCACTATCATCGACTACTAGCACCCGTACGCCCACCAGTCCGTCCGTCCGCGAGGCCGAAACCTCTGCAGGATCCGCTTCCAGTGGCACGCTAAAGAAGAATCGAGAACCCATGCCCGGCGTGCTATCGACGGCAAGCTTGCCGCCCATCAATTCCACCAACTGCTTACTAATCGCCAAACCCAGCCCGGTACCACCAAACTTGCGAGTGGTGGAGCCATCTTCCTGCGCAAAGGAATCAAATATCAAGTCTAGATTTTCTGGATTAATACCAACACCGGTATCTTGGACTTCAAATTGAACCCAGTGGCCGCTGTCGCTACCGGTAATTTCGCTAACGCGTACTACAATTTCTCCAGCTTCAGTAAACTTCACGGCATTGCCGATAAGATTCACCAGTACCTGGCGCAAGCGCATAGCATCTCCGCAAAGACCGGTCTGAATACCTGTTGCTAGTTGGCTCGCTAGCACTAACTCCTTCGCTTGCGCACGTTCAGCCAAAAGTTCGACACTTTCCTCCACGACTTTCCGTAGATTGAAGGGCGCGTGATCAAGCTCTAGTTTACCCGCCTCAATCTTAGAGAAATCCAAGATGTCATTTATAATGAACAATAAGCTATCGGCGGAGTGGCGAATGGTATCGGCGTATCGCCGTTGGCGTTCGTCCAAGGCAGTCGAATTCAATAGCAAGTCCGTCATACCGAGCACACCGTTCATCGGCGTGCGAATCTCATGGCTCATGCGAGCCAGAAACTCGCTTTTCGCCGTGCTGGCAGCTTCCGCGCGCTCCTTTTCCAACCGGTGTTGAGCTACGGCGCGAGATAACTCCTCTTCACGATGTAGCCCCGCTTCCTGCTCAACGTGCAGACTCCTCGCCATCTCTGCGAGGCTCCAAGCTAAGTCGCCCACCGCATCACTGGATTTGACGCTTACCGGGGTTAACAAATTTCCCTTCGCCATCTCGGCAGCCGATTTCTTCAGCGATGCCAAAGGCTCAAGCACCCAGCGGTTGAGCACGATATAGGACATGCCCGCGGAAATAAGAATCGCAAGGATAACCGCCAGTAATATCGCTCGCGCGAGGTCTCGTCCGGAAGCCAGTAGTCCATCGGCTGGAACATAGGCAGCCAATCCAACACCCGAATCTATCAACCGACCTGCGGCCATATAGGACAAACCACTGACGTCAATCTGCCGGACTACGCGACTGCCGATGATCTCTTTAAGCACTGTTGACTCAGACAATGGCTGAATAGCCGGAGAATTCTCGAAAACTTTATTGCCACTGGAATCAACATAGGTTACACCGCCGGCACCGTTAAAATCTGTACTGGCAATTTGACGGCTTAGCTCATCCAGGCTAATAGTTACGACCAAGAAGCCGGCGAATCGGCGCTCTTTTCGTGATGCCATAGAAGAATCACGAATCATCAACTTCTTGGCGACCTGCAGCACAGGTTTTCCCGAATCCCGGCTGCGAACAATGCCCGAATATATGGCGTCGTCCGACTCAATTAGCCTCGTGTAGTAAGGCTCTTCGCGATCCGACTCACTCGCGTTTTCCAGACCTGGCAATGCCCATCGAGCATCCTCGGCACCGCTAGGATCAACAAACTTTATTTCTTCATAACGAGGATAAGCTGCCTGATAACTTGCGAAGAATTTCAGCAACTGCGATTGTAGCAATCCGTAGCGGCTATTCTTTTCCGCTGTCAAAGCATACTTCTTCAGCACGGGTGATTCGGCAAACAGAGCGACATTCGCTTGAGCGGTTTCCATCTCAGCGATTAGTTGCGACGCCAATCGATCAACCGTGGAGCTCAGGTCATGAATGGCGGCTTCCTTGGTAAGCTCATTGACTTCCTTATACGCCAACATGCCAATTGCAAGAATCGGAACCGCAACGATAGGCGCCAAGAAAAAACCAACTTTATACTGCAGCTTCATTCCGGAGACCATTGCAGCATTATCGACATCACACAACCCGAGCGATGGCTACGAAGTAGTGGTCGCTACCGGTTCTTGGCTGCGCATAAGCTCGATTATTTTCTCGCCGGTTACAGGCTTGCTAAATAAATAGCCCTGGAATTCATCGCAATGGTGTTGCCGCAGAAAGTCAAGCTGCTCCTGCAACTCCACACCTTCCGCAACCACTTTTAAGCCTAGGGCTTTACCCATCGCAATTACCGCCGTACAAATCGCAGCATCGTCGGCCTTATGATGCAAATCGGTAACGAAAGACCGGTCGATTTTCAAAGAATTGATGGGAAATTGCTTTAGATAGCTCAATGACGAGTATCCCGTACCGAAATCATCCACGGACGTCCGGATACCGGCATCCTGAAGCGCCTTGAGAGAAGCAATACTTTCTTCCACCTCCTGCATCAATAAGGTTTCGGTAATTTCCACTTCTATGCGATTGGGTGAAATACCTGAATCGCCCACGGTGCGAACAATTTGCTCCACCATCCCAAGGTGCTGAAATTGCTGACTTGACACATTGATGGCAACGTGTGGCATGACAATGCCTTCTACGTCCCATTGCCGAATTTGGCGAGCCGCAGTGGCGGTAATCCATTCGCCCAATTCGCCCATCACGCCTATTTCTTCAGCCAAGGGAATAAACTTGAGTGGAGATATCCAACCGCGCGTTGAGTGCTTCCAACGCATCAATGCTTCGCAGCCGGTAATAATTCCAGTTTTTACATCAACTTTAGGCTGGTAGTGCAGAGAAAACTCCTTACGTCTAAAGGCCTTGCGGAATTCACTTTCCAAATCGAGGCGTTCAAGCGAGCGAGCGTTCATGGTGCCTGAATAGAGCCGATAACCATTACGCCCGGCGGATTTTGCGCGATACATCGCCGAATCCGCATGCATCAGAAGCTCTTCAGTTGATTCGCCATGTTCCGGATAGAGCACAACACCGATACTCGGCGTGACGACAAAGTTATAGACGTCGTAGTTGAACGATGGCGCTAGGGCCAGTTTTACGGACTGGGCAACTTGCTCCGCTTCTCGTGCGCCTCGAATTTCCTTAATTAGGATGACAAACTCATCGCCACCGAGCCGAGCAAGGCTTAAATCCGAGGCAGAGCGGTCCGGCAATTTTGCCAGCAGCTCCTCACTGCGCAGCGAGCTTCCAAGCCGTTCCGCAATGGCCTTTAGTAGCGCGTCACCTACCGTATGGCCCAAGGTATCGTTGATTCTCTTGAAACGATCCAGATCCAAGTACAAAATCGCCAGGGACTTACCTTCCTGTTCACTGTGGACCATGGCGCGACGCAGCTCGCGCGCGAATAGTTGCCGGTTTGGCAAGCCGGTTAGTTGATCATAGAAGGCCAGTTGCTGGACGCGCTGCTCGGCACGGATTCTCTCTGAAATATCCCTGACAAGAATCAGCACTCGATCCGACGTCTGCGGAACCATGCGCGCTTCCAGATGGCGATCAGCAGTGGGGTCATGGTAATTGTGGGTTTGTACAGCACCGGTTGTAATAGCCGCGCGCAGAAGCTGCCTAACACTTGCCGCAGCACCTTCTTGCAAAAAGGATTCTAGAGATTTGCCAAGCAGATTCACTCCCAGAGAATCGCCCGCTTCGCTAACGTCGGATAACTGCTCAACTACAACCCCTTCGGCATTCAATACAAAGATTAGGTCTGGTATGGCTTGCAATAAGGAACGAATCTTTCGCTCGCCCTTCGCTAAGGCAACAAAGCTTTGATGGGCACGGATGATGTAGCGCACTCGGTGAGGTAAAGCGGGCCAAACAATGGGCTTATTAATAAAATCCGTCGCTCCATAGTCATAAGCTTGATTTACCGAATCGATATCATCGTGGCCTGTAATCATCACGATGGGTGTCGATAGGTCATGCAGCTGGTGACGGATATGCCCGCATGCTTCAAAACCGTTCATCACGGGCATCTCTACATCCAATAGCACGATACTGGGACGCTGCTTCTCAAAGGCACTTACCAACTCTTGACCATTGCTAAACACCTGAACGTCGAAGCCAGCGCTAGACAGAGATTGTTCGTAGAGCAACTGAAACCCCGGCTCATCATCAGCAACTAAGATCAGCGGCCTTTTCAGGTCTGAATTCTGTTTATTCATGCGGCCACCCCTTCGATTTTCGCTTTGAGTGCTTTCCTTACACGACCGTGCTCACGGTGCATCTGCTTTACGAGGCTTACGGCATCAGTGAGATCTTCCTCGCGGCCGCATTTCTCGAGACGCTTACAAATATCGGCCAAACCATTCGCGCCGAGGTTGGCGCTGCTGGATTTAAATGAGTGAGCTGCTTCACGAAGCGCGGCTGAATCGCCGGCCTTGACCGCAGACAAAATAGAAGTTTCGTGATCTGCTGAACTACTCAAATACAGCGTAATGATCTGACTGAGTAAGTCATCGCCGCCCGGCTGCTGTAGAGAGCGAATCTGCGCCAGAGCTTGCTCGTCGATAGCCGTGCTCGAATCAGCTGCCGCTGCCGCTTCAGCTACAGGAGCGCTTGGTGATTGCGAACGGTCTTGCTCCGCGACTTCCTGCGTTGCTTTATGCGCAGCCGAGCGAGCGGCGTGGTTCGGCACACTCGATTCAATTGCCGTACGCAGATCTTCAAGGGTAAAAGGCTTGCTCAGGTAGTCGGACATGCCTGCATCCAGGCAGCGCTGACGATCTCCTTGTAAGGCATTTGCCGTTAGAGCGATGATGGGCGTGGGGTAAAGTTGGGAATCGGTCTCAATGCAACGAATTTCTCCCGTAGCCGTAAATCCGTCCATAACGGGCATTTGACAGTCCATCAAGACAAGGTCGAACTTCTGAGACTTGAATAGTTCGACAGCTTCTTGGCCGTTGTTAGCCAAAGTTACCCTGCAACTCATTTGATCGAGCATGCCCATTGCGACTGCTTGATTCACCGCATTGTCTTCGACAAGCATCACACTTAGATTCAGCGGTGCACCACCGGTACTCGGTTCGAATTTTGGCGCCTTGGCAATCATTGAATCGCTAATGTGCGGATGACCTCCTAGCGTACTGAGCATGCAAAAGTAGAGTTGAGCCTGACGCACGGGCTTGGTCAACCAAGCGTCTATACCTAGATCAGCGAGCCCATCTTGTGACTGACTCGCCGATACCGAGCTGAGTAACACGACTGGTAACCCAGCCATCGCAGGATCGTCACGAATGGCTCGCGCCACCGCCACGCCATCTAAGTCGGGCATGTGATAGTCCAGAAGGAGCAATTCGAAACTTTTTCCCGCGGCATTTGCCGCCGCCAATTTTTCCAATGCTGCGGCACCCGACTCTACATCGGCAACATCCATACCCCAGCCTAGTAATTGCTCTCGGAGAATTTCCCGGTTGAGTTCACTGTCGTCGGCTACTAGAACGCGTATTCCGCTTAATCCGTCGGTCCGCAAGCTCGTGTCAGCAGTAGAGTCAATCTCTAGTGGCACTTTGATGTAAAAGCTTGACCCTTTACCAAGCTTGCTCTCGACACCGATTTTGCCGCCCATCAGCTCCACCAACTGCTTGCTAATCGCCAGGCCCAGGCCCGTGCCGCCGAATCGACGCGTGGTGGATCCGTCTTCCTGGGCAAATGAATCAAAAATTCGGCTTAGGTTATTCGCATTAATGCCCACGCCGGTGTCTTGCACCACGCACTGAACCCAGTGCCGCCTATCGGCCGAAATGCTTTGCGTAACACGCACAACAATAGAACCAGCCTCGGTGAACTTGACAGCGTTTCCAATCAAATTCACCAAAACTTGACGCAAGCGCATGGAGTCACCAAAGCGCCCCGCCCTGAGATCAGGCGGAATCTTGCTAACCAATTCAAGGCCCTTAGCATGTGCCCGTTCCGCCAAGAGTTCGACGCTTTCCTCGATGACTTCGCGTAGATCAAACGGCGCGTGATCAAGCTCTAACTTTCCGGCCTCGATCTTAGAAAAGTCCAAAATGTCATTGATGATGAACAATAGGCTATCGGCGGAATGGCGAATTGTTTCGGCGTACCGTATTTGGCGGTCATCTAGCGAAGTCGAATTCATCAAGAGGTCGGTCATTCCAAGCACGCCATTCATCGGTGTGCGAATCTCATGACTCATTCGCGCCAGAAACTCACTCTTCGCCTGGCTCGCTGCTTCAGCCCTATCTTTCTCCAATCGGTGCCGGGCAACGGCATGGGACAGCTCCTTCGTACGCTTGCCGACTTCGCGCTCCAGTTCTTGCCGGTGCTTTTGTAGCTTTCGGTCACGATCATCAAGCTGGCATAGCATTTCGTTGAAACCGATTACCAAGTCGCCCACCTCATCCTTCGTTCTAGGTGTACCTCGAACGGTAAAATCTTTGACGGTGGAGACTTCGCGCGTCAGGTTGAGTAGCTCCTTGATGGGCTGAGTAATTACTCGCTGTAAGCGGGCGGCCAAAATAATCGCGACGAATACAGCTAGAAAAAGTGCGGCAACCGCCACAAGAATGTGCAAGAACAACGAACGCGTCAGCTTATCCAAGCTACTGCGAATAAGTAGCGCACCGATGCGCTCTCGATCGAAGTAGATAGGCGATATAACATACAAGTCAGAGAAGCCTCGCTGCGTATAAACAACGCTCTTGGCATCAATGTTCTCGGCGATCCAGTCAACAACTTCCTGTTGTCGGGGCTCAGGTGCCGCACTCTCAAAAATTCTTTCCAGGAACGGCAGACCATTGTTTGTATAGAGGGTCGCCTCGCGGATATCCGAATCTGCCGCCAAAGACCCCAGTACGCGACCAGCCAATACCGTATCCTCAAACGTCAAGGCCGCAGCACTATTCTGGCCTGTGGCATCGGCCAGGGTCGCGATATAGCTGACGATCTCGGCGCGAGAACTATAGACTTCACCTGCGATGAAAGTTAAGGCAGATATCAGCAGCGCAACGCAGGCAGCGAAGACGATGATAAACCGGAGCTTAAGACCCAGGCGCGAGTTTCGGAAGAACTTAATCACGATGAGTCTCCTGCATCGTTGCTTTCGAGAATCGCTAACTGCAGGAGTTGCGCATTAAACTCCAGCCCCGATTTTTCGGTTGAGCTCAAATTGATTCGAAAGCGCATGCGATTTTTATCCAGCACGAAGCCGAGAATTCCTCCCAGCTCACGAAAGTCATCGGTATCGCCAACCGTCAATATAGGCTGGCTGGAAGCCGCGCTGATGACGTCTCTCAATTCTTGTCGCCTGTCCGCGGCAACATATACAGCCTGGCAGTCGTCAAGCACGTCGATCGATTTTTCTATCGCCCGAACCCTTAGGCTGCGTCCGTGGACCAATTGCTCTTCGAGCGTCTTCATACTTGCGCTCAACTCATCCTCGCCTAGCACGCATAAATGCAAACTCGATGTTGGTAGCTCGAAAACACTTGCGGGCCAGCGAGTGAATTTCGCGATCTTGATAAAAAGAGCAGCCTTTATGTCTGCCTCCGTAATCGCCAAAGCGGGCTCAGCAACCCCGATAGCGAGCAAAACTGCGGCAAGAAGGGCAGTGAGTTGCGGGCGACTGCTTGGCATCGTCAAAGGGCTCATCTACTAGCTGGTGATGAGGGCTACTAAAACGACCAACGCAGCGTGGCGTATACGCTACGCTCTATCGCCGTCGGCACAATGTCGTTTAGCTCTGAATTGGCTTCACGATGTGCATCATCGAGCAGGTTCGCACCCCGCAGCGCCAAATGGAGCGACTCAGTCGGCTTCCAGATCAGATTAGCATCGGCCTCCCAGTAGCTATCTATTGAGTAGTAGTCAATATCATCGACGAAACGTAGGCCGAGGTTTAGGTTCAAGTTAGCAGGCAGCACGAAACCGGCTCTAAAGTAAAGCTGATGCTCGGGACTGCTCGCCTCAATCCCGCTACCGCTGACAGCCCCACTACCCGAATCAGACAAATCCATCTTTAGCAGAGAATAGGAGCCAGAAAACTTAAGGTTTTGACTAGGATGCCAGTTCAAAACCGCCTCAAGGCCCTTTGTGTTTCCCTCTAAGTCGTTATTGAATCCGATGGGCGCGGAAACATATGTCGACCCAAATATGCAAGCGGGATTGACAGAAACATCTTCGCCAGACGGCTCACAAAGAATACCTATGGGGTCGCCACCACGAAGATCATCGTATTCGTTGTAATAGGTGGCGATATCGAGGTTGACGGATTGACCAAGCAGGGTTCTATAACCAATCTCATAGGCAACCAATTTTTCGGACATTAAATCCTCGTTGCCGCGCACCGAGGAGCGAAGGGGTATTGGTGTTGGATTCGGTGGAACCCCCGCCGGAATCACAGGGTTGATATCTCGAATGTACTCCGCGGACAAGTCAACGTGCGAAGGAATCCGCACTGCTCGGGTTACAGCACCCCAAACCACAGTACTATCAGTGGCATTCCAGCGCATGCGCGCGCTTGGCATGACATCTACGTTTTTTCTCGACATATCATTTTTCTCGAACTTGACACCGAGCACCAGTGCAAGCCGATCTTCGATCAGGGAGATTTCGTCATTTACAAACAGATTGACAACGCTGTAACGTTTAACGTCGCGGTTGCTGAAGGGGTCGTCGCCAGCATTATTGAGCGTCAGATCAATGAGATCTGAACTCACCAGTTCAAGGCGAGTTGAGCGATAGCCAATGCCGACAATTACATCGTGCCGCTGCCAAAACTCTAGTCGGCTCTGAAATTCAACATCGAAGGTACCGCGTTCTTCACCATACTGGCGCGTGTCACGATCAGTTCGGTCGTAGAAGACTTGCAATTGAGTCGTATGACCCTGACCCCAATTTCCGTCCCAACGCCCCAGGGTGAAGAATCCAGAGAGATCTTGTTCGAAATCCTCTTGGCGCAAATAGGGCGGAGAAAGCGTCGCGAGATTCAGACGCTCGCCCACATCCGCAGAATACACTTCGGATAACAAACTCAAGCTGGACCGATCAGTATTCGCCCAATCCAATCTCAGGCCACCACGAAGCATCTGCCAGTCATCGGCCGTATCCTGGCCTGTTAGATCTTCTTCGCCATCTTCATCAAAGTACTTCCCATAAACTCGATATGACAAGCCGTTGTCATTAGACATACCGTAGCGGGCCGCGGCGGACACCGCAGACTCATCGCCGTAACTTGCAGTAACTAGACCGCGTTGCGTATCGGCTGATGACTTAGTAATAATATTGATGACGCCGTTAACCGCATTAGTACCCCATATGGTCCCGCCCGGACCACGAATGACTTCAATGCGCTCTACGTCATCCAAAAGCGTATCTTGCACATCCCAAAACACGCCTGAAAATGACGGCGTATAGACCGTCCTTCCGTCCCTCAGGACCAGAAGCTTGTTTGCAAAGCGACCATTAAATCCACGCGCACTAATCGCCCACTTACTGGCATCAACTTGAGTAACTTGCAAACCAGGCGCTAGACGAAGCGCTTCAGGAATACTGCGCACACCGGATTGAATAATGTCTTCGTTGGTAATCACGTAAACAGCGGCGGCTGTATCAGAAAGCCGCTGACTTTTCTTGGAGGCTGAAGTAACTTCGAGATTTAGAAGCTCTTCGAGACTAAGATCAGCAAGCGCCGCAGCACCAGATTTAGACGCGATGAAGTCACCGCTACCAGCCCAGGCTAGCTGACCGAAAAACACCCCAAAGACTACGACCGTACTCAGCGCGCAGGCGCGAAATAATGACATCGTTCCCATCCCTAAGAACCCAAGGGCTGCAGTCAAAAACCGCTGCTCCTGGGCCAACATCTATTTACCCGAGCACTACTGTGGCTGCGTCCGCCGGGAAGTTGAAGCATCGCGACTCATAAACGAGAGCGATTTCACATAGTCAGTGTTTCTGGGCGCGTTCGAGTGTGCGCAAGATCACATTTGGCTGACTTTCGGTCACGCATCGGGGACAGCGATGATTAGCCTGCCGGGACTGCTTTGAAGCCTATGCCTCGCCAGTTGTGATACGAGATACAGCGGCCATACAGGCTGTCTAAGTACAGCCTGTAGAATTCACCAAGCATGCAAGTAGCCTGAGTTTACAGTTCCGCAGTAAGCAAAACTTCTAATGCCAGGTCTTCAACAAGAAATCGATGGGCTCACCAGACGTTTAGTGGCAAACTCACCAATAATCACGCGCAGAATATGTTGGCGAAAAAACTAGTTTAAGCGGCGAAAAATTAGCGAAGTGTTGATACCGCCGAAGGCAAAATTATTGCTCATGGCATATTCGTTGTTTAATACACGACCTTCATTGGTAATGTAGTCCAGCTCACCACAATCCGGGTCAAGATTGTTCAGATTTAAGGTCGGCGCATACCAATCGCTGTTGAGCATTTCTACGGTCATCCAGGCCTCCAATGCACCACAAGCGCCCATGGAGTGTCCGATGTAGCTTTTCAACGAGCTGATTGGCATGCGAGACCCCAGGATCTTGTTCGTGGCCTGGGATTCCGCAACATCACCGCTACTGGTTGCGGTACCGTGTGCGTTAACATAGCCGATGGCATCAGACGCCAAGCCGGCATTTTTTAGCGATAGCTCAAGACATCGCCCAATGGTTTGCTGATTCGGTTTTGTAACATGGCTCCCGTCTGAGTTAGTCGCGTAGCCAACAAGCTCACAAATCATTTTGGCGCCGCGGGCCTTGGCGTGTTCAAATTCCTCCAACACAAACGTACCGGCACCCTCACCCAGGACCAACCCATCGCGGTCTACATCGAATGGACTGGGTGCAAGCTTTGGTTCATCGTTACGCGTACTGGTCGCATAAAGTGTATCGAACACCGCCGCCTCGGTAATACTAAGCTCTTCCGCGCCGCCGGCAAGCATTAGGTCTTGTGCACCACTGCGTATCGCCTCAAACGCGTAGCCAATGCCCTGACTGCCCGCGGTACAGGCGCTACTGGTAGTAATAACCCGCCCGGTAAGACCAAAAAATACACCGATGTTCACGGCTGCGGTGTGGCTCATCATCCGAACGTAGCTCGTGGCGTTTAAGCCCTCAGTCCGGTTGTGAATCAAAAGGCGGCCAAATTCCATCACCGCATCAGGACTGCCGGTGGATGAACCGTAAGAAACACCCACGGATCCCGATTTCAGTACCGGATCGCCGAGCAAACCAGCATCTTCCAGTGCGAGCTCGGAAGCTGATACAGCTAGGGCTGCGACTCGACCCATGCTGCGTGACTGCCGGCGGGACCAATGATCGGGAATTGAAAAATCTTCGACCGGCACGCCGAGACAAGTATTTAGGCCTTCACAGGTTTTCCAATCCTCCATGACCTCGACAGCGTTTTCTCGCGCATGCAAGGCAGCCTCGACGCTAGGCCAATCCGAACCCAATGCCGAATGCGCGCCGATGCCCGTTACTACGACTCTGCGCATTAGCTCAAACCACCGTCTACCGCAATTACCTGACGCGTAATATACGACGCATGCCCGGACATCAAGAAGCCTACCGTTTCGGCGACTTCGGCCGGCTTTCCAATCCGTCGCATAGGTATTTGTTTGATAATCAGATCCTCGGGTAAGTCGTCAGTCATCCCGGTCTCTATTAGGCCGGGCGCGACGCAATTTACCGTGATTTTCCGCTTTGCCAGTTCCAGGGCAAGCGCCTTGGTAGCACCGATCAGACCCGCCTTAGCGGCGCTATAGTTGACTTGGCCACGATTGCCCAACAGCCCGGACACGGAAGAAATAGCAACAATTCGTCCGGGCTTCTTGCGACGGATCATGGGCATGATCAAGGGCTGCAGCACGTTGTAAAAGCCATCGAGGTCCGTACGAATTACGGCGTCCCACTCCTCGCCGGTCAACAGGGGAAATGCGTTATCCCGATGAATCCCGGCATTGCAAACCACACCATAGTAGGCGCCGTGCTGCTCAATGTCCTGAGTCAATGCAGCGGCCGCTTGTTGCCGGTCCGCCACATCAAAATATAAGCGACGCGCCCGAGTTTCACCATACTGACCAAGCTGATCAAGGGTTTCGTTCAGGCCTTCGATATCTTGTCTGCAATGCGCAACCACATCATAGCCGCTTCGAGCCAAGGTCAGGGCAATGGCTCGACCGATTCCCCGGCTTGCACCCGTCACTAAGACCGTGTCTTTGTGGTCGGCCAATGTCTATTCCTTATCCGGGGACTGTTCGTAAACAGAAAGTCGCGCGCTGGCAATTACGTCCTGTGCCTTGATCTCACAATCGTAAGCACCGATCCGGTCGTCAAGAACCAGTTTTTCGGTCACCTTAACCAGCAATCGTTCACCACAAGCAAACTCGGGAACTTCGCAACGGTAGTCACGGCAACTCACCAGATAGCCGGTATTGATAGGCGCAGATTGGGCACGTTTTTTTAAACCCGTTAGAGCCCCGATAGCCTGCGCCATGTATTCAATGCCCAGCCAGGCTGGCACATTCCCGTTATCTCTTGCAAACGGAATTCCAGGACGAATCCCTACCTCGGCAAGCAACTCATCATCGCTTGCCGACAAAACGCGATCGAGCAGCACCATGGGAGCGTCGTGCGGCAGCAAATCGGCTATTGGCGCGTGCAGATCCAGCTCTTCGGTGGCGGTAAGCTTTGAGCTCGTCGTCATGGCTCGTTCAGCCCTTGCAACTTGGCCAGGCGATCGAGCAAGGCTGGCGGTGAACAGAGACATAGTTCGCCCGTACTGGCGTCCACGGCGGCCTGCATCGTGTAGGCTTCCGCCAAACGTTCACCCGATTCGGACTGCACCAAGTAATCGATTTTGAGGCGATGTTCCCACTCGGCCAAGCTGGCCGTGACCTTAATAAGCTGATCGAAATAGGCCGGCTGTATGAATCGCACTCGGGTATCAATCACGGGCCATACGTAACCTGACTCCTCCATTTTCTGGTAACCGTAATCGAACAGCTCCAGCAAAGCGCAGCGCGCGGAATCGAAATAGCGAAAATAGTTACCGTGCCAGACAACACCAGCGGGATCGGCATCGTGAAAAGGAACTCTAACCAGCGCGGTGGCGGAAAGGCTGTTAGGCGCCGCAATGCTCTGGGCCGCCCCACGCCGCCGACTATTCGGTTGCATGGACTATTGGCCTTTCGCCAGCAAGCGCGGAATTCGAATTATCATGCCAAAGACCAAACGACAATGCATTGAAGTGATAAGTAGATTATCTCTAAATAGACGGAAATGTGACAGGCCAGAAGCTGGATAGGCAACTTTTACCGGTAACTGGAGAATTCGTTGACCACGCCAGTGAGCGTGAACCAAAATCTCCGTATCAAACTGCATTCGCGGCCGCAGACGTACCGATCCGCACAGAGCCAGGAACTCCTTGACGGGGTACACCCTAAAACCGCACATGGCATCACGAATATCCGCGGACCAAGTCTCGACCCTGACCCACCAATTGGTAATTTGGCGCCCGTACAAACGGCTCCTGGGCACACTCGCATCAAAAACCGGCTTCCCTGAAACGATCGCCTGAGGGTGCTGAGCAGACAAATCCACCAGGGCCGGCACCCGGCCCAAGTCATGTTGCCCATCGGCATCGATCTGCAGCACGTGCGAAAAGCCCTTCCTGGAGGCCACCTCAACGCCGGTTTGTAGAGCCGCTCCCTTGCCCCGATTCAGCGCACAGCAATGTAGCGTCAACCAAGGCTCAGCATCGGCGATGGCTGTTAAGCACTTGACGCTTTCCGCACAGCTACCATCGTCAACCAGTATTGCGGGTAAGCCAGTGGCTCGCAATCCATCCAACATGCCGGCGAATTGACGATGATGATTAAAGTGCGGGAGGACGATACAAACTCTAGTGGCAGCGGACACAGCTATGGCGATTCGAATGCGATTGAACCCTTGGAGCAGACAACCGCATCGCGTAGGTAGCGAAAATCCAAACAACCAGCTCGACGATTCAGTTCCAGCAAGAGCTCATCGTTCGGCCGGATAATCTGTAGGAATTTCAGCCTGGGTAAGCCCCGGAACTTCTTTGCTTCAAGTCCGAGTTTCTCAGCATAGTGGATGGCCCAATGCACCTGCACCACGGCAGGTAAAATGGGGTCATTGGGAAAATGACCTTCGAACCAAAACAAATTCTCTGGTACTCGAAGAATCATGTGGCCCTCGTCGGACCCGGCTCGCAGCTCGGGAAATTCAACTCGCATGTTTACGACCGCTAACTACGACCCACCATGAGCTACTTTACTATCCGGCGGTTCAGCGTTCTGCAAACGTGGTTCAAATATCAGACGGCGATAAACAAACTCGGCAAGAAAAATTAGCCCGATCAACACATAGGAAATAAACCCGTTATAGAGCGTCCATACCTCCATGCTGGCGCGCACCGCAATAAAACTGGTGATCAGAATATTCGCCAGGAAGAAGCCACACCAAAGCAAAGTAACATTTCGCGTATACGCGATAGATCGCGGTGTTACTTCCATGCCCGCCGCTACCGCAAACCGCTGCACGAGGGAAGGCGGAAAGAGCAGGCTGCTAGCGAATACTCCCAACAGGAAAATACTGACACCCGTTGGGTAAAGTTTAAGCAAGGTTGAATTGCCGCTAGCAAAGAGCAAGAGAACATAGATCAGACCCGCCAAACTTGCCACACACAACCACCACAAGCGTTCGCGAAAAAAAGGCCAAGCACGAAACAGCAGGCCCAACACGAGCACAACACCCAAAGGCGCTAGGCCAACGCGGTCGATACTGAAATAAACCAAGAAAGGGAAAAGTACGATCGCTAGCATGCCAGGCAGCGACCGCCGGCTGCCGGCGCTCATTGACTAAGCAATACCTGAATCACGTCGCCCACAGTCCGAACTGACTTGAACTCTTCGGGGGGAATTTTTCGCCCAGTCATTTCTTTGAGCTTCACGATTAGATCAATGGCATCGATACTATCGATATCCAGATCCATGAACAGATTTGCCTCGGGTACAACCGTAGACGGATCAATTTCGAACTCCTCATGCAGCACCTGGCGCAGCATCTCCAAATAAGTGGACCCGTCTTTCGCAATCGCCTGTTCAGCCGCAGCCATAATCGCCCCTTTGTGCAAGAAATAATTATAGGCCGCCGGGCACGCGCATTAAACCCCAATGACAGGACAGAAGCTCAGACTACTCGGCAGCCACAGAAAGCTGGCGCATAAAGTATTCGAGCAAGACATCATTGAGCTGCTTGGCCTCATCGCGTAGATTGCTTGGCGAATTTTCAGCTTGCCGGGCTGGCCACGGCTCTTGAACTATCAAGGAAAAATGGGGTTTTGTGGGTGGAATCTCATACCATTTTTCAGCCTTGGTCAGCGTCGTTGGGCGGCAGGTAATGACCACCGGAAGGATATTCGCGCCAGCACGCGCTGCGATGGCCGCCGCACCTGGGAAAAACCGCAGCGGCTGACCGGGTAGTGATCGCGTACCTTCTGGAAACAGGATCAATGAAGACCCTTTATTGAGTCGGCCAACGGCTCTTTCGATAAATGCCAGCCCATGAGTGTTGGGTAAATAGCCGGCCGACAACAACAGGCTGCGAATAAAGAAGCTATTCAGCAAGCCTTCTCTGATAATGCAATCAGCATCGGGAAATCGCGATAGCAGAAACACCACATCGATTAGCGAGGGATGATTCGCAACAATTAAATAGTGCTGCCCGGCCTCCACATGCTCCATGCCCAGGAATTCGTAAGACAAAACACCCATTGTCCTCATATACCAAATGAACAAAGCCATGGATCTACCAACGACTCGCCGGGCAAAAACCTTCCTAGATTGAGGATCGCGGATGAAAAAATTGGCTACTGGAAACACGATGGCACCGAGAATCAAGCCGCCGATACCGAAAAAAGTGAAACTAGACGCCGTGCCAAGCAGCCGCCAAACGTAATTGATGATCGACATTGCGTCTATTTGCGACTGTGCTCGCGCAATAAGTACGGTAATTGTACACGAGTCGTGCCAGGGCCGGCCGGCAAGTACAAGCCGACGAAGAATCAACCAGCTAGAATTTTACCTGAAGAACTTCGCTGTACCGTTAACCGGCCGCGGCATGCAAGCATTCCAACTACAGTCAGCGGCCTTTGTTGCAATTTTGTGGTTGCCGATCGCTTATAGCGTCTGCCTCGAATTGCACTCATAATTGGCGGATACTCCGCCGGTCAAGAATTACGAAATTCACTTGTGAGAAGCACCTATATCAACGCCTACACCTTGAGCTGCGCGGCAGGCGTCGGACTAGAGGCCATTCGCTCTTCTCTAAAACAAGGAAACAGCGGACTGAGGCATAGGGAGTTTCCCGGCTGTGATCTGCGCACATGGTTCGGTCGCGTAGAAATACTAGATGAAGCTGAATCTCTGCCGCAGCAATGGGAAAGTCGAAACAATCAGCTTGCGCGACTCGGCGTTGAACAAGACGGCATGGCCGAGCGCGTCGCCCAGGCAGTATCTCACTGGGGTGCCCACCGCGTGGGCCTGGCCATCGGCACGAGCACATCCAGCATCGGCCAAACCGAGACTGCCTATCATTCGCTCGATCAAGCGAAACGCTTTCCCCGTCGCTTCCGTCAGCCGGAGGTCCACAATCCACATTCCGCGGCCGCGTTTCTCGCCGAGCATCTTAAGATCGATGGACCTTGCATGACGGTCAGCACCGCTTGTTCTTCCAGCGCCAAGGCCTTCGCCAGCGCGTCGCGCTGGCTGGATGCCGGACTTGTTGATGCTGTGCTCGTGGGCGGCGTCGACAGCCTATGCCTCAGCGTGATCTACGGATTCCACTCCTTGCAATTGGTGTCCGAGCAAATCTGCCGCCCTTTCGACATGGAGCGAGACGGAATCAACCTGGGAGAAGCAGCAGGCTTTGCGCTCGTGGAAAGAGAAGCCGACCAGGAGAATTCGCTGGCGCTGTTGGGCTATGGAGAAAGTGTGGATGCCTACCACATGTCCAATGCGCATCCCGATGGCCTCGGCGCGCAGCTGGCCATGGAAGAAGCCCTAGATCGAAGTGGACTTGGCATCGCGAACATCGACTACGTGAATCTGCACGGCACAGGCACGCGCGCCAACGATAGTGTCGAGGCGAAACTTTGCGGAGACTTACTGCAGGAAAATACACCAATTAGCGCGACCAAGGGCTGGACCGGCCACACTTTAGGAGCCGCCGGCATTACCGAAGCGGTTTTTTGTCTGGAAGCGCTGCGTACCGGCCTGCTACCCGGCACGCTAAATACCACACAACCACTAAAAGCAGCGAAAAACTCCATCTTGCTAGCCAATGAACAACGAGACATTCGCACCGCCATGTCCAATTCATTTGGCTTTGGCGGAAACAATTGCAGTCTTCTGTTTGGCATAAATACGCCATGAAACTGCGTATTCGGGGCGTAGGCCTATGGACTGCGGGAATCCAGAGCTGGCAGCAGTTGCTCGATGGGCTAAGCGACAATTTCCGAGAAACTGCGGCACAAGAAAAAGCGCCAAGCCCTAAATCGATTCCTAGCCGCGAACGAAGGCGCGCACCCTTATCGGTGAAGCTTGCTTTGGAAGTCTGCGAACAAGCCTGCCGAGAAGCCAATCTTGATGCACAAGATCTACCGTCATTTTTCACCTCGGCCATGGGTGATACGCATATCACAGATTATCTGTGCACCGCATTGCTCTCCGAGAGCAAACTTCTATCGCCCACCCGCTTTCATAACTCCGTGCACAATGCGCCATCGGGTTACTGGACCATCTCCACCGGCGACCACTCCAATAGCGGATACATCGGCGGGTTTCTCGCCTCTTTTCCTATTGCGCTGTGGGAAGCAGCGATTTACGCTGAGCAGAATCGGTGTTCTGTATTACTCACGAGCATGGATGTCGCGCACGGAGCGCCGTTCACTGATATTTGCGCAGCCGAGCATGACTTCGCCGTATCCCTGGTACTCTCCGCAGACGGACCGGGAACCGTCATTGACATCGACTGCGTTCCGGGTCGAGGCGATTGGACGCGACCAAACGACGGTCGATTACGTCAAATCGCCGAGGGCAATGCCTCAGCTCGCTCACTGGCCCTACTTGAGGCAGCTGCAGGCAATGAGCAACGCTCGTTAAGCTGGCAAATTGGCCGCGGTAGCCGACTCAAGGTCACTGTCAACTAGTTGCATGCCGGTGCGCGACCCCAATGCGAGCCAATATAAAACTGACCGCCACACCAGCTGCAACGCTTACGCCAATGGCGCGCAAGATCGGGATATCCGAAAAAGCCAAAATCAAGAATGCGCAAAATGTTGATAAACCACAGACATTAACCGCGTGGCGCGTATCCTCATGCTCGCTACCGTCAGCCGGTGAGCGACTGCTGAACAGAGCGTAGTCCAGGCCAAGGCCTGCCACAAGTACCGTGGCTATCAAATTGAAAAGCGACAAACTGCCTAAGAGCAATGCGCTAATTGAAAGCGTTGCCGCAGCGGATGCCGACAGAACTCCAAGTACCCAGGCAACTCGGCGCAGCCGACGAATTCGCCACGTCACAAATAGAGATAAAGCCAAGAAGGCTATACCCAGTAGCGCGATTATTCGTGAGCGATATCGACTAACCAAGGACTCTGCCGCAGCTGACAAATTGACCAGGTTTACAGGCAGGCTTGCTGACGCCAGAACTTCCTGTAGCGCCTGCGGATCGGCGATATCATACAAGGTAACCAAGCTGATCCAACGGCCACGCGCTTGGTAAAGTGAACCGGAAACCACGGACTCTAATTGCGTGTTCTTGAAACGCTCGGCAGTTAGCGTAAGACCTTCGCGGCGTACCGACTCTAGCTTCTGCGTAAAGTCCTGGAAGGCGTCAGCACGAAATACCGTTGACGCAGCTGCCTGACGTAAGTTTTCGTCGATGTTCTCAGCTTGCTTGATCGCTTCGAGTCGCCGTTGCTGCGTCTTCTCGCTGGGCAGTAGCGTAGTCACCGAAGCGTACGCGCGTAACAAGCCTGATTCTTTCGCTCGAGCAAGTATTGGAGCCAAGGCTTCGGTGTCTTGCAAAGCTTGTTCTTGAGTCTCGCCTGAGATGGCCAGCAAATATCTCAAATCGGGCGTTCCTAATTGTCGGCGCAGTTGCGCGTCGCGTTGCAGAATTTCGGGCGCCACCGGTGTCATGGCGGCTATCTGATTGCTCCATAAGCGGCTGGGCGACCAAGATAAGAATGCGCTGGCACCAAGCAAGACG
Source organism: Gammaproteobacteria bacterium (assembly GCA_965221985.1). Classification (GTDB taxonomy): domain Bacteria; phylum Pseudomonadota; class Gammaproteobacteria; order Steroidobacterales; genus J054. The sequence continues at coordinate 77,323 of OZ244928.1, forward strand.
AGCAACCACCATTGATGGCGAAAATCAGTGCGGGCAGGCCTAGCCGTCGACGAACCATGCGTCGCGAGCAGCCGTGGCGCTAAGTCAGCCACCAGTCCACGCGTCGCCAGCAATGCAACCAACACGCCCACCGTGGAAAAAACGCCAATCTCGGCCAGACCCTGCGAACCAGAAATTACCAAGGCAAAAAAGGCCAATGCCGTACTCAGGGCTCCCAAGCGCAGGGTCGGCCAAATAGCCATGAAACGATCCCCGGTAGAGACTCCGCGCGCATGACTCAAGGTGTGCAGTGGATAGTCCACGGCCACACCAAACAAGGTGAATCCGAAAGCCAAGGTAATTCCATGCACCTGGCCAAAAATCACGGCGACGCTCGCCATGCCCGCCAGGGCACCCAGCACAATGGGCAATGCGGCCAATACAGGTGCCCAAGCACTGCGGTAGGCAGCCCACAAAATCAGAATAATGGCAGCGGTCGCCAACAAGCTCCGTCGCCAGGCTTCGCGCTCTATTCTGTGGCGCAATCCGACTGAGTAGACACCAACACCAAACAACTCAACATCCAGCCCACGATCTTGCGTCAAGAGTTTTCCAATAACGGCTTGCGCGCGCTGCTGACCAGGCAAATCGAACGATGGCGCCAGAGTCTCAGCGATCAGATAGATTTCTTCATTAGCCGGATCGGTCCAAACGCTCTGTGCCTCTGATAGCGGCGTAAGCACATCCAAACTCTGCATGATCTGCAGGCTGTTCAAGGCTGGATCCATCGCCATCAGTTCAAGCATCTGCGGATCATCGATCAATGCGAGGTCTTGTAGCCGCGCGTTCAAAACCTGGGTAAGGGTCTCAATCGACAGATCTAGGTCGGCCATCAAATGAGAGTTTTCGCGAACTATGGCGGGAATACTGTCTGGACTCAGGTCGACACGTCCATTCAAGACGCTAGAAAAAGCCCCCGAATTCTGCAAGGCGTCGCGCAGCTCATCGCTGACCTCTTCAGCCTGCCGTCCTGGTGGTATGGCGATGCTCATCATGATCAAGCGCGCGCCGGGGCCACGGCCAAAGCGATCAACCAAAACCTCCTCGGCAAGGCCATTTGCCTTGGGCAGGAAGTAGGCAAGGCTGACGGATAGCTTAAGTTGTGTGGCAATTAGCAAGCCGCATACGGCCGCGACCAGCACCCAAATCACGTAGTGAAATTTAGGCGCAGCTCTACTATTCATTGGCCCTTAAAGTGATGCAGGGTCGGCAAACAGCATCTCCTGCCAATTCGTCGCGGAGCGATTCATTTTTAAACTCAGTATGCGCCGGGTGTTCCCACGCAGCTCCATGCGGCCAATCAAGGCGGCTAAGTCTGCATCCCTTGCCACGAGCTCCAAGCGCCAATTGTCCGCGGCAGAAAACTCTGCCACTCGAAAAACCTTAAGTAGTTTTTCTGGCTCCCGCTGCAACAAGGCGCGAAGCGCTAAATACAAATCTGCCACGCCGGGCAATCGCCCCACCCTAACGCGCCGTTTCCGCCCGTCGCGCTCCACCTCCAAGCGACTGCCACCGAGAGTGACCCGCTCTTCGAAGGGCGTCAATATACGTTTAGTGAGACGGCCCTCCGCATCAATTTGAATATCGCCCCTGAGCTCCAGGGCTTCCTCGAGCAAGGCATTCATGCGTTTCTCTTTAAAGGGGATTGGCACTGAGCCCGGATCGTCCAATGCCCTGAGGATATCTACAACTTCTTGTTCGAGAACATCACCCAGCAGCGGTAGCGGCATCAGCGCAACAAAAACGACAAACACCCGCATGGCTAGTCATCCCAGAAATCGTAGAAATTGAACCAATTGTACGGCGATAAACGCACAAAATATCCTAAACGTTCAGCAAAATGCTCAATGGCCGCCGGCAGCAATTGTTGCCGATCTTCGCGCGGCAGTTCGAATCGCTGATGAACGAGTTCGCAGCTAACCTCATACCTACCGTTCAGGTAGAGGGGAAATATGTACATTAGAGGCAACTTCAGCGCGGCGGCAATCAAGAATGGCCCCGTGGGAAATTGTGCGGAACGGCCGAGGAAATCTGCCGCCATGGTTGCGTCGCCGGGCTGATGACGGTCGGCTAGAAAGCCAATCCAGTCGCCTTGGCGCGCGGCTTCGGCGATGGCGAGTCCCAACTTCGCCGCGCCCTGCTCCGAGTCGATGATGGCTTCCGCGAGCTTAGGATTCAGAGTTTCCAATTGCTCAACCAGCCTAATATTCACCGCTCGATTCAGTACCACCCTCACGCGGGCACCTCCCACCTCTCGCCCCATCAATCGTGCGGCTTCAAAGGAGCCAAGATGCGCAGCCAGCACGATGCCACCCCGTCCTTCCGCGACCAAAGCTCTAAGTTGCCCGGCACCGAGAACCTTGACTTCAATGTTATCTGCCTCGCCGGTGTTAAAAAATATCCGGTCGGCGGCAACCTGCGCGAAGGTGTAGAAATGCCGAAAGACCTCCGCCCGGCTCGGTACCCGGCCCTTGACTTGCTGCAGAAAGGCTCGGGATGCCGCCCGTTCCGCGTGGCGGAACAGATAGAAATATGCGGCAACTGGGATTAAGACAAGCTGCAATACCGTCCGGCCGAAGAATCTTGCGATCCACACCGTCAAGCGCAGGGAAAATTGCGTACCGCCTTCTGGACGCTGCCGCCAAACTTCAGACATACCCAGCGCCTTGCACAGTACAAATAATCAGAACACTTCCGCTAGCGCGCGTCGCATTTCGGCGCGCGGCAGTTTACCTGTACTAGAACGCGGTAAGGCGGATACGATCTTTAGGGGCCGGGGCAAGAACAGCGGGTCGATGAGCCTGCCTAAATTTTGGCGAACCTCGTGAGCGGTCAAGGAGTCAGTGACCACAAAGGCAGACAAACGGCCGGAATTATCGAAACCATAGTGCGACGGATCAATAAACGTGCCATCTTCAATTCCCGGTATAGACATTAATTGGCTGTTGAGTTCTGCCAGGGAAGCCCGCTTACCACCCACTTTAACCATATCGACTCCGCGCCCGACCAATTCGAAGCGGTCATCCGCGGAAAATCGCAGAACATCGGATAGTTCTACGGGCGCCGGTAGAAAATCACTGCTAACAACCGTTGGCTCTCTTCTCAAAACTGTAAATGCAGCAAAAAACTTCCAATTGGGATCAATCACGGGATAGCGAAACGCCACAGTGCCGGATTCGCTGCACCCATAGATCTCCAGTAATTCCGTACTGAGCAGGCCCTCCACTTCTTGGGCAAGCGCCACACTAAGAGGTGCTGTGGCGCATATCACTTTTCGGCAGGCCGGGAATTCCATGCCTGAGGCCAACAATGCTCGTAAATGGGTGGGCGTGGAGACCAAGACGCCGTTTGGCTCGCACTCTTCAAGTGCTACGCGAATGTCCGCCGGGAAAAAACTAGCGCCCGTATAAATGGCCGCTCGATCCGTCAGCGCAGGCATCGCGGCCCACTCCAAGCCATACATATGCGTCAAGGGAACCGTGGGGATTAGAACCGGCGGATCTTGGCCTTCTTGACTCAGGCACTCAGCAATCATTGCCGTACCCCGACTTAAGCTAGACCAAGTCTTATCCAGCGCCTTTGGAGCGCCGGTGGTCCCCGATGTAAACAGAACCACCGCCTTGTGGTTCGCTGGAGGCTCCAAACTCGCGTCGGTTTGTTGCGCCTCGTCGGATGAGTACCCTGCGGCAGCGGCCGCCATGTCATGGACCGGAAGACCAGCCGATCTGAACATCCGCTGATCCAGTGACTCGTCCACCAGAGCATAACTGTCCGGATAAGCGGCCTTAATCCGCGCAATCAGACCGGCATTAAGGGTGGGTAACAACAAACTCGTCTGTCGTCGATGCAAGCTGGCCGACAGACCTATCAGGAATTCGCGCCGATCGGCCAGCAGATTTAGCGCCGCGCTGGCAGCCGGAAGGTATTCGGCCCGGCGGTGATATTCAATCTGGAAATCTTCGCGGCTAGTCCAGCGACCCGCCGCCAGGCTGAAGGGATTATTTGGCCTGCTCGGCGACATGGCGAGCCAAGTTTCCGAGAGTTTCGAAGACCGAACGCGTCTCCTCATCCTCGGCTTTCAGGTGAACACCATATTCTTGAGCAATGGCCACCGCTATTTCCAGGGCATCGATGGAATCCAAACCCAATCCCCCGCCAAAAAGCGGAGCGGCCGGATCGATATCCTCGGGCCGAACGTCCTCCAGATTTAGCGCGCCCACGATTAGCTCCGCCATACTGCGCTCATCCGCGGTCATTGCTTCCATTCGATGTCTTTCCTTCCGGCCATTGGAACATTTTGAATAATTCTTCAAAATGGCACAATAGCCCCTGGATATCCATTGATAGTCGTTTTGCCACTGGGCAACGGCTACGCCGGCCTTAAGTTAGGAACGCTGAAATAAGGAACCCTAACCCTGCATCACGCCCGAACACTGCCTAGCATGCGCTCGGCACTGCCCCAGATGCTGATCGCGCAGGTTCCGCCCGGCGATGGATCACAGGAAGCGCTTGAGAATAATCTTAGCGAATTCCTACGATTCCGATTTCGGCGGACACAAGGCTCGGTCGGTCAAGCCTTCGAAATCCCTTTAGATTCACTTAATCCGGAGAAATTCGACGAGGTCTGGTATGTCAAAGGCGCAGTCGACGCATCTTTTAGTAATGGCATCCGATGGGTAAAAAGTCGAGATCATGTCGCCGCCTATCTCCGGCGGGAGATCAACGGTAGCGCCGAGATATCAACACAAACCCATCAAGCCTACGCGCAGCTGCTGTGTGCCTTCAGTTCTCTTACAGATTTTCGCATTGCGAGAACATGGAATTTTGTCCCGGGCATCAATGCCAACCCGAATGATGTCGAAAACTATTGGCAATTCAATACTGGTCGGGCAAGGGCCTATCGCGATTTGCCGATTAACGAAGATGAATTGCCAGCGGCAACGGCTATTGGTGGCGCCGAGAATACAGCATTGACGATAATTGCCATCGCCAGCCGGATTGATTTTGAAACCGTCGAGAACCCTCGCCAAACCAGTGCCTACCGGTATCCACGGGAATATGGACCGGATCGTCCCGCATTTGCTCGCGGCGTGAAACTCTACGCGGGCAATCACCAGTCGCTCATCGTATCGGGCACCAGTAGCATCGTCGGCCACAAGTCGGTTCACGGCGGTGATGTAATTAGCCAATGTCAAGAATCCACCAAGAATATTCTAAGTTTGATTAAACAGTCGCAAGAAGACGCCACTGAGTCGCCACTAGTCTGCGCCAGAAACGGCTACTATCGCGCCTATGTTCGCCACGCCGAAGATGCCGCCGCAGTAAGTTCCGTGCTACAAGACACCCTCGGCTGCCAGAGGGGCTTGACGGTGCTGCAAGGTGATATTTGCCGGCGCGAACTACTGGTGGAAGTCGAAGGCTATTGCCAAATCTAATGTTGCAAGATCTGTGCGCATAGTTTTCGTATCTGGTAATCGCGAGCAGCTTCCCGATGCCGTAATTCCCATAGGCCTGCTCTACGTGATGGCCAGCCTGCCGGCAGAGCACGAAAAACACCTCTTGGATCTGTGCTTCGAAGATGACCCTAATGAAGCACTCCAAGCAACTTTGCGGGATATTCAGCCCGATCTAGTGGCTCTGGGGATGCGCAATATTCAAAACAACGACTACTCGGGATTGTCGGACAACCTCAACTACTATGCCGGCCTGGTTGATACGATTCATGAAAATTCCTCAGCACCGGTAGTACTGGGCGGATCGGGTTTCAGTGTCATGCCCGCGGAGCTCATGGCCCGACTAAGACCAGAATTCGGCATTGCCGGTGAAGGGGAAGAAGCTTTTCCCGCCTTGGTCGCGGCTTTGGACCGTGGCGGCGCGGGCCTGGAATCGTTGGGTGGCCTGTATCGCTTACAAGCGGGTGGCGTCAAACAGAATCCTCAGCCACCCGGCTTTTTGGATATGACACAACTGAAGAATCCAGATCGCCGCCTGGCCGATCCACGCTACTACCAAGAATTTGGCATCGACTCTATTCAAACCAAACGGGGCTGCCCGCTGCGCTGCGATTACTGCACCTACCCAATCATCGAAGGCCGTGTTGGCCGAGTGCGTCAGCCTGAAGCGGTAGTTGCAGAAATGCAGCTGGCACTAGCACAACAACCCGATATCAATCATTTTTTTATCGTCGACTCGGTTTTCAATCTACCCAAAACCCACGCAAAGAAAGTGTGCCGCCAACTGATAAGCGAGAACTGGTCAACGCCCTGGACCTGCTATGCAAATCCGCTGGGCTTCGATGAGGAATTTGCGGACCTCGCGCATCGCGCTGGTTGCGCCGGCATGGAAATTGGCTCAGATTCTGGCTGCGACGAAGTGCTGGAAAGACTCCACAAAGGGTTTACGACCGAACATGTCCGCCGTTTACACAAAATCTGCGTCGAGGCTGAAATTCCCGATTGTCATACTTTCATACTCGGCACCGAAGGCGAATCCCTTGACGATGTGAAGCGCAGCATCGATTTCATTATCGATCTAGACCCGTTCAGCGCGATAATCATGATCTGGGTCGATGACTACGAGAGCCTTGATCACGAATTGCGGACAAAGCGACGGGTATTACGCCAAGATATTGAAGAGCTACTAACGGCCCACAAGGCGGATTTTCCACAATGGAGCATTCCAGCCCTGGGTGTTAACTTCGACGAAGAGCTGTTCAAGAAGGTTCGCGCCGCCGGCATGCATGGACCTCTATGGCAACATGTACGCGGACCCGTTAGGCAAAGAAGAGCCGGCTAAGCGAGGCACCGGCGACTTGTCACAGGTTGACTGAATTAACGGTTTCCATACACAAGCACACTATAATATGACAATGTTAGAGTATCAGGCGCATTTCCGAACTTGGCCCAGCGTAGCTGGGCTTGAAGATTCTCGGTTCTCATCCGGCAGTCTGACAACCAAGACGCCACGGCGGGCCAAAACTTCCAAGCAAAACTTTTTTCCCGGTATAGAGCCCGGCCTGCGCGCGTAAATTCTCATGTTCTTTAGATTTGCAGCAGATCGACTGCCGGTGATGCTCGTGCTATTAATTAGCTTTCTAGATTTCGCTGTCTACTTTTCCGTGGATTCCGTCGCTTGGCTAGGCTTATACGCCCTAGTCATGATACTGCCTAAGGGTATTGTCTGTGCCTGGAATCACCATCATCAACACTGCATGACCTTCCATAGCAGGTCGCTAAATCGATTGCTTGAGTTCTTATACGCCCTACAGACGGGAGTCACAACCAATCTTTGGGTTCTGCATCACGTTCAGGGCCACCACAAAAATTTTCTCGATCAATCACGTGACGAAAGCCGTTGGAAATTTAGTGATGGCCGGGTCATGAATCCGCTGGAATACACTCTGTCAGTTTCTGCGACGGCCTATTACCGGGGTTACGTGGTTGGCCAAAAATTTCCGCGTCTGCAGCGCGATTTCTTGCTTTACACCTGCCTGACATTTATCGCGCTGGCAATCCTGTGCTGGCTGCGCTTGGTCCCTGCACTGCTCGTGTTTGTCCTGCCCATGATCGTGAGCCTAATGTTCACATCTTGGGTAACCTATGACCATCACGCGGGATTAGATGTTGATGATCAGTTTGAAGGTTCTTACAACAACATGAATCCTCTCTTTAATCTGTTAACAGGAAACCTTGGTTATCATACGGCTCACCACTACCGACAAGGCCTGCATTGGTCTAAATTGCCAGAGCTGCACAAGAAGATTAAGCATCGAATACCGCCCCACCTAATTCGAAACACGCCTTTCGTCCTGGCGGAAAGTTAGGCGACGACCGGCATATGCTAAAGATCTTTGTCGGGCTAGTGGCGTTCCTAGGCGTCACTATCGCGATAACACTAAACACGCGGTATCGCAGGCACCCATGGGACAAGTACTACCCTAAGTTAGCATGGTTGCGCGCCGGCTTGTACTTTTGCTGCTGCTGGACGATCTCGTATCTGACGGGCGCCATGGAACTGATCCTTGACAGCCCCGTCGCCACACAAGCACAACTAGAAAGTCGCTCTTGGTGGATATACACGAGCTGCGTTTTGCTTTTCGTCATATGCGCCTACAGCATCTTATGGTGCTACTTTACGCCCGTATTCGAACGCAAAAAAAATCTATTAATCTCCGGCGTATTCGGTTTTCTCTGGGGATCAAGCTCGGGACAGCTCTTTCTCTCGGTTTGGTTGTTAGTCAGCCACATCGGCCTGTCAAGTTTATGGACGGGCATTTTCACTTTCTTGTTGCTGGCCATGTACCAGCCAAACTGGCACAACATCTATTGGGATCACTACATCGCACCGGAACATGACACGCCGATGACGCAGATCATCAAAGCCACGTGTTGTCACATCCCCAATCTGTTGATCATGCTCCCCTACCTAAGCCTTTACGAGAATTACGCGATTTTCGTTGGCGCCCAAGTTCTCGCCTGCGTATCAGCAGGATTAGGGATGCGTTTCCCAGCGCCCTGGGCGGCTCCAAGCACACTGAACTATGCCAAGCGAACCAGCGCCCGCATACCACGATGCACGGGATACGTGGCGGACGACTACAAAACAAATCCCTACACGCCCTTCTATCCCGGATGGCGCGGCCCAGACAAGTCCTAGCGAAACTGGAATTGGCACGGACCGGCAAAGCAAAAGTTCGATAACGATAGGACCGATTTACCTATATCCGCCCTAACGATCTACATAACGCAGAAAAATCTTCCGAGTAGTGGAAGGATGTGCGCCACAAAAACAGCCTCAAATCGTGATTATTCAGATTAGTCCCGTGCAATTTGCCCTTCTGTTAAAAAGCCGTAAACCAATGAAAAGAAAAATCTTTTTTAAATTTCCAAAATTTCCGTAAAGAAGACCGACGAATTTCATCGCAATAATGTGATCCGCTTCACAACGCCCAACATCGATCTGTCGCCCAATGCACACCCGAGGGAATTAGGGATTCCCACGTCAATGTGTCGGATAGTCAATAAGGGGTTATTGATCGATGAAGAAAATAATCAGCAGGTTTTGTGTGTGCCTGTCGCTGTTGGTCATTGCTGGGCCAACATGGGCGATAAGCCTAAACTATTCTTTGGTTACCGGTAACGGTACGCAATATGGCAGCTCAATAGGCAATGTCATTGAGTTTGTCGACCAGGGAATTTTACTAAGCACCTCGGCATGGGCCAATCGTGGTTCTGACATACTAGGTGCCGCAACAGTAACGCAGTCCATGAACGGACTAGGCGCTTGTCATGCTGGGTTTAACAACCCAAGCGTTTGCGAGCAAGCAAACGGCCACCGGCCAATCGAGAACAAGGGTAATGGCAAGCAGGATTGGCTGCTGCTGTTCTTCCCGGAAACTGTCTCGCTGGATGAAATCGTTATTAATTCCGTAGGCAATCACGATCGTGACGTCACTTATTGGATTGGTGACTTGCTAAACCCAGCGCAGCTAAGTGGCGCGGAGCTCGGCGATCTCTCATCCTTGGGTTTTGGTCCGGCGCTGACATTGTTCAATTCGCCAGGTAATGATCCGTTGGCTATTGGCCTTGGCGGCCAAACAGGCAACGCCCTGCTATTGGGAGCGCGACTGGGTGACAAGGATGACCGATTCTGGCTGAGCTCGCTCACGGCCACCGTCGTGCCGATTTCACCGGCCATCTGGCTATTCAGCTCTGCGCTTGGGCTACTCATGGTGAACCGTCGACGTTGCTAGGATAGTTTTTTAGGCGCCTTCCCCCTCATGGCTCCTCGCCGGCTCGGTGTATTCCGAGTCGGCGTTTCTTATTTTGGAAGCCGTATCGCTCGGGCAGGGCTTATCGTGCCTGCGGCTCGCGTGAGTGCGGAGGCAGTCCCCGATGGCATAAGGCGCCACAATAATCGCATGCTTTGCAGCAGCCGTTTTGACAACAGCTGGTATGTGCTTGAACTATCTGGCGAAGTCAGTTTTTGCGACTTTTCACCACACAATCACCTAGAATCCTGATGAACCGACTCGCCAAGCAGTCTATGTCTCTTCATCAGCATGCACAAAAGCTTTCGCGAATTTCTAAAAGCAGCTGAAAAGCATCGCCTGCTGCGTCGAGTTACCGAGCCGGTGGATCCCAGTTGGGAGCCGGCCAGCATGGCGAAGTGGATGTTTCATGCACTGCCCATTGATCGGCGGTTCGGACTATTTTTCGAAAATGTCTCCGGCGCAAGGTTTCCGCTGGTTATCGATGCTCTCGGCGCATCGATTGACACCTATGCCCTGGCGCTGCAAACAGAAAGTCAAACAATCAATGAAACATGAATGAGTGCTCACTACGATCCACAAAGAGATACCGAAGTAGTCGGCGGATTTGCCATGCCGATGGACCACGCGATTGAACGAAATGAACAAGGTAAAAAGATTGGCGGCGAGCTGGGATCGAGCCAAACTGTCTGATCTTGAGCCTGAAGAATCGCCTCGATCGCTCCTAATCCACTCGGCACATATGTTTTGATTATGAATCTCGTGCATGGCTATCATCTAAAGATCGGATCAGGACCGCCATGGCAGTAACCGGCGAAAGAGTCGGGCCCGTACACTTAAGCTCGGGTATTCAGAAATTTAATTTCTGGACATTCATGTATGCCGCGTTTGTATGAGCCTCCAAAAAAAGGGGCGATTCGTTTCATGCCGCGGCTTCAGGGGACTCATTAACTACGCAAGCAACATCCAACCCCAAAACATGAGCAACTCGACCCATACCCATCCAAGCAGCGATGCAATAGCTGAGCTCGGTAATCTCAGCGTCGCTAAATACCGCCTTGAATTCATCCCAGAATTCGTCGTCGCCGGACAATTCTTGGGGCTTCGTGCCCATAGCCCGCGCGAAACGCACAGCTAATTTTTCACGCGGGTCCAAACCCTCGGTGTCTTCGCTCAGTAGCTGTCGATAAAACGCCTCATCGGGCGCCACCCCATTGTTGATGACACCGCCGTCGATACCAAGCCCCGCGATATCACGTGCCACGCGCCAGTTCTTACAGACTAAACAGCCGTTGATCACCGCGGTGGCAATACGGGCTGCCTCAAAAACGCGAAGCGGTAGATTACTGTGCTGGTAAACTGCGTAGGCGAATGCGTTTCCCGCGGCCGCGATATCAGGCGTGTAATTAGTCGCGGCCTCCAGTGGGCTTGCATCGCCGCTTGAGTTTTCAGGCATGGAAATACGCATGATACTTATCTCCTTGTGTTTCTTCCGATTTTGCCAGATCAATCAACGAGTTCGCAGTATCTTGCCGTCCTCTCTGATGGCTAATTGGCGCTTACGCGGCCGCGCTAAAGCTGCCCAACAAAGAATATTGAAGCGGAACCAGCTTGGAGTTATTCAAGTTGCTTTAGAACCCGGCGTCACCAAACTTAGCGTTAAACCTCACTCCATAGGATAGTGGCGGACCATAGTTGGTGAAATTCCATAGGCCGGCAACGGGCAGCGCCGCGATCCGATACTCTTCGTCGAAGAGATTTGCAACATAGGCTGATACCGACCATCGTGACTTTGCCTCCTGGTAGGTCACTGCCAAATCAACCAAAGTGCGCGAATCCATTTGAGTATTGCCACCGTTGAACACATCGGTTTCCGCGTCGTCCTGATAGTTGACTAGCCCAGTCAATAGCAGGCCAGCTCCGCTGGACAACGGCAGTTCATAGTTAACGCCAAGCGAAGCCTTCAATTCGGGCGAGTACGGTACTTCAAACTGCTCAAGGGGCGTGGGCTGGTCTTGGGCCCGTAGCGCCGGAATAATCCCGCTAGTGTAGTCGTGATCTAGCCAGTTTAGCGCTGCCGAGATCGCCCAATTGTCTGCAGGCAGCCAGGAGACTTCAAGATCGATACCCCAGACCTCGGAGGTACCTAGATTTACCGTAACGGTTTCTTGCTGCGAAGTATTATCAGCAGCCGTGTAGTTCGCGACAACAGCACGCTGCAAATCTTCATATTCGGTAAAGTAAGTCGACGCACTTAAGCGCAGTGTGTCATCCAGCAAATCTGCTTTGTAACCCAGCTCAATGTTGCTATTCGTTTCCGGTGTGTAGGCGCAGCGCGAGGGTGTTGCGCAGGTTTCGGAGAATCCGCCCGATAAAAATCCTGTCGAGTAACTCAAATAGATTAGCTGGTTATCATCGGGCGAGTAGTCGAGGACCGCTCGGTAGGTGGTCTCGTCCCAATCGTCTTTGGTGTCTACAACAGTGAAGGCGGATAGGGGCAAGGGGTTTGTTCCATCGAACTCACGAGATTCCAGGCCGGCTCGACTGATGTATTGCGAACGCGAATCTCGGCATTCGCCCGCGACAATAACCTCGTCCTGGGGCTCAGTGAATGCGTTGCAGGGCCCGCCACCGTCGACAAAACGCAGAAAGTCCTTCTCATCGTAGCTATAGCGCACGCCCAGAGTCAGCCGCCAATCATCGGTAAAGTCGAATGAGCCATCCCAATAAATCCCGTATTGATCTCTTTCTTGTGCCGTGCCTTGAATCTGGTAATCAAACAGAGCCCTGGTATCTACGTTCACAAAGCCGTCGGCGCGTACAAATCCATTTGCCGGATTGCCGCCGACCGGGTTTGGTAACAGGGAGGTAAGGCCAACGGAAAATAGAACAAGAAAGTCAAACTCATCGTGATAGTAGTTTCCGCCTACCACAAAGTTGAATGGGCCATCTAGCTGCGAGACATAGCGAATTTCCTGCTGAAACGTCTCTCGTTCCGTGTTCCGCGTAGAGTCAAAGAGCGTCTTAAAGGACTCGCCTGTATAGGTACTCGGAAAAATTTGTTCCTCTTCCCGGTAGCCCGTGATGGACTTGATCACACCCTGGCCAAGGCTCCAGTCCAAATGTAAGTAAAAGCCGTCGGTGTCGACGCGGTGGCCAGCGTCCATTTGAATCACGTCATTATGACTAATGAGTGTACTAAACACGTCACTCTCTCCGCCTTCCGCGATTCCTGGAAAGCCAAGTGCGGGCAGCAGGTCGGTGGGCAAACTCTCGTTTACGCCAGGAGGCGAATCAGAATTATCACGTACAAACTCGCCAATGAAGTAGGCTGAAAATGCTTCACTCGGCTCCCACAGAAATTTAATCTTGCTGGCTAATACATCCTTGCCACCCAGGCTGCCGCCCGTTCCGGTGGTGGTTGTGTCGACTTCCGGAGGCAGAGGTGTACCCTGAGGAATGCCAAAGGCGTCGAAAATCGGAATAAATTCCGGCAATGTGGCGGTAGACTTGTCGTCTGTGTAGAAACCATCATCAAAATCCGCAATGGCCGCAATCCGTATGGCAATCGTATCGCCCAATGGCAGATTCAGGGCGCCCTTAACGCTGTATATATTTTGATCACTGCTATACGCGCCGTAATCCGCTTCTACTTCGCCAGTATATTCACCGAGCTGGGGTTTTTTCGACGTAATGGAAATGACACCGCCTGTGGTGTTTTTGCCGAACAAAGTACCTTGGGGGCCGCGAAATACTTCGATCTGCTGCACGTCGAATAGATTCACGAATTGAGAGGTGACATGACTCAATGCAAATTCATCAACCAAGAAGCTCACCGGCGCATCTTGGGTAACCAGAATGATATTCGTGCCGGTACCGCGCATTCCGCCACCGGTCGCATTGAACCCCGCGGGGTTAGACAGCACTAGCCCGGGTGCCAGAGTACCGAGGGCGCGAACGTCGTTAAATCGAGATTGCGATAAGGCATCCTCGGTGATTGCGGAAATGGAGATGGGTATCTCCTGAATATCGGCCTCTCTCTTCGCGCCGGTCACGATGATCTCTTCCAGTCCGGCACCAGCTGACGGCGCCGCCTGCTGAGCCCAACCGGTATTTACTGTGACGATAGCGAATAAAATTATTGCAAAGAGCACTGCGACGTTGAGTTTGGGTAACTGCGAGATACGCTTCATGACCTTCCTCCCCAGGATTGCCGATTGTGTCCAGCACTTGGCGTGCCGCCTATTTCTTGGCAAGCGGGTGTGTCTGCGGTGATTGGTGTACCAAGCTGCTTAATGATCAGGCCACCCGCGTCCATCAGCCACACAGATCATCACAGATCGGCGAAAAAAAAACAATCTGACCTGACTTTTTTCCAGCTACGCGGTATGGTGTAGCGGTCGCTTCGAGCGCCAAACCCATTACAAGAAAATGGCACCAGTCCAAAGATGGCGGGTGCAAATTGAACGCTTCCATATGATTAATCCGACCGAGTCCCAACTGGCAACCTACTTTGCGACGGACCAGACGCGGCCAGTCATTTTCATCAATTGCCATCGTTACCACACACAGGCCCAATACCCACGGGACTTTGACGAGAGTTCTTGGTCCACCCGCGTCACCGGGCATGAGGCATATCATCGCTACCTGCGGCAGGTCGAGTCAGATTTCATGCCGCAGGTCGGTGGCCGCTTCCTGATCGCCGGTCCCGTGGCCCAGGTCCTAATCGGCGAGGGAAATTGGGACGAAATCATCATTGGTGAATATCCGTCCCGTGCCAAAGCCATGCAGCTGCCGCAGCTACCCGGCTACGACGACATTGCGGTGCATCGAACCGCGGGACTTGCCGCCGCGCTAACTCTCCCGCTGAGTCAAGATTCTCTATACCGATTGGCGATTCCGGACGCCTGGCGTGAGCGGAGCCAAACATCCCAATAGCAACAACTATGAAGATAATGAGGGAGTCCTAACTAAGATGGCTATACCGGTTCATATACCTGGTCAAGAAGGCGCGGTTCTAGCGAATACCCATGAATTGCCGTGGTACACCCTCGGTGACGGTATCGAGTTTCAACTACTACGCTATTCGCCCGTCACGGGTGAGTGGGCGCTGTTTGTGCGGATGCAGGCAGGCGCCAAGATTCTGCCTCACATTCACCTTAGCGCCGGCGAATTCTTCGTGACAAAAGGCGAACTGAAATATGACCGAGGATCCGCGCCGGCGGGAGTCTACGGCTACGAGGCCGTAAGCGAGGTCCACAATGAGGCGAGAACTGACGAACTAACGGAGTTTTTGTTCCTTGGGCGCGGGTCCGTAGCCTACCCCGACACCACGGGTGAAATTCAGTTCATATTGGATTGGGAGTTTTTAAAACGCGTTACGGAAGGTGAAAAGTTGGAGCAAGTGACATGAATCTGAGCCGGGAACAATTGCTCGATGGCTACCAACGCATGAAATCCATACGCGAGTTCGAAGAACTCATGCGCCGGGAAAATCAGGCCGGTGCCGTGCCGGGCTTCATTCACTTGTACTGCGGCCAAGAGGCGATAGCGGTCGGCGCTTGCATGCATCTCAAGGACGCTGACTATATCGGCAGCACGCACCGCGGCCACGGCCACTGCATAGCAAAAGGCTGCGACATTGGCGACATGCTGCTGGAAATCTACTGTAAGCAGGATGGTTTGTGTAAAGGCAAGGGGGGCTCCATGCACATTGCCGACATGACGAAAGGCATGCTGGGTGCCAATGCAATCGTGGGAGCAGGACCACCGATTGCCGTCGGGGCGGCACTCTCTGCGAAGGTTCGTGGCACAGACAGTGTGGCACTGGCTTTTATCGGTGACGGCGCCTCCAACCAGGGCACAGTGTTCGAGGCGCTCAATTTAGCCTCTATCCTCAAACTGCCGATGATCTTCATGTACGAAAACAACGGCTATGCTGAGTTCACGGGCGTTGACTATCACTTAGGTGGCGACATTACCGCGCGGGCGGGCGCCTTCGGGATGCCCAGCACAAAAGTAGACGGCACTGACTTATTTGCCGTCTACGACGCTGTTGGCGATGCAGTCAAGCGAGCCCGCGCCGGTGATGGCCCCAGCGCGGTTGAAGCTTCAGCACCACGTTACTACGGCCACTTTGAAGGTGACCCGCAACTTTATCGTGCCGAGGATGAAGTATCCGGGCTACGGACGGATGCCGACGCAATCGAAATATTCAAAGCCCGCGTACTTGACGCTGGAACTGTTAGCGTCGATGAACTGGCTGCGATCGACCAAGAGATCCTGACTCTGCTGGAAGAAAAGCTTGCCGCTGCCAAGGCAGCACCAATCCCGGAGAAGAGTGCGCTGTACGAAGACGTCTACGCGAGTTACTAAGGAACAGGATCATGCCCGAAAAGACAGTTCGCGACGCACTCAATGAAACCCTGGCGCAGGAAATGCGCCGCGACCCCTCGGTCATTATCTTGGGTGAAGATGTATCCGGCGGTCAGGGAGGAAGCTCCGGCGTGGAGGATGCCGCCGGCGGAACCTTTGGGGTTACGGCGGGTTTGGCCAAGGAATTCGGGCTTAGTCGCGTAATTGATACCCCCATCACGGAGTCGGCCATCATTGGCGCGGCGGCGGGCGCTGCGCTCACTGGTTTGCGGCCAGTCGCTGAGCTGATGTTCATTGATTTTCTTGGTGTTTGCCTAGATCAAATCATGAATCAGATTGCGAAATTTCGTTACATGTTTGGCGGTAAGGCGACAACCCCGGTAACCATCCGTACGCTGATCGGTGCCGGTGTTGGCGCGGGTCCACAGCACTCCCAGGCCTTGTATGCAATCTTTACATCCATACCCGGTTTGAAGGTTGTGCTGCCTTCGAATGCTTACGAGGCGAAAGGATTGTTAGCAACGGCAATACGCGACGACGATCCGGTCATATTTTGTGAGCACAAAGCCATCTATACCGAATCCTGGGACGTGCCAGATGAGCCCTATACCATTCCGTTCGGCAAGGCCAATGTCAGCAGGTCCGGCGAGGACGTCACCGTTGTGGCCTTTTCCCGCATGGTGAATTTTGCAAACACGGCGGCAGACCAACTCAGGGCCGAAGGAATCTCCGTAGAGGTCATTGATCCGCGAACGACTTCACCATTGGACACCGAAACGATCTTGGACAGCATCGACAAGACGGGTTACCTGGTTGTCGTGGATGAGGCGACGCCCCTGTGCAGCATGGCCTCCGAGGTGGCCAGTCTGGCGGCCTGTCAGGGCCTAGACTGTTTGGAGGCGCCCGTACAAAAGGTCACGGCACCGCACACGCCCGTACCAGCGACGCCATCGCTGGAGCAGGATTACCTGCCGTCCACAGACAAGATCGAAGTAGCCATTCGCGCGGCCCTGGGTCGCGACGCGCGCACCGCAGCCGCCGGCTAAGGAGTCCCTCATGAGCGCAAACAAGTCCTACGCAATGTACATCAGGGTTCGAGTAAAACCCGAAAAAAGAGCCGAGTTTCTCGGCCTTATCAAAGACCTGGCAGCCAATGTACGAGCGCACGAGCCGGACACGCTGGTGTTCGAATTGCTGCAAGCTGAAGACCCTAACGAGTTTGTATTTTTCGAGTGTTTTAAGGACGAGGCGGCTTGTGAACGACATCAGCAAATGGATTATCACCTCGCAATGTCAGACGCCGGTTATGCCTGCCTAAGCGAAGACCCGCATATTGAGCCGCTGCAGGGCGTGCTGGCACGAGGTTGAGGCAGGATTGATGCTGCGGTTGCTTGGCTGCCTGCTCATCGGCCTGGCCGCTTTTAACGCCGCTGCACAGCGAAGCAATTGGGCATTCTATGGTGGAGATTCCAGTGGCACCCGTTATTCTCCTCAGGTGCAAGTAACGCGTGACAACGTTGCTGAACTTGCCGTGGCTTGGCGCTACTCCACTGGCGAGCTCGCACGCCGCGGCCCCGAGTTGATTACCAATAGCTCAACGCAAACCACGCCGATTCTGTTCGCGGACTCGCTATTATTTTGCACGCCATTCAATCGGATCATCGCACTCGACCCAGCAACAGGCGCAGAAAACTGGGCCTTTGATCCAGAGGTAGATCTCAGCCACAAATTACCATTTCAATACAATTGCCGCGGTGTGTCCGGATGGATCGACGAAGAAAAGCCTGATACTAATTTATGTGCCGCGCGTGTATTCATGGGCACCAACGACGCGCGGCTAGTCGCCGTTGACGCGCGTACCGGACGACCCTGTCGGGATTTTGGAAACAATGGCGAGGTTCGGGTACCCCAGGCTCGCGCGCAACAGTTTCCTGGCGAGGTAAAAATCGTTTCAGCGCCGATTGTGATTAATGATGTTGTTGCCGTTGGGTCTTTTGTCATGGATAACCTGCGTGTTGATGCTCCGTTGGGCACGGTGCAGGCCTTCGATGCTCGCTCGGGCGAAGCCCGTTGGTCATTTGAACCGGTCCCCCGCGATTCATCGGACCCCGCTTATGCATCATGGCTGAATGCCAGCGCGGAGCAAGCGGGCGCTGCCAACGTCTGGTCGACGATGGTCGCCGATGAAGACCGGGATTTAATCTTCGCGCCCGTGTCTTCAGCCGCGCCAGATTTTTGGGGCGGCGAACGTCCCGGTGAAAACCGGTATTCAAGTTCCCTGGTCGCTTTACGCGGATCGACCGGCGAAGTGGTTTGGCATTTTCAAGTCGTCCATCACGACATTTGGGATTACGACCTTTCGTCTCCACCCATGCTGATTGAAATCGCGCGCGGCGGTGAAATGATTCCTGCCGTGGTACAAAATACTAAGCAAGGATTTGTGTTTGTCTTTCACCGGGAAACGGGTGAACCGCTGTTTGAAGTGGAGGAACGACCGGTTCCCGGTGATCCTTTGCCAGGCGAATGGTTATCGCCGACCCAACCGTTTCCGGTGGCACCCCCGCCGCTGGTCCCCACGCGAGTCACGCCAGACGATGCCTGGGGCTTTACCTTTTGGGATCGGAACAAATGCCGGGAAAAGATCGCGCAGTATCGGTCGGAAGGCATTTTTACTCCGCCAACAACGGCGCCAGGCACCATACTGTCGCCCGGCGATGCCGGCGGCATGAACTGGGGCGGTCCGGCCTACGACCCCGAACGTCAGTTGATGATCGTCAATACAAATCGTGTCCCGCGCGTCGTGCAACTGGTACCGCGTGAGGAAATTCCCGATCTGCTTGGCATTAATCTAGAAGCTGGCAATGACGTCGCGGCCCAAATTGGTACGCCCTATGGCGTTAAACGCGAATGGTTACTATCCCCCTGGGGCGCGCCATGTATAGCGCCACCCTGGGGTGAGCTGGTGGCCGTGGATATGACAGACGGCTCCATAGCCTGGCGAGTGCCGCTGGGCTCGATAGAAAAGTATCTACCCCTCCCAATTAAATGGAATCTCGGCACACCGAATATTGGTGGTCCGATTATTACGGCGGGTGGCCTAATCTTTATCGGCGCAACGATCGATGGCTACTTGCGCGCCTTCGATATCGAAACAGGAGATGAAATCTGGCGCGAAGCAATGCCGGCGGGCACACAGACCACGCCAATGACCTACGGAATAGACAATCGGCAGTACATCGTCATGGTTACGGGTCACCATCTTTGGTTTGGGTCTCCCCCCGGCGATGAAGTCATTGCCTATGCGTTGCAGGAGGATGACTAGTGTTTAGTCGTCGCCCAAGCATTGCAGATGGCCACGGTGTTTTTAGGGCAACCAGACCACTCGGCTTTGCCACGGGCATCTTTTTTGTTTTTGCGCTTTTGCTATCGGTGGGCTGTGGTCGACAAGAAGCGGCAACGCCTACCGTACAAAGTAGCGCAACGAAAGAATCTGTCCCCATTGATCCGGCCGCGCTATATGCTAATCGTTGTGCCCAATGCCATCGCGGCGGTGTCCCACGAGCGCCGCACGAGGTCACTTTTCAGATGATGGGCAGTGCGCAAATCTTGGCCGCGATGGCCGACGGCCCCATGTCGCAGCAAGCAGCAGACCTCGGCCACGATGAGCGCGTGGCATTGGCCAATTTTCTGAGTGGACGGCAGGCGGTGGCCCCACCGCCGCCCTTAAAATGCGAGGGTACCGCCGCGGAATTTAACCGGTCAGCGCGGCTCAAGATTGAGGGTTGGGGATTGACCCTGGCGGGCACACGATTTATTCCTGACGAGGTCGCTTCGCTTAAGGCATCGGCCGTGCCGCGCTTGGCACTGAAGTGGGCCTTTGCCTATCCGGCGGCTACCCGCGCACGCAGTCAACCGGTGGTCGCCGCTGGTGCCGTTTTCGTGGGCAGCCAGGACGGCAGCGTCTTTTCGCTAGACCTCAAGACCGGTTGTATGCGCTGGCGATTCCAGGCAGATGCAGAGGTCCGGACGGCCGTCAGCATTTCTGATTGGAGCCAAGGCGCAAAAGCCCTAGCCTATTTCGGAGATTTCGCGGGCAGCATTTACGCCGTTGATGCCTGGGATGGAACCCTGGTCTGGCAGGTACAAGCGGATGATCATCCAGATGTCACCATTACCGGCTCGCCACGTTTGTATGGAAACCGGGTTTATGTGCCCTTGTCGTCATCCGAGTGGGCCAGTGCCGCTGATCCGGAATACAGTTGCTGCACGTTCCGCGGCGGTGTGGTGGCTCTAGATGCCAACACGGGAGAGCAATTGTGGAAAACATACTCAATTGCCGAGGAGCCACGACCCATCGGTGAATCAAGCGCGGCCGGCGTGCAGCGATACGCACCCGCTGGCGCCCCCGTTTGGAACAGTCCGAGCATTGACGCGATCCGCAACCGGCTCTATGTGGGCACGGGTGAGGCCTATACATCACCAGCGGCTAGCACCAGTGACGCGGTGCTGGCCATGGATTTGGATGATGGCGAGCTACTTTGGTCGTATCAGGCCACGACCGGCGATGCCTGGAACATGGCCTGTTTTTTGGGCGGCGGACCGAACTGCCCCGCGGAGGATGGGCCGGACTGGGATATCGGGGCGCCGCCGGTCTTGGTATCCCGGCCTCAGGGCGAAGATATCCTGCTAGTTGGCCAAAAATCCGGTGTCGTGCACGCGCTGGACCCCGAGCATGGCGGCAAACTACTTTGGCGGAAGAAGATTGGGCGCGGCGGTTACGCAGGCGGCGTGCACTGGGGCATGGCAGCAACTGGCGAGGTTCTTTTCGCGCCAAATGCCGACACGGATTTTATCGGCCGATGGCCGGGCGAACGTAAACCCGGACTCTTTGCCCTCGATGTTGAAACGGGCGAGACCCGTTGGTTCACGGCCGCGCCGGATGTTTGCGAACCCGAGCGGCGGCCAGCTTGCGACCCGGGACTATCGGCGGCTGTCACCGCCATCTCTGGTGTTGTGTTTGCCGGTGCTTTTGACGGACATCTACGGGCTTACGCCGCAGATACGGGGGAAGTTATCTGGGACTACGACACAAACCGCAGCTTCATTACGGTTTCGGGTGAGCAAGCAATGGGCGGGTCCATCGAATCTGATGGACCCGTGATCGCCGATGGCCATGTGTTGATTAATTCCGGATATCTATTTGGCGGCCGCATGCCCGGGAATGTGCTGCTTGCCTTTACGGCCAACGGCTATAACACGGAGTCGCGGGAATGACCGACGATCGACTGCAGCGCTTGCGCAAGGAAATGCACAACGCCCAGCTTGACGCGCTCGTGCTAACAACGCCGCACAATGTGCGCTACTCAACGGGATATCACTCCATTCTGGAGCGCTGGCAACTCAGCGAACCACTGGCGGCAGCCATTGTGCCCATGGACGATGCTTCTGAGGCAAGGCTTTGCATACCCGAAGCGAACATCGCGTTGCTGGCGGTGGCCGAAGAACGGGGCCAGCCGATTCGTGCCGCGCAGTTGTGTGTATTCGAGCTGCTGAATTTTTGTCAAGTTGCACGGGCGGCCGATGAGTATGCCAAACCGAGCGCGCTTGGCGAAGCCGCATTGGCAATTTACGGCGACAAGGTTTCCGGACCCTGCCATCCAGATTTGCTAACGTCGATTGCCGCTCAACTTACCGATCTCGGGCTTAGGGATGCGCGAATAGGTTTCGATGATCTTCGAGTGGCTCAGAAATTGCGCAACGATTCTTACGGCATAGCAGCGCATACTCAAGACGCGCTGGAGTTAAGTCTGCGGGCGCGGATTGTCAAGACACCAGCCGAGTTGGATACTTTCCGCCGTATCGGTAAAGTCGCCGATCAAATTATTCAATCGACCGCGGATCAATTGGCCCCCGGAATCGACTGGAACGAATTGCAGGCTGATGTCGCCAATATGATGACACGGCTCGATGTGATACCCGTAGACGAGGGCGCCATGTTGTTCGGTGGCTCTTTTGCCGGCGAATTTATTCCGGAGCTATTTCGTACCCGGCATGATAGGCCACTGGATTTAGACCAAATCGTTATTCTCGAGACGCTGGGAATTGCCGAGGGCTTCTGGATCGACATCAATCGTACAGCGGTGATCGGAAGGCCAAACGCCGAGTACCAACGTCAACATGACATTATTCGCGATGCTTTTTTGCAACTTGCCGAGCAGCTTCGCCCCGGAGCGTTCACCGGCGAACTACCTGCCATGGGTTACGAATATCTAAAGAGTCACAAGGTCCCCTCGCCAGAAAAATTGCTGGTGGTGGCACATGGGATCGGATATCAGCCACTCGAATTCCCATTGCCGTATCCCAGTCAGGGCCTTAGCGGCGCTGCCGGGTTCCAGCTGGAAGAAAATATGGTGATCAGCCTGGACTGTCTATACTTCGGCAGCCGGTATGGGCCCTGTCACATGGAGAACGCTTATATCATCGGTTCGGATGGTGCTGAATCGACCTATAAAACACCCTTGGCGCTATTGGGGCCGAGAGAATAGTCAAATATTCAAGCGATATTAGCCCAAGCGACGCGGCCACAATGAAAAATTTAGACAACTACAACTTGTTAGACAAAGAAACGCAGGCTTGTCCGTATGAGTATTACACGCGGCTGCGTCGCGAATTTCCCATTTATCGAATGCCGCAAACGGGTTTTTATCTGGTAACCAATTTTGAATTGTGCAACGAGGTCATACGTCAACCAGATCTATTCGCCAGCGGCGTCAATCCAATGGAGCTACTTGGCGGTAGCATTGCACAACCGGTGCTCGACGTCTATCAACATGAAGGTTGGCTGCCTGTGGCATCCTGCTCCACTTCCGATCCACCGGCTCACACGCGGTTACGCTACGTCCTGTCGCAGCTGTTTACCGCCGCTTCCGTACGTGAAATGGCGCCCGACATCGACAAATTGGTCCACGAACTAATTGATGGAATCGCACCCGCGGGCCAAGCGGCGTTTGTCAAAGAGTTCGCCCACCCGCTACCGATGATGATCATCGCGGATTTACTGGGCGTACCCCGTGCCGATCTACCAAAGTTCAAGCAATGGAGCGACGCAATCGTAGAACCATTTAGCATGATGATTTCCCCTGAACGGGAGGTGGAATGTGCACGCTTGGTGGTTGAGATGCAGCACTACTTCGCCAAGCAAATCGAGCGAGTACGAAGCACACCTGGCAAGGACCTGATGAGCAAGATTGTGCGAATGGATATGGAACAGTTCGAACCGTTCAAAATGGACGAGCTGCTCTCGTTGCTAACAATCGATTTGTTAGCTTCCGGCAACGAAACGACGACGAACGCGATTTCCTCTGGGATGTTGCTGCTTATTCAGCAGCCCGAAGCTATTGACGAAGTTCGCGCAAAACCCAAACTATTGCGCAACTTAGCGGAAGAGATTCTACGCTTGGAATCGCCCGCACAGGGGATGTTTCGTCGTGTTACGGCGGACACAACGCTTGGTGGATTAGCTCTAAAGAAGGGCGACTTACTGAGCTTGCGCTTTGGCTCTGCTAATCGGGACGAAGAACAATTCAAGCACCCTGAGAAAATTGATCTACAGCGCTCACAATCCGGAAAACACCTAGCATTCGGTATCGGGCGGCATCATTGTATTGGCGCACCGCTAGCCCGCCAGGAAATCATTAGCGCGTTCGGCGGCCTTTTGAATAGACTAGATCAGTTTAGTCTCGACGCGGCCAAACCTTCACCAGAATACGTTCCCAGTTTTTTCGGACGCGGAGTGGAGGAGCTCTGGATTACCTTCAAAACCCGCTAGAGTTGTAAGGGTGATTCTATGCACCGGCGCAGGGCCTGAAGAAAACGACCGCCGACGGCGCCATCGACAACTCGATGATCGCAGGATAGGGTTACCATCATTCGTTGAATCGTCGTCGGCTGACCAGCATCAAGCGCAAGCTGCGCTTGCACCGCACCGATTGCGAGGATTCCCACCTGAGGTGGGTTGATGATGGCGGTAAATTGCTGGACATCGAACATACCCAGATTCGAAACGGTGAACGTGCCTCCCTCTAAATCACTGCTCTTCAGTTGGCCAGCGCGGGCCTGCTCCGTCAATAGGCTTAGCTTTGCTGACAATTCGGCAGGGCTAAGCACTTCGGCGCCATGAATCACAGGCGCGACAAGTCCAGTGTCTGTCGCGACGGCAACGGCGATATTCGCTTGCGAAAATTGGCGGATTTCATCCGCAACGAGATGAGCGTTAATTTCGGGAACGTCCAGCAAGGTCAGTGCCGTAGCACGCACTAGGAGATCGGTGATCGACACCGTCACTCCCTGACCAGCCAGTTGAGCCCGATACTCTAGTAGGGCATCGACAGAAATTTCTGCAGTCAAATAGTAGTGGGGAATAGTTTGTTTGGAATCGACCAGCCGCCGGGCGATGGTCTTACGCGTGCCAGACATGGATTCGGCAACGTAGCCACTCTCGGTTTGCACATTGGGCTGCGCCGGAACCGCGTGAGCTGCTTGTTGAACATCTCCCGGTGTGATGCGACCTCTTCGGCCCGAACCCTGCACGGCGGATAAATCGATATCCAATTTCTCCGCAAGCCGACGGGCCGCTAAGCTCGCTCTAATTTCCGGCACCGGCGCGGTGCTTCCACCCGGATCACCTGCGTCTCCCGCGTTATTCGCCGCATTCGGTTCATTCCCGTCCTGCAGGTAGTCAGCGACAAAGGCGTCAATTTCTGCATCGTCGACACCGTCCTCGGAGAGTACGCCAACCAGTGCACCCACCGCCAAAGTGTCCCCCTCATCGGCGATACGCCTGCGTAATATTCCATCCGCGGGAGCCTCAAGCGCGTTGACTATCTTCTCCGTCTCCATATCCGCAATTTCTTCGCCCCGAGCCACTTGCGCGCCAATTTCGACGCGCCATCCGACGAAGGTACCCTCTTGCATCTCAATGCCCCATTTAGGCACGGCGACGCCGACAATTCGACTCATGGTTTAACTCCGTCGATCCATGGATACCGCGGCCGCATTTCCATGCCCACTAACCCGCCGGGGCTGAACCGCGCCAACGGCCATTTCTAAATCGGCGGTTATCTGTCTCGCGACCCTTAGGGCTAGCGAGCACAGCTCACTGAAGAAAGACGTCTTTCCGCGCGTCGCCGACTCAGCTTGCAAGGCTTGAACAATTGCATTTAGCGCCGGGATCGAATGGCCTTGCAGAAAATCTCGTTGGCCTCGTTGATAGCCATTTTGAAGTTCCGGCTGACCTTCCACCGTGGATTCCAAATATGCAAGCCAGGCAACAAATTCCAATTGGCAGGTGATATGGTCAGGCAGTTCGTTCTCTTTTTCGTCCCGCCGGACATTCACCCCAAAGTGCTTATACCAGCTCACGAAGTCCAGCAGGAATTCCGGGCGCGGCCGGGCGCCCAATAGACTGTTGTAGTCGCCGGAATGCAAGCCGACAATGGGCCGGCCCTTGTTACCAACGTGGAATAGCTCGATGTATTGAGATTCGAAATCCGCGAAATTTGTTCGGCACTCGGAAAAAATAGCTGGCTGACCGCAGAGTTCGTCGATGAGTTGCGCCACATGCAATTGATAGCTTCCATCCAGAAAATGCCCATGGATATCTGGAGATGGATGCGCCAATGCGATGCTAAACAGCTGCATTAGCTGGGAACGGTTTTGCGCTGATGTTCGCACGAACGTCTCAGTCCAGCTTAAACATTTCAGCATGCTTGTAGGCGATCAGCGTATCCATCAGTTTGGATTCCTCGCCCGCGGTTTTCTTAGCTCTTTCCGCGGCTAGCGTATCGAGCGCCGCCTGCACGCCGGGACCGAATAATGCCTCCAGATAGGCCAGCGGGATCCTTGGTTCGTCGCTAGGCCGCCCGTCTGCCTCAAAACGAGGCGGGGCCGTCGGCGGTATATAAAACACGTTAGGCTCAGTACGCCATTCTGCGTGCAGTGGCAATGCAACCTCATACTCATCAACCAGTGTATAGATTGGCCCATCCTTGTCATCTCGATAGCCTACCCAACGCGTACGGCCCACACACTGTTGGGCACATGCCATGGGTAGTCCTTTCTCAATCCGCGGATAGCAGAAAATACACTTCTCGGATCGGGATCGTTTGGTGTTGAAATAAATCTTCTTATACGGACAGCTACTTATACATAGCTGCATGCCCTCGCAGCGCTCTTGATCAATTAGAACGATACCGTCTTCCTGCCGCTTATAAATTGCCTTATTCGGGCAGGCTTTTAGACAGGGCGGGTCGCTGCAGTGATTGCAGAGACGCGGCAAATAGAAATAGTGACTGTTCGGAAATTCACCTGCGCCTTCGTCTTCATCCCAGTTGGCGCCCCATTCAGGTTTGACATCGGCGCGCAGCCATGGATCTTTGTCCGTCATCAACGCGCTTTCAAAATCATACTCCCAGGTTACGCCATATTCATCAGGCGTCGGCAGTTTTCCGAAGACTAGCTTACCGTCATCATCGAAACCGCCGCCCATATCATCGACATTGCGGGGATAGCCCTCCCCTGGTCTCGTCTCCACATTATTCCAGTACATGTACTCGCGACCCTCGCGCTTGGTCCACTGAGTTTTGCACGCGACGGTACAAGTATGGCAGCCGATGCACTTATTCAGATCCAGCACCATGGCAAGTTGACGGGGGTTTGTATTCATAGACTTCGCCGTTTTCAATGTTTCTGGACGCGCTCGATATCAACGCTACTTTCATTGGCGAGTTGATTGGGGTTCCAGCGGAATAGTGCAAATTTCAAATGGCCCCAATTGCCCACCAGTTCTAAAGGCTGCAGCAAGGTGGCCACAACATCATTCAAGCCCTTTCGATCTTTGAATTGAAAATTCTCCCAGGCATGTTCCATCATCACTTGATCATCCCGAACGCCCGGCACCAGTTTGGCCTGCGCAAAAAACTCACCGATGCCGTTGAAGACACGGACTTCGTCGCCACTCGTGATGCCTTTTTCTTCGGCCAGGCGCGGACTGATGTAAACATAGGGTTCGCCGCGCTGCAGACGCTGCAAGTACTTGTTGCTACGCCAGTTAGTATGAATGCCCCACCGTGTATGCGGCGTGTAGAACGAATAGGGGTATCGCGATGCACCGCTCCCCGCGTTGAGACGTGCCGTCGGTACGGTCGAATTGAGACGCCGAAACCAATCGTGATCACAATAAAAACTTATTCGGCCAGACAAGGTCGGATACGGCTCTTTATTAACGACCTGCTTTTTCCACGGCTTAATGGTCTTATCGCGCTCGACAAAGGTACTGGCTGGCCATTGGCTTTCATACACTGTCAAAAAGCCCTGCTCCACGCCCGCCTTGAAGGTCTGGCCTCCGAGTTCCGGGCTGTTCTCGATCATCCACTTCACCTGGTCCCGATCCGTCATAAGCTGCCCGCCCATGGTGAAATCGTCATGGATCGTATGGAAATCTCGGGTCACTGGTCCATCTTGGTAGGATTTGATTCCCCGGGCGATGGCGCGTTCCTGAATCTTCTTAGTCAACAGTACAAGGATATTCCAGTCGGGTTTGGCCTCACCGATTGGTTTTACCGGCGCGGTAAACAAATTCACGAAGCGATGTTGGGCGGTCTTGCGCACATCCCAGCCCTCGTAGTGGCTCGCGGCCGGCAGCAAATAATCTGCCCACTGCGCGGTAGAATCAACGCGCGTATTTATTGAAACGAATAACCTCTCCGTTTCCCGCAATATACGTTCACGGTATTTTGGTCCCTTATTGCGGTTGAATTGATTGTCGGCAATAAAAATCGCGCCTTTTACAGGACCGCCGTAGGGCATTTGCTGTGTCCTGACCGTCTCGTCGATCATCTCTTCTAGATCATCTAGGTCGAAACCCGTGCGTGCTTTGAGTTTTTCGGGATCGTAATGCAGTCGCGCCTCGGTCATCTTTTCACCACGAAGGAATGAACCAAGGCCACCGGGCTCGAAGCGCGGCATCTTTTGCATTTCCAAAAATGCCAGCCGGAAAGTCGCAGGCCAGCCGTCATCGACCCAGCAGGTATCAATTCCACCGGTAGCCCCCCCATGACCAGTCAGCGCGCAAATCAGCGCTTGTGACCAACCAATATAGATCCCGTTTAGCAACTTACCAACGGCGAAACCCTCCAGCATGCAAAGTACTTTCGCCTTAGCTATTAGCCGCGCCTCATTGCGCACAATGTCAGGGTGTATACCGGTAATCTTCGCCGTCGCCTCCGGGCTATAGCGACTCGCCTCTTCTCTCATATGGATGAACGCCGGTTGTACCGCAACTCCATGCGCGGAAAATGTTCCCTCGAGCGCCGGATCAATACCATCAATCCGAATGGTCTTTTGATCGCTGCCCATCGAGCCCGGAGCTTCGACTGGCCTGTCTGTCTCGACATCCCACATAAAGAAAATGTCGTCTTTGCCGTTTTCCTGCACGTCGGCTTGGCGCAGCAGCCGGCCGTTGTCCTTGCGCACTAGCAAAGGAAGGTCAGTCTGTTCCTTTACGAATTCCCGGTCCCACAGGTTTTCAACGAGAATTGTGTTGACAATTGCCATGCAGAAAAAAGGATCCGTACCTGGCTTGATATTGATCCAGAGGTCCGAATGAACCGCCGATGGGTTGTACTCGGGAACCACGCTTACGACCCTGGCGCCGCGATACCTAGCTTCCGCGATATAGTGAGCATCTGGCATGCGGGTCACGCTAGGATTGATCATGGTCATCATGATGTAGTCCGCTTCAAACCAGGCATCCGTCGTCCAGCCTTGCAGCGGGTCGCCATAGGCCAGATGCACGCCCGTGTTGAGGTCGCCGACATTGGTCATGCCGTCTTCCAGTACACCACCCAGTAGCGACGCGAACCGGTATCCCGACGCCAGCTTGCCGTTCGACGAGGCGCCTGTGCCACTGTGGGCCATCAACTTGCCAGGACCGAATTGCTCATAGATATCGATGATCTTGTCAGCAATTTCTTCGGTAGCCTGATCCCAACTGAGGCGTTGCCATTTCCCTTCACCACGCTCGCCGATTCGTTTCATGGGGTAGCGCAACCGATCGGATTCGTACATTGAAGTGGAATGTACCGCTCCCTTCTGACAGCCACGCGGGTTGGTATCTGGAACGTCTCCGGAAATTTGAGGATAGCTGGCCAGCTGCTCCTCGCGAATCACAATACCGTCCTTAACCAGCACCTTGAACGCACAATTACCTTGGCAGTTTACACAGTGAGCAGCGTAGCCGACTTGGTCATGCACGTACTCCTCCCTGTATATGTCTTCCCAGCCGCGATAGGGATACTCTTCGTGCAAATTGTTGCCAATTAACTCAAGCTTGCTCAGGGGCCAAGCCTTGGTTGAACTCAATATCCCAATGCCAGTGAAACCAGTTGTCTTAAGAAAATTACGGCGGTCGACTCTTAGCATTTTTCAATCCTTACTGTGACTGCAGGCTGCTAATCTTGGCCTACGGAAAATGTTTACATTGTTACTTCCTGTTGCACCAAGGTGCTATATTGCGTTAAATGCTTTGTGCGTGACTTCACTACTCGATGCGGGGTGAACTTCAAATGACGCAGAATCGTAAACAGTTACTCGACGCCTATTGGGCGACAATCGCCCAGGATCAAAACTACAGTGCCTTAGGCAGTTACTATTCAATGGAATCAGTGCTCGTGGACCCCGTCTACGGTCCGTTCGAAGGCGGCGAAAATATCAAGGCATTCCTCGAAAAAGTTACTGCCGATATGGCGCGACTCAACATCACGTTCAGCGTTTCCGAAACCGCTGCAGAAGGAGACATTGGATGGTCTCGCTGGGTGATTCACTTGCCCGATGGATCCGAAAAACAGGGCGTCAGCGTTTACCGCTTCAAAGGCGATAAGATTCTCTACCAGCACGACTATATCGGTACCAACGAGCTGGCTTGATCGTAGGTTCAAGCAACCTCTTTCGCTCAACGCAAGCTGCAGGTCGTTGCGTCCTGCGGCGCATTTCACCTTTGCACCAGTTAACTGCTTATCTGCTGTTCTCATTCCCTTGCTCACTGCTGGCGCCACAACGCGGCGCTCTGCTCAGAAACCAGGCGAAAAATTCACGAATCGTCAGACTCAATTCAACAGCTCAAATGCCCCGTTGCTCCAGCGTCAGTTGAACACTTGCATTTCCGGATGGGAGCGAGGCACGCCACTTCTATCAGTATAGGCGGGCCTTGGCACAAAAGAAACAGGATTGACTGTTTTTTAAAGAGAGACGCGCCGCATTTAATCTTCGCCGATTTGGGCATTCCTCGGGACTCGAAAACCAGTAGACCTCGGACGCCACGGCATGCCTGAATTTCAAGCTTTAGAACTTACCTAAACCATTGAACATGGAATGAAAAAGCGGCGTCCAGCATGGACCGGGAATTGACCATCGGATGCGCTTTAACCTCATGGTTTCCGGCGGATTGCGAATAGTTTACGGTGAAGCGAGAAACGCTTCGGGAACAGCTTTGAGTATTGTTGGCGAAAAAGTCGGGCCCGTACACTTAAGCTCGGGTATTCAGAAATTTAATTTCTGGACATTCATGTATGCCGCGTTTATCTGCATTGCCATGTTGGCCGGCATGAATTTCTTACAAGCCTACTTGCTGGATGTAAATCTCGGAATACCGAAAACTGAGCAAGGTGTCGCAACCGGTCTGCTTGCATTGGTGACCGAAGTTGTGGCGATTCTCTTGATCGTACCTTTCGGCGCACTCGCTGACCGAATTGGTCGGCGGCCGCTGGTCATTGGCGGAATACTCTTCTGTGGCTTGGGTTATGGTCTGTTCCCCTTCGCTACATCACTCAATGAACTCATTTTCTATCGGGGCTTGTTTGCCATAGGTGCCGCTTCTTTGTCCGCGCAAATTCCGACGATTGGCAATGACTATACCCAAGAACGCTCGCGTGGCCGCTTATTCGGCTTTACCGGCGTTATGAACGGTCTCGGCGTCATCTTCATGAGCGCTGGTCTGGCCCAAATTCCCGGGTTTCTAGAAGAGCGCGGTGTCGCTCCCGTGTCAGCCGGTATGACCATGTTTCTGGCCGCGGCTGGACTTTGTTTGTTGTCGGCCATTATTTTTTGGGTGGGCTTGCATCCGGGACTGCCCGAAACCAAGGACCAGATTACCCGTTTACCCATTGGCAAGACACTGTTAGCCGGCGTGCGCGCCGCACGCAACCCAAGGATCATACTTTCCTATTTGGCTGCCTTCGCAGGACGCTCAGATAACGCCATCAAGGGCCTTTTTGTTTCGGTTTGGGTATTGCAAGTCGCCACCGAGGCCGGGATCAGTCAGCCACAAGCATTTGCCCATGCGGGAAAGCTCATGGGCTTGATGGGTATCGTGACGCTGATATGGATGCCCGTATTCGGCATCATTCTCGACAAGCTCAATCGCGTAACCGGCCTCGCACTTGCCATGGCGCTGGCGGCAGCCGGCTATGGATCCATGGGAATAATTTCCTCGCCACTTGACAATGCCATGTTGCCGTTCTTCGTATTGCTGGCCATTGGCCAAGGCAGCGCCATCATCGCGTCCGTCACGCTCATTGGACAAGAAGCTTCGGCCGCGGAACGGGGCACCATCGTTGCAACCAATGCTTGGTTCGGTGCAGTCGGAATTCTAATTGCCACGGTTGCAGGCGGAGTTCTATTTGATGCCATTGGTCCTTCAGCGCCATTCGTGATGCTCGGCGGCTTCCAGGCCTTGGTGCTGTTATTTGCATTGCTTGTGCGATTTACCGCGCCGGCCGATAGCGTTAGATTGACGGGATCAGAGTAACAACTCAATGTAGTGAAAAAAATTTCCGGTCACTGCCGTCAACCGATTTTACTAGGCCAGCAGCCGGGCAATCTCGGAGAACCCAGACCAACCGTCGACCAGTGAAACCTTCGCCATCATGCAAACCATGATATAGAAAGTAAGTACCGTAGCCACCATAGCGCGGATACCGCCGTTGATCATTCCGTGCATGGGCTCCTCGGCATTTCGGTTACGCGCATAGCGAATGACATCCGGCACCACGCTAATTGCGCACATTAGCCAGAACGCGAGATACGACTCCCAAGCCCAAGGGGCGCCAGCCAGCCCACCCCAACTCTCGACCACCATCAGCCCCGCCAAGGGCGTGATAACCGCCATCGGTCCAGTGACTGACAAGCAGAGTATGCGCATATGTCCGCGGGCCCAAACGCCAAATTCCTTGGGCTGCGTGGCGCGAATGCGCAAGGACCAGATATTGCTGAAAAACGTGTGACCAACAAAGGCAAAGGCAGCAAATTCGTGCACGACTAGCGTCGGGATATAGGGAAAAAGCTGCGGGACTCGTAAACCGAATAATGGTAGAGCCGCCACTGCCATTATCAACACATAGATTGCGAACCAAAAATATTTTTTTGGATCGTCGTCGACTGCAACTGCAATAGCTGTGCTGTTCATTGAAATTTATCCCTTGAAATCGGCACATCGCACCTGGGAATCAGTCCAGGCGCTGATAATTCGCGTTCCAACTCAACTCGCGTGAAATTCCGACAATACACGCTCACCGATAAGCTTTATCGCCGCAGCCTGGTCTTTGTGGAGTTTAAACGCGACTTCGTCCAGACCCAGGTCTCTGTATCTGCGCAGCGTTGCAATGTGATTGTCGACATCGTCATGGTTGCCAGACATGGTTAAGTTATCCACTAGCTTGTCGACAATGGCATCTGGAACACCATCTATACTGTCCGTTTGCTCTTTGTAAGCTTTAAATATACTCGCCCGATTCTCATCGACGATTCGGCATTCCTCTTCATCGAGAAAGGTCTTAAGAAACCAGGTATCGAGCATTCCACGCAACGCAAGGTGGCGCTTTGCTTCGCTGGCCGATAATTCCTTATCCTCTTTTACGTGCCAAGCCACTAGGCAACTGACCGGGACATCGTCGCGGCGGCGGCCATGAGTTTTGAGATTGTCCTCGATGAGTCGCAAGCTCGAGGCTAAGCGTTCTTCCGTGGTATCGCCCAGCATGATGCCGTCCGCAATGGCTGTAGCCATGCGCGTCATTTGTTCCTTATTCGCGCCGACATAAACGAAGGGCGGATCATCCGTAGCCCATTGCGGACGATAACCCCAGGTCTGATAGATTTTCCCAGCGTAGTTCAGCGCTGTATCGGGATTGGCAGCTTTGAGAATCTCTACACATTCACGCGTTCGGCCAACCATCCGGTCGACCCCCATGCCCATGGCGGCGTTCACACCGGTGGGTCCGCCCGTTAGGATGTTTGCGCGGCCACCGCAGAGTTCATTCAGACTGGCCAGCGCCTTGGCGATTTTGTACGGATGCATTTCGTAGGGTGTGACGACCAGTGGGCCGAGTCGAATTCTGTTCGAAGCGAGCGCGAGCGGACAAAGATTGATAAAGGGATCACGCGACGACGGGTAATTCGACACCCAGACCGCCTTGAATCCATAGCTTTCCGCCAACAGGCCCAATTCACAGACGTCCTGGGGCGATAAGTCAGGATCTAGGATCACGTCAAATTTCATCTGCTTGCTACCTCTGGACCGGCTAAGGGCTGTTGAGCATGTTATGATTGACTGTATCCTGTCAGATTTGACCGCATCCTGTCAACTATGAATATGCTTAGAAAGCAGGGAAACAGCTCTGCCGACGCCATCGTGGAATTGATTAGCCAGAGCTTTCGGCTCAACAGCCGCCTGCAACACACCGCTGACCAAATGGCTCGGGATGTCGGGCTAACTGGCACTCGCTGGCAAGTTCTAAATGCGGTCGCCCAGCTACCGGAACCCGCAACGGTCTCCGATATTGCGCGTTGGATGGGCCTGGCCCGCCAAAGCGTGCAGCAGGTTGCCAATGCGCTGGAAAAGGATGAACTGATTGCCTACCAGCCCAATCCTAATCATCGTCGCGCGCCGCTGGTCATGGTGACCAGTAAAGCGTCAAAGCTGCTGGCACAACTGGATAAACAGCGATTTGACTGGGCCCGTAAAGTCGCGATTACGCTACCCGTTAAAGACATTAGAATAGCAAATGAGATTTTGCAGGCAGTCCGGGAAAAATTGTCAAACTGAATCGATGCCCTACTTACCTGGCAGCTATTCGCGGTAAGCACAAATTAAAGGCCGCGCTGAGACAGGCGCCACGACACTAGACTTGTAAACATGGGTGCAAAGAACAACATGAACGATTCAACAAACCGCGGGAAAACCGTATTGGTGGTTGGTGCAACAGGCTACATCGGCAATGCCGTTGTTAGTGAAGCAGTCAACCAAGGCTACGACGTCATTGCAGTCAGCAGATCGGCAAGGAAGGACGGCCAGTTTGAAGGTGCGGAGCTTGTTATAGCAGATGTCACCGATCCTGCATCCATTGCCAAAGCCTTTGATCGAAAAATCGACATCGTCATTTCGTGCTTGGCCTGCCGATCAGGTCTGGCTCAAGATTTTGATGAAATTGACTACAAAGCGACGCTAAACATTCTGAATGCCGCCCAGAAAAACGGTAGCAGACAATTCATTCTTTTGTCCGCAATCTGCGTGAGAAAGCCGGACCTGCCGCTGCAGCTTGCCAAGCTGAAAATGGAAGACGAACTCATTCGGTCAGGTATTGACTACAGCATCGTAAGACCAACCGCGTACTTTTGGGTATTCGATTCACAAACCAAGATGATTAAGAAGGGCAAACCCGGATTTATCGTCGGGTCGGGCGATCAAGCGCGGCACAATCCCATCGCCAAGGAAGATCTAGCGGAATACATGGTCGATTGTATCGACAACCAAGAGCGCATGAATCGGCTCTTTATCATCGGCGGACCCGAGGTGCCCGAGAATTTGGTGACCTATAAAGATTCACTCGAGATGGTATTCGAGTCTTTAGGCAAAGAACCTAAATTGGTTAGTGTTCCAGGCTGGATGGTCAGGGCCTTGATTCGTCTAACGCGATGGATCGGGTTCTTTGTCAGGAAAGTTGGTGTTTTTTCGGAGTTCTTAAAAATCGTCTACTACTACTTGGAAAACGACATGCGAGCCCCTGGTTATGGATCGATAACCATCAAGCAATTCTTGGCGGACAAGACGAGAAAGCTAGAAGCCTAGCGAGATTTTTTGGTTTTTTGCCCTGGCCCCAAATTTTCATGACAAAGCCTTCAAAAGTCCAGTGCCGAATTACCAACACCATGGTAGTACCCAAAACTCGAGAAACCCAACCGCTTGCATAGCAGGATCAAAGATCCAGTCCCGTAACGTCATACAAAAGTCTAACTGGGAAAACTACGGTTTTGAATAACCGCTCAAGACTGTGTTATTTTGGGCGTTAATTACCCTTGCGTAATTTTTTTATAACAAATCGGGTTGAACCGAATTTGCCTGGATTTTACCCTGACTTCATAAATTGGAGAATTTCTTCTGTTTCGATTTGAAAAGAATGTCAATATGAACGAGCTGTCTATAGATCCGCTGATGCACTCCGTGCGGGTTTTTACCGCCGCATTGCTATTCGTCATACCAGTCTCGCCAGCGAATGCACTGGCCGTTACTACCGAGCAGTGTCGTAACGATATTGCTGAACTAATCGAGTCAACGGATACTGTTTTCGCCGAAGTTGACGTTCGCGGGAATCGGTCCAAAGAGTTGAACGGCAGACTTTCCCTCGCACAGCGGAGCTTGGATCGAGAGCGCGTTCGGCAGGCCGCTACTTTTCTCAAAGCTTACCAACGTCGAATAGAGCAGCTTATTCGGCAGGGTAGGCTGGACATCGCAGAGGATTTAGAGCGGGATCTGCTCACCGCAGCCGGTGATGCAATCAACTGTGTCGAAAATATTGGCCACATTGTGATACCGCCACCCGCCGATACGGGCACCACGTTTACAGACCAATCCGCACTTCTCGCACCATATGAACGAAACGTTTTGCGTGGCAATGGTGAAGGACTGGGTGGAGTTGCATGGCTCGACTATGACGCGGACGGTGATCTAGATCTGTATCTAACGAACGATGCGCCATACAGTACAGCGCTTTTTCGCAATGATGGAGACGGTTCGTTTACTGATGTAACCGTCGAAGCAAACGCGGATGTCACAACCGGGGTTTCTGGAATCGTCGCCGGAGACATTGACAACGATGGCTATCCCGATCTATTCCTCGCCGGGTCTGGGGGCTTTGCTGGTCCCTTGCAAGGCCCGACCGTGATGCTGCACAACCGCGGCGATGGAACCTTTGCCGACATCACGGCGACAGCCGGAGTGCCGGGCGTTGAAACGGCGCTGGGCGCCGCCATGGCCGACATCAACAATGACGGATACCTGGATTTGTTTGTCGCTGGGCCCGGTCATCTTGGTATTGTTTTTGAGCCCAAGGCACAGCATGAGGACCGGTTGTATCTCAACAATGGCGATCTGACGTTCACTGATATCACCGAATCCGCCGGCGTTGTAGGCGGCTTGGGATCCTGTGTCACCTCATTTAGTCACTATGACGATGATGAGTACATCGACTTGTTCGTCGGGGTTTGTAACGACGTGGATATGTTGCCGACGCCGTGGCACATCTATCGTAACAATGGCGATAACACATTCACAGACATGGCGCCGGGTTCTGGACTCGATGCCCTAGGTTACTGGATGTCATCCGCATTCGGCGATATCGATAATGACGGCGATTTCGATATTTTCGCGACTAATTTTGGCTTCGATCCGTTGGCCGCCACAGACGTCCCTGCGCCTCATCACCTGTTCCAGAACAACGGCGATGGAACTTATACGAACATCGCTACCCCGGAAATGACCAGTGAAGACGAATTCGAATTCGGCTGGGGTGCAAGCTTCGCGGACTTCGACAATGATGGCCACCAAGATCTGTTTTTCGGCGGCTCCATGGCGCCGGGCTTCATTTCCGGAAATCCGGGTCACTTGTTTATGAACAATGGAGATGGAACGTTCATTGAAGACAATGCGGCCCACGGACTGGACCTGAGTGACCGCTATGTTACGGGGATTGCTCAGGCGGATTTTGACAGCAATGGGTTTGCTGACATTGTGATCGTCACCGCACCTTGGTTGTTCATCGATACCGATGGCGTTCCGATCTTGCTTCGCAATGAAGGCAACGGCAATAACTGGCTAAATATTCGTTTGCGCGGAACAGACAGCAACCGCATGGGAATCGGGGCGCGAATCGAAGTTACCACCGCGAACGGGTTTCAAGCAACCGAAGTGCGAGCCGGTAGCAGCCTTGCGTCCACCGAAACACCGTGGCCGACTTTTGGTCTAGGTAAGGCGGATTGCGCCGACGTGCGTGTCGTTTGGCCGTCGGGTCGTGTGGAATATTTCCGGGGCCTTGAACCGGGGATTGCAGAGCTGGTCGAGGGTGAAGGCGAATTAATGGGGTCAGAGTAAAAAACCGACAATTTTTTGCTCTGACGCCAAAAATTATTGCGCCGATCCTATCTATTGATCAGGTTTGTCGGTCCTGCTCTCGATAGTAGCGTAACCACTCGCTTGCTCTGTGAGTGTTCAAATCAATACTTTCATCAGCTAGAGCCGCCGCCGCCGCAACTACCGAAACCTTCGGATAGTATTTTCGGCTACTTGCCTGCGCATACTTGAGAAATCGAAACGCGTTGAACCAGCGAAATATACGCTTGCGAAAGCTTTTTTCATCACGCACATTTTGGTGGATTTCATCAATGCGCTCCCTGAATCTTTGCTCCCGCAAAAAATCCACGAGCGGGCTCGGTAACTGTTTGAATAGAGAGCCAAGCTGAGCTGGGCTTTCGTCGCGGATGCAATCGCAAAATTCCCGTAAATCTCTATAAATAGGCGGTGCGAAGGTGCGCAGCATATCCCTTGACGTCAGTGCTCGCTCCAGCGCCGGGCCCGTCCCAAACGGTACACGCCGAGAGCGCCGAACTCCTGGATAAACAATCGTCCCGTTGAGTGCGGAATAGGGTCGTGCCGCAATCAACTTTTGCGCGAAATAAAAATCCTCACCGCCCTGGCGTAGGTTCATTCCACCCTGGGCGACATAGTCGCTCGCACGGCAAGCAATCGTTGAGCCAACTGTGTGATAGGCATAGGGAAAACCCGCGCTGCGCTGGCCCGCAATATAGCAGCGCAGATGGAGTTCATATTCAACCATTGCACGAGCAATTGGCATTTTTTTATCAAGAATTTCTGGATGTTCGAAATAGATCGACGCCCCCGCAAGATGCGGATTGCTTGCGAAGAACTGACGACTTGCCACGAGATAGTTTGCGGCCACCAAACAATCAGCATCCAAGCACACAATGATGCCGTCGGCGTTCGTGCTTTCTCGCAGCCTTGCGACCGCTTCATCCAGCCCGATTTTCCTCGCCAAACCAACGCCGGCTCGCCGCGGAGGTAGATCGTTGTGCTCGATAAGACGCACACGCAGCCAAGTTTTTTCTCGCGGAGCTTGCCAGTCGCGAACGCATTGCGCGGCTGCCTGATTACGGCTCAATATCTTGGGATCCGCACCCCGTGGCGCATTGACAATCACCAAGACCTCCACCGAGCAATTCGGCGCCTCGCAGCTACCGAGGGAATCGAGTACCGATTCGATATCCGGCTCATCGAAACAAGGAATCACCACGACCAGGTCCAGGTCGCCAGGTGGTTTATCGGCCACGCCCAAGGGGTAGAATTGCCGTTTTTCCAAATAGCGTGAAATAGCGGCTCGGCGCGCATCAACGCTGGTTTGCGCGACTCGGCTCACCGAAAGGACACTTCTTTGACTAAAAAATCCATCGACGTGCTTGTTAACACATCACCGGCCTGGCTGGAAACCGTGCTCGGAGATTTCGACGCCTTTCTGCTCGACCACGCCAATTGTGAACGCAAGGCCTCGGCCCTGGCCATGAGCTTCGTAGCAAAATATCCAGACCGTCCTGCCCTGATACCGGGCTTGATTGAAGTCGCCCGCGAAGAACTCGAGCATTTTCAGCAAGTCTATGAGCTGCTAGAAAAACGCGGCTTGCGGTTACAAAAGGACGAACCGGATCCCTACATCAACAACCTCTTGGCCGCTGCACGTCACGGCCGCGACGAGCGCCTCATCGACCGTATGCTCATCGCCTCCATCATTGAATGCCGAGGTGCTGAACGTTTTGGCATTCTTGCCCAGTCGTTTCCCGATGAAGAACTAAAAGCCTTCTACCATCGGCTCTGGAAGGCTGAGCAAAAACATGGCCACCTGTTCGTGCATTTGTTACTTAAGGAGTTTGATGATGATGCCATCTATCCGCGACTTGAGGAGCTACTGCGGGTAGAAGCCGAAATTATTCAAGGCTTGCAGTTTCGGCCGGCACTGCATTGATTGATGGGGTCTGAGCACGCATAGTTGACCCAGAAGCGGCTTCCCGCTGGGACCTATTCAGTGTATAAGAACACGCGCAACAACCTGGCGCAATATTCTTGCAATCTGCAGCTGTGCTTAGTGTCCAGATAGCCAGTTTCTGAAGCAGGATATATGCAAACAAACAATGTACTACTGCATACGAACCCTGAGAATATTAAATATGAGTAAGAAAAATATACTTGTCGTCTTTTTGGTTCTCACCATTCTATTGGTAACTGCCTGCTCAACAAAAACTGAGCACATGCATGCAGCCCAATCCTGAGTCATTTCCCATACAAACCAGAAATTTCCCTGCAATAAATACCTCGGCAGCAGTTTCACTAACGAATGGTCAAGAATCTACGGAACCAGTCCTAATGGGCAAGAAAGGCCGTTTCGAGTGGATGAGCAACCGCAGGGAATGGACAGATGTTGCGATTATTCATGCGGAAAGAGCTTTGCGAGATGGAGGCGTGTCAGTTGGAGCCAATGAAGCAAAGGCAATTAGCCTATCCATCACGAGTGCCACGCTAGATTTCGGTTTTACTCTTTCTACCTGCAAAGTCGCGTTAGATGTTGAAACCGCCCGAGGGTATTCTCAGACTTACGAAGGTAGCAATGGAGCGACTGCAGGTCTCGCATATCTACCTAAGCTAGCCTGCGAGGGGGCCATACCACGAGCCGTTATTCAAATGCTTAACGATCCAAAAATAGTGGATTACCTTCAAGAATGACGGGGCGATAGCTTACATTGGCGCGTCCCATTGCTTCAGCTTGCCGAATTTTCATCACGCTAATCTGACCGAAGAGACAACACAAAAAAAGAGTTTTGGGGTCGTGAAACATTGCGCCTGGAAATTGAGGTCGAACCGCGGCTGCTGAGCAGTTTAAGCTGTAAACTTGCACCCGGCACTCAATCTGAGATCATCTAGTACGAAGTCACAACTCGATGCAGAATAAAGACCCGCACAGACGCTCTTTCCCCAACACGCGAACATCGATTCTCTATCTCATTGTCGTATTGGCATTGTCGTTGTTTGTATCGATCACGAGAGATAACAATAAAGACCACCTGTGGATGCTGATTTGCGTCGCAGTTTCTAATGCACCCTTGATCCTTATCCTCTTCGGTTCTTGGCTGTGGCTGAAACCCACGCGAAAATATTTTTTCTTCTTTTTTGCTTTTATTGTGGCAATCCCATTCATTTTTTTCGGGCAAGTATTTCTCGATTTTGTGGTGGATGTTATATTTACCGGAGGGCTCAAATTAGATACTCGGTTTTGGCGCAATCACGGCGGTTTGAAGCATTACGTTAATAACGTAAACGGAGCCTTTGCGTTGACTTACATTTTTTCCGTACCGTACTTTTTTTCTGCTGCAATAATTAAAGAAACACAATTAAGTTCGAAAAAATGGCCGATTATGGGTTTCTGTATTCCTTGGCTCGTGGTATGGCTAACTTTCTTTGCTTATATTCTTCTAAATCGCTTTAATTAGATATTTCTTGCCAGGTATATAGGCGTCTAGATCTAACTGCGGGAATCAAGATTCAATCTCTCAAATCATCTGTAAGCCGTCAACACCTATGGAACAGCTGCTTATGGAATCTTATCTGCATCCTTTCGGCGAGAAAGATATTCTCGGGGAACCGTGCTAATTGACAGATGCTCGACGAAAATATTCTTGAAGCTAGAGCGCATATCCGTATTTTTTAATAAATTCATCCACGATAGGTAAATAAGG
The DNA here is from genome assembly GCA_965221985.1 of Gammaproteobacteria bacterium. GTDB lineage: Bacteria > Pseudomonadota > Gammaproteobacteria > Steroidobacterales > J054. The sequence goes on from OZ244928.1 coordinate 118,685, forward strand.
CGATACATGCTCTGCATAATTCTTCCACCTTTCGCGCGACGACCCATATATTGGCCTGCTGACCTGATCGCTAGAAGGCGTCATAACAAAACGCTCGGTGCTAAGGGCGTGAAAATCCTCATTTACTGTGCCGCACTGGAGGCCAAGAAAACGAAGGACCTGGCCTGTAACGGACTGCATATCTTCAACTAAGTCCTCATAACGAACGGAATGTATCTTTAGCTCAAGTTGCGAACAATATCCTTCGTAAAAGCTCATGAGGTCTCTATACCGCTGGAAGCACCCTTCCATAGTCAAAAAATGTGCCATCTCTGGGTTAAGGAGAAACCCCTGCTGAAAGCAACTCAAACACACATCGGCCGGATGACGAAGCGACATTATGAGTTTAGCCCTGGGAAACAGCGTCAAGATCAGAGGGACGTGCATGAGATTCAGGGGCATCTTATCGATTACGATGTCTGTATCCGTCTCCAATGCCAGATAATCTGCATTGTGATTAAAATACACCGACCGAAGTCGATTTACGTCGTCTTCACCAAGCGCCGTTAAATTGAACGGATATGGCTTTCCGATTCTCGACATCTCGCGAATGACAGGCAGCATGGAGCCTACTTCGCCAAGGGTGATTATCCTGTCTTGAGCATTCAGAATGGTTTCTAATAGCGTCGTTCCGGAACGCGGAAATCCGATCATGAAGCTTGGCGAATAAGGCTGGGAATCCTGAGGCGGATAGTCCGGCAACTTGCTTAGATCTACGCGTTCAAACGCGCCTCTGATATCCGCTGAAAGCGGTCCAGCATAAAGCTTTTGGCCAACTTGATTCATTGCTTCGAAGCTTTGATGAGCTGCGTCGTGCGTTCCCAAGTGGTCCAGACTCCGACCCCTAAGGAAATAACCACGATACTTAGTATCTAAACTTCCATCCCCGGATTCTAAGATGCCCCCCGTCAATATCGAGACGACGGATTCATAGTCGCGCTTCTCATGATGTAAGCTCGCCTGATACACGCTTTTCGCGATCTTATTGGCAAGTCGAGAATCGACATTGTCGATTACGCTCTGAGCTTCAATGAGCCGACGATACTTGATTTCCAAATCAAGCAGCCAATAGGTCTCATCCTCTTGGATTTGGTCAGCGATACCCTCGAGGCTCGCCAAAAAATCAACCCCGAGCTTTTCTCGCCCAAGAATGAAACATGCGTGCGCGGCCCATAGTTTCGCCTGGACCGCAAATTGGGGAAATCTCTCGAGCGCAGCCGCGTGTTTAACAACGGCTACATAATCTCCTTGAGAAAAGTGGGCTGCGCAGAGATTCTTGCGGCTCATTGCGTTTGACGCACCTGGATCCAATGCCACAGAGTCTTCTAGACACTTGATCGCATTCTCGACAGCGTCAAAATTCGCGCGAGAATCCGTTAGAGCTAGATCAGCCGCTTTCGCCAGTACTTGAGCCTTATACGCAGCGGGCTGAGCCAATTCAGCCGCAAGGAGCAAGGTGTTAGCGGCTTCGTAATTCTTGGACTGGGCTTCCTGAGCTTGACTCTGCAATATCAAGCTTTCCACACACCGTTCGTCTTCACGCCCATTGATGTCAGCCAAAATCGTTTCCGCCACTAAGAAACGACCAGACTGTATCGCGTCTTGCGCCTGCTCCAGCTGACTCTTATTTCCCTGATCCATCCAGAAATTTTCTCGCCCAACGACAATGATTAGTAATATTCTCAGTTGGCTACAACTATTTCCAATTTCTGCTATTGGTCAAAAGCGAGTTTAGTTCAATGGCGACATCTCAACTACTCCAAGCGGAAAACATGCCTGCTATCTCACAAAGCAGCACTCCAGTACTCATGATCGAATGACGCCTGTGGGACGGAAGAGAACATCTATCCTTCACCGCATTTGAAAACATCTTTAGATACCCGATCAACCAGCCGGTCACAACGCATAGAATCAGACCCTACGTGGATAACGTACGAGTCACACTCTGGCTCTAACGACAATCCAGCCTGCCCAACAAGTTCCGCCACGCTACCGCTGCTTGTCGGCCAGCGAGATTGCGGGTATATCCAAATCAAGTGCCTGCTCGCCCGATCCCACAACCTGTACGAATGGCCCATTATCTTCGGCCTCTACGGTTCGAGCAGCGGATACAGGGGTGGTAACGATTAGCGAAGTGACACGCCGATTTAACCGGACTCCGCCGGCAATGCCCCAGGCAGTCAAACGTTTGCAGCTAAAGAAAAACTTATAAACTAATGACCGGCACAATTATTCTGCCCCAGCGATCTTCAGCACCAACACGTCCGCTGCGCCCGCGCCCATTGAATAGGTATCGCCGGCCAGGGCCAGTGCGCCATCGGGTAACTCGGCCAGCGCTCGTGCCCACTCATTGCCGGTATCCCCGTAGGTGCGTTCCCACAATAGCGTGCCGTCGGGTGCCAGCTTAAATAGCCAGACGTCGTTCTGGCCCGCACCCTGCGAATCGGTATAGCCGGCGACGGTGTAGTTGCCATCCTGTGTCTGCACAATGGCGCGTATCCAATCGTTGCCCGCACCGCCAAACGTCTTGTCCCAAATCACATCGCCTGAATCGGTCAGCCTTACAATGCGGCCATCGAACAACCCGGCGCCTGCCGACAGCGTCATCCCGGCAACCAGCAGGTCGCCGCCCCGGGTTGTCGCTACCGCGCTCGCGTAATCGGTTTTCTTACCGCCGAAAGTGCGCTGCCATAGCAACTCACCGTCGGCACCAAGCTTAAGCACCCAAAAGTCAGCACCTCCGGCACCGCTTGACTCCGTATGCCCCGCCACGACCAGACCGTTATCCGCGGTCGCCGTGATGGCATTGCTCCAGTCGGTCTGTTTGCCGCCAAAGCGGCGCTGCCATTGCAGCGCGCCCGCGCCGTCGAGTTTCAGCACCCAGAAATCATAGGGACCTTCGCTTTCATCCTGTGTGTACGCCGCCACCGCCACGCCGCCATCGTGAGTAGCGACCAGCGCACTGGCCCAGTCAGTGGCCGCTCCCCCGAACTGCCGGTCCCACAGCAGCTCACCGTCGGCATCGACTTTAAAAACCCAGACATCGAATTCGCCGGCGCCGCTGGATTCAGTTGCGCCGGCAACCACCAGCCCACGATCGGCCAGTTCAACAATGCCGCGGCCGCGATCAATGGCAGCGCCGCCGAAAGTCTTGTTCCAGAGCATCCGGCCATCTCCTGCCATGCGCACGAGCCAGGCATCTTCCAAACCCACACCTTGCGATGCCGTGCGCCCGGCCGTGCACAATCCACCGTCCTTCGTTGCCGTCAGCCCATAGGCCCAGTCCTTTTCCGCACCCCCGAACGCATGAGCCCATTGCAATCCCCTCATGGTCGGCTGCGCGTCGACACTACCGGCCGTTGCCGGCGGCAAGCTGTACTCGCGCAATGCCGCGCGCGGCGCGACGGCTACGTAGTCGAGTTTGTGCTCGTGACTACATGTGCCCGTGTATTGGGTCAGAAAATTTCGGGTGAGCGTCTGCACTTCACCGTTGAGTGTGGTCACGATCGGCTCACTGTCCACATAAGACAGCTGCGAGCCTGTGAGACTCGCCGCGGCAGGATTCGAAAAGTTCATCGAATAGTTCTGCATCATGGGCGAGTTACCCGTGATCGTGATACGCAGCGTGCAGTTATCTATATTGCTGCGGTAATCTGCGTAGCTCGATATTCCGGCTTTAAACCGGTCTTGATCGGCGGGGCCGCTCACCGGATCACTCCGCGACCATTGATCATTGAGCGGTGGCGGTAAAAACGGTTCGAAAAACATCTCTTGCCTATTTGCCACATCTTCAACCTCGTCGGCCCGCGCTACCGTTGCCATGCCGATAGCACTAACCGCGAAGGCAAAGAGATACCAGGCGTGGTGAATTCGAAATTGTTTAAGCCAGATACACATAGGCGGGACTTAGCATAAATGAAAAACGTAACCTGCGTTGAATCTAGAACCCCGGCTCGACCGTTAATTTTTCTCTACTTCTGATCTAGCGGTAGGCTGCAGAATGCATACAGCGGTGCCCGGCACCTTTTTACCATTTACAGTGTGAATTGCATCATCATTCTCATTTTTACAGAATGGAAGAAATTTTAAGAACAGATAGTTTTTATGTGAGGTGGCCAATATGAAGCGAGATGAATGCATCCAATTAATTGAGAATGACTATTTTGGGAATCTCACTGCGGGGCATCTCTCCGCTGCTATGGAGTGTTTCACTGATGATGCAAGTGTCTGTATTCGCCATGGCGATAACCCCATAAGGCGATTTTCAAAACTGCCATCGGATGGGATGCAGCCGCTCATGGAGTTTTATGAGCATTTATGCGGTAATTACGATGTAAGCTTTACAGGGTTTTGGCATGTGATTGATATTGATGCGCAACGTGCGGCGAGTCACTTTACCGTTGGCTTGGCGCCGATGGCTGATGGTTTATATGCTGATGCAGGTAAGCAGGAGCTGCTAAATTGCAATTTCTTTGATTTTCAGGATGGACGAATCAGTCACATGATCATCTATTACGCAAATCCAACATCCGCTAATGAGAAAAATCAAGTAACCCCGACGGGATATCCCAGATAGAGATTGGATGTAGGGATCTAGAAAATGAACACGAGGAACTCAAAATGACACGTGTGCAAGATCAGGCGCCACGGCGCACGGATGAAGAGAACGATTGGATCTCGAAGAATCTCACTCAACAGGAAGAGCGCCATGCCAAAATCGTAAAAGAAATGGAAGCACTCGCGCCTCAGCGAGATGTATGGATTGATGAATTCTTTCAACGTCTTCAAACACGTGGGTATAACTATAATTGCGATGCTGTGAGGGTTATCGATAAAGACGATATTCCAAAGAAACCGAATAGACCCTTCAAGGTCGTCTTTTAATCTACACATCATTCAAGGATCAATGCCATGTCGCGCCCGCATATAGAGCCCTATGTCGAATTAAATGACCCTTATCAGACATTCGATCTGAGCCGTTTCCCCAAAGGGGCGAATTACAAGGTCTTGAGCATGGATAGTGATACCGGTGCATGTAGTCTCAAGATGGAATTTCAAGCTGGGTATCGCCGCAAGCCGGGTATGAGTTATTCAGATGCGGAAATGTTTGTTTTGGAAGGCCAAGTAGAAATCGGCCAGCATGTTTATAGCCGTGGACACTACTTCTTTATTCCAGCTGGCATCGCCATGGAAGCTATGCATTCAGAAAATGGATTTGAAGCTCTTGTCTTTTATAACGATGGTCCGCCAACTTTTATTGAGTCCGATGAAAGCCACCCTCTGGCTTTGAGAGAGGCATTTGTCTCTTTGAATGCCTATATGGATGCGCCATGGCTGAGTGCGGCGCGGCGAAACCCAGGCGTTGCGAGTGGTTTTACGGTTAAGTCATTGCGCTTGGACCCGGTAACGAAAGCAAACACATTTCTATACGCGGCTGTTCCAACATTCATGCAAGATAATATTTCGTATCATGATTGCGCAGAGGAGGCTTACCATATCTATGGCGATTGCTCGATGATGCAATTCGGAGAGCTACCAACGGGAGGTTATTTTTGGCGTCCTGCTTACATTAATCATGGCTGTTTTTGGTCGAAACATGGCTGTATTGCCCTAGCCAGGATTGATGGCGAACTCTACAATTATTTTCACTACAATCCATGGACAAATCCAGATGAGAATGCCCATCGCGCTGTAGCTATGTTGCATGCCGAGAAACCCCAGCTCCTCGAGTGGACGAGAAAGCATCACCATAATCATTAAGCCTCATGTTTGAGTAGGGGGAATGCTTTCACGTTCCTCAGTTTATGGTGATTTGGGTGCTTGTAAATATTTATTGAGGCCTATGCATAGAATGCCAATGCCGCACACGGCAATCATCATGTCGAAGGCCGGCTGATAACTCTCTGTGCTTTCGCGCATATTCGCGATGATACGTGTACCGAGGGCACCCGCAAGCGAGTCTACGACGGTAATCGTAGCGAGTATTTTGCCGTATGAGGGGCCAACGAAATAGCGTGCGATCAGCAATTGGATTGAGGTGAAGGCGCCACTGAATCCAGTACCGCAGATTGCCGCATAGGCGAACAACATAACGTTGTCATCGGCGCGTATGTTTCGGATGACCAACACGCCAAGGATAAAAACAAGCACTGATAGAATCAATGTAATGCTAACGTCAATATGATCGCCGAGCCAGCCAAAGAAAACCTTGCCCGCTACGGAAAACATGAAAAGTATCGAAAGTAGCGTTGGCAATGCATCTGGATCAAAGCCAATATCTTTAGCGAGATAGATGGTTTGATGTTGGACCAGACCGATGATAACGAACCACAAGGCCCCTGTGGCGACAGTAATCAGATAAAACTTTGATTGGCAAATTGCCTCTCGAAGCGTTGGCCCAGCTAATATTTCGGCGGACTTTGTGGCTTTATCCTGTTCATAGGCGTCGAAATTTGCCGCGTGCGTATCTTCGGGTCGATCGAGTATTAGGAAAACTATTGAAACAATGGCGAGAATGACCGTGATGCCTGTGAGAAGGATTAATGTTCCCCGCCATCCATAGAATTCAAGGCCAGCACCAATAATCAGCGGGAAGAGCGCACCACCCAGGCTGGCTGCCATTAAAAGCAATCCGGTGGCCCGGCCGCGTCTTCGGCGGAACCAACGCGTGAGAATAACCATGCAGGCAACTAAACTGCAAAAGGCAAGCGATATACCTAGGAGTATGTAGGCGGCTGTGAGATGCCAAAGCTCACTTATCAGCGAAAATAAAGTTAAGCCGATAGAAAGGCCAATGATTCCAAGTAGGATAAGCCGGCGCGGCGAATAGAAATCAATGAGAATTCCTGCGAGCGGCGCTGAAAAGGCATTAACAACAAAAAAGGCGGTTGCAGGAATCGTGACCTCAACAGCGTTCCATCCAAACGCATCGATGAGGCTTGGATAAAATAGTGGCAAGGAGTTCACGACGATCCCATTGGCGACGGCATAGATAACCATTAGACCGGCGAGTACAAACCATCCGCGATAAACTTCTGATGGGTATCTGATGTTTGTGTTCCTTAATAGGCGGAAAATAGTGTCGGCTACCTACTATTTAGCTCTCCGAAAAAATGTCAATATAATCTTGATACTGAAAAACTCTATTTCTGGTATTGCCAGTAGCTTCGACGAGAAGGTCAATCTCCACCAAACGATCTATTAGTCGATTCGCGGAGGTAAAGCTCAGTTCAAGTAAATCTACAACATCGTTTACCGTTACTAACGGGAATCGAAACAGCAGCTCGTGAACCCGCAGGGCATTGCCCGCAATACGACCGAGCTGATCGACTATCTTCTGCCGGTCTGCTTCGCGTAAGTTCACGATGCCACGCGCCGTTTCCGTTGCCTCTTTTGAAACTTCCGCAACCCCACGAAGGAAGAACTTTAGCCAGGATTCCCAACTGCCTTCGTCTCGAATGTTCTGAAGGCGCTCGTAATACTCTGCTCTATGTTCTTTCAGATAATGGGATAGATAAAGCACCGGAGACTGCAAAGTGCCTTGCTGGCAGAGCAGAAAAGTGATGAGCAAACGACCCACACGACCGTTTCCATCTAGGAACGGATGAATAGTTTCGAACTGGGCATGGGTTAGCCCAATGCGAATGAGGGACGGCATGGAGTCTTCGGAATGGATAAACCGCTCCAAATCACCAAGCGCTTGAGGCACCTCGTGCGCTGGCGGTGGAATGAAATTCGCTTCATTCAAATTCGCATTGCCCGGCCCGATCCAATTCTGCGACTCCCTGAGTTCACCGGGCTGCATGTGGCCACCGCGTACACCCTTTAATAGGTGCGCGTGAATTTCGCGGATCAAGCGAGTTGAAAGTGGTAACTCGTTGAGGCGTTCTAGGCCGTAGTTCATCGCCGCAACATAGTTCGACACTTCATTGACGTCGACCGGGCGATTGGGATCGTAGATGCGAGCCTCGGCACGCAATAGATCGTTTAATGAACTTTGTGTTCCTTCGATTTGGCTAGACAGGACCGCTTCTTTTCGAACGTACATCAAAACGAACAAATTTGGATCGGGCAGCGTTTGGATCGAACCATCCAGGCGACCCAGTGCTCGATCTGCATTGGATAACAGCGTTTGAAGCTCGTTATCCAGATGTATTGCCGGGTCGGGTGGTAAGGGCGCTGGTATAAACGCGCGGTACCCGGTCGGCTGATTTTGGTAGCTTCCGGATCTCAAGACCGTATTCCTATGATGACTCTATATTTGCGGTAGCCGCCAATATACCAAAGATTTGGCGCTATATTAAACCTAAGCGTTAATAAGGCAGGAGGCATGCCGCATATTAACGGCTACCTTAATTAACCCGTGACGGTCGGAAATATGTAGTTTTCCGAGACAAATAGGGTCGAACCGCAATTTCAGAAATCGCAGCCCGAACCCTATTTTTTTCTAATTTCTGATTCTCATCAGCTTTAACCACTTGATTCTCCTTCTCTTTTACGTATACTACTGTATATATAAACACCCACCAGCAAGGCCCCTCCCATGCCCGCCGAATTACCGCCCCGCCACCCAAACGAAGCGATTCTTGCGACCCTAGAAAAGAACATCACCGAGTTGGCGGGGCATTTGAACGCCGGAGCCTATGAATTGATCACCTTGATTGGTGAGTTCGATCGACGGGGTGGTTGGGCGCATCAGGGTATTAATTCTTGTGCGCATTGGTTGAATTGGAAGATTGGGTTGGCCATGGGGGCAGCGCGCGAGAAGGTGCGGGTGGCGCGGGCCTTGCCCGACTTACCGAAGATCTCGAAGGCGTTTGGGGCGGGGCGTATTAGCTATTCGAAAGTGCGGGCGATGACGCGCATTGCGACGGCGGCGAATGAAAAAGACTTATTGAACATTGCTCTGCATGGCACGGCTCATCATATGGAGACTTTGGTGCGGCGGATGCGGTTTTGCGAGCGGGCGGCGCAATTATCCGATGCCAATGAACGCGATACCCAGCGCTCGGCGCGTTGGTTTTTCGATCACACGGGTCAATTGCAATTACATGCCTGTTTGCCGCCAGCGCTGGGGGCTGTGGTGGTGGAGGCATTGACAGCGGCGCAGGAAGCCTTGCCCTCGGCGGCCGACGTTTCCGCGGAAACGTCTAGCTTAGAACGGCTGGATAGAGACGACCCCACGCGTTTGTCTGGGAATCGCAATGCGGATGCGCTGGCTTTGTTGGCGGAAGCTTTTTTGGCCAGTGAGCCGAACTCTATAAAGAGCGGTGATACGCATCAAGTGGTGGTGCACGTTTCCGCGGAAACGTTGCGCGATGATGCTGCTGCGGCCGAGGGCGAAGATTGTTGTGAGCTTGAGCATGGCCCGGGCCTGCCGCCAGAAACCGTTCGGCGTTTGGCCTGCGATGCCAGCTTGGTGGGGTTGTTTAAGAATTCCGACGCTGAGGCGCTCGATGTGGGCCGCAAGACTCGCAGTATTCCCACTGCCATGCGCCGCGCCTTGGTGGCGCGGGATCGCGGCTGCCGCTTTCCCGGTTGTACGCACACCCGTTATGTCGATGGACACCATATTCAACACTGGGCCCAGGGCGGGGCAACGAAGCTGAGTAATTTGCTGCTGTTATGCCGGCGCCATCATCGCTTGATTCATGAAGGTGGTTTTAGTGTGCGTCGGGAGGCGGCGGCAATTGTCTTTCGCGATCCGTGGGGTGAGATGATTGCCAATTGCGGGGACAGTCGTCCTAGCCGTATGGTCGACGGGGTGGGCGTTACCGCCTTAATGCGTCGGCACGTGAAAAGGAAATTGCAGATTAATGCCGATACCGCAGTTACCGGCTGGATGGGGGAGAGCATGGATTATGACTGGGCGATCGACGGGTTAATGGAGCAGCGCGGAGCTTAAGTCTGTATGGAGCGTGAGCTTTCGGGGTCGAACCAATTTTTTGCTTTAAGCCGAAAGCAGTTTGCGGATCAATAACGACATGACTCGCGCCCTCGCACTTCCGAAAAGATCGCCGTGGATCACGAAAAGATTTCGAGAGGAGATGGTGGTGATGGGTGGACTTGAACCACCGACCCCGGCATTATGAGTGCCGTGCTCTAACCAGCTGAGCTACATCACCGCGCCCAAGGACGGCGGATTGTCTGCATCCGCTTCACGACTGTCAAGTTCATGGGTTGCAAACCTCTCACCTAGTTATCTGATATTCCTACTCGCTCTCGGCATCACAACTGTGCGGGCCTTAGCGGCTCTCCATCCAGGTGGAATGCCCGGTCGCTATCCACGGCGGCCAGAATCCGGCTGTGGGTGGCCGGACTCAGCAATGCCTGATGAATAAGATCACCCAAATCGAATGTATTGATATGCCCACTGACTTTTGAATCTTCGATCAACATGGGTTCGCCGCGGGTTGCGCGACGCACCAGGCCGCCGGGACGAATGATGGTCCAGTCTAGATCGGTGGCTAGCAGTTGTTGTTCAGCCCAGTTTTTTGCGCGCAGGGATTTGCCGATGAAAGCTTTTACGAACGGATCCACGGCGGCTAGGCTGTCACCGCAACCAATGGAGGTCAGCAAGATTATTCGCTTCGCGCCGCTGGCCACTGTTGCATCAATCACATTGATGTTGCCTTGACTATTGAGCTGCGGCGAACCGCCCAGCATGCTCACGATCTCGCAATCGGGCTGCACATGTTGTGCAAATATCGACTCAACCGCTTCGCGTTCAGTGGGATCGGCGCGGACTATTTCGCAGCCCATTTTTTCTATCAAACTGGGTTCAGCTCGCGGGCGCATGACCGCGATCACGCGACGCTTCTCCCTCCGCAGTAATTGCGCCAGACGATAACCGGTGTCGGTGTCGGCACAGAAAATAATGATCGGCGGTTGCGAAGCTAGCTGCATGCGCCCATCGTATCACCCTCGCCGCGCGGGTACTTTGGACTAGGACTTTTGCGCGGGGAAACTCAGGGGCGAAACTCAATGGCCGCTGAAAACAACACGCCCAGTCCAGGTGACAATAGTTCTTCAGTGTCGCCGGCAAAGGCCACGCGCTCATCCCCCGCCGGTAGCCAACCCGATAGACCCGCTTGCAAGCGCAGTGCCCATCTTTCGCTAACAGCCACCGTGGTGGCGCGGAAACCGATTTCACCCAACAGCACTGCCGTGTCTTCGCTGTCGGAATCCTGCCCAGTGCGAAACTCGTCGCCGCGCACTTGCTCTTCGCGCCAGCCTGCACCTAACCAGCCATAAGTCGATAACCAATCAGGCCAAGCATCAAAAGACTGTTCGAGTTCTAGCCCCGCACCCAGCTGTAACACTTCTACATAGCGATCCGTCAGCTCGTTAATACTCGGCTCGCCGTAGCGCAGTTCACCCACCAAGCGCCAACGGCGGCGGTCATCACAGCGCAGCCAGCCGCAGAATTCTCGCCGGCCCTGCAACACCGCATTGACTTCGGGAACGCTGACGCCCGCGGTGAGGCTGTATTCCAACCCGGGTTGGCGATGTCTCGAGGTCGGATTGATATCGGCAATCAAGCTCACGCGACCAAAGCCTTTGTCGCTCTCAAAACTTTGTTGCGTTTCTAGCAACAACGGCCCGATACGCATTCCGAAGACACCATACGTGGTCTCTTCGCTATCGGCGGTGGCGATTTGGATCAGATCGCGATCGTAGCCTTCGCGCCAATCAGCTCGCAGCCCCAGCCAAGCGTTAAACCAAGCACGGGAGAAAGTCAGATGCGCAGCCGTGGTAACGTCCCACTGCCCATCGTGGGTGGCCAAAGCCGTGGCATGCACCCAGTAGCCCACTTGGCCTTTTTCACCGAAAAGATTGCGCAGGGAATCCCAAGGCATGTCACCATGAGTCTCGCCACGCAACCACAGTGTCAAATCTTCGCGATTGGTCTCGACGTAAGGCAAATCAAATATTCGATCGCCGATTAAGCGATGAAAACCATTTTGGATCTCCGCGCCACCATACTTGCCGTAACTGCGAAATCCGGCACCGACCATGAAATTCAAACCACCGCTGGATTCGTCAGCTTGCAAGAGACGGTAGCCCAAAGATCCACTGAGTTGATCCAAGCGCCCCCAATCCAACTCAAAGCCCTCGGCCTCATAGGTCAAAATGCTGTGATCCAGGGCCAGCTCCCACCGATCACCTAATTTTGTTTCCAGCATCAATTGCTGGGTGCGGGAATCATCCAGAATCGTGCTACCGCCAGCCAGTAAGTCATTGCCGAGGGTGACAATAGCCTCACGCGGAATATTCGGGAGGGTCGGCGTCGGCAAGCCAGGAATCTCGCCGGCGAGCGCGCTTAGGCTCAACAGGTACAGACTCGGCAACAATCGGCGAGTAATCTGCATACCGCTACACTTAAGAGTATTCATACGTTAAACCTAAAATGCATGACATCTCCGTCGCAAACCTGATATTCCTTTCCTTCAAGCCGCAAGCGCCCGGCTTCCCTCGCACCTTGCTCGCCATTGCCAGCGATGTAGTCTTCAAAGCTGACAACCTCGGCGCGAATAAATCCATGTTCGAAATCCGTATGAATTTCTCCCGCGGCCTGGGGTGCCGTGGCGCCAATGCGCGTGGTCCAAGCCCGCACTTCCTTCTCGCCGGCCGTGAAGAAAGTCTGCAAACCAAGCAAATCATAGGCCGCCCGAATCACCCGGTCTAAGCCAGCCTCGGCCAAACCGAGATCAGCTAGGAACACTTGCTTGTCTTCAGCATCTAACAAAGCGATTTCAGCTTCAATGGCGGCGCAAACCGTGACCACTCCCGCACCCTCTTTGGCGGCAAGGCCCTCCACTTGCCGAACCAGTTCGTTGCCAGCCAGACCGCCCTCGTCGACGTTGGCCACATACATCACCGGTTTCGCCGTGAGCAAGAATAGTTCCCGCAATTCAGCATGCTCCTTTTCGTTGTCCGGCTGAAAGTTGCGCGCGGGCAGTTCCGCATTGAGATGTTCGCTCAGGCGCTGCAAACAGTCTCGCCGCGCGATTTCTTCCTTTTGACCGGTTTTGGCTCGGCGTTGGGCTTTTTCCAGTGCCCGCTCCACCGTATCCAGATCCGCAAGCAATAACTCCGTGTTGATAACCTCAATATCGCGCAGCGGGTCCACTGCTCCGGCCACGTGCGTTACATCGTCGTCTTCGAAACACCGCACGACTTGGGTAATGGCGTGCGTCTCACGAATGTTCGCCAGGAACTGATTACCCAGACCCTCGCCCTTGGAAGCACCCGCAACTAAACCCGCGATATCCACGAATTCCACCGTCGTTGGAATCACTTTTTGTGGTTTGACGATATCCGCCAATTGTTGGAGGCGCGGATCCGGCACCGGCACAATGCCGACATTGGGGTCGATGGTGCAAAAGGGATAGTTTTCAGCGGCAATCTCCGCCGCCGTCAGCGCATTAAATAGAGTGGACTTGCCGACGTTCGGCAAACCCACGATGCCAGATTGAATAGCCATGGGGCGGCGATTCTAAGGAAGATGGCGCCCGGGGGGAATGGGAAGGGGCGGCGCAAGCCCAAAAAGATCTGATCTGGACCTAGCATCTGCTAGCATTCCTAGCTAATCAACCCCGCCTATTTAGGCTAATAACCATAAGAGCAACAAGCTGATGCTAGAAACCACCATTGCCGGCAGCCTCCCCCGCCCCGACTGGCTAGCGGAACCAGAAAAACTCAAGGGCGGCTGGAAATTGTCCGGAGCTGAGCTGGAAGAAGGCAAAAAACGCGCTGCGGCCGAATGGATTCGCCACCAGGAAGCCGCGGGCATTGACGTGTTGACGGACGGCGAAGTCTTTCGTCGGCATTTTGTACACACTTTTCTCGAGGGTATTGAGGGCATTGATCAAAACAAGAAAACCCTAATGGGAATACGCGATGATCGATACAAGCTTGAAGTACCCACCGTAACCAGCGAACTCATCCGGCCGCGGCCGGTTCACGTGGAAGAATTCAAATATGTGCGCGGGCTAACGCAGCACAAATTGAAATTCACTCTGCCCGGACCCATGACCATCTGCGACACCATTGCCGATAGGCATTATGGCAGCCGGCCGAAAATGGCCATGGCCTTTGCCAAACTACTCAACGACGAGGCCCGTGAATTGGTTGCCGCCGGTGCCGATGTTATTCAGTTCGACGAGCCCGCCTTCAATGTGTTCTTCGACGATGTGAATGAATGGGGTGTGGAAGCCCTCGAGGTCGCTGCCGATGGATTGGACTGCACTCGCGCGGTGCACATCTGCTACGGCTATGGCATCGAGGAAAACATACGTTGGAAAGAAACCTTGGGCGATGAATGGCGGCAGTATGAGAAGATTTTCCCGGCGCTAAATCGCAGCAGCATTGATCAAGTCTCACTAGAATGTGCTGATTCTCACGTGCCCCACTCGGTCATGAGCCTACTACCCGATAAAGTCATCATGGTTGGCGCCGTGGCCGTGACTCAAGACAAGATCGAAACGCCGGAAGAAGTGGCCGAGACCCTGCGCTCGGCTTTGCAATATGTGGATGCTGAACGCATACGGCCCTGCACCAACTGCGGCATGACGCCCATTGCCTACGATGTAGCACTCGGAAAAATTCGTAGCCTGGCGGCGGGTGCTGAGTTGCTGCGCGCTTCCCTCTAAAGAATCGCGCGGTGAAGCAAGACTCGAGCCGTGGGGCAGTATTTAACCCGCGGGCCCCATGTTCAGGGTATCGTCAACGCGCGCAGTGGCCGTGTGCAATTGGGTCATGGCACGCTCAAGACCATCCTTGAGCAGAGTATCAATTGACCGCTGCGCCTCGTGTAAGGCCGATTCAATTTGCGCCAGATCAGCGGCCGCCGGGGGCCGCAACACATAGGCAACCACCTTTTGCTTACTACCCGGATGACCAATGCCGATGCGCAGGCGCAAGAAATCCTTGCCGCAATGAGCAATCAGATCGCGTAAACCATTATTGCCGCCGTGCCCACCGCCTTTCTTAAAGCGGGCCACACCCGGCGGCAAATCAAGATCATCGTGGGCAATGAGGATTTGGTCGGTGGATAGCTTGAAATAATCCAATGCCCGCCGCACGGATTCGCCGCTGCGATTCATATAGGTAGTCGGCTTGAGCAGGCGAATGGAGCCCGTGTGCCCGGTGATTTGGCAGGCTTCGCCTTGCAGCTTGCGCTCAGAACGAAAATTCACGCCCCTGGATTGGGCAAGCGCATCCACCAGCCAATAGCCGGCATTGTGCCGGTCGCGGCTGTGTTCATTGCCTGGATTTCCCAGGCCCACGATCAATGCGGGTATGTTTTCCATAGCTTACTAATTCTAGGCGTTAACCGTATTCGAAAACAGATGAATCACCGCGACGCCCAAAATGATTAAGCCCATACCGATAATTGCCGGCAGGTCTGGTATTTCCTTGTACAGAAAAATTCCGGCAATGGCGATCAATACGATACCGACGCCTGACCATACCGCATAGGTAATGCCCAGGGGTATGCTTCTTAGCGCCAGGGTCATGAGATAGAACGCTGCCCCATAACCTGCCACAACAAATAGACTCGGCACGAGGTTTGTAAACTCATTAGATGCCTTTAAAGCACTGGTGCCGATGACTTCCGCCAGTATTGCAAGGCCTAAATAGAGATAAGCCACTTTTTTGATTCCAATCAGCTACTGCCTAACGTCAAAAGTCTAGCAGCTCGGGAAAACGCCCGGCCACCAACTTGAAATGGAACTCGCCTAGAAAAGAAAAAGCCGCACAAAAGTGCGGCTCTCTCCCTGCAAAAACAGAACGGATGAATCAAGAATCTTCGGATTTTTCGCCCTCTTCCTTGGCCTCACCCTCTTCAGTTGCCTCTGCAGCCTCGCCTTCAGCAGCCTCTTCTTCTTCCGGTTCCGGCTCAGCCGCCACTTTCAGAATATGGATGGTTACGACGGGCTGATCGTTGTCGTTAATCAAATCGGGTATTTCAACCCCTTCCGGTATAGAAATCTCCGACAGATGCAAGATCTGATCAAGCTCTAAGTCCTGGACGTCAACCTCGATGTACTCCGGCAAATCCTTCGGCAAGCAAGATACTTCAATTTCTGACATCAAATGCGAAACAGTGCCGCCGCCGAGCTTAACCGCCTCCGCCGTTTCCTCATTGAGGAAATGGAAGGGTACTGACATACGAATTTTTTCCGTCGCCACAATGCGCTGCAAATCAATATGTATGATTTGCCGTTTGGCGGGATGCATTTGCACATCCTTCAGAACCGACGGTTGCTCTTTATCACCCACTTTGACTGTGAGCACGCTAGAAAAAAAGGCTTCCTGCGTCATGTGATTGAGCAAGGTATTGCTATCGAAGGACAGCGAGCGCGGCGGCTTACCACCGCCATACATAATCGCGGGTACTTTTCCTTCGCGACGCAGGCGGCGGCTCGCACCTTTCCCCGCGTCCTCCCGGAAATCCGCGATCAGTTCAAAACCCTTGGACATGATGACCTCCTGGGATCGTTCTAATCGGTAGCTGGGCCTGCGACCGGCCCAGACTGGGTTCCCCAAAGGGGGCGCGGATCATAGCGCGTCAAACCACCCCTAGTCTACGTACAGCGAACTGACGGACTCGTCCACGCTCATGCGGCGCATGGTCTCGGCCAGTAGCTCGGCCACGCTGAGCTGACGAATCTTGCCAATGTCCACGGCTTCCTGCGACAAGGGCACGGTGTCGGTGACAACCAGCTCATCCAAGACTGACTCGCGCAGACGTTCCACGGCCGGGCCCGACAATATCGGGTGAGTGATGTAGGCAACCACCCGCGTGGCGCCGTGCTCCTTCAGCGCCGCGGCTGCCAGGCACAAGGTGCCGGCAGTATCCACCATGTCATCAATGAGCACGCAGGTTTTGCCCTCAACCTCGCCGATGATGTTCATCACCTCTGATTCATTGGGGCGCGGACGGCGCTTGTCGATGATGGCCAGATCTGCGTCATCCATGCGTTTGGCAATGGCGCGAGCTCGCACAACGCCGCCGATATCCGGGGAAACCACCACCATGTCCTCGTATTTGCGCCGCCACAAATCGCCCAGCAACACGGGCGAGGCGTAGACATTGTCCACGGGGATGGAAAAGAAACCCTGAATTTGATCCGCATGCAGGTCGACCGTGAGCACCCGGTCAATGCCGGCGGTTGCGATCATACCCGCAGCCAGCCGGGCGGTAATGGGCACGCGCGCGGCGCGCGGGCGCCTATCTTGTCGCGCATAGCCAAAATATGGAACCACGGCAGTGATCCTCGCCACCGATGCCCGGCGCAGGGCGTCGGCCATGACCAGCATTTCCATCAAATTATCATTGACCGGCGGACAGGTTGACTGAACGATAAAGACCTCTTTACCGCGGACATTCTCGAAAATCTCAACGGCGATCTCGCCATCGCTGAAGCGGCCCACCTGAATTTTGCCCAGGGGCAAGGTCAGATGCCGGGCAACTTTTTGGGCCAGTGCGGGGTTTGCATTCCCCGAAAAGACGGCCATGTTTGGGATTACCAACTCTTTTTTGGTATTCAAGGCATGCTCGCACTGTTGCTTGAAAAAATGGCTGGGGTGGCAGGATTCGAACCTGCGCATGACGGGATCAAAACCCGTTGCCTTACCACTTGGCTACACCCCAACCGCTTGCCCCGGACGCCGCGACGGGAGTGGGCTCCGGTGCGGAGCGGTATTGTGCAATTCTGGCGAAGGCACTGCAATTCTTACCGTGGCGATCGGGATCGAAAATGCCCCGCGGTGCGCGTCAATTGAGCACGGTAGCGGGTTCCCAGTGATCAATGACCACGCGCAATCGACCCTCCGCGCTTTGGAGACTCAACTTGCGCGGCAGCCAGTGCCCGGCCCGCTCCGCGAACCCGTCATAGCGAATGGTCCAAGTTTGTTGTTCAATGGTCTGCAACCAGCCCTGCGCATCGAAACTCTCGCGGTAGGGCGCCGCGGGGCTGGGCACGCCCAGAAGCCAATAAGGTGTGCTGAGGATGGGAAAACTCCAGCCAAGCTGCGCCTGCAGAAATCTTGACGCGGCATCCGGACCGACCAAACCGGCGGCGACCTCGCCTTTACCATCGGTGATCAGGATTTCATCGGGAGTCCAGCGAATTTCCACTGCCCCGGCACCGAAAGGCCCGGCAATATTCACCTGGGCTTCATTATCGCTTTGGGTCCACCGAAGCTTGCCTTGGCCACCGCCCTGATCGGATTTAATGGCCACGCGACCGCGAAGCTCCCAGGTCGACACGGCGCTCAGATCCGCCCGCCGGGCATCCCAATCGAAAGGCCGCTCGGGCATGGAGCGCTGCAGACTGCAAGCCGACAAGCCAAGGAGCAAGCTCGCCAAGGCCAAAACCCGCCACATCATGGCAACAACCTTTCTAGCGTTTCCTGCAAAGGCTTGCTGTCGGGAAAGGCTTGGCGAGCCGCCGCCCAAATTTCCCGCGCGGCTTCGGTTTCCTTCAGTTCCCACAAGACCTCGCCCAAATGCGCCGCTACCTCGGGATCGGGCAACCGCTGATAAGCAATTTCTAGGTAGCTACGCGCCTCGACGAGCCGGCCCTGCCGAAACAGCACCCAAGCCAAGCTATCCATGATGGCGGAACTTCGTGGTTCTAGCTGCAGTGCCTGGCGAATATAGCCTTCTGCTTCGGCATAGCGGCGCGTGCGATTCGCCAAGGTATAGCCCAGCGAATTCAAAACCATGGCGCTTTGGGGTGCTAAGCGTAAAGCGCGATAAAAATCCTCAAGCGCCGGCTCCAGGCGGCCAAGCTGTTCGAACAAGCTGCCACGGGCGAGCAATAAATCCAAATCTTCTGGTTTGTACGCCAAGGCTTCATTGAGAGACTGTATAGCCTGATCGTGGCGATGCAATTGCGATAGCAGGCTCGCGCGATGGCGAAAAATGTCGAATCGATAACGCGGATAGGCGGACGCGAATTTGTCCAAGTGCGCGAGAGCAGCCTCACCGTCGCCGGCCTGAACCAACACCTCGGCGGTCTTAAATTGCGCGGGCAACAGAAAACGACCCGCGCTGATGCGCTGCAAATAACGCGCTGCTGAATCGAATTGGCCCTTCTCGGCAGCGATCTGGCCGAGATAGTAGAAGGCCTCGTAAATCTTATAACCGCTGGCAGCCAACTCATTAAATAGGTCATCGGCCCTATCCAATTGCCCCGCTGACAAAGCCATCAGCGCCCGCAAGCGTAAGCGCTCGCCACCGGCACCGCGCGCTGTGATCAAACTTTGCAAAGCGCGCCGTGCCAATTCCGTCTCTCCAGCCGCCGCGGCCAAACTGACGAATTCCAATTCGATTTCGGGGGTAGGTTCCTCCGCCAGCAAAGCCGCCACGAGATCTAGTGCCTCACTGGACTGGCCGTTCATTGACAGGGCTCGAGATAAGACCAGCTCCGCCTCTGCTCCCAAGCCCCCACTGACGGCTTGTTCTGCTGAGAAAAGCGCCAGCGGAATAGCGCCCGCGCGCAAGGCCGCCTCGGCCACGGCCAATCGGTAGCCCGCACTCGCGGACGGTGGTTGTTCCGTCCCCAAGGCGAGTAGCAGGCGTAACACAGCATCAAGGTTGGGCTCGTTTGCCAAGTCATCGGCTAACAAACGATAGTCTTTGTCGCTGCGTTCAGCGGGTGGACCTAAGATGGCAGCAAAATTCTCGCGTGCCTGCTCCACATTGTGCCGGCGCAAATATAGACGCCCAAGATACTCCCGTACCGTGGTGCTATCAGCCTCAAGGGCCAACCACCGTTGGGCGCTGCGCAGGGCATAAGCATCGAAGCCATAGTCAATATTGAACTCCGTGGCGCGCCGAGCGGTGGCCACATCCTCGCTACGTTCCGCCGCCGTCAGATACTCCTGAGCGGCCACCGCGTAGGCTCCGCGCTGCAGGGCAATTTCAGCCATCAGTAGGTGGTAGCCCGAATCCGGCACGTAATTGACAGGCGCGGTGGCCTCGCGCATGGTGCGCCCGCAGCTGGCAAGCAGGATCAGCAGCCCGAGGATCAAGCCTCGGCTAAGAAAAGCGGCCAGATAGCTGTGCGTCGTGTCGCCCATATACAGGATAATAGCCGCTGTGAAACAGGGCATCGTGGACAAATTGCATCGGCTGGTAAATCGGTCGAAAGAACTGGGGCGGCTGTTGTCTGATCCCGAGGTCATTGGCGACCAAAATCGATTCCGCGATTTGTCCGTTGAATACGCGCAACTCGAACCCGTGGTATCCCTGGTACAGACCTTCAATACCGCCCGGGCAGACCGCGACGCGGCCGAAGAAATGCTCAAGGATGAAGATGCCGAAATCCGCGCCCTGGGCGAAGATGAAATGACCATTTTGAATGCACGCCTGGCGGATCTTGAAAGCCAACTGCAAGTGTTCTTGCTGCCGAAGGACCCGCGGGATGAGGCTAACCTTTATCTGGAGATCCGTGCCGGCACCGGTGGCGATGAAGCCGCTTTGTTCGCCGGTGACCTGTTTCGCATGTACAGCAAGTATGCTGAAGGACGCGGCTGGTCCCTGGAAATATTGAATAGCAGTGAGGGTGAGCACGGCGGCTACAAAGAAATCGTCAGCCGGATCGACGGCCGCGGCGCCTATTCGCAGCTGAAATTCGAGTCCGGCGCGCATCGGGTACAACGAGTACCCGCGACGGAAGCCCAGGGTCGCATTCACACCTCGGCATGCACGGTAGCCGTGCTGGCCGAAGCCGCGCCCGGTGCGGATATTGAAGTCAATCCCGCGGACCTGCGCGTTGATACCTATCGCGCGTCGGGCGCGGGTGGTCAGCATGTCAACAAAACCGACTCCGCGGTGCGCCTCACGCATCTGCCTACTGGTATTGTGGTGGAGTGCCAGGACGAACGCTCGCAGCACAAAAACCGTGCCCGCGCCATGTCACTGCTGCAGGCCAGGCTGCTGGATGCCCAAGAGCAACAAGCGCAACAAGAACAAGCCGCCGAGCGAAAAAGTTTGGTGGGCTCGGGCGATCGATCAGAGCGTATACGCACCTATAATTTCCCCCAAGGACGCGTCACCGATCACCGCATTAATCTAACGCTTTATAAGCTTGATGAGATCTTAGAAGGCAATCTGGACCACGTGATTGAACCGCTGATTCAAGAAAACCAAGCTGCACAGCTGGCCGCCCTGGACTAAACCATTAGAAAAATATGCAGGCGTATCCCGACACCATTGCACGTATTGGCAACACACCGCTCATTCGCTTAAACCAAGCCTCTGACGCCACGGGCTGCGAGATTCTGGGCAAAGCAGAATTCATGAATCCCGGCGGTTCGGTCAAAGATCGTGCGGCGCTGGGCATTGTGCGAGATGCCGAAGCCCGGGGATTGCTGCGACCCGGCGGCACCATAGTTGAAGGCACGGCGGGTAACACCGGCATTGGCTTGGCGGTGGTGGGCAATTGCCTCGGTTACCGCACGATCATCGTGATGCCTGACAATCAAAGTCGCGACAAAATCGATACCTTGAAATCCTATGGCCCAGACTTGCGCCTGGTCCCGGCGGTGCCCCTGAAAGACCCCAATCACTTCACCAAAGTTTCCGAACGCATAGCCGCCGAACTCAATGAGCAAGATCCCGGCAGCGCGATATGGGCCAATCAGTTCAACAACACGGCCAATCGGGACATCCATCAAAGAACCACGGGGCAAGAAATCTTGGCACAAACCGATGGCGAGCTGCGTGGTTTCATTTGCTCCGTGGGTACCGGTGGCACATTGGCCGGAATTGCGCGCGCGTTAAAAAGCCATAATGCGGATATTCGCATCGGTCTGGCGGATCCAAACGGCTCGGCCCTCTATAACTACTATCAGCATGGTGAACTGAAAGCCGAGGGCGGATCGATTTCCGAGGGCATTGGTAATTCCCGCATAACCGATAACCTGGCCGATACGCCCATTGATGTCCCGTATCAAATTCCGGATACGGAATCGATTCCGCTGGTCTATGCAATGATCAAGCACGAAGGCTTATCCCTGGGTGGGTCCACGGGTGTCAACGTCGCCGGCGCCATTCGCCTGGCCCGGGAACTCGGCCCAGGCCATACCATTGTCACGATCTTGTGCGATGGCGCCATGCGGTACCGGGCGCGACTATTTAATCGGGAGTTTCTTGCCTCGAAAGGATTAGAGTTGCCAGATTGGCTGAACCTGGACGCTTGATCCGCGACATTGGCTAGTAAGACATGCAACAACAGCTGCTGAACTTTGCCACTCAGAAACCGCGTCTAGTTTATGGCCTTGTCGCCGCCCTCTGCATTTTACTCGGGCTGCAACTTCTAAAGATCAATATTGATACGGATCCGGAAAACATGCTGCCCGCTGATCAAGCGGAGCGCGTTTTTCACAATAAGGTCGAAGCAGATTTCATTTTGCATGATGCTATCGTCGTCGGTTTGGTAAACAAGCAGAGCCTGGACGGTATTTACAACCCTGAGTCCCTCGCAGCCTTACACACACTCACCAAGGCGATATTGCAATTGGATGGGGTCATCGCGGCCGATCTGATGTCCTTGGCCACCGCGGACAATATTTCTCAAGGCCAAGGCGGCGCCATTCGCTTCGAATGGATGATGAAGGAAGCGCCAAGAACTTTGGCTGGTGCCCGCGCAATTCGCGATCATGTGCAGCGTTTGCCGTTGCTAAACAACACTTTGGTTTCCGCTGACGGTAAGGCCGCCGCCGTCTACGTGCCCATCGCGCGCAAGGATTTAAGTTATCGCATCGCCGGCGAAATTCAAGCGCTGGCGGATGAAATTGAAGGACCTACTGAGTTTCACATCACCGGACTACCTGTGGCCGAAGACACCTTTGGTACCGAAATGTTCGTGCAGATGGGTATTAGCGCTCCCCTGGCCGGACTGATGATTTTCTTGCTCATGGCCTATTTTTTCGGTAGCTGGCGCCTGGTCATCGCACCGATGATCGTCGCACTCGCGACGGTGATCATCACCATGGGACTGCTGATCGGCCTCGGCTATACCGTGCACATTATGAGCTCCATGATCCCCATCTTCTTGATGCCTATAGCCGTGGTGGACTCGGTCCATCTCTTGTCGGAATTCGCCGACAGCTACCGGGAAGAAGCGGGTCCGGAACAAAGCATCCGCCACGTCACGGGCCAGCTCTTCAAGCCCATGTTGTTTACTTCCCTAACATCCGCCGCCGGCTTTCTCTCCCTGATGCTCACGCCGATACCACCGGTGCAAATTTTTGGTGCCTTCGTCGCCATCGGCATCTTGCTGGCCTTCATACTAACCATCGTCTTCGTGCCCGCTTACTTGGTCCGCATGTCACCGCAGAGCTTGGCTCTTCTCGCACGGCAGGGTGAAGATATGGATCACGCGAAATCCACCTTGGCAAAGATCTTACGCCGGCTGGGTGGGTTTGCCTTCGCGCGACCGTGGCCCATCATCCTCACCTTCCTATTTCTCACGGGCATTAGCCTCGTCGGACTTCTGCGCATCGAAATCAATGACAATCCCGTGCGTTGGTTTAAAGCCGATCACCGTATCCGGATTGCCGATGCCGTACTGAATGAACATTTCGCGGGCACCTACGACGCCTTCCTCGTGTTGAGCCATGAAGATGAGAGCGCACTACCTGATTTTAGGACAGGGGCGAAGGAACTCCTGGATGAGGCCGCAGCTCAAGCTGTGGACGTGGACCCGTTAAGTGATGCGCTGTCTACGCTGGCGAGCATGGAAGAGTTGGGCGCATTCGTGGCGATGGTGGACGATGCCGTTTTCGCTGCTGAAAATGCCGGACTGGAGCCGCTAGAAAGTTTGCTGGAATATGCTGAAAACTTCCAAAACGAATCGAAGTATTTTCAGCAACCGGCAGCCTTGGCCTTCATCGAAGATCTGCAAAACATGCTCTTGACCACGGGTGGTGTCGGCAAGACCAATGCCCTGCCGGACGTGGTTAAAGTCGTTACACGCGAATTGCGTGGTGGCGATCCTAGCGAGTACAAAATACCGAGCAGCGCCCAGGCCGTGGCGCAAACGCTTTTGCAGTATCAATCCTCGCATCGCCCTCAAGATCTCTGGCATCTAGTCACGCCGGATTTGCGCAGCACTGCCATCTGGTTACAACTGCGCAGCGGCGACAATAAGCACATGAGCGCGGTTATCGACGCAACGGATGAATTTCTGCGCAATAGACCATTGCCGGCCGGCGTAAGCGCGCAATGGGCCGGTAAAACCTATATCAATGTGGTTTGGCAGCAAGCCATGGTCACCGGCATGCTTAAAAGCCTACTCGGCGCTTTTGCAGCCGTTTTTTTGATGATGAGCCTACTGTTTCGGTCACTTCGCCTGGGTCTCATGGCCATGCTTCCCCTGAGCATCACGATAGTGTTTGTCTACGGCTTGATTGGCTGGGTCGGTAAGGACTATGACATGCCCATCGCGGTATTGTCGGCTCTAAGCTTGGGTCTATCGGTGGATTTCGCTATACATTTCATTCAACGGCTGCGCAGCCTTAATGAGCGAACCGGTTCCTTCAATGAGTCCGCGAGGCTGCTTTTCGAAGAACCCGCGCGCGCGATCTCCCGTAATGCCCTGGTCATTGCATTAGGATTTACACCGCTGTTTCTTGCTCCCTTGATGCCCTACGTAACCGTCGGTGCCTTCATGGCTTCGATAATGGCTTTTTCCAGCGTCGCGACCTTGATATTACTCCCTGCCGCAGCCACGGTCTCTCGATCTAGCCTTGCGAAAGAGAACAACGAATCATGAATCTTAGCAAGCACTGGCCCATTTTTTTCATGCTTATCAACTGGGTCTACGCACAGGCAGAGACCAGTGAAGCACTAAACGATGCAAACGAGATCGTCGCTCGCGCCAATTTGGCCGCATACTACGCGGGCACGGACGGCCGTAGCGAAGCGCGCATGACTATTCACGATGCCCAGGGCCGAAAACAGCGGCGTCAGTTCACGATCCTGCGGCACAATATTGCGGCTGGAGGCGATCAAGACTTTCTGGTCGTGTTCAGTCAACCCAGCGATGTCAGAGGCACCGTTTATCTCGTGAACAAACATGTTGACCGTGATGACGATCGATGGCTCTACTTGCCGGGACTAGACTTGATTAAGCGCGTAGTCGCCGGAGACAACCGAACCAGTTTCGTGGGCGCCCACTACTACTACGAAGACGTCTCAGGCCGCAGTCCCAATGATGATCAACATACATTGATCGCCACCGACGAAGAATACTATCGCTTGGAACATGCCCCCAAGGACCCATCGATGGTGGAATTCGACCGCTATCGAAGCTGGATTGACCGCAAAAACTTTCTGCCCATGAAGATTGAGTATCTCGATACTCAAGGCAAGGTTTTTCGTCGGGTGGAAGTCATAGAAGTAGAAACGATCCAAGAATACCCGACGGTGACTAAGAGCCGGGTCAGCGATCTGAGTTCCGGCGCCTATACTGATCTGCAATTCCGCTATATAGCCTATGACTTGAATATTCCGGCGGATGTATTTACCGAACGTTCCATGCGCAGTCCACCTCGGCAATGGCTGCGACGACCTCAAGGCTAAGCGTGTCTCTGAGTACTTGGCGATACCGCTGCCTTTTGCTGGGCTTAAGTTTCATTAGCCCAGGGACTTTTGCTCAAGACGACGATTGGGATGACGATACTTGGTCCGCGGCTGCAGAGACAAAGCTTCAGTGGTCAGGATTTGTGGAAGCCGCGGCCGGCAGCCGTTGGCGAGAAGATAAAGCCGTTGGCAGACATGGCACACTGGCTGATGTTCGTGCGCGCCTGGAAACCAGTTGGCAGGCTGACAAGTATCTCCTGAGTCTGAAGGCCGATGGTGTTTTGGACGGTATCAGCCAAGAAGTTGATGGTGAATTTCGTGAACTGGCCATCGCCGGCAGCCCGTTTAAGGGCGTCGACGTCAAAGCGGGCCGACAAGTCCTAACCTGGGGAACGGGCGATCTACTGTTCCTCAACGATTTTTTTCCGAAAGACTGGGTCAGTTTTTTTGCCGGCCGCGAAGATGAATACCTAAAAGCGGCATCCACAAGTATTCGAGTTACCCACTACTCGAGCCTGGTCAATACAGACTTCGTTTGGACGCCAGGCTTCACCTCGGACAACTTCATCACTGGGCAGAGATTTTCATTCTATTCACCGATTGCCGCAGCTTTGGTTTCACCGGAGCCGCCCTTGGGTGCCAAACGCCCTGCAAGAAATTTCCGCAATGGTGAATTCTCAATGCGTTTGTTTAGAACCTGGCGCAGCGGTGAATATGCCTTCTATGCCCATCGCGGGTTTTTTAAAGCCCCCAGCGACTTTTCAAACCCGTCGCAGCCTCGCTTTGCGCCCTTGACCAGTGTGGGCGCCAGCCTGCGCCGCCCGGCCTGGGCCGGCATCTGGAATCTGGAGATTGCCTACTACGCCTCGCGAAACGACCGGCGGGGTGACAATGCTGACCTGCCCAATGATCAAGTACGCTTACTCAGTGGCTTCGAGCGGGAATGGCTGAGCAAATTCACCGTGGGGCTGCAGTACTACTTGGAGTGGACGCAAGATTACAAGCGCCTGATCGCCGGATCCGCTAGACCCGAGCTAGAAGTGGACGAATATCGCCACCTGTTCACCACACGTTTTACTTATCGCAGCCATCAAGACAAGCTGATCTGGTCCCTATTTGCCTTCGTATCTCCCAGCGACCACGACTTCTACCTGCGCCCAGTCTTGAATTTTCGATACGACGACAACTGGCGCTTCAGCGCCGGACTGAATCTTTTTGGCGGCCGTAATATCCACAGCTTCTTTGGGCAGTTTGACGATGCAAGCAACGCGTATCTCAGGGTTCGCTATAACTTTTGAGTGACTGAGCTCACTGAACAAGGCTATACCGCGCAAGCAGCGGCCAAGGCTTGCGCCAGGTCGGCACGCAAATCATCCAAGGCTTCAATGCCGACGGACAAGCGCAACAAATTGTCGGGTATCCCCATGGCGCGACGTTGCTTCGGTGGAACATTGGAATGACTCATGCTAGCCGGATGACCCGCCAAACTTTCCACACCACCCAAACTTTCAGCCACGGTGAAGATTCTTAGGGCGTTCATAAAGCGCCCGACATCCCCTTGTAAGGTAAACACCAGCATGCCACCGAAGCCGCTCATCTGCGCGCGGGCCAGGTCATGCTGTGGATGTTCCGGCAGTCCCGGGTAGCAAACCCCAGCTGCGCCAGTTTGTTCACGCAGCCATTCGGCGATGGCCAATGCATTGCTGTTGTGGCGCTCCATGCGCAAGGCCAATGTCTTTACCCCACGCAGCACTAAATAGGCATCAAAGGGACTGGGCACCGAACCCACCGCACTGCGTAAAGATCTAAGCTCGCGGGCCAGATCTTGATCCTTAACAAGGTTGATGCCACCAATCACGTCCGAATGACCGCCCAAGTATTTGGTCGTGGAATGCATCGCGATATCACAGCCCAAGTTCAAAGGCTGCTGTAAACAGGGCGTGGCGAAGGTGTTGTCAACGGCCACCAGGGCACCATGCTCACGGCCCAGCGCCGCGACAGCCCGCAGATCGATAAGCTTCAAAAGAGGATTGGTGGGCGTTTCCACCCAGATCAATCGCGTTTCCGGGCGCAAAGCGTCAGCAACGGTATTTAGGTCGGTGAAATCAACCAAGGTGAATTGCAGACCAGCGTTGCGGGCCCGCACCTGTGTCAATAATCGTAGCGTCCCGCCGTAGAGATCCGTAGGCGCCAAAACATGATCACCGGCATCCAGCAAATCCAGTACGCCAGACGTTGCTGCCATACCGGCCCCATAGGCGATACCTTGACTGCCGGATTCCAATTCGGCAACACAGCGCTCCAGAGCATCGCGCGTGGGATTCGTGGCCCGCGAATAGGCGTGCTCTTGGGGCATACCGAAATCCGCCTGGCGGTAAGTGCTGGCCGTATAAATGGGCGGCATTACCGCGCCGGTGGCGGCATCGATGGTATCACCCGCATGAATACAGGCGGTGGCGAGATGCTTGGACTTAGGTAACTTGCTCATGGAACGCCTAATCCTGCAATGGAGTTTCGCCTATTGACGAATAGATCAACTTTGTCAGCCCCAGGCTGTGGTAAAAGGGACGATGGTGTTTTGCAGGCTAACATATGAATTGACATGGACGCAGATCTAGCAAACGGCGAATTGAGCGTATCTGACTTGTTGCGCAAGAGTACGCAAATGCTCAAAGGCAGCAGCACGTCGGCACGCCTGGATGCGGAGTTGATGTTGGCGCACTGCCTCGGCTGGAAGCGGCCGCGTTTGATCAGTGACTCAAATACCTTGGTACACACGCAGGTTGCGGAACGCTTTTTAGGGCTATTAAAGGAACGTCGCTCTGGTCGTCCAGTGGCGCATATTCTTGGCTCGCGCGAATTTTGGTCCATGAAACTTAGCGTCACCAAGGACACCCTAATACCGCGTCCCGAGACTGAACTACTCGTTGAATGCGCGCTGAAGAAACTTCCTGAAGCCCAGTCGCAAAGTATTCTGGATTTGGGCACCGGCACCGGTGCCATCGCTCTAGCCTTGGCCAAGGAGCGTAAATCGGCAAGCGTAACCGCCACGGATTTCAGCGAAGCGGCCATAGCCGTTGCGCAATACAATGCGCGCAGCTACCAACTTGGCCGCATCGATTTTCGCTTTGGTGATTGGTTCGGGCCCGTGACCGGTAAGAAATTTGATCTGGTGGTCAGTAACCCACCCTACGTGGCCGATCAGGAATGGATGCTGCGCAAGTATGAACTCGGCTACGAACCTAGCTTAGCCGTGCGCGCCGGCAAAGATGGGCTCATGGCGCTACGGAAAATCATCGAGCAAGCCCCAAAACACTTGAAACCCGGCGCCTGGTTAATGGTAGAGCACGGTTTTCGGCAAGGTCCGGCGGTCGTTCGCCTGTTTCAAGAATCGGGATTTACCGCTATCGTGACCTACCGAGATTTACCCGGCCGGCCTCGCGTTACCGAAGGCCAATGGCCAGAGGACAGCGTAAGCCTTGACTGATCCAGACCCGCTGCGCTACAGCCGTCAGCTCGCCTTGCCGCAAATTGGCGCGGCAGGACAGCAACGGCTGGCGCAAAGCACGGTTCTAATTGTCGGCCTAGGCGGACTGGGCGCACCGGCATCCTTGTACTTGGCCAACGCGGGCATTGGACATTTGCAACTCATGGATTTCGACCGGGTCGATGCCAGCAATTTACCGAGACAGATTCTGTTTCAGCCGGAGGACATCGGCGCCTACAAGGCCGAGGCGGCGAAAATGCGCCTGGCCCAATGGAACCCGAGGGTAAAACTGTCGGCCCAGAATACTCGACTAGACACCACGGTCCTCACCGAAGCCCTGGACAACTGTGATGTGGTTCTGGACTGCAGTGACAACTTTTCCACGCGCACGGCCATCAACACTGCCTGCGCTCAGACCAATACGGCGCTGGTTAGTGGCGCCGCCATTCGCTTCGAAGGCCAGTTGGCAGTGTTTCGCCATGACCTAGGCGGCGGGCCCTGCTACCAATGTCTTTACAGCGAGGCCGATGAAACCCTCGAGAACTGCGCCGGCCAGGGTATTTTGGGTCCCGTCGCAGGCATGATCGGCTGCATGATGGCCACCGAGGCCATCAAACTAATCCTTGGAATAGACTCCGCACTGAGAAATCAGCTGTGGGTCTATGACGGTTTGGCGGGAAATTCCCGCAGCATCAAAATTAGACAAAGAGCTAATTGCCCGGTTTGTGGCGACAAGAACTAGTTCCGCGAACAGGTCACGGCCGAAGCTCGTTCAAGGAGTTCGATCGAATTCGTAGTATTGCTGCGGCGGCAAGCCAAAGGTCATTGTGCCATCGGCCTTATAGCCGGATTCCTCGTTGCGTATGCCATCGGCACCGACGAATTCAGTCGCTTGCAATCTCAACGCTTCGCCAGACCGGCGGGAAGTGAGCACGCATTTCTGTGCTGAAATTTGCGCATAAAATTCTTCGCCGCGAGCTTCCCAGGTCGCAATACAAGTATCGGCCAAGGCGCGCTTGAAGTCCTCGCGCGACATGTTCTGCAAATCATATAGTCGAGAAAGAATCGTCTTTTTATCCGTCGGATCCGCGAAGGACCAATTCTCAGAGCGAATCACCCCGCTGCGCTTATCCACATGAAAAACCACAAAACTCTGCCGGTAAATTTGGTCCGGATCCGCTTCATGATTGATTTGCGCGTAGATCACGCGATCGCCTAGAGCAGGCACTTCCACCTGCCGTCGCTGTAAACCCAGCAATGAATACAACGGCGGATCGCGATGCTCTTGATGCTCGACTTGGCGACGGTTGTCAAAATCGCCGGTCATCCAGCGCATGAGCACCGGCAATCCGCCGGCCGTGGCATCGCCTTGAAGCTGAGCAAAACTCAGGCGATTACCCAGCGGATCCAGCACGGTTATAGCTCGCGTCGCGCCTTGCGATTCAGTGTACTCGGCGGGTGCGGCAATCAACGGAACTTCCGCTACCACAAACTTTTCGTAAAGATGCATAACGTCGGCGGCGCGAAACAGCAGCGCCACTCCGCCGCTAGCTTCGGGCTCATACACGCCGTTTTCTGTCCAGGCCTGCACAAGACTCAAACTGCCACCTTCCACGTTACTTAAACCGGGCGCTTGCAAGTGGATTACGCGCGCGCGAGTGAAGCCTTGGCCAAGCAAACCGAGCTGTTTAGGATCCGTGACGGTCTTGTCGTAGGCAACGCCGAATCCCAGTAAGTCCCGGTAAAACGTCAAAGCCGGCTGCGGATCGGCGATCGAAAAGCTAACCCGCCGTAGAGCGGAGACAGGCGAATCGCTGCTTAAGGCCAGGTTGGAATAAATAGCTAAACCTACAACCGCGGCCGCCCGAACAACGGGACTAAAAATCTGCTTCATTTTTAAAGACCTCTTCGCGACCACCCTGCGATTAGCGGGGACTGCGCGGCTTAACCTTGTGCGAGGGAAAACCAGTCTAAGCCGCTTCCGATTCGTAGCCTAGATTGGAGGCCAACCACCGTTCAACAGCGGATAAATTCATGTTCTTTCGCCGCGCATAGTCTTCGGCTTGGTCGCGACCAATCTTGCCCACGGCGAAATAGCGTGCCTCCGGATGGCCAAAATACCATCCACTGACAGACGCGGTGGGTAGCATGGCGAAGGAATCGCTAAGACTCATGCCGATATTCGCCTCAACGTCCAACAAGCGCCACAAGCTTGCCTTCTCAGTGTGGTCCGGGCAGGCGGGATAGCCGGGTGCCGGACGAATACCGCGATACTGTTCTTTGATCAGCGCAGCGCAGTCCAGGGCTTCGTCCGCAGCGTAGCCCCACCATTCGCGCCGCAAACGCGCATGCAAATATTCAGCACCCGCCTCGGCCAAACGATCCGCCAAGGCCTTTAGCAAGATGGCATTGTAGTCATCATGCTCTCGCTCAAATCGAGCCACGTATGACTCGATTCCCAGCCCAGCAGTAACGGCGAAAGCACCTAGGTAGTCGCTTTGACCGCTGCCCAGCGGCGCAACAAAGTCGGCCAAGCAGAGGTTCGGCTTAGCCTCGGGAAGCTGTCGTTGTTGGCGTAGAAAATGCAAGCGTTCCAGTTCCACTTGCCGATTTTCGTCGGCATAGAGTTGTACATCGTCGTCAATACTCGCCGCCGGGAACAAGCCAATCACGGCTCGCGCCGTCAACCAATGCTCAGCAATTATTTTGTCCAGCATGCCGCGGCCGTCTTCATACAAAGCGGCGGCCGCCTCACCCACGACTTCATCCGAAAGAATGGCGGGAAACTGCCCAGCAAACTCCCAGGCATTGAAGAAGGGCATCCAATCGATGTAATCGACCAAGTCAGACAATTCTAAACCTAGGCTTCGCACGCCCTGGAAATTCGGTGGCGGCTGTACTTGGGTCCAATCAGGCCGCATGCGGTTATCCCGGGCCGCCAGGACAGTCAGTTGAGGCTTCAATCGAGACTTATCCGCATGCCGTTCGCGACGGCGTTGATTATCTTGCTTAGCCGCTTCGATGTAAGTCACTCGATCCGAGGGGCTGACGAGTTTTTGTGCAACCCCGACCGAGCGTGATGCGTCTTTGACGTAAACCACCGCGCCGGAGTACTCCGGATCTATTTTGACGGCCGTGTGCGCGGGCGATGTGGTGGCACCGCCAATTAGCAAGGGTTGGGTCATACCCCGCCGCCGCATTTCACACGCCACATGGACCATCTCATCCAGTGACGGCGTAATGAGCCCCGACAAGCCGATCATGTCGGCCTGCTCGCGCTCCGCGGCCTCTAAAATGCGCTCTGCCGGTACCATGACGCCCAGATCAATGATTTCGAAGTTATTGCACTGGAGTACGACACCCACGATGTTCTTACCAATGTCATGGACGTCGCCCTTCACCGTCGCCATGACGATACGAGCAATCTTCTGCGGATCATCGCCCTGGGATTCTTCGATAAACGGCACCAAGTGAGCCACGGCTTTCTTCATTACGCGTGCCGATTTCACCACTTGGGGTAAAAACATCTTGCCGGCGCCAAACAAGTCGCCCACGACATTCATACCCTTCATCAAGGGACCTTCGATGACTTGTAAGGGTTGTTCCACGGACAGTCGCGCGGTTTCCGCATCTTCGATGATGAAATCATCAATGCCTTTAACCAAAGCGTGGGACAAGCGGTCTTCCACGGGCCAGCTGCGCCACTCCGCTTCCTCCGGGGCTGCCGTCTGGGCCTCGTCATCACGGTACCGCCCCGCGATTTCCAGCAAGCGCTCGGTGGCATCGTCACGTTGGTTGAGAATCACATCTTCCACGGCATCCCGAAGTTCGGAGGGAATGTCTTCATAGATGGCCAGTTGGCCCGCGTTGACGATCCCCATGTCCAGACCCGCCTTAATGGCGTGATACAAAAACACGGAATGCATGGCCTCGCGGACCGGATTATTACCACGAAACGAGAAAGACACGTTGCTGACGCCACCGCTGATATGAGCCAATGGGAAACGCTTTTTGATCTCGGCCGTGGCCTCGATAAAGGCCCGACCATAATCATTGTGCTCTTCAATGCCCGTCGCAACAGCGAAGATATTGGGGTCGAAAATAATGTCCTCGGGCGGAAAGCCAACATTCTCGGTTAGGAGCTCGTAGGACCGCGTGCAAATTTCCACCCGTCGGGCCACCGTATCGGCCTGCCCGTCTTTATCGAAGGCCATCACCACTACGGCCGCGCCATGACGGCGAGCTTCCCGAGCCTGATCTAAGAAAGCTTCTTCGCCTTCCTTCAAGCTGATGGAATTGACCACCGCTTTGCCTTGCACGCACTTCAAGCCTGTAGCGATAACTTCCCAACGGGATGAATCCACCATGATGGGCACCCGGGAAATATCCGGTTCGCCGGCCAGTAATTTTAGGAATCTATCCATGGCCGCCACGGAATCCAGCATGCCTTCGTCCATATTCACGTCGATGATTTGCGCGCCAGCTTCGACCTGCTGACGAGCCACCTGCAAGGCCGAAATGTAATCGCCCTCGGTGATGAGTCGCCGAAATTTCGCCGAGCCCGCCACATTCGTGCGTTCACCCACATTGACGAACAAGGAATCGTCACCAATGTTCATGGGCTCCAGGCCCGACAGCCGGAGCTGGGGCACTACTTCCGGCAAAAGGCGGGGCGCGCGCGCGGTCGCGGCCTGGCCAATGGCTTCAATATGCGCCGGCGTCGTGCCGCAGCAGCCCCCCACCATGTTCAGCAAGCCGTCCGCGGCAAACTCGCCTAGCACCGCCGCCATGTCGGCGGGTGTGTCGTCGTACTCACCAAACTCATTCGGCAGCCCGGCATTGGGATGAACGCTGATATGCGTGTCAGCGACGCGGCCCAATTCCACGATGTAGGGTCGCAAGTCCGCCGCACCCAGGGCGCAATTCAAACCCACCATGAAGGGCCGGATGTGCCGTACCGAATTCCAGAACGCCTCGGTGGTTTGGCCCGTCAAGGTACGTCCGGATGCATCCGTAATGGTTCCGGAAATCATTACCGGAATGGGATTGCCACTCTCTTCACGCAGCTGACTGATGGCGTAGAGCGCCGCTTTCGCATTCAATGTGTCGAATATGGTCTCGACCAAAATGAAATCCGCGCCACCTTCCATCAGGGCCTTTGCGGCCTCACCATAGGTCGCAACCAGTTCATCGAAGCTGATATTGCGCATGCCGGGATCGTTGACATCCGGAGACAGTGACGCCGTGCGGTTTGTTGGCCCCAGTACACCGGCGACAAATCTTGCTTGTCCGGTGCAAGCCGCACGATCATCGGCGGACTGGCGTGCCAGGCGGGCCGCCGCGAGATTCAATTCGCGGACATGGTCTTCCAAACCATAGTCGCTCAATGAGGGCGCGTTTGAATTGAAGGTATTGGTTTCGATCACATCCGCGCCGGCATCCAGAAACGCGCGGTGTATGTCGACAATGACATCAGGCCTGGTGAGTGTCAGTAGGTCATGATTGCCCCTTAGATCACAGGCCGAGTCGGCGAATATCTCGCTGCGATAATCAGCCTCCTGCAAGTCACGGGCCTGGATCATCGTGCCCATGGCGCCATCGAGTACTAAGATACGTTCAGCCAGCAGGGCCCGCAGGCTCGCGAATCGCTCGGGCTGGCCGCTCATTGCGAACTCTCCACCGGACGAAGGCCCAAGGCATAGCAAATCGCATAGGTCAACTTGGCGCGATTAAGCGTGTAAAAATGGAAATCATTCACGCCATGCGTTTGCAGGCGTGTGACTAAGTCGATAGCCGTATTGGCGGCGATTAAACGTCTCGTTTCATCATCCTCGTCCAGACCGGTAAAACGCTCATGCAGGTGATCCGGCACGGTCGCCCCGCACATGCCGGCAAAGCGCAGGGTCTGGGAAAACTTATTGATGGGCAGAATGCCGGGAACAATGGGTACCGTTATACCCGCGGCCGCGCAGCGATCCCGAAAGCGCAGATAGACATCGGCATCGAAAAATAACTGGGTGATGGCGCGCGTCGCGCCCGCATCGATCTTGCGCTTTAAGTAATCCAAATCGACCTGAGCGCTGGAAGCTTCCGGGTGAACTTCGGGATAAGCGGCCACGGATATGTCGAAATTCGCAACATCACGCAAACCTTTCACCAAATCCGACGCGTATTGATAGCCGCCGGGATGGGGCTCATAAACATCGCAATCTTTTGGCGGGTCCCCCCGTAACGCCACGATGTGCCGCACACCTTGTTGCCAATATTGCCGCGCAATTTCTTGCACCGTTTCACGCGGCGCACCCACACAAGTGAGATGCGGTGCGCTAACCAGACTCGTCTCCCGGGCAATGCGGCTCACGATCTTGTGGGTACGGTCGCGGGTGGATCCGTCGGCGCCGTAGGTAACCGACACAAAGCGCGGCGCCAACGGAGCCAGCCGTTTGACTGATTGCCACAAAATGTCTTCCATAGCCGGCGTACCGGGTGGAAAGAACTCGAATGAAACTTGCGGAACGGGATGACTCACAATGTATGGACTCCGGCTTGGGGTCCCGCGCGAAGGCGGGCTGGATTGCGCTGGGCGGCGAATAGCGCGTAGGCCAACTGACGCCCCGGGAACCAGTATCGGCTTTGTAATTCGCAGCCCTGCTCCGCCAGTCGCGTGACAAGCTGGTTTTCAATTAGGGTGGCACCGGGACCGCGAGGCTTTAATTGCACCAGCACAGGCTCGATACGGTCTAAAATGAGCAAGACACTGGAAGGTCTCAACACACGCAGCGCCTCCTGCAGGACGGCTCGCGGTTCTTCGCTGGCACTCAATACTTCATCTAGAGCAACACAGTCGAAGGACTCGTCGGCAAAACTTAGCGCCCGGGCATCAGCCGCGCGAATGCTGCAATTCGCTAAGCGCGCATCCGCGACACGGGTACGCGCCAAATTGCGCTGTGCCCGCTGGGTCTCCACCCCGATCAAGCGCTGCGCCCGAGGAGCCAAAGACTCCAGCAACCCGGGCGTACCGCAGCCTAGGCTGAGTACCGAATCAAACTCTCTAGCCGGCAGCACATCCGCTACGGCCGCGGCAATTTCACCGCGCTCGGGTCGGGCGCCGGTAAATCCCAGCGGCGCACGCTTTACGCCGGGCGCATAGGCTTCCTTACGACGGCGAGTTTTAACATCGGCCAAGGCCTGCCGGTCCAGTGTCAATTGCGGATCCCGCGGATCGAACCAAGCCTGGATCGCGCCCTGTAGCGTTCGCGCCCGCGCGCCGTCCTCCAGCCGGTAGTACACCCAATGACCTTCGCGAAATCGTTGCACTAGCCCCGCCTCGGTCAACAACCTGAGGTGACGGGAGATTCGCGGTTGACTTTGACCTAAAACCGTCTGGAGTTCCCCCACGCTGGCCTCGGCCTCGGATAGCGCAGCCAGCAGGCGCAGGCGGCTGGGATCGGCCGCCGCCTTCAGGGCTCGCGATACTTGCTCCAAGGACATGGCGAGTAAATATAAAGATATCTTTATATAAATTCCAGTCTCGGCCGCGCATCTCTGGACTGCCGTTGCCTGAATCCTAAAATACGGTATATCACGAGATTTCGCGGTTAAATAACGGGAAATGCTCGCATAGTCGTTAAAGTGGCGGCGTGCTGGCGTATCGCAAAGGGACGACCAACCCGAGGCGAACTAGCCCCGTGAATTCCTCGTAAGAAGCATGGCTAGCTATCGTGCTAGCAAATCACTCCGCCAATTTCTGCCGGAGGATTTCGTTGACCTGCTTGGGATTCGCTTTACCTTGGGTCGCCTGCATGATTTTTCCGACGAAGAAACCCAAGACCTTGGTGTTGCCATCCCGATATTGTCGAACTTGTGCGACATTGGCGGCGAGGGTTTCATCGACGATTCTTTCAATGGCGCCGACATCGGTGATTTGTTTTAAGCCTCGCTGTTCAATAATGCTATCCGCATCACCCTCGCCTGCCCACATGGCCTCGAACACTTCTTTGGCGATCTTGCCCGAGATGGTCCCATCCTTTATGCGCTGAAGCAGTTTGCCCAAGGCGTCGGCGGAAACCCGGCTGGCCTCGATTTCTAGGTCATCGCGGTTAAGCGCGCCGGCAAGTTCACCCACCACCCAATTGGCAGCCATTTTGGGATCATCATCCAAGGCCTCTACCACCGCCTCAAAATAATCGGCCAGCGGGCGGCTTCCAACCAATATCTCCACATCATCGGCGCGTAAACCGTAGTCCTTCATGAAGCGCGCCTGCTTCGCGCCCGGTAGCTCGGGCAATTCGGCTGCAATGGTTTGAATGTAAGCATCGTCGAGAATCACCGGCAGCAGGTCGGGATCCGGAAAGTAACGATAGTCGTTGGCCTCTTCTTTGCTGCGCATAGGCCGCGTCTCGTCGCGGTCTGCATCGTAGAGACGTGTTTCTTGCACAACCGCGCCGCCGCTCTCGATCACATCGATTTGCCGCTCAACTTCATAGCCAATGGCTTTTTCAATAAAGCGGAAAGAATTCAAGTTTTTAATTTCGGTGCGCGTACCCAATTCATCATTACCCGCGGGCCGAATCGATACATTGGCGTCACAACGAAATGACCCTTCCTGCATGTTACCGTCGCAGATATCGAGATATCGCACTAGCTGATGGATAGTCCGCATGTAAAGCACGGCCTCAGCCGCGCTGCGCATATCCGGTTCGGAAACAATTTCCAGCAAGGGCGTACCCGCGCGATTCAAGTCGATACCACTGGCATCTTCAAAGCGATCATGTAAGGACTTGCCGGCATCTTCTTCAAGATGGGCGCGCGTTATGCCGATGGTTTTTTCTCCCTCGGACAAACGTAGCGTCAGCTTGCCCGCCTCCACGATGGGCAGCTCATATTGGCTAATCTGATAGCCCTTGGGCAGGTCCGGATAAAAATAATTCTTGCGCGCAAAAATTGAGCGTTTGGAGATGTTCGCACCGATGGCCAGGCCAAACTTCACCGCCAAACGCACCGCCTCGGCGTTCAGCACCGGCAGTACCCCGGGGTAACCTAAATCCACCAGGTTGGCCTGAGTATTAGGCTCCGCGCCGTAGGTCGTAGGCGAACCAGAGAAAATCTTGCTGCGGGTGGCCAGCTGCGCGTGAATTTCGAGGCCGATGACGGTTTCCCAAGCCATCAGGGCAACTCCGGGGCCGCCAGATGCCAGTCGGTGACCTGCTGAAACTGATGGGCGAAATTCAGTACCCGCGAATCGCCAAAAGCCGGGCCAATAAGCTGCAATCCCACTGGGAGACCATCGACGAATCCGCAGGGTATCGAGGCGCCCGGCAATCCCGCGAGGTTTACGGCAATAGTGTAGATGTCATTCAGATACATCTGCACCGGATCATCCATCTTGTCCCCGAGGCGAAAGGCGGGCGTGGGCGCCGTGGGGCCAGCAATCAGGTCAACGCGCTCGAAGCATTGACGAAAATCTTCAGCGATGAGCTGCCGAGCTTTTTGTGCTTGCAGGTAGTAGGCATCGTAGTAGCCTGCCGACAAGACATAGGTGCCCGTCATGATTCGCCGTTTCACTTCCACGCCAAAACCCGTTTTGCGGGTTTCCTTGTAGAGACCATCAAGATCGTGTGCGCCTGGATCTCGATAACCAAACCGCAGGCCGTCAAAGCGCGACAGGTTCGACGAGGCTTCAGCAGGCGCGACGATGTAGTAGGTCGGCACTGACAGACCAAGGTGCGGTAATTCAACTTCTTCGATGGCCGCCCCGTGGGACTCAAAGACTTGCAAGGCGTCCCGAATGCGTGCCGCGCATTGATCATCCAGGCCTTCGTCGAAAAATTGCTTTGGCACGCCGATGCGTTTTCCACTCAATGAATTATCTAGCCCCTCTCGATAGTTCGGCACCTCCACATCCGCACAGGTGGAATCACGCGGGTCAAAACCCGCCATTTCTTGCATCAGCAGAGCCACATCCTCGGCACAGAGACCCAGCACTCCCGCCTGGTCAAGGCTGGACGCGAAGGCGATCATTCCATAGCGGGACACGCGACCATAAGTTGGTTTGAAACCGGTGATTCCAGTTAATGCAGCGGGTTGACGAATGGATCCCCCGGTATCGGTACCCGTGGCAGCCGGCACCAAACCCGCGGCAACCGCAGCCGAGGAGCCGCCTGACGAACCACCGGCGGAACGCGACAGATCCCAGGGATTGCTGACCACACCAAAATAGCTGGTCTCGCTGGACGAGCCCATGGCGAATTCATCCATATTGGTCTTGCCCACGCAGACCGTGCCGGCCGCGGCCAAACGCGCTACCACCGTCGCATCGTAGGGGGGCGTGAAATTCTCCAACATGCGCGAACCGCAGCTGGTGCGCACCCCCTGGGTACAAAAGATGTCCTTGTGACCGATAGGCACGCCCGTGAGAGGCCCAGCCTTACCCGCAACCCGGCGTTGATCAGCCGCATCAGCAGCGGCCAAGGCCTGCTCGGGTCTCACCGTAATAAAGGAGTGGAGTTGGCCGTCAGCCCTTTCGATCTTCTCTAAACAGGCCTGTGTCAGTTCTCGACTGGAAACCTGTCCAGATTCGAGAGCACGGCTCATTTCGGTCACGGTCTGACGCTTGGCGGTCACGAGAATCCGACCCCCCAGTCTCTATTCAATGACGCGTGGCACCCGGTATAAACCCTGGGCCACGTCGCTGGCATTTTGTTGATAGAGATCGCGGCGGTCGGTGGCCGTCACCTCATCTGGCCGCAATCGCTGCGCCATATTTAGCGGATGGGCCATGGGTTCAACGCCGCTGGTATCAACCCGGTCCAGCTGGGCCACGAGATCAATGATGCTAGATAACTTCGCCACATAGTCGTCCACTTCATCCGCAGCCACCTTGAGGCGGGACAATTGCGCGATTTCCTGAATATCCTTGGCCGTTAAAGACACCTGCTAAACCCTATTCTGCATTCCGCGAAAAGCGCGTCATCATACACCCGCAGTTGTGCAAACGCCCCCCCGTTGCTAGAGTAGCCCGCGTTTTACGGGTTACTTTTCGCGGGCCGGGGGGCAATGCTCAAACGGGTTCTCGGCTACTTCTCCAACGATCTATCGATCGACTTGGGGACTGCCAACACACTTATCTATTTAAGCGGGCACGGCATCGTTCTCGACGAACCGTCTGTGGTCGCGATTCGCGAAGAACCCGGGCGTGGCGGCAAAACCGTTGAAGCTGTGGGCGCGGAAGCCAAAAGCATGCTGGGCCGCACGCCGGGCAACATCACTGCAATTCGCCCCCTAAAAGACGGCGTCATTGCGGACTTCACCGTCACGGAAAAAATGCTACAGCATTTTATTCGCAAGGCGCATCCCGGACGCTACTTTCGCCCCAGTCCGCGCGTACTCATTTGCGTCCCCTATGGTTCTACCCAGGTGGAACGGCGTGCCATTCGTGAATCGGCCGAGGGTGCCGGGGCGCGCAAAGTCTTTTTAATCGAAGAACCCATGGCGGCGGCCATCGGTGCGGGCATGCCGGTGCACGAGGCACGCGGTTCCATGGTATTGGATATTGGCGGCGGCACTTCCGAAGTCGCAGTTATTTCCCTGAACGGAATTGTTTACGCCGCCTCGGTGCGCGTGGGCGGTGATCGCTTCGACGAAGCCATCATCAACTATGTACGCCGCAACTATGGCATTTTGATCGGTGAAGCCACGGCCGAACGGATTAAGCATGAAATCGGTTCGGCTTACCCCGGCGATGAAGTGAAGGAGATCTCCGTGAAAGGCCGCAATCTTTCCGAAGGCGTGCCTCGCAGTTTTAGCTTGAATAGCAACGAAATTCTTGAAGCCCTGCAAGAACCCCTGCAGGGTATCGTGGGAGCCGTGAAGGGCGCGCTGGAGCAGACACCACCTGAGTTGGGCGCGGATGTTGCTGAACGCGGCATCGTGTTGACCGGTGGCGGTGCTCTGCTTCGTGATCTGGACAAGCTACTGATGGAAGAAACCGGCTTACCCGTGGTCGTTGCCGATGATCCTTTAACCTGTGTTGCGCGCGGTGGTGGCCGGGTTATTGAATTAATGGACGAGCACGGTCCGTCGATGTTCGGTCTCGACTGAACCCGCAGAAGCAACACCATGGGTGCCCAGGTGCATATTGGGTATGCGTCCATAGCAGGCGTGGTAAATGGCCCTCAGCGCAGCTGATAGTGAACAGCGCGGTTTTCGTGAAACAAGCCCAGGACTTCGTCTGGCGGTAGTCTGTGTGGTCTCCGTCGTTCTGATGATCGCTGATGGGCGCAGCAATCTAATTCGCGATTTTAGGCGCGTCATGGCTGCCGCAGCCTACCCGATTCATTTGGCGGTGAACGCCCCCTCCGCCATGGGTCACTGGCTAGCCGATAGCTTTGCGACACGCAGCAGCTTGCGGGACGAAAAATTCGAATTGGAGCAACGTCTGCTCGAACAAAGTGCGCGTCTGCAACGCTTGGCCTCTCTGGAAACCGAAAACGCGCGCTTGCGCAGCCTGCTGGACTCCACGGCGAAGGTGGGTGACCGAGTTCTAATAGCCGAAATCATGTCCGTGGACATGAACCCTTTCCGACATCGCATCGTTGTCAATAAAGGTAGCCGCGATGAAGTCTTTGTGGGTCAGGCCATGATTGATGCAAACGGTGTGGTAGGCCAGGTCACGCGTGACCATATTTTTTCCGCCGAAGCCATTCTCATTACCGACGTGGATCACGCCCTGCCCGTTGAATTGCTACGCAATCGGCAGCGGACCATTGCCGTGGGCACGGGTCGCCTC
Source organism: Gammaproteobacteria bacterium (assembly GCA_965221985.1). Classification (GTDB taxonomy): domain Bacteria; phylum Pseudomonadota; class Gammaproteobacteria; order Steroidobacterales; genus J054. The sequence goes on from OZ244928.1 coordinate 160,604, forward strand.
GATCGCTTGTCCCTTCCGTTCATGCCCCGCAATACCGATGTGCGCGTGGGTGACCTGCTGGTCACTTCGGGCTTGGGCGGGAGTTTTCCCGCCGGCTATCCGGTGGGTTACATCAGCGATATCAGCAGTCAGCCAGGTGATGAATTTCTCAGTGTGGAAGCGGAACCGGCCGCCGCGCTGAGTAGAATTCGCGAAGTCTTGTTGATTTGGCCGGGCAACCAAGTTCCCGAGGAACCGCCGGCGGCGGACTCCGCACCGGGTCTGGAAACCAAGCCCAATCCGGCTAACGAAACGGCCAGTAGCGAGGCCAATCCATGAGCCGGCGCCCGGCAAAACGCTGGCCGGTGTGGTTGGTCATGATTGGCTGCGCGGCGTTGATGAGCTTGCCGCTTAGCGACGGTCTAACGCCCTATCGGCCAGCCTTTGCCACCCTGGCCGTCGTCTATTGGACTATGATGTGGCCCCGTCATATTAGTGTCGGCACGGCTTGGCTATTGGGCTTATTGCTAGATATCTTGCAAGGTGACACCCTGGGCCAACACGCACTCACCCTCAGCATTGTCAGCTATATCACCTTAAGATTTCATTTACAGATTCGCATTTTTCCACTTTGGCAACTCACTGCAACGGTTTTCGCATTGCTGAGCATCGAGGCCTTTTTGCTGTTTTGGATCGACGGCGTGGCAGGCAATCCACCCGTGGGTATGGCGCGCTGGAGCCAAGCAATTGTGGGCGGACTACTCTGGCCCTTGGTCATGGCCTTCATGGACCGGGTGCGAGAACGCCTTGAATACAAACAGCGCTCCCTAAACTGATCATGGCCACAGCACTGCGCATTAAAGATCACTGGTCCGAGCAACGGCTGTTTACCCAGCGAGTTATAGTTGCGACCGTGCTGGCGCTGGGACTCACCGGTATTGTCATCGGCCGCTTAGTACAGCTGCAAATTACCGAATACGATTATTTTTCGGCCCAATCCCAGGGGAATCGCATTCGGGTCCAGCCGCTACCACCGCAACGCGGTCTGGTCTTTGACCGCAACGGCAAGGTCTTGGCTGAAAATCTTCCGAGTTACCAGCTTGAATTGACGCCGGAGCAAGTTCCCGATATCGAAGACAGTCTGCGGCGCCTTGCCGACTTCGGGCTCATTCTTGCCGAGGACCTGCCCGAGTTGCGCGAAGTCATTGCTTCGCGCCGGCGGTTTGACGCCATCCCCATCCGCCAGCAACTGTCCGATGATGTGGTCGCCCGGTTCGCCGTACAGCGGCCCCGTTTCCCCGGCGTCGAAATTCGTGCCCGCCTCGCCCGCCATTATCCCTACGGCGCATCGTTGTCGCATGCCTTGGGCTATGTAGGGGGCATTAGCGCCGCAGAGGCCCAAGAATTGGATCCCACGAACTACGCCGGCACACCGCAGGTCGGCAAGATATCGGTGGAACGCAGTTTTGAAGATCGGCTGCACGGTGACGTCGGTCATGCCGAGGTCTTGGTCAATGCCCGCGGCCGCATCATGGAGATACTCAGCAGCGACGCTGCCCGACCCGGTAACGATTTGGTGCTAAGTCTGGACGTGGAATCTCAATTGGCGGCGGCCGAAGAATTGCGGGGCCGGCGGGGCGCGGTAGTTGCCATTGATCCAGACAATGGAGAGGTTTTGGTTTTTGCCAGTGCGCCAAGCTTCGATTCCAATGCCATTAGCAGCGGCTTGTCGCGCAAGGAGTACCGGCAACTGCAAGACGATCCGGATCGCCCGCTATTCAATCGCGCGCTCCGCGGAGCCTATCCGCCAGGTTCCACCATAAAACCTATCATTGGCCTGGCTGGTCTGGTGCATGACATTCGTGATCCCGACGAAACTCATTATTGCGGCGGCTATTACCGCTTACCGGGAAATTCTCATCGCTATCGTGACTGGAAACCCGCGGGCCACGGGCCGGTCGATCTGCACAATGCCATCGCGCAATCCTGCGACGTTTATTTCTATAGCTTGGCCACGGAACTAGGCATCCAACGAATGGCCGACTATCTTAAGGGCTTCGGCCTTGGCGCCAGCACCGGCTTGGACATTGCCGGCGAAAAATCCGGTCTCGTACCAGATCCCGCCTGGAAGCGAACGGCCTTTGCACGCCGCGCAGACCAAGTCTGGTTTCCCGGCGAAACCGTCATCGCCGGCATCGGCCAGGGTTATCTATTGGCTACGCCGTTGCAGCTAGCCCACGCGACCGCGACCATTGCCGCACGCGGCCGCCGGTATCAACCCTCTTTGTTACGCGGTACACGGGATCTCGACACGGGCGAGCTGACGTTGATGGATTCGGTCGTATTGCCATCGGTGAAATTGGAAAACGACGAATACTGGGATCGAATTATCAAGGCCATGAATTCAGTACTACAGGGACCCAGGGGTACCGCTCGCAGTGTCGGTAGTACTGCCCCTTTCACCATGGCGGGAAAAAGTGGTACCGCCCAGGTTTTTAGCGTGGCCCAAGATGAAGAATATGATGCTGAAGAAGTCGCGGAAAGAATGCGCGACCATGCCTTGTTCGTGGCCTTCGCCCCCGTGGAAAAACCCCGAATTGCGGTGGCCGTGGTCATCGAAAACGGCGAAAGTGGCAGCCGGGTAGCCGCACCGGTGGCGCGCCGCGTGATGGAAACCTATCTGGCCGACAAACTGTGAGCGCACTCGCTGCCGGCCGCCACGCTGCGGATCTAACCCTCACCCAGCGCCTGTTGCGCGATCTGCACATTGACGGCCTGCTGCTGGCGGCACTGCTGTTCGTCATGGCTATCGGCCTATTAGCCCTGTACAGCGCGGTGGGCCAAAGTAACCCGCAAGTCATCAGTCAACTGACGCGCATGAGTGTGGCGCTAGGCGCATTATTCGCCATGGCGCAGATCCCGCCGGGCTGGCTACGCCGCAGTGCGCCGGCCGTCTACGGTCTCGGTCTGGGGCTGCTAATCATGGTGCTGGTCTCCGGCGACGTTGGCAAAGGCGCGCAGCGCTGGCTAGACGTGGGGATCCGATTTCAGCCCTCCGAGATCATGAAATTGGGCGTGCCCATGCTGCTGGCCTGGCTATTACATGATCGTCCACTGCCCCCTTCACTGGGCGTCATCGCAAGCTGCCTGGCCCTGATATTGGTACCCGTGGCGCTTATCGCTATACAGCCCGATCTGGGCACGGCGATTCTGATTACGCTGACTGGAGCCACGGTTATTTTTCTCGCGGGAATCAGCGCGCGCTATATATTCGGCGCTATTCTGGCCGCCCTCATTGCCATGCCCGCCATGTGGTATCTGGTGATGCATGACTATCAGAAAAAACGCGTGCTGACCCTGATCGATCCCGATAGCGACCCCCTGGGTGCCGGCTATCACATTATTCAATCCAAAATTGCCATTGGCTCCGGTGGCTTATTCGGTAAAGGTTGGCTTAATGGCAGCCAGGGTCAGTTGGAATTCTTACCGGAACGCTCCACGGATTTTATTTTCGCGGTCATCGGCGAAGAATTCGGATTGCTGGGCGGTCTCACCGTACTGATTGCCTATCTGTTCATCGCGGGACGTGGCCTGGTCATCGCGGCTGCCGCGCAGGATACTTTTCGCCGTCTGTTGGCGGGGAGCATCAGCTTGACCTTTTTCTTTTATGTATTTGTGAATACCGCCATGGTGATGGGTTTGCTACCCGTGGTCGGCGTGCCGCTGCCGTTGGTCAGCGCCGGCGGCACATCCATGGTGACCCTACTCGCGGGTTTCGGTATTCTGATGTCAATCCAGACGCATCGGAAGCTACTGGCTAGATGAATTTTATCGATTCGCCCACCCGCCTCGCCGCGTGCTTGGGCCTCCTAACTCTTTTATTGACTCCGGCCGGCTGGGCTCTAGACACCAGCCGGGCCGACGTGCATGCCTTTGTGACGACCTTGAGCGAGCGGCACGGCTTCACGCACAAGGAGGTTGAACTTTTGCTCGCCCAGAGCAAAAGCCAGGAAAAAATTCTCGAGGCCATGAGCAGGCCCGCGGAGAAAACCAAAGCATGGCATGAATACCGAGCAATCTTCATCACGCCGGAGCGGATTGCAGCCGGCAAGAAATTTCGGACTGAACAAGCCGAACGCCTAAACCGCATTGCCGACGATACGGGCGTACCCGCCGAAATCATCGCCGCCATTGTGGGTGTTGAGACCTACTACGGACGCATCACGGGCCGTTTTCGCGTCTTGGATGCCTTGGCGACGCTGGGCTTTGACTATCCACCTCGGGCCAAATTCTTTCGCGGCGAACTGGAGCAGTTTTTTCTACTCTCGCGTGAAGAAAAATTGGATATCACCGATATTCAGGGGTCTTATGCCGGCGCCATGGGACCACCCCAATTCATTCCCAGTAGCTACCGAGCCTATGCGGTTGACGGGGATGGCGATGGGCGTAGAGATTTGCTGGACAATTGGGATGACATCTTGGCCAGCGTGGCTAACTATTTCGTGGCCCACGGCTGGCAGGCCGGTGAACCCATTGCCACCTGCGCAAAGGCCGAGAGCTGGGGCGCAAAGCCACACACGGCCAACAAACTTGCCCTGAAGGAAACTGTAGCTTCCTTGAAGAAACAGGGCCTTAGCCTGGATTTAGACCTCGCGTCCGATACCCCGGCCGCCCTGTTCGAAATGGACGGTGAAACGGCAGCTGAATATTGGGTGGGCTTTAAGAATTTTTACGTGATCACCCGCTACAATCGCAGCGCTATGTACGCCCTCGCGGTCTTTCAGCTCAGCGAAGCGCTGCGGGATCAACCCGCCCTTGCCGCGAGCTGCTGTCCATGATGGCGGCTATTCCTGGGCGCAATCCAATACCGGCTGCCATATTGCTCGCGGCCTTGGTCACCATGAGTCTTGGCGGCTGCAGCCGAAGTACCCAATGGACAGATGTTCGCGAACCCGAACAATCTTCTGGCGCGGGCCAGGTCTCGTCAGGGCGCGGGCCGGGCAACCCACCGTTCTACGAAGTGTTCGGCCAGCGCTACTATGTCATGCCGAGCAGCGCGGGCTATCGTGAGCGCGGAGTTGCGTCCTGGTACGGCAAGAAATTTCACGGCCGCCGAACATCCAATGGCGAGATCTACGACATGTACGCCATGACCGCCGCGCATAAGACGCTGCCCATACCCACCCAAGTTCGCGTGACTAATCTGAGCAATGGCCGCAACATCGTCGTACGCGTCAACGACCGCGGGCCCTTCGTCCACAATCGGGTCATTGATCTGTCCTACGCGGCGGCCAAGCAACTAGACATGATTCGCAATGGCACCGCCATGGTGGAAGTTTCTGTTCTGCCTACGACCAAAGAGCCGGCTCGTGTGCTCGCCGCCGACGATCAGCGCCAGCCAGTCAGGTTGCCAAGCGCAGTCGCGACGGCTCAAGCAAGCGCGCCCGACCCTGATGAATTGCCTACAGCCAACATGTTTCTACAGGTAGGCGCCTTTCGCGAGGCCGCTAATGCGCTGCAACTGAAGCAGCGTTTGGAAGCCAATGCGCTGGACAATGTGCTTGTGCTAGAGGATGTGAGCGGGCCGGTTGCCCTCTACCGAGTGCGCCTCGGCCCCCTTGCCGATGTGGCGGAATATGATGCGCTGCTCCAGCGAATGGAAATGCTCAATATTGGCGATCCGCACCTAGTTACCGATGTCGATGGCGACGTCTTGACGAGCTTGCCAGGCAGTTAGACACTGGCGGCCAATCGCCCGCAGTTAAAGATACGGAGACTCGATGAAAAGCTTGGTCACAGCCTTAGCGCTTAACTTGTTGGTCGCGACGGCCTGGGCCCAAACGACGGCCGTACCCAATGCGCCGAATCTTGGTGCTCGTGGTTACATACTGGTGGACCACCACAGCGGGCGCATTCTAGCGGCAAAGGACGAGCATGAACATCTAGAACCGGCCAGCATCACAAAGCTGATGACGGCCTACACCGCGTTTCGCGCCCTACGCGACGGGCAGATTACTTTACAAGATGAAGTACCCGTCAGTGAAAAAGCCTGGCGCACCCCCGGCTCACGCATGTTCATAGAAATCAACAAACCCGTGAGCCTAGAAGATTTGATGCAGGGCATGATCGTGCAATCCGGCAACGACGCCAGTGTCGCCGTGGCAGAGTACTTAGGCGGCACCGAAGCGACTTTCGCGGAATTGATGAATCAGCGGGCCCAGGAATTGGGCATGCTCAACACACAGTATCGCAACGCGACCGGTCTACCGGAAGAAGGGCACTACACCACGGCGGCAGATATTGCCTTGCTCGCGTCGGCCATTATTAGAGAATTTCCCGAATACTACGACTGGTATTCCCGGCGCGAATTTACTTACAACGGCATCACGCAAAAAAATCGCAATGCCCTACTATGGCGAGACGCCAGTGTCGATGGCATGAAAACCGGCATGACGGACGCGGCTGGTTACTGCTTGGTGTCATCGGCCAGTCGCGATGGCATGCGCCTGGTTTCGGTTGTACTGGGTACGGAGAGCCCCACGGCGCGCAGCGCAGATTCTCAGGCATTGCTTAATTATGGATTTCGTTTTTACGAGACCCGCTTGCTTTATCCGGCGGGTAACCCGGTGACAGCAGCGCGCGTCTGGAAGGGTGAATCCGAAAGTGCCGACTTAGGTGTGCAACAAGATATCTACGTGACTATTCCACGCGGCAGCTATGAATTACTCGAGGCCAAATTGGATTTGCCCGGCCAACTCATTGCGCCCGTAGAGCAAGGCAACGGTCTGGGCACGGTGCGCGTGAATCTGGCTCAAGAAACTTTGGCCGAGGCTAAATTAGTGGCCATGAATACCGTCGCGCCCGGATCGCTGTGGCAACAAGCGCGAGATTCCGTGCTGCTTTGGTTTGAATAGTGCTCGTCCATTCCGCTAGAGGAAAATGGCCGGCAAGCCAAGCGGGATGTTTGGCCCAAAACCTACCCGATATCGTTTGGCTACAATCACCCGAGCTTGCAAAGCGGTCAAGGATCTCCAACGGCTATCGGGTATCCAGAGATTTATCGGACCGCGAAAAAAGCCCCCTGTCACCGGGTAGGTCTGACCCCTAAGCATGGCAGAAGCCCTATCCATCGCCTATTTGAACGGCGACTATCTGCCCATTGCCGAGGCGCGTATCTCACCCTTGGATCGCGGTTTTCTATTCGGTGACTCGGTCTATGAAGTTGTGCCGGTTTACCACGGGCAAGCCTTGTTACTGGATGAACATCTGCAACGTCTCGACCGCAGCCTGAACAGCATCGGGATCACTAACCCCAATAGCAGTGATGAGTGGCAAGCCATCGTTGCCGGCCTCACGGAACGAAATGGGAACGGAGACCTGGGCATATACCTGCAAGTGAGCCGCGGCGCGGATACCGGCCGCGATCATTCCATACCGAATCCCATTGACGCCACGATTTTTGGCCTGGCCTGCAAAATCAGCCCTCGCAAGAACCCACCGGGCGTTAGATTAGCAACCCAACGCGATGATCGCTGGCGGCGCTGCGACATTAAGGCAACCAATTTACTCGCCAACATCCTGGCGCGACAAAACGCGCAGAACCGCGATGCCGATGAAGCGCTGTTGGTCAATGCCGGCAATGTGACAGAGGGGGCAAGCAGCTCGATACTCATTCTCGAAAATAATCAGCTAATACGCCGACCCAATGGCGAGGAAATTTTACCCGGCACCACCACCGACTTGGTCGTGAATCTCGCGGCAAAAGAAGGCATTACATGCGCGGAGGAACTGATTAGTCTGCAAAGACTGCTTGCCGCCGACGAAGTGTGGATCGCTAGCGCGATGCGTGGTGTACTGCCGGTGATCGCGGTGGACACTCAACCCATTGGCGGCGGACAAGCAGGCCCCGTTTGGCAACGCGTGGTGCGCCGCTACGACCGCTACATCCATGAACTCTGAAGAAGAAAGCGTATTTGAGTTTCCCTGCCGGTTTCCGGTCAAGGCTATGGGCCGCGATGCAGAGGGTTTTCCTGCTCATGTCATGGAACTTGTCTCGGCGGAAGTGGGTGAAATCAGCCATGAGGACGTAGATATTCGATCCAGTAGCCAAGGCCGGTTTCTGTCAGTGACAGTGACCTTCACGGCAGAGAACCGTGAGCAGCTGGACGCGGTGTATCGAAACTTAACCGGCAGTGACAGGGTTCTAATGGTGCTTTAAGTTGTGTTGAGCGGCTCAATACATCGATTGGCTAAATGAACAAACGGAAGCTAGCGCTGCGAATTCGCAATTTAGGTCGCGTCGAATACCACGATAGCCTGGAAGCCATGCGCAAATTCACCGATGAGCGCGACGCCGACACCGCGGATGAAATCTGGTTTCTGGAACATCCTCCCGTTTTCACCCTAGGCCTCAATGCCGATGACTCGCATGTACTCAATCCCGGCGACATCCCGGTAGTGCAAGTGGATCGCGGTGGCCAAGTCACCTATCACGGTCCCGGCCAATTGGTGGTCTATGTCTTGATCGACATGCGCCGCGCCCTTCTGGGTGTGCGCGACCTAGTCACGAGTCTGGAACGCGCAGTGATTGATACCCTCGCCGGTTACAACATTGCCGCGACAGGTCGCCGTGATGCTCCGGGCGTTTATGTCGAAGACGCGAAAGTTGCCAGCCTTGGTTTGCGCATAAGAAAAGGGTCGAGCTACCACGGTCTCGCCGTCAATGTCGCCATGGACTTGGAGCCGTTCTCACGCATCAATCCCTGCGGCTACGCCGGCTTGCCCGTGACTCAAATTGCGGAGCTTGGCGGGCCGCAGGAATTGTGGGCCGTCGCTGAAAAGCTGCAAGCACATCTAAAGGCGCGCATAAGCGGCAACAAATAGTGGATAAATAACATCAATATCAGAGACTTCCGCCATACACGCCGGCTAAACTCAGTCCCAACTCAACATTTCAAGCACACCTTATGTCGGAGACTAACGAACTTGCCCCCGGTATCAGCTTGCGCGCGCAAAACCGTGCGACGGATCCCGATGACATTAAACGGTTAAACCGTGTCGCCTTCGCGCCCGATCAGGGCTCCAAGGACTTCGATGAATTGCGGCGCAAGGCCGGCGATGTGCTATCACTGGTTGCGGAAATTAAGGACAGCGTAATCGGCCATGTGTTTTTTTGCCCGGTCAGCGTCTCCACCGGCCAAGGAAAAATTTGGGGCATGGGCCTGGGCGAATTGGCCGTGCATCCCGGCTATCAGAACCAAGGTATCGGTTCCGCGCTCACGCTGCGAGGACTAGCGGAACTGCGGCAACGCGCTTGCCCTTTCGCGATCGTCATCGGCCATGCAACTTACTATCCCAGATTCGGCTTTGTTCCCGGTGACCAGCATGGTCTGCAATGCCAGTGGCCAACAGTTTTGGGCCCAAGCTTCATGGTGAAGATTCTCGATGAAAAAGCAATGCAGGATGTTACTGGCACCGCCAGCTACCGGGACATCTAGAATTTGGGCGGCTTAGCTTTGCCGCCGTAAGACTTGATCCAATTCCGCCAATCGCTCAGGCGTGCCCACATCGGTCCATCGCCCCGAATACAGCTCGCCACTGACCGATCTTCTTTGCATGGCCGCCACCAACAATGGCGCTAAAGGAAACCGGCCCGCCGACTGATCGGCGAACAAGTCGGGACTCAACAAGGCGATACCCGCGTAGGTAAATCGAGGCGATCCGTCGGCGGCCACACGATTTCCCGCCAGGAAAAAATCGCCCTGGGGATGGTGGTCCGGATTAGGCACCAAAACCAAGTGAGCGAGATCATTCTTGGCTAGTACGCCCGGCGCGAAACCATAATCGCAATAAATATCACCGTTGACGAGCCAAAATGCCTGATCACCCAGCAAGGGCAAAGCCCGCTGGACGCCGCCGCCCGTCTCCAAAGCCACATCACCCTCGTCGCTGTAGGTCACCCGAAGACCGTAGGCTTTCCCGTCCTCAACCCATTCCCGAATCTGTTGGCCTTGCCAGGCCAAATTGATGACGACCTCCTCCACCCCGGCTGCAGCCAAGGCCATCAAGTGATAGTCCAGCAAGGGCAAATCGGCCACGCTCAGCAGTGGCTTCGGTTGCTGGTCGGTCAGCGGGCGCATGCGCTCTCCCCGGCCTGCGGCAAGAATCATCGCTTTCATGGCTTTCTTCATTCGCCGCAACGATCATGCGGCTCGCGTATTGCACGGACATCATCCCGCGCGGGGGCGCCAAGCGTCAACAATCCCCGGGGCGACGCTGCCGTGGTCGGGCTATATAATGCTCTCGCTTGTTGTCCGGAAGTTTTACGTGCGAAGTTTTCTGCTGACCTTAGCCTTGGGGTTTGGTTGCGCCTTCGTGCCCGTCACCCGGGCCGCAGACGACGGCCGGGTCGTCGGCTGGGGCAGCTGCGGCAACCAAGCACTCCCCAGCACGAAGGCACTACCAGACTTTGGCAGCGAAGAACTGGATATTCTCAGCGGCCGCGTCGAATTTGAGGTCCAGGGCGATGCGGAATTTAGCCGAGATATAGTCTTACGCAGCGGCGAGCGATCATTGCGGGCCAACGGCGCCAGTTACAATCAAAGCGATGACGTTTTTACCGTAAACGGCGAGGTCGAATTCAGTGACCCCGTGACAAAGGTTAGAGCACAATCCGCTCGCTTCGATCGCAAGAGCTCCCAAGTCGATTTCACCAATGCGGAATTTTCGGTCGCGACGGTCCCAGCACGTGGCTGGGCCGATGAAATCCAAGTCACGGGCCTGGGAGCGGGCAAAGTCTATCTCAATGACGTGAGCTACACCGCCTGCCCAGAAGGTAACGAAGACTGGGTCTTAGAAGCTGGCGAAATATTTATTAACCAAGACACTGGTATCGGCACGGCCAAAGACGCGAAGTTCCGGATTAGCGGGATTCCTGTGCTCTGGGTCCCTTATATCTCCTATCCCGTCACGAATGAACGGAAGACGGGCTGGTTGATTCCGGATTTAGGCAATAGCCAACAACGAGGCACAGATATTGGCCTGCCCTGGTATTGGAATATTTCACCCAATTTGGATGCCACCATCACACCGCGACTAATGACGAAACGCGGTTTACAGATGGGTGGCGAGTTTCGCTATCTGAGCGAGCGGCACGACGGCGTGCTAACGGGCGAATACCTTTATAACGATGACGCGACCGATGCAAACCGCGCCTTGCTGGCTATCTATCACCGCTCCAAACTTCTGCGAAATCTTCGCGGGACCATCGATGCGATCAGCGTATCCGACGCCCAGTACTTTGAAGATTTCTCCAGCAGTCTGGCAACAACTAGTCAAACGCATCTTCCCCAGCGCGTGGATTTGGAATTCTTCAATGGTCCCTGGACCGCCCAGCTTAGCATTGCAGACTATCAAACCATTGATGACACTTTGCTCCCCGAAGAGCGGCCGTACACACGGCTGCCTGAATTATCTGTTCAGGGCTTTCAGCCTAATGGCTTGTTTGGCTTCACCTACAGTCTGAATTCAGCGCTGAGCTACTTCGATCGTGATGTGGGCGTGCAAGGGCTGCGTGCCCACATCATGCCGGAACTTACACGCCCGTTTAGGTGGGGCATCGTCGATATCGAGCCGGGTGTCGCCTATGACTATCTTCGCTATAAGCTGCGCGATACCGCAGCCAATCAAGATAAGAGCCCGACCCGCAAAGCACCGCTGGCGAGTCTAGATATCCGCAGCACCTTCGAACGTATCAGCAAGAGTTCCAAGTGGTTGCAAACCATCGAGCCGCGGGTGCTATACAGCTATGTGCCCTTTCGCGATCAAGCGGCTTTACCGATTTTCGATACGATCGAACCCGATCTGAATATCGTCCAGTTATTCAGGCGCAATCGTTTTGTGGGCCTCGATCGCTTGGGCGATACCAATCAAATTGCATTGGGCATTACTACGCGATTCATTCGGGCGGACACGGGCCAAGAACGCGCGCGTGCAACATTAGGTCAGGTGCGTTATCTCCGTAGTCAACGCGTAACGCTCCCCGGCGTTTTGCCTAACGAAAGTAGTTCCTCGGATTATCTAGCGGAAGTTGGCGGACGCATCGGCGAACATTGGCGCACCGATATGGGTTATCAGTGGAATTCTGAACAAAGTGAAACCCGACAGGCGGAAATTCGCTTGCAGTACCGTAACGATGAACGGCTTGCCAACCTCTCGTACCGCTTTCAGCGCGACACCTTGGAGACTATCGATCTTGCCGTGGCCTGGCCCTTGGCGAAACGTTGGAATTTCGTCGGTCGCTATAACTTTTCCCTGGCACGCAATGACCCGCTGGAACGCTTTGCCGGTATTGAATACGAGACTTGCTGCTGGGCGGCGCGCGGGGTGTGGCGCCGTTACTTGACCCGCCGCACGGGTGAATCTGACACTTCCTTCCTGATCCAGTTCGTGCTGAAGGGCTTTAGCGACTCCGGCAGTGCGGCCGAAGATCTGCTAGGCCGTGGTATTCTCGAATATCGTTGACAATCCTATATCCCATATGAAACCAGTTAGAATTTTTTGCCACGGCAGCTTAGTTTGCTGCCTGCTGATAGTCCAGACTGCCGCCCTGGCGCAAACCCGCGAACTCAGTGACAGCGGCGAGTTGCTCGACGGCATTGCTGCCGTGGTCAATGACGGCGTGGTCCTTAAAAGCGAACTGGATGCCGAGCTGCGTAGAGTTATTGAACGCCTCGAAGCCCAAGGCACACAACTTCCACCCGCTCAGCAAATCGTTCCCCAGGTTCTAGAACGGCTGGTCATCCAGGAAATCCAGATGCAGCGTGCACAACGCGTAGGTATTCAGGTTTCCGACGCCACACTCAACCAAGCGCTGGCCAATGTGGCCGAACGCAACGGCATTAGCCTGAGCGATTTACCACGCCTCTTGGCGCAGGAAGGCATCGACTACGGCGCCTATCGCCAAGATTTGCGTAAACAACTAGTTGTCGACCAGCTACGTCAGCGTGATGTCATTTCGCGCATCAACGTAACACCGCGCGAGCTGGAAGAATTCCTCGATCGGCAATTGGGACGCGAGGCCTTTAATCAAGAATTTAAACTATCGCAGATTCTGATTGCACTACCCAGCAATGCCGCCAGCGAAGATATAGCTGCCGCGGAGAAACGCGCCGATGAATTGCGCGAGCGCATCGATGCCGGTGAATCCTTTAGTGAGTTGGCAGTGACAAACTCAGATGGTCAAAAGGCGCTAGACGGTGGCGATCTCGGCTGGCGGCGTGGCGATGAGCTGCCCACTTTTTTCGCGGATATCGTGCCCGGCCTAGGGATTAGCCAGGTGTCCGATCCCATTCGCAGCAACAGTGGCTTGCACTTGGTGCGGCTTGATGATCGACGTGGCGGCGAACCTATCATGGAAGAACAAATTCGCATTCGGCATATCTTGATCACCACAAACGAAGTGCTAGACGATGATGCAGCCCGCCAAAAACTGGGTGAAGTCCGCGCGCAAATCTTAGCGGGCGACGAGTTTTCCGCAGTGGCCAAAGTGGTGTCGGAAGACCCAGGCTCGGCCATTGAGGGCGGCGATCTGGGTTGGTCCAGCCCAGAGGTGTACACGCCCGAGTTCAGCACCGTGGCCAAGAGCCTACCCGTCGGCGAGCTCAGCGAGCCCTTTAAGTCCACCTTTGGCTGGCACATATTGGAAGTGATGGATCGCCGTACCGAGGACACCACCGAAGAAGTACAGCGACGCCAAGCCATCAGCGCCATCCGCAACAGCAAACTCGGTGAAGAAACAGAACTTTGGGCGCGACGGCTACGCGACCAAGCCTTCGTCGAAACGCGACTGTAGATTAATGGCCGAGCCGCCTCGGCGTCCGATGAGTCATGTCAAAGTCCACAGGCGCTGTGCATAAGATTGCGCTGACAGCCGGCGAGCCCGCTGGGATTGGGCCAGAACTGCTCCTGCGCTTAGCGGCTAGGCCCTGGCCGGCGGAACTCGTTGCCATCGCTGATCGCGAGCTATTGGCCCAGCGAGCCGCGGCCTTGAACCTCGCCATCGAATTTCAGGACTACCAGCCTGAAGCGCCCGCAAGGGCCGCGGTAGCTGGGCGGCTAAGCGTGCTGCACCAGCCCCTCGCGCAAACCAGCGAAGCCGGGAAATTAAACCCTGGCAATGCCGAAGCGATATTGCAAACTTTGGCAAGGGCCTGCGACGGATGCCTTCGCGGGGAATTCGCCGCCATGGTCACCGGGCCGGTTCACAAGGGCGTGATCAACGATGCCGGCATCTCTTTTTCCGGACATACTGAGTTCCTGGCCGAACGTTGTGGCGCGGCCAGAGTTGTGATGTTACTCGTGGCCGGCGAACTTAGAGTCGCCCTAGTTACTACACACCTAGCGCTTCGCCAAGTTCCAGATGCGATCACCCATGCCCGCGTTGTTGACACAGCAGGCATACTAAACGCGGGGTTAATTGAAGGCTTGGGTATAGAGAACCCGCGGATTTTGATACTCGGCTTGAATCCCCATGCAGGTGAATCCGGACACCTCGGCACCGAGGAACAACAAGTGATCGAACCTGCCTGCAAGCACTTGCGCGCCCAAGGCATGGATGTGGTCGGTCCCCTGCCGGCGGACACTGCGTTTACACCCAGCCAGCTAGCAGCAGCGGACGCGGTCCTGGCCATGTATCACGACCAGGGCCTAACGGTGCTCAAGCATAGGGGCTTCGGACACGCGGTGAATATCACCCTTGGGCTACCCATCGTGCGCACTTCAGTGGACCACGGAACAGCGTTAGATCTTGCCGGCACCGGCCGCGCTGATGCTGGCAGTTTCATCGCCGCCTTAGAATTGGCGCTACAAGTCAGTTGCAACACAGCGACATAAACATGCACCACGCCCGCAAATCCTTGGGCCAAAATTTTCTGCATGATCAGAATGTTCTACGCAAGATCATCAATGCGATTTCCCCCCAAGAACATGATCATTTCGTTGAAATCGGATCAGGGCACGGCGCGCTGACAAAGCCCTTACTAGACCGGGTAGCGCGGTTGGACGCCGTCGAAATTGACAAGGCCCTCGCCAAAAGCCTCCCCGAGGAGCTACAAAATCCCCGGCTAGAAATGCACAGGAGCGACGCTTTGAGCTTTGATTTTCGGGCACTCGGCGCCGGCCCCTTCCGGCTGGCCGGAAACTTACCCTACAACATATCGACACCGCTGCTATTTCATATCCTGGAATTCAGCGGGCTATTTTCTGACATTCATGTCATGTTGCAAAAAGAGGTTGTCGATCGCATGGTGGCGAGCCCGGGAAGCAAGGACTACGGTCGGTTAACGGTGGCTCTCGCATCGCGCTGCCGCATTGAATCTCTGTTTGTTGTTCGACCTGGTTCATTCAAACCACCACCGCGCGTACATTCCACCTTTGTCAGGCTGGTTCCGGATGAAAAGAAACGCGCAGCAATCAAGAATATTGCTCATTTTAATCGGATCGTTACCGCGGCCTTTTCTCAGCGGCGTAAACAACTGCGCAATGGACTGCGTGATATTTGCACGGCCGACCAGCTACTCAGCTTGGGCATAGACCCACAAGCTCGGGCGGAAACCCTTAGCGAGGAAACCTACGTCCGGCTCGCCAATGCCTATACCGCAATACACGGCCCGGAACGACGCGGTTCGGAGTAGAATACGGGCTATACAAGCCCCGGAAGAACTTATCCTGGACGGAAAAATTCGTATCGACGTGCAAAGCGTATTCTTGCCCGATCAGTCTGAACCGCAAGAGAATCGCTATGTCTTTGCCTACACCATTACTATTCGCAACGAGGGAAAAATGCCCGCTCAGTTGCTCACTCGACGCTGGCTCATCACCGATGCCAACGGAAAGGTCCAAGAAGTTGTGGGGGACGGCGTCATTGGCCAGCAACCGCGAATTCTTCCAGGCAAGATGCATCGATATTCCAGCGGGGCCATGCTCGAAACACCCGTAGGCACCATGGAAGGTAGTTACGGCATGGTGACGGCCGACGGTGACAACTTCGACGCGCCAATTCCTTGTTTCCGCTTAGCGGTGCCAGGCATTCTGAACTAACGGCCATGAACATCTATGCCATTGGCGATGTGCAGGGCTGTTACGACGAGCTCGCGCGCTTGCTGGACCGAATTAATCCGGATCCCTCTCAGGATGAGATTTGGTTTGTGGGCGATTTGGTCAATCGCGGACCACGCTCCCTGGAAGTGCTCCGTCTAGTCAAAAGTTTAGATCGCTGCGCGGTAGTCACCTTGGGCAATCACGATCTTCACTTGCTGGCCATGGCGCTGGCCCACGAATCCCCATCAAAGGGTGATGATTTACGCGCTGTTCTTGAAGCCCCTGACGCGGATGAATTGATCGCCTGGCTGAGAAAGAAAGCAATAGCGCATTATCGACCCGAAATGAATACCTTGATGGTTCACGCCGGCGTGCCACCCCAATGGAATCCTCTGCAAACCATCAAGCTCGCGCGCGAAGTAGAAAGAGTTCTCGTGAGCGACGAAGCGCCTGCGTTCTTGGGAGCCATGTACGGCAGTCAGCCGGAACAATGGAATCCGACGCTTCGCGACGAAGATCGTCTGCGCTTTATCACAAATGCCATTACGCGCATTCGGCTCTGCGACAACAATGGCCGCCTGAACTTGGAGGCCAAGGGACCCGTGCACGAAGCACCGGCCGGACTCATCCCCTGGTTTGAGGTTCCGGGGCGGGCAACCAGCGACGTGCGCGTGGTCTTCGGTCACTGGTCTGCCATGGGGCTACTGCAACGCCAGAACTTATTGGGTCTAGACACAGGCTGCGTTTGGGGCGGTGCGCTGACCGCGGCGCGGCTGAACGGACCGACGCGCATTATCAGCGAGCGTTCGAAGGGCTACCGGCAGCCCAAGACATAAGCATCGTGCCGCGAGAGCAAAAAAATGTGACTCGCTCTACAAACTTCCGGCCAACTCTTAGGGCTATGTAAAAAACGGTTTAGCGGCGCTGAGAGCCGTGCTAGAGTCAATCGGCCCTTGATGCTGCCTTTGCAGCACCTAATAACAAGAAGTTCCAAGCCCCTGTGGGCCCAATGGAATCCCGGAGCCCCTATGTTTAGCGAATCCGTCTTGGCCCACACCGGCCAACTCTGGAAAATTGTACTAGCCGTACTTGCCTTAGTGGTGGGAAGCCTTGCCCCAGCATTTTCGGCTACCGGCATGTCGTGGACTACTGGCACGACTATCGCCGTACTTGGCTATGCCCTGGGAATCTTATTTACACGCTGCCCTAGCTGTAAACAACGCTGGTTTTGGACGGCACTTATTGATGCGCAGTTATATAAACCGCTATTTACCACTGGCAAATGCCCTAACTGCAAAACGGATTTTTCGCCGCGAAGCGATGCCTAAGGGTATTGCTAGACAGCGACCGCAGCCTTGATGTGCGGATGAGATTCGTAGCCTAGAATCTCGAAATCCTCGAAACGATAGTCAAATATCGATACCGGTCGGCGCGCTATGGCTAAACGGGGCAAGGGCAATGGCTCGCGACCCAGTTGTTCATCCGCCTGCTCGAGGTGATTGAGATATAAGTGGCAATCACCGCCGGTCCAAATAAAGTCTCCCACGTTCAAGTCTGTTTGCTGCGCAACCATGTGCGTGAGCAAGGCATAGGACGCGATATTAAAAGGCACACCCAGAAAGATGTCGGCGCTACGCTGGTACAACTGGCAAGACAGGCGACCATCGGCGACATAAAACTGAAATAGACAATGACAGGGCGACAAAGCCATTTGATCGAGTTCGCCAACATTCCAAGCATTGACGATAATTCGCCGTGAGTCGGGGTTTTCGCGCAAGACTTCGATGATTTGGGCAATCTGATCAACGGACTCGCCGTTTGGCGTCGGCCAGGACCGCCATTGCGCGCCATATACGGGACCCAAATCCCCTTGCTCGTTTGCCCATTCATCCCAAATACTCACGCCGTGTTCATTGAGATAGGCAATATTCGTGTCACCGCGCAAAAACCACAAAAGCTCATGAATGATGGAGCGAATGTGCAGCTTCTTGGTGGTCACCATGGGAAAACCCGCGCGCAAATCGAAACGCATCTGATGCCCAAATACGCTCAGTGTGCCCGTCCCGGTTCGGTCGTCTTTACGCGCACCCTCGTTGCGCACCCGCTGCATTAAATCTAGATAGGGCTGCACCCTGTTTAGTCCTCCACTATTCCGCGTTATTCGTCGCGATCGCCGGGCGGCGATAGGCGAGCCACAATAATATAGCCCCGGCGAGGATCATCGGAAGGGTTAATACATGCCCCATGGTGACCCAGCCGAAGGCAAGATAGCCGATATGCGCGTCTGGCAAACGAACAAATTCCACTGCACTGCGAAAAATTCCATAGCAAACCGCGAATACACCGGCCACGGCCATGGTCGGGCGGGGGCGAGACGAGAAAATCCACACGATGCAAAAGAGCACCAGACCCTCGAGCAAGGCCTCATAGAGCTGGGAGGGATGACGCGGGACGCCATCGACAACGAAAGCCCAGGGTAGATCGGTCGGCCCACCCCATAGTTCGCCATTGATAAAATTACCGATGCGGCCAGCGCCCAGACCAACGGGCACCATGGGTGCGGAAAAATCCACTAGTTCCCAAAAGTTTTTGCCGACTTTGCGGGCAAACAACAACAAGCCAATCAACACGCCGAGGAAACCACCGTGAAAAGACATGCCGCCTTCCCATATCTTGAAAAGGTTTAGTGGGTTTTCGGCGATGCGGTCCCAGCCGTAGAACAGCATATAACCCAAACGTCCGCCCAGAATTACTCCCATGGCGATATAAAACAGCAAATCGTCCACCTGCTCGGGGCTGATAAGCGCCCCTGGTTTGCGGGCTCGCACACGCGCCAACCACCAACCAACGACGAAGCCGATTAGGTACATCAGCCCGTACCAGCGCACGGCCAATGGACCAATCTGCACGGCTACGGAATCAAATCCTGAGTATTCAAACATTGAGCGAAAATGCTGTTCTCGGCGAATGTGCGAGCCAAAACGCGGCGGCAGCAAGTGTAGCACCGCGGTGGAAAAATCCGGTGTTGTATAGTCGCTGCCTTCCCCACCGCGCCAGCCCAGGGCTGACATGAACCGACTCGCGAAAGAAACCAGCCCCTACCTGCTGCAACACGCCGACAACCCGGTGGATTGGTATCCCTGGGGGGCGGAGGCACTGAAAAAGGCGCAAGGTGAAAATAGGCCTATCTTGCTATCCATCGGCTACTCGGCCTGCCACTGGTGCCATGTCATGGCCCACGAATCATTTGAGAATCCAGATATAGCGGCCTTGATGAACCGACATTTCATCAATATCAAGGTAGACCGGGAAGAGCGCCCCGACATCGATCGGATTTACCAAACTGCCCATCAGCTCATCGCGCGGCGCCCCGGCGGCTGGCCCCTGACCATGTTCCTGCATCCGCAAGATCAGCGGCCTTTCTTTGGTGGTACGTATTTCCCCGACAAGGGACGCCACGGCATGCCGGGCTTTGATGAATTGCTGCAGCGGGTTGCCGAGTACTTCCGGGACAACCAAGCAGACATTCAATCCCATGGTGACGCCCTGCTAGAGGCCTTTGAGCGCCTGGAACCGGACGAACCCGCCAACCAGCAACAATTAAATAACGAACCCCTGCAAGGATCTCGGGACGCCTTCATCCAGCAGCTTGACGAAAGCAATGGGGGTTTCGGCGGCGCACCCAAATTTCCCCACGCAAGCAGCCTAGAACGCTTGCTTAGACACTGGCGCGACAGCGCCCACAGCGAGGAACCCGACACCCAAGCGCTCTACGCTGTCGCCCTCTCGCTGACCCGCATGGCCGAAGGCGGAATCTATGACCACCTGGGTGGTGGTTTTTGCCGTTACTCGGTGGATGCGCATTGGAACATCCCACACTTTGAAAAAATGCTCTACGACAACGGGCCCTTGCTGGCCCTGTACGCGCAAATGTGGCTGGTTAGCGGCGATGAGTTGTACCGCCGGGTCGCCAATGAAACAGCCGACTGGGCCATTCGCGAGATGCGGGCACCCGGCGGTGCTTTCTTCTCTAGCCTGGATGCTGATTCCGAAGGTGAAGAAGGTAAATTCTATATTTGGTCGCCCACCAAGGTGGAAGCCTTACTCAGCCCAGAAGAGTACGCCGTGGTCGCGCCCCATTATGGCTTGGATGAGAAGCCTAACTTCGAAGGGCACTGGCACTTTCACGTAGCGCGGCCGCTGGCCGATGTCGCCGAATCGCTGGACATCAATGAGTCCATTGCCCGTTCCTTGCTCGACAGCGCCCGGCCAAAACTTCTCCAAGCGCGCGGGCAACGAGTCTGGCCTGGCCTGGACAACAAGGTGTTGGGCAGCTGGAATGGGCTGATGATTCGCGGCTTGGCGATTGCCGCCCGAGCGCTGCACCGCGACGATCTGGCCGCGGCGGCAGCCCAAGCTATGGATTTCATTCGTCACGAAATGATCGTGGAGGATGAATTGCTCGCGGTTTATATGGATGGAGAATCGCGCTTCCCGGCTTATCTCGACGACCATGCTTTCTTATTAGACGCCGTGATCGAGTTGTTGCAAGCCCGTTGGGATAGCGAACATATTCACTTCGCCATTTGGCTCGCCGAAAGGCTAATCGGCGATTTCGCCGATCCTCAGCGAGGCGGTTTCTATTTCACGGCTGCAGAGCACGAGCAGCTCATGCATCGCTCGCGGCCCATGTCGGATGAGTCGCTGCCCTCGGGCAATGCCGTGGCCGCATTGGCACTGCAGCGCCTCGGCCATATGCTCGGCGAAACAAGATATGTGGATGCGGCCGAAGCCACCTTGCGCGTGGCGTGGACAGCAATGGCCGAGTTTCCCCACGGCCACGCCAGTATGGTCAACGCTCTGCAGGAATATTTGAAGACACCGCAAATCGTGGTGGTACGCGGCCGGGATGACCAGGCCAGCCAATGGACGCAAGCCCTGGACGGCCACTACGCTCCACAAAGAATTAGCTTGGCCATTCCCTACGATGCCAGAGAGCTACCCGGCAGCCTGGCGGATCGCGCGGCGCGCCCGGGCACCGTCGCCTATATTTGCGAGGGCATGAGCTGTCGCGAACCGGTGGAAAGCCTTGAAACCTTGGCGGCGAACTTGCTTGCGTCAAGCCCGGACGCACAGCCTGGCTAAGCAATGACGCAGTGGATCCTGCTATTTGCGATTCTATTTGTCGGCGGCATCGTGTTGCTACTAGTCCTCTATGGAAAACTGCTAAGCCAGCTAAAACGGCACAACCCGGAAGTATTTCTCGCCATTGGCAGCCCATCCCTGTTCATGCACTCGCCACGGCGGGGCATGCAACTGCAGCGGTTCATCTATCGGGGCTCGCAACAGCCTCATATTCATCCCGATGTCGCCAAACTGAGCCGGTGGCTCGGTATTCTTACGCCGCTGTTCGTGGCAGCGGCGATTGGTGGCTTGCTATGGATCCCTAGTCAGTTGCTCGAGACGATTTAGGCGGACAGGCGAGAAGTTTTCAGCATTTCAATGACTAGCTGCACTGGAGCGTTCGGCGGTATCCGTCTTAGCCAGCTCCCAGGGGTCAACATCAAGGACAGCAACCGGCCGACGGTTCCCCGCATTGAGCACTAGAGTCAGGGCACCTTTTCTACCGATAACCGGGACATAGACCAGCTCTGTATCTGGATATGACTTGGCCAATCCCGAAATCTCGGAGCGCAAGCGATCATCATTAACCCGCAGAACGCTAAGGGGCTTTGATCTGTTAAGTACTTGATTTGAACTCTCATCATAGCCGCTCCAAAACTCCGGCCTCTTATCAATATCAGGCAGACCTTCAAACATCACTTCTTCTAAGACACGGCTCCGGGCCACGGGATCCTCCGGCAAGCTAGCAACAGCATATATCGGTCCTCGCCAAGGCTTGCTCGAAAATGCCGGGTATTCGTCTCCGGATAGGGAGACTTCTTTGCGCGCCAAGACTTCAAAGCGGTCGATGGCGAATACCGCATAGTAAGGACGCTGCTGATAGATGGTGGTTACGCCGTAAATGAGCGCTGACAGCTGAATCGTCGCGATCAAGCACATATCCAGAAGAAGCTTCGGCTTGTTGGGTCGATATAGCAGCAGCGTAAGCAGTGGCCCCAGCACCAGATCTACACCAATAAGAATCTTCACAACATCGCTGGCACCGCTCACCTTGAAATAGGGCGTCGGGTACCACAAGAAAAATATCACGGCCAGAACCACGCCCACGATCGAGGCGCTGATCGAAAAATGTAGGAGAAATGCTCTTTTCTTACTCATAGTGACTGGTCGAGGGGGGAGCTGAGCCTGGCAAAAAACCTTACCTGGCAAGTATTGCAAGTCAAGTGATGGAGTTCTCAAAAACCTGGGCGATCGAATCTCGCCAGATCGATTGGGCGGCGCGTCGCAAGAATATTCCAGTATCTCAGACCTAAGGTCTATTCATACTTTCCATGACGGTATCTCGCTGCCGCTGCCAAGGACGATAGATGTTTGCTAATGAATTCTTGGGGCTCTGCGGCTTGCATTTGGCGGCTCAGTTTCCCGAGCCCGAGTTGGGCATCTGGCTGAAGAAATCTGCCCACGGTAACGGTTATGGCCTGGAGGCAATCGCCGGCATAAAGACCTGGGCTGAGGCGCATCTGGCCTTCGAGCGTATGATCTACCCCGTTGACCGGAAAAACCGCCCGAGTCGAAAAATTGCGGAGGCGCTGGGCGGAAGAATTTTCTTGGAACAGCGAGTCATGTCCATGGCCGGCATTGAGTTGGACGAAGTGGTCTATGCTATTCCCCGTACCAAGAATATCCATCAGTAAATTTGTGAGCGCCGGATCGCCAGTTGTGATCCAATTGAAGCTTAGTCTTTATCGAGCAGCGTCTACAAACTGGTGTCGACATGTTTAGGTATCCCGTCTTTCTAGTACTCATCTCACTGATCACCGCCTGCGCGACCCGTTCGCCCCTGCCGGCGGATCTGATTATCGGCAATGTACGTTTGTATACTGCACCCGGCGCGCCACCCTTGGAAGCTGCCAGCATCGCCATCCGTGATGGAAAAATTGCGGAACTGGGTATTGGCATACCTGCTAAGGGTGAGAAATTTATTGACGGCAAGGGCCGGGCGGCGACGGCTGGATTGTGGAACAGCCATGTTCACTTCATGGATCCGGCCTTAAAAACAGACGCCAAACAAGTCGTTCGCAACATGCTTTTGCGCTACGGCTTTACCAACGTGCTGGATACCGGTTCTGAGCTCAGCGAAACGGTCGCGCTTTCCTGGGCTATAGAAGCCGGCGAATTGTTTGGCCCCAAGATTTTCATGGCCAACGGAAGCTTCGTATACACCGATGCCACGCCAACCTACTTACCCGGCATACGCCTACCAGAGTTAGCCGTGCCCAGCGATGCGGCACCCTTAGTCGATGCTGTAATGCAGGCTGGTGCCCAAGGCATCAAGATCTTTTCTGGTTCGTTCATGTCACCGGTCAAAACAATCCATCTACCACCGGACATCATCCACGCTGTTACGCAGGCGGCTCATGCGCGCGGTGGTTTTGTGATCGCTCATCCCAACGACCGCACCGGACTGATCAATGCCGTGGATAACGGCGTGGACATTCTGGCCCACACCGCGCCGGGCCCTAAACCGCTGGGCGACAAACTAATTGGCCGCATGCTGGCAAATCGGGTCGCCCTGATTCCCACCCTAAAGCTCTGGTCCTACGAACTGCGACGGTCCGGTACTCCTGAAAAAGCCGTGCAAGCCGTACAAAAAATGGCCATTGCACAACTTGCTGAATACCACAGTGCCGGTGGTGAAATTCTCTTTGGTACCGATGCTGGCTACATGACTGACTTCAATACGAAAGATGAATTTTCTCTAATGAAAAAGGCTGGCATGAACTTCGACGAAATCCTTGCCTCTTTGACCACTAACCCCGCTCAAAGATTCGCGCCGGACGCGGGTATCCTAGCGCTTGGTGCCCCGGCTGATATTGTGATCTACAGCGACGATCCGGGCCAAGACGTCACCGCATTCTCGCGCGTTGACTATACGATTCGGGGCGGGAAACCGGTTTATTGCAGAAATAAAGGCGATAGCGCCTGTAGATAGAGAGAAGTAGATCGCTCTACTGGTCTTCGCGCCGATGCCATTCAATCCTAAGCCACTAATCAGAATAGCAAATAGTGCTGACATCGGAGCGATTACCGATATTTATAACCACGCGATCCTGCACACAACATCAACCTTCGATATCAACCCAAAATCACCCGCTGACCGTCTGATTTGGCTTAGGTCGCGTGATGAACGACATCCTGTTCTCGTTATGGAAGTTGGCGAACGAGTGATTGGTTGGGCCAGCCTTAGCCCTTGGTCACCGAAGGAAGCCTATGCCCACACCGCCGAGGGTAGTCTTTATATGCATCCGGAATTCCATAACCGTGGCTATGGCCAACGACTCAATATCGCCCTTAACGAACTTGCACGTGACCTCGGCTTTCATACCCTGATTGCCCGAATCACCGGTGGCGGCGATACGAGCGTCCATCTCTGCCACCGCTTTGGATATCAACATGTTGGCACCATGAAGGAAGTTGGGCGCAAGTTCGGTAAGCTACTGGATGTTGAGCTGTTTCAGCTACTGCTATGAGTAATAGTCCAGAAAACCTTTTTATCAACGGCGCGTGGAGAGAAGGCTCCAGCCAAAAACGCTTTAATGTTATCGATCCTGCGACAGAGAAGATAATCGCGACGGTTGCGGACGGTAGTGTTGCGGACGCCAAGGATTCCATGGATGCTGCGGCAGCCGCACTGGTTGACTGGCGAGCTACAGTACCGCGTGAGCGCGGTGAAATTCTTCGCCGTGCCCATGACATGCTCATCGCCAATGAGCAACGACTAGCAAAACTCATCACTCTGGAAAATGGCAAGGCCCTACCGGATTCCTTGGCGGAGATTCGCTATGCGGCGGAGTTCTTTCGCTGGTTCGCCGAAGAAGCAGTGAGAAATTTGGGTCGCGTGTCTCTAGGCCCAAGCTCTGGGGCCAGAATTCTGGTGCAGCATCGAGCCGCCGGCGTCGCTGTTTTGGTCACGCCTTGGAACTTTCCAGCTGCCATGGGCGCGCGTAAGCTTGCGCCGGCCCTAGCCGCGGGTTGTACCGTGGTACTCAAGCCAGCATCAGAAACACCCTTAACCCTTCTAGCCATCGGTGATCTGCTGGCGCGCGCCGGCGTGCCATCGGGCGTGATTAACCTGCTCCCTACGAGCAATCCCAAAGACGTCGTTAGCGCTTTGCTCAATGACTCGCGGACGCGGGTTGTTTCCTTTACCGGATCCACGGAAGTCGGCAAGCAACTACTTAAGAAAGCCGCCGAGCGCGTCATCAATCCCGCCATGGAATTGGGTGGCAATGCGCCATTCATCGTGCTCGCAGATGCAAATGTCGAAGCTGCAATAGAAGGCGCCATCGTCGCGAAAATGCGCAATATTGGCGAAGCCTGTACCGCGGCGAATCGTCTTTATATCCATAGCAATGTCTATGATGAATTCGTTACGGGTTTCGTCATTGCGATGAAAAAGCTAAAGATGGGCAATGGCATGGATCCTGATGTGCAGGTCGGCGCCTTAATCAATGAGTCAACGAGAAACAAAGTCGCAGCCTTTGTGGATGATGCGGTATCCAAGGGAGCACGCCTGTTGCTAGGCGGAAAAGTTCCTCCCGGACCGGGCTATTTCTATCCGCCAACCGTGTTAGTGGATGTCCCCGCACATGCCAACTGCACAAGAGGTGAAATATTCGGCCCGGTTGCCGCCATCCAATGCTTTGACGAAAACGACGATATTGTCGCCATCGCCAATGACACAGACTACGGCCTCGTCGCCTACCTTTATACCCAGGATATAAAGCGCGGCCTAGAAATATGCGAGCGATTTGAATTCGGTATGGTTGGCTTGAATCGCGGCCTCGTATCAGACCCCGCCGCTCCGTTTGGTGGTATGAAGCAGTCTGGAATTGGCCGTGAGGGCGGACATGAAGGATTGATGGAATTCTTGGAAAGCCAATATATCGCTACGGATTGGTGAGTATGCGAAGTTCTCGGCTGGTATTTGCCTGCATAATTATTGTCGCCATCAGCACAACTTTTTTGCTGGTTCGCACACCGGCCACTAATTCCGCATTGACCGTGTGGAACGATTCGGATCAAGAAATATCCATCACGGCCACATGGAATGAACGTAGCAAAGACCTGGGAACAATACTGCCCGGTGCTCAACGTCCGGTGAAGGTGAGAAACCTTAATTCGATCGCGATTGAGATTCAGTTTGAAGACGGCCGAAATCTACAATCCGAATCTATTGATCTGAGCTCTGGCGAGCCAGTCATCATCGGTATTTCTAATTCCAGCATTGACGTTATTAGTCAATAATTAACCGGCTCAATCCCCTTAGGCAATCACCTTCTCGCACTCTTTCATGCAGGCCAAGCAGGCATCCGCACATTCTTTGCATTCAACATGCTGCTGCTCAAACTTTCTGCACTCTTTTTCACAGGTCTCGCAAACCTCGATGGTCGCCTTTGCATAGGTTTTTAAATGCTCTGAATCAAAAGCTGCAAATTTGAGTAGAGCCTCACAGGCAACAACCAGCTCTTGCACTTGAACCAAACATTCCAAAAGGTCATTGTCACCCGTACGCATCTGCACAATGCAATGCGCGGCACAGGCATTACCCGTATTAATGCAATGCAGCACCTCGGTAATTAATGCCTCATGCGTGTTTCCATGATGCTGATGCGTTTGAGACTCATTGGCTGCAAGCGCAACGGCTGGTGCAGCTGATAAAGCTAGAAGCCCTGAGCTAAGAAGAAATTCCCGCCGACCCTGGTGCTGGACATAGTTATTCATGTCGATTCCCCCCATCTATTTGGAAAAGTCAAAGCTGTCAAACATTAACATCCTTTCAGGGAATCGGTCAGCGGGCAATCAGGGTATACGCCTAGGTGAGTACTTGGATGAACCTAAATCCGGCGAATTCCAGCAAGTCGATGCCGCAATAGAGGTCAGCTCTCCAATAGCGCTACACTAATCCAAGACCTCCAGCGCTTTACCAATCTATGTCACGCCGGCCACCGGCCACTATTTAGAATGCATCAGCACCATGCGAATGCCCGGCACCGCAGACTAGCAGGCGTTTCTTCATGACCCAATCTCCGGACTCAGAACCCGGTACCTACGCAATCATTTACCACTGCCCACGACAGGTCCGAATACTAGTTGGGAGTCTTGGTGAGCTAAGGTTCAACAAAGGCTACTACATTTACGTAGGCAGCGCGTTTGGGCCAGGTGGCGTGCGCGCCCGCGTCATGCGCCATCAGCAGCATCAAGAAAAGCAGCACTGGCACGTGGACTACCTCTCCGAAAAAATGACTTTTGTTGAAGCTTGGTATACGCATGATACCCGACGTCTCGAGCATGCATGGGCAGAACTTTTCGGCCGCGGACAATGCTTTGCTTACCCAAGAGGTTTCGGCAGTAGTGATTGCAAGTGCTACTCACATCTCTTCGTGACGACGAAGAAGCCTGATCGTGGAGATTTTTTAATAGCTCCGACCAGAGGCAAGGAAACACGGACGGTAGTTAATGTATGGAAAGCTCCTTGACAAGCTTGTGTACCAAATTTTGGCCAGACTAAGATTCAAATCAAGCCTTCTAAGATAAATCTTGCTCCCGGCGTATCTCCTCAAGATTAAGCTGTGCACTGGCCACACCATCCACCGCTTTGCCGACGTTGATCATCGCCGCATGAACTTTTTGAAGTTTATCGCAACCATAGTCCGGGCAGCTCGCACAGTTCTCCAACTCACGGTCAATTGCACACTTACGTACTTCGCAATATGCACAAAAACCTGTTTTTGGCCGGGCATCCCGGCATCCATGACAGTTCACGGTACTGGGTTGAACTTCGATCTTGAATTGCTCAAAGACTTTGGCCGCGTACTGCTGACGCAAGTCCTCACTATCCAGCTTAGTTGCCTGATAGACATCGCAGCCGGAGCAATCTAGGCCGCAATAGGCGATGTGCGGTTCCAGCCCAACTTGTTGATTCATGGCTCACCCCTACCGAAAAGATCCTTGTTCCTCCAACACGGTATCTCCAAGGGCCAGCAAGCACAAATCTTTCGCCCTAGCGTCGACTTTCGCATCTTGAATATTTGATCCAAAACCAAGAATTCCTGCGAGAAATTCGCAGTTATGGCTTCTTTGAACAGATCAGCAGTCAAATTGGGAATCTGTTCACGGAAGAACAAATATTCATCGCTATCATGGCGCTACGCGTTGAAGGACTGATTACCCAAGATCCAACGCTTTGTTCAGCTATCAAGGATAGACAATGGCTAAATTGAAGAGTCACCACGTTGTTGCAAATTCGGACGGCGGCTGGGATGTGAAAAAAGGTGGTGGCATCCGTGCCATCAAGCACTTCGCAACCAAGCAAACCGCCGTTGCATTTGGCCGGCAAGTCAGCCGTAACCAGCGCAGCGAGCTATTTATTCATGGCAAGAATGGCGGTATTCAAAGTCGCGACAGCCATGGAAACGACCCACGCGGTCGCGGTTGAGCGATCAGCCGGCTAGCTTAGCGGACTAAACCGCGGCGCAGGGCGCCGAAAGTTCGCAAAGTGCGCGCTAAAAACACTGGGCGGCGGGTTCTACCAAGGACCCGCCGCCTAGTCATGCCTGAGATTTCACATTCGAAACAGCTCACTATTCAATCACTTGCCTGCTAGGTAATCGCCTACTTTTCGGCAAAGTGCGATGTCAAACAATCCTCCAAAGTCGAAAGCTCCAGTGGACTAATCAACTCCGCGCACTTGCGCTTGTCCTCCAAAGTCATCGCAAAATAGTTACCGGCCATCAGATTCTTGTTGATTTGTGACGGGTAACGAAAAGCGGGCTTTAACCCCACGAGGATATAATCGAAGAAGGCATTCTCAATCCACGTTGCTTGGCGATAGCGAGGACTAAATTCAGGCCGTAATCGATGCGCGCGCTCGGCGATTTCCACGGGTGTCAAAACCTCGGAAACGCCATTGATGGACTCATGCAAGAGTTGCTTACCGGCGACGAAAATTGCGGCCACTAGCTTGCCGAGATCTTCTTCCGTCACATAGGCAAGCTGCGTATCCGGAGCGTAGGGATAAACCAAGCGATCTTTAAACTGCATACCAAACTTGACCTGCCGCATGTAGGCTGGCTGCCGCAGGAAAGTCCATGGAAGTTCGGCGTCCCTAATGATGTCTTCGAACCACCACTTGGTGCGAAAATGGATCGGGCTCTCTAATCCTAGCTGCTCCGGCGGTATCACAAAACGTGTCATGGTTTGCCAAACGAAGTGCTCTAGCCCGGAGCAAGCCTTTGCGGCATTGACCACCGCGTGACCCTGAGCAAGCTCTTGTGGATTGGCCGGACGGTATTTCTTTGCGTGAATATTGTAAACACTGGTGCCGTATATTCCGCTGGCACCTTGAAAAGCCTCGGTTAAGGCCGCCTCGTCGTCATTGTCGGCCTTGACGACTTCACAGCGATTGCCATCGATATCTAGCAAACGTAAACGATTGGCCAATGCGCTATCGGGACGCCGCACGGTGGTCCTGACATCAAATTTGCCCGTTTGGAGCAAGTAGTTAACTGCCCAGTACCCTTCGCCGGCCGTGCCATTGACGACGACAATAGTTGGCTTCTGCAAGGTATTCTCCCCCTGTTGGTCGTTTTAGCCGCAACTTGCGGACAAGCCGCAACTCTACCCATGGGCGGGCCAGGAATCGACCACCCTGGCAAAACCCGGCAGCACCCCATGGCCGGCGGCGGCAAAGCTTGGCCAGCTTAGATCCTGACGTATACTCAAATAGACTGGGCTCAACGACTCAACGACAAAGGGGCTGATCATGCAAATCGCCGGCATCAAGATCCTATCCGTCCTGGTAGCAGCCGTCGCTATCTATGCCGTTGGCTTCATCATCTATGGCTTCCTGGTGCCCAGTGAAACTTGGATGGCTTGGAGCGGCATTTCCCCGCAAGAGATGGAAGCCATAGGAATGTCCCGAATGCCTTTGTCGCCCATCATGCCCCTGATGATTGCCATGGGAATCGCCTTCGCGGTTAAGTGGCGGGAAGCCAGCGATCTTCTATCGGGGATATCAACCGGGTTTTGGATGGCGCTATTCTTATTGGTCGGTGGCCGCCTCTACGGCTACGTCTACGGTGTAGAAGGACTAGATATTCTTGGCTTGGATACCCTCCATCTGCTACTAAACGGAGTTACAGCCGGGGCGGTTCTAGGCGCTTGGCCAAAAGACTAGATAAATACTACTTTCAAAACAGACAATTCCTAAGCACTGACAGACGCTGACATACGGAGCGGCAGTTCCCGCAGCCGAGTGCCCGTCGCGGCAAACACCGCGTTCGCCACGGCGGGAGCAATGGGTGGCAATCCAGTTTCACCTACACCCGCGGGCGACTCGACGGAATCCATAATCAAAACATCAATGGCCGGTGAATCTAATAAGCGCAGCATTCGATAGTCATGAAAATTACTTTCCTGAACCTGGCCATCTTGGATATCAATTTCACCATATAAAGCGGCGGTCAACCCATAGATGATTCCGCCTTCCATCTGCGCGCGAATAACATCAGGATTAATCGGCGTACCGCAATCAATGACACAAGTCACTTTGTGCACGCGAATTTTCCCTGAATCGCTAAGACTAACTTCGGCGACTTGTCCGCAAATTGAGCCAAAACAACTGTGCAAGGCTAAGCCTTGATGATTTCCCACAGCTGGCTTACCCCAGTCGCTTGCTAGCAACAAGCGGTCCAACACAGCCAAGTGTCTTGGTAAATGCTGCAAGTGCAAGCGGCGAAACTCCGCCGGATCCTTGCCAGCTCGATAAGCAAGCTCGTCGATAAAGCTCTCAACCACGAATGCGTTGTAAGAATTACCCACCGCTCGCCATATACCCAGCCGGATGTCCGGCTCCCAATAGCTCATTTCGACGCGAGTGTTTGGGATGCCATACGGCAAAGTTTTCGAACCATCACCAGCTTGCCAAGGCCCAAACAACCACCTTTGCACTTTGACGGAAAGATCCCCCAACACATCCGTGGGCTTACCTGATAACCACTCGGGCAGCACTGTGGCGAGGCCGACCTTCATGATGTGATGCGTCAGAATCGGCGCGACGAGTTGATGACACCAGCCGCTGATACGACCGTCGGCATCTAAGCTAGCGCGCACGCGATGACTGGTGGCGCTGCGAAAATAATCGAAACGAATATCTTCTTCGCGACTCCAAACCAGCTGAACGGGCCGATCTGTTTGCAAGGCAATCGCCACTGCTTCGGCGACTAAGTCAGTGAGCGCGCGCCGGCCAAAACCGCCGCCGATAAAAGTATTGTGAACCGTTACTTGATCACGACTTAGACCTGTCATGTGGCACGCCAGTTCCCGCGCCATGTCCGGCACTTGGGTGGGCAACCAGAGTTCGCAACGCTGATCCGTCAGCCTGACGGTCGCATTCATGGTTTCCATGGGTGCGTGGGCGAGAAAGGGTGTGAAGTACTCGGCCGTACTAAGGTTTCGCCCAGCAAAGACTGCGTCCACATCGCCGTCGTCACGCGCAACAACGGCAGGTTCTTCGCTAAGCAGGGCCAGCTGCTGATTGCGCACGCCATCCAAATCAACACCTGCCGCAGGGCCCGGTTTCCACTTTAGACTGAGTTCGCGCATCGCCTGCTGCGCGTACCAGAACGACTCAGCCAGCACCGCAATCCCGGCAGGAATTTCAATTAGATCATACACGCCGCGGGCTTTACGCGCGGCAGCCGCATCGAACTTCACTAGGCGATCTCCCTGCCGCGGAGGTCGAGCAATAACGGCCGTGACTTGCTGGGGCACGCGCACATCAAGACCATACAGTGGTGCACCCATTACTTTCGGCGGGATATCAGGACGCGCCACGGAGGTGCCAATCCATTGATAGTCTTCCGGCGCACGCAGGGGCGGATCGCGAGGCACAGCCAAGCTGGCGGCAGCAGCGGCAACGACACGATAGTCAAAGTGCTCATTTGTGACTGCATTCACCAGAGTGCCATCACCGGGACATGAAACATCCTCTCTAGCTATGGACCAGCGCTTCGCCGCCGCCAAGCGCAGCATTTCTCTCGCGGCCGCGCCGGTTCGCCGAATCTTTAGCCAGCGCGTCCGCATACTCTTACTTTCGCCGGTAACTTGACTCGGATCCTGAAAGAGCGCATGCACCGGTGCCAATCGCGCAGTAATTTGATCGGGCCGCACGCGTAGTTCTTCAGCCATGAGTGTGACAAAACCCGCCATGACGCCCTGCCCCATCTCTGCCTTGTCTACTTGCAAGACAATTTCACCATTGGACGAAATTTGCAGGTAAGCGTTTGGCTCTAGGGTGCCGGCATGAGCCGCCAAGGGCCGATCTTCCAAATCATCCTGCACCAAAGTAAGGACCAAGCCACCGCCCGCAACAGCGGCAGCGCCCTTGATCCAGCGTCGGCGACTCAGTTTCGGTTTACTCATCCCGCGATAATCTTTTTACGAGAGCTAATCGGCTCGGCCCGCCATAGTTTTTGAAGTCAGCGATGCCTTCTTTGTTGGGATAAGGAATTTGAAAACTAAGGCTACGTGTATTCAATCAAATTCGTCCAATGTTCGTGACGGATGCCCACTGCGTAGCCACTTGGCAATTTTATTCCGAATGACAGCGTGGGACTGGCTTGTACAAGCCAATGAAGCAGATAATGCAATATGACGCAATGACAGGTATGGATAATAGCGATGGCAGAGGAAAATAGAGCAATAGGCGGCATCAGCCGTCGAAACTTTGTAGTCGCCAGCGGTGCCGCTGGACTATTGCTAGGTTCAGGCAACGGGCTGCGCGCAGCGGAAACTGCTGACGTGATCGTGCTGGGTGCCGGACTTGCTGGACTCAATTGCGCGTTACTGCTGGAAGAGTTGGGCTACCGTGTGACGGTGCTAGAGGCATCGAATCATGTCGGCGGGCGGGTTCAGACCAGAAATTTCGGCGGCAATTCGCATGAGCTGGGCGCTAGCGATATCGGTGTGCTCTACGCCCGTGTTCTGGATATGGCGACACGCCTGGAACTCCCTGTCGTGCCGTCAAGCATTCGGGTGCGGCCGTTTACTTATCATGTGGGTGGCCAGTTGATACGCGCGGATGAGTGGGCCAATGCTGAGACTAATCAAACTGTAGGTGATGAGCGCGCCATTGAGCCTGGCCGCTTAGAAAGCCATTTCTTGAACAGTCTAAATCCCCTAAGGGAATTGGATGATTGGCTCCTGCCAGAACATCGCGCGCTGGACGTACCGATAGCCAATTTTTTTCGCCAGAGCGGTGTCTCTCGGGCCGCCATCTATCTCATCGGCCATACCTACAACGGCAATGCCGTGGAACGAACCTCCGCGCTGGCGATGTTTCGTGACAACGCACGCACCCGAGCGGGCATCGCAGCCTGGAAACAACGTACAGCGGCCGGCGAAAAAATAGCGCCCTTGCGGCAAATCGCTGGCGGCAATCAGCGTTTACCCGAAGCCATGGCTGCCGCACTGAAACGAGCTCCCCGCTTGCGGCAAGCCGCCGCCAGAGTCGACCGAGATGCCAAGGGCGTAGAAGTGACCTGCCTGGATGGCAGCCGGTATCGAGCCGGAAAACTCGTCTGCGCCTTGCCATTAACGGCACTTCGGCACGTGGATTTTCGCCCTGGTCTGTCGGCGGCCAAGGGTAAAGCTGCGGCTAACGGCGAATACTATTCAGCCACTAAGTTTTATATCCGGCCCACGGCAGCTTTCTGGGAACAAGACGGTCTAGAACCTAGTCTTTGGAGCGACGGACCCCTGGAACGTGTGTTCGCGCTAACGGATGGCGAAGATTCCGTGCACACGCTTTTGGTTTGGATTAATGGCGCGGGTAGCCGACGTATGGATCAAATCGCTCCCGCCGAAGCCGGCCGCTTCGTGATCGATCAACTCACGAAAATTAGACCCGCGGCGAAGGGCAAACTTGAAGTCATGGGCCACCAATCCTGGGGACGCACAGCTTATATCGGCGGCTGCGGCTTTAGCTACGCGGCGGGACAGGTCAGCGAGCTGGCCCGAGATATTCCTACAGCCGAAGGTCTTATACACTTTGCCGGTGAACATACTCGCCGGCGCGAACATGGTATGGAAGCCGCCATGGCATCAGCCGAACGAGTCGTGCAAGAGATTGCCGCTGGCTAATGGCGGAAAGGAATTTTGCTTATGTCCAACCAGCTAACCTTATTCATTGGCAACAAGAACTATTCGTCATGGTCGTTACGCCCGTGGTTTTTCATGCGCATGGCGGGCTTAAAGTTTGAAGAAGTACTTATTCTGCTCGATCAAGACAATACGCAAGACGAAATTCGCAAGTATTCGCCAACGGGACGCGTGCCCATACTCTTACACAATAAGACCTACGTCTGGGAATCCCTCGCCATTTGCGAATACGCCGCCGAGGCTTTTGACCTGGTTGATTGGCCGGCCGATCCGCCAGCACGCGCGCACGCCCGATCCGCCAGTCACGAAATGCACGCGGGGTTTCAAGCCATGCGCAACGAATTTCCCATGAACTGCCGAGCGCAACGCCGAATTGCGTCGCCTTCAGCGGTCGCAATCGCGGATGTCGATCGCATCGGCGAACTCTGGAGCGAGTGCCGCAACCACTTTGGCGAGCAAGGCCCTTGGCTCTATGGCGACTTTTGTATCGCGGATGCTATGTTCGCGCCCGTGGTCATGCGCGCGCGCAGCTACGCTTGGCAGCTGCCCAGCGAGGCGGCCAAA
Organism: Gammaproteobacteria bacterium; assembly: GCA_965221985.1. Classification (GTDB taxonomy): domain Bacteria; phylum Pseudomonadota; class Gammaproteobacteria; order Steroidobacterales; genus J054. Next base: position 195,590 of record OZ244928.1, read on the forward strand.
TATGCGGAGACCTTGGCGGCGCACCCGGTAATGACGGAATGGCTGCGGGCCGCCGAAGCCGAAACCGCCAGTATTCCTCACGAGGATGTGGGCGATCCAGCATAAGCGCCTATTGGTTCCGAAAACGAACCATAAGGCCGCACCGCAGACCGAATAGGCGCGCGAGAGGCTTTGACAGGAAAACGCCCGCAGTAGACCCTAATTCCGAATGACAAGAATCAGGAGCATCCTAGACCATGTGGATTCGTAAAAGCCGGAAAGATCAACTCACCGGCGTGCGCACACCGCTGCCCACTCAAGTGGTTTCCAACGAAGAATTTGAGCCGATGCCGCAAACCATCGATCAACGTAAGGTCGAGGAACTCTTGTTGTCCATGGCCGATGAATACGGTCGGCGATTGGGCATGTCGCGGCGAGACTTTTTGTTGACCAGCGGTGGCATGGCCACGGCTTTTCTGGCCATGAACAAAGTCTTTGGTGCGAACTATCAAGTCTCCGAAACCGAAGCACTGGAAACCGCCGCTTTTGGCGAAGCTTGGCCCAAGGATCAATTCATACTGGACATCCAAACCCATCACGTAAAAGAAAGCATCGCGGGACCGAAAGCTTTTCGCACCATGACCGGCAAGCTGGGCCTGAACCCCATCTTGGCCGAAGCGGCACCTGGAGAAGATGACTTGCATCGTGAGAACTATATGAAGGAGATTTTCTTCGATAGCGACACGGTAATGGCCATGATGTCCGGTGCGGTAATCGGTGACAAAGAACATTTCGCGATCCCAGCCGAAGGCATGGTGGAAACACGCAATCTAATTAACAAGACGGCGGGCTCACAACGCATGCTCAGCCACGGACTTGCGGACCCCACAGCCGAGGATTGGCGCGATGATATGGACTATCAAGTCGAGGAATTGGGTATCGACGGCTGGAAGTGCTATACGGGTAACCCCGTGAGTCCCTGGCGATTGGATGATGAAAAGATCGGCTATCCGTTTCTAGAAAAAGCCTTGGAGCAAGGCATCAAAAACATTAGCTTTCACAAAGGCTTGCCGCTACCCGGCCCAGGCCCCAAAGGCAAGCCCAAATACTACTACTGGATGCCTGACGACATCGTAAACGCCGCTAAAGATTTTCCCGACCTGAACTTCATCATTTATCACTCGGGCATGCGGCATATGGTGTCGAGTCTACCGCCCGGCAAGAGCGGCATCGGCGAGGACGGTAATATCGAGTGGACCACTGAATTGGCTAAGGCCCGCAAAGCCGATCCGGCATTATCCAACGTATATGCGGAGTTGGGCACGGTATTCGCCTTCTCCGTGGTAACGCACCCAGAAATTACTGGACATTTACTCGGGCAGTTGCTGGATGGCTTCGGTGAAGACCACATTCTGTGGGGCACGGACTGTATCTGGTGGGGGTCGCCGCAGTGGATTATTGAAGCCTTCCGGCGTTTTCAGATTCCTGAGAACTTGCGCGACAAATACGCCTACCCCGAACTCACCGCGCAAGCGAGGGAGAAAATCTTTGGCTTGAACAGCGCGCGGCTTTATGACATTGATGTAGCCGCGCAACGACAAGCCATACCCACGGATCGTTTAGCAGCAATGAAACAAGCCTATCGAGATTCCGGCGAACTGCCGAGCAATACGGCCTATGGATGGGTCGCCGCATGATGTCGCGGACGACAGGCAAACATTTCATCGCCGCCTGCCTAGTAAGCTTCGCCCTACTGGTCAATGCTAGTGATGAACCACAAATGGCAAGCGATGCCGTGGACTGCGTGCCCAGGGGCGAAATTCGAGGTGACGCCGCACGCGGCAAAGCGCTACACCTTGAGCACTGCGCCGAATGTCATGGCGCGACGGGCAAAGTTGACGTCATCGTGATGCATATGGACGAGCCTCCAAAGGATCAAAGCGATGTTGAGTATATGAAAACGCTCACGGATGAGTTCCTGTACCTCGCGACTTGCCGCGGCGGGCTAGCCGTGGGGCGATCCGTTGTGATGCCGGCATGGGGCGAACATCTCACCGACCAAGAAATCAAGGATTTAGTTGCCGTCGTTCGCGAATTTTCCGGCACATGATCTAAGGACTGCATCCTGAGATAGTGTATGGCAAGCGTAATTAGAGACAAGGCTTCCAGCTCGAAAAAACACGACTACCAGCACTTCGACGTGAAACGCGTAACGTCGAGCTTTGGCGCAACAATTACGGGTGTTCAAGTCGCCGATGCGGTGAAAAATGAAGAATTGTTCGCCGAGCTACATGCAGCTTGGCTGGAATACCAAGTATTGTTTTTTCGAAACCAAGAGCTGGGTCCCGAACAACATCTGGCCTTGGGGCAAAAATTTGGTGAGCTGCAAAAGCAAGGTTACGTCGCGAGTTTGGAAGGTCATGAAGGTCTGTGGATACAAGAGTATCCGGCTTTGTATGACGGACTCGTCAGCGATATTTCATGGCATGCCGACAGCGCTTTCCGGCCCAAGCCCACCAGGGGATCTTTGTTATACGCCATCGATGTTCCTGATGCTGGCGGCGACACAGTCTGGGCCGATCAATGCGCCGCCTATGACGATCTGTCACCGAGGTGGCGTGATTTCTTGAACGGCTTGAAATGCGTACACGACAATATCGCGAACAATCCCTACCGCGTCTTCGACCAAATCGGCGGTAAAGCCCTCAGCGACATGCGCAAATTCTTGCCACCAACGGAACATCCCTTAATTTGCACTCACCCCGAAAGTGGCCGCCAGTTTATTTTCGCCGGCGAATTGATGGCCCGGGAAATCGTAGGCATGCAGCCACGGGAAAGTCGAGCCGTTTTAGACTTCTTATTTGCTCATCAAACGCGCCCAGAATTCCAAGCGCGACTACACTGGGAACCCAAGACCCTAGCCATTTGGGACAATTATTCGACACTGCACCGTGGCATCTTTGACTTTGGTCAGGCCCATCGATTGATGCATCGTGTGTCCTTCAATACACCGTGGATCAAGGGCTTTGAAAATGGCTCGCCGGCAGCCGCTTCCACGGGCTAGTTATTAGGTAAAGCGCCCCTCCACGGTGCGGTTAAGCTTTGTCGCTATCAGCTTTGCATCCCAGTTATAATCCGCCCTGCTCGTGCCTGGACTTTGAATAACAACACGCAGGATCACTGGCAACTCCAATCGTTCAATGAAAAGTAAGAGGTTCTCAACCATGAACAAATCCTTTATTAGCCTTTGCCTGGTTTTGGGCCTGGCCCTTAGTTTTAGTGTCTACGCTGGACTGCACAGCGAAGGCGATGACTTGCCCAAGGGCAATCCTGGCGATGGTCATTGCATGCATCAGCTACAAAACATGATGATGGATGAGCCGGTCAAGACCTGCCAATCTCCGGCAAATGCCGAAGGCTGTGCCACCATCGGCAGCACCGATGACAACGCCGACGCCGTGCACGGCGAAGGCGAATGCCCCATGGAAGGCGCGCAAGCCATTTGTGATGTGGGCGATAGCAAGTTCGTCTACTACGAAGGTGAGTTAGGCGGTTTAGAAATTGGTTGCGGCTTCCAAGGCGGCGATTGGATCGAACCTGAAGCTGAAGGCGACGCCGAAGGCTAATCTCGGAAAAAAGACCGCCGTCCGGTAAGCAGCGATCAAATGATCTTGCTTATCGGGCGGCGGTTTACTTATTCGGGGATAAGCTGCATCTAGTCGTTGGCGAGAACACTGGTGAGACAAAGTACCGCTGGTCGCCAGTTAATCGAAATCAGTCCTATTCATCGTGGCGTCCGCCACTACCTCAGAATTCCGGCTCGCAACATATTTGGCAGTCGCGCATTGTCCCAGCCATCCTTCAGCGGCTGAATACCATTAAACGGACCCTGGCGTACGACGACTAGATCGTCGCTCCGCGACACATAGACTCTTTGGCCGCCGTGGCCTAAGAGGAAGAATAAATCATCACTGGCGAAGGGTTCTGAAAGCGCCACTTCATTCGGCGACACACTTTCCACGGCATCACTACCGGCAGCCATCCAAGTAAAGTACCCATAGGCGGGCTGCCGAACGGAGGGACTTAGCATGGCTTCCACCCACCGCGCTGGGACCACTTGATGCCCATTGATACGACCCTTGTCTTTCAACATGACGCCAATCTTGGCCCAGTCTAAGGGCGCGGCCAATAAACAGCAGGCCGTCATGGCATTGCCATTGGGACGATCTAACCAGATCTCGGCATATTGACCGCCTAAAGGATTCCACAAGCGCTCACGAAGATAATTCACATAGGCTTGGCCCGCGGCGCGTTCAATCACAATACCAGCCAACTGCGCGTTGATATCGTTGTACTCAAAACGAGAACCAGGCGTCCAAGCCAATTTTGTACCCAAAGCGACGGCCACCCTATCGGCACTAAACAGAAAACGAAACGCGGTGTCGTGGCGAAACGGGTTCAAACTAAATTCATACTTCGCTAACCCACTGGACATTTGCATTAGATTCGCAAGCGTAATCTCTCCCCGTGGATCATTTCGCCATTCTTCCAAGTATCGACCAATGGGGTCTTCAACTGACGATATAAAACCATCGGCGATCGCCAGCCCGACCATCATGGCCGTGACGGTCTTCATCATGGATTGCGATTGCGCTTGCTTGTCCCGGCGCCAAGAATCAGAATACCACTCGCTCTGAACGAGGCCCCGGTGCACCACAATTAGCGCGAAGGATTCGAAGTCTGCCGCATATTGCTCGGCAGTGCGCAATACGGTCGGATCAATGGTGAGCTGATTCACGCTCGCCGTGGGTAAGAAAGCGGTACGTTCACTTTGTACTGCCGCCGTGGGCGACAAATTCAGGTAGTCCGGTTCAAGGTGAGTCAGCGTATCCCACCAGCGGCGCCAATAAATTGGATCTTGCCAATAATCGAAATTGAGCCAGCCGGCACCGGCTAACAGCAATAAGACGACTAGCTTTGGCGCAGTACCACGAAACATCGGCAAGCTGACGTCAAACTCACCCGACAACCGCACGCAGAATGAAAAAGAAGATAATGGACAAGACAGCACCCACGGGAATCGTAACTAACCATGACAGGAAAATTCTGCCGACTACCCGCAAGTCGATGGCCGCAATACCCCGCGCCATCCCAACGCCGAGAATCGCACCCACCAGCGTGTGCGTCGTCGAAACGGGGATTCCGGTTCCCGATGCCACAACAATAGTCGATGCCGCGGCGAGTTCCGCGGCAAACCCGCGGCTGGGCGTTAGTTCAGTGATATTCCGGCCAACCATTTGAATCACCCGTCGACCATAGGTCGCCAGTCCCGCCACGATGCCCACTCCACCTAGCAGTAGCACCCAAATCGAAACCGCGGATTGCTGGCCCACCGTGCCACTTTGCGCAACGCTGAGTACCGCCGCCACCGGCCCGATGGCATTGGCGACATCGTTGGAGCCGTGCGCAAAAGCCATGGAACAAGCCGTGACAACCATGAGAACAGCGAACACACGTTCCACCGTGAAATAGGAAAACTTCTTCTCCGCCTTACGATTCGGCTTAATGCGCATGACCAAGAATCGCCCGATCACACCAGCGGCCAGACCAAAGGCAAAGGCGAGTAAATAACAATCCCGCGTGGACATTTCTACACCAACGTGTTTCAGCCCCTTGAACAGGGTCACCAAGGTCATAGTAAAAACCGTGAGAAATATGTAGAACGGAACGTACTTACGCGCGCGCGCTAGAGGATCTTCGTGCCGCAGAATCAGGCGCTGTACTGAAGTAAAAATAATAAATGCCAATGTCCCGGCAATCAGCGGTGAAGCGACCCAGCTCGCCACGATGGCCCCCACCTTAGCCCACTTCACCGAGTCAACGCCGATACCAACCACGGCGAAACCGACGATCGCGCCTACGATGGAATGTGTTGTTGATACCGGCCAACCTTTGTGCGACGCCACGAATAACCAAACACCCGCCGCCAAAAGGGAAGCCAACATACCAAAAACCAGTAGCTCGGGTTGTTCCACCAACAAACTGGCATCGACCATACCCTTGCGGATCGTGCCCGTAACTTCGCCCCCGGCCAAGACGGCGCCCGCAAATTCGAATACAGCCGCGATCAGCAGTGCTTGTTTGACCGTAACCGCACGTGCCCCGATGGATGTCGCCATTGCGTTGGCAACGTCGTTGGCACCAATACCCCAGGCCATGAACAAGCCAAAGCAAGCCGCCAGAACGATATAGTAGATGGCATTTTCCATGATCTAGTGAGACAAAAGAACTTCGAGACGCCGGCCAACCCTTTGCGCGGTATTGCCGATATCACCGACGAGTTCGATGATCCGATATAGAAACATCACGTCGACAGGAGGCAATTCCGGCTCCAAACTGAACAGTTCGGTACGCACTTTAATCTGCATGTCGTCAGCTTCGTTCTCAATGCGGTCTAGCTTATCTACTAAACTAATGACTAGTTGCGCCTCTGAACCCCGAAAACCTGTTTCGAACAGCTCATCCAATTCACGGAGGCTATTTCGAGCGACTTTTGCCGCGGCTACATTCCTGGCCAAATACTCCATGAATGACGCCTGAATCGATTGAGGAATGCGCAGATGCCGGCCAACGACCAAACCCGATACTTCTCTGACTTTGTTGGCAAGCCCATCCTGAACCTGAATCAAGTCAAGCAAATCACCACGTGGCACCGGCATGAACAAGCGTTTGGGGAGGTGCGAACGCAAATGCTTTTTCAAATCGTCTGCTTGATTCTCAAGAGTGACGATACGTTCTCGTGATTCGGCCACTTGATCCCAACGCTCGGCACCCGCGTGTTCAAACAGCACAACCAATTCCTTGGTGGCCTTAAAGCAGGCCGTGGCGTGCTCCTGCAGCGGCAGTACGGGGGAATCACCGAAAACTCGGCTGACTAGGTTGGACACTGTAATGATCCCCTGTGGAGTTTTGCGAACATTACTGCATGGCGGCCCGTAATTAAACCGGCCAAAAGTTAAGAATCTAGGCGCACTACAAGTTCAAGACCCTGCGGACGAGTACAGTTGGGCAAACCTAGTCGCGCGAAGTCCTTCAGACTACTTCTGCACGGTCAAGTAAAGGTGCAGCGGGAACGGTATCTGCCTTCGTCATGGTCAAGCCGCCCCAAATAAATCAACGGATTATAGTCTTCCGGTATCATCCCGAAATCTAGGTATTCCCTGGCTCGAGGCTACTACAGCACAGCCGGTACCGTCTATCAGCGAGTCAGGCTTGAACGAAGAACAACCATTACTTGAACGAATTGCCAAGGGCGACCAGAAGGCCGTTGGCGAGTTCATCGAACGCTATGGCGATTTGATCTGGTCACTGGCGCGCCGCTATCTGGGAAATCATTCAGAGGCCGAAGACGCAGTACAGGAAATTTTCGTTGAAATTTGGCGCGTTGCCGACCGTTTCGATCGAAACGTGGCCAGCGAAGTCGCGTTTATCTCAACAATTACTCGCCGGCGTTTGATTGACAGACTCCGCGCCATCAAGCGGCGCCCCGCCATGGAGTCCATCGATGAACAAGTCGGATCGGAACAACCCGCCGTCAAGGCAAGTCTAGACCGCGACGCCGAAGTTGAAAAAGTCCAGCAAGTCCTGCTGGCGATGGAAGCAGGACACCGGGAGATTCTTGCCATGTCTCTCTATCAAGGATACAGCCATAGTGAAATTGCAGAACGCTTGGAAATGCCCCTGGGCACGGTCAAGACAAGAGTTCGCCGCGGCTTGATCCATGTACGGGAGCAACTGCGCATCGCCGAAGAATGCGATGACCCCGCGGAAGGAGGCCAAGCATGAGCATGGAAGATAATCTGTTGATGAATCGCCTCGACAAGCTCCTGCTGGATGAAGCCATAGAAGGCCTAGACTCAGCGCTGCAGCGTGAACTTCGCAGCTTGCTGCAAGAAAATGCCAGTATTGAACCCGACGGCTTCATGACAACGGCGGGGCTGGTACAGATCAGCTTTTTGAAAAGCGATTTCGCCGCTCACTGCAATCTGCCCGGAAACATCAAGAGAAGCATTCTTGACGAGGGCCAGGCTGAAGTTCACAAATTATCGAACAATTCTGGGTGTTGACGACCGGGGCAAGCCGCAAGCCGCGTTCGGGATTCTTGGGAGGAATAGGAATCACGGCTAGCAGATCACCCCGGCCGCCAAACTCTTGAGTTTGGTTCTTAGCAAGCGGGCGGTAAACACAGTTATCTAATAGTTCGCCGGCCGGCGCTATTTGGATTTACCCCTGAAACCCCCGGAAATACTAGAGCTTGGGCTTGTAGTCCCGGCTATCACGCGGTCCGACAAAGTTGTAGGTCGCCATCAATAGAACAAAAAAAGCGCCCAGTTCAAAGAGAACTGGGCGCTGGTGAATCTGGCGACTTGCCCTATTGCAAGCTTGCGCTCACATCATCTTCCAGCTCTTCCCGGACCGTCTCACCCATCCATTTCATGAAATTGTCGTGGGCGACTAGCCCCTTCTTGTTAAATTTGAATTCCAAACCTTTCAAGTCCTTGCGTAGCTTGGATTGAATCGTCCGAGTACCGATCAAATTAGTAACAATCAATACTCTTTGCCCTTTTGCAGTTGCATTTTCCACCATGGCTCGCAATTTCTCGACATTGGCATCGCGAATTTCCGGTGGCGCATCATCTTGCAAAGTAATGCCCTGTACCCCGGCGAAATCACCATCTTCACGCATGATCTTCGCCAAGTTCTCAAGCTCCATTAGGGCCTTCTCGTTGTCGTCGGCGAAGGTCGGGCCATGCGCGGCGATGATTACAAACTCGTTTTTCGAATCTTCACTGATCTCGCCGGCATGATCCAACAGGATTTCGGCAATCAAGGGGTCGTCTCCGGGCGGATCCGCGAATAAGATTTTCGCTTTAGTCTCGACAGGTCTTACGCTGGCATAGGAGGCTTCTTCTTCAAGGCCGAAAATATACCGCCATTGATCCAACATCGTGTTGTAGCTATTGGACACAATGGGAACGACGACTATTTTCTCCGCCCCCGCCGCTTCGATATCCTTTATAGCCAATTGAATATGATCAGACATCATCATGCTCATGCCCGGCGCCATGGCCATGGGAAAAATACTCGAGAAACCTTCCACTTGCTTTTTAAAATTCGCGTCGGCATTGCGAAAACCATGCAGCAGTAGCAACACGCCCTGCGACCCCCGTAAATCGTCTTCGCTGAGATACCACGCGTAGTTAGTACCCATCATCTCCATACTCAAGCCGATCTCAGCGTCGCTATATTTTTCAAACAAAGGAATTTTTTCACGCAGTTCGTTGGCAATCTCGGGCGTCATCTGATGCTTCATACCAAATAATCGGCGCCCCAATTCGTCAGGCTCACTGTCATGACTAGCCATATCGTGGTCATCGTGGTCCATCTTCTCGTGGTCCATGGAGGCATGATCCATCGAGGGCTTGTCTTTTCCGGCCTCGCCCGCACCCGCATGCGCGCCCGCGAAAGACGTCAGCGGCATCCCGAGTAACAAACCAAACACCACGGTAAGCAGAATCGACCGCATTCTAAACATCCTATTCATTGCCTTTTTCCTCCGATAATTCTTCGTTGGCCTCAACCAGTCACTATTTCTACTTGTTCAGTGGCCACCGCATTGACCATTAGATTTTCGAACATTCATGTTCGATTCTTAGTCGAAGCCGTGGCGCAAATCAAGGCAAATCTTGATGATTGGCTTCCAATTGGTTGCCCACCGACTTAGACCTTGCCCGCAAAGGCCCGGCCAGTCTTGCTGCATCCCGCCATCATCGCAGCACTGCAGGGCCGCTCGATCTTCAAGGACTCTGGCAAGCGCCATTGCCGGCGGCCGGAATGCAGCATGGCACGTCCACAGCGCCGCCGGTAACATCAGACTTTGTCAACTCTGGATGCTCGCGAAAATGCGCCATAACCTTCCGCTGCTGAGCTTACTAACGCTTTCGGCCTGCGTAATTTCACCCGCGCAAAGTCCACCTGAAACGCTCGGCTTCAACGTCGATGAGCTCGACTCAGCGGTAGATCCCGCAGCGGACTTCTACGCCTATGTCAACGGCAAATTCCTCGCGCGGACGAAAATACCGCCAGAATGGTCCAGCTATGGCGTCATGCAAGTGCTTTATGAACAAACGGAAGCCCAGCTACTGGATATCGTGACGGCTGCGACATCTTCAACGACTACACGGACCGACGGCCAGAAAAAAATCGGCGACTTGTATTCGAGCTTCATGGATACAACTCGGGTTGAAGCGCTAGGTCTTAGCCCTTTGACAAAAGAACTGCGGCAAATCGATTCCCTCTCTAGCCATGCAGAAGTGATGAGTTACTTTGGCCGAGGCCTGCGGCTTGGCCTGCAGGTGCCGATCAATTTCTACATCGATGCCGATGCCAAAGATCCCGAGCGGAGTCTTGTTTACTTTTGGCAAGATGGCCTGGGTTTGCCAGACCGAGATTACTACCTGGAAGCCAATCCACAGCTTGAAGGAGTTCGTGAAAAATACCGGATGCATATTGCGAGAATGTATGAGCTCGCAGACTGGAAAGATGGCGAAGTCGCCGCGGCGAACATCATTGGGCTAGAACAAGGTATCGCCGAGCAGCATTGGACCCGGGTACAAAATCGTGACCGCGAAAGAATCTATAACAACAAATTTAGTCTCGATGCTGCGAACCGATTGAGCCCCCAGTTCAAATGGTCTGCCATCTTGCACGCAGGCCAATTTGGTGAATTAGAAACTTTTGTCGTGGCACAAACGGACTATTTTTCAATCCTTGGCAAACTCGTATCAACATCGCCTGTCGCGGACTGGAAAAACTATCTTCGTTTTAAGCTGCTAAAGGCCTACGCCCCCTACCTTAGCCAAAAGTTTGTCGCGGAGGATTTCGATTTTCAGCGCAGGGTGCTACGAGGACAGGAAAAACCACGGGAGCGCTGGCAACGGGGCATTCGACTGATAAACGCCAGCCTTGGTGAGGTGGTCGGCCAAGCCTATGTCCAGCGGCATTTCGCACCAAGGGCTAAGTCCCGTATGGAGAAACTGGTGGAGAATCTTCGCAAGGCCTTTGCTCAATCCATCGACACCCTGGATTGGATGAGCGAGCCGACCAGGAAGCAAGCCCATGAAAAACTTGAGAAGTTTAGAGCCAAGATCGGCTATCCGAACCGCTGGCGCGACTACGGAAAATTGCGGATCGAAAGGAATGACCTCGTCGGTAATGTCCGGCGCGCCCGCGTTTTTGAACATGACCGGCAGCTTGCGAAACTCAAAAAGCCGGTAGATCGCGAAGAATGGGGAATGACACCGCAGACTGTGAACGCCTATTACCGCGCCACTTTGAACGAAATAGTCTTTCCAGCAGCCATTCTTCAGCCACCATTTTTTGATATGGATGCAGACGATGCGCTGAATTACGGCGCCATCGGTGCGGTGATCGGCCACGAGTTTAGCCACGGTTTCGACGACCAAGGGCGTAAGTTCGATGGTGACGGCCGACTGCGTGACTGGTGGACGTCAGCCGACGCTCAGGAGTACCAGCGCCGGGCGAGCCGCTTGATTGAGCAATACAACAAATTTCAGCCGCTGCCTGATGTTTCAATCAACGGAGAACTAACCCTGGGCGAAAACATCGCCGACTTGGCGGGTGTTGTGGTCGCCTACCGCGCCTACCTGCTGTCATTAAACGGCAAACAAGCGCCCGTGATTGGCGGGTTTACCGGCCCGCAAAGATTTTTCATCGGCTACGCCCTGAGCTGGAAGAACCAGTATCGCGAGGATTTCCTGCGAGAGATATTACTGAGTGATCCGCACTCCCCCGCTGAATACCGTGTTCGGGGCGCTCTACAAAACATGCCAGAATTCCACGAGGCGTTCAAAGTCGATCCGTCTGCTGCCATGTATCTCGGGCCTGAAGATAGAGTCAGTATTTGGTGATATAAATGTTGCTAGAACTTCCTGAACACAACGGAAACGAGGTCTTGCTAGGCGAGTGCGAATCCATAACGGCGACTATAAGACATACCACATGATCACCAAGAAAAAATTCCATTTTGCCAGAATTAGCAGCCGCAATTTATTGATGGTGCTGCTGGTTCTTGTCGCCCAACTAGCGATCGCCGACAACCGGCTTGACGAGGATCTTCAGCGCTTCCTCACGTGGTTCCCCGGCGAATACGACAACCATGAACAAGTGTGGCAGGAGGAAATCGACAAAGCGGAACATCCGCATGAACACCTGCATCACATTTTTTTACCCGTCAAAGCCCCGGAAATAGGCGATAACAGCTTTTTCGTGCAACAGTATTTAGATGCGGATCCCGAGAAGATCTATCGGCAACGCTTGTATCAATTTTCTATAGACAAAAAAGAGAACGCCCTACGCTTAGATATTTATTCGTTTCGCGACGAGCCGAAGTATCGCGATAGCCACCTAGACCCGGAGCGTTTGCTTGACATTAAACCGGATGAACTCATTTCTCGCCCAGGCTGCGAAGTTTACTGGAAATTTCAAGGAGATCATTTCAAGGGCTACATGATCGATAAAGCCTGCAACTTTATATCCGAACGCAGCGGCAAGCAGATTTTCATTACCGACGACTTGAAACTCACGCCCAATGAAATCTGGATTCGTGATGAAGCCTTTGACGCCGAAGGTCAGCGCGTTTTTGGAAATCTCGATCGCATTCATCACAAGAACCGAAAGGTTCGTTACTTCACCGGCTGGGGCGGCGTGAAAAAAGCTGGGCCGACGGCGGACAAAGATGACGACGAATGGCATTTCATGCGCGACATCGTGATCCACGATGAAGGACAAACCGTACCCATCATGACCGAAGACGGTGAGCGCAGTGGCTACTCACTACAGCTGGCGCGCTTAACCTACCAAAATACGAGAGCACCCATTTTGAAACTTGGACTGATCGAAGACAGCTCCGGCTATACCGTTTCCTACAGCTGGGCGAATTTGGATGCGTCACGAATTGGGATCAATCTGCGCTGGGCACAGCTTGGGGTGACGCTCAAGGCTGAAAACACCGCCTTCGGGTTTCGTTGAGTTTCACAAGCAATTGCCTGTTGCCTGAATTTGAGCTCTAAGCTGCGTACCGCATACCTGAGCTGCTGGGTAAAAAGGCTTAGCTGTCAACGGCTTGGAAAAATTCCAGCCATTCCCCATTCGGTCCGCGCAGCGCCAACAATTCAACATCGCCGTAAGGCAATAGGGGCACTCGACCACGGTAGCCAAGCGCATAACCGGCATTCTGCAGGCGCGCCGCTAGGGCGGACAAATCGGCGACCGGAAATCGCAAGGCCATCACGCCCAAATTTGGCGGTTTGGCCAAGGTAGAAAAGTCGCGGCCCGTTAAGCCGTCAAATTGAATCAATTCAATGGAACCATCGTTAATCCCCTCGGGATGTACAATGACGGTATGCCGACTGATTTGATTATTCAGATTGCTGGGCAAGCCTAGAACATTGGGTCCGGGTGCCTCGCTAGGACCCTGGGTTTCCACGTAAATCTTAAACCCCAGCAAGTCACGATAAAACGCCAGGGCTTCACCCATATCTCGCACGATTTGGGTGGAGTTAAAGCTGCGGCTAAAGCGCCGCAAGTTTGGCCAGCCTTCTAGCGGAGGCTCCACACGCTGAATTAATGCAAAGACCACACCGTCGGGCCCGCGGCCTAGCCATTCGCGGACCACAAACGGCCCGAAACCAAACTGCACCGGGTCGGCAAAACCCTGCCAGTTAAGGACCTGCAATTCGGCAAAGCGCGCATCGAGATCCTTAACCCGGAGATTCAAATCGAAGATCCCGCCCGTTTCCCAAGTTTGGCCGTTGGAACGAATTTGCCGCTGTTGGGCGCCCTCAAAGGCGACAAATCGAATATAGCCCGAATCGCTGCCGGGGTTGCTCATCAGCAGTTCATCGTAGCTAACAGATTTGGCCAGGCCCCAAGCCTCTAGACATGCAGACGAACCCTTAGCTCGATGGACGACGGCCCAGGCGCCAACCGTTTTGAAAGTTTCCTCCCAAATACCAAGATCGGTGACGCTGACCACCGCTTCGCGCCAACCCGAGATATTTGGAAATGATTCCGCAAACAGCGTTTGTGGTGCACACAGGGCCCAAGCCAGAAATAAACTAGCCCAGACTTTGGCAGGACGCCGATGCTGCTGCCTATATCTCAATCGCATCCTCGTCCTCCACAAACGCGGCCACCGCGGCCACCAATCTCGATCCATGCAATTCAAAAATGCCACGGTTCATCTCCATGAATTCCACATAGCGGGCAGCGGGCAACAGTTGCGCGGCAGTCCGGGTGGCCGCGGTGAGCGAGCTTTCGACATTGATCACCAATACTGGCTGGCGAACTTTGGGTAAGCGCGCCTCGGCGGGATACTCAAACATGGACTTAAAGCCATACCACGCAGTATCCCCTGCGCGCAGCTCTTCCACAAAATTGACAAAGGCAGATTCCAGAGGCGCCCCCGCTGCCCGATTGTTGACGGTAAATCGCCAGCGCTTGCGCAAGCACTCGAGATCTTCCGTCAATAACTTCCCGTATCCCAGCCCTTCCGATTGCGCTTGACGTTCTTCGGCGGAAAGGAAGGGAAAAGTGACGCTAATCAGTTTCGGCACCCGTTTAGCCCTGCCCAAGGCCAGCTCCACGGCCACGGCCGAACCGGTATGAAAGCCGAGCGGAATAAACCGACCCACGCCTTGGGTCTGCAGCGCATCAGCCACCGCCCCCGCATGCTGAGCTATGCTGGCCGGCTCATCCAGGCCCGCGGAAGACCCATAGCCCGCGAGGTCCGGTGCAATAATCGATGCACGCCGCGACAAGAGTTGCGCGAAACTCTCAAAATACCGACCGGAATACGGCACCGGATGCAAGCAAACCACCGGTGGCTCATCCGCATCGGGTGGACCCGGCCATATGCGCAGATGCAACTGACCCAGACGCGTATCGGCGTAGCTTAGGCGCGGCTCTTGCTGATTGTTGTTACTCATTGCTATGCCGCGTGCCTCTAGTCGGAAATGCGCTGGTTAACTTCGATAAAGTATCCGTCGGGATCGAAAAAACTACTGGTAATCACCCGAATTTCGCCACCGCCCGGCTTGGGCAAAGAAGTTTCTTCGGGCTCGGCAATGAGCTGCGCGCCGCTTGCGCGCACCCGTTCGAAGGTAGCTCGCACATCGTCACTGGCCATCACGAAGGCGACATCGCCAATGGATAAACGTTGACGATAGGGACCAGGATCGGGTTCTTCGGGTTCGGTCACCTGCATCAGGCCAATCATGCCAATCCAAGGATCGTCAGCCTGCATGATGACCAAATGACATTTGGCACCGGGCTGAGCGATGGGCATGACGACACCGCTGAGTTCTAGCTCGCTGTCATAGAAGATCTTTAATCCGAGAGCATCCCGATAAAACGCAACAGACTTCCTAATATCGCGTACCACTAGCGTCGTTCGCCGAACAATGGTTTTCATACTGTCGTCTCCTCGGGTTTGTGGACGCAGACAATTTGTTTGCCGGTATTTTTGCCGGCGTACAGACCGATAAGTGCCTCGGGCATTTTCTCAAAACCCTCGATAATGTTTTGCAGGGGACGAATTTCTCCGCCACGAATCCACCCAGCCATGCGTTCTTCGGCGACGGAAAAACCAGACTCATGGTTATACACGTAAAAGCCCCGCATACTGGCATCGTGGCGGCGCAAGCGAGTGTAGTTTCGCGGACCGAATGGCTCCTTACGAGTGTACTCAGAGATAGAACCACATAACACCACGCGCGCACCGTGACGAAGATTTTCCAGCGCCGCTTCCAGAATTTCCCCGCCCACGTTATCAAAGTAAACGTCCACACCGTCGGGGCACGCCGCTAGAATTTGCGCCGGTAAATCGTCGCGCCGGTAGTCAAGGGCCGCATCGCAACCCAGGTCAGTTAAGAGCTGACACTTCTCAGTACCGCCAGCGATACCGACCACCCTCGCGCAGCCCAGGGCTTGGGCGATTTGCACAACCAGGTGCCCCACACCACCCGCCGCACCGGACACCAGCACGGTATCGCCCTTGCGGGGCTCCCCCACCTCCACGAAGCCACAATAAGCGGAGTAACCCGTCATACCCAACGCGCCAAGGGCAAGGTGCGGCGGTAGATCATCCGCCCGGAAAATATAGAAGCGTTCGGCCGCCTCCGCCTGGGTAATACGATGGGTTTGCCAACCCAGCTGTCCATGCACGATATCGCCCACGGTATAGTTCGGATGCCGGGATGCGACGACACGAGCAACCCCCCGACCGTGAATCACATCACCAATGGCCAGGGGCTCTCGTTCAGCAATTCGGGCGCCACTCATATACATCGCCATCACGGGCGCTAGGGACAGATACAAGCTTTGCAGCAAAATTTCCCCATCACTTGGCTCACCCACGACTTGTTCGCAGTACAAAAAATCTTGTGGCCGCGGCGCACCTCGCGGACGGGCGGCAACGACCCATTGACGGTTAATGACGTCGGGCGATTGCATGCAGCACCAATAGCGCTAGGCAGCGCCGTCGCTCAGTATCTTGTAGATCACCACTAGATTACCGTCATGATCGACGATACCGATCTCCCGGCCAATGCGCCCATCATTGGTTTCCAGCCGTTCTTCCGGATAGACTTTTAGGCCCTCGGCTCGGGATGCCACCAATACGCCATCGATATCCTCGATGTTCAAAACCAAGGCGTTGCGCCGGGGCATGGGCGCCGCCGGCAGGTCGATGCCGACGATTTCCGTCAGAGCAAGGCTACGAGCTTGCTCTGGATTCGCGGACAGTACGCAAAAACGAAGCGCCGCCCGGGCGGGTATTTCAAAAACCGGATAGGAATAGGAGGCATCCTCGGAGTCCTTTATGAAATCGACCTGAAATCCGAGCACATCGCGATAAAAGCGTAAAGCCCGGTCCAGATCCGCCACCACGATATTAGCGCGCTGCAGACGCAAGCCGGTTGCGGGAAGTTCAGTCACTATTGTCCACCATCGAAACCTTAGGATTGGCCGAAATGGTATCACCCGGCGAAAAAATCATGACAAGGCGCGCCAGGTCTGCGACTCTAGAGACGAAATAAACAAGCTACGAAGTCATCAAGGCTCGGGGAGGCGCGGCCAAGCGATGGAAAATACCAGCGTTCAAGAACAAGAGAGCTTCGCCAATCCCGCTTACGCCTGGTATGTGGTGGTACTCCTGACCCTGGCCTATATCCTGTCCTACTTAGATCGGTGGGTCATGTCCTTGCTAGTGGAGCTCATTAAGGAAGACCTGTCCTTGAGCGACACACAGATGGGCCTGCTACTAGGCTTCGCCTTTGCCTTGTTTTACGCCACCATGGGTATTCCCATTGGCTGGCTGGCCGATCGATTCAGCCGCCGGAATATTGTCGTCATCGGCGTCAGCATTTGGTGCATGGCAACGGCGGCCGCCGGCCTAGCGCGTAATTACGCGCAACTATTCGTCACCCGAATACTGGTGGGTGTCGGTGAGGCGACCCTAAGCCCCTGCGCTTTGAGTTTGATCACGGATTACTTCCCGCCCCGCAGCCGCGGGCGGGCTATTGCCTTTTATACTGGCGCGGTGTCCATCGGTTCGGGCATTGCCTATCTCGTCGGCGGACAAATCATTCAATGGGCCGCAGATCAAACTAGTCTGGCCTTGCCGTTGGTTGGCGAAATTCGTCCGTGGCAAGTGGTATTCATAGCGGTTGGTTTGCCCGGCATTCTCATTGCCGCCCTGCTGCTTACCGTGCGCGAACCGGCTCGCACGGGAACCGAAGCAACAGCGGAAATGGCGAGTGGCAATATTGGCTTTCCCACGGCCTTGAAGTATTTGCTCAAACGCTGGCGCAGCTTCGGCGGTATTTTCGGTTGCATGTCAGGTATTACCATCATGGCCTATAGTCATGCCTGGCTACCCGCGTACTTTTCCCGCACTTGGGATTGGGATATTCCGCAGTTCAGTGTCTATAACGGCATCGGCCTACTGCTGGTGGGACCTACCTCGGTGAACTTCGGCGGCTGGCTCGCTGATCGGCTGCAAAACCGCGGTCACAGCGACGGGGCCGTGATTGTCTTGGTCATGGGGCTTTGGATCATGGTGCCGGCCAGCATTATCTTTCCGCTAATGCCCACTGCCCTATCAAGTTTTGCCGTCTATTTGTTGACCATCATGGGCGCCGCCATATCAACTGCCACCGCCCCGACTGCCTTGGTGGGCATTGCGCCCGGACAGATCCGCAGCCAAACCATCGCCCTGTTCTATCTGGTCATTAGCTTGCTGGGTGCGATTATTGGCCCCAGTTCCGTAGCCTTTGTTACGGACAATATTCTGCAAGATGAATCCGCCATTCGCTATTCCATGGCGTTAATTCCGGCCGTGGTGGGAGCGTTCGCCCTGCTGCCCTCATTGGTGGTGCGGCCGGCGTACCGCCAGCAACTGGCCGAACGTGTCGCCAGCCTTGAAGCCCAGTCAGGGGAATCTTGATCTTAAACTAGCGAACAACTGTAACAGCGACATCCGGAAAAAGTGGGTGAACACATGATGCGCATTGCGATGTTTCTGGGTAGTTGCAAGGCTAGCCAAGGATTAACTGAAAACCGAGATACGTTCAGTTCGATCCCGCCTCCACTCGTGAAAGCAGTGACAGAAACTTGTGCCGTTGTAGAACCCCTCAGCGATTTCCCTGTCCGCCGCGGCGATCTTCTAGAATGACAAGGCGTGGCTGTTGCTACCGACTAAACATAAATCGTAGGACAACCATCCCAATAAGCCATCATTACCCGCCTCCAAATTTTCATGGCGATAACACTGACCCTCGGGAGGCCGGCCTGATACGGGCGTAA
The DNA here is from genome assembly GCA_965221985.1 of Gammaproteobacteria bacterium. Lineage (GTDB taxonomy): Bacteria > Pseudomonadota > Gammaproteobacteria > Steroidobacterales > J054. Next base: position 214,514 of record OZ244928.1, read on the forward strand.
AGAGCTGTCGCCCGTCACGCGCTTGCCTCGGCAAGTTGTGACCACGGAGTTCCAACCGATCCACAGCTTCACCTTCGATGGCTGCCACACAATCATGGGTTTGGCGCTGCGCATTCACTATTCGCGCGCCGGCCATGCCGGCATTCATCGGCCAGAGACGAACCACACGCTTGCCACTGCCGGGCACGGCCTCCACGCAACGCAGCATGGGCGACAGCAAGGTAGGCAAATAGCCAGTCCAGTCCGCGCTGAAATTGCGTCCCTGCAGATTCGCCACCGGGTAGTCTGGCACTGCTGCAGCGCGGCGATTCGCACAGCCAGTCAGTATCAGGCTAAGGGCAATAAGGGCTAGAGCGACGGCTCGCACGGGAATTTTTTTCAAGTAGATCATTGCGTCATACTGTAGGGACATTTTTCCGGGCGTTCTTAGAGAGATATCCCAATGCGAACAAAAATCACCCTGGTGCTAGTTACCTTAATCATTGCGGCCTGCGCGACCTCGCCCACCGGGCGCCGCCAACTCATGCTCGTTTCAGAACAGCAAGCCATATCGGCTTCAAAAGAAGCCTATTTGGCGCAACTGAGTGAACTCAACAGTCAGGGGAAAATTTCAAAAGACAGCCGCATGATCTCCCGGGTCGATGAGATTACCGGACGACTGATTACCCAAGCCATCAAGATGCGCCCCGACACTAGAAACTGGGAATGGAGTGTGGAAGTCATCGATGACCCGGAAACCGTCAATGCCTGGTGCATGGCGGGCGGACGCATGGCGATTTATTCCGGCTTGATTTCTAAAGTAGATCCTACGGATGACGAGCTTGCGCAAGTCATGGGGCATGAAATCAGTCATGCCTTGGCGAACCACACTGCCGAACGTATGTCCGTGGCCATGGCTTCCAACTTAGGCATGATTGCCGCCGGAGCAGCGGCGGGCGATTCGCAATTAGCCCTGGGTGCCGCTGCAGTTGCCGCTCAGTTCGCCGTGCAATTGCCCAATAGCCGGGCCTCCGAAACCGAAGCAGATCGCATCGGCATCGAGCTAGCTGCCAAGGCCGGGTACGACCCCGCTGCGGCGGCCACGCTTTGGAAAAAGATGGGCGCCGTAGGAGGGTCTCGACCACCCGCGTTCATGAGCACACATCCAAGTCCGCAACAGCGCTCGCAAAAACTCGCCGAATTGGCGGCTCAAATGCGGCCGTACTATCTGGCCGCCGGCAGTCCACCGGTCTATCGAATCGCTCGCACTCGTTTAGATGCGCTGTCACAGAGCGGCAGCGGTTCGCGCAACGCCGCCCAGTAGCAGTGATAACCCCTTAATAAGCGGGGCGAATACAGCGGTAGGATAGCGCCTTGAATACCAGGGCGGTCACTGGTTACACGCGCCAAGATTGCGCTACTCTATAGGCTATGAACACGAAGCAATCATCTGGCAGCGGTAAACAGTCCGTTCGCGAAATAACATTTTCCGGGCTAATACTGCGATTTCTCGCCGCCCTGGTTTTGGTCCTTGCCACTTATAACCCAACGAAATACTCGTTTTACAATTGGGTCAAGGATTCCATGGCCACCGATAGCTTGGGCCCGCTGCATTTCTTTTTGGGCGTGCTACTGATTATCGGCTGGACCATCTTCTTGCATGCAACCCTGCAGTCACTCGGGCGTTTGGGCATTATTCTGGCCTTGGCCTTTTTCGGCACTTTCGTTTGGCTGCTGGTGGATTTCGGCTGGCTGGCTGCCGACTCGGTCTCGGCCATGACCTGGATCGCTCTGGTTTGTTTGGCCGGCATGCTGACCATCGGCATCACCTGGTCGGCCCTATGGCGTCGAATGACTGGCCAAGTCGATGTTATCGATGACCGAATCTAGGTCAGCAAATTCATTGAGGCTGCTGATTTAGCCCTAGCCCGCAGCACCCGCTTTCAACTTTAAGGGTATCCATCCGGCATCCGAGGGTTCCGCCTCAACAGCAGCGGCGGCATTGACCCGTTCGGCCGTCAATTTCCCATCGGCTGTCAGGGCTTCCACCACGGCCGTGGCCCTCGCGGCCGACAAGCTATCTAGTTCGTCTGGGGTAATTTCTTCAGCATCAATGAGAGCCTGGCGAAGTGCAGCAATATAAGCCGGTTCATCCAAACTCACTTTCGAATCAGGGTCGTCGGCTTGCTCCGGCTTTTGCGCATCTGCCTTGGCGGCTTCGATAATATCCGCGGATAGTCTTTCTTTGACCAATTTTTCCAAGGCCCGACGCCGACGCTCCGTCAATAGCGCTTCAGCCTTACGTCCCGACTGTGCCGCTAAGATTTCCTCCACGGCGGCATCCACTCGGGCGACACGCAAAGCTTGCGCATCTGCCTCTTCAGCCAACACGCCCGGCACTTCAACCACAAACTGCGGGCGCATAGCCAGCGCTTGGGCGAGTTTAGTGAGTTTTTCCCGCTCCGGCGGCGTGAGTTCTGCTTCACCGGGCCGAAATTCAATGAGATCCATGGACTCGGAATCGGCGCCGACTAAACCACCCAGCAGGCGAAACGGTGAAGTGGCCAACTTGGTAATCAAGTTAGCGAAAGCGCGAAAGATGACACCACCAATGCTAAATTTCGGATCGTCAACATCGCCGCTGACCGGTAGATCAATGTTAATCGTGCCATCAGGCCCCTTCAGCAAGGCCACGGCCAATGCCAAGGGCAAGTTCTTTGCACCGGGGTAGTCTTCTTTTTCTCCCAAAGTCAGTTTATCGATGGATACTCGATTGTCGCCCTTCATTTTGCCCTGGTCGAGGACATAGTGGAGATCCAAATTAAGGCGTCCGTCATCAATGCGCCGGCCGGCAAACTTTACGGTATAGGGCGATAAATCAGGCAATTCCACATTGCGAAATAGCAGGTTTAGATCAGTACTTTTTGAGAATTTCGCGGGACTGATGCTGCCCGATGCCTCGGCCAACCCGTACTCGCCCACCTTCCCTTCAAGTTCAAGTTTGGCGGGCTCGCTGCTATTGGTCGCTAAGGTCGTTATCTCCCCCTTGAGCTCTTCGATACGGGTCTCAAAGGGAAAGGGCAAAGCCAAATCGCTGAAATCCGCACTACCACCGTCAACGGCGATTCTGCCCATGACGACTTCTAGAGGCTTCGCTTGCGGTTTTTCGGCAGCGGGCGGCCGGTCCACCAGTAATCGCTGAAAATTCGTCGTGCCGTCTTTGTCGATTCGCAGGCGTGTATAAGGCGCTGATAGCTTGATCTCCGACAGCTCCAAGCGATTTTTTGTCGCCGAAAATTGCAGGCGATCCAGCGCAAGTTGCTTGAAGCCGAGCAATTTTTCGCTCTGGCCCACATCTTCAAGATCCAATGCAACAAGTTTCGCGGAGCCATCTACGCCTAGGGGCTCACCCTCGTTGACTGCAATGGATAGCTGAGAATTCAAATCGCCCGATTGCAGTTTCAGATTCGCGAACTCCGCCAGGTAGGGTTGGATGGGAACCAGACTTAGCTCCTGCAGATTGACCTCTGCCGCTAAATCTAGGGCCGGCAGCAATTGCAGGCTTCCGCCCAGCGCAAGCCGTCCACCGGAGGCAATGACGGCGGAGCCGGAAAACTCGGAGCTGTTGCCCGCTTGGTTATTTAGCTCGCCGACTTCAAGGGTAATTTCCTGCGCATTTATTGCCGCCGACTCACCCCGCAAAGACTCATCGGTAAATTCCATTGCGAGTTGATCAATCTTCACACTGCCTAAAACCAGCTGCCAATCGTCCAGCGGGCTTGTAGGCTGACTGACGCTTTCGGTCTTAGGGCTTGCCGGTTCGCCACCATTCGCAGGCGCTGCCGCATCTGGCTCAGAACCATCGGTGGCATTTTCCGTGGCCGGCGTGGTTGCCGAATTGCCGGTTGCTGGCGTCAGCAACTGCGCCAGACTGAGCGAGCCGTCCGCGTTCCGTGTGACTCGCAACCAGCCTTCAGCAATCTCCACACTGTCTGCACCAGCGAGTTTCTCGCCCAGGCGTAGATAACCACCGTGCAGGGATTGTTTCGGCAACTTTATGAATGCCTCGGACTCCTCCGGCACTTTGGCGACGAGTTTCGTGAGATCTATGTCTAGCGCACTGACCTGAAAGTCGGCCGGCTTATCGCCAGGCGCCGTCAAGTCATAGTCGAAGCCAAAATCAGCCTCACCCGATTCGACCTGGAACGCGAACAAATCTTGCAAATACTCATAAGCCAGCGGCAGGTAGGGACCGCTGCCCGTGACGCGACCGGTCGAGTGCAGTGGATTGACACTAAAATCGCCCGTCCAGGCGAGATTGATTCCCTGCGGAGTCTTAATGTCCACGGTTTGTTGGCCGCTGTCATCCGGCAAGGTACTGAGATTCGCAAGCTGAATATCTACCGGACCAAGCTGAGTGGTGAAATCTGTTTTTGGTACCTCGTCAGTCACATCAACACGACCGCCATTGACGGTCAAGGCATCTATCACCAAACGCAACAAAGAAGCCTCCGCTTGGTCATCAGCCGCAGGCTTGAGAAGCTGATTGAGATTGACCGCGCCGGCGGAATCCCGGCGAATATCCAAAAACGGTGAATCGAGCTGCAACTCGCTGAAGACCAGGGCGCGCCGCAGGAGGCTACTCAGCTGTAAGTTCGCAAACAAGCGGTCAAAACTGATTAACGGTTGGCCATCAGATTCCAAAAGCACAAAATCCGTGGCCTCGGCGCTTAGCACATAGGGATTAAAACGAAATTCCTTTAAGCTCGCAGAATGGCCGGTCTGCGCCTCGATAAAGGCGGGCAGTTCCCGCTTAACAATCCAGGGAACCAGAAAGAAGCCGCCCAAGGTATACACCAGCAGCAACGCGACTACCCAGAACCGTTTTCGCCGGGGGCTCCACCAAGGCCGCGACGGCGACAAAGTCACCTGCTCAACTTCGCTTGAATGCGTGGTATCGGTCACCGACTGTTCTTATTGTTCTTCGGCCGCACTCTGGCGTGCAGCTCTGCGGAGAAAAACCTGCCCGGCAGCCAAGCGGCCACCGGGCAGGATAGAGTTGTTTGTTTCCCGGATTACTCCGCGACGCGCAACACGACGCGACGATTTTGAGCGCGACCGTCTGCGGTGCTGTTGTCAGCCACCGGCTGCGATTCGCCCAAGCCCACCGTGCTTAACCGGTCGGACGCAACGCCCCGTTCAACCAAGTAGTCACGTACAGCCCGCGCACGCCGTTCGGATAAGCCCAAATTGTATTCCGCATCACCACGGCTGTCGGTATGCCCCTCAACGACAATTCGCAAGTCGGGAAAATCAGCCAAGCGGGTCGCAACCTGATCTAGGCGACGTAGGCCACTGTCCAAGGGAACGTCAGAATCCGATCCAAAATTCGCGCCAGATAGCTGGAAGCTGCAGCCCTCGGCATCAACCAGAGCGCCGCGTTCGGTGTTTGGACACTTGTCCATGCTGTCTTTGACACCATCGCCATCGCCGTCACCGTCGACTTCAAGGGGGCAGCCCCGGGCATCGACTTCAGCGCCAGCTGGGGTATCGGGACATTGATCCAAACCGTCGAAAACGCCGTCACCGTCACTGTCCAAAGGACAACCCTCGGCATTAACCTTGGCGCCACGCGGCGTATCGGGACATAAGTCTAAGCGGTCAACTACGCCATCACCGTCACCGTCGAGTTCGCAACCTTGGTCGTTAACCACGGCCCCCAGCGGGGTTCCCGGACAGCGATCAAGGCTATCCAGCACGCCATCGCCGTCGCTATCAACGTCACGTGTTCTGCCTTCGCCCATGGCATAGCCCAGACCGACATTGAGAACCCAATCTGTAAGATCATCGTCGGCATTTTCCCAGCGAACCAAGGCTTCTGTACGCAGGGACCATCGGTCACTCCAGAGATCGGTCAGCATGCCGATACCGCCGCGCAATTCCAGCGCGTCTCGGTCATCGGGTTGCGTATTGCCCGATCCATCGGTATTTGCCCAACCGGCACCGCCTAGCAAATAAGGCGTAAATCGTCCCGCTCGATTGTAAACGTTCATCACATTGGCACCGAGCATAATCTGTTCTTGATCAGGCCCGCCGCGTTCACCGTCCATATCAAAGAACTTACCGTCAAACTCTAAGTTCCAATTCTCGGACAATGCATAGCCGAGGGTCAGGCCCCCGCCGACAAAGCCGTCGTCAACAAATCGATCGTCATCGGCGATGATGAACGAGCCCAACCCATCAATGTACCAGTTGCCTTCCTGCGGGCTGGCGTTGACAACCGCCGCAGCTAGCATCGCGAGCACCGCGACACCGAATCCAGTTTTCATCTTCGCATTCAACATGATTTTCCCCGTGAAATGCCCCAGCTTCCCTAAGCTTTGGACGGCCTACGACCGAGGTGGAATTCTAACCCGACCTCGACGCAGGCGCACGCGCACTGACAATACCTTGGGTCATCTCAATAAGCCCTTGAAAACGGGAGGTAAATACTGCGCGGACTCAGACCATGTATCGGCCTGAGCCTGCGGGTCCGCCTGCTGGTCAATGCCCGCCTATCACCGCTTCTTCCTCGGACAAAAACTAAATCTCCAGGAGAATCTTGCTCGGCGATGCCCAGTCTCGGCGAATCACGGTCCTGGTCCGGCAGTACAAGGCCGTGCACCGCTGTCGATGAATTTCCGCGCCTCACCGCGCTCGCGGCCTGCATGCTAGCATTCACGCCTTCCGAACCGCAGTCCGTGAAATGAAAATACTGAAAAGGATCTTTGGCAGCGTAGTCATTTTATTGCTGCTCATTTGGGCCGCACTAGTGATTTATGCGTATTGGCCCACGGACCTCGAAGAGGTCCCGGCTCGTGAACTTGCCAGCGACCAAGATCGCTTCGCAACAGTAGAAAATCTTAAGCTTCGCTATCGGGAGTTTGGCGAAACTAGCCCTGATACTGTTTCGGTATTGCTCATTCATGGCTTCGGCAATTCCTTGCAGTCATTCCGAGAACTCGCACCACGCCTGGCCAAGGACTACCACGTAATTAGCGTGGACATGCCCGGCTTTGGTCTGTCCGACAAACCCGCGACCTGGGACTACAAAAATCCGGCGCAAGCCCGAATGATGCGTAGTCTTATTCGCGAGCTCGGCTTAGAAAAAGTTGTTGTTGGAGGACATTCACTGGGCGGCGCTATCGCCATGCGAGTGGCCATTGACGTGCCCGAAGTTGTGGGACTCGTACTGATGAACCCTGGCATCATCAACACGGGCGTACCTAAAATTGCCGAATACTATTTCTTTCCCTTGCCACGGCTATCCGCGAAGCAATTCGGCAAACGCGATTTTCGGGAAAATTTCCTGAAGACCTCCTATGTCAAACCGGAGATAATCACAGATCAGGTCATGGACGACCTCATGCTAACGGTCCGCAGCGAAGGCTATCTGACTGGCATGACCAGTATGATGGGCCAATATGTTGCAGCTTCGGAGGGTCCGCTCCTTGGGCAAGTCAATGTCCCGACTCTGATCGCCTGGGGTGTTCAAGATAGGCGCAAAAACGAAGCCGAATTGAAGGCCTTAGTCGATGGATTGAGCGATACCACAGTCAAGGTCCTGCGCGTCGAAAATGCGGGACACTATGTCCATGAGGAAGGCGCGGACGAAGTGGCAGCGGGCATGATTGCCGCGAAGTCTTTCTGGCGATAGATCGTGCCAGTACGGCCCACGGAATACGGATCCCGGGGTGTGTGGGGAATTGGAACACCGCAGGCAAATCCCACCGTTGAACAAGAACTGTGGTTGCTTAGACCGCCCCAGGTCAGCCTGGCCACCGTCCGCTTAGTGAGCCCGTCCACTGAGCCGAGAATTCGACTAAACGATTACTTCGATAATTTGGATCAAAGCCTGTTGCGCTTCGATGAGCTTGCCCTAGACGGTTTTGGTTTCGCCTGTACCGGCTCTAGTTATATTCATGGATATCGAGCCGAGCGCGACAGGGTTGCGAAACTCCAGGATCAGTTCGGCTATCCTATAATTACCGCGGCGTCCGCCATTGAATCCGCCCTGAACACTCTAGGCGCTGAGCGAATTGCAATGATCGCGCCCTACCCCAGCTGGCTAGCTGAGCTCGGCGCAAACTACTGGCGCGAGCGAGGATTCAATCTGCAGAACATCGAATTGGCGCGCTTGCCGTCGACAGACACCCGCAAGATTTATGAGCTGGGCAGCCGTCACGCCCTGCAGATACTTGCAAAGCTACCCGATAAATCGGTCGACGCCATCGTGTTTAGCGGCACCGGCATGCCAAGTTTGCGGGCCATCATTGCCGCCCAAAAGCAGTGGGGGCTAGATTCAATATCTTCTAATCTCAGTTTAGCCTGGGCCATGGCCAAACAGCTCGGCGCCATCAATACGGAAACCTTGCCCGCGCAGCTGCTGGATATCAATGGCGAGCGGCTAGACGACTTGTAATAACCAAGTGGATTGCTGGTCGAGTTTTATTGGACTTGTTTCTCGAGTTAGGCGATCTGCTCAGACGGATCCGGAGCCTCTGCGGGATCTGGAATCCTGACGAATAAGAAAAACACCCCAAGCAGTAGCACCAGCGCGGCACCCACGAGCATCGGCAAATTCGCGCCCAAACGATACACCGCGCCGCCCAAGGCAGGCCCGAATATCATGCCAAAGGCCGGTGCTGCCGCAAGCAGGCCCGCCACCGCGCCCTGCTCCTTGGGGCCCACACTAAGACTGGCTGCAGCATTCAAGCCGGGCGCCGCCAGGGCGAATGACAAGCCCATCCCAGCATAGAGCACATAGAGCTGCCAAAGTTGATCGGCGAAAGCGAGCATCCACAACACTGCGCTGAAAATAAAAAACGCGAACCGCAGCAGTGCCCGTGGGCTTAATTTCCAAATCTGCATGACACCGATTTGAATCACCAGGGTCACCAGCCCCATGGCCAACAGAGCGAACATCGCGACTCGCGTGATTTCGGCGCGGCCGGTGACACCGAAGCCATCCTCTATATAGAAAGGTGTCACCACTTGCACAGCGGTAAAAACCATGAATATGACGAACCAAGCGAAGAGGTAGGGAAATACACGCTTATCGGAAAAGCTGAGTTTGAACCCAGCCGAAGCATCCACATGCCGTTCGGGCTCAACCAGGCTCGCCATGGTGACCGCGGCAGCCACCAAGGCTAGAACGGCGGCCACGTACATGGGCACCACGGGCCCAAAATTCGCCAACAAACCGCCAAAAGCCGGCCCAACGATTGTGCCAATACCACCGGATGCGGCAATGAGCGCCATGCCTTGGCCACGAGACTGCTCATCAGTCGTATCGGCAATATAAGCCGTTGCGGCTGGTTGAATCGCCGCGGCGAGTACGCCATAGGCTAACCGCGCGCCCAGTAGCATCAAGAACAAAGGCGTGGCGGTAAGCCAGGCCCATAAGCCCGCCTGAATACCCAAGGCAAGACCCGCATAGCCGAGCGCAAAACCCACCAGGCCAATCAAGTAGACCCGTTTTCGGCCTAACCGCTCGCTGGCACGACCCCAGGCGGGGGAAAACATGACGATGGCGACATTCGAGGCGGCGATCAACACCCCGAATTGCAGCTCAGACAGCCCAATATCCCTCGCCAAAGGTCCGAATATCACATACAGCAGGGATTGGCCCATCCCGTAGGTGACTAGACCAAAGAGTAGGATTGTCCTGGCGCGCGCGGGAGTACTCATGGGCCCCGGGTCTCGTTGCAACCGGATACTCCACATCAAGGAATAGCGGTGTTAAAAATATATCGTGGTATGCCAGGCAGGCGCGAAAACTTTAGCGCCCGGGCCGGGCACTGCACTATAACAAATCAAACGGAGAACAAAGCAATTAGCACATGGGCTCAAACCGAAAGATGCGCGAAAATCGGGCGATTGGCGCTGGACAATTTTCGGCTGGCCAACAAAGGCTTTGATCTTGCCAATTGGCAAATTCCCAAGCCAGCCCAGCGGCGATCTGATCCATGAGTTCCGATACTTGGTATGCAGCCCTTGCCGACGGCATTTTATTGGTGCATGGCTGCGTCGTTGTATTCGTGATCCTAAGCCCTATAGCCGGGCTGAGCTGGCTAATTTTTGGCAAGCCCGCCTGGGCGGCGCGAAAAGCAACTCGCTACACGCATATCTGCCTGCTGTTGATTGTCGTGTTACAAGCTTGGTTTGGCCGGCTCTGTCCACTGACCGTCTGGGAGAATCAGCTGCGCGGGCGCGCCGGAGAAGCGGGCTATGACCGCGGTTTCGTGGCAGATCTGGTATACCGGCTGTTGTTCTACGACGCCACGATGATTACCTTCGCCGTCGTCTATACCGTGTTCGGCACCGTGTCATTGCTGATATGGTGGCGAGTAGCGGCTATTAACAGTCTAAGTGACAGCGATGCCGATCTTTCGCGTTGATAACATGAAAACTTTTGGAGTCCAGCTCAATGTCCGTGGAACGGCTCGCTTTCGCCTTTGATATCGGCACCTTCGCAGTATTAAAGGCACTGCTTCAAAGTGAAGGTATTGAAGTCTTGGATATTGCGCGTGGTGGACATGTGGCCATCGCCGGTGCCGATCAAGGTTTCTATGTACAGGTTCTGGCAGAGGATCTGCGGCGCGCTGAACAAATTTTGCGTGATAGTGGCTTCGAAAAGTATCTGGTCGACCGGAATCCGCAATCACTATTCGGCGAATAGCCCTAAAGAACCCATCTTCTCCCGGCATTCCGGCAATAGCTGATATCTGATGTCGCAAACACCCTAGCCTCAAACCTGATACAAGTCGGCAGCCGCCCTTAGGGTTTTACGCAATTCTTCACGCAACGCCCCGGGCGCCAAGACTTCAACGTCGGCCCCGTATTTCAATATATCCATGAGCAACTCGCGATGATTGGAATAGGGAACTTTCAGAACATAGGCGCCATCGAGTTCAAAATGCCCATCTTGATCCGAGTGCCATATCTCGCGGGATACCCAGCGGGCCCGGCGTGGATTAAAACGCAGCACAGCGGTGTGCGTGGCTCGACCAGAGAAGATTCCAAACCCCGCGCTTAGCTGCTGATCTAACGTCGCATCGCTAATTTCTCGCGCGCGCTTGCTAAGTATCACCGCGCTGCTGATGGCATCCACCGAGAAGGTCCGTAAGCCTTTGCGCAGGTGGCACCAGGCATCGAGATACCAATTGTCTCTGTAGTGGACCAAGCGCTGCGGCGAAACCTCGCGCGGCAAGGACTCGTTATCGGCACGCCGAAGATGCTCGATCTGCAAACGCCGCCGCGATAACAAAGCCGAAGAAATGGCCTGAAAGTTGTCAGGTTCCACAGGCCGCACACCCATTTGTAGAATACGAATTCGGCGCGTCAAGTCACTTGCGGAAAAATCACCGCTATCGAGAACCTTGCGAATACGCTCCCGCAGAGGCCTAACCTGCGGCCCCAATAGGCCGGGTTGCAGACGCTCCAAAAGTTGTTCCATGGTAATTAAGGCGTGAACTTCTTCCGCGCTAAACCAAAGTCCCGGCAGCTGATAAAGATGTGCCTGCGGCGCCTTCTCATCAAGATAGTAACCCGTGCGCTCACGATCCCAAACAATGGGCATGCTGAGGCGATCGCGCAGGTATTCCAAATCGCGTTTAAACGTAGCGCGAGAAACGCCGAGTTCCTCTAGAAAATCATCGCGAGAAACTATGCGGCGCTGACTTAGCAGGCGATGAATCTTATAAAACCTTTCGGTGCGATCCACGGCTGGACGCCTTTACTCTAGTGACAAAATAAATTTCCATTGGCGCTCGCTGACCGGCATGACAGATAGGCGATTGCCACGCTTCACTAACGCGAAGTCAGACAACTCCTCATGAAGCTTAAGCTCTTTTAGACCGATATTTCGCTTCAGCTTGCGCTTGTAACGAACATCCACAAGCAACCAGCGGGGTTGCGCGGGATCACTTTTCGGATCGTAGTACTTGGACTTCGGGTCAAACTGAGTCGGATCCGGACGCGCTTTGCCGACGATACTCATTAGCCCGACTATGCCGGGTTCCTTACAGTTGGAATGGTAGAAAAAAGCCAAATCGCCGGACCGCATATCATCGCGAATCATATTGCGCACTTGGTAGTTGCGGACCCCGTCCCAGGGCTCGCGACGGACGGCTTTCAAGTCGTCGATCCCGAATACGTCGGGTTCAGATTTCATCAACCAATAGGCCATCAGACTTTAGTCCCTTTACTCCAATGATTTCGCTCTAGCTATGGTAGTCGATTAGTGGTCGACGCACGTAGCCATCCCGAACCCGAAAATGAGGGACCCCAGGGCCAGAGCCCGTCAATTATAAAAACTGTGGCTCCCGAGGAGACTAAGCCATGATGCATGCTTTATCCTGGCCATTGCTAGGAGACTCACTATGAATCGAGCTTTGGTCATCGCTGTACTACTGGTGCTGGGCCCCTTGGGTGGATGCACCAAAAACATGAGCTTGCAGGCCGATCAGCCCACAGCCCTATTCCGGGTATCAGGGGCAGAGCAACAACTACTCGCGGTTAAACCGCAGATCTTGGCCGGCCTTGAGGAAAGAAGGGCGGCAATACCCGGCCCCACCTTAACTGCCCTGCGCGCAAGTATTAACGAGCAATTTGACGATGGGATACTCAGCAATTTCGCTGTAGAGAGCATTCGCGAACAATGGGATGCGAATCATGGTCAATCCACCTTGAATTGGCTGAATAGCGATATTGGGCGAAAAATAACTGCGTTAGAGGAGCACGCTGCAAGCCCCGAGGGACTTGCAGAATTGGAAGCGTTTGCGAAAGAACTAGAAAGCTTTCGCCCAGATGATGCGCGGATTGCCTTGGTCAGGCGGCTCAACGAGAGCGTGAACGGCACAGAAATGGCCGTGGACAGCTCCCTTGCCATTGCTCTGGCCATTGCGGTTGGCCATAGCGATCCTAGCCAGGTCAGCACGGCGAAAAATATTGAGGCCCTACGCAAGAAAATATTCGCTGAGCGGGAGTTGCTATTGGCACCAATGGATCGCGCGATACTCGTCTATTTTATTCATACTTATGCGTCGCTAGAAAATACCGAGATACTTCGCTATGTCGACTTCCTTGAATCGGCGGCGGGACGCTGGTATGTGAATACCACCGCAGATGCTTTTGTTCAACCGCTAATCAATCTATCAATTACGCTAGGCGAAATAATCAGGGATACTTCCAACCATCGATCAAGCAACGGCGCCTAGGTGAAATCCAGGACCAACACAATGACAACCATGGATGCCGAAACTATTCGCTGCCGCAATGATCTCGCCTTGTACGAATCGCTGTTGACGCACGCGGATATCCGGCGCGTTAATCGCCGAATCGCCGATCGCGAAGAGGAAGGTCCCATGGGAATTCGTCGGCACTTATTAAGCACCTCAGTCCGGCTGAGTCGTCGCATGAGCCCATCATTGCATGAGATGGCGGACCAGTGCGTAGAAAAATTGGGTATCGAAATTCCGGTGGAGCTATTCGTATATTCCAGCCCTCAATTTAACGCAGCTTGTTTCAAACCGGAGAACGAACGGCTTTATGTGATGTTCTCTTCACACTTAATTGAATCTTTTTCGCGCAGCGAACTACTTTTCGTGATGGGTCACGAGTTGGGCCACCACCTATACAAACACCACGATATTCCCATCGGCCACATATTGAGAGGCAACAGCAAACCGAGTCCAGATCTCGCGCTGAAGCTTTTCGCCTGGTCACGCTACGCAGAAATTTCGGCCGACCGCGCGGGAGCACACTGTGCTCAGGATCTGGAATCGGTCGCCAGCGCCTTATTTAGGCTCGCCTCCGGTTTGACCAGCGATGTCATTGGCTTCAATCTCGAGGATTTTCTAAGTCAGGTTGATGACATGCAGGTTGAAGATGCCCAACCAGGCCAAGGTGCTCCCCGGGAAGATTGGTTTTCAACCCACCCGTTTAGCCCCCTTAGGGTAAAGGCTCTAAAGCTATACCACGAATCTGTGCTGGCCCAAAGCGATGGCATTTCCGTCGACGAATTGGAAGAGGCCGTGCTGAAGCTCATGGGCTTGATGGAGCCTAGCTATATTGAAGGCCGCACACCCGATGCCGAGGCGATGCGCCGGCTACTTTTTGCCGGGGCGGTAACGGTTGCCCAGGCAGACGGCAAGATTACCGATGAAGAAACCAAGGTTTTCGAAGAGTTTTTCGGGGCGGGCAGCTTGAATGACAAACTAGACTTAGACAAGCTCGCCGACGAATTACCGGGCCGCATAGATCTAGCGCGAGAAAAGGTAAGCATGTCTCGCCGAATGCAAGTGGTGCGCGATCTTTGCCTAATCGCGAGGGCCGAGGGTCATGGCGGTGAACCAGAGCTAAGGGCGCTTAACGAGATTGCTGACGGCTTGGAAGTAACCCGTAAATTCGTACAAGATACGCTGCAAGCCGGCCTGGAGCCAGATTAATAGAAGTGGCTGCGGCTATCGAGCGTAGATTGGCAGGCGTATGGTAAAGGCCATGTTGCTCGAGGCGGTGGCACGGCAGGTAGAAAAATTTAATAGACGGGAATATCGGTATGCGTTACTTGAACGACTTGATCGTGCGTTTTTCACGTTCCGCCAGTCTATTCGTTTTGTCAATTATTGTTTTTCTGGGCTCGCTACTCGCGGTTTTCGGACCAATTCAAAAAGCATTTAGCGAACTCACGGGTGGCGAAGTACCCTTCGATTTTCAGAATAGCTTGACAGTTGAGCAAGTTTTCTCGCAGCTACCAAGCTACACAGAAAACGCCAAGCAACTGTATTACGCGTTCTCATTTGTTGACTATTTCTTTCCATTTTTCGCCGGTATCTTTCTTGCCGCCATAGCCGCCTTCTCACTGCGTCATATTTCCCAACACGCATACGATTGGGTCGACCAGCGCGGCCTATTCAGCTTGCTAATGATCGGTACGCTGTTTGACTGGCTGGAAAATTGCAACGCCTTGCTGGTGATCTACCGCTATCCCGAAATCATGACCACGGCCGCCAATCTGATGGTATTCGCAAAGAAAGGAAAACTAGCCTTTGTGATGCTCAGTCAGTTGATTGGCTGGTCGCTGCTCATCATTGCTGGCTTTTGTTGGCTGTATCGGCGATTTGGCAGCGCGCCAGGTGGTAAGAACTAGTATTTGCAAAAGCAAAAACGCCCAAACTATCCCTTGTACTCAGCCACTCCCGCGACACAGCGCATGGGCGCCTTAAATCCGGTATCAATTATGCCGGCGATCTCGCCAGTTTCCACGTTGATCTTGGCAATAGTGCCTTCCCAGATATTGCTAACCAGACAGTGCACGCCATCTCCGCATATTTCGATGTCGGACCATCCGTAGGTCTCCAGTGGATATTCCTTCAGCAGCTTGCCTTGCTCATCAAGCAACTCCAGCGTATCGCCGCGAGTAATCAACAACCGTCCATCGGGCCAGTACTTCACCGCGATCACCCAAACACGATCGAAAATGTCATCGCCAGGATAAGTGACCAGATCGGGCATTTGGCGGTCGTTCCGCACGTCGTAACGCATGAGGCGCTTGCCGGTTTCGGTGGCATAGGTGATGAACTGGCCATTCGGATGCAGGCTGGAATGCGTCACACCTTTGAACCCGGTCATTTCCGGCGCCGTTTCGGTTTTAAAGGTATTGAGCAACTTCCAGTCGGGACTGTATTGATAAATGTATCCAAAGCCCAGCACCCCTTCGCCGGGGATAACGGGGAACTTAGTCGTTGTTCTCTTAGCAATGGGGTTGTCCGGTTTTTTCTCCGCCTTCATGTGCTCGCCGAGGTACACGTTTCCATCAGTATCAAAACTCGCACTGCGGTAACCCCGCGGCAGGAACTTGTCAGAGAGGGGTCGTTGCCGACCCGTATTAGGATCGACATGCAGCACGGCTAGATCGTTAAAAGCCCAAAGTAATCCGTCGGGATCAAACTCCAAGCCACCCACAAAATGCTCGCCGCCTTCGGTCCACAGTTCACCCTTGAAGTTGAGATCTTTATCGTACTGCCAAATTCGCCCCTCGCCAGCATGATCGTCATCTTCAACATTCAGCAAGGTGCAACCAATAAAAATATCGCCGTCGGAAAAAGGCAGCATGCTGCTTTCTCTAGTCATTTAGAATTCTCTGTTTGTTGTAAGTCTTTCCGATGCGAAATCTAGTGAGTATGCTTTGACTTATCGGGCCGCTTTTGGCGAACGGTATCCCAAGGATAGATTCCGAATTGCGGCAAGCCCTTGTGCTTGGTAACGAATACGCTAATCAACAGTAGCCACGGTCTCTGACCCAATGGCTTCCTCGATGGCGGCGGCGATCCAGGCGACATATT
Organism: Gammaproteobacteria bacterium; assembly: GCA_965221985.1. Lineage (GTDB taxonomy): Bacteria > Pseudomonadota > Gammaproteobacteria > Steroidobacterales > J054. The sequence continues at coordinate 230,878 of OZ244928.1, forward strand.
TTGGATGCTCTGACATGCCTTTTTCTGCGAATACGTAGTTCAAGCCACGCAAATCCTGTCGAATATGCGTCTGCACACCGTGGCTCGCGGCGGCCAAGGCAACAACTAGAGGTGTTTGACCTTTTTTCTCCGCTTGCTTAATCCAGCGCCGCAGTTTTCTGACGTTCGATTCACGGATCGGCGGAATGGCGTCATCTTGCAGATTGATTAGCTTGACATCGGCAAATTCATTTTTTGCCTTAAGCCTATCCACATGGGCGCCGAGAATTTCCAAATCCGGCCCATTGTCTTCAAGATCTTCCGGACCATGGGCCACTAGGATCACTGATTCCTTGCTCGGATCCTGGCTCACCTCCTTGGCATGGTCGTAAAGAATTTCCGAGATCAGCGGATGGTCGGCAAAGTGGCTAGTCATGACTAGACGAGCGTCAGTCTTAACTTTAGGCACATCTAAATACGTCGATTCCTGGCCATCCATGTCAAAAATATACTTCCACTGACGCGTCAAGCTGTTGTATTCCGTTGTGGTGCCATTGGGTACCAATACGATGGTCTTAACGCCGCGTTCGCTTAGGTCATCCACTGCCGATTGCAGGTAAGCCGACTGCATCATGGCCATGCCGAAGCCGATGGCCGTTGGATACTTGCTTGACACAGGCTCCAATGCCTCTTTGAGAATACGGTCGCTGTTTTCCCCCACGCCGTGGGACAGCAAGAGCACACCAATCTCGCCTTGTTGCTCAGGGTCGCTGGCATACCATTCGTAGTTAGGACCCATGGCGGACATATTCATGTTCAGTTCCATGTCCGTTAAGCCGCGATAAAGCGCAATCTTTTTCCTCAAGGCTTCCAGCGTGGCCGCGTCCATGTCGTGCTTGACCTGATAACTGGTTAAACGCTTGCCTTCGGCATCCATCTCAGGAACACCGGCATCGTGCTGGTGTTGATGGTGATCATGGGCAGCATGATCTTGCCCCGCGGCTGACAGAGAAACGCCCAAAGTGAGGGAAAAGGTCAGGGCGACCAGTAAGACAATACCTTCGGTATTGGCATTTCGAATGTTCTTGATAGTCATTTTTTGGCTCCTTAACAATGCCTGCGATGCCAGGCCTCAACGGCAACCGGCTTTGCCTTCTTGGATGTGCATCCGTCTGTAGGTATCACCAGGCCCACCTAAGACAGCAATACTTGCCGCACGGCGGCTGAAACTTGCGCCAGGACTGCCGACTGCTGCCCCGTCTCCATGGCACGAGAAGCAGCCGCATGCACCATACTGGTGATCATTGCGCTCATCAGCGCCACGTCGCGATTGGTGTTTGCGAACAATTCGTCCAAGGCACGACGTAAGACTTGGGCGGGCGGTTCATGTAGGGCCGATATTTGACGGCGAAAATCGTCGGAATTTTCGCTGGTATCCGCCAGCATGTGTATCGCATCGTGACAAGTTGTAAGAGCGATTTCCATTTGCAAAGCAATCCATGCTTCTATTCTCTTCCGCGGATCCTTGACGGAATCCTCCAGTTTTCGAAGCCGCGCCAAGCCAGGTGCCATATCGCGTTTGAGGCAGGCCAGTAGCACATAGTCCTTATTGGGGTAGTAGCGGTATAAAGAATTGCGCGCCAAGCCAACTTCCTTGGCGATATCGCTCAATTCGGTGCCTTGATAACCCCGTTCACTGAACAATTTCGACGCGGCATCGACAATGCGATCCGTTTGCTGGCGAACGTGGGCCTGGATGTTTTCTGCCTCAATGCGTGGCATCGGACACCCTTTCCGGCACTGGAATACTGGCTTGCGACATCTCCTCCAAGCGACCATCGGTAATGGCAACCACCCGGTCCGCGGTATCTAGAACGCCATGATCATGGGTCACCATGAGTGTGGCGACTTGATGCTCATGGCAGGCCTTTTGCAGCAACTCGACAATTTGATGCCCGCGCTTGCGGTCCAACATGGAGGTCGGCTCATCAACCAACAGTAGCGACGGCTGGGTCATGAAGGCGCGGGCAATACCGACCCGTTGCCGCTCCCCGCCGGACAATTGTCCGCCGTGGCGGTTTTTCTTATCGACCATGCCGACCTCATCCAGCAGGGCCAAGGCGCGCTCGCGATCAGCCGCACGCGGTTTGCGACCGCTCATATGGACCAGCAATAGCAGTTGATCAATGGCCGTGAGTGAAGGCACCAGATTCGACTGCTGGAAAACGAAGCCGATTTTTTCGCGACGTATCTTCGTCAAGGCAGCGGCTTTCAGCCCGGTGATTTCAGTGTCGCCAATCCAGACTCGTCCGGCTGTCGGCGTGCGTAGACCGCCACAGACCGCCAAGAGGCTCGACTTGCCCGATCCCGACGGACCCAAAATCAAGGTGAACTCGCCAGCGGCGACCTCCACAGACACATCATCCAAGGCCGTAATCTGCTCATCGCCGTCACCCAAGACCAGCGACACATTTTCCGCGCGTAGACTCATTGTTCTTGCCCCAAAGCAATGATGGGATCAACTTTGGTAATGCGGCGGATGGCCAAAGCGCCACCTAATAAGCCGGCAACGATCAGCAAAATCATGGCCTGGGTGATCTTATCGGCCTCGAACATGAAGGGACGGCCCGACTCCATGAACGCCTGACCTGCCCATAGGCCCAAGCCAAGACCGGTGGCAACACCCAGGGCCATCAGTATCAGCGCCTGACCTAGTGCATCGCGCAGTAAATAGCCGTTGGACCCTCCGAGCGCTTTAACTAAGCCGATTTCGCGGGTTCGTTGGATAGTCCAGATACTAAAAAACGCACCGATAACCACGGCCGAAATAACAAACAAGAACATTTGAATAATCTGTACCGTGCGTACCTCTTCAATATAACCGGTGGAAGCGGCATAAAAACTGGCGCGATTTAGGGTGCTCGTGCCAATCTCCTCATCGAGGGCGGCGATTTCTTCAGGGCCCAGACTTTCATCCAACTGCATGGCCAAAATGCTGACGAAGTCAAACACGATATCCGGGAGTTTTTCGCCGGGCGGCGCACCACCGGGTGGGCCGTAGGTGGCCTCCTGCCACTTGCGCAGCGGCGCATAGATGATGGGAATATGGCCAATGTTTCTTTCTTCGGCGACGCCGACGACTTCAATTTCAGTAAGGACACGGTCTAAAGTGATTCGATCGCCTATTTTCACGCCGTCTCGCGCCACCAGTAATTCAGAAACAATGACACCCTCCTCTCGACCACCGAGTTGCTCGCCTTCGATGACCTTGGGCTCGATCATAGAACCCGGCTCCAAGCCCCACAGCACCAGTTCCAAGGGATCATTGTTTTGATTGCGCGCGGTGAAAACCGTATGGCCCATGGGTTCCAATTGCTTAACGGCTGGCTTTTGAGCCCACTCTTCCCACTGGGCACGCTCAATCATGGTATTACGATAGGTTGGCTTATCATCCCACTCGAAAGTGAGGTGACTGACGTCTAATTCCATCAGGCCGGAAATATTATTCTTGATCAGACCAGCGGCAAGCCCGGTTAAGAAGGTCATCAGAAAGGCGATCAGCGCAATGACCAGGGTCATGAGCGCGAAACGGCCTTTGGCGTGAAGAAGGTCGCGAATGGCTATAAACATGTTAATGATTCTTAGCGACAGGCTGTCGCTAAGTAATACGCGCATCTCGCGATGCTGTCAACAAATACGCGATCACAAAGCCGCGGATGCGAAGAAAATATATATAAAAACAATGACTTATGAGTCTACGCCGCTGACCATTGTCCCCTACCCTCGCTAGACCTTCGGGCACAGCGCAATGAGCCCGGCGTGCTGGTTGCCGTCGGGCTCGCCGCCGCGGCCGGTAAACGCCGCCTCTTCGACGGCAAAGCCAGCTGCAGCGGCCTCGCGCCTTAAGATGTCCGGATCTAGGGGATTGAGATAAGGCAACATCCCTGCTGGCACTTCGGACCTGTTTAACAGGGGCGCCAAGTCTTCGATGAAGGCGGGCCACTGCTCGCCCGCCGCTTTCCGTCGCTCGTACTCGGGCGCAATGCTCGACCAAAAACCCGTGTAAGGCGTGTCGGCAACGACAAACAATCGCCCGCCGGGCCGCAACCAGGTCAACATTTTTTCTAGAGACAAACGAATTTCCTCACCCTTGAGAAAGTGGAGAACGCGCGAGCAGAGAATCGCGGCAAATGCCTCAGCAGGAAAATCAACATCTGGCAACAGGCCTACTTCGGTCCTTAAGCGACCAAGAAGTTCGGCCGGTGTTTCCTGTTCCAGGATCTCCAAATGCCCGGGATCCATGTCACTAGCCAAGACCCGTCCACCACGCTCGAGAACCTCGCGAGTTGCCACGCCGTAGGCGCAGCCCAAATCCAAAACCTCCGCATCACAGATGGCCGCATAGTCGATAAACGCCATGGAAAATCGATCGAGGGTCTCGGACATGAATCCACGATTATTGAGGGTCGGGATCATTCCTTCCATAAAAGGCTTGGGACGGGTGGGGTTGCTGTCACTCACTGGTTGGTTTTCGCGCGGCCAAAACCTAAGCATAACGCCTTGCCTGACGCAGCGACCGTCGAGTCGCGATGCCGTCCGAATACAGGCTAAGGCCCGACGTTCGCCTGGGGATTCACGAATATTCGCTGCAAGCCGCGTAAGCGAATCGTTTGGGATTCAAGCCCGGCTAAGATCGCCGGCAGTAAGAACAGCACGATAAACGTGGCGAACATCAAGCCGAATGCCAAGGACACCACCAAGGGTCGCAGGAATTGAGCTTGCAGGTCAGACTCGAACAAGACGGGCAGCAAGCCCAATACCGTTGTGATGGAGGTGAGTATCACAGCCCGCATGCGCCTGACGGAAGCCTCGGCCGCGGCGGACTTAACATCCATACCTTGGGCGCAAAGTTCGCGGAACACGCTAACCAAGATAATCGAATCATTGATAACGATACCGATCAATCCGAATAAGCCGAAGATCGACATTAAGGTAACGTCCACGGCCAAAAGCCAATGTCCAAGCATGGCCCCCACCACGCCAAAAGGCACCACCGACAGAACCGCCAGCGGCCATAGATACGACTCGAACACCCAAGCCAAAATGATGTAAATGAGCAAAAAAGCCAGCGGCAGGGCCGTACCCACATCACCCAGGGTTTCCCCCTGACTTTCGGCATCGCCGCCGAAGCGGGCATAGGCCACGCCATCGCGCGCGCCTATGTCGGGCAAGACCGTTTCATTCATCAAAGCGCGCACGGCATTGTTATTGTTCAACTGCTCATCGACATCGGCCGTCACCTGCACGGACAATTCGCCGCCTGAACGCTTTAGGGACTCGAAGCCACGCTGATAACGTAAGCTTGCGACATCACTAAGCGGCGCTGTTTCACCAGAGGGCAAGACGACGGGCAAAGTTTCCAGAACGCCCAGGGAATCGCGTTCTCGATCGCTAACTAGAACGCGCACTTCTACTTCTTCACCTTTGTCCTGGAAAATCTGTACCAATTCGCCGGAAAATGCGGCGCGCAACTGAGAGCCCAAGGAATCCCCATTGAGGCCCAGAGCTTCGCCCGTGGGTGATAACTCAAAAATCAGCTGTTCTTTGCCCCAGGCCATATCATCGCGCACGCCGCTGACGCCAGTGACCCCATTCAAGGCTTGGCTAATCGCAATGGCCGCCATCTTCAGTGCCTCGGGATCGGTACCCACCAGATCTAATTCGATATCGTTAGCATGTGGCCCACCGGAGCTATTTAATACAAAGAAATTCTCCAGACCCGCCGGCAGCGGCAGAGCTGCCCGCCAAGCACGAACAATCTCGGCGTTAGACAGGCTACGCTGGCTGCCGGGCACCAGTTCTATGCTCATGGTCGCAACGTTGCCAGCGCGGGTGCCACGCGGATCCAAGCCCAGCTTTGTCACCTCCAAAGAGATTAGCCTTTGACCCGAATCAGCTTCCACTTTTCGCAAGGCCATGCGCGCCTGATTTACGAAATCGGCAACGCGGTCGCTTGGCGTCCCGGCACTAAAGCGAACGATGGTTTCAAGCTTCCGGTCATCGGGTTGCGGAAAAAGAGTAAATTCCAAACGACCGCCGAACATTAAACCAAGGACGACAACTAGACCGCCGAATGCGATGGCAAAGGTGGTGCCCCGATCCCGGACGGACCGGATCACCGCGTCACGGAACCGACCACAGCGAAAATTCTCGAAAGCCGAATCGAATCTCAACCTAAATTTGGAAGGAGGCTTACGCGCCGAGGCCTCAAAAGAGTGCCGCAAATGCCCGGGTAAAACCAGAAAACACTCAATCAGTGAGGCCATCACCACGCATATCATGATGAGTGGTATTGAAAATAGTATGGCGCCACCAGCACCCCCGATGGTCATCAGCGGTAAGAACGCTGCCACGGTAGTTAGCGATGCGGCCATTACCGGGCCCAACATTCGATAAGCTGATTCTTCAGCGGCTTGTAAGGGCTTCGCAGCTGCTTGAGAACGCGTGACGGCTTCCTCACCAACCACAATGGCATCGTCAACAACGATGCCCAGGGCCATGACCATGGCGAACAAACTGATCATGTTCAGGCTACCGCCAAACAGATACAGCGCCATCAAGCCAGCCATCAATGCAACTGGAATGCCGACGGCCACCCAGAACGCTACTCGCCCGTTGAGAAATACGTACAAGGCAATAACGACTAACACCAATCCGCCAATGGCATTCTCTAGCATTAGATCGATACGTTGATCAACGAGCTTCCATGGTTCATCGTAGACATAAAGGTCGACGTTGGGCGGTAAAACGGGTTGTGTACGCTCCACCCAAGCCGTCAACAGCTGCGCAATATCAATGGCATCTTGAGATTCAACCCGCTGCACCGAAATTTCAACGGCGGGTGCCCCGTTTACAAATAGGGTCGGTTCATCCACGCGGGCACGACGCTCAACCTCTGCCACGTCACCCAATAGCAGCAATCGACCATCGTCATCGGCCGCCACGGGCAAAGATCTAAAATCCCTCGCGCTGCGCGCTTGATCCAGACTGCGCAATTGTCGCGCCGATTCGGCCCTGCCCACCGATCCCGCCGGCACGTCACTGCTGGCCTGGCGGATTCGTTGACTGATATCTTGCAGAGATAGGCGCAGTTCATTAAGCCTTGTCCCGTCGAGCTTGATGGCAATCTCTTCAGCCGGCAGCCCGAGCACGTCTATCCGCGCCAAACCCAAAGTTCGGAGCTCGCTCTCAAAGTTTCGCGCTAGCGACCGCAAAGCGTTCAATTCGGGGCCTGTAACAACCAGCCGCGCGACCAATGCATTGCGCGGTACTAATGTCACAACCGGCTGCTCTGCGCTGGCCGGTAAGTTTCTGACCTGGGCAACGCGCTCTTTGACTTGATCTAAGACTTCGCCCATGTCAACGGAGTCGTCATACTCCAAGGTGACCAGACTCTTGCCTTCCCGAGAAGTGGAGCGAATACTTTCGAGTTGATCTACGTTGCGCAGTTGGTCTTCCAAGGGCTCAGTGATCGCCGCTTGAATATCCTCGGCCGAGGCGCCAGGCCACAACACCTGGACGTTGACGATGCTCAGCTCAAAACTGGGCAAGACTTGGCGGGTGAGTTGGCCCAGCGCCCAGATACCGGACAACACCATGACCGCCATGGCCAGGTTGGGAGCCACCGGATGCCGAACGAAGCTACTGATGATCGCCGGACGCATCAGCTGCCCTCGTCGCCGGCCTCGACACTGCCGGCCGCAAGCATTGCATCCATCGCCTGGGCGCTCGATTGACCGGCAATTTCGACCAACAATCCATCGGCCGCCGCAGACAGTTTCGTGGTAATAATTTGATCGTCGGGCTTCAGTTGCGAACTGCGGACGATGACTTCGGTGCGTCCACCGGACAACTGACGCTCACCTAGGCGTTCGACATCGAGACCGACCAAACGAGAATCGGCGACTATATAGATCCGGTTGCGGCCATAAATTGCCTCGGCGGGTATCGCGAGGGCATTGGGCTCCGCCGGCAAAGAAAGCAAAACCCGCAGCGTGGCGCCAAGCTGAGTCTCCGGCGGCAGGTCAATAAAATCTAAGTAGGCTTCGACGCTGCCTGATCCCTCGCGTGTCTGCGATGAAATTCTTGCCAGGCGAGCGGCGTACTCTTCGCCGCTAACCATCACCTGCGTCGGCAATTCAAGCTTGGCAAGCAGCGCATCACGAATTCTTGGCGAATAGCGAGAGGGTACCTGAGTATGTAGTTCTAGGCTGGCGGGATTATGCAAGCGCATAAGTTCATCACCCACGCGAACACGATCGCCCACGGAAACATTCAAATTTGAAATTGCGCCAGCAAAAGGTGCGCTGATAAGCGTTCTATCAGCGGCTAGTCTTGCACGGTCCCGCAGAGCTTGCGCCCGACGCAATTGAGCCTGCAGCTTATTGATGCGAATTTCGCTTTCTTCGATGCTGAGCTGGCGCGAGGTCACGGAGAGTTGCTGACGCTTATACTCTTCCGCGGAGTCGTCAACGTTCGCTTGAGACAACAACTTATCCTTGTAAAGGCTTCGAACACGCTCGGCGTTGCTTTCCGTTAGGGCCAGCAATTCGTTTTCATTGACCAAGGCCTCCAAATTTCGAGCGCGTCTTTGACGTTCTAATTTGATGTCGGCGCGAATCTCCTGCACGTCGGCTTCGCGCTGAACTAATTCCAACTGTGCATCTTGATCATCAAGCACGATGAGTGACTGCCCAGCTGCAACGCGGTCACCGTCTTGGACCAAGACCTCCATGACATCGGCTTCAAGGGCAGCGCTGAGACTGGCGTCCTGACGCGATTCAACGCGCGCGTAGAGCTCTAAGTTCGGCCGCACGGAAGCCGGCGTGGCGGGCATAACCGTGACACTCCAGGATTTTTCCGGTAGTTCCAAGGCGGGCCGTTCCGGTCTAGAGGCAATTAGCAGAGCCGCAACTAGCACGGCCGCCCCCATGACCAAGACCGGACCGCGGCGCAAGCGTGACAAAATGTTTCCGGAAACAGACATGGCGTCCAAAATCCCCAATGTGGTCTATATTTCGTTTGCGGCGTGAGAACGGATGTTGGTGAAGAGCCTGTCCGGGGTCGAAAATTCGACCGTCGGCACGGCTCCCGAGCGTATCTAGAAAGGCGTAAGGCAATGAAAATTATTAAGATTGTTGGTGTGATCCTGCTTGGCCTGGCGGGAATAGTCGCCCTTGGGCTGCTCGCCGCTGCCTGGGTCTATCGCGATATCCCAGCTGCTGAACTTGAAGCTCGCTATATGACCCCCTCATCGCGCTTCATCAACATCGACGGCGTGCGCCTGCACTATCGCGACGAAGGTGCGGGCCCACCGGTGATGCTCATCCATGCCAATTTCTCTAACCTGATTGATTGGGATCCAGTGGTAGCCGAACTGGTAGACAGCTACCGGGTGATTCGTTTCGACATGCCCAGTCATGGCCTAACCGGCCCCGATCCCAGCGGCGATTACAGCCTGGCTCGCACCATCGAACTCACCGAGAACATTGCTGATGCGCTAGATTTGGAAGAATTCACCCTTGGCGGTACTTCCCTAGGTGGCACTGTGTCTATGCACTATGCATCCCGCCATCCAGAACGAATCTCGAAGTTGATGTTGCTCAGCCCGGGTGCACTGGAAGGCCGTAAGCAAATCAGGCGCGCCATCCCCGATTCGGCGCAGATACTCGAGTACATCCTGCCGCGCGCACTCCCCGAATTCATGCTGCGTTCGGCCTACGGTGACCCTGACCGCTTGCCCGATGAACTGATCGACCGCTGGCATGACATGTGGTTACGCGAGGGCCAGCGCGCAGCGCAACTCGATCGGCTGAGGCAATATGAACCCGGTGACCTGGAAGGCACAGTGCAATCCATTAGGGCACCCACACTACTATTGTGGGGCGAAGCCAATCCACAAGCAGAGGTTGAACAAGCTTACGAATTTGAAGAGCTCTTAGAAAACGCCGCCAGCCTACATATGATTATTTATCCGGGCGTTGGCCATATGGCCAACCAGGAAGCCGGCCCGGAAATCGGCCGCGATTTAAGAGCATGGCTAGATGGAAAAATACCCGCAAAAACCGAGGAAGCCGAAACGCAGGAACCGGAATAGACGTGCTGGAATCTACTCGGGGTCGGCCGATTAATGACAAGCACTACAAATATCCTTAGGATAATCAGCAGCTGCCAGCAGGCGACGGCATTAATAAAACCGTTGGGGCGCAAAGCCCCAACGCCCAACAAACTTTTTCAATAAGACCTCAGTGGAGCACAAAATGCGGACAACAGCGAAAATTATTTCTAGCCTCTTGGTGGGCTGTGTCCTGGTGACTGGCCAAACTCTGGCTCAGGACGAGGGCTCACCCTATGGCAAATATCGTCATTCGGTGATGGAAGCCATGAAGGGACATATCTCCGCTTTATCCATGTTGGCGTTTGGCCAGATTGAAGACACCGGATTCATGCAGGCGCACGCCGACGCTTTGGTTACAGCCGGTGCCGAATTGGACGGCATCTTTCCCCAGGACTCGGCCGAAGGTTCTCATGCACTGCCAGAAATCTGGAGCCAGCCCGAGAAATTCGCGGCGGCCCTTGATGACTACAAGACGAGCTCCATCGCCATGCAAACGGCTGTGCAGTCTGGGGATCGTAAAGCAGTAGCGGGTGCATTTAAGAATCTAGGCAACAGCTGCAAGGGTTGCCATGAAAGTTTCCGCGAAGAACACGACGAATAATCTGCAAGATCAGCCCAAAGGCGGTTCGGTCCGTTGAACAGGATCGCTCAATGCATACCTGATTCCGCAAAGTTCTAGGACCTTGCGTACTCCTGAAAAATGTTACTGCACAATTTTCTGGAAAAGCCTTGGCATTTTTCAGACGGAACAAACGAAATAGATTCAATAAATTGAACTTCAAATCTTACGGTGAATTTGGGCGCGAACGCATCACGCGGGCTCTTTTTCTAATCCTGTTGATTTCTTTTGCCGGTCTTGTTCAAGCACAAGAAACTGCCGTGCAACGCGGCCGCTTTCTTCTGCATGCCGGTGGCTGCTTGAGCTGCCATACCGATGACGAAGAATCGGCAATCCCATTGGCGGGTGGCCGCGCCTTGGAAAGCCCCTTTGGTACTTTCTACAGCCCAAATATAACCCCTGATCCAGAAACCGGCATTGGCGGCTGGACCGACGAAGAATTTATCGAAGCGTTCTGGTCAGGCATCGGACCTGATGGCACTTATTACTTTCCGGCGTTTCCCTACCCCTCTTACACGGGCGTCAGCCGGGAGGACCTGCTCGCAATCAAGGCTTATCTGTTCACGCTCGAACCGATAGAGCGGCGAAACCGCGAGCATGATCTGCCCTGGTATCTCAATACGCGCCTGGCCGCCGCTGCGTGGCAGCTGCTCAAGTTCGACGCGCAGCGCTTCGAACCAGATCCATCGCAAACGCCGGAATGGAATCGCGGTGCATATTTGGTCCGCCACTTGGGCCACTGCGGCGAATGCCACACGCCGCGTGATAGTCTGGGCGGCGCCATCAGCGATCGCGAAATGGCCGGTGTCGCCGCATTCGATGACAGCAAAGGGGTACCGAACATTACCCCACACAAGGAAGACGGTATCGGCAAATGGTCCACGGACGAATTAATGCTATTTCTAGAATTAGGCATGGAACCGGACGGCGATTTTGTTGGTGGCCACATGTCCGAGGTCATTGATGACAACACGAGCATGCTAACCAACGAAGATCGCCGGGCCATTGCGGCTTACCTGAAGTCTTTGCCCGCCATCGCTGGCCCCGAAGAGTCCGAACAGTAGCTCAATGCTTTCCATTGAATGGCAGAGAAAATGAAAATTATCCGTAGCCCGGAAGAGCGTTTTACGGCACTGCCGGATTTCCCCTATAAGCCGAACTATTTTGAATTGGAAGATGGCGGGTTTGCCGGCTTACGCATGCACTACCTTGATGAAGGACCCGCCAATGCTCCGGCGGTTTTGCTGATGCATGGCCAGGGCTGCTGGTCCTACATTTTCCGCCACATGATCCCGATTCTGACGAACGCAGGTTTACGAGTTGTCGCCCCCGACTTTATCGGCTTCGGACGTTCCGACAAACTACCGAGCACAGAAGACTATAGCTTCCAAAAACATGTGGATTGGATTACCAACTTCGTGGACGGCATGAAGCTGCAAGAAGTCAACGCCTACCTGTTCGACTGGGGCGGCTATTTCGGCCTACGTATCGCAGGCGAGCGCCCCGATTTCTTTTCCCGCATAGCCCTGAGCAACACGAACTTGCCACATGGGGAGGCGCGCGGACGTGACTGGTTTATTAAGTGGCGAGCCGAACAATTTGCCATGCCGCGATTCCCCCAAGGCGAAATGGTAAATGAAGGCGTCCACTTTAAGCTCTCGGCTGAGACCATCGCCGCCTTCGACGCGCCCTATCCTGACGAAACTTATAAGACCGGACCGCGCCGCTTTCCCATGATTCTGCCAATTTCAACGGACGATCCGGCCTCGGCGGCTAATACGCGGGCTTGGGAACGGCTCGGCGATTGGCAAAAGCCTGTGCTGACATTATTTAGTGCCGCATTTAAGGGCAGCGCTATGGGTCCGGAACGCATCATCGAGCACATTCCCGGGTGCAAGGATCAGGATCATGCATTGTTGGAAGAGGCGAATTTTTACATCGTCGAAGATCAGCCCGTTGAGCTGGCGCGGCGATTGCTGAAATTTTTCGCGCCTTAGTCAATGCCACTGGCTTTTCGAGACTAAACGACGGGAAATTTTCATTTGCCGGGACTAAGCCGGGCAAGGCCGCGCGAAGAACCAGGCGCAATAGGCCCGGCTAGTTTGCATAATTCGAAAACTGGGGCCTTGGAAAGCCGCGCAAGGCCATGACTTTAGCTTAGAATGGAAGAATAATAACCACCAATAACTATCCGGCCGCACTTTGACTACGCAACTCATACCGATACCCTGCGACCGACTCGAGTCCGGTATGTATATTGCCGAACTTGATCGTTCTTGGTTGCATACGCCGTTTCCGGGACCGGGCCTGATGTTGACGCACGAGGAACAGATCGCGACCCTGCAACGCCAATGCCGCTACGTTTATGTGGACCCTGAACTTAGCGAAGCCGGCGTCCGTCTCGATGTCGCCTTAAAAACCGACGCGGCGGCCATTGAAAAACCCGAACGCGAAGACTTCTCCGAAGTACAGGCAGCGCTGAACACTGCACTGCATGGGGTTACCGACATCATTGCTTCCGCGAGGCGCGTTGGCGAAGTCAATCTCACACCGCTACGGAAATGCGCGGACTTGCTGGTAACCGCAGCAACACGCTATCCGGATACTTGCTTGTGGCAGATCCAAATTGCCAATCGCGATGGACTACTCTATCGCCGGGCACTTGGCACAGCAGTCGCGGGAGTTATCTTCGGCCGCCAATTAGGGCACGACGAAGAAACCTTGCAGCAACTCGCACTTGGCGGCCTCATCTTAGATATTGGTAAGACCGCCGTGCCCATCCCGATACTCGCCATGCCGCGAAAACTGAATTCAATGGAAAGAGGCTTAGTAAACCGGCACGTGCAAAATGGTTATTCGCTACTGCGGCTACATGCTCGCTTACCCGAGCGCGTTGCTGAAATGATTCTCGGACATCATGAAAGAATAGACGGCAGCGGTTACCCCCGAGGCCTCAAAGGCACCGCCATTCCCTTGTTCGCGCGAATTGCGGCGATTGTTGATACCTTCGATGCGCTAACGGTTGATCGACGCTATGCCAGTGCTATGTCTAGCCATGGCGCCTTGCGCTATCTCAATACGCAGGGAGAACGCGACTTCGACGCCGCATTGGTAGACGAGTTTATCCACGCTTTCGGCACCTATCCGACCGGCACCCGTGTGGAACTCGCAGACGGCAGCGTGGGGCTAGTCTGTGCACAGAACCCAGACAGGCCATCACAACCCCAAGTCCTGCTTACCCACGATACCGAGGGCCGAGAATTGTCAGCGCCGGCAATTCGCAGTTACGGACTGGAAACGCATATCGTGCGCGCGCTGGAACCCCGGCGCAACGGGGAAGATACGCAATCCTACGAACTCGCCATTCGACGAGATCAACACTAATCCGCGACAAGCCCAATGCGGCGAAAAGTTGCTCGAATCTTTCCGGGCCATCGAGCCCGCAACGCCAGGCGCCTTGACGAGCCAAAGCGCTGCATCATGCACTTACGACATAACACAAGGCAGAGTCCTCAAAAGTCCTGGGCAAGAGACTGAATCGTGATCTGCAGCAACGCCCCCGGTCCTTGCCCAAACTAGTGTTAAGGGTCGGCAACAGAGAGATTCAGGGTTCAAGAAGTGAGCAGCGTGGTCACCGGACTAGTGGTACTAGCCATCGCCTTTCCGGCGGGTTGGCTGGTGTGTCGCGCCTGGTTAACGGCACAGCGGCAACCATCGCAAACCGAAAAACAATTGCAAATAGTGGATCAAGACAGTATCTCGAGAGCCGAACACGAAGCATTACTTAAGACCCAGCAAGAACATTATCGACACAAAGTCAACGCCATGCATGACATTGTGCGCAAACATGAACGTACTCGAGATCAAATTCGCGAGAAGCTCAACAAATTGCAAAAGCGCATGGATTCAGACTCCCATGCAGTAAAGAATGCGGCTGAGGAAACTCAAAGGAGCGAACAAAATGCCAACAACATTAAAGCTGCGCTGGACATAGCACGGCAAGACCTCGCAGCGCTAAAGAAGAGAAATGCCGAGCTTGAACAAGCCGCGGCGGAACGAAGTGACGGTGACACGCAAGCCGGCGACGAACATGATCTGCTAAAAATAGAACGTGATGAATTAAGCGCGCGGTTAAAACGCCTTGAAACCTCGCAGCGCAGCCGGGACAAATCAAAGACTAAGCAACTCGACGAACCCGCTGAAGCTTTACGGGCCGATCTAGGTCAGGCTCGAGAGGAGCTAACCGCTAGAGACCATCAGATCCGCCAGTTAGAAAGTCGCCTGGAAGAACGCGAACTGCGAATCAAAGAACTCGAAACCACTGTAAATTCATGGAAGCACCGTGTCACGCCCCTCGCGCACCAGCTGAAATTACAACGCAGCCTTATTCGCCGGGGTCAAGTAGAGGGAAAAGCAAAACCAGCCGAGCAGACAGCAAGTACGTCAACCGCGGAACCAAAGGACGAACTACAAAAAATCCGGGGGATTGGTCCGACTTTGGAACGCCGGCTGCTGGCCAACGGCATTTCAAAATTTAGGCAAATCGCCGAAAAGACGCCCGAAGAATTAGTGAAGCTGGCGGAAAAGCTGTCAATTGCCAGCAAACTACCCGCACGAGATTCATGGGCGGAGCAAGCGCAGCGCCTCCATGACGAAAAATATCTGGTATCAGCGTAGATTCGCTGAGGTTATTGATCGCTGCATGTAGTCGCCGCGCTTGGCGGCGTTTACCAAGTCAATCCGGGGAATGACCTAGAAGCGGTGATTAAGCTCTAGCGGCGGCACGCCCAATGCGTAACCTAGTCTTCTACCATGTTTACCGCAAGCTTCGCCACAGAACCGCCGGAAAACCGCTCTTCGTTGGCGGGCTCGCCCGGAGCGCTAGATTCAGGCACATGCAGATCCCGCTGCGTAATCGGCATTTCTAGCCGCAAAGCCAACCAATCGATGATCGGCTGCCATTGCAGTAAGTCTTTGCGCACCCTGGATGGCTGAAGCTCGTGCACGCTCAGACCTTGTTCCGCAGCATGTACGTAATTCTGACTATCACGCAAATCCGCCACGGTTTTAATGGACAAGCGATCTAGAAACACCATGAGCTTGCGGTAACTCAGCGTGTTTTCCCTCACTCGATTGGCAACCACACCCAAACGCCCCATGCGCCGGCTGACTTTAGCAACCAATAGTAAATCGGCAACAAACTTGGTCGCCGCATGAATGTCCAGGTCGGACGGTAATACCGGGACAAGAATCGCATGCGCGCCGCGAGTAAACTCTGTTAATTCCTGTGCGGGTAATGCGGCCGGCGTATCCGCGATCAAATAGCGAATATCCGGTGGTACTCGTAGGCGAAAGCTGCGGGTCATAGTGTCATCGTGCGCATAAGCCGCCAAACCGAAGACGGGAGGACGTTCAAAGCTGCGAACCTTCAGCCAACGCATGCTAGAGCCCTGCGGATCGAAATCCATCAGCGCCACGGCCTGGCCGCGTGCCGCCAACAAGCCGGCAATATTCGTACTTAGCGTAGTTTTCCCCGACCCTCCCTTGGGATTCAAAACCACAATCTTGCGCAAATCTGGATGACTTGGAACGTTAAGCATCGCCCGGCCCTTACAAACCCAGATAAGGTTTTAACATAAGTCGGCAATTGATTGAAAATATTTAAAGCGTCCATGACGTTTCCGATATCTTTTTGCCGTGTGCAATCAGGACATTAGCTTCGCGAAGCTTGTGAATGATCTTTTCAGCGTCGTATCATTTCTTCGGCATGGTTCAGATCTCCTCATATCGCTTTTTACCACTTTCGATCTAGACCAAGAATTTCAAGCCAGGTCAGCCCGATGACGCAACCTCAGGCAGACCCGCATAACAAGACTGAAAGACACTCTCTATTCCGGAGCCCGGAGAAGAGTGAGCGCAATAAACGGAAACTGAGGGGACGATGCAATGAAAAGAAATCATATCTGGATGGCCGGGCTGGCTGCGCTACTAATGTTCTTGGCCGTACCGGCAGCTGCCATCACCCTTGAGTTGACTCAGATTTTCGCCAAGACGCCAGGTCAAACCGGGGCACCAATGACACCCACGGGCAATACCTTGTTCGAGTATACGCCGAGCGTATCACTGGTTGGTCAAGGCGCCTATAGTGGCTTTGCAGGCTTTGGCACCATCCATATCTTTACTTTGGATATCGACTCACACGTTATCGATCTCAGTGGTGGCGCGGGCGATATCGACTCCACGAACGCAACCCTGAGCTTCAATTGCACGGAAGGGGGGTTCTTGGCGCAGTTCGCGGCAAACGGTTGCGGCAACTACAGCTGGGGTGACAATTTTGTCGACGAAACGACGCTCGACTATTCAAATATTGACGCGACTAGGACGCTCGGCGGTGACGATACCGCGACAGGCGCCCAGACAGAGCTGTCTAACTGGACAGACATGACCATGTATAACTTCAATCCCAGCGGTATCGAGGGCGAGGTCGCCTTTATTCTCAGCAACCGGACTGGCGGCGCCACTGAGGGTGACGGATTTTCAATGACCTTTGTCTACCCAGTTCCCGTGCCTGCGGCCGTATGGTTGTTTGGATCGGCTGTTGGCTTACTCGGCTGGATGCGACGTAGAACGTAATGGCTCATTGTCGTTGTGATGTTTGTCGGATCTTGCTCCGTCTCTGTGACGAATTACTAGGCACCCGGACGAGCAACGTCCTGTATTAGCCGCTCATAACACCGTGCCAGTTCCCGGCGATCGAAGTATTGCTGAACATAGTTCCGTCCCGCCTTACCGAATTCCTGGCAGCGAGAGTGGTTGCTGGCCAGTTCTAATACCGCGTCCGCCAATTCGGTCGCATTTTCCGGCCCTATGCACACGCCCGAGCCAGCCTCGCTGATGATCTGCTCTACTTCGCCGCGGACTCCCAGCACGATTGGTCGCTGCATTGCCATGCTCTCAAAAATCTTGGAGGGTATAACCGTGCGGAATACCGGCTGATCGCGCAACACGACTATGCTAGCGTCGGTGATCGCCCAGATATCCGGCATGCGTTCCTTCGGCTGCTGGTCGACCATCACCACATTATCGAGGCCCATATCGTCACGCATCTGCAACAGTCTCTCCCGCTCCGCGCCGTCCCCGACCAGCAGAAAGGCAATACCATCGTTGTCGCGTATCCGGTCGGCCGCCTGCAGAATCGTATCCAGTCCATGCGCCATGCCGTGCGTGCCGACGTAGGCCGCCACGAACTTACCCTCCAGCCCCCACTCGCGGGCTAAGTCAGGCGCCTGCCGGTCCGGCTGGTAGAAATCGAGATCCACACCGTTCTTGATCACCGCGATCTTGTCCCGCGATACCCCACGAGCTGCAATGTGATCGACGAACGAATCAGTCACCGAAACAATTCGGTCAGCCTTGCGGTAGGCGAAGGTCTCAACTTTCTCCAGCATCCGGATCACCAGACTCTTTTTCATTGCGCCGACGGCAATAATCGACTCCGGCCACAAGTCGCGAATTTCTAGGATCCAGGGAACGCGGCGAATCCGGCTGACAAAGTAACCTGCCAACCCGCAGAAGAACTGCGGTGAGGTTGAAATCACTATGTCTGGCTTTTTGAGAAACGGTGCAGCCAGGATTGCCATGACTAGGTAGAATACGTAGTTGGCGATGCGCAGCAAGAATCCGGCGTTCGGCGCCGCCCAGGTCAGCATCCGCCGAACTTCGACGCCATCGCGGTGTTCTGCTTGCAACCAGCCGTTGCGATAACCGGGATAAATTTTGCCGCCCGGGTGATTGGGGACGTTGGTCAAGGCAGTCACCTCATGCCCCTGCTCGATCCAGACCTTACTGTGCTCGAAGGTCCGCGTTGCCGGGGCATTCACCTCGGGCGGGAAGTAATGCGTGAGGAACAGGATATGCACGTCAGGCTCGTTCGATGATGTAGCGTATTTCAATCGGCAGGTGACCCTCAGCCTCTAGCACCACAACCGTGTTGGGGTGCCTTATGCCGAACTCCGGGCAATACCAGCCCGATTCCTGTCGCAGAGTGACCGGCGACTCTATCCGCAAACGCAATTGGGTACCACCAAGGGTCAAGGAATACTCGCGATCGCCAGTCACCGCGACTTCTACGTCGGGATGCAGGTGAATGAAGCTCTCGACCCGGTGACTCCCGCGACCCGAAACCGTATCGGTCACGGACCATCGGCCAACGAGCTCCATGCGAACCCGCCGCCGGTGATCGACCTTGCCCCGAAGGCGCCGATAGCCAGTATGCCTGCCCTCGAAGAACAACAAGCCGTCCTCGATGTCGCTGAGTACTGGATCCACCGGATAAGCTCGTCGGGCCACGCGGAACGCTGCCCAGATCTCCGACTGTTCGGCACGGTCCACCCGCACGGTGTTGTGCGCCGCGGTGCTGCGCACATAGTGGCGCATCTCGCCTGGTTCATATTCGTACACCCCACTGTCGACAACGACGCGCCGTCCGTCGACGCAGAGTTCGTAACTCAAGTTGTCACAATGGGCATGTCCGGGCTGGTAGTTCGGACCTACAGCACCACAATCGATCAGAAAACTATCGCCCTCGTTCCGGTAGCCGTAGTAACCCGTATCCGGAGCAGCAATTCGATGCGGTTTAGCCGGGACATCGACGTCGAGTCCGAGTACGCGCTCCCCATAGTCGATCAGCTCAAGGGGCTCGGGCGCAATGCCAAAGGCGGAATCATTGAACAGGGGTATACGGTCGTCGGCATGCAATGTATGGCGCAGAAAACGCAGGCCACGCTCAGCAGACGCCTGGAGCCTGGCTAGGTCATCGACATCAACGAATTCGGGATTGGCCAATACCACGTTAAGTACGTCTAGGTAATCGCACAGTACCAGGCAGTGATATTGAAAGCTGCGCTCGAAGTGCCCTCCGTCCCCGAGAAACTGCTCGTCCGCTTCGGCCACCATGATGCCCATTCCTTGCTTCAAGCAGCGGCTGGCTTGGTCACCGTCGAGGAACAATCCGCCAAACACTAGCGCCTTGCCGTTAACCAGCAGGTGATTGGCAAGCAAATGATCCTCCACGTTTCCCGACTGCCAAGCGAGCTGGAGGGCCAGGCTGTCGAGCCAGTGTTCCGGTAAGTCGAAACATTGACCCTCCGATCCAATGAACTTGATCCAGTTGACCAGCCGCAGCGACAGCGGATAGGGCTCCCAAGCGTCTTCCGAACCCAGCGGATTTCCAGCGATCCAGCTGTCGATTAGCCCACGTTTTGCGGCGCCGTCGAGGCCAGGCCAGTGCAGGTAGTCGAAATAGTGCAAGTTGTAGCGCCAGAGCTTCGGTTCGGCACTCGCGCGCCAGTCAATACTCGGTAGCAGGAATGACCGGCGCTGATTCAAGAATACAAATTCGTGCCCAAAAACGCCCGGCGCTGGCAGGGCCAACCAAGCGGTTCTCGTCGCGAGCGTGCGAAACTCAAGCTGGCCGACAGGCTTCGTCGTCTGCCGACCTCGCAAGACCCGGTGCTGGACCATGCTCCACAGCTGGTCGCGGCGGAAATGCGCAACGGTGCGTGCGAAAAGGAGCGCCCGGGAAAGCATGGCAAAATTCGCCTCTACCAACTAATCGGCTATCAGGCGTCGGCGTGTAACGCGCTCACCGCGTCAAAGGTCGCCCGAGTCACCTCAATGATCTCCGTGAACGGTATCGGTGCCGCACCACCGTCACGCAACGCGGCGACGAAGGCCGCGGCACAAGCCTTCTGCCCCTTGTCCTGGCCGCGCAGATTCATCTTCTTAAACCCTGACCAACCGTATCCCGTCATACGCCGAAAATTGTCGAGCTGCAGAACAGCGCCGCCGCAGAATACCTCCAGGCGCTCCTTTGGAAAGGACCGGTGCCCGTTCGCAAGGTAGTGCACGGTGCCGAAAGAACCGTCCTCGAAGGCCATGGTGATGGTCGCTTTGTCATCACGAACAGCGACACCAGGCGCGCTTCCCATGCGCGTGGCTTGTATGCTGCTGAAATGAGATCCCGAGAGGAAACGTAGCAAGTCGATAAAGTGACAGGCCTCACCGATGATCCGGCCCCCGCCCTGCACAGGATCCTGCGTCCAGTGGTCGGGCGGAATATCGCCAGCGTTTACGGTCATGACGAATGACTTCGGCGCGGGGTTGGCATTGAGCAGCGCCTTCATCCGCACGATCTGGGGCGCGAACCGGCGATTGAAGCCAACCATTAGCAGTGGATTGAAGCCAGACTCGACTGCGGATGCGTAGGCGGATTCTATTTGGTCCAGCTCCTCGCCAGTAACGGTTAGCGGCTTCTCGCAGAACACGTGTTTGTGATGCTCAAGTGCCTGCAACACATAACCGGCGTGAGTGTCGTGGCGCGTGGCAATCACGACGGCATCGGTCGCCGCAGTCTTGAATACTTCGTCGGGATCGGTTGCCGCTGCCCGGAAGCCGAACTTTTTGCCTAGGTGCACACTCGTCACACCACCCGCGCTGACCAGCGTATCGAAACTTGCGCCGCCGGCTTGAAAAGCGGGTATCAGGACCTGGCCCGCATAGTTACCGGCGCCGACAAAGGAAACGCCAGGGGCGCCCGTTACCGGCGTGACCGACCTATCCGACAACGCAACACGCCGACTCGTTTGGATGCCAGTTTCGGAATGCGGGTAATTCAGGACGATCCCCAGGGGATTTTCTTCACCGAGAACCCGATACGCCGCTTCGGCCTCATTGATGTCGAAACGGTGCGTAATCAAGGGCTTCACGTCCAAGCGGCCAGTGGCCATCATGTC
Organism: Gammaproteobacteria bacterium; assembly: GCA_965221985.1. GTDB lineage: Bacteria > Pseudomonadota > Gammaproteobacteria > Steroidobacterales > J054. The sequence goes on from OZ244928.1 coordinate 252,446, forward strand.
CAGCACCGCCTCGAAGTTACGCTGTTCCGTCCAACGGACGAAGCCAAAGGGATAGTCCTGACCCTGCTCTTCGTAGCTGGGATCGTAACGTCCCGGGCCATACGAACAGGACACCTGAAACGTCAGTTCCTTCTCGAAGAAATCAGCACGGGACAGCTCCAGCCCAACGACACCCACCAGCACAATCCGGCCCCGCTTCCTGCACATGATGGCAGCCTGGTGGACGGGTTCGTTGCTCTTAGTGGCAGCGGTGATAATGACGGCATCAACACCCCGCCCACGCGAGAAGCGATTCGCCACGGCCACGGGATCCTCACCAGCCGACGGCACGCAGGTCTCGGCACCGAATTCCCGCGCCATCCGTGCGCGGTCGGCATCGAAATCGATACCCAGTACGTTACAGCCATGCGCCCTGAGTAACTGCACTGTCATCAGACCGATCAGCCCCAGGCCCGTTACTACGACGTTTTCGCCAAGCGTGGGTTGCACGAGGCGGATGCCCTGCAAAGCGATGGCGCCCAACACCGTAAAACTGGCCGATTCGTCGTCGACTTCGTCGGGAATACTGGCGCAGAGGTTGGTTGGCACCTTGACCGCTTCGGCGTGATGGCCATTCGATACCACCCGATCACCAGGCTCAAACTCGACGACACCCTCGCCCACTTCGGCCACCACCCCGACGTTGCTATAACCGAGCGGCAGAGGCTGATCCAGTTTCGACCGAACCGCCTGAACGGTTGGGCTGATTCCGTCGGTGCGAGCTTTCTCGATGACCTGTTTGACTTTGTCGGGTTGCTGGCGCGCTTTATCAATGAGGTTGGCTTTGCCGAACTCGAGAAGCATGCGCTCGGTGCCCACCGACACCAGGCTAGAGGCGGAATGAATCAGGCAACACCCGGCACCCACAGATGGTGTCGGCACATCAAGCAAACGTGTCTCGCCTGTTTTTAGATCTTGGAGTACTTGCTTCATTTCTCACCAGCCAAATTTTTTGCATCACCCTGCTTGCCCCGATAGAGCGGATTCAAGGGATGGCGTTTTAGTCGCATTGCGGGCTGTTCCACAAACAGCCACGAAAGCGTCGCAATTGTCACGGTCGCAGCCAGCATGATTCCGAAGCTTGCGACGGTATTTGCAATGCCAAGATAGAGCAGCGCATTCACGACGGGCATATGCCATATGTACACACCATATGAAATATCATTTCTGTGCAATATCCTGTTTGCCAAACGGGGAAGCGTATAGGCTGTGCTCAATACTGCAAGCGACAAACTAACGAATAGAGCCGGGTGCATGTGATTACCAGTTCGCCAGCCAAAGTACGCATTGCCCAGGTATGCCAGACCCAGGTAAATGGCGATAAACACCCAAGCCCTTCCTGCCACGGCAAGGTAAATCGTGGAAAAACACCGTTGCGCCAGCACGCCGCCGAGAAACATCCAAAACCAGGGCATGAATGTGACCCCGAGCAACTTCTTCAGAAAGTCGCCTTCATCCCCGTCACTTATCAACGTAAATGCCGAGAGGGAAGCGATCACGACCAGCGACACAAAGCCCCATCGCATGGCAGCGCGTTCCCGCCCGAGTCGTCCTAAAACGAAGTATAGACAGGGCACGAGTACATAAAACTGCAACTCCACGGTTATCGTCCACAGACTGCCGTTTAATACCCCGGTGCCATAACCCCGCATGAATTCCGGGTTCCAAAACTGCAATATCGTGAGTTGTGAAACTATCCAGGCAACAAACTGCGCGGGCGGCACAGACACTGTCGACAAGTATCCAATCGCCAGAACGCTGATCAGGGAACCAAAGAAACAGGCGAACAAAGCGGGATAAATCCTCAAGAGCCTGTTCGTCGCAAACTCAGAGAGCCGACTATTAACCTCGAAGGATTTGCTGATCAGAAAACCGCTGATAAAGAAGAATATCGGTACACCCGGAAACATCTCCAGAACCCAGTGTACAGGCCCTGGAACGCTGCCCGCCACGCCGAGATGCGTCACACCATGGTGAACAGCAACCTGAGTTGCCGCGAACAAGCGCAACAGGTCGAAGTTGTTCTGATTGAAGGTCGCCCGGTCTATGACTGTCTTCTCCTGACGCACTACTTAAGCAGCCTTTCAAGTGTAGGGCGCACAAGCCGGATTGCTATCAAAGTACAAGTGGTAGTGACTGGTTCAGCCTTGAATCTACAGCTCTCAGCGTATTACTAATCTTGAAGCTGCTGACGATGTCGGGGTTCGCGGAACGTTACTGATTGATATCATCGCAAAAATCATAGATGCTTTCATCTCTGACTGCGTACTTTACATATACTAGTTATCGCGACAACGAACGGAAACTGAGCAGTCTCAGCGGCTATTCGAGCCGGCGCCCCTATCACGAGAACATCAACGAATAATGTGCGGACTTGCTGGAATCGCTGGCGCACGCCGGCCAGAACTTCTGAGTGATATGTGCGATGTACTAGCTCATCGTGGTCCAGACGACAACGGGCTGTGGTGGGACGACGACGTACCGATGGGCTTGGGTCACAGACGCCTGGCTATTCTCGACCTGACTGACGCAGGTCATCAGCCGATGACAATCAGTGGGAGGCGGTTACATATTGCCTACAACGGCGAGATCTATAATTTCCGTGAACAACGGAGTCGCCTCGAAGGCAAGGGTATCAGCTTCACCAGCAACACCGATACTGAGGTCATTATACGTTTGTGGGAGGAGCGAGGCGTCGACTCCCTACACCTACTCAATGGCATGTTCGCGATCGCGATCTGGGATGCCGACTCGAGGGAACTATTCCTTGCCAGAGATCATGCTGGTATCAAGCCACTCTATTACTGGCAAAACGGTCGGGAAATCTATTTTGCATCCGAAATAAAGTCGTTAACACGAATCCCTGAACTCACGCGTTCTATCGCAACGGATTCTTTAGAGGAATACCTGACGTTTCTTTGGGTGCCAGGTAATCGGACGATGCTCCGCAATGTCGAAAAGCTCGAACCCGGACAATATTTGCGCTGGCAGGACGGCAACGTCTGCAAAAAGCACTGGTTCTCGCTGACCTACGAGCCTGATTACAGCCTGTCCGAGGCGGATTGGGTCGAACAGGTAAGAGAATCGTTCAAAGAAACTGTCAACAGGCAGATGGTCTCAGATGCCCCGCTAGGTGCCTTTCTCTCGGGCGGGCTCGACTCATCTTCCATCGTTGCATTCATGCGAGCAGCCCATCCTGACCGGGAGCTGAACACCTACACCGCCAAATTTTCCGAGGGAGATATTGCGCAAGAGCAAGGGGCCGACGATTACCCCTACGCAAAAGCAGTAGCTCGACACCTCAATGTAAACCTGAAGGAAGTGGAGATGCGGCCTGATGCAATCCGGCTACTTCCAAAGATGGTCTATCATTTGGACGAACCCGATGCCGATCCCGCTATTTTTCCGTCCTATCTGATCTCGAAACTTGCCCGGGAAGATGGCACAACGGTGCTACTGTCCGGAACGGGTGGCGATGAAGTTTTCTTCGGCTACCGGAGTCATCTAGCCTATCGCAGCTATTCGCGCATACCACGTTCCCTGGCTACTGTCTTCGCCCCGATAATTAGCGGAGCCACAACAATTGCTGGTTCACTCGGGGGGCAACAGGTAACCGCAATAAGACGAGCAAGGAAATTTCTGCGCGGACTGCAAGCACAGCCCGGACTTGCTCGACATATGGCCGTTGTTGACTGGTCTGAACCCGCTATACGAAGTTCGATTATTTTACCAGATCACGTAAACCACTCGCGGGAGCATCCGGAGTCCATGGTCGCCTGCAGCGAGCGCTTCAGAGGAACGGGCGAACTAAATTACCACAGCTATTTGCTAACACAGACTTTTCTGGCCGCGCACAACTTCCTTTATACCGACAAAAGCAGTATGGCAACCTCACTAGAGGTAAGAGTTCCATTTACTGATTTGAAGATGCTCGAACTGGGCGCGAGAATCCCTATGGAGATGCAGCTCAAGAACGGAGAGACGAAGTTTTTGCTCAAGAAAGCCCTGGAAGGAATTCTGCCGGCACACGTAATCTATCGCCCGAAAACGGGGTTTGGGGCACCACTTCGCCGCTGGATGCGACACGACCTTAAAGAAACATTCCGCGATGCATTGGCTCCAGAACGTATCAGACAACGCGGCCTGTTTTCTCCGAAAGCAGTTACTCGAGCACTCGATGCAAATGAAAAAGGCACCCAAGACAACGCATACTTGATTTATGCTCTGCTAAATCTTGAGATCTGGATGCAAACATTTATCGATCGCGCCGGGGATCCAATCTCTATTTCATGAGCTGGTCATTCTTACGACGCTGATACTCTTATGTGTGGCATCTTTGGCATTGTCGGCCCCGAAGCCGACCGAACAACCGACAGGCAAGTAGAGAATACTCTCGACTTGTTGTCACATCGCGGACCGGATGAGCGCGGAATCTGGCGCGATAACGGCATTATCCTGGGCCACACACGGCTGTCTATTCTGGATTTGAGTTCGACCGGCGCCCAACCAATGATTTCCGCGTCCGGCGACACAGTCATCGCCTACAACGGAGAGATATACGGTTACGGCAATCTAGCCCGAGATCTGGCCAGTTCCGGGAAATCCCTACGCGGCACTAGCGATACGGAAATCGTGCTTGAGTCTCTGGAACTGTATGGCAACGAAAAACTGCACGCCTTCAACGGTATGTTCGGCCTGGCGCACTGGCGACGCCGGGAACAAGAACTATTGCTCGCTCGAGACGACATTGGAATCAAGCCACTCTACTACGCAGCCCTCGCTGACAGTCTGATTTTCTGTAGCGAACTCACTCCAATACTTCGACTGGACCCGGTTGCACGAGACCTCGATACCGAAGCGCTTGGTCTGTACATGACTCTGGGAATGGTTCCCGCGCCATGGACCATCGCGCGTTCCGTGCGGCAACTTATGCCTGGGGAAAGGCTGGTCCGCAACCGTGACGGCAGTCTGTTGCGAACGCGTTCCAAGCTCACTGGCAGAGTATCCACTCTGCCCAAAGATACGAGCGAGCTCGACCAGCAACTTAAGCGACTAATCATTGGCGCCACCGCCGACCAGCTGATAGCTGACGTCCCCGTCGGAGTTTTACTATCGGGTGGTGTTGACTCCAGTGTCGTTGCGGCCGCCGCGGCACGGTCGACGGATCAGCTACGCACATTCTCCGTTATCCACGACAACCCCATGTATGACGAACGGGAATTTGCTCGCGGTGTAGCCAGCCATATCGGCAGCAAGCATACCGAGATCGAGATGCCAACCGGCGGTCTAACAACAGATGAACTCGACGGTTTGGTGAAACACCACGGAGACCCATTCGCCGATAGTTCTTCGCTACCGACGCGACGCCTCGCCAAGGAAGTGCGCCGTCACGTTACTGTCGCACTGAGTGGAGATGGCGGCGACGAGCTTTTCTGCGGCTACCCCCGTTACTGGCAGGGCAACCTAGTGAATGGTATCTCTAAACTACCAACCGCGGCCCGATGGGCTGGCCTTCAAGGCCTCCGGCTGGCAACGAAATTAGCACCTGCGTCACGGCGCGGCTTGCCCAGGAGGGCTGCGCGGGCATTCTCACTGGCCAGCCGCCCGGAATATGAGCGTGCAATTGGCACAATCTGCTATTTTTGGCCAGATGAACAGCGGAAATTGTTTCAGCCAGCATATCGATCGCCGTTTGGGTCTCTGGGCAGCCTGATCGCCGACAGGAGCCGAGCCGGCATCCCTAGCGACACTGCGGAAGGTTGCCATTTCATGGAGCAACAACTCGTTCTGCCGGATGACATGCTGGTTAAAGTCGACCGCATGAGTATGGCGGAGTCTCTGGAGGTCAGGCCGGTACTGCTGGACAATCGGATCGTAGACTTTTCACGGCAGCTGCCGATGAAGCACAAGTTGTCCGGCAAGGAAGGCAAGCTAGTATTGAAAAGAATCGCGCGCGACTGGGTCCCTCCGTGGGTGGTCGATAGACCGAAAAAAGGCTTCGCTGTTCCGCTACTCGATTTTGGCGGACAGGTTTTGGCTGATGCAACCCGGTGGAGCCTCGAAAGCCATGAGTCTCCGGGGCGGAGTCTGCTGACAAACGAAGCGGCCAAAGCACTCGCCGCCGAGTTCCAACGGCGGGGCGATGGTCAAGATCCCGAAGATTCCGCATTTCGCCGATCACAGCGACAATGGACCATCACTGTCCTCAGCCTCGCACTCTCTGAACTGCGCATAAACACATAGAGCAGCCCGATTATTGACATGGACAAATCCGGGAAACTGCGGGTCGGCCTATGGGCGCCCGTGCCTCCGCCGGTTGGCGGCATCAGTCGCTGGACCTTGCGATACAAAGAGCATGCCGCCGCCTATGGCATCGATGTGCGAATTATTGATATCGCCCCAAGAACAAAATCGTTTTCCGAAAAAAGCCGCTTCTCATTAAGCCGGTCTTTCGGCGCTGTTAGCAGTCTTCTGCAACTCTGGCGCCTCTTGCGTCATAAGCACATAGACGTTTGCCACATTACGACAACACTATTCTGGGCAGCACCACGGGATTTGCTCGCGGCATATCTGTGTAAGCATTACAGGGTGCCTGCGATAGTCAATATTCGCGCTTCGAGCCAAATAATCCAGTGGCGAGAATCGCTGGGCGCAGCCAAGCGAAAACTTCTGGACTGGGGGCTCTCTCAGGCCAGCGCTATAGTCACGCTAAGTACGGAATTGCAGAACTACATTGGCACCGAAATCCCTGGAATAGAAACAATTGTGGTTCCGAACATGGTCACCGTTGAGGAAATCCCGCAAGAAGATGATTCATCAAATACCAGTCGACTACCACCACGAAAGGATTCACGCATCAGAATCCTGTACGTGGGATTCAGAACGCCGTTAAAAGGCATCGCCGAACTCGCTGAAGCAGTCGCGGAACTTGATAACTGCGAATTGGTAATGGTCGGCGGCAAAGGTGGCGCAATCGACAATGCAATGGCGTCGAGAATGGAGCGGGCGCTCAAAAGACTCGAATCAAACGGAAGGCTCATCGACGCTGGCGAACTAGAGCCTGCAGAGGTAACGCGGATTTATCGTGAGGCAGATATTTTCGCGCTACCCAGCCATCGTGAAGGCATGCCAAACGTACTGCTTGAAGCAATGGCCGCCGGACTCCCTTGTGTCGCCACGCCCGTCGGCGCGATCAGCGACGTACTATCTTCTAACTGCGGCCGGCTAGTACCGGTCGGCGACGTCGCGGCATTGCGAGAGGCAATGCGCGAACTTGCTGAAAAGCCTAGCTTGCGCAAGCAACTGGGAAATGCGGCGATGTCACGCATCAAAGAGACATTCAGCGCCGACACTGTTATGCGTAATTACGGCAAGATCTACCGTCGACTCTTGCAATCGGCTACAACCGTAGCCGACAAACCTTGGTCATAACTCCGTATTCCGATTTATGCGGGATATGGGATATCCCAGTACGTTAAAAATCCCATTTACACCAATAACTTATGCCGCCATTCACCGCCCGGCACATTGGTTCGCCACTGCGCTAATGAGATTCAAATTCTTGGTTATTAGCCTTTCTTCAGAAAACTTATCAACGACGACGCTGCGAGCGGCAAGCCCCACCTGCTCTGCCTGACCTGGCGACAGCGAAAAAACTTGCTCAAGCGCATCATCCAGAGACCGCGGACAGTCAATATCGAACAGAAATCCATCAACGCCGTGCCGAACAATTTGAGGATTATCAGAAACGTTCGAAGCCAGCACTACTCGTTCGCATGCCATAGCCTCTACGATTACATTCGGAAAGCCCTCGTAAACCGAGGGCAAAACCACGATGTCAGATGCCCCATAGACAACAGGCATGTCCTTCTGCGCCGGAAAAAACGAAATTCTGTCAGAAAAACCATCGGCACGAGTCATGGCTTCAATACCGGCACGAATCGATGGGTCGAACTCGTTGCCAACAAAAAGGACATGCAAGCGCTGGGGTAGCGATCCAAAATCCTGCAATGCCGCCACCAAACCTTGGTGGTTCTTCTCCCTCGTCAGACGAGCTGGCAAGGTCATCAGCAGCGCGTCGGGCTTGATCCCAACGCGATTTCTGAATTTCAGTACCCGCTCGTCCTCGATTTTTGAAAAATATCTCGTGTCGACTCCGTTCTGAATTACTACGGTCTTTTCCGGATCGATACCGTGCGATATCAACGCATTCTGGATCGCGTATGCATTCAGAACAATCCTGGAACTCAGCGGCGCCAGAAACTTTTCGAGCATGAGTTTTTTTCGCGACCTTGCGATGTCCAGACTTCTCTCAGACGTAATAATTCCCCGAATTCCCGCAATCGGGCCCACGAGCCGGGCCCACAAGTTCGCCGTATTCAGGTAACTCACTAAGACGTGCGGCCTGTACCTCTTGAATAGTCGATACAGAGCGATTCCAAACCGAATATCGAGCTTCCCCTTCTTCAGCACGACAATCCTTTTCACACGACTCTGGTCGAGCTGATCGATCAGCTGAGAACCGGGAAAGTAGTTCACGAGCATAACATCGATACCCATTTTGGCGAGCCCATTCGCCAGCACAACCATCTGCCGTTGCGCGCCGCCGGCATCTATCGAGTCAATGAAGAGCAGAACCCGAATCTTCTTTTGGTTTTCTGCGACGCCTGACTCGCTATTCGCCGTAGACTCCAATTCCCGCGAAATTCTTGAACCGGAAACCAAGCTTCAACTTCCTAGTTTTGTCATCGCGCAACGTAGATAATAATTGGATCAATGAGTTGCCATGAGGCATCGATCTCTTCGATTTTTCTGTTAATCAAGGTCCCGATGCCGCGCGAACAAGACGGCGGGCCTCTCACGCTGACGCAGCTTGTAACCTCTGCGCGTCAACTCTTCCGCCAAAATCGCTCGCGGTGAACCCCGCCCTCCTTCGGGCGAGACGTCGATGGCGATTTTTTTCACTTTGATTTTGTCAATACCGCGCAGAATTTCCGGCTCAACTCCCTCCGCTTCGAGTTTCAGAAAATCTATACAATCCAGGCCCGCGGACGCAGCGAGCGAATCAACGGTGAACACCTTGACAGTTGATTCCTCGCCAGTCGCCTGCTCATCGGGCGATAAAAGCGAATTTTCAGTCGGGTCGACACTGAGGTGCAGATTCATCTCGCCATCGCTGTCGAATAGCCCGATGTTCCGGGCGTCAACAACTGAACTATCCGCTGTGTTAAGACGTAAACAACGGTAACTAACCGCGGAAGGTTCAACGCAAATTACAAGTGACGCTCGTTTGGCGGCGAATAATGTGAACCCACCGACAAATGCCCCGCAATCGATTACCGTGTCCCCTGAATCAACCTCGACGAATCCTTCCAATCCGTACTTCTTGCCAAGCCAGTCCGAATATCCCACCGACATCTGCCAAAACTGTGACATCGGCAGGTCGATGGGAAAGTGGACGGTATCGTCGCCTGCTTCCGCCCTGAAAATGCCATGCTCTTCGTAAATCCTGACTCGTCTGTGGCCGGGGAGGAACGGATGATACTGTCGAAACATGGTCATAGCGGCACGCTTGCCGAGCAACCGTTGAGAAACCCGTCTGACCCGTTGCCCGAATCGGACATCAAAATCTGAAATGGCACTCATCGTGCCTCCGTATGTTTTTTCCAAGTATTTCCAGATACGGCCATCCAACACGGAATGGACACAAAATTCTTCACTGTGGGCCTCTCCCCGACAAATCGGCCAGGACTTTGTCCCGTATCGCCTTGAGTTCCCTAGTCGTAGTAATCGCGCGGGGATTGCGTCGCAATACTGATACTAGTTGTTCAACATGTCGTGAGTTTAGCGAATGAGCCAGAGAAAGTGCTGAGTAATCCTCGAGACCTTCCCGGAACGCCTCCCAGCGCCGAGACGAGGTTATTCGATTTTCACCTTCGTAAACCACCGCCCAGTCCGGTCGAATACCATCGAAATCATCCCAGGCACTACTACCTTCGGTGTCGCTATATGACCAAAACCCCACACCGTCCGCCCCCAGAGCGAAAGCATTCCACCCGAGAAGTCGATAAGATTTCAGGGGGTTTGCCGCCTTGGCAGAATGGGCCGGGCTGGGATTTGCGTAGATCCACCATTCGCTGTCAAGACTTTCAAAAAACTCGTAACCGACGCCACTTGCATACAAAAGGCCAGGTTGCCACAAATCAATTTTCGGGGCGATCTTCTCCAACGCCGCTCTCTTGGTCGGAGATCTTTCGCTGGAACCCGGATTCGCGTAGATCTGAATACGCGGCTCAATCGACTTCACAGCAGTGACTATTTTGTCGAGTACCTCGAGATCTTTGCCCCTAACTTCATCTATGGGGTACAGGTACCATTGCGAATAGTTGACACCGCTGCTCTCCAGCAGTGCCGTAAAACGCTCCAACCAATCCCGGATATCTGCCGTCAGCACTTTTTCGAACGCGGAATTCCCTCTCAATTTCCTGTTAAATCGATCCCAGGCGGTAAAAAAAATCAGTGTGTCCGTCGGCGATCGCATCGAGAGAAACTCAAGCAGCCGATCTTCCCTGATCCGGTCCCAGCGACCGTCCAGCCTGGCCCCGGGAATCATTTTCGGCGGTATTCCAATCGCGGTTACGCCGTGGCTTCGAAGGTCTCCCAGGGCCAAAACCGGGTCGTTCCAAATGGGAAAGTCGGTCGGGTACGACCAGACGAAAGCATCTGGCCGACCGTCTTCAACTCGCTGGTTTATGACGTTCAGCACGACGGGTATCTCAACGGGATCAGTTCCCTCGCCAAGGTTTGCCACCAGGGAAAACCGATGTTCGCCTGGTTCGATACCAGATAGCGAAAGTTGCACCCAAAGATAACGAACCGCGGGCGACGAGGCTTCGGGATATACTGAGTCGCCAAACGAAACTATCGGGTCAAATACATAGCCATCGTAAGCAGTCAGAATCCGCTTGACCTCCGAAAAAGTCACGAGAGCAGCAGGAAGCCCAGCCACGGACCACGTCAACGATTGGTCTGGATCTGACAGTAAGCCGAAACAAAGAACCTCTGTCTCTCCAAGCAACCCGGATACTTCGATCCTTCGGCGATTGGGCGACTCCTCGATCGAACCAGACAACCGCCCCCAAGGGTCCTCCTCCCACCAATGCAACGCACTTCTTCTGCGCAATGGCACACTAGAGTGGTCGGCTTCCCGATACTTGGCTGCAATCACCGCTCTAAGTCTGCTCCGACTATCCGCGGCCGGGTCTTTCAGGAATTCTGGAGAGGTGCTGGCCGAGTGACCCGTTCGAGCAATTCGGCGCGTTACGAACTCCAATTCATCGGCAAAGAAGAAATCGCGTTGTGCATGGACGAAAACGACCATCTTCTTACCCAACGAGGACACAGGTACTTCCAGCCACTGCCCTTTGTTGTCCGCGCCGAAATCTTCCGCGAAGGATGCGCTGCCCACGTGCACATATCGTGACTTGTCCATTTGCAGGTAGGCACTAACGAATCTTGGATGGCGCATCCCCCCCCTGGTCCTTTTTAGCGAATGGATCTTCAGACTTCCTCCTTCACAAGCAGAGCCCGTCGACGGCAGCGTAATCCGTAGATCGATTCTCACGGTCATTCTTGACGCCCACCCAATTGTGGTGGCATCCGAAAGCGCGATTCGATTGGAGAAACTGCCATCCACCAGTACATCCGGGCTGGGCCGCCAGGATGAAGCCTTGTAATTGGGTTTTGGACGTACCGATTCGACCTCGAGCTGCGTAACTCCGGGACAGGTATTGCCCCAAGCCCAAAATGGTAGCGACAACGATAAGATCGCCACCAGTAACCGCGCAAAGCACATTGGCTTAAGAAGCCCTCTCGCTCGCAGAAATCGCCGGCCTTCTTTGCCGCTTTTTCCGAAGACCGAGTACGAAATCGACCTTAACCATCGCATATATGGACGACAACAAGAGGTAACCCTTGTTGGAAAACATTAAGCTAACGAATGCCATCCCAAACAGCGTGGCAACCGCCAGGCGCCTGTCAAGAGGGACATTGGACATCCACAAGTAACGTAGCAATCCGATAGATAGCGCAATCACCCATACCAGCAGCGCGATTCCCGCCGGACCACCAAAGACCATGTGGGTATAGATGAATGAATTGTGCGCCGAGACACCCTGGCTCGTGAGAGCCCGCTCGGGGCCCCTCCCCAAGATCAGTGACGAACCAAGGTCACCAAGCAAGTCAGCGGTATAGACGCCGAGACGGTCACGCGCGGAACCTTCCTCAATTCTCTGCGCTACATTGCCGACCTGTTCGGAGTACTGGTTCACGACAAGAAAACCTCCACCTATCAAAACAATCAGCAGGGCAAAAATTCCGGCGGCCCGACGCCCTCTTGTGAACAACATCGCCCAGAAGATCGCCAGCGATCCCGCCGAAAATGCTGCGATCCCGCCACGCGACAATGTCCGTATCATTACCGTAGCCAGCGCTGCCGCGATCACCCAAAACAAAACCCGCCTGACCAGCGTGCTCCGTAGCGACGCGAAAAGCGAAGCGACAGAGAAAAGTCCCGCCGTATATGCCAACTGATTCGAATTTGCGAACAGGCCACCCACGTTCTCAAGCGACAGACGCTCCCGCCCATAGTGAACCGTTTCCACACCACCAATCGAAGCGGCAATGAACACGAATGCGCCGGTCACCAACAGAACACGCTCCTCCGTGGCCCGTTCCTGAGTCAGCATGAAGAAGAGAAGCGCGAATGTGCCCCAGTGAACGAGCTCCGGCAATCCACTACCAATTATCGGCAATTGCCCATTCGCCACCACTTGAGAGAGGTTTGCAAAAACGTTGATGAAAACTATGTAGTAGAACGCTTTTGGAAAACGCACCTGAGCTCGCAGCATGAGCGCAAAGGTCGTTACGCCTATGAAAAGCAGGGCTCCACCAGCTACGAATGCTTTGCCTGCAATTCCCACGTATTGCGGAAAACACACAACCACCAGAGCAACGTAGTAAAGCGCCTCGATAGCACGCGACTTAGGTACCGCAGGCTTCCTGCGCTTTGTATAAGACTTTGACATCGATCAGACTCGCAGCACGCCCGGCAGTGATAACACTATGTCAACCACTCTCGGGCTTCGCCGACACATCTCGATAAACAGATAAATACTGCTTTGCGATGCTGGCCCAGGAAAATTGGCTACTCACGGCGGCCGCCTCTTGCCCGAGGCTCTTTCGTCGATCAGTATTACCCGTTAGCTCGACCAATGCTGAGGCCATTGAATCAGGGTCACCGTCTTTGGCGATTAGGGCTCCACCATAGTCACCAGCATCCCGATTGCCGGGGGCATCGGTGATTACCAGGGGACACCCGCATGCGAGTGCCTGCACATTCACCTGGGCAAATCCTTCCATAAGGGAGGGGTTGAAAAAGACGTCTGCAGATCTGAGTACACTTGGCACCTCATCCATCGGAACGGGGCCGGGCAAAAATACACGCTTTTCCAGCTTCATGGAATCGACCAAGGGCTGTAGCTCGTCGACCGATTTTCCAAAGATAAAATAGCGGACACGCTCATTTGACAATATCACTCGGGAAACCGCCTGAATTCCAGTTTCGTACCCCTTTTTTGGATGGTTTCTACCCAGGGATACGATAACAATCGCCGAATCGTCCAGACCATAACGTTCCTGAAAGTAGTCCGTAGCGCCGGTCTGAAAATCATCCCAGGCCACACCGTTCGGAATATCGTGTATGGCCGCGCCCGGTGCCAGTTCGACGATCTCCGATCTAACGGAAGAACTGATCGAACCTACGGCGTCCACGCCGACCAGATTCTGACGGACCATCTTTTCGATTTCGGGATCGAGTCGCACGCCATAGCTCAGTTCTTCGTTGATCTGTACGTCCTCTCCGCAGGTGGTTGCGACTACCGGAACGCCGATCTTTTCACGAACTCTGATCCCTATCCGCGTCGTATTCCCAAGATGATGTGTGTGCAAGACGTCAAATGGTCGCTTACGATGTTCACGCGAAATAGCGCGTGAGACCAGGTAGTTGGTGACCCCAAGCCTGCCCATTCCCCCCATGGTAATCGCGCATCGATGCACCTTGTAAGAGTGATCCACCGGCATCTCTGGGACCAGGGGCAACGCACCGGGGTATGTAGTAAACACTTCCACGTCGTGACCCAGCGTCTGCAACTCGCGGGATAAGTGATGAACTTTCCATTCAACCCCACCGATTCTCGGCAAAAAACTTCCTGTGATCTGGGCAATTCTCATTTCCTGCCGCCTTCAAGCAAATTGCCCACCGGCTCCGGCTCTTGCGGACAGAGCGCGCTCAATTTCCACAACCCGATAACCAAAAAGCACGCGCTGCGCAAACTCGCAGAAACGGTAACTAACGGTGGCATCAGATCGATTTCTATAAAGCGATACTTTACGCATATCCACAAGCGATTGCTCAATGAATGCCTCCAATTGTCGGAAGGTCTCATCGCCACTCATGAAGCCCGCGAACGAAATGACCAGTGACTCCCGTTCTTCGCGATCAAGAAAACGCAGTATTTCCGAGTTGTATATGCACCATGCGCGAATTGCTTTTACGCCCTCCCAAAAGCGCCTGAAAGGCCGCCAGATACTGATTCTCCGGGTATAGTGCCGCCAGAGTTCCTCCGGTCGTCGAAACACGACAATAAGCCTGTGCTCTGGCAGAACGGACCTCCATATGTCATACGTCAGAACCGTTCTCGGGTCCTTGAACCCCCAGTCCGGGTTATCTTCGGCCGCCGCTTCCAGCAACGGTTTCGCGGCATTCTGAAAATTCCTCAGCGCCACGTCCTGCAGACCCGTCAGCGGCCTGATTACCTGCAAACTGTGCGCATCGCCGGACCCCAGCAGCATCTTGTTCAGACTGCGCATTTCGTCTCTTTCATAAGTATTGCCATCGTCGTAACTAAGGCTGGAATCGAAGTCGCCCATTGAGACCCCCGAATGATGCAAGATTTCCGAAACAAGGGTCGTTCCGGACTTATGCATTCCTAGCACAACATATATCATCGAGCTGACCTATTGAAAACGCACACTTTCTGTTACCGGCTAAACCTGTGCTTCTACCTGATGGATGAAAGACGAGACCAAACCTGGAGCACATCTTTCTGACAGAGCAACCAAAACAAACCCAAGAAGCTTGCAGCGGCCGCCAACATGCCTACAAAGACGGACGACGGCCCTGGAAATTGGTACTGCACTCCGAGGAAAAGGAATGCGGAAAAGGCAGATACCACCCAGACTTTCAGGACCGACCAAAGGTTTAGCTTTATCGCAATAACCCTCCTGAGAGCCATGTATGAATAAAATCCCGCGATGCATACCGCAACTAGCCTCGACACCGCCACGGTAGTTCCATCAGCGTGAATGCTTGCCATTGCCAACAAGACAAACAGGGCCACGGTCTCTACTATCGATACCTTAAGGCGCTCTACTGGCGCCATCAGCACGAAGAGAGCCCTTCCATGGGGCATGGTCATAAGGCGAACCAGAACAACTATCAGCAGAATGGCGGCCGGAACAAATGCCGATTCGTATGCCTCCCCAACGAATAGGCCTATTAGCCACGGTAGCATGCAAATCAGCATTGCAAACGCGGGACCAAAAGCGCATCCAAACCCCTCGAATAGCAGGGCGACGATCCGAGCCACGCTGTCGGGCCTGTTCTTTCTAAGCGCAATAGCCCGCGTGCATACCTTATCTATTACTGACAACCCGGCAAACGCGATGTTGTGAAAGCGCTTTGCGATGAAATAGATCGCAAGAATCTTCGGCCCGAGCACTTGACTGACATACCAGCTATCACCATGAGTCCGGAAATACATGAGGTAACTTTCCGCGTAGAACGGAAGCGCCTCGCGAACGAGCGGAACAATCGGCACGCCCTCGACCCTTTTCCAAAGCCCTAACTGAACCGACATCAGGAAATGCAGCAGCAAACCGGCGCTTTCTCTCACAAGAACCCCAACCGCAAGCCCGAATACGCCGTAGAAATTTACCAGGGGGACAATAGCCACCAAACCAACCGCCGAATAGGCCACCTGCGCAGCCGATAGCCAATTAAACTTGCCTGCTGTTAGCACAATCTGCGCCAGGCTGCGCGATAGGCCGGATGCCGCGACTGCCAGAGTCAGGAAACGGATTTCCTCAGCGTATTTGTCACTATCGAGCATCATGGTCGACAAGTTTCCCGACCATAAATAGGCGAAGGCGCAAAACGCCAATACTCCGAACCCGGACACATAGACAACCGAGCGAGCGAGCCGCATCGCCGACGGCGCATGCTCGATAATCAAGGCCGGTAGCTTTTTCATGCTGATCGTCAGAACGCCGAAACCAAAAGCCACTGGCGCCAGCGCCGACAGCATCTCGAAGACAGCCAATATTGCCAAGTCTTCTACCGTTAACAGGCGCGAAACAACGCCGATAACAACGATACCGGCTGCCCGGCTAATCGTTTCAGCGGAGGCAAGGGCACCAATCGCTCGCACCGAGCTTCCCAGACGACCAAACACCCTGCTATGCCTCTGCCCAAAAATCCCTGTAGCCTACTGGATGAACGTCCTCATACTTTTCAACCAAATCGACAAAGAATTTAAGAACATCGCGTATTCGCTGCCCGGATGCGAGCCTGCGATCAAATGCATGGTAGTGCGTCGCGAACACGAAAATGCCATTCATACGCCGGCATTTTTCGAATGCGTCTAGCAAATACTCCAGGTGTTGCTGCGGAGTAACGGAATAGTAGTCGACCTCCTGATGTCCAGAATACTGCAATACGTGCGGATAACGCATGCGATGAACTACCGAGTACCACTTGACCTTCACGTAGTTGGCAAAAGTCTGTTTGTCGTATACGCGATACCCGGGCCTGACAAACGGCGGTAACCCTACAAGATTCAGATTAGCCTCGACCAAAGCGGCCATTCCGCTTGCGGCAATGCCATTATTCGGCGGAACGAATGTATCTACCGAACAACCGAGAACCCCCTCGAGATATTCCTTCCCCTCAACGGTCTTTCTCGCCAGATCTGAACCCGCAATATATTCAGGCTGACCGTGCGTTCTCGCGTGATGATAGCCGTGCAGAGCAATTTCAACCTGTCCAGCCTCGATCGCGCTGCGTATATAGTCAACAAGTTCCTTATTATCCGCCAGAGGCAGGATGTCGGTCTGGCCGCGCAATTCGTCGGGTAAGGTCTTGTCGTTTCCCGGTATGCGAAATGGTGTCACCGACAGGCAAACCGGCAAGCGACCAAGGTACTCACCGTAACAAGCTTCCAGCTCTTCGACTCTTGTGAATGCACAAGCGTCATCATCCCGAATAATGAACTTCACGCCCGCCCCTCCGACGACCGCAACCAGTTGACCAGCCGATCGGCGAGCCCGTCACCGCAGAGTTCGTTTACTTTCGATCTGGCTGCGGCCCCCATCTCCCTTAGCGCGTCCCTGTTGGTTGCGCACCAGGTAAGCAGCTCCGCCAACTGCGCAACATTGTCATATTCATACACAAAACCATTGACGCCGTCGTCGACAATTTCGCTCAAACCACATCGGTTCGAAACGATGACCGGTACACCCGACGCCATGGCCTCGAGTACCGTGTTCGGCAAATTGTCCGCAACCGATGGTGAAACGAAGATATCGGCGAAACCGTAAAAGCTTTCAACCGAATCCGTTGCACCGTGAAAGCGCACCGAATCTGGCCTCGCCTTTCGATCCAATACTCCCTGATAGTTCTGAGCAACTCGGCCAACCAGGTCCAGCCGCACATTCTTCAAGGAAGCCCTTTCCCAGGCATCCAACAGAATATGAACGCCTTTGATGAGCGACATATGCGACACGTGAAGGAACCGGACCTGATCATCATTCCGAAGTTTAGAGACCGCCCCGAATCGCCTCAGATCGACCTGGTATTCGGCATTAAACAAAACGAGCTTGTCCGCTGGAATACCAGCCTCTTGATAGCTCGACCTAGCCAACTCGGATTGAACGACAATCTTATCCATATACTGGAAGAATCGGTCGATACGCGAGACGCGAGCCGAATCTGTATAGCTGCCGCCGTCGATGCTGCCCGTTCGCTCTAGTTCCTTGAGGATTTGCGCTTCGTTATGTTTTGGGTGGAAAACAGAAGCCCAAGCAATGTTAATTTTGCCCTTCTGTTTCGCGACACGCGCAGTTTCAGGAAACGCGGGCTTCAAGTATAGCAACGTACCGGCTTTTCTCACATTTCTTGAACGCACTGCAGCCTTATCGAAGAATCGCTCCATCACGGATCTGGAATGAATCCCCATTCGTCCATCCAATGCGGCGACTAGCTTCTTGGTGACGAGGTATACAAATCGCGAAGGCGGCACAAGCACTTTTGAAGCCGGAATGTCACAAGACCCTCTGACAGCTCCGTGGCATACGACCCCGGCTAGATTTCCGGATTTCGACAACCTAATGGCTATCTCATGGGCAGTATTTGCGGGACCGGAGGACAAACGCCCGATCGGCGCATAGGTGAGAACCGCGACTCCAGCAGCTTGCTTAGTCAAGATGACCCCGCAAATACAATGCTCGCAACCTGGCAGAATCAGGCGAGAATCTCTCAGCGAGCCAATACGCGAAAAAGTTAGTGAGCATCCCCGAATCGCATCAGGGATTGTTGCGACGACAGCTATAACGCGAGCTGACCATAAACATCCGGCTGGGAAGCACCAGCCTCCAGCCCCATATTCGCCTTATCACTAATCACACTTCTCACTATTCTTACATCGATCGGACTACTATCTGAGGAGTAACTGAGAACGAGTGCGAGATCGCACATCGGATTGACCTAGCCTGAATTTTCTGGCCAGGTAATCTGTCTGCATTAACTCGTCCATGTTGAACGTTAGTTTACGCGGCTTTTTGCTCTGGCGGTAATTGCTCGATTGGCAACTGGTTTCGGGACCAGTAGCCGTTATCCGAGTGAGTTGGGCTGCCTATCAATGGTATCAAATCGAACGCCTACCAACGGCAGATAGGCAGCCAATAATTTGAGATCTCGATAGCAGTGACCTTCAATTCGTGCGACGGCGCTTAGCTGCGCAAATTTTCCTTATACCGCCGACGCCAATCGTGCAACACGTATTCCGTATAACCATTGGGCTGCTTTAGTCCCTCGAACACCAACGTCAGGGCCGCCTGAAACGCAAGACTCTGTTCGAGGTCCGAACTCATGGGTGCATATTTCGGATCGCCCTTATTCTGATCGTCCACCAAAGCGGCCATGCCAGCAAAACTTTCACGCACCTGCTGCGGCTCGAGCAATCCATGGTGCAACCAGTTGGCGATATGCTGACTGGAGATGCGCAGGGTGGCGCGATCCTCCATCAAGCCGCGGTTTTCGAAATCGGGGACCGTCGAACAGCCGATACCCTGCTGTATCCAGCGCACAACGTAGCCCAGAATCCCTTGGGCGTTGTTGTCGAGTTCTGCTTGAATGGTTTCAGCATCGGGCCGGTTACCGATGATCATAGGAATGGTCAACACGTCGACCAGGCGCGCGCCATGCTCTCCTTTAAGTTCTTGCTGAACTTCCGCCACATCCACTTGATGATAGTGCAAAGCATGCAAGGTGGCTGCCGTGGGTGAGGGTACCCAGGCGGTGCTCGCACCGGCGAGGAGATGCTCGCCTTTGGTTGCCAGCATGGCGGCCATTTCATTGGGCATGGCCCACATACCCTTGCCGATCTGCGCGCGGCCGGAAAATCCCGTTTTCAAACCGATATCGACGTTCCAAGCCTCATATGCCTGTAACCAAGTAGCCGATTTATGTTCGCTCTTGGGGATAGTCGGACCGGCTTCCATCATGGTATGAATTTCATCACCGGTGCGATCAAGAAAACCGGTGTTAATGAACACAATCCGGTCGCGAGCTTCGTAAATACACGCCTTGAGATTAATGGTCGTGCGACGCTCCTCGTCCATGATGCCGATCTTGATGGTCTTGTCCGGCAAATCGAGAGCCTTTTCAACGCGCGCGAACAACTCCATGGTGGCGGCGACTTCTTCCGGCCCATGCAACTTAGGCTTAACAACATAGATGCTGCCGGCTGGACTGTTTCGATACTTGCCCTGATCCAACAAATCATGCTTCGCGGCGAGGGCCGTCATCATGATATCCAGGAAACCTTCCGGGATTGGCTCGCCATCCGCCGTCGTCACCGCATCGGTATACATATGCATGCCGACGTTGCGAACCAGCATCAGACTGCGGCCCGGCAGTTTCAGCGACTCACCCTTTAGGCCGATGTACTCGCGGTCTGGCCGCAGGCTGCGCTCAATGCTATTGCCGTTCTTACTGAAACTCGCTGTAAGCGTTCCCCGCATCAGGCCTAACCAATTGCGATACACGCGAGCCTTATCGGCGGCATCAACCGCGGCGACGGAATCTTCACAATCCTGAATGGTGGTTAGGGCCGACTCTAGGATTAGATCTTTAATACCGGCCGGATGACTTTGGCCAACGGGATCACCGCGGTCAATGCACAGTTCCACATGCAGACCATGGTTCTTGAGCAAGATCGCTGTGGGCGAGTCCTTGGCCCCCGTGTAGCCAACAAACTGTTCTGTGTTTAACAGGCTGTCGAGCACATCACTGGTAAGTTTGGCGACGAGGCGGGCCTGCCCGTGGCTCTGGACGACCTCGTAGGCCACAACTTCGGCATGGCTGGCCGATGCCAACGGAAAACTTACATCAAGAAACTCCGTCGCACGGGCGATAACTCGCTCTCCCCGAATACGGTTGTACGCAGATCCCCGCTCAGCTCCGTCTTCTTCGGAAATAACATCGGTGCCGTATAGCGCATCGAACAAACTGCCCCAGCGGGCGTTGGCTGCATTCAGCGCATAACGCGCATTGTCCACCGGGACAACCAATTGCGGCCCGGCGATCTTGGCAATTTCCGCATCTACCTTGTCCGTGGATATCTGAAATTCCGGTGGCTCGTCGACTAAATAACCAATACTGCGCTGAAAGCTAATCCGGACTTTGGGTTCGGTCACGTCGCAGCCGGCTCGGTGAACGCGCCGATACCAATTGTTAATCTCAGTCTGGAATTTGTCGCGCTTCGCCAATAGTTCAGCGTTCCGCGGACCCAATTCGGCGACGATTCGGCCGAGCTCACCCCAAAAACGTTCAGCTTCGATGCCAGTGCCCGGCACCATCTCTTTGGCTACCAGCTCAACAAGCTCCGGCGCCACCCGTAGTTCGGTTGCATCAGTCATGGCAAGTTGTGTCGCACTTTTCATTATTATTTTGACTCCCAGCTACTGGCTGCCAAGAGACCGTGCGATACCCAGGCGAGCTAAGCGGCGCGAGTATCCTCATCAGCACTAAATTGCTCTTCTTCGGTGCTGCCGGTCAGGGCAGTGGTTTCGGTTTCTCCACCAATGGTGGTTTGAACGGCGTCGAAGTAGCCCGTTCCCACAAATGCTTGATGCTTCGCCGCACGGAAACCTTCTGTTTCCAGGTCAAACTCGCGGTTTTGCATCTGCGAGTAGGCGTACATGCCCTCTTCTCGATAGGCCGCAGCCAACTCAAACATAGAGAGATTCATTGCATGCCAACCCGCCAAGGTAATGAACTGATAGACATAGCCCATGGCGAATAGCTCTTCGCGGAAATGCCGCATGGTCTTTTCGTCAAGATTGGCCGCCCAGTTAAACGACGGCGAACAGTTGTAGGCCAACATCTTGCCCGGGAATTGCGCACGAATGGCTTCGGCGAACCGGCGCGCCTCATCCAAATTGGGCTTGGCAGTTTCACACCACAAAAGGTCAGCATAGGGCGCATAGGATAAGCCGCGATCGATGGCCTGCTCGATACCCGCGTTGACGTAGTGGAAACCTTCGGCGGAACGCTCGCCGGTCATGAATTTGTGGTCGCGCTCGTCATGATTCGATTGCAACAAGGTGGCAGCGTTGGCGTCGGTGCGCGCGATAATAATGGTCGGCACGCCCTCGGTATCTGCGGCTAGTCTGGCCGCGATCAACTTATTGACCGCTTCTTCAGTCGACACCAGTACTTTGCCGCCCATATGGCCGCACTTCTTCGCTGAGGACAGCTGGTCCTCGAAATGTACCGCGGCCGCACCGGCGCGGATCATATGCTTGGTCAGCTCGAAGGCATTGAGATTGCCACCGAAGCCGGCCTCCGCATCGGCAATAATCGGCGCGAGCCAGTCGATGCTGTCATCCCCATTCATGTGATGAATCTGGTCCGTGCGCAGTAAGGCGTTATTAATACGCTCCACCATCTTGGGCACGGAATCCACGGGGTAGAGACTTTGATCCGGATACATCTCACCGGCGGAGTTGCCGTCACCGGCCACTTGCCAGCCCGAGCAATAAATTGCCTTCAGGCCCGCCTGAATTTCTTGAATCGCCTGGTTACCGGTAATGGCACCCAGCGCGAAAACGCCTTCGCCATCGGACAACATACCCCAAAAACGCTCGGCACCGCGGCGAGCGAGCGTATGCTCCACTTGCACCGAACCGCGCAAGCGCACCACTTCGGCGGCAGTGTAGTTGCGTTTAATACCTTTCCAACGGGGGTTATTTTCCCAAGCCAGGGTGATTTCCCCAGCTTGCTTGTTCTTTGATTCCATTGAATTGCTTTCCAAAAATTGACAGGCCAAGTTGCCATTAAACGGATATCTCGCTGCGGTTGCGGCGAACTGTTTCGCTAACTTACAATAAAATTTTATGAATCTTTACAATAAAAATTTCACAACGTGAATTTTACTACACTGTATAGGCTTACATTATGTCCGGATTAGTACGCAAAGGTCATTTCCTCGGCGCCAAGATTCGCGCCCTACGCAAGGCCGCGGGACTCACGCTGGACGAACTGTCCATGCGCTGTGTGCAACTGGACCCCGAGCGCGCGCCGTCGATTTCCTATCTCAGCATGATCGAAACCGGTAAGCGGGTGCCGGCCGAGGGAGTTCTCGACCTGCTGGCGAGTATTTTTCAGAAGGATCCAAGCTGGTTCTTAGACGAAAACCTGGAAGTCCAAGCGGCGCCAAGAACCAAGGAAAGCGGTGGCATCGAGGGCATTCCGCTAGAACCGGGGTTCTTGTTCGCGCCGGACATGCTCCAAACCGCCCTGCCGGAATTGCTATCCCAAACAGGCGCAACCGGGCGACAGTTCGCCCACTTGTTGATTCGCACTTATCAGGAACGGCATCGCAACGAATTTCCTGATATTGAGCGCAGCGCGGAATCCGTGGGTGAGCGGCGCATGCCGCTGACGGTCGATGACTTATTGGATCTGTACAAACGGCATGGCTTGGAGCTGTGTTGGTTTAGCCAGCAACCCGTCACACTGCCGCAGAGCGATCAGCCCCAACAAAAAAGCCTGGTGCGCGCATTTTACGATCCGCCCGGACGAGTATTCATCAACCGGCGGCTCAAGAACAACGAAGCACGCGTTAAGTATGAGTTAGCTGCCTTCCTCGGGCATAAGATTTTACACAACGGTGATGGCTTGAAGTCGGTCCATATGACGGGTGGACGATTGGGCGGCACGCCCGAAGGCTTCGGCGCGGCGGGAATGAACAGCGAAGACGTCCTGTACGCCTGGCGAGATTTCGAATGCAGTTTTTTTGCCGGCGCCCTGCTATGCCCCAAGATGCCTTTCAGGCGGGCCATGCTGCGCTCGGGTTACGCCATCGACTCGGCCGACGCACTGGGCGTTACACCCGCGGTCATCATGCGACGGATGACGGCGGTGTCACCCTACCGGCATTGGCACTATTTCGACGCTTATCCGCCGGGGTTTTTGCGAGCCGTCTACCGCGGTAACGGTATTCCCCTGCCCTGGGGAAATATGACGCATGTGACTGATCCCTGTCCACGCTGGGCCGTCTTCCGTTTGCTCAGCCAAACAAGCGTGGACAAACCCGTATCCCAATTGTCGGTCATGCAAGACGAAAAACAATCACGCCTTTATTGCTGCCACTCCGTCAGAGACCGCGACTCCGCAAACATTGTTCATGTCATGTCCGTCGGCGTCGATCTTGTCCCGGCGCTAGAAGCGCAAGGCATTGATGCTCCAGCGCTAGTCACTGGTCTTGCCGAAGACTGCCGGCAGGGCGGTGGCCAAGCAGCTTTGCCCCGTAGCACGGCGATGGCTCTGGATAGAGTCGCGAAAGTGCTGAACATTTCGTGGATCGGTGATGCCGTAAGCGAAGGTGCAAGCGCCAGCATAATCTGCCCCCGCAGCACGGCTTGCCCACGCAAAAAACCCTGCGACGGCCGGCGGTCTCTTCGCCAGCAGCCGGCCATCGACGATGTGCGTGGTGAAATCATCGCAAGATTCGATGCACGCGCCGAGAATGCCTGAGCCAATTGCGAGTTGTCCCTTAGGACTCGATGCTACAAGACAAAATACGCGAAATTTCACAAAGTGGCCGGCCGCTTTCCTCGCGCCATTCATTGAAGGCAGCCTGCACCGCCGCCAGGTCACGCTTGGATGTCGGGTTTCGGTCCACCACGGCTTGGCGGATCAGCACCGTAACCACATCGCGCGTCAAACAAAAAGTGTCCTTGCCAACCCGACGCAGGAAAAACTGTCCGGTACGGCCACCCAAGCGGCAACCGCGCTTTTTCAAATCCGCATGCAGGCCAATGATGTCATTCACCGGCCACGCGGCAAGGTAATGGCCAAAACTTGAATACTCACGTTCCACGTCCAACAGGAAACTTGCGTTGTCACGCACAGCCAAGAGTTTCTTGTAGTGGCGAATGACTCGCGTATCCGCGGTTAGCGCTTCAACGGCCTCATCCGACTGATAAGCGCAGGCCACTGGGTCGAAACCATGCAAGGCTTCGGTGGTACTTCGCCACTTGTAGTCGACAATTTTCCACACAAAACCCGAACGAAAGACGGCACGGCTCATCTCCGATAGATACTCGTTGGCCGATACGCGTCGCAACGCATTGGTGCTGCGTGGCTTTGGCAAACGTGCTTTAAGCGGCTTATCACCACCTTTTAGCGCAGCAGCTCGCGCGTAAATTTCAGCGAAACTCTCCATGCATCAATGATAAGCGCTGTAGAATTTTTTTCCGGGAAAAATATTTGCGTGGTGTTCCCGCTGACTATTGCACCACCAAAGATCAACCGCTCAGAAATCACGCATCTATTTCTGCATCAGCTGGCACAAAAAATTTTCGCAAGCTGACCGTCGATTGACGAAAAACCCATAAGCCACGATGCTAATGCCAGCAATTTGCTGCGACTCCAACACTTCGCTGAGAACAACGGTGCCCAGAAACACGCCGACAAGCTTTGCCTTATTGATCTTCTCATCCGCCAGTAGCGCTCCCGCAGTAAGGACCGTAAAAATTCGCGCTGTCGCATTCAGTATTGAGGCGAGGCCAGTCTCAGGCTCCCATCGATTGCGCCCGCCTAGCCCACCGCATTGAACGCCCGCCCGCACTGCGTTACGCTGCCGCCCCCGCGATTCCGGAGAGGTGGCCGAGTGGTCGAAGGCGCACGATTGGAATTCGTGTATACGTTAGTAGCGTATCGTGGGTTCGAATCCCACCCTCTCCGCCAGTTTCTGGAATTTTCGAACCTGGGATGCGCACCTGACCGCCCGGCGAGTACTGGTACCAAACCCCGTCGTGATAATTCGAGTTTTCGCTGTGACCCCGAGAATTACGGTCCGGATTGACCTGTCTCTGGTGCGTGGCCCCCAAAAATCCGCTAAATTCCGGAGCCGCCGTTTCAATCGGAACCGCTGACCGTGACGCTTCCTTATCGAGCTTGCAGCACTTCATGAAGTCCGACGACCGGAATACCCCATTCGCGCGGCAGGCGCTTTACAATGCGCGCGCGGAACTCAGTCGTGGCCAGCTCGCCAAGGCCGAGAAAATTCTGCGATCCGTCACTCAGGTCGAACCGGATAATCCGGTTGCCAAGCTGCTTCTCGCAACAACCCTGCTCCGTCGTGGCCGACTGCAGCAGGCTCGCAGGCTGCTGGAAAAACTTGTCGCGATGGGCAACAAATCGGAAGACACTTGGTCGCAACTTGGTGAAGTCAAAATGCAACTCGGCGATTTCGACGGGGCCACGAACTGTTTTCGTCATGCGGTTGGAATCGACCCGGACAGTGAAGATTCATGGCGCCGGCTCGCTGGCGCGCAGCTATTGGCCGGACAGCATGACGACGCGATCGATAGCTTTCGCCGCGCCATCGAATTGTGGCCCGACTACGCGCAGGCCTGGATAGAACTGGGCCAGCTATACCAGATCATCGGCGATTCGAGCAATGCCGTAATCTGCCTCGACAAGGCACTGGACGTCGATCCAAAGGCCACCAGCGCCTACCTGCTGCTGGCGACCAGCGGCCAACTCAAGAACAACCCGGCTCGTGTGGCCGCAATGCGCGAAATGTATGAGCGGGCGGCGCTCAGCGATGAACAACGCAGCTCACTCGCATTTGCGCTCGCCCGAGTCTGCGAATCCGAAAAGAATTACGATCAAGCCTTCGAATTCTTGCTCACGGCCAATCGGCTCGCGCGATTGCGAGTACGATTTTCCGTGCCGGACGAATCGGAGAAGTTCGACAAGATTCGAAAATACTACAACGCCGAACGTATTGCATCGATGCAGGTGAAACGCAAATCGAAAACCATACCCGTATTTATCATCGGCCTGCCGCGTTCAGGCACAACACTGGTGGAACAGATTCTCGATAGCCATCCGGAAGTTCTCGGTGGCGGCGAACTGCCGATCCTGGAGCGGCTATGCAAGGAGCTTGATCAGATTACGGGCATGGAATATCCAGACGGCCTGGACAAACTGACACAGGATCATTTTCGAGATCTTGGCGACCAATACCTCAAGGAACTGCGCCGTCAGTCCGACACCAAACATGTCATCACTGACAAACAACCCAACAACATCAAAAATGTCGGACTGATTCGGATCGCGTTGCCCGAGGCCAAAATCGTACACGTACACCGTGATCCGATGGCTATCTGCACGTCGATCTGGCGAAATCATTTCCATAGCGGCGTGGCATACGGCAACGAACTCACCGAACTCGGCCGCTATTACTGCCTTTACGCGAAGCTGATGTCACACTGGCGAGCGGCTCTCGGTCCAACAATGCATGAAGTTTGCTACGAGACGCTGGTCGACAACACGGACGACACAATCCGGTCGATGCTCGAGTACTGCGGACTCGAATTCGATACCGCCTGCCTCAATTTTCACGAATCGAGCCGACCGGTTCGGACCATGAGCGACCAGCAGGTCAGACGGCCGATCTATCGGGACGCGGTATCCGCCTGGAAGCACTATGAAGCGCATCTTGGCCCGCTCGTGCAGGCGATTGGGGACCGTTCTTTGTCGTAAGGATCGACCTCCCCGAGAAAGGCGCGCCGGACCGTCCCAGACGCCGCTCGTCGAAAAACTGCGCAGGCAGGTCGAGCATGACTCTATTGTATTCCGCCCGATTCAGCCCAAGCTTTTCTCTAGGCGTTCATCAAATCGTTAAATGCCGTCGCCTTGGTCTTGACTTCTGACTTAGACAACAGCCAGTCAATGGCCTGCTCCTCGATGACCATGCTTTCAACGGAACCCAGCAACTGGGGATTCTGAAAGTACATTTTTCTTGTTTCTTCGGGCTGCTCATAGGCCGCGCACAATTCCTCGACTTTTTCCTTGACGCGACCCTGATTCAATTCGATTCCACCCGCGCGTATGACTGCAGTAATGAGCAGTCGGAGCCGCACGCGTGACTGCGCAGCGTCGCGAAAAGAATCCGCTGGTGGCGCCTGAGTTGGATCGGTAATGCCCATGCCGCGCATGGTTTCCTGTTGAATGGTCAGACATTCCTGATCCACAAGGCCTTCTGGTATATCAACCGGGTTCGAAGCCAACAGCTGGTCTGTCAGCTGTGTTTTTACAATGTCATTGATCTTGGCAGTAAGTTCTCGCGCCATGTTGGCTCGAATCTCATCGCGGAGCTCCGCGAGATCACCGCTCTCAATTCCGAAGGTTTTTACAAATTCTTCGTCGAGCTTCGGCAATTCTGCCGCCGCAACTTCCGTGACGCGCACCGCAAAATCGGCCCGCGTGCCCGCAACCGAATCTTCGTGATAATCCAGCGGAAATTTCACCCTCACAACTTTGTCGCCGCCGGCCGACATTCCGATCAGGCCTCTTTCGAAATCCGGCGGCATTTGACCCGCGCCAATCACGAACCGCGCGTCATTCGCCTCACCGCCGTCGAACGGCTCACCCTTGATCGTCGCTTTGAAGTCGATCGTTACCTGGTCGCCGTCCGCGGCTTTTCGTTCAACGGCTTGAAACGTCGAACGCTGGCGACGCAGGTTCTCCAGCATGCCATCAATATCGCTCTCCCGAATGCTGGTTTCCGGCTGTTCGACTTTGAGCGAATCAAGGCCCGCGAGAGGGATTTCCGGGAAATTTTCGAACGTCGACATATAGGTAAGATCACTGCCTGCAACTAATAAGTATAAGCGTCCTTCCGTGCGTCGGCGAGTCCGACAGCGCGGCGCGACGAAGCTTGCCGCGCAAAGGCGACTGGGTTGCGTTGGTCATCACGACGCATTTGCCGTCGGGGTCGGCGCCCTCAATCTTTACTGCCGGCGCGCCAATGTCGGCGCGCGAGATCGACGGCCAACAGTCGAGATTCACCAGTAGATTGAGCGGCGTATACCCTGGTTCGAGAGCAAGGACAAACTCCTCGAGGCGCGACGCATCGGCATGCGACATGTTTTGGCCGTCGGGTCCAAGTACGGCAAGAATTCCATGGCCGGAATTTCACGCGCTTTACGGCAATTCATGGCTGTGTAACTATATCGACTGCCTGTCGGCAAAACCCTATGAAGCAGAGAACTCAATCACCAGGCCTCCTTCAACCCAGCGCAAGGCTGGTCAAAGTCGTGGCCTTGCTGTTGATCGCATCGCAAGCTCTCGCCGGCTCGCTGGATGCCTTGGCAAGTAGAATACACGTCGGCAACTCGCAGCCGGCTGGTGCAGAATGCCCCGTCCACAGTAAAAAAGCACAAGACGCGCATCACGCCGATACTTGTCACTGCTCCAGCGGCACTTGTTGCAAGACCAACTTGGATCGCCCCGTCCAGCAAACTTGTTCTGGTTCGAATTTTCCTTACCTGCGGCTCGCGGTCTCGGCCTTCGCCAAAAACCCAAGCGTCGCTCTCTTCCACCAAATCGCCTCCGACGCACAGTCGCGAGCACCGCCACAACACTAGCCTCTCCCAAGAAATCTTTCTGTCTTTCGTCTCGCCGCGCGCGTCATCATTTCGTCGCCGGCTTTGTCTCATGAGGTCTAGGTTATGGAGAATCGGTTGCTTAGTAGTCAATTCTTGCGCGCAACAGAAATTCGCCAGGCATTTTACGCGAGCGCATTCACTGTTTTGTTTTCTATCGTCGGCACGCCGGCCAGTGCGGCAGATGATGACGAGTCGGCAAAGAGCGCAGGCCTGCCGGAAGTGCTCGTCATTGGATCCGCAAGCCGTAAGCAAACCACCGACATAGCACCGGGTGTCGGCGTGGTGCCCTCCCCCGATTCGATGGAAATCATCGGCCGCTTGCCGGGGGCCGCGGTAAACGCCAATGGGCCCATCAGTGGACAAGCACAATACCGCGGGCTTTTTGGTCCCCGGCTGAACGTCTTGGTGGACGACATGAAAGTCACACCCGGCGGGCTGAACTGGATGGACTCGCCCATGCACTACATGCCACCGGGTCTAACCCAGCAAGTGACCTTGACTAGGGGTATTGCGCCGGTAAGTTCGGGCCCCGGCATTGGCGGCCTGATCGATGCGCAATCAAAGAAGGCCGAGTTCACGGCCGCGAAGAGTTTTGCCAGCCAGGGCGACCTCGTGGGTTCTTTCATGAGCAATGACGGTTACTCGCTGTCTGGCATGCTGGGACGTGCCAATACCAACCACCGCTATCAAGCGATAGGTAGCTTTGAGCAGGGCGATGACAAGGAGTTTGGTGATGGCAGGATTGGCGGCACAGACTACGAACGCTCAACCCTGGGTGCTGGTTATGGCTACCGTTGGAACGACAGCAGCCTCGGTTTGGATTATTCCTACACCAACACCGACCTAACCGGCACACCCGCATTGCCACTAGACATCGAATTTTTTAAAACCCATCGAGTAAATTTCGGCTATAGCACCAGCTTGGGTACCACTGACCTCTCCGCGCGAATCTTCTACACCAAGGTTGATCACCGGATGAACAATTTCCAGTTGCGTAACCCGCCGGATAGCTCATCCCTACCACTGCCACCTTTTGCGGGTACCGAGCGGCGTTTTGTGGATGTGGGCTCGGACGCCCTGGGATTTGCGTTTAAGAGTAATATCAAACTTGGCAGCGGTGAATTGGGCCTCGGTCTTGATGGCAATCTCGAAGAACACACGGGCCGAGTAAAGGATCCTGATGTCCCGCCTTTCTTCGTGCAAAACTTCAACAATGCTAGCCAGGACAATCTAGGCGTATTCGCGGAATACTTTGCGAATATCGGTGACCGATTGTTTCTAGAGGTCGGCCTTCGCTATCAACGCACCGAGTCTGACTCTGACCGGGTAGAAGCCCAACCAGCGCAACTCTGTGATGCGGGCACCTTTACGCCAGGCACGCCGCCCTGCGCCGTCGCGGCTTTACGCAACAATCTAAACAATGCCAACACCGATCAAACCGATAATAATTTCGAAGCCGTGTTGCGCTTGGATTTTTCCCTGAGCGACGATCTACTGCTGGGTTTTGGTTACGCGCGTAAGACCCGCGCCCCTTCTTATATCGAACGCTACTTATGGATTCCCTTGGAAGTTAATTCCGGCCTTGGAGATCTCAACAATTATGTAGGCAACGTCGAATTAGACTCGGAGCTATCCGACCAAGTGGAGCTTGGGCTCGAATGGCGTTTCTCCCGCGGCAACTTCAATCCCAGAATTTTCTATCGAGATATCAATGGTTACATTCAGGGTGTGGCCAGCACCAATCCAATCGTGAATGCAGTCAGCGGCGGCGCCAATGGCGATCCGACACCCTTACAGTTTACGAACACCAATGCGGAAATTTACGGGATTGACGCACCGTTCCGTTTCCGCCTATCGGACGAGTTAATCCTGGATGCAATGATCAGCTACGTGCGCGGCAAGAACACCACGCTGAGAGACAATCTCTACCGCATCTCGCCGCTTAATGGTCGCCTAGCTATAACCTATGATCGTAGCCTGTGGGCAATTACGGTGGAAAACGTGCTGGCGGCCCGCCAGAAAAAATTATCGCGAACTATCGTCTTAGACGAGCCACGCTCTAGCAATGCCGCCACCGCCGGCTGGGGCATTGTGAATCTCTATGCCCATTGGCTTAGCGACAACGGGGTGCAAATTCGCGTCGGTGTCGAAAACCTGTTTGACAAGGACTACACATCCCATGTTGCCGGCTTTAACCGAGTGATGCCGTCCGATGTCGCCCCGGGACATCGGCTTCCAGGCGCTGGATTCAATACGTTCGCGCATATTTCCTATGCTTGGTAGGGACTAGCATTGCGAACATGGGAGACGGCGCAACGAGACAAGCGATCCAGGGCCAAATCTGAGAACTAGTCTCGCCTATGCGGCTGTGATTTCAGCCAGTTACCGCGCGACCTCTGTCGATTTCGTGACCGCCTTCACGCAGGCGCGGCATCCGCAAGACTATCGTTGAGGGCTATGGCGCAGGCCAATTTTTCGGCTTGCGCAATCCTTAATAGGAGCCGGGAATATGCGTACTAGTTCGATCCTGAGTATGGCGGTGCTGGCTGCAATCTTAGCCGCCTGCTCGAGCATGAGTGCAAACGAGTGCTTGGTCAGCGATTGGCGTTCCATTGGCTATGAGGATGGTGTGCGAGGCTACAGTGGAGACCGCATAGGCGTGTATCGACAGGCCTGCGTTAAACATGGTGTCAGTCCAGATTTGCAAGCCTATCAGGACGGCCGCTCGGCTGGCCTGCGCGAATTTTGTCGTCCGGAAAACGGTTTTGACTTTGGCGCCCGCGGTGGAACCTACCGTGGTGTCTGCCCCGGAGACCTCGAAGAAGAATTCACGATAGCTTATCAATTCGGTTCTCGGCTCCATGACCTGCAGACGTCAGTTCGCAACATCGACCGGACAATATCCGCAAAGCAACAGCGCATCGAAAATATCGATGAAGAGTTAATTCAGGCAAGTGCCGATTTGGTTGCCGATGGTCGTAGCGTTGAAGAACGTGTAAGCCTTCTCGCCACGACCAAGCGGCTAGCCGAAGAACAAGGACGGCTGGAAACCGAAATCAATGAACTGATTGAGGAAAAAGCACTTCGTCAAAATGAGCTCGCTCAGTACGAAGATCAATTGGCTATGAACTACTAGGGATCGGAGCAGCAAGGGGAAAATTTATTTTTCAGCCGCGGTCGCCCGATCATTCGGCCCGCAGTGCCTCCACCGGATCCAGGCGCGCGGCCCGTAACGCCGGTACCACGCCCGCCAGCAAACCAATTATTAAGGACAGCAGCTCTGCCGCTGCCGCATACGGGATCGAGTAAGACACCGGCATCGCCGGAAAAGTCCAGCGCAATATTTCAATAATGCTTGCGCCGATAATTAACCCTAACAAGCCACCGATGCCCGCCAATAGAATTGATTCGCCCATGAAAACATTGCGGACTTGGCCACGTCTTGCACCCACGGCCCGGAGCAAACCGATTTCGAATGTCCGCTCGCGAATCGCGATGGTCATGATGGTAAAAATCCCCACGCCCCCCACAAGCAGGGAGATGCTACCCAAGGCACCCACGGCGAAGGTGACCACGTTGAGCACTGAACCTAGTACTTCTAGCATTTGCTGCTGGGTGGTGATGGTGAAATCCTCGCCGCCGTGACGAGCAATTAGCAAGCGCTTCACGCTCTTAGTGACTTCTTCAACGACGGCGGCATCGGAATACAGCACGTCAATCTCGAACAAACTTTCTCGATTGAAAATCTCTAGCCCCCGCGCCGCGGGAATATAGACAGCGTCATCCAGGTCAAAACCAAATACCGTACCCTTGGACTCCATGACGCCTATGACACGATAACGATCGCCACCTACGCGGATCCGCTCGCCCAAGGGACTCAGGCTGCCGTAAAGCTCGTCGCGCACTTTACTGCCCAGCACAGCTAGGGCGCGGGGTGCCCGGGGGTCATCCGGGGGAAGAAAATCACCCAAAGCCACCTTGAATGAGAAAGCGATGGGCATTTGCGGACCCACGCCGCTGATGGTGACCCGACGTTCGCGGCCATTGCCCTCCACCGATGCATTGCCTTGCACGGCGGGCACAGCCGCGGCCACATAGGGCAGTCGTTTGAGTGCCTCCGCATCATCAATGGTCAGGGGACGCTGTGTATTAATTACCCCTGTTGACGCACCGAAGGTGGTGCTTACGCCGGGATTGATGGCGATAATGTTAGTGCCGAACTGCGTGAACTCGGCCAGCATGTAATCGCGCAGTCCCGAGCCGATGGAAGTCAGGAGCACCACGGCAGTAACGCCGATGGCAATGCCCACGGCGGTGAGAATGCTCCGCAATCGATGGGATAAGGCGGAAACCACCGTAAAGCGGAGTAAATCGCGGCCAATCATCTCAACGACCCGTTAACGCCGAGATGGGATCCAGGTCCGCTGCCCGTCGCGCCGGCAATATGCCGAAGAACACACCGCAGGCAATGGCCACCGTTAGCGCACCGGCGATGGCCCATAGCGGCGGAACAAAGTCTAAGGAGGGATAAAGCGTATGCATCAAGCCGATGAGTGAGTAGCCCAGGGCAACACCCACGACGGCTCCCATGGCCGCGAGAAATAGGGCTTCGGCCAAGAACAAGCCAATAATCTGTTGGCGGGTTGCACCAAGCGCTTTTAGCAAACCAACCTCCGCGGTACGTTGGTTAACGGCAACCAGCATGACGTTCATGATCAACACACCGGCGACAATCAGGCTAATTGATGCAATACCGGCTAGCGCCCGAGTCAATGTGCCGAAGATCCCATCGAAGGTTGACAGCACCGCGTCTTGAGTAATGACTGTGAAATCTTCTTCACCATAGTGACGCTCGGTAATAATGCGCCGCACATCACGTTTAGCGGATTGAATTGAATCTCGGCTGCTAGCTTGTAGCAACACGCGAAACAGACCCGGCGAATCGAACATGGCTTGCGCATTGGCCACCGGCACAATCACCACTTCATCAACATCAATCATTACTGATTGACCCTGCTCCTCCAAAACCCCCGTGACGCGGCAGCGATGATCCCCCAGACGCAACCATTGACCCAGAGGCGGATCGTCGCGAAAAAGTTCCCGGCGGATAACGGCACCGACCACACAAACGGGAGAAGTCCGATCCATGTCCACATTGGGCAAGAATTTGCCTAGAGCCATGGTCCACTGCCGAATAATTTGAAATTCGCCCGTTGTCCCCAATACGCTGATATCGCGCTCTAGGCTGCCGCGACTCACAACCGCGGCACCAACAATAACCGGCGCCACCAAACTGACATAGGGACTGCGCAGACTCGCCCGAGCATCATCTAGGGTCAAATCGCGAGACGTTTCCCCCAGCATCATCCCTGGCCCGGCGCCACTGGTTTCAGAGCGACCGGGAAAGACGATGATTAGATCCGTGCCCAATGCCTGAAACTCGGCCGTGACGAAATTGCGCGCGGCTTCGCCCAAGGAAGTGAGAACCAGCACTGCGGCCACGCCGATGGCCGTGGCGATCAACATCATAAACGTGCGCCCGGGGTAACGGAACAGTGCGCCCGCCGCCATTCGGTTTAGATCGAGGAATCTCACGATGTAAGGTAATCCTCGGCCAGACGACCATCACGAAATCGTAGCTGGCGGCCCGCGCGACTCCCAATGGCGCGATCATGGGTCACCACCAATAGCGTTAATCCCTGAGCATTCAGTTCTTCAACAATGTCAACGATTTCTTCGCCCGATTGGCTGTCGAGATTACCAGTAGGCTCATCAGCCAATAGCAGCTTAGGCTGCATCACAATGGCGCGGGCAATTGCAACGCGCTGGCGTTCGCCGCCGGATAGTTGATTGGGCCGGTGATCTATACGGTGACCTAGACCCACGCGCTCCAGGGCAGCCCGCCCCTGTTCCCGGCGCTTGCTGGGCTGCCGCCCTTGCAAAACCATCGGCAACTCGACGTTTTCGAAGGCGCTAAGGCGGGGTACCAAATGGAAGGATTGAAAGACGAAACCAATTTTTGATTGCCGGGTGGCCGCCAACTGCTCATCTACCATGCCCGAAGTGTTTTCACCATCTAGAAAATACTGACCTGCCGTCGGTGTATCGAGTAGGCCCAAGATGTTCAGTAGAGTTGATTTTCCGGAACCTGACGGCCCCATGATGGACACGTATTCGCCAGCCGGAATTATTAAGTCCACATGATCCAGGGCGTGAACGACTTGATCGCCCACCTGAAAATCACGACAAAGTCCACGTAACTCGATCAAGTGTCTAAGCCCCTTGCCCTATTAACGGATAAGGTGCTGCGGGAACTTGTGCTTGCGATACGATCGGAAAATTCATTTTGGCTATGCTCGCCCGCAATTTTGGCTTCAAACTTCGAAGTAATTTCGCAGTACCTCGAAAGCGAGTTTCCAGTCGCCAAGCTTCCTACTCAGCTTCCGCCGCGGCTCCCGCAACCACGCCGTCCCGATCGACAGACATCACGACCAGTTCCCCTGCCGCCAATCCATCGCGTACCTCGACGAACTCCCAGTTAGATAGGCCGCGACCGATTTCGCGTTCTACCAAAATGCCATCCTTCAGCACCATGGCCCGCCGTCCTTCGATAAGCGCCTGGGTCGGGATTCGTAAAACATTCTCACGCGTCTCGAGCAAGACCTCCACGTCGGCACTATAGCCAGGCAATAGATTCGCGCCGTCATGCTCGGTAATCTCCGCCTCAATTTCGACCGTGCGCGCTTGTTTTTCTTGGTCCAAGACATAGGGCGCCACACGCCGCACCACACCCGGAAATTCCTGATCAGCGAATGCGTCCATGGTAATCACAGCGGCTTGACCAGCGCGCACGGCCGGAGCATCGACTTCATCAATTGGCGCACTAATGTACAAACAACTGTCGTCGATCAAATCCACCGTCGGTGGAGTTTGAATACCAATGGGCGACGGCGTCACAAACTCGCCCAACTCACCGTTAATTTCAGCGATAACTCCATCGAAGGGTGCGCGAAGTATGGTGCGTTCCAAATGCGCTTCGGATACGTTTACGCGCGCATCGTTAACCCGGCTGGCGGCCCGTGCGGCTTTGCAGCCGGCCGCCAGGGCCTTCGCATCACCTTCGGCGCGATCTGTGGATTCCTCGGAGGTGAGCCCTCGCTCTCGCAAGCGCACTAAACGCTTTGCTTCGCGCGCCGCGACATCCGCACGCACACAAGCTTCGTCGGAGCGTGCCCGCGCCGCCTTCGCATCGCGCTGGGCAAACAACAATTCGGCTTGTAGGTCATCATTCCAAAGTTCGAGCAGGGCCTGCGATTCGGTAACCGCATCGCCCTCGCGTACCGGTAGCTTAGCCAACTTGCCGCCCACGGCTGGTGCGAGTCGCGCGCGCCGACAAGCATCTACCGTACCCGCACGAGTATTCGACACGCTCGCCCGAATGGTGCCGCGCGAAACCTCCGTCACGGCCACTTTGACGGGCCCTGGCCGCATTAGCCAAATAAAGGCGGCAACTCCGGCAACAGCCAATAGCAGAACAATTACAAGAACAGACTTATTCATTTAGTCCTTCAACGGATGGTCAGGTCTCAAGGGCCGCCAGTATATAAGCGCGAGAGCGCGGCAGTTATCCCGACTTTCCGCTACTATACTGTATAGATATACAGACTAAGGACTGATCGTGAAAGCTCGAACTTCCGCCGGCCGGGGAACACTGCAAAACCCGCCGGGACGATTCGCCGAACGGCAGCTCGACGCAAGCCCGGAATTTCTTGATGACTGGCCAGAACCCAGTCTGTCAACTGTTCTCTCGGCCGAAACGGCGCGTTCAGTCATATCGACCAACAACTCGCCGGACCTCAATTTTCAACAATCGGTTAATCCCTATCGCGGCTGCGAACATGGATGCGTTTACTGCTATGCGCGGCCCGCTCATGCTTATCTTGATTTGTCACCCGGCTTGGATTTCGAAACTCAAATTGTGTTCAAACCCAACGCTGCTGAAGTTCTGCGTAAACAATTGAACAAGTCCAGTTACCAGTGCAAGACCATAAGCTTAGGCGCGAATACCGATCCCTACCAGCCCGCGGAAAAAAAGTTGCGGATAACACGGGAGCTGCTGAAAGTACTGTGGGAATATCGTCATCCTGTTGCCATCGTAACGAAATCGGCATTGATTGAAAGAGACTTGGACCTATTGAAGAAAATGGCGCGAGAAAATTTAGTTCAAGTCATGATCAGCGTTACGACATTGTCCAAGGAACTAAAAAGAACTCTTGAACCTCGAGCCGCGTCTCCGACGCGGCGGCTGCAGTGTATCCAACGACTGACGGAAGCCGGTATTTCGACGGGCATTCTCCTGGCACCCGTGATCCCCGGTCTCAATGATCATGAAATTGACGCGATCCTCCGCGAAGTCGCCAGGGCGGGGGCGACCCAGGCCGGCTATGTCCTACTTCGCCTGCCCTACGAGGTGCGCCAACTCTTTGGACAATGGCTGGCAGAGCATCACCCCGACCAAGAAAAGAAAATCATGAGCCTGTTGCGCCAGCATCGAGGTGGTCAAACCAACGATCCCTGTTTTGGCAGCCGCATGCGCGGGACCGGCCCCTTGGCCGACCTTCTAAACCAGCGCTTCACCGCCGCCTGCAGACGCCATGGGCTCGATTGCAAGCCCACCACAGAACTCAAGACGCGATTATTCAAGGCGCCCGATCGCCACGCGACACAGCTATCTTTGCTGTAATCGAAAAAAAAACGCGCGACGCTGCAGTGGAAGTTAGAAAGTGACCATGCTGCCAACACCTAACGGGCAAGGATGTGAATCCGAAAACGGAGTTCATCCGCAACGGCCAGGGCGCCGAGAAAAAGAGTAAACGGCTTAAGGCCCAAGCTCGACTGCCGTAAAGAGAACTCGCCGGTAATCCGCAAGCCGTCGTTTTCCGAAACCACCGTCACAGGTATTTCCGCAATATGGATCTCATCTCTGATCTGGATGGCCGCTTGTATGGAAAGTTCGGGCAGCGTTCCGACGATTTCCTTGCTCAGTACTTCGACGGTAGGGAACCGCGCGACGTCCAATAAACGGGTACCCAACATATTCGCGCGGGTACCGGCGATGGCCTCCGCATCCACCGGGCTGGAGAAATCTTCACCCGACGCGGCACGCAAGTCGGGATCGTCGACGACGAAACTCGCTACGGGCAGCAATAGTTCTAGGGATGAATCCTGAGGCCTATCGGCCAATTCAATCTGGCCGCGAATATTCGTGGTACTGACTATATGGTTGTGACCCAGAGCCGCGAGCGCGCCGGCACGGTAGACGAAAATCACAATTTGAGATTGCTCGCGGTCTATTTCCAGGATTCGTACAGGGCGATCTTCACGCTGCGGCCCATCGCTTGCGGAATCCGGCGCCTCGGGCAAGGAACCGCAGGCTGCTAGGAAGGGCAACAGCAAAAAGCCTACCCGCAACAAAGCTCGCCGTGGAATGCTTAACGCTTCAAGAGAGTGTGCCAAGAAGTAAAGTCACCCAGCCATGATGTAGCAGAATGTATCGAGTCCCGGCCGAATATCAAAGCCCGTAGAGGAATCCCGTCCTCGGCACGCCGGGGTCTCGAGTCGGACACAGTGGCGGAGCCTGCCTTGTTGGCGAGCACATGGCCCCCTTATAGTGAGCATAGTAGACCTTGGGTATGCGGCGATATGGCGAAGTTTCAATTGCGGATCAACGGGCAAGTCCGCTGGGTGGAAGCAGCGGACGACGTACCTCTTTTGTGGGTCTTGCGAGACCAATTGCAAATGAGCGCGACTCGTTATGGCTGCGGCAAAGGTCTCTGTGGCGCTTGCACGGTGCATGTCGACGGCCAAGCAACACGCAGCTGCCTAGTCCCCGCAGCAAGCCTGGTGGAGCGAAAAATCACGACTTTGGAAGGCCTGGATGCAAACCACCCGGTTATGCGCGCTTGGCACGAACAAAATGTCCCACAATGCGGATATTGCCAAAGTGGACAAATGATGTCGGCCGCTGCTTTGATTGCGCAAAATCCGCAGCCTAGTGAGACGGAAATTCTAACGGCCATGAACGGCAATCTTTGTCGTTGCGGCACCTACTTACGCATTCGCAAAGCCGTGGCGCGAGCAGCATTGCTGGCGGCCGAAGGTCAGGAACAATGAACCGGCCAAACATTAATCGCCGGCTGTTCTTGCAGGCCAGCAGCGCCGGCATGCTATGCCTCGGCCTGCCATGGTCCGAAGAGGGACATGCGACGGAGATTCGGCCACTCAATGCCTTTGTCAGCCTATTATCGACTGGACAAGTAGAAATTACGGTACCGCGTTCGGAAATGGGTCAAGGCATTTTGACAGCATTGAGCATGTGCGTGGCCGACGAAATGGATGTGGCTTGGGAAAAAGTGAAGGTCAAACAAGCCGAGGCCGATGCAGAACGCTATGGCGCGCAAGGCACGGGCGGAAGCGAATCGGTGCGAACGCGCTTCATGGATATGCGCCGCGCTGGCGCAACGGTTAGAGCCCTGCTAAAGAAGACCGCCGCTGAACTTTGGGAAGTAGACAGCGAAGATTGCCTGACCGACGAAGGAGAGATTTCGCATATCGCGAGCGGGCGAAGAATCTCTTATGGCGACTTGCTGAGCAAGATAACTCAAGCCCCGCTACCCAGCGATGCCCTATTAAAAGAGCCATCGGAATTCAGGATTATTGGCAAACCCAAAGCACCCTTTGACCTCGATAATATTCTTCGCGGGGAGGTCGACTATGGCCTTGATCAGCAACCACCTGAGCTTTTGTATGCGGCGATCGCTCGTTGTCCGTCTTTCGGTGGCACCGTTGATTCGGTGAATAGCAAAGGCGCGCGGTCAATAGACGGTGTGCTGGAGACCATCGCGATTCCTGCCACCGGCGGTAATAGCCGGGTATCGGCGGGAATCGCCGTCATTGCGAATTCAAGCTGGGCAGCCCTGCAAGGACGTGATGCTTTGCAAATCGAATGGTCTAGCCCGGAAGGTTCACCGGAGAGCGATGCCGACCATGCTCGCATCATGATCGAACTGCTCGACAAGCCACCCCAGGACGTGATTTACGACCAAGGCAACCCGCTGCGGCAGTTAGCGACTTCCCGGGAAACCCAGAGTGCGGATTACCGACTTCCGTTTCTAGCCCACGCAACTCTGGAACCACAAAACTGTACGGCTCAATTTCAAGACGATCGGCTGAAAATTTGGTCACCCACGCAAACACCTAATTTTTCCATAGCGCTGATTGCCGAAGCCACGGGTATCGATGCCAGCAAGATTGATTTGCAGGTCACGCGTATCGGCGGCGGCTTCGGACGCCGGCTCAATAATGACTACGCCGTCGAAGCCGCCATCATTGCCAAAGAGCTCAAGGGCCCGCCAGTGAAGGTGCTCTGGACCCGCGAAGATGACTTGCAACATGATTTCTACCGCCCCTGCTCAATGCATCGCTTAAGCGCCTGTCTTGATGACAACGGGCTGCCGCGCGCCTGGGATCATCATCTCACCACGCCGGCAATTTTTGCCGGTTATCAGCTACCGCCTTATAGCGATAGGCCCGGCAGTTACGAAACAATCGGTGCTGTCGACATGCCCTATAAAATCCCCAATCGGCGCTGCGGTTTTTCCATGCTGCCTTCTCGGGTACCGCTGGGCTGGTGGCGTGCGGTCTCGACGACGCACACGGTCTTCGCCGTGGAAAGCTTTATTGATGAACTGGCCCATCACGCTGGCAAAGATCCGTTGGAATACCGCCTGTCGCTGATTGATGCGCTGCCGGCCGATATTGCCTTGCGGGATGACAATTATCCTTTTGAGCCCGAACGATTACGCGCTGTTTTGCGCCTGGCGGCGGATGCCCTCGGCTGGACACACGGACCAACCGAGGGCCGTGGCCTGGGCATTGCCTGTTGCTGGGACCATCTAAGCTATTCGGCGGTCGCTATTGAAGCCTCGCAGCCCGAAGCCGGGCGAATAGCAATACATCGCGTCGTCAATGCCTTGGACTGCGGCCTGGTGGTTAACCCGGAAGGCGTCAGGGCCCAAATTGAAGGATGTGTGATGCAAGGATTGTCGGCAGCCCTGCGCGAGCGAATCAAAATCAAAAACGGCCGCGTCGAGCAATCGAATTTCCATGACTACCCGATTCTGCGCCAGGCGGAAGCACCACAGCTTATAGAAGCGGTAATTCAAAACAGCACCGCAGCACCAACCGGCGCCGGCGAACCAGCGCTGCCGGCGGTAGCCCCGGCCCTGACCAATGCGCTATTCGCAGCAACGGGAAAACGACATCGCTCCTTGCCGCTGGATCGCGAAAACTTGCTCGGCAAAGCCTAGAAAAAATCTTTGGGTTCGATACCAAAGGCGCCAGGTTCATGGCCCTTGGAAATCCAAATGGCCTTGCGATCATCTGCATCGCTGGGAACGCGATTGAGATCTACTATTTTCGTCTTTTTAATCGGCTGATGTTTAGCATCTAAAACTAAACGGATCTTGGGACGCAATCGGCGCACGCGATTTTGCTCAATGACAATCGCTACCTCACCCGTATTGAGCTCTACGACATTCCCCGTTGGAAACATACCCAAGGCTTGTACGAACTGCTCAACCAACTCCCGCTGAAAACTAACGCCAGATAGAATATTCAACTCCCGCAGCGCATCGTAGGTCGACTTCGCCTTGGCGTAAGTTCTAGGACTGATCATTGCATCATAGCAATCAACCAATGCCGCGATTCGACCGAAAACCGGAATGTCGGCGCCCTCTAGACCCTTGGGATATCCACTGCCGTCATGACGCTCATGATGGCAAGCAATCATGTCTAGCACGTCGTCATTAATGCCAGGTGTTTTCTTGGCGATATCGACGCCGTAGTCAACATGCATTTTCACGAGTTCATATTCGTCCTCACTGAGCGGTCCCGGTTGATCAGTGATTGACTCAGGAATTTTGACACGGCCGATATCGAGCAACATTCCGCCCATGGCTAAAGTTTGTAGTCCGGCTCGATCAAACCCAAGATGGCGGCCAAGAATGGTGGCCCAAACCGAAGTTGCAATGGAGTGTGTGTAGGCGTATTCGTCTCGCTTGCGCAGATAGACCAGCCACGCCATGGCATCCTGGTTGCGCAATACACTATCAATAACCGGTGTCACGGATTCCTTGATACGGTCGATGCGCATGCCTTTACCGGCCTTTAGCTCGTCCATCACTTCATTCATTTGATCGATGGCCAGGCCGTAGGCGTGGGCGGCCTTCGGTGCCTCAGTCTTTACATCAACGAGGTTGCGATAAACAACGGCGCCATTAATACGTTCCGCGATACGACCCGAGGGATCGAAGCGACTTAAGACAGAGAGTAATTTGTATGAGAAGGATCGCTTCTTAGCATTAGACTCGGTGGCATTGTCTTTAACAAATGGATCATGTCCACGCTTAACGGAATTGCGGGCAGCTAGAATCTGATCCTTGGGAATCGTGCTGCGTTCAACATCTACATAAACATGCTTGCAAAATTTGCGCAGCAAGCCGATTTCGTTCTGCTCACCGATTTCAAAGCCCTGGAAGAGAAACGGCGTCTCCAGCCACGGGCGATCGAGCTGAGCAACAAACATGCCCTGCTCGAGGTTTACCGTGTCCACCTTGACGCGATTGAAAAGCAAATCGGAGTACCTGGGAGTCCTAGCTCAATTGCCGACTTTGCATAATAAAGACTGGGCAGGGCCGTGGGCCGGGCCTACTTCACAGTTCCCCCGGGCCGGTTCAATACCCACAATGGGCTGGTCCACAGATTTGATGCGATTCGCAGTCCATCGCCCGGGGGCGCCCGTGAGCACAGCGGCAACAGCCGCCTGGCACCCGATCTACCCATCGGGGCCAACGGCACAAGCCACCCCGGTACCCCCCAAACCGCAATAGCCCCCGGGATTCTTGGCAAGATATTGCTGGTGATAGTCTTCGGCAAAGTAGAATTTAGGCGCCGGCAAGATTTCGGTGGTCACCTCGGGATAGCCCGCCGCCTGCAAGGCCTGTGTATAGGTAAGCAAGGAATCGCGCGCCCACTGCTCCTGCTCCGGGCTGTACCAATAGATCCCCGAGCGATACTGCGTGCCCACATCGTTACCCTGGCGCATGCCCTGACAGGGGTCATGGGATTCCCAGAACGTCCTCAAAAGCTCAACATAGCTCAGTTGCGTCGGATCAAAAACCACGC
Source organism: Gammaproteobacteria bacterium (assembly GCA_965221985.1). Classification (GTDB taxonomy): domain Bacteria; phylum Pseudomonadota; class Gammaproteobacteria; order Steroidobacterales; genus J054. The sequence continues at coordinate 296,093 of OZ244928.1, forward strand.
GCACCACTTCATTGTGTCCGGTCTGCCCGGAACACACCTCCTCATAGGTCGGGTTCTCGGTATAGCCTGCCGCATAGCCCACGGCGGTGGAATAGACGCCGGGTAGCTCCCAGAACTTCCGCTCGGCGCCCCAGAAGCAGCCCAGTCCAAACATGGCCATTTCCGATCCGTCGGGAAACGGTCCGCGCAGGGTATTGCCATTCACAAAGTGGGCATCCGGCACGGCCAGTGCTGCGGAGCGTCCCGCGATGGCGTCTTCCGGGGATGGCATTTCGGTCTTCTTGCTGCGCTTGAACATGGTTTCTCCTTATGAGCCACAAAACCTCATGCGGCTGGCCTAGCGCACGCCTAGCCGCGAATCCATGGAGCCGGCGGCACACGAACTGCTACATTAACTGCCCTGTGGCAAATCATTTGGGAACGAAAGCTGCAAATTGGGGACATACATAGCAGTGACGGAAGATCGACTCAAGCAAATTCTGACGACCCTATTGGCCCTCGCCGGACCGTGGGCATGGCATCCATTGGCCGCACAATCAGATACCTCAGACTCGGAGATTACTTCGATTCCAGCATTGGAAACGGATTCCTCCGAATCAGTGGCTATCTCGGCAAACCTACAAGCCCAGGCAGCGAAGGCGAATCCACGAACAAACAAAGCCGAACGCGATGCAGCCTACAACCGGATGCTTGAACTCAAAGAGCAGAAGCGTTACGCGGAAGCCGTGGCCGCCGCACAAAGGATACTAGAACTCTCGGAGCAAGTTTGGGCTGCCGATGCAATTGACCTCGTGGCGCCAATTAACAATCTCGCCACGATGCAAATGTTCAACGAAGACTATGCCGCGGCGGAAAAACTTTATTTGCGCAGCATTGCCTTGATCACGAAGCGCGAGGGGATATTATCCCCGCGACTTATTAATACTTATGTTGGACTCGGCGCGACCTACATTCGTGCCGAAGTTTTCGATCAAGCCGAACAAGCTCTTGCCAGAGCTCTACGTGTAAACCATGTAAACGAAGGCTTTTACAACCTTGATCAGCTCGACATCCGCGACTATTTGACAGATACCTACCTCGGTCTAAGCAAGATCGACGACGCCAATTTTCATCAAGAATCCCAACTTGATATTCACCGGCGCAAACTGGGGCCGAATAATCCAGAAATTGCACCGGCACTACACAAGCTAGGCCAATGGTACGACCGGATCGGTAACCACGAAGAAGCTCGCGATGCCTATCGATTGGAACGACGCCTGTTAGCTAAGCACTATGGTAAAGATCATCCTGCGCAGATCGACGCCCTGTTGGGAGTCGCGAGCAGTTTGAAAAAACAGGGGTTAATGTCGCAGAGCGCGGTCCGCCTCAAAGAAGCCTTGATGCTGTCGGAAGCGCATCCCGATAGTAGCGAGCTTAAGACCATTGAAATCTTGGTGGAACTGGGTGATGTCTATACACGCGACGGCAAACCTAACACGGCACTCACTCACTATCAGCACGCCTGGTCAAAACTGTCCGCTAACGACCAATTTGATGAGAAACGTAATGAGTATTTCGCCAATCCCGTGCGCATTGCTGGCATTCCCTGGCGTGCCCTGCGTTATGCGCCGGAGACTAATGCCCGCAGCAAGCAACTAGAAAATGGCCATGTGCTGCTCAGTTATCAAGTTAATAAGACCGGGCGTCCCCGCGATGTACGCGTTATTGAATCATATCCGCCGGGCTTAATGGACCAAAGGGTTAAGCTCAATCTTGCACGGTCTAACTACCGCCCTGCATTTGTTGACGGGGCGCCCGTGGATGTCAGCCAGCAGTTATTTCGTCATGATTTTCTCTTTAGCCCGACCTTATCTAAAGAAGAAGCCGAAAAGCCCCCGAAGACCAAAACCGGTGGTCCGCTTGAGCGGCCGGAATCCTGAGGCTACCGGGAGGCTTTGTGATCGTTATTCATGCGGGCACGCAACCGCGCGAAAAGACCGAGGCTGTCTCGACCTAGGATAGCTTGTCAACACAATAATCTCAGGCTCAGTCTTTGCCGGCTGATTCAATTCCCGTTCTCGGTCTGCGCATAGGCCTGCTTGCCAGTAAGAATTTGCGCATGGATTTCCGCGCCGCGACCACCCACCAACTGAAGCAATTCGTCCACCACGTCGGAGGTCCGATCCTCCCAAAGTTTCCTCTCTTCGGCTGTTAAGGGCGTCGACTGGATGCCGAGCTTTACATCGGCAAGGTCCTTTACGTCTTGCGCGCGAGTTTCAGCTCGGGATCGCTCCACGGAGGGGAAATTATCGGTCAGCACGCGGCGTGTATCTTCACTGAGTCCATCCCACCAGGACTTATTGGCCACAATCACGGACATCCCAAATACATGACGGGTTAACAGCAAATACGGCGCTTCCGCGGCTATACCCGTGCGGGCATAAAGACTGATGGAATTCTCCCCGGCATCCACCAAGCCAGTCTGCAATGACGGCACAATTTCCCCGTAGCCCAATGGAATAACATCCGCCCCTAGAGCCTCGGCGAACAAGCGCGCATTAACGCTCGATGACACACGAAAACGCCGGCCCCGCATGTCATCAATTTTCCTTATAGGCTCTTTGCTGTAAACGGAATGAAAGCCGATTTCATACCATGTCACCAGGTGCAGTCCTTGCTCCGCGAGCAATTCGGTGTAGATGGGCGTGAGATAACGATCGTAGATAAAGTCAGCTTCGTCTTCGTCTGCAAACAAATAGGGCGCATATAGCAAAGATAATTCAGGTACCAAGGTAGACGTTACTTGCGCCGACAAATTGGCGAATTGAATCCTGTTACGGCGAATACTGGATAGCAGTTGCTCTTCAGAACCCAGCTGGCCATAAATCAGGGGCCGCATTTCCAGAGTTCCATTGGCGGCAGCTTCGGCATCACGCTTGAAATTTAGCCACATGGCTTCGCCAGGCGTATTGGGCGTTGCCGTGCCGCCGATGTTGACGATCATCTTAGCTGTACCTTCGCCACCACAACCGCTGACTAGAATTGACAAGATACCGAGCGCTATATAGCGCAAGCACCGCCGAGCTAGAAGATTTGATATGCGGTCATTCATGTCAAAGCAGCTTAGAGGGGTTAAGCTTTGGGCTCAAGTCGGGAACAAAAATCGCCAGCGGCAATCAGACCCAAGGTTGGCGTCTATTATTTGGCCAAAACTTCAAGCAGGGCATTATGACAGCGAGCTCAACCGAAATACTCTTGCGGACAAGCAGGCAGCTTATTTGCATTTTGGCCATACTAAGCACTAGCCACGCAGCTTGGCCTGCGTCACCCGATTACCGGCTGTGGGACGAAGTTCTTGTCACCTATGTACGCAACGGCTTTGTAGATTACGATCGCCTTCAGCACGATCCCCGCTTCGGTCAATTCACTCAGCAACTGGGGACTCTCGACGCCGGCGATCTGTCGAACAGCAACGATCTCAAGGCCCTATTAATAAACGCTTATAACGCTTTTGCAATACTGGGTATTCTCGAGGGCGAATCAACAAAGAGTAAGCGAAGCCGCAAACATTTTTTTTCGCGCTATAAATTCCCCCTGTTGGGCAAGCCAACCACACTGGAGGATATTGAGCACAAGCAGCTCAGGAAGATGGGTGACCCACGGATCCATTTCGCCATTGTCTGCGCTTCCCTATCCTGTCCCCGACTAAACAGCCGGGCCTTCCTACCGACCAAGCTTGATGATCAGCTTGACGAAGCGGCTGGCCAGTTCATTAATGACCCTACCCGTAACCGTTTTTCTATTAAACGCCAAGAGGCCTTCCTATCGCGGATCTTTGATTGGTTTGCGGAAGATTTTTCTGGCGAATCTGGTTCGGTACAACTTTTTATGGCCGGATACATCGAGGATCCTACCATTGCGGACCTGCTGGCCAAACAAGAATTTAGACTTAATTACGATACTTACCACTGGGGTTTGAACGGATATTTCCTGGAAACTCCCTAAGACTCTCGAAAACACAGACGTGGGTTTACCAAAATCCGTGCACTTTTATTGGACCAATCATCATGCTCATCAAGAAACCTGCAAGTATTAAACCTTCAGAAATTACCGACGAATTAGCATTTCGCAATCGACGTAATTTCCTGCGCAGTAGCGCCTTGGCCGGCACTGGCTTATTGTTAGGTAGCGGCTGCGCCGCCGAAAGCGATAACGGGGATCTACGCAAACTGAATGTTGTCCGCGGCAGCCAATACAGCACCGATGAAAAGCCCAATGCTCTAGAAGACATCCTCAGCTACAACAATTTCTACGAATTTGGCTTGGACAAGACAGACCCGGCGCGATATGCGGATAACTTCAAATCACAGCCCTGGTCCGTAACCATCGACGGCGAAGCAGAAATCACCGGAACATTCAGCCTCGAGGACATTATTAAACCCCACGACATCGAAGAACGCGTCTACCGACTGCGCTGCGTTGAAGCTTGGTCAATGGTGGTACCCTGGAACGGATTTTCCCTGGGCGATTTACTGCAGCGCTTCAAGCCGACGTCGAAAGCCAAATATGTCGCTTTCGAAACCGTCGTGCGCCCCGAAGAGATGCCTGGACAACGTCGCGGCGTATTGGATTTTCCCTACGTGGAAGGCCTAACCATTGCCGAGGCCATGCACCCCTTGACGATATTGGCCACCGGCATATACGGCGTCAGCCTGGCCAATCAAAATGGCGCGCCTTTGCGCTTGGTCGTTCCCTGGAAATATGGTTTCAAGAGCATTAAATCCATTGTCCGAATCAGTTTCACTGAGCAACAACCACCGACAACATGGAACAAAGCCACGCCGCGAGAATATGGTTTCTACGCCAATGTCAATCCAGAAGTTGATCATCCCCGCTGGAGTCAGGCGCGCGAAAGGCGTATCGGTTCGGGCCTGCTAGGTTCCAAACAACCCACCCTGATGTTCAACGGTTATGCTGATCAAGTAGCGAGTCTGTATACCGGTTTGAATTTGCACAAATACTTTTAGTGCTTAGCCGCAAGTTCCAAGAATCTTAGTTCCTAGGCAACATGCCGAGCCTTAAGCAAATCCGCAATATCGGCAAGCCGATAGTCTTCGTTGTGGCACTGTTGCCCCTGGCTTGGCTCGCCGGTGGGCTGTTCGGGCTTGGTGCCAACTTGGGTGCCGATCCCATTGAGACCCTGCAGGACGAGCTGGGTATCTGGGGCCTACGTTTTCTACTGTTAACACTCGCAGTTACGCCATTGCAATGGCTAATCGGCAAACCTTGGCCGTTTCATTTTCGGCGCATGCTGGGACTATTCGCCTGCTTCTATGCAACATTGCACTTCTTGAATTACCTGGTTCTAGATCAGGACCTTTTTCTTCCGGAAATCATCGAAGATATCTTGAAGCGCCCATTTATCACGGTCGGCTTTGGCGCCTTGGTGATGATGATGCCATTGGCTGTTACTTCCACGGCCGGGTGGCGCCGGCGTCTTGGATCGCGCTGGGGCCGCTTACATCAATTGATCTATCCCCTCGCCATTCTAGCTTGTTGGCATTTTTGGTGGCAGGTCAAGAAGGACATCACTGAACCGCTAATCTATGCAGCCCTGCTGGCCTTGCTGCTGGGCGTACGAATTTGGCGACGCTATCGCGCGAGTTTGAAATCAGCGACGGCGACGTAGAACGCCGTAAACAACACAGATGATACCCGAAGTAGTGGACTGGGGCTACAAGTTGTAACCGCGCTCCTCGTGCAACACGATATCCAAACCTTCGGTTTCCTCGTCATCCGAAACGCGCAGCGGCACCACAACAGCCACGAATTTTAGAATCACAAAAGTCAATACGCCGCACCAAACCACCGTTGCCCCAGCACCCAATGCCTGCACGCCGAGCTGCCCGATAATGGTCTGACCCTCTGCGAGGCCAAGACCACTGAATAAACCCAGTTTGTCCGATGCGAAGAACCCAGTAATCAAAATACCCAAGAACCCGCCAACACCATGCACAGGAAACACATCCAGGGAGTCGTCAATAAGTAGGCGTCGTTTGATAATTTGCGTCGCCCAAAAACACACGAACCCTGCAAGCAAACCAATGATCAAGGCGCCACCAGGCCCCACAAACCCAGAGGCCGGCGTAATGGTTCCCAAGCCCGCGACCATGCCGGTGACGATGCCCAAAACACTAGGTTTACCGAAGCGAAACCATTCTTGAGTCATCCACGCGAGGGAGCCTGCGGCAGCTCCGATGTGCGTGACCAGCATAGCCATGCCGGCGGAACCATTCGCGGCGAGCGCGCTACCGGCGTTAAAACCAAACCAGCCTACCCACAACATGCAGGCGCCCATGACAGTTGCCGGCAAGTTGTGCGGTGGCATGGGTATCTTTGGAAAGCCTTTGCGGTTACCCATTACCAGGGCGGCAACCAGAGCGGCAACACCCGCATTGATATGTACAACGGCACCGCCGGCAAAATCCATAAAGCCGAGATCCGCTAACCATCCTCCCCCCCAAACCCAATGCGCTAAGGGGATATAAACCAACAGCAACCACAGTAGAGAAAATAAAAGCATGGCGCTAAACCGCATACGCTCGGCAAATCCGCCGACCACCAGCGCCGGTGTAATAATCGCAAAGGTCATTTGAAACATGACAAAGACCGTTTCCGGCATACTGCCGGACAAAGATTCCGTGCCAATACCAGACAGCATGACTTTGCCCAGACCGCCAATGAATCCATTCGCCGCACCACCGTCGGTGGCGAACAAGCTGTATCCAACCAGCATCCATACCACGGAAGCCATACAAGCGATGGCAAAGCATTGCATCAGTACCGACAGCACGTTGCGACTGCGCACCAAACCACTATAGAAGAGCGCTAAGCCGGGCAAGGTCATAAACAAGACCAAGGCTGTTGAAGTCAACATCCACGCTGTGTCACCGGAATCAAAAACATTCTCGGCCTGCAGGCTTAGCGGCAAGCTGGAAAAAAAACAAAAGAAAAAAGCCGCCAATCTTGACCTGGTCATCTTAGGCTCCGCAAGTCTGGTTGCTAAACGTTATCGAGGCACTTAGAAAAATGCGAGGCAGCTTATAGTGCACTATCGTCGGTCTCGCCCGTACGGATTCGCATGGCCTGCTCGATGGCCGTCACGAAAATTTTGCCGTCTCCCACTTTGCCTGTGCGAGAAGCAGTGGCGATGGATTCCACGGCCCGTTCAACTAGGTCATCGGACACGGCCACTTCAATTTTCGCCTTGGGCAAGAAATCGACCACGTACTCAGCGCCGCGATATAACTCCGTATGGCCTCGCTGCCGGCCAAAACCCTTGACTTCGCTAACCGTCATTCCATTGACGCCCACCTCGGCCAGCGCATTGCGCACGTCGTCTAAACGAAATGGCTTGATAATGGCGGTGATTAGTTTCATTCGGGCATCCTCTTGTAGGTTGTTTATTCTTATTTGGACGCTATCACCAGGCAGAGCCGCGGCGCGCGGTGCCCATTTTAGCGCGAACCCCCGCTGCGGCTGCAAGCCGCCTTTGACTTACTGAATACGGAAGCCTCCATGGCGTTGCCGAATGCGACGATCTATCCGCCAAGCTGACAACAGCCAACCCGCCACGAATAGGCCGAGGCACAGACCGCCCAACCACATCACGGGCAAACTGATCTGCCCAGGTACTGTGCCCCGGCGCAACTGGGCATTCTCGCTGCTCAGGGTCGCGACCTTGGCCTCTTGCTCGCGCAGCTTTTTCTCCGTCGCCGCCCGCGCCTTTTCCAGCGTGGCGATACGCTCGCCCGAATTATCCTGACCACTGGTCAACTTCGACAATTCTGCCGCTAACTTGTCGCGCTCTTCTTCAACGCGCTGCACTCTACGCCGCGCGGGTTCTTTGTCCACCAGATAAGCCACGCGTACCCAGCCCGTGCGCCCATCTTCTAGACGAACGCGTGCATAGGAACGATTGCGCTCGAGAATTTCTACCGCATCACCACTTTTAATGCTGGCAAAGGCTTTATCGCTAGTATCCTTAGCTCGATGGACCGTCAAGCGCAGTTCATCGGTGACATATGCCGTCTCGGCATTCACCACCCCGCAGCTCAGCAGCGACATCAGTACCAAATAACGGCGCGTATTCATCATAAACGATGCACCCAACGTAACAACTCACTATGCGCCTCTTCGCCGGACCCACGATGGGCGTCAGCAAAGTTTTGCACGGCAACTACAATATACTCATCACCCGCGCGGCTTCGAAGATAGCCGGCCATGGCGAAGACGCCGTTTAGCCGGCCTGTCTTGATATGCATTCGGCCCGTCAATTCCTGATTGCGAAACCGCTTTCGCAAAGTGCCGTCTAATCCAGCGATGGGCAATGATGACTCAAACTCCGCCTTGAATGGGCTCTGGTGAGCCGCACTCAAAAGCCGGCCAAGATTGCGTACGCTAATTCGAGTTTTTCTTGATAAGCCCGCTCCATTGTCAACGGTCAACTCAGCAAAATCTAGACCCCGCTCGCGCAGCGATAGGCTGACAGCCTCGCGGGCTTTCTTAAGCGTGGCAGGCGGGCCAAAGCGCTCGGCACCCAGCGTTAGAAAGACCTGCCGGGTCATCACATTGTTGCTCCATTTATTAACGTAGCGAATGATTTCAGCCACGGAAGGCGAATCGAAACTCTCAAAAACTTCCAGCCCATCGGGTACCTGACCGAGCCGTAGGCCGCCGGTCAGTTCACCCCCACTCGCCTCCCAAAGCTGGCGAATGACACCGAATGCATGTTGGGGTGCGGACATGACCGCGCGGGATAAGCGATATTCTTCGCAGTCACGGCCAAAGCGGCCCGAGAAACTGACTGTGCCGCCCGTTTGAGTTTCCGGCACAGCCACGGCGATCCCGGCCTGGTAGCCACGGCAAGGCCCCGGCACCAGTGTTAGTTGATTGCGTATCGCAAGGTTCGCCGGGCGCGGATCGGCAATTATTTCCACCTTGCCCGTCAGGGGATTCGGCCGAAACTGAAAATTGATGGCTTGAAAATTGACCAGCAATGCCTGCGGTGACACGTTGTAGATACGATGAGCCTGGCCATCGAAGGCGCCGGGATCCGCATCCGCCAAATCAAAATAGGAGTTATCGATAACCAAGTTACCGCCGATTCGCTGCAGACCCTGCTGACGCAACGCGCGCAGCAACAGCCAGACCCGTTCGGTAACGAGATAGGGATCACCATAGCCTTTAAGGTACAAATCACCCCGTAGCAGACCGTCGTCTAACTCGCCGCTTAGGTAGGCTTCTGTTAACCATTGATAGGCAGGGCCTAAATCTTCCAGTGCGAGGAAGGTTGTCAGCAACTTGATCGTAGACGCTGGATTGCGCCCGATATCGGCATTGAAGGCCAGCGCGGGCTCGGCGCGGTCCACGCGCTGCACCCAGGCGCTATAGCCCGAAGCCGGCACCTTGTGAGCCGCCAAGACCTTTGCCACGGTGGGCGGCAGGCTTTTTTGAACGTCGGCGGCAAACGTCAGACCAGCCGCTAAACCGAGGATCAAAGTCAGCATCCAATGGCAAACGTCGCGTAATGTGCTGCTCTTCATAGGCATGAAAACTCTAATGCGATTTCTCAGTGAGCACTTCCGCGGCCAGTAGTCGACTCGCACTGCGGCGAATAATCCATAGGACTGCAATGGCGGCTGCCAAACCTGCCAACAGCAGCAACTTGCCGGCGGCTGATGTAGTCAAGCTCGCCTCCCAAACTTGCTCCAGGTTGTTCGCAACGGAGCCAAGGTAGACATAGAACATCACCACTGGGAGCATTCCCAATCCAGAGCCCATCACGTAAGCCCGCCAATCAACGCCGGTCAATCCGTAGGCATAATTGAGAAAATTGTACGGTAACACCATGGCCATGCGAGTAAGGGCGACAACTAGAAACCCGCGGTTCCGCACCGCAAGATCTATGGCCGAAAATTGTGCATGATTATGCAAGCGCTCACGCAGCCACGCACGGCAAAATTTCCGGCCCAGCAGCATGGCGGCGGTGGACCCCAGCATGACGCCGATTGTGCTCAGCGCACTACCCAGCACAAATCCAAATAGATAGCCACCAAACAGACATAACAATGAGCCCGGCCAGAGCAAAACGGTGCCGACAGAGAATACCAGCAGAAAAAACAGGGGGCCCGCAACGGGACGTAAGGCCACCCAATTGCTTATAGCGGTGAGCCATTCGGTAAGCGGCAACAACCATAGGCAAACCCCCACAACTATGAACAGGCTGGCCGCCAGCGCAATTCTCATCCAAAAACTTTCGGCAGTGTCAGATTGCGCCATGGTTCTAGGTCAAGCTGCACAATTGGCGGAAAGTTCTATCTATCGCGACTCCCTCGCGGGCTACCGGCAAACCCTTGCTAGCTAACGGCACAAGCGGCCAATCCTGATCTCAATACTGGTAGCAATAAGCAGTGTGTAAATGTTTATATCCATTGGCCTGGTGATTAGTGGGGTCGCTTAATACCTGCCGCACGCATACGATCGGTTAAGGTACTGGGCTTTACCCCCAGCAATTCCGCCGCACCCTGGGCGCCAGCAATACGCCAATTTGCAGCCTCGAGGGCACGGATAAGATTGTCCCGCTGCCGCACTTTCATTTCTTCGTCGGTGAGGAATCCACGCTGATCCGCATCTGATGCGGCGTCGTTGGACTCGATAGCAGCCACCAAAGCCTCGGCGACTGGTAAATTCAGGCTTAGGCTACCGCCTCGGGATAGGATCACCGCCTGCTCAATAACATTCTTCAATTCACGGATATTTCCCGGCCAGTCGTAGGCCAGCAATTCGTCCACCTGACGTTGATTGAGCGTTGGACAGTCCCGGCCAAACTCGCGGCAGATTTGCTCGAGAAAATGTACGGCGAGCATAAGGACGTCCTTGCCACGCCGCCGCAGAGGCGGCACCTGTACGGGAAAGACGCTCAATCGATAGTAAAGATCTTCACGAAATTCGCCGGCTTCCACGGCCTTTTCCAGATCCTTGTTAGTCGCCGCAATCACGCGCACATCTACACTGCGCGAGCGATCCTCGCCAACACGCTCAAATTCTTTTTCCTGCAGCACACGCAATAATTTGCCCTGCAAGGCGAACGGGATCTCCCCAACCTCATCCAGAAAAATCGTGCCGCCATCGGCCAGCTGAAATCGCCCCACGCGATCACGGTGTGCACCGGTAAAGGCGCCTTTTACATGGCCAAAGAACTCACTTTCGAACAATTCATCAGGAATCGATGCGCAATTCACTTTCACCAGGGGTGCATCGGCTCGACTACTGCGCCCGTGAATAGCGTGGGCCACCAGTTCCTTGCCTGTGCCAGTCTCGCCAACGATGAGCACGCTGGCCGGGGTGTCCGCCACGGCCTCAATGCGGGCCAACATGGCCTGCAAGGCAGCGCTTTCGCCCACGATATGGCCGAAATTCATGGACACCTGCACTTCCTCGCGCAGGTAGTCACGTTCGCGCTCTAGCTCTTCCTTTAGGCGCGCGATCTCGTCGTAGGCTTCGCGCAGCTTTTGCGCCGCGCGATTGCTCTCCGTCACGTCTTTGCTGGCCACGCGAAGACTGAGCTGACCATCGAGGATATTTCGCTCGGTGCGAGTTGACATCAATACATCCAATACCGCTCCCGACTTCGCCACCATTTGTCGCGGTACATTCTTTTGATCACCCGCGGCAATGACCTCATCGATACTCCACTGCATGGCTGATTTGCGTGATTCCGGGCTTAGGAAGTCCCCCACCGGACAACCGATCACCTCTTCACGTGTGTAGCCAAGCTTCTCCAGCCAGTGATCACTGACCGCCGTCAAACGGGCGTTGGAATCAACGGTATGCAACATCGCCGGCGTCGACTGATACAAATCGCGGTACTGGCGCTCCAGCCGCGCACGCTCAGCCAAATCGGTAAACACGGAGATCGAATAATCGATAAGCCCTTCGTCTGTGCGACGAGCCACCGTGTTGGCCAACAGCGATACGCGCGCGCCATCCTTGGTCAAGAAGGCAACGGGAACATTGACCAGGCGCCCCGTGCGGCGAAATCGCGGCATATGTTCTTCGCGGATTCGCTGCTGACTGGCTGCGGTGGCGAAGGTATCCGGCCGCCGACCGAGCATCTCCGCCGCGGTATACCCGAGACGGTCTAGAAGTGCATCGCTCACCGCCATGAGGCAACCCTCGGCATCGAGGAGTGCTGCGAAGGCGGGGAGGTCACGAATGAGACGTGTGTCACGTTTTTCCGTGGGCATGGAGCGAGCATACACGGAATTTCGTAAATTTTCCTCACGGAATTCCAGTTTTCACGGATTATCGTTATTCCCTATTTTCCGTAACTACTTGATTTAAAGGTATTTCTTGAGTTGGCACGATTCCTGCTATAGAGATAGTGAGCATTGAGCTCATTGTTGATTGAAACTACTTAAACTTGGTGAGGCAGAAACTATGACAATCCAAAACACTCAGCGCGGGGCGCGATTTGGTTTGCTGCCCACCGTTGTGCTTACGCTGGCCCTGAGTGCCAGTTTCGCATCGGTCGGGCGGACAGACGAGGCCACGCAGGTCCAGTCGAACGCTGGTCTTCGTGCAAACCAAAGTCAGCTTGAGGAACTTCGCGAGTCCTTCCAAGCCACGGCGCAAGAAGCCGCGTCGCAGACGAAGATCAAGGTCGCAACCAGTCTAAGCCTACGGCTTGACCGGCAGCATCGCCCGTACCGATTGGCCAGCGAAAACTCTGGCCGACGCGGCTAAGCCGTAAATCTGGATCGCAGTGCCGCTTATCCTCCCCTAGAAGCGCTGCGGTCATTGGCGGGATAACCCGCCAGCAAAAAGCGCGAGACCACTCCCCCCTTGAGGTCTCGCACTTCCCAGGGGCCGCATGGTGTGGGAATCCCCGCACCATGTGGCCACCTTCTTTCGCGGGCAGCTCGATGAGTCGGTCACATCATCCGGCAACGGACGGGTAGAATCCTTCGCCAAGCGGAGAAAATCGACTTGCTGACAGATCTACAGTGACCTTTCCACACAAAAACAAACTCCCGAATATATTCGCCTTGCTGCTATTGAATGGGATGGCCCTGGCCGATGGGTCCAACCCGCTCATGCTGGAGCTGGTTCAAATTCCCAAGGCAAACGCGGATCCCAATCCGCTAGTCAGCGGGGCCAGCGACCCCATTCGATTTCATTTAATGGTCAGTTATAGCTGCCCCCAAAATAGCGCGCAAAACAGATTGTTCGTCTCGGTTGCCGATGCGAGTCTAAGTGCACGCCTGACTACCTCGCCCCAGGAACTGATCTTGACCGTGCCCGCACCGCAGCTTGCCGGCCTGCTGCAAACAAGCAGCTGTCCCGCGGGTGTGGAGCTTACCAAGCGGCAGGTGCTGGCCTACGCCACGCTAAGCTGCGAGCAAGAATCGGGTACCCGCCACCATAATGTCTCGCAGCCGCTCGCCGTGTCTGTCGTGTGCACGGAAACGGATAAGCCGGGCCCCGTCGCGGAAGAGCAAACTGACCCGCTGTAGCAGGCTTGCATCCAATCGAGGAACGCCTGGGCTGACGACTACAATCAGTGTAAATGCTGCGCGAAAAAACTCGTCGTTCTCGACCAGGCGTCGGCCGCCGCTTGGGCATCGTAGGCCGTCCCTGAAGGGTTCGAAAAGGCGTGTTCGGCGCCAGCGTATATTTTGATATCCGCGGATTTACCTAACTCTTCCAAGACAGCACGAAACTCATGCACAGTTTCGAGGGGGATAATGGGATCGTTCTCCGCGAAATTTCCCATGATGGGCATTTTCAATGTTCGCAGAGCCTCGGGGTCGGTATTCAATGAGCCATAGTATATAACCGCGGCATCGATTTGGTCAGGCAATAGCAAAGCCGTGCGCAAGGACCACTGCCCGCCTAAGCACCAACCCACGACGCCTACCCGCTTTGCACTCTCAGTTTTTTCCAAGAACTCGAATGCCTGCCGCAAATTCTCATTAGCCATATCAATGTCGCCCTGCAAGCCTCGCATAAGGGACATCGCTTGCTTGGGAGTCTGCGCGGATTGTCCACCGTAGAGATCCACGGCCAAGGCCACATACCCTTCGGCGGCCAGCCGTTCTGTCACTCGATGAATATTCTCGTTCAGCCCCCACCATTCATGAATAACAATAAGGCCCGGCAGATTGCCGTCCCCGGCTTGCGGCCGGGCGAGGTAGCCCCGCGCGTTTTCACCCGCAAGCTGCGCGTAAACCACCGACTCGCCGACAACGGCCGCCTCGGGCGCGGTGTTGGCCACGGGTGTCGCATCGGGGCGGTCGTGACTGTGCGCGTCAGCCGTGGCCTCTACCAAATCCGCCGAACCGACAGTCCCAGTCAGGCAAACCAGGCATAGAAAAATCTGGGCACGAAACATGGTCTCCTCCTCTTCGTCATCACCCGCGACGCTGGGTCGAGATCGATAGCAGGGAAAAAACCAGTCTATCGCGAGATCTTATTTTTTAGCGGAAGCGTTCCTGCAGCGCCTGCAGCGATGATTGTCCGGGACAAAGTTTATCGTGCGCCAGGTCAACCAAAGGCGTGTCGGTTGTCTGGCTTAGCTCATGCATCTCGCCGCGTTGTTCGTCAATATACAACAATCCGGTCACGATCTCGTTCTTAGCCTGGCGTTCCTGCAAGAAGCTGAACGCCGCAGCGCGGTTTGTCGGATCGTAACGATCATCAACTTTGCGCAGCACAATTTGACTGCCGTCATGCAGCGTCACTGGCAGAGATTTGCCTTCATCATAGTCGGCCCGAATCTCCGCCGACGGCGGCACGAAATCTGCATGGATCGCTGGATGATAGTGCTGGCGCGTAAAATCATAGCTCTTGGTGGAGCCTTCGTGGTCATTAAAAGTCACGCAGGGTGAGATGACATCAATCATTGCAAAACCCTTGTGGGTCATGCCGGCCTTGATCAGCGGCACCAACTGCTGCTTATCGCCAGAGAAACTGCGGGCCACAAAACTGCCGCCCATTCCCAACACGGCAAGACAGGGATCAATAGGCGCCTGCAGATTTTCTTCACCCTTCTTTGCCTTGCTACCAACATCCGCGGAAGCGGAAAACTGGCCCTTGGTCAAACCGTAAACGCCATTGTTCTCGATGAGATAAAGCATGTTCAGGTTGCGGCGCATGACATGCGCGAACTGACCAAAGCCGATGGACAGGCTGTCACCGTCACCGGAAACACCCACATAAAAGAGATCTTTATTAGCCGCATTGGCGCCCGTGGCAACTGACGGCATGCGACCATGAACCGAGTTAAACCCGTGGGATTGCCTGAGAAAATAAGCTGGCGTTTTAGAAGAGCAACCAATGCCGCTGAGCTTGGCCATGCGATGCGGTGGAATGTTCAATTCAAAGGCAGCCTGCACCAAGGCCCCGGTAATAGAGTCGTGGCCACAGCCCGCGCAAAGTGTTGACATGCCGCCTTCATAGTCACGGGATGTTAAACCCAATTCGTTGCGCGGCAAGCGAGGATGAACAACCGTCGGTCGCGTCATGTAACTCATGCCGCCTCTCCCTTGGCCATGGCAGGCTTAATAGCCTTGACAATAGCCTCCGCGGGAATAGGCAAGCCGTTGTAATAGAGCACGGGAATCAATTTATCTTGCTCCACGGAAGTTTCCAGCAAAAGCAAACTGCGTAACTGTGCATCACGGTTTTGTTCTACAACATACACCCGATCATGATTGTCGAGAAAGTCTTGAACTTGTTCGTTAAAAGGGAATGCGCGCACGCGTAGATAGTTAGTCTGAGTGCCTTGTTCGAGCAAATGATCGCGCGCTTCACGCACCGCACCGTCACAGCCACCCACGGATAAAATGCCAACGCGGCATTTGTCAGAGTATTCAATGATGGGTTCGGGAACATACTGCTTCGCCGTTTCCCATTTTCGCCTTAGGCGATCTACTACGGCTTGGTACTCGCCAGCATCTTCGGTATAGGCACCTAGCATATTGTGACCTGAGCCACGGGTGAAATAGGCGCCTTTGGGATGCACGCCTGGTAAGCTGCGATAGGGAATCGCATCACCGTCCACGTCAAAATAGCGGTGAAATTTCTCCACGCGCTCAAGCTCTTCAGCACCCAAAACTTTGCCGCGATCGGGCTGCCTGCTGTCATCCCATTGCAAGTCGGGCGCCATCCAATCATTCATACCGATATCAAGATCGGTCAACAGAATAACCGGCGTCTGCAACCGCTCGGCCAAGTCGAAGGATTGCGCAGCCAGGTAAAAACACTCCTCGGGGTTCGCCGGAAACAATAAGACATGGCGAGTGTCGCCGTGGGAAGCATAGGCACAGGCCATGATGTCGGCCTGTTGCGTGCGCGTTGGCATGCCGGTGGATGGACCACAGCGTTGCACGTCCACCAGCACTGCGGGAATTTCAGTGAAATAAGCATAGCCAAGGAATTCACTCATTAGAGAAATGCCCGGACCACTGGTGGGCGTGAAGGCCCGCGCGCCATTCCAACTAGCACCCAGCACCATACCAATGGCGGACAACTCATCTTCGGCCTGAATAATGGCGAAGTTGTTGCGGCCTGTCTCGGGATCTTTGCGATACTTTTCGCAGAAAGTCTTAAAGGCATCCATGACCGACGTCGACGGTGTGATGGGATACCAAGCCCCCACAGTGGCACCGGCATAAACACAGCCCAGGGCCGTGGCCGTGTTGCCGTCGATCATGATGTGCTTAGCGGTCTTATCCGAGGTCTTCGCCTTGAACGGCAAGCCCTGGGGGAAGTGCTCGCGCGCATAATCAAAGCCTAGACTAATGGCTGTTTGATTGGCATCAATCAGATGCGGTTTTTTGCCGAAGCTTTTCTGCAAAGAATCCTGGATGACCGCCATATCCATATCCAGCAAAGCCGCCAGGGCCCCAACATAAGCCACGTTCTTCATCAATATCCGCGAGCGCGCATTATCAAAATGCTCGTTGCACATCTTCGACAAGGGGATACCGATGATAGTGATATCTTCGCGAGCAAGCTTTTTGTGACGCGGCCAGGTCGAGTCATAAATCAAGTAACCGCCCGGAGCTACATCCTGCAGATCCTTTTTGTAGGTCTCGGCGTTCATGGCCACCACGACATCCACGCGACCGCTGCGCGCTAGATAGCCCTCCCCGGTAACCCGCACTTCATACCAGGTCGGCAAGCCCTGAATGTTTGAGGGGAAATAGTTTTTTCCGAGTACGGGAATACCCATGCGAAAAAATGTCTTCATCAATAGGGCATTGGCGCTGGCCGAACCTGTGCCGTTGACGTTGGCTATCTTGATCGTGAAATTATTTGTGCTAGGTCCGGTATTCATACCAGGCTTCTATATTGAGATTAATGGAATTGGGTTCTAGAAACTGCGCGGCGGCAAATGCAACGGTCACTCTATAAATTATGTTCCAAACTCGCGCTCGTCGGCATCCGCCTTCGCCTCATCCTCGGCATGGGGATGCAAGAGACTGAATTGCTGCATATCCCAAGCCGCCGTTGGGCAGCGTTCAGCACATAGACCACAATGAACGCAAAGATCTTCGTCTTTCACCATCACACGGCCGGTCTGGGGCAATGCCGCAGAAACGAACAGCGCTTGCTCATGATTTTCGGCCGGTGCCGTTAGGCGCGTTCGCAAATCGGCCTCATCTCCTGGTGGAGTCATTGTTAAACAATCAACGGGACAGATATCAATACAGGCATCGCATTCAATACAAAGCTTGGCGGTAAATGCGGTTTGAATATCGCAATTCAAACAGCGCTCCACTTCTTCAGCGGCTTGCTCGGCGGTAAAACCCAATTCCACCTCGATATCGAGCTTGCGGAACCGCTCACTCAAACCCACATGTGGCACTACGTTCCGCTCCGACCCATCGTAGTCGTTGCTGTAGCTCCACTCATGAATACCCATCTTGGTGCTAACGAGATTCATGCCGTCGGGTAGGCGCTCCTTGATATCTTGGCCATGGCAGTAGTGATGAATGGAAATGGCGGCTTGATGCCCATGTTCCACGGCCCAGATAATGTTTTTTGGACCAAAGGCCGCGTCGCCGCCGAAAAAAACGCCCGGCAAGTCGCATTGGTAGGTTTCTTCATCGACGACGGGAACGTCCCACTTGTCGAACTCGATGCCGATGTCCCGTTCCACCCACGGAAAAGCATTGTCTTGGCCAATGGCTAACACAACATCGTCACAAGGAAGAAACTGCTCCCCCACGCTGCGCGTATCCGTAATGCGGCCCGCGCCATCCACGTCGTACTCCATCAAATCAAACTTCATACCGACAAGCTTGCCGTCTTCTATAACAAACTCTTTCGGGGAATGATTCACGACAATTTCGACGTTCTCTTCCTCGGCGTCTTCAAGCTCCCAATCCGAGGCTTTAAAAAACTCGCGGGGCTTGCGCGCCATGACTTTCACATCTTTTGCGCCCAGGCGCAGGGAGGTGCGGCAACAATCCATGGCTGTGTTACCCACGCCGATGATCAGCACGTTCTCACCGATCTTATCGATGTGATCAAAGGCCACGCCCTCTAGCCAATCGATGCCGATGTGAATGCGCTTCGGATCTTCATAGCGACCCGGTAGCTCAAGATTCTTGCCTTTCGGCGCACCGCTGCCGACGAAAACGGCATCGTAGCCTTCGTCCAGCAGGGCCCGCATGCTTTCCACGGGGCTGTTGAGTCGCAGATCTACGCCCATATCGAGAATCATGTTCATCTCTTCATCCAAAACTTCCACCGGTAGGCGGAACGATGGGATGTTGGTGCGCATCAGCCCACCGGGCTTGTCCAGGGACTCGTATATCACCACTTCATAACCAAGCGGCAGCAAATCATTGGCCACCGTCAGCGACGCGCAACCCGCGCCCACGCAAGCAATACGCTTGCCATTCTTCCGCTGTGGAATCTCCGGCAGGCGGGCCATGGCCGCATCTGTATCGCGGAGATCCGAAGCCACGCGCTTGAGGCGGCATATCGCCACCGGACTATCTTCCACCCTGCCGCGGCGGCAAGCCGGCTCACAAGGCCGGTCGCAAACCCGGCCTAAAATGCCGGGAAAAACATTGGAGTGCCGATTGAGGAGATAGGCTTCGGTAAACTGACCTTGGGCGATTAGCCGAATGTATCCCGGTACATTGGTGTGCGCGGGGCAAGCCCACTGGCAATCAACGACCTTGTGATAATAGTCCGGATTGGAAGTATCCGTGGCTTGCATGACTGTCCGTTTGTTGTCAGAGCGGCCGCGGCTGCCCGGTTCAATCCTAGTTGAAAATCTGTCTGAAATGGTGAGTTTTCGCGAGTATACATAGGCTTGCGGCAAAGTGGACGGTTTTTAACCCCTGGCGCCAACGATGGAATATGCTTGGCCCACGAGCCGCTATCATCGACCCTAGAAATGGATTCCACACCCCGATCATGAACCAAGACACGCCCGCTCACTACGCTGCCCTAGCCCTACAAATCAACACTCACTGCGTGAACAACTGCGGCAACCAAGCCAGTGCTCGCGAACGCATCATGGCCAACATTGCCCGGGCGCGAACGGCCGTGGCCGGGAGCAAAGCCTTTATTCAACAGTACAGTGGCGAAAATGCGCTTTTGGTGGTGCTGCCAGAGTACTTTCTCACGGGCTTTCCCATGGGCGACAGCGTTCCCGCGTGGCGGGATAAAGCAGCACTGCCCATGGAGGGCCCCGAATACGATGCCCTGGGCGCTATTGCAAAAGATTTTGGCCTCTATCTGGCGGGTAACGCCTACGAAGTTGATACTCATTTCCCGGAGCTCTATTTCCAGTGCTGCTTTATCATCAGCCCCGAAGGCGAGGTAATCTTGCGCTATCGGCGCCTGATATCCCTTAATACCCCTAGCCCTTATGACGTCTGGGACAAATACCTGGACGCCTATGGCCTGGAGGGTGTATTTCCCGTGGCCCAAACCCCCATCGGCCGGCTGGCGGCCATTGCCTCGGAGGAAATCCTGTATCCCGAAATCGCGCGTTGCCACGCCATGCGGGGTGCTGAGGTCTTTGTGCATTCCACCAGCGAGGCGGGCGTGGCCCAGGATTCCATCAAAGAAATCGCGCGTCGGGCGCGCGCCATTGAGAACATAGCCTACGTGGTGTCAGCCAACTCCGGGGCCTTGAAAGATATTCCGATTCCCGCCGAATCCACCACCGGAATGTCCAAGGTGGTGGACTATCACGGCCAGGTCTTGGCCGAAGCCATGCCCGGCGGAGAGTCCATGGTAGCCAACGCCACCATCGATCTAGGCTCCCTGCGGGCCGCCCGTCGTAGGACGGGACTCATTAATACTTTGTCCCGGCAGCCCTTCCAGGCCTACGCTGAGAGTTATGTAAAAACAGAATTCCGGGCGGCGAATTCATACCTACGCGGCGGTCAGCTGTACATTCCGGACCGCAAAGATTTTGGCGATAGGCAACAAGCCGATATCGATACGCTGGTAGAACGTGGGCTGATTTAGAGGGTCCAAAGCCGGCGTTGCTAGCGCGCTGCCCTACAGGCTAATCGCTGCCCAGCCACAATCCCTGTCAGCTTCCCGTCTTCATAAGCAAGCTTGCCGTTTACTAAGGTGGCGGCGATGCTGGAGCGAAATTCGTAGCCATTGAAAGGAGTCCAAGCACATTTAGCTAGAGCATCGGCATCTGACGCGATACAAGGCTTATCCAAGTCAACCAGCACCAAGTCGGCCCAGTAGCCTTCGCGCAAGAAGCCGCGCTCTTGAATGCCAAATAGCTCCGCCACTGCATGACTAGATTTTCTGACAATCAATTCCAAGGGTAGCCGCCCTTCGTGAAAATGTTCGAGCAAACTCAGTAAAGCATGTTGCACCAAAGGCAGACCCGCCGGCGCCTGAAAATAATTGCCTTTTTTCTCCTCGAGGGTATGCGGGGCATGGTCGGTGGCCACCACATCGAGAACTTCCTCGCGCAGCGCAGCGATTAAGGCATCGCGATCCTTGGCCGTCTTAATGGCCGGATTACACTTTATATAGGTACCCAGATAATCGTAACCCGATTCCTCAAAAAATAAATGATGCACGCATACTTCGGCGGTAATGCGCTTATTCGCAACGGGACCGGCTGCAAATAGACTGAGCTCTTTCGCGGTGGTTAGATGCAAAACGTGCAAGCGAGCGTCGTGCTCACGCGCCAGTTCCACGGCCAAGGATGATGACTTATAGCAGGCTTCCGCAGAACGAATTTTGGGATGCTCATGCATGGGCACATCATCGCCATATTGCTGGCGTGCGGCCTCTTCCCGGGCGTTAATCAAGGGCGAATCTTCGCAATGAGTCGCCACGAGTACCGGAGCATCGCGAAACAGGTCCTGTAGCGCCTGTGGATCATCCACCAGCATATTGCCCGTGGACGCACCCATGAAGGCCTTGATACCACAGCATTCTTCAGGCTTAACGGCCCGCAGCTCATTCATATTGTCGTTAGTGGCGCCCAGGTAAAACGCATAGTTGGCGCTGGCTCGGCCCTCGGCCAAGGCATATTTCTTGGCCAAGGCATCTCGCGTGGTGGTCGCCGGCTTCACATTGGGCATGTCCATGAAACTGGTGATTCCGCCTGCCACTGCGGCCGCGGACTCCGTGGCAATATCACCCTTATGGGTCAAACCGGGCTCGCGGAAATGCACTTGATCATCGATGAAACCAGGCAGCAAGTGCCGGCCGGCGGCATCTAGCACGCGCTCGCGCGGCTGGGCGGCGAGGCTAGGCCCCATGGCCTCGATACGACCGCCCCGAATGCGCATGTCGCCCTCGTGAATCTGACCTTCATTAACGAGACGGGCGTTGGTAATCAGTAGTTTGTCATCGGCCATGCGCGAAATCTCACAGATCCGTCGAAATAGTTAAAGGCTCTGCGTCAGTATATCGGTAGATCAGGGGTCGAACCGAGTTTTCGGTGGGTCGCGGTCACTAGCGGTGACCGCGACCCACCGAAAACTCGGTTCGACCCCTCTGTGCCTTGCTAGAATGCCAAGCCCCTTACGAATTCCGGTGGCCTATGCTCTCCTCTCCACGTTCATTGATTTTCTACACCGCTTTGGTGCTGCTAGCACCGCTAACGCTGCCCGCTCAGGACATTCCGTATCAGATGCGCGTGCTGGATAACGGTCTGACCGTGATCGTCCATGAAGACAGCAAAGCTCCCGTAGTGGCCGTGAATATTTGGTACCACGTGGGCTCGAAAAACGAATCGCCAGGACGCACCGGGTTTGCTCATTTGTTCGAGCATCTGATGTTTCAAGGTTC
Organism: Gammaproteobacteria bacterium; assembly: GCA_965221985.1. Lineage (GTDB taxonomy): Bacteria > Pseudomonadota > Gammaproteobacteria > Steroidobacterales > J054. The sequence goes on from OZ244928.1 coordinate 318,437, forward strand.
GGAAAACTTCGATGGCGAGTTGCTGAACTACTTGCAAGAGCTGGGCGCCACGGATCTAAACGCTACCACCTGGTTTGATCGCACCAACTATTTTCAAACCGTACCCAAAAGCGCCCTGGATACAGTCCTGTTCCTAGAATCCGACCGCATGGGTCACTTCGCCGGTGCCATCACGCAAGCCAAACTGGACGAACAACGTGGTGTCGTGCAAAACGAGAAACGCCAAGGTGAAAACCAACCCTATGGCAAGGTTTGGGAAACCATGCTGCCGCAAATATTTCCACCCGGGCATCCCTATTCCTGGGAGACCATTGGCTCCATGGCTGATCTGGACGCAGCCACCCTGGACGATGTTCGGGAGTGGTTCAGTACTTGGTATGGCCCGAACAATGCCGTGCTCGTTGTAGCTGGCGATGTGGATTACGAGGACATATTCTCCCGCGTGGAAAAATATTTCGGTGATATACCGCCAGGCCCAACGGTGTCGAGATTGCGCCGCTGGATTCCACGCCATGAGACTGAACGCCGATTACACATGACCGACCGCGTGCCACAGGCACGTGTTTATATGGTCTGGCCGGGACCCGCCTGGGGCAGCCAGCAAGCTCATCATCTGGCCTTAGCTCTGGCAATTCTCGGCGGCGACAAGAACTCACGACTCTATGAGCGTTTGGTTTATCGCGAGCAAATTGCGACCGATGCAACGGCCGCACCCTTGGCGCTGGAAATTGCCGGCGTCACCTATCTGTCCGCTTCGGCGCAACCCGGTGGCTCCTTGGCGGACGTAGAAGCGGCTCTTCGAGAAGAATTGGCCCGCTTTGCCAAGGACGGTCCAAAGACCAATGAACTGGAACGGGTGAAAACCCAAACACGCGCCACTTTTCTACGCGGCATTGAAAAAGTGGGTGGCTATACCGGCAAGGCCGGCATCCTGGCGCAAAGTATGATTTATGGTGGATCGCCTGATGCCTACAAGAACGAATTGGCCAACGTAGACGCAGCCACGAAAGATGATGTTCGCCAAGCTGTCCGCGACTGGCTAGACAAGGGCGTTTTGATTGTCGAGGTGCATCCCGAAGCTGCCAAAGCAAACAGCACTACCGGCGTCGATCGTGGCGCGGGACCCCCGGCCGCGGAGGCAATGCCGCCCGTTAGCTTTCCCAAATTTACGCGCCATACATTAAGCAACGGTCTAAAGGTCATCGTTGCCAAACGTCAGGGTGTGCCGTTGGTCAACCTGTCCTTGCTATTGGATGCCGGCTACGCCGCCGATCAGTTCAGCCGGCCTGGCACGTCAAGCCTGACCATGGCTATGCTCGACGAAGGCACCAAGAAACGCAGCGCCCTGGAAATTAGCGACGCCCTTGCTCAGCAAGGCGCGGTTTTTTACGCGGATTCGGATTTGGATACTTCGAATATCACAATGTCCGCCCTCGCGGAAAACCTAGATACCTCACTAGAAATATTCGCCGACGTCGCTTTGCAACCGATATTTCCGCAGGCAGAACTGGAGCGCCTACGGCGCATCAATTTGGCGAACATTCAACAAGAGAAGCAAAGCCCTATCTCCATGGCGCTGCGGGTGCTACCCGGATTGATGTACGGCGATGGCCATCCCTACGCTCAACCATTGACCGGGTCGGGCACCGAACAAGATCTCCGCGCCATGACGCGCGAGAACCTAAGCGCGTTTCACAAAGCCTGGTTCAAGCCCAATCACGCCAGCCTGCTGGTAGTGGGTGATGTCGATGTTGATAGCCTCTTAGCCACCCTAGAAAAGCGCTTCGGCGATTGGTCAGCAGGCGAGATTCCTAAGAAAGTTTTGGCGAATCCGGCACAAAAGGCTTCACGCGTACTTTATCTAGTGGATAAACCCGATGCCGATCAGTCGGTAATTTTCGCGGGCCAGTTGATCCCACCGCGCGCCAATCCCGACGAGGTAGCCATTAAGGCCATGAACAATATTCTCGGCGGCAAATCCTCCGCGCGCATCAATATGAATCTCCGCGAAGACAAAGGCTGGAGCTATGGCGCCTACAGTTTGATACTCGATGCGCGTGGGCCAAGACCTCTACTCACATACGCCCCAGTTCAGGCGGACAAAACCCGGGAAGCAATTAGCGAAATTCTAAGCGAATTTGAGGCAATTCAAACAGACCGGCCGCCGGCCGAACAGGAATTGCAAACCGTGGTTCGCAGCGACACGCTATCTTTGCCCGGACGTTGGGAAGCCGGTGCCAGCGTGCTATCAAGTCTGATGGAGATTGTGCGCTACGACCTACCGGACGAATACTGGTCAAACTACGCCGACAGCATAACTAGCTTAGGTCTAGATGAAGTGCAACGCGTCGCCACGGATTTGCTGCGGCCGGACGAGCTTTACTGGGTAATAGTCGGTGACCGAAGGAAAATCTCCGCTGGCCTTGAAGATTTAGGTTTCGACGAGATTCGGCTGCTGGATAGCGACGGGAAGCTTGTTACTGACTCGGGCAAGGCGAACTGAGTACTCGTAGAGCTAAAGCGGTTTCTATTTCATGGCTCCGCCGCGGGCAATTGGAAAATGGTCGTTGGTTTTAAGGAACTGGTATCGGACGCCATGGAGCTTGCTGTCCCCAAGAACCACTCTCGATAATGCAAAGAGTCTATGAACAGTAGCCACGATGTGAGTTCTAGACCGTGAAACCTCAAAAGTTCTTCTACGGCTGGTATGTCTGCGGCGTATCCGTCGCCATCTATTTTTTTACCAACGGCATGACTTTGTTCGTGCCACAAAATTTGTTCCCGCGCTTGATGGAAACCTTCAACGCGACGGAAGCACAAATCAGCGTGACCACCGCCCTGTCCCTAGGTCTTGCGGCACTCATGGCCCCCTTCGTGGGGGCATTGGTAGACCGCCTAGGCGTGGTACGCGTCATTCGAACGGGCTTACTGGTGATGGCCCTTTGCTTTTCTCTGTATCCCTTCGCGCGGTCCCTAACCGACCTGTATCTGCTACACGCTGGGTTGGCCTTGGGCATCGTCTTGGCGGGCTTGTTGGTCAACGTTGTATTGCTATCAAACTGGTTCCTACGCCGCCGGGGCTTGGCCGTTGGTTTGCTGGCGGCGGGATCCAGCCTAGCCGGCGGTACGCTACCTTTGATCATTTCACCACTGGTGAATAATCCAGACTATGGCTGGCGCTGGGGTTACGGCGTTCTAGCCTTGGCCTTTTGGTTGTTGGCGGTGCTGCCGGGCTTTACCGTGTTGCGTGAAAAGCCAGAATCGGTGGGCGCATGGCCCGACGGTGACGCACAACCCGCCGCTGCTGAAGTAGCGCCGGTGACCGGCGTCAGTTTTGCGACAGCACTACGATCACCCACCCTGTATTGCCTGGGTATTGGATCGGCTTGTATCTGGTTTGCTATACAAGCCATGAATAGCCAGGTTTCCATCTTCTTGGAACAAGAAGCCGGCCTGCCGCCGGCCCAGGCGACTTTGCTGTTCGCATTGATATTTTGGTTTAGCTTTGGCGGCAAGTTTCTGTTTGGCGTCATCAGCGACCGGCTGGCCAAGCGTCGCGTCTTGTTGTTTAGCAGCATTACCCTGCTAATCGCTTGCCTGTTGCTATTTGAAACCGCCGGTTCAGGATTGCAGTTGACCGACTCCCTGCCTCGCCTGACGGTGTTTGCGATTATTTTCGGCTTAGGTTTTGGCGGCAGCTTTACGATGATTCAGCTAGTGACAGTGGAAACCTTCGGCCAACGGGCCTTGGGCAAGATTCTCGGCATCGTCACGCTAATCGATGCCCTGGGCGCGGCCGCCGGCACGGTGATCATGGGGCAACTGAAGACCAGCAGCGGCAGTTACTTACTCCCTTTTATGGTCTTGACCGGCGTGGCGCTGATAGCCGTTGTCAATGTGCTCTTCATCCGGCCCGTGCAGGCCGACGACTAGTCGATTCGCCGCCCAGAGCAAGGCCACGACTGGCGCCTTGATTCGCCCCCCTAGGTGTGGAAAATACCCGCCTCGCGGCATGGCGACAGCTTGGGCAACCTGCCCGGCAGCAATGAGGCTAGGACATGATCAAAGCCGAGAGCCTAACTAAGCAGTATGGCCAGTCCACGGTGGTGGACAATATCTCCTTTAAGGTTGAGCCTGGCGAAGTGTTGGGCTTTTTAGGTCCCAACGGCGCGGGCAAGACCACCACCATGCGTATGTTTGCCGGATTCGTGCCACCCACGTCCGGCCATGCGGAAATCTGCGGCTATTCCGTAACGAACCAAGCCACGGAGGCCAAACGCAAGCTGGGTTATTTGCCTGAAGGAGCGCCCAGCTACGGGGAAATGACGCCCCGGGATTTTCTGAACTTTGTTGCCGCCGTGCGCGGTCTAAACGGCAGTCAGCGCCGGGAGCAATTAGACGCGGTGACCGAGCGGTTGAATCTACACACTGTGCTGGACCAAAGCATCGAGACCTTGTCCAAAGGCTTTAAGCGCCGCGTGGGTCTGGCCCAGGCCATTATTCACGATCCGCCGGTGTTGATTCTCGACGAACCCACGGATGGTTTGGATCCGAATCAAAAACATGAAGTGCGTGAACTCATTGCCGAAATGGCCAGCAATAAGATTATCGTGATCTCAACGCATATTCTTGAAGAAGTCGATGCGGTATGTAACCGCGCCATCATTATCGCCGAGGGGCGAATTGTTACCGATGAAACACCGGAAACATTGATTAACCGTTCGCGTTTTCACAATGCCGTAACACTGAAAGTAGAGCGCAGCGCTGAAATCGAGGATGTAGCCGCGGCAATCCGCCGCTTGCCGGAGATCGCCGACGTGGAAGTCAATGAGGCGGCGCGCCGGGCCACGGCTTTTCCAAAAAACGACGCCATGATCCTGGGCACCATTGGCGATCTGGCCGCCGAACAATCCTGGCCGCTGGAGCAGCTGCAACTTGAGTCAGGACGTCTGGACGAGGTGTTTCGCACTATAACCGCCGGTGGGGCTGCCTGATGAACAACATCAAAATCATCGCCGGCCGCGAGCTACGCGCCTACTTCGCTACACCGGTGGCCTATGTGTTCATGGTGATTTTTTTGGCGATGACGGGCGTATTCACTTTTTATCTCGGTGGCTTTTACGAACGCAGTCAAGCTGACTTACAGCCTTTCTTTGGCTTTCATGCCTGGCTCTATCTGTTCTTGGTACCCGCCATTGCCATGCGGCTATGGTCGGAAGAGCGCAAATCCGGCAGCATCGAATTGTTGATGACTTTGCCCGTGACCTTGTGGGAAGCCGTGCTGGGCAAATTTATCGCTGCCTGGATCTTCACCGCCACGGCCCTGGCCCTTACCTTCCCCATTTGGATTACTGTGAATTATCTCGGCAACCCCGACAACGGTGTCATTATTACAGCCTACTTGGGCAGTCTATTGATGGCCGGTGCATTCTTGGCGATAGGCTCATGCATCTCCGCGGCCAACCGAAATCAAGTCGTGGCCTTCATTATTACCGTGGTGATTTGTTTTATATTCCTGCTCAGTGGCTTTCCCTTGGTCCTGGATTTTTTCTCCGGCGCACCCCAAAGCATCGTCGATCTGGTGGCCGGCTTGAGCTTTTTGACGCACTTCAATGCCCTGAGCAAAGGCGTGATCGACCTGCGCGACGTGCTGTATTTTCTTCTAGTCATTGCTGCCTGGCTGTACGCCACCACCATCGTGCTTGAAATGAAGAAGGCGGACTAAAGGATGGCTAGGCAATGAATACAAAAATCATTTTTGGCCGCTTTGGGCTCATTGCCCTGGCCATATTGTTCGTGGTGGCCGTATCGCTGGTAAACGTCGCGCTACGCGGCGCACGAATCGATCTCACGGAAAATAAACTCTACACGCTGTCCGACGGCACTTATTCCATACTCGACGGCATACCCGAGCCGATTAATCTTTATTTCTTTTATTCGGATAAGGCCACGGCCGATATTCCGCAGTTTCGCACCTACGCCGGACGCGTGCAGGAGACCTTGCAAGAATTTGCCGAACATGCGGATGGCAATTTGAATTTGTCGGTCATCGACCCCCTGCCGTTTTCCGAAGAGGAAGACCGGGGAGCGGCTTTTGGTCTGCAGGCAATTAATATCAACAATTCGCCGGACCCCATTTATTTGGGAATCGCTGGGACCAATAGTGTGGGCGACGAAGAAGTCATTGCGTTTCTGGATCCCAGCAAAGAGGCGTTCTTGGAATATGACTTGGCCAAGCTAATCTACAGTTTGGCCCAACCAGACAAGCCAGTCATCGGACTATTGAGCAGCCTGCCCATTACCGCCGGATTCGATCCCGCCACGCAGCAGATGCGGCCACCCTGGATTATCGCGGATCAGCTGCAGCAATTGTTCACCGTTAAGACTTTAGGCACCGAGCTTACGAGCATCGATGAAGATGTGGATGTGTTGATGATTGTGCATCCCAAAGAACTGAGCGCTGATACCCGCTATGCCATCGATCAGTTTGTATTGGGGGGTGGCCGAGCGCTGATCTTTGTTGACCCTTACGCTGAATCCGATCCGGCCGCGCCACCCGTTCCGGGCGTGCCCCCTATGGGCGGATCTGCATCTGATCTCAATGACTTGTTTAAAGCCTGGGGCCTGCGGGTGCCCACGGACAAAGTCGTGGGTGATGATCGCTTTGCCCTGACGGTGGGTGGATTTGGCCGGCCCGTTCGATTTCTACCATTGATGGGATTGGACACCACAGTGCTCGACCGCGAGGACATCACCACCGCCAGCCTACAAAGCCTGAACCTCGGTTTCTCCGGCTACATCGAAGAACTGGAAGAACCGACCGCAACCATTACGCCTTTGGTCACCACCAGCGAGTTAGCCGGCACTCTACCCACGGCTGACATGGCCATGATCCAGGATCCGGCGGCAGTGCGTGATTTTTTTACCCCCAGCGGCACAGCTTATGTTCTGGCCGCGCGCCTGCAAGGCGAAGTGCCCAGCGCCTTTCCCGATGGACCTCCACCGAAACCGGACACCGAACCCACCGGCAATGATGCTCATCTGGCCAAAGCCAAAGAGCCCATCAACGTCATTCTGGTGGCCGATACCGATGTTCTCACCGATCGTTTGTGGGCGCAGGTCCAAGATTTTTTTGGGCAGCGCTTGATAAATGCTTTCGCCAGCAATGGCGATTTCGTCACCAACTCCCTCGACAATCTTACCGGCAGCAATGAGTTGATCAGTATTCGGGGGCGGGCCACTTATACACGGCCGTTCACCAAGGTCGAAGAATTGCGGCGGGAAGCCGATGCCCAGTTCCGCCTACGCGAGCAGCAATTGCAACAGCAGCTGCAGGAAACCGATGCCAAGCTCACGGAACTACAAGCCAGCCGCGAAGACAGCAGCGCTATGATTCTTAGCGAAGAACAAGAAGCCGAGATGGCACGCTTTCGTGACGAGCGCTTGCGCATCCGCAAGGAATTGCGCCAAGTGCAAAGAAATCTAGACAAGAGTATCGAAGATCTTGGCACTTGGCTTAAGACCATCAATATCGGTTTGGTACCACTACTCATTACAATCTTCAGCATCGGTCTAGTCTGGTGGCGTCGCCAACGACGCAATAGCGCGCAGAGCGTCGTCTCATGAGTGCGCGCCGACTCGCCCTGCTGTTAATTGCCGCCGCAGTCGTTGGCGGTCTTGCCTGGATGTTGTCCATGCAAGACAGTGGACAAGGCGGCGCCGTGGACGAGCTATTGCTGCCCGGCCTGGCGGAGAATCTAAATGATATCGATGAAATTGTAGTGACAGGCTCCGGTGCCGAGACAATCGCCACACTCATACGTAGCGACGGTCGCTGGCGGCTGGCCGACACCGGCTACGCAGCCAATATCGCTAGTCTACGAAAAAATCTAATCGAGCTTTCAGAAGCGAGGATTCGCGAAGAAAAAACAGCCAATCCCGAGTTCTACGAACGCCTAGGCGTTACGGATGTCAGCGAAGAAAATGCCACTGGCGTATTGCTGGATATCAGCGGCGGGGACTACAAGACCTCGATTCTAATCGGCGACACGGGGATCGGTGACGGCGGCGCTTATGTCCGACGACCGGATGAAGCACGCAGCTATCTGGTCGACGCGGATTTAGATTTAGGTAAGTCTCGCCAAGACTGGTTAAATACCGCGCTACTGGATATTCCATCGAGCCGTATCCGCCAAGTCAGTATTCAGCATCCTGACGGCGAGTTGCTGACTTTGTCCAAGGCCAGCGAAGAAGCAACGCAATTCACCGTCGAAGATATGCCCGAAAGCACCTCACTGAGTTACGACGGCGTGGCTAACCCCATTGGCGCGGCGCTCGCTGACTTAGAATTTGATGGCGTCATTCCGACATCGAGCTTTGATGAGTCCGGCCCACCGGTGTTGGCTAACTTTGAAACATTCGACGGGTTACTGATTGAGGCACGCACTTGGGAAACGGATGGTGAACGACGAGTGCAGTTTAGTGCGCTTATGAGAGAACCGGTGGCGGTGGAAGTGGAAGAAAGCGCCGCGGAAAGCGCAGCCGTGTCGGATGAGACAGCAAGCCCGGAATCGACAGACATGGATGCTGCTGGCGATACTTCGGCTGAAATTGAGGCAACAGCAGATTCGAAAATCGCCGAAACCGAAAACATCGCATCGGAAATGGCGCAGATCAACTCACGCGTCGCCGATTGGGTGTACACCCTACCCTCATTCAAAAGCGACCAACTCGTCAAACGCATGAGTGATCTGCTTGCCACCGAGTAGGTCAATTTCTCGATTTTGGTAACGAATCACACTGCTACTTTCGCTCGCTTTGACCGTCTGCGGACAAGCGCATAAGACCAAGATAGGCACCAGACGAGTCGCCTTGCGTAGTCTCACCTACCCAGGATCGCGAATCGACTAGGGAGAATTTATACGCTGCTCATGCACGAGAGTCACAATCTCACTGAACTTGATAGACTCCATTAAATCAATGTCTGCGAGCAAATCGTCGTCACGAACCATTGTAAATTCAGCCTTGTCGATGTACCGACGGATCGAATCTCCGACCAGCGCTGATACATCGGTATCCGGCCTTACTTCAGAAACGGCATCCCCAACGTAGCATCGTGCTAGATATTCGGCCACCTGATGGGCTACCTTTTGCTCCCCACCGAAGAAATAGTCACGAATAAAGGCGCAGCGTGGCCACCAGTCTGAGTTATGTTGCATTGAAATCTCCAGTCCGTCGGGTAGCAAGCGGCGCTATATAACGGTACTGATGCCTAAACTAAGTCGCTTTTGGCCCTCTTTCTGCGACCTAATTCGCATTTCCAATTCATGCGAGGATCTGCGGAACCCGCTGTTTCTTAAGCATTGTGGTCGGCCCTTAGCAGACGAGCTTTGTATTCGTCTAGACTAGGCATTAGGTCTTCAAACTGACTAGAGTTTTGTATCCTCTAAAGCCTGCTGGGAGGATTTAGATGCGGTGCTACCCCGCGACGATGGTTGCGAAGCTGGTAGATCGTAGCTATCAGCACACTAGACAATTGAAGCGGGCCCTTCGTTTCGCTCACCGGGTCGGCTGCTAAGCAGCTTACGCTTAAAAGAATGGATACCGCTAAAGCACAGAACAATATGGAAGCCGATACCAAAGTTCGCGCTCGAATGCTGCAGCTGGTCTTCGGTGGAATATTTTGCCTCCTCGGCAATCTCCTTCAGGCTAATGATTGCAGCCTAACGCCGAGCGTGCTCGTCACCGACGAAGAAACGGACCTGGTTCTATGCACTGAACAAGCATATGACAAGCTGCAGTTCAAGCCAGGGAAACGCGCAGAATTGGTTTACACCCAGGCCCTAAAGCGTTGCGCGGTAAACGATAGGCGCCATGGCTTTCACGTAGTCCTCAAGGGCACGAGACCGGGTTCGACCAAATTTAGCGTTGAGGATAGCGACGGTCACCTACTCTGCCAGTCCAAGCTACGCATAAGACGGGCACGGGCACTCGCAGAACTGGAATGGCTAAACTCCATGCCCGCAAGCGAGGCCGAATATGTAGACGTAGAAGGCATCCGCACCCGCTATTTCGACGAGGGAACTGGAAGAGCCATCGTATTGGTTCACGGCGGTCAAGCCGGCGGGGCAAATAATAGCGCGCAAAAATGGGAGCAAAACTTTCATAAGCTCGCGAAATCATTTCGCGTGATTGCGCTGGATCGTCTTGCCCAGGCCGGTACGGACAATCTTCCCAGTCCAGAGGATTATGCGGATTACTTCGCCCTGGACGCCAAGCATCTCGAAAACTTTATCGAGATACTCGGGCTCAGTGATGTAACTTTGGTCGGCCACTCCCAGGGCGGTTGGCCGGTAACCAGGGTGGCTTTGGACAGACCCGACTTAGTCAGCTGTGTTGTCAACGTTGATACGGTCATGGTGCCCGATGATCCGACACTAATGCGTGAAGCCCTCTCGTTCCTCATGTACACAGCGAGAATTGTTGACCCGCCGACTGGTCCTACCGTGCATAGCGCGCGTCGGTCGATGGCATTGCGCTATCCCAGCGGGAACAACATCACCCGCGAAAAGGCGCAACGGGTTGTTGATCAATATCAACTACCGAAAACGGCCGAGGCCCGTGAAGCCATGAAGGCCTTGCGCATGACACCGCTGCATCCGAGTTTCAAAGCTTTAAAAAAACAGGCCTACGCGGAGATTGCAACGAACGCGCTGCGAGTGCCTAGTGTGGTTATATGGGGTGAGCTTGACCCGCAAGTACCGCTTGGCTTAGGTAAACAGTTTAACGACGTGCTGCTGGACAATGGTGTCAGCTCAAACTTCGTCATTATCCAAGGCGCAGGTCACGCCCCGTTTATTGAGTTCCCAAGAGCATTCAATCGGCTCGTAGTAAAAAGTTGTCAGCTTGAGTAGCTCGCGCAAACCTCGAAGTGTGCTCTAGCTAACCCGATGACCTTAGCTGTCATTATCCCCGACTGAATCGTCGCTGGATACATCGAACTCGAAAACGGGCGCCCACGCCTAGCTCGCAAGGAGACTTTCATTGTCGTGGGCGCCCAACGAGAAATATCAGTTTAGCTCTGAGCAAAATTGAAGGCTTTGAAACCGTTCACAGTTGCACTATGGACATAATAATGCGGCCGACTATGCCCCTGGGGACCTGGTTACCTGGATATTGCCGGGGAACCTTCGACATATTGGTATAGTCACAGATAGAAGCAGCAGCGACGGTCGTCGCTTGCTGATTGTGCACAACATTGGCGTTGGGCCGAAGCTTGAAGATATGCTGTTTCAGTATCCCATCACTGGACACTATCGGTACGCGCACTGACGCACTTGGCGAAGGATTGAATACAGATCCATGCAGATATTGCGAACGCTGTTGCTTAGCCTAGTGCTCGTTGCCTGCTCAAACGCCGAACACGAGACTCATGACGGAAAGCCGCAGGTCGTACAATGTAGTGACTCTAAGAGCTATTCCTGCGCTGATATCTATAGGCCGGTATGCGCCACTCGAGACAATGGCGTGCGCTGTGTAACAACACCCTGCGACTCAACCGAAACAGCCACCTATCCGAATGATTGCGCGGCTTGCGCGGATGAACGGGTCTACTCCTACATAGACGGCGCTTGCCAGGATCACAAGATCGACAGCGAATAGCTAAGACATATTGCTTGAGTTCTTTAAATGACAACTAGTACAAGAATTATAGTCAATAATGAAGTTGAATCACTCCACGATTTTTTGGTCGGCTGGTTTTCAGGGGCAACTTCTAAAGAATGTTTTCAAGACGAGTTCTTGAATCGCTTTGACCGGGAATTCCTATTGGTGCCGCCCTCCGGCAAACTGCTCAACTTGGCGGAATTAGCGGAATCTATCCACGCTGCTTATGCAAGCAACCCTGAATTTCGTATCGAGATTCGCAATACGAAGGTCCGCCGCATCTTCGGCAACAAGATTCTTGCCACCTATGAAGAATGGCAACGCAATGCCCTGGCATCGAGTCCGGCTGACAACGGCAGAATAGCTACGGCCCTATTTCAAAGAGCGGCGCCACTGCGGTGGCTACATATCCATGAAACTTGGTTGCCGGAAGCGCAGACGCGTGCTGATGCCTACGATTTCTAAAGACCGACTTACCTATTTACGTGATCATCAGAAAACTTAAGGCGGATGCAAAAAAGCCCGGCCACAATCAATCGTGGCCGGGCCTTTCTAGGCAATTGAAGCCACTCTAGTCTTGTTCACCGCCAATCAAGCGATACATGACAGCGCCAAGCAACGCACCGGCGATGGGAGCTACCCAAAATAGCCATAGCTGCGCTAGGGCCCAGTCGCCAACAAATAGGGCAACGCCGGTACTGCGTGCCGGGTTTACCGAGGTATTGGTCACCGGAATACTGATCAAGTGAATCAGCGTTAAACCTAGACCGATCGCCAAAGGCGCGAAGCCAGCCGGCGCACGCGCATCTGTTGCGCCGAGAATGATGAGCAGAAACATCGCCGTCATTACGATCTCGGTGATCAATGCCGCAACCAGAGAATATCCTCCGGGAGAATGTTCGCCGTAGCCATTAGAGGCGAAACCCGCGGACACCTCAAAGCCCGCTTGGCCACTCGCGATCAGATACAACACGCCGCCGGCAATAACCGCACCCACTACCTGGGCCGCGATGTAGGGCAACAACTGTCCTGCCGGAAACCGGCCACCGGCCCACTGGCCGATAGACACGGCTGGGTTCAGATGACAGCCCGAGATGTGGCCGATGGCATAGGCCATCGTGACCACGGTTAAACCAAAAGCCAGCGACACGCCCAGCAGACCGATTCCAACATCAGGGAAAGCAGCCGCCAAAACCGCGCTGCCGCAGCCTCCGAGCACTAACCAAAACGTACCAAAACATTCCGCAATATATTTATTCACTAATTGTTCCCCCTGCTCGTCAAAAAAGAAGTCCGTTTTCATCGGGATTTGCGGCTCAGGACGATCTATTACTCCCAATTGATCGGTAGTACCCCGTCAAGATCATCTCAGCCAACTTACAATGCCTACGCTCCTGTTCGTGGCTAAGTTGCCGAACACATATAGACCACGAGCGTTCTTTTGGCAAATTATCATCTGGAACTTTCTAATCTCGAAATCGAAAAAGATGTAAAAACGAAACGGAGCGCCGAGGGGATCGGGGCCAGCTGTCGCGTGTCAACCAGCCGTAAACCAAGGATATTCCTAAGTCGGCGCGCAAGGCAATGAGTGCTTCTGCGCCTCGGATTCCTAGCCCGTATCACTGCGCAACTTACAACCGCGCGCGCCTATCCCCCACTACGTAGTCATGTTTGCGCATCAATTCATTGATGGCGGCAATTCTATCCTTAGCTTCTGGATGAGAAGAAAAATAATGACTCAGCGCAAAATCGAAGCCGATATCTTCCTTAGCCACCGCTTCAAAGAATTCTGTGGCGCCGGCAATATGACCATAGTGACAATTGATGATTTCCAGGGCCGTTGCATCGGCGGCGCGTTCACGCTTCTGCGAATGTTGGGCTTCTTCAAGACTACTAACCGGGGCCATGAATTTCGACAAATCAGAATTCGCACCGGTGAAAACAATGGCCAGTGCCATCAAAACGATGCGGCGACCCATGGAACGCAAATGATCTCGGTTCTTAAAGTGACCCAATTCGTGAGCAAGCACAAAAGCAAGCCCGTTTTCTGACTGAACCTGATCGAGCAGACCGGACCACAACACCATCTGACCGCCAGGCATGGCGAAGGCGTTGCTTAGGTCCTCGGCCATGACGTTTAGCTTGACTGAGTAGCCCACGTCGACACACTGCATCAGCTCATCGAGCAGTCCGCGCACGGCCTCGGTCCGTTCATCGTCCAGCAGCTCGGCTTCACCAACGCCTAAGGAATCCAGGCCCATGGATTCGAAAATCGCCATTTCTTGTTCCGGCGAAATGTACTCCACCGCCTGATCTACCAGTAAGCCCAAGAAAAAATAAACCGCGACCAGCAACAGGGCCGAGCCCAATACCAATACAATGAACTCTCGTGCGGGATGCTCGTGGGAGATATTGCTATTGTTTTCCGGTAAGACAGGCTCGTACTTCATAGTCGACTAGGCATAAATGGCGGTGCCGTAAGCCAATACCTCCACGGAACCCACCTGATTGCCCTTACCTTTGTAGATGGACGAAGTTTCAATACGCAGATTAATGATCTGTGTTGCGTCAGCACAGGATTCTTTCATTCGCAGTATGGCTTCTCTTCGGGCCCTATCGACAAGAGTCTCGTAAGCGCGCACGTTGCCGCCGAAAAAGGCTCGCAGTGAGGCGAGCATACGCTTGAAATAGTCAACAGATACCACAACCTGGCCCTGCACCAGGCGCACGTCGCGGACTGTGCCGAGCTCCCCGACTGGACGCTTACTGCTCGTCATCACCAGGTTTACCTGTTTTTGCTCACGCAGAGCAATGGACTTGTAATGTTTGCGCTCAAGAAATTGACCGATCACAAACCCCAAAGCGATAAGAAATACGAAAATATATAGATCGATCATGTTCTCTACTCCACCGTCACAGCGGTACCATAGATGTAGATCTCCGATGCGCCCGCGGTAACGGATGACGTCGAAAAACGAACATTCACTACAGCATTAGCACCCATCTGCTTAGCTTGATCAATCATACGATTCATGGCTTCTTCTCGAGCTTCCCCGAGTAATTCGGTATAGCCTTTTAGTTCGCCGCCGACAATGTTCTTGAGCCCTGCCATAATGTCGCGTCCCGCATGTTTCGCGCGGACGGTGTTGCCTGACACCACGCCGAAACAAACGGTAATCCGCTTGCCCGGCACCTCTTCTGTATTTGTCACAAACATCTAGATCTCCCTGAGTTTTGCTCCAATGACTTGCGTGAAGCACTTTTGGATGGCACCTCAGGCCAAGTATCTCAAGTATTTGTAAGGACTCCCGCCGACTAATTCTCAGTTGGCCGGCATCGCGGTTAGATCAACAATATCGACTGCCCACATGACTACAGCTTGCCAAGCTGCCGATCATGAATTCTTCCTAGCAACAGCAAGGCCAGTACCGCACCAGCGAGTGCATAAGCCATATCCGACTGAGTATCCCAAACATAACCCTGAGTTCCCAGAAAGGCTTCCGCGGATTCGCCGGAAGCAATGGCCACCCACCACTCCAAGAGTTCGTAAAATGCACTGAAGGCTAGACAAAAACAAACGATGAAAAAATTTCGCCAAACAGCCGATGGAATGACCTGCTTACGAATGAGTATTTCCCGGGCAATCAAAGCTGGAACGAAGCCTTGCATGAAATGCCCCAGCTTATCGAAGTTGTTGCGCTCGGAACCCAACATGGAACCAAGCTGATCAAACAAGGGGACCTCCGCATAGGTATAGTGGCCGCCGACCATGAGTACGATGGCATGCAGAAGTATCAAGAAATAGGCCAAGGGGGTTAGCCGAAATCGATTTTCCGTTGCGGCCAGTACAACTACGGCAATGACTGCCGGGGCTGCCTCTAGGATCCAGGTGAAATAGTCTTTTGGGTTGATGGCTGACCAAATAAGCACCGCGAAAAAGCAGGCAAGCCAAAGACTCCTCAACGAACCACCCCCCCGATATTCGGCAATGAATAACGCAAAATGACTGGTTCACCCGCATCTTAGTGCGGTGTGAACCAGTCTAATAGGCTTTGCTTCCTTGCCTGCTACGCCTTCTTAATCAGACCAACTATGAATAGGAGCAAGGCGGCTCCCACGGTGGCAGATATTATCGAGCCAATAATCCCACCCGCCGAGATGCCGAGTAAGCTAAAGACGAAACCACCGACCACAGCACCGAGAATACCAACAACGATATTCCCGATAAGGCCAAAGCCACCACCCTTCATTAAAGTGCCGGCCAGCCAGCCTGCGACAGCGCCGATCAACAGAAAAATTAGCAGTCCTGTTAAATCCATAACGTAGCCTCGTTTGTTGCTAAACACCGATGACAGTTGATGGTCGCGAGCAAAAACGCGCTATGCGCAAGAGACATTGCGGGTTCACATCGAACTGTCTCGCAGTTCACTGCAGCATAGATGGCCTGGGATGTCAAAATTTAGGCTTTCATGTTGCAAGCATTCGTTGAAACACTGGCTGATACGCTAGAAGTTTCCGCATATCTCCAAAATGCTAGCCAATGTAATTCTTGATTCGCTGGCACTACGAATAGTTCATACCAATACGTTGCAGATTCGATTACGTGAAAAATTCCGTTAATCGGCAATTCGAGTCATAGGGCGGCCTTTATCCTGTCGCACGCGAGTTCAATAGCTAGCCTTTGGCGAGCATTAGTCAGGTAGATGCAACGAAACATCCGTGACCAATACCGTGATCAAAGATCTACCCACTTAACGATAATGTGATTTGCGCCTGGCGGAACACACAAATCTGTGAGGCAAGGAACATCAATGGTGCCAAGCATTGGGCAGGATCACGGTATCCGTATTGAACCACGCGAATACGCGTCTGCAGCATGTTAGGCACCCCGAATATTCTTGTCACCACCCGCCAACTTTTTTTGATCTGCTTACTTGCAGCTCTGTCGTCTGCCTGCTCCCATAACCCACGCATCAGCGAAACTCCCTCGGCCAGGACCAATCAAACCACGGCCAGTGCCGCCCGAAAAAGCGCCTTACAGGCACCAGGTTATCAGGCGGCGAAGATTGCCACTGGGCTGATCGGCTCTCCGTACCGCTATGGCGGCAAGTCCCCCGCCGGTTTCGATTGTAGCGGCCTAGTATATTTTTCCTACGCCCAAATCGGCGTGTCGCTACCGAGAACCTCACGAGATCAGTATAAGTACGCCACGCCCATCAGCTTGAAGCGTGCGCAGGCCGGCGATTTACTGTTTTTTCAGCAGGGGCCCAGAATTTCGCATGTCGCCATCTACCTAGGCGATGGGCGCTTTGTCCATGCGCCGTCCACGGGAGGTCGAGTGTCCATTGCAAACTTGGATGATGGACACTATCGGCGCATCTTTGTTGGCGCCGGACGCATCAATCCCGGCGTTTAGCGTCCGCTTACATATTAGACGCTGACGCGGAGCAGACTGCCACCCAAAGAACTTTCCGAAATTTCCAAGCTGCCGCCATAGACTTCAGCGACGATACCCCGAACCATGGCCAGGCCGATGCCCTGACCCGGGATTCGTGCATCGGCGCGTACGCCACGACTAAGCACTTCCGCGCGCTGAGATTCGGCAATGCCCGGTCCATCATCTTCGACAACTAACATGAAGGTTAAGCCCCGCTTGCCAGCTTTTTCGTTGTGCGCGCGCAAACGCACTTGACTGTTCGCCCATTTGCAGGCGTTGTCACAAAGATTGCCTAGAATTTCTGATAGATCCCCGGGATCTCCGTAAAAAATCGTCCCGGGCTCTACCTGCCAATCGAAACGCAAGTTGCGGTCCCGGTAAATTTTCTCTAGCGCCGATTTAACTCGGGCGGCCTCATCAACCACGGAAACAGGATTCGCCAAGGGAGAATGCCCAGATACCGCGGCTCGTTGCAATTGATACTCGATGGTTTCATCAATGCGGTTGAGCTGGTCAAGCAGTTCGGTTTTTTGTGGTTCTAGCAATGCCTCCGCGGTACTGGAACGCAGCACCGCGGCCGGGGTTTTTAAGCTATGGGCCAAATCGCCCAGGGAATCTCGATAGCGTTGTAAACGTCGCCGGTTGCTGAGAATCATCGCGTTTAGATTCTCGGTCAAGGGTGCTAATTCGCTGGGATAGCCATCACCCAGCTGGCGCTGACGACCGGCTTCTACTTCGCCCAACTCGCCCGCGACACGCCGCATGGGCGCCAAGCTCCAGCTCAACAAACCTGCCTGCACCAGCAAGAGCAAGAGGCCCGTGCCGCCCAACCACAAACTCAAGGTATGTCGAAAAGCGTCAACCTGGACGTCAAGTCCCGATCGATTTTGAGCGGCTTGAAATACCAACACTCGCTCCAGCCCTGATTCAAGTTCCCAGTAAACCGGGTAGGACAAGGTAAGAACGACCGCGCCCGTGCCATCATGATATTCGCCAAAGGTCGCCTGTCCGGGCTCGCCGGGACCTGGATAGGCTATTGGCTCCCCCACGCTGGATTCAGAATGCCATAGGGTTTGACCGGAAATGTCCGCCACCGCGCCATAGACACCCGAATCGGGCACAAACAATTGCGGCTCCGCCAAGCGCCCAGACATATTGAAACCGCCGGACCCGTCTATTTCGGCGGCGCCCATCAACAGATAGCTCCGCGAGAGCAGTCGATCGTGCGCCAGCTCCGACACGCTGCTGCGAAATGCTCGATCAACGGCGGCACCGGCAAGCAGTAGAAACACTGCCGCTATAAGCGTGATTGAGATTAGCAGACGCCGGCGCAGTGACCATTCGCGGGCGCCAGGCGACGCCAACGCCGTCACGACCGGGCGCCCTGCCGTGAATGGGTTTCCGCCGGCGGCAAGCGCAAACGATAGCCTCTGCCGCGCAAAGTCTCTATGGGAAGCAGCTGGCGCTTTGGATCTAACTTGCGGCGCAGACGGCCCACTAGTACCTCGACGACATTGCTGTCGCGATCAGTATCTTCATCGTATAAATGTTCGGCAAGCTTGGTTTTGGAAAGAACTTCTCCCGCATGCAGCATGAAATGCTCCAGCAACCGATACTCGTAGGCGGTTAAGTCCACTTCCTGACCGTCGACTTCGACCGTTTGACGAGCGGTGTCGATGGAAATATCGCCGGCGGCTAAAATCGTATTCGCCCACCCGCTGGAGCGCCTTACTAAGGCTCGCAAGCGAGCAATCACTTCTTCCATATGAAACGGCTTAGACAAATAGTCGTCGGCACCCGTTTCCAATCCGGCTACTTTCTCATTCCAACGGCTACGGGCAGTCAAAATCAAAACCGGAAAGCCGTGGCCGGCCTCGCGCCAAAGGCGCAATACTTCCAAGCCATCCAAGTCGGGTAAACCTAAATCGAGCAGTGCCACGTCGACCGGATATTCGTTACCCATAAACAGAGCCTCAGTACCTGTGCCCGTGGCATCCACCACGCAACCGGCTTTGCGCAAAGCCGCAGTCAACTGCTCACGTAGAGCAGTTTCATCTTCGACAACTAGAACACGCATGCTGGCTATCCTAGCTCGGTGCTAATTTAGTAGCCGGCCGCTTGTGGCATCGATACGTATAACGCGGACGCGTTCCGCCGCTACCAAGACTTTGACCCGGTAAACAGGACGTCCACCACCGTTCAGCTGTACCTTCAGTACTCGGCCACCGGTTGCATCGCGCGCGATGGCCGCAGCTTCGTCCCGGGAGATTTTTACTGCCGGCGCTTGGACGCGCTGAAATTGGGCACCCCGACTTTGAGCCTGTACTGGTAGCAAGGCGACAGACAAACACAAAATCAAGGCGCTGATCCAGGTAATGGCTTGTCGTTGGTACTTCATTGGCGCTTAGTGACGGTAATGTAGCTTGCGTGGTCGATAGTTCGGCGCAAATCGACGTGGGTGGTCATTATAGGTGACGGAGTCAACCCGAACACGGACACGGATCGTATTTCCGGGATCTACCTTGGTTTCTGTCACCATTTCGCGACCCTGATACAAGTAGGTGACCCGATAGCCGTCTATTCGCTCCTCGGTATGCACCACTTGCTCCAATTCACAGCGACGTTCCACGCTTGTATATGAAGACGACGGCACAGCCCGTTGATGTGCGACATCCCGTCCCACGGAGGCCCCTAGCAAGGCCCCAGCAACGGTCATGGCCGTCCGGCCGCGACCACCACCGAATTGATTGCCGAGCACACCGCCGAGGATACCGCCCACGACTTTCGGTGTATGGGATTCGTATTGATTCGTGACATGGCGCACCGGCTCGTCCCAGCACACCTCACGCGGCGTGGTTATTTCCACGAGACGTAGACGCGGCTCAACATGCAGAACTTGGGCATCTACCCAAAAACTCTCCGCATGACGGCCACGTGCGTAGGGCCCCGCCCAAGTCACGGCAGGTAGCAGGATTACCAAAGCGACCAATACTCGGCATGTATTTCGTTTCGTCTTCATCTTTCCAACCTCAAGCTTTCGCTATTCACCGGCCGTCGCCGCCGATTTTCAATAGGCGGATTGACTGACCATGGGCGCTAGCCTAGCGGACAGCCGGTGAACGAAAGCTGAACCCTCTGGCGGTAGATTATGTTCACCGCACAGTTTTTGCCAAGACCTTGGTCAGGTTAAGCCGTGGTTCAGCATGACCTAGCTACATTGGCTGCGAAGGCTGGGAAACAACCCGGCGGAACGAGAGGTTAGTCTCATGAAAAACAAACTACTTGCAATGCTTGCGGCAAGCGCCCTACTACTGGGCACTGGGGCCACAGCCAACGCCGATGGTGGTCACGGACGACACGCCAAGCGCCATGATCCTTATGCCGGTCACTGGGCGCCAGGACGCAGTAAGTTTCGCGCCGGACACCGGCATGAGCGCCCCCGTGCCGCGCGTTGGCGCAAACATCAACGCCGACATATCAGACAGGCTCGTCGTGAAGCCCGCCATGCTAGACGTCATTGGCGTCAGGCTCGCCGCCATGCGCACCGCCACGCTGCCAGAGGGCATCACTATGCGCGGCGCGGCGGAACCGCCGTGGAGGTTTGGCTAGACGGTGTACATCTTGGTTTCTACGACGATAAGTATTGGTACTAATCGCAAATGATTCTGCGCGGCTTTATTGCCCAGCGTAGATTTGGTGGGGCCCACAGGGAAGTGGGCCCCTTTTTTGATTGGCCTTTGGCCTAGCTTTCCGGCTTGCGAAATTTCAAGGTAAAACGGTCGCTCTCACCGATAGCCAAATAATTCTCACGATCTTCTTCTTTCTTACGTAGGGTCGGCGGTAAAGTCCAAACGCCCGTATCGTAGTCTTTAGTATCCGCGGGATTTGCATTGATTTCGGACTTAGCTTCCAGCACAAAGCCGGCGGCTTCAGCCAAGGCAATGGCATAGTCCTCATTCACATAGCCCGAGGCCGCTTTTGGGTCTTGCTCAACGGCAGGATCACCGCGATGTTCCACCACGCCCAATATGCCACCGGGCTTCAATGCACGATACATAACCGCAAACATATCCTCGGCCCAACCGCGAGGCATCCAATTGTGGATATTGCGAAAAGTAAGAACCATGTCCACAGAGGCCGGGGGCGCCACTTCCATCTTGTCGGGGGGCATCAACACGGTCATTTTGACATTGCCGTAAACCTCAGGATGGGCACTAAGCTTTTCCTGATAGCGCGCGACGCCAGCGCGGACAAATTCTGTCTCTGATTCCGGATCCCAATGCGCGGCATAGTATTGCCCCCTCTCATTGACGTAGGGCGCGATGACCTCCGTATACCATCCACCGGCGGGCCAAATCTCCACTACATGGCTCTCTGAGGTAAGACCAAAAAACTCTAGTGTCTCCTCGGGATGGCGATAAACATCGCGCGCCCGATTTTCATCACTGCGATGATTGCCCGCTAGAGTGGCGGCCAAACTCCTATCACTGGCGGCCGCTGGTTCAGGCGCGGGGGCTTCGGAAGCAGCAGCTGGCGCCGCTGTTTTAGCTGGCTCCGGGCGACCACAAGCCACGAGAATCATTGCGGCAACTACAAATATCAGATAAACCTTGTGCATGACCAAACTCCGCCGGGCAGCTCATAAATTAGGAGCCTGCAGCTTAAAAGAAGCAGCCGGCGAATGCCAAGGATGTGGCCGCTTAGGCGAATGCAGAGCTGTGAATGTGGCTGAATTTATCGGGCTGGCACAGGCGCCAGAATTCGCGCAGTTCCCGGGTCATGGCGGGCTCAGGATGACCGGGCTCAAAGCGCTTTTCAAGACTGCGGCAGTAGCGCCGGGCGAAATTGGCTGCGCAAGCGTAGCGACGATGTTCATCAGCTTGCAGCCCGGGTTGAAATTCAAGCCGATTAAATAAGCGATGAAACAAACCATCCGCGAGTTCATTGTTGCGCTGACGGACAGATAGAACCCGCGCGCAAACGTACTTGTCGATCTCCGCCTGTAACTCCATTTCCAGCAAGGTAACACTGCGATCGACCGTGGCATTCCAAGCCAAAT
This sequence comes from Gammaproteobacteria bacterium, assembly GCA_965221985.1. Lineage (GTDB taxonomy): Bacteria > Pseudomonadota > Gammaproteobacteria > Steroidobacterales > J054. Next base: position 340,597 of record OZ244928.1, read on the forward strand.
AGACAAAGTGGCTAACGCCTTCCAAGGCCATGCAAAAATCGCCAAGATTCTCATGCGCTAGATCCTCGACTGGATCACGTTCCGCAAGGCGGGATAGCAAGTCGTCATGTAGAAACAGAGCGAGATCAACGCAGTCGCCATCTTGGCGCACCAGCAATTTTTCATCACCTTCCCGCGCGCCTTCGGCCTCCCAGACTTTCAGCAGTATGGGATCCGTAATCGTGAAATCTCTAACGTCTTCAGCAAGGTCAACGCCGTAGATATCTGCAAGCAATCCTTGTAAGCCGTCAAGCATTGCCTATCCGGCGACTTCGCTAGCACGCCCAGTCATGCTCAGCGCCCTAGGGTGGCCATAGCAAGTGCTCCCGACATATTGCATCAGAACTGCCAATACTACTCTTAGTGAGAGTAGGTACCGCGGCCCTCGCCTATGGGATGCACGCCCATTTCCCGCAGCAGGCGGGCCGCGCGTGCGCTGCCAGTCTTAACCCACAACTCATAAAGGCGCAGGGCATCTTCATTGTTGGTGCCACGAGCCGAGTCGCGGACTTCATTGAGCACATCAACGACGTCGCCAAACTTAGCGCCCAATTCTGAAAACACATCGCCGAAGATCTTGCCCCGCTTTGTACCTCGCAAGCTGCCAGCCAAGCTGTGATAAGCACCGCCGCCCATGCAGACGTAGTAGTCAAGATCCACGGCCGCGCGGCTTAAGTGATCCGCGAAGAACCCGGCCACGAATAACGCTACGTCACCCATGCGTTGTAGACCCTGGTTACGCTGTTCCTGTGTCGGCGCATCGCTGGCCTCCGCCAACATCAGCGCCAAAGGCGGCAATTGCGGGCCGTCCGGACCGGCCTCATAGAATTCTTCCGAGCGAGAAAAAAGCGTAAGCAGATTGACAACGTAGTGGCTCGTCTGAGCATTCATGACAAACTGATTGCTTGCCATCGCAGCATCCAAGGAGTCGCGGAAAAATTCTTCCAGACTATAGACGGGTAATAATCCCCCGGGCGCTTGCGCTTTCGTCGCCATAGCTAGTCCTCGGTGTCAGGCCAAATAGTTGAGCGCCGAGCTAAGAAAGCGAAACAGCATCGTTCACCATTGGGCCAATAGCGAAAATGAATTCTGTCTAGATGTTATAGCTGGCCAGAGGAAGCCACAATGTGACTCAGATCACGCTAGCACCATACGCTAATGATGTATTTCAGTTTCTGTGGAGCGTTACGAATTGACGCGCAAGCAAAGACTAACTTGCCAGCGCCAGCACAGGTTGCCAGCCGAGTTCGCGAATCCTGTAGTTGGCAGGATTGTGGCAAATATGAAAGGCCAGAAATTCTCCCGGCCGCCGCACGGCAATACCCAGTTGCAGGGTAAGCTCATTGCTCTTTCCAGGCGCGGGACAATGCAGGTACCAAGCCTCGTTATCTCGCTGGCCCACAAGCACACCACTGCGTCTTAAACGGGTCAAATAGTCTTGCAACTGCTCACGCAATTGCATTAATGAATCAGGATCGTCCGCAAGAAACATCGCCCAACGGCTGCCGCGGGCCACGCCGCCCAGAACGCGCAGCGCCACCCGACGATAACTGAGCTTGTACCACTCTGGCGATAGGCCGCCGGCTCGACCTAGGTCTACGCCCCCGCTTAGGCACAAGCGGCCTGTGCCCGCGGTACTGAGTGTATTGATACCTGCACGCTGCAAAGCCGCCGACTCCATCAATGTAAGACGCTGGGCGGGCTGTACTTGGCCCCGCAATCTAAGACTGTCGAAAGACAGTGCTTGTCGAGCGTCCGCAGCGACAAGCGCACCGGCGATCATGCCGGCTGCACTGCCTCTGTTCACTTCGGGAAACCAAGTCAACACATTGGCACTGTTCAATCCGTGCTCATGCTGATCATCCAAAATGCTGTTTAGGGAGGTCCAATACTTGGGTGGGGACATCAATAACAGCGCATTGCGACGTCGACAATAACGCTCCGCCGCAAACACAGCCACAGGCCCCAGAGAATCCCCCGCGCGCGGCGGCAAAACGCAAAGCAAATCAACGCAGGGCACTTGCTCTAATGCATGTAGACCAGTGGCCTCTGTGATTGAACCGATTAAGTCGTAATCAGATAGTTCCTGCGGCGACCCGCCGCCGCCTTCCGCGCTGACCCAGGCGCTACTAACATCGGCCGTCGGTCCGATGGTCGCGTCGGGGCGGCAGCCGGGACCATCGCCCACCAATCGCACGAGCTCCGAGCGATAGAGTTCGTAACCGACGAATTCAGGGCGCTGCGGATCGGCGGATACGCAGCGATAGATTTCCTGTTCGGCCACAAATCCTTCGGCACCGGAATCTAGCCGGTGAATAACCAGATTAAATAGCTGGGTTTCATCATCACGAACCTGGTCATAGTCCACCGACGCACGCAAGTACTCTAGCGGTCCCGGGTGCAATGCTTCGAGTATGAGTTTGCTTTTTCCTGCCGGTAGCGCGATCCGCTTGCGCTGATCATCCCGGCAGACACGAACAACGACAGCTAAAGTGCCACCGTTATCAAAAAAACCGGTCAGATACTCTTCAAGCCGGCTGGTCTTATCTAAGGAGCCAAAGCGCTGCAAGTATTCCGCAACACTGCGCACTGCAACGGGAATATTGGCCGGACCACGCGGAGCGGGACCAACAAAAGCGGCCACGGTTTCGCGACGCAGGGGAATAGGGTCGCCGGGTGGCGCCCCTTCAAGCACAAATATCCCGCTGCCGGAACCGTCAGACAATGCGGCACCCTGCGAACAATAACCCTGGTGGAGATGTTAACAGGGCCCGGCTATTGGGCCTAGTGGTTTTTCGGAGCGCCTACGTCTCAGCGCTATCCGTCAACCATTCGTAGCGAACGATATTTTCAACGGGGCGGGCGAGCCTAAGACTAATGTCGACAGCCGAATTTGTCCGCGAGGTTGAGACCGGAAAACCCAATTGTTGCTTGCCCAGATCGGTCAGTGCGATTGGGTCCACCCTTTTAGGCGATTCAAAACGCCGCAGCAAGCGCTCGCGTACAAGCTCTGGCAACTCGACCAACCAATCACGTTCATCTTCCAACAGCGGTGGATGTACTTCTAATAGCAAGTCATCCCCTCGCCAACCCAACAGATAGGGCTGATCAACAATGCGCACCGGTGTACCCACCGGAACTTGTGAATAGAGGTACTCGATATCTTCCGGAAACAAGCGTACGCAACCATGACTGACCCGCATACCCACGCCAGCGGGTTTGTTGGTGCCGTGGATCAAATAGCCGGGCATGCCAAGTCCAAGCACCCGGTGGCCCAGCGGGTTATCCGGTCCAGGCGGTACTTTTGCCGGCAAGGGGTCACCTGCCTCCGCATGCTCTTTACGAATAGATGCGGGAACAAACCACACCGGATCGCGGGCCTTGGATACCACTTTCGTGGTTCCAGTGGGCGTCGCCCAACCCTCCCGGCCAATACCAATGGGAAAAGTTTCAACAATGGCATCTTCACCCTCGGCCACGGGTGGGTAGTAAAACAATCGCTTACTGGCAATATTCAATACCACACCCTCGCGCGGGGCATCGGGCAAAATATAATGCGTGGGCAAAACAATCTTTGTCCCCTCGCCCGGTAACCAGGGATCGACATCGGGATTGGCTTGCACCAGTTCGTCGAAACCCAGCGTATAAGTACGCGCGATATCGACGAAGGTATCTTCTTCGCGCGCCTCAACAATTTGCAACTCGCCAACGACGTCCTGACCGTCACTAATGACGAAACGCTTGGAATCAATTGGATTTTGTAACTCACCTCTCGGGTAGATTGAGGCGGGTGAACCCAATTCGCCGGAGCCACTAAATATATCTTCAATGACTGTACAGCCGCCCAGGAATCCCAAGGCAGTTATCGCCGCCACGCAGAGACGGCCCATGCCTGACCAGCTTCGGCGAAGCGTTAAAGTTCGAACCATCACGGCCACTAGCGACAATTCGGTTCCTTGCCGGCATCGCGTGCCGCGTTATAGCGCTGTAGGGCTTCTGGCAGCTGCGCAATAAGATCCTCAATACGCGTGTCGGAAGACGGGTGTGTGGACAAGAACTCCGGCGGACCTAGATCTTGGGCTTTGTCCATGTTCTTCCACAGCGTGACGCTAGCACGTGGATCAAAGCCGGCGTCCGCCATATACAACAACCCGACCGTGTCAGATTCACTTTCTTGGCCGCGGCCAAAGGGCAAATTCAAGCCGAGCTGTGCGCCCATGGATAGCAGCTGATAGCCCCCCTGCCCCGCGCCCAGCACGGCGGCTGCGCCAACCACGCCGATCTGCGTTGTCGCGGCACGATTCGCGCGCTCCACGACATGACGCTGAGTAACATGGGCGACCTCATGGCCCAGCACAGCAGCAAGCTGGTTCTGGTCATCAGCGACGTCCAAAATGCCGGTGAAGACTCCGATCTTACCGCCAGGCATGGCGAAGGCGTTGATACCCTCGTCTTCGAAGAGCTCAACATCCCAGTCCATGCTCCGGTAGGGCTCTTCTAGTTCCTCCACAATCGCCCGAACGATACAGTTGACGTAGCTACGCGCGCGCGCATTGTTTGAAACAATGGAGCTTGCACGCATTTGCTCGAATTGTTTTTCCGAATCGATCTCTACTTCCGTTTCACTCACCAGCGGCAAGGCACAACCGCCTATGGCCATAAATATAGAGCAAGCCGCTATCAAGAAAAATTTACGCATTTTGATCACACCGCAGCAACATTTGTGATTCATAACCAAGTCTCGGCAATCCAGGGCAAAGCAACCCGCCAATTATTCACTTTTTAGGGCAAATTTCGCCGATGGATGTCCAAACCCAACAAATTCGCCCCCGACTCCATCATAGACATGATTTTCTCTTGGAGGTTCTGTTTTGCCCGCCACGTCACGTGAAACACATCGCCATCTTTCGCTGCATTGAGGAGGTAATCATCGCTGGAGCCCAGCTCATCAATCAGCCCCAACTCCAGCGCGCGGGTTCCATACCAATGCTCGCCGGTGGCCACCGTCTCGATGTCTAAAGATGGGCGATGGGCGGCGACTAGTTCTTTAAAGAGTAAATGCACTTCTTCTAACTCTTCACGCAGTTTATCCCTATCTTCGTCGGTATTTTCTCCAAACATGGTAACGGTTCGCTTGTAGCGGCCCGCTGTAACCTGCTCGAAGTCAACACCGCGATCTTTCAACGCTCGGTTAAAGTTGGGCAACTGGGCGATAACGCCGATGGAACCGATCACGGCAAATGGCGCAGCAATTATCTTTTGGGCAATGCAGGCCATCAGATACCCACCACTGGCAGCCACTTTGTCCACCATCACCGTCAGCGGAATGCCGCGCTCCTTCAACCTTAAAAGTTGCGAAGCCGCAAGGCCATGCTCGTGAACCGCGCCGCCCGGATTCTCAAGCCGCAGCATGACTTCATCGCTCTTTTCCGCCACGGACACCACGGCGCTGATCTCCTCACGCAACTGCGCCACCGCGCTGGCACGAATGTCGCCCTTGAAATCGAGTACAAAGTAGCGCTTGCGCTGCTGATCTCCCTTGTCCGCCTTTTTTTGGGCTTTCTCTTCTTGCTTGTCGGCCTTGGACTGTTTTTTAAAGGCCGATTTACTCAATATCGCTTGGCGAACGCTTTGAGCCATATTGCGGTAACGGTCATTGAGTTTATCCACCTTCAGGCCAATTTCCTGCCCGCCCTTTCGCGAGATGGCGGCTATCATTATTAAAGCGACCGCCAACGCAACTAGCACGGTGACAGCCTTGGCCAAAAATAGGCCGTAATCCATGAAAAACTCCGTCATCGCTTAATTCTCTATTGCTAGTCCAACATTGTTCTTTTGCAGGGCTTGTTCGGCGCGATAACTAGATCGAACCAATGGCCCGGCAACCACTTCGACGAAGCCCTTGGCAAGACCCAGCGCCCGGTAGTCGGCAAACGTATTCGGATGAACGAAACGCTCCACCGGCAAATGATTGACTGTCGGTCGCAAGTATTGGCCCAGGGTCAGCAGATCGACATTCGCTGCACGCAAGTCGTCCATGGTTTCAGCAATCTCGGCGTCGGTTTCACCCAGGCCAAGCATTAGACTGGTCTTCGTTAGAATGCTGGGACGCCGTTGCTTCGCATGGGTTAACACCGCCAAGGACTGTTGATAGCTTGCCCTCGGGTCGCGCACTCTAGACGTCAATCGAACAACAGTTTCGATATTGTGCGCAAACACATCCACGGGTGTCTCGACCACGGCCCGCACGGCGCTGTCCATACCACGAAAATCAGGCGTGAGCGCTTCGATGGCCGTATCCGGGTTGCGAGCCTTGATGGCGCGAATACATCGCGCATAGTGCGCGGCGCCGCCATCGGACAAGTCATCGCGATCAACGGAAGTCAGCACGATATAGCGCAGCCCCATTAGCGCGACGGCATCGGCCGCCTGCTCAGGTTCTTGGGCATCGAGCCAGCCGGCTGGATTTCCGGTATCAACCGCACAAAATCGGCAAGCCCGAGTGCATACCTTGCCCATAAGCATCAAGGTAGCCGTACCCTCATTCCAACACTCGCCAATATTCGGGCACTTGGATTCCTCGCAGACTGTACTCAGCTGATGCTCCTGTACGTTGCGATTGACGGCCTGATACCCCGCACCCATGGGCAATTTCGCCCGCAACCACGCCGGCTTGCGTTCGATGGGAATTTCCCCCGATCCCCGTGTCGCCTTGATTCCATCCTTCACGGCCGTGAACCCTACCGCTGTTTGGTATTTCTCACCGCTGCGGCGTATTGGTATGCCCTTAAATTCGCTCACACTCTGCTGCTATGGCTGCCGATAGCCCTATTCTCTCACGGGCCGACTGGAGTCGGTAGCCAACTACTGGGACCACGAAAATGCTGGCTAGTTGCCGGTTCGCGAATCCACTTTGAGCCTAGCTAGCACTAAAAAAAGCCCGGCTCAAGGCCGGGCAATACAGGGGGAAGATAGTACTGATCGTTTTTTGGCTGATCAGTGAAGCCAGAAGATCATTAGTGGAGTCGAGACCAGTTCAATAACTCAACGTTGTCAGCCTCGAGCTCGAAATTTTGCGCCAGCAATGCTTCAATTTCCTGGGTCTCTAGCACCTGTTCGGCCTGCGCATTCACTTCCACCACGCCGCTATACTCATCGGCGTAGTCCTGCTCCGCGGAACGAAGTAAAAACCTTGTGTAGAATTTGGCGAGCATGGGTAGAGATTACGGGCATAAGCTGGCAGATTCTGTGAGGTAATCCACACAATCGACACTGCCCTAGCCAATGATTCTGAGAAATGGCGGAGAATTCAGCTGTGCAAAAAAATTTATTCACTGTTTTTCTATTGTCTTGCGTTCTTTTGCAATCGGCAAGCACTATAGCGCAAACTTCCAATGAACAAATCATTAGTCGCGCACAATCCATGCGCACCGAGCTTGAAAGCCGTCAAGGCGCGCTGTTGTCACCGAACAATTATGCCGAGGGCACCCGAGCGCTTAAACAAGCCCAAGTTGACCAGCAAACGGGAAAAAGTAGCGCGCGTGTACGAAAACGTCTAACGCAAGCGGCAGAGTTTTTTGAGCGGGCTCTCAAAACTATAGAGTTAGCCGAAATAAATTTTTCCGATGCATTACAAGTGCGCGAGGCAGCACGTGATGCCGAGGCCTTCAAGTTGACACCAACAATCTGGGCTAAAGCCGAAGAAAGCTTCAATCGAGCCGCGCGAGCTTTGGAAAAAGAGGATCTGCGTAACGCTCGTCAGTATGCCGAACGTGCAAAGGACGAATATGCGGCGGCGGAACTTCAAGCCATCAAGATTCGCCACTTGAGTGCGGCAGGCAGTGCGATTAGGGCGGCGACGGAATCACAAACCGAGCGTTACGCGCCCCGTACCCTGGAACGCGCCAAATCTCTACTGGCAAGCGCAAACTCGGCGCTGGAGGCTGATCGCTACGCAATCGAAAAGCCGTCGGAGCTGGCCTATCAAGCGGCCAAAGAGGCAAAGCACGCCCAATTCATCGCGAATCTGGCCGAGCGCCTCAAGAAGAAGGAAATGACGGCAGAGGAACTCATTCTATTTTGGGAGGGACCATTGCGAAATCTCGCCGTTTCGGCCGGCATCGATACCGATTTTAGCGAGGGCTTTGGCCAAATCGAGAATGCCTTACAGGATCAGATTCGGCGCATTCCACAAATGGAAGAGGATTTGACGGAAGCGAATCGCCAAGTTCTGGGACTGGAAGAAGAAATTCGCGAGCTTGATGAACAACTGGGTGGCGCAAATGCTGAACGAAGCGCTCTGATTCGACGTCTTGAAGCGCAAGCTCGTGTTCGCGAGCAGTTTGCAAGCGTTGCGAACCTGTTCACCCCTGAGGAAGCCATCAGCATTCGCGACGGCAATACTCTACTACTGCGCATGGTGGGCTTAAGTTTTCGTACCGGCTCAGCAAAGCTGGATGAACGCGCCATGAACCTGTTGAACAAACTGCAGTCAGCCTTAAATGTGTTTCCGCGCAGCGAGATAGTGGTGGAAGGCCACACCGATACATCTGGCGGTTCAAAATCGAATATGCGTTTATCCGAGAAACGAGCAGAAGCCGTGGCCAATTTTATTATCACGAGCTTGAACGTTCCCAGCTATCGAGTTAAAGCTCTAGGCTACGGCGACACTCGTCCGGTTGCGAACAATAAGACAAATGAGGGTCGAGCAAGAAATCGCCGCATCGATATTCTTATTTTACCCAAGATCGACGCACCCTAGTCTTCCTGCCACCAATCGACGATGACTTTTGCTGTGCAAGAATTGATTAAATAGCCATAGCATTTATGCACATTGAGCCCATCCGGACCGCGAAAATATGTTTTCAAATCCGTCTGGTCAGAAATGCTATCAATCAGATTCATTTCGAGCATTTCTCGATAATCATCCGCCATGGTCTTATCTAATGCCGTTAATTCGCCGACGGCCGACAAATTACACCAACGCCTGATGTTGCTGGGATAACGATCCGGCCCCTGCTCGGCAGCACCCAATAGACGGCTGCGCATGAAATCCAGACCTAGCGGACTGCCCAGTGTGACCATCAAATCGATCTCGATTGTACTCTTGGGAAGGCGACTGAATTGCCAGAGCACATCCCAAGCAACCACGGAACCCAGGCTATGGGCTAGCAGCAGGATACGGTCACCTCTTCGGCTTGCGGCCTCGATCTCCTCAGCAACCTGAGCGCGTATGCGATCACCAATGCCGTCATCGTTGCGCAAGTAGCGCTGGCTGTCAGCTAGGTTTTCTTTTAACTGAGGCGCGGGAATACACTTGAGCAAGAAAGGCGCGCTGTCCACGGCAAGATAGAACCAACGAACCAAGCGCTTTTTCCAATGGCGCGCGTCCGTTAGATCGCTGGGTTCCGGGCCCGGCAATGACAGAAGTCGTTCTAAGCCGGGGGCATCAATATCAGGATCGCTGGCCTGAGCGTAAAATAGATGTGGCCAGGCGGCCAACTTAAAACGATCAAAGCCGCCCGCGATATTCTCAGCAACATCTGGACTAGTCCGGCGTGCTCCTTCCAGCAGAGCGCGCCAAAGATTGACGCGATGAATCTCCGCCGGCGGCTTTGGCTTCATACCCGGTACGTAAATAATAGTCTTCGATGAACTGCTCATGCGCGCTTCCGCTCGTGAGGCTATGATCGGGGCATGAGCCCGGCTTGCCGATGGTAACCAGAGCCCATAGCTTTACGCAGCCACGGCATCGATGCAACACATCGCGGGAATACTTGACTTTAGAAAGAGGGTCATAAATGCGTTACCTACACACCATGGTGCGAGTCACCGACATTGAAAAATCCTTGGACTTCTATTGCCGCAAACTGGGGCTGATGGAATTGCGACGTTGGGAGAGCGATCAAGGACGTTTCACATTGGTGTTTCTCGCGGCCCCGGGCAATGAATCGGCCTGTATTGAGCTCACCTACAATTGGGATCCCGAAGAATATGATGAAGGCCGAAATTTCGGCCACATCGCCTACGAAACCGATGACATTTACGCGCTGTGCCAAAAATTATCGGACGCGGGCGTCACCATCAATCGACCGCCTCGGGACGGACGTATGGCCTTTGTGCGCTCGCCCGACAATATTTCCATCGAATTGCTGCAGGCGGGCGATGCGCTGCCACCGCAGGAACCCTGGTCGAGCATGCCTAATACAGGCCATTGGTAGATCTTGTTAGCCGGTGCCGGTCTTGGAAGCACGGAAACGACCGGTTTGGATTTCCGAATTGGGTGATTCCTTGATCACCACCCGATTGCGGCCCTCATCCTTCGCTTGATACAAGGCCTCGTCAGCCATCTGCAAGGTTCCCGCCATACTGCGCTCGGCGTTGGGCATCATGATGGCCACGCCAATACTCGCCGTGAGATAGGGAGAGGTTGTAGATTTCTTATGCGGAATCTTAAGCGCTAAAACGTCACCGCGAATCTGCTCGGGAAGATCCTTGCCAAACTCACTCAACGGACCATAAAGCAGCAAGGCAAACTCCTCGCCCCCATAGCGGCAAGCAATATCCAGCGGGCGTTGCGCCGACGCACCAATAACTTCCGCTACACGCTTGAGGGCATCGTCTCCCGCCTGGTGACCATAAGCATCGTTGTAGGCCTTAAAGTGATCTATATCGATGAGCATCAAGGTTAGTTGCGACTGCTCCCGCCGGGACTGCCGCCAAAGCCTATCAAGATGTTGATCAAAGCTGCGGCGATTGTGCAAGCCCGTCAGACCATCCTGCTCGGCCAATTCACTCAGAAACTTAGATTCTAGAAAGGAACGACGTTCGGCATGCTCGAGCTGGTAACAACAAAATGCGCCGATAATGTTCACGGCCACCAATGTCAGCGACTCAAATAGGGCCTCAGTGCTATCAACGCTCCAATTCATTAAGGCCCAGATGTAGCTAAATGACAAAACGGCGGACGCAAGGGCGGCAGCGCGAAACGTCAAACCAAGAATCAACCAACCCACGAATAGCCAAGCGATAACCGCGCCAAAGTAGTAAGGCATGTCCTGAAGCACAGCCCGGGTCACGATGGAATTGAGAATTAGACCGATCAGCAAAGCACTGGCGATGAGCAGAAATTGATAGAGCCGGTACTGAGATGACCGCGATGAATAGAGCGTACCGGTTAGTATCGGGACCATGATCAGTGCTTGAAAACCGACCATGAAATCGATACCACCCTTGGCAATCTGCGTGCCCATCATGACTAAGGTCGATGCCAAGGCGATGCCGATGATGAACCGCGCGCGCGAAGCCGTTGCCTGAGCGTAGTACTGCCGAAATTCTTCTTCGACAAAGCTCGAGAATTTGAGCCACTGAAAGCCGGATTGGCGCTGTTCTGCAAACCTTGAAATCATTTAGGGGTGCGCTCCCAACCGCACGTACACAGGCTGAACCACGCTTGGTTCAGCCGTTTCCGCAGCCTAGGCGGGAGCACGGAGACTAACGTTGCGCTCTTTCACACTTCGGTTAATTAGTTAAATGGACCAGATTTGGTCCTAAATCGGTCCTTAGGCGGCGCGCAGAGACTCCCGCTCGAGTAGCGCGGCCTTGCGCTCCAGACCCCAGCGATAGCCGCCAAGACCTCCGTTGGCTGCCACGACGCGATGGCAGGGAACCAGCACAGCCACGCTATTACTACCTACGGCACCAGCCACGGCCCTTGCGGCTCTTGGCCGGCTCAAGCGGGCTGCCAAATCACCATAGCTGAGGGTCTCACCCCAGGAGAGATCCAGCAAAGCCGACCAAACTTCGCGTTGGAAAGCGGTTCCACGAAGATCCAGACTCGGGCGTCCGGCCTGGTCCGGGCTCAGATCAGGCCCCAGCAATTCACCCAAGAAGCGCGGCTCCAAACTCATCCCAGGCCAGCGGCTCGCCAACAACTCCAGGCCCGCCGGACGGTTTCCTTCGGTAAAGCTAAGATGACAGATACCCCGGGAAGTCCGAGCCACCAGATATTCGCCAAGGAAACTGTCACAAAAATCGTACTCCAAGCCGGAAGACATGGCCGCTCTCCGTCGCAATAGAACCGTCATAGCTGCCCATATTCCTCCCAGCTAGCCTGCAACGCAAGTCAGCGTCTGCGGTATGCTTCCGGCGGATCAGGATATGACTAGAACCCCACCAACGCAGACAAACGAAACCGAGGCTCACGGGGCAATGACTGCCATCAGCGCCGTGATTGGCGTGCTGATAGTACTCGCACTACTGGCCTGGATCGCTTTTCAGGGCCGCGCCTTGCCGACAAGCGCGCCGTCGAATGCACTCGAACCGCCAAAACTGGATGCCTGTGCGGGGAAATCGGCGGGCTATTTCATCGGCCGATTGCACGGTGCTTTGCAGCGCAGCATCAGTTGGTCCGGTAGTGGACTGAAATGTGCCGGCATGCTCCGCCCTAAGGATTCGGGAATGCGGCTGCTGTTTGCCGAAAATGATGGGGATGCAGACCTGTTGTTCGTTTTGGGAATACCCAGCGCACCCGAATTGGTCTTGGGCCGCGAATTGCCGGTTAATCTGACCATTGTTGATGAAAAAGCTGAGCGTTTTTACAACTCCGGCGAAACGGAACGCTGCTGGGTCACTATCAGCGAAGCAACACAGACCAATGCCGCAGACTCTGCGAATTATTTTCTCGCGGGAGATCTATACTGTCTCGGTGCCCTAGCCGCTATTAACGACTCGGGCTCGGTTACCCCATCGGGATTCCGCTTCGCCGGCTACCTCTCCACCGATGGGGAACCATGAATCCGTGCTGCACGTCGCCATTGCATTGACACAGAAGTATTTACGTCATTTATCCTTGGTCATCATTTGGCTCGTTTCACAAAGCGGATTTGCCTTTGAGCCCGCCGAACTCCTCAAAGACTTTCCTCGTGGCAGTTTGATCATCGAAAGTGCCGGACCGCGCTGCCTACATATTCAAACCGCATTTGCCGATGCGCCCAAGCTACAAAGCCAGGGCCTGATGTTTGTGCAAGAAATGGATGAATTCGAAGGCATGTTATTCCGTTATTCCGAGCCGGCGACCATCAACATGTGGATGAAAAACACCTTGATCCCCCTAGACATGATATTCGTTGACACTGAAGGTCAGGTGGTCAAGCTTGCCGCCAATACAACCCCGCTCTCCACGCACCGAATCAGCAGTGCCAAACCGGTGGTTCGCGTATTGGAGCTCAATGCAGGATTTGCTGCGCGTTGGGGGCTGAAAAACGGCAATCGTGTATTGCTGGAACAGCTTACGAGGACCGACGGTCAAAACTAGTTGCAAGCTACCTCATAGCGAATATCACGTCTGGCTGGGTTGTCTTCAAGGAAACCGAATGGACGGCGGTCGCGAATTTCATAGCCATTGGGACAAAGCTTCCGCACCTCCATCCAGGCCTCTAGCCATGCCATCCGCCTAGCTTCGGCATCAGGATTATCATTGGGCATCGTGGGTGAGAAACTGACGTCGAAGTAAAAAACATCGTTTCTATCATGGGGCAAAACTATCTGGCTATTACGGTGGCGTTCGAAATCCTCAGATTTATGCATGCTTGAGCATGCACTTAGACAGGCCAAAAAAAAGGGCGCAATAAGAATCAATGCGTAGCGCCGAATTCTTAGCGGCAATAGGCTGCTCCTAAGCTTAATCATGACGACTCCGTGAAAATTGGCAGGCTATTTTGGTTCATTGAACGGCTTAGCTAGCGTCGGGACATTCGCTGTATCAGCCACCACGTCAAGCAACTACCCAACAGCACCGTGGCAATGAGAATTGTCGCCAGGGCATTAATCTTGGGACTAACACCCAGTCTCACGCTAGAAAATACCACGATGGGCAAAGTAGAAGCGCCCGGACCGCTGACGAAGCTCGCGATCACTAAGTCATCCAGCGAGAGTGTAAATGCTAGCAACCAACCGGCCAGTAGCGCCGGCGCAATAATGGGTAGGGTAATCGAGCGAAAAATCCTTAGTGGCGTAGCACCGAGATCGGCGGCGGCCTCCTCCAAAGACTCATCCAGTTCACTCAAACGTGCAGTCACCACCACCGTCACATAGGCGGTACAAAAGGTGACATGAGCGATCCAAATGGTCAGCATGCCCCGCTCGGATGGCCAGGCTAACATTTGCCCCAGAGCAACAAATAGCAGCAACAAAGACAGCCCGGTAATGACCTCCGGCATAACCAGCGGAGCTGTAACCATGACACCGAGCAGACTACGGCCCTTGAAGACACCAAAGCGGACCAGGCTGAATCCCGCCAGCGTGCCTAGCGCTACCGCGGCTGTTGCTGACAACGCGGCAATACGCAGACTCAACAAGAAAGCATCAACAATCTGGCGGTCACGAAACAGTTCGCCGTACCATTTCGTTGAAAACCCCGACCATACGGTCACCAGACGCGACTCGTTAAATGAGTAGATCACCAAGACCAGAATCGGTAGATACAGAAACAGAAACCCCGCCCAGAGGCACCATCTAAGGCCCGAATTCTCAGCGTTCATGGCAACAGCTTGGCCCGGCGGCCTACGGACCCCTGCAGACTTTCAGCACTTTGGCAGCGGTGATAAAAATACATTGGCAGTAACAAGATACCCAGCAGCAGTATTGCCACGGCTGAAGCCAGAGGCCAGTCTCGATTATTGAAAAATTCTTGCCATAGCAGCTTGCCGATCATCAGCGTATCCGCGCCGCCGAGAAGTTCAGGAATCACAAACTCTCCCGTTGCGGGAATGAACACCAATAGACAGCCGGCAACGATACCCGCGCGGCTGAGGGGCAAAATTACTCGCCAAAAAGTGTGCCAAGTTGTCGCGCCTAGGTCGCCCGCGGCTTCCACCAGACGCCAATCCAGCTTTACTAAATTGGTGTACAGGGGCAATACCATAAAGGGCAAATAGGTGTAGACAATTCCCACATACACAGCGAAATCGGTCCTCAACAGCTGCACCGGACCGTCGACCAGACCCAAGGCCGTCAGCAAGTTGTTGACATACCCGGTGTTGTTGAGAATACCCATCCAGGCATAAACGCGGATCAAGAATGAAGTCCAAGATGGCATCACGACCAGCAGTAAAAGAATATTGCGCGTCGCAGGATCTGAGCGCGCAATGGCCCAGGCCATGGGATAGCCGATCAGTAGGCAACATAGCGTTGATATGGCAGCAATCTTCAGTGAGTTCAGATAGGCCAGAAAATAGATTTTATCGGCGGCAAGAAAACGGTAGTTCTCGAGAGTTGCCAACCATTTTGGCCCACCATTCTCCCAAACCATCAAATCGCTAAATGGCGGTACCGCCAGCAAAGCTTCGGCCAAACTAATCTTAACCACGATGGCAAAGGGCAATAAAAAGAAGAGCAGCAGCCAGAAGAAGGGAATACCGATCAGCAGTCGCCTTGGCCAAACAGATTTAGCAGATCGACTAGTCATTAGCTCAATAGCAATACGCCATCGCGAATTGCCCAGCCAAGGAAAACCTCCGCGCCATGTTCCATGCCCGGAGGCGCGTCAACGCTGGGTATCAGAGCGGACAATATTCGGCCACCCGGCAGGCGCAGGTGGTAGTTGATCTGACTGCCAAGAAAGCCCAGGTCTTCAACGGTCGCGGCCACCGCATTGTAGTGGGCATCAAAGGGACGCTCACTCAGTAGAATCTTTTCGGGTCGCACTGCCAGGCTAATGGGAGAACCGAGCTCACGACTTTCCTCGTCCAGTAGTTTCACATTGCCGCCAATATCGGGAATTTCCAGCACGGTCGTGCCGTGCGCGGATTCCACAATGCGGCCCTCCAATAGGTTCACTTCGCCCAGAAAGCCGGCTGAGAACCGGCTATTCGGGGCATTGTAGACATCCATGGGCGGGCCCACTTGCGCAATACGCCCGGCATCCATCAGTGCAATTCGGTCGGCCATGACCATGGCCTCTTCTTGATCATGTGTCACCATGACGCAGGTAACACGGACCCGCCGGATGATTTCAGCGAGCTCGAATTGCATTTCGCTACGGAGCTTTCGATCGAGGGCGCCCATGGGCTCATCGAGCAACAAGAGCTTTGGTTGTTTCGCGAGGCTACGGGCTAGGGCGACGCGTTGCTGCTGGCCACCGGATAACTGTGCGGGTTTTCGCCGCCGATAGTCCTGCATGTGAACGAGCGTCAATACATCGACGATGCGCTGCTCAATGGCCTCGGCAGGCATGTTTTCCTGTTTCAGACCGAAGGCGATATTTTCCTCGACCGACATGTGTGGAAACAGCGCATAAGACTGAAACATCATATTAACCGGCCGCCGGTAGGCCGGAATTTCCGTGATATCTTGACCCTGCAACAGAATTTTTCCACGATCCGGCGTTTCTAAGCCGGCCATGAGCCTTAGGAGTGTTGACTTCCCACAGCCCGATGGCCCCAAGATTGCGAAAATTTCGCCGCGTCTTATGCCAAGCTGAACACCGTCCACCGCGACAAGATCGCCAAAGAATCTAGAGAGACCCTGCAATTCAACAAAGG
This sequence comes from Gammaproteobacteria bacterium, assembly GCA_965221985.1. Lineage (GTDB taxonomy): Bacteria > Pseudomonadota > Gammaproteobacteria > Steroidobacterales > J054. The sequence goes on from OZ244928.1 coordinate 357,177, forward strand.
CGGGAGCGGTTTCTTTCAACGGCCTGTCTTTATTGCTGTCCATTGGCGATTTATGAGTCGAACAATCTTCGGTGGAAGTGGCTCATCGACAAACAATGTTGCACGAATGTCAGCTGGCGGATAGATGCCGGGATCGGCAACAATTTTAGCCGGCATTAGTTTCGTGGACTCCCGGTTTGCGTTTGCATAGCTCACGTGGGTGCTGATATCAGCGATAATTTCCGGCCGCATTAGGAAATCGATAAATCGATGGGCATTGTCCGTATTTCTGGCACCGGCAGGAATAGCCAGCAAATCAAACCAGACCACCGACCCCTCGCGGGGAATAATGTAATTGATTTTAATACCGTTTTCGGCCTCCACCGCGCGGCTAGCCGCCTGCAAAACATCGCCGGACCAACCCAGCGCAATGCAGATATCGCCATTGGCCAAATCGTTAATGTACTGTGATGAATGAAAGTAGGTGATATGAGGCCTTACACTGTCCAGCAATTCGCGCGCCTGGTTTTCATAATCACCCGGAATCGAGCTGTTTGGATCCAAACCGAGATAGTTCAAAGCCATTTGAAACACCTCGCCCGGCGCGTCTAAGAAGGCCACGCCGCAAGGCGCCAGTTTCGACAGGAACTCCGGCTTAAACACTAAATCAAGACTATCTAGAGGCGTTCCTGGTGGCAGCACTCGTATGAGCACATCTAGGTTGTAGCCGACACCTGTTGTACCCCATAGATAGGGCACGCTATGGCGATTTCCAGGATCAAACTCAGTCACTAACTCCAGAAGTTCGGGATCAAGATTCTTTAGATTCGACAGTTTCGAACGGTCTAAGGGCTGAAAAACGCCGGCCATGATTTGGCGACCGATAAAGTTTGAAGTCGGCACCACAATATCGTAGCCGGAAGCCCCGGAAAGCAGCTTGGCCTCCAAAACCTCGTTGCTATCAAAAACATCGTAGGTGACCTCAATACCAGTCTCCTGCTCAAACCGAGCAATGGTATCGGGTGCGATATAGTCCGACCAATTGTAAACCCGCAGTTCGGCGCGCGGATCATCGACAAGCTCAGTCTCGCAGGCTAGCAGCAGCATGCCGAGAATCAGAACAAGCGTATTGCGCAATTTCACAGCCGATCCCGCAGCGCGTACCACAGCATGCCCAATACCAGCCCAGGCCAACGTAGCAAGCTACCCCCGGGGAATGGCCGAATGGGTAAATTAGCGAATAAATCAAAGCCCAGATGCTCCCCACTTATTGCCTCAGCCATGAGCTTGCCGGCAAAACTTCCGGTCGCGACACCGTGCCCTGAAAACCCATGGGCGAAGTACACATTGGGAGACAAGCGGCCCATATGGGGTATGCGACTCAGAGTAACGGCGAGGGTCCCCCCCCAGGCATGGTCAATTCTGGTATCCGCGAGTTGCGGAAATACAGCGAGCATACATGGCCGAACGAACTTGGCGATATCCTTGGGAAACTTCCGGCGATAAGTTTCACCCCCGCCGAATAGCAAACGGCCGTCGGGCGATAAGCGAAAATAGTTAACCACAAATTGCGTGTCGTGAACGCAGGCACCGTTGGCGATCAGTTCCTGAGGATTAGTCAGCGGTTCAGTCGCCACAATGTAGTTGTTGATTGGCATGATATGACCCGCCACCCGCGGCTCGAGGTTTTTCAGATACCCATTACAGGCAAGGATCAAGTGATCAGCCGTCACCCGGCCTCCAGCTGTGGTCACAGTACTGGGAGCTGAGCGAGTGTAAGCACTGACTCTGGATCCCTCGAAAATATTGACACCGGCCAGACGACAAGCACGAGCTAGACCCAAGGCATAATTGAGTGGATGTAAATGCATCGCACCGTGATCGAGCGTAGCGCCGTGGTACCGGTCGCTACCTAGGCAGCCGCGCAATTTGTCCCGGTTGAGGTAAGACATCTCAGAATAGCCATAGTCCCGCTGCAATTTTTCCGCTCGCGCCTCAAGCTCCCGCGCATCTGCCGCCTTTGCCGCAGCCACCAGTTGCCCAGACTGCAAGTCGCAATCGATGCTATGGCGTTGAACCAATCGACGCAGGGTAGACTTGGCCGCCTCCGCACTGTCCCAGAGCCGTTGGGATATATCGCGTCCAAAACGTTTTTCCAAATATTTTTCATCTTGACGTTGGCCAGTCCCCACCTGGCCGCCATTGCGGCCTGACGCACCCCAGCCCACGCGTTGCGCTTCCAATAGCACGACGCTATAGCCCTGCTCGCGCAAATGCAGCGCGGCGGAAAGACCGGTATAACCACCACCAATAACGCAGGCATCGGCCTTAATACTTTCCGATAGAATTTGCGGCGCAACGATCCCCCGGGCCGTAGCGCTGTAGTAACTACGCGGGTAAGTGCCTAAATCAGAATTCGCTGTGTGCCTTTGACTCGTGGTCACGATAGCTTAGGCGAGACTTGCCAGGGCTTGTGCACTCAGATCGAGAATCCGCTTCACCTTGGAGACTAACTCATCGATCTGCGCTGTTGTAATTACCAAGGGCGGCGCAATGATCATCGTATCCCCCACCGCACGCATGACCAAACCGTTTTCCATGGCCAAGTCCCGACAAAGCGTACCGGCTCGTCTGTTTTTCGGGAATCGCGTCCGACTCTTAGGCTGGGCAACAAGTTCCAAGGCTCCGATGAGCCCGGCAGATCGCGCCTCCCCCACGAGTGGATGGTCAGCTAGCGCCTGCCAAACCTGCGCAAAATACGGCGCGATATGGTTTTTCACTCGATTGATCACCGCTTCGTTTTCCATCACATCCAGCGTGATCTTGGCAACGGCACAAGCCACCGGATGCCCTGAGTAGGTGAAACCGTGCGCAAATTCACCGCCTTTTTCGATCAGCAACTCGGCGACGCGGTCGCTAACCAGCACACCGCCTAGGGGCAAGTAGCCGGAAGTCACGCCTTTTGCAAAGGACATGAGGTCGGGCTTTATCCCGTAGTGCGTAGAGCCAAACCATTCACCGAGGCGCCCGAAACCGGTAATGACCTCGTCAGCCACCAGCAAGATCCCATACTGATCGCAAATCCGCTGAATTTCAGGCCAGTAGGTATCTGGCGGCATGATGGCCCCGCCTGCACCTTGCACGGGCTCACCAATGAAGGCCGCCACTTGATCCACGCCCAGCTCAAGAATCCGATCCTCCAATTGCGCTGCCATCGCCAGGCCAAATTCAGCCGGCGATTCGGCGCCGCCCAGTTCGAACCAGTAGGGTTGCTCAATATGTTCGATGCCGGGAATCGGCAAACCACCTAGATCGTGAGCCGCTTGCATACCCCCGAGGCTCGCCGCCGCCACGGTACTTCCGTGATAGGCATTACGGCGGCTAATGATGATCTGCTTACGTGGCTGACCCTGCAAGGCCCAATACTGCCGGACAATGCGCAAGACCGTGTCATTGGCCTCGGAACCACCACCGGCGAGAAACACATGCGTGAATTGTTCCGGACTAATACTCACCAGTCGACTGGCCAATTCTACGGCCGGCGGATGAGCGCACTGAAAAAAGCTGTTGTAGTAAGGTAGAGTTTCTAGCTGCGTACACGCGGCATCAATCAATTCTTGGCGTCCGTAACCGAGACTGACACACCACAGTCCGGACATACCGTCGAGAATGCGGTTTCCATCGGAATCCCATATGTAGACGCCCTCGCCGCGCACTATGATTCGCGAACCCTGGGCTCCAAGTTCTTTATGATTGGTAAAAGGATGCAGGTAGTGACTGCGATCCAAATCCTGCAGTCGCTTCGTCTCGGTAATTGAGCTCATGGCGATTCTTTCGGGCAACAGCGTCCGGCTAGACACTCAACAGCAAGTGTTCACGTTCCCATGGACTGATTACTTCAAAGTAACGCTCGAATTCTTCGCGCTTAATGGCGGCAAATACCTTCACAAAGCGTTCGCCAAGGATTTTGTTGGCTACCTCACCTTGCTCGAACCGCTCCAGGGCGACTTCAAGATTGCGCGGCAAATCCAAAGGGTTCTTGTAGGCACTACCCGTTTCGGGCACCGAGGGCTGCAATCCCAACTCCATACCCTGGTATCCCGCCGCCAAAGAAGCGGCAATGGCCAGGTAGGGATTCGCATCCGCACCCGCCAAACGATTCTCTATGCGACGGTTGGCCGGTTCGGAGCGCGGCACACGCAGGCCTAGCGTCCGGTTGTCGTAACCCCATGACAAGTTAATGGGCGCCGACAGATAGCGCGTGAAACGGCGGTAAGAATTCACATAGGGTGCACAAAGCACATGGAATTCGGGTAAGAACTTTTGCAGGCCCGCGACAAAAGAAAGTAACTCCGTTGTCTCTCCCTCATCGGTGGCAAATATATTTTCACCACTAGACTCGTCTTCTAAACTGATATGCCAGTGCATGGAACTACCGGGTTCATTTTGCATCGGCTTCGCCATAAAGGTCGCATAAATATTGTGGCGCATGGCCGTTTCTCGAACCGTGCGCTTAAAGAAGAAAATCTGATCGGCCAGTTCCAGCGCATCCCCATGCTCAAAATTGATCTCCAGTTGAGCAGTGCCCGCCTCGTGTACCAAATTGTCCACGCAAAGCTTCTGCGCCTCGCAGTAGTCATAAATCTCCTCGATGAGCGGCTCAAACTCATCGACGGCGTCCATGCTAAAAGGTTGGCGGACACTTTCTTTACGACCCGACCGTCCAACCGGCGCCTCCAGAGGATAGTCCGGATCGGTGTTGCGCTGAACGAGATAAAACTCGACCTCTGGCGCAACGCGGGGACGCAATGATTTTCCCTCGTAGAGCGACAACACGCTGCGTAATAGCTGACGCGGCGACACATCCACCGGCATGCCGTCTTGAAAAAAACAGTCATGAATGACGCAAGCCGTGGCATCCGTAGCCCAGGGTATACGTCGCAGGGTGGCCAAATCCGGCACGGCATTGATGTCCGAATCGATGCTGCCGATATAGGGTTCATCGGCGTACTCCCCCGTGACCGTTTGAATAAAGACGGAACTGGGCAATTTCATGCCGCCTTGCTTAGCAAAGGTAGCCGCGGGCATGAATTTTCCGCGGGCCACGCCGGCCATATCCGGAACGACGGCCTCCACTTCTTCAATCTTGTGCTCCCGAAGCCAGGTGGCAAGCTCGTTCACATGACTCATGATCGACTACTACCACAGGCCCGTCCAAAGGCCTGAAAAATTACTCTCGACAATTCGTTCTCGGCCGCGCGCCATTCCGGATGCCACTGTACGCCCAGAGCAAATCCCCTGGCATCGCGCACCGTAGCCGCTTCAACTAAGCCATCGGGAGCCAAAGCTTCAACCCTGAGACCCGGAGCGAGCTTCGCGACACCCTGGCCATGGACAGAATTCACCAAGTATTGGTCGCTGTCCCACAATTCAGCGAAGACACCATCGGCGATAAAGTTGACCGGATGCGCCGGACCATACTGTACATCGAGAGGGTCGTCCGGATTCTCATGATGCGTCCCAAATTGGGGTAATTCTTTAAGTTCTTGATGCAGTGTACCGCCCAGAGCCACGTTGAGTTCTTGAAATCCGCGGCAAATTGCCAGCAAGGGCAAACCCGCTTCCAACGCCGCGGGAATTAGCGCCAGCGTGGCCCCATCGCGTGCTGGGTCACGCATGCTTCCCGAAAAACTAGGCTTTGCCCCGTAGTGCCCCGGCTCGATGTTGGATGGACTGCCTGTCAGTAGCAGACCATCCAAGCGCGGCAGGATTACCGTGCCGTCGAAATCATTCTCGAAGGCCGGCAGACCCACGGGATAAACGCCGGCAACATCCGCCAGGGCGCGCGAGTATTTTTCCCCGATCACATGAAACGGATGGGGATCAATGATTCGGCGGTCGGACACCACGCCGACAAGAGGTAATTCACTGCTCATATTGGCCTAAGGTGCCAGAGCCGCCGAAGTCACGCCAGCCCTGGCGCTTAAACCATACCGAGCCACCCGGACTGGCGGCGGCAGTAGTTGCTCTTATAGGGCATGCAGCGACATCGGGGCGGAATGATTCAGCGCCGCGCAACGCACCAAGCCAACGCTAGGGCCAATGCACTGATAGAATCGATCCATGAATACCGAAACTACCATTGCAGTATTTGTCGACTTCGAAAACCTTGCCCTAGGTGTCAAAGACATCAAGGGTGCGGAATTCCAAATCGAATTGATAATAAAGCGGCTACTGGAGAAAGGCCGTATCGTCTATAAACGTGCTTACTGCGATTGGAGCCAATACCGAAAATCCACGCGAGAATTTCACCTGCATGGCATTGAGCTCATAGATATTCCTCGCTCACGCATGAGTGGCAAGAATAGCGCGGACATTCGGATGGTCGTAGATGCCATCGATCTATGCTATGCAAAATCCCATATCGACGTATTTGCTTTGCTGACCGGTGACAGCGACTTTTCACCGTTGGTATCCAAACTCAAAGAAAACGACAAGCGAGTACTAGGTTGTGGCGTACGCAACTCAACTTCCGAAATTTTGGCCTCAAGTTGTGACGAGTTCTTGTACTACGATGACTTGATCGCGGTGTCGAAAAAGCGCAAGACGCGCAAGAAAAAGAGCAAAGGCAAACCCAGCAAGCAACAAGAAGCCTTGGATCGCATTGTTGAAACCGTGGAAGCACTGAATGCCGACTATGACCCAGTTTGGGGCTCAATGATCAAGCAGACTGTTAAGCGAGTTTATCCTGGCTTCACGGAAAGCTACTACGGCTACAGCAGTTTCTCAAAGCTATTGGAAGACGCCCAAGATCAGGGCTTACTGAAACTTGAATTTGACGAGACACGCGGCAACTACAAGGTGCGTTCCGCAGGATAATATCCCGTCCCATTTTTGATCCGCAGGCTAGCGGCGCCGAAGTGCATGGTCTAAGCTGCGGCCGCCGCACTATGCCATTCACCTAAAGCGAGAGAACCACTCAACGATGAATAGTCCCGCAGTCCCCGCGATCACCACACTACAATCTCATATCCTAAAACAGGAGATGCAGCATCCCGGTGCAACGGGAACCCTGTCTTGGATACTATCGGCCATGTCAATTTCGGCCAAAATGATCGCGGCCCAGGTACGGCGTGCCCGGCTGGAGGATGTTCTGGGCAGCGTGGGCAATGAGAACATTCAGGGTGAACAACAACAGAAGCTGGATGTGATCGCCAACGAAATTTTGCTGCGTACTCTCGGTGGCCGTGAAGGCGTGGCCATTGTCGCCTCGGAGGAAAACGAAGAGCCAGTAATTCTGCGGGATCAATCAGAAGGCGAAAGGCGCTACTGCGTGCTATTCGATCCCTTGGATGGATCGTCGAATCTCGATGTATGCGGCGGCGTTGGCACTATATTCAGTATCTTGCGCCATGATCGCCGTGCCCAAGATGCGGAACATTCGATATTGCAAGCTGGCACCGAGCAGGTAGCCGCCGGCTATATTCTGTATGGATCATCCACGGTTTTCACTTTGACGGTTGGCCAAGGTGTCGACATGTTTGTTTTGGATCCGGCTATCGGCGCATTCGTTTGCGTTGAAAAACAACTGAAGATTCCTATCGCGAACAAGAGTTACTCCCTGAACGAAGGGAATCGCCTCAGCTTGCCTGACGGCTATCAGAATTACCTGCATTGGGCCCAGCAAAATGGCTACTCGGCTCGGTACGCGGGCGCGATGGTCGCGGACGTCCACCGCATATTGCTCAAGGGTGGGCTATTCATGTACCCACAAAGCAAGAATGCCACACAAGGCAAATTGCGTTTGATGTACGAAGCGAATCCCATGGGGTTTTTGGTGGAGCAGGCAGGCGGACAGGCTATTTGCGAGCCGGGCAAACGAATTCTCGAGGTACAACCGACTGCCATTCATCAGCGGATACCTGTCGCCTTGGGAAGTCCAGAAGAACTGGCTCATCTGGAACAGCACTTAGAAAGCCAGCAAGGCGCATAGGCTGGGGGCACGGAATGCCCCGGTTGGAAAACTTGGATTCCACATTCCGGCATCCACCGGCTCGCAAGAGCTGGTCGCTTGCTACCGTCCTTGTGTTGACGCTCGCCAGTTTCGCGACAGCAACTGAGATTCATAGCCTGGTCGTCAACGCGGATGGTGGCAGCTATGAGATGCGCGCGGAAAGCAGCATTGCTGCAGCGCCCGAATATATTCATCAGATCCTGATGGATTTCGAAAACTTCCATCGTTTGGCCGACGGGATCGCCGAAACGAAATTTGTTCGTGATGCAGTCTCGGACGAACAGCTCGGCTACACCCGCATAGAGAGTTGCGTCTGGTTCTTTTGCAAGAGTTTTGAGCGAGTGGAACGAATACTATCTGAACCGCCGCACAATCTTACTACCGTGGCGATTCCAGAACGCAGCGACTTTGAAGACTATCGAACGGAATGGCTATTGGAGGCGGAAGCCGAGGGCACGAGACTAACCATCAGCGCATCCATGAAACCGAAATTCTGGATTCCTCCCCTGATTGGCACCTGGGCGATTCGCCGTAAACTAGAACTTACAGCACAACAGCTCGGCGTCAATATCGAATACCTCTATTCTGAGGGACTAACGCTGGTCGATCTGCCCGAGCAATAGATTGTCTGCCGTCTATCCCTTAATTCGTAGCGGGCTTTTCAACAATGAATTGCATGCCAGCATGCTCTTGCAAGGCGGGGATTAACTTTGCGCCGAAACAGCTTGCCGGCGTCAATGACCCGCCGCCGATACCATCGCGACAATCGCCCGCCACCAAAGCCACAGCCGCTTCGCCCAACATTCGGGCTGTGGCTCCATAGCCTGGATCACGATCGCCGCTGATTCGCCCCTTAACGGTGACTCCGCCCCGTTTACCCACCAAGCGAATATCAAAGAATCCAGCATCGCGATCGCGGGCCGACGGGCCTTCGCCGGGCGCGGGCAAAAACCGCCGCTGCATGAATGTCCGGATCGGCTTAATAGCTGCCGCCAGCATGAAGCCGCGGATCGCTAGTCCAACTATCCCGGCCGTTACTCTTCCACGCACACCGCCGCCGGTCATTAGGGCTTCGCTATAGCGAAACTCAGGACCGTAAGCGTAATCGGTCAGTGCGTTACTGCGTCTGACGATGCGCGTATTCACCGGACCCATAAAAAACGGCGCCGTCCAAGAATGCACATCTTGGTCCCAGCGGGCCCCGGCCTGATCCTCTACCCGGGGTCCGCGCCGTGATGTGTGGGGATCCAAGGCATAAGGATCAGCCAACAAGCGACGCAGGCGATGATCATGGCGGGCCTGCTCCACGAGATTTAGTAAGCTCGCAATGGTGCCTCCGCTAAAGCCGCCGCGGGCATTTTTCAAAAAAAACTTCAGTTCATCGCAAGGTCCGCCCGCTTTGTCTTGCATGGCCTCGTTGATCATCAGGCTACCCAGATCCGAGGGAATTGAATCGAAACCGCAGCAATGCACCAGGCGAGCACCAGTCTCTTGCGCTTCTTCATCATGCAGATCAATCATTTCACGAATCCACGGGACCTCGCCGGTAATATCGCAGTAGTGGGTGCCAGCCGAGGCGCAGGCAGCCACCAAGTCACTGCCATATAGGGAATAAGGACCGACAGTGGTGCACAGCACACGAGTTCGCAATGCCAGGGATGACAATTCTTCGGCACTAGTGGCATCAGCGGTCAATATGGGTAGATAGCTGGCGTTAAGCTCGGTGCGCAAGGCTTCCAAACGTGGCTGGTCCCGTCCAGCAATGGCCCAACGAAGTGAACCCACAGACCCATGCCGCGCGACCAAGTGTTCGACAACCAAGCGACCGACAAAACCCGTGGCGCCGTACAAGATCAAATCGAATTCTCGCGCCACCTTTATGGCTCAATCATTGGGCGACGAGTTTTGGTCGCGCAGTTTGTTGATAGTCGATGCGATGTCGCGACTAAATGCTTCCAATACAGCGTTCAAGGCTACGATGTCCGCATTAGCCCCGAAAGAGGACTGCGACGCCTGAGTGTATCGATGCCGCAGTGGTCCAATGATCACTTGAGACTTATCGCTGACACTCCATTGCACGATCAACACGGCCTCATCCTGAGCATTGACATCGAATTGATCGATACTGCCCACGACCCGATAGTTGGGGCGCACGACGGCGATGGTTGGAAGCTCGACCACGGAGGCCCCCTCAAGCAAGCTAGACAGATTGGCTGCGACAGTGCGTGGCACTGAGTCTTCTAGGTCTTCACCCCAGCGATGAAAATCATCTATTTGCAATTCGTTCCCACGGCCCCGCTTTACGATCTGCGGACGATGCAAGTATTCAGGCAAAGTCAATGGACCCAAGCCCACCAGCAAATCACCAGCTGGCGTGAAGTCTTTTGCCGGCAGAGGTGATAAGGCGTAGTAGCGAACACTCGGCGAACTTGCACAGCCCGCTACTAGTAGCAGAAAAGTTAAACCAAGAACTGTGAATCTATGAGCACCGCGCATAACTAGTCCTTCGCTTTTCGCTTACCGCGCAATAGAGCTTCTGGATTACGCTCAAGATAATCTAGAAATATTCGCAATGAGCGCGCCGCATCCTTCACTTCATCCAGGGTGTCATTGAGTTCCACGGCCAACTCGGAATCGCCTTGCAACTGCTCCGTCGCCATACGGAGCGCGTCCTCGCCCGCCGCCAAGGTGCTATCGAGTTTGTTCAGGGACGTCCCAAGATTTTCAACAATGGGCTCTAAACCTTCATCGACATTGCGGACTAAGCTGCGGGTATCGGCCACCGCCGCACGAAAAGCATCGATACTACCGCGAAGCTCGCCCGGCAAGGCCTGAGTATCTTCAGCATTAACCAGGCGATTCAAGCCGGCGAGGGTCTGCTGCAATTCAGGCGAATTAACCAGCTTATCAACGCCGTCGACGAGACTTTGAACATCAGCGCCGAGCTTCTGTACATCAATGCTTTCGGAGAACTCGGAAAACCAACTTTGCAAGTTGGAGAATATGAGCTGAATATTCGAGGCGATGCTGGGGATTTCCGGATGCGGAGGATTTAGGCCTCTATATACAGGCTCCATTTCTGGATGCAGATCAAGCTCAACTACCAGCTGACCCGTGACGAAGCTCTCCACACCCAGCTGGGACCTCAGGCCCGCATCGATCATGTCGTCCATGCGCAATGTCTCGCGCTCTTCATCGCCAACCAATTTTCCATCGCGCGTAATCTCCAGTGCGTCCGGAAAAAGCTCGAGAGTCACCGGCGTCACAAACTCCAGGGTTTCCGCATCACCTACTAAGGAAATGTCGGTCACATAGCCGACGCGAACTCCGCGAAACAATACGTTCGAGCCCACGCGCAAGCCCTTGACCGAAGAATCAAAGTAGGTGACGTAATAGAGCTTGGCTTGCAGTAACTCCCGGCCGCCAAACAAAGATACGGCTAGGGCAACTAGGGCAACTGCTGCCACGACAAAAGCCCCGATCAAAGTCGGATTACTTTGCTTACTCATGCAACATCGGACTCCGGATCAATTTCACCCCGACGGAGAAAATTACGGACTGCATAGCTCTCGTGCTCATCACGCAGGCGACTAGGATCACCCGTGGCCAGCTGGGTTTTTGTGTCGGCATCCAGAAAAACGGAATTGTTCGCGATGGCAAAAATACTCGCAAGCTCGTGGGTTACGATGACCACGGTGGTTTCAAGACTGTCGCGTAGTTCCAAAATCAAATCATCCAATAGCTTCGCGCTGATAGGATCCAAGCCTGCTGAGGGCTCGTCGAAAAAAAGTATTTCAGGATCCATCGCCATGGCGCGCGCCAAGCCCGCTCTCTTGCGCATGCCACCAGAAATCTCGTTGGGATAATAGTCTTCAAAGCCCGCCAAGCCCACCAGTGAAAGCTTGTAGGCACAGATCTCACGAATTTCCTTATCATCAAGTTCTGTATATTGGGTCAAGGGCAGACCGACATTCTCGGCCAGGGTCATCCCGCTCCACAATGCACCGCTTTGAAACAAGGTGCCAAAATTGCGCTTCAGACGTTCCCGCTCAGCGGGCGGCGCATCCCAAAAGGACAAACCCCGAAAGCGCACCTGCCCCATGGCCGGCTCTTTCAAGCCGATCATGCTCTTTAGCAAAGTACTCTTGCCACAACCGCTACCACCCATAATGACGAATACATCACCATGATAGACGGTGAAGTTCAGATCCTGCTGAATTAGAAATTCGCCATAGGCTAATTTAAGGTTGCTGACCTCGATATGGGGGTCGCGCTGACTCAACTCATATACCCAGATTGATGTAAATAACGGTCAGCACCGAAGCGCTCACAACGATCATGACAATGCCCATGACGACGGCCTTGGTCGTGGCCTGGCCCACCGCCATGGCACTGCCGCCGCAGGCAATACCTTGCTCGCAACCCGCCAAACCCACCAAGGTCGCATAGACAATACACTTGAATAAGCCACCAAGCAGGCTGTTCAAGCCCACCGCTGCAATGGTCTGCTCAAGGTACTGCACTAGGCTCACATCCAGCATGACCAAAGCCACGGCGGCACCGCCGAGAATGCCCATGAGACTGGCATACGTCGTCAAGAGAGGCGCCATTAAGATCAAGGCCAACACTCGCGGCGTGACCAGGAAATCCATGGGATTGATACCCAAGGTCGTCAGAGCATCGACTTCTTCATTAACCTTCATGGTGCCGATTTGCGCGGCATAGGCCGCACCCGTGCGGCCGGCGATGATGATGGCGGTCATGATGGGTGACATTTCACGGACCATGGCAACCGCAACCAGGTTCGCCGTGTAAATTCCCGCCCCAAAGAGCTCCAGCTGCATCACCCCAACGAAGGCGAAAATCATGCCCATCAAGAATCCAATGAGGCTCACTATGGGCAGCGCCTCAACCCCCGCCTCTTGGATATGCTGGACGAAATCAGAACCCAAATAGGTGGCTTCGCCGCGCAAGAACCGTCTGATCGACAGTACGAACTTACCGGTGAAAGCTAGGAGTTCGCGAGTGCTCTGCACAGCATCCAGAACCATTTCTCCAAGCTGTTCTAGTGCCCCCTTCTCTAGGCTGTTCCGGCGCGCACCTTTACGTTCCTTGACCGCCAGGGCCATGGCCATCAATCGCTGAGCGCCTTGGGGCAAGCCGTCTTCATATAGAGGTATTGACTGTGCCTCGGCGCTACGCCGAATGGCGATGAGGATGGTGACTAAACCGGTATCCCAATCCCCCAAGCCGGCCGTCAAGAATTGCACGGCAACCGGCGGTGGCGTCTGACGCAGCTGATCTAGAACGAGATCAGGATCCGGCAATTCGGTGCCCAGCAACCAATCGCCGGCGAACTCAATTTGCAATGATCCGTCAGAGCCAGAATTGCACTGGAGTGTGGCACCAGTCATCGGGCAATAGTGCCGACGCAAGCTGTCTGCGTAAAGCCAGGCCTAGTCAGCGCTTTCATCCGTACCGGCGGCCATCATGAACAGCCGCGCGTGCGAGTCACGCAATGCCACGAATCCTTTACCTCAGGCTTGATCAATTCGATAACCATGGTTCTAAGAGAGCAAGGCTGCGCGACCACAGTTCCTTGGCTAACGTCTCGTCCCAGGCAATGTTTAACGGCTGCTTACCACCACCATGAGACTTCAGAAAAAAGTTGCCGCTCAGTGACTCAGCCGCCGGGTCGCTTGCGAGAAAGACGGCTGTGACCGCTCCCTCAGCCGGTGACCGCATGCTCGGTTTCAATCTCGCGATACCGTCTGGCCCAAAATCCCGGTTATTACGAAGCAAGCCGGTATCGATAAGGCCCGGACAAAATGCATTGGAAACCACGCGCGTGCCCGCTAAGTCCCGCGCCAGCAGCATGCTGACCAGCATATTGGCTAGTTTCGTGTTGGCGTACGCCGTCCAGCCATCGAAGCCGCGCTCCATTTGTAGATCTGACAGATCGAGCCGCGCGCTGCCCAATGCACTGGAAGAATTGAAAGCGATACGCGCCGGAGCACTGGCGATTAAGAGTTCCCGCAGACGCAAGCTTAGTAGCATCGGTGCTAAGTGATTGACCGCGAAGCTCAGCTCAAAGCCATCCGCGCTCACTTGACGATGGTCCGTTAGCAGTCCCGCGTTGTTGATCAACACATCCAGTCGCCGATGGCCTGCGCTAACGCGATTGGCTAAATCTCGAACCTGGTCTAGTTCAGAAAAGTCGGCCAGCAAGTGATCGACCTGACAGTCGGGAAACTCGCTATGAAGCAGCTCTTCGGTGCGAGCTAGTTTCTCCGGGTCGCGCCCAGTGAGTAGCAGGTGAAAGCCTCGACGAGCGAGTTCGACGGCAATGGCTAGTCCGATGCCGTTGGTAGCGCCGGTTATTAAACAAGATCTGGGTTCAGTGGTCACGGCTACGGGCTCGAGGAAAATCTCAAATGAGCCAGTTTACTGACTAATTCGCAACAGGTGGGCAGAGTAACAAAGGATAACGGTCGCAGAGGAAGCACGACAGCCAAGCTATAGTCGCTAGAAATAGCAGCTATTGATAGCTTATCGAATATAAATTACGCCGTAGGCTTAACGCATGCTCGAGGATAAGCCTAATTCTTAGTCGGCGGATTGGTCCACAGATTGCGCCGTAATAATTTCGTCTGAACGTAGAATGTTCTTAGCACGGTTATAGATATCCGAGCGGAAATGCACTTGATGGTCCATACCCTCCCAGGCACTCAAGTAAACGAGATACAAGGGAATAGGCTCGACCAAGTTAATCGTTTTCCGGCCACGGGGCCGATCACCCGCAACCCGTTCCTGGTCGCTTTCAGAGTTCTCCGACAATAGCCAGCGAGTCAAGCTCATGGGGTCTTCTAGCCGCACGCAGCCAGAACTGTAGGCACGCACCGGCATGTCGAAGAGATTTCGGTTCGGCGTTCCATGCAGGTAAATGCTCTTGTCGTTATCAAAAGCAATCTTCACTCGTCCAAGGCTGTTTCTAGGCCCGGGATCTTGGCGCAATTTGTACGGGAAACTGCGGCCGCGCCCCAGCTCCGACCATGGCACATCCGCCAGGCTCAATTCCGGCGCACCGCTCTGCCAACTGGCAAACACCCGAATACGACGATGGCGGAAAAAGTTTGGATCTATCTGCTGACGCGGCAGCAAATCCTGCACGGCAATGCGGTAGGGTACATGCCAATAGGGATTAAGCACCACGCGACGAATCTGCGCCTGCATTTCGGGCGTCTGCCGTTGCGCACGGCCAACCACGGTGCGCATGGACAGCTGCAGCTCATCGTTCGCAAAGGCTTCCAGCGTCGCACCGGGCACATTGGCCCAGACAAAACGACCGCCTAAATCGATGGGTAGATTCGCCCACTCCCGTTGGGCCGCCATGAGCTGACGCAAACGGGTTTCCACCGGCACGTTCATGGCCTTGCGGACACCCTTCGTCACCACGCCGTTTTCAGACAAACCATGGCGTCGTTGAAAACGCCGAACGGCTTCATCCAAGGCCGGCTCAAACAATTCCGGATTCGCCTCCATGGGCCCCCGATAGTCGTAGGTAACCGTCAATCTTTCACGAATATCGATGACTTGGGGATCCACCGAACCCAAACTCAGATCATCGCCCGGCAGTATCGCGTGCCAACCGCCGGCACGTTCAATGGCCTCATATTCCGCGATGGCAGATACCATGCTTCGGTAAGCCGGATGCGGTCCACTGCTGGCCGCGAAACCAATCGCAGGTAAAATCATCGCGAACAATGAAACCAGGCCTGCGACAAAACCGCTGGCCGAGGGACTGACAAGCCGCGCGGCTATGAAACCGGGCACAATAGTCTTGCGATCGAATGAACTATGAGACGGGGAAAATCCCGCCGTACCGCAAACTTTATTTTTCTTATCCATGCTTATTGCCGATCTTCTTTTTCTTATGGATCGGACTTTATTTTTGTTGGGACAATTCTACGTTGCCCCAGGATATTGGCTACGCGTTGCGTCACGTTTTTCCCGCTTGTCGGCCGGAAACGACCGCCCATTCAACAAAACAAAAAATACGCCCGACCAATGGTCGGGGAGTGATAAGAATTATGTTAGCTAGCGTGCGGGCGCAGCAGAAATGCCCAGCAATCTAGAAGCTTCGCGACAAACCCAAACTAATCTGGTAGCGATCGTATTCGAAGATCGACACACCCGGGGATTCGTTATCAGTGACAGTGACATCACCCAGCACTGTCCATTTATTCAGCCAGCCTGACTGCAAGTCATGCCGAAAACCCACCGTGGCCCGTAGCTCTTCGTCGTCCCTTGAGCGATCAAAGCCGGGCTCCACACCGTCGAAGTCGTATTCGCGATAACCCACGCGCGCATACACCGAACCGTATTGCCAAGCCTGCCAAACAACACCCGCGAATACATCTGGCCCGCTGTAGGCGAAACGGTCGTCATCAGCATCGAACTTGAAATAGCCGCCACCTAGCTGCAAGCCTAGCTTGCGCTCATTGAAATAGCGCGTATAGCGAACACCGGCACGGCCATACCAACCTTCGCGGCCGGAATCCCGCGAGCGAGAATAACTACGATGGGTCGCGATACCTTCTAAGGTCAGCTCGTTGCGGCCACCGAATTCCCAGCTGATGCTTGGATTCAGCGACGAAAACAGTGCCAGACTGTCGCCCCCCAACCAAATTTGATCCGCTTGCAAGCCGACGCTGGCACGCCAGTGCCCAGGCACCACCCAGGTCGGCCCCGTGCGCAAAGTCAGAATCCCAAGATTGAAATCATTCTCGTCAAAATAACTTCGGTAATAGGCATTCAAGTGGCTTTGCCAGAGGAAAGTCCCGGTCTGCTCGCCGGATTCAAATTGAATGTTGGGATTAAAACTGTGTGATAAACCCGCGTCGATGACCCCGGCCACGTCACTGCGCTCACGCGAATCCGGATTTACCCGAAAGGGCACACCGTTCACATCGACAATGTCGCGGGAAATTCCAAAATTAACGTTGCTGTCGTACATGGCGCCCAAGTAGATGGACGGACGCCAGTAATGGCGGCCACCCAGGCTTTCTTCGTCTGCGCGAATTTGGGCCAAGAACGCCAGCACCGTGGTCCGCACCGCCGGTGGCGTTGCGGGATCGTCCAGAACCCGCTGGGCCTCATCACGGGCGGTGGAATAGTCGCGTGCCAAATAATTGACGCGTGCCAGTTCCAGACGGGCCCGGTGCAAGGTGGGAAAGTCGGCGAGCAAGGCACTGAGAATACGGCGGGCGGTATTCAGTCGATCGTCTTCAATGGCTTGCATGGCTGCGGCAAACCGTTCTTGCTGATCATCCGCAGCGGCAGTTTCCAGACCCGCGCAAATCAGGAGAAGACTCGCAAAAACAGCAGGCAAAATCTGTCGCTTGTTGATATTGTTCATCGCCCTGATTAACGTCTCGGCATACCAGACAACAAGCCTAGGGAAATTCCAATCGATTCACAATCTCTGGCGGGAATTCGGCTCCCTGCGGTGCTATTGGGCCTGCTTGTATGCGCTTTTCACCCAGGCGAGATGGTCCTGGCCGCTAAGTTTCCTCCCGATTTGTTTGGCTACAAGGAAGCTGAACAGTCTGGGCTAGAGTTTTTCCCACAATGGGTCAGCGTACTCGAACGCCATCTACGCGATGACTTAAGCGACGGTGATTGCAGCGAAACGAAATTCAATCGCTGCCATCTAACGCAGTGGTTAGCCTTTCTGGAAGAAGTGAAAGCCTTACCAAAAAAGGAACAAATCGCCGCCGTAAATCGCTTCGGGAATACGCGAGAGTATGTGCTGGATCTGGAGAACTATGGCCTGGAAGACTATTGGGCAATTCCACGGCAGTTTTTGTATCAGGGGGGTGATTGCGAAGATTATTCTATTACCAAATTTTTCTCCTTGTTGTGGTTAGGCTACGAAAGTGAAGCCATGCGCATTGTCGTCTTGCAGGATACGAATTTGCGCGTGCCCCACGCGGTGCTTGCTTTGGCCAGTAAGCGTGAGATTCTAATTCTCGATAATCAAGTTGATAGGGTGCTTACCCATCGCGATATTGTGCACTACGCACCGGTTTACTCTATTAATGAGTCGCAGTGGTGGCTGCATACGCCGCAATGAGTAGTACCATCAGCGCCGAGGAGCTGAAAAAGTCGTCGCTGATTGTTGCGATTCTCGTGCTCATCGCCGTCATTGCACTGGGCGGCGCACTGATCGGCATTTATCTTGACCGGGAGAGGCATCGTGATCTGCAACAGTGGGAATCGCGTTTAGGGCTGGCTGTCGATACGCGGGCCGCGGACCTAGCCGTGTTGACGGACCGAAACTTTACCGATCTCAGCGAACTTGCCGGTAACGCCTCGCTGCAACTCTACCTTTCCCAAGTCAATCAACTTCGCGTGGCGGATGCGGCCGGTGAACCTCCAGCGCAACTAGACTATTTACGCAATCTAGTCATTGCCAGTGCCAACCGCCTCGGCTATGGGGGTCGGGCTGACGCGCGGGTACCAGCCAATCTGGTCCAAACGACGGATTCTGGCCTTGCGCTATTGGATGCCCAGCTAAGACCCGTGGTGGTCACACCGGGCACGCCGGCCTTAACCACGGAAACCCGGCAAGCGGCCCTCGCCGCATTGGAATCCAGGAGCCGGCGCACCAGCACCATCCATCTTGACGAACAGGGTCAAGCACTGATCGCCTATGCCATTGCCGTGCCCGCGGTCCTGGGCACCAGCCGCGCCGAACAAGCGACGGCCGTCGGCGTGATTGTCGGTATCCGTCCAGCCGCCCAGGAAATCTTTCCCTTGCTAGCGGGTCGTGAGTTCTTCGCTGAAGACAATGAGGCGCTCTTGCTCGAGCAAAGAACCGATCAGGTCTTGTACTTGTCACCCACGCGCGACGGCGCGGCAGCTTTAAGCCGCCGCATACCCTTAACGCGGCCTAGCCTAGCGGGCGCCGCCGCCGTGCTGGAACCAGGAACTTTCGCGCAACTGGACAACTATCGAGGCGAAGCCGTTTTGCAGCTAAGCCGCAAAGTGCGTGGGCAAGCTTGGATCGTGGCACAACAAGTCAATGCCAAACAAGCCTTGCGCGAATCTCAGCAGCGGCGACGATTCTTATTGGGTTCTTTGTCCTTGCTACTGCTGGCTGTAGCCGCCCTGGCCATCGCCGCCTGGCGACATGGCAGCAGCGTTCGCGCGCAGCATAAGGCTGTCGAGCTGGATGAAAAAACCCAAGAGCTGCGCAAACAAAGTGAACTACTGAATGCCATATCCGGCAATATCAATGCGCTGACCATGCTCGTTGACGCCAATCGTGACTTGCGTTTTGCGAATCGGGCCGTGGCCAAGACCGCCGGAGCGGAATTGGAGGATCTGACCGACAAGCATCTCAGTGCTGCATTGGGATCCGCGATCGCGAAACGCTTGCAGACTGAGATTGATCAGGCGCGAGAACAAGGCAAGCCCACGAGCGGCAGTTTAGAACTAGAACTTGGCGATGAACCCCGGCACTATCAAGCAAGCTTCTTACCGCTGGATAGCGTGGGCGATATAGAAGCCCCCGTCTTGATGGTTTTCAATGACATTACGGATTTACAAAGAGCCCAGGAACGCCACACCACACTGCTAAGCAAACTGGTTAGCACTTTGGTGCAGATTATTGATTTGCGCGATCCCTACACAGCTTTTCATTCGGCGCGCATGACTGAAGTTGCCATGGCACTCGCCGAAGAATTGAGTTTGCCGGAAAGCGAACGAACGACCTTGGAATTTGCGGCAACCTTGGCCAACCTCGGCAAAATTCTACTGCCACCAGAGTTGTTGACCAAGACGACCCCCCTCACCGACGAAGAACGGGAAGTCATGGAATCTCACGTCAGCCGTGGCTTAGAAATGCTAACCAACCTAGATTTCTCAGGACCCGTGCTAAGCACCATCGCACAAAAGCAGGAACATCTAGACGGCAGCGGGTATCCACGCGGCTTGAAAGCCCAAGATATGACCCTGCCGGGACGCATTCTTGCAGTGGCCAACGCCTTTGTCGCCTTGGTGAGCCCGCGCGCTTACCGAGAGGCCCTGTCCGTCAAGACCGCCTTGCAAGAACTCATGAATTTGGCGGACGAGCATTACGATCGCCATGTGGTAGCGGCCCTATTTCACGTGGCCGAGAATCGACTAGATTGGGCCCGCTGGCGCCGCCAAGGCGAGGCCCATCAAGAAACTCAACACTAGCTCAGCGCGGAACCGCACTCGCCTCAAGCTGGGCCGCCGCCGCGGCCAAGTCCTGACCATCGATATCCACTGCACGATTGGCATTGCGCATGGCCGCCGCTTGAATCAAGTTTTCTAAATCCGTAACCGCCTTCACTAGACCAGGCCAGCGGGCTTCTGCCTGAGCGCTGAGCAACAGCACGGCGTCGTAGGGCGGAAAGGCGCCACGCGGATCCGCCAACACGGTGAGATCAAAGGCGGCAATTCGACCGTCGGTGGAATAAGCAGTAATGACATCAACCTCCCCCTGCGCCACCGCTGCATACATCAAGCTGCTATCCATACTGCGCTGGGCGGCGAACCGCAGAGCATATTGATTTTGGACCGACGTCCATTCTGGCCGCGCGAAAAACTCGTAATCGGCCGCCAGGCTTAAATTGGAAGCGTGACCAACAAGGTCAGCGATGGATACGATCCCCAAATCTCTGGCTCGTCGGCTCGTCATCGCAAAGGCATAGGTATTTTCGAATCCAAGCGGGATAACGGTCTTGATATCATGTTCGCGGGCTAACCATTCCCGAACTCCGTCTAGAACCGCCTGACGCCCAGGCTGATCCTTTCGCTGCATGTAGTTCGTCCATAGAGTGCCGGTATAGTCCACATACAGATCGATTTCACCCGTACGCAGTGCATCAAAAACAATGGCCGAGCCAAGGCTTGAACGCTGACGCGTGCTAAAACCGGCAGTTGCCAGCCGCTGTCCCAACCATTGACCCAGTACATATTGCTCGGTAAATGTTTTTGCGCCGATGACAATAGGCAACTTGTTCGAATTCGTGCGGCCATTCGTGAATATGATGGCAACAACGGCGACCGTCAGTGCGACAAACGCGGCGACGGTGAAGGCCAATAATTCCCTGCGCTTTTGAGCGACTCCAATCTCCAACAAGCGAACCAGCCCGTCTAGCAGCAGCGCAAGCGCAGCTGCGGCCACACAGCCCACCGTCACGGCGGTATAGTTTTGCGTCTGCAAACCACTGAAAATGTAGTTGCCCAGACTGGTGGCGCCAACGGGAGTAGACAAGGTCGCCATACCCACGACCCAAACCGTGGCCGTGCGAATACCCGCGATGATCACCGGCAAGGCCAAAGGCAGCTGCACCCGGCGCAAGAGCTGCCAGTCGGTCATGCCCAACGCTTGACCCGCTTCCACGAACTCGTCGTCAACCGCCTGTATGCCGGTTACCGTATTCCGCAAGATGGGCAGCATGCTGTAGAGAGTGAGCGCAATGACCGCGGGCAAGAAACCGATCTGGCGTAGCAATGGAACCATTAGCGCCAATAGAGCCAGACCCGGAATCGTTTGTACGACACTGCTTAGCATCAAGACTGGCGATTGCAGCCCTCGCACACGCGTCAGGAGAATGGCCAATGGCAAACTCAAGCCAATACCCGCCACCAGGGCCGTTAGTGTCAACAGTAGGTGCTGGCTAAGATAGTCGGGCAGTAGCGCGAGCTGCTGACTTAAGGCTTCACTCATTGCGACGAATTCAGCAAGCGCGCAACTCGATCTGCCTGCTGTCTTGGCGCAGCCATCAAGTTGGCGGTAAATTGATGCTTGGGTGCGGTTATCAGCTCACTCGGCGAGCCTATATCGATGATCTCGCCAGCCTGCATTACGGCAATTCTGTCCGCTAGCAATAGGGCCTCACTGACATCGTGGGTCACCAAAATAATTGTCAGGTTGAGTTGCTTCAGCAGCATACGCAGTGACTCTTGTAGTTCGCCACGCGTCATGGGGTCTAGGGCGCCAAAAGGTTCGTCCATCAGCAAAATGTCTGGCCGGGCCGCCAGCGCTCGTGCAACCCCCACACGTTGGCTTTGGCCGCCGGACAGCTCGCGTGGAAAGCGTTGGGAAAATTCGTCCGCCGGCAAGCCGACCATGTTCAACAATTCGGCGTTGCGTTCGTCAATCTTCTTCTCGGGCCAATTAAGCAAGCGGGGCACGGTTGCAATATTCTGCGCGACGCTCACGTGCGGGAACAATCCAACACCCTGGAATACATAGCCGATGCGGCGGCGCAAACTGACGGGATCCGAGGAACGAATGTCTTCGCCATTGACCAGCACATGTCCCTCGTCCGGCTCCACCAGTCGATTCACCATTTTTAGCGTCGTAGTCTTGCCCGAGCCCGACTGCCCCAATAGCACCGTCAGCGAGCCTCGAGGTACTTGTAGACTCAGGTGGCGAACGGCCTGGGTGCGGCCACCATCGAAGCTCTTGGAAACTTTCTCAAGGAGGATCATTGCTGGCCCTATAGCTTGGTCCCAGTGGGACAGGGCATTCTATCGTGTCGCGCCTCAAGATCGCGTTGGCCTGAGATCATGGCGGTGGCATGATGTGGTCAAAGGCCAGCCAATGGGAGCCGCTGATGAGCAAGAAACAAGAAAAATTTGATCCACGCCGCCGCGAACTACTCGCGGGCACCGGCGCACTAGGTCTCGCTGGTCTGGCTAGTACGCCAGATCTCGCCGACGCGGCCAGCCATGGCGACGACGACATGCGGATATCGGCTGCGCAATCGGGCCGCTATGAAACCGCAGCGCTGCGCCGAGATTCGATTAATGTCGCCGCGATTCAATCCCGAGTCCGCGCCGTGGACCTTAAGAATCTTAAATCGAGCATGCAGGCTAACCTCGATCATGCCGTCAAGCTAATCAATTATGCGCAAGGTTCGCCTGAAGCCTGGGGTGGCGAGCGACGCTGGGGAGCGAAGCAAGACCTACTGTGCATGCATGAGTTTCCCATCCAAGGCTTCCAACCCTGGACCCGCAAAGAACTCAAGCGAGTTGCTTTCGATTTACCCGGACCGGAAGTTGAAGTAATCGGTGAACGCGCCAAGCATTTTGGTTGTTATATCGCTTTTGGCTGTTATGCGAAAGACAAGGACTGGCCAAATCACGTGATCAATATGTCGGTTATTGTCGGGCCAACGGGCGAGATCGTGTCCAAGCAATGGAAGGCTAGAAATATTTTGGGCTTGTTTGGCGCCGGCGCATTGATCGGCAGCACCGTATACGACGTGCTGGATCGCTACGTCGAAATGTATGGCTGGGATGCAACCTTGCCCGTGGCACGCACCGACATCGGCAATATTGCCATGACGGCCGTCGGCATAGAGCCCATGATTTATCAGTGTCTCGCCCTAAAGGGGGCGGAAATACTCATTATGAGTGTGACCGGCGGCTCCAATGCCGACTCGGCCATGGCCACGGCGCGCACCAATCGAATCTTCACAGTCGGCGTAGGCAATTCCGTTTCGCCAGACAATATCGGGTTCACCGACGCGGCCGGTGCCGATTCCGAAGGTACTGTCATCGTCAATCCCCGGGGTACGCCCATCGCAAAAACCAGCAATCCTCACGAGGACATCGCCTTTGGCCGTATTCCCATCGCGGATTTCCGTAAGACACGACGGTTTAGAGAAATTCCCGCGGCGTTGATTTTGCCGGTGCTCCAAGCCTATCAACCCGCGTTTCAGCCCAATGCATTCTTGGACGAGTTGCCGGAAACCTACGAAGAAGCAGGTGATCTGGTGCGCAAGAAAATGCAGGGCGGTTAAAAACAGTCTTAGAGTCCGCTCTAGCGACCGGAAATTAACGTATGCGAAAACTAAGTCTGGCACTTTTAATCGCCGTGGCAATTCCCGCAATGGCTCTAACCGGACTGTATTTGTCCGACCCATTACTAGTGAGCCGATTTATTAGCCTATTTGCCGAAGAAGATGGCAGCTACGAAAATCTAACCCCGCGCGCCAAAATCCGGGGAGCGCGGCCCGTAGATTTACCTCTTGCCTCGGCAGCTGAAAAGACCATCACGGCTGATGCGCTGACGGCCATGAGACGCTACGCCGCCGACCAAGATTCATTCGCGCTCATTGTACTGCACCAGGGCGTCATACAAACGGAATGGTACGCCGACGGCTGGTCGCAAGATTCACTCACCCAATCACAGTCCATGCACAAGAGCATTCTGCCAATACTCATCGGTGCGGCCTTGCGCGATGGTGACATTGAATCCCTTGACGACCCAGTGGATCGATATTTGCAAGAGTGGCGTGAAGACCCTAGGGGCAGCATCACCGTTAGGCAAATGTTGCAGATGTCCAGCGGTCTACTGGAATATTCGTTTTCCTTGAATCCATTCAGTGATGCTTTTCAGTGGCTTTTCGCCAGCGATTCCGCGGCAATCCAACTGGATACTCCATTAGACTGGGAACCTGGGAGCAAGTTTGAGTACAACAACGTCAATAGCGAACTACTCGGCTTGATCATCGAGCGCGCCACGGGCAGTGGATACGCTGACTACTTGCAAAAAAAATTATGGACGCCCATGGGCGGGGAGCGGGCTGAACTCTGGCTGGATAGTGAGGCGGCCGGCAAAGTGCATTCGTCCTGCTGCCTACTCACCACCGCGCGAGATTGGGCACGATTCGGCTTGCTGTTGCTAGGCCGGGGCACCGTCAATGGCCAGCGCGTTGTCGAGGATGCCTTTTTCGAACGCATGATCGGCCCCTCGCCGAACAGCGATTGGTACGGTTACCAGATTTGGCTGGGCTATTCACGCGAACCTAATCCGCGATCCGAGTTACTAGCGGGCGGCTACCAGCGGCAGGATCCTTTTATTGCCGATGATGCTTACTATGCATCGGGCTTTGGTGCACAACGCGTTTACGTCGTGCCCTCGGCCCAGTTGGTCATTGTTCGCATGGGACCTTCCGGCGGCCGCAAGCCCGTGAAAGAAACTTGGGACAATAGTTTCTTGGTGAATACAGCCATAGGCGGATTGATACCGAAGAAAATCGAGATGATAGAAAACTAGGCGAAACCCTTTTTGAGCCCCGACATTTCTTCTCGCACAAGTTGCAAATCCATAAAATTGAACAGTGAAGCATCCGCCATTTGGCTAGGCGATATGTTTTGTATCGCCCGTAAAATGCGATCGGTTCGGCCAGGATACTCGCGTTCCCAAGACTGCAGCATTTTTTTAACTTGCTGACGCTGTAAATTTTCCTGGGAGCCGCAGAGATTACAGGGAATGATCGGGAAATCACGAATTTCTGCATAACGCGACAAATCCCGTTCCGCGCAATAGGCCAAGGGCCGAATCACGACATTCCGCTGATCATCGGATAGCAGCTTGGGCGGCATGGCCGCTAATCGCGAACCGAAGAACATGTTGAGAAATAAGGTTTCGACAATATCGTCACGATGATGGCCCAGGGCGATTTTCGTGGCGCCGATTTCTTCGGCAAAGCCGTACAAAGTGCCCCGACGCAAACGTGAACAAAGGCCGCAGCTAGTGCGGCCTTCCGGGATCTTGTCGCGCACTATAGAGTAAGTATCTTTCTCGACAATGTGATATTCGATATCAAGATCATCAAGATAGGCCGGCAGCACATGCGCCGGAAATCCTGGCTGTTTCTGATCCAGATTGACGGCAACTAATTCAAATCGTACGGGCGCACGCTTTTGCAAGATTCGCAAAATATCAAGCAGGGCAAAAGAATCTTTGCCGCCGGATAAACACACCATGACCCGATCGCCCTCTTCCAGCATGGAATAGTCGGTCACAGCTTTGCCGGTCCGACGAAGCAAGCGTCGCTGTAATTTGTCCAGATTTGGGATTGTGGATTCCATCGCTAAATTTCCTGGCCTAGCAATGACTCTAATCCTCGCTGCGTTCCAAGGCTCGTAGCAATCGCCAAGGCGTGACCGGCATCTCGCGGACCGGCTCCCCAATAGCGTTAGCCACGGCATTACCAATGGCCGCCATGGTTGCCACGATGGGACCTTCGCCCACTTCTTTCGCCCCGAAGGGTCCATGGGGGTCAATGGTTTCCACGAGGATATGCTCTATTTCCGGAACCTCGAACGAGCGTGGCAATTTGTATTCTAGACGATTGGGGTTTAAAGGCTGCCCATCGTCCAAGAGCATTTCTTCATAAAGGACTTGCGACATCCCCGAAAATACTTGCCCGTCAATTTGGCCTTCCACCGCTTGCGGGTTGATGGCACGCCCCAAATCATGGGCCGCGACCACTCTATCAACACGCACAAAACCGGTGTCGCGATCAACAGTCACCTCGGCGATCTGGGCACCAAAAGAGTAAGCCATGGAACCACGCTTCGCTGGCGAGTTATAAAAACCGCGGCCCATCACCACGCGGCCCTCTTGGCTATGCAATAAATCGTAGACAAGTTTCGCAAATGGTATTGCGCGCTCCGGCTCCCCCTCCGGATAGACTTGATGATCGCGAAATACCACGCTGGACGGGTTAACCGAAAGCTTCTCGGCCGCCTGCTTTTCCAGCTGCTTACGAGCGTCCATGGCGGCGGCTTTTACCGCATTGCCCGTGTTGAACGTCCCCCGCTGCGAAAATGCGCCCATGTCGAAGGGTGTGACATCCGTATCACCGGCAATAATAGTGATGTCCTTGGCGGCGATGCCCAATACTTCCGCGGCAATAATGGCCATGGTGGTATGCGAGCCTTGCCCCATGTCCGGAATGCCCGTGGCCAAGGTCACGCGGCCATCCTCGGCTAACTTTATAAATGCGGCGGAAGCATCGTGCACGAAACGGCCCTTCGCGCCCGAAGCCATGGCCGATAAACCGATACCTATTCCCTTGCCTTTGGGCAGCTTCCCGTTCTTTCGCTTCCAAGCCGACTTGCTTGACGATTTACGAATGCACTCCTTTAGACCGCAGCTACCGAAATGCGTCCCCGTCATAGTTCGGAAATCCTTTTCCACCGCGTTTAGCAGCATGAAGTCCACAGGATCCATACCCACCGTTTGCGCCACTTCATCCACATGACGGCCCCACGCAAACTGCATTTGCGCAATGCCACCGCCGTGGTGAAACCAGTAAGGCATATTGTTCGTATACACCAACCGGCCTTGATAACGAATCGCGTCAAGCTCGAAGAGCCAGTGCAGGTAAGAAGCCGTTAGATAAGTCACCAGAGATTGGTATTCGACATAGGCACCGGTGTCGAATGTCATATCGGCGTCAACCACTTTCATCCGGCCTTCACGAGTCACACCGGTACGAAACTGGTATTCGGCGCGACCACCTGCGCGGCCCATCAAAAATTCCTCGTCGGAGTAAGCCCGAATCTTTACCGGCCGCCGCGCCTTTCGGGAAAGTACCGCGCTAATGTAATGATGGGGACGCAGGGTGCCCCGGCCCGTGAAAGCGCCACCAGTATTTAGAGTCATCAGTCGAACATTGCTTTCGGGCAATTCAAAAGCCTCGGCCATGCCCTTTTGGAACAGCACGGCGGATTGAGTCGGCGTCCACAGGATTACCCGGTCCGCTCGCGAAAAATCCGCAACGGTGGCGTGAAACTCCGCATAACAATTGTGACTGGCATTGCTTGCGTACTGCCCTTCCACCACGAGATCTGATTCATCCAATGCACGATCTGGGTCGCCGTGGGATTCCTGGTTATAGCCGGCAATATTGCCCTTGGCTTTTGCATGCAAACGCGGGGCATCCGCCGCCAGGGCTGCTTTCAAAGTCGTGACTTCGGGCAAGGGTTCATAGTCCACCTTGATCCGGGCTACCGCCTCAAATGCAGCCTCCTCATCCAGCGCTGCCACGGCCGCAATTTCCTGGCCGATGAAGCGCACGGTCTTGTCGAACAAGGGTTGGTACTGACCGATGGATAAGTCTGGACAATCATGATGAGTAACGATGCTCTTGACACCCGGCACGCGCTCCGCTCGCGAGGTGTCGATATTCACGATGCGCGCATGGGCCTGTTCACTGCGTACCGTGCGACCTTGGAGCAGACCCGACAAATGTACATCGTCGGTAAACTCGGAGCGGCCCGATAGTTTGTCGAAGCCGTCCAAGCGCGGCTGGCTCTTGCCGACAACGCCCAGCTCAGCTTTGCGCGCCACTGTCCTGAGCCTCCCGGGCAATCATTTTCACCGCTTGCGCCACCGCTTTCTTAACTTTGATATGACCGGTGCAGCGACAAATGGCTCCGGCAAGGGCTTCATTGATGGCCTGTTCATCGGCCTGGGGATTACGCAACAAGAGCGACCGGGCACTCATGATCAATCCCGGCGTACAAACCCCACATTGCACCGCGCCCAATTCCAAGAACGCTTGTTGCAAGGGATCCAGCTCACCATCGCGAACCACAGCTTCCACGGTGGTTATGGCTCTGCCGTCCCATTCAAGCGCTAAGCTAATACAAGACAAAATCGCATGACCGGCTTCGTCATTCACGGTGCACACCCCGCAACTACCGCTGGTGCAACCACGTTTCGTGCCGGTGAGTCGCAAGTCGTCGCGAATGACCTGATTTAGAGTACGTGTGGGTTCAACCGCAAGCTCGTGCCTGTCGCCATTTACGGTCAAATTAATGAGCGTCTTATTCACGACCGTGGACGCTCTGATGGTTCTTGCTCACGAATCTCATGCAAAATACGTCGCAGCATTACCCGGACCAAGCGCCGTTTGTACCCGGCTGGACTCCATAGATTGGTAATCTCACCAAGATCCGTTCGCGCCACACGCGTCGCATTTTCAATACCCGAATCCGATAAGCCTTCCTCCAAAATCGCCGCTTCGGCACTTCGCAAACGCATGGGCTTAACACCCAGTGCATTCACGACGATACGCACCCCCGCCGGCTTGCGGTTACCGCCTGTGACTCTCGCCGCGATATTACCCAGGCCAAAGTCGATGCCCTCGCGCGGGGTTACTTTCATGAAAGCAGTGCGATCCGCGCAGGCAGGCACATGAATCTCAGTAATCAATTCATCAGCATGCAAGACCGTGGGTAGAACACCATCATCCCGGTAAAACTTCGCCAACTCGATTTCGCGCAAGCCACGCTGGCTGGCCAGCGTAAGCACTGCATCCAAAACGATCAGGGCGGGTACTGAATCAGCGCTGCTGGTCGCTACGCAACGCGCACTGCTCGCCAGAACATGGCAAGCGTCCTTGTCCGTCTTGTAGCAACCGGCGCGCGCATTGCGCCAGGATTCAGTTTGATTCGTAAACCAGCAACGCGTGGGCAGCGCCAAGTTGCCACCCAAAGTCGCCATATTGCGGACGTGGACAGACGCTACTGAGCGAATCGCTTTAGACAATATTGGCAAGACATCGGCAAGCCCTGCATCCTCAGCCAAGCTCGTGAGCGTCGTGCCCGCGCCGATACGTACGCTGCCATCGGATGCGATGGCAACGCCGCGTAGTTCGGATAGATCCCTGATACTAATGACACGCTCGGGCACGATTAGACGCTGGCCCATACTCGCCATTAGATCGGTACCACCAGCCAAAATGGCAGCCCGGCCGTGTGATTCGCCCAGCATTTTCAGGGCATCGTTAAGGTGCTTCGGTCTTAGATAGTTGAATGACGGCAGATGCATGTAATCTCTCGCCCTGCCCCAGGGCTAAAGCTTAAGCGGACATGACAGTCATCGTCGCCGACAGACGGCGGCGACACAAGCTCGCCTAGCTGCTATTAAGCGGAGTCACCGCTGCGCGAACCAGGCTTTAGCGGTCCGCGAAAGCTTGGTCATTCCTCATCAGGGGAACCACCATCCAAGGGCAGCGTAAACGCTGCGATATCTACATCAGCAAAATACCCCCGCAATGGCCGATTCTTTCGCAAGGCTCCCTCGGCGGCCACATAACCCCAATTGACCAGTGCAGCTTGTTCCTCGCTAGTAAGCTCGGCGAGGCGCGTGGGCAGGCGGGCGATACGATTAAGCTCGTAATCTTTTTCTTGTAAGCCTTCAATATTTTTAGGCATACCTTGCGTAAGTGCAATATAAGTAAAGAAAGGCTCGGTGCATTGTTCATCAGCGGAATCTTTGCAAATGGGTTCGCTGGCCAGGGCGAGGCTGCGGCGAAACAATTCTTTTGACAAATTACGCGCATTGAGATTACCCATCACATCGATGGAGCGCATGGCAATGGAGAAGCGTGAAGAGCCATAGGTGGCCGCCTCGATCTGCGTATTAATAGTCGCATCGCTAACGATGGAGCGCTCAGAATTTTGACAAGCATTGGACGCGAAATTGTCGAGTACCCCACCATCAACAAGTTGTACAGGTGCGCGCATTTCGCCGCGAGCTTGTTCACGCAGTGACTTTAGTTCGGCCCACAAACCATCCACATCTAGCTGGTTCTCGCCACGGGCGGTTTGTATAGCTGCTTCTTCTTGCGAGATATCCCATTGCACACGGGAAATCGCCTCACGAACTTCAACTTCTGGACTGCGAAAGCGCATCAATGACTTATCGAGATCTAGGTAGACGGGCTCAAACACACCCGGAACCGCCGTTGAGGCAGTGACAATATCAGCCAACAATATTTTTGGATTGGGGATAAAACCCACGGATGGACTGCCAACACGATCCCGATAGAAATACCAGCTATAACCAAGACTGAGCTCGGTGGCGTGCAACTCAACGATGGGGCCTTCACCGGGGGCGGGTAAATCGGTGAGCTCAGCACCATGAAACAAGTTGCTGTCGTAGAAATCTGGCAGCGGATTCGATACGAAGGGATTCACCGACGCGAGCACGGCAGAGGTATCGATGGACGAGCCCGTTAGAGCTAGTACCGGCTTGACGATTTCTCGTTCGAAACTTACTGGGGTGGCGATATTTCCATCAAACTCCAGCTGATCCCAACGCACACCAAGCAGGGCTGCAAAGATCGCGCCGCCGGAAACGCCGGATAAGGATTCCAGACGCGGTAGCAGGCCAGCCTCGTTTAGACGCCAGACCACGCCCAAATGAAAAAGTGTGGCTCGATATCCACCGCCGGAAAGACACAGTGCAATGCCACTTTGCTCGGCGCCCTCCTGCCGCAAAACCGGAAGTTCCTGGGGCGCGGCCACCTGGGTTTGCGCCACTTGTACCGTGGGCAATTTTGAACTGCAGCCCGCAATGAGGACAAAAACAAGACAGACCGGAATCAGATGTTTCATCGCTGATGTTATCCGCTATCGCTGAAAGCCTGGCGGAATCTATCAATTTTGACGACAAAAAGAAAAATCTTCCGGCGCTGCCCGCAACCTGGGACTGTGGATGGTGGCAAAGCAATAGCCGTCCTCGCTATGACGGACTCCGTATACCCATGGTTAGAAACCAGATTTCACAGCCTATATGATGGGCTTTTTTGGGCAGGACATGGCCGCATACCATGAGCATGCCGCCTTAGACGCAATAGCCCTAAACAAGACGACAAAAATATGCTTGCCAGCCTGACTAAAGCTTTCGGCCTCATGATGATACTGCTCGCCACGACCGCGACGGCGAGCGAATCTCCTGATTTCACGGTATTGATCACGGGTGCCAATCGCGGCATCGGCTTGGAGTTTGTCCGCCAACTATCAGCTGATCATTGGCGGGTCATTGCAACCGCGCGTAGACCTGATGCGGCCACGGCGCTGCAAGAATTAGCCGCCAGTAATTCCAACATTGTGATCGAGCGTTTGGATGTAACCAACCATGCGGGCATCGACGCTCTGGCGGAAAAATACCGCGAACAGACCATTGATTTGTTACTGCTCAATGCGGCCCTGGGTCCTACACCAAAATCCGCCGGGCATCGACTCGCTAAACTAGATTTTGATGTGGCGCGGGAAAGTTTTGCTGTGAATGCCATTGGCCCCATGAAAGTCAGCCAAGCATTTTTCGAACAGGTGGCCGCATCCCAGAAAAAGCAAATCGTTGCACTATCCAGCGACTCCGGTTCCTTCGTGGCCGGCTCGCAACGCCCCATCCTGTACCACTATAAGGCCAGCAAGGCTGCGCTCAATATGTATCTTCATACCCTCGCCTTCGAAACGCCCAAACACGAGGTCACGGTTATCATGCTGCATCCTGGATTGGTGGGAACCAATGAGATGCTCGCCCGTTTTCCCGGAGCACTCAAAACCAGCGACAGCGTTAAGCAAATGCTAGGGGTATTGGCAGGAATCACACCGGCGGACAACGGCCGCTTCATCGATTACCGCGGTGAAGACATGCCTTGGTAATTATCCAGCATCTCCAGTAAATCAGCGGTTAACATGCAGCCATGACCAGCATAGCTAAACTTCTCAAACGAGGCGCCGATCATACGATAGCAATTGGCGCCCCGGAACGCACAGCTCTCAGTTATGCAGACCTGCGTAATCAACAACTGCAAACCGTAAGCACCCTCAATGGAATGGGTATCGGCCGCAATGACGCCGTGGCCATTGTGCTACCCAATGGCCCGGAAATGGCCAGCGCCTTTTTGTGCATTGCCGCCGGCGCAACGACAGCGCCTTTAAATCCGGCTTACACCGCCGATGAATTCGCGTTTTATCTTCATGATCTGGATGCAA
Source organism: Gammaproteobacteria bacterium (assembly GCA_965221985.1). Classification (GTDB taxonomy): domain Bacteria; phylum Pseudomonadota; class Gammaproteobacteria; order Steroidobacterales; genus J054. The sequence continues at coordinate 389,806 of OZ244928.1, forward strand.
AGTTGCTGGTAGTCGAGGGCGGCGTAGAAACTCCGGCCAAGGCCGCCGCTGAGAAGCTTGGCATTCCGATTGCTGTGCTGAGCTTCGATAGCCAAGGTCCGGCCGGTAATTTCACTTTGTCGGGCGAAGCCGGATCAGCTTGCGATGATGGACTGGCTCATAGCGAGGACGTGGCCCTTGTTCTGCACACCTCCGGCACAACCTCCAGACCGAAAATCGTGCCCTTAAGCCATGCGAATATTTGCGCATCTGCCCAACATATTGCCGATGGACTGTCGCTGACAGCTGATGATCACTGCTTGAACGTGATGCCCCTATTTCATATTCACGGTCTCATTGCCGCCTTGTTGAGTTCGCTCTACGCCGGCGGAAAGATCACCTGCACTCCGGGCTTTAACGCCTTGCAATTTTTCGGCTGGCTGCAGGCTGCTAAACCCAGCTGGTATACCGCCGTCCCCACCATGCACCAGGCGATTCTTGCCCGTGCGCGGCGCAACGAAGCCATCATTGCATCCAATCCCCTGCGCTTCTTGCGATCGTCCTCCGCGTCACTGCCACCGCAAATCATGGCCGAACTGGAAAAAGTTTTCGATGCGCCGGTTATTGAAGCCTATGGCATGACGGAAGCCGCGCATCAAATGGCCAGTAATCCCTTGCCACCGCGGACTCGCAAGCCGGGATACGTAGGCATAGCCGCCGGCCCTGAGATTGGCATTATGAATAGCGATGACCAATTGTTAGAGCCCGGCGAGATTGGCGAAGTCGTGATTCGGGGGCCCAATGTGACCAGCGGCTATCGCAACAATCCCGAGGCCAACGCCGAGAATTTTACCCAGGGTTGGTTTCGCACCGGTGATCAAGGCGTTCTCGATGACGAGGGATACCTCCGTCTAACCGGCCGTCTCAAGGAAATCATCAACCGCGGTGGAGAGAAGATTTCACCGCGCGAAGTCGATGAGGTACTGCTGGATCATCCCGCCATAGAACAGGTGGTTACCTTTGCCGTACCCCACCCTAAACTCGGCGAAGATGTTGCTGCCGCCGTTGTATTAAGAGATGGGGCCAGTCTCGATGACCATGAACTGCGCAAATTTGCGGCAAAGCGTCTCGCCGACATGAAGGTACCGAGAAAGATTTTATTTCTCGATGAAATACCAAAGGGTGCAACAGGCAAACTCCAGCGCATAGGCCTGGCTGAAAAATTGGGCCTGGGCTAGGCCGATGAAGATCTGCATCTACGGTGCCGGGGCCATTGGCGGCTACTTGGGCGCGGAACTTGCCGACGCGGGCTACGACATCTCGCTCGTGGCCCGAGGTCCACACCTTGAGGCCATGCGCAAGAACGGCTTGCGCCTAGAAATCGATGGCAAAACCAAAACCTTGCCCGTTCGCTGCACTGATAATCCGGAGGAATTGGGCCCACAAGACTACGTTGTCATTACCCTAAAGGCCCACTCAGTCACGCCCATCGTGGATCAGATGCGAGCACTGCTGGACGAGCACACGGCGGTGGTTACCGCGCAAAACGGTATTCTCTGGTGGTATTTCCATGGGCTAGCGGGACCCTTCGAGGGGCAGCGTCTTGAAATCGCCGACCCGGGTGGCCGCATCTGGGATGGCATCGGTCCCGAACGCGCCATTGGCTGCGTTGTTTATCCGTCCTGCGAGATTGTGGCACCGGGCGTCGTGCAGCATGTGTCTGGGAATCGCTTCATGCTGGGTGAACCCACGGGCGAAAAATCCGATCGCGTCAAATCCCTCGCCGCCGCCTTCACCAAAGCCGGCATGAAAGCCCCCGTCAGACGCAGAATTCGCGACGATATTTGGTTTAAGCTGTTGGGTAACGCAAGCTTTAATCCCGTCAGTGTGTTAACGGGCGCAACACTAGAAACCATCGGCACGGACCCGGCCTTGCGCAAACTCATACGCCAGATGATGACCGAAGCCACCGCCGTGGCTGAAAAACTCGGTGTGCGTTTTGCCATGGACATTGACAAACGCATCGACGGCGGCGCAGCTGTCGGCGCCCATAAAACCTCGATGCTGCAAGACTGGGAAGCCGGCAGACCCCTTGAACTGGATGCCTTGGTAGCCGCCGTCACCGAACTTGGGCGCCTGGTCGGCGTTCAAACACCCACCATCGACTTAATCCTCGCACTGCTGCGATCGAAAACTAGGGGGCAATCACTTTAGCAACAACCGCGACCACTGAGCATCTTCAGGGTTTCCACACGCTCAGTACGACAATGCCCACGATACAGCTCCCAGTTTGTAAGTTAACAAGAATTTATATCTACGCTGCAAACTGCGAGTGAGCAAAGTCACGCGGTGCGCATCAGCACACGAGTAACCCATTCGCCTCGACTGGCTATTTGGCATATAGTTCCGATCTGGAACTAAAATAGTTCAAGCCTGACGATAATGTGCAAAACACAGCGGTTCAAGCCATGAAATTCAATGATATGCGGGACTACTTGGACTTCCTGGAAAAGGACGGACAACTAAAACACCTGAACGTACCTCTAGAATGCGGCCGCGATAATGCCGACCTGCAAGCGTTAATGCGCTATCTACACGATGACCACAACATCGCTCTGCAACTAGAAGGTCTGAAGGGTTACAACACGCCCGATGTTCCCCTGATCTTCAATCCCTTCGGCACCAGGGAACGAACGGGTTTAACCATTGGTATCCGCGATCCTTTGGAAGCTAAAGTCGCCCATGCAAAAATGCTTTCTGATCGTAGTCGCTGGCGTGAGCCCCGCCTGATTGACCAGGCCAAGGCTCCCTGCCGGGATGTCATCATCCGCGGCGATGACGTCTGCTTAAAGAATCAAATTCCGCATGTGTGGTTTGGCAAAGAGGGGCCAGCCTATATCACCAATGGCGTCGGCGTTAGCAAGGACCCAGAAACGGGCCTGCGCAACGCCGGCTGGTACCGTACTGCGTTGCTATGGGATGCCTTTCATCCCGACGGTGGAGAATATCCCAGCGGATACGACGAGACTCACATGGCGGTTTATGCCTATTGGAATCCGCCGATGAACCAAATTGGCAATCACCTATTCAAGGCCCATGAGCAAGGCAAACCCCTTGAGGTTGCATTCGCCTGTTCCTGTGATCCATCCATCCACTTAGCCGCCGCCACCGGTCTGCCCTACGGACAAGATGAATTCGCATTCGCCGGCGGCTTAAGAGGCGCGCCGGTGGATCTAGTGAAATGCGAAACCGTGGACCTCGAAGTACCAGCCACGGCCGAATATGTGATTGAAGGTGAGCTGTTCTATTCTGAAGAAGCCAGCATCGGTTGGCATTCCAACGTGGCGGGCTACTACGATCGCTTCCATATCATTCCGCTGATGAAAGTGAACTGCATTACCCATCGAAAGAACCCACTGTGGCACGCGACCATCGAAATGGTTCCCCCCTTCGATCACAATTACATTGGCATGCTGCCAGTCGAGGGCGAAGTCTTAAGCGATTTGCAGCACAAGATTCCGGAAGTTAAAGACGTGGTTGTCACTCCTTCAATGATGTACGTCGTGCAATTGAACGTCGACGGCGCAAGAAAACCACATGCCGAATTCGGCAAGTATGTGTTGCACGCCGTATGGGGGGCTGCGGGTCGTTGGGCGCGGACCGCCAAGCTGGTCGTGGTCGTGGGACCCGATGTGGACCCCTATGATCTCAACAGTGTGGAATGGGCCATCATGACCCGCGTGCAACCCGTCTCAGACACGGTCATGAACCCGGCTGGTCAAGCCTTTGTCGACGACCCTTCCGCACCCATGACGCCGGCTGGCTTTCCTGCAGTGTCTGAACAAATGGGCATTGACGCAACGATCAAAGTACCAGAGCGACATAGTGAGTATCGCGAAGTCAGCCAAGCGGACCCGGCCGACGTGGCGCGAATCGCAAAGCTATTGGAACCGATGCTCAGCTAAGCGAGATACACTGTCAGGCATGCTCTTCTCTGTGTAAATTCTGTCTATCTCACGGCACTCATGCCCGCTAAGCTGATTCTATCCGCAATCTCTTCGAGAATGACCGGATCATCAATGGTGGCTGGCATCGAATAGGCATCGCCGTCAGCGATGTGGCGCAACGTGCGACGGAGAATTTTTCCCGACCTGGTCTTGGGCAGACGTTTGACAATTAGCGCTTTACGGAAGGCTGCAACAGGGCCAATTCTCTCACGCACCAATGCAATCGCTTCGCGCACGACGTCCTCATCTGGTCGACTCACGCCCGCCTTCAACACCAGGAAACCCAAGGGCACCTGACCCTTCAGTGCATCGCGAATCCCGGTGACCGCACACTCAGCAACGTCGGCATGTCGCGCCAGCACTTCTTCGATAGCCCCCGTGGACAGTCTATGGCCAGCTATGTTGATCACATCATCGGTGCGGCTCATCACAAACAGATAACCATCCGCATCCAGGTATCCCGCGTCACCAGTTTGGTAGTAGCCAGGATATCGTTGCAGGTAGTTTTGATAAAAACGGTCTTCGGCGTTCCACAAAGTCGGCAGGCTACCGGGCGGCAATGGCAGGCGGCAAGTGATAGCCCCAGTCTCACCAGCGCCCAAGGGCTGGCCATCCTCCCCTAAGATTCGCACATCCCAGCCGGGCATGGCTTTGCCGGCGGAGCCGGGAATAATCTCGAACAAACCCAAGCCCACAGGGTTGCCGGCAATCGCCCAACCTGTTTCCGTTTGCCACCAGTGATCGATGACGGGGATCTGCAGTTGAGCCCGCGCCCATTCCAAGGTCTCTGGATCACAACGTTCGCCGGCTAGAAACAGGGTTTCTAATCCATCCAGCTCCTTTGCCTTAATCAATAGACCCTGAGGATCTTCGCGACGGATGGCGCGTATCGCCGTTGGCGCAGTAAACATGGCTTTCACACCGTGTTGGGCAATCACGCGCCAAAAGGTACCCGCATCTGGTGTGCCCACGGGTTTACCCTCGAACATCACCGTGGTGCATCCACGCAGTAAGGGCCCATAGACAATGTAGGAATGTCCCACCACCCAGCCCACATCCGACGCCGCCCAAAAAACATCACCGGGATTCATTCCATAGATGGCGCGCATACTCCAACACATCGCCACCGCGTGGCCGCCATTGTCGCGAACAATCCCCTTGGGTTCGCCGGTGGTGCCGGATGTATAAAGGATGTATAGCGGATCAGTCGCGGATACAGGAACGCAGTCGACGGCTTGAGCATTGGCCGTCACTTCGCGCCAATCCAGATCCCGAGATGACAGACTTGCCGTCGCCTGTTCACGTTGCAATACGATACAATCCTTGGGTTCGTGCGTGGCAAATTCAAGAGCCTGATCAAGCAGCGGCTTATACGGAACAATGCGCCCGGGCTCTAATCCGCAGCTGGCCGCGAGAATTAGCTTAGGTTTCGCATCATCGATTCGGGTCGCCAGCTCGTTAGCCGCAAAGCCACCGAAGACAACCGAATGCACGGCCCCGATTCTTGCGCAAGCCAGCATTGCGATGGCCGTTTCGGGCACCATGGGCATGTAAATAATGACGCGGTCACCGGAATCCACACCCAAGCTCACCAGCACGCCGGCAAATTTGGCGATTTCGTCACGCAACTGCGCATAACTGAGCGTGCGCTGACTGTTCGTCATGGCGCTATCGAAAATTACTGCCGGCTGTTCGCCACGGCCCGCCGCGACATGACGATCTACCGCGTTGTAACAGGTATTCAAAATACCACCACTAAACCAGCGGTAGGCCGGTGCCGCCGAATCATCCAGCACGCGATCCCAGCGCCGAATCCAATCGATCTCGGCAGCAGCCTCTGCCCAAAAATCCTCGGGCCTATCCCAACAACGGCGATAGCTTTGTGCGTAATTATCCAAATGCCTTGACCCACTGGGAAAGGGACCCCTGAGGGTCCCCATCATTCTAAGCTTGGTGCCACAGCCCTAGCGTGGCCATCAGATTGTCAAGGGCACCATTCGCCGGTGCGCTGCAAGCAATCGAAACTCTCGTAGACTTTGATTTCGGCAAAGGGTCCGGTCCCGGGTGGTGGTGTCTGCCCAAAAGGAAAGGCAACACTTTGACGAATGTGACCCCGTCCGCTGGGATCAGCGAAGTCCGGCAAAATTACAAGGCCATCGGGGGGCTGAAACTCGATGTGCGTCGGAAATCCCTGAATAATGTCTTCGCCAGCTGCCACGGATCCGTTCGCCGGTGCTTCGTGCACGGGACAAAGAATATAGCGCGGGCCGGACGCACCACCAGGCACGCCATCAGCACCCAGCCGATATCGAATCGAGATCAGTCCCCGCTCCGCCAGCTCGAAAATCTCATCACCTGTGTATATCAGCGGAAAACCAATCATTTGAGAATTTGTGCCATTGGCGGTATTCAGATTGTTCATATAAATACAATCACCATCTTCAGAGTTGCCCCGGCACGCGGCAGCTTTATTGGTGAACTGAATAAAACCAATCCGCCAAAGCCCTAAGGGATCATCTTGCCAATAAGTATTGGCCGCATTCATTATTTTAGTTTGCGTGCCCACGGCAAATCCGCCCGCGAATGGATCCGTAAATATCGGCGCCGGGTTATAGCCATCGGGTGAGGGTTCTAAACTTTGCACCACTTCGTAAATGACAAAATGCTCGGCAATTTCGAACGCCCGGCGCCCCGCCGCATCATCAGTGAATGCATCTTGGTCAAGCTGACCATTAGTCGTGAAAAAACAAGGCGTGCCGTCGTAAAAATGGCAGCCTTCGTAACGCGTACGGCGCTTGTGCGTGTGGAACTCGTCACAGGGCACCGGCTGACCCTCGGCATCTAAATCCCAAGTCCAAGGCGCCGGCGTGCCGCTATTGCCCGTACCATCGTCCGGTGGCGCATCACCACCGAAGGTGGTCAAAATCTTATCCGGATCGACACCATTGGCCCGCATGAAATCTGGATCCACTTGGTAAGGCACACAGCGATCATTGAATGTGAAAGGCGGCGGCCCATTGTCCGCAAAGACTGCCAGCGGCGTCGCGACCAGCAATAATAGACTCGCTTTGATGGCTAAGCTTCTGCCTACAAAAAAGATCCGGTCTTGATCATTTCTCATTTCTATCTCCCTCCGAAGCTCCGGGGTTCAGTCCCGACCATTTTCATCGGTGGTTTAGTCATTCGAGGAAATTTTCTATATCGATGCAGGACGCGGAATTCGCCGGTCGCCCACCCGCACCGACGGCCTGGATAAGCTCCAGTTGGTCCTTAGACTGACCACGGTTTTTTTTGTCTTCGGTCACAAAGCCGCCGCCGCCGCGCGCACCGTTCGCTATGCGAATCTCTGGATGATCGAAGGGCGCAAGTTCGCAGCGCACCCGTTCGTCTGTCAGCGCCTCGAGAAAGGCCACGAGATTGGATAGTTGGGCTTGATCGAGTCCCAGAGGATGAATGTTCGGACTTAGATCCCCCAGATTTTCCAACGCAAAATCGCCGCCACGATTGTAGAACTCCATCACCTGTTGCAAGGTCAACTGACCGCCATTGTGAAAATACGGAGCGGTCAGCGAGACATTCCTTAGGCCTGGTGTTTTGAACGCACCATCTACTGCCGTTGACATGTCGAGAATCGCGTTGAAATTCGCGACATTGGGAATAAAGAACGGCGGTTGACCAATGGGATCATAGGCGGGCACCGCATCATCTCCGCGTCCTGGTTTAGGCGGGAAGAATTGCGGTGCGTTAATGAATTCAGAAGGCTCAAACCAATTGAACCCGACGGCTTCGCAGGTGGCCTGATCAGCATCAGTAAATGGCGGCGGGGCCGGCGCAAAGGGCGGGAAGGGGAATGAACAATAGTTGTTGCCGAAGTCTGGATTGTTTACCAGGCGGTGCGTCAACCAGGCATAGCCGTCAAAACCACCCGGGAAAAATACCGCGTCACCATACCAGCTAAATGGCTCTTTCACCCGTGAGAAATTCAAGCTGTTGATCGCATCCACGTCCGGAGCTGGCGTACCTAGCAACTCATTGATCCATTGACGCGTAATAGACAAGGGATAACCGAAGGGATCAAATTCGCCAAGCCCAAGATCCTCCGCCGTGGGTCGCACGCCAATATTATAGAAAGCCGTGTCGTAAACCGTTGGCCCGTTAAGCGAGAAATCACCATCGATGGGCCCAGCCGCCAAGGGCGGACCAATGACCGGCGGAATCGGATAACAGACCGGACACGGCGCGGGCGCACCCGCGAAAATAACCGGAGCAATGCTAGCCGTATCGTTGTCCGGGCCACCATCGACAATGGTAATTTCAAGGGGCAGAGGACCACCGCAACCAGCAACGCGAATAACCGCATCGCGCGTGCTGTAGTCCGCAAAATCCGATGGACCAGGCGGTTCCGGCGGAATGCCAGAGCCAAGAGTCGGTGCCGGTTGGGTGCGATCCTGGTTCAATAAGAACGACGTGACCTTACAGGGCACACCGTTCAAAGTCAGATCCCCGCCCACCGCCGCCGGATAGATGCTGGGTAGCTCGCGCGAGCCGGCCTGCCCAGACAAAGCAAAGGCACCCACGGAGCCTTCACCCGCAATGAAGAATCGAAACAAATTTTCGGCGAGGTTAACGCCATCACCCCGGCGCATACGTTCAACAAGTTGTTCGACCTCCGGAAACTCACCTGACTCCGCCTCATCAGTGAATGGGAAGGCGGCAGTAGTGAAAGTCGGCCCCTGGTGGCAGGTGCTACAGTTACCGCGTTGACCCGGCGTGTTGGAGAAAAAAAGATCCATGCCGAGCATCTGCGCTTCGGTCAATATGCCTTTGGTGTTTTCTACCACGGGCGTGCGATCCCCCGGCGCCTCGGCCCACTGATCGTAGGGGGCGTCATCAGCGATTAAAGTGCGTTCATACATTTGAATCGCGAGGCCCCAAATCAACGAAAAATTGGCCTCCATTAAGCTATATTCGTCGGTGTTGGCCGGCAAACCAGAGCCAATTTCGTTCTTGTCTACATCAAACAGCTTGCTGGAGTCCCAGAATCGATCAGAAATAGCAGCTTGAATTAACTCCGCGTAGGTGATGCCGCTATTGCCCGGTCCATCCAAACCTTTTTTAGGGTGATTTGAAAGACCTCCAAGCACGCTATCGCTGGGGTGAACCTTCTGATCAGCCAGTGACTCCAGACCGACCATCTTCTTACCGATCTTCATGAAATTCCGACGCGCAAGCGTTATCGGATCTTCTGCACAAGACATTTCGAAGTCGCTGCCTGGCGGACCAACGGATTGCGAAGCCAAACTAGAATTCTGAAACGCCACCTGAATGGGCACAACACCGGTGCCTTGCACTTCTAACACTCGAGCATCGGCGTTGCGCTGTCCAAATGGGTCCACGCCATTAAAAATGTTGTTTGCTCGCCCATCCCAAAAATTGCGGTGATTAAAAGCCGCGTTCACAACCGTGGGCGTATTCCTTGGCTCCACCCGTCGCACATTAATTCCGTTCAAATGAAAGCCGAAAGGATCGGGACTGACTATCGTGCAGTCATCGAGCGATTCGCCAGGCACCACATCGTTAAAGCTTGCAGAAAATGTGCCCTGCGAAGACACGACATCATCGCTATCTGCAAGCACCAAGGAATCGCGCACCGCCGGATCCGCAAGTTGATGCAAAGGAAAGTCTGCAGCGTTCAAGGAGTAATTTGGGCCGCCGCCACCTGAGGCGGTCACATCAAATACGCCGTTGCCTCCCTTGATCCCAGGGCTCAATTGATTTCTGTCCCGAGCATCCGCTCCAGCGTGGTAATGACAAGTCGCACAGGCAACCCCATCGCTACCCACCTGGGTGTCCCAAAAAAACGCTTTGCCGAGAAGAATCGCCGCGGCCTCGTCCTTAATAAAGCCATTGGCACCATCGGGCGTCGCCTCATCGACGACGGAAAGCCCAGCAATGGTTTCAACCACTGTCGGCAATGCAACTTCTTTAAGCGAAGGTGGGGGCGGTGTGGCGCTTTCTAGAAATTGAGCAAAGGCCGGTGCCGTCAGAAAGACAGATACAAACAACCAAGCGGACGCATAGGACGACTTCATGGATATTCTCCCCATTGGGCCGTCCCTGGCAGAGCGCGGAAGTCTTTCCTAAACTATTATTACTCCCACTTCGGAACAATACTGCTGGCCAGACGCAAGCGCAAGACAGCATCGCCGCGCGGCGACGTTCGGTGCAACTGATGGTCATGACGCGCCCATCGAAGCACGATCAACAAGAATCTCCACAGAAAACTCAGGATATCGGCTTGAGCGTTGATCAAGCGATGCTACCAGCCAAGCACCATACGTCATCTACTCTAAAACACTCTTCCTAGGACGCGCGCCGACGTGCTTGGCGATTTATTTCTACCATGCGTTGCAATAGAGTTTCTGCGTCGGGCCGTTCAGTACTTAAGCGAAATCCGTCATCCAGTTCCCCAACTTCTTCGAATAACTTGCCGAGTTGATCGACTTGCCAGCGCCATTCCGCTTTACCTTTCGCCGTTTGCACCAAGCGGCGCTGCCGACGGTCCTTAGAATCGATTTTTTCGCGCGCTAAACCCTGATCAATTTGCCATGACACATAGCGAGAAACCGAAGACTTCGGCAATCCCGTCGCAGTGCAGATTTCCGTCATAGTAGGCGGCGTACCTCGCTCATTCAGGAATACCATGGTTAGAGCGACTAGCAATTGCCCCATGGGATGATTGCCATAGCGCGCCGTCAGTATGTGCAAAATTCGCCAAAAAAGCGCCATCTGACCTTCCGCAGTTAGCGTCCCCTGACTCAAGCAAGCGACCTCGAATCACCAAGTCTGATAGCTGGCATGTGCTCAACTCCCTATTTGCAACACAATTTTTCCAACCGCACGCTCAGTCTGACTGCGTTCATGAGCCGCTCGCACCTGCGCAAGGGGGAAAACGCTGTCTATCACCGAACGTAATTTTTCCTGTTTCACCCAGTTCGACAAAACTGCAAGGTCGGCGGCAGTTGGCGCCCAAACCAAGAAATAGCCGCCACGTGGCTTGATTTCGGTTTGGCCCAGAAAGAAAAAATCAATACCTTCCACCGGAACCAAGGTCATGTACACGCCTTGAGGTGTCAATTGCTCACGCGCCTCGGCGTACTTCAAGACACCCACGGCATCGTAAATCACGTCCCAAGACTCGTCCATTTCGAGGGGGTTTTGAGCTTGATAGTCAATGCATTGGTCAGCGCCCAATTCCTTGACTAGCTCTAGATTTCTCTCACTGCAAACCGCCGTCACATGCGCGCCCATGTTCTTCGCAATTTGTACTGCATAGATACCAACACCCCCCGATGCGCCGTTAATGAGCACTCGTTGGCCGGACTCAACTCGGCCCACGTCGCGCAGCCCATTGAGGGCCGTTAAGGCCGCTAGCGGCATCGCGGCCGCGTCTTCATGATTTAAGTTATCGGGCTTAAGCACAACAGTACTGGCGTTCAGCGCGGCATATTCTGCATAGCAGCCGCCTGCCCCGACATCAGACCGCGCAAATACAAGATCGCCTGGCTGAAACTCGGTAATGTTGTCACCGGTTTCTGCGACGACCCCAGAGGCGTCGAAACCCAAGACCATCGGAAACTCTTCGCCGTACCGCGCACTCATAAGACCATTACGAATTTTCCAGTCGATGGGGTTTATACCCGCGCTTACAACTTCCACCAACAATTGATCTGCACCGATCTTGGGTATAGGTATCTCACGCAGCTCCATCACCGAAGACGGACCAAACTTATCCAAAACGGCCGCTTGCATTTTACAGCTCCTTCTATTCATTCAATCTTCAGCAAGACTAACAGACTAACAACCAAAGTAGATGCCAAAACCTAGACCGTTAGAGACACCGCAACACCCCAAAATAGTTCAATCAAATCTATGCACGTAGCCCGAGCAACATGTGTCCAGGAATCGCTTCATGCTGGGTAAGCTCACGGGAGTAAAATCAGATCTCGTCAAATCGCTAGCCGCCGCCTTTACCAATGCCGGCAGAGAGCCCCGGTTAGACGCAGAATTCGCGACGATAGTTTGTTTAAGTTATTAGGAAGCGCTTATACATCGTAGCTTTCGATTCGGCCCGATCGAACGATACCCGCAACAAACGGCGCTTTGTTCTTTTCGGTGAACCGATAGATCCTCGCCCTGGCGTTTACCAGGATGTCCGCAATGTCCTCGCCCGTAGCGTTCTTTGCTCGAACAACGAGCAGCTTGGCATTATATTTCTTGATGGCCGCTATTTCGGCGTAGCGGTAGCGAATGTTCTTATCTTTCGTGATCGCTAGCCAGCCCTTTCGCCCGACCAGAGCAATCCAATCCTCATCCGGCGCGTCAAGCATCAGATGATCGTCGTGCAACTCTACTTGTATATCCGCTTCGCGGAGTGCATCAGCGATGATATGCTTACCGAGATTTCGATCTAGGAAAAACGGAACCTCGCTAGGCGGCGATTTGGAGTTCGCATCGGATCGCTTCTTGGATCTCTTTTTCCTGGCGCTCATAGTCCCCCGCGAGCTGCTCAATAGACTCACCGGCCTTATAGCGCTCGGCGATCACCTCAGTAGCCAATCCCGTACCCGATATTACGGGTCGACCAGCCGACAAATCCGGATCAATAACCACCATCGACGGGGCTTGCGTAATATTGCTCCGAGTGAAGGGATACAGCTTGATGGGAATCCCGTTGGCATCCCGCTCAATGCGGTGCAGCGCAGCCTCCAGGACTTCTCGCATCGCAGTTTGGCCAGCCTGGCTAATGTTAATGAGTGCCCCATAGCGTTCAATGAACAAATCGAGTCCGTCAGTTTCAAGCTGACGACTAATGAGCGGATGGCGCTTTTCGTACACCGTCCGCGTACGTTTTTTCAAATATTCAATTGCCGAACGCACTTTAGGCATCGTGACCGCGTGTTTGCGACGAATCGCGGCCAATACGTGAAGTTCGACCATATTGATAAATGAGAGTAGCGTCGGGTGACCGTCAGTCACTTCGATGAGTGGCTGATACTCGTCTTGCCCCTTTGACCAATAACGAACGGTCGCCTCCGGCACACTGAGATAGTGCGCCGCCTCGGCGATCGTGTAAGCCGGCATTTCACGCCGATCGATTGATTTAGGGGTTGCTTTCGCCATGGTTTGGTCTCCGCGTGCGCTGATAATCTACCATAATTTCTGACTCAGAAATTTAATTCCTGTTCCGCGAAGCTGCATTGCGACGGAACGATTGAAGCATTAGCCGGAATTAATAGGCCAGAGTGGAAACTCGAAGGAGTGAACAGTTTTTTGCAATCCTCCGAAAGCTGGGCCGATCAAGCGGGCGTATCTGTTAGATTTGGCTGATTACTCGTGTCTCGCAAACGGCGTGTTTAGGAGCGGCACCCACAGCTTCCGCTACAATGTTTGGGGTCGAATCGCGTTTTTGCTTCCCTCGCCGTCGAAGATCGGACCCCTAAGTTCAGGCTATATTGCCAAGCCCAAGATCCATAGCCGACTCAGGCCGACAACCATCCAACCCAGCATTTCAAGAATTGCCGTTCAACCTGGCATTCCAGCCACGAGTGCAACACCGATTTTCCATCGAATTAAGACGCGGGTGGTATTTAGTCTCCACACCATTAGCGTAGGCTATACGACGGACCGATATGGATTGCCACTTATGAATTTTCCAAGCAAGAGCGCAAGATTGCCGTTGCTCCTGGCCCTGTTGATAGCCGCCGCTTGCACCGATTCTGTCGATGACAACCCAGCCTTCGAGAATAGTCGACAACAATTTCCCCTTATTCTTGAGCATAGCAATAGTTCGGACGAAGACAGCGTGCTGCATTTGCCAGCACATTGGTCCATCGACGAGATTACCGTCCACGCATACAACAACGACCTGGTGCTGGCCTATCTCGGTGACGGCGGGCCATGGGCTGCAAACCCGAATGGCAACAGCGCGAACGCTCAATTTGTTAGTGAACGTGCAATTTTGAAGCCAGGGCGAGGCGACGAAGTGGGCCTGCCTGCACAAATATTCGTTGCCCAACTGATCAACTGGTTCAAGCTTGGGTACGACAATAACATTCAGCAAATTGCCGGAACGAGCAATGGCAATGCGGCGCATATCGATTTGCGGGCCGCGGTAACAATGGGTCGGCAACTTTCGGGGACGCAGAAGCCGGACAATCTTGAGGGTGGACCAGGCCCCGATCGAATGGTCGGGCAACAGGGCGCGGATGTCCTTACCGGCAATGCGGGCGATGACATTCTCATCGGCGGCAAGGACGAAGACATGTTGCTCGGAGGTGAGGGCGACGACACCTATATCGTCAATCTGGACGATGGATTTGATTTGATCGCCGACGAAGGGGGTCAAGATGTGGTGGAGTTCGGCGCCGGGATAACACCCGAACAAATTTCATTGCTGACAGAGAAGAACTCGATCAATCTGCAAATACGCGTAGGCAATCAGTGGAACTATCTCGCAATTACTCAGCGCTCGAATGACGATTCACTCATTGAGGTGTATCGCTTTGCCGATGGTACCCAGTGGACTGCGGCTGAGCTCGAAACCAATATCACTCAAGTTGCCATGGATCTTAAATCGTTTCAGGCGGACTTGAGAGAACGCAATACGACCTACACGCAACAAGACGCGACGGATGCCTTATTGTTGCAGGCCGCAAGAGATGCGATATTCAGTGCACAGCCGGCAGAACAATGCCTACAGTTGCCGATTTCCCCTCGAGCAGATGAATATGGCAGCAATAATTATGCAAGCGCGCCGGATGACTACTTCTTGGTCTTTCATGGCGATCCCGCTAACCAATCGCAGCGCACGCAACGCCAACAACTTCGCGTGTTGGCTGCCGCGGGCATTTTTCGCGATGAACTGGTGAATTCCCCCAACGGCGATGCAAGCGGCGAAAAATTTACCCTAACTTGGTTGGGATGGTCACTCATGGTACGCCAGCATTGCGTGGGCTACGGAAGGCTTTCAGTCGATTCTGTAAAGAGCTACCGGCCAACCGGGAACGAAGGCAATCATATTGTTAACGTGAACACGTCCGTGACTGATGTTCAATCGTGGGCAAAGCAATCGATTGTCACCAAAACCTTCCCTCGACTAGCAGGGCAACTACAAGCTAGACAGATGCAGACGATGGTAAGAAAACAAGGCGATACTTGGTTGCCCACGCTGCGAGGAAACGCTCTGCCGAATAGCACGCCCAGCGTTTTACTGCAGCCACCCACCCACGCTGAAGTTGCTGATGCCACAAGTGCAGATGGTCGAATACCCGTATGGGGTGGGCCCCTATGCGCGCCCCTACCCAATCTCGACAGAGTTGACGTGACTCGCCCCGACAGCCCCTGGGTAACCGCGGCTAGATATCCATTTCGAGGCACTGGCGGAAATGCTGAGCGCAATGCCAGCGTAAAGGAAATGCTGGACGTGCTGGTCCGATTCGATGTCTTAACACAACACTTTGAATCGGAAACAGACCGCCGCGGCAACTCTCACAAGCTCATTGCCTACGCGCTGCGTCCCGATTTCAATTTCAAACGACACTCAAGCAGCACCTGCATCGAAGTCGCACAAACTCAGTTCGAAGTCTATTCGACCACCGCACGGGGCGCGTTTCGTGGCCGCCTAACCGCAAAACCGAGCTACGATTGGGCAGCGACCCCTGAATATTTTGCCGCACTGAATTCCCTGCGCATCGCTGGTGCGCATCTTAAAGGGACGCAGCTTGAGAAAGCATTTGGTCGAGGCTGGGCGATCTCAGGAAATTTGCGCCGGAATCGAGAAGGTGGGTGGGAGATTGGGAGTTATTCCACGCCGTGAATTGTGGGTAGAGCGTTATATCTTAGTTCAGCATTGCATGACTGCCGCTCCGATCCAATTGCGACGCGCATGGTGTTTCCAGGATCAAGGCTCAACGATTATTACGCGGTCTCTTCTTCCGCTTCTACATCATCCAATGACAGCGGCACCCAACCTCGATCAAGCCCATTGCCGGATGCACCGCTTTGACCTCGCATTGCCGCTTCGGAACGCGCGAGGAACTCTTTTGTCGCTGCCCAGGGGGCGCGCTGCTAAGCCAGCTCCATATTTTCAGCGCCGGTTCGTTGAGAAATTGCCCTAGCTGCGTTGGCCCGGCAGTCATGGTGAGCTGCCTATATCGGCCGGACGGCAGTCTCGACTCGGCTATCAAATCCGCATAATTTCTGATTCTCGTCAGCTTTAACCACTTGATTCTCCTTCTCTTTTACGTATACTACTGTATATATAAACACCTACCAGCAAGGCCCCGCCCATGCCCGCCGAACTACCTCCCCGTCACCCAAATGAAGCAATGCTTGCGACCCTAGAAAAGAACATCACCGAATTGGCGGGGCATTTGAATGCCGGGGCTTATGAGTTGATTACGCTGATTGGTGAGTTCGATCGACGGGGTGGCTGGGCGCATCAGGGTATTAATTCTTGCGCGCATTGGTTGAACTGGAAGATCGGTTTAGCCATGGGGGCAGCGCGCGAGAAGGTGCGGGTGGCGCGTGCCTTGCCTGACTTGCCGAAGATCTCTGAGGCGTTTGCGGCGGGGCGTATTAGCTATTCGAAAGTGCGGGCGATGACGCGCATTGCGACGGCGGCGAATGAAAAAGACTTATTGAACATTGCTCTGCATGGCACGGCTCATCATATGGAGACTTTGGTGCGGCGGATGCGGTTTTGCGAACGAGCAGCGCAATTATCCGATGCCAATGACTGCGATACCCAGCGCTCGGCGCGTTGGTTTTTTGATCATATGGGTCAATTGCAATTACATGCCTGTTTGCCGCCAGAGCTGGGGGCTGTGGTGGTGGAGGCATTGACAGCGGCGCGGGAAGCCTTGCCCTCGGCGGCCGATGTTTCCGCGGAAACGTCTAGCTTAGAACGGCTGGATAGAGACGACCCCACGCGTTTGTCTGGTAATCGCAATGCGGATGCGCTGGCTTTGTTGGCGGAAGCTTTTTTGGCCAATGAGCCGAGCTCTATAAAGAGCGGTGATACGCATCAAGTGGTGGTGCACGTTTCCGCGGAAACGTTGCGCGATGATGTTGCTGCGGCCGAGGGCGAAGATTGTTGTGAGCTTGAGCATGGCCCGGGCCTGCCGCCAGAAACAGTTCGGCGTTTGGCCTGCGATGCCAGCTTGGTGGGGTTGTTTAAGAATTCCGACGCTGAGGCGCTCGATGTGGGCCGCAAGACTCGCAGTATCCCCACCGCCATGCGCCGCGCCTTGGTGGCACGGGATCGCGGCTGCCGCTTTCCCGGTTGCCCCCACACCCGTTATGTCGATGGACACCATATTCAACACTGGGCCCAGGGCGGGGCAACGAAGCTGAGTAATTTGCTGCTGTTATGCCGGCGCCATCATCGCTTGATTCATGAAGGTGGTTTTAGTGTACGTCGGGAGGCGGCGGCGATTGTCTTTCGCGATCCGTGGGGTGAGATGATTGCCAATTGCGGGGACAGTCGTCCTAGCCGTATGGTCGACGGGGTGGGCGTTACCGCCTTAATGCGTCGGCACGTGAAAAGGAAATTGCAGATCGATGCCGATACCGCAGTCACCGGCTGGATGGGGGAGAGCATGGATTATGACTGGGCGATCGACGGGTTAATGGAGCAGCGCGGAGCTTAAGTCTGTATGGAGCGTGAGCTTTCGGGGTCGAACCAATTTTTCCTTTTATCGGTTCGACCCCAATTTGCCCTTGAAGTGTGTTACCGCCGGAATTTCAGGCTAGGTCAGCGGTTCAACCCCATTCTGAATACTTAGACCTTGGTAACACCCCTCATCGACGAGATGCTGCCTATCACAAGATTTTTCCGGCGCGGTTTGTTGATCGGTTAATTGATGAATTCCGGACTGCCATAAATATTTCAACAGCCTTATTGAGCCGTAAAGGGAACCACATCTAGATACTCACCGTTACCATTCTTTTTGGTTTTGACCTTCAAATCGAGTATGTGCGGTCCGGCAGATAAGTTAAGAACGCCCGTAGAACCTTCACAAACTGTGTTACTGGAAGTGTTGCTACATGTTACCCATTCGTTACTCAGACCAGCAGACGAAATATCAACATAACTCGGACCAGGGTTGTACCAGTTACCATTTAACTGCGCATCCCAAACTTCTACATAGATCGTCTGTCCCGCCGATACAATGAGATTATTATCGTCCATATCTGGATCGCTAAAGTCTGCTACCAAACTTAAATTCGTACCCGAGGCATGCGGCGAAAAACGATCCGTTGGGTTAATATCTACGCCGTCGTTTAGTCCATCTCGATCATGATCCGGGTGATTGGGATCAGTGCCGTCGAGGTTTTCAGCCGCCGTCGTAACGCCATCTCCATCAGGATCACCTAAACCAACTTGTAGCAACTCAATTTGCGTTGCTACAGTTTCTCGGGCTGAATCAAACTCTGCAAGGTTCACACTCGACTGAATCGTATGTATTCGATACTGGAAAGGTAGCAAGGCTGCATCTATTGCAGCTTTCGATATAGCCGCAATCGCCGGATCTTCTCCTAGCATGGAAGTATAGAGTGACTTCCACAACTGCAAGTATCGGTAATCGTCAACGCCTTCGCGCAATGCTTCCCACTCAATTGTACTCATTGGGCCTTGCTGCGTAGGGTAAACAGCGCCCATTTCGCGCGTATGTGAAAAACCCGGAGTCGTTGGTGCATTATCTAAATCATCAAACGGATCACTGCCGTTGTTGTGATAGTAGACATGCGGAAAAATGCCAGCCAAATCGGTTAGGTACAGATGAATACCCGCATAATAGCGATTCACACGCGCATCTTCGTCGCGCATTTGCCAATAGTATGTTTGCAACGCATCATCTTTTTGTTGACTACCATCAAGTAAGCCCTGAAAGTAGTTCTGGGTGGGTGAAATTGACAGCTCGGGCACACCAAGAGCACCCCATTGAGAAACAATTATGTTGTAAACGTTTATGTTTTCAAGATCTAATTTTTGATGACTTTGGAATACCCCGTTTCCTTGGTAGTCTCCAGTGTACAGACAAAAATCCTGGTCAATAGAAAAGTCCGGATGCTCCCGAGAACGATGGGGTTCAGCCAGACAATCTGCCCAATGCAAATAAATTGCTGTACCAATTTTTCCATAGGGCACATAACCATTTGCTGAATCACCATTATGAATCTGAGTTGCAGCACTTAGCTGCCAGTTGAGTTTCGTTTCGGTAACCGGCTCATCAATACCTGCATACCATGCCTCGCCAAACGCATTGTTCATGGCAGTGCTTAGTCCGGCACTACGATTGGCAGTGGGAAACATGATTACATCGTCAAAACCCAGGCCGGCAATATCGGTAACGTATTGCACATCGGCCCCGTAAGCAAAGACACCGTTAAACCCATGATCTCTAATATCCTGCAGTTCAGATAGATAGTATGACTGACTAGGAACCAAATCGCGGCCGCTATTTTCTGGTGGTGAACCAATATATTGAGCACGGTGAAAAAGCATGAAGGTCTTGTCAGGATCCGGCAAGGTGATATCCCGCACAGCCAAATGCAAAGTAACTTCCCTGGAACCAGAAATGCCATTACCGGTTAGGGTCGCCGTCGCAGAGTAGTTGCCCGAATCAACCGTGTCAGGAACATGCAGCTTCACCATAAATTGCTTAGAGGTGAAGGCCCTAAACTCGGTAATGGACTGTCCTATGCCAGGCTTCGGGAAAGACGGTAGATTGTCCCAGGTATGATCTGCTTCCGGCCCGACATCGTAATCATCGCGCTTAAAGTTATAACGATCATCGTACATTAACAATTCAGGAACCCAAACGGGAAAATAGGGCCCAATTTTGTGGTCATCCGACTTGAGTTGCCACCAATTCTTCACTACTCGCAAGTCCAGCTCACCGGCATCTATCACTGTGTTGCCGTTGTCGTCCTTGAAGTCACTCAGTGTAATAATCACGTCACTGACATCAGACTGACTATAGACATTAAAAAACAGCGATTCATGTTCGTTATTCGCGGACTTGTAATACAAATCGTCGCTGATTGAGGCAACCGCGGGAACGGTTCCAGCGTACACTCGATCAAAAGGTGCCACCTGATAAAAGGTAATTGGGTCTTCTGCCGCTAGTGCAGAGTCAGGAAACTCCGCATCAGCAGAGTTGTAGACATTCTCGTAAACCTGTAATTCCCCATCACCACTTGTTATCACACGCTGAGCTGCAATTCGATCGTTATAGTCACGCGGATCAAACTGCGGCAATGAGTAAATTTTCAATTCGTCGATCGAGCCCTCCATCCCCGAGTAGACCGACCGTGAGCCAACGTAAAAACTGGTAATAGCACCTGTAGCAATTGGGTCTATATCTTCAATGATGTAGCCGATTTCGCCATCAACCACGTAGGCCATATATCGCTCAGAAGGTATTGATGAGCCCAGATCCCAAATTAACTCAATGCGATGCCAATGATCTTGCGGATTTTGCCAATCGGCCGGTTGCCACGAGTAAACAACTTCTGGCTCCTGCCTATTCGAGCGTAGATAATTATTCTTGGCACGCATTCTGAATTCGTCATCTCCGTCGTCACAGCTGTTACACCGATAAATACGAAAGCCATCCGCCGCACCGCTATCATCAGTTTCTAGAAAAATATGCGCCTGGTTTCCAGTGGGTGAATAGTCTGGTCTATACCAAAATGAAATATGCCCCCGATCTGGATCCACGGCCGAGGCAGCTGGCCAAGAAAGCAACTCATTGCTTTGCCCGCTATTTTGAAAATGCAGCGCACTGTCAAAGCGCCCTTCAACCTCGTCCGCCGCACTAAGGTTAGCCATATTGTTGGTTCCGCCGAACCAATACATCGTAGAGGTGCTATCGAAAGATTCGTAAAACATTAGACCCGGTTCGCCACCAACTGCAGCAGCGAGAACAGCCGGATGTGCCCCATCAAGGGAGCTGTATAGGCGAAGTTCATCGATTAAACCGGAAAACTCATAGCTAGGGTTTATTCCGGACAAGGCTCCTATGGTTAGGTTTGCGCTTGTGCTTTTGATATCACTGATTGTGGCTGATGTTGATCCATCTAGTACACCATCTACATAAACTGACAAGGTCGCACCATCCAACACCATTGCTACATGAGTCCAACCGCTAATCTGGGTTACACCAACTGCCTCCGTTAATCCTGCAATACCATCCAAGTAAACTTCTGCGCGCAGATAGCCCGTTACATCATCAATAGCCAGTGCATAGCCTGTTTGTGCCGTATGATCAATTCTACTAACAATGTACTGCTTGCCCGCGCCACTAGCAGTAGGGTCTACCCAAGCGGCAATCCCAACCGAATCGGAATTCAATCTGGCTGAATGAAAATCACTTTCCATCACCAAATAGTCGCCAACACCATCAAGAGCTATAGAATTACCAAACTTGCCTACATGAGTGCTAGACCATGGGTCTCTGGTGTTATCTTGGTATGCAGCATTACCAAATAATGTTGCATCAGCGCCGTAACCTGTTCGATCGATTGCCGCCGAGCCGCGCCCCTCGTTAAAGTCGTAACGGAGAAGCAAATTATCTTCAGAATTTGCAAGCGCAAAGTTAAGAACCAAGAAATTCAGCGCCAAGACAATACTGAAAAGATATCCATAGGCGTTTAGTTTTTTCATGCTATAGCCTCCCCAATTGAGCAATCAAATATTCAGCGTAGCGATCTGCCTGTTTGCCAATATGAAATAATCTCAATTGAACATTATTGCAACTGAATGCTAAGGGTTGAGTGTCCTAGATATATCTCATGGCAAAAATTATAGCAAATCATGAGAGGCAAACGATGGGCAGAGGCATCCCTTACCCGGTGCAGTTTGGCTGCTTATGTCTGCGTTTGGCATGCTGAGTTTTTTAGGTGTGCGAATCCGCGGCTAGCTAGAATCCGGTTCCAGTATTACAATGTTGTCTTGATTGATTTTCTCTATCGGGGAATAGAAATCCAACCACATTTTTCCTCTAGATTATGAAGTACGAAGGGAAAATCTAGCTGGCTAACCGGAACAATTGCTTGGATCCTAACGATTCGATATTTCTCAAAGGCCTTAATTTTCTATACTAAAAATGCCGCCGCGATCCTCCGATCGCAGCGGCCAACAATGTTTACTCGGGCACCCAAGCCCAAATCATCACTCTTCAATAACCACCCCCTCCCGACTGACAGTCAGTCGCTCACTCCAATCTACCAACTTAAGCTTTGCAGTAACGCCATGACGCTCAATGAGAGAACCCAAAGCAATGGCCGAAGCACCAATAGCGGCCAGCGACATCCAATTTGCTTCCACCACCAGCATCACAAAGGGTTCGAAGCCGAAGATTGCCGCGGCAATTAGCGTGGCACTGCCGGCAAAAATGCTCGGCCTGTGGGTAAACCACCTACCGCAAAGCACCATGGCTAGGCCGATAAGTGCTGATGCAATGGCGGTGATCACCGAAGCATCAATCGCCACGCTGGCCATGAAACCGGTGGCCAATGCAAGATTAATAGAACCGGCCGCGGTGCGTGAAACCACCTGGCTTGCTGAACGACGCAACACATCACCGGCCATGATCGAGAACAGTAATGCAGTCGCCGGGGCAGCCAAGGCAATGCCGATGCCGGTAGTCGAATCAATCAGTGCACCGGCGGTAATCAACGCTACCGGCAGCGAGAGAATGTCTAGCGAATTGGCAACCAAGGGCGAACGATCAGGGTATAGCGCTGCTTGGCGAAGGGCAACAAAAGCAGCAGTGCCGAGCATGGCAATCATGAGGCTGTCCACGGAATAAAAATACATGCTACGGAAAAGTAGAATGCCCGTGGGAATGAACAATGTCGCCAAGGCGAAGCGGCCTTCGGGTGTTTGCAGCGCCTTATCCTTTGCACCCAACTTGCGGGCAACCCACAGTCCATACACGATGCTGGCCATGGCAATGCCGCCGGCGAGCATAGATTCACGCACGGGAATTAGCAGCAACAGGTTAAGTGGCAAAAAATGCAGGGCCAGTTGTTTAGCGGAGTGCCTGGCCATGATGGCAAAACAAAACAAAGCAGTGGGTACCAGTACAAAGCAAGCACCGGTTAGCGTGAGCGCAATGCTCGCGATGCTGTCGATTTGCCAGGTTGCATAGCCTGGGTAAGTGGTCAGAGCGCCATCTAGCTGGAAGACTGAGTAAACCAGGGCACTGAGAATGGTGAAGTTCACCGGAATGGATATCAGCGAAAGGCCGAAAAAGACTCGTGCGCCTTTGGTTTCTTTCAGACCGTGACTCAACGCAATGCCGCCGGTAGTGAGCAGCGCGGTTTGCGCCAGTAACAGCAGGTAGCGATTGATGTCATTGCCTTCGTTCCAACCTTGCAGCAGGAATAACGACATAGAGGCGATGACCACACCAGCGCCGAAGATGCGCAAGGCTTCCGACACACTCACCATGCCTTTAATGGATTGAATCAAGTTCTCAATGGAGGCCTTGGGTGGTTTTCGTCGCTCAGCGGTGCTGGGCCGCGGATGACTATACTCAATAGTAATGGCGCTCATGACCGCTTCTCCTCATCATTCCGCAACAATTCTTCAAGTTCGGCTTTCAACTCAGCGGCTTCTTCCTGTTCCATGAAACCGGCTTCTAGCGTGTCGGCAGGGCTGCTCGCACCCAGCAGAATTTCGCTGGCGCCTAGGTTGATCTCCCAGCGATCGAACGTGTCTTCAATGTCGCCGCTACAGCTGCCCTGAATGTTGTGCATGACTTGCATAGCATCAGCAACCGACTGGCGTGAACGCATGATGTTTCGTTGCTGAGTTACTTCGCCGATGCGTGCTTCAATTTCTTTAACCTGCTCGCTGATGCGGCCTTCGAGTTGATCGTGTTGCTGAATAGCTTCCCGCAACCCGGCCAGTCGACTTTCGCATTCGCGGCGGCGGCGCAAACATTCCAGGGCCTTGGCTTCATCCTCGGCCGCGACGCTGCGCGCACGGTCCGCCCAGTTTTCTGCCGCCGTTTCGAATTCACGATAACGCTCCTTAAGGTTTTGGCCGTCTTTGCGCACATGTGCTAGCCGCACCCGCGACCGGGCAGCGGCGCGTTGGGAGTCTTTTAAAGCGGCGTTGATAATGGCGTCGTGGTTTTCCACCCGGCTCACGGCCCGGTCCACGGACGAGGTGATGGTGGCGGTGACTCTCTTAAATAGGCTCATGACAGTTCCTCGGTTTGATAAACGTCCAGGAGCAGGCTATGACTCGGGCCTATATAGAGCAACTCATTTCGAAATAGTGAGCTATGCCCAACCATAAGTACTATATTCTTGTACTATTCGGCCGATATGGCGACTTCTGTCAAAGTGCTTGCGACGCTCAAGCAACAGCTCAAGCAGCGAGGTATCACCTATCGCCAGCTTGCCGTGGCGCTGAAGCTCTCCGAGTCTGCCGTTAAGCACATGTTTTCTGTGGGCAACTTTTCGCTGAAGCGCCTCGATGAGGTTTGCGAGGTGCTGGAGTTGGATATGGGTCAGCTGGTCAGTTTGAGTGAGGCGCAGGAGCCTCGAATTAGGGAGTTATCCGCCGAATATGAAGCAGAAATTGTTGCCGACGAGCGTCTGCTGTTAATGGCCTATTGCTTAATCAACTACTGGACCTTGCCCGAAATTCTAGAGCGCTACGACATACCACGTGCCGATGCATTTAAGTACTTGCGCCGACTCGACCAAATGAAAATTGTTGAAGTGCTGCCGGGCGATCGCGTGCGTTTGCTCATTGCCAACAATTTCGCCTGGCGTAGAAATGGTGCGGTAGAAAGGTTCTTTAATCAACGCGTGCAAACCGAATTTTTCCGCCACAATTTCCGCTCCGACGGCGCCCTTCGCATTGTGCGCAACGGCATGCTGTCCAAAAAAGCCCAATTGCAACTTGGCGAAAAACTAAAGTCCCTAAGCGAACGCTTCGATGAAGCCACCTGGGAAGAACGCAAAATTCCCGCCGAAGAACAATACGGCACCACGATGGTGTTAGCGATTCGGCAATGGACTTTTGAGGGCTTCAAGAAATTGGAACGTTAAAGAAAAAGGGGTCGAACCGCGTTTTTTCTTCCTTCGCCGTTGAAGATTGGCCCCTAAAATCAGGCCGTCTTTAATAGCGGCCGCGACCACTGAGGATTTCTACGGTTTCCACACGCTCAATACGACAATGCTCATAATACAACTCCAAAGCAGTACCAGAATTGCTGTAGCCTGAAAATAGATGCGGCGAATCTCCCTTTCATAATCGCGGTTCGCTTCTTCTGCCGCCACTTTTTTCCAAACCTGATAGAAGCGTATTAGCGCAAACCGAACGGCCAAACCACAGCAGATAACGAGTGCAAACAATATAAGCTTCCACGCCAGCCACGCCGGCAAAGCGAGCTTGCCGATTGATGCCCCGATGCCTGCCACCAACAGCAGTCCGGCGATTAGATATCGAATCCCGCGATCTACGGTTGCCAGGGTTCCGCCGCCAGCCGCTTTCCGTTGGCGATGAGTCGTTTCAACGAGAATTAGCCAGATGACTGCCAGCCCGCCGGCGAGGCCGGCAAGCCTGCCATCGCCTGGAAAATAGCCAAGCAAAATGGCTAGAGAGCAGCCCAAACCCATTTGCAAGATCAAGGCATAACGCACATGTTGATCAACGCTCATCACCTGATCCATCAATCGATCGCGCTCGGCGAAAGGCATATCGGCCGACCAAGACACATAGCGGTAGGTACTGTTGATCACAAATTCCGCGCCCAGCCAGTAACCCAATACGGCGATATGAGTTACCAGCAAGGCTTGAATTAGCATTTCGGCGTATAACCCAAGGCGCCTGGATTCATGCGGGTATCCGGATCTAACTGCCTCTTCAACCCATCAATTAGCTCTCGGGCCCCGGGTTCGAGTCGCTCGCGATAGGGATAGGTCCGGCCGACTTGATTGGAGGCCGCGCCAAATTGATCAAACAGCGCGATGGTTTCGCCACGAAGTTCGGCCACCAGTTTCCTTGCTTCTGGGTTCGCCGCGGGCTCAACGAGCTTGGCCAAGTGACCGGGCTCGGGTACGTGACGATGAGGCGGCAGCCAGGTATCGGGCCAGTGAAAAACTGGCTCGAAGCTAAACGCATGGGTATCCATGACGATGAATAGTGTAGATACCGTAATGCCGAGCTTGTCCATCTGTGCACGTCGGCCAGCCATTAGCTTATTGAATGCCGCCAGAATATTGAGTGCATCGCTATGGGGCACTTTGGCATTGAGAGCCACCCAGCGTTCGCCTGCCGGCCCAAGTACGCCGTTGAGGTTACTAAAAGGCGCGGCGCGAACCGCCATGGGGATAGAGTTGGGAATTTCTTCGCCTTGGTTTTCGCTAAGAATATTGGCGCAGTGAGCCAAGTCATCACGAACGGCCGACTCGCTTCTGCCGGCACAAACCAAATGCAGTGAGTAAGCATCTTTTGGCACTAACTGCTTACCGGCTGCGACGACCTTGGCCCCCGCCTTGAGCCCGGCCATGACGCCACTCTGGCTCGTAACAAGCTTTCCTAGGGTACGAATATTGTCCTTTAGACTGTCGGTATTCAGGTTGCGCGCCGTGGTCTCGGGATCAAACACATAAGCCTCTTCCGCCGCGCCGGAGCGCGCGATGGCCGACAGCGCCGTGGCCGCTACTTCTGCCGACGGAAAGGCAAAAGACAGGTAGCCGGTGTGGCTAGGCATCTCTATCAGCTTAAAAGTTGCCTGAGTCTTAATCCCCAGTATGCCCGCGTCGTGCAGAAACAAGCCGGTTAAATCGGGACCATGGGTCCGATAAAAGGCTTTGCCGTTTCTAAACTGTGCCTGGCCTGTCTTGATAATGCGCCCATCCGCACAGACGACTTCAAGTCCAAGGGTATTATCGGCCGCCGAACCATAGCGGGCCGTCCCCAAGAACACCGCGCCATTGGAAAGCCCGCCGCCAACGGTGGCCAGTCTTCCCGAGAAAGTACCAAAGAAGGGCAAACGTAGACCTTGGGGTTTCAGGGCCTGAAAAATCTGCTCCCAGGTCGTACCGGCCTGCACGGTCAATGTCATATCTTGTGGATTGCAAGCCACAATGCCGTTCATGGCGCCCATATCGACCACAATGGTTTGCTCGGAATCTGGCGTATACCCGCCGGTGTAAGACATGCCGCCGCCGCGCGGTATCAAACCATGGCCGGCCGCGGCAACCAGCTTTACCGCGCGAGCCAGATCAGCCGCGTTCCTGGGTCGAATGACCGCGGCACAAGTCTCACCCTCGCGATAAAAGTCTGTGGAATACAGCCGCCGGTGCGCCGCATCGGTGGCGACGTCCGCCGAGCCAAGACATTCTTCTAATTGCTGAATCAGCATTGAATAAACTTACATGGCCCCCTATCGCGCACCCAACATTAGGGCGCCATCCAGTCACGCAGGCACATGACGAAATAAATGCCTAGCTAGTGGCGGCATAGACCCCTTGTGCCGCCTCAACGGCCGCTCCCTTCTCAATACCGATACCCTGTTCAGCTAGGACGGCGTCCAATGCACTCAAACACAACAGGACGTTTTTTTGGTTCGACGCAAAACCCATCAAGCCAATCCGCCAAACCTTGCCTGCCAAGGGGCCCAGTCCCGCGCCAATCTCCAAAGAATAGTCTCGCAACAATTGTTGGCGCACGCGGACATCATCGACGCCTTTGGGAAAACGCACACAGTTGAGCTGCGGCAATCGATCTGCCTGATCCACAATCAAGTCGATATTCATCTTCCCCAAGCCTGCCGCCAGAGCTTGGTGATTCTTCTGATGCCGCGACCAGGCTTCACGCAAACCTTCTTCTTGCAAGATCACTAAGGCCTCATGCAATCCATATAGCGCATTGATGGGTGCGGTGTGATGGTAGGCACGCTGTGTCCCCTCGCCCCAGTAGCCCATGACCAGCTCCATGTCTAAGAACCAACTCTGGGCCGGTTTGGCACGCGCCTTGATCGCTGCCTGCGCGCGGTCGCTGAATGTGACAGGCGATATGCCCGGCACGCAGGACAGGCACTTCTGCGTTCCCGAATACACGGCATCTGCACCCCAGGCATCGACATTGACTTCGATACCACCCAAGGAAGTCACGGTATCGACAATACTCAGACAGTCATGCTTAGCCGCCAAGGCGCATAGTTCCGCGGCATTGGAGCGCACGCCGGTGGATGTTTCCGCATGCACAAAGGCTAGAATCTTCGCGTTGGGATTCGCGCGCAGCGCATCTTCCACTTTTTGCAGGTCGATGGCCGAGCCCCATTCATCCTGCACCATCAC
The DNA here is from genome assembly GCA_965221985.1 of Gammaproteobacteria bacterium. Classification (GTDB taxonomy): domain Bacteria; phylum Pseudomonadota; class Gammaproteobacteria; order Steroidobacterales; genus J054. The sequence goes on from OZ244928.1 coordinate 418,191, forward strand.
GGCCGTGCCACCAGAACGCTCGACATTTTCCTTCATGCGTAATCCGAAAACGCCATTCTGCGCAATCACGACGTCGTCGCCCGGAATGACAAGATTCACAAAACAGGCTTCCATGCCAGCGGACCCCGGCGCGGACACGGGCATGGTTAAGGTGTTCTTCGTTTGAAAGGCGAATTGCAGCAGAGATTTGATGTCATCCATCAAACCGATAAAGGCCGGATCTAGATGCCCGATGGTCGGCCGCGACAAGGCTTCCAGAATTCTTGGGTTCACATCCGAAGGCCCGGGCCCCATCAGCGTGCGTACGGGGGGATGAAAAGACTTGGTCATGTCGCGGTTTCCTTGTTCATTTGCCGGCCAGCGCGGTCGGCCAGTTTACCGCTTCGTGCTCTGGGGCGATGGCCGTCCGGCGGCCATTTCCACGCAGCGGGCGCGTTTCAAAACCATAAGCCTCGGTCTGCCGCTCATGGCGATCCGCTACACTTAGCAGGCATCGATTTTTTATAACGGGAATCCATGAACAAAGGGCGCCTATTTGCCACCTCTTTAATACTGTGCCTGGCGACCGCCTGCGCAGCCGCCCCGAAAACAGTGGTCGTCGCCGGAGCCAGCGGGCGAACCGGCGGATATATCCTCCAAGAGCTGCGGGAAACTGGTTACGACATTCGCGCATTGACTAGCAATCGTGTGCGCGCCATTGAGCGCAAAGGCCCTGATTGGCCCTGGCTAGAAGCCGACGTACGCGATATCGAGTCTTTAAGGCCAGCACTTAAGCAGGCCGATTTCCTCATCTGCGTCATCGGCGCTAGCGAATGGTCCGGGCCCAATAGCCCGGAGTTTGTTGATTACGGCGGTGTGCGCAACTTGGTGAATGTGGCTCTTGAGCATAATCTGAATCACTTCGTGCTGATTTCATCCGCGGCGGCCGGACCCCATCGTAAGCGCAGCCGCATGGAACAAATGGGCAATGTGCGCTATTGGAAAACCCGCGGCGAAGATCACCTGAAGCTCAGCGGTTTGAATTACACGATTATCGGGCCTGGCGGCCTGCAGGATGCGGGCAAAACCGATCAAGGCCTGCGCTTGCTCTCTCGGCGCGACTATCGTGGTGGCGCGATTGCGCGTGGAGATATCGCAATGTTGGCCGTTGAGTCCTTAAGCAATGCAGCGATGCGCAATAAGACTTTCGCAGCCATTAACGCCCCCGAACTTGAAGCGGGGAACTGGCGGCAACTTTTGGAAAGCATAGAAATAGATCGTGTTACTGACGAGGCTGCGCCCACGGCCGAACCCGCCAAGCCCTAGTCATCCTCAGGCCAAATAATCTCGCGCTCTAAAGCGCCCGGTACGCGTTTATCCAATGCCTGCCTGAATTTCGCCGGTAATTCTTCCGCGCGGCTGAATTTTCGGCCGTGCACCGACCACAACATATGGCCCGGAACATCCGCCATTCTCAATACCGGCATCCATTGCGCCAAACTCATCCAATGATAGGCCACTGGTAAGTTACTAATGTCGGTATTGTGAAAATCCGCCGCCGCAATCTCGAAAGAATCGATAGCTAACTCACGACGCAGTACTTTAGATCCTCTCGGCAAAATTTCACTGTGACTTTCCCGGCGAATGCTTACAAATTCCCCCGCATCAATGATTTCCAGTCGCATGGGCCTGCCCAAAGCAGTGCTCTGAATTTCCAAATCAGCCAGCAAATCCACGCTATTGGCCGTGTAACGAATAGCGAATCCGTCGTTGCAGGCACCACGAAGCATGACGATACGGTTAGTAAACGGATTCTTGAATTGCTCTATGTATTCGCCCGTTTCAATGTCGCGATACAGGCGGCAGGCAAAATTACGCTCTTCATAGCCGCCTTCTTTAAGCGCACGGGTTTGGCGAACCGTCACGCTTTCAATGCCAAAAAGAGCTTGGCTGCTTGCATCATCCGGCGCACCATAAGCCGTACCCCGAACCCATTCATAAGTCACGGCACCCGAGGTATCGCCCTTTAGGCGCACCCAAGTTTCAATCGCCGCTAGGGGATCATCGATAAATTCCGCGCTCGTGGAACCTGCGCAGACTAATAATAATAGAAATACCATCAAGTTCCATTTCAATCTTGCCACAAGGAGAAGCTCCTGCTTAGGGTTCGGTATGCCAATGCTGATGTTCCTCCGACCAAACCCGGCGTTGACCGTCTCCGGCTGTGCCGTCACTGCGCAAGCTTAGGAATAATTTCTGCGTAATGGACGTGGATTGCTCTTTATTGAGACAACATTGCTTATATTTTTTACCACTACCGCAAGGACAAGCCGCGTTGCGTTGGATTTTCATATGAATCTCTCCGGGCTCCTATTATATGTGCAGCCCATGACGCGCGCGCCTAAGCGTGCGATATCGCTGATGCCATGCATGCCCATTGCACCCTGCCGCGGATGACAGACGCAAAAGATTAAGCTAGATTGTCCGTACATTTAAAGTCCGGCCAACCCAACATGAGTTCTGAGCATCCCACCTTTGTGGACGATTTCACCCGACCGATAGAGATTCATCCGGAAACGGCAGCACTTATTGTCGTCGATATGCAAAACGCCACAGGCAACCGTCAGCTTGGTTTAGGCAAGCTGCTCAGTGATCGGGGCGGCGCTGAATCTTCATCTTATCGCTTCGATCGCATTGAAAAAGTACTTGTGCCAAATATCACGCGCCTAGCTGACGCCTTCCGTAGATCTGCTGCGCGCGTGGTGTACGTCACCTATGGATCGGAAGTCGCAGACTGCAGCGACATGCCAGCCCATATGATTCGCATCGTTAAAGCCACGCATAACTATCAGGGCCGCGAAGAACACGAGATCGTTAAGGCACTTAAGCCCAAAGCGGGTGATTTGGTACTGAACAAGAAAACCATGGGCGCTTTCAGCTCCACGGGTATCGATACTAATCTAAGAGCCATGGGCATTGAGACCGTGGTCGTGGTGGGTGTCTCCACGAATAACTGCGTGGCCATGACGGCCATGGAAGCTTGCGATCATCAGTACGGTGTGGTCATTGTTAGCGATGCCACGGGTACCGATAGTGATGAAATGCAGCAAGCCACCTTAACCATGTTGCGCCGGCTTTGGGGCCGGGTAAACACCACGGACGAGGTCATCGCCGAACTCACCGCCGCCTGAGCTAAGTATGGACTGCAAACATCAGGTTCGGAATCGCTAGTGAATGTCAGTCGCGCCATTCGCACGCGCCGCTCAATTCGCGCGTTCTTACCCAAGGCCGTTCCGCAAGCCTTGGTGGAAGAGATTCTGAGTGAAGCCCGTTACGCACCCAGTGGCAGCAACTTTCAACCCTGGCAAGTGCATGCCGTGGCGGGAAAAAAACGCGATCAAATCGTGGCCGATGCGCTGGCGGCCTTTGCCGCCGGGGAGTCGCAATCGGAATGGGCCTACTATCCGGAAAATATACCCGAGCCCTACTTGAGCAGGCGTAGAGCCACTGGCTGGGGATTGTATTCTTTGCTAGGCATCGAGAAGGGCAACCGAGCAGCCAGTGCCGAGCAACAAGCGCGAAACTATTCATTCTTCGATGCCCCGGTCGGTCTATTCTTTTTTATCGATGGTGAATTGGAGCTCGGTAGCTGGTTAGACTATGGCATGTTTTTGCAGAACATCATGCTGCTTGCGCGCGAATACGGCTTGCATAGCTGCGCCCAAGCCTCCTGGCCAGAACTGCATCATGTTGTGCGCCAGCATTTGCCCCTTAGCGATACACAGCAACTAGTTTGTGGATTGTCACTGGGTTATGCGGATCCCAACGCAAAGGTAAACACTTACCAGCCCCTCCGCGAACCGGTCAGCGCGTTTGCCCAGTTTCATGCTTTCGAGACAGATCGCTGAACGGTTCGGGTACCCACGGCGGCACGGATATTGCTGGTTTGTTGTTCGTCATCGTTGGTGGGCTAGGACTGGCCAGCAAGGGAATTTTCGCAAAACTGCTTTTCGCTCAAGGTGTCGACATTGATACTGTGGTTACCTTGCGAGCCCTAATGGCCATGCCCGGATTCGTTCTTGTGGGGGCGATGTTTGGGGCCTTGGGCAGCATTCGCTCGGCTTCTCCACGCGCGTGGTTGTTGGCCATGACGGGTGGCTTCATCTGCTACTACATCGGCGCAAGACTGAATTTCTTTGCCCTGAGCCTGATCGATGCCGGCGTGGAACGTGCCATCATCTTTAGTTATCCCGCACTGGTGGTGATCGCGAATAGCTTAATTAACCGGCGGTTGCCGTCAGGCCGGATATTACTGGCGCTGCTTATTACTTGGCTCGGCATACTACTCGTCGTTGGACTGCTGGATAAGGATTTGCTCGATCAAAATTTGCTGGGTTCCATTGTCGTCCTGATTTGCGCAGCCACAATGGCTTTTTATCTAATAGTCACAGAACGCGTGACCCGCCAGATTAGCAGTGCGGCTTTTACGAGCATTGCCATGACGACGGCAGCTCTCTGTTTCGCTATTCAATTTGCCCTGAATGGTGAGGCGGCGGATTTCTCACTCAGCGGTCGAGCCTGGGCATTGATGGGAGGAATTGTGATCTTCGCCACCGTGGTGCCGCTTTTTTGCATGGCCGAAGGTGTGCGACGCATCGGTGCACAACGGGCGGCCGTGGTCAGCACCGTGGGCCCGCCAGCAACCATTGTGATGGCGGCGGCCGTGCTGGGTGAACGTATGGGCCTTACACAAATCATTGGCGTGGTGGGGATTGTGGCCGGGATTCTAATTCTGGAGCTACAGCGCCGAGCACCCCCGCCCGGACCGGAAATATAGCAACAGTTGAGATATGCTTAGAGCTTATATGTACGGACATTTAAACCATGGGGCTTGCGGTAAGACCACTCACTGATAGCTTTGGCGCTGAAGTTTCGGGTGTGCGCATCGACGGCACCGCCCCCGGAGATACGCTAGCTGAACTCAAAGCCCTGTGGGGAAAACATAAACTGCTCCTGTTTAGAGAGCAGTTCCCCAGTGAAGAGGAGCTCGTGGCCTTCAGCCGGAATTTCGGCCGCTTAGAGATCCATGTGCGCAAAGAATATCTGTCGCCAGCAAACCCCGAGATTCTGTATATCTCTAACATCAAGAAAAATGGCAAGCCCATCGGTATTCTGTCGGAAAACGAAGTGGGTTGGCACTACGATCAAATATATTTGCCGCGCCCTGCGGTGGGCTCCTTGCTTTCATCGGTAAAAATCCCCCCCAAAGGTGGCAGAACGCATTTTTCTGACATGGGTGCTGCTTACGAGAGGCTTCCCGCCGATATACAAGATAAGTTGCAGGGCAAACGCGCGGTGCAATCTTATGAAGCCTTCAATCGCGCCTATAGCACGCCGACCAACAAACAGCAGAAAAAAGCAACGGCGGACATCGATCACCCGATTATTCGTACCCATCCGATTACCGGCCGCAAAGCTTTATATCTTTGCCCGGGCATGACCACGAAAATTCTTGGCTTGACGGAAAAGGAAAGCCGGGAAACCTTGGATTTTCTGTTCGACTGGATTGTTCGACCAGAGTTTGTTTACAGCCATGACTGGCGCCTCGGTGATTGCTTAATGTGGGATAACGCCTGCACAATGCACAAGCGTGATCCCTTCGACCAAGACTATGAGCGCCTGATGAAGCGGACGACAATACTGCCACCGGAAGACCTAGCCGTCCCCGTTTAGCCTCGGTTAATTCAGAGGTGCCGTTTCAGTCGCCGTGTCCGGACGACCCATGGAAAGCAATAACTCATTCAGACGACTCGAAACCGAGGGGCTGGACAAGATACTAATATGATCTTCGTTATAGCCGAATTGGCGAACCGCTCTATTTTGTGCCGCTGGAAACAATTGACTGCTTAGGGTAACCGACCCGTCGGTATTCGATTGACTGAGCAAGTTACGATCGCCCCGGTGACTAAAAAATAGATAGTAGGGAATACTTTCGGGCAGCGGGCTTGCGAACAAGGATTCGATATAGGCGCTATTGGGCACTAGGTCATACCAAGACGGCACAATGACCGGTGCATTCTCAACACCCAATCGCGCTGATGCATGTCCAGCCCAGGGCGTCGACAAAGTCACGAATAGTCGCACGGCGCTACCAGCATCCTCGGCGACATTCCTATTAATGAAACCTCGCGCGACTAATCCCCCCATGCTATGAGCAATCACGGCCATCTTTTCGAAGCCATGCTTAACTCGCAATTTGGTGATTTCATCACTGATGGCTTTGCTCATTAAGCCAAGCCGCATGCCCGACGGATATTGCACAATCCACGCCTGAAAGCGGCTCGTATCCAGGTCCTCAACGATGTCCAGCCAATTGTGGCCTGACCCCCCCATGCCGTGAATAAAAATCACGGGAACCTTTTCCGGATCGTAGGGCTCCAGAAAAAATATGCCGCTATAGCCCTCCAACACGTGCTTCACGGGCTCCCAAACTCCCATATCACCTATTTCCTGGGAGAAAAGAGATTCGTCCGGTGACACCACCTCACCGAGACGGCTATTTTCCAGCTTCAGGGGAACCTTCGCCTGGCTTAGCTCATAGATGATGGGTAACTCTAGCTTCGCCTGCTCCGGCGGACGCAGCGCCACTTTCAAATCGGTAAGCCTGTCGCCCGGCTGGGTAGTCAGCAGCGCCGGCTTGCCGTACCAACCCACGTTTTCCGTTTCTTGAAAGACAAAATCTTCGTTAACATCCTGGAATGCCACCAGATAGTAGGCCCCCGCCTCAACGGTAAATTCGAAATCGCTGGAACCATAGCGAACAGTGAAAGCCACGAGGCGATACTTACCCCGCCCTTCAGGCACATAGAGCGCGATTAAAACGGGGGCTTCTAGTGATTCAACATTCTCCACGGAACCACTCAAGGTCACGGCAAGGTCGAAGAGTTCCAAGTCTTCCTTCAGATCGAAGAACATGCAGCCGCCCAGCAAGGCAGCGCATAGCAAGCAAATTTGAGTTCTTCCACGCATTGGTTTCCGCCGTCTCGCGAAGGGCCGTGATGTTATCTCAGCCAGGGATCATGAATATTACTGGATTAGTTCCACCGGTGATCCGCACCGCCGCCAATCGCTTGGGCGTTAAAGCTTCCGAGTTGTCTGGAGGCTAAGCGTCTCGCCGGATGCTAGGAACTTGGCAGCCCGTCGGACAACATTGACCCGGCTGACGTTGCCGCGCAGCTGCACCGGTCTGCTCCGAATCGACTACCCCCCGATCCAATAAGCGCTCAACCAGGGCTTTGCGTTCTTCAATGGGGTAGCGCCGGTAGATTTCTCGCTTCATGGCCTCGGGTGAACCGCCACCATGCAAACTAATCAGCGAATACCAGCCACCTGTATCAGAGGCGGTGAGATCTTGAATAAAGCGCGCAACTTCGATGCGGCTTTCGTAAGGAATATCATCCCGCGCCGCCAATACCGCCGCCAGATTGCCCGCGGTTTGCGGATTGTGATCTTCATCGGGTCCAGGCAGGGCGACGATCAAACCACCAGAAACTTCGTGGGCGTGGCGATGCATGTCGTAGATTTGCGTCGCCAACATGAGCTTGCCCACATTGGCGAAAACCGGTTCCGGTTGCCAGGCCCCGGACGGATGCTCAATGCCATAGACCGAGGCGGCAACACCGCAAGCAAAAAAACCCTCTACCGTTTTGATCAACTCGACCATGGAATCGCGAATATGCCCATAATCGTTTGGATCAAGACCGTTGGCCTCACTCATTAACACGCCGGCGCCAATGAGCAAGTCGCCGAATCCCGCGCGGGCAGCAATACAGCTATGGCGATGATGATTGGCGTAGGTGGTCACCAAGAATTCCGTATGCCCCGCTTCGCCCGCCATGAATACGCGCTCCCAAGGCACAAATACATCTTCGAAAATACAGACGGCCGTGGACTGCCCATACTTTGCACTGAACTTGGCCGACGCTTCTCCCGGCCGGCCCGCCGGGCGGGACACCATGGTCAAGCCCGGTGCATCCACTCGCACGGCGCAACAAACGGCAAATTCCTTCGATTCTTCATTCATTGTCCGGCAAGGCATGACCAGTAGCTCGTGCATGTAGGGCGCACCCGTCACAATCGCCTTGGTACCCCGAATCACGATGCCGTCGGCGCGACGTTCACTGATATGCACATAGGTATCGGCATTGACTTGTGCCTGCGGACGCCGGGCGCGATGACCCTTGGCATCGGTCATGGCGACACCCAATGTAAGATCCCGATCTTGGATCTCATGTAGATAGTTTAGAAACCGCTGGTGGTAGGGCGTTGTTCCGTCAGCCTCCAACTGATGTGTAAGCTTAAAGATCGCGTTTAGCGCATCGTGAGAAAGATAGCGCTGCGCGCAACCGCTCTCGCGGCAAATCAAACGCACGGCCTCTAGCTTTAGTAGCAAATCCTCAGTATTGCGATTGATGTGAATCATGCGATTCACAGTTTGATTCGAGCTGGACTGTGTCGCGACCATATAGTCCTGGTAGGGGGTGCGTAGCGCGTAGTCGTAGGTCACGCCCACCGCATTTATGCCAGGGGCAAAACGGGGCTCATCGACGACACTTTCTACTTCATCACCGTCCAAGAAGACTTTGGGCTGATAGCCGCGAAGGCTGTCGCGATAGTCGTCCGCCGACATAAACATGGCGCGCTCCCTATTGGCTCAACGAACTTGTCAGCTCGACCATATCTGCAGACGAATCAAGGTCCATCACCGCGTTCCAGATGCGCTCCGCCTTCGCAAGCGAAATCGCGCGGCCTGCATTGCTGATGAACTTTTGATGCACATCGTCGGCGCTAAGGGGTCGGGCATCGGCGCCGCGATTGACTGACTCGCGATGACGTAGCTGGCGACCGTCCTTCGTATTGATCAATAACTCTCCCGAGTAGTAGCGCGGATAGGCAGATTTTGAATCATGCCGGTAGGTAATCTTGTCGCATAGAGCAAGAATTAGCGGATCAACCAATACATCGTCGTCCAATTCATCCAAAGTAAATCGCCCGCGCGCCAAAGCCGTCGCCACCGCAAAATGGAGACTAAATTTTGCATCGTAGTCGCTGCCGGGCCGCCGCTTGTTCGTTTCAGGCTCACAGACAACCTGGGATTGGTTTTCATGAATCAAGGCCGTAACGGATTCAATAGCCTCCGGTTTCAGGTCTCCCGATTCTCGCACTGCCAGGGCGGCATCAATAAACGCGTGGTTAAAATGGCAAACAGGATACGGCTTGATGGCGACCTTGAGTGTTTCCCATTCTTTGCCCAGTCCAGTTAGGGCATCGCCCATGTCGTCGACCGGGTGATTCTGCAGGGCGATACTATAGAGGCCATATCGCCCCTCATAAGCCCGCAAGGGCGCGACAAAATCTTGTCCGGCGAGGGACGCCGCAGTAATTGCACTGGCCGCTGCCCACCCCGGATGCAGCCGCTTGGTCCAGGCTCCATCTTCAAGAAACTCCAGGCTGCCGGCCGACATGCTCAAGGCAATACCTTGGGCATAGGCCATTTGTTTGGGCGTCAATATATGCAAGTAGGCTGCCGCCAAGGCACAGCCAAAAACCCCGACGCTACCCGTCGGATGAAATCCGACTTTCTGAAATTGGCCATTGGCCACTTGCCCGATACGTGCGTCCGTTTCCACCGCCAGCAGATAGGCGGCTAAGGCCTCGGCGCCGCTAACCCCGCGCTCACCTGCGCAGGCCAATACCAAAGGAACAGCACTGGCGGAGCAATGAATGATGCTAGCCGGGTGCGTGTCGTCAAAATCTAAACCATGAATTAGCAGACCATTGAGCAAGGCGGCGTCACGCGCCGGAAGTTTGTGGGCCGTACCGATAACCGGGTGCGGTCCTTCCCCCGCGAGATCCGCGATGGCCTTTACACCGCGCTCGGCAAATTCGTAGCTTGTCGATGCCAGGCCAATTCCAATCGCATCGGCAAAACAAAGTTTCGCGTAATCGATTACCTGATCGGGAACTGAGTCGAGACTAAAACGCGAAGCAAAATCCGCAAAGCCTTGAGAAATCGTTAATTGGGCCGAAGCAGTTTCGGTCACGGCTGTGTTGACGGCACTCATGCTGTGAAGCTCCCGCTGCGCTTGTCCAAGATACCAATCTGGCGCAAGATGTCCGGACATTATAGCTATGTGGCGGGAGATCCCTATGCAGGCTCTGGCCGGTATCCGGGTACTGGACATCGCAACTTACATCGCCGCGCCTTACTGCGCGACGCTGCTGGCGGAATTCGGTGCCGAGGTGATAAAAATTGAACTACCCGGCAGCGGTGAACCCATGCGCAAATTTGGTTCACCCACCGATTGCGGCGAAACCTTGGTTTGGCTTTCCGAGAGCCGTAATAAGAAGTGCATCACGCTAGACTTGCGGCACGCCGACGGCGCGAAGCTTTTCAAGAAGCTGGTTAAGACGGCCGATGTCGTCTGCGAGAACTTCCAACCAGGGACTTTAGAAAAATGGGGCCTAGGCTATGACGTACTCGCCGCCCTTAACCCTGGCTTGGTAATGCTACGGGTGTCCGGCTACGGCCAGACGGGACCCTATCGAGACAGGCCAGGTTTCGGGCGGATTGCCAATGCCTTTGGCGGCATCAGTTACCTTGCCGGTGAACCCGATCATCCACCCTCGTCGCCCGGTTCGGCAACCTTGGCAGATTATCTAACGGGCGTTTACGGTGCCTTCGGCGTAATGGCTGCCTTGCGCGCCCGGGACCAAAGCGGTACCGGCCAGGTCGTGGACCTCGGCCTTTACGAACCAGTATTCCGCATCCTCGATGAACTCGCACCGGCCTATGATCACCATGGATATGTCCGCGAGCGAATGGGTGCGGCCACGATAAACGCCGTGCCCCATAGTCACTACCCAACCGCAGATGAACGATGGGTGGCCATTGCTTGTACCAATGACAAAATTTTTTCGCGCCTGGCCGAGATCATGGACCGTGCCGACGTCGCCGGGGAGGGCGAATTCGGTACCCTTGAGAAACGCGAAGCCAATCGTCAGGCAGTGGATCAACTAGTCACGCAGTGGACACGATCACTACCGCAAGGGGAGGTATTGAATCAGTGTGATGACGGTCAAGTGCCCTGTGGACCAGTGGCCACCATCGATGAAATTTTCGCCAACGAGCAGTACGCGGCACGCGACAATATTCTGCGCGTGCTGGATGAAAGAATCGGCCAGTTGGCCATTCCCAACGTCGTTCCGAAACTCACCAAGACCCCCGGCGAAGTGCGTTGGCTAGGTGCTGGCATCGGCGCACACAATGAAGAGATTTATCACTCGCAGCTGGGTCTAAGCGACGAAGAACTTAAGGAGCTAAAAACCAAAGGCACCATATGACAGCAGTGGTCTGTGAACACAGCATTCTTCGCCGTCCTCGACTAACCCGTGGCCTGGTGACTGGGTATTCGAACAGTCTGCTGAGGTGATGCTAAGCGGCACGGTTCCGGAACAACACGTCATTGATCCGCTGTTCGTGCCCCGGCAGGGCTATCGGCACCTCAATACGGCGGATTTACGCAAGTTCTTCGACTATTTGAAAACGCTGTGTGCTTGAGATCGGTTATCATCACCGGCCGTTAATTAGGAACAGAATCTGGCGATGTCTGAGTTAGGTACTACCAAGCTTAAAGCCGCAATAGCCAGCGTTGAGGTCCCCCACCTGGGGACTACTATCGAGGAAGCGGGCCTACCGCTTGCATTCGATATCGACGCTACCCGGGTGACCGCAACCGTCACCGTTGGCTTCCCGATGGCAAGTATCGCTGAAGAATTTGGGACGCAAGTTGCTGCTGCGATTACGGCAAATACGAGCGCGGATTCGGCAGACATTAAAATCTTGCAGGAGATTCAACCGCGCGCCGTACAGGGCGTACTCGCACCCTTGAACGGCGTTAAGAACATCATTGCCATTGCCTCAGCCAAGGGCGGCGTGGGTAAATCGACAACGGCCGTAAATTTGGCTCTGGCCTTGTCGCAAGAGGGCGCGAAAGTTGGCGTGCTGGATGCCGACGTTTACGGTCCTAGCCAACCAAGAATGCTGGGTGTCGTTGACTCCAATTTAACCAGCAAAGACGGCAAAACCATGGAACCTGTGATTGCACATGGTGTGCAAACGGTTTCCATGGGCCTGATGGTGCCAGAAGACAAAGCGATGATTTGGCGTGGCCCAATGGTCACCCAGGCTTTGCAACAACTTATGTTTCAGACAAACTGGCGAGATCTAGATTATCTGATCGTAGACTTGCCGCCGGGCACGGGCGATACGCAGCTGACTTTGACGCAGAAAGTACCGCTGGCCGGCGCCGTGATTATCACAACACCGCAAGACATATCACTGCTCGATGCGCGCAAGGGTCTGAAAATGTTTGAGACGGTCAACGTGCCGGTGCTCGGTGTTATCGAAAACATGAGCGTTCATATCTGCAGCCAATGCGGGCATGAAGAAGCCATCTTCGGCACTGGCGGCGGCAAGCAGCTCGCGGAGGAATCCACGGTACCGCTGCTAGGCCAAGTCCCGTTGGATATCGCGATCCGCCGCGAGGCCGACGGCGGTAAACCCACAGTCATCGCCCAGCCGGACAGCGATATCGCAGCCCGCTACCGCAAGATCGCGCGGCAGACGGCCGCATTGTTGTCACTACAAGCCGTTGATCGCAAGGCACCTTTTGCTAATATCAAGGTGGAATCTGCCTGATAGCCTGCATGTACATAAGAATAAGCACACCTTGGTAGCCAACCACACACACACTTCTTTAATGGATTTATCCAGCCCCCATTTGCTGGGTAGCTGGGCGGTTGCGGTTGCACAGGCTCTGGATGCCCGCGGCATCGATAGCCGCGAACTCTTTAGTTCGGCCGGCATTGATTTGATCACCACCCGCGATCCGCGCGTCCGTATCCAGGCCGATCAGATGACAACGGTATACCAGAAGATCGATGAAAAGATCCACGACCCAACATTCGGACTAGAAGTCGCGCGCTTTGTGCACCCCACGACTTTTCACGCCCTTGGCTATTCGCTATTCGCCAGTCGAACTATCCAATCTTTTTGCCAAAGACTGGTACGGTACTTTCGGCTCGTATCGACCAACGCATCGGTTGTATTTGAGCAAACACATAGCGAGGCGCGACTCATCATGGTGCCGTCTGTGGGCAAGGCTTCCTATATCCCGCAGGATGCATGGCTGGCCACCATCGTGAAGTTTGCCCGTGATGTGTCCCGGCCTGACTTCACACCGGTCAGAATCGAGCTGCGCCGGCCCGATCCGAAAATCACGCCCGATGTGTTCCGCGAGTTCTTCGGCGCGCCCGTGCACTTTGCGGCTGAAGACAACGTACTCGTGCTGGATGCGAGGCAGCTCAAAGAACCGCTGCCGGCGGCCAATGCCGAACTGGCACGGCAGAACGACGCCGTGGTGATGGGTCTACTGGCACAGTTGGAAAAGCGCGATGTTCTGGCACAGGTACGTGCCGCATTTATTGATTTACTGCCGTCGGGCGATTGCAGTAAAAATAAGGTGGCCGAACGCCTCAACATGAGTGAGCGTACGCTGCAGAACAAACTCAATGATCGCGACACCAGTTATCGCGACGTGCTGAATGAAACACGGCGAGAACTCGCTGAGCAGTACATGAACCAGGGCGTGCATTCAATCAGTGAAGTAGCCTATCTGCTGGGATTCTCGGAAATCAGCAGTTTTTCCCGGGCTTTTCGTGTTTGGACGGGCCAGTCACCAAGCCTTTATCGCGACAACTATCTGCAAGGCAAGTCCTGAAACTTGCAGGCGCTGGCTTTCAGTCCGCCGGCCTTGGATATCTCCCGAGCGTCAACAACAAGACAATCGCTAGTGTCAGCGCGGCGGCCGCTATCGGCAAGATCGGCTGATAGCTGCCCAGCGAGTCAAAGGAGCGCGCGTAGACCAGCGGCGCTAGGCCTGAGCCCACCGTGAAGAAGGCATAGATGCCGCCAAAGACGGCGCCATAGTGACGCAGACCAAAATAGCGGCTCGTCAGAAACGCAAGCAGGTCGAGTTCCGCACCGGCCGCCAAACCCAGGCCAATGCCCGCCAGTAACGCGATGGTCTCTGAGATCGGCGCGAAGGCAAGTACCAAAAGCGCCAGCACGGGCATAATGAAAAACACCGCGGCGATTGCGGGTGCCCACACTCGATCGACTAGGTAACCTGCCAGTAGCCGACCGGCGATTACGGCAATGCCCATCAAACCAGCGATACTGGCGGCGCGTTCGGCCGAGATACCGGAATCGATGAGCAGCGGCACGAAGTTTGGAATCATGCCAATCAGGGCGAGCGTGATGATCAGCAAAGCACTGCCCAAGGTCCAGAATCGAAAGCTGCGCAGCGCCTCTTTTCGGCTCAGGCCCCATAACAATTCGTTCTGAGGGTCTCGGTGACTCGCTGTAAATTCCGGGCGCATGTAAAACAGCCGCAGTACGATGGGCAAAGCCAGCAACATGGCTGTTATGCCGATGCCCGCGTAGGCCCAGCGCCAACCGAAGTTGGTCAGTAGATACTGCACATAGGGCGGCGCCAGCGCTGCGGCCAAGCCAGTCCCCGCCATGGTGAGTCCGATGGCAAGCCCTCGATTGGCAACGAACCAACTATTGACAACCGTCGTCCAGGTAATCGGCAGAGTGCCAGCCGCGCATATCGCCAGGCCAACAAAGCTCAGCAACCAAAGCAGTTGCGAGCCATTGTTAATCGCCAGCACGCAGTACATCAGGCCATGTCCAATCAGACCAATGATCCCGACGATACGCGGTCCGATCTTGTCCACCATCACGCCTATCGCCGGTGCGGTCAGTAAGCCGGACAGCTGCATCACCGTGAAGCCCAGAAAAAAGTCGCCACGCTGCCAGCCAAACTCTGTGGTTACTGCTTGCGCAAATAGGCCCTGCGTATAAAAGGTGATGGACAAAATTCCACAGGCCGTGCCACACAGGCAGGCGATCAGTGCACCCCAGCCCCGTCTGAATTCCTCAGATTGTCGCAAGACGAATCCGGGTTTCGGTAGGGATACGGCAGGCAGCATGCAAGTAGCAGGTCTGCTCGCCCATCTGCACCAGCTTTCTGCTGGCATCCGCCGGTTCATCGGTGTCGAGGAATACATGGGTCGAAACCGGCAGCGCGGCCGGCTGACCCGGCGTCCCAAAGCCCGTGTCCTGCACAACTCTGTAAGCCCGTAACTGCTGTTTCACAATCTCAGCGTAACGCCCGAGCTGGGTCATGAAACAGAATGCTATGCCGCAGGAGATATACGTGAGCGGGTTTGGCGCTCTCCCCTGGCCACCTGCATCCGCCGCGTTATCACTAAGAAAAATAAAACGGCTGCCAGCCGGTTGCAGACACTGCACGGCAAGCTCGAACAAGCCATCCGCGCGCACACGCCCTCGGGTCATGATTTCCACGCGGCGTTTTTGACTCGGCTGTAGCCCAACAGCAGCAGCGCCGGCAGCGGGATCCACCGCGAAGTCTTTGCGAATAATGGGTGTTTGCCCGGCAGCTACCTGGGGCAGCTTGGCGAATGCCTGCGAAGGATCCCGGAGCTTGTCCGGCAACTCTACCAGCGGTTCGCCGTTAGCTGTAATGGCAAACTGGCTTTCAAGTTCATTGCCCAGCAACACGCCAAGGGGAGAGATTGCTTGCACCGCGAGATTCGCAATCTCGGTCAGCTCATTGGCTTGCGCATCACCGGCGGCACGGAAGCTCGCCCGAACGGGCTCTAGCCCGGCTTGCATCGTGCCGCGCAGTGCGGAGCCTGCCATGGTGAAGAAGTTCTCCTGGGTAATTTCCAGCGCAGTAATCGGCAGTAGACGCTGTTTTGCTTCCATCATGAATGCCGAGAGATAGCTTGCGGCCATGCCGGCAGTGAAGAAAGCGAGGGGAAACGGGGCAAGGTCGGTGCCATTCAACCATGGGCCCTCGTCGCAGACTAAACGCCAACTGTCGCCGCTTGGACCATAGCTCGTGATTGCTTCTTTTTGCATGCCAGTCAGGGCGCGAACGGCCGTTCGAATTCTGGCGTTGTCTGCCGCCATATCTGACTGCGCGCCCAGCCATGCGGCAGCATCGATTCGATAAACGGCGGGACCTGACTCGTTATGCAAATCAGCCATGAGTACTCTGGGCGCTTTCATGCTGCGTCGATTGGCCGCCACGACAATGCGAATGGCAAGTCAGCATTTAAAACTGTCTATCGAGCATGGAATCTGGATAGAACCTCGCAACTAGCTCTCGCACTACACCCGCTATTAACGGTGGTCCTCCCGCAGTCCGTTAAGACCGCAGCCTAGCTGGCGAGCTGACGGAACTCCTCGTCCGTCATCAATCGGCCGGCCGCGGTGGCTTTAGATTTCACCTTAGCCAGCAGTCTCGGAAAGCGCGCTTCTGGTACGTCCAAACCGAGTTCTTCCACTTTCAGCTTGATACTGGACAAACCACTCTTCTTGCCCAACACAATGCGGCGGGGTGCGGACACCATGTCTGCCGAATACGGTTCAATGGCCTCGGGAATATGAAACTGGTTCGCAACAGCGCCACTCTCGCGGGTAAACAAATTTTCTCCAACCACCGGCCGCCAGCCATCCACACGATAGTTGCCGGCCTCTTGTACCAGCTGCGAGACTTTGCGAGCGTTCGCGAGATTCAGTTCGATGGGAACATCGTACAAGCAGGATAGCGCCAAAGCGACTTCACAGATATCCGAATTGCCGGCGCGTTCGCCAATGCCATTAACCGTGCCCTGCACCCAATCGGCACCGCCACGCACGGCTGCAATGGCCAGCGCGGTACCCAGTCCGAAATCGTTGTGGCCGTGGAAATGTAATGGCATATCCACTCCGATCCAGCCCCGCACCTTGCGAATAATGTACTCGACAGCCTCCGGCGAACAGGCACCGATGGTGTCTACCACTGCGACTTCGCTGGCGCCGGATTCAATCGCGCGGCCATACACTTCCTGTAGGAAAACCAAGTCACTGCGCGTGCTGTCTACCGGGAAAAACAGCACCTTCATTTGATTATCCACCGCATGCTTGATCGCATCGCTCACCCGCTGCAACACTTTGGCGCGGTCAAAGCCATAGGCTTTAATTTTTACGTCGCTGGTAGAGATTTCGATCAGCGTCTGAGTGATTCCAAGCTTAATCAATGCATCGAGGTCCGCGCCCACCGCGCGCGAAAAGCCCCAGATCTCAGACTCTAGGCCTGCATCCAGGATGCGCTTGACGGCGCGCGAATCTTCCGCCGAAACCCGGGGAAAACCGGCTTCAATTCGACCAACACCCAGTTCGGACAAGGCGCAGGCGATGTTGAACTTCTCTTCCGGCGTGAAAACAACACCGACAGCCTGTTCGCCATCGCGCAGTGTTGTGTCATAAAACTTGACCGGTTTATTAACCGTAAAATTGTCGCGCACTTCAGCGAGACGGTTGACTTCGCTGGTCCAGATTTTGTTTGTCATATTTTCTCAGTTTCTAAAATGTATGCCTAGGATTCCGCGACTTCGCAGAATTGCAAAATGCATTGAATATAAACTTTGATGATATCCAGCATGTCGCCAATGTGTACGGCTTCGCCCTGATGCACGTCAAAGCCGCCCCCACCACTGCGAATCCGGCCCGCTGAACCGTAGTTTACAGTGGGAATACCGTAGCGATTCATATGTGCCGCATCGCTATACCAAATCTCATTGCCTATCTCCGGCGGCTTACCGAGTTGCGTGGTGTGTGCCTCGATGATGGTTTGCACCAGCTCATGATCGTCCGGCAGGGAGGTGCCCGGCGCGGTGATATAGATGTCCACCAGCGTACCCTTCAGGCAATCATGTTTTTGTTCTAGCTTCTGAATTAACTCACGCACTTCCCGGTAGACCTGCACCGGCAAGGCATCCGGCGGTGTCCGCACATCCATATAGATGTTGCAGTTATCGGGAGTGCGAGCGCCCCGCCAGGGCCAACCACCCTCGATGGCCGCGATATTCACCTTCGGCTGTGTGCCGTGAAATTCGTTGCGCCGCATGTAACCGGGAATCCAATCGTTCAAGGCCTGCAGCACTAGCGCGGAATTGCTGACTGCATTCTTTTCGTATTCAGACCATGCAGTATGAATCAACCCACCGGGCACCGTGATCTTGAACCAAGTGGTGCCACAGTGGCGCGGGATCAGCATCATGTTGGTGGGCTCGCCGAGTATGCAGTAGTCCGCCGCTGCGCCGTGGGTGATCGCGTATTTGGTACCCGGTCCATAGCCTTGATACTGCCGCCCGTCGAAATCATTAACCGGCGCCTTTTCAATCTCACCGGCCACACCAGCAAGCACTACATCGCCTTTGAGTTTTATTCCGGCCGCGCGCACCGCCTCGCAAGCACAAATGTAGGTGGCCATGGCACTCTTCATGTTGAAAGTCCCCATGCCATAGATCCATTCATCCTCGACGACATTGCCCTCGCAGCGATACCCCAAACCTCGGTGCGCCTGTTCCGGGCCGAAGGAAGTATCGAGATGGCCGTTAAACATCAGCCGTTTACCGCCGCCGCCCTCCCCTTGCCAAAGGCCGATGGTGTTGTAACGTTCATCTCCGATCGGCTGTAAGGTGGAACGAAAACCGGTGGCCTCGAACACGTTGTGTAATTCGCGCGCCATGTCGCCCTCGTAGCCGGTTGGACTAGGCACATTCACCAACTGCACCACCAGATCCACCAAGCGTTGCCGGTCGATTTTTTCTACCGCTCTGCTTACGAGTTTTGCGTCTACCTGTGAATTCATCCTGTACCTGCTCTTATCGTGTGTCTTAGGCCTCAAGCTTAGCGGCCGCGCGCGAAGGCTGACCGTTAGCTATCGGCGACAACATGTGTGATCAAGGAACCCAGTTCCGCAACGGTCGCATTGATCTCGTCGCCCGGCTTCAACCAGATTGGATCTTTCATACCGGCAATGACCCCCGGCGGACTGCCGCTAGTGATAATGTCACCGGGCTCAAGGGTCGTATTCGACCACCAAGCCACCAATTCCGCCGTCTTGTAGTGCATGTTGCCCGTATTGGAATCCTGCCGGCTCTCGCCATTCACTGTGAGCTTCATGCTCAGATTGTGCGGATCCGAAAGTTCATCTGGCGTGACCAAGTGCGGGCCGAAGGGACAGGAGCCATTAAAGCTCTTGCCGAGCATCACAACTTTATTAGAATGCTCGCGTGCCTGGATATCGCGGGCCGATAGATCGTTGAAAATCGTATAACCCGCGACATAATCCATCGCCTCGCCAACCGGCACGCGGAAGGCTGGTTTGCCGATAATGATGCCAATCTCAATTTCGTAATCGAGCTGGTTCGTAAAATGGGGTACCGGCACTTTAGCGTGATTACCCACCACGGATGACGGCGCTTCCAGAAAGCCGGTCGGATGCTCAAAATGAAATTCTCCCCAGTTATGCGACTGCCACTCGGGCATGTCCCAACCGGTTAGCTCCTTAAGATGCGCATCAAAATTGCAGGCGGTATGAATGATCTTTCCTGGCCGCGGCACAGGCGCCAGCAGCTTGATTTCATCCGCTGCATAAACATGTGGTTTACCGTTGGGATCTGCCCCTAGCGAATCCGCAAGCTTGCGCGCCCGCTGCATGCCGGCATCACCAGATTGCAGGAAGGCCAGCATGTCGGCCAGGACGGCACCCGCTGTCAGCCCCGGTAAATCCGCATATTGATCGCCAACAACGATACCGATGGTGGCTTTGCCACCCACCTTGAAACTCGCTAGACGCATCGCTTTAAACCCCCGGCTTCAGGTTCGGCACAACATGTTCGCCAAGCAGTCGAATGGATTCAAGATTCGCGGCCTCACTGGCACCAACAATTTCAAACAGTGGCGTGTTGAGGCCCGCATCGACGAGATCCTGGGTGATTTCCAGACATTCATCCGGCGTGCCGGAGATACAGGTAAAGGCACGCTGCATTTCATCGGTGACCAAGTGGGTAACATTATCTTCGGTACCCGCTGCGATTGCTGCCCGGAAGGGCTCCCAGGTTTCGTCCGGCAAACCAGATGAACTGAGAATCACATTGTTCTTGATGTTGCGCAATTTGTTGATGATGTAGGTTGCCGTGTAGCTGCGCGTAGCATCTTTGGCAGTCTTACCATCTTTGGAACAGGCTGCCAGAATCACGCCGCCAACCGGAAAATCTTGGGCCAGCTTGCGGCCAACGGATTCAGCACCTTCCCAGCACTTCTCGCGCGCATAGCGCGTAAAACCGGGTGATGTGAGTCCCGGCAGTAATAAACCGTCAGATATCTTACCAGCCAGCTTCTGCATAAACGGTCCGGTCGCGCCCACATAAACGGGAATGTCCGTCCGCAGACCACGACCCTTGCGATCAACGGCTGGCATATCACAACGGAACAACTCACCGTCATACTTGAATGCCTCGCCGCTACCAATACCACGGATCATCTCGATGGATTCAAGATGAGTTTTCACCGGGGAGAATTTTTTCATGTCCAGGTCGAGGTATTCGGTGCCAACCTTACCGGCCCCCAATCCCATGACGAAACGTCCGCCCGAAAGTTCGTCAACCGCATTACATTCGGCGGCTTGTGTGGTTGGATGACGCATGTACGGTGAGGTAATGCCCAGTCCAATGGGAATCTCTTCGGTCACCATGCTGGCCGCCGCGAGGGTTGTAAAACAGCCGCGTGCTTCATGACCATACTTGCGAAACCAGTGATAAGCTTCGGCAATCCAGAAGCCACCGCTACACCCGGATTCCTCGGTCTGGCGCGCATAAGCCTTGATAGAACTGAGCGGTTCGTATGATTTAAAAATCACGCCACAGTTTGGTTTGGTGCTCATAGAATTCTCCTGAAATGTCGGTGACGACGGCCGACTAAAGAGCCGACTCACCACCGCGGTAAAAAGTAACCGGTATCCCCGACAAGGCTTCGCCGCCGTCTTTGCCCACCAGAAATGTGTCCTGGAAATACAGGCTCTCGGTGCGATCCTCAGTCATTACATGGGGATGCATCGAACACACCATGTTCTCCACGAGAGGAAAATCTGAACCCTCGCCAATACGCGGATGTTCGATCATTGTCATGCCAATGGAATGACCGCAGACATGCCCCATGCGCCAGCCTTTGCCTTGAAAAGGCTGCACGCATTTTGAATGCACATCTTCCGCGGATGCGCCCACTTTCATATGCTGCCGAGCCAATTCATGGAATTCTTCATAGGCATCGAGCAGCCGGCGCATTTCCTTGCTGACGCCCTTGGGTGCCAATAAGCGCGAGAACTCTACCCAGTGGCCACCGGTTCCGGAAACTTCAAGCCCATACAGCAAACCATCGGAGTCCTGAACCTGCCGGTGCGGATCAGCGAACACCATTTGCGGGCGCAGAGAACCGTTCGGACCCGTCAGAATCATGTCCATCGTATTGCGCGCGGTGCCCAGCGTGACAAAGGTCTGCTCCGCGGCCCCCATCAATTCCGCTTCCGTCTTACCCGCCGCATAGGCATTCACGACCGCCAACACGCCCGCTTTGTTGATCTCCATCGAGTTTCGCACCGAGTGCAATTCTTCATCGCTTTTCTGCGCACGCGAATGATCGAACTCAACATCGAAGTCAAGGATTTCGAAACCACCCGCCTCCAGCGCCTTAAAATCACGCACTGGAATAATGTATTCGTAGCCGTATAAACCGACGTGGCGCCAACTTTGCTCACGGCAGTGCTGCGCCATCCATTCACCGCAATGCGAAACCTTGACCTGCTCATCGATGAAAATCGCATCATGGTCACCAACCCAGGTCGCCTCTTTCGGAAACACAGCGATGGGATCGCCCTTCAACGGAATCACGACATAGGCATAGCGATGCAAAATGTGGAAGCCGCACATGTAGCGCACAGCGCCTTCGAAGCCGGAGTACTCGCTGCCGCTGATGATCAGCGCGTCGAGCCCAGCCTTTTCCATCGCGGCACGCGTGTTGGCATAGCGGCGCGCGATCTCGGCTTCGCTGGGTTGGAATTTATTTGCGCTGCCCATAGATGTTCTCTGCTCGGTGTTCTATCAGTCGTCGCGGGTCCAGGAATGCTCCAGACCCTCGATCAGCGCCCAGATGGCGGCGTTCAACGGAGTCTGCACACCAGTCTGCTCGCCAAACTGCACGATGCCGCCATTTAGCGCCGCGACTTCGGTGGCGCGTTTCGCCAAGGCATCCTGCAACATGCTGGCTTTATGCTCGTAAGCCACTTCACGGGCGTGATCGATGAGTTTTTCGGGATCGCTGTCGAGGGTGATACCGAGTGCATCGGCGACCGCGACACCTTCGGCCACCAGACCGGAAATCAATCCGCGCACACGTTGCTGATCGCAGGCCACGCCGTGGGGCAGCCGCGTTAGTGCGCCAATGGGGTTTGTCGCCGCGTTAAATATCAGCTTAGTCCATTGCGCACCGCGCGAATCTTCCATGGCCAGTGTTTCCATCCCGGCCTGGGTTAATTGACTAGCCAGCGCTTCGATTTCGGCCATGCTGGCAGACTTCGGCTCGAAGGGGCCCATCCAGGTCTTGCCGCCCGTATCCTGCTGCACATGCCCGGGCTCGACAATGCGGCCCGCCGGAAAGGTCGTACCACGAATCACCCGGGGCACATGTTCAGCAACGATCTCTTCGTTGCCAACACCATTCTGCACGGTGCAGACTGCGCCATCGGCAAAGATTTTCGCCGTTGCCTCAATCGCCGGCCGGGTATGGAGTGATTTGGTGGCGACAATGCCGTAGTCGCAAGGCGGAATATCAGCCGGGTTGCAACTCGCCTTGGGGTACGAGTGCACATCGGCCTCGCCGGACAGTCGCAATCCATTCTTGTTGATGGCATCAACATGGGCCTGATCCAAATCATAGGCCCAGACTTCCGCCTCACCAGAACGCGCCAAATAGGCAGCAAACAGACTGCCTATGGCGCCACATCCAACTACACAAACTCGCATTCAAAAATGCTCCACCTAATCCTTCTGAGCCCAACTCATTTCCACGCCTTTCACTAAGCGATACAAACTCTGGTGTATCGGCACAGGCACCCCGAGCCGCTTGCCCTCGCGAACGATCGCCCCGGTTAGCCAATCCACCTCCGTCTGGCGCTGGGCACGCACGTCATCGAGCATCGAAAAAACATGGGCATAATCATCGCTGCCGGTGCTGCCATGGCTCACGGCCTCGACATTCATTTCCCAAGGGTCTTCATACAAGTCGATGCCCGCTGCCGCGGCCACCTGTTTGCCTTCCGCCATCATTGCGTACACCAGCTCACCGAGATCTCCGGGCTCGCCGCGTTTGGCGAAGGCCTGGACATGGGGCAGGTTGGTAACGGCACCAATACTATTGACGCAGGCGTTGAAAATTAACTTCGACCATTGTGCCGGGCGAACGTCACTAAAAGCTTTAGCCTTAAGCCCCGATTCGTTGATTAGACCGGCAACATTGTGCGCCATTGACTGTGCGGGGCCGCGTTCAACCCAGGGGCCCAACCAGGTTTCCGTGTCCAACTCGTATTCCACATGGGTATCGGAGTGGCGGGTACCGCTCATGAAAGTGATAGACGAAATGATGGGCCAGTCGCCGTAACGCGCAACCACGCTCTCGCAACCCAGACCGTTCTGCACGGTCATAATCGTTGCAGCGGGAAAATGGCCGGCAAGGGTCTTGACACTCGGCTCCACTGCAGTCGCCTTGGTCGCAATGATCACCAGATCCGGTTCGCCAAGGTCAGCGGGATTGGTGCTAGCGCGAATTTTCGCCTGCCGCTCATTCTTGCCACTGACTTTCAAGCCATGCTGATTCAGGTCATCCGCGTGGCCTTCGCGGCGGGTAAGCACACTGGCATCCATCAGCGTGCCGAGATGGCCGGCGAACAGGCTGCCAATAGCGCCCGCACCGACAATACAGACGGAATGTATGGATGAATCGCCCAAAGCTACTCCCCGCGAGATACCTGGCTTATTATTTTTCTGGATAAATACTAGCGCGTGGGCCTTATTACCGCCCGACGAATCGAGCAGCCATATTGCCGAAATTTCGCCGAATTCAGCGCAAAAAAATGCCCCGCTTTAAACGGGGCATTTTCCACCAACACTTGGTCGCTCAGAATTCGTACTTCACATTCAAACCGGCATAACGCGGTGCGCGATACGAAACCTCATTACACCCGCAAAGCGTTGCCAGGTCAAAACCCTGGATACCTGCACGCTCATCGGTGAGATTACGCAAGTCAATTGCGAAGGCCCAGCGTTCGTCCTCGGTCGCCCAGCCGAGCCGGGCATTGACGAGCACATAACTATCGAACTGATCCGCATCGAAATTGCGCAAATTGTAGTAATAGTCATCCGAATAGCTGAAGTCACCCTGCACGGATGCGTAACCGCCCCAGAGCTGCCACTGATATCGGGCCAGGCCGGAAAACTGTAGTTCGGGCGCATAGGTTGGCTTCACATCCCGGCGAATGACGTTGCCGATTTCCGCCCCGGTTCCCTGATCGAAAACCGGCGCGCGGAAGGGAACATCTTTGACTTCGGCGTCAAACCAGGCGGCACTTAGCAGTAAATCCAGGCCGTCCATGGGCGATGTTTGCAGCTCGAGTTCCGCGCCGACGGTTTCCGCATCGGCGTTGATCACGATACCGCCGACACCGGTAAACAGGAAGGCCTGATAATCATCGTAATCGTAGTAGAAGATTGAACCGTTCAAGCGCGTTAGACCATCGTTCCAAGTAGACTTGAAACCGCCTTCAAAACTCAATAGCACTTCTTCTTTGTAAGGCAGAACACTCGTCGGCAGTGGCAACCCACCGGCCAAGGGCATATTGACGCTGCCGGCCTTAACACCGCGGTTGGCACCAAAATAGAGCAACCAATCGTCAGTTGGCTTGTAATCAATTTGGAGCTTACCGGCCCAGAAATCATCATCCGCATCGTATTTGAAACCGGTCGGCACGCCGCCCGGAAAATCTGGCCCGATGGTGAAAAGCTTGCTTGCGTGAATACCCCTTGAATTACCCGTGGCGTCGTAAAGATTTTGTTCGATAAAGCCGTCTTTTTCTTCACGAATCCAGCGAGCACCCACCGTCAGCATCCATTGCTCGGTGAAGTCATACTCGTATTGGCCGAAGATGGAGTAGCTATCGGTTTCCAGAAGTCCGTCAACACCAACATCCGTATAACGTGGCGGTGAACCAGGCGGCCGTGGCGGGCCACCGGCCACGCTGTTGTCGGGAATTTTTAGGCCGTTGTCGGCATCGCTGTCGATATTCAGATAGTACAGGCCCGCCACCCAGCGTGAGTTTTCGGATTCACCATTCAGGCGCGTTTCGACGGTCAGGCTGTCGGCATCCACCCCCGCGTAGTTAACCAATTGATTGACGGGTGCGGAATCAACGTCGATGAACAGCAGTTTTTCATACTCTTTGTAGTCGACGATAGTTGTCAGCGTCGGTCCACTACCGCCCGCCATGTCGAACTCGTTGCGGAGCTGGAAAGCGGTGGTTTCCGTATGGCCCGAATCGTCGAATGCGAAATCGCCCGAGAAGGTAAAATCGTCCCCGTCCGGATCCTTATAGCCAAAGAAATCAGTGCCAGGTGACAAGGCAAAGCCGTTGGTGATGCGCGCCTGATCCAGCAGGGTATCGCCATTCAGATCGTCCGGAAAACCGTTGTTGTCCTGATCGGAACCGCAGTCGGACCCGTCAGCGCAAATGCTCAGACGGCTGTCGTTCGGCGCCGTGTCAATCACATTAACCAATTCGCCCTGAGACAGAATTTGGCCAGGCGACGGCGAGCTTCCGCTGTATACCGCGCTAGTTGGTTTGGACTGATAGGGGCCGGTCGAAACATCCGTCTCCGCATGGTTTACCGAAAAGGTAAACCGCAGATCCTCGCGCGGCTCAAATTGCAAAATTCCGCGTAGGGCGAGCGTGTCATCATCGCCAAGATCAGCGCCCGCACCCGGGCCAGGCGAGTTGCCCGGACCAAAACCGAAGGTCGCGGCACCAAAGGCCTCCTGGGGATACAAGTTCTCGAGATAGGGATCCTGATCACTGTGCATTATGGCAACGCGCCCCGCGAGCTTGTCGGTGATAAAGGGAACCGATACGGCACCCTCAACTCGCAAGGCATTCGCATCATTGGGCACATCAAACTGCCCGTAAGACACATCGATATAGGCTTCAGTTTCTGTCAGATTCGGTTTGTTACTGATGTACTGAACCATCCCACCAGTTGCGTTGCGCCCGAACAACGTTCCCTGCGGACCTTTCAACATTTCAACGCGTTCAATGTCAAAAACCGCGAAAGTTTGCGCCTGGGCAATGGCAAAGTAACCTTCATCGAGGTATACGGCGTTCGGCGCTTCGACAATGTCGGCATAGTCGTTTTGAGTAACACCGCGAATACTGAACTGAGTGTTCTGTCCGGCGAGGTTACCGCTGATGTGTATTCCGGGAGCGAATGTCGCGATATCGAAACTCTGTGTCACGCCGAGCGTTTTCATCTGCTCGCCCGTGAAGGCGTTAATCGCGATCCCAACATCTTGAGAGTCCTGCTCGCGTTTCTGAGCGGTGACGACCACCTCATCGAGTACCGCCGCATTGGCAAATCCGGCGATAGCCACGAAAAGGCCCGTAACGAGAAAGCGGCCTAAAAAGACCCGAAACTTATGACTTACCATTCACTTTACCCCCTGTGATTTGGTAACCAAGCTAGACTGTATGCATACTAACGGCAGTTTATAAGCCTAAATCAGATTACAGCGCATAAATTAAATCAATTTTGACCAAATCGGCCACTGGATTGTCATTTGCAGCAACCGCATGGCGCGCTATAGCTAAGGGCGCTCCATCTGCTACTGCTACGCTGATCCGGGTCGCAAGCGATGCAGCGCCATGGCGAGGGCCGGCACCAGCAGCATCAGAATAAAGGTACCAAATAGAACGCCGAAACCTATGCTCACCGCGAGCGGCACGAGAAATTGCCCTTGAAAGCTGCGCTCGAAAATCATCGGTGAAATACCGAGAAAGGTTGTCAAAGCCGTTAAGAAAATCGGCCTGAAGCGGCTTTTCGCCGCGTCGATCAAAGACTGCCGCCAGGCTTTGCCGGCGCGGCGCTCTTCATTGGCGAAATCTATCAGCACCAAGGCGCCATTGATGATCACACCGGACAAACCAACGATGCCGGTAATGCTGGCAAGCGTGATATTGATGCCCATCATTGCATGACCAAGCACCGCCCCGGTAATACCAAATGGTATGGCCGACATGACGATTAGTGGCTGACTGTAAGTTCGAAACGGAATCGCGAGCAGAATATAAATGGCAATAAGCGCCAGCAGGAAATTGCGCGCAAGTACGGGCAGCGTGTCGCCTTGCTCCCGCTGCTCACCACCGAATTCGTAGACCAGACTAGGAACTTGTTCGCGCAGAGCTGGCAACACTTCATTAGCCAGCTTACCGTTCGCCTGCTGGCTGGTGATCACACTGCGATCAACATCCGCTGTTAATCTAACTACCCGCCGACCATCCCGACGATTAATTGTCGCGGGACTGAAACTTTCTTCAACACGAGCGACGCGCGCAAGTGGCACAAATCCTCCGTCAGGGGTACGTATGCGATAGTCTTCTAGATCCATGGGCGACCGACGCTGCGCTTCCGGAAGCCGGACATAGACCCGAACTTCTTCTTTACCCCGTTGTACCCGCTGCGCCTCCGCGCCGAAAAATCCTGCACGAATCTGACTTGCGATGGATTCAAGCGTCAAGCCATAGCTGCGGGCAGCCGGCTTCATATAAATCTGTAATTCGCGTCTACCCTGTTCTTGATCATCGCGCACATCGAACACACCTCTAAGGCTGTTCAATTCATTCGTCAGCACATCGATGGCATGCCGCAACTCCTGATCCGAATCGGCTGTAAGCTCCACCTGGACGGCCTCGCCGGCTGAGATCAGGCCGGAGTTGAATGATGCCTTCTGAAAGCCGGCCACGTTCCGAACGGCCTTGCGCCAACGTTTTTCGAAAAACTCCGCGGAAAAGGGCCGAATCTCGGGGGCCATCAACTGCACGACCACCGAAGACTTGTGCGCCTGGTCTAGAGCGGAAGCAGACCCACTGGGACCCGCCGACATTGATTGCGCGCCGGCAACCAAATAGATGGCTTCCACGGGCGATGAGTCTATTCCAAACTCCGCGACCAGTTCGGCGGCGACTGCACGCGCGGCCGCCTCGAATTGCTCGGCAACGGCCAACGTAAGTGCGGTCGCTGAGCCCTGTTTGGTCTCGATATTGGCGGTAACGTATTCGCCGTCAATCTCGGGGAAGAAGCCGATTTTCACGTAACCACCCGCAAGAACAGCGAAAGTAATCAACAGAATTCCAGCACCGCCCGCCAAGGTGACCCCCCAGCGCTCGGTTACGAAATGCAATACTCTGTCCAGAGGACCAGCAACAAAATGTTCCATACGGGCGGCAAGCGACGCCTGTATCCTATGTATGACGCGCGTTATCGCATTCTCTTTCCAGACCCGCTCACCATGATGCGAAAGGTGTCGTGGCAAGATCAGTAGTGATTCAATCAGCGACAATACCAGCACGATGATCACGACAAATGGTATGTCGGACAGAAATTTTCCTAGCATTCCCGGCATCAACAACAAGGGATAAAAAGCTGCGATCGTCGTCGCGATGGCAAAAATCACCGGGCTCGAAATACGCTGCGCGCCCCGCACGGCGGCGGTACTTGGGCTAAGACCGCCCAGGCGAGAGGAATGTATGTTTTCCCCGACCACAATCGCATCATCGACGACGATGCCAATTGCAACTAGAAATCCGAAAGCGGACATCCCATTGAGCGTAACCCCAAGCACGCTCATCACCGCAAATGTCCCGACAAAACTGATGCCGATTCCGACCGACACCCAGAACGCCAAACCCAAATCAAGAAACAAGGCCAGGGCAATGAGCACCAGCGCGAAACCGATGGCGCCATTGCGCTTCATCAGCGCTAGCCTGCCTTTGAGTTCGCGTGAGTCGTCGCGCCAAACCTTTGCGATTATGCCCGAGGGCAATCTGGGCCGAAAATTCTCTGCGAGATAGCGCTCAACCTCGGCAACCACCTCCATGACCTGCTCATCACCGACGCGATACACCTTCACGATAGCCACGGGCTTACCGTCGAAGCGGGAAACCAGGTCACGCGATTCAAAACCATCCTTGACCTGCGCAATCTGCCCAAGCTTTAGCTGGCTGCCGTTGTCATTGGTTAATACGACGATATTCTCGAAGTCATCCTGCCCGTAGTTCTGGCCCATTGTGCGTAGCAAGATGCTTTCATCACTCGTCTCGATAGAACCGCCGGGCAGATCAAGACTTTCGCGGCGCACTGCAGTGGCGATGTCACTTAACGTGAGGTCATAGGCTCGCAAAGTATCGCGTGATACTTCGATAGATATCTCATAGTCACGGACACTGGCGACCTTAACAAAGGAAATTGCCCGGCTCTGCGTCAAATCATCTTTCGCCCGATTGGCAAGCTCCTTTAACGTGCGCTCATCCGTATCCCCGGCAATTAGAATTTCCAGCACCCGGCTGCGATTGCTAACCACGTTGACGATCGGTTCCTCGGCCTCGTCCGGGAAGGTATCGATGCGCGAAACTTCAGTTTCAATTTCGGCAAGCTTTCGATCCACCGAAGTACCGCGTTTCAATTCGATGGTGACTCGACCAACCCCTTCGGAAGCAACGCTGGTTACCTCCTTGACGCCGTCGACCGATTCAATGCGTTCTTCGATACGCCGAACGATAGAGCGCTCGATTTCCTCCGGCGAAGCACCTCGATAGTCGACACGCACCTCAACGACGTCGAGGGTCGCATCCGGGAAGGTTTGCTGACGGATAGTGCTCATGCTCAGCAAACCCGACACCAGCATGAACAGCATCAGCAAATTGGCGGCAACCGGATGGCGCGCCATCCATGCAATAACTGAATTCACGGGTCGGAGGGCACCGTTTCCGCGGCGCGCGATTCGCGCAGCTGCACGGCCATGCCATCTGTCACACCCGTGAGGGGGCTGCTGACAAGCTGCTTCACCTGAGCCATTTCCTCGCCGGCCAGCACCGCTGTATCTTCAGTAATCTGCAACACCCGCACCTGAATAATCCGTAATTTCTGCTCGGCGTTCACAGCCCAGATGTACTCACCCTCGCGCAGCGCAGCGCGTGGAATGGCGGCCGCGCGTCCGGGATTTACGCCATCTATGTGTGCTGTTGCGTACATGCCTGGCAGTAAAGGCAGCGACTCGACGCCGGAATCAGCTTCGTTTACGACAACACCGGGCTTGTTCGGATCGGGAATGCGCACAACCACATTCACCGTGCGGCTTTGCTGATCCAGCGCGGCTTCGGCCCGGTGAACAAAGCCCTGCCATTCGTAATCAACCCCGCCGTATTCAACGCGAACCCGCGCGGCCACGCCCTGCGTCGCGGCTTCTGATTGCCAGAGGCCTGGAATCAAGCTCGCCTGTTTGTCGTCCAGTGCTACGGTAACTTCATAGTCGTTGAGCGGAAATATCTGGGCCAGCTCTCGTCCGGGTTCAACAACGTCGCCGATATCCACCGATTCGCCGAAAACCTTGCCCGCAAACGGCGCAATGATCCGCGTATGTTCCAGATCAATACTGTTCCGCAGGCGGGCTGCCTCAAGTGCCGAAACCTGGCCAAGCAGCCGGCTTTGTCGGGCACGTTCTTCGTCCAGTTTTTCCTGTTGAATCAAGGAATCGGCAACCAGTTTTTCCAAGCGCTGTACCTGCGCAGCACTAAATTCCAGATCGGCGCGGGCGGCCTTGAGATCACCCGCGGATTGTTGGACAGCGGCTTTGAAACTACGCGCATCCAGTTTCAGGAGCACATCCCCCGCATTGAACTGGCCTCCGGCAACCAGAGCGGGACTGACCTCGAGCACCTCGCCGCGCACTTGCGCCGCTAAAGAAACCCGCGCACGCGGCATGACGATACCCTGGCCGACAACCACCAACGGCCCCTCGCGCCAGTCGGGCTGAACAACGCTTACGAACGGTGCGCCCACTTCAACGGGCACAACTTCCGGTCGCGGGCGCAGTATTAGCAGCAAACCCACCACGGCGATGGCCGCCAGCAATAACCATAGCGCGAGGAAACGGCCGCCCGCTGGTACTGCTAGACGATCTGAGGAAAGATTCTTGGCCAAAACTAATCCGAAAAAGCTCAGTCGAGCGCCGTACCTTATCGTTCAGACTGGCCGGATGCTATAGGCTGAGAAGAACCGCAAAGCCGCACGGCTTTTAGGCGCGCACGTATCGAACCAAGCTGCATCAGGCACGATGTAACAGCTGGGCAAAACCGGCGAGTGCATTAACGTTGTGAGCCGGAAGGAAATAATCCAAATACGGTAGCGCGGTTCGCATGCCCTGTGTCAGTGGCTGATAGCCCTCGCTACCCAGCAAGGGGTTAAGCCAAATCAGGCTGTCGGCGCGCCGGCGCAGCTTCGCGATCTCGGCCTTCATCCGCTCTGGATTACCCCGATCCCAGCCGTCGCTAAGCAATACCACAACCGAACGCGATGTCACCAGCGTTCGTGCATAGTGGCGGTTGAACTCAGCGAGGCTGCCACCGATGTCCGTCCCGCCGCCCCAGTCCCGTGCTCTGCGTGTACATGCAGCCAAGACCTCACGCACAGTATGTTGCTCCAGCAAATCCGTGATCACCGTGGCGCGAGTTGAAAAAACAGCAACTTCAGTCCGCGGTAGTTCACGCCGTAGAGCAAACATGAACTCCAGAAAAAATCGAGAATAACTTTCCATGGAGCCAGATACGTCACACAACAGCAGCAAACGGGCTTTACGGGGCCGCTTGCGTTTAAAAAAAAGCTCTACCGGTTCACCCCAGTTGCGTAACAGGCGGCGCCAAGTCCGCTGCAGGTCCACACGCGCTGCATCAAGCTTACGATGCGCGCCGCTGTAGCGCCGCCGTACGCGAGCGAATTGCCGAATGAAATCATTCAGCAGGCTGCGGGCTTGTTCTATCTCTTGCTCCGACAATTCAGCCAGATCCTTGTGTGCAAGGATTTCATTTGGGCTGTAACAGGCCTCAGTTTGGTCCGGATCGTTGGCACCAGAGTCTTCCGGACTTTCAATATCGGCTGCTTCCTTATGCAATTTTTTTTCGACAGAATCATCGAACTGCGGAACAGCCGGACGACGACCACCCAACCAGAATTGCCGGAATAGCTCATCGAACAGTTCGCTTTGCGTGGCGCTGCGCAGAAATACGGCACGGGCCGCCGCATGAAAATCACGCGGCGCCGCCAGACCGATCAAGTTGATAGCACGGGCAAAATCCGCTGTTGCGGCGGGGTCCACAGCTAGACCTGCCTGGCGGAGCATTTGTGCGAATGCGGAAAAATGTTTTGTTTGCATACGCTAACGGTTTGTTGGCGACTCCGCGAACGCCTGGTTGTCCCGTGCCTGTTTGAGCAGGCTGGCAAGACCCGTAGAGCGCAGCCGTTCAATATCCGCCTTGTACTTCACAATGCAGCCGAGGGTTGCTTCGAGCACAACGGAATCAAGGTCTTTCGCACCCATTGCCAGCAGCGCCTCCGCCCAGTCAATGGTTTCAGCAATCCCTGGCCGCTTGTACAACTCATCACC
Organism: Gammaproteobacteria bacterium; assembly: GCA_965221985.1. Taxonomy (GTDB): domain Bacteria; phylum Pseudomonadota; class Gammaproteobacteria; order Steroidobacterales; genus J054. Next base: position 450,964 of record OZ244928.1, read on the forward strand.
GCGCAGTTGCTGCATGAAGAAAGCCAGTTGCTTGCTGAGTTTCACGTCGATGCCGGGTACCCGTGCCTGGACAATCTGCACTTCCTTGCCGATGTCCGGATAATCCAGCCAGTGATATAGACAACGCCGCTTTAGTGCATCGTGCAACTCGCGGGTTCGATTCGATGTCAGTATGACAATTGGCTTATGGCTCGCATTCAGAGTGCCTAGTTCGGGAACCGTGACCTGAAAATCCGATAACACTTCTAGCAATAAAGCCTCGAACTCTTCGTCAGATCTATCAACTTCATCGATTAGCAACACCGGCGAACTGTCTACGGCGCTGATTGCCTTGAGCAGCGGGCGTTCGAGCAAAAACTCCCGGGCAAAAATATTCGCCCCTAACTCTGTCTTCGCAACACCCCGCGCCTCCTGCAGCCGCAACTCCAGCATCTGCCGCGGATAATTCCACTCGTATAAGGCGGCAGGTGCATCCAGCCCTTCGTAGCACTGTAGGCGAATCAGCTCCGTATCAAGTATTTGCGCTAGTACTTTCGCCAGCTCCGTCTTGCCAACACCCGGTTCGCCCTCCAGAAATATTGCTTTGCCGAGTTTCAGCGCTAGGAAAACCGTGGTGGCCAGCGCACGGTCCGGGATGTAGTCATGTTGCGTTAAAGCTGCCTCGACCGCATCGATACTATTCAATTTCACCGAGTGCCCTCAGTAGCTTTTCCGGCGTGATGGGAAGTTCGCGCATACGCACGCCGGTGGCATTATAAATCGCGTTTGCGATTGCGGGCGCCGGCACCACCACGCAGGCTTCAGCCAGCGACTTCGCCCCAAACGGGCCGCTTGGTTCGTCTGATTCAACAAAAATGGAATCAATTGAGCGCGGCATCTCCATGGCCGTCGGAATCTTGTAGTCGAGAAAATCGCCAGTCAGACAGGCGCCAGAGTCGGCGTCGAACTGTATTTCTTCCATCAGCGCATAGCCTATACCTTGCTGGAATCCACCTTCGACCTGACCTTCGGCCGCATTGGGGTTAATGACTTTGCCGATGTCGTGCGTGTAAACCACATTTTCCACTTTCACTTCACCTGTTTCAGTGTCGACGGCGACTTCGACAACACTCGCCGCAATTGGGCTGGGATTTGCAGGCGGCGCCAAACTCGACGCGCCCATGATCGTGCCCTTTTCTTCCAATGTAGTGGGGGCCGGGCCATCCGGGCCCATCTGAATAAAAGGAGAATCTGCACGCGACGCGATCTGGGCAATGGTCAGCGACTTGTCCGGCGCGCCCTTCACGTTCACTGAGCCATTCACGAGTTCAAGATCGTCAGCGCTTGCTTCAAGCATAATGCTGGCGACTTTCAGAATGCGCTCTTTCGCCTCTCTGGCAGCCGCACGCACCGCAAGGCCAGAGCTATAGGTAACCCGGCTCGCGTGGGTGGGCGCATCGAACGGCACATTGGTTGTATCCACCGTGTTGGACATGCGGATCTTGTCCATCGGCAACGTCAACTCTTCGGCGGCGATCTGCAGCAACGCGGCAATTTGCCCGGAGCCGATATCCATTGCAGCCGTGGACAGGTCCGCCGATCCATCCGGGCTGAACTTGATTATCGCGCCCGTGTGCTCGTAGATGTCCGGAAAACCGATGCAACCGCTGACCCACAATGGAAATAAGCTTATGCCGATGCCATGCTTAATGGACCCCACCTGGCTGCCTGCTGGCTTGCGCGCCGACCAATTGCTGTTGGCCACCAGTTTGTCCAGCACTGCTTCCAGTTCGTAGGAATCCAGTGTGGCACCCTGAACCATCGGGTGCGGGTCACCCCGGCGCAGGGTGTTTTGCTTGCGAAACTCCACCGGGTCAAACCCCAGTGCTTCGCAGATTTCATCGTTCTGAGACTCCAGCGCGAAGCTGGCCTGGGGTGCACCATAGCCGCGATAACCACCGCCGACCATGTTGTTCGTGTAAACGCTATAGCCTTCCCAGACAAAATTCGGCACCCGATAGTTGCCCATGATCACGAAACCATGCACGTTGATCACTTCGCCGGCGTGGGTCGCATGTGCGCCTGCATCAAGAATACTTTTGGTATGACGTGCGACGATTTTCCCGTCCTTGGTCACTCCCGTTTTCATGTAAACCTTGATTGGATTGCGAGTTGTCGTAATGAAGTCTTCATAGCGCGTATATTCAATACGCACGGGCCGGCCCGCTTTTCTGCTCAGTAGTGCCGCAACCGGTTCAAGATAGTTGATGTCGAGTTTGCCGCCAAAACCACCGCCTATGTAGGGTGGCTTGATCGCCCGGACCTGGCCCTCCGGCACCCCAAGGGCATAGGCCAGCTTTTCGCGCAGGCCGAACAAGTGCTGCATCGATGAATTCACGGTAACTCTACCGTGCTTATCCCAATCCACGACACAGACGCGCGGCTCCATATAGCAGGTGTGGGCGCGTTGCGTGGAATAGACGCCTTCAAAAACGTGATCCGCTGCTGCAAAACCGGCTTCGATATCTCCGACTTCAAAACGCGGCGCAACCGCGATGTTCTGTTCTGCACCTGCATGCAATCGTGGTGCATCCGGCTGCATTGCGACCTCCGGATCCATTACAACGGGCAATTCTTCGTACTCCACCTCAATCAATTCAACAGCCTGTGCAGCTGCCTCGACGGATGTCGCTGCGACGGCGGCCACCGGCTGACCGGCATAGCGCACCGTATCGCTCATGATCACAAAATCATTGGGCACGCTGGGTGAGTCGCTGGGAAGAAAATAGACCGGCGTAAAACTCCGTTGCGGCACTTCATCCGGTACGAGCACGGCACATACGCCCGGAAATACCTCTGCCGCGGAAGTGTCGATGCTGATGATTTTTGCATGCGGGTAGGGGCTGCGTAACAACTTGGCATGCAGCATACCGGGCATCGAAAAATTGACAGGATAATGCTTACCGCCGGTTACCTTATCCAGCGCATCGGGACGTGTAACGCTCTCACCTACAACACTCATTTGTAATTCCTCGCCGCCAGTTGAATGGCATCGACTATTTTCGTGTAGCCGGTACAGCGGCATAGATTCCCAGCGATAGCCTGTCGAATCGTGTCTTCGTCGGGTTCCGACACCGTGTCCAGCAATTGTTTCGCCGCCATCATCATGCCGCAACTGCAATAACCGCACTGCACCGCACCTGCATCGATAAAGGCCTGTTGAATAGGGTGCAACTTGCCATTCACTTCCAGGCCTTCCGCGGTGGTAACTTCAGACCCATTCGCGGCAACCGCATACTGCATGCAGGAATAAACCGCCTGGCCATTCAGCTCTACAGTACAGCAACCGCATCCGCCGGAGTCACAGCCCTTCTTTGGACCAACCAAGCCCAACTGATCGCGCAACACTCGCAGCAAAGTTTGGTCTGGCGCCACGGCAACTTCGTGTTGCTCGCCATTTACTTTCAGTTCAATAATTTTCATGTCATATACCTGCGCAAATTAGTCAAGGCGTTTCGCAGCCGTTGACAGTGCTCGGCGCGTATACACGCCGGCGACGTGTTTGCGGTAATTTGCAGATGCTCGATGATCACTGATCGCTTCCAGATTCTTGGCAACAGTATCGGCAACTAATTTGAAAGCTGAATCCTCAGCAGCCGCGCCATTGAGAGTTTCTTCCGCAGCGGTGGCGCGTACATAGCTTTCGCCGACGCCTCCGCCAATGACAATGCGCGAGTCCTGGCACTTGCCGTCAGCGAGCTTGAAACGCACAGCAACATTGACAATGGCAAGATCATTCGCATTAGTCTCTAGTTTCAAAAACGCACTAGTGGAGTTGCCAGTGGGCGCGGGAACCGAAATAGCCGTAATCAGCTCATCAATATTGAGGGCATTTTCAAACAACCCGGCAAAGAAATTCTGCAATGCTAGTTGCCTGGAACCATCGGCGCCCTGGGCCTCAATAGTCGCATCCAGTGCTAGCAATGCAGCGGGCAGGTCGAACATCGGCGCAGCCGCGGCTAGACAACCGCCTACCGTGCCAGCATTGAGAATCTGGACTGGCGGATAACGCAAAGCGTCTTCTAGCGCACCCCAGGCGGGATTCGCATTCTCGTGCAGATGCCCCTTAAGCGCCCCGAGAACCGTGGTCGCGCCCAGAATCAGCCCCCCGCCTTCGGCCTGAATTCCAGCAAGACCCAGACGACTGACATCAATCAGAACTCGCACCTCATCGAGTAAGCCGCGCGCTTCCAGCCCATGCACGAATGTGCCGCCAGCAACAATCATGCCTTCATCACCATATTCAGCGAGTAAATTCACAGCATCGGCGATCGAGGCTGGCAGGTGGTAGTCGCTATATCTTGACAGCGCCATCTTGTCCTCCTGTTTTAGTAGTTAGCGGTTTGAATGTTAGCCAGCATCTGGAAACCATTATTCCGCCTACCGTAACCATAACCAACTTTTATGTACCCCTAACCGGCGCCTCTTGACCTTTCCGGCATGGCTATATGCCAATCCGGCAGCCGCCCTGTCACTGGGCCAAGATAACAACATTTCCGTAGTGAGCAACCAAATGATTTATGCTAGTTTGGCTCGTTATGAAAGGGGGCTATAACGAGAATGTATCCGGCACCATTTGATTACCACCGCGCCACCTCTATCAACGACGCAATAGAATTGCTGCAACACTACGGGGACGAAGGGCGGGCTATCGCCGGTGGGCAGTCGCTGTTAGTGCTCATGAAGATGCGTTTTGATCAGCCGTCGCATTTGATCGACTTGGGTCGCATTCCAAATCTTGACTCTATAGAAAATTCTAACGGCAAAGCACGCATCGGCGCACTGGCAACACATGCCCAAATCGCTCGTTCCGATTTGACAAGAGCAGTCCCGATAGTCGGTGACGCGGCGAACGGTATAGCGGACAATCAGGTACGTAGCCGCGGCACCATCGGTGGGTCGGTCGCATCCGGTGACCCAAGTTGTGACTGGCCCCCTCTTCTGCATACGGTCGATGCCACGATTCACACGATGGGCCCGCAAGGCGAACGGCACCATGACATTAATGGTTTCGTCGCAGACCTTTATGAAACGGTGCTACAAACCGGCGAGATCGTCACTGGCATCGAATTCGACGTACCAACTGGCGGCGGCGCCTACTGTGCTTTCAAACGCGCCGCGCCCGCTTATCCGACCGTGTCCATGGGCATACAAATGTCGCTGAAAGATAGCGACACGGTTGAGAAAATCAGAGTAGCAATGGCGTCCGTGGGGATGACACCGATTCGCTCTATCACTGCCGAGACAGAACTAACTGGCAGGCCGCTCTCCATCGAGGCTATTCAGCGAGCCGCCGATGCCGCGGTGTCTGATTGTGAACCGGTTGATGATCAACGTGGTTCTGCCGAATACAAACAGCAAATCATAGCAACGCTGTTCAAACGCGCCGTATCCATTGCGCAGCGTCGCTGCGACGGCGAAATCGTAAATAACCAACACGAGTACTACTAGCGATGCCGGAGAAAGTTGAGATCAGTGTCGACGTAAATGGCACTTGCTATAAGCGTGAAGTCGAACCTCGCACCCTGCTGGTACAGTTTATCCGCGATGAATTGGGGTTAACCGGCACGCACATCGGCTGCGACACCACTTATTGTGGTGCCTGCACAATCCTGCTAAATAGCGAACCCGTAAAATCCTGCACAGTGCTCGCGGTACAGGCAGACGACGCTGAAGTACTGACCGTCGAGGGCCTTAAGCAAGACGATGAACTCCATCCTTTGCAAGAAGCGTTCTCGGAACATCATGGGCTGCAATGCGGTTACTGCACGCCGGGCATGCTAATGTCTTCCTACGCACTGCTCAGCCGCAACCCAAACCCCAGCAGCGATGAGATTCGCAAAGGCATTCAGGGCAATGTCTGCCGGTGTACCGGCTATCACAATATTTTCAAATCCATCGATGCAGCGGCAAGAGCGATACAGGGGGACGAGTAGCATGGCAATAGAATTCACTGGTGATTTCACGGTAACAGCTTCGCCGCAAGAAGCCTATGCGGTGTTGTCGGACCCGGAACGGTTTGCACCAATGCTGCCTACCTACCACAGCCACACGATTAACGACGACGGTTCCTCTGATGTCACCGTTAAAGTTGGCGTTGGAAAAATTCGTGGCAAGGCTAAGGTCAATTTGACGCTGACTGAGAGCGAAGCACCCAGGAAGGCCGCCTACGAAGGCAAAGGCAAAGTCATGGGCGGTAACTTCAATATGGATACGGCCTTCGAACTGAAGGACGCATCCGGCGGCGGTACGGAGGTGCACTGGCGCGGTGACCTCAAAATGTTTGGCAAACTGGTCACGCTGGCTGGCGGGCTAATCAAGCCCATCGCCCAGAAAGACATCCAAAGACTGATTGATGCTATTCAGGCGGAACTCTCAAAGAGTTAGTTCCCAGCCTGCCGATGCGACGAATACAAGTACACAGGCCCGCCATGCCGGGTAATAAGGGTGAGAGCAACAGATGAGCTGGGTTGGCAAGCCGCTAAGGCGCAAAGAGGATGAACGCCTGATTACCGGTACCGGGCTATTCACGGATGACGACAACGCGCCCGGCATGCTGCACCTGTATATAGTGCGTTCGCCATATGCGCATGCGCGCATCAGCAGTATCGATGCCAGCGAAGCGCAAGCATTTCCCGGTGTGGCCTGCGTGCTGACCGGCCAGGACGCACTCGAGCACTGCGATCCGTTTATGCAACTTGGTCCAGAACCTTGCGACAAAATCGTCGATCTACCATTGGCGACGGATAAGGTCCGCTTTCAGGGCGAACCCGTCGCGGCCATCGCCGCGAATAGTGTTGCGATTGCGATGGATGCCGCCGAGCTCCTTGATATTGATTACGAGATGCTAGACGCGGTACTCGACCCGGAGGAAGCATTGCAAGGCGACATCCTCGTGCATGAAGCGGCCGGCACCAACCAGACTTGGCACGGCGTATTCAACTACGGCGACGTTGATAAAGCCTTCGCCGATGCGACGCATGTTGTGAAAATTGACCGCATGCACTTTCACCGGTATTCCAGCACACCGCTTGAGAACAACGCTTGTGTCGCTGAGTGGAAGCTTACCGGCGAAGTCGATTTTTTCTGCAACAACTCCTTCCCCGGTTTCGCGAAACAATTGTTGGCGCCCGGGCTAAAGATTCCCATCGAAAATCTTCGCGTGCGCTGTCACGATGTGGGCGGATCGTTTGGCAACAAGATTTGGAATTACGTCTATATGGCGATCGCTGCCTTGGCGTCGAAGAAAACGCGCGGGCGGCGCGTCAAATGGGTCGAAATCCGCACCGAACACATGCTGGCGTCAGGCCATGGCAACGAGCGTACCTTCCTAGATACTGAAGTCGCGCTGACTAAAGACGGGGAAATCATGGCCCTGCGCTCGCGGCATATCGATGACTGCGGCGCCTACACTCGCTACGAACCCCTCGGCTGCGTGATCTGGTCACAGGTACTCCCGGCGACCTACAAACTGCGCAACATGCAAATTAATTTTACGCAAACTGTTACGAACAAATGCCCGGCCGTGCCCAATCGCGGCTACTCGCGCATGCAACAGCTCTGGTTCATGGAGCGAGTTGTTGATATTTGTGCTCACGAGTTGGGCATTTCGGCCGAAGAAATGCGCCTTAAGAATTACATCACAGAATTCCCCTACGAAACGCCCAATGGCTGTGTTTACGATTCGGGTAACTATCCCGGGATGCTGGAAAAGGCCAAGGCCTTAATTGGCTGGGGCGACTGGCGCAAGAAACAGGCAGAGGCAAGATCCGAAGGACGGCTGCTTGGCATCGGCATCGGCACGACCCTGGATTCGGGCACCAATAATTTCGGTCAGGCGCAGATCATGAATCCGTATCTGCCGTTTTCGGGCAATGCCGAAGCCTGCATCATCCGCATCGACTTCGACGGCAGCGTCATCGTGACCCTGGGCACCGGCCCATCCGGCCAAGGCCACGAAACATCGGCCGCACAGGTCATTGCGGATGAACTCAATATCGACCCCGCCATGATCAAGGTCAGGTCTGGTTTCGATACTGCCTGGAATACGTTCGTCGGCCACTCGGGTACCTATGCGAGTCAGTTTGCGGTAACGGCTTGTCGGCCGTGCATGGCGCCGCGCAGAAATTAAAAGCCGAGTTGAAACAACTCGCGGCCTTTTCACTCGAAGTCGCGGAAGATGACCTTGAATTGGGTGTTGGCGAAGAAGGCCCGGAACTGCGGGTGAAAGGCACCGACAAAGCCATCAACTACTGGGCACTAAGCAACATCGTCAACAACAATAATGCGCTGTTGGAAGGCAAGCTTCCCGAGGTGACGCTGAACGTAAGGCATATTTACCGGCCGCCTTTCAAAGTGCCGGACACCGAGCGCAAGTTCGGCAACCTGACGCTAACCTATGCCGCGCAGCTTCACATTGCCGTAATAGAAATTGACCATGACACCAGCCGGCCAAAGATTCTCGATTACGTCGCCGTTGATGACTGCGGTAAAGTAATCAATCCACAGATTGCAGGCGGTCAAGTACACGGTGCGACGGGCCATGGCATCGGCGCAGCAATCATGGAAGCTTTTGAATATGACGAGAGCGGTAATCTGCTGACCGCGACTTTTAGCGACTACTGCCCAATTACGTCCATGAATATCCCGGACGTGAAATACGGCAATATCGAAACGCCATCGCCGTTCAGCTACAGCGGCGCAAAAGGCATGGGCGAAGGCGGCGGTGCACCGGTGCATACGATATCGGCAGCATTGCAGGATGCCTTGCACGGTAAAGGCATCATTATCGCTGACAGCTTCGCATCGGCGCCTAAACTTTTCGACATTTTGCGGGAACCTAACCGGGAAGATATCGTCAGCCTCGAAACCCGCTAGGCCACGCTAAACTCGAATAAGCCGGATACACTGGAATCACGCTGCGAATACTCAAGGTCTAGCGTCGCATGAAGATAGCATCACGCTAGGCTTCGGCGTGTCCTCTAGCCCCCAGCCACCCATCAAATAATGATGCACAATCCGGATCGCAGTCTGGCCAATATGCTCTTCAAAGCCATCTAGGTGTCCGAAGCGCTCGCCGAGCGCCTGGCTGCAGTATTCTGCCATTACGTCGTGTACCCAAATAGGCACCATTTCAACGAAGGCCTGCTGAGTCGCAATCTGCAGACCGTCTATGTAGTCGCAACCCTCCGCAAATCGCGCTTTATTCGTCACTTCGTAGCGTCCGGGCACAAAGACATCCCAATCCATGCCTAGAAAACCACGCATAAATTTCACAAAGTTCGCTAGATGGATGTCAGGCATCAAGCCATAGCGGGCATTTGGCAGAACGGTATCGCTCGAAAAAAGTATTTTCTCGGCGGGAAAGTAAGCGCTTAGATGGCCGGTGCCATGTACCGGCCCTGGATGCAGTAACACACACTCGGTATTACCCAGCTTTAGTTCATGTTCAGCCGCGGAAATCGTCTCGGTGGCCGGCAGCTGACCGTCAGCCTTCCTTAGCCGGATCACCTCATCGGCCTGCGTGTGCGCGATTATGGCGGCATCGGGCGCCAAATCTGCTGCAAACCCCGCATGATCGAGGTGGTCATGGGTATATATAAGAGTGCCAACAGTCTTTCCGGGCAGCTGCCGCTCCATGGCCGCACGATAGGCACGTGCCCTGCCTGGCGTGCCGAAGGTATCAAAGGCAGCGACTGAGTCACCCGCATCGACAAATACGGTCCGGTACTTTCCGTCCGAGACGGTATAGATATCACCAGCCAGTTGATCAACCTGCATCGCAGGCTCATAAGCCAAGTATTTCTCGACAACCGGATTGGTAAAGATGCCGCGATTTTCCGTGAAGGTCTTGTTCATGACTTATAGCGGTTTGGTTTCGGGCAGCATGTTGCCTTCTATGCCCCAGCCGCCGGTTAGAAAATGCTGCATATAGCGCGACAAATTCATCGCGCAGTATTCATCGAAACGAAACAGATGGCCGTATCGATGCTCCAGATTTTCCTGCGTATAACGAATCACATCGGCGTAGTTATCCGGATCGACGCTCGCGGCGATGGCTTCCTGTGCGATTTCAGCCATTTCGTCGTAGTAATCGAGACTTTCCTCAAATCCCGCGCGGTCCGTTACCCAGAAATGTCCGGGCACAAATACATCCCATTCTAGACTTAGCAGACGCCGCATGGTTGGTACATAGGGCGAAAGATGCCAGTCGGGAAAAAAGGTATAGCCAACGCCCGGAATGACAGTATCCACCATAAACAAGGTCTTGCTAGCTGGAAAGTATGCGGCAATGTTGCCGTCGCCATGGGTAGGACCGGGATAGATCAGTTCGAATTCAACTCCGTCAATGTTGTAGGCCTTGCGCTCTCCAGTAAAAGTTTCCGTCGCGGGTAGCTGGCCTTCGGACTGTCGGGCACGAATGACCGTATCGCAGTATTCGTGCGCAATGATGTCAGCATCCGGCGCAAGGTCTGCCGCGTAACCGGTATGATCAAGGTGCTCGTGCGAATACACGATGGTTGAAACGTCTTTGCGCGGCTGCACGCGCTGAATTGCTGCCCGGTAGGCTCGCGCACTCCCGGGCGTGGTCAGTGTATCGAAGACAATCATGCTCGTCTTGCCCTCGACAAAAATTGTACGGTAGATGCCTTCGCTCACCGTCCAGATCTTGTCGCGCAGCGGATCGAAGCTAATGTCACGCCACGCACCCTGAATCGCCAGCGGCCCGGGTATCGTGAAAATCCCGCAGTTCTCGCACGGCGCATCGCCCGTGGCTTGCGACCCGGCTTCGGCTTCGCTCATAAGATGTCCCCGTGGTCTCAATTTCAGTGTAAACCAATTCATTCCGAGTCGTGTAGCGGATCGGGAAAACGCTTTACCGGTACGGACAATCAGGCTATAAGCCCCTCTGGCACAATGTTTTTTCGCTGTTCCCCATGGAGTAACTCGTGCCCAACCTTGACCCGTTGGATCTGTTTGATGTGCAGTCGATGTTTTCGGAAGACGAAATCATCGTCCGCGATTCCGTCGCCCGCTTCGTGGATGAGCAGGTATTGCCGGTAATCCGCGACTGTTTCGAACAACATCGTTTCCCCGCCGAACTCGTTCCGGAAATTGCCAGTCTAGGATTACTCGGCAGCAGCCTAGACGGCTATGGCTGCGCCGGTCTGAACAGCGTGGCCTATGGACTGATTTGCCAAGAAATGGAACGCGGCGACAGCGCCTTGCGAAGTTTTATCTCAGTGCAAAGCAGTCTGGTGATGTATCCGATCCATTCCTTCGGCTCAGAGGAACAGAAACAACGCTGGTTGCCGGCAATGGCTAAGGGTGAAGCCATCGGTTGCTTCGGCTTAACTGAATCTCACGGCGGTTCAGATCCAAGCAACATGAAAACGCATGCGAAAAAAGACGGTGATGACTGGATTCTCAATGGATCCAAAATGTGGATCACCAACGGTAGTGTAGCCGACGTCGCGGTGGTCTGGGCAACAACCGATGATGGCATTCGGGGGTTTCTGGTTGAAAAAGGCACGCCGGGTTTCGATGCGCCGAAGATTGAAAACAAAATGTCACTGCGAGCGTCAATTACCTCAGCATTATTTTTCGACAATGTGCGTATTCCGGCCGCCAACGTTTTACCGGGTGTAGATAGTTTACGCGGGCCGCTGAGTTGTCTAACACAGGCGCGCTACGGAATTACCTGGGGCCCGATTGGCGCGGCGCAAGCCTGCCTTAAAGAGCTACTGGAATACACCGATACGCGGATTCTGTTCGATCGCCCACTCTCGCATACTCAGTCGATTCAGGAACGACTGGCCGATATGGCACGCCGCATTACGACGGCGCAACTGCTGTCGCTCAGACTAGGCCGCCTTAAAGACGCAGGCACGATGGAACCCACGCAGGTATCATTGGCCAAATGGAATAACGTGCGTATGGCCTTGGATATCGCCCGTGATTGCCGCGACATGTTGGGCGGCAGCGGTATCAGCGCTGAATACGTCCCGATACGGCATATGCTAAATCTGGAAAGCGTAATCACCTATGAGGGTACCGAGACGATCCACAAACTCGTGGTCGGCAAGGAACTCACTGGTGTCGCCGCCTTCTAATCGAAACGACAAGAGAACAATAAGTTTTATGGCCACATCCCGACGTAACTTCGTACAGGCTGCCGGGCTTGGCGCGTTTACGTTTCAGCTGGGCGGCACCGCGGCGCTGCTCACACCACAGCAAGCATTCGCCCAAGGCGCGGATTTCCAGGTATTTGACGCCATCGAAGTCAGCCTGCTCGAGGCCATTGGCGAGGCGCTACTGCCAGGCGCAAGGGAAGCCGGCATCGCTCATTTTGTTGATCAGCAACTCACTCTGGAGCCCAACGACGCCCTTTTGATGGCAAAGTACTTTAACGTAGAGCCACCCTATACGAATTTTTATCGCGCCTGCTTTGTCGCAATTGATACATTCAGCAAGCAAGAATTCGGCAAAGTATTTCGGAAACTAGATACCGACCAAGCTGCTGAACTCATCACCACGATGGCATTCGGTGAACCGAAAACCTGGCAGGGTCCGCCGGGACTGATTGCTTATCTCAGCTTGAGAGCAGACGCTGTTGACGTCGTTTACGGCACGCAAGAAGGCTTCGCGGAACTGAAAGTACCCTATATGCCACACATTGTTCCGCCGGCGCCCTGGTGATTTAGCGCATGGCAGCCCGCAAACCGAAAGCCGAAATGATCGATGTCGCCATCATCGGGGCAGGCGCGTCGGCCAGTGTCTATGCGGCTGTGCTGGCAGAAGCAGGGCTCAGTGTGACAGTACTTGAAGCCGGCCCGCCACGACAGCTTTCTGATTTATACAGCTCGCAGATTTGGGCGCGGCGGCTTAAGTGGGCAAGCCCACATGTTGAAGAAACCACGCGCGACACGATGGCCTACAACTTCAACGCTGGGCGTGGTTTTGGTGGTGCAGCATTGCATCACTTCGGTGTGTGGCCACGCTACCACCCGGAAGATTTCAATATTCGCAGCGCGCATGACCGCGGCCTCGACTGGCCGATCGACTATGACGATTTGCGCCCCTACTACGACCGCGTGCAAGCTGATGTCGGCGTGGCCGGAGATGCCGAAGCTGAAATCTGGCGCCCGGCAGCGGATCCGTACCCACTGCCGCCGGTACCACGATTCCGCCAGGGCGAATTACTGGCCCGCGGCTTCGAGGCCATGGACATGAATGTGGCGCCGGTACCGGTCGCCGTACTCACACGGCCTTATCGTGGACGACCCGCTTGTATCTGGGATGGCTGGTGTGATGCCGGCTGCCCAACTGGCGCGTTGGCCAATCCGCTGGTGCTCTATTTGCAGCGTGCTCGTCAGGCGGGGGCCGAGCTGCAGGCAAACAGTCATGTCACCCGCTTGCTCACCAATGCGCGCGGCGATCGTGTGACCGCAATCGAATACGTAGATGAGCAGAGTGAAGTGCAGGAACTGCGTGCCCGCAGTTTCGTACTGGCCGCATTTACAATAGAAAACAGCCGCATTTTGCTGAATTCCGCGAACGACAAACACCCCGATGGCCTTGCGAATGGCAGCGGCAGCCTTGGCCGGTATCTGATGTCTCACCCTGCCGCGAATCTCTTCGGTATGTTTGATGAACCGGTACAAAACCATATGGGTTTGAGCGGCGGGCAGATAATCAATCAGGACCGGTTCGCGAAACCGGGTGACGGTGACGCCTTTGGCAGCCGCCAGTACATCGGTGGACTCGCCCTAAAGCCCAATGACCTGCTGGGTATCTCAATGAGCCGTGCGGATCTATTCGGCCCGGAACTGAACACCTTTATGCAAAAAGCCTCACAAAATATGGCGGCGATGGTCACGATCTGTGAGGATGAACCGCAGGCGGAAAACCGGATCGAGTTAAGCAGCAACAAGGACGAACATGGCTACCCGCGCGCGCGAATTACTTACAACACTAGCAAATCCGGCATGGCAGTGCTGGCCGAAGCCATCGACGAGGGCCTGGCGGTCATTAAAGCGTCCGGCGCTAGAGAAGCTTGGCCGGGGCCTAAAGTCGCGCAGCACATCATGGGCGGCACCATCATGGGCAAAGACGCCGCTAGCTCAGTCACAAATCGATTTTCCCAAACGCATGAATTGGACAATCTATTCGTTGGCGGACCGAGCGTATTCCCCACTTCGTCTTGCGTGAACTCGACTTTTACCGTGCATGCGGCCTCCCTTATGAGTGCTGAGTATCTGCGCGATAATTTAGCCGCGCTCTAAATTGCATTAGGACCTCGAATGTCAGAACAAGTCATCAAATTTGGTACGCCGAGCGATCAATTCCAGCGACCGCTGCATGACCTGCGCATATCGGTGATGGACCGTTGCAACTTTCGTTGCCCGTATTGCATGCCGGAGGACAAGTTTCACAAGGACTTTCGTTTTCTGCGCAGTACCGAACGGCTGTCCTTCGAAGAAATATTACGCGTCGCCACGGTATTTCTGGGATTAGGTGTCTGCAAATTGCGCATTACCGGCGGTGAACCTCTGTTGCGACCTGACATCAGTGACCTAATCGGCGATCTCAGTCGTTTGAATGGTATTGATGACATTGCGCTGACGACCAATGGCATTCTGCTCGGTCAAAACGCTGCGGCACTCAAAGCTGCCGGACTCGACCGTGTCACCGTCAGCCTTGATGCTTTAGATGAAAAGATGTTTACAGAGATGAGCGGTGGCCGTGGGAGCCATGATCGCGTACTAGAGGGAATCCATGAAGCAATTCAGGCCGGCCTAACTCCAGTGAAGATCAATACAGTCGTTAAACGCGGCGTGAACGAACTGGAGTGCCTGAGACTATTGGAACATTTTCGCGGCACCGGCGTGATTGTGCGCTTTATCGAATACATGGATGTCGGCACGATAAATCACTGGGAGCTGTCCGATACCGTTCCATCCAAGGAACTACTCGATACAATCGCAGCTCGATGGCCACTTTCTCCGGCCGACAAGAACTATCATGGTGAAGTTGCGAAACGCTACCTATTCGATGACGGGTCAGGCGAAATCGGGTTTATCTCGTCGGTTACTAAACCTTTTTGTGGCGACTGCACCCGCGCACGCTTGTCATCCGATGGCAAACTATTTACCTGTCTCTTCGCGAGCGACGGAGTAGATTTGCGCGCGGTGCTCAGAGCTGGCGTGAGCGATCCTGAGCTGCAAGATATTATTCGCGGTGTCTGGGAGAAACGGACAGACCGCTATAGCGAGTTGCGCGCGCAGTCCAAACAGCCGGGTGACAAGGTCGAGATGTATTACATTGGCGGCTGAAGACACAGCCGATTCCAGCAGGCGGGTTCCCGTCACACGTGTTGGCAGCAGACCCAAAACTCAGGCCCAGGCTAACGATACCGACTTCGTTGCGATAGAAGAACCGCTGGAAATCCGGCTCACTAGTGGCAGCGGTGAAGAACGCGCTACCCATGCCGTTGCCATTACCATGCGCACACCCGGGGACGACGCAAACCTGGCCGCAGGCTTTTTGTTGACCGAAGGCATTATTGCCGATAAAACCGCCATCGCCGAAGTCACGACCATCCGCGAACGAGAACACGACACTATAAATCCCAACCTGATTCTGGTTGAGCTAGAGCCGGAGATCGAAGTCGACATCGGCAGCCTGCAGCGTAACTTCTATACCACGTCATCCTGTGGTGTCTGCGGAAAAGCTTCCCTGGAGGCCCTATCAGCGCAGGCCAGTGTCCCGGTCAACGGAAACAAGCTCGACATTGATGCACAACTGCTTACAGAACTGCCGGGACGGCTCATCCAACGCCAAGCGACCTTTTCGGCGACCGGCGGCCTGCACGCGGCGGGGCTGTTTGCCGGCACGGGGAAAATACTAGACGTGCGCGAAGACGTCGGCCGGCACAACGCGGTGGACAAGCTGATCGGCAATGCGCTTCTGCAGGGCCATTTGCCCCTGTGGAACCAGGGCGTGATCCTTAGCGGCCGCGCAAGTTTCGAGATCATGCAAAAGTTGCGGATGGCCGGCTGCCCGCTGGTCGCAGCCGTCGGCGCACCATCTAGCCTGGCCGTGGAAGTGGCTTGGGAATTCGATATGACGCTGGTGGGGTTTCTGCGCGACGGGCGCTTTAATATTTACTCGAATCCAAATCGGATCAATCAAGCCTAGATTGCACGCAGGCATTTAGTTGCGCGCTAGCTCAACTTCCAGGAGATGCACGAGCAGCGCACGCATTTCAAAACCCCCGTCCACGGGCCGCTGATCATTGATCTCAAGCTGTAAGCCCATGGCTCGCTCGCCGATCTTCGTTGCCTCCTCTTGATGCTCGGCTGACAAATCGTCATAGCTATCAGCCTCGAGCATCGCGCGGCAACAGCTAGCATCGCTGCTGAAAACTGATCGGCAGGCAACGGGCCGCTGCGAATAGATGGAACATTTTCCGTCCGCTAGAAATGGACAGGGCCATTGCCGAACTTCCGCCTGCTCATGGGTCAGTGCCGCAATTGCTTCGGCTTGCTCGCGCAGACCGCGCTTCAGCTCACGGTAATCTCTAGCTGAGCGATTGGCCCGGGCCGCGGCCAACATCGCCCGTCCATCGGCTTTATTGGTCATCACGATCAATTGCCGACAGCACCAATCGCAGCCAGACTCGCAGGCGAAATTCCCGCCATCGATGCGCGCTGCGATCAACTCATCCGCGGCAAGTAAATCAAACTCTTCCACCTTAATATGCCAACAAGATCAAGTGGTATTAGATTCTACCGCCCCCTAATTTCGCCTGCGCGAGGAGATGAAGCGCGTAGCCGCAACACCAAAAATATTCCGCAGATTACCAGAACTAAACCAACAAGGTGAAACCACAGAAATGACTCGCCTAGGAAAATCACTGCCAGAATCGCCGCAAAGATCGGTATCAAGTTAATGAACACACTTGCCCGTTCAGGCCCTATCGCCTGATTGCCGAGATTCCAAATCAACATCGAAAGGAAAGACACCAAAATTGCCAGGGAGAGAACTGCCTTGAGTGCAAGAGCATTAAACGGCATGGGCGTATAGAACATGGTTTCCGCAATATAGAATGGCAGTAACAAGGCAGAGCCGCCAAGAATTATGCCAAAGAGTTGTTCAGCAGGACCCAAATCGGCAGGCAGGCGAAAGATGTTAACAGCATAGGCCGAAAAACCACTCATCGACAGGATTGCGATAACGTCGCCGATATTAAAATCCAATGTGAGTAGTGTTGCCAGACTGCCGCGACAGATCATCAGCGTTACCCCGAACGTCGCGGAAGCGATTCCCAGCCACTGGCGAGGCTGCAATGGCCGGCTGAAAAATAGCCAAGCAATAGTAACCGTGAATACTGGTTGTAGAGCATTTACAAGCGACGTGTTAATCGCCGTCGTGAAATTCAGGGCAACCAGAATCGCGGTGGTACTGCCGATCATAAGCCCGCCGAGCAACAGAAATAGGCCAAGCTTCGCGCGCAGAACTTTGAGTGTGTACGGCAATCGCTTGTAAATAAACGGTAGCAACATGAAAGCCGCCAGGACCCAGCGCCAGAATGACAGGCCGACCGGTGGCAACCATTCATGCACACCACGGCCAATGACATGGTTAGCCGCAAGAAATAGCGCTGCACAGCACAGCATCACCGCCGTGGACAATGTCGAACCGAACAGTTTCTCGGCAATACGCATCGGGGAATATTACCTGCTGCGGAACTCTCCGCATGAACATTGCAGGCAAAACCACCAGCGAAACAATCTATGCGCAGGCGCTCAGCCCATTCGACTCAGCCAATGCGGCAACCAGAGCACAACACTAGGGAATGCTAACAAGACAATAATGCGCAAAAGATCCGCCAGCAGAAATGGCAGTACACCCTTCCAGGTTTCTCGGAGCGGAACATCGAAGGCATGGGAATTGATGATCAGCGTATTGAGACCTATTGGCGGGGTAATTAGACCAAGCTCCACCACCACTAATACCAGAATGCCAAACCAGATCTGCAAATCGCCAATGGGCATACCAAAGTCGAGCGCCGCGACAATCGGCCAAAATATGGGAACAGTGAGGATCATCATTGCAAGGCTGTCCATGAAGCAACCGAGCAAAAAATAGAAGCCGAGCAGCATCACCAGCAAGATATAGGGCGACAAGTCACTCGCCGCGGCAAGGGCGGATATGTATGCGGGAAAATCAGCGAGGGCGAGAAAAATGTTCAGAAAATCCGCGCCCAGCACAACCATAAAAATCATCGCCGTTGTAACTGCGGTATTGCTTAGACAGTCCACGAAGTCATGGCGGCTCAGCTCGCCCTGCAGCCGGCCCAATAACAGGATACCCACCACGCCAATACCCGCGGCTTCAGTCGGATCGAACCAGCCAAGATAGATGCCGCCAATAACCAGCAGAAATAAAAAAGCTGTCGGCAGACACTGCCGTACTGCTTTGCACCGTTCCGCGGAACTCGCCGGGGCTTTCGTTTCCCCGGCGCTCGGCTGGATACGAACGTAGATCGCAATCGTAATCAGATAGCCTAGCAGTGCGAGAACTCCGGGGAGTAGCGCTGCCTCGAACATGCGGACAATATTCGCCTGCACAGCCACCGCATACACAATCAATACGATGGACGGCGGTATGAGAATACCCAAGGTGCCACCCGCAGCCAGCGCGCCCGTGGCCAACGCGCCTGAATAGTTATAGCGCCGCAATTCCGGCAGCGCGACCTTGGCCATGGTACCGGCGGTTGCTAGCGACGACCCGCAGATTGCACCGAAGGCACCACAACCGCCGACTGCTGCCATGGCCACGCCACCACGGCGATGACCGAGAAATCCGTTGCTCGCACTGAACAGCTGGCGCGATAAACCCGAATGCGTTGCAAGTTGCCCCATCAGAATAAACATGGGGATTACCGATAAGTCATAGGCCGCGAATCGCCAGTACACGCCCGATTTCATATAGGCGAACAAGGCATCCGCGCTCGACAGGGCCACGTAGCCGACCATACCCACAGCGAGCATGGCCGCGGCCACCGGAACGCGCAGCACCACTAACAGTGTTAATACCGCAAGCGCGAGAAATGCAAGCTGAATCGGATCCAATTCAGTCGTCCTTCCAATAGTGCCAACCTGTGTAAACACAGCAGAATGCAAACAGCGCAAAACCGAATACGCCGAAGGGATAAGCGATCCAAAGCGGCCAACCTAGTATTACGGTCACATCATTGTCGTGAATCACCTCCACCAAACCAACAGACATGCGTACGGCACACAGAAAAGCAATCATTGCGAAAATCACGCTACCAGTGACATTCAGTACTCGGTTTACTCCCTTCGGCAACAAGCCCATGAGAAGATCAAGCTTGATGTGACCCCGTTGCAACTGACACCAAGGCAGGAACAGAAAAATACCGACGGCCGTCCACATGGCCACGATTTCGAAATCACCCGGTACCGGCCTTGCGAGAATGGCTCGCCCCAACACGCTGCTTAGTGTGAGCAAGGCCAAGCCGCAAAAAATTAAGCCGCCAAATATAGCGCTGCATCGGGCTACTGCGAACAGCGTTTTTGCCGACCGCGACCGAGCTTCGCTCTTCACCGGCTATGCTCGGCGAGCAAACGCTGAGCATCCGCGAGCACAGCCTCGCCATCCTGACCACGTTCGGCAGCAGCCTTTAGCCAACGGGCCAGCACCGCCGCCTGCAACTGCGTACTGAACAACTGCGACTCATCGCGAGGTAAGCGGATCACCTCACCGGATGCCTCGGCCAGCGCGATACCTGGCTTTTCGTTAGCCAGCCAAGTATCCGCCAACCAATCGGCAATGTGCATGCCGGCATTTCGCTCAATCACGGCTTGCAGGGCGGGCGGTAGTGCCAAAAAACTTTCGGGATTCATTGCAATGACAAAAGTCTGGGTGTGAAAGCGATCGCTGCCCGGTAAATCTAGACTAATGTGATAGTCAACCAGTTCATCCACACGCAATGCGCCAACGACCTCGAAGGGTATCAAGGCGGCATCCACAATACCTTTGGAAAGCAACTCTGGGATTTTCGTTACCGGTGTGCCAATCGGTATCGCGCCCATGGCCTCCACCATCCAGCCGGAAATACGGCTCGGAATTCTGATTTTCAGGCCCTTGATATCCTCAGCGGAACGAATCGGTACCCGCGAATGAAGCAACTGCCCGGCGTGGGCGAATACCGCCAAGACCTTATAGTGCTCGAATTCCTCGGGATACAGGTCGACAAATTCGACCATTGCCCGATTCACGGCATGCAGACTCAGGTTCATTCCTGGCAGTTCGAAGACCTCCAGTGATGCTAAGCGCCCGGGCGTGTAGCCGGTCAAGGTCCAGACAATATCCACGACCCCATCGCGCACCTGGTTCAACAACTGCGGCGGCGCACCGCCGAGTTGCATTGACGGATAAATCTTGATTCTCAGGCGACCATCAGATTGGCGATTGATGCGTTCCGCCCAAGGCATGAGCATGGTTTGGTGTGCCGGCGATACCGGCGGCAGGGGATGGTGAAGACGCAATAGAATCGGGTCTTGCGCATTTCCCGCGGCACAGAGCAAGACCTGCACAAGGAGTGTGCAGACTCTGATCATTCCTGGGCAGCCTCTTAGGCTCACTGGAAAGATCGACTATTTCTGAAACTTCGCTTTCCACTCACTGTAAGGCATACCGTAGATACGTTCACGAGCCAGTTCGTAGTCCATTTCGATACCGCGCTCATCAGCTGCCGCCAAATACCACTTCGCTAAGCAGTTACGGCAGAAACCAGCCAGATTCATAATATCGATATTCTGCACGTCTTTATGCGTATCGAGGTGTGCAAGTAAGCGCCGAAAGGCAGCGGCTTCAAGTTCCGTGGCCGATTTCTCTGTCATGCGGGGATCCTGTTACCTAAAGCCATAGCATGCCGCAGGATCACCGCCCAGACCATACCGCAGCGGCAATTGCTTAAGCGGAATAGTGCGGCGGTAGACGACCAATGGTGAGTATTCCCTTGGGTTACAATTGCTCAGTTGAATTCCGGTCTGTTCAATGCGCCTAACTGATTTTCTCGCTTAACGCCCTCTACTATCCAAACTACATACCATGGTCAAACCTCCACAGGAACGTTTCGATTATTCCGCCATGCCGACGCGGCCACGTTTCTCGCTACCCAAAAAGGCCCGCATAGCTGTTTATCTCGTTGTGAACATCGAGGAGTGGGATATCAATCGCCCCATCGCACGCGAGTACGTGACTTCTCCCGCAGGGGTCTCAACAGTTCCGAATGTGCCAAACTGGGCCTGGCATGAATATGGAATGCGGGTGGGGTTCTGGCGGCTGCTCGAAGCGCTGGAAACACGAAACATCAAAGCAAGCACTTCCATCAATGCGCGAGTTTGCGAAGGTGCGGACGAGCCGGTAGCGCGGGCCATGCTGGATGCGGGCTGGGAATTCATGGGGCATGGATATGATCAGGCCGCGCTGCATGTAGTGGAGAACCAGCGCGAGTCTATCCGCAAGTCCTTCGAGGTCTTGCAGCAATACACCGGCATCGCGCCGCGCGGCTGGCTTGGCCCGGGCCTGCACGAAACGCTGGACACGCTCGACTATTTATCGCAGGTGGGCTTCAAGTATGTCTGCGACTGGCCCATGGATGAGCACCCGGTGATGATGGCAAGCTCTGGCGATCCCATCATGGCCATGCCCTACAACTTCGAACTCAGCGATCTGCCAATGATGGTGATCCATGAACATGAATCACAGGTATGGCTAGAACGCGTGGTGAGACAGTTTGACCGGCTGTACCAGGAAGGCGAGCAACAACCAAGGGTCATGTCCATGAGCGTACATCCCTACATCATGGGTGTTCCGCATCGCATTGGTTTTTTCGAGCAAGCGCTAGATCATATTCTCCAGCATGACGATGTTTGGTTTCCAACCGCCGGGGAAATATATGACTGGGCGACTAAGACCAAGGTATGAATTGAGTTTACGGCTACCGCAAGCTTTACAAAATATTCCTAGCCGGCCGAAAAACTAAGCAACAAATCCCGGCTATCGATCTGCGCACCCTTTTCAACCAGCACTGCATCAATGGTGCCAGCATTTTCAGCATGCAGCACCGTTTCCATCTTCATCGCTTCAATGGCTAACAGCGGATCGCCCTTAGAAATTTCTTGACCTGGCTCAACGGCCACCTTGACGATAACCCCAGGCATCGGCGCGGCCACATGCAGCGGATTATTTTCTTCAGCCTTTGGCCGCAGCTGGACCGTCGCCGCAACCTTGCGATCGGCGACCCAGACACTGCGAGGCTGCCCGTTCAGTTCGAAGAAAACCCGGCGCATGCCGGCCTCATTGGGATCCGCCATTGCCATATAGCGGATGAATAGAGTCTTGCCACGATCAATGGTGACATCGATCTCATCCCCTTCTTCCAGACCATAGAAAAACACCGGCGTAGGCAGGACACTAACGTCGCCAAAATTATTATAGTGTGCGACAAAATCACGGAAAACTTTCGGGTACAGCGCCAGCGAAGAAGTCTGCGTCTCCTTTTCAAATCTAGGCAGTAGATCAGCGACTTCACTGCCAGCAGCACTCAGGTCAAAGGGCGGCAGATTCACGCCTGGCCGCTCCGTGAGGGGAGCCTCAGCTTTAAGCACCTTCTTTTGCAATGCCTCGGGAAACCCGCCTAAGGGTTGGCCGATTTCGCCGCGAAACAAGCCGACAACAGAGGCCGGGAAGTCCACATCCCGCTCAGGATTCAGCACGTCTTCAACGCTCAAACCGCTGGTGACCATGAACAAGGCCATGTCACCCACGACTTTGGAGGTCGGCGTCACTTTTACGATGTCGCCGAACATCTCGTTAACGGCGGCATAAGTTTCGGCCACCTTCGGCCATTCCTGATCAATGCCCAATGCCCGGGCCTGTTCCCGCAGATTTGTATACTGCCCGCCAGGCATCGCGTGTTCGTAGACATCTGCGGTGCCCGAACGTATAGAGCTTTCGAATCCGGCATAGTATTCGCGCACCGTTTCCCAGTATTGCGACACTTGCCGTAGTGCGTGGTTGTCCACGCCGGGATCGCGGCCTGTGTCGCGCAGCATCGCGACGATGGAGTTCAGATTGGGTTGCGAGGTGAGTCCGCTCATGGAATCCACTGCGGCATCCACAGCATCAACGCCGGCCTCCACCGCGGCAATCACTGTTGCCGCTGCCGCACCACTGGTGTCATGCGTGTGGAAATGAATCGGCAGATCAGTTTCCGCCCGCAGCGCGGAAACGAGTTCTTTTGCGGCCGCCGGCTTACAGACGCCGGCCATGTCCTTGATGCCGAGAATGTGCACCCCCGTCGACTCAAGCTCACGCGCCATCTTCAGGTAGTAGTCCAGATTGTACTTGCCCGGGTTGCTGGCCAGCAGATCGCCTGTGTAGCAGATAGCGCCCTCGCAAAGTTTGCCGGTCTCCAGCACCGCATCGATAGCTACCCGCATGTTCTCTACCCAATTCAAAGAATCAAACACACGGAACACATCAATGCCGGTTTGTGCGGATTGCTCAATGAAGTGCCGCACAACATTGTCAGGGTAGTTGGTATAGCCCACCGCATTGGAACTGCGCAGCAACATTTGCAGCAGCATGTTCGGCATTGATTCCCGCAGTTGCGTTAACCGGTCCCAGGGATCTTCCTTCAGAAAACGCAGTGCGACATCAAAAGTGGCACCACCCCAGCATTCAATCGAGAACAATTCGGCCAATGAGCGAGCATAA
Source organism: Gammaproteobacteria bacterium (assembly GCA_965221985.1). Taxonomy (GTDB): domain Bacteria; phylum Pseudomonadota; class Gammaproteobacteria; order Steroidobacterales; genus J054. The sequence continues at coordinate 474,820 of OZ244928.1, forward strand.
ACCGGTGCGATACGAGTAAGGTCGTAGGTGCGCATTCGCGTAGCCAGCAGCGACTGATGAGCATCGCGCATGGTCGTATCGGTGAGTAAGACTCGAGACTCGGCCCGCATCCATTTCGCGAAGGCTTCCGGCCCGATTTCCAGCAGACGATCGCGGTGTCCGGCAGGCACCCTTGTGCCGCGCAGATGCGGTAGCTGTGGTGCCGCGACGGACCTGGGTTGCGGCCGCCCCGCCACCTGCGGGTTGCCGTTGACGATGACATCCGCAATGAAACGCAACAGCCGGGTTGCGCGATCGCGCTTTTGTGGAAACTCAAACAGTTCAGGTGTTTGATCAATAAATCGCGTTGTGTATTCGCCATCTCGAAACACTGGATGACGAATTAGATTTTCCAGAAATGCCAGGTTGGTGCTAACTCCACGCACACGAAACTCGCGCAGCGCCCGATGCATACGGTCGATGGCTTCGTGTGACTCCTGTGCCCATGCGGTAATTTTTACCAGCAGTGAATCGTAGAAGGGTGTGATTTCCGCGCCACCGTACGCTGTGCCACCATCCAGACGAATCCCGAAACCGCTAGCACTGCGATAGGTCGACATTCGCCCATGATCTGGAACGAAGTTGTTCTTCGGGTTCTCTGTGGTCACGCGGCACTGAATAGCGTGGCCGCGAAGTTCTATGCTTTCCTGTCGCGGCAAACTTATATCGCTACCGAGCGCATCGCCACGAGCAATCCGCAATTGTGCTTTTACCAAATCAACTCCGGTAACTTCCTCGGTCACCGTATGCTCTACCTGGATGCGCGGGTTGACCTCGATGAAATAAAACTTACCCGTATCCATGTCTTGTAAGAATTCAACCGTGCCAGCATTGACATAATTTGCTCGTGTCGCAAGGCGTAACGCGGCGGAACAAATCTCATCGCGCTGCGCGGCGGTCAGATACGGGGCGGGTGCTCGCTCCACCACCTTTTGATGGCGCCGCTGAACCGAGCAGTCGCGTTCGAACAAGTGCACGCGATTGCCGTGCCGGTCGCCCAGTATCTGCACTTCTACATGCCGTGCGTGTTCCACCAGCTTTTCGAGATAGACTTCGTCGTTTCCAAACGCGTTTTGCGCTTCGTGGCGCGAGACATCGAGTTGTCCCGCTAGATCTTTAGGTGTTCTGAGCACACGCATACCCCGGCCACCCCCACCCCAACTGGCCTTAAGCATGAGCGGATAACCAATATCCGCGGCAATCTTTTGTGCGGCATCCATGTCCCGTGGTAAGGGTTGACTGGCCGGCATCACGGGTACCGCGGCGCTCTCGGCCAGCGCGCGCGCCGCCACTTTGTTACCCAGTGCCCGCATAACATCAGAGGAGGGGCCTACAAATACAATATCCGCTTCTGCACAGGCGTCAGCGAACTCCGGATTCTCAGAAAGAAAACCGTAGCCAGGGTGAATCGCGGCAACACCAGCGCGCTTTGCCATGCTAATGACCTGTTCAATGTCCAGATAACTGGTGATGGGATTTCCCACCGTGCCGATCTGATAGGACTCATCGGCCTTAAAGCGATGCAGGGCGAAACGGTCCTCCGCTGAGTAGATGGCCACCGTGCGCAGACTCAGCTCCGTTGCGGCGCGAAACACACGAATGGCAATTTCGCCGCGGTTAGCGACCAACAGACTGTCGAAAGGCTTCGTCATCAGGATTATTCCAGCAAGAGCTGCCGGGCTGTGCTAACCAGCGACTCAGAAACGAGCGCCGCTATCAGCTTAAGCAAACGCGCAGCGTAAGAACACTATTCAGGGGCGGAAACTCATGATCGGCTCAAATACGCCAGCCTTGAATACCAGCACGCGGAAGGTATAGAAACCGGCCAGTACGCCTACCGCCGCAAGAACAATCACGCTTTGTGTGTTGCCGCCCAACAGCAGTAACAAGGCCGGCAATACTAACCCGGCCAGCCATATCAGACCGTAGAAGGGTTTCGAATAGAGTTCTTTGGTAAGCAGCTGCACGGACTTGTGACCGCCAGGTGACCCGTGATGCGCCCCGTGGAGCCAGCTCAACAGAACGGCTGCGACAACAGCCAGCGCGCCCAGCGCGACTTTTACCAGCGTGGCACGCAGCTGAGGATCAGCAGCAAAGAATCCGTTCCAGCCGATGGCAAGTGCCAAGAACAAACCGACGGTCACGGCGTATACGAAACTAGCCGCCGGCATGATGCCGGTACTCCACAGCGCGATGGCGCTCGAATGCGACATGGCAAAACCCTGGTAGGTCATAACGACCAAGGCCGCCGCGCCGGCGAGTACACTAAGCATTGTGCCCAGGGCTTCCGGCAGGATAGGTTCCGCCCCCCACTGATTAAAGAGATGCAAGGCACCGAAGCCCACATAGAACACGATACCCAGCAAGCCGCGACTAATCCACGAACGATCCGGCCGCAAAATGGCGCGCCAAGACTTCGCGGGCACGCCCATATGAGCCAAATGGAAATAGGTTTTGAAAATTACGGAAAACGCCAAACCCGCCAGCATGCCAAGTTTGAAATTCAGCAATAGCGAAACGAAAAACAGCCCCGCCCCGGTCTCGGCACTGAAAAACGCATTCGCCATGGATGTATCCCAATAGCGCTGCAAGCGAAAACCGACATTAAAACTATCGCCGACGAGCGGCAGGTCTCTGGTTGCCACGGCACAACCCCCAATTAGTTGACGTAGTAAACTTTTGGCTTGGTATTCTTTTCCGGCAAAGGTTGTTGCCCGCCCCGCTCGCGAATCATCTTGCTAGGCGCACTATTCGGATCATCCAAATCACCGAAAATGCGTGCGTTTGTCGGACAAGTCACCACGCAGGCCGGGTCCAGACCGGCATCGACGCGACCACTGCAGAAATCGCACTTAGTCACCATACCCGGCGTAAATCGATCGTAGCCTTGCTCCTCGAAGGGCGTCAATTTACCGTCGCCGAACAGGCCTTGCTTGAACAGTTCCGGGCTGAGTTCAGAGCGTTGGTCATACGGGCATGCCACGGCGCAGGAACCGCAACCAATACATTTATCGGCATCAACCATCACGATGCCATCCTCGCGGGTGTATGTCGCACCACTCGGACAAACCTTTTCGCAGGGCGCATCTTCACAGTGATTGCACAGCGTGGGAATGTATACCCGATTGACTGTTGGATAAACGCCATATTCCTCGCTCAAGGTTCGCGTGAACATGACGCCATCCGGCAGCGAATTTTCCTGCTTACAACCCACCACACAGGCGTTGCAGCCGATGCACGCCTTGAGGTCAAAAACCATGCCATAACGAGCCATTAGTGGAACTTCCTCCCCTTACCCGGTTTCGCGAATTCATCCACCATGTCATAGACCGAGCCACCTTCCTTCAAGAACTGCGGCCAATCATCGAGCTTGGTGATCTTCACCTTACAAACGGTCTCCGGCTGGCCGGTGACGCCGTCTGTATTACGCAGGTCATAGGGCAGCAGATCATTGAAGTGCCCACCCGCGTGCTTTACGCCGCCCAGTTTGCCCTTGGCCCGCGACAGGGAATTTGACACGCCGAGGGTATCCGGATGCCAACCTTGGGAAGTACCGATTCGGCCATAGATCATGCCGTAGGGTGACTCGACCTTTACCACATCCATTGGCTCAAGCCCTTTGGCTTTCGCAGTTTCCGGATTCAGCATGATGGCGATGTGGACCGGATCCCGGTACACGATGTCCTGAATCCATGGGTTACTAAGGCTCTCGCCAAAGTTCATCTGGATATCTTTATAGAAGATACCGTACAAATCATATTCCGGCGGTTCGTTGTGCACTGGGTCCAGCGCGGCGGTTGGTAATGGTGAATAATCGTCCCAGGACCATTCATCGCGGAACGGCACATTGGCTTCATCCATCTTGGAGCGCAGCTCATCACGCTGTTTCAGCATGTCTTCTATATAGAAGTGCAGTCGCAAGCCTTCCCAGGGCCGATACCATTTGTCTAAGCGCCGTTCGGTGACGGCATGACCGTTCTCGATGTACCAATCTAGGGGTTTGTCATTCCAGAGTTTGCCTTTGCGCTCCGCGATCTCCTTGTCGGTATAGATGCGCCCCGGTTCCAACATCAATTCAGGTTTATGCGTTAAACCAAGCGCGAGGTTCTGAACTTCGTTATAGGCATCGACCAGACCCAACCTCTCGGTGATCCCGTAGAAGATCTCCTCTTCGCTCTTGGTATCGTATTCCGGTTCCACCACCGGCTGACGCATGCACATGCCTTCTGTGTGCGGCGGCTCGATCATGGTCATATTCCAGGTTTCGAACACGTCATGGGACGGCAGAATCACATCCGCCCACTGGGTTGTTTCCGTGGGAATGATGTCGGAGACGGCGATAAACTTCATGCTCCGCATGAATTCGAACCACTTGTCCCGCGGCCCCTGCATCGCCCAGATCGGGTTCGAGTGGCAGATGATCATCGTGTCCGGCTTGAATTCCAGCCCAAACTTGTCCGGATCCAGAAACACTTCCATGTTCAGATGCGGCGGGTGCACGCCCACAGGGAAATAGTCCATCAAATGGAAAGTGTTCGGCGGATAGGAAAATGGCGGTACCGGGCCGAGTTGATGCGGTGTGGGCACGATCATGCCGCATTCGCCTTCAGAGATGTGGCTGTTATCAACCCACTGGTCGTCTAGCGTCACACCCATGTGGCCGCCGGGGGTATCAATTGAACCGATTAGGAAATTCACCATCTTGAAGGCGTGGTTGGTTTGAAAGCCCAGCTTGTGGCCCTGCGCACCGCGATAGTAGTTGTAGGCAGCGGGCCTGAGTGGCATCACCCGGCCATCGATTTCAATTTTTAGATCCTGCGCGATACCGGCTTCGTCGTAAAAACGTTTCGCCAGGGTACGAACGTCCTCTGGCGGCACGGTGGTAATCTTTTCCATCTCTTCGGGTGAGCAGTCCGCGAGAACATCTTTGAATCGTTGATACGCGGGCTTGCAGGCTTTGCCCTCGACCGTGTAGTCGCCTTCCAGCGCGAGCTTATCCACGTCAATGGAGCTATCGTTCCAGAGCTTGGCTACATTGCTGGCCGCATCCCAAACGTAGATGTCGCCGTCGGCATTGCGGATGAAATAGCCATCGTCACCGACCAAATACGGTGCATTGGTATCTTTGCGCATGAAGTGATAATCGACCCAGCCCTCATTCATCAGCACATGGCACAGACTCAAGGCAAAGTGCCGATCAGTGGCCGGGCGAATGGGTATCCACTTTTCAGATTTCGCACCCGAAATTGACAAGCGTGGTTCAACTGTAACGCAGTTCATCCCGCGGGCGCGGGCTTTGGCGACCCAGTGCGATTGCGCGGCGGCGTGCAGATGCGATGAGAAACCATCGCCGGTACCGTCATTCAGCCAGAAATTACAGTACTTGGCATCGTTGGCCGCGGCGAAGGCTGAATGAATGTAGCCGTTCACCGGGTGATAAGCACCGCCACACATGGTGCCGCCGGATTGAAAGAAGTTGAAATTGCCGATTGTCAGCGGCCACGCCCAGATGTTCATTTTCTGAAAATCTTCCAGCGACGGAATAATCCGGCGCGGGTCGGTGTCCAGGCAATCCTGTAGCTTGTCCGCGACCAGATCCAGGGCCTCATCCCAAGAAATCGGTTCCCACATGGGGTCGACATTGGGGCCCTTTTCCGGATTGGTACGCTTCAGAGGCTGTTTGAACCGGTTGGGATCATAGTGCCGCATGATGGCCGAATTGCCCTTCGGACAGAGCTTGCCGGCATTCGACGGATTCGTTGGATCACCCTCGACCTTGTTAATAACCCCATCATCCGTGACATGCACCAGGTTCGTGCAGGAATGCAGGCACATCTTGCAGGTGGACCTGACCCATTTGCCGGCCTTGAGAGAGTTGTGGACAACCTTTGGATTGGCGGCCATGCTTGCACCTTTCATAACAGACAGCTGAGCGGCTGTTTATTGTAGGGCATGGCTCCTGAGCCAGCTATTCGCAGGATGCAATCGATTTGCCCAAAACACCCCGTCAATACAGCCATAAACGCCAGTGCTGGGCCAGTCAGCATTAGCTTATGACTGGGTGCCACCAGTTGAGCCGCGATTTATGGATTTATGGGGTCAGAGTAGAAACTATTTGCGGGGCGTTGGGCCCCGCAAATAGTTTCTACTCTGACCCCATAAATCAACCGTCGGCGAACTTTGGTTATGTTAGGTGATAGGTGTTATAACTAAGAAGTCGTTCAGCCTGCCTTCATGTACCCTGCGTATGCTGGGCGCAGGTAACTATTTCTAGTGTAAGAATCTAGATTAGGAGTAAGAAATGGCCAGAATACTATCGATTGTGCTGAGTCTAATGCTTCTATTGAGCTCATCTCTTGGGTTTGCGGGTGCACACGAAGAGCGCGGTATGGATCGCGATAAGCGAGATGCCTCCGCCGAGGCTGGCCGCGCGGCTCGCGACAAGAAATCTAAGCGGAAAAACGGCGACGTGGATCAGCGCGCGGATCATGATGAAGACGAAGATTACGACGGTGACCGCGACCGTGATAAAGGCGATCGGCGTATGGATCGCGATGATCATGATAGAGACGACGATGAATACGATCGGGATCGCCGTAATGAGAACGCCGAAATGCGCGATGAGCGCGGCAGCGAGCGCGCACAAGAAATGCGAGCACGTCGCGATGAACGCAAGGAAATTAAAGAAGAGTATCGAGCCGACCGCGAGCCCGGGCAAGAGGGCAGACGCGATATCGATGACGATACTAACGATGAGCAGCAGGCAAAACCTAAGAAGCCTTGGTGGAAGTTTTGGCAGCGATCTGAATAGCTTGTTCTTATTGGCTACGCCGGCCGTTGCGGAAACGCGGCGGCCGGCGCTTATCGATTTAAGGGGTCAGAGTAAGAACTGTTGTCGGCACATCAAGGACCAGCCGAATATTTCTTACTCTGACCCCTTAAATGCATATCTAGCATTAACATAATGCTGAAATTATCTGGGCCTCGCGCAACGCGCTGATATCCTACTGTTGGCCTCGCTCAAATTCCCTCCGATGGACTACTCAATATTCTGTTTAGACTAGAGCGTTAAGTGACGCGCAGGCTATTTTGGCGACTAAGCTAATTGTTAGGAATGCCCAGCATGAATACTCAACTGGATAAAATAGAGCTAGACACAACTCATTTCCTGCATGCATTTATTGGCGATTTTCTGCGTCTTCTTTCATTGCACTTCAAGGGTCAGACTACGCTTAACCACCTACGCATTGGTAGCTATATCGGCCTGATGTCGCTGTACGAGAATAAGCCCACGAACAACAAAAAGATATCTGAGGCCCTAGATATCCCTCGATCCACCGTGTCACGTATCGTGACGGACTTTGTTCGCGAAAAATGGGTCATCGAGCGTCCGCACCCCGACGACGGACGCAGAAAACAGCTGCTTATTGTTCCCGGGCATCCCCTCGCAGATAACTTTGAGAAAGATTTCCGCTCGCTTTTGAATGACGTTCTGAAGCGCTATGAGTCGAAGAAGATTGTGCTGGTAGATCCAGAAAAGCGAAGCTACTAGGTAACTGAGGATTGTCGGCTCGGTTTTCGCCTAGGTTAGTAGGCCAACTGAAACCGGCATGAGATGAACAGTGCTGACCTAACTGTTCTAAGCGAAAAATAAAAGAAAGCCTGATCTCCGTTCGAATGAACAAGAAGACCAGGCTTCTTAGAGCAAGTCATGTCAAATAGAGCGACGAGACTTGCTAGTTATCCCTTACAGTGCCTAGAAAATATTCGGCACCAACCTAGCAACCCACCGTATTCACGGTGACCGTTGCTGAGAACGGCAAACCATCGCCTGTTTCAGCGTTCAGAATTGCCGAGGTATCACCACAAGAAAGGCCAATGTCCCGCTGCCGGAAATGCATCACCAAGTCATCAACACCGTCACCATTCTGATCCGAAATGTGCGGATTGTTATGGCATAGACCGGTTGACGTAGGACCAAAAGTCGGATTACTCACCTGCGTAGCATCCAAACTGTCATTGCTATACAAAACCACCGAGACGCAACCCCCACTTCTGAGATTGACATCGGGTGAGCCACCGCTTGGCCGCGCTCGCGCTTGCCCAATGACTACCGAACCAGTACCACCCATGACCAGCTCACCACCATCCCAAGCTTCGAACGGTGTGCTGAACCCAAATAGGAACTGCAGTACTTGGTACTGATGAGTGTAAAACGCATTGCTAGAAATAATTTCCCCAGCTGCGTTCGTGGACAAGGCAATTAGTAAGTTGTCGAACCCAGGGTTGCCAGCTGCAACACCCAAAATTGCACCGTTGTTGGGGCAAGCGCTGCCATCGGCACGAACACAAACCCAGTCTTGGAATTCACCCGTGGTCGTTGCACCAACATTGTTTGATTCAGGATCGGCGCAGTCAGCACCCAGTGGGCTACTAATTCGCAATCGGTTCCTGCGCGTATTCCAACTCGCCGTCACCAATGTGGGGCTTTCGGGCACGCATTCATAATTGGTCACACTGCGGCCTTGCGAGTCTGGCGCCACCCAGCCAGACACGGCCGGATCAAGGATCGGCGAAGATGCGATTTCGCTCGGGTAAGCCTGATTGTTCAAGCCCATGGGTTGCAAGCGATCCGGCATTCCCCGGGACGCGATGACGTAGTCGAATCCTCCTGATGCGTTGGCTGTCGCGCTATCCACGGCAGTTCGCTCCAGGGTTTGCGTCAGACTTGACCAACTTTCTTCGACGCGACTGTTGTCGCCTTGGCCAGTGAGCACGTTTCGCGTGCCGGCGGCAATCACTATCGTGCCGCTGATCACATCATCAGCACCGTCGGCCGTATTATTGTCGTCAATACTGATTTGACCCGAGAGTCCAAGCTCCGCTTTGTTATCTCCCACAGCGGGAAATGCGTCATTGGAAAATGGTGAAGAACCCGTCTCGTAATACATTTGATTCGCTAAAGGACCGATCCATTGACGGTCGGCACGATCTGTAACGAACGCCTCAATTTGAATTGGCGGAGTTACCGCCGCTTCGTCCAGCGTATCTCGAGGTGGATTGTAGGTTGTTGGACCACTCACCCATCGATTGATTCCGTTATAGGAACAATCATTCGCGGTAAATATTCCTATCGCATCCACACAACCATTTTCTTGCGCAGATTGTGATCCGGAAATTGCTTGCGTAGTCGTATCAGCTGCAACTTGCAGCGCGCATGTCATCGCTAAGCTCGCGACTAGCGACCTTTGTATTGTGTGCATGTTTTGTACCCCTCAAACTGTATATTTTCCACTTCAGCCGACAGAATAGGCTCTTAACCCTTTCTGGTAGAAGTAGCTCTCCCGCAAACTAGCATGGAGCCAGGTGGGGATCGAGGATAGTTCCGTTGCCGGTAGTACTTTGTTGAGTAATGGCTGGCCAGACAACTGTTCTACCGATTGAGTAACTTTTCCGCATTGAATTATGTCTTATCGAAAAACTTATAGGGAGCTATTCATTTGCAAGCGAGCCCGAATTTCCTCGCGCGCATCGCGCAATATCGAATCACGATCAATGCTATCCAAAATTTGCGTTACTACTTGTTTAGGTCCCGTACTACCCCAGCTTTTTCCCGCCGCTAAGTACTCGTCGGCCACCTTACCCACAACATAAGTACTGTAATAGGCAACGGCACCTTGAGCCGTTGCAGTCAATACCGTCGACAGACCACCTGTGCCAGCTTTGAAGGCGGAGGATACAAAGTGAACCGCCCACACCGTACCCATGAGGCCCGCGGCTTCGGCAGCAATCACGCGCACCAATGATCCAGCTTCTTGTTTTGTCAGGGGCAAACCATAGACCTTGGACAAATGCACAATCATGCTCAAATCGATTACTGCGGCGGCGAGCAAATCCACAACGGGTAAAGGGTTTAGCGCGACGGCTGCACCTTTTGCCAAGCAATAGCTGCGGGTAATCCGCTCGGCGATGGAGTGCCTTGCATCTAATATTCTTTGACCAACCTTATCACTTAAGTCCGACGCAAACATCGACGCATTGAGAGCCGCCAGCGTCATGCCCTCGCTGTCGATAATATCCACCAACTTTAGTTTTAGCTCTGTGAGCTCAGGTGCACGCGGGCAAATTTCTTCCCGCTCTTGGCCATCGGCATCGCGCCGCAGAATGCGTTGCTGCCTGGGGTCGGCTGAGGCGACCACGACCTGCGTTTTGGGAATTAGCCCGTCAACACGTTGAATCAGGGCGGCCTTTAGCTCATGCAGTTCTTCTTGACTGTATAGATCGGACTTATTCAACACTAAAGTAATTGGCCTACCCCGGACGGCTAATTCCTTTAGAGCCTCATACTCCGCCGCGGTCAAATCACTGTCGACCACAAACAAAATTAGATCAACGCGTTCGCTAACCTCCTTCGCCAAATTTTCCCGCGCCTCGCCCCGCGCTTCGTTAATGCCCGGCGTGTCAATGAGATAAACGCCATCGAATTGTTCTTCGTGCCACTGCGAAACGGCGCTCGCCTGAGTTTCTCCGTGCAGCGGGCTCACTGAAAATTTACGTTCGCCGATCAAGGCATTCAGCAAAGAGGATTTTCCGGTGCTCACCCGGCCATAAACGGCGATATGGATGTGCCCATTCTCCAGCTTATCCAGCATGGCTTGGACTTGCTCATAATCTGCGCTGAGCACGTCGCGCACACCATCGGGTAGGCGCTCATCATTAAGCAGGTCGCGCAAACTCTCGCGGGCGAGATTGAGGTGATCGGGCTGGTCAGTCATTGTCCTGGCGCGCGTTTAGCGCGTACTTGACCACCTTTTTCACCCCTGTCTCTAGATTGTCTTGTAGGCTTTCTTCAAAACTCGCCGCCGCCTCCGCGGGCCGAAAGCCCACGCCACTGGCCAGAGACTGGGCGAGGGAGCGGCCTAGTGCGTCAAAAATCAGCCCATAGGCAACGGTATGCACAACACCGCCCGCCACGGTGCCCACGCCCGGAAAAGCCTTCAAGCCATTACCCGCGACGGCCAACGCGATGGGAATCGCTTTACCCACGCGGCTTTGACTCAAGTCCAAGAACTTCTCAACATCCATGTCGCGCACCGACTGTCCATACAAGGCGCACAGCTCTCGCGTCATGCCGGTGCCCAAATAGCCCTGGATCACGATGTCGCTGCCCGGACTGACAGCCGCGAGACCGCCAACGATGGCCTTCTTGGTGTAGCTACGCACGATCTCATCGGATCTACGCTGACGATAGCGGGATTCCGCCAATAGCAGCTTCTCATCGGCCAGCTTCATGATTGAATGCTCGCGGCGTAATGTAAGTACTGCGGGATCACCGGAGAGCAGATCTTCCAACGCGAAAATTAATTGCGCAATATCAGCGGGACGCTCTCGAGAAATGGGCTGCTCTGTGCCATCCGGCAAACGCTCAAGTAAAGTCTCCGTGCCCTGCGCCGTAGCGGGAACCACCGTGATACCCTGTTCAAAATTCGCGGCCAAAGCTCGCTCGTGCAATCGTTCGAGCACTTGTGCTTGTTCGTCCGGGCTATAGCGGTCCGACTTATTCAACACCACGACCACGGGCTTACCGAACTCCCGGAGTTTTTCCAGGGCCGCTTGCTCGCGGCGATTTAGGTCACTGTCACACACAAGCAGTACTGCGTGAGCACGCAGCGCTTCGTCGCGAGCCAGTTGATCTAAGCCCTGCTCAAGTCCTTCGATGCCCGGTACATCGATGAGGGTAACTTCGGCGCCCCGGGATGCCTGCCAGCGATAAGCGATCAGTTCGCGCGTCGATCCGCCGACCGGGCTAATCTGCACATCGGCATCAGGCAGTAAGGTCTTGATCAGGGAACTCTTGCCCGTACTGACCTCACCGAACATGACCAGAGACAGCAAACCCGAACCCTGTTCATCGGTGATCCTCGCCAACTCGGCCTGCACTTCAGCAATCTCTATACCGCTTTTCTCGGCGGTCTCAATACGCTCTTGCAGTGTTTCGCGCGTCACGGCCGATGACGGGCCTTTAGACTTACGGCGACGCGGGATCAACAACATACCAATCAAATAAATCGTGCCAATAAACAGCAAGAACACCAGCAGAATATAGAACCAGGCAAAAACGGCAGGACCATCTTCCAAGCGCTCCCAAATATTCATCGCCGTGTCTGTAACGAATAATAGAGCCCCCACGCCGGCAACGAAAATAGCCAGAATAAGTATAGCTAGCGCTATGCGGACAACGCGATCGACTTTCATGGTGCAAGCACTACCAACAACCTAGTGGTGGAAACTATCCGCTGAATTACAAGGAAGAACTGATTCTCGATTGCGATTCAAATTCACACGAAGACAGATGCGAATAATACCGAGATTTGCGGTCACTGATCGCCAAGCTATATTCAACGACTTGTTACTCGGAATGATCTAAACGTTCCATCAGCGCCAATATTCGCTGGGCTTTATAGACAATCGGATAATCAATGAAGTAACCATCCAGTTGAATTGATGCTGAACCTTCGGCTTCAGCCTTTTCGAAAGCCGCGATGACCGCCCGGGCATGCGCAACTTCAGCATCCCCTGGCGTATAGACTTCATTGCAAATGGGTACTTGACCGGGGTGAATGCACAACTTGCCGGCAAACCCGAACATGCGGCCGCGCTCGGCAGACGCACGAAACCGCTCATCATCATGAATTTGAATGACCACGGTATCAATGGGAGGTTCCAAGTTGGCCACGCGCGACGCATGGGCTAAGCGGGCACGCGCGTAAGCCAGCACTTCTTCTTGCGGCGTCCAAGTAAAATCTAGATCGTTGGTATAGTCGCCGCCGCCGAATGACAGGCGCCGTACGCGGGAAGACGCGCTGGCAACTTCATCTACTTTAGCGACACCCTTCGCAGTTTCGATAATCGGCATAAGATCGATAGCACCAATGGGCAATCCCGCCGACTGCTCCACCGAGGCTATTGTCGCATCAACGGATTCTAGGTCTTGCGCGGATTCGGCTTTCGGCAAAACAATGCCGTCAAGCTGCGCACAAATCACCGCGGCAAGATCGTCCTGCCAAAATTCCGTATTCAAACCGTTGATACGAATATAAGCACGGCACCGTCGGTCTCTTTGTAGTGCCTGCACGAGCACTGGGCGGGTTGCGACCTTCTCCGCATTCGCAACGGCATCCTCCAGATCTAGAATGACCGCATCTGCACCGCTTGTAAAAACCTTTTCGACTTTGCGTGGATGATTGCCGGGCGCAAATAAAAAGCTGCGCAAGCCAGAAAAATCATGTCTGGTATCAACGCTCATCCGCCAGACCAGCCTTCGCCCGACTGCCAGCCGCGCTTGAGTTCCAATGAATAGGTGAATCTCTCCGCCGGATGCTCAGAGACTGAAATTTCGAAATACTGGCCGTCGCGCCCACGGTAGCGGCGAATAACCTGTAGCGACGGAGAGCCCGACTGTACTTGCAGAGCCGCAGCAATACTTGCCGACACGATGCCGGCACGAATCTCAATGGAAACGCTATCAACCTTTTCGTCGAACTGCCGTTCGATAATTTCGTAGACAGGGCGATGACTCCGGCCAATTTTCTTGGCGACATCCCCATATTCAGGGCGAACATAAATATCAACCCAACAAATGGGCATCTGGCCAGCCCGCATTTTGCGCAGCGCACCAATTTGCAGCCAATCGACCCCGGTTCGACATCCCAGGAGCCGAGCTAAAGCACGGCTCGTCCGCACATCCGAGGTCTTGGACACCGACAGTTTGCTCCCCTGCGGGTATTGCATCAGCTCCGCGGGAGATCTAACAGTTTGAACATAAGTCGGTGTGGACTCGCGGGATTTAACGACGGTGCCCACACCCTGATAGCGGCCAATTAAGCCCAATTCTTCCAAGACTCGCAGAGATTCGCGAACCGTATGGCGACTCACTCCAAATTGGTCCACCAGCTCCAGTTCACCGGGAATTGCTTCGCCAACGACCAGATCGCCGCGGCGAATCTCATCAATCAGTTGATTGGCTAATTGCCGATAGCGCGGTTCTCGAGGCTTCTTCTTGGCGCGTGATTGGGACATGTACCTATTCTAGTTCTAGGGATTCGAATTGACAGTCATCTGTCTATCAACATAGCATTTGTCCGGACAATTGTCCGGAAAATACTCCCATGGTTCAGACCCAACAGACGTCCGGCACCAATCGCTTCCGCGAGAGTTTCGGTCGCTACTATCAAGACTTCAATGTCGGCGACATCTACGAACACCGGCCGGGACGCACAATTACTCAAAACGACAACATCTGGTTCACCCTGCTCACCATGAACACGCATCCACTGCATTTCGATGAGGAATACGCTGCCAACACGGAGTTTGGCCGCACCATTGTTGCCAGCCCCCTGACCTTGGCCATGGTCGTGGGCATGAGCGTATCGGATGTGAGTCAACAAGCCGTTGCCAACTTAGGCTGGAAAGAAATCAAGTTGCCGCACCCGGTTTTTCCCGGCGATACCTTGTATGCGGAGACAGAGGTCCTCAGTAAACGCGAATCCAAGTCCCGACCTAAGGACGGTATAGTCACCGTGTTCACAGTGGGCAAGAATCAAGACGACAAAGTCGTTTGTAGCTTCGAGCGAAGCATACTCGTGCCGAAGCGAAGCGAAGAAATGGGAGCAGAACATGGCGACTAACGCGGCGCAGGCAAATGACACGCTGTCGGCGGACGATGAATACGCCATTCTCGATGCCATTGATAAATGGGTCGAACGCGAAGTAAGACCCATTGCCCGCAAGTTTGATCACGCCGACGAATATCCGGCCGAACTGGTTGAGCAAATGAAAGAGCTAGGTCTGTTTGGTGCGACTATTGGGACTGAATACGGTGGTTTGGGGCTAAACGCCAGTACCTATGCAAAACTGGTGGCCCGCGTCTGTGAAGCCTGGATGGCGCCTACGGGTATTTTTAATTCACATTTGATCATGGCCGCTTGTGTAGAACGGCACGGAACTCAAGCACAAAAGGATCACTATTTACCCAAATTTGCCCTGGGAGAATTGCGCGGCGGTATTGGATTGACGGAACCCAATGCAGGTACCGACTTGCAGAATATTCGCACCACCGCGCGCCGAGAAGGCGATGAGTACGTGGTCAATGGCAGCAAGACCTGGATCACAAACGGCATCGAAGGCACTTGTTTCGCGACACTAGTTAAAACAGATCCGGATGCGGAACCCCGGCACAAGGGTATGTCCTTACTACTGCTTGAAAAAGCGCCGGGTTTTTCTGTCAGCAAGAAACTCAAAAAGCTTGGCTACAAAGCCATCGATAGCGCTGAACTGATTTTCGACGACTTTCGCGTCAGCGCCAATCAGCTAATTGGCGGTGTCGAAGGCTTAGGCTTCAAACATGCCATGGGCGGCCTCGAACTTGGGCGCATCAATGTGGCGGCCCGCGGTGTGGGTATTGCGCAGGGCGCGCTGGACCAAGCCTTGGACTATGCCCAAGAGCGCGTAACATTCGGCAAACCCATCGCCAATCATCAAGCCATACAATTAAAGCTCGCCGACATGGCAACTCGTGCCAAAGCCGCTCGACTGCTGGTGGAAGAGGCGGCGAAGAAGTACGACCAAGGTGAACGCTGCGATATGGAAGCTGGCATGGCCAAGCTATTCGCCTCCGAAGCGGCCGTGGAGAACAGCACAGAAGCCTTGCGAATTTTCGGCGGCTACGGCTATTCCACCGAATACGACATTGAACGCTTTTATCGGGACGCACCGCTCATGTGCATTGGCGAGGGCACCAACGAAATACAACGCATCATCATCGCCAAGAATTTAGTTGAGCGGAACAAAGCCTAAAATGCAGCCGCATAGGCCATTGGAAGGCCTGCGTATTCTTAGTTTCGAGGCCGTGGGCGCGGGGCCCTTCGGGTCCATGTATCTGGCTGATCTGGGTGCGGAGGTCATTAAGATAGAGAACCGCGCGGCAAACGGCGATGCCACACGTAGCATGGGACCCTACTTTCTGGGTCCGGCGGACAGCCATTTTTTCCAGTGCTTCAACCTAAACAAGCGCAGCCTTACGCTTAACGTAAAAACTGCCGAGGGCCGAGAAATTTTTCACCGGCTGGTTGGGACGGCTGATGCGGTGATGAACAATCTGCGCGGCGATCAACCCGAAAAACTCGGCCTGGAATACAAGCATCTTGGTTCCGTTAATCCGGCCATTGTCTGCGCTCATCTATCCGCCTATGGGCGCGACAATGAGCGGAAGAACTGGCCGGGCTACGACTATTTGATGCAGGCGGAAGCCGGCTACATGACGCTAACCGGCGAGCCCAACGGCCCACCGGCTCGCATGGGTCTATCCATCATCGATTATATGACCGGGATCACCACAGCTCTCGCGTTAATGGCCAAGCTCTATCAGGTCCGTGAAACGAAAACCGGTGGCGACATCGACGTCAGCCTATTTGATGTGGCCCTGCACCAGCTGACCTACCCTGGCGCTTGGTATATCAATGAGGGGCACGAAACTTCACGCCAGCCGCGCAGCGCGCATCCGACTCAAGTACCGGTGCAATTGCTCCCGACTACCGATGGCTGGATTTTCGTCATGTGTATGACGGACAAATTTTGGTCGATTCTGCTGGAAGAAATCGGCAGGCAAGACTTAGCCAAGGATGAGCGCTTTAATACGGCGACCGGACGCCTTGAAAATCGTGAAGCCTTGATCGAGATTCTGGATAAGATCTTTCGCCATGACACTACGCAATCCTGGTTGGATCGCCTGCGGGCGAAAATGCCCGCAGCACCTGTGCTGAGTATGGGTTCGGCCTTAGACAATCCCTTCGTTCAAGAAGTGGGCATGCGTAGAAACACGCCCCACCCCCTGCGCAGCGACTACGAAAGCCTGGCCAACCCCATTAAACTTGATGGTGAGCGGCTTGCATCCCAAGCTGCTCCCGGTCTTGGATCGGACACGGCAGACATACTCTTTGCGTTAGGCTATTCAAAATCCGCCGTGGATGAATTGCGGCAAAAAAATATTGTTTAAGCACACATGAAACTCGAGGGACTAAGGGTCGTCGACCTGTCGCTTTTTCTACCGGGTCCCTTCTTGAGTCTAATGATGGCCGATCATGGTGCCGAGGTCATTAAAGTTGAGCCGCCCGGCGGCGGCGAGCCCAGCCGGCGCATAGGTCCGGAACAGAACGGACATACGGTGTTTTTTCGCAATAGCCACCGGGGTAAGAAAAGCATCATCCTGAACTTGAAATGCGATGATGGACGCAAGGCCCTGCTAGATCTCTGCGCCACCGCCGATGTCTTTATTGAAGGCTTTCGGCCGGGGGTTGTGAAACGACTGGGGGTGGACTATGCAGCAGTGCGAGCGCGCAAGCCCGACATTATCTACTGCTCCATCAGCGCTTTTGGCCAATCCGGCCCGTATCGCGATTTGCCCGCTCATGATCTAGCCAATCAAGCGCGCACAGGATTCGTGAGTCTGAATGTCGGCCCTGATGGCACACCCGCTCTGCCGGCGATACCCGCGGCGGATCTCGCCGCTGCCCAAACGGGCTTGGCCGCCGTATTGATGGCGCTCTATAGGCGCCACCAAACAGGCGAAGGCGATTTCATCGATGTCGCCATGCAAGACTCCCTACTCGCCTGGGCCCCAAATGTACTAGGCCCGGTATTCGCCGAAGATCGCTCACCCGCGCCAGGATTGGAAAGAACCCTCGGCGGCGCTGCCTTCTACAACATCTATCCAACGAAAGATTCCCGTTACATTGTACTGGCGGGACAGGAACCAAAATTCGTTCGCAATCTGCTCACCGAGTTTGACAGATTGGATTTAATACCCTTGTGCGAACAAGGTCCGGGTGCCCATCAACGACCCGTCATGGATTTCTTGCGCGGGAAATTCATAGAAAAAACGCAGGCGGAGTGGATTGATTGGTTTTCAGGTAAGGATATTTGTTTCGCGCCGGTGCAAACGCTGCAGGAGGCCCACGCGGACGAAAATACCCGGTCACGGGGCATGACGTTATTGGATGACAAAGGCTTACGCCATGTTGGAACGCCGATCCATTTTCTCAAAGAAGCGCCCGAGTTAGATTTTTCCGTACCCGAGCTTGGCGAACACACGCAGCCAGTATTTCGAGACTTGGGTTATTCGGACGCGCAACTTGCAAAGTTGCGCGGCGATTGATCGATGAATACGGTCAAGCATTAATTAAGAGCCTGGAAATCCGCAAGCGCACGACGATGCTATTCTTAACCTAAAATCATATTGAGTAGAACCTTGGCTTGAATCGGGGCTTTGTCATGCAAAAAAACAAGCACAGCTTTTTACTGGTTTTCACCATATGCTTACTGGCGATCACTCACGCTGCGAATGCCGCCGGCAAGTTTGATGAAGCCAAATCCCAGCAAATACTGATTCGCAATGTTTCGATCTGGAACGGAACTGCCAACAAGGCAACAGCGGGACAAAGCCTGCTCATCGAGAATGGCTTTATAAAGAGCGCGGGTAACAGCCCAGCCGGCGATGCCGATACGCAAGTAATTGATGGGGGTGGCCGCCTACTAATGCCTGGCATCATCGATGCCCACACCCACCTTGCCATGCCCATCGCCCGGGAAAAATTGTCCCAGGAAGATCCAGCTTACGTCACCGCTCTTTCGATTAAGGCCGCCAACGGCATATTGATGCGCGGCTGGACCAGCGTGCGGGATATCGGTGGTCCGTCTCAAGGTCTCGCGAAGGCCATTGATGAAGACGTAGTAGCGGGCCCCCGCATTTATCCCTCCGCCATGTACATCACCCAAACCAGTGGCCACGGCGATTTTCGCGATCTCAATGATCCCCATCCCAATCTCAGTGGCAACGTCGATCAGTTCGCCCAGCGTTATTCGTTAATTGCTGATGGCCCTGATGAGGTTCGGCGCGCTGTACGCGAATCTCTGCGCGTGGGCGCGACGGCCATAAAGGTTATGGCCGGCGGGGGTATCTCATCGGAGTTCGATCCCATCGACACCGTGCAATACAGCCTGGAAGAACTGCGGACAGCCGTCGAGGCGGCAGCCGACTGGAACACCTATGTTGCAGTTCATGCCTATACTGACGATGCCGTCCTGCGCGCATTGGAGGCCGGCGTGAAGGTAATCGAGCATGGGCACTTGGTCTCGGAGGCAACTCTGCGAGAACTAAAAAGCCGCGGCGCCTATCTGTCATCGCAGTCCTTTGGCTTTGTTAGGGAATACGCGCCAAGTGCTCAGTCAAGCCGAGGCAAGAAAGCGGCCCAGGTCATGGAAGGCACGGACAATCTGATGAACACGGCCAAGAAGCTGGGCATCCCCGTGGCCTTTGGTACGGACTCCTTCGGCTCGCTGCGCGCTTATGAATCTGCCGTCAAAGAATTCGGCTACCGGCTGCGCTGGTTCGATTCCCTGGAAATCTTGAAACAGGCCACCAGCCACAACGCGAAACTCTTAGCCTTAACTGGACCTCGCAATCCCTATCCCGATGGACCCTTGGGTGTTATTGAAGTTGGCGCCTATGCAGATCTGCTAATCGTCGACGGCGATCCCTTGGCGGATGTCCGCATTTTGCAGAACCACCGCGACAATATCCGCTTGGTCATGAAAAACGGCGAAATCTACAAAAACACGCTGGACTAGCCACCAGTCCAGCCTTAAACGGACCCGAAAAAGGGGCAGGCGTTCATTGCATATGGCAACGCCCGTGGCTAGGCTCGAAGCAAGCCAATGACCAGCTCAAGAAAACTACTCACCACCTTGACCCTACTCGCATTCGGGGCAACGGACACTTATGGACAGGATTTTGAATTCACCCCCGTAGAAGCACTGTGGGCAATCAATGCGGGACTGGACGTGGACGACGATGGCGGCTACATCGTCAATGGCGGCGTTTCTTACCTGCCAAATGAGCGGTGGCTGCTGTCGATTAACCTGGCCGGCGCAGATGCCCGGGATGATTCAGGCGACCTGCAATCAAAAACCGCCTCCCTACTCGCCGACTACACTTACGGACCGGTGGGAGTTACTGCTACCGGTGGTTGGTACGACGATGAAGTACTCGAACAGCGATTCGGCTTCGGCGGCTCGATTTATGCCCGTGGCGGCGGCTTTCGCATTGCCTTATCCGCGGAAGACTGGAACAGTGAATTTGAAAGCTTTCGGTTTAACGGCAGCATAGAACGCCCCGCCCCCTTACCGCCGCTGCAAATCACGAGCAAAGCAGATTGTGATATCGACAACACAATGATCGGCGCCAGCGCCAGTTATTTTGGCGAACACTTCGGGGCCTACGC
The DNA here is from genome assembly GCA_965221985.1 of Gammaproteobacteria bacterium. GTDB lineage: Bacteria > Pseudomonadota > Gammaproteobacteria > Steroidobacterales > J054. The sequence goes on from OZ244928.1 coordinate 495,195, forward strand.
ATCGCTACGTGACTATGACTACTCCAGTCCCGAATGCCGTTTCGAAATCTTTGTGGGCGATACACGAATCGGTGACTTGTCGAGATTGGTGGACGCCGCACCTGCTCTGTTTCGGCGAATTGCGCGGGGAACCATTCGATTAACGCGCTTGCGCCTGCTACGCGGCGATTCTACCTTCTTGGAACAATCCGTCGCCGCCGGCCTTTCTTGGACACAAGGCAAACTGGTTTACGGGCTGGATTATTTTCATTCCGAAGAAGTCTTTACGAACTTGTCAAGCGATACCGCTTACGGCCGGCTCTTGTTCCCCGTCGGCAATTCCGCCGATCTAGAACTAAGACTTGGCATGAGCGACGGTGACCAGGACGACAAAATCGCCTTTATTGGCGCCACGCTATTCTTGTATCTGGGCGGCAAATAAACCCTGGTGGCGCGCCAGACTGGCTGCGCAGACACATTCATAAGCAGCGCGTGAAGGCTATTTAACACTTACTCTATCTTTATGTTTTTCTTAGTGATTTTCAATTATGACTGAACCCGGAATGGACAAAAGCGGAGTACATAGGCATAAAAAGCATTGGAATCCGTCCCGATGACGCACTCATCGAGCCTGCCACAGGCGGCTCACTGGTCGGGAAGGCCGCGACAAGACGGCCCATGGTGGAGTCCATCAAAATGTCTAGATCCAAATTGGCGCGCTTCGGTCAATCCGCTCGCATGCGCCCTACTGTCTGCGGATTGCTATTTCTTAGCCTGTTCATTTTATTAATCGGTCGCGCGAACGCGTACTCGAGCTTGTATGCATTCGGCGATAGTCTCAGCGACACCGGCAACGTGTTCGCGGCGAGTAGCTTTCCGCTTCCGCCCTATTTTAATGGCCGATTTTCTAATGGTCCGGTTTGGGTTGAAACTCTGGCCAGCAATCTTGGCTTGAGTGCAAGCCCTTCGCTGCTAGGCGGTACCAACTATGCGTTCGGCGGGGCAACCACGGGCACACCCCCAGGGTCCTCCACACCTACGCTTACCGACCAAATGGGTCTATACCTTACAGCGACGGGTGGTGTCGCGGACCCCAACGCGCTGTATGTGGTTTTTGGCGGCGGCAATGACGTGCGGGATCAAGATGTATCTAGCTCCGTGAGCAATATCAGCAACATTGTCACCACGCTAGCCGGCGCGGGTGCCACGACGTTCTTGATACCCAATTTACCAGACATTGGTAAGACACCGGAAGCGCTCGTAGACCCGGCAGTGAGCGCGGGCGCCACAGCACTATCGGCTATGTTTAACACTCAACTTGATGTTGAAATCGATAATCTGCGATCTAGCCTAGGTGCGAATATTTTTGAACTCGATACCTTCGGGTTCTTAAATGGAATCATCGCCAATCCGGCCAGCGCGGGCATCACGAACGTAAATACGCCCTGCCTTTCAACACAAACTCTGTCCATCTGCGCAGACCCTGACGAATATGTATTCTGGGATACGATTCATCCCACAGCGGTGGGCCATCGGCTTTTAGGCGAGGCGGCGACGGCGGCATTAGTCCCCGTGCCGGCAGCCGCTTGGTTGTTTGCTTCGGCTATTGCTTTATTGGGCTGGGTCCGGCGACGAGCCAACATGGCAATCTAACTCCAAAGTTCTCATAGTTTTTTGACCCGGCCTTGCGCCGGGTTTTTTTTCGCCACAAATCTCTTACGACAGGTCAAAAGGCTATATTTAAGGGTATGGCAAGTACTATCCATGGACCCATTATCTCGACCCGCGATTTGGATGCGCATGCGGCCCTACTCGGCCCGGTATTCGGGATGGAGTGCATGGCGGAAGACTATTTTGACCCTAGGTTCGTTGAGCGGCTATGGGGCGTCGCAAGAAGATCGGCTAGAACTAAGCTATATCAGACACCTGGAACGAATACCGGAATACGGCTGATCGAGTTTTCTCCGACTCCTAGCCATAGCATTCGCGACCCAGCGCACGGCAACCAACACGACGCCCTTAAGGTTATCGATTTTCATGTGCCAGATTTTAGAGCCGCGGTTGCCAGACTAGAGAACGCTGGCTTTCCTCTCAGTCAAAAGATCGTGGAATATGAGATGGTGGAAGGACATTTCCGCGAAGCACATCTTTGGGCTGAAGATGCCGTTGTCTACGCTTTGATCGGCGGCCCGCACGAGTTCATGGGCAACATGGTGCAGGTCAGTGATGGGACATTCAGCGAAGTCATGAGCATTTCTTCACCAGTTACCCGCCGCGATCATTGTATCGAATTCTATTCTCGGGTATTCGGCCTAGAAGTCATCTATCGCTATGGATTCAGCGACCAGGGCTTCGCGGACTTAGTTGGAAATCTAGATGAGCTTCAGCTCACCGGCATTAACATTGGAAGATGTTTGCAGGATCCGTTTTTTGGCCTAATCGAATATGGCGCCAAATCATCGATGGCGGTTTCTCTCGCCACCGAATGTAACTTCACCAAGCGTGGGATCGTCGGCGCTAGCATCCACGTCGACGATCTAGACCAAGTCGTCGCTCAGTGCCAAGGTTCCAAGGATTTGATTGTGGCGGGACCGGCTGACTGTGAGTTGCCTCCCTATGGCCATACTCGGTCCGCCGTTGTTCGAGGTCCGCATGGCGTACTGCATCATGCTCTAGAGCTACCACAAAGCTAAAGAAAACCCCGGCTCGCATGGGCGAGCCGGGGTCTTAGAAAGGCAATTGCTAATCTCTACTCTGCTACTACTGGTTTCAGGTAGACCCCAATCACCGAAGCCGTCAGAGTGTTTTCCACACTATTGTAGGCTCCCTTCGCGTGCATACTGCGCATGCGTGTTGAACCATCAAGCAACAAATTCAAAGTATTCATAAACCGGGAGAAGTCACGAAAAACCTGTACTCGATATCCTTGCTTAATGGCGAATCGCCGTCGGCCATCGCGTTTACCGATAATGGTCGGTGAGGCGTTCAGATCCTTAAGATTAATCACCACATCCCCCAGGCGAATGTGATGACGGCTGCCCAAATCTGGGTTTTCTAGATCAATCACCAGGCCATTAGGATCCGCAACCAAGAAAGGCGCTGCCGTACCGCTGACTCCCCAACCCACACCGAGATGGGCGCGAGCCACGGCGATATCGATGATCGTGCGGCCCTCGAAATCCGGCGGTGCTTCACCGAAGGTGTTCGCGAAACCTCGCACTTGCACTGGCGTGCCCGGGATAACGAATGCCGTATCCAGGTTGCCCGTTGCAACCTCATAGTCACGAGGATCTGCATCAACACTTTCATCGACGCCCGTACCACTGAAATCAAACAAACTCACAGGTCTTCGGTCGATGGCATGCAGTTCCATATTTAATTGGCCCGGCATCACAGAATTCGCCGCGCCAAACAGACGGGTATAACGCATCCGCACCCGCCCATTCGTGGCATCCATGGTCAGCCCCGGAAATGCTGGATTAGAGGTCAGTTCACCAAATACCGCCACTCGCTGGCCCACCGAAATTGCGGCAATGCGCTGCTGCATCCCGGGCTCGCCAGGCTTCTTCACCACTGTGTTGTCACCGATTTCAATTTCGACGTCGTCGTTAAATATCACGCTGCCAGATCTTGGCACCACGGTGGCACCCCGCACGCTTAGCAGATTACCGCGGCGACCAATGACGTTGCCGAACACGGCATCGTGGCGATCACCGGCGACACTGTCGCCTGCAATAACTCGATGGGCCGTAAATTTACGCGCTGCAACCTCTAGCGTACCTAGGGCGACGGTTAGACTACCGGACTCAAGGCCGTCCATGGCCACAAGCCCATCCTGACCGACATAGGACTCACCATCCACTTCGAACTCGGTAGCATCATTGATGTGCACAAGCGCGGGCCCGAAATCACCATGGCGACGATACCAAGGGCGCAATCTCACCGCGTATGTGGATTCATCGAGATTGACCGCCCGCAAGGTACCACGCACACGCAAATCTTTTTCGTCCACGGGTTCGATGTCGGCGACCAAAAAAGGCGCCGCAGTAACAATGGGTTCAGCGGGCAAAGTGTCGACTCTGTGCGAGGCCGCCAAGTCGAAGTCAATGCTTAACAGCGCCGGTCGTCCAGGCGCCACCACCAAGGGATGGTCATTTTCTAGCTTGAGATCTAAGCTATAAACGGCTAGCGCATCACCATTCTCATCTTCGATCACGGCGGGTGTCGCCGCACCATCAACTTCAACTTGCACATCCGCGGTCGAATAGTCGAGGGTGATGGAACCGCCAATGTACCGGCCATTCGGCACCTGGGCGGCAGTAAAAAGCTCCGTTAACTCTACATACTGAGCAAAATCAATACGCGCCGCGTTTGGCAAAGTTTCGACTATCTTGCCGTCCGCTCTTTCCAAGGTGATGGAGGCAATATCAACGGTGTAGGTGACGAAATCACCCGGCGCATCAGTCAATGCAATAAGGACCTCGCCGGAATCAGCACTAGGCTCAAGCTCAGCGCTTGATCCTGAGCCACCTCCGCCGCAAGCGGCCAACAAGAGTACGGCCGCAATTGGGGCGATTCCTGACACCAAGCGACGCCAAAACAGCCGTCGCCCCAGATACTTCCACAGTAATTTATTCATGGGATTCTCCATTCGCTACAGAGTGGAGAACGCGCCGCGCGCAAGACGGTTGACAGGCCCAAGCCTGAAATAAGGTTCCAGACCTAAACTATTGTGGTTTCAAGCAATGGTTCGCGCGAGCTATTAACGCATCAAATACTCGACATGACATAAGTCACGTACTACGAAACAACGATGATCAACCCGCGAAATTTAGATCACTCGACAATTCGGGCCTGGGTCACGCCAGCCTGAACGCTTCTTTGATCCCGTAGCTGAGCGGCCAGCCGGCGATCAATGGCGACACGCACCGCTGAATTGGGTTGCAGCCTGTGATTCATTGAGCGTGTTACCTGGCGAGTCTGGCCGGTACTATCAATGAACTGAATGGCCAGCTGTTGAAGATTTACCACTACAGGCGTTGGGTTTTGGATTTCCGCCAGCAGTTGTCCGGAGCCGTCCACACCGATTCTTGTTTTGATGTATTTGCTTGGCATTTCCGGCAATTCCAAGCGCAGCAAAGACTCTGCGGCGGCCTGGCCGGAAGGCGATTTAGACTGCGCCGCCGCGCGGAAAAATTCCATGGCTTCTGGTTTATTCCCCGACGCTAGACGCAATTCACCCAAAGCATTTAACGCGGGTGCGGACGGCAATATCTTAATACTCTTTTCCAAATCCGCCGTGGCCACAGCACGATTGCCGAGGGATTTTTCCGCAATGCCACGGCGCATGTACGAATAGAAGTAACTGGGATTGCCTTCAATGGCACGATTGTAGTTTATGACCGCGTCGGACCAGCGTTTTTGCGCCGATCGCACGTCACCGCGCAAGGCATGGAACAAAGATTCCCGCGGTTCAACACTCAAGGCGGCCTTGGCTTCCGACAAAGCGACATCGAAGTTACCTTCGGCGAGTGCCTTGCGGCCCCGATCATGAGCTGCGTAAGCGTCCTGCGTTCTGCGCAAACCGGCAGTCATTTGCTGATAACGATCCTGATGAAGATCGCCGCCCTTGGGCAATTCAGCGAGCAGAGCCTGATTATTTCTTACGCGCTCAGCCGAAGGCGGATGACTGGCAAACAAACCTTCTACCCAACCACCACCGCCGCGACCTTCGGATAGGCGCAAAAAGGTCTCCTGCAAACTCACGGCCGCGCGCGGGTCATAACCGGCACGCACCATATACTGCATGCCGTAATAATCAGACTCTCGCTCGGCATCTCGCCCATACTTTTGGTTGAGTAGTTGCGCGCCTAGCCCGGCGCCCTGCATCAATAAAGAACCGTATTCGTTGCCGCTGGCACCGATGGCGCCCGCCACCATCGCGCCCTGCAACAGCATCCCGCGCTGCATGGATTTCGCGCCATGCCTGGCCGCCGCATGCACGATTTCATGACCCAAAACTGCTGCAAGTTCCGCTTCGTTAGTAAGCTCAACCAGCAAGCCGCGATGTATCGCAATTTTTCCACCCGGCAAAGCCCAGGCATTTGGCGTTGAATCGTTAATAACCTTGAATTCATAGGGCAGCTTACGGTCACTGACTTGTGCCAGGCGATGTCCCACATCTGCCACATAGCGAGTTAGTTCTGGGTCGATGACATAGTCGCCGCCACCCATTTGTCGGCCTGGAGCGTACTGCTGCTCACCGATTTTGACTTCAGTGTCGGTACCAACAACCGCTAATTCACGTTTGCCAGTGACGGGATTTACCGCGCAACCGGTAATGGCGGCTGCAAGGATCAGAACAATAATCGGCAGGCGAAACATGGCGCGTAATCTTCTTGGTCAATTGACAAGAAATCATCATAGCGCGGAATACGTATTGCGACCAAACCCTTGCAGCACAATGGATTGTGGCCTCATTGCCAAACCAGTTCGGCATTGTGCAGCGTCAGATTATGGCCTTGGCGTTGTGGCATTTTTTCTGTCGAATTCCGCCCGGTGGCCCAGTTCATACAGCGGAGCGTCTCACAACCCGTCGACTCGCCGGCAAGTTGTTAATAGGCTTCCACGCCAGGCCCGCGACGATCAAAGCAGCAAGGCAAACCCCAAGAACGAAGGTCCAACTGTGCGCCGCTTCATTGGCGCTATTGTGAATAGCCCAAATCAAAAACCATAGACCCGACGATGCACAGGCTGTGGTAAATCCATGCAATAGTTGATTAGCTGTTCGCAATAACGCACTGAAAAAATACATCGTCAAACCGACCAGCAAGAACTGGAGAAAAATGACAGGATCACCGAATGCCCGAAAGGCGGTAATTACGACTAGAATCCCAGCAATACTCATGGGTGCAAAGTGCGCGACCTGAAAAATATAGGCGAAAGGAAGCACACATACGACAAGGACCGCAATTGCCAAGATGTATGTGCTATCTCCTCCGATTGCCACGGCCATGACTGCCTGACCCGCCGTGATAAACCAGTAAAACAGGAAGTCACAAAAACCAATACCGTTAGCACTGGCCGTTTCTGGCGTCAGATACCATCGATCAATGGTGTTTTGCGCCACCTCGAAAGCACTGGCTATACACATTAACAACGCCGCCGCAAAGAAGAGGAACGGATAGGCGGTCGTTTCACCCAAAAAACTCCAGTAGTACTGAACGGCCGCGCAAAGCGCCAAGGGCAAGAGCAGCGCGTACAGATGCGCGGCCAAGACCCAGCTAGCAACGGGCCAAGAAATTTCTATGGCGTGGAAGATTGAGGGGGATGACTTAAGAGGCATGGCATTATAAAAGCATCATCCGCAAAGCATAGCAGCTACGCCCCGGCCCTAGAGCGACTCGCATTACCGCGTGCGGATACGCACAAACAGCGCCCACAGCAGCATTGTCGCATTCAATAGGGCCATGAACATGAACGGCGTCTGATAGCCGAGATTGTCGAACAGCATGCCCGATACCTTGTTGGTCAAAATAATGCCTAGGGCGCCAAAGCTCGCGGCCACACCAATAATAGACCCGCGAATCCTTAGGGGGGCTTCTTGTCCTAGTAAAGCCGGTACCGAAATAATTATTGCCGCTTCGCCAATTCCCGCCAATACGACAACCAGATAAATCAGCGCCGAATTGAACGGATCTGGCGACACACCCAAAGCCAAGTAGCCGATTGCCGCTAAACCCATTGCAACTGCCAAGGCCGTCACCCGATCAACTCGGTCGACGAAGATGGCCACAAAGGGCATGGAGAACAACATCGCGATCTGGGTCAGACCGAACAACTTACCTGCGGTAGCCGATGAAAATACGGCTTCCAAGCCCTGATCAGATCCTGTCTTCTGAATCCACAAAGACACAAAGCTCGCCAGCACCGTGAGGTCGCCACGAGAAAGCGCCGTGGCACCACAACCCAATTGCAAACGTGGATTGTTGCGAATTGCGTTAAGGCCAACCTTAGCGTTATCCAAAAACCCCAATTTTTCCTCCGTCGTGGCCGGACCAGCCTTAATACCGGCGAAGGCCACCAAAGCCGCAAGGAATGCCAGGCCACCACCGATCCATAAGGTCATGGTGCTCGATTCAAGGGCTGTGTAGCCATTGGCCTGGAAAAGTTTCGGCAGCTGGGTCAAACCACTACCTACAATGATCACACCCAAAGCTGCGCAGACACCATTGATGCCAATGAACTTACCGCGGGAAACATTTTGCGGATAGTCGGCCAACAAAGACGCAACCATGGTCGTGCAGCATGCAATACCGATGGATGTGAAAACGCGGAATAGGGTGAGTTCCAAACCACTACTGGCCGTGGGAATAATGATTAATCCCAGACAAACAATAAGAAAGCCCATTACAAAAATGGGCCGTCGGCCAACTTGATCAGAGAAATTTGCCAGCGGCGCGGCAACCGCCAAGGTCGTGAGTTCCAGTGCAATATATAAGTTGGCGGTAAAGTCGCCCTCGCCCTCGGTCATGCCCAGCTGAACCTGCAGCAGCAGGGGCTGAATGAGATTCAATAAGTTGATGAATCCCATGGCCAAAGCGCCTGACAGAAAAAGGGTTAGTGCATTCTTCGGCGCTATGCCGGGACTTAGCCAAACAGGACCAAGGCGGCGCTGGGATTTATCGATTTCTGCAGTGTTGTGATCAGACACTCACGCCTTCCCTATTATTGTTGCGCTTGGATACTATTGTGCCCTAAGTCGCGCTTGAAGATATAGCAGTGCAACGTGGGTCCAAACCGGCTTTTTTGATCGCAGTGTATGCTGGAGCGCTATCTCCTGCATTTTCGCAACTTGTAGATTAATTCTCTTTGCAACTAAAAGTTGATAGCGCCAGTGATCTGAAACATTCGACCGGTTCCCGGTAATACCGAAACTTCCTGGTAAACGCCTTGCAAAGGTCTGAAGTATGTTTCATCGAAGAGATTGTCGACCGTTGCCGTTATGCGAAATCTATCCAGGTCAGCAAAAAGTGCCGCGCGCACCGTTGTGTAGGAAGGCAAGACAACGGCACCGCTAGTCACACCGCTAGTTTCAGAAACATACGTCGCACCAAGGGTCGCGCCGAAGACTCCGTATTGGGTTTGATTCGATGTGTATGTGACGAAGGCAGTGAACACATCATCCGGTATGGTTTTAACCTCGTAGCCCCCCGCCAGTTCAGGTAAACAACTGGCGTTTAAGGCAGCAAACAAGCCCCCGTAGCCCTGCTCTGCGGTAACGGGGGTGCCGAATAAATTCACGCTGGGATGTGTCGGCGCGATAACTAGAAATTCGCCGTTGCCTGAACCGCAAGCACCGGGAGGTGGGATTTTAAATTCCTGCGCGGTGTAAGCCGCAGTCAGTGACCAATTGTCCGTAACCAAATAGTTGAGTTCTAGCTCAAATCCCTCAGAGGTTTCATCACTGACATTACCGAACGGGTCCTTCACTTGGCGTTCTTGATCATAGACGGCCACTGAGCCAAATAAAGTATTACCCAGTAGACTGAATTTTAGGCCCAGTTCCTTCAGTTCAGAGCCAAACAAGAAACCGTCACGCACAGGCCCCGGAGAAACACCCCCGTTGGAATTAACGTTGACTTCAGAGCCCTCCGCATAACTCATGTAAGGCACTAGCCCCACGGGCGTTGCATAGCTCAAGCTGGCCGACCAGGAAAAATCATCGTCGTCGTTTTTGAGCTGAATATTGGCTAGTGAAGGATCGAAAACTGTATTCCCAGTATCGATGGACTCAAGCTCATAGTCGTCGAAACGTCCACCTAGTAACAGGCTAAGGGCGCCAATCTTCCAATCGGTGACCAATGCAATTCCAGTATCGGTCCATTCAGAATCGAAATTGGAATCCCAAGCAATCCCGCCCGCTTCACCGGTAAATGGGCTATCGAATACATCGTTGCCCAGCGCGCCCACCGACAAGTCTCGGCGATCAACCACAAGATAACCGGATAGAAAATTCTCGCGTAATTCAGAGTCATAAATCCGGTGAGAAGCAGTGACAAAGATGTCCGTCGTCACCCAGTTACCAAACTCTATGCTGGCTTCATAGCCGGCGCGGGCTTCGAACACTTCCATCTCTTGTTGCGCGGCAAATCCTGTACTGACGTATAAATCCCCATCTATTCGGTCATAAAACAATTCTAAGGATATTGCCGAACCATCAAGCTCTTTGTTTAAGTCCAGATAGGCGGTTACGGAATCTGAATCAGCGATTTCCTGATTCGAGATAAACACCGTACGCGTATTCAGCTGCTTCGCACCGACGCCGGTATCCAGACCATAAGCATCGGGCACGGCAAATACCCCGAAGTCAATGAAGGTTCGAATATTCGAGGCACCAAAAGTTGTACCAAGCACGGCATCGATTTCGCTGGGCGTCAACCTGCCATTGCCATCTAGGTCAGCAAGATCAGTATCGCGGCCCGCAAGATAATTGCCATTGTCGATCAAGTCTTGCGTGAGCCGGTTCCAGCCAGGCGTCTGAAAATAGCCTTCCGAGTGAAAATACATTCCACCCGCTTCAATACTGAATCCATTCGGCAAGTCGTGGGTAAGAGCGAGTTGCAACAACTGGTGCTCTGGCTCTCGACCCCGAAAATAGTGCTTTGAATCCTCGTACTCGGCGTAAACGGCCAAACCAGTTTCTCGGCCAGCAGCTAGAAACGGCAGGTTCAGTTCACCGGTGAGGTTGTTCTTATTGTAACTGCCAACGGTATAGCCGACATTGCCGCTGATCCCATCCGCTGCCGTCAGCTTATTGGCCGCCACGGTCTTTGGGTAAAAATTCAGCAATCCGCCAACACGCCCCGCGCCATAGATAACGGGCACTGGTCCACGCAGAATTTCAATACGCTCGCTGGCGCCAACAGGCGTCGGAAAGAGACCCCGGTTTTCAGCGCGCTTAAAGCCCCGAAAATAGGTTTCGGAAATTGAACCGCGAATCGTAATCGCCCCGGGCACGCCAAAAAAACTACCCCCAAAGGTCCCCGGGGTCGTGGTGATGAAATCGTCGATATCCTCAATGCCGTAGCGCTCCATTGTGATATCACTAACAATGCTGATGGAACGCGGCGTTTCTAACAGTGAGCGACTGGTTCCGAATACTGAATCCGTCGCCGTATCTTCGGTCAAGCCAATGGGATCGGCCGTTACGACAACTTCTTCAAGCTTCATCTCGGCGACAGCATCCTGTGCCCAAACAGCATGCGGCATCATCATCAAGATTAGAACCGCGGTTATTTTCATTATTGGCCCCGAGAAGTTTCGCTAAATCGAAGCTTTGAAAAGTCGCTAGAGAATGTCAAGAGAGGTTGGCGGCGAAGGGCCGATGGCCATGCTCATGGCAGTCATTCCGTAATGGTCAATCTTCCGCTTGTTTACGGTGACTGCGCTCAAGCTCCGGCGGCCTGGGAGGCTTCATCAATAGGGTCGCCACCAGGCAGCCAAACAAGATCAGCGCGTAGACTCGAAAGAGTCCCGCGAAGCCCCCAAACCAGTCAGCGAACAATCCGCCCAGTACTGGACCAACCATGCCAATGGTGGTTATGACATGCATGGTACCCAGGGTCTTCGGAGCTTCTCTCGGGCCAAAATAGTTCACCAACAATATCGTGGTGGCGAATAGACACATGCCGAAGCTATAGCCTTCCCCGAAGGAAAATAGGGCAATGGCGAAAGGATTGTCAGCCGATGCAAGGGCTGTCATGCCTATAATCCCTGCTAACAAGGCGGATGCTAGCAGCCACTTCGGATCAATCCACGATGCAAGGGCACCGCCAAAGGCCCGCGACAGGGCATTCACCAAGGCTTGAGCGCTCATCGCCGCCGCCGCAACCGTGATGGCAACGCCCAAAGTCCCCATATGCGTCACGGCCCAACTGTTTGTGGTTAGACCCACGAACAAGGTCACGGTATAGGCCACAACAATGACAAAATATTGTGGCGTCTTGATCACATCTTTTAATTCCCAATCGTGGGTAGTGACAAAAACTCGCTTCTTCGGACCCGCGGTAACTTGTGCCTGGTCGTAATTCGCCCTGGATTCCTTTTCGCCCCGAAACATGAAAAGGGCTATGGCGGCCAGCAATGCAATACTTCCGGCCAACAGCCACCAATGGGCGCGCCAAGTGCCCGTCAAACCGACTACCGTGGTAACAATGAGTGGACCGGCGACACCGCCCAAACCGCCAATGGTCATATAGGCCCCGATGGCAAACGAGCGGCGCCTGGGAAAGCTTCGGTTGAGCACGGCAACACCCGGCACCGGTGCGCAAAGGGTATAGCCGAGGCCCGCGCAAGCAGCACCGGCAAAGTACATGGGCAAGGCTTCGGCCACCGCCAATAGCCCAAAACCAATAACCATGGCCAAGCCACCGAGCCCAAATGATGCGCCAATACCAAAGCGCTGCATGACCCATGCAGGCAGCCGTCCGGAAATACCCACCATGAACGCCAGCACGGAGAAACCCAGACCGGCATTGGCCCAGGACCAAGCAAGTTCTTCGATCATGAACGGCAGCGCAACACCGAGCGAAGTGAAGGTTGCCGCCGTGATGTGAAAGAAAATAATACTAACCAACGCGAATCGAGACCAAGCCCGCCAATCAGCAGTAGGCATCGAAGTGTCAGCAGAACTAGCCATTGATCGGCTTCAGCGCCTAGTTAGACGCACTGGAGCGGCCCTCGGGCATTCTCAGCGCCTCAAGGATGGCGCGAGCCTCCGCGACATCCTTGTTCATTTGTACGACCATGGAATCAAGGTCCGGGAATTTTAGTTCATCGCGCAGCCGAGCAATCAAATCTACATCGAGGTAGCGACCGTAGATGTCCCGATCAAAATCGAAAATGAATACTTCGAGCAAAGTTCCGCCACCACCCCCGACCGTGGGACGATTACCCAGGTTGGCAACACCTTCCAGCGTTCCCTCCTCCAGCCCGTGCACGCGGACTGCAAAAATACCCTTGGTCGCCGTCTTTCGGCGCTTAACTGGAATGTTGGCCGTTGGAAACCCCAATGCACGGCCAAGCTGTTTACCATGCACTACCCGGCCGGACATCATGTAATAGCGTCCGAGTAAATTTTTTGCCGCCTCCAGGTCCCCACCCGCCAATGCGGCCCGAACCGCTGAACTACTGATCCGGTCATCTTTAAAGGACTGCGCGGAAACCATCGTCACCGCGAAGCCATTAGACTCGCCTGCCTTTTGCAAATCACTGATCGATCCGCTGCGATTAATGCCAAATCGAAAATCGTCGCCAACAACCAAATGCTTTACTGACAAACCTTGAACCAACAGACGATTGATAAAGTCCTTGGGACTGGCTTGTTGCAGTTTTTCATTAAAGCGCAGGCAAACAAACTCATCGACGCCTAGATCTCTCAACAGAATAAATTTTTCACGGAATCGACTAAGCCTGGCAGGCGGATCTTGCGGCCGAAAATACTCCTGCGGTGTAGGCTCAAAAGAGATAACGACAGAGCGGATACCAAGCTGACCAGCGCGAGCCTTAACCTGGCGGATAATCTCCTGATGACCGCGATGAATGCCATCAAATACGCCAATGGTTGCCACACAGCTCTGCTCGCTTAACTGCGACGCGCGGGGATGCAAAGTTCGTGTAAGTTTCACTGACGGCGTGCCTGATAGTATCTCGCCTGGTAGCTGGCGGAGCATTCATCTCAAGAGGATGGCGAGTATACGGAAAATCGATTCGATTTTTTCAACAAGCAGCGGTTATAACCCGAGAAATCCGGTGACTGTGGCTATCCCGCTTCCCCGATGAAGCAGGCTCGCACTCCTTCCAGATCATTGACCGCTAGAAACCCATTTCGCGCTGTCTGGGAATAGCGGCTCACCGGGCGGTCGTTATAGACGCCGAAGCATCGCCTTTGCCCGCCTAATTCTCTATCTCCAACATAGATAGCTCAGTATATTCTTCAAGCTGCTGCTCCAGGTCCGTCACCTTGGTGAGCTTAGCTAGCGCCATGGCCGAAGCTGCGGTATCTCCGTTCGCGTAATGACGCAGAGCTTCGGTTATCGTACCGCAATAGTTCACCCAGAATCGCGGCAGTCCTTTTTTTAAGTTGTAAACGTAGTAGCGAACGTTGAAGTTGATATGAAAAAGATTGTCCGCACGCTGATCATAGGACTCGTTGATCAGCGCAAGCAGCAGGTCAGAATCAACTGATATCTTCGCACCGTTTAGTCTGCTGGAAATGGTGTCTAAATAGAGCTGAAATTCCTCTTTGCCGAAATTCGTGCGAAGGCTTTTCAGCAGCTTCATGTTACCGGCGAAAGAAAAAATATCGGTGTCGTTTTTTGCATGGGGCAGCAATCTAGTGCGCAACAATGATAGCGCCGATGATTCGTAGCGACCAAACACATAGTAGTAGTAAGCCATCTTAATGCGATTGGCAAAAAGCGCCGATCGGACACGTGCAGATAGAGTCACCTGCATCCGTTCGCCAGTTTCGAGATCCGTGCCCGCAACATTTTTCCAGCCTAATACGACCATCAAGCGGGGAATGAAGTGAATATCGTATTTTACATTCTCGGCCGCCAGCGCTTCCGCAATGCGCCGCCTAAATTTGCCACCTACCGGCAAATGAGTCAGCACAATAAGATCATGGTCACTGTCCGGCGTGGATTCGCCATAGTGCTGAGACCCGACCAGCACGATACTGGCCTTTGGCAGTATCGCCTTGATTGTGGACCATAGAAAATCAACGGCGGCGGGCAGCGATTCGCTGGTTTGAACTCTCCCCACATGTTGAACAGAATCGCCGCGCCCACTATCACTGTGGAAGTTCCGCTTGGAGGACCTAGCTAAGTCGGAGTTCATCATGATCGTTATTGCTTGAGATTGGGCAGACGCGCATGCCCGGGAGGATGGCATGCTCAGGCCGTGCCTCGCTGTGATCCGCGCCGCTGTTTCGCACATTGGCTCACCGAAGGCTGTGCCCCGCAGAATGCGCCGAACCGCTGAGTTCAAGCCATCTGATTCGGCCTGGCACAAACCACTTGTGCTGCCGTGGTATGCAACCAGGCCGTGACCATCAAATAGTCGCTGCTCCGCTTTCGCAGTGATTGCGAATTGACATAGCGCTAGATTGGTCCGTCATCCGCTATTGATGCGCTGCCACCTCGGACGAGATTGAAACCGCCTCACGACTTTCCGGCTATCAGGAGAATCGAATCATGCAAACAAACAGGCCACTTACCTTAGCGATTCTTAGCGAACAAGCCCATGTGGCTTCAGCCGCCGGCCGATCTTGACGAGATTAGAGCGCTGCGGAAAGGTGAGACAGGTCAGAGTTGGTAGAGGAATAGTATTCCACTGCGGCTGAAACCTGTCGCGCTGCCAAGACGAATCAGTCGATGAGCTCCAAGCATTCACCCGCCGGACCTTCGATAACCGCAAGCTTACGACCCCGATAGGGCGGCAGATCAATGGCGCGCGGCGACGCGCGATAGTCGAGGGTTAACTCGCTCAAGGGCGCCGACGCGAAACTCACCATGGCCAGACCCTCCGGCAATTCTCCGGACGGTACACGGCGGCGCTTTATATAAGGAGGCAATTCTTCTAGCTCAAGCAAGAAACTCCGCCCCGGTATACGGGCGATGGAAATAGGATAGGCCGTCTCGGGCGATAATTGCAGGACCCGCGACATTTGGGTAATGCGAAAAGGCTCCTGCTCCCAAATTCTCAAACCCAACACTGCGCCATAAAACGATTCAATATCTGCTAGGGACGTGCCTCCAACTACCATGATAAAGGGCCGGTCGACGAAACATTTTGCGCCATGCAAACCAAAGCGACTGCCACCTGGCAGAATCCGCGTGAAATACATCAGCTCGCCGGCGGGTCCGGATGTTTGCAGTGCACGCGCAGACTTCGGTGAAGGGTATAAATCAGCCGGGCCACCAATCCGCTTAAACCTTGTGCCCTGCAACTTCCGCAACACCGCGTCCGGATCTTCCGTCAAAATTTCCGTGGCAATCCAGCCTTGGGTGACGGGCGGCCAATACCCGCCAGCGTTGCCGGTTTCTATAAAGCGCAAATACACTTGCGCACCACTTGCCGGCTGTAGCAATGCATAGGGCATTCCTGTCATGGCGGGAGTAGCCCAGGTGCTAGTTAAGCTTTCGGGTAGTCGGCCCGAATCGGCGATTCGGTAATCGAATAAGTCCCGATAAAGCGGCACGCAGGCACTTAGATCAGGCACGCAGTGGGTAGCGATTTCTATGCTGCGGAGTGCTCGCACGATATTTTACCGAAATCCCTACGCCACCAACGAGAACCCGCCTATCGCCAAGAACAAAACGCGATCAAACAGCGGGCAGGCCAGACAAGGCCATCGCTAGCTCATTCTCCTCATAGCGACCGTCCTTCAATTTACCGGCGAAGTAGTCGGTATAAGCCTGCATATCGAAATGTCCGTGACCTGACAGGCAAATCAGAATCGAACGCTCAACACCCTCCTCCTTGCAAGCCAGGGCTTGATCAATACCCGCCTTCAGGGCGTGACTCGATTCGGGGGCCGGCACGATGCCCTCGGTTCGCGCGAACTGCACGGCCGCCTCGAAGCATTCGAGCTGGTCGTAGGCCACGGAATCGAGCAAGCCGATCTCCTGCACATGGCTGATCAATGGCGCCATGCCGTGATAGCGTAGACCACCGGCGTGAAAGGCGCGTGGCATGAACGTCGATCCCAGCGTGTGCATCTTGACCAGCGGTGTCAGATGAGCCGTATCGCCAAAGTCGTAGGCGTACTTGCCCCGCGTGAGCGTCGGACAAGCTTTTGGCTCGACGGCGAGAACTTTGACGTCACGGCCGCCGCGCAACTGGTTACCCATGAATGGAAAAGCAAGCCCGGCAAAATTGCTGCCGCCGCCGGTACAACCAATAACGATGTCCGGATAATCGTCGGCCATTGCCATCTGTGATTCGGCCTCAAGACCAATGACGGTCTGATGCAACAACACATGATTTAGAACACTGCCCAGAGCGTACTTTGTATCATCGCGGCTCACTGCATCCTCCACGGCCTCGCTAATCGCAATACCAAGACTGCCGGAAGTGTCTGGGTCTTTTTCGAGAATCGCACGACCAGCGGCAGTTTGACTGCTGGGGCTCGGAATACATTCAGCCCCGTAAACTTCCATCAAGGCACGTCGATAAGGCTTGCCATCGTAGCTAACACGGACCATGTAGACCTTTACTGCAAGATCGAATAGCGCACCGGCGTGAGCTAATGCCGACCCCCATTGCCCGGCACCAGTTTCCGTGGCGATGCGTTTCACACCGGCTTCCTTGTTATAGAAGGCCTGAGCAATTGACGTATTGGTCTTGTGACTGCCGGCCGGACTCACGCCCTCGTACTTGTAATAAATTCGCGCGGGCGTATCGAGTTTTTTCTCCAAGCCTCGGGCCCGAAACAGCGGACTCGGACGCCACTGACGGTAGATAGCACGAACCGGCTCCGGAATATCAATGTGGCGTTCTAGCGAAACTTCTTGCTCGATCAGAGATGGGGGAAATAGCGGCTCGAGATCCGTGGGCGCAATTGCTTGCTTCGTGCCCGGATGCAGGGTTGGTGGGAGTGGTTCGGGCAAATCAGCTTGAATGTTGTACCAGGACTTGGGAATCTGCTCCTCGTCGAGCAGATACTTTACCGTTGAGGACATGCTTGTCTCCGTATTATTTTGTTGGCGGGCCGCTCTCGTGCCGCCGTTCAATTATGCCCGAATTTCTACGAGTAGCATGTACGCCCTAAGCTATGGATAGGCCGCAATTCGCCTACCCGTAGCATGGCTGGGCCGATAGCAAGTCTATGCTGTCCCACTGGTCCGGTGGATTCATAAAGCCTGCGCCTCAGACCATGCGCCGAATACGGTACCTGAGATCGCCTAGGGCAGCTGAATTTGCGAATAGTCTCGTGGTCCAATATCTTTAACAAAATATGTTGGATACACCCTTCCTGCTGGATGGGTAGCGAATCCCGCCACTTATCGAGAAAATCTCTGACTTCCACAAGGAATTTGCCCCAAAATATAGGCGTTTTTCTGTCCGACACTTTTTATAGGTAACCCATATATCATGACTATCCTCGTCATCGGCGCCACCGGCAATGTCGGTCGCCCTACAGTCGCCGGCTTAGTGAAAAATGGCGAGTCCGTGCGCGCCTTAAGCCGATCGGAAGAAAAACTCAGCGCTATGCCTAGTGGGGTGACTGGCGCAATTGGCGATCTGGAAACCGGCGACGGGCTAGGAGCCGCCTGCACCGGCGTGGATAAGCTGTTCTTGATCACCGCAAACGGAGAAACAGAAACCAAGCGCGGACTTAATGCTGTTGAGGCGGCCAAAGCAGCCGGCGTCAAACACATCGTGTTTCTAACGGTGAATAACCCGGATAAAGAACCCGCTGTTCCGCACTACCGCGCGAAGCTGCCCATAGAAGACGCGATACGCGACAGCGGCATGGATTACACTTTTTTACGCCCCAATTTCTTTAATCAAACAGACTTATCCGTGATACCAGTCATCAAAGATCACGGCGTCTACTCCATGCCCATCGGGTCCATTGGCCAGAATCGAGTGGATACCCGCGACATCGCTGATTGCGCCGTCCGCGTGTTGACGGAGAGCGGCCACGCGGGTGCCAGTTACTCGCTGCACGGACCCGATACCATCAATGGCGCCAAAGCCGCGGCAATATACGCCGAGCACTTTGGCCGCGAAGTTCGCTACGGTGGTGACGATGTCGATCAATGGGGCAAGCCCGTAGAAGCATTCCTCCCGCCTTGGCTACTCGACTCACTCAAGAAGATGTTTCTGGGCCAACAGCAACACGGTGGCGTAGCGGATGCAGAAGAAATCGCTGCGTCACAGGACGCGGTAGGACATCCTCTTAGAAGCTTCGAGGCATTTGTCAAAGAACTTGGATAGTTTCTAAGGGCGTTCCTCCTTTTCGCTGCGGTATTATGTATTTCTCATAGCCGGTAGCGGGTTGAGAACATGACATACCCAATATCTCGTCGCGAACTGCTTGCCGGTGTCGGGGCATCCGCGCTTAGCCTAATTTCCGGACAAACACTTGCCCGCGATAAGACGCCCCGGAATCTGCGCGCGGGCTTGGTGCGAATCATCGCCAACGAGAATCCCTACGGGCCATCACTGAAAGCCCTCGCCGCGTATAACGCCGCTGGCGGCGAATCCTGGCAGTACTCTACGCGCCGTGAAGTGGAACTCAAAAAGCTTATCGCCAAACGCGAAGGCGTAAGCGAAAAACAAGTCATGATTGCGGCGGGGTCCACCGAAGTTCTAAGGGCCGCCGCGCTGGCCTTTGGCCTCGGCGGTGGAAATGTCATCTGCGCCAAACCGAGCTTTAGTTTCCTGCGTAACTATGCCTTGCGACTTGGTTGCAGCGCGAGGGAAGTCCCGCTGGACGCAAATATGCGCCATGACCTGGTTGCCATGTCCGAGGCGGTTAACTCAGCGACAAAAATGATCTACGTCTGTAATCCGAACAATCCTACCGGAACGTTGTTGGAGGGCGAAGAGATCAACGCATTTATCAAAAGAGTTTCTTCGCAAGTGCCGGTGCTCGTGGATGAAGCCTATTTGGACATCTGGGACAAGGAGCTAAAAGACTCGGCCACAGCTAACGTACGCGCCGGCGATTCAGTTATCGTGACACGTACCTTTTCTAAACTGCATGGCCTGGCGGGACTCAGAATTGGCTACGCCATCGGCCATGCTGATCTGATTGGCAGGCTGGAATCACTCCGTATGTCGATACTAAACCTGCCTGGCATACAAGCTGCCACCGCCAGCTATCTTGACGAAGCATTTCAAGATTTCAGCCGAGCAAAAATCAAAGAGGCCGTGCACATCACCGAAGAAGCTTTGGAGGATCTCGGCCGACCTTACGCTCGCACGCGAGGCAATTTCATTCTATTCGATACTGGCGACTCGGCGGCCAAATTCATGCGGGCGATGCGCCAACGCGGCTTCCTGACAGGCTTGAGCTTCCCACCCTATAAAACCTGGAGCCGCGTGAGCATGGGCACGACGGAGCAGATGTCTAATTTTACCGTCGCGCTGCGCGAGCATTTTCATGGCTGAACAGAACTGACCTAACGCAAAAACGGCGTCGAACCGCAATTTCTGCTACATTTTTCGAAACGTGATTTGACCCCTTAAATTCCCCAATCATTGTCGCAAGGAAGTCCTCGTCACGGAGTCTGGATGAGAACGTCGCAGCCACTAAGCGGCCCTTGGCATCAAAACCAACCGCGGCGCTGCCAGGAACTCTCTACACTGCCCAGCACAACAACATAGGGGGATGCCATGGGGCTATTGTCTGCTGCTTTTCTTGTCGTTGCTGCCATCGATTTCGCCGTGCTTATCTGGGCGGTTTGGATTTACCAGAAATATCCCAGCACTCCGCTTTGGCTAGCCACTGTGCCCTTTGGTCTGCTGTGGTATGACAACGTGGTGATTGGACTGGGCAGCACACTCGGTGAAGGCGAGCTACTGATCAATCTCAACACCATCCGTTTCCTCGCCCACTATGTTTTCTTGCCCTTCGCCATCGTAGCCTTGGCGGCGCTGGCCCGGCACGCGGGCTTCAGGTGGGCACAGCCCTGGTATTTTATGGCTGCCTTCGCCACGCTCGCTATGTATTTCATCCTGCATGATCTCTTCCTCTTCAAAAACTCCAACTTCTACCCGTCTTGCTTTGCCGACACCCTGCGTTACACCACCGCGATCCGCGAGTACACGGCGTGCTCGCCCGATGCCTTGATCGGTGCGGGTGCAGGCATCCCGCCCATCCCGGCCATCACCCTGAGCAATCTGCAAATCCTTTTCGGTGCTTATCTCTGGTGGAAGGTCGGCTTCAAGTGGCTGTTCTTGGTGTCGGTCTTGGTGCTGGGACTATTCGCCATTCCCTATGCAGCCACCGGCGGCATCTTCAGCAACATTGGTGAGCCCATCATCAGCGGCATGCTGCTGATCACCATCGTCTGGGTCACGAAAAATAGGGATCGAAGCGATTTTCTGAGGGTTTAGCGAGTTGTGCAGGGAGCCTTGCCATGACAAAAAAATTGAGTAAGCGGGAACTATTAGCGGGCGCCGCATCGATTACCGGAGGTAGCACTCTGCTGGGATTATCGGCCAAGTCTGCACCTGTCGATGCGGTAGTTTCAGTCCCCGCCAACGGCCGCGCCTATAGCCGGGTCGAATTGCAGCAGGACATCGTTACTGTGTCCGCCGTCCAATCAAGGGTGCGTGCCGTCAATGGCAAGAATCCACAAAAAGGCATACGCGCAAACCTCGACCATATGCTCGAGCTCATTGATAAGGCGCAATTCTTCGGCGGCAAAAAAGATCTGCTGTGTTTTCACGAATTCCCGCTACAGGGCTGGAACCCCTGGGACCGTAAGGAACTAGAAAGACTATCCATCGAAGTGCCGGGGCCAGAAACCGAGGAGATCTCGGCAAAGGCTCGTCAGCATGGCTGCTATATCAAGTTCGGTGCCTATGTTGTCGACCCGGATTGGCCCGGCCACATTCTCAGCGTCACCAGCATTATCGGACCGGATGGAGAAATCATCGCCCGCGACTGGAAAGCACGAAACATCAAGGGCGTGTTCACGGGCTTCGAATTGTTGACAACGACAGTCTATAACGTGCTCGATCGCTATATTGAAATGTACGGCGCGGATGCGGTCATTCCGGTGCATCGCACACCGATTGGTAATTTAGCTGTGTCCTCTACGCAGTTAGAGCCGGAGCTATTTCGCGCCATGGCATTGAAAGGCGCCGAGATAATTCTACGCACCGCAACCGGCGGCTTCGTTAAAGAAGACATGCAAATGTGCGCGCGCTACAACCAGGTTTACACATTAATTGTTAATAACGCTGCCTCGCCGGATAACCCGGGTTTCATGGACGATGCCAACGGTGGTGCCGGCGGTTCGGCAATCTACGGACCGCGTGGCGAAGAACTCGCCATGGCCAACTCGAAATTTGAACAACAGGTCGTGGCGCGCCTACCAATGGCAAGCTACCGTGGCCGACATCGCATTCCGGATGTGCATTGGGCCTTGTACGCACCGATATTTAACGCTTACCAGCCCCGTTATCGGCCGGACCTATTTCAGGACTATTCGCCCACTGATCTGCTGGACGCAAAGCGCTATCTAGACGAACAGGACAACTGGAACTGATTACGTTTCCATCCAACGGCCTAACTACCGGCGAATCACGCCGCCCGGCTGGACTACGCTAAACTTGGCGGCCTTTCGTCGACAAGATCACCTCCGTGCCCCGATCCTATCCCGTCTGCAGGCCACAACGGCTCCTAACGCCTGTGCTGCTGAGCGTGCTCGCTGCCTGTGGCTTAGATGCGCCCGCGCCAACGGCAAGCTCTTCGGCAAGCTTGGTAGTAACAACGGTAAGCGCGCAAACTCGCGATATTGTTCGCGAATTGGTCGCTTCGGGTTCCGTGGCGGCCTGGCAGGAAATGAGCTTGGGTGTAGAGCTTTCTGGCATTCGTGCAGCCGAAGTACTGGTGGAAGTAGGCGACGTGGTCGAGTCCGATCAGACGCTGCTAAGGCTGGACAGTCGGACATTGCAGGTCCAAGCACGGCAGGCTGAGGCAAGTCTGGCGCAGGCGAGAGCCGGACTGGAATTGGCGCGCGCCAATGCAAATCGCGCCGAGTCCCTAGTCGAACAAGGTCTGGTATCCACCAGCGAACTCGATCAGCTGCGCGCGGATCTGCTCAGTGCGAAAGCACAACTAACGACCGCCCAGGCTAATCTTGAAGAGGCTCGCCTGCGACTCAGCTTCGCGACTCTCAAAGCTCCAGACGCCGGAGTCATTTCAGCGCGGGCGGTACAACCCGGCCAGGTAGTCAGTGCAGGCAATGAACTGCTGCGGCTTATCCGCCAAGGTCGACTCGAGTGGCGCGCTGAATTGGCCGAGCGTGATCTGACCCGCGTGCAGAAAGGTGCGAAATTAATTCTTACCGCGCCTAGCGGTGAATCCGTTAAGGGCGTGGTCCGCAACGTCTCACCCGCGGTAGACCCGGAAAGTCGCAACGGTCTGCTGTATGCGGACCTGGCCGAGCCGGGTGCCCTCCGTGCGGGTATGTTTGCCCAGGGACGCATCCTTCTGGGCGAAGCAGCCACGCAAGTGCTTCCCCGCGAGTCAGTCGTTTTCCGGGACGGATTTCCATATGTATTCGTAGTTAGCCCCCTGGCCGATGATAAAGATGGATTGCTACAGGTGGAACGCCGGCGCATTGGAACGGGAATCCGACAAGGCAATCTAGTGGAAGTGCTCAGCGGATTGATGGATGGAGAAAGAGTGGTCCGCCGCGGTGCCGGTTTTTTAAGTGACGGCGACATTGTGCGCGAAGCCACCAATACTGAGGACGCGGTCACAGCGCGGTGACCATCGTGGCAAAAAAGTCGTGAACGTTTCCCGCTGGGGCATAAGATATCCCGTCGCCGCCATCATCATTTTTGTCGTGATGTGTTTGGCCGGCCTAGTCGGATGGCGAAGCTTGGCTATTTCCGTTTTACCCGACTTCAAAGTGCCAGAAATAACCGTCAACGTGACCCTTCCCGGTGCCACCCCCGCCCAGATGGAGACCGACGTTACACGGAAAATTGAAGATGCCCTGGCAACGCTCGTGGACGTCGACAAGATTCTATCCACCATCACTGAAGGCCGCTCCGCCACGCGTATTCAGTTCGACCTGGATCGCGACATGAATTTGGCCATTGAGCAAGCCCGCGACGCGGTGGACCGCATTCGTGCCGACCTACCCGTGGAAATAGACGAGCCTGAAGTCGCCCGGGTCAATGCCATTGGTGGCACCCTCTTATCGTACGCGCTCATCTCCGATCGCCTAGGCGCCGACGAGTTGAGCTGGTTTGTGGACGATACCGTGCGCAAAGCCATGTTCGACGTGCCGGGTATGGGTGAATTTTTTCGGGTGGGCGGTGTAGACCGCGAAGTGCGCGTGGCCCTGCGGCCGGATGTATTGCAGGCCTATGGCATCACAGCCGGCACCGTTTCCGCTCAACTTGCGCGCATACAAGTGGAACTATCCGGCGGCCGCACAACCCTTGGCGGTGGACAACAATCAGTCCGTACCTTGGCAGCCGTCAAAAGTGCGGCCGAACTTGAGAGCTTCCCCATCTCGCTGCCCGATGGGCGCTCGGTACGACTTTCGGATATCGCCACCGTCACCGATACCGTTGCCGAACCCACGGATATGGCGCTCTTGAATGGCAAAGAAGTTGTTTCCTTTGCCATGCAACGTGCCAAGGGCACCAGTGAAGTGGCCGTGGGTCACCGAATTCGCGCAGCCGTCGAAAAACTCCGCACCGCTCACCCGCATATACGGTTTGTAGAGGTGGACTCGCAAATCGAAGCGCCACAAAACTCCTACCGCGCATCGCTCGTCATGTTGCTTGAAGGCGCCATACTAGCTGTTGCCGTCGTGTGGTTTTTTCTGCGCGACTGGCGCGCCACATGGATCTGCGCCGTGGCTCTTCCGCTGTCAGTAATTCCCACTTTTGCCATGATGAGTTGGTTCGGCTTCAGCCTCAATCTGCTCTCCTTGCTTGCTTTCGCCGTGGTCATCGGCATTTTGGTGGACGATGCCATTGTTGAGGTAGAAAACATTGCCCGCCATCGCGCCATGGGAAAGTCTGCCGAAGCGGCCGCCATCGATGCCACGGATGAGATTGGCCTAGCGGTCATTGCTACCTCCGTTACCCTGGCCGCCGTGTTTGTACCGGTCGCCTTTATCCCTGGCGAGGTTGGATTGTTCTTTAGTGAATTCGGCTGGACTGCCGCGACAGCCGTGCTGTGCTCTCTGCTCGTCGCGCGCCTACTAACACCGATGCTGGCAGCCCGTTACCTAGGCAAAATGCGCAGCGAACACAAAGACCCGGCCTGGATGGATCGCTACCTGCGCTGGGTGCACGCCGCGCTTCGGCATCGCGGGCGTACGCTGACGGCAGCCCTGGGGATATTCCTAGCCTCTCTGGCACTGGTACCTTTGATCCCGACGACTTTCCTACCGCCCCAAGACGCCACTAACATCCAGTTAGTCATGGAACTCGCGCCTGGCGTAAGCCTGGAGGATACCGCCGCGGCCTCGGAAGAAGTGCGTGCGCGATTGGCGAGCATACCCGAAGTCATTAGCGTATTCACACGCGTCGGCGCAGTTTCAGGTTTGGGCTATGAGGGCGGATTTAACAAGGACAGCCGCAAGGCCACTCTGATCGCGAGCTTCGATCAAGATAGTAATAAGAGTGTGGTCGAACTAGAAAACGAGATCCGCGCCCAGCTGATTAATTTACCCGGTGTACGCTTTGCCTTCTCCGGCGTTGGGCCCGGCCGCAAACTCGACGTGGTCTTAGCTGGGCAGGACCCTGGCCTCTTGCTGAACGTCGCGCGCCGTGTAGAAGCCGAAGTCCGCGCAGTGCACGGGCTGGGCAGCGTTAGTTCATCGGCATCACTACTAGAACCCCAAGTATTCATCATTCCCGATATGGCCCGCGCCGCGGATTTAGGAGTTGCCACTGCCGACATTGCCGAAGCCGCACGCATCGCGACTTCCGGTGACTTTCGTCAAAAACTGGCCAAACTCAATTTGCCGGAGCGGCAAATCCCCATTCGCGTGCAGCTAGACGAAGAAGCCTTTATGGATGTGACACAGCTGGGCCTGTTGCGGGTGCCTTCGCGCAACGGCAGCGTGCCACTGAATGCCGTGGCCACCATAACCGAAGGCAGCGGCCCAGCGCAGATCGACCGCCTCAACCGTGAGCGAAAAATTGCCATCACCGCCGAAACCAACGGCCAGCCCGTGGGCTTACTGCTGGAAAAAATCAACAGCTTGTCGTCACTGAAAAATTTGCCACCGGGGGTGAGGTTTGTACCAACGGGTGACGTCGAGGCACTGGGCGAATTACTCCTAGGCTTCTTAGTCGCTATCCTCGCTGGCTTAGTCAGCATTTATGTGGTTCTACTACTCCTTTTTCACAGTACATCACAACCAATCGTCATTCTTGCCGCCGTGCCCTTATGTGGAGCGGGAGCATTCGGCGCGCTCTTGCTAAGCGGCTACGCGCTATCTTTACCGGCACTCGTCGGCCTGCTGACGCTATCCGGCATCGCGGTCAAGAATTCTATCCTGATTGTCGACTACGCAATCATCGGCGAACGTGCGGGCCTTAACCGTCACGCTGCGCTGCTTGATGCTTGCCATAAACGCGCCCGTCCTGTGATCATGACCACCGTCGCCATGGGCGCTGGTATGCTGCCCATAGCCCTAGGTTTCGGCGCGGATGGCAACTTTCGCGCGCCTTTGGGCGTCGCGGTTATCGGCGGCTTGTTGACCTCAACGCTGTTGTCGCTAATTGTCGTGCCGGCGGCCTATTCGTTGATGGCCAGTTTGCGGGATCGGTTGCGAGGTGCAAAGACGGAACTGGTGGTAACGTGACGACAAGAAACAAAATCAACATAGGCCGACGCAACTTTATTCGCGGCACGACACTAGCTAGCGCCGCGGCCGTGACTGGCCTTCCCGCTGCGCATGGTTTCGACAATAGTGCAATTACTGTAATAGAACGGCCTCCCGGCGCGCCTGATACGATAGCCAAGGACGAGAGTTTCTGGCGAAAGGTCTCGTCTCTCTACAATGTAGATACGCAGATTACAAACCTAGAAAACGGCTATTGGGGCGTTATGCCACAACAGCTATTGGCTGAATACCAAGCACACACCGCGCGAGTTAACCGGGCTAACGCGAGTTACGCGCGCAAGCAATTTTACGTCGACTATCGCGGCTATCGAGCACGTGCGGCAGAAGAACTGGGCGTTAATACCGACGAAATCATGTTCACGCGTGGGGCGACAGAAGCCTTACAGAATTTGATTGCTAACTACAATTTGCTTAAGCCAGGCGATGCGGTGATGTATGCCGATCTCGATTACTCTGGTATGCAGGAAACCATGGACTGGCTAGCCGAGCGCCGCAGTGTTTCCGTGCTTCGTTTTGATATTCCAGAACCTGCCCATCATGATGCGGTACTTGCAAAGTATGAGCAGATGCTGACTGAGAACCCAAAGCTGCGCCTGCTACTCCTGACGCATGTCAGCAACCGAACCGGGCTGGTCATGCCGGTAGCCGAAATTGCCGCCATGGCCAAACTACACAAGGTCGATATCATCTTGGATGCGGCGCATTCTTTTGGGCATCTAGATTACAAAGTAGATGACCTGAATATCGATTTCATGGGAATTAATTTCCACAAATGGATGGGCGCACCGCTAGGGTCCGGACTGATGTACATCCGCAAGAATCGATTGCAGGACATCGATCCTTGCTACGGCAACAAAAGCTTTCCGAGTGACAACATCCTTTCTAGGGCCTCCAGCGGGACCTCAAACTTCGCCGCCTTTATGGTGATTCCTTCAGCACTAGATTTTCATCAGCAGCTAGGACCAGCCTACAAAGAGGCCCGACTTCGCTACCTGCGCAACCGCTGGGTTGCCGGCGTGCGGGATTTACCACAAGTCGAAATACTCACGCCCGACGATCCCCGCATGACGGGCGCGCTGACCGCCTTCCGTATCAAAGGCCGCGGCAGCCGCGCCGAAAACCGGGCCATTGCCGCGGAACTCCTTGAGAAACACCGTATCTTTACCGTTTGGCGGGATGGTGTTGCCGGGGGCGATTGCGTTCGCGTAACACCGGGCATCTATACTCTGGCGGATGATGTGGACAGACTAGCCCAGGCGCTGCATGCCGTTGTGGGCAGCTAATTTGATGAGTCACAGTAAATTATGAGAATTGATGCCATCGCGATCGGCGAAAACCCGCCAAATGACATAAACGTTATCATCGAAGTGCCCTTGGGCGGACAGCCTATTAAATATGAGCTTGATAAGAATGCCGGCACGCTTGTTGTTGATCGCTTCCTATATACGCCCATGTCATATCCAGGCAACTACGGTTTTGTGCCGCATACGCTTTCGGAAGACGGCGACCCCATTGATGTATTGGTCTGCAATACCCGCGCGCTAGCGCCCGGCTGCGTCATTAATGTGCAACCCATTGGTGTATTGATCATGGAAGATAATGCCGGCATGGATGAAAAAGTCATCGCCGTACCATCACATAGGTTGACCGCTCGCTATGACCATGTGAACAACTTCTCGGACCTGCCTAAGATTACCTTGCAGCAAATCGAACATTTTTTCGAACACTATAAAGACCTGGAACCCAGCAAGTGGGTAAAAATTGGCGACTGGCAAGACGCGGAAGTGGCGCGTTCAATGATCTCGGCCGCGATTGAGCGTGGGCAGTCCGCCTAAGTTAGTCGCGTAATGAAAAACCGCATCAAGCCCCTAAGTATTCGTCCTAAACTCCCGTGGCTAGCCTTATGGCTGGCGCTCTCTTTATTCCATGTCACGGTATTCGCCGGCGCACATACCGGTCCAACCCTTGGTAAGCAGTTAATCGTGATCCACGCGGGCAGGGTTCTACCCGTTCCCGGCGAAGCTGTACTTAGTCAGCAAACCTTAGTGGTGAAGGCTGGAAAACTACTTCGAATAGAGCCGGGCTTCAGCGATCCAAAGCGTATTGGCACCGAGCTAAAGTCGCCCGTTGAATACATTGATTTGTCCGGGGCTTTTGTCTTACCAGGACTCATGGATGCCCACGTCCACATTATGGCGCAGCCCAGTTGGATGCCCACGTCCACATTATGGCGCAGCCCAGTACCTTTATTGGCAATGCACAACGCGGCGGCGGACCTCTGAGCAAATCTGATTTAAGCCTCGCCGGCAGCGTTTACGCCCAACGAACATTGGCCGCCGGCTTCACCACCGTCCGTGATTTGGGTTCGAATGCGGAATCGGTATTCGCTTTACGCGATGCCATCAACCAAGGACTGCTGCCGGGCCCAACAATTCTGAGTGCGGGTCCAACTCTGTCGTCTACTGGGGGCCACGGTGATAAAGGTTTCGGTGCCACCGAGTCATTGCGAAACGAGCTGCGGCGCGCCGAAGGTGTTTGCGATGGCCCGATTGAATGCCGCGTGGCCACGCGCTACAACATTGGCCTGGGTGCCGACGTTATTAAGTTCACCGCCACGGGTGGTTTCATGTCGGCCACCGGTACTCAGCAGCAATTCGATGCTGCAGAAATTTCGGCCATAATTAGCACGGCGCATCAACGCGGTATCAAAGTCGCTGCCCACGCTTACGCGGCCAACGCAGCCCGCGTCGCCGTCGATGCCGGTGTAGATTCCATAGAACATGGTTGGCTGCTTGACAAAAAAACCCTGCGGGCCATGAAAAGGCAAGGTAGCTACCTGGTCCCGACCTTGCTGATCAGCCGCCCGTCGGCCTGGGCCAATATGGCGGGAACCGGAAAAAGCGCGAACCTGCGCGATGAGTTCGAGGCTTTTGAGAATGCGTTGTCGCTGGGCGTGAAAATTGCCTTCGGTACGGATGTTGGTATTTTCGATCATGGGCAAAATGCACTTGAGTTTGAGGTTATGACTGAACTGGGCATGTCACCAGCGGATGCGATTTATTCGGCGACCGTTGCCACGGCAGAACTATTTGGTCTAAGCGATCAACTTGGAACCCTTGAGCCCGACAAGCGCGCCGATATCATCGCCGTGGCCGGCAATCCCCTGAAAGACATCGGCACACTCAAAAACGTGACTTTTGTGATGAAGTCCGGCGTGGTAGT
This sequence comes from Gammaproteobacteria bacterium, assembly GCA_965221985.1. Taxonomy (GTDB): domain Bacteria; phylum Pseudomonadota; class Gammaproteobacteria; order Steroidobacterales; genus J054. Next base: position 525,029 of record OZ244928.1, read on the forward strand.
GAAAGTCAATGGTAAATATCTGGGTAACATCAAAGTCCGCCCCGTCGGTAAGCCTGTTAAGTTCTAACAATCTCGCCCACTAGACATTTTTTGTCCCCATGAAGCCAGCCCCGTTCACAAAATCTTTACTCTCCGCAATCCTCGTTTGCGCATGCCTATCGACGGCATGGTCGCAGGGATTTCCTTTCGACCCCAAGAAACCCAAGCGACCTGACACGCTGTTGATCATTCACGCCGGCCAGCTACTAGCCGTTCCGGGAGAAGCGCCGCTTGCCGAACGCACGGTCATCGTCCGCAACGATAAAATTGCTGAGATTCGACCCGGCTATGTAAGCGCTGATACCGTTGATGCTTCGGGCGTCAAAGTTGAAGTGCTTAATCTAAGGGAATACTTCGTGATGCCAGGCCTGATGGATTCCCATGTGCATCTGGCACGAGCTACCGGCAGCTACCAGGGTGGATTCGCCAGTGTAAATAGTTCGCCGGAAATCGGCGACGCCGCGGTCAATGCGATGATCAACGCACAGCTGAATCTAAACGCTGGCTTCACCACAGTTCGTGATCTTGGTTCCGATCCACAATCTGTGTTCGCAGTCCGCGATGCGATCAATGCGGGGAAATTTACCGGACCAACAATTATTGCCAGCGGGCCGTCGGTGGGTGTCACCGCGGGCCATGGCAATGACGCGGAGAATGCGGATCCCGATGAAAAAGCCGCGGCTGGTATCTGCGATGGCCCCGATGAGTGCCGCAGGCTTGCAAGGCATCTGCAGAAAAATGGCTCTGACCTAATCAAGATCAAGATCACCGGTGGATTCAGCTCGAACTCAGGCCTTAGGCAACATATGCGTGCCGATGAAATGGCCGCGATAATCAGTGCTGCCCATCAGCGCGGCATACGGGTCACCGCCCACGCCTACGAAACTACTGCGATTGCCGAAGCCATCGCTGCTGGTGTCGACAGTATAGAACACGGCTACTTGCTCGACGAGAATACCCTTAAGCTGATGAAGGCGAACGACGTGTTCCTGATCCCCACTCTTACCGTCGCCCAACCCCCTACTATGGTTAAGCGCTTCTTGCGCGGCAGAGAACCGATTTCCGTCACCCTGCGTAATGAAAACGCAGCCTTCGAAACCGCCTATCAACTGGGGGTAAAAATTGCTTTTGGCACCGACTGCGGCATTTATCCACACGGCGAAAATGCCGATGAACTTGCCGAAATGGTAAGGCTCGGGATGTCCCCGGTGGACGCTATACGCTCAGCCACCGTTGTCGCTGCTGAATTGTTCAATATTGATGGCACAACAGGAAGAATTGAAGCGGGAGCCACCGCAGACATTATCGCGGTACTCGGTGATCCAACGACAGCGATTGAGACGCTGAAACAGGTACCGTTTGTTATCAAGTCCGGTCGGCTGGCTAAGCGCAATGGCAAGCCCCAGTTGGCCTTAGACTACAGCTTGGAACAGAAATACTAGCGTTCAATACTTTAATCGTATGTTCCAGACATTACTGAGCGTCGCCTTCCGGCCGTTTTTTCTGATCGGCTCCCTATGCGCCTTCGGAGTGATTTTCTTTTGGACCATCGGGCTCCTAGGATTTGGGCCGATGTCGGGCTTTCCTGATCTGTATCTTTGGCACGCCCATGAAATGGTGTTCGGTTTCGTGCTCGCCGTGGTTGCCGGGTTTATCTTAACGGCTGTCGCAACTTGGACCGGCCGTCCGCCCATCAACGGCGCAAGACTGGCTTTGTTGGTAGTGAGCTGGGCCGCCGGCCGGATTGCCATGATGAATTCGCCCTATTGGCCGACAGCGCTAGTGACGGTGGTAGACCTGTTGTTCCCGTGCTTGCTGGCGATTTTTTTTGGCCGCGAAGTGGTTTCGGCAAATAACCGCCGCAATTTTCCGCTGGTTGTCGTCGTTACGCTATTCGGTTTATTGAATTTCTTGTTTCACCTGGGCGGTGCCACTGATCCTGAACTACAACGCGCGGCCTTACTGTTGTCTATTCACGTGATACTGCTATTGGTTACCGTAATTGCCGGCCGCATTATTCCAAGTTTCACAGCCAACTGGATGCGCGCCACAGGCACGGCGGCCGAACACATGCCGCAAAGTCTGGCCGTAGCCGATACTGCTGCCTTCATACTGACCGGTGTTACGGGCCTGGCCATCACCTTCGCACCGACGCACCCGGCCAGCGCCGCGGCAGCCTGGCTCGCCGCCGTTGTCCATGGCATTCGTCTAAGCCGGTGGTCCGGATTGCACACCCGTCGTGAACCGCTGCTGTTGATTTTGCACCTGGCGTATTTGTGGTTCCCCTTGGGCTATGTACTGACGGGCTTCGCCGTATTCGGTGCTTACCCGAGTAGCGTAGCGCTGCACGCCCTAACCATCGGCGTCATTGCCGGTATGATCATCGCCATGATGTCGCGCGTCGCTCTCGGCCATACCGGCCGGGCGCTACATGCCGCGCGGATTACGGTTTTTGTCTACATCCTGTGGATGCTCGCTACAATGGTTCGACTATCGGGACCTTTGTTCGCCAACAACTATATCTATACCGTCGAAACGGCCGCCTCCATCTGGATGTTGGCTTTCGTGCTTTTCGCCTGGGTCTACTGGCCAATATTAATTAGGCCGCGCGCGGACCAATGAAACAAAAAGTTAGCGTCTACCGAACATAAGAAACCAAGCATGGATCCGATCAGTCAAGGCGTACTCGGTGCCACCGTACCGCAAGCCATTAGCCAGAAAAAGCATATAGCCGCCGCTACCTTGTTTGGCGCCATTTCCGGCATGGCTCCCGATCTAGACAGTCTACTGCGCTCGAACACCGATCCACTTCTGTATTTGGAATATCACCGCCAATTTACCCATTCATTTGTATTTCTCCCCTTTGGTAGCCTGATCTGCGCTCTGTTTTTCCATTTTTTATTGGGCCGCCGCTGGGGCATCCACTTCAAGCTCACCTATTTATTTTGTTTCCTGGGCTACGCGACCCATGGCCTACTCGATGCCTGTACCAGCTACGGCACCCAGTTACTCTGGCCCTTCAGCACCGAGCGTTTTGCCTGGAACACCATTTCCATCGTCGATCCTCTATTCACCTTGCCGCTGCTGGCGTTGGTGCTTACTGCTTTGTTCAAGAGAAACCCGCTATTCGCAAAGATTGCATTGTGTTGGGTAGTTGCCTATCAAGGCCTAGGTATTCTGCAGCAGCAACGTGTTACCGAAGCGGGCACTCAACTGGCGCAGCAGCGCGGCCACAGCCCCCTTCGCTTAGAAGCAAAGCCCAGCTTCGCCAACTTGCTTTTGTGGAAAGTTATCTACGAAGTGGAAGACGGCTACTACACGGATGCCGTGCGGGCTGCCCCTAAATTGACCATCTTCCCAGGCGAATTTATTCCCAGACTAGACATTGACCGCGACCTTCCTTGGCTGGACAAGACTTCCCAGCAAGCCAAGGACCTCGCGCGCTTCGACTGGTTTTCCCGAGGTTTCCTATCTCTCGACCCGGATAACCCACTGCGGGTTATCGACATGCGCTACTCGTTGGTGCCCAATGAAGCAACGGGCATGTGGAGTATTTGGCTGGATCCATCCGCGGGTCCGTCTGCACATGTAAGCATCAAGCAGGATAGAGACACTTCCGCGCCGCGGCGCGCGAAGCTCGCCAAGATGCTGTGGAATAACTGAGTTTGCCTTCGGTGGTACTTTATCCACACCGCATTCCCATGCCCATGTCGACATGCAAATGATCATGATGAGCATCGTTATAGTCTGGGCTTAAGACAACCCGGAATATATCGCAGGCATCGTTGCGGACCGCAATAAGAAAATCCTGCAAGGACCCCGCCACTTCCCAATGTTCAAGTACCGACACGATACGCCCATCGGCCAGCTCGAACCCGGTCACGTCCCATGCGTTGGCATAGGCATGTTCGCTCATGGGCCCACTAGATCGGTTGTACATACGCCGGCAAGAGTAGCTACCGGCATGATGCACACGCACCAGGCCGCTACCAAGCAATTCCCGTGCTCGACGGTCGATACTAGTCAACCAGATATGCGCGCCTGCGGCCAGCGGGCAAGTCATCGCGATAGGTGAATTTCCGGTCAAGACCTTGCCGCCGCTGCTTTCGATGTGCAGGGCGCTAGACCAGCCACAATCATTGGGGCCATCCTGCGACGGTAGAGAGACCGTAACTAGAACAGTCGAGCCTTCAATTAGCCGCTCGCACCAGCGGTTTGGCCCCATGCCAACAACAGCGAGCTTGATGCCGGTAGAAAATCCGGAACGCTCGTCAATGGCCAACGGTCTCCAGGGCAAATGGCGCGGCGCCAGCAATAATTCACCCGCGATTCCGACCACAATCAGAACGAGAACGCCGCCTATTGCAAAGCGTTTACGGTTCTTCCTGTTCCGCATCATCCAGCGGCCCAAGCGCAACAACTCGGCCGCTGGCCGCGAAAGCCGCCGCAATAGTCGTAGGAGCGAATTCAAAATTCGGCGGACTGGTCCCGGCGCCTAATTCCCGCGTCGCGCATGAATGGTCTTGACCGTGTCCAAAAATACGTGATTGACTTCCGTGAGGCGAAATCCAGCGGCGGCGACATTCGCCACGGTATCCCGGTTTAGCTCGGGTCCAAACTTGCTAGCCAGCGGGCTTAGCAGGTTCATCATCGCACTAAACGGAAACATCTTGCTGCCGGTATGTTCAAACATATGTAGTTCACCACCCGGCTTGAGTACACGATAGAGCGATTTCAATCCGGCAACCGGATCAGGCACCGAACAAAAGGTGCAAGACGTGAATATTTGATCAAACGAATCCGGCGCGAATGTCATCGCATGCACATCCATCACCTGCCCTGTCATCTCACCGTCGTAACCGGCCACACGCGGCATAGCTCTCTCAACCATCTTCGGGCTGATATCGATAGCCGTAAGCTTGCGTCCAGGTGGAAAATTCTGAATATCCAGGCCGGTACCCAAGGCGAGAAATAGTATATTCGCATCGCTCCGCATCCGGGAAAAAAGTTTTTGTTTAACAGGACCCCAACGCCATTCGGCACCATAGCCTGACATGAAATCAAAACTTCGCGACGCACGATCCCATTTTTCTTGCGTCGTCATGTTCATGGCGAAGAGTCAATTTTCTGCGGCCCAGAAACAAACGCGTTTAGTACATAAACAGCAGTGAGTGTGATCACACCAGTAGCCGCTCCCCATTGCAAAACTTCCGCACCGGCCAAGGACCACATGCCGCCCCACATTCCCCCGAACATCCCGCTCAACATGCAAGGAGTGGCGACCTCCATCACCCCAAGAAACACCGTCAAGCAACCCATACCGATGACCAGCCCAATGACCATGCCGAACAACATTCCAATGATCATCCCCGGCAACATGCCCAGGCTACCGCCGATCAACCAGCTTGATAAGGCCACCGCGGCGCATGCCACCAGGATGTTGGCGGCGAGGTCGCCGAGAATGAAATACCAGCGGGTTTCCATAGGGGCATTATACGGCCTGAGAATACTAGACATATTGCATGGCAGAGAATCATGGTCAAGCAAGAATGGGCGCGTTGCTAGAGTCCAAAAGAACCTAAGTCGGTTGTCTTAAAGGCGAGCCCAAAACAATGACGCCTTTTAGAAACCGGATTGCGACTATGTATTAAGAGTACTTTCTTAATCGATCTCTAACGCCAAGAGCGCTTATCGAAACTGCCGCAGCGAGGTGGGCTCAAATTATTCGCGGGCTGATTGAAAAGAACATGCAACTAGCGAGTCACTAGAACCACTCTGAGGTTCAGCGATCTACTAGCTTCACACATGTTGGATGCTTGCGGCGCAAGGGATGCGACGCCATGTAGCCACATTCGAACACGTCTACGCCGTAATCTGTTGTCAATTCCATTATGACGCGCTCAGCTCTTTGTTGCGACAGCACTTGGTATCTCTAACCGCGAATCGCAAACTGCAGCACGAAAAATAGTCCGGCGGTAAAGCTGGCGCTTCCGCAAACAGCAACGCACCAGCGGTGCAGATCGTCGGTGCTGATGACTAAGACGTTTCCGGCCAGCAAGCCTTTGGCACCGTACTCCTGGGTTGCTAGTGAGGCTAGTGTTTCATAGGACCCTAGCCGCTCGCGTGCATCGGCGGCGGCGGCCTCATGACTGAGGCCATTAGCCAGCGCTTCGCAAGTTAAATCTTCGTAGTGATCATCGAGCTCTTGAGTCAGCCGACGAGCTTCGCGCCGAGGTATACCGGCAGCCATCAACGCCGGCTGAAGGTCTTGATAAGCCGATTCGCTGTTAGGCTGGCGTCGCCAAAGCCGTGCGAATGCCACCATTGATTCGCTCCCAATCTCCGGCCAAAGCCTCTAAGCGCTTATGACCTTTAGTTGTGACGCTGTAGTAAACGCGCGTGCGCCCGCCCACCTTGCGGCGCCGGGCTTTCAATGCACCCGCTTTTTCCAAGCCATGTAAGGCCGGATAGACAACGCCTTCTCCAAGGCGAATCACATCACCGGTAACCAGCTTGATTTGCTTGACCAACTCATAGCCATACATCTCTCGCTGCGCCAAAAGACGCAACACGAGCAGCTCAGGTACACCGCTCATGAACGGGGGATTGGTTTGAGCCATATGGCGATATTTCCCTAATAAATGAGGGATCATTATACATAGAATGGAAAGGTATTACAAGATTTACTTTGTAGCTCTAGGTATGCAAATCTATACCTTGTAGATAAAGGTATAGAGGATGCTAGGAGGTGGATCATGATGGCTAGATGCAGTGGCGCCCTAAGCGTCGCGAGTGCAGCAACTTTTGGCTTACTGTTCTTGATGCAATTGCTGATCACGATGCAACAACAAGAGATGCGCCCCGGTCCGGAAGTCATGTTTCCGGAAATAATGCGAGTTCCAAAAGACCAGCCGGTGGAAGTGACGCGACCTAAGCCCAAACCGCCTGCCCCGGTGGAAGTGGAGCCGCTGCAACCGGAGTTGCAGTTTGGTGACCCCGAGGTAACTCCGGTGCCGGTGACGTTGGGTCCGCGGCTCGCGGTAGAAGGCGCCACCAAATACATCGGCACGGGAATTAGCGATGGTGACATCATGGTGTTGAGCAAAGTGCGTCCTCTGTATCCGGATAAGGCGGCGCGCCTCGGATTGGAGGGCCATGTCATTGTTCAATTCACGGTTACGGCGAAAGGCACCGTTGAGCGCGTCATTGTTTTGGAGTCGAGCCACCGCGTTTTTGAGCGCCCATCTATTCAAGCGGCGAAAAAGTTTCGTTATAAGCCACGCTATGTGAATGGCCAGGCCGTCGCGGTAGACGGCGTTAAGAATCGGTTTACATTTGAAATACAGCCGAATTAGGACAATTTCATGAGGCACGATGGGAAACGGGCGGAAAAACCCCGACGCTATTTCTTGCCCGCAAAAAACTCATTTCGAGCGGCTCGAGCAGCCTCTAAACTCCCCGACAGTTGACTCTGGTCGGCGTCAGCGTAGGAAGTCGCCACATGCAGCGCGTTGTTGGTCGCATTGATTGCTTCCTTGATCATGCGCACGGCCACATCTGGTTGCGCATTAACCTTTGCTGCTAGGTCCACGGCCGAATCAACGGCGGCTCCCGGTGGTGCGATCTCCTCCAGAAAACCCCAATCGAAAGCGCTTTGAGCATCCAGCTTTTCGCAAAGCAAGCAAATGCGTTTCGCCTTGGCCGGACCGACCAAAGAAATAAGCCTTGGAATGGCGCCCCATTGCAGGTTGATACCGATTTTCGCTTCCGGCACATACAGGAATGCATCACTGGATGCGACCCGCCAGTCGCAAGCCAAAGCGATCGCTACGCCCGCGCCAACAGCCATGCCGTTAATCGCGGCGATGGTAATCTGTGGCAGCCGTTCCCAAGCAGCACATAAGCGTACACCGCTATAAAAAGTTTCGCGGCGTTCCAGATCCGTGGCGTCCGGCATGTGCCACATTTTGTCATCCAGATCCATGCCGGCTGAGAAAGCATCCGGCCTACCCGTCAATACAATGGTTTGTGTCTCTTTATCTAATTCGAATTCCTGGGCAGTTTTAGCTAGCGCGGTAATGAGCTGTTGATTAAAGGCGTTTAGCTTCTCGCCGCGATCGAAACGAACAATGGCTGTCTTACCCTGGCGCTCTACTCGAATCACTCTTCATCTCCGTAAATGTTTAGGCGCAATAAGCAATATCAATATCCAGCTTATCGTTTGACAGCACAGCATTTAAATCGCATGATTTAAAAATGAACAAGGCCCAACGAGAGTACTCCGCTGCGGCCCAAACCCGTCAGCAACTTATTTTAGCCGCGGAACGGCTATTCGCGGAATCGGGCATCGATGGCGTTTCCCTGCGGCAAATCAATTTGGCGGCTGGTCAAAAAAATTCTTCCGCGGCTCACTACCATTTTGGATCTAAAGATACGCTGATTATGGCCATTTATGCCTATCGAATGTCGCGCGTAAACGAACGGCGCCTTGCCGCCCTTGAGCACATTGAATCGGAAAACAAGCAGACGAGCTTACGTGATCTCATTGGCGCCATTGTCTTACCTATTGTCGAGGAGATTGAAGCAGACGATAGCGGACGTAACTATATTCGATTCATGGCCCAGGCCATGGGACATCCGCAGCTTGATCTCATGGAGCTTTGGCAGCAAGAAAACGGTAGCGGCCTGGCAAGGGCAGTTGCTTGGTTGCGACAGGCCTTACCCGAAATACCCGCGCAAATTCTCGGCCAGCGTTTTGGCTTGGCCTTCGAACAAATTGTTCATTGCCTGGCCGATCGGGAACGACTTATCGCTGGTGGTGAAGAAAATATTTCCATCGATGCATCATTATTCGTCAACAACTTGATCGATTGCGTATCGGGATCCATGGCCGCCCCTGTTTCCTCAGCCACCTTACGAAATCTTCAGCAACTGAATTAGGCTGCCGATTGCAAGGCCTGGGCAGGCCCGATAGGCCGCACGTCATCTTTTATCGCGACGCGATGATTTAGACGATACTGGGGTTGAAAATCCGGCAATATCAAGTGCTGGGTCGATCGATTGTCCCAGATGACCAGGGTGCCTTGCGCCGGCCAGTGCAAACGCACCTGGAATATGGGCTTTTTCAGATGGTTGATCAAAAACTTTAACAACATCTCACCTTCGTCGGCCGGTACACCATTAATTCTCGTGGTGACCATTTCATTCACGAAGATGGATCGACGACCTGATTCCGGATGCACGCGTACAACGGGATGTTCCACAGGCGGATATTTTTCCTCGATTTTTTGGCGCATGGCATGATCGGGATTACCCCAAGAATTGAATCCGAAGGTTGATGCCAAATCGTGCACAGCCGTTAGCCCATTCAACATTTTCTGCAAGGGTTCGGACAAGCCCGCGTACGCCGCTTCAGTGTTGATCCAAATGGTGTCGCCACCAGCCGGTGGCATATTCACGCCGTACAACAAAGAGCATTTTGAAGGCACTTCGACGAAGGTGTCATCAGCATGCATGTTCACATCGCCGGTGACTGCGGCTTGCTGCGTATACTCCTGCTTTTTCACCTCGGGCTGTTCTTCGAGCCGAGGTATCGACCCGCCCATTTGCACTTCGCCAAATTCTTTTGCGAACTGCGTGTGTTGCGCCGGTGTTAGGTCCAAGTCGTGAAACATCAACACATGAAAATGTACGAGGGCTTGCTGAATTTCCTTGGAGGCAAGATCGCTCAACGGCTGGGAAACATCCAAACCCTCAATGGTCGCGCCCAGAGACGCGCCGATGGGCGTGGCGGTAAAACTCTTGAATTTGGGATCTTGCCGGGTGGCCGAGAACTCATAGGTCATGACGATGCCTCCGTGGAGTGCAAATGAAGCGCGCTCGGCAACGAGCGGCCCAAGCCGATTTCTGAGCATTCTGCCAAAAGGCAGAAATTAAATCAAGTGATTTATTTTCTGCCTGCCAACCAGCACTAGCCTCCAAAGCGATAACTCATTTCCACGCCCCACTCCCGCCCGCGTTGCGGATTGAGCGACCACATATTGGCGACATTGCCGTTGGATAGGGTCACACCACTTATCCCCCCCAATCCATCGTCAAAATTCACGAAATTTAGGGTGGCCAGGGGGGCATCATCGTTGAGTAAGTTGGTGACGAAGCCACCGATGCTCCAGCGATCCGCTGCCAAACCTAGCCGCAAATTGACCAGTGTGCGCTCGGAAATTTGACCGAAATTCGCCGATTGCGACCAGCGGTCGCTCTCGTAGATGTAGTCGGTGCGGAAGAAGATTTCGCGATCCTCCCGAATCGGCTTCCGAATAGCAACGCCGAGCGCTACTTGATGCTTAGGCGTACTCGCGATTTCCTTACCCGCCAAATCGCCGTTGCCCGTGCTTTCCAACAAGAATTCATCTTCACCCTCGGTAAATTCACCAGCTGTAAATCCGTAGCTGGCGAACAGGCTGAGATCTTCGGTCGCCACAAGATTGGCTTCAAGCTCGAAACCACTGACTTCTGATCTACCCTTGTTACTGATGGCCGTCGTTACCGTCTCGCCACCGCGTTCAAGGGGAACCCTTATCGTCGCGAAGGTGCCCTGATTCTTCCAGTCGATATAGAACACCGCGAAATTCGTGGTTAATCGTTTGTCCAACCAACTGCTCTTGATGCCGAATTCATAGGTCCATTGTTCTTCCTCTTCAACCAAAGCATCTCTATCGGCAACGGCAGTATCTTGGGTAGAGCAGGCAATATCCGGACCAAAGTACTCATCATTGAATCCGCCAGGCTTATTGCCTTTCGCTGTTAGCCAATAAAAATTCAAATCTTCCTGCGGCTGCCATTGCAATATAAGTCGCGGCGTAAAATTGTCGAACTTCGCGCTAATCGTTGAACAATCATTATTTGCCGGTATTAGGGACTTTTCATCCTCCGACCAGCGCGCTTCGACAGACAGCGTTAATTTCTCCGTTAAATCCCAATCCAATTGACCAAATACCGCGATGTTCTCCAGGAATTCCCACTCCCAATTCGCGAAAGTAGGTGGAATCGCGCCGGCCCCGGTCGAGCCAATCCCAGGAAAACTGCGTTGACGCGTCTTGAATTTCCAATCGTAGTAATAGCCACCGAGTTGGGCGCGAATCTTTTTGTCAGCCGGCGACGCGATGCGAAGTTCAGCCGACCAGTCGCGCATCGCCGTTTGCTGGAAGAACGAAAAGAGACCAAACAGCGCGCGCACTTGCTGGTGATCGAGATCGAAGGCCTGCTCAAAATCGTCTTCGCTAATAGAGCCGCGTGCAGTGAGCTGCCAGTCCCCAAATTCTTGCACCCATTCCGCCAAAAATCTTTCCGTTTGACGTCGGGTACCCGGCTCAGCAGGCTCAGCATAAAACTCCGCAAGACTTCTTCCAGCCGGAGGAACAGCCTGTATGCCGGCTCGAAAATCAGGCAAATTGATACGATTCTCGCGATTGCTGGCATCGAATTCACCGCAGAATGCACCTTCGGTATCTCGCCACCAAGCCGGCTCCCCAGGCTGCTCCGCACCTAAATCATCAGGTGGCAACCAACAATTCAACTCAGTGGTAATCAAACTCGGAAAGTGGCCATCGTCGGCATCAGCAAAGCTGTATTTGAGATTGACCTCCGCCCCATCAAACGGCAACCATGTGAGCTTAGCCATGATGTCTTGCGTTTCTTCATTGCCGAGACGGCTATTGTCTCCCTGCTGCGGCGGATCAATGAAAAATCCTACCGTCGGATAGGCAGTATCTTCACTGAGCGCATTGTGCCACTGGCCACCATACTTCTCCCAATTTGCCGCCACCAGATAGAGCAGGCGATCTTCAAGAATTGGACCACTAAACCAACCACCAATCTTATAGTTATCGTTTGCGCCTGCCCGTGTATTCAATTCGGCGACAAAGTTGTTACTAGGTTTTCTCGTGACATAGTTGACCGCTCCGGCAAAGGTTGCACGACCAAACTGGCTTGATTGAGGACCTCGTATAACCTCGGTGCGTTCCACCGCTTCAAGCGTGGCCGTGGAAATACTGCTGCGATGAGATACATAAACACCATCGATAAAATAAGAAGCGTTAGGCTCGCCCCGAGTCGCGGGCGCCGCCATCCCCCGAATGACCGGACGGTCGAGGCGGCGGCCTGTTTGTTGCACGGTATTGAAATTGGGTGTGAAGTAAGCCAAATCGTAGTTGTTGGCAATGCCCCGATGGCGCAGCTGCTCGCTCGACAGCGCGCTGATAGACAGTGGCACCTCTTGCAAACTTTCCTCGCGCTTACGGGCCGTAACGGTGATTTCGTCTATGGCTTGGGCCAATACTGAATATGTAGGTGTGCACGATAATATCGTTAGGCACCCGATGGCCCCCCACCGTTGCAACCTATTGAGTGAAATCATCTTGTCGCCCCCCGTTGGCATACCTCCCACACCCCAAAACCTATGCCTTCTGGCAGATTGAAGCAAATCGCTTAATTCTCTCCATATATCTGTTATCGCTGGAAGTCGTGCCGCAAGCTCGTCTATCCGAAACGCATAGCTGGCGGCCGCGTCGAAAAGCGGTAGACCTTCAATCTGCGCAATAGAAGCACCCGCAAAAGACTATCGGCCTAAGGACTCTCCAGACTAAAATCTAGTGTTGCGATGGCCGTATCTTCGATAGAGATTTCAAATCTATACTGACCCGGCACGTCCTCGTCAGTCACTTCCCAAAAATGACCAATCAAACCTTCGAAGATGGGTTGCGATTGCGCTGAGATAATGCGGCGGTTTTCACGATCGAGCTGCGAATAGTCGGGCAATTGATTAACCTGCACCTGTTCTCGGTAGTGAAAGATCTCCGTCCAAGACACTTCCGTGAGGTCGGTTTCCAGCCATGCGACCCAACCAACTAGCCGCCCAGGCTCTATGGCGATCGATTGTTGCGGTACGAAAGTTTCAAGATTTTGGCCAGCCTTCGATCGACTCCCGACTTTAATGCCTGTCACTCTAGTATCTTCTCCAAGCTGAATATCTAGGTTCATCGGGCTGGCAGGTACTTCGTCGGCCGTCGCAGGCTGGATATTGGACATGCCGTCAAATATGCGAACCCAGACAAAGATCGACAAAGCAATCCAAGCCACAATAACGATGGCATAAAGGCCTTTTTTGGTCGTAGTTTTCACACTCGCAACTTTGTGTCTGCTAGATCATGACTCTTGGGCTTGATAGGCTTGAATTTGTTGGTTCCCATACAGTAATGAATAGCAACGAACGATTAATTGTCAACAGTATAACGGGCGCTGATCTTGACTTACCCATCGCAGGACCAGGTGGCCGTAGCTATGCATTCATAATTGACTGGCACATTAGATTTTTTATTGCCCTGTTGTGGCTGGTTGTTGCCATCGGGCTTATATCTCAAACCACGGAATCTGGTAATTTCACAGATAATCCACTGGCCGGTTTATGGCTACTCGCCGTATTGCCCGCTGCAATCATCTATTTTCTATACCATCCAATTCTCGAGGTGCTCATGAAAGGTAGCACACCGGGCAAACGCGTTGCCGATATTAGAATAGTAACCCAGCAAGGCAACATACCTTCAAGTGGAGCACTGATCATAAGAAACGTGTTTCGGATTTTGGATAGCCTACCGGGTTTCTATGTAATCGGATTAGTAACCACCATATTTACCAAGCAAAGCGTCCGTGTTGGCGACCTAGCAGCGGGCACATTGCTGGTTTATCAAAGTCGGGCCAAGAGCGTTTCAATTGACGAAATCACTAGACTCGGCAGGGGCGACAATAACCCGGAAATGGTTGAGTTGATTCAAGATGTGCTCGATCGCTGGAATCAACTCGATTCACCAACTCGCCGAAAATTTGCAGCTCGGCTGCTTGCACACGCGGGCATCAACTCGATGCCTAACGAGGATGATGATTTGCGCGATCAGATGAAAAAATTGCTAAATTAGGCAGTAATGGCTGAAACGTTCGCTATAAAGAAGTGGCTAGAGAATCGTTCCTCGCTATGGCAAGAGTACGACAAACTATATCAATACACTGAGCGCGGAAAGGGAATTCAAGTAAATCAAGCTGCTGCCTTTGTAAACGGTTATCAGGAAATTGCTCGTGATCTAAGCCTTGCCCGTAAATTCATCCCTGACAGCCGCATCTGTCGCTATCTATCCAACATTTACGCCGACTTTCATCAAAGCATCCATCGGCGCCCGCCGCAATACCTGCGAGGATTCAAACGCTTTTTCCGCGACGAAATACCACAGGCGGTTCACGCAATTCGTTGGCAAATACTTGTCGTCACGGCCATCTTTTTGGCCAGCGGACTGGCTGGCTGGCTACTGGTATTCAACTTTCCTGAACTCGCCACCCTATTCGCCTCGGAGCGAATGATTGACACTGTTAGCAAGGGCGGGCTGTGGACAGACGACCTTATCAATATTGTCCCGTCGTCTTTGCTTTCCGTTGGCATATTCACTAACAATATTTCTGTGGCGCTAACCGCCTGTTGCATGGGGGCACTTTTTGGCCTCGGCACCATCTACATTATTGCACTTAACGGATTAATGCTCGGTGGCATTTTCGCATTCACGTATCAATATCAGCTTGCTCACCGGCTGTTCGAATTTATCGTGGCACACGGCATTGTCGAACTGAGCGTAATTTGTGTAGCGGGCGCAGTTGGGGCATCCATTGGAGAGGCACTTGCACGGCCGGGGTTGATTCCGCGGCGCGTCGCCTTCGAGATAGCCGCCAAGCGAGGCATGAAGCTGATGGCAATCTGCATCCTATTTCTAATCGGCGCCGGAATCATTGAAGGTTATGTGTCACCTAATCCGCTGTTTGGACTAAACAGCCGGATTATTATTGGCATTTGTTACATGCTTTTATTTATAGCTGTACTAGCGGGTCCGTGGAAGGCCCAAGAGAACTAGATTTGATGCCGCTGTCGTAAGACTTGATAAGAATGCATCACTTTATGTGCTAACTGGTCAGCAGAAGCAGAAATTACGTGGCAACCTTTCCGGGTAAGCTGTCGGATACCAGCCTCACGGCTGGACAGATATTCCGATGCCGCCAAGCTGATGTAGGGATCAAGCCAATCTTTTGCGCTGACCCCAACAAGGTTCCTAACTTTCGCGCTCTCCAAGCTAACAACTAGGGTGGAATGCTTAGGCATTAGCAATTGGACAGCCTGGTTCAGCTGACCGTGGACTTTCTGCGCATCGATATCCGACAAGATCACCACCAAGCATCGATGATTTAAGCGTTTGCGTAATTGCAACATTGCGCTGATCGGACTCGATTCAACGGCCCTCGACTTTATCGCGGTCAAAGCATTGCGGACACGTTTAACGCCAGCGATTCCGCGGCCAGGCAGCGCAAGCGACAAGGGCTCATCGGCAAAAACTAGTAGACCGACTTTGTCGTCATTGTGCACGGCGAACTCGGTAAGCTGAGCCGCCACATTGGAAAAATGTCCCAAGCGACTCAACCTTCCATCCTTGATTCTGCTAGCTTTGGATACGTCGATGGCGATCATCAACTCCAGGTGCTGATCTTCCGTCCATTGCCGCGTAATCAATCGCCCTACCCGGGCCGTTGCACGCCAATCGATGGCACTGTGAGGATCGCCCACTTGATAATCCCTAAGACTGTGCAATTCCAAGCCACTGCCGATGGGTCTAGCGACGCTTTCACCGCGTTGAAACATACCCCGGCACTCACCGGCACGGCCCAGATAGTCAGGTGCCACTGTCGTGTGCGTAGACAAATCTTGCTTTTGGTGCCACCAGGAAAAGCCCAGGCAGCCCAACACTCGAAAGTTCAACTTGGGCAATTGCTGATCACCCAATTCCAATGGCGTGAGTCGCTGCGATTCGATGTGATCATCCAGACCCGTCAGTCTCAGATGATGGACCTCATCCGGTATTGCTAAGCTTGCCTGGGGCGAAAATCGATATTCCAAATTGATGTCTTGCTGACGATTTTTTCTAAACTTCAACTTAAAGATTTCCGGGCGGCCGAGATAAATCATGGGGCTGATGTCAGCACTGACACCCAATCTCAATTGACGAGAATTGAACGCTTCATAAATAAGCGCAAGGAGCATCAGGGCCGCCCCAACTCGCCAAAACAGCGCAGCACCCGTGAAAGAGACCCACTGCGTCGCGATACCGCACAGTGCAATCAGCCCGGCAAAAAATAGACCTCGCAGGCTAAGACTCATACGCGCTTAGCGCGGAACTTCAACCGCATCCAACAAAGCATCTACGTGCGCCCCAATATCAAGGCCTTCCAATATTGACTCCGCGTTTAGTACCAAGCGGTGAGAAATCACGGCCCGCGCAACTCGTTTTACATCATCGGGCAACACGTAGTCACCGCCGCGCAACGCGGCATCGACCCGCGCACAGCGCGCCAAGGCAAGCGCACCGCGGGTGGAAAGCCCCAGGTCGACTCTATCGCTATCGCGTGTTGCTTGAGCAATGTCCAAGATGTAGCCGATCAATTCCTTGGACAAATGCACCGATTCGACTTGTTGCCGTGCTTCATCGAGCATTGCTGGACTGATCAGCGGCTCACCGCCATTCGGCTTAGCATTGGCTATGCCAGCCTGGGCATAAGATTCCAGAACCCGAGTTTCGCTGTCTCGTTCAACGTAATGAATATTAAGCGTCAGCATAAACCGATCGAGCTGTGACTCAGGTAGCGGATAGGTGCCCTCGAATTCATGCGGATTTTGGGTAGCCACCACCAAGAAGTTGGTGGGTAGCTCAAAACGATTTCTATCAGCCGACACTTGGCGTTCTTCCATGGCCTCCAGTAGGGCGGATTGCGTCTTTGGTCCTGCACGATTGATCTCATCAACCAGAACTACATCCGCAAACAGAGGCCCTCTTTGAAAGACGAACTCACCCGAGTTTTGGTCAAAGACATGCACGCCGATAATATCTGCCGGCATAAGATCCGCTGTGCCTTGTATTCTTTGAAACTCACCACCAAGCGCAGCGGCGAAAGACTTGCTCAACAAGGTCTTGCCCAAACCTGGCGGCCCTTGCAGCAGCACATGACCTTTAGATATCAGGGCCACAAGCAAATAATGAATGACGTCGCTCAAACCAAACACCACATGGCCAAGCCGCTCTCTTAGACGTATCTCAAGATCTTCTAAATTGGAATTCATGCTAAGGCCTTACGGAGTGTATTTATTTGATTGTGAAGCTTGATCAAGCTCAGCTTACGGCCAGCCTGCGTTGCCGTGTAAGCCTTTCTAAGTTCGTCCAACTTCTCTTTACGAACTAATGGTGAACGGTCCAAGACATCCCAAATGGGCTCACCAGTCTCCCGCATACTTCTTTGCCGACGAATATCGTTGAAGAACTTTTCAAACATTCGGCGCGCCGCCTCTGCCGGTTCAAGCTGCCGTGCGAAAAACCGGCCTATGGCGCGAACGAAATCCTCCTCACCGGCAATTGGTACGGCGGTATTGGGTCCACCAAGCCTATTTGAGAAACCGATCAAGTAAAGTAGCCAGAACGCTACAATAAAGTACAAGCTATAGTGGAGTCGTGAGTCCGCAAAAAATGCCTTGGGATCATAGAGCTCGCTTAGTCCCTGGTGCATATCATCGAATATGAAGAAACCATCCGGCGCCAAATGATAGCGCAGCAAGTTTCCGACGAAGTTTCTGTTCTGCAATTTGCCAATCGCACGATTCGAAAAAAGGCTTGAGTATGCGCTGAGAATAATTCGACCAGATCCTCTGCGCTGTTCCCATAAAATGCCTAATTCGGTTTGGCTGCCGCTCGCCAATTCGAGTAAGGGTGCGTGCTCCCCCATCAAGATTTTCTGTGGTTTTAGGCCAAAATCCGATTCACCGTAAAGCGTATCAACGCCCTCAAACAGCGGGTGCGCCAAACTTGGCCGCACGTTAAGGATTGTCTTTTCCACCGGTAAGCTATCTACCAGTACTGACTTTAAGGACTTTGAATTATCGGTATCTGGGTCAACGAAAGTTGCTAAGGTAATTGACTCCAGATCCTCACGAAAAAACTCCTGGTCACTGCGCAAGGCCCAGGCTGGCACATCGTTTATCGCCGCCACGATCACCAGGGTGTTCCCCTGAACAACCCACTGGCGTAGCTTGTGAATCTCGTCGAAGCGCGGCCTAGATAAGTGCGGCATCGAGACAAGTAAAATATTACCCTGCTTGGGCATATTCAGCTCGGAGCTGGCCAGCGCATCGAAACGAAGCCGCAAGCTAAGAGTCCTAAGGCCCGCTCTTTCGAGCCACTGTTGTAAAGCCATGTACCCGTTTGGCCCCGAATCACGACTGGTCGGCCGCGACAGAGGAGGCATGGGGTTTTGCTTCGGAACAAGAAGAACGTAAACCAAAAGTAGCGCGAGCAGACCACCGGCAAGAACTGTTAGGCGCTCATTCATTACGACATTTTTTCTAGAGACCGCAACAGTAAACGCCCATCGTCTAGCACGGCTGAGAACTCTGTGTTATCTGGTTGCCACACACCAAACGTTGCCCGCTCGGAAAGTCCTACGACCCGATTGAAAGCTTTGAGCTCGGTTTGCCCGGCAAATGGCTTGGCTAACTTTAGCTCACGGTGCGTCAGCGCGGCGGAATCACTCAAGCGTTGACGTGTCGACAGCTCAGCTAAGAGACCCCGCAACAACCAACGTGGGCGTTCACCAAGCGATACCGTATCAAGTTGTTCCAGGGAAAATTCGACGGCTTGCTGCTGTTCAGTTGTTGATCTAGTGACCAGTGGCTTATTACCCGACCGGAAAGAACGATGCTTCCACGTGTAGATCAGTAACGCTAGGAGCAGTGCAACGATTATTACGCCACTTAGATAAACGATCGCAATGCCTAGCTTTTCAGAGGTTGCCTCCGGCAAGCCGAAATTCTCTAGCCAGTCGAGTATCACTTCCCATAGCCCTGGAAAGAACCGATCGAGCTGCGCCTTCATCCAATCTAATAGGCTTTCCCAAGGCGAGACTACTGCCGATAAGTCCTGAATGTCGGTCAGTTCCGCGAGGATCGTATCGAGTTGTAGTGGATCGGGTTGCCTTCGCGCCACCTTATCCTGGCCATAGCTCGATATGACATACAGCAAGTCCTCGAGGTCGGAACCAATAAAATTATCTCTCCAACTGTCTGGCAGAGAATCCGCCCAACCTGTTGCGAGAATGAGCTCATCCAGATTGGAACAGGACAGATAAATATCATCGATAGGAACATCAACGTACTCCAATCGATCTAAGCATTCCTGAAGCGCCCCGAATTGCGCGGAAGGCGCCGCATTGGCTGTCACCCACAGACTCGCGGCCAACACTGAGCAGAGGGATGCGCGCATTACGCAGCGTCGAGTGAATCCATCCTATTTTCTAGATCCGAACCCTTGCGGCGCAATTTCAGGTCCTGCCACATGGCGTAGGGAACCGCATAAAATAGAGGGTAAAGGACGGCACTGATTGCTGGAATAAGAAGAAAATCGAACCACCAGGGGGAGGTGGGAATCGTACCAGCTTCATCCACGTCCATGGCAAAAACCCCAGCGACTAGTCCAACTATGGAAAAGAATACAATCGCGATAATGAACAGAACCGATAAGATCGCCGCCGTTCGCCACCAATTACCCCAGACCAAATTATGACTTTGCTTGATCGCCGCGAACGGACCACTCCGATCTATGACAACAAAGTAGATGGCCGTGTATAGGGATACACTCAAGATAATCCCAGGAATGATCAGCAAGAGAAAGCCGATTCCCAGGAATAAGGTCATTAGAATTACACAAACAATTAGCGCGGGCGTACGTTTAATGGCTTGTCCAAAAATTTCACCCAGCGAATTTTCTTGGCCATTGGCAACAGCATCGATTCGCAAAAATATTGCCGCAATAATCACCATAGAAAAAATCATGCTCAAGATAAAAAGCCCTATAAGATCCGGGCTAAAAATTTGCCCGAATACAAGCTCTGGTGAGGGCTGATCAGAAGTCATCGCTTCCGCGCGCCTCGTCATGATTATGCTTGGTATAGACCCGATCAGTGCACCAAAAAACGATAAAAACACCACTTGACTGAAGGACTCTTTGAACAGCTTGAAACCATTATCAAGAACGCCGCCAATGGACTGCGGCGATGAAGGACGTTCATACATTTGCTGCTCCCCCTGGATTGGAATCCAGTTTCGAGAGTAGCACATAGCCCCGATATTGGCCCCGACCTCCCCGGCTGATCGTCGCTGACCCAAACATTCGTCACGCTAAGAAGTATAGTATTAGACACCAGTGCCAAAGGAACCCAGCAGTTAGGTGTGGGCCGCGCCAAGTTGAGCAGATGGCCGTCATCCTGATTGAGCTATTCGGCGTTGAAAGCATCATTGAACATCTCGGCGTGGAAAGTCGCCCCGCTGTCGTCCCGCGCGTAAACAGGCGAAATGCCTACCAACAGCACAAGCAAGGCTGCCCGCATCGCTTGACCGGAACCGGCGCGGCCTTAGAGTACCCTACTGCTTCTCTACCGATGGATATCCCCAGCGTGATCACTAGTGTAGCCAGGCCCCTGGGCGGCGCGTTGCTCGTCGCGCTCTCGACATTGACTTGCGCCAAGCCACTCGCTGCGGAGGAAGGGCTCAGCGATATCGTCGTCACCGCGTCGCGCCTCAACCGTTCGGCGGCCGAGCTAAGCCAGACCATCGAAACGGTTTCACACGATGAGATCACATCGCTGCAAGCCGCCAGCGTCGTAGAAGTCCTGCGCCAGTTACCCGGAACCAATGTTATTCAACAGGGCGGGCGCGGCGGGATCAGCAGTATCCTGCTCCGCGGTGGAGAACCCAATTTCAACGTGGTGCTGATTGACGGTATCCAGGTCAACGACCCGACCAACACCCGCGGCGGTTCCTACGATCTTGGTGCGCTGGAACAGTCACAGCTAGAGCAGGTGGAAGTTATTCTGGGCTCAATGTCGCCAGTGTATGGCTCGGACGCGCTATCCGGCGTGGTCAATTTCATTACGCGGGGGCCGAACTCACCGTCTAGCATCAACATCGAAGCCGGCACGCAGGGTTACGGATCGGCCAGCGCTTTCTTTGCCAGGCAGTTCGAGACCATCGGGCTTGGTATCGGCGGCAATTTCACGGAGGACGACGGTGACGTGGAAGGCGCCAGTTACCGCTCCGACTCATTGCACGGCAGGTTTACCGCGAACTTTGCCGGCGACGGCCGCGCCGGACTGAGCTTCGGCTTCCAGGACTACACAACCACCAGCTTCCCGGAAGACAGCGGCGGCCCAAAACTCGCTTTGATTCGCGCCGTTGACCAGCGCGACGCCGAAGAGGCCCGGGCCGGGCTGCAACTCAGCTATCCCTTCGCCGACCGCTGGGAAACCGGCCTCTGGGCCAGCGTCTACCAACGTGAGGAAAGCTACGTCTCGCCGGGTATCGCGCCCGGCCTACTCGACGGCATACCCCCTAATTCCGCCGACACTGATTTCGATCGCCGCCAGCTACGGGCTACGCTGCGTACCAGGCTGACGAACCAGTTCACCAGCGTCATCGGTGCCCAGTGGCAGAGCGAGGAAGGCAAGAGTATCGGCGAGCTGGATTTCGGCTTTCCGTTACCGACGGATTTCGAGCTCGATCGCGATACCCTTAGCGCATTTGCCGAAGCCAGTTTCGACACCGGGCGCTTCGCGTTGCAGGGTGGGATCCGCTGGGACGACCCGGACCAGATCAGCAGCGTAGTGACCGGCCGACTTGGCGTGATCTACCGGCTCAGTGACGGCCTGACCGAGTTGCGCGCCAACTGGGGCGAGGGATTCAAGGCACCGAGTTTCTTCGCCCTCGCCCACCCGCTGGTGGGCAACCCAAACCTGAAGTCAGAAACCGGCGACAGCATCGACATCGGTTTGCGCCGGCGGTTCGTCGACGGCGCCGCCAGTATCGACATCACGCTGTTCCGTCACGAGTACGAAAACCTGATCGATTTCGATCCGGCAAATTTCACCAACGTCAACCGCGACAGCGTCGAGGCAAGCGGCGCGCAAACCACGGTCACCTACTCGCCGACAACGGGCATCCGCTTACTCGCCCACCTGACCTGGCTCGACACTGATGTGAAAGACACCAGCACAACGCTTCGCGGACGGCCCGAGTGGCGTGGCGGTGGCTCGTTGGACTGGGAAGTCGTCAGCAATTGGCGGTGGATCACCCGCATCCTCGCCCTTGACGATTTCTACGAGTCTTCGGTGCCAACGGGCGGTGTGTGGCTGGACGGCTACGTCCGCATGGACACTGCCCTCAACTGGCAGGCAAGCGATGCCCTGAGCTTTGGCCTGGCCATCGATAACCTGTTCGACGAGACCTACGAAGAGGCCGCCGGGTTTCCGGCGGCCGGGATTCGCGGGCGGCTCGCGTTGCGCTACGAGTTCTAGCGCGCCGCGCCAAAATTCACGCGGGCACCAACACCCCACCAACGCGGCAATCCATAGGCCTGCTGATTGAAACCAAACACGCCGGAGAAATCGAAGGTATAGCTCTTGTATTCTTCCTCAAAGGCGTTGTTCAGGAATGCGTAAACCTCCCAGGCTCCATCACCGGAGGTGTAGGAGCTGCGGAAGTTAACTACCGTGTAACCATCTTCCTTTGAGACCGGGTGGTTCTGAATGTCGTACCAGATTTCATTCTGATAGTTGCCCCAGCCCTGCACCGCCAGGGTGCCACCGAACGCCGGCCATTCGTAACGCGCCAAAGCATTCACGCTCAGTTCCGGTGCGCCCACCATGTTGCGATCTTGCCGGGCGTCGCGCGTCACCGTCGGAATATCCTCGGCCGTCGCATCCAGCACGCCGAGGCCCAGTTGCAAGGTCAGGCCATCGATCGGGCGGCTGTCGATCTCGATCTCGGCACCGTAGACTTCGGCGTCGGCATTGAAGATAACTTGATTTAGGATCAGCCACTGAAAGGTCTGAAAATCCTGATAGTCATAGTAGAACACCGCCGCGTTCAGGCGGGTTGTGTCTGACAAGATCGTGGACTTTACCCCGAGTTCAAAAGCGTCGAGTGTTTCCGAGTCGAAGGGAATGGTTGGCAGCGGGTTTTCGCCGAACACCTGGGTGGTGTCCATGAAACCGTTGTTAAAGCCGGCCGATTTTTTGCCGCGCGAATAGGAACCGTACAACAGTACGTCATCGGTGGCCGCCCAGTTCAGCTGCAGCTTCCCGGTTACGTAGTCTTCGTCCTGCTTGGCAAGATCACCCGCGCTGCTTTGATTAAACAGCAGCATGTAGTCCAGGGTCGGACGCGTTGGACTAATCGGCGGCACGGGTACCGTGGCGGTAATACCCGAGCTGTCGATGTTTTGGTAGTCGAGGGTTTTCTCCTCATCCGTCCAGCGCAAACCGGCGATGACCGTCCAGTTGTCGGCGAACTCGTATTCCACCTGGCCGAACAGATCAACCGATTCGGTTTTTTGAACGTAGTTCGCGTTCATTCTTACGAAACCGATCGCATCAGTGTTCAGGCGATAGTCGCCCTCTACCTCGTTGTCGAAGTAGTAGAGACCCGCCAGCCAGTTAAGGCGATCGGCGCTGCCGGAGATGCGAAACTCCTGCGTAAACGTATCCGTCTCGGCAGCAAACGTCGGTGCAATGAAAGACAACTCCTGCCCCGCACCCAGGAAGGCATTCATATCAGTATCTTCTTCCTGCAGACGCTCGACCTTGCCAAAAGCCGTGATCGACTTAAGCTGCAGCTCGCCGATGGACCAGCCGATATCCGCCGTGGCACCAGAGTTTTCTACCTTCACCCTGCCCGGGCGATCGTAGTCGCCGCTCCAAGGGTCGCCATCGGAATCGCGATATCCGAAGGCGTCGCAACCCGGGCAACTGCCCCAGAAGTTTTCGCCGGCCGGCAGCGCCAGACTCGTATTGCCGTCGGCGCTGGGCTTGGTTGCCTCATGTTGCCAGGCACCCACCTCGGCATCGTTCTCCGAGTAATGCCCGCTGATCAGAATGTCGACTTCATCTGAAGGCGTGAACAAAAGCTGCGCGCGCCCCGCGATGGAATCCGCACCGTTGTAGTCCTGCACGCCCGCCGTGCGGTTCTCTGTCCAACCGTCGTGCTTGTTGTAGCCCAAGGACAATCGGGCCATGACACCGTCAGCCAACGGACCGCCCACCGCGCCCTCGGCCTTGATCTGGCTGAAGTCGCCCAGCTGCCCATCGACGTAGGCATCAAATTCATCAGTCGGCCGGCGGGTGACGTAGTGGATCACGCCGCCGGTGGAGTTGCGTCCGAACAGCGCGCCTTGCGGTCCACGCAGCACCTCGATCCGGTCGATATCAAATAACTGCAGCGCCAGGCCACCCATGGCCGGCTTGTAGACGTCGTCTACGTAGACCGCCACCGGGTTCTCCTGCGCATCGGCGAAATCGTTTAGGCCAACACCGCGCAGAAAGAAGTTGATTTGACTGGATTCCGCCTGCGGCACCGTGTAATTCAGGTTCGGTGTCATGTGGGTAACGTCAGTGGTGTTGACGAAACCCAAGGCCTTAATCTGGTCACCACCAAATGCGGTGACCGAAACACCGACATCCTGCAGGTTCTGTTCGCGACGTTGCGCGGTCACGACGATGTCTTCAAGAACTCCCTGGGCGGCGGCGAAATCGCCGGCCAGGATCGACAATGCCAGCGCCGCAATCGGCGCCGCTGATTTTTTACTCCACATACTGACTGCCCCCCTGTTGGACATCTGTACTAACCCTATCCTAATACTTGCCGTCTGGCTGTCTAGCTCTCCAACCACGGCCCCCACAGTTGCTGTTTCACGTCCTCCCAGGACGCGTCTTCGTCGCCGCCTGCTTGGAAGCGGCACCCCGGATGCTCGTAGGCCGGCGGTGTCCAGGTCCCACGGTCCACGAGCCTCTGAATATTGGCGCGATAAATCTCGTCCACCTCCGCATGCGACTTCGGGTCGTCCTTAAGCCACAGGTTTTTCGGGTGGATGGCTTCTTCATACATGCGGCTGAATAGCTCCACGCGCAGGTCCTTCAGCCAGTTGCTGTTCAGGTTCATGGCGCGGAACTGGCGCAGCGCCTCGATATCGATGGTGGCGGCAACGATAGTGTTATTGGTGGATGCGCTGTAGGACACGATCTGACCACGGTAGTCAACGATATGCGCGCTGCCGCCAGCAATGTCCACCGGGTGTTTCGAGGCCGCGCCGAGATAAACCGGGCCCGCATTGGGACACAGCATATAGACTGAGTTGAACTCGGCATGGCCTTGGTTCTGAATCATCCAGGTACCGCCGCCCGGGTAGCCTGCCGTGGTCATGGGCGTGGCCTCACTGGGGCGATACACGACTTCCGCGCCGTTGAAAGCCAGCGCCCGCACGGCCTCCGGGTACTCGCCATCACTGCAGCAGATTGTGCCGATGTTGCCGATGTCATCGGTCTTCAGCACCGGATAGAACGCGTCGATGCCGTCCCCGTATAGTTCAACCCAGCGGTCGTAAACATCATGCGGCGTGCAGGAGCGCTCGCGGCACCAAAGGTGATTTTTTGCCGCCTTGTGCACGACTTCGCCGTTGGGCCCGATGACGAACAAGGTGTTGAAATAGCGGTCGGCCATTACCTCGGGCCAGCGCGCTTTGCACTGGGCAATAATATAAGTGTCGTAGAGTTTTGCCAGCCGGCCGAGCTGTTCGGTCTCTTCACCGGGAATGTCGATAAACAGATCGCGAGCTGCCAGCACATGGGGCAGATCGAAAATCTCATCAGTAAACCCGGTCAGGGCACCTTCGGCCAGGCAGATAACCTTGACCGGCATGTTGATATTGACCATCGACACGCCGGCGTGGATGGCCTCCTCGATGGTCTCCAGATTGTGACGAATCTGTCTGCGCTCGGAAATACCATAAATGACAGTGGACAATCCCACCGCCAGGTACGGCGCTACAGGTTTCCCAGCCTGCTGTTGGGGCATTGGCACCCAGTCTCCCATCCCTATGTCCGGTCGATATTAGGTCGACTGACAAAATAGATCAAGCCCGGTAAGATGCTGATTTAGCGGCAGTATCGGGGGCTGCATGGCAACGGACGGCGAACATTCCAATCTGCACAAGAGCGTGCGGCAGGGTACGGCGCAACGGCGTCCGGGCAAGGCCACTGCGGCACGGCTGGTGGAAACCGCTTACGAAATCCTGGAGTCGGAGAACCTCGACCGCTTCAGCATGCGCAAGGTAGCCGAACGTGCCGGCGTCAGCCTGGCCAATCTGCAGTATTACTTCCCCACTCGCAACGACCTCGCCCACGCGCTGTTCCTCTATGTCGGCGCGCGTTACAAATCTGCCTACGACGCCTGCACCGCCGCCGCGCCGGCCGATCCCGTCGAGCGCCTGAAGGCAGTGTTGCGCTTTAACCTGCAGGACATCACGCAGCCCTCTACCCGCCGGTTCTTCATGCAATTCTGGGCCCTAATCGGCGCGATGGACGATTTCGCGGGCCGCCATCTTGGCGAACTTTATGCCATCGATATCGATCAGCTCAGCGAGCACATTCGTCCGCTGCAACCGGAACTGCCGGAATCCGAGATCCGCCGTCGCGCGGTGATGATCGCCGGCCTGACCGAGGGACTAACGGTGGTGCTCGGCGATGACGTTGACGGCTCGGTGGTGGAAACCGCGCTTCAGTTGATGGTGGACATCGCCACAGGTTAGCGCAACGGGTGCTGAGTCTAGACAGATGTCCGGCTACGGCGAACGATAAACAGGAACGCTAGGGTACTCAGCACGCAGGCAACCCCGGCCATCCACAAAATGCCACTGTAGTCACCGTCGCGGATCAAGCCGGCCGCGACACTGGGGCCGATGGCCGAACCGAGACCTTGCGCGGCGGTCATCATCACCAGGTAGCGGCCGCGGACGTCTAAATTGGCAATAGCACCCATCTGGTACGACACGCCAACGATGAATAGCGCCTGCATCGCTCCGGTGCTGGCAAAGTAAATGGCGGCACCAAAGTCGCCGAGCAATGCAAACAGCGCGGCACACTGGCCAAGCATAACGATTAACAACGGCAGATAACGTCCATAGCGATCGCTGGCCGCAGCGGCTGCCAGCGCACCAGCAATCGCCATGATCTGCGAGACACCCAGCGCCAAGCCGATGGTGCCGGCAGACAAGCCGCTGGCCTGGCCGATTCGTTCGACAAACGCCCAGAAGCCGAACACGTTGATGAAGAACACCACGCTTGCGCCAAGACCCAGCCATATCAGTGCGGTGTGCCCGGCGACGGGCGCCGCGGCGGCACCGTCGGCGGCAACCCGCAATAGTCCGGCCGCCGGAAACCGAAGCAAAGTCAGCATCATGGCAATCGCACCCGCGGCCAGCATCAAGTAGATCGCCGGCAGGCCCCACCCATCCAGCAACCAGGGCGCGGCAGTAAAGGCTGCAAGCATCATCACGCCCTGCACTGCCTGGGCCAGGCCAAAAGCTCGATCGGGAGCACGATTGTCGCCGAGCGCGGCCACGGTCACCGCCATCACGCTGCCACCGGCCATGCCGCTGAAAAAACGTAGCACCAACAGTGGCTCGAAAGTTGTGACAGCAGCACTCGCTGCGTTCAAGGCCGCGTACAGCAGAAACCATCCGGCCAGCGACCGCAGCCAAGACCAACGACGAATCCACATGGCAGCGAGTACGGAGGCCACGACCAGCCCAAGCCCTTCCAGGGACGCGATGCTCGCGGCCTGCTGTTCGGTCAATCCGTAACCATCCACCAGCCCGCCAACAATCATCGGCATCAGAATGATCGCGGCCGGCCCGAGGGGGTAGACCAGGCAGATCAGTAAGGTAGTCGCCAACCCGTCGTCGAAGGCCCTACCTTGCTTCATCGAATTAACGCCCGGTTCACTGCGCCGTCAGGCCGCCATCGATAACAAACTCCGCGCCGGTGACGAAACGCGCAGCATCTGAAGCCAGGAACAGAATCATCGCCGCGATGTCGCGGGGCTGGCCGATCTCCGGCAATACCTGCATGTCCATGTAGAACTGCATGGCCTCATCAATACTCCCGACCATACCCTTGTCGCGCATGTCCACTAGCTCCTGCTCGAACATGGGTGTGAGTGTATTGCCGGGATGTACGGTATTCACGCGCACACCATACGCCTTGCGACCGCACTCCACTGCCACGCTCTTGCTGAACAAACGCACCGCACCCTTAGTCGAACAATAGGCCGTGAGTTCTTCCGCGCCGATGATACCGCCCACCGAAGACAGGTTGATGATGGCACCACCGCGCCCGCCGCGCCCGCCGGGGCGCATCACATCCACCGCTTCGCGCGTGCCGATGAATACGCTTTCCAGGTTAACCGCGTGAACTCGCCGCCAGTCATCAAGGGTGGTTTCCAACAAGGTCTTCACGATGGCGACACCGGCATTGTTCACCAACACGTCGAGTCCGCCGTGACGATCAATCACACCGCCGATTGCCGCGCGCCACTGCGCCTCATCGGTAACATCCAGTGGCACAAACTCAGCTTTACCACCGGCGGCGACAATATCGGCAACAACCTGGTTCGCAGCGTCGGCATCAATGTCGGCAACGGCCACTGCCGCGCCATGCTCTGCCAGCACCGCCGCGCAGGCGGCACCGATGCCCTTGGCGGCACCCGTAACCAGGGCCACTTTGCCCTGGACATGAATCGCGGGTTGCCGCTCCAGGGCGTTCACGACCGGTTCAGCAAATAGATCACGCTCGGTGCTGAACCACCGCGGCCCTCCATCGCCTTGTGCTTGGTCAGCCAGTCAGGCGGCACCAGTTCCGGGAAATTGCCCAGCCCGAGAACAATGTCGAGCTTGTCGTCGCCGTTGACATCAGCCGCTTCGATGGATGTCCAGGGGCTGAAAAACTCCGTGGGTATGGACTGCGGAGTGAATTCAAAACCGCCGTCATTTTTCAGGTAAACGAAACTCTCGGGCTCGTCCTGGTTCCACTGCGGAAACAGTGCGATGACCGCGATGTCCGGATCGCCATCGGCGTCGAAATCCTCAACCACCGAGCGAATTGCACCGTGCATGCGGTAGTAGTACTGCGGCGAGAACTTCAGATCACCGTCGTTGCGCCAGACCCGAATACCATGTTGCGGCCGCGGTGCCGGTACAACGTTAATCACATGGTTGCCCGCCACGTTATCGCCATTGATGACCACTAGGTCGGCGTCGCCGTCACCGTCAAAATCGGCGGCCCGCAAACTGTTGCCACCCCAGGACGGACGATTCTCATCGATGATCAGTTTGCGGTAGGTTTCGTCACCGTTGTTAACGTAGAGCTGCAGCTCCTGCTTGCCCTGGGCCACGACCGTGGCGATGTCCGGCAAATCATCGCCGTTGAAATCCGCGATGGTGCTACCGATCATTCCGGAATCTGTCGCGATGATGGACTCGCGCAACGCGCCGGGGAGCACACCAGGCTCGATTTTCGCCGGCGCATCCTGCCAGGCGTCGGCGAAATCAGGCGTCTGGTAGAAGATCGTCAGTTCGCTGTTGGCATCTTCAAAAATGCCGTCGCCGAAGGCATTGGCGACGATGTCGTCCAGACCGTCGCCGTTCATGTCGTGACGGTGATGTTGTACGAAACGCTGTCTACCATTCACCAACATGCGCGCGCGCAATTCACCATCCTCGAGCGTCCAGTCGCTGATTCGTGCTATGCCGACACGGCTCATGGGGAAACGGCCGTGCTCCACAATGCGCGCGCCGGTTTCAGTCAAGGCCATGTCTATGGCATCGCTATCCAAACGAGTCTCGGCAAGACGCTCGCCGGAATCCAAGTCGAACAACACAACATCGTCCCAGTCCTCGAAGCCTTCGCGGCGCTCACCGCCGCCGACCCAGTCGTCGATAACGGTCCGGCCCACGTAGATTTGCTGACGGCCGGGATCAACCAAAGTGGCCAAAACCAGGCCGTTCGGTTCTAAGTCTAAATTCGGTACCACGGCCTCGAAGGTGTCGGCCACCGGTGGCTTCGGCCCCTGCATCTCCATCTCCTGCCAGGGCCGCGCATTACTAACGTAGTACTCGCGCATACGCCGCCACTCGTCGGCCGTCATCAACGGTGCTGGCGGAATATACTGCTTGAACGGATAGAGATCGCGGAAATAGCCGTTGCTGTCGTAGAGGAAATAGCGCTTGGTGTAGTCGGGCACTGGTTCCATCATCGGCGGTGCAGGCTCGGTGCGCATGTCGGGAAATTCATCGCCCTTCATGCCCACATAGTTGCCCATGTAGTGCAGCGCGAACGACCAGTACTCGCGCGAAAGGTCTTCGGGTTCCGGTGCCAGGTGGCAACGCACGCAGTGCATTTCCACCAGCTGCTCAACACTAATTTCCGCCGCGGCGGCAGGCTGCGTAGTGGCCGTGGCGGACTCGTCCGCCACCTCTTCGGAGTCGCGCGGCGATTCGCAGCCGACGCAAAACACAATCGAAAGCAGACCCAATATTGCCAAGGCTGATCGCGGCAACGGTAAGCAATTTTCTCTGATCAGTTTTATCACGCTACACCCCCTGCAGCAGCCGCTACGCGCGGCCAAATCGCCAGACACCGCCAGCGACAATAAACCGCTGCGCTGGCTGGCTCAAGGTGGACTGCACCCGCGCAGGCAGCGAGGACTTTCAATCGAGTATGCTGATGATGGATTCGGGAGGCAGCAAACCCATGGAAATCGAAATCATCATCGGCTGCGAAATGCATCCGGACGAGGTCGCCGACTATGCGGTCGCGGCGGAGAAGGCCGGCGTGCGCACACTTTGGCACTCCAACCTGCCAAACGGCTGGGACCCGTTCCTGGGCTTGTCGAAGGCCGCGCAGTCAACCAGCCGCATCAAGCTCGGAGTGTTGGCGCTCAGCCCTTACGAGATGCATCCTGTGCGCATCGCGTACTCGATCATCAGCCTCAACGAGATGGCGGCGGGCCGGACCATTCTTGGCTTGGGCGGCGGCGGTGCAATGGCACTGGCGACCACGGAACGCCCCGAGGGCGCGAGTCTGGATTTCGGCAGCATGCGCATCGTCCGCGGTGTGCGGGAGGCAACGGAAATCATCTTGATGATGGCCTCCGGCGAGTTTCACCAAGGCTACCGTGGCGAAGTATTCAGCGTGAACTCGCCTTTCAAGCTCGACTTCATGCAGCATCCGCGGCCGCAGGTATTTACCTGCTCCATGGGACCGCAGATGCTACGCATGGGCGGCCGCATCGCCGATGGCTTGCAAATTGGCGACGTCACCGCCGACCGCCTGCCCGAGGTCATGGCGAACATCGAAGCCGGGTTGGCAAAGCGCAGTCAGCCCGCCGAGGATTTCCGCGTCGGCAATTTCTGGGCTTGGCACATCAAACCAAACCGTGAAGCCTCTATGCACGAAGCGCGGGTCGGCCTGTTCGCCCGGGCCGAAGTCATCCCCCCGCATATCGGCCTGGACCACCTACTCGAACCGGACGAGGCACAACTGGTACGCGACAACTATCGCAACTTTCTAATCGCCGGCGTCACAAAAACCGGCGACATCAAGGATGTCCCGCCAGAGCTAGTGCAGAAACTCATCGACAATGTCAGCTCATCGGGCGACTACGGCGACATCGACCGCGAGGTAGAACGCTTCAAAGCGATGGAACGCGCCGGGCTAACCGACCTGGCCTTACGCGTATTCGACAATCCCTGGGAATCCCTAGAAACCATCCGCACGCGGGTTATGCCGCATTTCTTAGTTTAGGACGACAGTAACCAAAACACCTCTTCGTGTTCGTGCATGGTTGTTTCCTCTTTAGTACCCGCGGCACAATGAGGTCTTGATGCGGTTGAACGTCCAGCGCACTGCGTTCGTGATGCTGAATTTTTCCGGAAGCGACGGTAAATGAAAATTGCCGAAACGCCGATTGATCTGACAAGCGCAGAACCTTCAATTCGTAATCATCATCACTCAGATTACTCATGGCGAAGGCTTGGATTGCGATCAGTAAAAAATGAACAGAGAAGCCCTTCCCTTACCAACAACCTTGACTCGTCTTTCCAGGTGATTCACAGATAAGTTACTTCAGTTTACGCCAGCGAACACCGCGACCGCGACCCTTTGGCTCGATGAGCCCTTCCTTTTTCATTGCCCGAAGCACAAGCCGAATCGTCTCTCTACTAACATCTGGACACTCGCGTTCAATGTCGACGATTCGAAAAGGTTTGATCTTTCGTTCTACGGCCTCTCTGACACGCTGCGACTTTGAGATGCCAGGCTGACTAAGATTTCCGACACGGTCTTCCAATTCCTTGTAGGCACGCAATAGCACACCCCAAAAGTACTCGAGCCATGGCATGACATTGTGAGCAATATGGTGCCAGTCATTAGTTTATTAGTTTTCGGAGCGCCAACCTCCCTATCGCATTCACTAAAACCCGCACGACAATCCGACCTCCAGCCTGCCATTTTCGGCAAAAATGAATCATACGTGTAATAGCGCCCAGGGTCGTCGTGGTCTATCCACACTTCAGATGCGGTGCAAGCGAACGACCTCGCCTTCGGTCGTTAAGGCATTCGCAACGAAGTCGCGCTTGTCCGCATAGAGCCAGTATGCGACTCCGAGCAGGAGTAGGCCAAGCACAGTAAGTAGGTATTTAGCGTGTTGTAGCTACGCACCGGTTGAATTTCCTCCGTTTTGCCTATCGCATCTTACAGGTACCGGTTCTAACATTTTGCAATTTTCCTGCTAGATACTCAGATCGTTTGTTTGGTCACGCGATAACTAGCGAGGGACTGGCCGACTATCTTAGCCTCGATGACGCCTACCGCTTTTCCTTGCAAAAACAGCGGATAGTCTGCGTGACCATGGCCCGAATTCAGCGGAAACTCGCGGATAGCGCACGACTTAGAAATATCGTGATCGCCGAAATTACATAAATGCCAACCAGCTGCTTCTAGCAGCCGATCAATCTCTTCGCGGGCTTTGTCTTCAGGGCCAGCCGGACTCATTATTATGAGTGCCTTCCGTATGCACCCAATTCTAGCCGCAATGCGTCTCTATCTCGCATGAGCAAGGCAGACAGTCTGAAAGAAGAAATTGGCTGGCTAAAAGTAGTATTTACTTTGCTTGTAGCCGTTGATATTTCCCTGATCGGATGGCTGGCTCAAAACTATATCGATGCGAATATTGTTGTTTTTGCAATAGGATGCTTTGCTACAATTGTGGTTACCAGCATCGCGATCTGGTCGAACCGTAGGGCTTATCGACGGATAAAGGAACTAGAAGACTTATAAATGGAATATGCAGTTGCAGCCTGTTTAGCGATTTTCATCGGCGGCTTGGTCTGGTGCGTCTACGTCGGTGCTACGTTTCGCGATTCCGACAAATTCTAAGGACGAAGCGCCGCACTCGCACTTCTCCCTATACGGATGTGTTTTGATTGGCGATGCGGGTAGCACACGCGAAATCACCAGGCACTGATAGATCGAGCCGACACCGTACTTTTCCAATCAGGCGGGAGCAATATGGTGCCCAATATGGTGCCGGTCATTAGTTTATTAGTTTTCCGGTTAATTCATCGGATGTTGTGTTGCCCCAGCTTTACCCGCTCCGGCCACCCTAGAAAGCCTCAACTATCGGAACATTGCCGCCTTTGGCAATCTTTGCGACGAAAGGCGACGGATGTTTCGCGGTTAAGTGAAAGATTTTTGGCACGGCACCAGCCAACCGTAACGACTGCTTCTATCCGAACATCCACGACAACCACCAGCAGCAAGTGCCCAAAAAACCGGAAAATGGGCGAGGCTAGGGCGGGTGTGCTGATAGCTGAACCGCAAATGGATGGAAGCCTCATGGTGTGAGCCTTCCGACTGGTAATGTGGCAGGGCGGACTTGGCTGCGGATCCCGATTTAGCACAACCATGAAATATGCGATTGTAGATGGGCAACGCCGGGAGGCTCACCCGGATCTTTCAGGTAATTGCCCGGTTTGCCAACGCCCCATGGTGGCAAAGTGCGGAGAAATAAAAATCTGGCACTGGGCTCACCGCGGAAGAAGAACGTGTGATCCGTGGTGGGAGAATGAAACCGAGTGGCACCGTGCTTGGAAAGGCCTGTTTCCCGACGACTGGCTAGAAGTCGTCCACAGATCGGAAAGCGGCGAGAAACACATCGCGGACGTGAAGACTGACCAAGGGTGGGTAGTAGAGTTCCAGCATTCCTACCTCAAACCCGAAGAGCGCCGCGCTCGAAATGCCTTTTACCCCAAGCTAGTCTGGGTTGTGGATGGCGCAAGGCGAAAGAGAGATAAACCGCAGTTCGATGAATCATTGAAAAAGGCGCTTCGCGTCAGCGAGCCGGAGGAACCGTCAGTAGTGCGTCTCCCTTTCCCCGACGACTGTTCGCTTCTTCGAGAATGGTCAGAATGCCGCGGTCCCGTTTTCTTCGATTTTGGCGAGGGAGATAACCCGCAAAAGGCTGCGCTGTGGTGCCTTTACCCAGCAGGCCTCAATCGCTACAGGCACGTCATACCCTTCCGGCGCCAGCCGTTTGCTGCACTTTTTAAGGGCGAGGCGTTCGAGAAAGAACTTGATGGACCCGGCCAAATTGTTTCGCGTGACCATTCACGCCGGCGGGCTGAGAAGCGGCAGCAAGCCGCTCGGCAACCGCAAATCCGCCGCCGCGGGAAACGCCCGGAGAGCTTTCAGCAATACTTAGCCCGAAAGAACCGTCGGAAACGCTTCTAGGCAATATCGCAATATCAAGCCCAAGAACTCTGGCCCCCTCAAATACGGCCTTTCGATATCGATTAAATACTTGATATACCAATCTTTTTCGCTATAATTCTGTATGTATATACAGTAATTAGAGCATGTCCATGTCACCCGAAAAATCGCAGCTGCAGGAAGTCGAACCACCCATTACAGACCTGGAGCAAGCCATCACGCAGTTAGCCGGCCACCTCAACGCGGGTGCCTACGAACTGATTCGGCTCATCGGGGATTTTGATCGGCGCGGGGGTTGGGCGCGTCAGGGCATTACGTCTTGTGCCCATTGGCTAAACTGGAAAATTGGCCTGGCCATGGGTGCGGGGCGCGAGAAAGTACGGGTCGCGCGGGCCTTGCCAGACTTGCCCAAGATTTCGGCTGCTTTTGCGGCCGGAAAAATTAGCTATTCGAAAGTTCGCGCCATGACGCGTATCGCGACGCCGAACAATGAAGACAGTCTCCTTAATATCGCCTTGCATGGCACGGCTAATCATATGGAAAAATTGGTTAGGGGCATGCGGTT
Source organism: Gammaproteobacteria bacterium (assembly GCA_965221985.1). Lineage (GTDB taxonomy): Bacteria > Pseudomonadota > Gammaproteobacteria > Steroidobacterales > J054. Next base: position 560,409 of record OZ244928.1, read on the forward strand.
TTGCGAGCGCGCGGAGCAACTAAAACAAGCCAATGAAAATCATGACGCGAGGCGAGTGCATTGGTACCACGACGAAACGGGCCAACTGCAACTGCATGCGAACTTGCCGCCCGAACTCGGTGCGCTGGTCGTCGAGGCCTTGGAAGCAGCGCGGAATGATTTGCCGGACGCGGACGACGTTTCCGCGGAAACGCCAAAGGCGCACGCAGACTTTCCGGAAAACAATCTAGACAATCATCGAGCCGACGCGCTAGTACTGCTAGCTGAAGCCTTCTTGGCAAGTGGCCCCGCCTCACTAAAAGGCAGCGATGCGCATCACGTTGTGGTGCACGTTTCCGCGGAAACCTTGTGCGATGGTTTTTCATCTGTGGATAACGAGGATTGCTGCGAGCTAGAAGGCGGTCCGGGCTTGCCACCGGAAACAGTGCGCCGGCTGACTTGCGATTCTAGTTTGGTTGGTCTGGTAAAAAATGCCAACGGCGATGTGCTGGATGTGGGCCGCAAGACTCGCGGTATACCAACCCCCATGCGGCGAGCTTTGATAGCGCGGGATCGTGGTTGCCGGTTTCCCGGTTGTACGCATACCCGCTATGTTGATGGGCACCATATCCAGCATTGGGCCCAGGGGGGTGAAACGAAACTATCGAATTTGTTGTTGTTGTGCCGGCGGCATCACCGGTTAATCCACGAAGGTGGTTTTCAAATCAGCCGTCACGCCTCGGGTTTGAGCTTTCGAGATCCAAACGGCCAGACAATTCAGCCCGACTGCAATGATACAGAGGGCAACATCGAAGCTTTGCTGCGCAAGCAGCTTGAACATGGATTACAAATTGACCCTGAAACCGCGGTTACACGCTGGGCAGGCGAGACCATGGACTACGACATGGCCATTGAAGGGTTGATGCGCGACCGCGATCGTTTGGGAATGGGCGGACAGTCTACTCAATTAAATCAGTAAACTGTCCCTGCAATTAGTTTAGATCGATTTTCGGCGAACCCATCCAAGTATCGCCAATGCGGAGCCGAACAGCCAAAACGTTTCGTTTCTTAAGTCCCCTGCCATAAAAGCGTAAAAACACTATTTATGGGTCATCAGGAGCCAAACCGATCTGCCAGAACATCTTGTTTATTCTTAGTTTAAGCACAATCGATATTATGAATATGCTACACATGCACCAAACTCAAAACAAATTGTTCTAAGCTGACGGCTAAGAAGAATGCTGCCTACTTCTAATTTGGAATGTGAGGGGGGCAGTTTACAAATATGGCAATAGGGAAATCGGCGAAAGCACGGCGCGGAGTCTCCTATCGCTTTTTAAATTTCCAAACTGTCCCGGCAATTCCGAGGTTCAGCTATGAAAAACTTAATCATCCTGGCGACGATACAGATCTCCTGGGCGCAAGCACGGCTATTCGACATGGATCGTACATTTACGGTGGCCAAGCTTCGCAATTATGCGAAAACAACTGCGGACTATGAACAAGCCGGATTGGCGCTTGCCGAGGCGGCCAAGCGCGCGACCATCATTATAACCACACATTGGCTACAGGCTACACAACTACCCGGCGATTCTGTCCTAGCCTGTGGCCGCCACGTCAATGAGATGAACGCCTGGAGATGGATTAGATTTAAAGGTGAATTGCCAGACGAATCTGAAGTTGTGGCGGCTGTTACCGGCAAAACGCTCAATGCGTTGCTGGGATGTTTGCAGGATGTGGAGGCGAACGATGAAGCATCATCTGAATCTACGGCAGGCGACGGTGGAAAAGACGAGTAGGCTAGCCGGCGCCGAGGATCTCTTGGTGCCAATAGTGTTGACTATGTGTCCGGAACAAGCTGTAAACCATGTGACCGGGTAGCACCTTTGAAAAGATGGTGGCCAGGGGCGGAATCGAACCACCGACACGCGGATTTTCAGTTCGACCGGTGACCGCCCTAGGCTATATTTTTCAATAGGTTACCGGGACGTTCGTTGCGAATTTGCACCACTTTGCGGGACTTTGCGGAGCTCACTTACGCAAAACTCCCGCGACAGCTATCCGGCCTTTTTGATATACAAGCCAAACTTCGATTCACGTTGAAACTACGTTGCAAGAAGAACCATTGGACATTGCTGGCCGAATTCGTGCCGCTCGCATGCGCGCACAAATGGAACCCGCCGCTCTTAGAGCTCGATTGCGGGAGTACGGGATTGACCTTTCCAAGACCGGCCTGCATCGTCTGGAAACGACAGAACCGAAGAATCCGAATCTCAAGCTCATCGAGGCTATCGCCGAGATCACGAACGTTTCGCCCGGTTGGATACTTTTCGGCAAGGGGCCCTCTGTCCCCGACTCTGAAGTAGGTTCGGCAATTCGTAGTCGCGTCATCGATACTATCGAGCTGATGGCTGGCGCACTCGACCTTACAGCGCGGCAGGAATCGACGTTACATAACTGGTTGAAGTCTGTCCGGACAACAAAGCCAAAACGAATCAAGAAACCTTAGTCATTCAGACTCTGTTCACATTTTCGGAACGTTTGTTCACTTTAGCGGTTGACAGATCGCATTCTGTGCGTATACTCGCGCCCACTATGAATTACTTCATCCAACAACTCGGTTTATCAACCGCCGCCAAACGGCGCTGGCAGTTGTATGCCAACGTCGATGGGGACGGTGGCGCGCGCCTGTCCGGTATGAACGTCATACCGGCGCATATCGCGTTTGACCGTTGTGATTCGCTCGCCACGAATAGTGGGGAACCGATGACTTAGCCTTCCTAAGAACATTTTCTCGGAAGGCTCGAATATCGAACCTTCCAGGAAAGCTCCAACAAGAGACCCCGGTCGGTTCACACCCACCGGGGTTTTTTTATGTCCCGGCGGAACGCTCTTTAACAATGTGGATTGTGTAGACGTTGGGGCAGAGTCTTTCATCAGGAATGGCTGCGGCACTCAGACCCGGCTGCGCGCGCACGCGCCTGCCCCTACGATATTGCTGATGTAGCTCAATTTGGCAGAGCAGCTGTCTTGTAAACAGCAGGTTGTGAGTTCGAGGCTCACCGTCAGCTCCAGTTTTCGGAGAGGTTTTCACTGGCAAGAAGCCCTGGCTGTAAACCAGGCGCCTAATGGGCTTTGTGGGTTCGACTCCTACCCTCTCCACCAAATGGATCGGTAGCTCAATCGGTAGAGCGGTCGGCTGAAGACCGACGCGTCGGTGGTTCAATTCCATCCCGGTCCACCAATGGCATGTAGCTCAATGGTAGAGCGTCCGCCTGTTAAGCGGAAAGGTGTAGGTTCGAGTCCTACCGTGCCAGCCAGATTCTGGGGGATTAGTTCAGTTGGTTGAACGTCGTCTTTGCAAGGCGAATGAGCGCGGTTCGAATCCGCGATCCTCCACCAATCCACGACTATCGGCTTCGGCCGAGGTTGTGACTAGCGGCCTGGCGCTGCTAACCGTCGGCAACGGCGGGAAAGGAACGCTCCCATGGCGTTTCGCCGAAACTTAGGTTTCGGTCATTCCAGGCAAGTTCGGCCTCCCTTAGTTCTCGGCATTGCCGGGGATAGCGGCCAAGCGATGCGCGGAAGTAGTGCGACTGACGCACCGACTAACGTCGGGAATGCGGGTCCGCGAAAGAACACGTGGTGGTGCTACCCGCTACACCAACATCGTCAACCGTGAGAGGTAACGAATAGTGCAGGTAAGTGCGAGCTTTGCAGGCGAGTGCGACTGCGCAGAGGGCGAGGGTTCTGGCGTGCAGCCAGCGTCCTCGTCATCGGTCAAGTAACCGGCAGGTGAACGACATTCGGCGTGTTGTATTTCGTTGCCCAAAAGGCAACGAAGCGACTGAGGCGCGCACGTCGCAATGGGACTAGCGTTTTTAGCTCAGTGGTAGAGCTATCGACTTCTACTCGATTGGTCGCGGGTTCGAATCCCGCATTACGCACCAAACAGTAAACGCAAAGACGCGCCCCGGTACGTGTCGAAAGTGGCTTAAGGCCGAAGCCTTCGGGTAATTCGGCGGTTTGAACAGCCGCAAGCTGTTCTGACCTTGGCAGTGCGCCGCACGGTTGGGTAGCCCCCATTCAGAGCCTCGCAAGGCTCACGGTAAGCAAATTGCTGACTAGATGCGTACGACGAGTGAATCGCCTCACTCTGAAAAAGGCAGTCATGACTAACTACCGTCATGCCGGCGCAAGCCGGGTGGCGGTGGACACACGGGCAACTGTCGCCGTGCAGGCGGCAGGTACTCCCGCAAAAGGTTGGTCGCAAACGGCCTAGTCTCAGCCGTTTTCTATTTCGCTGCGGTAGCTCAATGGCAGAGCATCGGATTGTCGATCCGAAAGATGTCGGTTCAAGTCCGATTCGCAGCGCCAGTTTCCATGATCCGGTGGGCGAATGGTTAAGCCACGAGGCCTTCAACCTCGTAATTGCAGGTTCGAATCCTGTCCGGATTACCACACATGCGAGTTTGTACTACTCGCAATTCGATCGTCGCGAAGCGACTCATTCTTAAACAGGCTCGAGGAGGACACATGAACATCAAAGATATTGTGAAAGACAACACCGTTCGATTTGTTCGGTATCGACAAGGAATCGCCTACTACGGCGTGAATGTACCAGCAGGCGGCGCGTATGTTTTCCCTGTTCCGCTCGAGGACATCGGTGACGCAACCCTTGAGCTCGAAGACAGAGCAATCATGTTTATGCGCTACATCAAACGCGCAATCAGCGACGGGTCATTTGTTCCTCTGGCGTCATGACTTTGTAGACCGATAGCTCAGTGAGTAGAGCGCGCGACTGATATTCGCGAGGTCGGCTGTGCAACTCAGCCTCGGTCTACCACTTTTTCTGGAAGTAGCTCAGCCTGGTCAGAGTCCTCGGCTTGGAACCGAGATGCCGCTGGTTCGAATCCAGCCTTCCAGACCAAATTCAAAGGAGACTCGCAAGGTCGGCGTGCTTATCCGGTTTGAACCCGGTGATGTCCTTACGGACGTGGGGGTTCGATCCCCTCAGTCTCCGCCAACAAACATTGGTGAATGTAGCTTAACGGCAAAGCCCCAGACCGTGAATCTGGTTGATATCGGTTCGAGTCCGTTCATTCACCCCAATCAACTGGAGAAGTGGCCGAGTGGCTTAAGGCACTCGTTTGCTAAACGAGAGGGGCGTGCCGTCCCACCCAGGTTCGAATCCTGGCTTCTCCGCCACATCCGCCTGTAGCTCAGTTGGATAGAGCGGCTGGCTTCGAACCAGCAGGACGGGGGTTTGAGTCCCTCCAGGCGGTCCACTCCGCTCTTGGCATAGTGGCTGTGCACCTGGCTTTTAACCAGGTGACGGGAGTTCGATTCTCTCAGGGCGGACCAATTCAATGCGGGCATAGCTCAATCGGTAGAGCACGACGGCGCCACCGTCGGGGTTGTGGATTCAATCTCCACTGCCCGCACCAATGAGAGGGAGGCGGTCTCACGCGGGGCTCATAACCCCGCTTTCGCCGGTTCGAATCCGGCCCTCTCGACCATGTTGTCCGATAGCTCAGTTGGTTAGAGCGCCGCTCTTACAAAGCGGAGGTCGTCGGTTCGAATCCGTCTCGGACTACCAGGGTTGGGCACGCGCGCGGTGTTCAGCGGTTCGGGTTTTGATCCCGTCTGGCACACTCACGCTCCCATCGCACGGTGTGTACCGAGCGTACCGTTAGCACTCAACCACCACGGGAAATTAGCTCAGTGGGTAGAGCATCAGACCTGTAATCTGACTGTCGCAAGTTCGACTCTTGCATTTCCGCCAATGCCCTGTCACGGCATCAAGGCAAGGCTTCGGCCTGCGGTTCGAATCCGCTCCCGGGCGAGGATATCGCCCCACCCGTGTCCGTTGTCGGCAAAGACGTTCGACGATCCGCAAGGACGTCGAACCTCCGAGCAGCACGACTGTTGCCGATCAGTGATCCGCCGCGTCGATCCTGCATGTCGCCCACGTCGCATCCGCCCGATACTCGCGAACGCTTTGGTGATCGCGGGCGAAAGCCGACGCCCCGTGCACGATGTGCCCGATTGGCCGGCGCCATCGATCTGCGGCACTCCTGTGACAGCGGACACACATATTCATACGATCGGGCCACAAGTGGCCCGGGCTCTCTAAACCATAGACGACAAAGGAGGTGATCCGAAGTGGCTGGTCTCAGTCGACTGGCAGAAGTAGAACGGCGCATTCAGGAGCAAAAGTCCAGCCACCAAGCGGCCCGACCTTTGCGCACTTTGCGTCCAAACCAACGACCGTCATTTGACGGAAACAACAACGAAGAAGGAGAACGCACAATGTGGTTCTACAACAAGTTCATCGTGCGCAAGCACGAACGCGGTCTCCTGTTTAAGGATGGAGACTTCATCAAGTTCGTGGCACCGGGAACATATCGTTACTTCAGCCTGCGTCGCCGCTACGCGGTTGAGCGCTTCGACCTGTCGGTCGCTGCGTTCGAACACCGCCTGGCCGACTATCTGGTTGAGGCCGAGCGCGCTGAGGTCGATCGCCTGTTTCACGTCGTTGAAACCAACGCCGATGAAGTAGCGCTGGTCTACCTCAACGAGCGTGCCTCGGCCGTGCTCGCACCGGCGGAGCGCAAGCTCTACTGGAAAGGTGTGGTCAAGGTTCGTGTTGAGCGCTTCGACCTCAATGAGGGCATTGCGCTTGATGCGCGCCTGACCAAGCGCCTTGTAAACGGCCGCGATGCGAAGGTACTCGCGGTTGTCGACAAGGCGGTCTACGCACGCATCGTACCCGACGGTCACGTAGGTCTGCTGTACGTGGATGGTGAACTCACCGATACCCTGGCAGCCGGCCTGCATGCCTTTTGGAACGTTGCCCACGCCGTTGGCGTGGAGCTTGTGGACCTGCGTGTCAAAGCACTGGAAGTTCAAGGTCAGGAAATCCTGACCAAGGACAAAGTGGCACTGCGTATCAACGTAACCGCTACTTACCAGTACATTGACGCCGCCAAAGCCGTTCGCGCGGTCAAGGATCCGCTGGATCAACTATACAAAGAGATCCAGTTTGGTCTACGCGCGGCTGTGGGTACCCGCAAGCTGGATGCGCTGCTCGAGGATAAGACTGCGATCGACCGCGACATTGCGGATCACCTTGGCAAGCGTTTCGCTGAGATCGGCCTCAGCGTGATCAGCGTAGGCGTGAAAGACATCATCTTGCCCGGCGATATGAAAGACCTGCTGGGCAAGGTTGTTGAAGCCGAAAAAGCGGCACAAGCGAATGTTATTCGCCGCCGCGAAGAGACAAACGCAACTCGCTCGCTGCTGAACACCGCGAAAGTGATGGAAAGCAACAACGTAGCTCTGCGTCTCAAAGAGCTGGAGACTCTCGAGAAGATCACCGAAAACGTAGGCGATCTATCTGTCGTGGGTGGTCTCGACGCTCTGCTGAATGGACTGGTAAACATCAAGTCTTGATTCAGCACCGGGAGGGTGTGCAACGCGCCCTCCCAACTTTTTCTACACGGCTGTAGCTCAGCGGATTAGAGCGCGACTCTGCGAAGGTCGAGGTCACAGGTTCGAATCCTGTCAGCTGTACCAATTACTATTCGGCGCTCGTCCAATGGCAGGATGCGAGACTTTGAATCTCGAGATCGTGGTTCGAGTCCACGGCGCCGAGCCAGGACAAATGGTCAGTCGTCTAATGGTAGGACTGCGGCTTCCAAACCCGCTAATCGGCGTTCGAATCGTCGCTGGCCAGCCACTTCATGCCGTGGCCGAACGGTTAGGCGCGAGGTTGCAACCCTCGTCATCTCGGTTCAAGTCCGAGCGGCATGTCCAACTCTCCCCAGTAGCTCAGCCAGGTGTAGAGCAACCGTCTTATATGCGGTTGGTCGCTGGTTCAATTCCAGCCTGGGGGACCAAACCCTCGTAGCTCAATGGATCCAGAGCACCGAGCTTCTACCTCGGGTGTTGCAGGTTCGAGTCCTGCCGAGGGTGCCAACAACTAAGGCCGTCTGACGGGAACTAGGCATACCTACCTGTCTTAGAAACAGGTGTTTCTCGGTTCGACTCCGAGGGCGGCTACCAACATTGCGGATCTGAAGGGAACAGGCATACCTCGATGGCTTAAAACCATTGGCATCCCGGTTCGATTCCGGGGGTCCGCACCACGCGCAGGTGACGGGAACGGCATACCTGGGTAGCTCAAAACTACTTGCTTCCGCGTTCGAATCGCGGGCTGCGCACCAACTACGCGGATCTGAAGGGAATTGGTTATACCTCGGTGGCTCAGACCCACCGGCATCCCGGTTCGACTCCGGGGGTCCGTACCAAATCATGTCTACACAATTCGCATTGTCACTACGAGAAATGACGATGACCGAAAGGATTCTAAAACTGGATGTAGGCGGACGACCGATTGCGTGGATTACGCGCGAGGACGGTGCCCTACTGTACTGCCGCGAACAGGTAGCGTGGGAGGCTGGAGTTGAAGAGATCATTCTTCGTGGCGGCTACTCACGGCGCACTGGTCTTCGGTCAGTCCTGCGTGTGAATTCTATCGTCGCAACAACCGCGGTAGACAAGGGCGCGGACGACTGGTCCGGTACTCCGGCGCTAACCAATCCGCGCCTTTTCCGTCGAGACGACTACATGTGTCTCTACTGCGGTGAGGCTCTGCCGCCAAGGTTACTCACCCGCGATCACGTGATTCCTCTGTCAGCAGGCGGTCAGGACACCTGGGAAAACGTTGTGTCGGCATGCCGGCCCTGCAATCACAGGAAAGACAACCACTCGCTGGAAGTCATTGGAATGCGACTCCTGGCTGTGCCCTATGCACCGAACCGTGCCGAGGGCCTGATCCTGGAAAACCGCCGCATTCTGACGGACCAGATGGAGTTCCTGCGATCACGCGTCGGCTCAGGCAGCCGGCTGCGTGTACCATAAATGGACAAGGACAAGACAATGTCATTTTTGCAAGAAGTACAGAAAGTATCGGATGCACACTACGTGCTACCAAAGATCGGTGACATGCGCACTGAGGTGCACGCGTACCTGTCCGAAGCTCTGTTTGCGCAAACCGATGAAGCGCTGTGGCGTCAGGCCGCACAGGCGGCCGCCTACCCAGGCATGATTGGCCTTTACTTGATGCCTGACACACACCTGGGCTACGGCATCCCGGTCGGCGGCGTTGCCGTGACCGAAGACGTCATCATCCAGGCCGGCAGCGGTTACGATATTTCATGCGGTGTCGTGTACCTGAAGGTGCCAAACCTGACGGCTGCAGATGTCGCCGACTGGGACAAGCGTCGCCGCTGGATCTATGAAGTCGAGCTGCGCATCGCGACTGGTATCGGTAGCGATCGTCCGAAACACATGCCTCGCATTGCGGACACCAAGATCGAGGACATCTTTCGCTATGGTGCGCAGGCCATCGGCGTGCATGCGGACGTTTGCGAACGTCAGTACATCGACGTGGACGAACAAGTGCTGGATACCGATCGTATCGAGCGTGCTCGCAACAAGGCGGGGCCACAGATTGGTTCGGTCGGTGGCGGCAACCACTTCGTGGAAATGCAGGTCGACGTCAACGACGGTTCGGTCTGGGTGATGATTCACTGTGGCAGTCGTGGTTACGGCTGGCAAACGGCGAACCATTACTTCTATGAAGGTGCGGCGCTGCGCGGCCTAGCGAAGAATCGTCGCGAGGAGTCGTGGCTCCGCGCAGACGAGCTCTTGGGCCGCGAATACTGGGCCCACCACAACTCGGCAGCGAACTATGCCGTGGCGAATCGTCACATCATCGTTCGTGGTGTGCAAAAAGCACTTGAGAACGTCTTCAATGCAACCGGTGAGGTCTTCTACGAGATCTCGCACAACCTGGTGCAGGAAGAGACGCTTGTGCTGCCGGACGGCACTACCAAGAAGGGATTCGTCCACCGAAAGGGCGCGACCCGCGCATTTCCGGCGGGACACCCTGACCTGGTGGGCACAAAGTGGGAAGACACGGGTCATCCATGCCTTGTGCCAGGCTCAATGCTAGACGGTGCGGCCATCCTTTACCCGTTGAAGGGTGCGTACCAGTCAGGTTGCTCTGTGAACCATGGTTCCGGACGTGTGATGGCGCGTGGCCAGGCCAAGCGTGAGCTGGCCGAGCTGCATGACGATATCGACGCCGAAATGCGCCACATCAAGCGTACGCTGGGTGGCGTAGAGGTAGAAGGCATCGTCGGCAACACACGGCGCACGCCGCTGGATGAGTGCGGCCACGTCTACAAGGATTTGGACGAGGTACTGCGCGTGCTGGAGACAGAAGGCATTGCTCGCGTAGCAAACCGAATGTACCCAGTGGCCAATATTAAGGGCACCGATTGAGGTGCCCCTCTTTTTTGGAAACTGGTCATGCAGCTGGTTGAAGCCAAGGAGATCATAGAGTGTCTGCCGAGGAGTAAAACGCGGTTTTACTACTTCAAGGACCGGTATGCGTTGTTGTTGCTGAGTCTAGTTACCCGCAATCACGCATCGAAAAAGGATCTCCGCACGACGCGCTTTGCCAAACTTCTCGAAAAGGATGTTGTCCGGGAAGCGCTTAGTCAGTCTCGTGGAGAAGAGCTGACTGCCGAAGTCTTCGACACTGTATGGCCGGTACGTTATGAGTGCTACTTCCTCACGCTAGCGATTTGGGGATCAAAGAACAGAGATTCCTGGTATCAAACCTCACGCCGAGGTTTCAATCTCGTTCTCCAACTCAACTTCTCGTCAGAACACGACGAACCGTATAAGAGGCTTGTGGATCCAAATGACGCTCGCCCGTTTGAGTATGGTGGGCATCCTGTCGCGGACGGTCGTTTCCACACGCTTGCCTGGGCGCGACTGGACATCGATCTTGCGAACGACGAGGCACTCATTGAGGAAGTACAAAACGACTGGATAAGGGAGGCACTATGGGCACGGCGAGTTGCCGTACGAGAACAAGGTCCGATTTACTATTGGGGGTCAAAGGTTGAGAACGACCGGGTAATCCGCTACGTCGATAACGTGCTACGGCAACACGAGGGCATCTGGCACGAAGCGACGCTCTCTGCGGCAATCTGGTTTTTGCGTTGCGAGATAGGCGTGAGGAACATCTACTACCACACCTATGAATCCGGCGCGCGCTTAAAGTCGATTCAGTACAGCATGCCGCCGCGGTCAGTTTATTCCAGGCTTCCGCGGCGATTCTGTTTCAAAGAGACGGACGAAGTGCCTAGATTCTTGGCTATGAATAGTAGATCTCGAGTTTGGCAGCAGCAGCTGGATCAGGCACGTTTCTTTGAGATCAGGCTGTAGGGGAGAGACAGGGGGCAAATTCGATACGCGGACACGGGGATTTTCCGTTCGATCGGTGACTGCCCTAGGCTATATTTTTCAATAGTCTACTGGGACGTTCGTTTCGAATTCGTACTACTTTGCGGGACTTTGCATAGCCCATCTACGCAAAACTCACGAACGCTTGCCGAGGTCGACATGACATCGGCATACAAGGTCACAAATGACGAATCGAAGTCCTTCTCGCTGACACGAGCTTCGTTCAGAACCAATGGTCAAAACGCTATTTCTATCGGGCACCGGCGTCGTGGTGGGCCTGAGGGAATGAGTATCAACCCACTGGCGGCGGCGGCAACGGTGGTGTCAACAAGCGAATAACCCATTGCCGCCCGCTACGACCGACTCAAGAGAAGACGTCGGGTTGCATGCGTGCCTCGGATGGAACTGGCACACCACGGTGCATGGCCGATACCTTTACGAGCCGAAACAAGATTGCGCTCAATCAAGTAGTTGACCGCAGGATTAACGCGCCTTGGTCAATGAGCTGGGGCGCGAGAGTCACCTGCACAACACCGATGACCTGGAACCCGGCGAGTGGTTTATCGACTACGAGCTCGCCGTTTCTTAGTCGGCATCCAAGCGCAGTAAGCCCAGCTTGACCAGGCGAATAGTCATCGCCTGTTCGCTGACTTCAAAGCGCAACGCCAGTAACGCGATGTCCAAGTCCGACAGCGAGTCGTTGGGCACGGCACTGCGCACCATGTCTTCCGGCATGAGTAGCTCAGCGGCAAAACGATTCGCTTGGATTTCCTGAATATCAGTGCCTGCTCCGGCAACGGCACCACGCTGAAACGCTTGATCGACGAACAGCTGGTCGTCACCTTCTTTGCAATGCAGGAAATAGTGACCGCACTCGTGGGCCGCCGTAAAACGTTGTCGGTTCGGATGGTGCGTGCTGTTGATCGCGATCGTGGCTTGGCCGTCCTCGATCAGCAGCAATCCGGAATCGGCATCGTCCATGTCTTCGAAAGCGAGATTGATGTCTCGCTCTTCAATAATGCGAAACACGTTTACGGCAGGCACGGTGACTTTATGTGCACGCAATAGCTCCGAAACTTCGGCTAAGTCACTCATCATTCACTCCAATGGTCGGGCGCGGAGGAAGCACCGCTATGCTCGTTTCAACCGCAAACTCTTAATGACGGTAGCGGTCTTATCGCCACTCACGCGGTGTACGGTGTCGCCAACTTCGACTGACGTCGAGTCCTCGGCGAAGACGGACTCGAGGTTCGGCAGAACGTCATCCAGGTCAATGCCGAAAAAATCACACACGCGATAGATAACGAAAGCCTGCGTATGTTTGCGATACACCTTCAATGCCCGGATACGTGTCGCATCGTCGATCGCCGTGTATTGGAACCGCTTGATCCGTCGGCCTGCTTTATCTCTAAAAAATAGGAACTTGACGTCAACTTGCACCTGATGGCCGGGGACGGTCTTTTCGTAGCGTTTGAAGGTGCTGGGCGATCGTTTAGGCGCTCCCGCAGGAAGACGACTCAAGCCGTTTCGCTTCAGCACTCCGAAAATGCCAGTTGGAGATACTTTCATGCCGTAGTAACGCTGCAGGTACCAGCTAATTCTCAGTTGCCCCAGGCCGAACTCACGTCGGATGTAGAGGATCTTTTCCTCGACGTCTTTCGGTACTCGGATTTTGGGATTCTCCGGACAAGGCTTCGAGTTGATCAGCGCCTCAGGTCCGCCTGTTTCGAACTGCTTCTTCCAACGATAAAAGCTATCTCGAGAAACACCGTATTTACGGCACGTATGGCTGACATTTCCTGATTGTTTGGCGTGTTCAAGCACCTTCGTTTTTCGACGAATATCGGCTTCTGCTTGTCGATTCATTGTTCCCTCCTGACAGGTTCATTGATTCTAGAATGAACTGTCAGGCAAGGTCGGGAGTTTCAGAAGTAGTATCTGCGAAATAGACGCTACTTCAGGTACTCGAAGCATTCATGGATCTGCCGTTGATGGCTTCCAGAGCACGAATGAGTTGTCGCTCGTGCAACCCATAGCCTCGATTATCTTGTTGTTATCGAGATCTGGAAATTGGGTCTGCAGTTCTTGAAGCAACCCAACCCGTTCGGCTGCCTCGTGCGAGACTACACATCCATCTGTGTCCGACGTTTTGAAGACGAACAACACGTCCTCGGCAAATGGCCCATCGCTAGTAGTAACAATTCCGATTTCAGAGATGTCGGACCAACGGACCTCGATTCGCGAGTGCCCATCAATCTGCACGATGCCATCGTCGTTCAACTCCGTGGTTTCTCGTTCGCGCTTTATCACAAACGGTGCCAAGACGACGACGAATGCGATTCCGCCAAGAACCAACGGCAATATCCATGATGCCGCTCCGGCTGCCGCTTTGTAGGCCAGATACGCGGCCGGTAGCCCGAATACGGCAACCTAAAACCATGCTATCGGCCTTCTCGGAAGAGGATCACCAATTGCCGTCATTTTCGATTGAACAACCAATTCATTCCAAACCTATAACTGTCCGGGCTATTCGCGGAATGGGTTCCGCCTTCGATTGTGGCTGTCTTGATTGCCCACGGAGCATCGTCACGATCTTCCCAAGCCGCAAACCACTCAAGCGCAGCTTCTCATAGTCGCGGCATGTCGTGTGTGCCGCTGGTCACTACTAGACCCAAGTCCGTACGGGTTGATTGCTCAGCCTTGGAGAAGAACATTTCACGCCCTGGATCAAACGTCGGATTGCTGGCGATTCGGCCCCAAAACAGATCCGGGTCGACGAAAGCCGAGTAGAGCACCATGTGGCCGCCTCTGCTTTGTCCGAAAAGAACACGACGGGTTGAGTCGGCCAGATACCGCGTTTCCACTTCTGGCAGAAGCTCCGATTGCAGGAAGGACAGAAACAACGGTGCTCCGCCTTGTTCGCTCGTCGCGTCCGAAGCTGGCGCGGAAAAGTCGAATCCGCGCTTATTCGTTGCCGGATCAAAAGAACCGTAAGCGATCCCGACAATAATCGCCTTCGGCAAGTCTTCGTCGAGACTTAGAAACAAGTGATTGCCTGCCAGAATTGGAAACAGCGAATCTCCGTCGAGCAGATAGATGACCGTATACTTAAGACTCTCAGATGGATCATATCCTTCCGGCAAACTCACGTAGATATGAAACGGCCGCCCAACGAAACGAGAGTCGAGCTTAAAATAGTCGCCAGAAATTGCGGGCAAATGATCGAGCGGAACGGTCGATTTGGAATGGACTATCGACGGTGGCGCTTCAGATCGACACCCGAGAAGGACCAACAAGGCCAATAGCAAAATGGAGAATTGATACGTTGGTCTATGCAATCGCGATCACCACCGGAATCTGTCGGTTAGTGTCCCAGCTGACAAGTCGGCTATTCGAAAATAGTCTGTATCAGTCCGTCTCAATCAACGGATTAACTCTACCGTACTGGAGTTATTTTTGTTGCAAATCTCGATTTGAGAAATTATAAAGTAGTCGTTCTGCGATTTTCCGCGAATTATTTAAGAGTCGACTAGCAACTACAAAGACTCGGATCGACAAAGCGTCGATGCCCCTCGGGCTAACAACGCCCGTGACCCCAGTTCCAATCTCGGAACATCCTTGTCGCGAATCACTCGCGACCGAAAATATCTGGCAGCAACTTTTTTTAGCGCTTCTTTTCCGCAGGCGGAAACTTCGCTTGCGTCTGGATTTTGGAGGTCTACATGGGAAATAAACCGAGCATCATTCCGCCGCGGCTCATACGGTTCCGCGACGCGCCCAGCTATCTGGGCATGGACCGGAATCGGTTCAACAAAGAGATCCGGCCCTACCTAACCGAGGTGAGGGTCGGTGTACAAGGCAGGGCATTTGACCGGCTTGAACTGGACGACATGGCAGAGCAGTATATTGCTTGCAACGGACGTCCCGGTCGACTCAAAGGAGAACGACTATGGGACGAAAACGAACGCCCGGCCTCGTCAAGAAAGGCGAAGTCTGGCACATCGACAAACGTATCGAAGGGCAACGGGTTTGCGTCAGTTGTGGCACAACTCGACTTGAAGAAGCGGAGCGATTCCTCTCAAAACTAATCGAGGATACTCGCAATGCAAAGATCTATGGAGTAAGGCCGGAACGGAGCTTTGAAGAGGCCGCAATCAAATTCGTCGAAGAGAATCAGCACAAGCGATCACTCAGAAGCGACATTGGCCTCCTCAAGCAACTGATGCCGTGGATTGGTACGCTGCCTTTGCAGCGCATCCATCTTGGCACCTTACAACCCTACATCGATCACAAACGAAAGGAGGGAAGAGCACCTGGGACGATCAATCACGGATTGAAGGTGGTTCGACGCATCCTGAATCTCGCCGAAGCCGAGTGGATGGATGAACACGGCCTAACCTGGCTCGAGCGAGCACCACGGATCAAGTTGCTGCCCGATACCAACAAGCGGCAACCATATCCGCTGAGTTGGGATGAACAGCAAAGGTTGTTCTCAGCATTACCGTCGCATCTGGCCGAAATGGCGTTGTTCACCGTCAACACCGGATGCCGCGATAGCGAAGTTTGCAACCTGCGTTGGGATTGGGAAGTGAAGGTCCCCGAACTCGACACGTGCGTATTCATCGTGCCGGGATCATTCGTCAAGAACGGTGATGAGCGACTGGTAGTCTTGAACGACATCGCGAGCTCCGTCGTGGAATCGCGTCGCGGTAAGCACGCGACACA
Source organism: Gammaproteobacteria bacterium (assembly GCA_965221985.1). Lineage (GTDB taxonomy): Bacteria > Pseudomonadota > Gammaproteobacteria > Steroidobacterales > J054. The sequence goes on from OZ244928.1 coordinate 576,438, forward strand.
CGTTTTCGCGTACAAGGACAAACCGATCGCCCGGATGCTGAACAGCTCCTGGTGCCGGGTTCGCAAAGTCGTCGAGCTACCGAAAGTTCGTGTTCACGACTTGAAGCACACCTTCGGCCGACGTCTTCGGGCCGCCGGCGTGAGCTTCGAGGACCGGCAGGACTTACTCGGCCATCGCTCCGGACGAATGACCACACACTACTCGGCCGCTGAGCTGACAAAACTCATCGAAGCTGCGAACCGTGTGTGTGAACGAGAAGGTAACAAGCTCGAGCTCGTGGTATTGCGACGGCTCAGCGTAAGCTGACTCGCGCAAAATTCACGAAAAGGGTTGAGAGAAAAACTTGGATACGACGCAAGTCGTTGAAAAGATGGTGGCCAGGGGCGGAATCGAACCACCGACACGCGGATTTTCAGTCCGCTGCTCTACCAACTGAGCTACCTGGCCATTTTTTGGCTATCGCGGTGTTGTGCCGCGGGTCGGGCGTGGGGCCGACGGAGCGGGGTATTAAAGCCGCTGGGGCTTGTGTGCGTCAAGGTATAATCGTTCTAACAATATGCCGCTGATTGGCTGATTTTCTAAGAAGTTTTGACAGCGGGCGCGTGGCTCTCTAATCTCGCCACTATCTTTGCAGTGCGGCTTGGGGCCGTTGCTGCCGACAATTTCCGCTTTTTTACTTATGGCTGTTCGTTCCGAAGACTTGTCTGCCGACGATTCTGTATTTGACCTGGATCGGCGCTATAGCGCCGTTCGTGAGACCAGCATGGCTTTGTGCCGCACCTTGGAGCCTGAGGATTTCGTGGTGCAGTCCATGCCTAGTGTCAGTCCGGCTAAGTGGCATTTGGCCCATACCACCTGGTTTTTCGAGCAATTCGTGCTGGTGGAGCATGCCCCCGACTACAGCGTCTTGAACGAGCAATATGCCTATCTGTTTAACTCTTATTATCACAGTAAGGGCCAGATGCATCCGCGCGCCGAGCGGGGACTGCTGTCGCGGCCGACGGTGCGTGAGATCGAGGCCTATCGGGAGCACGTGGATGAAGCCATCCTGTCGCTGCTGGAAAACGAAACCTCATCCGCGGTGGCCAAGCTCATTGAATTGGGTCTAAACCATGAGCAACAGCATCAAGAACTGATGTTGACGGACATCAAGCACGTATTTTCGGTCAATCCTTTGCGGCCGGCCCTGGTGGATGCGCAGTTTGGACATCGTCTAACACCGATTCCGGATTTGGGCTACGAACAATTTGACGGCGGTATTATTGAAATTGGGGCCACCGCCCAGGACGACTTTGCCTTCGATAACGAAACGCCTCGGCACCGCAGCTTGTTGCGGCCCTATCAACTGGGCAACCGCTTGGTAACGAACGGCGAGTATCGTGCCTTTATACGCTCGGGTGCTTATGCCGACAGTCAGCTTTGGTTGGCGGACGGCTGGGCTTGGGTGCAGAAACAGCAAATCGAACGGCCCTTGTACTGGTCGCAGGATCTAAAACGCGAGTTCACCTTGAGTGGTATTCGTCAATTGGATGCGGATGCGCCCGTTTGTCATGTGAGCTTTTACGAAGCCGACGCCTACGCGCGTTGGGCCGGTGCCAGGCTGCCCACGGAAGCGGAATGGGAATTCGCCGCCGCGCAGGCTCCCGTCGATGGCAACCTGATTAATCGCGGTAAATTGCATCCGCAACCCTTAAAGCGGCGCGAACATCCGGTGGCGCAGTTATTCGGCGATGTTTGGGAATGGACCGCCTCCAGCTATTCGGCCTATCCGGGATTCAAACCACTGGAAGGCTCATTGGGGGAATACAACGGCAAATTCATGTGCAACCAAATGGTTTGCCGGGGCGGCTCCTGCGTTACACCGCCGGATCATATCCGCGCCAGCTACCGAAACTTTTTCTACCCGCAGGAGCGTTGGCAGTTTTTCGGTATTCGTCTCGCCAAGGATAGCGGGCCAAATCAAGCTGACGAGTGAACACCTCCAGCGCCATGTCCCTGAGCGAAGACTCTGGGCAAGAAGACGAAGTTGCGGCGATTCTCGCCGGTCTCAATAAACAACCCAAGACTGTCTCGGCTAAGTATTTCTACGATGAGCGGGGCTCGCGGCTGTTCGATGAGATTTGCGAACAACCTGAATATTACCTAACGCGCACTGAACTGGGCATCATGCGGGCTCATTTATCTGAGATCGCGGCGGCCATTGGCTCACGGGCCACGCTAATCGAATACGGGTCCGGCTCTAGTATAAAGACGAAAGAGTTGCTCGATGCCTTGGAGCAGCCGACAGCCTATATCCCCGTGGATATTTCGGGTGAGCATTTACAGTCGGTGGCGAAACAATTGACGGAAAGCTATCCCAATATTGAAGTGTTGCCCGTGTGCGCTGACTTTACGCAGCACATTTCGCTACCCCAGCCCCAGGGCGATGCAGACCGCCGGATTGTATACTTCCCCGGCTCTACCATTGGTAATTTCTCGCGACCACAGGCGCTGAAGCTGCTAAAGAAAATCCATCATGAGGCTGGCCCAAAGGGTGGCCTATTGATTGGCGTTGATTTGATTAAGGATGACCAGGAGTTGGAAGAAGCCTATAACGATTCCGCCGGCATTACAGCCGAGTTCAACCTTAACTTGTTGCGGCATTTAAACCGCGAATTTGATAGCGATTTTGATTTACAAGCGTTCGAACACAAAGCTATTTACGATGCGGCCAATCAGCGCATCGAGATGCGCCTGATTAGTCAAAAAGATCAGAACGTCGAAATCCAGGGCGAAGTGTTGAAGCTAAGAGCTGGCGAATACATTGTCACCGAACATTCCCACAAGTATTCACGCCAGGGCTTTGCGGCCATGGCGAAAGAATCGGGATTCACGGTACGCCGTGTTTGGACTGATGCCAAGGAACTGTTTAGCGTGCAGTTCTTGGCAACTGCTTAGATTCTATTCCGGCACATACTCGGCGGGCTTTTCCGCGCCGCCCGAGAACAAGAATTTCTCCATTTCGGTTTCGAGAAACTCGCGGGCTTTGGGTTCTATGGGTGTTAGCCGGTACTCATTAATTAGCATGGTCTGATGAGCCAGCCATTGTTGCCAGGCTTCTTTAGATATTTCTTCGAAGATCCGCTGACCAATTTTGCCCGGATAGGGTGGATAGTCGAGACCTTCGGTTTCGACACCCAGTAACACGCATTTCACTTGGCGGCTCATAGTTCAGCTCCAATTTCTTCCAGTAACCGAGACACCGGGGCGGCGAGACCGACCTTGTCTGGGTCGCGAAGGTTATACCAAAGCCACTGATCCGTCTCCATGACTCGATCAGGCAGCGATTCAAACCGCACAAGCACAGGGGTCATGGATAGATCGAAGTGCGTGAATCCGTGAGCAATGCTTGGGCGCACTTCTAGTTCTACTGGCGAGATACCGAGCTGCTGGGCGCAAAATTGCGTGGCCTCTTCCGGTTTACCGGCTTCGGGTAAGCCCCAAAGACCACCCCATATGCCCTCGCTGGGACGCTTGTGCAAAAGCACGCGACCATCTTTGCGCAAGACCACGAAGACCGCGGTGGCGCGTTGTGGCCGCTTGCGCTTGGGCGCACGGCCAGGCAATTCAGTTTGGCGGCCTTGCACATAGGCGGTACACATAGTTTGCAAGGGGCAACCGGCACATAAGGGCTTACCGCGGCGGCAGAGGCTAGCACCTAGATCCATGATGGCTTGGGTGTAGTTCGCCGTTTGTTTTTCCGGAGTGCATGACTCCGCGTGGTCCCAAAGTTCCCGGGCGACGGCAGCTTTGCCGGGCCAGCCTGACACATTAAATACACGAGCTAGTACGCGCTTGGCATTGCCATCGAGGATGGGGTGGCGTTGGTTGCAAGCCAAGGCCAGTATGGCACCGGCGGTTGAACGCCCAATGCCCGGCAAGGCGACGAGTTCGTCAAAGTTTATGGGCAAGCTTTGCGAAGATGTTTCGGCCACTATACAAGCCGCGCGATGCATGTTTCTTGCGCGAGCGTAATAACCAAGACCGGACCATTGGTGTAGAACTTCGTCCAAGGGCGCGGCGGCCAATTCGACAATACTCGGGAAGCGCGCCATGAACCGATCGTAGTAGCGGGCCACCGTGGCGACTTGGGTCTGTTGCAGCATGATTTCCGACACCCAAACTCGATAAGGCGTTGGGTCTTGCTGCCAAGGTAAATCTTTACGGCCATGACGCCGCCACCACGCAAGTAGCGAGGGCGCAAGTTGGCTGTGACGCGGATCGGCGGACATGTTATTAAGTTGTCTTGCTAGCCGCCAAGTAGATCGCGGATGCCCCGTTTGATCATATCGCGGGACGATTCTTCTTCCGGTTCTGGCTCTGGCTCCGGCTCCGCGGGAGTTGCAGGCGCTGGGGCTTCTTCCGGTGATGCTTGGGAACCCTCTTCAGGCTGCGGTGCCGCTTCTGGTTCTGATTCCTTGCGACCCAGGCCAAGACGGTCTAGCAATCGCCGCTTAGCTTTTTCCACGGCGAGGTTCTTGGCCAGATCAGCCAGATCGACACCAATCTTGGGTGATTCCAGCGTGCCGCCAATGGTTAAGGGAATGCGCAGCCCCAGCAGGTCGTCATAGGTTTCGCCGTCGGCGAAGGTCGGTATTTCAAATACTTTTGCGTCTAAACGATAGTCCAAGGTTTGGTTCACTACATCGAGATCGCCGCGGCCGCTTAAGCGTAGGAAGGGGATTTCGGCGAATATGTTCTCGCTGCGTAAGTTACCGCCTTGTAGGCGGCCATCTATTTTAAGCGCCTTGATCGCCGTTTCATTGGGCCCCGTGGCAGCGGGCAATGGCTTACGGCGTATGCGTGCGCGGGCCACACGAATTTCTTGCCAAATATCCATGCCTTTATACACGCCGTCCGCCAAGTCGATGGATAAATTGCCCTTTAGGGTTGGCAATAACTCGTCCTGATCCAGACCGGTGCCACTGGCTTGAATTTGTGCCGCCATTAGGCCCGTGAGTTGATCCAACTCGGCAAAGTCCATGAGCAAGCCATTGGCCTGCACCGCGGCTAGGGATTGATTCAACTTAACGCGTGGCTTGTCACCGCTTAGGTTAATGGTAACGCCGCCGCGATAGTTGCCGCCGTAGAGATTCGCGGTGGCGGGTTCGAAAAGAATCACACCGTCTTTGGCGCTTACTTGGGCCGCGAAATCTTGTAGCTGGGTACCAGCGACTTGCAGGGCGCTCACTTTGATATCGCCGTTTAGGTTGAGATCGCGCAGCGCGCTGTAGTCATCGCCCTTGGTGACTGTACCGGCCGGTTTTGCCTCGTCGCCTTGGGAATCGCCGCTGGCTTTATCAGGAGCCAGATAGCGATCCAGATCTACCTGGTCGGCGTCCAAATCGAACCTTAGCTTTGGCTTGGCCAAGTTGATTGCGCTCAGAGATCCACTGACCTTGGTATCGTCAAGTCCAAGCTGCAAGTTGCTCAAATCGATACGATCATCGCCGAGCTGCCAGTTGCCGCTGCCGGAAAACTTCTTTAGCACCGCGGCATCGGAAGTTTCCGGCGGCGACTCACCGAAGGCGGTTAATAAATCGCGGGGGGAAACCTGCCCCAGTTTAAAACTACCCGCAATCTTGCTCTTACCCGCTTCCCAACGGCCACCTCCCAGCAAATCCAGCGGCGCACCGGCAACACTCGCTTTCGCGTTTAACGCATCAAGGCTGATGGCGCCGGTATCTGCCGCATAGCTCAAGCTATGCAAATCACCCTGGCCGGTGGATTTACCGGCGGGCAGATCGCCGCCGCTGGCCTGGATATTGAACTTCGGCGAGGTGGCGGTTACTTCTAAAGGTTCCGCCGCGGACAAATTAAGCGCCAGCACCTCGACGTCCGCGTCTAGTTGGCCGCCCTCGCCCAGTGGGCCGTTCTTGCCGCTTAGGGTAAAGCTTAGATTCTCGCCCTGGGTCAGAATCTCATCGCTAAAATCCACACTTAGGTTCGGTGCCTTTACGCCTAAATCAACGTCACCCCATTCGGCACTCACCAGCGCGATGTCCCCACTCAGGTCCTCCAAGCGTAAGCCCACGAGTTCTGGATCCAGCATGGCATCGGCGGTAAATTGCACATCCGCACGGGAATCCGCGATACGATCCACCAGACCGAAGGATGTTTCTAAATTGAATTGCTTGCCGGGTTCCAGGTCTCCGGTCTTCAAATTGAAATTTTCGAGCCGATAATCAAGCTTATCAATTTCATCACGCAAAGTGACATTGGCATTGACGATGTCAATCTCCTCGATGGCCAAGGCCTGGAAGTCTTCGTTATCGTCTTTGGTGTCGTCGGGCCCACGTCCCGATTCTTCGTCTTGCTCGTCGCTACCCATGAGCCGCCAATTCTCGGCACCATCGGCTAGCCGCAAAATCTCAACATCCAGGCCCTCTAGCTTGAGCTCGGCAATGCGCAACTCGCGGCGCGTGATCAATGGCCACAGCTGCAAACCCAAACGGGCGGAATCGACACTCGCGAAGTGCGGCGCCTCGAATCCGGGTGGATTGCTTAAGGTGGTGCGCCCGAGCGAAATAGCACAACAGGGCACAAGGTTCAGCGACAAATCACCATCGATGTTGAGCTGGCGCCCCGTTTGCTCCTCAACGGCCTGCGCAATTTCATCGCGGTAGTCGTTGGGCTCAACGAAAAATAGTAACCCGCCAACCAAAAAGGCCAGGCCAACAACAATCACGACCAGCAGACCGAGGCCGAGCTTAAATAGCATCCTCATGGGAACTATTAGAGCATTACCGCGCTAGGCGGCCAACCGGAAATCGAGCGTGCTGCTTAGCAGCTGGTCTGGGTAACCGTCAGAACTGGATTGTCGCCCATCTGGCTGGGTGGTTGGTAGGTCACACCGCAGCCGCCACTTCGGGCATCGCGATGCCGCCAGCTACCGCGATCGAAAATAAAGGCTTGAGTTTCAGGCTGACCCAGCGCTGAGGCGATGGTCGCAGCTGATGGAAAGCCATGGACCATGGCCACATCGCCTGAGCCAAGCCGCAAGATCGGCGGACGTTCCCTGGCCTGCCAAATGGCGTGGGCAACCTGGGTGGCACTCTCTACATTAGCGGCCAGGGATTGAACCTCTGCATGTCGTGCCTCGGAAGAGAAACTAAGGTGCCTGGGCACCGCCAACATGGCCAGAACACTAAAGCAGGCGACGACCACTGCCACATCGACACCACTGATGCCGCGTTGCGGTCGCATTGCTTGACTCTTTATTAAGTGTTTCTTCGGCACCGGACTTATGACAGCTCGTACAAGGCGCACAACTGTCGTCCTTGTGGCCGGTGACTGTCTGTGACGCCGTTCTCACTCCGGACGTACGGTGAACCTGCGCGCGAACAATTTTTCCCAGTTGACGATACTGGGTCAAGGCAAAGTACGGCGCCAGCACGATGAACGGCGCGGCAAGCACGGCATATCGCGCCAGACCTTGCAAATCGAAATGCCAACTGAGGCTGCGCGACGATATGACCAGCAGCAGCGTCAGCCAGAGCAACAGCCGGCTGCTAGGTTCCACGCAGAGCTGTAGCAAAGCGCGGCAACGCAAGCGAAAACGATCCAGGGCTGAGAAATGAACAAAGCCACGTACCGGGCGGTCCAAGCTTAGTAAGCCCCATCCGCGACGCCAATTTCGAAGCACTCCCACAAACCTAAGCACAACATTCCATTGACTGTGACGCCAGTCACAAAACGGGGCGCAGCAAAGAGATTTACAGGCACGGCGCTATAAAAAGCCTCGTCTGGGAATCGTTATTCTGTCAACTGTGAAAACAGTCTCAATGTTTACCGAAGCTATCCAGTAGGCTGCTCCGATGCCATGTGGCATGTCGTTGCGCCATCCCAGTCGGGAATCGGTCGCGACACTTTGTGCGTGTACATGAAACTGTTGTTGGTCGAGGACAATTTTGACGATGCGGAATTTCTAGCCGCATCCATGCGTCGTCAGCAGGTGAAAGACCTGGACATGACCCACGTGGCAGCGTTAAGTGATGCGGTACAAGCCATCGAAAAGGACCGCTTCGACGTCATTCTGCTCGACTTGCACCTGCCTGATGGCTCGGGGTTGGAGTGCGTCGACACAATACAGTCTGCTGATCCGAGCATTCCCATCGTTGTTCTAAGTGGACAAAACGATGAGGAATTTGCCTTGAGCATCCTGACCATGGGCGTGCAGGACTACCTCGTGAAATGGGAAAGTGAGACTCGCAGCATGCTGCGGACGATTCGTTATGCCGTGGAGCGGAAGCGTAGCGAACTACGGCTCAATTATCTGGCCCAATACGATCCCCTCACGGAAATACCCAATCGGCAATACTTCCAAGATCAGTTAGAACGCGCGACGGCGCGCGCCCGTCGCGAAGCAAAGAAAATCGCGCTGATGTTTCTAGATCTAGACCAATTCAAAGTCGTTAATGACACCCTCGGGCATAAAGCGGGGGATGATCTGCTGCGCGAAATGGCTAAGCGACTGCGTAAATGCATTCGCGGCGGCGACGTCGTGGCCCGGCTGGGCGGGGACGAATTCGCCGTACTGCTCGAAGGGCTGGGTGGCGCGCTGGAAGCCGAAGTTGTCGCCAAGGGGATACTGAACGTCGTCGCCGAGCCTTTCAACGTCGATGGACGCGAGATTCAAGTCACCACGAGCATTGGGATCACGGTTTACCCCAACGACAACAGCAATGTTGAAACCCTGGTGAAGAATGCGGATATCGCTATGTACCAGGCGAAGGAAAAAGGCCGCAACAACTTCAAATTCTTCACCGAGGATATGCATCGCGAGCTTATGGAATACCACGATCTCGAACAAGACATCCGTGATGCCATTAGTCGAGAAGCGTTCAGTATCGTCTATCAACCGAAAGTCAATTTGGTTAGCCGGAAGCTAGAAGGCCTAGAAGCGCTGTTGCGCTGGAATTGCCCAGACCGCGGCGCGGTATCGCCAGCGGAATTCATACCCATCGCGGAGCAAAGCGGCCACATCGTACCCCTCGGCTATTGGGTATTCAATGAAGTCTGCCGAACTATCAATCGCTGGCAGGCCGCGGGCATGCCGGTGGTGCCGGTATCCGTAAATGTTTCGGCGCGCCAATTCGAGAAGCCCGAGTTTTTTAAACGCGTGTCCGAGATTCTTCGCCGCCATGCCATTGAGCCCGGTCTGGTGGAGATAGAACTCACTGAAGGGATGCTAATGCGCGACATCGACAACGCGCAACGGATTCTGCAGCAGCTAAAGAATATTGGCGTGCGTGTCTCCATCGATGATTTCGGCACTGGCCATTCTTGTTTGAACTATTTGCGACGCTTTCCCATTGATGTGCTGAAGATTGACAAGTCATTTATAGACGATGTTGACGGGACTGAAGATAGCGCCATCATCATTGAAGCAATTATCTCGCTAGCGAAAAGTCTGCACCTCGATACTGTGGCAGAAGGAGTTGAAAATAGACAACAGCTTAATTTCTTGGTCGAGCGCGGCTGCGTAGTCGCCCAAGGTTTCTTGTTCGGCCAGCCTCTATTGGAAAGAGAGGTATTGCCGTTTTTGGCGGATCTCATTGAAGATAGCGCCGGCTTTGCCACCGAACGCTTGGAAGCGTCACAAATCGCATAGGAACACAGCATGGCCAATCTCAAGCACACCACTGCGAGCAACCAGCAAATCTCAGACATGCAACTACTGCTTGAGACCACCGGTGTGGGCATGTGGTCCTACGACAGTGCTACTAACGCCTTCACCCTCGATCAAACTTGCCGCGAAATGTTCGACTTGGGCGAAGGCCAGGAACTGAGCATGGAGTGGATGCAACAAGTTATTCACCCGGATGATATCGGGCCCTATTGGGCAGCCGTGCAAGAGTCGATAAAAATCGGAATATTCGAGACCAGTTATCGCGTGTTATGCAGAGATGGTTCGACGAAATTCATCATCGGCCGCGGCCGAGCATACAAGGCCACACCTGACACGCCTATCGTGACGAAGGGTGTTTGCATTGATGTTAGTGACCGCAGGCAATTAGAACAGCAACTGCATACGGTTGAATCGCGCATGCAGCACGTGGCTGACAATGTGCCCGGTCTATTTTCTTACCTGGACGCGGACTATCGGGTGCAATTCCTGAATGCGCAATACCGCAAACTAATCAAATACCGCAAGCAAGACTATGCCGGGAAGCACTTTAGCGAGATCCTAGGTACAGAAGAGTTTAAACAGCGCAAGCCTCGGTACGACGAAGCCTTGGCTGGCGGATCGGTCAACCATGAAGCGCAAAGAGTCGCACCGGACGGTTCGGTTACTTATTACGCTGTTAATCATCAGCCTCATCGTGATAAAGACGGCAACATCTGCGGTGTTTTGTCACTCGCCATTGACATCACCGAACGACGTGATTTTCAAGTTGCCCTAGAAGCCAAATCCGCCGAGCTGGCACGTTCTAATCACGATCTAGAGCAATTCGCTTACGTTGCTTCGCACGATTTGAAAGCCCCCTTGCGGGCTATCGAGGTCTTGGTTCAGTGGCTCAGCGAAGACCTCAAGGACAACCAAGAAGGTGAAGTTCAAGAAAACTTGGCGCTACTCGCACAGAGAACGAAGCGACTAAACCGACTACTGGATGACCTGCTGGCCTATTCGCGGGCCGGCCGCCTCATGGGCGAATGCCGGGAGGTCGATACGAAGTTGCTAGTCAAGGATATTGCGCTACTTCTATCGCCGCGCCCGGAGATGAAAATCATAGCTGACGAGAGTTTGCCCCTGATGATTGCGCATTCGGCACCCTTAGAACAAGTACTGCGGAATCTCATTAATAATGCGATCAAGCATCATCCGGATCAGTCAGGATCAATACATGTTTCCGCGCAAGATCAGGGCAACACGATTCTCTTTACGGTGGCGGACGATGGCGCAGGCATCCCTGAAGAATACGCTGAAAAAGTCTTCCAAATGTTCCAAACACTGCAGCCGCGCGACGAACGCGAAGGTAGCGGCATGGGCCTTGCCATCGTCAAGCGTATTGTTGACTGGCAAGGTGGAAACATCTGGTTCCATCCCGGACCTAACGGAAAAGGCACAGTATTTAAATTCACCTGGGAAAAACTTTCGGAGCTGCCCGCGGATCGTACAGTTAGCATAACGCGTTCGGAAGTTGATGAATGGAGTAAAGATGAAGCCCGTGAACATATTGCTAGTTGAAGACGACCGGGTAGACGCGAAGGCCTTCCTGCGGGCCATAAAATCGGTTGGTTTTGATAATCCCGTAACCGTAGTCTGCGATGGTGTAGAGGCCTGGGACCTGCTTAAAGGCAATAGCGCCACCGGCAAATTCCCCCGTCCCAGCATCGTCGTTCTCGATGTCAACATGCCTCGTATGACCGGCATCGAGCTACTGAGCAAAATTCGCAAAGATGAGGAATTGAGTGACCTAGTGGTCTTCATGCTCACTACTTCGGACGATCAGCAAGACATCAGCGGCGCCTACGAACTCAACGTTGCCGGCTACATGCTCAAATCAGAATTAGGCCAAACCTTCATCAAGGCGGTAGAGCTTCTGAATCAATATTGGCAAGTCGTGGAGCTACCCTCAGGGGCCAAACAAATCACTAACCACGCGGCTTGAAACATCTGGAGCGAGTGACGGGAATCGAACCCGCGTCATCAGCTTGGGAAGCTGAGGCCCTGCCATTAGACGACACCCGCAAGATGCCTGGTTTTCGGGGATTCTACAGTCGAACGATGTGACGAGTCACGATCAGGTGGCGACCAAATACTCTGTGATTCTTTGTCGTAGGGCGTATATTCATCAGCAATAATTCGCACTCTAAGATCAGCAGGAGTCATTCCCATGCATATCGCAATCATATTTCCTATGGAAACCGTCCGCATCTCATACGAGAAGCCAGAATATGTATGGGGTCGTGCCGTGGCCAATCATTCGTTCCTGCTGGGACTGATTGAATCGGCTATGGAACATCAGATCACTTTGTTCGTCCAGACTCGGGCAGACATCGAGCTTCTCAGAAAGACCTTGCTAGCGAACCACGATTCGGAAATTGCCGTTGTGCCGACCCTTGAGATCCCGAGCTTTCTCCGGCAGGCACCGATTGATGTACTTCATAATCTTGACCCTAACATGGCGATTTCCGCTCATATTCGTAATTCTATCTCAGAGAATACTTTTGTCATTACGGGGCTGACACACTCACTCGCCAATAAACATTTTCTATCGTGGGCTCTGCGCGGCAGCGCGAACGGTATTACTGAAACCGACTGCTTGATATGCACAACTCCAACAGCAAAAACCGTAATTGATTCAGCGTTTTCACGCATGCACCAAACTCAACCCGGCTTTTCAGCGCCACAGACGGCCGTCATTCCTCTCGGTACATCGGCACAACCTTATCGCGACGGGCAAAAACCTGACCGATCTCGGTTCGGATTGAAAGAGAACGAGTTCGTGATTCTGTCGCTGGCGAGATTTAACCCACAGTTCAAGTTTGATTACTTGCCGCTTCTAAATCTCTTGCAGCTGTTACTTGGGGCATCTGACCAACCCATTCGGCTCGTTCTGGCCGGCGCATCTGACGATGGCAGTTACAGTGATCTTGTCAAAAATTGGGTTGATCGCCTTGATCTGCAGGAATCAGTTCGCTTTGTACTCGATCCTACAGATTCGACAAAGGCAGAGCTATACAAGGCTGCTGACGTGTTTCTAACTCTAAGCGACAATATTCAGGAAACATTTGGCTTGACGGTCGTCGAAGCTTTGGCCTCTGGGCTACCTGTCGTTGCCAGCGACTGGAATGGTTACAAAGCACTAATAGAAGACGGTGTCACCGGATTCCTTGTGCCTACCATGACACTCGCACCGGACGTTCAATGGGAAGCTACTCTAAGCCTACTCGAGGATTCTGCAATGCATATGTATTGCGCGCAAACAACGGCGGTGGACCTCCCCGCCGCCTGCGCATCGCTGTTGAAAATTGCCGACGACGAGGATCTGGCAAATCGCATGAGAAAAGCGGCGTCTGAAAGCGCAAGTCGATACGACTGGAGCGTTGTTACAGGCGAATACGTAGATTTGTGGACGAAGCTGGTTTCGGAAAACCGACAGAAGAATAAGGGCGTTTCAAAAACACCGGCGAGAAGCAGTAACTTGCGTGTACTGGAAGACTTTGCAGAGTACCCCACGTCGCAGCTATCGACCGATGAATGCTTTGTGACTAGCGCGCTTGGTCGGCAAGTAATTCAGCGCAAACGCCAACTCTACCTGTATGGCCAGCTTGCGGAAATAATGAATCTAAGAATCCTAAATGGATTGCTCGCTTTATGCAGCATTCCTCGCGAAACCCGGTTTCTATTCGATCATGCTGGCAAGAATCTGGAGACATCCGACTCGGAAGTCTCGATAAACCTCATGTGGCTATACAAGTACGGATTGATTGAAAGAATTTAAGGTCGCAACGAACTCGTGTCAGGAATTTCTCAGGCGCATACAAACAGCCTCATAGGCCTTGGATGCGCAAATGCAAACCGCGCGAAAATAGCTATATTAGTTATAACCGGCAAGAGCCACTACGTCAGCTGTGCTTCGTCGGATGAAAATCAATTCGTCGAGAAGTCATTCGTACTTCTTTTCCGGTTGCCGTTTCGACAATCGCGGGGTTGTTCTAAAATCACCTTTCCCACGAATCCGGTACTCGATATAGAAAACGTATTCGTTGGTTCGTTCGTCAAAGACCTGGCCTATCTCCCTGAATTGGGATTTGATCTTGTAACGCGCCCAAACACTTCATCGAAGACAGCCAATAGTCAAGTGCGTTTGTTCATTCGATTCTCCTTTCCGGTATTTATCGGATAGGAAAACCACTGGAATCGGCGAAGTGTCGTGCTAAATCTCTACCACTTTGAGATCGGACGGTAGAAACGGTTCTAGCTACGGGGTTCTCAGAGGTACGTCATCAGACCGGAGGCTTCAATCGTGCAATCTGCCAGGACTGGCCTGTAGCTAGTTCTTTGAAGCATGGACGATCACGCTCTCCCAGTTCGGACTGGAAGTTCCGGCTAATCTTCGCTCAACCCCACTATGAGAACCTTCCCTAAACTTTTCGATAGAAAAGCCAATGTCGCTTAAACAATGCTGTACTTCATTGTGCCTATATCTGACCTTTCCACTTCCGTAATATCGATTCAACGGTGAATGTTCTGAGGCATCATAACCCACGTTATCGTCATAGCAAAGAATCTGAAACACAAAGTGTCCGCCAGTCGAAAGCACGCGATAAGCTTCTCTAAAGTACTCCCACGTTACCTCATCAGGACAATGCTGAAAGACGAGAAAAGAGATAACCAGATCCATGGCATCGTCATCTATCCCGACAAGGCGCGAATCAGTCCTGCGCAAATGCACGTTTTTACGGCCAGACAAATAATTTCGGGCTCTTTCGAGCATCTTCTCTGATACATCAAACCCTGTAACGCTTGCTACCCGATGAGAAAGAGGCAGCTCAAGGCGGCCCATACCACATCCTATATTGACGACATTCCAACTGGGATCCAGCGTCAAAATATTATTCAGCGCCTCAATTCCTTCGCGACCGGCCACGCTGAACTCTTCCATTGTCTTGGTTTCATTGTCGATTACGAAAGCTGCATCGGAATCCGTGCCCTGGGCAAGGCAATCCCACGCTAGTCGCATATTCGTTTCGTGATCTACATCCTCTGAAACAAGCACAAGGCCGTGAATCATCATATCCAAGAACTGCCTAGCCTGATCCGACCCCCCGGCTTCGTCAATCGCCTCGCTTATAGTATGAGGCAATGAAAAAAGCTGAAGAAGAGATACTGCATCACTTGATGCAGTCCATTGCGCGTTTACGCCATTGAAGATGCGAACGTTACCGTTCGATTGCGGAGAAAACTGAACGGAAGACGATAGAACGTAGCGCAACATCAGCAGGACCTGGCAAAAACGGAGTTCGTAAAAACTATACTAAAAACTGTGTGAGGAATAGTGTCGGTCGAAATGAATAGCAACAAGCACACAAAGCCCTATTCAATCCTCAGTGTTTGATTAGAAATCGGATAGACGATGCATAGGTTTAGGTACCTACTTAAATCCTAAATACAATGGCATCTGAATCTTCGGTACCGCCTTACCTGTAATAGTCGCGACCCGATCTGACAGTTACCGATCCTGATGGTCGTGCATGTGTCAGATCAGTTCAACGTACCGACCTTTGCCTCCCACAGTTCGCGTCCTTCGCGCAAAGTCTGCATAGGAGTTCTGCCGCAACACATCTTACCCTGATGCGAGCGATTGTTGTTGTAGTCGTCGACCCAGGCATCTAGGTCAGCCTGCAACGCGTCGAGTTCTGAGTACACTTTCTTTCGGAAAGCGATCTCGTAGAACTCCTCTTTCACTGTTCGATGGAAGCGTTCGCAGATACCGTTTGTCTGCGGACTGTAGGCCTTTGTCTTCGTATGCTCGATGTCATTGACTGCCAAGTACAACTGGTAGTCGTGACGCTCAGCACGCCCACAGAACTCAGTGCCACGGTCTGTCAAGATACGGATCAGGTCGACCCCGTTTTCCTCCAGCATCGGCAGTACACGATCATTGAGAAGATCCGCAGCCGTTATCGGTGTCTTGGTCGTGTACAGCTTGCAGGCAGCGACTTTCGCGTAGGTGTCCACGAACGTCTGCTGATAGATGCGGCCAATGCCCTTGATCGTGCCGACGTAGTACGTGTCCTGCGATCCGAGGTACCCAGGGTGCTCGGTCTCGATCTCGCCGTGGACTTCGTCTGAAGCGCGCTGCCGTTCCAGTGCGACGACTTGGGCCTCAGTCAGAACGATACCTTCCTCGGCCACTTTCGCTTCCAGGGCCTTGAGTCGGAGCTTGCGACTCTGCAGCTTGTGACGAAGCCAGATGCTACGTACGCCGCTGGGTGACACGAACACCCCGGTTTTCCTCAGCTCGTTGCTGACGCGGACCTGGCCGTGAGCCGGGTACTCCAGGGCGAAGTCCAGCACCGCCTGCTCTACCTGCGGCTCCACACGGTTCTTCGGATTGGGTTTACGCCGGGTCTTTTCCAGCAGCGCTTCAACGCCACCTTCATCTCGAGCCGATTGATAACGATAAAACGTGTCACGTGACACGCCCATCATCTGACAGGCTTTGGATACATTGCCGAGTTCTTCGGCGAGATTTAGCAGTCCAATCTTGTTTCGTATGATTCTCTGTGTAGACTGGTTCATGAGGGTTATCCTTATGGTTTTGATTGAAAGTTCGCACTTCCATCAAAACCGATAACCCTCGCTCTTTTCAAGCCAGGTGTCAGATCAAGTCGAAACTATTTCACCTTACCATAGCTGTCGCTCGTCAACAAATAAGCGTAGCCCCTTTGATTCAAGAAATGAAAAAGTTTCTTGAGCTCCTGCCTTATGAAATCCGTGTTCACACCGGGCACTTTTTGTAGAACCTCCTCGTACATTTCACTTATTCGCGTTACCCCGTCCATTCTCTCAATCAACGCCCTATTCAAGTCAGTTACCGGTATTGATAGTGTTCCGGTCCCGTCATCATACTCAAACATCTGGCCAGGGATCATCTGTTCGGCTATTGCCTCTTGCTTTCCATATAGACTCCAAAATAGAAGTATCGAATTGTCTTCTTCATCAAGAGTGGCCAATACGTCAGGCTGCCTTGATAGATAGAACTCGTGTTTTGAGTTGACGCACCCGAGCTGTTCCGCAATATACTGTTTCTGCCGCACGTCCATACTAGCCAAGCGATTTCGAATATCAGGGTCGGCAACAAAACTTGCAGGATCGTATAAATGCGATCTAATTGGGAATCCTGCTATGTTGAGAGACACGGACTCCGCGAGCGAATACAACTCTTGCACATCGAAACATCGATCCTGACTGTGCAACAAAAGATCATACAGGCCGGCATCGCCGTAGCCGTCAGACGATATCTCCCCTTTCCATTTGGCGAAATTCCGATAGAAGCTATTCGTAGCAGGCAGAGCGGTGAGCAAGTCTCTCGCCCTCGAGATTTTCTCGGCGCTGTCGATGGAATCTGGCAAATAGGTCCTTAACAAGCTCTGCATGTCGTAAACCTCTCGCCGAGCATATTTGCCATACAGCATAAGAAACATCGCGCCGTCATCCTTCAGTACATGCTCCAAAGCAGCTAACCCTGCTTCAGTCGATTCCAGGTGATGAAGAACCCCGATGCAGTTTATGAAATCGAATTTCCCAAGATCGAGCCGTGGAGCATTCAATAGTGAATCGGTAATCCAGCGGATGTTCTTGAGCCCTCTTTGGCGAGCCCTTTCTTCAGCGATAGCTCTAGATGATTCCGAAAAATCCAGATAGACAACCTCTGCGTTGCAGTCCCTTAACTGCTCGGCCAGATAAATAGTGCTGTCTCCGGTTCCCCCTCCGGCAACAAGACAACGAAATTCTGAGCGAAAATCCCTATTCCCGCTGAAGCAATAGTGGTTCAGTACGACCAGATTATCGCCAAGGGTATGTACCAACCGCCGACTTTCATCATTCGGATCTCTGGGTGGGTATGGAAGTTCCTCGTACTGCTGTTTTACAGATCCGAGAAAACTGTTTCGAGGCATAGAAGGTCCTAAGCGAGTAAAGGCATTGTCTGTCGCACGTTCTAATAGCTGACGGAAGCAGATGCCTAGTTTGCAGAGATTCTACAGTCTGGCAGTGTGACCAGTCACGGGTTTCGGGTCGGTTCGTCCGATATCTTCATGAAATTGCCAGATTTACTAGTTTACAGCGTTCGTGGGGGCGATTTCTGACTATGCTCGTTCGTCCTTTCATCGAGATCCTGGCCAACTTTTCGGAATCGCGAATCACGTTTATTCTCGATTCCAAGCGCAGCATCAAGGATGACCAATAATCGTATTTCTTTGCTAATTTCAATTCTCCCTTACCAATATTTATGAGGGCGGAAAATTATTGGAATCGACGATGAATCGGCACAAACCTTTACCGCTTTTAGATCGCACCGGTGAACTGCCTGTATCTATCGGGTTCTCAGAGTTACACCATCAGATATAAGAGCTTCGGGGCTAGCGACGGGAACCGACTCTGAGCCATGTCGAGAAACGGTACGAGTACGATCTGAAACCGATCATTTCCAGCCTGTAATCTACGGGAATCCACCAGTAGACTGGGTTTGACTAGTATTAGTTTCATTGAAGTGTCCCGCGGAATGTTAGTAAGTCTCGGTCACTCGGCGCCAAATTTTCTTTTAAGAAGATCTAATCGACGATACATTTCGTCACTCGCAAAGCCGAGGTCCACGATCGCATCGAGTCGATTCCGGGCCGAGGCGCCGTAATAAAATGATGAATAGGCTGCTAGCCGCTCAAGTTCTTCGAGGCTCGCTGCCAATGCCCAGTTTTCGAACATCTCACCCGGAGCCAGATAATCAAAACGCGAGGAAGGCGCGAGAAACGGCTCGGTCGTATCGAGCCGTTTCTTCTCCATAATTTGCATTGTGAGCTGGTTTAACGCTTGTACCGCTATTAAGCGGGCACCAAATGCTGCGGCTATACGGGCCAGAGTCGCGAGTCTCAGACCCGACGGCTCGCGCTGACACACGCGCTGCATTATGCCGAGACTGCGCTCCAGTGCCGCGAACCGTGTTGCAGTATCAGTCGCCTCATCCCGACTAAGTGCGAATAGAGACAATGCCTGTAGAACCTGATCGCTGCTACCCCCTGCGGCTGCGTTCATCCACGAATCGCCCAAGAGTTTTCCATAGGCCGTCGAAAACAACATTGCCTCCCATCCAGAAACATCGCCTCCGTCCCCACCAAACTCATTGGCAATAGAATCCAAGCGAGAATTCTCGGAAAGCTGGGCTGCGGTTACCAGGAGCTGGCGACTGGCGAGCCCCTCAGCCATGTCGGCTTTGCAACAAAACAGGTTCAGCAGATACTCATCTGCTTGCTTATTGCGCTCAAACGGCACCAGGAGATCGATACCAGGAACCAAACGATAAGATGAGTAGCCGATTACCGAGAATGTCTCTACTAGATCACTTACTTGATCATTTTGCAGGCTCTCCTCGGCCTTGACTTCATACTGCACCAACGGCGATTCTTCCTCGAAAAATCGGCGCCCTCCCTCTACAATTTTCTTCTCCGCGCCCTCTGCGTCAATTTTTACAAAGGCGATATTGCCCCAGTCCCACTTGGCATAGCACTCGTCGAGCGTGCGAACTTTTACCGTTTCGGATCTTACGGCGGAGCCCTTCGAGTCTACCAAGGCATTAAGTTCTGAATTTTCGTGAGTTTGTAGCTGTGCCGTGCCACTCTGGTCTGACAGTGCGCGTCGAATCACAGTAACGTGCTCGAAGTCGTTTTCTGCAATACTGCGGGCCAAATAATCTGCTGTAGATGAAGTTGGCTCAAATGCCAGGACGCGACCGCTCGGACCTACCGCCTTTGCCATAGACATGGCATACACGCCATAGTTTGCCCCAATATCGATTACGCATTGCCCCGACGTCAACAAGTGACGAAGAAACTTGACTTCGTCTTCAAACCAGTCACCTTGCTCTTCGAGGACGTACGGCGTTATCAGGTCAAGCGAATCCGGTACTACTACTTTCGCCCCGTCTGTGAGCGTGCAAATCTTTACGCTACTCGCTTCCCTCTGATCTCCGATTGGCATCAAGCAGATCCTGAAACTGGCAGCTGATAGTCGAAATACTCAAGATCTTTGCTAAATATCTGGTCCAGTAGTCTGAGCGCTTCCGTACCTATGACATGATTAGGAAGCACGCTTGGAGACCTCTCGTGATGCGCCAAGGACATAGATGGAAGGCCGAGCGTCTGAGATATTTTCGCAAACACTACATCGAGCTCTTCAAATTTGCCAATGTAGTCTAGCTCTTCATCGAGCATATTCAGATACACGGCATTTGGCAGGGAGGCCGTACTTTCGACGCTAGTATTGAAACGATGATCATGCTCGACCGTAATTGGATACCCGAACTTCTGCATGTAGCCTCGCAAAAAATCAGTATAGGTTTTGACAGCTTGCAAGTTATCAACAAAGTACGCTGAATATTTCAGAGCCGAAAGCATTCGCGTGAACGGGTCACGAACGATGCTGAACTTGAAGTAAGAATCCCAGTAATCTTTATAAAGACTGCGCGCCTGACTTGCGATCAAGTGTTTGGTAGCTGGCTCTATACTCCACCAATCCTGGCCACAAATTGCATGCTCAATACTCGTTCCTGCGGTCCGTGGGATGTGAATATAGATGCATTTAAACTGGTGGGAGATCATTGTCGATGAAAAAATACGGCCCGGTAGACCGCAATATTAGCAGTTTGCGACTATTTGACGAATGCGTATAGATCGGAGAGCGACGCCAGAATAGCATTGGATAGAGAGTCACGACACAAGCCCGGCCGGCAGTGGAATTGCCCCATACGATGTATCTAAGTGGAGTAATCCGACACGCTGCGGTAGAAGCTGTGTATATCTAAGGGCAAGGGGAGATTGCTATAATCTATCAATGGTAAAAATAAAGAGACGCTCTCTTGCAGAATCAAGACCCGCCACAAGATCAAGTATTGGCTCTCATCGACTCCTATAATCAGGCAAGATTCCAGCAAGCATTGAACAAGGCTGCGGAACTACTGCAAAAATTCCCTAATTTATTCCCTAATTCTTTCATTCTTTATAGTCTTCTCGGTGGTGCGAATGAAAATTTGGGACAACTCGATGCCGCCATAGACAGCTACAAGCAGGCTCTCAAAATTAGACCTGACTATGCCGAGGGCTACTACATTATAGGTAACCATCATTCTATACAAAACAAGTGGCAGTCAAATTAGTGGGCATTTGACTGGCAAGCAACCTATTTGCAGACGAGCTTTTACAAGGAAACCCAATCTACGAGACACGTCGAAGAATCGAGTCTTGCGAGCAGGTCACATTTCTTCCAAAGTAGTCACAGTAATAGGTATCAACCCTATAGCTTTCTGGATAATCGCCAATAAAACGTGCGATTTCATCCGATTTGTCTTCCCAATCCTCAACTATCAGATAATCGTTCACTGAAATATGGCGATGCAGGTGGCTTAATACACCGTGAACATTGATATGAGCATCCTCTACGACCAACCAAGGATGCGGCAGCTTAACAAGCAGCTCATCGGTAAACACATCCTGTACGAAATTGCAGTCGCCGACCAAGAAATTCACGTCTTCGGATTTCATTCGTGGTGAGTTGATGTCCAGCGAGAATATTTCGCAATCGATGGCGAATGCCTTTGCGAGATCTGCCATCCAGACGGCACTGGCTCCATTTCCAGAGCCGATCTCAATGATCGTTCGCGGCTTCAGCTCCCAAATAAGCATTTGGTAGATAGCCATATCAAACGCTGTCTTGTAAAGGTTTTCGCCCTTCCAAGAAACGCAATCGAAGCGCCCCTGACTCATTGCAAAAGACCTGTGTCTTTCATGTTCGGTAAGAAAACCGACATCAGTCGTATCAAACACTGACTTCACAACTTTTTGGCGCTCATCATATGGAATAAAGCGCCCGCGATCGTAATCCACTATCTGAGCCACTAGGCGCTCGACATCCCATCGAGAAATAACTTTCGTCAGAGAGTCAATGATGCTGCCGAGATCTGCATCCGGAGCCATCGCAGACATACTTGCTTGAGTAAGGGCGAACGCGGCCTTTAGCTCCTGATCTCTAAACGTTGGGATATTCTGCTGTCCATCCAACTTCGATTGCCAGGCAGAGAGAAATTCATCAAATGCGCCCCGAAGCGTCGGGCCATCAATATAGTATTTGTTGCTGCTCATACAAGATTCCAGATTTCTGTTTTCAGATTCAAAATTCCAAATTCTGCATTTTTTCACGCGCTCTCATCAATGAGGGATTGGATTGTAGCGGCCAATGGGCTGTCTAGAGATATCCGCATTGTTTGGCCCCACTATATCCAACCAGCCATTTAAGCGCGATATTGAAACAAGCCAATGTATCTACTTTGCATGGGTGGCAGAGGACGACTGGTTAAATTCTTATAGCCAAGTGCGGTCTAGTATACTGGCAAAGTGTTTATGCGGGTGTCAGAACGATGGATTTTATCTATGTACGGAAGAACGCTATTCCAGATGATTTTTGCGATGATCTTATAGAAATTTTTGAGGGCCATGCCGGAGTAAATGCTGGGATAAGTAGCGACGGGGTGAATCTGAAGAAAAAGCGCAGTCGCGATTTGACATTGGAAAGATTCGACGACCTAAAAGAAGTCCGCCAGAAACTACTCGACTTCTCACTCGATCATCTCACCGACTATTTTATCAAGTATCCATACGTAGGCAGCATGAATCCCACTCTTAGAAGTAGTGATACGGGAAAAGAAACCGAGATAACAATTGATAACATCTCAAGCATCAATCGAGATGTTTCGAAGATGCTTGTTCAACGCCTATTCAGATCTGGCACTATCAATATACAAAAATATGATGCTCGTATTGGCGGCTACCCTCATTGGCATTCGGAGATTTATCCAGATTCAGAATTTGAAGGGCTACATCGAATAGTTTTTTGGATGTACTACTTGAATGATGTAGAAGAGGGAGGCGAAACAGAGTTCTATTTCCAGCAAGAATCCTTCCGGCCAACTAAGGGCACGATGCTTATTGCACCCGCTGGCTTTACGCATACTCACAGAGGAAACACTCCGCTATCAAACGACAAGTATATTGCAACGTCGTGGCTGCTATACAATCGAGGCGGAGGTATGTAATTGCGTCGAGCGTAGCGCTAGAGCACGCTTTGCTAGAAAAATTTAGCCTGTCGCGATTTCTCATTCATCTCTGGCTCAATAACTATATATCGCGTCAAGCAAGCCAATTTTGGTAGAGTCTTCTCGCTATTAATAAATCGACCCCGGTGATGTAATGGATGACTGGTTAATGAACGCTACCCTGGAGTCGCTTGAACGATTGAGCGCAGACTCGTCATTCTACTCAGGCCCCTACTCCAACCAACGACTCAAAACGATGATCAATCTTGGTTTTGCCGAAGAGGATAACAGTCACCGTCTGAGGCGCGTTGATCAACGGTATGGCCCGACTTGAATTCTACCGCTAACCAGCACCTGACGCGCATTCAGCAGCTATTCGATCAGGGCCAATATTCATTGGCCGCGGAAGAAATCGTCGTAGCACTGCGGAACACGCCGAATGATCCTGCGCTACAGTTGATCAGCGCCAAGCTGGATTTCGTCGATCAACAATTCGATAAGGCTCTGCGGAAGTTGAAATGGGTAACGCAGGTGCAATCCGACTGGGCAGACGCTTACCATTTAATGGGCGTTATCCTTTCTCAGATAGGTCGGAACGACCCCGAACAGCATGACGCGGCGGTTCGCGCGCTGGAACGAGCCTATCAGCAGCTCCGAATGATGCTCAGATCTGCAGTAACTTGGCGAGTCTAATTTTGCGACAAGGAAATTTCAACGATGCAGAGCCGCTTCCGCTCAAGGCGCGGGATCTTGAGCCGAGTATGGCTGGCACTCGGAACAATCTCGGCGGTCTGTATCGGGAACAACTCCGACATGAAGAGGCAATACGGGAATACCGTGAGGCAGTAGCTCGAAGACCCGATCGGCTTGCATTCCGCTATCATCTACTTAGGGCAATGAATTGTTGCCCGGATATCGATGCAAGTTACGCTTATAAAACGACTCGAGCGGTCGGCGAGTTCATCGAAAATAAAGCCCCACCGCTTTTTGAATCTTACCAGAAGGTGAGCGATCGTATTCGGATCGGCTATATAGGCTCGACGCTTCGGCAACACTCGGTGGCGTATTTTTTACAGCCAATCATTGAAAATCATTCTAACCAGTTCGAGGTCTATTGCTACAATATTGGTGACACTGAAGATTCGACGACAAAGCGAATTTCGGAAGAGTGTGACCATTATCGGCATTTGCATGATCAAAGTTCAGAGTCGATTGCCCGCCAGATTCATCGAGATGGCATCAATATCCTCGTTGAACTTGATGGCTATACCGAATTAGTAACCCTGGCGGTCCTCGCCCATTCTCCGGCGCCCGTGCAGGTCTCGTGGATCGGATATCCGGAGACGACGGGTATGACACGGATTCGCTACCGCATCGTTGATAATTTCACGGATCCACCGGGAGGCGTTGCCGACGGCCTGTGTACAGAGCAATTGATTCGAATGACCACCGGTTTTTCTGTGTACTCGGCACCATCGGATTCTCCTGACGTAGAAAAAGCACCCGCTCTCGAGAAAGGAAATGTCACTTTTGGCTCCTTCAATTTACCGCTAAAGATGAATCCGCGGGTCATTGAAACTTGGGCACGCATCCTGCACGCGATTCCTAGCTCAACGCTCTTGCTGAAGCATGGAAGCTTCGAAAAGAAATCAATGGTTGAGAATATATATTCAGCTTTTGGCGCGCATGGTTTGGACAGAGAGAGATTGCTCCTGTCTGGCTTCGAAGCGACAATGAACGAGCACCTGCGCCGCTATCATGAAATCGATATTGCGCTTGATCCCTTCCCATACAATGGGACAACGACGTCGCTTGAAGCTTTGTGGATGGGTGTGCCGGTTATCACGATTGCCGGTGAAAAACATGTGTCCAGAATTGGAGTCAGTCTAATGAGCAACATTGGCCATCCTGAATGGATTGCTGAGGATTGTGATCAGTACGTTGCGATTGCGAGGAAATTGGCCTTGGATCTTGAGAAACTAGACTCAATAAGATTAGAACTCCGAGAAAAGATGTCAAGCTCACCACTTATGGATGGCCCAACATTTGTGACAGAACTTGAGCAGAAGTTTATGGAAATTCTTCGGTGGAAGTAGCTACGCGATGCTGCGATACAGAAACAGACCGCGAAAGCGGTTTGGTTCTGCTATCAGGCGTTGCACATCTATAACTAACGTGCAATAAACCCTGTTCTTCGATTTTGATAAGACTGATGAACGAATACAGATAGAAAAATTTCATGAGCGTAATATTCGTTGGCGGCGTCAATCGTTCAGGGACCACCCTGCTTCAAAGCATTTTGTGCTCAGATTCGAAAACCAACCCCTTGGTCCAGGAATCTAGCTATATCAACTTCATTGTCCGCGCCTGGATCTTCGGGCGCGCTCAATTTGATTTTCACAGCCGTTACTACTTCGAGTCACCGGATGATCTAAAGCAATTCTCGGCCGAGTGGCTTAGCAAGTTCCTTAACAAATTCCGGGGCCGATACTTGGAGGCAGAGAGCTTAGTCCTCAGGTTTTTGCCCCTGACTTCCAATTTTCCCGCACTGCATGAACTTATGGTAACTGCGGGTGAGGATGTCCGATTTCTAGTTATGACCCGCGATCCTCGCGATGTTGTCGCTTCGATGGTGAAGGTCGGTGAGAAAGCACAGGAACTCGACGACCCGAACGCGATAAAGCTTCGTCGAAACATGGATCAGTTGAGCAAGATCTATCTCGATGTTTATGGTCCAGCGCTGGCAAACAAGAATCCCGAGTATCGGCAAAGCGTTTGGGTGGTTCGGTACGAAGACTTGGTCACCCGCACAGACGAAACCCTGGATATATTGCGAGAGGCTAGTGGCTTGGAGCTACGGGATTTTAGTGCCGGCGCGGATTGGACGCGAAATGACATTGATATGGAGGGGCTTGCCGCGGGCACTAATCCTTGGACTTCTGATCTGTGGGGCAAGGGCATTTCGAAGCGGCGTATTGGCAGCTATCGAGAAGTTCTAACACCAGAAGAAATCGCCGTAATTGAAAAGCTGTGTGCAGGGCCGATGGAGCTTTTTGGCTATAACAAATAACTCGAAAAATCTCGTGAACATACCCAAAAGATGCGGGATCAGTAGGATATGCGCCGATTAATTGGCGGCCGAGAACTCTATACAATCGGATGTAGCAAGTGCCGCGGGGCGCCTCGCCAGGAGGAAATCTACATGACGCCATGGCAAGGACAATTAATATAAAACAATCGCATGAAGATATTCGTTATCAGTCTGTCTGACGAAACCGCAAGACGCGAGTCCATTGCAACGCAGTTCGCGACCGTAGAACTAGACTACCAGCTTCACGATGCAGAGCATTGCTCGGTCGATGCCCTGCAAGACATACCCGTAGTCGACAGACTAAAATTCTCCCTCAACACCGGGCGCAGGCCCACGCTAGGCGAACTAGGCTGTTACCAAAGCCATCGGCAAATGTGGCAACGCTGTGTTTCTTTGAATGAGCCGATTCTGATCCTAGAATCCGATGCCTACCTAATGACCGGGTTTAAAACCGCCTTAGGCGTACTGGAGAGATGCGTGCATCAGATGGGTTTTATTCGCCTACAAAATGTTCGCAGGACAACTAAATCCTGGAAGATTCGCTCAAGTGGTTTAATGCCCGTGACTCAAATCGGTGATTGGATGTTTAGCTGTATGACGCGCCCACGCCTGGCGCTCGTGGGTTACGCCTTGCATCCGCGAACCGCCCGAGCGCTCCTCAAGGCTTTTCCGCGGTTTATCGCTCCGGTGGATTGCATGCTGCAGAAAACATGGATTCACAAACAATCGATTTTCGTTATTTCACCACCCATTATTCGTGAAGGTCCTCATTCCGCTGATTCGAACATGCTCGGAAGAAATATGCAGCGAATAAAGCTATTAGTCCTAATTAGACCACTGTGGAAACTCTATGAGCGAGGCCGGCGGTTCATGGTTTTTGCCCGGGTCTCTAACAAAATTAACAATATCGCCGCAGGCAACTGGGATGAAGCCACCGGGCTTTAACTGACTCACGCATGCCGCCTTAGAAAAATTCCGAGGGCGGCCATCCAAATGGGAAACAATTGAATGTAGGCGAAACCTATGGGTGGAAAAATTAGACTGGCGATGCCGGGCAATACATTCAGCCATCCGTACCAGCCGAACCATTTTGGAAAAACTCCAGTCTTCTTGGTGCACCACGCCACCTGACCTGCGAACCAGCTCAAACCTACCACGGCCAGAATATTCACAAAGCTTCTGATCATCGTAGACATCAGTAACAGATTGGTCTGGTATTCTGGATTCTGCGCCTCGATCAACTGGCTATAGACCACGCCCGGAATATCGGAAATTCCGGTCATCAAGAAACCCAAGCCGGACAAGTTCGCCGATAGTTCTATCAGGCGCGCCGCACCGGGCTGTGCTTTGCGAAAGACATCGGCCACACCAAGCCCTAGAAACATCATGGAGAATCCCACAACAATATGGGCAATGCCGCTGGAGGTAAACGAGAATGACCAGCGCGCATTGGCGATCTTGCTCATGTCGGCGTAATCGGCCGCCTTGTCTTCGAAGCCCAGGGTATAGGGCTCCAGATAGAGCGCGTTCAAGTTATGGATCAATAGCCCCGCTACAATTAGGAATGCGGCAACGCTAGCGGCTTTGATGGAAATACGCATGGCTTCTATCCCCGGTACTTTATTAACGAATATCCTACGATGTTGTGACGGAGTATGGTTCGGCATACTCAGTTTGACCAACCAGTAGATGCTTGAGTTACCTCTTCCATGGCAGGCAACGCCGAAATAACAACCAAGCAGCGTCGCGAAATCCGCAGCTTCGTGCGTCGTGCCGGGCGGCTAACCGCGGGTCAGGCACGCGCGCTTGCGGAGCTCTGGCCGCGTTGGGGGCTGGAGCCCTGCAGTCAAGGCCTAGATGCGATCAAGCTGTTCGGGCGTGATGCGCCTACGCTGCTGGAAATCGGCTTTGGCGACGGCGAAGCTCTAGTCCAAACAGCTCTGCAGCGACCCGATTGGAACTGTTTGGGAATTGAGGTTCATGAACCTGGTATCGGGCACTGCTTACTGGCCTTGGAAAAGGCGCAGCTAAACAATGTCAGGGTTTTTCGCGAAGATGCAATGGATATATTGCGCCACTCCCTCATGCCCGGCAGCTTAGCGCGTGTGCATGTTTTTTTTCCCGATCCCTGGCCAAAAAAACGTCACCACAAGCGGCGCATCGTGCAAGCGGAGTTCGTCGAATTGGTAGCTGATCGCCTCGACGCTGGCGGAATCTTGAGGCTAGCCACGGACTGGCAGCCCTATGCTGAACATATGCGTGAAGTCATTGACGCAAGTTGTCATTTTAGTCAGACGTCCGATGAATTCGAGCGTCCGGGCACGAAGTTCGAGCAACGTGGCGAAAAACTCGGTCATGTGATTGAAGATCTTATCTATAAGAAAATCTCGCAATAAGTCGTGACGCGGGCGGAAAATAGGTTTATAACTATTCTGAGTCCAATAGACTTTGGCGAATAGTGGCCTGGGAGTTGCACCCGAAATGGGATGATTTTTCCACAGGTGGGAAGCTGGTATAGACGGGTTGATAAGCGACTGTTTGAAGTCGTGGCTATCGATACCGACGAGGGCACGGTTGAGCTGCAGTATTTCGACGGCACAATCGCCGAGCTTGATTTTGAAGCTTGGCATCAATTGGAACTAAACACTGCGGCACCTCCGGAAGATTGGTCGGGATCGGTGGACATGGATCCAATAGATAGTGCTGAGCTTCGCGAGACAGCGCGAATGGCCTGGCAAGATCCACTGATATTGGTTGATCAACTCGATTGAGCAAGGCCTGCTTCCCTGACCAATGGCGCTAACGGGTTGCGCCAGTGGTTAGTTTTGGCCGGGTTTATCGCCGCTCAATGACCCAATCTCCCGCAGTGAGCTGGGGGCTCGGACCCAGATTTCATCTTCGCCAACACGCAACTCCAGCGCCAACAGGGAACGGCCCAGACAGGGGCCAAATACGCACTCGCCAGCTTCTAAGGTGAACAGTGCACCGTGGCTGGAACAGCGCAGCAAGTCACCATCAGCTGTTAGAAATCGCTCAGGCGGAAAATCCAGCGGGTGGCGAAGATGCGGACAAATGTTGGCATAGGCATACAGCTCATCGCCTTGGCGCACTACGAAACCTCGAAAGGGCCATTCCCCGTCGCCGACTAAAAACCCCTTGGTGCCGGGATCTGTGAGATCGGCAAGGCGGGCCACGGGCCATTCTGGCCAGCTACTCAGGATGCGCGCTCCCGTCGACTCACGATAACCGCCAATATGATCGCCGGCACGCCCATGAGCGAGGCGTAGAGGAAAAAGCTAAACCAATCGGTGGCCTCTACAATCTGACCGGAAAACCCACTGATGAATTTTCCAGGCAATGTCATGAGCGAAGAAAACAAAGCATATTGCGTGGCCGTATAGCTGATGTTGGTCAGTCCCGAAAGATACGCGATGAATACTGTGCCCGAAAAACCGGCCGCCAAATTGTCCGCGCTAATGGTCAGCACCAACAACCAAAGTTCAGCACCAGTCGCGGCCATGACGACAAAAAACAAATTTGTGGCCGCCAATAGAATTGCGCCGACGATTAACGGACCATACAAACCGTAGCGCGCCACAGCTACGCCGCCCAAAGCGGCGCCAAATATAGTCACGAAGACACCGAACACTTTCGTGATGGCTGCAATTTCGGCCAAGGAAAAACCCAATTCGATATAGAAGGGATTGGCGGTAACGCCGAGCACCATGTCGCTAATGCGATAGACGCCGACAAACAGCAATAGAATGATTGCCCACTGGCCGTTGCGACGAAAAAACTCGGCAAATGGTCCAACCACGGCATCGGCAAACCAATGCAATAATCGCGCGCCGATGGCTTTGTCGTCCGATGCCGACACCGGCGCGCTTTGCGGTTCGCTAATTAGCAAGGCGGTGATGACGCCGACACCCATGAGTCCAGCCATCAACCGATAAGACACTTCCCAATCGAACTGCTGCGCAAGTAGCAGAGCACCGGCCCCCGCCACCAAGACGGCCAGGCGATACCCAGCCTGATAGGTGGCGGCCATGGCACCCTGCAAGCGACTTTCCACCGCTTCAATACGATAGGCGTCGATGACGATATCCTGGGTAGCCGATGCAAACGCGGTTAGCACCGCGAACCACGCAATGCGCGAAAGACTTTGGCCGGGGTCAGCGCTGGCCATTCCCAGTAGTCCGATGATCACCCCCAACTGCGACAGGATCAGCCAACTGCGTCGCCGGCCGAGCCAAGCCTTTAATATAGGCAGAGGAAATCGATCCACCAAGGGCGCCCACAAGAACTTTAAGGAATACGCCATGCCGATCCAGGCGAATCTGCCGATATCAGAAATACTGACTTCGGCGATGGCAAGCCAAGCGGAAAGTGTGGATGCCAACAACAAGAACGGCAGCCCGGCGGAAAAACCCAGAAACAACATGGCGATCACCCGCGGATGCAGGTAAATACGCGCACCAGCTAGCCAGCCATCTGGGGCCAAGGGTTTTCTAGAAGTCATAGTCCATGATCAATGGCGCATGATCCGAGAAACGCTTGGCCTTATAGATTCGAGCCTTTTTCGCTGCACCGGCAAGGTTGTTTGAGACGACTTGATAGTCGATGCGCCAGCCGACGTTCTTCTCCCAGGCCCGACCACGATTAGACCACCAAGTGTATTGGTCAGGCTTTTGATTGACTTCACGAAACGCGTCGGTAAAACCCGCGGGCCCAAAGAGTTCATCCATCCAGGCCCGTTCTTCGGGCAAGAAACCTGAGTTTTTTTGGTTTGAGCGCCAGTTCTTTAGGTCGATTTTTTTGTGGGCTATATTCCAATCGCCGCAAATTACCCACTCGCGGTCCTGCGCCCGCAAACCTAGCAAATAAGGCATGAAAGTGTCTAGAAACCTAAACTTAGATGCTTGGCGAGCTTCGTTGGAAGAACCTGAAGGTGCATAGAGCGAGATAACGCTCAATCTGCCAAAACGCGCCTCTAGATAACGCCCCTCGTCGTCAAACTCGGCAAGGCCGAAACCACGAATTATTTCATCCGGCTCACGGCGGCTATAAAGAGCCGTGCCGCTATAGCCTTTACGTTCAGCATCCTCGTAAAAACAATGCCAATTCCGAGGAAAAAAACAAGGATCTTCAAGTTGGTGGACTTGCGCTTTGGTTTCCTGAATACAAAAAACATCCGCGGATTGACGGGGCAGCCACTGAAAAAAACCTTTGCGGGCCGCGGCGCGAATGCCGTTGGTATTGACGGTAACGATACGCATGAATGACTGAGTCTGCCGGCGGCTAAATGGGTGTGCGATACTCTACCAGAACAAACGACCATCACCGGACGCCATTGATCATCGCAAAGCATGTCGGATTACAAGCAAGATTTTATTGAGCTAGCCCTTGATGTGGGCGCGCTGCGTTTTGGCGAATTTCAGCTAAAGTCCGGGCGCATCAGCCCATACTTTTTCAATTGTGGCTTGTTCAACTCCGGCCGTTCAGCCGCGGCCCTGGGTCGCGCCTATGCCGCGGCGATACAAGACGCGCGGCTTGATATCGATTTACTCTTTGGCCCCGCGTACAAGGGAATTCCCTTGGCGGCGCTCACGGCCGCGGCTTTAGCTGATCATCATCAACGGGATTTGCCCTATTGTTTCAATCGCAAGGAGGCCAAAGATCATGGTGAGGGCGGCAATATTGTAGGTGCCAAGCTACAGGGACGTGTGCTAATCATCGATGATGTAATCACGGCCGGTACGGCTATCCGGGAAAGTATGGACTTACTCGATCACGCGGGAGCGGAAGCGGCCGGGGTACTGGTGGCCATGGACCGGCAAGAGCGGGGCCAGGGTAAGGCGTCGGCCATGCAGGAAGTGGCCAAGGCCTACCGAATACCCGTCATCAGCATAATTCGGCTGGATGAGCTCATCGCCCATATTTCGCAAGTTACTGAATATAAAGAGTATCTTGGCCCCATGGAGAACTATCGCGCGCAATACGGCATCTGAGTCCATATAACCAGTTCACAGATATGTCAGGCGCCAAATGCGATAATAGCGGTCTGCGAATCTGGGTAAGGAGCGCAACTTTGATGAGAAACTTTGCACGACAATTGACCATGGCATTACTGCTGTGCCTGGTTGTTGTACAAACGGGGCTAACGGCTGAAAGCTCCCGCAAGGTTTATCGTTGGGTCGATGAGCAGGGCAACGTGCACTACGGTGATCGTGTGCCCTCAGAATACGCCACCAGAGATCGCGATGTTTTGAATAGCCAGGGCATTGCCGTAGATTCAGAAGAAGGCCAACTGACCGAAGAGGAACGGGCAGCGGCCGTAGCGGCAGCGGCCGAAGCAGAACGTAAACGCCAAGAGGAAGCAGAACGGCAAGCCCGCGATGCCACCTTGCTGAACACTTATTTATCGGTGGAAGAAATTGAACGCTTACGTGATCAGCGCCGTGAGTTGCTGGACGGGCAAATCAGACTGACCGAGCTTTACCTGGACAATCTGCGAGTAAAGCTCAATAAGCTACAAGCCGATGCAGCTCGTTTCCGACCCTACAATACCGACCCGAATGCGCCACCGATCCACGAGAATCTAACGCGTGAATTGTCGGACACCTTAGATTCGATCATGTCTTACGAAAAGAGCTTAGAACGAGTGCAACGAAACAAGAACGAGCTAGTCGCCAAGTTCGACGCCGATATTGATCGCTTTCGCACATTACAAGAAATGGAATAGCGCGGAACTTAGGTACCTGTGTGACCAAAACCGCCGGCACCACGTTCGCTGGCCGAAAAATCTTCCACGATCTCGAATTCCGCCTGGATGACCGGCACGAAAACCATTTGCGCAAGACGCAATCCCGGCTCAATGGCAAATGGCTCTTGGCTACGATTCCAACAAGACACGAAGATCTGGCCCTGATAGTCGGAATCGATAAGTCCCACGAGATTACCCAATACAACGCCGTGCTTGTGGCCTAGTCCCGACCGGGGCAATAGGGTCGCCGCCATGCCGGGATCATCCATGTGAATCGCAATGCCGGTGGGAATAAGCTCGGTTTGGCCAGGTTCAAGCCTTAGGGTCTGGTGCACACACGCGCAAAGATCAACCCCGGCGGAACCCGGCGTTGCGTAGCCGGGCAAGGGAAATTCGGCGCCCAGACGCGGATCGAGAACTTTTAGCTGGATCTTACTGGCTCTCTCGGACATGGCTATGAGGCCGAAGGCTGGCGCACCAGGCGCGGCGCGCCTAAGGTCTGCCGATAGCGGGCTGCAATCAATTCGATCAACTCGTCGGCCAACTTCGTCTTGGACTGAGCGGGAAAAGCTTGCCGCCCACCCGGCCAAAGCACCAAGGCACTATTGTCATCGCAATCAAAGCCAAGCTTGTCGCCCACGAGATTTGCCACAATCATTTGCAAATTCTTACCCACAAGTTTCTGCCGCGCATGTTCTTCCAGCTTTTGGGTTTCCGCCGCGAAACCCACGGCGAATGGGCCCTCTTCCAGCGCGGCCACCGCAGCCAATACATCACGCGACTTCACCATGCTGAGGTTTAAAGTATCTTCGTGTTTCTTGATTTTCTGTTCCGCAACGGCGCTGGGTCGATAATCGGATATGGCGGCCGCACCAATATAGATGTGGGCATCAGCCGCTCGCGCTAGTGTTGCCGAATACATTTGCTCCGCTGTTTCTACATCGATTCGCTCCACACCCGGCGGTGTCGCTTGATTTACCGGTCCGGCAATCAAGCTGACCTGGGCGCCCGCCGCCGCCGCCGCCCGCGCCACCGCGAAACCCATTTTGCCGGAGCTGCGGTTGCTCACAAACCGCACGGGATCGATGGGTTCGCGCGTGGGTCCGGCGGTAATCAGGACACGCAGATTTACCATGGAGCCGGTACCGAAGGGCGCGCTACTTATTAAGCGTTCCACAATCTCCGCGGGTTCGGACATGCGGCCGGGTCCGGTATCACCACAGGCTTGCTCACCATGGGCGGGACCAATAATCCGCACGCCCCGGTTAACCAGGGTCGCCAAATTTTCTTGGGTCGCGGCATTGCGCCACATGGCCTGATTCATCGCCGGCGCCAGGGTCAGCGGTGCATCGCTTGCCAGGCAGAGAGTCGTCAATAAGTTGCCCGCGGAACCCGCGGCCAGTTCAGCCATGATGTTGGCGGTCGCCGGGGCGATGAGTACCGCGTCCGCCCAACGCGCGAGTTCGATGTGTCCCATGGCCGCCTCGGCCTCTTCATCCCACAATTCGCCGCGAACCGGTTCCCCGGAGACGGCTTGAAAAACCTCCGCGGCGACCAGCCTAGCCGCGCTGGGCGTGACGACCACGCGTACCTGCGCACCCGCGGCCCGCAGGCGCCGGACAATATCAGGGCTCTTATAAGCGGCAATGCCGCCGGTTACGCCCAACAAAACCCGTTTTTCTTGCTGCTCCGCCATAGTCATCTAGTTCGATTTACCGCACTTAGGTTACCGCAAGTTACTAATCATCCGCTGTGATTTATCCAGCGGCTGGGTAGATTCTTGCCTTGGCCCATGGGTGGTAGAGACCGAAAATGTCGCGATGCCACCCCCACCTATCAAGGATTGGCCCAGTGACGAGAGGCCGCGCGAACGCTTGAGGCAGCGCGGGGCCAGCGGGCTATCCGATGCCGAAGTCTTGGCCATTATTCTAGGCCAGGGGATGGCGGGCGTGTCCGCCGTTGATCTTGCTAGGACACTATTGGGGCAATTTGACGGCATCCGGGGCGTTCTGAACGCCAGCCGGGCATCCTTGGAAAAGGTGCGGGGCATTGGTCCGGGACGCGCGGCCCTGGTCTTAGCCACGCGGGAATGCAGCCGCCGCTACTTTGAAGCCAAGCTGGCGCCTGGACGCCCCATTGGCTCGCCAGGCGATAGCCGGCAATTCTTGCTGGCGCGCCTTCGGGACCGCCCCCACGAGGTATTCTGCTGCCTGTTCCTGGACAACCGTCATCGGGTACTGGCCTTCGAAGAGCTATTTCGCGGCACCCTGGATAGCACCACGGTGTACCCGCGCGAGGTGGTCGTCCAGGCCCTGGGCCACAACGCGGCCGCTGTGATCGTCGCCCACAACCACCCCTCGGGCGTCGCCGAGCCCAGTGATGCCGATCAATTGATCACCCGGCGCATCCGGGACGCCCTGGATTTGGTCGATATCCGCTTGCTGGACCACTTCATCGTGGGCGACGGTGCCTGTGTTTCCTTGGCCAGCCGGGGCCTGGTCTAGCGGGGCATTTTCGCCGGCGCCTTGTCTATAGCGGTGGAGACTGGTATAAAAGCGCCCCCTTTAGGGGCCGTGGCTGCGGCCAAACTGCTGATTTAGAAAAGGTTCATCATGTCCCGCGTCTGTCAGGTCACCGGCAAGCGACCAACCGCCGGTAACAACGTATCGCACGCCAACAATAAAACTCGGCGTCGCTTTCTGCCAAACTTACATCGGCATCGATTTTGGCTGGAAGACGAGAAGCGTTACGTGCGGCTGCGAGTCTCCAGCAAAGGACTGCGAATCATCGACAAGCTGGGCATTGAGAAAGTTGTCGCGAAGCTTCGCGCCAAGGGCGAAAAAATTTAGGCACGCGCAGAGTACGAAGTCATGGCGAAAAAAGGCAACCGCGAGAAGATTAAGTTAGTATCATCGGCCGATACCGGGCACTACTACACGACGACGAAGAATAAAAAGCTGCATCCAGAAAAACTGGAAGTGCGGAAATACGATCCGCGCGTTCGCAAGCATGTAACCTACAAGGAAGCCAAGATCAAATAAAAAACCCGCCAGATGGCGGGTTTTTTATTGTCTAAATATTGCTAAAAAGTGGCCACCGGCTGCAGGGAAGTCGGTGGCAAATATTCACGCAAGCGCGAGGAGAACTCTTGCAGCGCGCGGATACCACTGGCTTCGGCCTGCGCGCACCATTCCTTAAGGTGCTTGACCAAATTTTCATTACTGGCATTGGCTTGATCCCAGAGCGCTTGCAAGCGCTGATGATAATCATGCACCGTGCGCAAACTCGCATTGTCCGCCAGTAACGCCGACAAACGCGCCTTCGCGCGATCGTCCAATAGCTGCGGGCGCCGTATCAATAATTTACGCGCCCGCCGCAACAATTCCGATTCTCGATTTGCTCTGCGTTCGCGATGTAATACCGGCAAGGTCACCAAGTCCCTATAGTCGCGCAAGACGTGCATGCGATTTTGTAACACCGCCCGCAAGGTATCCATATCAACGGCGCGGGGCTTTGGTGCCAACTGGGGTTTGCGGGCAACCCGGCGTACTTCACAGAGGCCCACGGCCTTCAGCACTGATATATAAAGCCAGCCGATATCAAACTCCCAGGGACGCACAGAGAATTTCGCCGAAGTTGGGAAGGCGTGGTGATTGTTATGCAGTTCTTCACCGCCAATAAGTATGGCAATGGGCGTGACGTTCGTGGAGGCATCTTCGGATTCATAATTCCGGTAGCCCAGGGCGTGGCCCAAGCCGTTGATCACACCGGCGGCACATACCGGCATGGTCAACATCTGCAATGCGAAAACCGTTATACCCGGCAAACCGAATAACACAATATCCAGCACCAGCGTGGTGTAGATCCCGGCAAGACTGTGGGGGGTGTATAGATTTCGCTCCAGCCAATCATCGGGGGTTCCGCGACCATATTTTTCAAGGGTTTCGGTGTTCTTGGCTTCTTCCCGGTATAGCTCGGAGCCTTCGAGCAGCACTTTGCTCAAGCCAAAGACCACTGGACTGTGCGGATCGCCTTCACGCTCGCATAAAGCATGGTGTTTGCGATGAATCGCGACCCAGTCGCGGGTCACCATGCCAGACGTGAGCCAGATCCAGAGACGGAAAAAATGCCGCAAGGCCGGATGCAGATTAATGGCCCGATGGGCCTGATCGCGATGTAAGTAGAGGGTGACGGCCATCATGGAGATTTGCACCATCACAAAAACGCTGATCACATAGCCCCAAAGTGACAAGTTGAGCAGGCCGTAGAGATAATCTGTCATCGCACCCATGACTCCCAGTAAACGAAAGCGTTGATGACTATAGCCCAACGGCTTTTTTCGGCCAAGGACTCCCTATCAGTTCAGGAAAATTGTGCAGACGAAACTTATGACAAATTTACAAGCCCGACAGACTTAGGCCATGCCTGAACTTCCAGAAGTTGAGACCACGCGCCGGGGCATTGCGCCCCAACTGACGAAACAGCGGATTCAGCGGCTGGTGGTGCGCGATCGACGGCTGCGCTGGCCCATTCCGCGGGGATTAGCGCAACGCCTCGAGGGCGCCGAGATTCTAGGCATAGAACGCCGCGCGAAGTATTTGCTGCTCAACACGGACAGTGGCACAGCCCTCATGCACCTGGGCATGAGCGGCTCCATGCGACTG
Source organism: Gammaproteobacteria bacterium (assembly GCA_965221985.1). Lineage (GTDB taxonomy): Bacteria > Pseudomonadota > Gammaproteobacteria > Steroidobacterales > J054. The sequence continues at coordinate 613,810 of OZ244928.1, forward strand.
GTATTCGATGAATCCGCAGCGAAAATGCACGATCACTACGACATCGTCCTCGAAAATGGCGTAACTCTTCGTTTTAACGATCCACGGCGTTTTGGCGCCTTGTTGTGGGCTGGTCAGCAACCGGAAACCCATCCTTTACTGGCCAAGCTCGGCCCGGAGCCCCTAGGAGCCGGGTTTAGCGGCCAATATCTGCATCAGCTCAGCCGGAGCCGCCGGGTGGCGATTAAACCCCACATCATGAATGCGCGCGTTGTGGTGGGCGTCGGCAATATCTACGCCAGCGAGGCCCTGTTCGCCGCCGGGATTCACCCTCAACGGGCGGCGGGCCGGATTGCCTTGCCGCGCATGGAAGTGCTGGCCGAGCAGATCAAAGCCGTGCTGCGGGCGTCGATTCGCGCCGGCGGCACCACCCTGCGCGATTTTCACGGCGGCGACGGCAAGCCGGGTTACTACTGGCGCGAACTACAAGTTTACGATCGTGAAGGCAAGGCCTGTCGAAAATGCGGTGCGGCCATACGCCAAAAGCTGCTGGGGCAGCGATCGACTTATTATTGCGCGGCTTGCCAGACTTAGGGGTCGTTAGAAGCCGCCACCAGTTCTAAAGCCGCCGCGCGGCCGCGAGCGGGATCGCGAACCCCCACCCCGGGGCATGCGAAAACCCCCACCCCGTCCGCCGGGCCAATGCCAGGGGCCCGATTGCCGGCGCCGGCGCATGCCGCCACTGCCGAAATCCGGCCAGGCGCCACCCACATCGCGGTAGCGTTGCTGGCGTCGAATCGCATCCCACAAGCCGCCGCCGCGCACGGTGCCGCGGAGAAACTCCGCCAGCATTTGCTCGATCATGCCGTTGTCATTGAAAACGCTGCGTAGATCGTCATAACGATGACGCTTGAATTTGCTACGCACGCTTTGCAGCTCTTTGACGCGACGTAAGTGAGCATCGTAAACCCGGCGACGTTCCGTCAACTCATCTCCTAGCTGGCGATCACGCCGGCGCAAGGACTCAAGTTCATCGACTAAGGCATCGTCTTGCCGATTGGGTGTGGCGAAGGCCAAGCTTTGTAGCTCGCGTAGTTGCCGTTGTTGCATGGCCTCGGCCAATACCGTTAAGCCCCGCCGAGTATATTGATCTTCACCCGCCGCGAAATCCGCTCGTTGTTTTTGTAGTTCAGCTATTTCTTCTTCTAGCTGCTCGATATTCTCGTCGACCGCATCTTGCTCAGCCTCGCGTTCGGCCAATTCCGCTTGGGCGTCGGCCACGCCGATTTGCTCTGCGGCGGCAGTCTCCAATAACTTCAGTTCATCAACTTTAGTCGTCGCTCGGTCACGCAGTCGCTGGGCATGCTCGGCCAATCGCTTCGGAATTTCCAACAGGGTCCAATAGTTCGCCCGCGCGTCTGTGTAACCGATCAGACGAGCTACCCAAGCATCTAGCATGCGCGCCAAGGGATTCGCCCGATATTCAGACGTACCGTAACCGCGACGCCACAAATACATGAATAACGAATCAGATTCGTAGGGCTTGCCTTTATTGTCACTATCAGCCTGCGAAAGCTCGGTCTTTGCTTCCGCCGCGGCCGCGGTGGCGTCAGACTCACGCGCGAGTTTGAGTTGCGCCTGATAGCTTTCATCCGCATCCAGCTCAGTCTGTACCCGAGCCTCAAGCTCGGCGAGCTGCTGAGCGGCCGCGTCGACGCGATCGTGGATGGCCTTGCGCGACGCCTCCAAGTTCTTTAAGTCAGCTCGAGCCTGCTCTGTTGCCGCGTCGAGTTCATCCAAGGCCCGGGAGCGGTCTCGCAATGCTTCCTGTGCCCTTTGATCAGCACTGTCCAGAGCCGTGACGGTGCCGGCAGCCAGCGCGCCCAGACGCAGCGCGGCCAACTCGCGCAAACTACGCGCTTGCAATCGCCGGTTCTCGGTAATCTCGCTGGAAGCGCTTTGCAGCGCGTGATCCAATCGATCAAGTTCACGCTGCGCGGATTGCAAGCCGTGATCAATGCTGCCCAGTGTTTCGCGTCCGCTACGCATGGGCTACCACTCGGTGATCGAGGCGCCGGAGGCAGGCAACAAGTAATCGGGCTCAAGCTTGCCGGACAATTTCCGGCCAATCACGTTAGCTTGAATGATGCCGTCGTCCTTCTTATCAGCGGCAACGGCCTCGAAGGTTTCCTCGGACACGCGCAAGCCCCAAGTCGTGACCCACTGCTTAGCACCATCTTCTTCATTCGCAATGGGTACAGACAGTATCTTGCCGGCGGAATCCACAGCTTCGACAATTAAATAATAATTTCGCGTATCGGGATTTGACTCGGGCACACGCCAAACCCCCGACAGCGTATTGGGCCGCGACACGATCTTGACTTCGTAGACTTGTTCAAGCTGATCGCGAAGCGCCCTTAACTGCGCTAACAACTTGTTCGCCTCCGCCATGTTGCCTTCGCTGATCGCGCGTTCGGCTTGCCGCCGTAAGCGCGCCGACTCTTCGCGCGCTGCCGACGTGACGGAGATACGCGCTATGTCTTGTTGTACTCGGGCAACGCGCCCCGGCAATGATTCCGCCTGCTGCATTTGCGGCCGGGCAATCATGAAAAAATAGATTAAGACTGCCGCGATGGCTAGGCTCAGAAAGAACACGACGGGTTTGATCCAACGCTCCCGCGACACGTAGAGGCGGGCTAGCTTTACCGACCAACTATTAGCGGGTGGGTCATAGCGAAATCGATCTTCTTCCAGGGCTTTAACACCCTCTGCCAAGACCGCGTCGGATACTTCTATTCCTTGGGCCGCATAGATTTCCCGCAACCGCTCGATTAAACGCTCGCGCCGCCCTTCGGCATCAAGCTCACGATCCACCAACTCTTGTTGGTGCCGCAGGGTGTCCACGACATCCATAGACAGCATGAGGTCTTCCAGCGGCGCGTGCTCGGGCGATTTCACTGCAGCAACCATAGGGAATGGGCTTAGCTGGTCCGGGCGTAATCTAGACGCCTGTTGGCGGCGGTAAGCTGCCGCCTTGCTGGATCAGCCGGGCTAGCCGCTGTTTACCGTCCTCCACAGCCACGCGAATTTCCTCGGCATTTTGCGTGGAGAGTATGCGCATCTCTTGAATGATCTCCTTGGATCGTTCTTGAAAGTTGACGACAGATTCCACCAGTTTTTTCACGGCATCTGCGCGAATGGTCGGACCGTAGCCAGCCTTCACCGCTGCTTCTTGCACTTTGCCACCAATGTCGGCCAAGTCTTCTAGGCTTTTCGAAACGCCCTCTTTCATTTCTTCCAAAGTTCTGGTGCTTTCGTGCAGACCAAAAAGCCCGGTGAAGGAGGCAGATAAGGCAGTCAACACTGTTTCGTTCGTGCCGAAAAAAGTGATGGCTTGTTTGTAGACACGCTCTTTAGCGCTGGTGGTCTGCAGCAGACGAGTCATCACAACTTCGGAAGTGTGGTAGCTCACGGACAAGTTGTCCGCCAGGTCCTTAGCAATCTGATAACGATCTTCCGCGAACTGAAGTTCGCGGGTTTTTTCATCCCGAGCCATTTCCAAACGTGCGCGTTCGGCAAAATCTTCACCACTATAGGCGGCAACTTTGTCCATTTCCGTCGCCAGGCGGTCTTTAGCTGCCTCCCACTCGAATTCCGCTTTCTTGAGAACATCCAGGGCGTTGATCTCAGCTTGTTTCATAGCGCCACGAAAATCTTGATAGGCTTCCAAGATCGTGAGTTCGCGTTCCACCTGATCGCGAGTGTCGGCGGCGACCTCTAGATAAGTATCTTTAATTTCATCAAAACGGCTGGCGATGTCGCCACGGGTCACTTTCATCCAAACATTGCTGATGCGCTCGAAGGTATCGAGCTTGCCGTCTTCAATTTGGCCAACCATCTTCTTCGCGTCATCGCGAATACTATTGAAGCGGCCGGTAATTTCTTCGTATCGCTCGCCGAGATTCATCAAACTCACTTGCTCACGCACTACTTCATTAAATAGTGACGCCTGGCTCAAGGTGCGCGCGATGGCCACGACCTTGTCCTCATCCAAATCTGTCAAACGATTCAACAAAGCGACGATGGGCGCTTCTTCCGTTTTATCGGGAACCAAGCCCAGGTCACGAAGCTGGCCAAGGGCGCGGTCTAGGTATTTCATTGCAGATATTTGAGCCATGGAGGCTTCTCCTTCATTTGGGACTTGCTACCAACGGTAAGCGACGCGGGCTTGTTCTTCTTAAACGTTATGCCTGATGCGTAAGTAAATTCTGCGATAAATCATAGCTGATTACAAAGTTCGCCGGGGACGCTCTTAGGAAGCCGGCACTCGCTAATTCTTGGCTAGTCGCCGCTGGGCGCGAATTGTGCGAATACCTCCTCGCCCGTCATGTTTTTGGTTTCATTGGCGAATTCGTAATAGCTTGGCTTGGATTCAATGAAAATCTGGTTAGCAAATTCCAAATCATTGGCTTCGGTAAATAGCCCGACAGGGACGATATATTGCTGAGATTCAGTCAGCTTATAGAACAAGTGCGTGCCGCATTTCGTGCAAAACCCGCGCTCGGCCCATTCGGATGAAGCGAAGGCCGAAACATTTTCCTCGCCCATGATTTCAACGTCGGTCCCGCAATCCACGACCAAGAGCGGACCACCGCCCCATTGCCGGCACATGCTGCAATGGCAAGCTCCAACTTCATGGCTCATAGCTTTGGCTTTCACTTTGACAGCACGACATAGGCAGCTGCCGGTTGATGTTGTAGTTTTCGTCATCTCATCGCTCCTAAACTCTAGCTAATATACGCGCCCTTCACCGGAGCCTCTCGGATCAGAAGCTGCGTTAACCTTGCCGCTGTCAAAATCCCAGGTCACAACATTCATATTGCCAAAGGCACGCCGGTTCTGGCGCAGCTTATGACCCCGGGCTTCCAAGCCCGCCAGTTCTTCGGCGGTAAAGGCCGACTCTTCGTAATCCACGACATCAGGGTAGTACTGATGATGGAAACGCTTTAGCGAAACCATCTCTTGCGCATCGGCCCCGCTTATCCAGGCCAGCGCGCTGCGCAAGACCATGGTGATGATGCGGCTACCGCCCGGCGTACCCAGGATGGCGATGCCACGCTCGGACTCCAGGAAACTCGGCGACATGCTTGACAGCGGCCGCCGTCCGGGCCCTACGGCGTTGACTTCGGTGCCAATCAAATCGAATCCATTCGGTACGCCCGGCGCGCTGGCGAAATCATCCATTTCATTGTTCAAGATCACGCCCGTACCGGGGGGCATGAAACCGGAACCGAACCAACCATTGATGGTGATGGTCGCAGCGACGCGATTGCCCTGGGCATCGAGCACAGAAAAGTGGGTGGTCTGCGTGCCCTCGGCACCCGCGGGCCACAAGCCGGGCAAATCTATTGAGGGCGTGGCACGGTCGAGGCGAATGGTGGCAGCCTGGCCCGCCGCGTAGAAAGGATGTGTCAGCTGTTCCACCGGCACGCTGACAAAGTCCGAATCACCAAGATACAAGGCACGATCCCGGTAGGCCCGCCGCATACTCTCGATGAGCAGGTGGTTCTTTTCTACTGAGTCTAGTTGCGCAAGATCAAATCCAGCGAGCATGTTCAGCATATTGGCGATAGCCACCCCGCCCGAGGAGGGCGGCGGCGCGGACACGATGCGTGCGTCTTGATAAGTGGTTGTGATGGGCTCGCGTTCCACCACCCGGTAGTTGGCAAAATCTTCGTGCGTCCAAATACCGCCAGCCGCGCGCGTGCCATCTATCAGCAGTTTGGCCGTTTCGCCAGCATAAAAACCATCGCGACCACCGGCAGCAAAACGACGCAAAGTATTCGCCAACAAGGGCTGGACGATGCGGGCACCCTCTTTGGGCAGCTCACCATCGGGATAATAAACCTCAGCAAAACCCGGCCAGCGGTCCGCTGTTTTACGGCGAAAACGCAAACCAAGATTAAAGCGACGATGTGCCGCAAAACCCTCGTCCGCATACTTGATGGCGGGCGCCAAGCAGCTTGCCAGATCGAGTTTGCCGTAACGCTCTACAAGATGAACCATGCCCGCGGGTTCACCCGGAATGCCGGCGGCCAATGGGCCATTCAATGAGTCGCCCCTGATGGGTTTGCCGATATCGTCCAAATACATGTCGGCCGTTGCCGCCGCGGGCGCGACTTCACGGGCATCGACAAATACGTAGCGATCTTCCTTCGCGATATAGAGCAAAAAAAATCCACCGCCACCCAAGCCGGACGCGTAGGGCTCAACCACGGCCAGGGCAGCTGCCACCGCCACCGCGGCATCAAACGCATTACCACCTTGCTCGAGAATTTCGTGGCCCGCGGCGGTGGCCAAAGGATGGGCGCTGGCGATACCTGCTTTGCCGGGCACCTTGGGCCCGGATGACATGGCCAGCGCGCAGGTGCTTAAAAATAAGTAAAGAACGAGAGTGCTAGCAATGACTCGGAAAGCTTGGGTATCAAACGCGGGATGCCGTCGCGGCCCCAAACCTTCGTTCATGGTTTTCATCCGCCGAATTTTTCGCGCAAGGCCTGCGCAACGGCCGGATGCACGAAACGACTGATGTCACCACCGAGAGCAGAGACTTCGCGCACCAAGCTTGACGATATAAAAGTGTATTCAGGCTCCGGGCAAAGAAAAACGGTTTCTACATCGTCGCGCAAATGTCTATTCATACTCGACAGCTGAAATTCGTACTCAAAATCCGACACCGCCCGCAGCCCGCGAATCACCACAGCCAGTTCGTGGGCGGCGGCAAATTCCACGGTTAAGCCCGCATAGCTATCGACGCTGGCATTGGGAATATCCGCCAGCACCTGCTCCGCTAGACCAGTACGCTCAGCTAAGTCAAACAGGGGTTCTTTATGCGGACTCGCGGCTACGGCCACGACAACTCGATCAAACACCCGCGCGGCCCGGCGGACGATTTCCAAGTGACCGTTGGTGATGGGATCAAAGGTCCCGGGATACATGGCGCCGCTGGACATGACTTTATCTAGTTCCGTTGGGCCAGCGCAAACCTTACTTGGCTGGCGGTTTTCTCCCGGAGTAGCTGCCAGTTATCGGGCAAGGGCGGCAGAGTATCTCTGCGGCTCAACTCCAAGTAAACGCGCGCCGCGGGCGACAACCAGCCGCGCTCGAGCAGTTTACACAAATCTCTCAGACTGTTGTCCGCGTAGGGCGGATCTAGGAAAACGACATCACAGGGTGTTGCCTCGCTAGCCAAGAACTCGCGCACGTCGCCCAGAACGACACGACCCTGGGCATCTTCCACATGGAAACGCTCAAGCTGTTCATCAATGAGCCCAATGGCAGCGGCGTCTTGGTCCACAAAGCAGGTACTTGCCGCGCCGCGCGATAGCGCTTCTAACCCCAAGACTCCGGTACCGGCAAATAGGTCGAGACAATGCGCACCCTCGATGATGGGTGCCAACCAGTTAAACACGGTCTCACGCACCCGGTCTGGCGTGGGGCGCGCGGCCAGACCATCGGGCAAAGATATGCGGCTGCCGCGCCATTGCCCAGCGATAATGCGGACCTTACCGCGCTTGGCAGGCTTTGCTTGCTTCATGGCCGCATTGTAGTCCGCTAAGCGGAGCGTATCCCGACCGCCAACATACTGGCGTGTATTGATAAGATGCGCGCCATGCCAAGCAAGGACAAAAGCCAAAAACCGCGGGCTGGATTTTTTCAGCGTCTCAAACAGCGCCTGAATAAAGGTAATGGTCTGGGCATCAGCTTGCCGTTGGTCAGCCGCAAGCTCGACGCCGCTTTGGAGGAAGAACTAGAAACCCAGCTATTAATGGCCGACGTAGGCCTGGACGCCAGTGAGAAAATCATCGCTGACTTGCGCAAGCAATTGCGTAAGGGCATACCTGACGAGGAGCAGGCAGTGATGAAAGCCTTACAGGCAAGCTTGGCCGATATGCTGCGAGAGCATGCACAGCCGCTGGAAATTCCAGACGAGCCGAGACCCTTCGTGATTCTCGTCGTAGGTGTCAATGGCTCCGGCAAGACGACTACCATTGGAAAACTCGCGCGCGAATTACAAGCACAGGGGCTCAGCATCTTGTTGGCCGCCGGTGATACTTATCGCGCTGCCGCCATTGAGCAACTGCAAGCCTGGGGTGAACGCAATGCCGTTCCCGTTGTGGCACAACAGCCGGGCGCGGATCCGGCGGCGGTTATCTTCGACGCCCTGGAATCAGCTCGCGCCCGAAACATCGACGTGGTGCTGGCGGATACCGCGGGTCGCCTGCAAAACAAAGCCGGTCTCATGGATGAGTTGGCGAAGATCGTGCGCATCGCTGGCAAGTCCGATCCCAACGCGCCCCATGAAATCATGCTGGTGCTGGATGCGAGCTTGGGACAAAACGCAGTGAACCAAGCCGTGGAGTTTAATCAAGCCGTTGGCCTCACTGGCATTACCATGACCAAGCTCGATGGCGGCGGCAAAGGCGGCGTGCTGCTGGCCTTAGCGGCCCAGCTTGATGTGCCATTTCGTTTCATCGGAATTGGCGAGGGTATAGACGACATGGACGTGTTTGACGCCGAGCAATTTGCCGCCGCGCTACTGGGTGGCCCGCCAGCGTGATTCGCTTCGAAAACGTCACGAAACGATATGCCGGTGGTCACGACGGGTTATCGGAAGTCTCGCTGCTGATTCAGGCCGGCGAGCTAATTTTTTTAACCGGCCATTCGGGGGCCGGTAAAAGCACGCTACTCAAATTGATTGCGCTCATCGAGCGACCTACGCGCGGCCAGGTTTTTATCGAAGGCCGCAACATCGGCCGCCTACCTGATGCTGATGTGCCCAAGCATCGCCGTGGCATTGGCATGGTGTTTCAGGATCACAAGCTACTGCCCGATCGCTCGATTCTCGACAACGTTTCGCTACCGCTAATTATCGATGGTCAAGGCCGCCGCGAAATTCAGCGGCGGGCGCGAGCCGCGCTGGATCAAGTCGGCCTACTCGGCCGCGACCATAACCGGCCTGAGTCTCTATCCGCCGGAGAACAACAACGCGTGGGTATCGCTAGAGCCATTGTGAGCCGGCCCAGCTTGCTTATCGCGGACGAGCCCACGGGTAATCTAGATCCCGAGTTGTCGCTAGAAATCATGCAACTCTTCCAAAGCCTCAACGAAGTGGGCGTCACCATGGTAGTGGCAACCCATGATCTTGGCCTGCTCGAGCAAGTGGACGGCCGGCGCATCGCATTGCAGGGCGGCCGTATTGAAAGCGATGGACCTTGAATGATAAGCGCAGTGATTAGCTGGCTAGTTAGCCACGCACAAAATTGTGTGGGTGCATTGGGCCGTCTCAGCCGCGAACCCATTGGCAGTTTACTGAGCATCGCCGTAATCGGACTTGCCCTGGCCCTACCGGCAGCTCTGCATATCCTGGTGCGCAATGGCGAAGCTGTGGCCGGCGGCTGGGAAAGCGTCCGGGATTTTTCTGTGTACCTGAAACCAGGTACCAGTCTAGATGTCGCGCAAACCCTGCAAGACAATCTCGTACAGCGCAACGATATTGAATCGGCGGAATTGGTAAGCGCGGATGCCGCTTTGGAAGAATTTCGCGATAGCCCCGGCTTTGGCGATGTGTTAGGCGCCCTAGATAAGAATCCACTGCCGCACAGCTTGGTGGTCCGCCCCACCGAGGCAGGTACCGCCGAAAGCATGAACACACTTAAAAAGGTACTGGCCGCCCGCGATGACGTGGATCTGGTCCGGCTAGACACCGAATGGGTTGCGCGGTTAAACGCCCTGTTGGATCTAGCCAGGCGCAGTATTTGGCTCGCCGCGGTGGTCTTGATCAGCGCGGTAGTGGTCATCATCGGCAACACCATTCGTCTGGATATTCAGAATCGCCGGGCGGAAATCGAGGTGGCAAAGTTATTGGGGGCTACGGATGCCTTCGTGCGCCGGCCGTTTTTGTACCTGGGGTTTTGGTATGGATTGGGCGGCGGCTTGCTGGCCCTCATGGTGCTTTTTCTCGGGCTACTGCTATTGGGCGGACCGCTCGCCCGGCTGAGCGAGCTGTACGGCGGCGCCTTCCAGCCCTTGGGCGCGGATGGCAGCATCAGCCTGGCCATCCTGCTGGGCGGGCTTTTCGCCGGCTTGAGCGGAGCCTGGGTAGCCGTGGCACGCCATCTGACCGCCATCCAGCCAAGAGTATAAGTCTTTGATCAATAATGGTTTATTGTCCTTTCTTGCCGGGAACTACCGAAGCATTTAGCACTCTAAGAACCAGAGTGCTAGAATTGCCGACCCCAAGGAGGAACCGTTAATGAGCACCGCGCTTGCCGCTACCAACCGAGACATGATCCTAGCCGGACCCGTTGGCAGCCTGGATAGTTATATTCAAGCCGTTAATTCCGTGCCGGTTCTCAGTGCTGAAGAGGAAAAAGCCTTGGCCCGGCGCTTTCGGGATGAAAATGATTTGGGCGCGGCGCGCGAAATAGTGCTTTCGCAACTGCGTTTCGTGGTGCATATCGCCCGCGGCTACTTGGGTTATGGCCTGCCCCTGGGTGATTTGATCCAAGAAGGGAATGTCGGCTTGATGAAAGCCGTCAAGCGTTTTGATCCAGAGATGGATGTTCGCCTAGTGTCTTTCGCCGTGCATTGGATTCGCGCCGAGATTCACGAGTTCGTATTGCGTAACTGGCGATTGGTAAAGGTCGCCACGACGAAAGCCCAGCGCAAACTATTCTTCAATCTTCGCAAAGCCAAAAAGAACTTGGGCTGGTTAAGCGCCGATGAAACTGAAGCGGTGGCTAAAGATTTAGGCGTGTCAGCGCGCGAAGTGAATGAAATGGAATTGCGGCTGGCCGGCCGGGATATGTCCTTTGACCCGCAGCCGGGTGCCGATGAAGAAGACACTTATTCACCAGCCAACTACCTGCCAAGCCCAGAAATTGATCCGGCACAGGCAGTAGAGTCCGCCGACTCCACTAGTCACGCCAATGATCAACTGGCCGAGGCCTTGGCCGAGTTGGACGATCGGAGCCGCGATATCTTAGCCGCGCGTTGGTTAGCGGATAAGAAAGAGACGCTCCAAAACTTGGGCGCCCGCTACGGCGTCTCCGCCGAACGTATTCGGCAACTCGAGCAGCAGGCAATGCGCAAGTTGCGAACGCAGCTAACTGTATAAATCGGCAAACACTCGAGATAAAAAAAGGGTCCGCTATTGCGGACCCTTTTCTGTTTCGCTCTAAGTCGACGCGAAGCTAGTACCGCTCCGCCGCCGATTCGCGAAGGCTAGGCCGTCAACGGCACGATGGTAATTTCAACCCGCCGATTCAGTGTACGGCCCTCAGACGAACTGTTATCAGCCACCGGATGACGCTCACCGGCACCGACCGGAATGAAACGATCACCGCGAATCTGGCGAGAAACCAGATATTGCACCACGCTGTTAGCACGCCGTTCAGACAACACTTGGTTGTAAGAATCGCTGCCACTGCTGTCAGTGTGTCCGGCCACCTCAACGATGGATTGATCAAATTCATCCAATACCAGACCCACGGAATCCAACACCGGGTAGAAGTTGGATGAAATATCCGCATTGTCCACGGCGAAGGTCACATTGCCCGGCATGTTCAGGGTAATGTTGTCGCCGATACGAGTGACGCTAACGCCGGTGCCTTCAAGGCGCTGACGCAGTTTCATTTCTTGGCGATCCATGTAGTAACCCACACCGCCACCGGCCAGGGCGCCCACGCCGGCGCCAATCAGCGCGCGCTTCTTGCGCTCGGCCGAATCATCACCGGAGATCAAACCAACGACCGCGCCGGCTGCCGCGCCAATGGCGGCACCTTTAACGGTGTTACTGGTTTTTTGCTCGCCCGTATAGGGGTCTAAAGTCGTACAAGCCGACAAAACGACGGCTGCCATAGTCAGTAAAACGGTCCATTTTCTCGAGATTTGGCTATCCATAACTTGAGTCTCTCCTTGCTCCATAGGTAGCGTGGGGGCGTTATTACACAAGCTTGGACCGGATTCAATGACACAGTTCCGTTTTCCATAATTGCCGGGCTTGCGTGGGACTTTTAGAGCCCTTAGGGTCGTCCAGATGGGGGATATCAGCTCTGTTCATCACTGGCTAGAGGAATACGCCCGGGACCACCAAAATCCGGCTAATCAGCTAATTCACAAGCTGTGCGTGCCCGTCATTGTCGTCAGCCTCATCGGTCTGCTGTGGGCCATCCCGGTACCCGCAGAATTCACCGCCATATCGCCGGCGCTGAATTGGGGCACGGCTTTCTTGCTGGCGGCCAGCGTGTATTACCTGATCATGTCCTGGCCGCTGGCCCTCGGCATGGCACCGCTGATGTTACTCACTGTCGTGATAGTGAATTGGTTGGATGGGCTAACTTGGCCCCTGTGGACAACATCCACTGTATTGTTCGTTGCCGCTTGGATTGGCCAGTTCTATGGGCACATGCTGGAGAGCAAACGGCCCGCGTTCTTTCGCGACCTGCAATTTCTCATGATTGGCCCACTCTGGATCTTGGCGGGCCTGTACAGGCGCCTAGGCCTCAGTTACTAATCCATTTGAGTACCAGCCCAGAGCACTACAGCCATCAGGCCATTGGCCGCATTGCCGGGCCGATGATCTTGTCGGCCTTGACGACGCCCCTATTGGGCATGGTGGATATGGCGGTGGTCGGCCAACTCGAAGAGGCCTATTACTTGGGCGCGGTGGCCGTGGGCGCCACAGTTTTCAGCACCCTATTTATGAGTCTGAATTTCTTGCGCATGGGCACCACGGGACTCACGGCTCAGGCCTATGGGGCGCAATCAGCGAGCGACTTACGTGCCACACTGGGACAAGGCTGCATAACGGCACTGATACTGGCGCTTGGCTTGTTACTGCTACAAACCCCGCTGCTGGATCTAGCCCTGCGTTTGATCAAACCGAGCCAGGATGTCGCCCGCGAAGCCGGCCTTTACTATGCCATTCGCATTTGGAGTGCGCCGGCCTGGTTGCTGAACTTTGTACTCATTGGCTGGTTGTTGGGCCTGCAAAAGGCGCGCGCCACGCTCATGGTGGTGTTGGCTGCGAATGGAACCAACATCGTTCTAGATTTTTGGTTCGTCATGGGTTTGGGCTGGCGCGTGCAGGGTGTAGCGCTGGCCAGCGTGATCGCGGAAGTGGTGGGATTGGCGGTCGCTTTGTTCTTCGTCAGCGGCCTATTGAAAGATCACCGGGGTACTTGGCGCGGTATTGGTTTGCTGGATGGCCGATCTTATCTACGGCTGTTTAAGATTAACCGCGACTTGTTTCTACGCACCATCACCTTGATGCTGGTCTTCGCCTTCATCACGGCCCAGGGTGCCAGATTGGGCGATGCCGTGCTGGCGGCCAATGCCATCCTGATCAATTTTCAGTATTTAATGTCCTATGCCCTGGACGGCGTCGCCCATGCTGCCGAAGCCTTGGTGGGGCGAGCCGCCGGTGCGAATGACCGCGCGGGCCTATTATTGGCGGTACGACGAACACTGAAGTGGTCCCTGGGCTTCGCCCTTTGTTTCACGCTGGGCTATGCCGTCCTGGGTCAGCATTTGATTGCCTTGCTCACCAGCATCACTGACCTGCGAGAGTTGGCGGCTGTGTACCTGCCCTGGCTCATTATTTCACCATTGATCTCGGTATGGAGTTTTCTCTATGACGGTGTTTACGTGGGCATTACCCAAACCCGCGCGATGATGCTGATCATGGTGGGCTCGGCCCTGGGTTTATTTTTGCCCGCCTGGTATTTTTCCAATTCGCTGGGCAACCACGCACTGTGGTTGGCATTCACCTTGTTCATGGCGGGACGCGGTATCGGCATGCATGTTTGGTTTCGCCAATTGCTAGCTCATGGCCGCATGCCATCCATCGCGCAGGAGTCGCATTGATGCACGAAGAAAAGAATCCGTGGCAGACCCTCGCGATACGCGAGGTCTACGACAACGATTGGATCACGCTGACGGCGGAAGACGTGATCCGGCCCTCGGGCAAGCCTGGGATTTATGGCAAAGTAAGTTTCAAGAACCTCGCCTGCGGCATTATTCCCATCGCACCCAACGGTGATACCTGGTTGGTCGGGCAATATCGCTACACCCTGAACTTGTATTCCTGGGAAATCCCCATGGGTGGCGTTCCCCATGGCGAAGCAGCGGTGGCCGGAGCGCAGCGCGAACTCAAGGAAGAAACTGGTTTGACGGCCCAGCGCTGGGAAAAAATCTTGGATTGCCACATCAGCAACTCCATCACCGACGAGGCCGGTTGCGTATTCGTGGCCGAGGATCTTACCGAAGGAGAAACTGATTTTGATGACAGCGAAGATTTGCAAATTCGCCGCCTACCCTTTCATCAAGCTTTGGCCATGGCCATGAGCGGTGAGATTAGCGACTTGTTGAGCATGACGGGCTTACTAAAATTGGCGAGTCTGCGGCCTGAATTGCGCAACTAAAGCGTACGCATGGCAGCGCTTGCCAGTATAATCCGCCACCCATGAGTACTAACGCCGTATTAATCCCTGGCGATGGGATTGGACCCGAGATCACCGCTGCCACCTTGCGCGTGTTGGACGCCGCCGGTGCGCAAATCGACTGGGTAGAACGTCACGCGGGCGTCGCTGCCATGGAAGCAGGTGATGAAGTGCTGCCCGAAAGCACGCTGAGTGCTTTTCGTGAGCACAAGGTCGCGCTCAAAGGGCCCTGCACCACACCCGTTGGCCAAGGATTCCAATCTGTCAACGTTCAGCTACGCAAGACCTTTGATCTTTACGCCGCTGTACGTCCGGTGCGCAATCTTCCCGGTATCGACACACGCTTCGACAACGTAGACATTGTGGTTATTCGTGAAAACACCGAAAGCTTGTACAGCGGGGTAGAAAACGAAATCACGCCCGGTGTAGTCATGAGCATGAAAGTCGCCACGGAAAAGGGCTGCACCAGAATTGCGCGCTGGGCCTTCAACTATGCGCGGCAACGCGAACGCAAAAAGGTAAGCGTATTCCATAAAGCGAACATCATGAAACTGACCGATGGCATGTTTATTCGGCGCGCCAAAGAAGTGCATGACGCGGACTTTAAGGATATTGAATTCGACACCGTCATTATCGATGCGGCCTGCATGCGCATGGTGCAAAACCCCGGGCAATTCGACATGCTGCTATTGGAAAATCTCTACGGCGATGTTGTTTCGGACCTCTGCGCCGGCCTAGTGGGTGGCCTGGGAGTGGTACCTGGCGCTAACTTCGGGGACGACGGCGCAATCTTCGAGGCCGTACACGGGTCGGCACCGGATATTGCGGGCAAGAACGTGGCGAATCCCTTGGCGTTGATGATGTCCGCCGTCATGATGCTGAATTACCTGGCGGATACCCGGGGTGATGACATGCAACGCCAAGCGGCGCAGCGAATCAAGTCGGCTTATGACCAGGCCTTGCGGGATAATCAAAAAACCCGCGATCTAGGTGGGTCTTTGGATACGGATAGTTTCGCGGATGCGGTGATTGAACGGCTTTAGATTTCCTTGGGTAAAACATTCTCCAAAATTCGCAGATAGTTCGCCCCCATAATCTTGGTAACGTCTTTGCGGCTGTAACCATGGGCCAAGAGCGCGTGCGTAATGAGCGGCATGCCGGCCACGTCAACGATGACTCGCGAGGTACCGTCGAAATCGGAACCTAAGGCGATATGATCAGTCCCAACCAGCCCGGCGATGTAGTCAACGGTTCTCAGGAAATCTGCAATCTCTTCGCCGCACAGCACGCCGGGCCAAAAACCGACGCCTACCACGCCGCCGTTCTCAGCAATCCTACGAATATGCTCATCGGACAAATTCCGATCCCTTGCACAGGCGCCCTTAGCGCCGCCATGCGAGACCACCATGGGTGCTCTCGATAGCGAAAGCACGTCGTCTATCAGCGGTTCCGATGCGTGGGCGAGATCAATCACCACACCCCGTTGGCTCGCCTGCGCAAGGATTTGCCGGCCCAAGGGCCTAATGCCATAGCGATTCCAACCACCTGAACCGCCACCGACCTCGTTGTCAAAATGATGCGTCAAGCTGATCATTCGGACGCCAGCTTCTATTAGCGGCACGAAGTTTTCGATCTTGCCGTCCAAAATATGCATGCCTTCCACAACAGCAACGATGGCTAGTACTGGCCGGCCCTCGCTCTTCATGGCTCGAAGACGCTCTATATCGGCTTGCGAGGTGAGAACAAACGAATAACCCGGGTTGCGCTTAACAATGACTTGCATAGCGTCCAACAAGTACATGCCACGTTCGAAATTCGAGAACCAGGTTCGCATGGGCCGCCCCATGACCACGGAGCTCGGTACCAAATTGTTAAAACCGCGTATGGCACCGCGATCGAAAACCTTCAGCAGCAGAGGCACTTCAGTGGCCAAAGCGAAAGTCAGCACAGACACACCGCCTGCTTCAATGCGATCGCCGCTAATATGTGCATGCTGATGACTGGCGGTGGGATCAACGCCAAAGTTAAGCGTGTCGGCATGCAAATCTGCCACGACCAAATCATTGTGAACGGCCAGACTTGCGGCGTCATACTCGTAAGGTGACGGATTGATAGTGTTCAGGAATAGCTGGTAAGCATAGCGGCCGACGATACCGATGCTAAGGAATGCAAGTAGGCAAATGAAAATTGCTGTCAGTACAATCTTTTTCAGCATATGAATTATCGGGGACAGTGACTATTCATTTTGCACGCCATCCGACTACCTAGCGTCAATAAGCTGGAAGCGAAGATTCATTTTTCATCAACAACTTATAGAAAGTTGTAGAATCTTAGGAGACTCTGGCTAGAGTAGCAATCCAAGCGATTTAGTGTGAGTATATAAGTCATTTTCAAGAACCCTGGATAATTAACTGAGATTGCCACGAAAGCGATGGACGTTCATTCGCCTGCAACGGTATCACTTAGTAGTTGTTTTCTATTTCGTGATTTGCCAAAAGAGTCTTTGGCACGAGTTGCAGCATTAGCGAAAACTCGAAAATTTTCCCAAAAGCAGACCATCTTTTCTGTGGGCGATGTCGGCGATGCACTTTACGGCATTATTGCCGGAAAAGTTCGTATCGTGACGAATGCCGAAGACGGCAGAGAAGTTTTTCTGAATATTCTTAATTCCGGTGCAGTTTTTGGTGAAGTAGCAATAATTGATGGCAAGCCCCGAACCGCCGGAGCCATTGCCATTGAAGACTGTGTGCTGTGGGCAATCGAACGAACCGAATTTTTGCGACTACTGTATGAGGACCCGGAGCTATCTGTTCATTTGCTTCAGGTATTTTGTGACCGTATTCGATGGACTAGCGGGCTAGTAGAAGACTCCGCGTTTTTGGATGTTCCCCACCGGCTTGGAAAAAGACTACTTCAGCTCATATCAACCTATGGTGAGCAGGTTGAAGAGGGTTATAGGCTGCGCATATCACAAGGCGAACTTGCACAATTCTTGAGCGTGTCTCGCCAAGTTGTCAACCAACATCTCCAGGATTGGAGAAAGTCAGGCGTTGTTTCCCTAACGCGTGGGTCAGTTACGATCTTAGATATGGAAGGACTTAAATCTTCGCTGACTCCCGCGAAACCAAGCGAATGAGCGGCTATCAACGCCGAATTGCCTCAGTAATTGCGGTTGATGTTGTCGAATTCAGTCGTCAGATGGAGTCCGACGAGCAATCGACCTTAGACGCTTTAATGGTAAGGCGAAGTATCTTTTCTCGGCTTGTCCAAAAATATGGTGGTCGAGAATTTGGCAGCGTGGGTGACAGCATGATGGCGGAGTTGCCGAGCGCACTCGATGCTGTGCGTTGTTCAATTGAACTACAGCAGGAGTTCCAAGATGTAAATAACCCTGCGCTGCCTCAAAACCGGATGCAGTTAAGAATTGGCATCAACCTCGGTGATGTCCAAGAAAAGCGAGGGGCGCTGTATGGAAACACGGTAAATATAGCGGCGCGACTCCAGGAAATTGCGCCGGCAGGCGGCATCTTGATTTCCGCAGCAATTCGCGAACAAGTAAAAAAGAATGCCAATATCAATCTGGTGTATTCCGGAAATCGTTCGGTCAAAAATATTTCTGAACCCATCGCAACGTATATCGTAAGCGATGGATCAGCAGGATTTTTTGGCTGGCGGGCTCGATTTACCGCGCTCAATCTTCGTAAGATTTTTGTTCCTGCAGCCTACTTAGTCGCAATTCTCATTGCGTTTTCGGTTTATCACTTTGCATTTAGAGTTCGCGATGCCGGGACTCTCGGCAAACCTAATTCTGCAATCAATACGGTTGCCATACTGCCCTTTGATATTCATGACTCGGACGATGAGGAAATTGCTTTGTTTGCCAGGGGTTTGCGTGAGGAACTGCACTCGCAGCTGGGCAAAATCGCGGACATACGGGTGACATCCCGAAACTCAAGCGCTCAATTTTCTGGACCTGAAAAAGATATAAGAGCTGTCGCTCGCGAGCTGAATGTCTCATCAATATTGGATGGGACTATTCAGAGGTTCGAACAACAGATTCGGGTTCGTATTGAATTAATAGATGGTAAGAGTCAGCTGAATTTATGGAGTGATAGCTTTCCGCAAGAACTCGACGCGCAACGATTTTTTCTAAAGCAAGCGGAAATCGCGAATAACATCGCACGGGCGTTGAAGGCGAATTTAACCGCCGAAGATCGCGAACGGCTTGCAGTACTGCCGACAAACAACTTTGACGCGCTAAAAAGTTATTGGATTGCACGCGATAACATAGATAAGCGAACGGTTGAAGGTCTCGACGAAGCGGTAATGCATCTTCAAGACGCGCTCGCTTTGGATCCGAATTTTGTTGAAGCCAAGACTGCGTTGGCAGATACTTATTTATTGCAAGGCAGCTATACGGGAACCCCGAGAGCAAATTTGTATCGGACCGCAAAAGGTTTGATTGACGAGGTATTCGCGTCGGTTGGCGGGGTATCCGGAAAATCAGAATCCGCTGATGCATATAGCTCACGTGGTTTTTTTCATCATGAAAGTGGCAATTATTCGGCTGCAACAGCGGATTTTCAGCGGGCTCTGGCGCTGAATCAAAGTAGTGTCGATGCGCATCGCCGCTACGGTATCTTGCTGCTTGAACTGGGCCAAGGCAAAGCGGCGCTAGAACAATTCGAATCTGCATACCGCCTTGATCCTTTGTCTTCGATTGCTGGCTTAAACCTATCTGATGCACTGGCGATGACAGGGCAGTTTAAAAACGCCTTAAACGTTGCAGAAAATACCATCAGCATTGCACCGCGATCTTGGCACGGTTATTGGACTAAAGGGTTTTTACACTGGACAGTTTACGGCAAATTTGCGAAGGCTTTTAGACCAATTAACGAAAGCTTTGGATTAACACGTGAACCGCTTTCTGAGAATGCGGCGCTTCTCGCAATGTTTTATTTAGACTTGGGTGATGTTGTTCGTGCCGATTGTTGGGCGCGACAGGCCTGGGCTAAAAATCCTGAAAGCTTCTATACAAACTACGCCATGCAGAATTTAAGCCTATTTCGCGGCGACGCATCCGCAGCGGAAATATATGCGGCAGAAAGTCTAAAATACTATCCGCTATGGTGGCGAGCATCGATTAACGATGATGCTGACGATCGTATTCGCGGCTTGCTAGAAGAAGAGAAACCCATTGTAGATCGATCGAATTTCGGGATTGCGATTGATCTTGCACATCGGCTAAAAATATCTGGAGATAGCGCACGGGCCAACAAACTAATTGATGGTGTGGAATCTGTAATCGACGCCATCCCGCGACTTGGATTTTACGGATACTGGGTTGACGACGCACGATTGTATGCACTCAAAAATCAACCAAAAGACGCAATAAAGGCTTTGGACGAGGCTTTAGATTCCGGCTGGCGATTTAGATGGTGGTATTTTTTCGACCACGATCCAGTTCTTGCATCACTCAGAAATATTCCCGAGTATCAAAGAATGCGCGAAGATATAACGACTCAAATAAATGGAGAACTCAAGGAGATCCGCTCTAGTGAGCAACGGCACCTATTTTGCACGCCGATTGACTTCGAAGCCATTATCGTAGAACCCTAGTCATTTTAATCTGCCAGATCGTTGGAAAATCTACCGGACCTTAATAACTTGACTAGAAACCTTTTTATCAACAACTAATTTGGCTACATAAGCACCATTCGACACCGGCTCGCCATTGTAATCTCTACCATCCCAAACAACTGTGCGTACGTTGAGGCCGGGGTTTGGTTCATTCATAAGTTCACGAATGGGTATGCCAAATCGATCGTATATCGTAAGCCATGCGTGCGCGGCTCTTTCATAAATATAAATTTCAAAGGTTTTATCGCTAGCCCGCCAACGAATGTTACCAGGTAAATTTTTTGATGAATCGATTGATCTGACTCTATCGCGGCCACCAGTTCTTCTAACAATTTCATCGAAGCCGTTCGGGTCAAATTTGTATATCGTCTCGCCGGCTGCATAGCCCACGGTAATTGGATTACCGATAAAACGAAAACGATTAATCATCTTGCCGATCTGATTGGCACTATGCCAATTTTTACCGCCGTCAATGGTACCGCTAGAATAGCCTTCAAAATTCTCGCCGCCATAACCGCCGACCCAACCAATATTTTCATCAATAAAGCCAACACCCTCAATTTCGCGGTTATCTTGAGGGTCGTTCACAGCCAAGCGACTCCAGGTTTGGCCGCCGTCATCCGTTCGCAATACGGCAGCATGATCGGCGCTGTCCAAAGCCACAAAACCAGTTTGCTCATTGACGAAGTGAATCTTCCATCCCCATTCTCCCGGCGCAAGATTTGGGGTTACACGATTTTCCCAACTTGCTCCACCATCGTTGGTAGCGAGGATAACCGGAACCATATCAGCTCGAGTTGCCCCTTCTGCAGATGCATTACCGCCAACGACAATGCCGTGCTGTTCGTCAGTAAACCGAATGTCGATCAAACACTTTGCGTGCTCACCCATAGGAATCGCTGACCACGTCACGCCGCCGTCAGTAGTTTTGAGCACAGCCGTAGGAAATGCTGGCATATTTGTGCCAGAAGCATAAATTACGTTTTCGTTGACAACAGAAATACCACAAATAAATCGAGGCGCATCTTCCGGAAGATTTTCTACCAGCTCCCAATTTTGGCCGCCATCAGTGGTCGTATAGAGTCTATGACTTGGATTAACGGTTCCAACCCAGCCCCTATTTTCGTTCGCGAAGGCAATACAGCGTAACCAGGTCGGTTCGCTGCCATTTGGCGGTGCCTCAAATTGTATGTCCCAGTGATCGCCGCCATCAATTGTGTGGAGAATCTGGCCATCGCTATTGATGGCCCACCCTCGCTCTGGTGATACAAACCAAATATCGTCGTATCGCTCCTCCACGATTGGCGCCTGTGTTTTATGCCAGAAAACCTTGTTTCCTTCCGGGCAACCCGCATCGAGCCAGGCTTTGAACAATTCGATTTTTGCGGCTTCCCAGGGATTGCCCGGCGGCATGTTGTGGGTGCTTACTCGTTGATATATATCCTGCGCATTCGCCTTCACATAATCGTAATCCCCCAAGTCCTTGCCCAGTTGCTTCATGCAACCGATATCGCCTGGCGTAAACAAGCTTTCAATGTGATCTTTCCAAGTTGGAGTTCCAGCACCGTCGGGCATAGTATTCTCCTCGTGTATTTGTTGAGTTTTTTGTTAAGGCTTAACTATAGATATCGTAGATTTAAGTTAAGTTTATTGGTCAATTTGATTGCATGGTATTTGCAATCCAGTCCTCATAATTCGCCAAACGCGTGTATACACCGTACTTGTATGGCGCACCGCACTCTTGCCCACCCCAACTAATCAAACCAACTAGTGTGCCATTGACAACGGCAGGGCCTCCGCTGTCGGCCTTGCAGGCATCTTTGATGCCTTCGTCGTAGCCCGCACAAAACATATTGTCAGTCACTTTGCCGTTGTAACTCACTGGTTGATTACATTTTTCCCTGTCTACCATCGGTACCTTAACGCCTAGCAATTTGGACGAGAATTCTCCGTTTTCCTTTAGGCCCCAGCCCGTGACATGAACTTCTACACCAGTATCTAAAAAGCTCGATTCCTCAGCGGAGGTTACTAGGTCAATCGATTCCCCCAACGGTGTTTCCGCCAAACGAATAAGGGCTATATCGTTATCAGCTGTACTGTCGTTGTAGTCGGGATGTAGAAAAAAAGATTCGATTCCAACCCGCAGACCATCGTCGCCATCAAGACTCGCGGTGCCACTAAGAACATCGATTGCGCCATTTTCAACGACGAATCGCTCACCACCATCTTCTGGATCTTCAAAAAAGCAATGTGCCGCCGTCAATGCCCATTCATCAGCGATTAACGCGCCACCGCAAAACTGCGCCGATTCATTGTCTTCTACATCCGCATATAGCAAGCCAACTTGCCATCGGTGGTCATTCCAATCTACCGGCGTGCCTTCTAAGATCAGTGGTTTTATCTGTGGCCCGACGTCAATAACGTCAGGCCCTCTGCCGTTATTCATGTTGTTCAAAACTACGCCAGCGGTGCCCACCGCCAATATTCCCCCAGCAACGATCGTGGTTCTTCTTCCCATAGCGAATTCTTCCTGGTGTTACAAAGTGCATACGACACGACTTCCATACCTTCGCAAAGATACTAAACCTTTAATTGAAAAACTTCTGTCAACAAGTTGACAGATAGATGCCATAGGCGAGCATAAAGTTAGGGGGCCAGCATTCTCTATCTCTGCCTCTACCGTCATCGAATTATTAGCTAATTTTGAGTCCTTGTGTAAAGCAGGCGACTGAAGCCTGACCAAGAAACCTCGATGCTATCCCTCGCCGATTAAATAAATACCCTTTAGAGGAGATAGCAATGAAACACATATCTAAGAAGGCTGCCCGTTCTATTCAGTTGCTTCGCCGCGGGCTAGTGTTCGCGGTCGTTGGCTGTCATATGCTAGCCGCCCAAGCAGACCCGGTCTTTGAGCTCGTAACCCATCCTAAGAATATTCATGGCGTGGAAAAATTCTCTGCTGGGGAATATGCCGCTGGCGTTAAACGACTAAAGAATCGCTTAGGCAGCAAACAGCAGGCTTACACACAACGCGTTCCCATACTAATTGACCTTTGCGCGGGCTACACGATGCTTGAAGACTTTAGGTCGGCATCCGAAGCCTGCGACGCGGCTGTTGAAAGTGGTTGGTATTCCAGTTTAGCGCTCAATAATCGAGGTGTGCTCAGTATTGCAAAAGGCAATTATGAGGCCGCTATTCGTGACTTCGAACGCGCGGTTGACTCCAAAGGCGCTAGACGCACGGCGCGACGCAACTTAGAACGCGCCCAGAATCGACTAGCTGCCATCAAAGCTGGAAGGCTCGATACCTTTCTTACGGAGGCAACTGAGCGGTAACTGCTGGTCTATTTTTTGGCCCAACCGGTCCGGTCTCTGATCCTCCACGCTGATAGTTTCCCCTTAAACCATCAGTGGGACCGGTTGGGCCACTTGTGCAGCTTATCGATTATTGGATGCTGATCTTGAGTTTTACTCATTGCCGATATGTTTTTCTAGGAAATTGCCAATGCGGGAAAGCATGTCAACGCGATGCTGGTTACGCCAAAGCTCGTGTTCCGCATTATCGTATAGAACAAAATCCGTCGCCTTTTTAGCTTTGCACAGGACCGTGTTTAGCTTCTTGCTGTGTTTGACGGAAAACACTGACGTCTTCGTCACCTGTCTGGGTGACTAAGCGCCGGTACCGCAAACGGCGTCGAGAAAATCGAGCACTTCGGCGACCGTCCGCCGCTGCTGTTCGTCGCGAGATATTCTTGCCGTTACCCACTCATCCGAGAAACTTCCGAATTGGTAATGATCACCGCCGTCAATCTCGACGAATCGCGTGTTCGGGGGCAGCCGCTGCGGCTGGGCAGCGACTTCCTCTGAACGTACTTGATCATCTTCTGTGCCATGCACAAACAGCACCGGCAACGGTGAATCTGGCATCGCGTGCATGCCTGCCGCATATGAACCCAGCAGAAATAGACCGGACAGGTCTTCCGGGCGCTTCGATGCGAAACCCGCCGCCATGGCGCCGCCCATGGAATGACCGCCGATGAACCATTTGGTGATTCGCGGATTGGCGGCCATCACCCCCGCGACCTTGTTCGCGCCGAGCACGGCCATCCGCAGGGGCATGCGCGGGACGAACACAGGGAAGCCGGCCGCGGCCAGGGGCTGCAGCACCGCACCATAAGCCAGCGGGTCACAGCGTCCGCCTTGATAGAAAACAATGCCGGCTTTGACCGGCACCTGCAGCGGCCTATATTCGATGGTTTTACCGGCGCTGACGCGCACGCCTTTGTCGGTATCGAGAAATCGCAGTGCATCACGATCAGCATCGGATGTTTTCAGGGCAATTTTCAGACGGCTGATCAGCGAAGTCATACGGCGATTATAGTGGCGACAGTGAACCTAACTGTTCTGTTGTGGATTTGTTTTCGCGGCAAAAAAAAGCACCGGACGTCGCACAATGACGCCCGGTGCAGTTTATCGCCGCTCAAAGCGACCGATCAGTTGTCGATGTGCTGCCAGACCTTCAAGGCGATGTAGGCGCCGGCTGCGGGATCGTCGTTGGGTGGATCCCACATGGCCCAAGTGCCGGTGTACTGATCTTGCACGGGTGCATCGTCGTCTGGCGCACCCACTGCCGAGTCATAGCCGAGGTGACCATAGGCCGGAACATCAAAGCCAAGATGCGGGTCCAAGTCGCTTATCGCCTCGGTAATCGGCGACTGGCGCTCAGGTGGATAGGGTTGACCGGTAGGGCAGCCACCCAAGTCAAAACAGCAGTCCTCTAGGATCGAGTCGTCGTTGCTGCCAGGCAGCCGACATTGCGTGTCGGGAAACTGCCACATGTCGGAGAAGGGGTGACCGACAACAGGATAGTCGTCGAAATTACCTTCACCCCAGTAGCGCCAAGTCTTGTAGCCGATTTGTACCGCGATTTGATTGGGTACCTCGACCATATCCAGCACCGAGTCGGCGAAGATTTGCGGAAACACGATAACGATATGCTCGATACCTTCTTCCTTCAGCTTCTCCAGTGCGTCCCAGTACAGGTAGCCATCCTTTCCGTCGGGCAGGATTTCCGGGGTTTCGTATAGGTAAGCTTCGCCAAGTGATTCTGCGCGCATGTTCCGCGTGCGTTCTTTCTGCGAAAAGGTCGGCGGCGCAGGAACGATGTTGGGATTGATTTCCCGGCGCCCCATCCAGGCACCGAGGATGTTCTTGCCCTTCAAGCCGTTGAATTCCTGTCTCAGCAATTTACGGATATTCTTGTTTAACACCAAGGTATCGTCGATCTTTGGATCGAAGTACTGATTGTGTGCGCGGACGTGATGATTTAAGAGAATCACGGCCTGCTTGCTGTAGGGAATATCGGTGCGCAGCTGTGAAGCTGTGCCGGTGACGTACAGCTCGGCCAAACCTTCATCCATGACAAACGGATTCGTCCGGTTGTCCAGTGGCACTGCAGAATCAAGTGTTGGCGCGCCAAGAGTCGCGGTCCAGCCAGCTGGTGCGATTGGGTAGGATTCTGTCATCAGATCCGACGGGTCGTTGACCCATTCAACCGTAACTGTCGCGCCGTTTGCCGCGTTGTAAGCGTCGACCACTCGACGCGTTGTAGTCAGCTGATCGAAGGTTTTGAAAAAGCGCACACCTGTCGTTGTGGTGTCGACGATGATGATTCTATCCACGTCGTTGGCCAGCATGCGCTCAACCGCGCCGTCAACGTTGTAGCGTTCGGGATCACAGCCAGGCCATGTGCCAAATGGCGGCACGCCACCGTCGATGAAGCTACCGCAGTAATTCATCGGTGCGCCACCCGCCACCTGCGGATTGTAGATACTTTTCGGGTCCGGCATATCGGCCGGGTCATGACTGATCCAGCTCATAAGATCAGTGAAGACCTCGATCTCATCGCCGGTCGCGTTGTTATGCGCGGCAACCAGGCCTTCGAGCGTATCGGTCATATCTTCGAGCTGCTGGTCGGTTATCTCATCAAATGGATCCGTCCCACCAATTCGCTCGTATTCGAAATCGAACTTTCTTGATTGCCGAATACCGCCTTCGTCGAATGACAGGAACGGCCAGAAAGCGGGATTCCAAATCAGGTTGTTATAGACAAATGAGTTTGGATCATAGGAGAAAATCTGGATGGCCGAATCAAAATTAGCCTGCGGACCCCAGGTATCCGCACCGCCATGAACAGCGTATAAAACGCCGATTCTCTCGGTCGAACCGCCGGCGTTTACCGAAACGGCGACAAACATCGACAGGCCAACCAATATGCTGGAAACCAGCATGTCTCTTGCTTTCATGAAAAAAGCCCCCCGTTAGCTTAAGTTAAATAGGTCCGTGCACACAGCGATTACCCATCACCCGCAATTCAGGCTTGTATGCCCAGAATCGGAACTAGTTGGTAGGCCTTTATGCCTACTTCGACGGGTTCTTGAGGAATTGCACAACTACTATTGAGCGCCCTCGACGATACGCTCCGCAAGCGATATGTCGCGAAAGTGCCAGCTTTTTCGTCAGTCTGGCCTTGTGCCATCAGTGTTTGGCGCGAAACATACATCATGTGACATGAACCGGCAGGTTTGAGATGATCTAGGTATGCAAATCTAATAAGAAACTCGGGCAGTGCCGGTGACAACACCAAGAAAACCCAGCACCTATGACTATATAGCCTTCTACGCAGGCATACCCGTACTGTATGGCCTTATCGCATCTTCGTTTGCCGTGCCGCCGCAGGGCAGCGTCGATCTCGCCGTCATTCTTTACGTTTGCCTTCGTGCCCTAACCTTCTGGGCCATTATCGATCTCGCTTGCCGATGCATCGGCCATTCGCTAGCCCACTACCGGCTGCCGCTCTGGGCAATTTTTTCCAGCGGTTTCGTACTCGCCGGCGCGGTGATCTACCTGTTCTTTTTTGTGGCACTACAAACTTCGCGCTTCAAAAATCCGGGTATCGCAGCATCTATCGGCCACGAAAATATGGGTTGGAATATCGATTACCTGATGACCGTTGCCAGTTACTCGATCCCGGCACTTGTTTTATGGTTTGTGTCAGCCTTTGGTTATCAGCGAGCACTGAATGTCGAGTTGTTCAGTTATGCGCCCGATACTACGGCTCGGAAAACCGGCGCGGAAAAATTCCGCTCAGTTAGCTTAAATGATCCGCAGCCCAATGACAGCATGCCGGCCTTCTTGTCCCAAAGCCGCCTGCTCGAACCAACTAGGATCCGAGCGATCAAGGCGGAGGAACATTACATTCGTATCTGGACCGAAAAAGGGTCCGATTTGCTGCGGTATCGTTTTAAAGACGCCGTTCACGAGTTACGCGATGCCGACGGCCTGCAGGTGCACAGATCATGGTGGGTACAGCTGTCGTCAATCGATCAAATTAAAACCAGCGGGCGCAAGATCGAGCTGCAGCTAAGGCATGACGAGCTCATCGTCCCCGTCAGCCTGTCGTATAAGCAAAACTTAATGTCTGCACTAGCGTTACGAGACACGCCGCTGGATTATCAGGCCGATGGCAATGCGATGTCCTAGTGCAATTCTGCAGGTCCTGCCGTGATTACAGCTGCAAATATTGGGGCGTTCCACTTATCGCCCGACGCTTGAGTGAGCTAATCAACCTTAAGGGCGATATGTTCCGCCAAGAAATTTCCAATGCGGGACAGCATGTCAACACGATGCTGGTTGCGCCAAAGCCCGTGTTCCGCATCATCGTATAGAATCAATTCGGTCGACTTATTTGCTTTGCGCAGGGCTTTGTTTAACTTCTTGCTGTGCTTGACGGAAACATTGACGTCATCATCGCCGTGAAACAGCAATACAGGTGCGGAAAACTCTTTTGCCCGATTGAGTGGCGAACCTGCTTCAATCACCTCAGCACTGTAGCTAACGAACTCATTGGCTGCTTTGCGAATCAAAAAGCCGCGGTAGTCGTTTAATAAGATTTTTGGGTCGGTAACGCCGGCTATGCTAACGACACATTTATACAATTCTGGGTTCTCAAGGACGCTGAGGAGTGCCGCATACCCACCATAACTCCATCCAACAATACACAAACGATCTGGGTCAGCAACACCTTCCGCAAGAAGCCAGTTAGTGCCGTCGGTTATATCGCTAATTGTTTGACGCCATGCACGAAAGCCACCATCTCCTTCCCAAGCCTCGCCGTACCCGCCAGAGCCGCGAAAATTCACTTGCAGGACTGCGTAGCCTTGTGCTGCAAAGAACTGCACGAGCCAATCAAATCCCCAATGATCCCGACTGGCAGGCCCCCCGTGCGGCAGGATCACGGTTGGCATTTTCTCGTTCACGCCTTGGTCCTTAGGCAGGGTTAAGTACGCGGGAATTTCCACCCCATCTGCTACCGGAAAACTCGTGGGCCGCATGGGAGACAAACTTCGATTCGCTAGGCGCGAGTGCTTAGGCCAAAAGCTTTGAAGCTTTCTTGCCTGAGCATCAAATCGAAAGTAGCGACCGGCATCCGTGTCGCTATCGGCATGTAACAAATACACTGTCTTGTCCCAACTCTCGTCGATTACCGCGGGCGTCAGGCCACCAAGTGCTGGTTCCACTTGGGAAATTACTTTAGCAATGTCTTCGTCAAAGTAGTGATAGTGCGGGTAGTCGGTGGCATATTGAACTGCGACTAAACGATTGTATTTGCCTATCGCATAGTGGCTACCCAGATCGACCAGGTCATGTGAATAGATAAGCCGATCTTGCTGAGTTTCGAGGTTCCGCTCAAAGAGAGCTCGGCGACCATTATGCGGCTTAAATGCCAGTAGGTCCTTAGGCCCACTACCGAAACCTATCGGGCTTAAATAGTCCTTCAACTCCGTCATCTCACGCTCATAAAGAAGATGCCATTTTGATTCACTGGGCATTCGATAGTCCCAGCGGATTTTGTCCGTCGACATATAGAGACGAGCGCGTATATTGCCCCGACCATCTGACAACCAGCGGCGTATACCCTGTCGCGACCGCTTTTCAACCTTCACCGAACCGGTATAAATATTTAGCTTGCCCACGCCAGAACCCTTCTCATCCGGCATTTGCACTAAGACATGTTCGGGTTCATCTGGTAACCAGTCGACGACTCTATCTTGAAACTGGCTAAAATATGTCGTTCTCGCAAGGCGATCCTGCAACAATACTTTGAAATTTTTTCCATCACGATCAACGGATACTAGGCGAGTGGCAACCCACTTTTGACGACCATTGGTATCAACACCGTAAAAACCGCAGAGCAAGCGCTCGTTGCTTGCCCAGTCACACCAGTAGATATCAAACGCACCTTGCTTACTTGCGAGAATCGGTACCGTCGTGCCGTCTAGCGAAATAACGCTTGCAATGGGCACATCGATTTTCTCGGCCATACTTAGGTAGGAGACATGAGAACCATCCGGCGACAAGCGCGCGCCCCACATTTCGGGTAAATGCCCGAACGCAACGGCGAGTTCGTCTGATGTCTCCTTAGCACAGGCAGAATCAGTCAGTAGGAAACCAAACAACCCATAGAGCAAAGCGATGGCTTGAACCGATCTTGAAATCATCAAGGTTCCCCGATTATTGCTATTTTGCTAGGAACCCGAACAGGGTAGCTGAATACTCGACGTTTTGGGAAAGCCGCCCCCTGCGGCTATGAGCGAGATACACGTAAGCTATTAATTATTAAGGTTTTTATCCAAACATTGGTGATCAAAGCAAATTCACATAATGTCGCTACAGCCCGGGCGCCTACCGCCCACCCAAGCTCAAACCCGGCGCGGGCAAACGGCTTTCGCCGGTCAGGAATTGATCGATGACGCGCGCGGCGCCGCGGCCTTCGTTGATTCCCCAAACCACTAAGGACTGTCCGCGGCGGCAATCACCCGCGGCAAAAATACCCTCAACATTGGTTTGGAAGTTGCCGTGCTCGGCGGCATAGTTGCTTCGCCCGTCGAGATCGACGCCCAAAGACTCGGCCACCGGCGACTCGGGGCCCAGAAATCCCATGGCGAGAAAAATTAAATCGGCCTGCCAAGTTTTTTCCGTGCCGGGAATTTCCGACATGCTGAATTTACCGTCTTTTCGTTGCCATTCGACATTGATGGTTTTTAGAGCGGCAAGATTGCCCTTGCCATCGTCAACGAACTCTTTGGATACCACGCTGTAGCTGCGGGGATCAGCACCAAAACGCGAAATGGATTCTTCGTGACCATAGTCGGTGCGCGAGATTTTTGGCCATAGGGGCCAGGGATTATCAGGCGCACGGTCGGCGGGCGGTTGGTCAAGTAGCTCCAAATTGACCATGCTTGCGCAAGCATGGCGCAAGGAGGTCGCAATACAGTCGGTGCCCGTATCACCGCCGCCAATCACAATGACATGTTTATCCTTCGCATTAACGTACTGGCCGTCGGCCAAATTGCTGTCGAGCAAACTGCGCGTGTTGGCAGTGAGAAAGTCCATGGCGAAATGCACGCCCTTTAGGTCACGACCCGGGATGGGCAGGTCGCGGGGACGCGTAGCACCCGTGGCCAGTAAGACCGCATCGAATTGGCCTGGTAAGTCCGTGGCCGCCAAGTCGGTGCCGACCTCAACACCGGTCAAAAACTCAATGCCGGCATCCCGCATCATCTCCACGCGACGATCCACCAGGGCTTTATCCAACTTCATGTTAGGAATGCCATACATCAACAAGCCGCCGATTCGATCAGCACGCTCATAAACAGTGACCTGGTGACCGGCTTTGTTGAGCTGATCCGCCGCTGCCAGTCCGGCCGGACCCGAGCCTACGATGGCCACCGTCTTTCCGGATCGTTTCACCGGCGGTCTATGGCTGACCCAACCCTCCGCGAAACCGCGATCGATGATGGCATTCTCAATGTTCTTGATGGTCACGGCCGGATCGGTGATACCCAGCACGCAGGCGCCCTCGCAAGGCGCCGGACACGCACGGCCGGTGAACTCGGGAAAGTTATTGGTCTTGTGCAGTCGGTCTAAGGCTTCGCGCCAACGGCCTTGATAAACCAGGTCATTCCATTCGGGAATCAGATTGTCCACGGGACAACCTTCATCGGACTGACAAAACGGTACACCGCAGTCCATACATCGCGCTGCCTGCCGGCGCAGGGCGGCATCATCCGGCGGGGTATAGATCTCCGCGAAATCCACCACCCGCTCTTGGACATCCCGATAGGGCACGGGCTTCCGCCGATATTCCATGAACCCGGTTGGCTTACCCATGCTGGCGCCCCCCGACTAAGAATGTACCGGTCTGGTTGTCGTGAATCGTGGCTTCCATTTCTTCATCGTGACGGCGGCGCTCGGCCAATACGCGCTTGTAGTCTGTGGGCATCACCTTAACGAATTGCGACAAGACGTCCGGCCAGGCATCCAGCACGCGATCGGCAACGGTAGAGCCTGTCAGTTCCCGATGCTGCTCTATGAGTTCACGCAATTCAGCAATATCGTCTTCGTCGTCGACGGGGTCCAGATCCACCATGCCCTGATTGCACTTTGCCGCAAAGTCATTATCGACATCCCAGACATAAGCGACGCCACCGGACATGCCCGCGGCGAAATTGAGCCCCGTGGAACCGAGAATAACGGCGCGCCCGCCCGTCATGTATTCGCAACCGTGATCGCCCACGCCTTCGACCACCGCCTTCGCGCCGCTATTGCGGACACAGAAACGCTCGGCTGCTTTACCCCGAATGAAGGCACGGCCGCCCGTGGCACCGTACAAGGCGACGTTGCCGATGATGACCTGATCCTCTGCCACGAAACTGCTATCGCGATCGGGATAGACAATGATGCGTCCGCCGGACAATCCCTTGCCCACGTAGTCGTTGCTATCACCTTCGAGATCAAGGGTGATACCTCTGCACATGAAGGCACCTAAACTCTGACCCGCCGAACCGCGCAACTTAATGTGGATAGTATCCACCGGCAGACCCCGCTCACCCCAGCTGTTAACCACGCGATTGCTAAGCATGGTTCCCACCGTGCGATTGGTATTAACGATCGGTAAGTCGATTTCGACCTTCTCGCCCTTTTCCAAGGCGGGTCGTGCCAACTGAATCAGGCGGTTGTCCAGGGCAAGTTCCAAGCCATGATCTTGCTCGGTGGTACAGCGCACGCCGACATTGGGATGTGGTTTTCTCGCCGGCGTCAAAATGGCGCTCAAATCCAAACCATCAGCCTTCCAGTGCGCAACGGCGGCGTCGGTATCCAGCACGTCACTACGGCCGATCATGTCCGCGATCCGCCGAAAGCCCAGCTCGGCCATGATGCGACGGGCGTCTTCAGCCACCATGAACAAATAGTTCACCACATGGTCCGGTTGACCGGAGAATTTCTTACGCAGCACCGGATCCTGCGTGGCGATGCCAACGGGGCAGGTGTTCAAATGGCACTTACGCATCATGATGCAACCCATGGCAATCAATGGCGCGGTGGAGAAGCCCATCTCGCCGGCGCCCAGCAAGGCCGCAACGACGACGTCACGTCCGGTTCGCAGACCACCGTCAGTTTGCAAAATCACACGGCTGCGCAAGTCGTTCATGACCAGGGTTTGATGGGTTTCGGCAATGCCCAGCTCCCAAGGCAAACCTGCATGCTTGATGCTGGTCAAGGGTGAAGCGCCGGTACCGCCGTTGTGTCCGGAAACCAGAATATGATCGGCATGGGCTTTCGACACGCCGGCGGCAATAGTGCCCACGCCCACCTCGGAGACGAGCTTGACGCTGACTCTCGCCTGCGGATTCGCGTTCTTTAAATCGTGGATTAGCTGCGCTAAATCCTCGATGGAATAAATATCGTGATGAGGCGGTGGACTGATTAGCCCAACCCCCGGGGTGGAGTAGCGCGTGCGCGCAATGATTTCATCCACCTTGCGGCCCGGCAGTTCGCCACCTTCGCCCGGTTTAGCACCCTGGGCCATCTTGATTTGCAATTCATCGGCGTTTGCGAGATACCAAGCAGTCACGCCAAATCGACCCGATGCAATTTGCTTAATGGCGGAACGTTTGGAATCACCATTGGGCAGGGGTTCGAATCGCTTGGGATCTTCACCCCCCTCGCCGGTGTTGCTCTTACCGCCCAAACGATTCATCGCAACCGCCAAGCCTTCGTGGGCCTCCGCTGAAATCGAACCGAAACTCATGGCACCGGTGCAGAAACGTTTGACGATTTCGCTGGCCGGCTCGACTTCATCTAGCGGCACGGGCTTCTCGACGGCGCGCAGGCGCATAAGACCACGCAAAGTACTCGCGCGCCGTGCATCGCCGTTAATTTCCTCGGCAAATCGCCGATAGGCGTCTTCATTGTTGCTACGAGCGGCGAGCTGAAGGGCGGCAATGCTATTAGGCGTCCAGGCGTGACGCTCACCCGCGCTGCGCCAGTGGAATTCACCGGGGTTTGGCAGGCTCACGATGTTTTCGGGGCTATGGGTCGCAAAACCTAGTTCATGACGCCGCAGTGCTTCTTGTTCTATGACCTCAAAGCCAACGCCTTGCAGGCGGCTGGCGGTACCCGCGAAACAACGCTCGATGATCGGATCTGCCAAGCCCAGCGCTTCGAATATTTGTGCACCCTTATAAGACTGCAGGGTAGAAATGCCCATCTTGGCCATGACTTTGAGCATGCCCTTGGCTACGCCCTTGCGATAAGCGGCAACCACAGCCTGGTCGTCAGCGAATTCCTGCTCTTTGAGCAAGCCATCTTCGCGGGCCCGCTGTAAAGATTCGAAAGCCAGATAGGGATTAATACCATCGGCGCCATAGCCAACCAGCAAGCAGTGATGATGCACTTCTCTAGCCTCACCGGTCTCCAGCAGAATACCGATGCGGGTGCGCTTGGCACCGCGCACCAAATGATGATGCACGGCACCACTGGCTAGCAGGGCGCTCACAGGAACGCGCGTCGCGGAGATATTTCGATCAGACAAAACCACCAGGCTGTAACCGGCATTAATGGCTTGGTCGGCTTCGCGGCAAATGCGTTCCAGCGCTGCCTCGAGGCCACCGTTACCGTCGGCGAGTTCATAGGTGATATCGATGGTCTGGGTTTTCCAGCCCCGATGATTCATGTTGCGAATTGATGCCATCTCGGCATTGGTCAAAATTGGATGTTTCAACTGCAGGCGGTGGGCATGTTCCGCCTCGGTCTGCAGCAAGTTCGCTTCAGGACCGATGTAACACTCCAAGGACATGATGATCTCTTCGCGAATCGAATCGATGGGTGGATTAGTGACTTGCGCGAATAATTGTTTGAAGTAGTCGTAAATCATGCGCGGCTGGTCGCTTAGGCAAGCCAACACAGAATCATTGCCCATGGATCCAACCGGGTCGCGCAACTCGCGCACCAGGGGCAGCAACATGAATTGCATGGTCTCGGTGGTGTAGCCGAAGGCTTGCATCTGCGCCAACAGATCATCGCGGGCTAGTTCGGGCAGGGGCGCAACCGGATCTAGATCTTTCAAGGTAATGCGATGTTCCGCGAGCCAGTCTGCATAGGGACGCCGCGCGGCGAATTCCGCCTTCAACTCGGCGTCCGGAATAAGCCGGCCCTGTTCGAAGTCGATGAGGAACATGCGGCCCGGTTCTAGGCGGCCTTTCGCCACCACATTGGCGGGATCCACAGGCACCACGCCCACCTCGCTGGCCATGATCACGCGATCGCCCTTGGTCAGGTAATAGCGGCTAGGCCGCAAACCGTTACGATCGAGTACCGCGCCGATGTATCGGCCATCGGTGAAGGCTATTGACGCGGGTCCATCCCAGGGTTCCATCTTGCAGGAATGGAACTCGTAAAAAGAGCGCTTCTCGGCCGGCATTAACTCATTCTTCTGCCAGGCTTCGGGCACCATCATCATCACGGCTTCTTGCAAGGTACGGCCCGTCATCAATAGGAATTCGAGCACATTGTCGAAAGCACCGGAATCCGAGGTCTCGGGTTCCACCACGGGGAACAGGCGCGCCGCATCATCGCCAAACAGATCGGTATCGACTACGCCCTCGCGTGCCGCCATCCAGTTGGTATTGCCACGCACGGTATTGATTTCGCCGTTGTGGGACATGAATCGTAGTGGCTGTGCACGATCCCAGCTGGGAAAGGTATTGGTGGAAAAGCGCGAATGCACCATTGCCAAATGCGACACATAGTCCGGCTCGCGCAAGTCGCAGTAGAAAGGCATGAGCTGGCCCGGCGTCAACATGCCCTTATAGATAATCACCTTGGTGGACAAGCTGCAGACATAAAACTGCAAGGCCTGTTTCAGTTCAGGGTCTTTACGTAAACGATGGCTGGCACGCTTGCGAATAAGATAGAGCTTGCGTTCGAAGGCTTCAGCTTCAATATCTCCCGCCGCCGCGATGAACAACTGCTCAATGGCTGGAGCAGCCGCCATGGCTGTCGGCCCTACATCCGCGCCCTCGGGATCCGTGGGTACCTGGCGCCAGGCAACCAACTGCTGACCTTCCTCAGCACACAATTCCGCGACGACTGCTTTGCAGTGCTCACGTTCCGCGGCATCCTGCGGTAAGAAAATCACCCCCGCGGCAAAGCGGCCCGGTTCGGGCAATTCAACATTGAGTTCTTCACGCGCCACCCGGGCCAGGAATTCATGGGGTAAGGCGGTCAGCATCCCGGCGCCGTCGCCGGTATTTTTTTCCGAGCCCCGAGCACCGCGATGATCCATGCGGCAACCCAAATGATCTACATCCAAGATGATCTGGTGGCTGCGCTTACCTTTAATATTCGCTACGAAGCCGACACCGCAATTGTCACGCTCCTGCGCCGGATCATATAGACCTTGCGCTACTGGGAAGCCTTGACCGTCTAGTCTCATATTCTCGCACCTAACACCCGCGGACTTTGAACCGGCATGCGGATTGCCAAGTTCCAAAACCCCGCCATTCTTTCACCGCAGCCGATTCCGCGGACAGCTCGGAATGATCCCGCTGTCAAAACCAATCTCTACAGTCCTTGCAGCCGCCCGAAGGCGAAAACCCGCTGTGAATGCGCCTTGAGGAGGCCGCTAATTGCCCGCGAGCCTCACTTAAACGTTTGTTTATTCTCGGTTTTAAGCGACCGCTTTGGAGACCCATACAGGCGGCCTCGAACCCTTCATTATAGGACAGCTTGGCTAACGGGCTCAATGCCCCGGCGAAGCGCCCTGTTACGCCGACGCCCCCTGCCAAAAACTGACCGTGGCAAGTGTTCATGCGATGATTGCGAAATGAATGAGGAAGAAATCCAACAGGTCTTGGAATACTGGTTTACGGATTGCCAGCGCAGCTCGCCGAATATCGACTCGCGCATGGACCGTTGGTTCGGCAGCGGGCCTGATTTAGATACCGAGATTGCGGAAAAATTCTCTGACTTGGTAAAACGCGCGAGTAAAGGCGAGTTGGAGCACTGGGTTGCTACGCCCAAGGGCCGACTGGCTCTAATTATTTTGCTTGACCAGTTTCCGCGCAATATTTTTCGCGGCCAGGCAGAGGCCTATGCACAAGACAAAAACGCGCTGCGGATCTGCGTTGATGGCACGGTAAACGGTGCCTATAAATCATTAACCCCTGAAGAACAACTATTCTTTTTCATGCCCTTGCAACACGCGGAGTCTCTCAAGGTTCAGGAAAAGTCCGTGAGTGTCTACAAAGCGCTGGCCCAGCGCGTGTCCGATACCTTGCGCGAAACTTTCAACACCACGGCTCAGTTTGCTGAATTGCACCGCGACATCATTGAAGAATTTGGGCGATTCCCACACCGTAATGAACTGCTAGGACGAGAAAGCACACCGGACGAGGAAGAATACTTGTCGGGGGATGTCCCCCATTTCGGCCAAGATCCTGCCATGGAGATCAAATCATGAACTATCAGCCGGCTCGCCGGGTCGCAATTATCGGCTCTAGCCGAATTCCCTTTGCTCGCGCTCACACCGCCTATGCCGAATCAAGTAATCAGGAAATGATGACGGCCGTGCTACAAAACCTCACGAGCAAGTACAAACTGCAAGGCGCGAGAATCGATGATGTGTCCCTGGGTGCGGTGATCAAGCATTCCCGTGACTGGAACCTCGCACGGGAATGCGTTCTGGGCACTGATCTTTCACCCACAAGTCCGGCCTTCGACTTGCAGCGAGCCTGCGGCACAAGTTTAGAGGCCGCCGTCCTCATCGGGAACAAGATTGCTCTCGGCCAGATTGATTCCGGCATTGCAGCGGGTACCGACAGTATTAGTGATGCGCCCATCGTGTTTAAGGACGCCTTTCGGAGGATCCTACTGAGCAGCGCACGGGGTCGAAGCTTCGGTGAAAAGCTAAAACCATGGTTAGGCTTGCGGCCCAAGTATCTTGCACCCGATCTGCCTGGCGTTGTTGAACCTCGCACTGGTCTTAGCATGGGTGAAAGCACAGAGCTCACGGCCAAAGAATGGGGCATTACACGCGAAGCGCAGGATGAACTAGCCTACACCAGCCACCATCGCGCCGCCGCCGCCTGGGATGACGGGTTTTTCAATGATTTGGTATTTGCCTTCAATGGGCTCACGCAAGATAACAATGTGCGGCGAGACACGTCCATGGAAAAACTGGGCAAACTGCGCCCCGCCTTCGACAAAACTGCCGCAGGCACCATGACCGCCGGCAATAGCACACCGTTAACGGATGGTTCCGCCGCCGTACTATTAGCCAGCGAAGACTGGGCGGCCGAGCGCGGCTTGCCGGTCCAAGCGTATTTGCGCTACGGCAAAGTAGCGGCCGTAGACTTCATCCAGCGCGACGGATTGCTGATGGCGCCCGCTTTCGCCGTATCAGAAATGCTGCAAGATGCGGATCTTAGTTTTGTGGATTTCGATTTTTTTGAAATTCATGAGGCTTTCGCCGCGCAAACTTTAGCCACCCTCGCGGCCTGGGAGTCAGCTGACTTTTGCCGCGATCGGCTTGGCCGCGACACACCGCTAGGTGCGGTTGACCGGGATAAGCTCAATGTTCGGGGTGGTAGCCTCGCCATCGGCCATCCGTTTGCCGCAACCGGCGCGCGCATTATCGGCGGCCTGGCGCACATGCTTGAAGAGCGCGGCCAAGGGCGCGGCTTGATATCTGTTTGTACCGCCGGGGGCATGGGCGTCACCGCAATCGTCGAACGCTAGTCATCTGGAGACAAGGATATGGGTGAGGTCAATGCGTGGATGGCCAAGATCAATGCGGTCATGTGGCACGACTCGGTACTGTTCATCATCCTCGGCACCGGCGTGTTGTTTACCCTGTGGAGCGGCTTTTCTCAGTACCGTGCATTAACCCATGGCTTTAGCGTGCTGCGGGGGCGCTACGACGATCCCGCAGATCCTGGCGCCATCAATCATTTTCAAGCGTTGTCCGCGGCGCTGTCGGCGACGGTGGGACTGGGGAATATTGGCGGCGTAGCGCTAGCCATATCCCTCGGCGGGCCCGGTGCTGTTTTCTGGATGTGGGTGGTCGGATTTGTCGGCATGGCACTGAAGCTAACGGAAGTCACCCTGTCCATGCTCTATAGAAATGTAGACGATCCTGATAACCCGCATGGCGGTCCCATGTGGGTTATCAGTAAGCACATGGCTACCAAGGGGTCCGGCTGGGCAAAAATCGGGCGCGTCCTTGGCGGTATTTTTTGCGTCAGCGTGATTGTGTCCGCCTTTATCACCGGCAATATGTTTCAAGCCTGGAATGTTGGTGAAATAACCGAAAGCTATTTTGGTATCCCCAGTGTTGCAAGCGGCATTATCTTGGCTGTGTTGGTGGGCATGGTCATCATCGGCGGCATTCGCCGAATCGGTGCCGTGGCGGGACGCATTGTGCCTGCGATGATCGCTTTGTACTTACTTGCCGCGGCCTATGTACTAATTCTCAATATTGAACAAGTGCCGGCAATGTTTGCCTTGATATTCAAAGCCGCTTTTTCGCCCACCGAGGCGAGCGGCGCATTTATCGGCGGCACCATGGGTTACGCTTTTTTGTTTGGGATGAAGCGGGCCCTATTTTCTAATGAGGCGGGTCAAGGCTCATCGCCGATTGCCCATTCAGCCGCAAAAACCAAAGAGCCCGTGCGCGAAGGCGTCGTCGCGGGCCTCGAACCCTTCATTGATACTTTGGTGGTTTGCACACTGACTGCCATGGTCATCTTGACCACGGGAATATGGAAGCGGGACGCCGTGTTCGAACTAGAGCAGGCGCCCGAATTCACTGCCGCCGGTCAAGCCTGGCAGTTGCCACCGACTAACGTGAATCTGCAAGATGCGCGAGATTTGAGCGAAGGCAGCAAAGTCTTCCTGATCGTCAATGCTCATAACAACAGCAAATCTGCCAACAACTTACATAGAGTCGACGGCACGATCGTCCGCCGGGACAAGAATACGCATGTAGTCGAATGGAGAAGCTTCGTGGCGCCGACACAGCCGCAGGTTTTAGATACTGGTGTATACGAAACTTTGGTGGGAGCTAATTTGACCGCACGCGCCTTCGACCGGGTGAACCCCGGCCTAGGTAAGTGGCTGATCACACTGGCATCGTGGTTGTTTGCCTTTTCTACGATGATTTCCTGGAGCTACTACGGCGAACAGGGTGCGATTTTTCTGGCGGGGGAAAAGTCTGTAATGCCTTATAAGTTCGCTTATTGTCTGCTGGCCATCATCGCGACGACAGGCTTTTTAAAGACTGATACCGAACTCGACAACCTCACCGGCATTGGCACGGGCATTATGCTATTCGCCAATTTACCCATCTTGTGGTTTCTGGGTCACCAGTCCATGCGCGCTTACAAGAATTATATTCAACGCTTAAAAGACGGGCGCATAGGACCTGGCAGCGTCCCGCCACCCTTGGAAGATTTGCTCAGTGGTAAGAACTAGTCTTGCAGCCCACAGAACGCAACTAGAAACGATAATTCAATCTAGCCCCTAATACTCGCGGGGCCGGTAAGCTGCCGAAGTATTGTTGAACGCCAAGCCCGGCGACAAAACCGAGGTTCGTTGCCCCTTCGCCAAAGTCCGGGCCAGATCCGCCCGTCTTTAGAGTATCGTCGTCGAGCAAGTTATCCACATAGACGATGAAATCCATTTTCTCGCCTAGTAAGCCGGCGCGAAAATCCACCAGCCAGAAATCATCCCAGCGCGTGTAGTTATCAGCGTCGACAAAGCGTTCGTCCTGATAGTTGGCATTGAGTTCCACCAGCCACTCGAACTGCGAACCCGGGAAGGGTCGCTGCAAACTTGCGGCGCTTGAGAAAGAGTGTTCTGGTGTTCGTTCCAGCTTCTTGCCGGATTGATCAATGCGACAGGTCGGACCACCGTTGGCGGGATCGCTTAAATCCGAGGGATTAGTTCCTTCGGCACCTTTATAAACAACCTGACAGGCATTCGCCGCAGCCGCACGGACCAGAATAGTCGTATCGTCGTCAAACTTCTCGTACGTGGCATCCAGCCAGGTATACCCTGCACTCAAGCTCAGTCCGTCAAGAAAGTCGGGCTGCCAGACGAGATTGAGCTCCAAGCCGAAAACCTCGGCCGCCGATGCATTCGTTACGCGCGGCGTCAGTAAATCGTTGACGATAATTTGTGTTGTTATTTGCTTGTCGGTGTAATCCTGGAAAAACAAAGATGCATTGGCTTGAAGAAAGCCCATGGCATTCCAACTACTTTTCAGACCCAATTCATAGGCATCCATGACTTCAGGCAAAAACCTTTCGTTCTCGATGGTTGTTGCTGCACCACCAGCTTCTAATTGATTGATGCCGCCTGGCTTCTGAGCACGAGCCCAATAGCTGAAAATAAGGACATCGTCGGTCACAGCCCATTCGACGGTTACTTTTGGCGTATGGAAATCTGTGCTCTCACGGCCCTGGATCAGAGCCCAGTCGTTGCTTTGCACGCCCGGCGATAAAATATCAAAATTCGGATCTAAACCGGCTCTGATTTTCTTTACGGCGTTGTCCCAGGCCACGCAGTGTACGGCAACCCCTGGATTCGCGGCTTCTGAGATCAAGGGCACAACCAAGAACCCACTTGCCGTAGCGAAAGCTAGTTGCCCACAGGCCGACTGATTAGGCCTTAGCAAGTCGAGATCTTCCCAAATAGTTCGATTCTCCAATGTGAGTTTGAGGCTCTCCGTGATGTCCCATTCGATACTTAGATAGGCAGACCAATGTTCAACATCAGTTTCCCAAACAGCGCCCCTAAATCCTGGAAGATCGGGCCGAAGATTTTGCCGAGCATATTCTTGCCAGTTTCTTACCGATACCAAGCCGCCTAGAGCTGCCGTTCCGTCACAGACGCCGGCGGTGGCCGGGAGCAAATCACCAGCGGTATTCGTCGTAAATGGTAGACAGGAGTAAATCCCGTTGTTGTCAACTAAGTCTCGGTCTTCCTCCCAATACAAACCGCCCAGGGTGAAATTCACGGGGAAGTCCCAGTTGCTTCCAAAACGCAATTCTTGACTAAACTGGCGGGTGTCTTGCTCGGTGTTGGTAAATATCACCGAGATGAGTTGATCAGGCCGGCCCACAGCCTGGAAGTCTTGGTCATAGTGCTGGGTATTGCTTGAATCAGTAAAGCCCGTATAGGAAGAGAGATTGAATTTACCCACCTCCCAATCCACCACAATCGAACCGCGCAGCAAATCGACTGTGTCCCCCGGATAATCTTCTCCAGTGATGGGGTTTTCGCTGTGCGTGACTAATTTACTGTTCGCGTTGCCATAGGTTGACGGCGAACAGAAACCCGGTGCTGGAATTTGCTGGCCCGGATTGTTCGGATCGTCGATCAAGGGGTGATTGGGAAAAACGGCCAAGACTTCACTGGTTGACGGCCCAATGGGCAAGATACCCTGGCAGTACACGCCAAAGTCAAAGAGATTGGTGGCTGTTCCACTAAAAGCGTCGCTGACGCCAACTTGAGCGTCGAAAGCGCTTTGTGGATACAGGGTAGGCTCGCTGCCTGTAATGCGCACCGTCGGCGCCGGGGAAAATTCATCCTCACTATACTCGACTCTCGCCTTGACCTTAAATGTATCGTTAGGCGTGAATACCGACGTTAAGGCCGTGCCAAATCCATCACCGCCACCCACATCCGTACCAGAAACGCTATTCTGATAGTAACCATCCTCGTTCCAATAAACGCCGGTGACACGAACACCCAACACATCGTCAATCAGCGGCCCACCAACAGAAGCATCTATCTGTCTTCGGCCATAATCGCCGATATCAAAACGCAAATTTCCTTCGAACTCATCGCCGGGCTCTTTCGTGATGTAGCTAATTGCACCCGAAAATGCGGCGCGCCCGTAGAGTGCACTTTGCGGACCTTTGACTAATTCAATTCGTTCGACATCGTTAAGCAACCGCTTATTGGCCAATAAGCCCGAACCAGCGCTGATGGAATTTTCCGTGGTAACGTCAATGCCATCCACGAGAAACGCCACGTTGGAACGGCCACGCGTGTTCGACAAACCACGAATAGTGATACGGGTATCCTGATTACCGAAGGAGGTATCGAACAAGACACTGGGATCTAGCTTAGTCACGCCGGTTAAATCGACAATGCCTTGCCGGCTGATTTGCTCGGCCGTTAGCGCGGACACCGCGATAGGTATATCTTGCAGATTTTCCGCTCGCTTACGGGTGGTAACGACGACTTCTTCCATCTGCGACCAAGCACCGCTTGAGGTCAAATAAATAAGGATCGCGCAAACGCAAACAATTAATTGCCGTAAATTCATTACTACCCCCATAGCAAAAGTATCGACTGCGGACCGGCTATAAAGCGCGGACATAGGCGCAATCCCGCGACTATTCTAGCCGTCGGCGAATCTAAACGCCTAACCTTTCCAGGAGAGAGTCGGCCAGGGCCAAAGAAGCCGTTAAACCCGGCGACTCGATGCCAAAAAAATTGACCAAACCGGCGATGCCATGCTGGTCCGGCCCCTGAATCTGGAAATCGGCGGCAGGCTCGCCTGGCCCTGATATCTTGGGCCGAATGCCCGTATAAGCAGGCTGTAGGCGCGATTCGTCAAGCGCCGGATAGTATCGCCGGATTGCGGCAACGAAGTCCGCGCGATGGCTATCATCGAAGTCGTAGTCAATACCATCAATCCAGCGAACGTCCGGACCAAAGCGGGCTTGGCCACCCATATCCAACGTCACATGAACCCCCAAGCCACCGCCACCGGCCTGGGGATACACCAATTGGTTAAAAGGTGAGGGTCCCGAAAGGCTGTAGTAGTGGCCCTTGGCGAAAAAAGCTTGGGGAACAAAATCATCGGGCAAGCCTTCGATTCGCTTGGCAACCCGCGGCGCTAGCAAGCCCGCGGAATTAACCAAGTAACGACAAGCTAGTCGCTGTCCGCCAGCGGTCAACAAAAATCCATTGTCGGTAACTCGAACGTCCTCTACTTCGCTATTGAGTGCAACCATACCCCCGGCACTCTCCAGGTCTCCCTGTAGCGATAGCATGTAAGCATGACTGTCGATGATGCCGGTAGATGGCGATAGCAAGCCTTTGACAGCTCTCAGTGCCGGCTCCCGTTGCTCAATGTCCGCCTGCGACAGCCAGCGAAGATCATCGACGCCATTGGCCTCGGCTTGGACCGCGTATTTTTCAAGACTGTCTATTTCCGTCTCTTGCGTGGCCACAATGATTTTGCCAATGCGACGATGCGGAATACCCTTCGTCCGGCAGTATTCATAAAGAGCCCACTTGCCTTTCAGGCATAACTTGGCCTTGGCGGAATTTTTCGGGTAATAGATGCCCGCGTGTATAACTTCGGAATTACGACTACTCGTCGCGGTGCCCATGGCCTCCGCCGCTTCGATGACAACGACTTCACGGCCTGCTTGGGCTAAGGCGCGGCCAGCAGCTAGACCTACGACTCCCGCGCCGACGACAACGCATTCGACGGAATCCGTCATGTCGAAACTAGCCTAGATGTGATGGCCCAGTGATGTAGTCGTGAAGTTGATCAATGACAAACTGCTGTTCCGCGATGACCGCCTTGACCAAGTCGCCGATGGAAATCATGCCCACAACTTTCTTATGATCAATTACTGGCAAGTGACGCGCTCGCTGCTCTGTCATCAAGGCCATACAGTCTTCGACAGTGCGACTGGGCGCGACGCAAAGCACCCGCGTCGTCATGATATCCCGGACCAAGGATTCTCGTGAGGACAAATTTTTCAGTACGACTTTGCGGGCATAATCGCGTTCGGATACTAAACCCACGGGCTTGT
The DNA here is from genome assembly GCA_965221985.1 of Gammaproteobacteria bacterium. Classification (GTDB taxonomy): domain Bacteria; phylum Pseudomonadota; class Gammaproteobacteria; order Steroidobacterales; genus J054. The sequence continues at coordinate 658,178 of OZ244928.1, forward strand.
TGTCCCTCATCACCAGCAGAGCGCCAATGCGCTTGTCGGCCATCATCTCTAGTGCTGAAAATACCGTCGCCTCAGGTTCGACGAACCAAATGTCATTACCCTTGGACGCCAAGATATCTTGAACCAATCGCATTGCCCTATTCCTCCCGCCTGGCAGTTAGTTGGCTCGCCACAAACAAACTTCGCGCGAGCTGCTGAGCGTATTTCGACTATACCAGACCTGCGCGCTAGCTCAGCCCGATAACGCGAACAGCAGCAAGGCCGGCAACAATATGAAGGTGGCAAGCGTGGATACCAAGACTCCTCCCGCGACATCGTCGGGATCACGGTCATAACGAGCGGCCAGCAAGTAGCAAAACACCGCGATTGGCATACTGCTTTGAATTAGCACCACGCCACGAACCGCGCCTTGCAGGTCAAGTAGCTTGACCAAGGCCAAGCCTAAACCAAAGCCGAGTCCCAAGCGCAAACCGGCAAGCACAAAGGCCAAATACACACGGCGGACGCTAAAATTGGCCAGGGAATGGCCCAAGGCGATTAGCATCAAGGGGATCGCAAGACCAGCGAATAAGTTCACGCTATTTTCGGCCCATAAGGGCATGGATGTGTTTGTCAGCAGGAGCAGCAAGCCAAGGCCTGCTGCATAAATAATGGGGGTAGTAAAAAAGATTCGCCAAGCTGATTCACGACCTTGAAACAGGGGGCCGAGAACGAACTGGGACACGGAGCCGACTAGGTAGAAACCCACACCCAGAACCAGACCCGGTTCACCGAAAGCAAAAAGGCACAAGGGCAATCCCAAATTGCCCGCGTTACCGAAGACCAACGATGGCAAGAAGCTGCGCAGTGGTTTGCCTAGCATCAATAGTGCGACTGCACCAATAAGCGCGCAGATGCACATTATGCCCACTGCTAATCCAGCGACGGTAAAAAATGCTTGGCTATCAACTTCAAGACTGGCCATGCCACGCAAGATCAAGCACGGCGTGCCAAAATTCATGATCATGCGCGTGACAAACTCTCGCTCAAAGGGCAACCCAAGGCGAGCCCAAATAAAACCCGCTGCAGCGCAAATGGCCACCGGCGCAATAATTGGGATAAGCTGCTCGTACACGAAAAGCGCCTCGCTATTAGTTTGCCTTGGCTATTCTCGCATGGAAGCACTACGGACTTTTTTTCATTACTTGTCGCTACTGCTGGTTCTTGCTCCATATGCATACGCAACGGAGTACGTGCTGGATAAATCCGAAAGCCGACTTGAATTCTCGGCCGAACAACAAGGCGCGGCTTTTCGCGGTCGGTTTGAAACCTTTAGCGCCCAGCTAGTGATTGATCCGCAGCAAGCGGACAATAATTTTCTAGAAGCGGAAATCGATCTGGTGTCGGTGAATACGGACTATCCCGAACGCGATGACTATCTCGTGGGCGAAGAATGGTTCAATGTCGCAAAGTGGCCTGTGGCGAAATTCACAGCCAATTCTTTCACAATCAATGACGATGATAGTTTTTCCGCGGATGGATTCCTTAATTTGAGAGGCAAGGAACAAGCCGTATCTATGCAATGTGACTTTGACGGGCGGCGATTGACAGGCAAAACTAGCATTGACCGGCGTGATTTTGGCGTAGGTCAAGGCATGTGGGCCGACGACCGAATGGTGGGCGCGAAGGTACTGATTGAAGTCAACGTGCTATTCAAAGCTCGAGATTAGGCTGATGCAGAGACACAAGTGCTCTACTATTTGCGCGACACTCACTTACCTGAAAAAGGAAAAAAATGGGCACGCGAATTCAATTACAAGCCGACGACGGTCACAACTTTAGCGCGTATCAAGCTGAACCCAGCGGAACAGCTCGGGCGGGCTTGGTCGTGTTACAGGAAATCTTTGGCGTCACCGACCACATTGAGCGCGTGGCTGATGGCTTCGCCGCGGAAGGTTATCTGGCCGTGGCACCCGCCATGTTCGACCGGATCGCAGCGGGCATCGTTTTGGACTACAGCGACATCCAGAACGGTGTTGCCAATATGCAAAAGCTCGACATCGAACAATCCTTGCTGGATATACAGGCCACCATCAAGGCATTGCGCAGCGCCGGCAAGGTCGGCGCGGTGGGCTATTGCTGGGGCGGCTCCATGGCAGATCTAGCCGCCTGCCGACTAGATCTAGACGCCGCTGCCGCCTACTACGGAACCCGTACCGTGAATTGGCTAGATGAGAAACCAAATTGTCCGGTGATTTACCATTTTGGCGATCAAGACACATCGATTCCGCCGGAAGCCGTGGAAAAAATTCGTCAGGGGCGGCCGAACGGCATCGTGCATGTCTATGAAGGTGCCGGGCATGGATTCAATTGCGACGACCGGGCGGACTTTAGCGCGGCGAGCGCCGCACTCGCTTTAGAACGCAGTTTGGAGTTTTTCGCCCGGAATCTTGATTAAAGCTCGTCAGTGACAATGTTCTCCAAACTGCCCACGCCATCGATAGCCACCGTGACCTGATCACCTGCTTTTAGCCAGCGTTGCGGATCGCGGGCAGCACCCACGCCAGCGGACGTGCCGGTGGCAATCACATCGCCGGGCTGCAGTTCGAAAATTTGTGATAGATAAGCAATGATCGTGGGAATATCGATGCATAAATCAGCAAGATCCGCCGTTTGCATGATCTCGCCGTTCACACGGGTTTCCAGTTTGAGCACCGTCGGGTCCGGAATTTCATCACGCGTAACCAAGCACGGACCCATGGCGCCACTGGCGGTAAAGTTCTTGCCGGGAGTGAACTGCGAGGTATGGCGCTGGAAATCCCGCAGAGTCCCATCCATGAAGCAACTATAACCAGCGACATAGTTTAGAGCCGTGTCACGGGTTACGTGGCGGCAGGGACGGCCCATGACCACGGCCAATTCTCCCTCGAAGTCGTAGCGATCCGAAACTCTTGGTATTACCAGATTGGCGGCATGGCCGACCAAGCTATCGGGAAACCGCACGAAAACCGCCGGATACTGAGGCGGCTTGCGGCCCATTTCGCGAATATGCGCCATGTAGTTCATGCCCACGCACAGGATTCTGCCCGGTTTGGGAATCGGCGGCAGATACGCAACTTGATCTAAAGCGATAGCAGCGTCCGTGTGGCGGAATACTTCCGCCACGGCCTCCGCCCGCAAAACGTCGGCCAAGGACGGAAATTGTTGCTGCCAAGAAGCACCAACGACATGCAAACCGGTATCGGTCACAAGGCCATAGGACTCTTCTCCATCACGACAAAAGCTAGTCAGCCTCACGGTTCCTCCCTTATAGCGCATACAAACAGGCTTGGTGGAACTGTGATCCTATCCTATTGCTGTGGCCATTCACCGCTAAAACCAAGCTTTACCATAAGCCAATTCGCCATCGCCTAAGACGACGGATGTCCGAACAACAAGAGCAAGCTCTGGTCGCGCCCGAAAAAAGGTCTGTGCATCTTGTCTATCCGCGCATAGAATGCCCTCCCTTTAGATTCGGCCCAAATCAAAATAATAATGAAGCCCGCCACGCATGGCCCACGCCTGACTCAAGACCCCATTGGCCAGTCTATTCGTTCGCTTATGCTGCCCATGTTGGTGGGGATGATCGCGCTCATCTCCTACAACGTCGCCGACACGTATTTCGTTGCACAGATTGGCACGCTGGAATTGGCGGCCATTAGCTTCACTTTTCCCATCAGCTTCATTGTCGGCGCCATTACCATGGGTTTTGGCATCGGCACCTCATCCGTGGCGGCCCGCTTGTTTGGTGCCAACAAGCGGGATGAAGCCGAACGCGTGACTTTGCATGCCATCTTGTTGGGCGTGGTCACGGGCATCTGCGTCGTTTTAATCGGCATCTCTACCATTGACCCCTTGTTCCGTTTGCTGGGTGCCGACGAAACGACCTTGCCCATCATCCATCGATACATGCGGATCTATTATTGGGGTGGTGTGTTCCTGGTGGTCCCCATGATTACCAACTCGGTATTGCGAGCCTCGGGCGATGCGAAGACTCCAGCAAAGCTCATGTCGGTCGCAGCCATTCTGAATATTGTGCTGGACCCCATCCTAATCTTCGGCCTATTCGGCTTTCCCGCCCTAGGTGTGGAGGGAGCGGCCATTGCGACGGTCCTGTCAAATGCGGGCACCATGATCGCGTCGGTGGGCGTGGTTTATTTTCGTGACAAGCTGCTTTCCTTCAATGGCTTTGATTTGCAGCTAATCATGGATTCTTGGAAGCGAATATTGCACGTTGGTCTGCCCTCGATGACGAGCAGCCTCATTGCGCCGGTCACCACGGCATTCATTACCTACCAGGTAGCGCAATTTGGACAAGAAGCCGTGGCTGGCTTCGGTGTTGCTTCCCGCGTCGAGGGTTTGTCTTTGTTGGCTTTAATGGCCCTGAGTGCGGCTGTGACGCCATTCGTGGGTCAAAACTTCGGCGCCGGAAATCACCAGCGAGTTCAGTCCGGCGTGAACTGGTGCTATAGATTTTCTCTAATCTATGGAATTGTCGTGGCGATTTTCATGGCCCTGACCTGTACATTTATCGCCGGTCTCTTTACCCATGATCCGAAGGCCATCGACACCACGACACTACATATGCGCATTGTTCCGCTGAGCTATCTCGCCCTCGGTGCGGCCATGACGGCCAACGGTGCATTCAATGCCATCGGAAAACCCATGCCAGCCATGTGGATATCCCTGTCACGCACAATCTTGATTTATGCACCCATGGCTTTCATTCTCGCCAAACTCTTCGGTCTGGTCGGGGTGTTCGTGGCGGCCTGCCTGGCCAATTTTGTATCCGGGAGCTTGGGATTTGTATGGTTTCGCCACGCCTTTGCTAAGACCGTCGCCGAAGAAAAAGCGCTGCAAACAGCCTGAGAAACATCGCGGGCCAGCGCAATCTGCGTGCCACATCGGATATCGATAGTCCGGCGGTGGAGCGACATGCTACCGTTCGGCGCAATTCATTGTAAAAGCAGCCAGACCATTGATACGTTCCTTCGCGACACTCTTGTTAGTGGGTATTTTCACCGCACCCCCGGGCGCGGCAGAACAACGGCTAAGCCTGGTCAGCAGTTGGAATGAGCAGCAGAACTTTACACAAGGTTTCATGGACTATGTCGACGCCGTTAATGACACCGGGAAGGGTATCGTACAAATAGAATTTCTCGGCGGACCAGAGGTCATCCCGCAAAGAAATCTTCTTTACGCACTGCGCCGCGGTGTTATCGACTTAGCCTTTGGCGCCATTACTTACTACCGTGGCGTACTACCTGAGGGCGATGCGATTTTCGCATCCACCATCACGCCCATGGAAGCACGCCATTCTGGGGCCTTGGATGCATTGCAGCCCTATTGGCGAGAACGCATCAATGCACGGCTTTTGGGTTGGGTGCAATCCGGCGTCGGCGTGAATATTTATTTGACCCGGGCCCCGAATTTCCAAAGCAACGGGATGCCTGACTTAACAGGCCTAAGAATTCGAACCTCGCCCTCGAATCGTGAATTGCTCACCGTACTTGGGGGCCGAGCAATACAAATCCCCGTTAAAGAAATTTACACGGCTTTCCAGCGCGGCACGGTCGATGGTCTGGCATTTACCACTACCGGAATTCCAGACTTGGGCTTAGAGCGATATCTACACTATCGAATCGATCCGGCATTTTTGCAATTGTCGATTTGTTTACAAGTTAATCTGGATACTTGGTCAGAACTCAGTGCCGAGGCACGCCAGATTCTTGAGAACGAAGCGATTCGTTACGAACCGAAAGGACGCGCTGATTTTTTTGCCTTGCAGGAAACCGAACTCAAGCTGTTGGATGAAAGCGGTTTGCGATCAGCACCCGTGGCCGCGAAACACGCCGATACTTATACAGCCCTGGCCCACAATACCGTGTGGAATCGTTTGGCTCGACGCGCAGCTGATTCCGCCGCCCGACTAAAGCCCTTGTTTTACCCCGTGGGCACCGCGGCTGAGGGGCAACCTTGATCCGAGCCTACGATGCTTTGATTCGCGGGCTGGCCGGATTTTCCGGTGCGCTCATCGCAGCCATTTGCCTGTTAATCATTTGGGATGTGGCAGCCCGAAATTTCGGCCTGCAGCCACCCGCATCAACCGTCGCCTTGACGGAATACGGTCTGCTCTATTTCACCATGGCGGCGGCACCGTGGCTGGTCAGACAACGCGGTCATATAGCCGTGGAAATCATCTATCGACGCCTGTCCAACCCCAGCCGCCGCTATCTAGATCGCTTCGTGCTTGCTGCCTGTATGCTGATTTGTGTCACGGTCTCGGCCTTAGCGGCTTTACTAACTTGGGAAGCTCTTCAGCGTGGCGAAGTGGAAATTCGCTCGCTGGACGCACCTCGGTGGGCTCTGTTTTTGCCGCTAAGTATTGGCTTTGGCCTGATGGCCATGGAATATCTGCGATTGTTGGTACGGGGCGAGTCGGCCATGGCCTCTGAAGGTAAGCAGCGGGAAACATTCTGATGCCGGCCCCGAATAGGCAGCCACCGTCATGAGCCCCTTGGAAATAGGCACGCTGGTTTTTTTTCTGGTGCTAATGTTAATGGCTACCGGCATCCCGGTGGCGTTCGCCTTTCTCGGTGCCAATCTAATCGGCGCCTTCTTGTTGATGGGCGGCTGGGTCGGCATGCTGCAATTAGTCGACAACTCCACGGCGCTAATTACCAGTTTTACCTTGGTCGCCGTACCCTTATTCGTGTTGATGGGCGCATTGCTGTTTCACAGCGGCCTTGCGCTGCGCGTGTTCGACGCTTTGGACGCGCTCTTCGGCCGAATACCCGCGCGGCTGAGTTACCTAACGGTGGCCGGCGGCGCGACCTTCTCGACCCTAACGGGTTCAACCATGGCGAACACCGCCATGCTGGGGTCACTGATGGTGCCGGAAATGAATCGACGGGGGTATGCATCGCATATGTCCATCGGGCCCATTGTGGGCACCGGCGGACTCGCCATGCTGATCCCGCCATCGTCATTGGGCGTGCTGTTGGGCAGCCTGGCGCGTATCGACATCGGCGCCTTGCTTATCGCCGGTTTACTGCCTGGTCTGGTTCTCGCGTTTCTTTATTGCAGCGTGATCTATCTGCAAGCACGCCTGCGGCCTGAATCCGCGCCAGCTTATGAAGTGGCCGAACTCTCTCGCCGCCATAAAGCGTCACTGTTTATTAAGAACATATTGCCCTTGGGGTTGGTCATTTTTGCCGTCGTGGGCTTTATATTGCTGGGCATCGCCACGCCTTCGGAAGCCGCGGCCTTTGGCGTGCTGGCCGTAGCGAGCTTGGCGGCCGCGTTTCGATGCCTGAGTTTCGCTGCCTGGCGAAAGGCTTTGCTTAGCACGGTGAGCGTAACGGGCACTGTGTTTCTGCTGATTATCAGCTCGTCGGTTTTCAGCCAGCTTATGGCATTTTCCGGAACCAGCGGCAAGCTCGTGGACTGGGGTCTAGCCTTGGAAGCCGGGCCGGTGGCAAAACTGATACTGATGTTCGGATTGCTGCTGCTATTGGGCATGTTCATGGATCAAATTTCCATCATGCTTCTGACCATACCGGTCTTTTTCCCGCTAGCTACAAGCTTGGGCTTTGACAAGATTTGGTTCGGCATAGTCATGCTGCTGGCTTTGCAAATGAGCCTCACTACACCGCCCTTCGGCTTGCTACTTTTTCTGATGCTCGGTGCCGCACCGCGTGGTACTACTCTGCAACAGGTGGTGTTAGCGGCGCTGCCTTATTTGAGTTGCGATGCCTTATTGCTAGTCATCTTGATGTTGTTTCCCGGCCTCGCGCTTTTCCTGCCCAGTTTCTTATGAGCAATTGTTCTACCAGCGCAGGTAGTCGGCGACAAATTCCTCGAGATCCTCGGGTTTTTGCATGGCTTCGGGCAACAAATTTTGATGCATCCAGGCCATTAGATCGTCAGAACTTTGGCCTCGCTCTCCGGATAAGAATTCTTGTAGCCGTTGGCAAACTTGACGGCTGGCCTCCCAATCGAATCGATCCTTTGGTGCGGATTCATAGGCGTAGTCCAGGACATGCTGAGCAACAAGGCGAGTGCGTATGGGAGAACGCAAAGCATCTGGCAGCTGCCGGTAGCGACGGTATAGACGCCAGGCGCGATGTCCGCGCAAGGACACGACTTGGCATGAGGATTCGGGAAGTGCACTCATCTTATTGGTCTCAAACGAGAGCTGTTAGCTCTGCATTTCTTTTTGTTATGCCTGCCATTTTAAACTACAACAATATTCGAGTGTAGCGCTAGCCGATGAACGAACATCAAGAAGGGTACCAGCGTGTTCGGTTTTATATTTCGTCGTGATTATGACTAGTCACTGGCGCTTTCTTGAACTCAGTTTACCCACTCAAGACATTGCGGCATCCTTGGATTTTTACCGCCGCTTGGGCTTTTCGGAAATCACCACGGCGGATATCCGCAGCTATCCCTACGCCGTGGTCAGCGACAGTCGAATCGCCATTGGTTTACATGGTGAGGAACTCAGCAAGCCGGGATTATGTTTTGTACAGGCCGATGCTGCTCGCTGGGCGCGGCAGTTGGAAGCGGCCGGCTACGATTTAGCCTTGGCGCGACTCGGTAGCGACGATTTTCATGAATTTGCGCTGGAAGATCCATCCGGCAATTTGGCTATTGTGATGGAAGCCCCCAGCTTTTCTCGTTTGAGCGCGCAAGAATCAGAGATTCCCGTCACCGGGTCGTCCGCTTGTATTCAATTCGCCTGCATCGATGTCGCCGAAGCCAGAGAGTTTTGGAGAATTGCTGGACTGGAATGCGTCAATGATGAGGTGGATTGTAGTGATACCGATGTCGAACTAGCCGCGCCCGCCCTGCGCCTGCGTCTTTCCGTGGGAAGACCATCGGCACCGACATTGCATTTCAGCGAACCGGATCACGCAGCACTTGCCCTTGCGATGGAACGCCATGGTCTACCGGCGAAACGAATCGGCGATGCCCTAGTCATTACCGCGCCCGAAGGTACGCGTTTGAGCCTGGCAAACGCTTAGGCCTTGCCGCGCAGTTGATCAAGAATGGCGGGATTCTCCAAAGTGGATGTGTCTTGGGTAATCTCTTCGCCACTGGCAATTGCTCTGAGTAAACGCCGCATGATTTTTCCGGAGCGCGTCTTGGGTAGGTTATCGGCGAAACGAATCTCGTCGGGCTTGGCAATGGGGCCCAACTCCTCGCCTACCCAACTGCGCAATAGCTGAATCAGATTTTCGGCCTTGTCGCCGGTCGGGCGTTCTCCGCGTAGTACCACATAGGCGAAAATCGCTTCGCCCTTCACTTCATGGGGCCGGCCCACGACGGCCGCTTCGACCACGAGGTCGTGGGCCACCAAGGCAGATTCCACTTCCATAGTGCCCAAGCGATGGCCCGCCACGTTGAGCACATCGTCGATACGCCCCATGATCCAAAAATAACCATCGGCATCACGATGCGCGCTGTCGCCCGCAACGTAAAAACGCTGATCAAATTTTTCCCAGTAGGTCTCTATATAACGATCGTTGTCGCCCCAAATGGTGCGCAGCATGGATGGCCAAGGCTGCTTAATCACCAGATAACCGCCTTCTTCCGGTGAAGTCACAGGCTCGCCGGCTTCGTCCACGATATCCACGTCGATGCCGGGCAAGGGGCGTGTGCAAGAACCCGGCTTGGTTGCCGTCACACCGGGCACGGGAGAAATCATGATGCCGCCGGTTTCTGTCTGCCACCAGGTATCCACAATGGGACAACGTTCTTTGCCGATCACCTTGTGGTACCAAATCCAAGCTTCGGGATTGATCGGCTCGCCCACGGTGCCCAGCAACCTAATTTTCGACAAATCAAATTGCGCCGGCACATCATCGCCAAACTTCATCAAGGCCCGAATGGCCGTGGGGGCAGTGTAAAAAATCGTCACGCCATGACGTTGGCAAATGCTCCAAAATCGCCCGGCATCCGGATAAGTTGGTGCCCCCTCGTAGATGACGATGGTGGCACCAGCAGCTAAAGGCCCATACGCCACATAGGTATGGCCGGTGATCCAACCCACATCGGCCGTACACCAAAACACATCGTCCTCATTGAGATCGAAGACCATTTGATTGGTGAGTTTGGCGTGCAATAAATAGCCCGCGCTGGCATGCTGAATGCCCTTGGGTTTTCCCGTGGAGCCTGAGGTGTAGAGCAAGAACAGCGGATGTTCGGCGTTGAAGGCCTGTGCTGCGCATTCTTCGGGCTGACCCGCGATGGCATCGGACCACCAAACGTCACGACCAGCTTGCATGGCACAGCCACAATCGGCGCGTTTCAAAACAATAACTGTTTCTATGCTGTCGCAGCCATCGTCCAGAGCTTTATCCGTTGCCGCTTTCAGCTCAACAATGTTGCCACCGCGATGACCGCCGTCAGCGGTGATCACCATTTTTGCGCCAGCATCACGAATTCGATCGCGTAGTGAATTGGCAGAGAATCCACCGAACACCACCGAATGCACAGCACCGATGCGCGCGCATGCCTGCATGGCAATGACGGCTTCGGGCACCATGGGCATATAAATGACTACCCGGTCTCCGGCTTCGATACCTTGGCTGCGTAAAGCATTGGCGAATTGACAAACATCCTTGGTGAGCTGCCGGTAACTTAAAGTCCGTCGATCACCGCCTTCGCCTTCAAAAATAATGGCGGGCTTTTCGCCACGTTCAGCCAGGTGCACGTCCAGGCAATTGCGCGAGACATTGAGATCACCGTCCGTAAACCAAGAAAAATTCGGCGCCGCAGAACGATCCAGGACTTGGCTAAACGGCTTGTCCCAAACTAATAAATCGCGAGCTAGTTTCGACCAGTAAGCTTCATAGTCACCTTTCGCCGAAGCGTAAAGGGCGTCTAAATCTTCAGCTTTAAAACGTGCCTTGGCGGAAAACTCAGCCGCCGGCGGAAATTCCCGATGTTCTTTCAGTATGGATTCAATGCTCTTATCGTTCATGCAGATCCCCAGATCCTTTGGCCGTAGCAGTCAGCAACTATTCTAGCGTCTAGTCAGGCGCTAATCTAAGAGCCTGCTAAAAATCGCCATCGCCTGGGCGGCATAAGAACTGCCGAAAAGATTCAGATGGTTCAGTACATGATAGAGCTGGTAAAGCTTGCTGCGCGTTTCATGGCCGGGAGGCAGTGGCCAGGTGTTTTGGTAGGCGGCATAGAAACTCGCGGGAAAACCACCGAATAAGCGGGTCATGGCCAGTTCGGCTTCCCGGTCGCCGTAGTAGACAGCCGGATCGAAAATCACCGGCTCCGCATCCGCGGATACGCCCCAGTTGCCACCCCAGAGATCGCCATGCAGCAGGGAGGCTTGCGGCGAATGGGCGAGAAAGTCTGGGAGCCGGTCCATCAAATCTTGGCCACGACGCTGTATTTCATCGCCATGGCCATTCTTCTTGGCGAGCTGAAGTTGATAGCCAAGCCGTTGCTCGCGCCAAAAAGCAACCCAATCCGAATGCCGCGCGTTGGGCTGGCGGGTCAAGCCGATTCTGTTATCGCGCTGCCACCCGAATCGTTCTGCCACATGCCGGTGCTGTTCGGCCAGTTGCCCACCAAACAACTCGGCGGCGACGCTGTTCTTTTCGCCAAGATCCAGGTGCTCAAGCAATAGATAAGACTGCAGCCCGGCGATACCGGTGCCGATGACGGCCGGCACTCTCACGGCCTGAGCGCTTGCCAGTTCCCTGAGACCATCTGCCTCGTCCACGAACATATCGGCCAGTGCGGCGTCGTGAATCTTTACGAAGTAGCGGTTTCCCGCCAGGCTCTGAATCGAAAAACACTCATTGATGCTACCACCGCTCACCCGATGAATGGCTTCGGTTCGCAGCGGACCACATTGAACTTCGAGAGCAGCCTTGAGCTTGGCTTTGATCACTGTGTAAAGCGACAGGTCAACCAGCCACTAGAACTTTTGGGCAATTCGCTCGGCCTGCCGGCGCAGCGAGCTGCCGAATCCCGCTTCGTCGTAGAGCCGCCAAAGTTCTTCCAACTCGGGCGCCTGACGACGAACACTTTCCTCACTGGTGTCCATGGGTGCGTCGCAGCGGATTCTAGCCAGCTCGCGGCATAGCTCTGCCATTTCCTGGTGCTCGGCCAACTTCGCACCGAGCTTACCCGCACCCCGGATATTCAAGTTCGCTACCTCGTCCAGCTTCAAGTAAAGGTCCTCCAAATCATCAAATTGCTCCAGCAGAGCCGCCGCGGTTTTCTTGCCAACACCCGGCACGCCGGGAATATTGTCGACACTATCGCCAGCTAAACCTAAAAAGTCAGGCATCTGCTCGGCACGAACGCCGAAGGCGTCGCCGACTTGATGATGTTTGATGGTTTTTTGGCCGGCGAAATCCCAGAACGTATCGCCCTGTTCCAGCAACTGTAGTAAATCTTTGTCCCGGGAAACAATCGTCACAGCATGGCCAGCACGCCGCACGCCGACAGCCAGGGTGCCGATTAGATCATCGGCTTCATAAGCGGTGTCCGCACACTCACGAATTCCCATGGCCCGGGTGATTTCGCGGCATTGGGCAAACTGGCGCTTGAGTTCCGGCGGTGCGGGCTCACGATTAGCCTTGTAGTCAGGATACATGTCATTGCGAAACGAAGTCTGCAAACTCACATCAAATGCCGCAGCGACAAACTCTGGCTCCACTGATTCTAGAAAATCGCCCAGAAAACGCGTAAAGCCATAGACCGCGTTAACGGGATTACGCTCATCATCCGTCATGCTATCGGGAATGGTGTACCAGGCACGAAAGACGAAAATGCTGGAGTCGATTAGATAAGTCTTCATTCTTCTTGTTGCATGTCTTCAAGGCGCAGGCTTGCCGGATGCTCTGGAAAATCCAGCTTGAAGGCCATGAGTAGTTGCCAGGCGGTATCGGGATCATCCGCATCATAGGCGCTGAGGATTTCGGTCAAGCGATCGATTGGATCGCCCGCCTCACCCATAGATACCGCAGCAGCGACTTGCTTCCTCGGCGCTGCCTGCTTGCTAAGGGGAGCCGCGGCACTATCGGCGGTGGAGAAGTCTTCCCGCAGCATGGCCATGGCCTGCAACAAGACATCATCATCGCGCGGAGCCTGCATCGGATTCGCGTCGGTCGCAGAGGCTGACGAGCCCATGGAAAGCGCGCTGCGGGCCTCAGCTTCTCGCTTTGCTCTTCCCGCCGGCAGTTCCGGCCTGGCCGGTTCCAGCGTCACTGAATTTTCCGCGGCCATGGTCGGCGCGGAAAAATCGGCATCGTCAAGCACTTGTTCCTCGAGAGGCGGCTCTTCACGCGCCATGCGGGGCGCCGATGGCAAAGATTCGGGCCGATCGCGTCTCGGTACGGCGATGTCGGCGGCAGGTGGGGCAGCCATGGAGTCGGCTCTTTCGCCGTCGGTGGAAAAAGTATCTGAATCGCGCGCCTTATATTCAGCAACGCTAACGTTTGCATCCGTTAGCGGACCCGTGGGCTGTATGCTCAAGTTCAAAACCAAAGAAACGCAGAGCATCAACGTAGCTGCCACAGCCAGCGCTGGAATCCAGCGGCCCATAGGTCGCTTCAGATGCACCAACTTCGATGCCTCTCGCGCCTGCGCCAAAATCTTCTCGTCAACACCCGCCGGCGGATCTTGCCGGTTCAATGCCGCATAATGTTTTGACAACGGCGATTTGCCGTCAAGGTAGGCCTCAAAGTCGCCGTCTTTTTTTGAAGGCTCGCTCATGGCCAGGCACCTTGTTCAAGCAATGCTCGCTTAAGCTTCTGCACGGCATAGCGTAAACGGCTCTTGGCTGTTTCTTCGGGGACATCGGTAGCGACGGCGATTTCCGCGAGACTCAGGCCAGCCTCTTCGCGAAGCAGAAAAGCTTCGCGTTGATCCTCGGGTAATGCGGCAATGGCAGCTTCCAATTGCGCGGCTGTTTCGAGATTGATGGCTCCGCGCTCGGCAGTGGCCGCCGGATCAACTGTCATGGCCTCGGGTTCAAAGTCCTCGCTCGCCGAGACCAACGGCCGTCGCGATTCACGTCGTCGATTATCTATCCAGCAATTGTGCGCGAGGGTATACATATAGGTGGTGAACTTAGCGCGGGCTTCGTAACGATGTCGCGCCGCGATGATCTTAGCCCACAGCTCCTGTAGTAAATCGCCGGCCAACTCAGCGTCACCGCATTGTCTAAGAAAATAACGATAAACCGGACCCTTGTGCCGTGCATAAAGACGTTCGAAAGCGACCGTGTCGCCCGCCCGGTAGCGCAGCATCAGTGCATTGTCGTCGGGCTCTCCCGCCATGGCTGGCAGCATAAGCCAGCCAGCCGGGCGGGAAAACCGTCAGACGCATTGCCGCGCTCAGCGCCGGGCCTGGGGTTCCTGGGACCCCAGCGTGGCCAAGCTATCAGCCAGCCGGACCAAATTGAGAAATTCACCGCGATAGCCATCGTGATCATCGCCGCGCGCATCCCTGGCGAGATCAATGACGTCGTTGTAACCAAAGTCCTGCAAATACTCACCGCCGCGCAGGATCTGGCCGAAGCCGGCCACCGCGGCAGCAAAACGTAGCTCCGCCGAGGGCTCATAATCCCGTCTCTTGCCGGGTAAGCGCACGGGCTGTTCGATCAGCTTGCTGATTTTGCCTTCTGGCGCTTTATAGCGAAGCCGGACAAACGCCACCTCCTCATTGTTGCTACGGCGCTTTCTTTTCGACTCACCATAGCGCAGCGGATCGATCAGTTGACCTTCGCTACCCACTAAAGCCAGCTCATAGAGCGCGGTGACGGTATGGCCTGCACCGATTTCACCGGCATCGATCTTATCGTTGTTGAAATCTTCACGCCGCAACATGCGATTTTCGTAACCAATCAAGCGATACTCGGCCACCACATCGGGATTGAATTCCACTTGGATCTTCACATCCTTCGCGATGGTTTGCAGCGTTGATGACAACTGCTCCACCAGCACTTTGCGGCCTTCATTCAGGTTATCGATGTAAGCGTGATTGCCATTGCCGGCATCAGCCAACTGCTCCATGAGATGGTCGTTGTAGTTTCCGGCACCGAAACCCAGAGTGGTCAACGATATGCCGGCTTCACGCTCCCGTTCCACCAGATCAATCAAAGTATCGAAGTCCACCGTACCCACGTTGAAGTCACCATCGGTGGCCAACATGATCCGGTTGATACCGCCGCGCACAAAGCCCTGCTGAGCCATTTCATAGGCGGCGCGGATACCGCCGGCACCGTTGGTGGATCCGCCGGCTGCCAGGCGCGCCAGTGCTGCGTTGATTTTCGCGTGCTCATCGCCCGGCGTGGGCTCGAGGACTACGCCCGCGGCGCCTGCGTAAACCACTAGCGACACGCGATCATCCTCGTTCAGCTGTCGCGTCAAGAGTTTCATGGATTGTTTCAGTAAGGGCAGCTTACGATCGTCCCGCATGGAACCGGATACATCGATTAAGAAAACCAGGTTGGCTGACTTGCGCTCGGCGGCCGGCACTTCGTAGCCCTTGATGCCCACTTGCAGCAGTAAACGATCAGGATTCCAAGGCGCGGTGGCCACTTCTGTACGCACCGCGAAGGGGCGGTCGCGACTATCCGGCACTGGGTAGTCATAGTCGAAATAGTTAATGAGTTCTTCGACCCGCACGGCGTCTTGGGGTGGCAGGCGACCTTCGTTGAGAATGCGGCGGACGTTGCTGTATGCGCCCGTATCCACGTCGATGCTAAAGGTCGAAACGGGTTGCTCAGCAACTAGGCGCAGAGGATTCGGAATAATTTCGCCATAGTTCTCGCGGTCCAGGGGTTCGACGGGATGGTAGATGTTGCCTGGGCAACAAGGCACGGGGTAGGCCATGTCGGCAGTGCCCATTAGGCTTTCGTTGCGGTCGCGGTGAGCCTGTTTACCCACCGCGACAGTGGCCGGCACCTGATTGACAACAAGCGCCGCTGAATCGATGGCTTCGCGCGATTCTAGATCGCTGTCATCGGCTCGGTAGGGCTCAATTTTTTCCTCTTCTGGTGGCGGATTGACAGCGTGTTCTGGATCAGAGATCGGGTCCACGGTCGAGGTCCTTGAGTCGGGTCCGTCTTCCTGGGTCGCACAGGCGACCAGGAACAAGACCAGCAGGCAAAGTACCAGCTTGCTTGGGGCGAGACGCCCCATTATGTTGAGTAGACGCATGACGTTTTATTCTCCGTTGGTGTACAGAGGCTATAAACGCCAAGAACCTCGAAACGGGGTTAAACCCGCCAAAAAATTTTATCGCCCTGGTTCGATTAAGCCTTCGATCGGCCCTGTTTGAGGCTGGTGGACAAACGCTCGTGCAGCGGGCTAGACCGCGGAATATGCGCAAGCAAAAATTCCATTTGGTCCACCAAGACGCGGCGACCCTTCAGGTAAATGTACTCGGCATAATTCGGCGTAAAGGGGACGGCGAGTAATTCCATGCCGGCTTGGTCCGGAGTTCGGCCGCCCTTGTGGTTATTACAGCGCCGGCAGGCGGTAATGACGTTTTGCCAACTGTCCTCACCACCTTGGCTCAGCGGACGAATGTGGTCGCGGGTAAGGTCTCGTGACATGAAGTGCTGGCCGCAGTACATGCATAGCTGGCCGTCGCGTCTGAATAGGGTGTTGTTATTAAGAGGCGGTGTATATCGATCGCGCAGTTCCGCAATGCCATGGGTACGTCCCACCGTCGCAATTATGGAACTAACTTCCACGGAACTGCGTTGCCCAGTGCGTGCGCATATCCCGCCGTACACCCGGTATAGGGCGGAGCCGCAGGCATATGCAACCTGCTCAGAATGATACAGGCGCACCGCATCGCGGTAGTCGATCCATTCCAGCGGCATGCCGGACACGTCAGTCCGCAGGACCTGCTGAGAAAGGTCAACGCTTGTGCTTAGCGAATCCATGCTCTTGATTCATCAACCTAGGACGTAATCATCCAAACCCGCGGGAAGAAAATCAAATTTACGCATTATCTGGCTTATGTCATGATGCGGCCCCGAACAGGGGTGCAGCCGACATTCTCCGTGACGGCAGCTTGTAGACCCGCAACCGCAATCGACCCGGAGCCCATCATGCCACTGACAATCGGTGTGGCCAAAGAAACCACTGCCGGCGAAAACCGGGTGGCCATTGTGCCCGAAGTTCTTCGCAAGCTAATCGCCGCGAAAACGGAAGTTGTCATTGAGAGCGGCGCGGCCTTATCCGCGGGCATTGCGAATCAAGCATTCGATGGCGCGCAGCTCGTCGGTGATTTTTCCACCGTCGCGCAAGTAGCCGATGTGGTGCTCTGCGTGCAACCCATCACCATTGACCAGGCTGATGAACTGCGCCCGGATACCGTTGTGATTGGCTTCATGCAAGCCCATCGCCAAGCAGATTTGATTAATAGATTTCGGGAAAAAAACATCACTAGTTTCGCCATGGAGTTTGTTCCGCGAATTTCCCGCGCGCAATCTATGGATGCGCTTTCATCCCAGGCAGCTGTGGCCGGTTATAAGGCGGTCCTGCTCGGGGCCAATGCCTTGGACAAATTTCTGCCCATGTTGACCACGGCCGCGGGAACCATACGGCCGGCTCAAGCACTGGTGATGGGCGCGGGGGTTGCTGGCTTACAAGCCATTGCCACCGCAAAAAGGCTCGGTGCCATTGTAAAGGCTTTCGATGTACGCAGTGCCACCAAAGAACAAATCGAATCCCTAGGGGCAAAATTTATAGACACGGGCGTGTCGGCCGAAGGCGAAGGTGGGTATGCCCGTGAGCTAACGGACGAGGAACGGCAAGAACAACAAGCGGCTCTAGATGACCACGTCGCGAAAGCCGACCTAGTCATCACCACGGCGGCTGTTCCCGGCAAGCCGGCACCACGACTAATCAGCCAGGTCACGGTGGAACGCATGCAGCCTGGTGCTGTGATCGTCGACCTGGGTGCCGAAAGTGGCGGCAATTGCGAGCTGACACAAACCGGTGAGACCATCGTTCACCGCGGTGTGACCATTATTGGCCCCGTTAACTTACCGGCTTCAATTGCTCGCCACGCCAGCGAAATGTACGCCCGCAATCTTTATAACTTTTTGCAGCCGGCGATTGTAGACGGTGAACTGAAGATTGATTGGACTGATGAAGTATTCGCCGGTGCAGTGCTCAGCCATGCAGGCGAAATAAAGCATGAACCTACACGAAAGGCCATCAAGGGAGGCCGGGCATGATCGAACTCAGTGGCTTTGCGGCTCTTTATATATTCATGTTGGCCGCCTTTACCGGCTACGAAGTCATCGCCAGAGTACCGGCCATCTTGCACACCCCCCTGATGTCGGGCTCCAACTTCGTGCACGGCATTGTGCTGGTGGGCGCCATGGTCGCCCTGGGGCAGACAGAATCCACGGCCGGACAAATCATTGGCTTCGTCGGTGTGATCTTAGCAGCCGGCAATGCGGTGGGTGGCTATGTGGTCACCGAACGCATGCTAGAGATGTTTCGCACTAGCGGGGAGAAGAAGTAGTGGGTGACTCCTCTCCCATGGGGCTGATTATTCAAGTTAGCTATTTCGTTGCGGCCTTCTTGTTCATCATGGGCTTGAAGCGCATGAGTTCGCCCGTGACCGCGGCCAGCGGCATCAAGTGGGCAGGCCTCGGCATGGTGGTGGCAACCCTCATCACTTTCACTTATCCCGACATGCATTCCTACGGTCTAATGACCGTGGGTATCTTCATTGGCGGTATTCTGGCGTGGTGGACCGGCAAACGCGTGGCCATGACTGACATGCCGCAAATGATTGCGCTGTACAACGGCATGGGCGGTGGTGCCGCCGCCGCTATCTCGGCGGTGGAGCTACTAAAGCCGGAGGCCCACGGTGTTGTGATCATGACGCTGGCCGTGCTGGGTGGTCTCATTGGATCGGTGTCCTTCTCGGGTAGCTTGATTGCCTTCGGCAAACTGCAAGGCTTAATCAAGGGGTCGTTTCGGTTTCGCGGGCAAAACTGGGCCAATGGTGCCTTGCTCGCCGTCACGGTCTTGTTGGGCATCGGCATGATTTCGCAGTCCGGCGAAATTAGCGGTGTCACTTTGTTCTTTTTATTGGCGCTACTCATTGGCGTTACCATGACCTTACCCATCGGCGGTGCCGACATGCCGGTGGTGATTTCCCTGTACAACGCCCTGACCGGTTTGGCTGTGGCTTTTGAAGGTTTCGTGCTCAACAACGCAGCCATGATTATTGCCGGCACCGTGGTGGGCTCCGCCGGTACACTGCTAACCCAGCTGATGGCGAAAGCGATGAACCGGTCGCTGGCAAATGTCTTGTTCAGTGGCTTTGGCGATACGGCCAGCGAGGGCGGGGAAGTCCAAGGCAGCATGAAGCCCATCGAAGCCACGGACGTGGGTGTCATGATGGCCTTCGCCAACAAAGTCATCATCGTTCCAGGTTACGGCATGGCCGTTGCCCAGGCTCAACACAAAGTGTGGGAACTGTCCCAACGACTCATTGACCGGGGAGTGGCTGTGAAGTTTGCCATTCACCCCGTGGCCGGACGCATGCCCGGACATATGAATGTGTTACTGGCCGAGGCCGGCGTGCCCTACGATTTAATCTATGACGCCGATGAAATCAACGCGGAATTTGAAAACGCCGATGTGGCCCTCGTCATTGGTGCCAACGACGTGGTGAATCCCGTAGCACGCACTGATCCGTCCAGCCCCATTTTTGGCATGCCAATACTAGATGCCGATAAAGCCAAGAATTGTATCGTGGTGAAACGCGGACAAGGTGCGGGCTTCTCGGGTATTGAGAACGCGCTGTTCTTTTTGGATAACACGCGGATGCTTTACGGTGATGGACAGGCTATGGCAGCGGAATTAATACAGGCTGTTAAGGAGCTTTAGCCGCGGCGCGATTGCGAGTTCGATTTGTGCTAATCGCGTCGCCTCACGTCCCGCTGACGCTGCTGCCGCAGCCGTTGCCGCTGATCCGGCGTCAGTCGCCGCCAATTCTCGCGTAGTCTTTGGCGTCTTTCTGGAGATAGCTGACGGAAGCGGCGAAAGTTATCTCGCACACGTTGCTGCTGATCCGGAGACAGTTGGCGATAGCGGTCGAATTGATCGCGCAATCTGGCGCGCTGCTCAGCATTGAGTTTTTGCCAGCGCTGGAAGCGATTGCGGGCCTGTATGCGCTGCTCTGCATCCATGGCAAGCCAGCGGGTGGAACCGGCAGCCAAGCGTTTCTGTTGCGCCGGCGAAAGCTCCGCCCATTTTTCAGCCATTGGTGAGAGCAGCTGTTGCTGTTCAGTACTCAGAGCATCCCAACTGGCGCCATCTTCGGCGCTATGACCTAAGGGCGCCAGCAGCAATAAGCTCACAATCAAAATTTTAGCCTGCATCTTCATCTCTACTTTCCGGTTCCACCACCACGGGCTCTGGTTGTTCATCGGCCACGCCCGGAGGCAGGGCGTCGAAAAAACTCTCCCAATTTTCTTGCTGATCGACACTGCCCAGGAATTCTAGAAATTCCATATCAGGCGTCTCGTCCGCATATCCGGGCCAAGGTCCGAGCAACAGCCCCCCCGCGACGATGAGGGCGGACTTCATCCCGCGGCACCCTCCCCGTCTGTAAAATCCTCAGCCGCCAGCCAGCTGTAAAACTCGAGATCTTCCAGCATGTCGAGGTTTTCCTCAGCCATCAGCAGTTCCAAATCGCTTGCGGGTAACGCTGAGACATCGGCCATGGCAGGCAGCTCGGTGGCGAAGTCCGGGGGCTGAGGCGCTGTGCGCCAAACACCGATGACCAATATCGCCAAGGCAGCCGCTCCAGCAAGAGCCCAGGCTGGCTTTAGTCCGCGCTTGGCGCGATTCGGTATTTCGTTCAAGGCCGCTTGGCGAGC
Source organism: Gammaproteobacteria bacterium (assembly GCA_965221985.1). Taxonomy (GTDB): domain Bacteria; phylum Pseudomonadota; class Gammaproteobacteria; order Steroidobacterales; genus J054. The sequence goes on from OZ244928.1 coordinate 679,098, forward strand.
ACGATTCAGCCGCGAGCGCGTTGACGCATCCAGTGAGTCGGTGCCGTCGCGCAATAGTTCCGTCGAACGCTTTTCAAACCGCGCGATTTTCTCTTCTTCGCTCATTCCCAATGATCTCCGAGGGCGTCGCGCAGACGATGCACGGCGCGCGAGTAATGTGTCTTTACGCTGCCGGCGGAACAACCCATGGCAGCGGCGGTTTCAGCGACATCCAAACCTTCTAGACGACGCAATAAAAAGGCCTGCTGCTGTCGCGCTGGCAGTTCGCCCACGGCTTGTTCCAGTGCCGCCAAGGTATCGCCCATGGCAACTTGGCGGTCTGGTTCTAGCTGCGGGGCGCCCGCGGCCAGCACGCCGGCATCCGGCACTTCTTGATCGTCTCTGGGAATCAACCAGCTGAGCACCCGCCGGCGCACCGTTTGATGCCGCTGATGATCGCGAGTTCGATTGTGCAAAATCCGGTAAAACAATGGACGCCACTCACTTACCGGTCGATGCGAATAAGTTTTTACCAAACGAATCATGGCATCTTGCACAATATCCAGCGCATCAGCCTCATTGCGCACTGCGATTTTCGCCACGCGAAAGGCCTGTCCTTCGATCCCCGCGAGGAAACGATCCATGGCCTGGCGCGTTGCTTGATTCGAATCTTCCAATCGGGACACTGGCAGCGAATCCTTTCGCGGGAGTTTAATCACACACTCAGCCATAGAATACTCGTGGTCTCGGGCGCCAGCGGCCAAGAGCCGCCCAGACGATGCCCATTCAGGCAATATAACGGGCCAGATGCCCTGCGGTTGACGCACGGCGCAGGTGAGACTGGGGCGGGTTATACACATGGTCTCGAATATCATCCGGGGCTTAGCTGGCATTCGCTTCTTGCATTGAAGCAAAAACGCATAAGCCTTTGTAAAATAAAAATATTTATGCTTAGGTCAATAATTAGCCAGTTTGTCATAAATGCTGACGGTATGCGCTCTTTGGCGCGTTTGGCCCACGCTATCCACAGAGTTATCCACAGATTTTGTGGACAACCGGGGTCTGTTTGGCCTCCATCGACGAAAAACGCATGACCAGCCATACCACAATATTAAGAGTCGCCATCGACGCGCCCTTGATGCGGCTGTTCGACTACCTCGCGCCCGAAAAAAGCGGCCCTACACCCGTCGCAGGTCAACGCGTACGAGTCCCTTTCGGAAAGAGCACACGGACGGGTGTGATTGCGGGCTTAGCCCAGGACTCGCTGATACCGAGTGGCAAATTGCGCCACGCCGAAAAGATCATTGACCCAGAACCCCTGCTTGACGATTCCTTGCTCGAGTTGCTGAATTGGACTGCCACTTATTATCAGCATCCTATTGGGGAGGTCTACGCGACTGCATTGCCGGTTTTGCTGCGCCGAGGTAAAGAGGCAGCTGGTCCAGCCACGCGCTGGTTTATGACTGCCGAAGGTCAACGAACCGAACTTGAGGTCTTGCAAAACCGGGCGCCGCTGCAAGCGAAGCTGTTGGCGGCCATGCGCGACAGTTCTACGGGCATTACACGCGAGGCGCTAGATCTGAACGCTAATCAGTGGCGAAGCGCTGTGCGCGGCTTGACTAATAAAGGCTTGATAGAACGCCGCGCGGTCGATACTGACGCTCAAGTCGTCAAACCTTCCAATGGACCACAACTCAATGGCGAGCAAACAGCCACCGTCGCGGCAATTCGCGCATCCCAGGGGTTTGCTGCTTTCTTGCTCGCGGGCATTACGGGCAGCGGTAAGACCGAGGTTTATCTTGAATGTATCGCTGCGCAAATTGCCGCCGGTAAACAGTCTCTAGTGCTGGTACCCGAAATTGGGCTGACGCCACAACTGGTCCGCCGCTTTCGGCAGCGCTTAGGCGTGCCGATTTCAGTGCTGCATTCAGGGCTTAACAAGAGCGAAAGGCTACAAGCTTGGTGCGCGGCGCAACGCGGCGCATCACCAGTCATTGTGGGCACGCGCTCTGCCGTGTTCACGCCCCTGGCAAGGCCCGGCTTGTTGGTCGTCGATGAAGAGCATGATGCTTCGTTTAAACAACAAGACGGCCTGCGCTACTCGGCACGTGATCTTGGCGTGTGGCGGGCAAAACAGCTAGCGATCCCGATTGTTCTGGGCTCAGCCACGCCATCTTTTGAATCCTTGGACAATGCTGAAAACGGCCGCTACCAGCAACTTGAGTTGCGACAGCGCCCGGGCATTGCGCGGCAGCCCCAGGTGCAGATTATCGATTTGCAAAGGAATCCCGCGCGGGATGGGCTGAGCGAACCGTTATTGGCCGCGATCCACCGGCATCTCAATGACGATGGACAAGTACTCATTTACTTGAACCGACGCGGCTACTCACCCAGTCTGATGTGTACCGTCTGCGGTCAGGTGGCTGAGTGCCGGCGTTGTGATGCACGGATGGTTTATCACCGGCACCGAGAAGAACTCATCTGTCATCATTGTGGCGCTGAACGTTCAGCCCCGAGCGCCTGCGAAGATTGCAAAACCTCGCTTTTTCCCGTCGGCCAAGGCACCGAGCGGCTAGAAACAGCTTTGGGAGAACTGTTCGCCGACTTTCCGCTGATTCGTATCGATCGAGATACGACGCGCCGTAAAGGAGAAATCGCCCGCCGCTTAGACTTGGTGCGCTCGGGCGAGGCCCGCTTGGTCTTGGGTACGCAAATGTTGACCAAGGGGCATGATTTTCCCAACGTCACCTTGGTCGGCGTCATTGATGCGGACCAAGGTTTGTTCGGCACTGACTTTCGCAGCAGCGAACGTCTGGCGCAGTCTTTTATTCAAGTTGCCGGACGCGCCGGACGCGCGGATCGTCCCGGCGAGGTGTTGATTCAAAGTTTGTTTCCGCAACATCCCTTATTGCAGCTGCTACTGCGCGAAGGCTATGCCACTTTCGCGCAAGCAGCGCTGACTAACCGGCGCGACGCGGGTTGGCCACCGTTTGGCTATCTGGCCCTGTTGCGCGCCGAAGCGACGCAGCGTGACGCGGTGTTCGAGTTTCTTGAGCAGGCGCAAGAGTTGGCCATGCCTACCAACAAAAAGGACATCCAATTGCTAGGACCCGCGCCGGCCCCCATGGAGCGGCGTGCCGGTCGCTATCGCGGGCAATTGCTAATTCGGGCTCCGCTACGCAGTAGTCTGCAGCAATTTCTACAGCCCTGGCGGCTGGATTTGGAGACCTTGCGTGATAAACGTCGCGTGCGCTGGTCATTGGACGTAGATCCCGCGGAACTCTTTTAGCAGCGCCGGCTGCTAGAATGCACCGTTTCCAAAAACCCGCCCGCCGTGAAACAACAGCTTGAAACACTGCTCACCGATGCCCTGAGGCAGCTACCCGCGGCCGTCGATGCAACCAGCAACTCTGCCATCCAGGTAGAAATCGAGCGAACCCGCGATACGCAGCACGGTGATTTTTCCAGCAATATCGCCATGCAGTTGGCCCGTCCGCTGCGCCAGAAACCGCGGGATATAGCCGCGGCCTTGGTCGCCCGACTGGCACCCTCTGAACTAATCGCCGAGGTCAATATCGCCGGCCCTGGTTTTATCAACTTTCGCCTCAGTCCAGCGGCCTTTAGTGCCGAGCTGTTCCGCATCGTTGATCAAGGGGAAACTTATGGTCACAGCGACTTGGGCAAGGGCGAGAAAGTACTGGTGGAATTTGTCTCGGCAAATCCTACGGGTCCCTTGCATGTGGGTCACGGCAGACATGCCGCATACGGTGCCAGCGTTTCAAATCTCCTCGCGGCCACTGGCCATGAAGTGCATCGTGAGTACTACGTGAATGATGCCGGACGGCAGATGGATATTCTGGCCCTGAGTCTCTGGCTCAGAATGTACGAACTGGCCGGGCAGGAACTTCCCTTTCCCAGTAATGCCTACCGGGGCGACTACGTTCTAGAGATCGCGAGAGATGCGCTAACAACCATCAATGAGGCCTTGATGCCCTCCACCACGGGCCTATTTGATGACTTACCGCCAGATGAGCCCGATACCGCCGATGCAAGGCTGGATGAATTGATCGCGCGTGGGCGCGAGAAATTGGGCGAGGTGGGGTTTCAGAGAGTTCTTAGCATCGCGGCTGATGCCATTCTCCAAGACATTCGCGACGATCTGGCAGAGTTCGGCGTGATTTATGACGAATGGTTTTCAGAACGAAGTTTGATGGACAGCGGCGCGATAGACCGCGCCCTGCAACGGGTTAAAGATGGCGGCCACACTTATATAAAGGACGGCGCTACCTGGTTTAAGGCCACGGCCTTCGATGATGAAAAAGACCGGGTAGTAATACGGGAAAACGGCCGTACGACCTATTTCGCCTCGGACATCGCCTACCACCTGCAAAAACGCGAGCGCGGCTTTGCTCGTTTGATCGATATTCTGGGATCGGACCATCACGGCTACGTCGCGCGCGTACGCGCGGGACTACAAGCTATGGATGAACCACCAGAATGTTTAGAAGTGGACCTGATGCAGTTCGTCGTGCTGTACCGGGGCAAAGAAAAAGTGCAAATGTCCACACGTTCGGGTGAGTTCGTCACCTTGCGCAAGCTGCGCGAGGAAGTTGGCAACGATGCGGCGCGACTGTTCTTTGTGTCCCGCTCTAACGATCAGCATTTGGATTTCGACCTCGAATTGGCAAAGTCACGCTCCAATGAGAACCCGGTGTATTACATTCAATATGCCCACGCCCGAATTTGCAGCGTGCTGCGTGAGCTTAAGGAACGCCAACTCACGCGGAACCGCGATTTGGCTAACACGGCTCTTGATCAATTGACGGAATCTCAGGAACAAAGCCTCATTCAAGTGCTCTGCAAATATCCCGATATCATTGCACTGAGTGCGCGGCAACGGGCGCCGCAACATCTGGTGCACTACCTGCGAGAAGTCGCGCAACATTTGCATACCTACTACAACGCGCATCGTTTTATCGTGGATGATGAAAAATTGCGCAGCGCCAGGCTGTTGTTGATTTTGGCCACCCGTCAAATCTTGCGCAATGGCTTAACCATGGTCGGCGTGTCGGCGCCTGAGTCCATGTAGATGGCCAGGAAAAAGCGCAAAACAACCCGGAAACGCAAAAAAACGCAGAGTCGAAAAAGCGCGCCCTTGCCAGGCTGGATCTGGATGCTATTTGGTCTGGCGGTGGGATTGGCCGTGGCGGCCGCGATCTACGTGAATGATCGCAGCCCGCGACAGCCTGAAGATGCAGCCTTGGTCGTACCATCGCCCCCGCCCGACAAGCCGGCTGCGGCTGTGGAAGAAAAGAAGCCCGTTAAGGAATCCTTTCAGTTTTATGAACTGCTTCCCTCTTTCGAAGTCGTTATTCCAGAAGAAGACTTGGAAGCCCGGCCCGATTCAGAAGCCGAAGCTGTTACTTCACCCGGCGCCTATGTATTGCAGGCCGGTTCATTTTCAGCCCATGCCGATGCTGATCGAATGAAAGCCAAATTGGCACTCCTAGGCATTGTCTCGCGAATTCAAAAAGTCAGCATTGACGACAAGGCATTTCATCGTGTGCGCATTGGCCCGGTAAACAACCTCGCACGTCTAAACGAGCTGCGCGGTCAGCTCCGAGACGCCAAAGTTGAAGTCATGGTGATTCGCATTGCGGAGTAGTCCCATGCGAGCGACTTTGCCACTATTCGAGAAGTTCCCGGGTCTTGCCGGTCAATTGGCGCACACCAGCCTGGCAGAGCTGCCCACGCCGCTGGAAACCAATGCCAAGGCAAGCAAGGCGTGGAATCTCAACTCACTGCGCATTAAGCGTGATGACCTTTCGTCGCCACTTTATGGCGGCAATAAAATTCGCAAACTCGAGTTTGCCCTTGCCGATGCCCGAGACAATGGCTGCGATGCAGTGCTGACCTTCGGTGCCGTCGGCTCCAACCACGTACTCGCCACTTCGATATTCGCTCAAGGCCTGGGCATGGCCTGTCACGCAGTCTTAACTCCACAAGCACCTAGTCCAAAAGTCACTAACACCTTACGCTATCACGCGTATCTAAAAACCAAGTTATATCCCGCGGAGGATATGAATAGCGTGCGTCAACAAACGGACAAAATTCTCGACCGGCATCCGGGGGGACGCAACAAGATTTATCAATTGCCCTGGGGTGGATCTTCCTGGCGCGGCACGGCCGGCTTCGTCAACGCGGCATTGGAGTTGGCACAGCAGCTCGGCGACGAGGTGCCAGACCTGATCTATGTGGCAACAGGCACAATGGGCACAAGCATCGGCTTGGCCATGGGTCTGCGCTTGCTGCGCTGGCCAACAAAACTGGTCGCCGTGCGGGTCGTACCCCAGCCCGTCATGACACCCGAATATTTCGAAAGGCTATATCGCGACACCAATACCAAATTACATGATCGCGATGCATCATTTCCGCTGCTCGATGATCCGGGGGCCAATGTGGTAGCTCGCGATGAATTTTTCGGTGAGGGCTACGCCGTTCCAACGGACGGGACTTTACAAGCCGTGCAGCTCGCCGAAGATATTCTCGACTTGGGCTTAGAAACAACTTACACGGGTAAAGCCCTGGCGGCGCTCATTCACGATGAGCGAGCCGCAAGACTCGAAGGCAAGAATGTGTTGTTTTGGAACACCTACAACTCACGTGATTATCCGGACGCGGTTGCAGACTGCTCAATGGACTCTATACCAGCGTCGCTCAACGACTATTTCCCAGAAACCGAATAATCCCACCCCTAAGCGGAAGTAGATCTCGGTTCAGCATAAGGATCGTTGTTATGATCGAGGGCAAATCACCGCTTAGGTCATGGGTTTGCCATTGGTATTTGTCATTGTCGGTGCCTTGCTCGGACTTGTCATCGGCGCGAGTGACAGCACGTTCTTGGGCATCTTTGCCGGTGCGGCCATAGGCCTAGCCTTCGCGAAGACCAAGAAACTCAGCAGCGAAATGGAAACGCTGCGTCGCCGTGTGGATCGTACCGAGCGCGTGAGTTCCGCCGTTGTCGTGCCTCCGCGTAGCGAGAATCTAGCAAACCAAAACCTAGGAACTGACACAACAGATGTTGAGCCGCAAGGGCTTGAAGCTGCAACCATATCGGTGGCCGCAAGTCGTACTGCACCCGCGAGATCCAGCGCGTCATTAAGCGATCCAGCCGATCCCGAACAAGCAGCGCCGCCGATTTCCAAACCGACGGCAACAAATCAAAAACCCGACATCTTCGAAACGCTAGGACTGTTTGCCAAACGTTGGCTGACCACCGGCAATGTGCCGGTGAAAGTCGGTGTGATCATTTGCTTTTTCGGCATCGCCTTCCTGCTGAAGTACGCCGTGGATAATCAGCTGTTCTCCTTGCCGGTGGAATTTCGTTTGCTGGCCATCGCGGCGGTCGGTGTCGGCTTGTGCGTTTTCGGTTGGCGCTTGCGGGAACGCACTGAGATTTATGCCCTAAGTCTGCAGGGCGGCGGGGTCGGGATTCTGTATCTGACCATCTTTGCCTCCATGGCGCTGTACGGATTGGTACCTGCCGGTCTAGCCTTTTTCCTATTGGTGGTACTCACCGCCTTTGCCGGCTGCCTAGCCGTGGTGCAAGACTCGCGCGTCTTGGCCATGCTTGGCATCGTGGGCGGTTTCTTGGCGCCGGTGCTGGTATCCACCGGCAGCGGCAACCATGTGATGTTGTTCAGCTACTTCCTGCTATTAAATGCGGCCATTCTTGGCATCGCTTGGTTCCGCGCTTGGCGCAAACTCAACCTGATGGGCTTTGCATTCACTTTCATCATTGGCGGGCTATGGGGTTATGCGAATTACGAACCAGAACTCTTTAATAGCACCGAACCTTTTTTGATTCTGTTCTTTTTATTCTTTCAGCTCATCGCAATTCTATGGGCGCACCGGCAACCCACCGAACTAAAAAATCCCATCGACGGCACGCTGGTTTTTGGCACGCCAGTGATCGCCTTTGGCTTGCAGGCACGACTGGTCAGCGAATTCGAATATGGCTTGGCCATCAGTGCCATTGTGCTGGCGCTTTTCTATTTGATTAGCGCCTCGCTGCTGCATCGAAGCCAGGGGAAACGACTACAAACCCTGGTGGAGGCCTTTCTTGCTTTGGGCATTGCCTTTGGCACGCTAGCCATTCCGCTGGCTCTGGATGCACGCTGGACGGCTGCTGCCTGGTCGCTGGAGGGCGCAGCCCTAGCTTGGATTGGCGGCAAACAGCAAAGTCGCTTATCAGTAGCAGCCGGTATTGCCCTAATATTTGGCGCGAGCATCTCTTTCGCTCTATACGGCTGGGAAGACTCTAGCAACAGGCCCATGCTTTTCAATGGCAATCTGTTGGGCGCTTGGCTTATCGCCGCCGCCGCGCTCTTCGCGGCCTGGTGTCTTAATAATTTCTATTCTGCGAACCGATCTTTCAAACCCGTGGCAGTGATTTTGATCATTTGGGCATTCATGTGGTGGCTGGGCGGTGGTTTGCGCGAAATTGATGGCCAAGTGGCTGATAAATTTTCGGCGGCAGCGCAGCTTGGCTTGTTGGCCATTACCGCGGCTGCCGTGCTTAGCTTGAGCCGAAAACTCCATTGGCGGGCTTTGCGAGCTGCCACGCTATTTTTTCTGCCCTTGTTTATCATTCCCAGCGTTTCGACCTTAATACAGGGCAGCGCACCCCTGGCTAACTTTGGCTGGCTGCTTTGGCCACTGGCATTTGGATTGCAATATCGGATACTTTGGTCACGCGAAGCAGAATACCCGCAACCCGTAGCGACGCAACATACCTTGAGCCTACTAGCCCTTACCGGCATCCTGGCCTGGGAAGTTGGTCATCGTGTCGGGGAAACTCAACTGTCGAGTAGTTGGCAAGTGAGTGGCATGGTACTTGTACCTCTGCTATTTATAGCTGGTGTGTTGCTTATGCGGGAACGACTAACTTGGCCCATTGACCGCCATTGGCGTGCCTACGCCGTGCATGGCTGTGGATTGCTGGTGAGTGGCGCATTATTGAGCCTCGCAATAGCAGGTGTTGACACACCGGCCGATCCAGCACCCCTGGCCTACCTACCGATCCTCAACCCATTTGATTTGGTAACACTCGCGGCATTGCTGATGGCTGTTTTATGGCTAAAAACCCTACGCGAAACCAAACCAGATCTGACCACTGAGCAATGGCAGTTAGGACTAATAATGCTGGGCATCGTCGCGTTCGTCACCACAACCTCAGGCGTATTGCGTGCCGCGCATCACCTTGGTGGTGTTGACTGGCACCCTGACGCGCTGTTCTCTTCGGTCTATGTTCAAGCCGCCCTCTCGGTTTATTGGGGCCTGCTTGGATTTATTGGCATGGTGTGGGGTGCGCGCCACGAGCGGCGTATTCTGTGGATGATTGGCGCGGGATTAATGGCAATCGTGGTGCTGAAACTTTTCATCGTGGATTTAGGCAACACCGGCACGATTGCGCGTATCGTGTCATTCATCGGCACCGGCGGGCTGTTGCTGGTGGTTGGCTATTTCGCCCCCGCGCCACCTAGGCGAGAAGCGGACACCACCCCCGCCGCTTCTACGGAAAGCTAATGAATAAGTTTATTTTCGGTTTCCTAGGCGCTCTGCTGTTAGTTGCTCAGAGCGCGGCACAAACGCGTGAAGTACCCGGTATCAGCGACTATGCCTATCTCTGGCCCATAGCGCTCGACAGCGATAACGCCTTTCACGCCGTTGAATTGCCGCTGGAAGTTTATGAGTCTGCAGCTGACGGCCGTTTGCGTGATCTTGGCGTTTTCAACGGCGGCGATGAACCGGTACCCCGCTCAATTCGAGCGGCAGCGCCCGTGGCAGTGGAAACCGAAAGGCGTTTAGCCTTGCGCGCGATTCCCCTTTGGGAAAACCAAGCGAAGAAACCCGAGGAAATCCGCTTGCTGCTGCAAGCCGATCTGGCCCAAGCCACCCTGGAAGTTGCGCCGGCAACATCAAACGATAGCTCGCCGGCGGAAAAGAAGCTTAGCGCCTATGTCATCGATACCCGGAATTTGGATGCGGAGCTCAACAGCTTGGAATTGGTTTGGCCGGAGCCAGATTCAGGGTTCATTGCGTCTCTACAGGTACAAGCGAGCAACGACCTGGAAACCTGGAAAACGCTGGGCGAAGGCAGCATTGCGGACCTAAAGCAGGACGGTGCCCGCATCAAACAGAATCGCATCAATATACTGCCGGCTGAAAATGACTATCTACGAATCATTTGGCGCAAGCTGCCTAGTGATTGGCGATTGCGACAGATCACCGGCATCGTGCGTCACGAAGAACAACGCTCAGAAAGGCAAAGCACAGTGCTACAAGCTGTGGACGACAGCCCACCGGAACAAGCCAAAACCTTTGATCTCGGCGGTAGTCCGCCCATTGACCAAATCAATTTAATTTTGCCGGCCGACAACACCGTGCTGCGTGCGACTATTCACGGGCGGCAAGATCGCCAACAAAAGTGGCGCCGCGTTCATAGCGGTATTTTCTATAAGCTGAGTCAGGGCAGCGAAACGCTGGCGACACCGGCGGTATCAATTCGCCCGCGACGTTACCGGCACTGGCGTGTGAACATCGAGAGTGGCCGCAAGAATACCGAGCTTGCCTTGGAGTTGGGCTGGCGTACCGAGAAGTTGGTCTTTGTTGCCCAAGGTAGCAAGCCTTTTAAGCTGGCGGCGGGCCGTGCCGCCGACGCATTCAACGGTTTTCCGTTGGAAAAAGAATACGGCGATCTGGAAATTATCAATCTGGCGAATGATGATGGCACCGTTGGTGGCGGGCGTCTGGCCCAGCGCCAAGTTTCGGGCGGACCGGAACTGCTAAGTGCTACAAGACCATTGGACTGGCGCCAATGGATATTGTGGGTGGGCTTGCTAGCTGGAGTTGCCGTGGTTGGCCTATTGGCGTCGCGCCTCATACGGCAAATGCAAGCTAGCTAGCGAAAAAAACTACGCTGGCGGACCACGGCTAGCTGACCGTGGACACTACCGTCGCGGGCTTACGCATAGATGCGAAGATGGCACCACGCGTCACGAGAATTACCGTCACTGATTTTGCATACGCTAGAATCCTTATTGCTAGTTAACAGGGAGTTTGTGAGCGCCAAGCACGTCTGTTTTTGACTGTGCAGCGAACACTCTTGAGAACGCAGAAAACTATAGGTTCGAGCCGGCCCGGCTCACGCCCTTTGCCGCAGGAAACGCAGTGAATTATCCAGAACCGCTTACCCCGGTCGCGAATGCAGTTCGCGACTTTATGAGGCTCGAATCCGCCGCCGGCATTTTGTTGCTGGCGGCCGCCATCATCGCAATGCTCGTGGCTAACTCACCACTGGCCAATTTATATGCCACGCTGCTCGATACGACCCTAGCGGTGCAAGTAGGCGCCCTGGCAATTAGCAAACCAATGTTGCTATGGATAAACGACGGACTGATGGCCGTGTTTTTCTTTCTGATTGGCCTAGAAATCAAGCGGGAAGTCATGGAGGGAGAGCTCTCATCCTTTTCTCAAATTGTACTTCCGGGGCTCGGGGCCCTGGGCGGCATGCTCATTCCGGCTGGCATTTACGCGGCGCTGAACTGGGGCAATTCAGTGGCACTAGATGGTTGGGCCATTCCCGTCGCAACGGATATTGCTTTCGCCCTGGCCTTACTGGGAGTTTTTGGCCGGCGCGTACCCATACCGCTAAAGATATTCTTATTGACGCTGGCCATCTTCGATGACTTGGCGGCCATTGTTATTATCGCGGTGTTCTATTCCGGCGATCTATCAGTGCTATCCTTGTCCATCGGGGCGCTGATCCTAGCGGTTGCTGTCGCGATGAACCGTTTCGGTGTGACTCGCAGCTCAAGCTATTTGTTGTTGGGTATTGCTCTTTGGATTGCAGTATTGAAATCTGGCGTGCACGCTACTCTTGCCGGTGTGCTTATTGCTTTTTGTATTCCAATGAAAGATAAGGCCGGCAATTCACCCCTGAGGAACATTGAGCACGATCTACACACGCCCGTGGCCTTCGTCATCTTGCCCATTTTTGCCCTCGCCAACGCCGGCTTGTCCTTGGCGGGAGTATCGCTGCAAGATGTCAGCAGCCCGGTAACATTAGGCATCATATCCGGGCTAGTAGTCGGCAAGCCCTTAGGTATCATGCTGTTCGTCGGTGTCGGTGTCGCCTTGGGCGTGGCAAAACTGCCACGATCGGTAACTTGGCCTCAGATTCTGGCGGTTTCGTTTGCCTGTGGTATTGGCTTTACCATGAGCCTTTTCATTGCCGGCTTGGCCTTTGAACACGGCGGCGGCGAGTTTTTTCGTGGCGATCGACTCGGCATACTGATTGGATCAATCGTATCCGCGCTATTCGCCTGGATACTATTACAGATCGTTTTACCCAAGCGGGCTGAAGAACTCTAGGCGCCGATATCAATTCCGGCAAAAGCTGCTCGCCGACTAGCGTTTCAGCGTATCGCCATCCAGTATCATGCTCATGCCCTGCATATTCGCGGGAATCACCACGACGCCGCCATCGTTGCGAGCAAACATTTTCAAGGCTTCATTGAGTTCATGTTGCAGGTATTCCGGCGTCAATGATGAATTGATGATCGCGTTAGCTTCGGCAATACCCCGGGCGCGGGCAATTTCAATTTCAGCATCCTTAGCCGCGATATTGACTTCTATTTTCTTAGCTTCCAAGGTCTTCTGAGCCTGCACCGCCTTTTGAATTGCCTCTTCAATGGTAGGGTCCGTGTTAAGGGCGCGGATTGCCACGCGCGTAATGGTAAAGACACCAGGGTCTTTATCATCCAATTTTGTTTGGAGGCCTTCGGTAATACCATCCCGCAAGGCATCACGATTTCTATGAAGTTCCAGAGAATCGATCTTGGTCACTTCTTCATAAATGACATCCCGGCCTTCGCGAAACACGATGGCATAGGCGGGTAACAAAGCCGCATCGCCTTGTGCATAAGACGCCGCGTATTTCACCATCATTTCAGCAATGGTGTCGGGAGCCACGCGATAGAAAATGCTGATATCAAGATCTTTCAAGCGCAAATTGTCGCGAGCCTTTGGTGTCAGATCATTAAAATCGATGGCGATTTCTTTAGCGGAAAATTCGTAAGCGGTTGTTAAAATTGGTAATTTCCAGTTAAGTCCCGCGGAAACTTCGTCCATGTCGACGGTACCCAGTGTCTTTTTTACCGCGACATGCCCAGTTTCGATGACATACCAGCTACTAAAAAGCAGCACAGCGACAAACCCAATAAGCACGAGACCAAAAATTGGTGGCAACTTCATATTGATATCCGATAGTTTGCCGAGCGAACGGCGATTTAGGAGACGCCTAGACCACGGCATACAACCAGAGTTTCACCGATTGCTTGCGGCGGACAATACCCAGTCGTGACTACTTAGTTACCAACCACAACGCATGAATGACGCCGGGAACAAAAAAGACCAGACAAAGCAGAATATTAATCAGAAGATCCTTGCCAGCACCATTGTTCAAAAAAACCGCAACGGGAGGCAGGAAAATTGCCAGGATAATAAGCACGAGTTTGTTCATCGCAACACTCCGGAACAGCCTAGAAACAGGCTGAATCTAAGAATCTCAATAACCCGGGTTCGAAACTTATCAGAAATCTTTCGGGAATGCTTGCCGGAGGATCGTCTACCAATCAGCCTCGGCTCACATTCGGCTCAGGCTTAGATCAATACAGTCTATATTTTCCGGGCTGAGCCAACGGCCAGTCTCCGTGAACCCATGTTTCGCGAACAAGGCAAGCGCGGGTGCATTCAGCTGGGCAGTCGACACGCTCGCGGTATCGAAGTTAAAGGTCGCCAATACGAAGCCAAGCAACTGGCTGCCGAAACCTTGCCGCCAGTACCTTGGATGGACGATAAGGCTATGGATATTCAGATCCTTCTTCGCCGGCGCGAGTTCGACGACTGCAACTAGGGCGGTCTGTTTAAATCCGCCGTAGAATAGCGTTTCCGATTGCTGAATATCCGCAAGGCTCCGCCATAGGGGTGGAAATTCCTTAGCCTGAATCAAACGTGCCTCGGCCCGGTAAGCGATCACCCATAAGCTGTGTATTTGGCTGGCACTCTCAAAATCACTGGCGACGAGCTGTTCGATTTTCAGGCACATGCCCCGCCGACATCTGCGCTTAGGCTAAGCTGAACATAAGAAGCACTTTTTCACTTAGTCGCCAAAGTAATTCCTTGCATTATCAGCCTCCGCCGGCGATGGCTGATAGCTGGTCCAACCATCCTCAGGTTTCAGTCTGTACCGAATAACACCCTCGTCCATATCGAACTCGTACTCAGGAAAAACTCCACGCAAATTGAAAAACATGGCAGGCGCGAAGAAGAGAATGTCCGCCGCCAAGTACCCACCGTTGAACTTTAACGGGATCAAGCCATACATTGGATCCGCGCCTTCCTTGCTGGCCTTGAATTTGTAGTTGCCAAACGAAGTGGTCGCATAGGTTCTCTCAGTTGCCTCTCCCACCGCGAAGGGTTCATCTTCATTGATACGTAGCATCAAGCCTTCGTCGGCCGCATTAAAGCTAGTTTTCGCTGTGCATGCAGCCAAAACCAACAGCAATGAGACAGCCCCCAATAATTTCAGATAATTCACGATACTCAGCTCCCCGGTCTTGCCTAAGACAGCATTCTACACGGACAACATAGCAGTGCATTGACAGTAGAAAATTCAGCTTTCCTCATTTCACATCAATGTCATTTCTTCCGGGCCGTTACCCACATCGTGATCTCGGCTGTGAAGACTATTTGCTGGCTCGTATCGAAAACTTCTACGGGAATAACAAGATCCAAGGCGTCGCCAAATTCCGGCATCGGTTCAATTCTTGCCACGGCACGCACATCGGTGGGCGCCTTGCGCAAATACTCCACTGTCATACCCTTGGGTATCCAGCGATGGGTCGGTGGGATGCTGATATCGGTCATGACGCCGGCGGCCAGTTCTGCCATGTTGCACATGGCGATGGCGTGAACTGTGCCAATGTGATTCAGCACAGCACGACGTTTGGCAATTTTTACTTCACAGTAGCCGGCCCTAAGGGCAATAAGTAATGGCCGGATGCTGCCAAAGTAAGGTGCTTTGAAACAGATGTAGCGTGAAAATAGCCAACGACCCAGAGCCCTGTTCTCTAGTCGCTGCCAAGTCTGCAGCGCAACATGTCTGGGTCCCGCATTGTTGGCAGCAGCGTCGGGCGCAACGCTCATCGCCACACTCCCTCAACAAACTTACAGAAACGCTGGGCGACTAATCATCACCCAGATGACGAAAATCAACACCCAGGGAGCGCAGCTTTCGGTAAAGGTGAGTGCGTTCCATGCCAACACGCTTGGCCAGCTGACCAACCTTGCCATCGGATAGCTTGAGTTGTTCAATCAGATAAGCGCGTTCAAATTGTTCGCGTGCTTCTCGCAACGGTAAAGACAATAAGTCTTGTTTCACCAATGGTTCATTCTGGCTAGATATTGCGGGACTCAATGCCTCCTCAACTTCGGCCAAGGATATTTCTTCCGCACCGTCGCGCAACAGCATTCGCCTTACCAGTTGAGCCAGCTCTTCGATGTTGCCAGGCCAAGGATAATTGCGCAGACGATTTTGTGCCGCCATACCAAATCGCCGATAGCCCAATCCTTCGGCTTCAACAATGCGATCAACATATTGTCGCAGAAGTTCCGAAACATCTTCTGAATACTCGCGAATCGGGGGAACCAAGAGACGCAATGTAGAGACCTCGGCCAACAGCGAAGGATTCAAATCCGAGCCATCTTGATTGGACAGGGCGGCAGGCGTTACGGACGCCATAACTCGGCAACTTAGCGCTACCGTTTCGGTTTGTCCCAGGCGGGTGAAACTGCCCCGCTCGAGAACACCCAAGAGTAGCTGCTGGGCTTGGGGACAAAGCAGGTGCATATCGTCGATAAACAAGGTACCGCCACCAGCACGCTCCAAGAAGCCCGGCTCAACAACCCCCGCAGTTTCTACACCAAGAATTTCGCGAGCAGCATTTTCCGCTGGAATCGCCGCTGCAACGACGCGAACAAATTCAGCCTGAGCACGATCGCCTAGTGAATGAATAAACCTAGCCGTTGCTTCACGGCCGCTGCCGGGTTCACCCGTGAGCAATACCGACGCTGGGTGAGATGCCATTTCGCGCGCCCGTTCTCGCAGTTCACGAATCAAGGCACTCTTGCCGATGGGCCCAGGCATTTGCGGAAACAGTTGTCTGTGGCTGACCTTGCCCGTCGCCGTCTCTGGCACCAAGGCTCGTTCCACGGTGCGCAGAAGCTTCTTAAGAGAAAGTGGCTTCTCGACAAAATCCGTTGCGCCAAGTCGAGTAGCTTCAACGGCAGTTTCCACGGTCCCATGACCGGACATCACAACAACGGGACAAGGCGGGTGACCGTCGCGCGTCCATTCGCCCAACAAGGTAATACCGTCGACATCAGGCATCCAAATGTCTAGAAGAACCAAGTCAGGTCGCCTCTGATCCATGCGCATTCTCGCCTGCGCACCATCAGCCGCGGTAGCCACCGCATAACCTTCCTCGGAAAGAATTTCTTCGATCAGAATACGGATGTCCGCTTCGTCATCGACAACCAATATGTTTGGCGACGTCATGCGCGTTCCCTCCGAGGCTCACCATGCCTGCCTTGTGTCGTGGGTGCAACTTCGCTTCGATGCTTGTGCATGGGCATTTCAACGATGACTTGGGCGCCACCTGATGGCAGGTTTTCAGCCACGACACTTCCCCCATGTTCTTCTACCAATTTCTTAACAATCGCAAGACCTAATCCTGTGCCCTTTACCTTGCTTGTCACGTAAGGCTCAAAAACTTGGTCAATGGAATCAGGGTCAAATCCGGGACCATTGTCCGCGATTATCAATCGCACCAAGCCCGCCGCAGGAGCGCTCTGGGTCAGGATTTTCAACTCACCAGCATCCGCTGACTCCAAGGCTTCCATCGCGTTGCGGATCAAATTATGTAAAAGCTGGCGCATGCGCAGTGCATCGGCGTCAATGTCCCCCAAGCCAGCTTCGAGCTCGAGCTGCAACTGCGGCTGAGTCTCTTTAGTCTGATACAAATAAGCCACCTCGCGCACGAGCTCATTGAGGTTCACGCTGGAAATCTGCAATTCCGGGGCCCGCGCATATTCGCTAAAGGCGTTGACCATATCCCGCATTACCTCAACCTGTTGCACGATGGTGTGTGTTGCTCGATCCAAAACCTCGGCTTCCATTTCCTTCATGCCATCCAAGTATCGGCGCCGAATTCGTTCAGCTGACAAGCGAATGGGCGTCAAGGGATTTTTGATCTCGTGCGCCAAGCGCCTAGCGACTTCGCCCCAGGCTGCATCGCGCTGGGCCTGCAGTAATGTGGTGATGTCATCGAACACCACCACCCGTCCGCCAGGCTCCAAACCCTCCTGCGGTAGCGCCGTGCACGCGCAACTGATGATGCAGCGGCCTTTTTCACTGCGCAGCGCCAATTGTTCACGCCACT
Source organism: Gammaproteobacteria bacterium (assembly GCA_965221985.1). GTDB lineage: Bacteria > Pseudomonadota > Gammaproteobacteria > Steroidobacterales > J054. The sequence goes on from OZ244928.1 coordinate 696,641, forward strand.
CTTGTTCGCCCGAATCGAGATGCTCTTGCAAGACCGCCGAGAATTGCTCCAACATGGAATTGTCAGTAGCCAACTTCGTCAATTGTCGGCCCTGGCAATTGGCCAAATCCGTTTGCAAGATCGCGCTGGCCGCTGCATTCGCGGTACGAATAGATCCGTCGGCTTCCAGCGCAATCACACCCGTGGATAGGCGTGCCAAGATAGCAGCTAGGCGTCCGCGTTCATCCTCTACCTGTTGCGCACTGGAATCGGCGGCGAAACGGGCATCACGCAAACGCTGTGTCATCTCATTGAACGAACTAATGAGCGAACCGATTTCATCGTGGGCCGCCATTGGCAGGCGCGTATCTAAATCGCCACCGGCAACAGCTCGCGTACCCGCAGCTAGAGATTCGATGGGCGCGACCAATCGGCGGGCAAAAAAGAACGCACCATATAAAGCAGTCAAGAAGGACAAAAGCACAACCAAACTCAGGGTTACAGTAAAGCTGTAACGCAGTGGCTCTCTTAAGAAAACCAACTCGCCGTAGCGCGTATAGCTGCGCTCCACGGAATCAGCCAATGCACTAATTCTTTCGCCAACGGGGTAAACGACTTTGACAATCCACGTGGAATCTTCCCCCGTACCGGGCAAGACTGAGACAGCTGTCAGTATCTGTAGAGGTCCGTTTGACGAGGGGTCCAGGCCCACGTAGCTGCCCACCCGACGCACTTGCAGAGCAATATCTTCGGGCGGATACACCGGAAAACGGGCATTCGTGTCGCTGACGCTGGTAGCAACAATTCGGTAGGCGTCCCCATAAACGGTGATTTCCGAAGCCTCCGCGCGCCGCCGCAAGCTGCCCAGGGAGGCAAGCACCACGCCCTCGGGCAAGCCGGCCAAGGCGCGCCCAATATCTTGGGTCTTTTCCAGATTTTCACGCAGGCTTACATCCAGGGAAGAGCGACTCAGCTCCAAGGAATCGCGCAAGCCACTTTCGATCTCGACGTCGAACCAGCTTTCGATGCCTTGATTTAGAAATTGCACGGCGAAAAACCAAACAACAACCAAGGGCCCAATGGCCAGCACCACAAATGCCGTTAACATCCTGGCCTTGAGTCTTGCTCCCGGCACGCTTTGACGGTAGTCACGCAACAAGCGAATAAGATTACCAACGATTAGCACCAGCAGCGCCACGGCTGCCACGGCGTTAACCAGTAACAATAGATCGTTCAAACGCCCAAATTGTTCGGAGTTTTGCGAGGTGCGACTCAGTAGCGCAAGGGCGGTGATCCCGAATGCCAAGGCAAGCAGGATAAGTATTGTGGCCAGACTACGAGTTAGCCTTTTAGCATCCACGCATACCACTCACTCTGCAGTCGAAAACTGTTACCCCAGAAGGCCAAAAGACGCAGCGGGCCAGGCAAAGTATTTTGATCCAAGACAACACGCAGGCGAATCTCGTAGCGGCTGTCATTTCCTAACAAGGCTTCGTCAATAACGGGTAGGGCGCTAATACGGCCCAACTTGTTTAGCGCAGCAAAAAGCGTGGCGTGGGAAGACTGGTCGCCACTGTTTCTATTGCTGACCAAATAGCGTTGACTGAGTGGCTGATAACTCAATACGTAGTCTTGTCGCAGATTGGCGATTTCAGGATCGGGTAGAAACCTGCGTTGCCGAAATACCTCTATTTGCATTTGGATTGTGAGTTCGAGCCCGCTCTCCAAGGCCTCCAGGGCTTCGTCGCTAAGCGGCAAATCTATGCGCGCCGTCAGATAGTAGACACCGTTTTGGAGCTGGGTTGCGGCGCTGCGGATGTCGAAGCGCTCATCCGCCAAGGCGGAAACTCCCGACAAGGAAGCCAATAAAAATAACCAGACGACGCGCTGGATCAAGCAAGCCTCGGCAATTGCTAGACGACGTCGAGCCGCCGGACCACGGCGCCGAGCAACAGGAACAGTGTTATCTTCGCTAGCCATATATATTGAGCTACCGTGCGGGACTCCGCTGCCGATCAAGTCGATTGCTTGCTCATTAAAGCATAATAAAAACCGTCGGTACCGGCCGAACCCGGCAGCAACTGTAGACCTGGCCCCGAATTTGGAGCGGCCAAAGCCCTAATTTCGGCTGACAATTCACATAAGTATGCGTCCGCTTGTTCGTTCAAAAATGCAGCGACGACTGCGTGATTCTCAGCCTTTAGTATCGAGCAAGTTACGTACAATAATTTTCCACCGGGGGCGAGCAACGGCCATAGGCTGGCAAGCATTGCCGATTGTTGCTTAGCAAAGTTTGCAATATCTTTCCGCCACCGTAGAAAACGAATATCAGGATGACGCCGAATAACACCCGTTGCTGAACAGGGCGCGTCGATCAAGATGCGCTGAAATAATCTACCGTCCCACCAATCGCTGGGCTTAGCGGCATCTGCCACGCGCAACTCAGCTTGCAGATTTAGCCGGCTCAAGCTTTCTCTCACCCGATCAAGTCTTGCGGAATCAATATCTAGCGCCAGTAAGTCCAAGTCGCCACTGGCCATTTCGAGCAAATGACTTGTCTTACCACCCGGCGCGGCGCAGGCATCCAGTACGCGCATGCCAGCCAACGGAGATAGGAAACGCGCAGCCAACTGCGCCCCGGCATCTTGCACGGACCAATCACCGCTATCGAAGCCGGGAATTCGCATCACGGGTTTCGCTTCGACTAATTTCAGCGCGTCAGGAAACTGCGCCGGTGCATCACTGGCAATATTCTCCGCCGCCAGGCGCTCACGACAACCAGCCCGCGAACCGCGTAAGGAATTGACACGCAAGCACATGGGGGCCTGCGTTTGATTTGCTTGCAAGATTGTTTCGCACTGCGCGGGCCAATCATGGCGAATGGCCTCAATGAGCCAGGCCGGATGTGCGTAGCGGCCTGTGTCAACTTCGATCGCGCGCGCCAACAGTTCCGACTGCTCGCGAATGGCCCGACGAAGCACGGCATTGACTAAACCTGATGCGCGAGGCCTACCCAGTCCTCGCGTTGCGGAAACCGCCGCCGACACACTGGCATAGCCCGGCGCATGGCCCTGAAAAATCTCGAACAAGCCTAGGGAAAGCAAAGATTGAATGATCTGGTCCCGTTTGCGCAAAGGCCGCGACAATAATTCGGCCAATATGACTTCATGGCGACAGTGCCAGCGCAGGGTGCCGTAAGCCAAGGCTTGAACCTGGGCCTGCGCGCGCGAATCCTCCAAGGGCGCTTCCCCTAAAACCTGATCAAGGCTCCGGCCATGAACCAAGACCGCGTGCACAGCGCGCGCCGCCTGAGTTCGGGCGGCGACGCCCAAGTCATCACTCACGACCCGAGTCGCTCGCCCATTACGGCGTGACCTCGGGCAAACTCTTCGGCGGAAAGGCGCTGCCGGCCGGCCAATTGCACCGTCGTTAAGCACAGACAACCTTCACCTGTGGCCACTTTTATGCCTTCGGGCGTTGTTTCCAACACGCTTCCGGGCACGCTTGCCGATACTGTCTGTTGATCAAGACACGCGGACCAAACACGCAGCCGCAAACCTTTCCAGGAAGTTTCCGCCACTGGCCAGGGGTTATAAGCGCGTATTTGACGGTTAATGTGCATGGCCGTCTGAGACCAATCAATTCGCGCATCGGACTTTGCGATGCGGCCCGCATAGGTAGCGCCTTTATCGTCTTGCTCTTGCGCCTGGATTTCATTGTTCAGCAGCGCGTCTAGATGCTCACGCAGTAAAGCTGCGCCCATGTCGGCTAAACGATCATGCAAATCACCGGCAGTCTCAGTATCGCTGATGTGAGTTGCGGCAGTGGCGAACAGCGGCCCGGTATCCAGACTCTCCGCCATGCGCATTAAGCTGATTCCGGTTTGGGAATCCCCCGCCAAAATGGCGGATTGAATCGGCGATGCCCCCCGCCAGCGCGGCAGTAGGGAGGCATGTACGTTGACGCAAGCGCGCCGGGGCAACGACAGCACGCTCGCCGGAAACAGCTGGCCAAAGGCGATAACCACAATAAGATCGGGAGCCAATTCGCGCAGCTGGTCTTGAATAGCCGCGGATTTGAGGCTTGTTGGTTGCAGTACTTCAATGCCCTGCTCCACGGCCACATCTTTAACCGGCCCGCTGTGCAAACGCCGGCCACGACCGGCCCGGCGGTCGGGCTGGGTCAGCACGGCGATCACCTGATGCTGACTGTCCAGCAGAGCGCGCAAACCCGGTACCGCGAATTCGGGGGAGCCGGCGAAAATGATGCGCCCGGGCGGCCGGGTCATGGCAACAGTGATAACAAGGCTGAGTTTAGAGCGACGCCGACGGCGGCGCTGCGGCGGGTGTGGGCTCGCGCCGACGCGACTTGATCAATTTCTTGCGCAGCCGTTGGCGCTTGAGTTCGGAGACATAGTCGACAAACAACTTGCCCTCAAGATGATCCATCTCATGCTGAATGCAGATGGCCAGCAAGCCGTCGGCGTCAAATTCCATAGGCCGCCCCTCGCGGTCCAGAGCGCGTACGCGGATTCGCTCGGCCCGTTCCACGTAATCGACGAATTCGGGCACTGAAAGACAGCCTTCTTCGCTGGCTGTTTGACCGTCGGTAAACACCAATTCCGGATTGATCAGGCACAAGGGACTATCCCGTTCTTCCGAGATATCCAGCACCAGCACACGCCGGTGTACATCCACCTGGGTGGCCGCCAAACCAATGCCCGGCGCGGCATACATGGTTTCCAGCAGGTCGTCGGCCAGCTTCCGGATGGACGCGTCCACCCGCTCCACCGGGGCGGCGCGGGTACGCAACCGCGGGTCGGGATATTCCAAAATCGTCAGCAGCGCCATGTCGCTTCCTTCACAGTTTCCGGTAATGCGCTATGAATCGCCCGTATATTTATGATATATCGAACATAGACAGCCCTTTTTTGGCGGATTTCAGGGTTACGCCAGCTTTGGGCCGTGTTGTTGTTGCACGCATCGGGGGTCTTGGGAAGATTATAGCAGCGGCTATTTCCCACCCGAGGCGATTTATACATAGGGATGGAACATCCATGAACAGCTTGCTGGCCACACCTCGAGCCCTGTGCTCCGCGGGTCTTTGCCTCGCCGTCGCCACCTTGGTCCTGCTAGCGGGTGCTGTCAGTGCCGCCACGGGCAGTGCGGTGAGCACGGCTCTAGCCGCGCAATCGGGCCCGGTTCTGAACTCGTCGCACCCCGATCGCTATGTGGTGCAGCGCGGCGATACCCTGTGGGACATCTCCGCGATGTTTCTCCGCGATCCCTGGTATTGGCCGGAAATCTGGTATGTGAATCCCCAGGTGGAAAACCCCCACCTTATATATCCCGGGGATATTCTGAATTTGGTTTATGTCAACGGACAACCGCGCCTGCAGCTGGAGCGAGGCGGCATGGCGGGGTCGGGCAGACTATCGCCTCGCATCCGCCGCTCAGATTTAGACGAGGCCATCACGACGATCCCCTATGAGGTCATTGCCGCCTTCCTGCGCAAGGGCGCGGTGCTAGACAAGGATGAGATTGAACGCTTGCCCTACATCGTGGCCATTCGTGACGATCATTTGATTGGCGCCGCGGACAATGACGTCTACGTGCGTGGCGATGTTGTGGAAGGCTCCGGTTATAGCGTGGTCCATATTGGCGACAAGCTGGTCGATCCCGATGACAACGCCCTGGTGGGCTACGAAGGTGTCTTCGTGGGCGAAGGCAGTATTCGCCGTGGTGGTGATCCGGCCACCTTGAAGCTGATCGAAAGTCGGCGCGAGGCCTTGGCAGGCGACCGGCTGATCAATTTGGACTTTGACCTACCGCTAAATTTCTATCCACGCGCACCGGAAAACGCGATTGACGGCAGTATTATCCACGTCGTCGACGGTATTGCGAAAATTGGCCAATACCAGACCGTGGTCATTAATCGCGGCGCCCGCGACGGTTTGGAGCCCGGGCACGTACTCACGGTTTGGCAACGGGGTCCAAAAGTGACCGATCGTTTCTCTTCCCGGCTAATTGGCGAGAAAGTGCAATTGCCCGACGAAATGGCCGGCGATGTAATGGTGTTCAAAACCTACGACCGGATCAGTTACGCGCTAGTCATGCGAGCTACCAACGAGATCGACGTGCTAGACATAGTGCGCACACCAGAATGATTCTCGGCGCTGGCTGCATGTAGCAGCCAGCGCGTTTCCTAAACACTAGGCGATGTCCGGTCAGTATTCACTCGACCGGACTTTGCCGTGGCCCAAAACGATTGGCTAATCCTAGCCGCAACCCCCGGACTGCACGGACACAAACTGGATGCCTTGCTTGCCGGGCTGGGATCAGTAGAAGCAATCGTCGCAGCAGCCGAGCACACCGCTATTGCGCAAGTATTAACTCCGCAAAGCGCGCAAAGACTCAAGTCGCCCGACAAGAAGCGGCTGATCAAAGCGCAACAATGGCTGACGCAATCTCAGCATGGGCTTGTAACCTGGTCCGATGAAGACTACCCAGGCTTGCTACGCGAGATCGCTGATCCGCCGGTGGCCTTGTTCGTGCGCGGTGATGCGAAGCACTTGAACTTGCCGCAGATTGCGGTCGTTGGTAGCCGGCAAGCGACCCCTGGGGGCGTGGAGATAGCCGGGCGCCTATCTGAACAACTGACGCGTGCTGGCTTTTGCATTACCAGCGGATTGGCCCGAGGAATCGATGCGGCAGCCCATCGCGGCGCCTTGGCGGCTGGCGGCGTGACGCTAGCCGTCTGCGCAACGGGTCCCGATCGAGTGTACCCGGCCGTGCACCGCAAACTTGCCGGCGACATCGCAAAGCGAGGTGTCGTAGTCACGGAATATTTACCCGGCACCCGTCCACAAGCCTATCGATTTCCGCGCCGCAACCGGATTATCAGCGGACTTGCCACCGGAACCCTCGTGGTGGAGGCTGGACTGCGCAGCGGCGCGCTAATCACTGCTCGGCTTGCCGCAGAGCAAGGCCGCGAAGTTTTTGCCGTTCCGGGCTCTATTCATAATCCCGTGGCACGTGGTTGTCACCAACTTATTCGCAATGGCGCAAAACTTGTTGAGACAACGCAAGATCTTGTGGAAGAACTTGGGGGATTGCTCGGCAATCTGGCAGCGAGTATTGAACAAAATCCCGCGACGAATACGCGAAGAAAAACACCCGATGATCCGCAATATGCTCAGCTCTTAAGTTGCATGGGCTGGGACCCGGTATCCGCAGATCAATTGGTGACGCGAAGCGGATTGACGGCGGCAGAGGTTTCCTCCATGCTCCTAATCTTGGAGCTGGAAGGGCATATCGTACCGCTGCCCGGTGGTCGATATCAGCAGAGGGAAGAAGGCCACCGTTGATGAGCGAAACAGTGCTTGATGTGCTGATGTATCTTTTCGAGACCTATTCGGAACAGGACTTCGAACAAGAACCTGAACCTGATCAAAGTTTCTTAAGAGAAGAACTATTGCAAGCCGGTTTTGGTGAACCGGAAGTCGACCATGCGCTAGATTGGTTGGAAGGTTTAGGCGCGCGCCAAGAAGAACCGTTCGCCGCCTCACCGGCCGATCGCTCGGTGCGGTTGTTCAATGCCTTTGAGCTATCCCGCCTAGATTCCGAATGCCGCGGTTATATCTTGTATCTAGAACAGATCGGCATACTCACAACCACCCAGCGCGAGCTGGTCATCGATCGTCTGGTCGCCCTCGGACCCGGCGATATAGATGTTGACCAAGTCAAATGGGTGGTATTGATGGTACTTTTCAGCCAACCGGGGCAGGAAAAGGCCTTTGCGCGCATGGAGGACCTAGTGTTTGAAGAAAACACGGGTAGGGTCAACTAGAAAGGGGCTGACACCCTGTCCCCATGATCTAGTATGCTCTCGACCGCGGCCCTGCCGCGGTTTTGCTTTTTGGGCATAAGAATCGATGAGCACAAATATCGTCGTTGTTGAATCGCCGGCCAAGGCGAAGACCATTGAGAAGTACCTGGGCAAGGACTTCAAGGTACTGGCGTCCTATGGCCATGTGCGCGATTTGGTACCGAAGGAGGGCGCGGTGGATCCTGAGCATGGCTATGCCATGAAGTATCAGACCATCGAGCGCAACGAGAAGCACGTCCAGGCCATTGAGAAAGCCCTGAAAAAGGCCGACGCCCTATACCTCGCCACCGACCCGGACCGCGAGGGTGAAGCGATTTCTTGGCATTTGCTCGAACTGCTCAAAGAGCGCGGCAAGCTCTCGAATAAGCAAGTGCACCGAGTGGTCTTCTACGAAATCACCAAACGCGCTATACAAGAAGCCATCGATGAGCCGCGCGGCTTATCCAGTGACTTGGTGAATGCCCAACAGGCGCGGCGTGCACTCGATTATCTAGTGGGCTTCAACCTGTCACCCTTGCTGTGGAAGAAAGTCCGTCAAGGCTTGTCGGCCGGTCGCGTGCAAAGCCCCGCACTGCGCATGATCGTCGAGCGGGAACTGGAAATCGAGGCTTTCAAGCCGCGTGAATATTGGAGCATCGAAGCCCAGATCGGTCAGGGCAAGAACCCATTTAACGCCCGGCTAGCGGAGTACAGCGGGGACAAAGTCGAGCAGTTCAGCTTCACCAACGAAGAACAAGCCACCGGCGTGCGCCGCGGCTTGTTGACCGCCGCCGGTGGCAGCAATATAGACAGTGACGCACCCGTCGGCGCCAAACTTCGCGTTAACGCCATCGAGCGCAAACAGCGCCGCCGTAATCCCACCGCCCCCTTCACGACTTCGACAATGCAACAAGAGGCGGCGCGCAAACTCGGTTTTACCGCCCGGCGCACGATGATGACGGCGCAAAAGCTGTACGAAGGCATAGACACGGGCGATGGGGCGGTGGGTCTGATCACTTACATGCGCACGGACTCGGTGAATTTGGGCGCCGAGGCCATTACCGAAATTCGCGGGTTCATCGAACAACGCTACGGCAAGGAAAATCTTCCGGACGAGCCACGCACTTACAAGACCAAAGCCAAGAACGCTCAAGAAGCTCACGAAGGCATCCGGCCCACGAGCGTGCTGCGCACCCCGGATGAACTAAAGGCTCATTTAGATACCGATCAATTCAAGCTCTATAGCTTGATTTGGAAGCGCACCGTCGCTTGCCAAATGATTCATGCGGTATTCGACATGGTGGCGCTAGACCTACTGCCCATTAATGATCCCAGCGTTGGCCGCTTCCGGGCCACGGGCTCGACCCTAGTGAAGCCGGGCTTTATCGCGGTTTATCAAGAAGGCCAGGATGACGTTAAGGATGATGAGGCCGACTCGGCTTTACCCAAAGTCGAGGAAGGCGACGTCTTGGATCTCGCCGACGTGCTGGCCAATCAGCATTTCACGGAGCCACCACCGCGTTTTTCTGAAGCCAGCCTGGTGAAAGCCCTTGAAGAATACGGGATTGGCCGTCCATCAACCTACGCCAGCATTATTTCTACCTTGCAAAACCGCGAGTATGTGGAAATGGACGGCAAGCGGTTCATCCCGACAGATGTCGGCCGCATCGTTAACGGTTTTTTGACTAAGCATTTCACCCAATATGTGGACTACGGGTTTACCGCGGCATTGGAAGATGAGCTCGACGAAGTTTCACGCGGCGAACGCGAGTGGGTGCCGCTGTTGGATGCGTTTTGGGTGCCTTTTGAAAAACTGGTGGCCGATAAAGAAGAAACGGTCAGCCGCGAAGACGCGGGCCAGTCACGCGAGCTGGGTATTGATCCCAAGTCGGGTAAGCCGGTGAGTGTACGCATGGGCAGGTATGGCCCCTTCGTGCAAATTGGCACGCGCGAAGATGAAGACAAGCCGAAATTCGCCGGGCTGAAGCCTGGCCAGAAAATGGCGAATATCGATCTCGCCGCCGCATTGGAACTCTTCAAGTTGCCGCGCAAGCTGGGTGAAACGCCCGAAGGCGAGCCGGTTTCAGCCAGCATCGGCCGTTTCGGGCCCTATGTGCGCTACGCCGACAAGTTCGTGTCCATTCGCGGTGAAGACCCATACACCATCGAACTACCCCGCGCCTTGGAACTCATCGCCGAGAAAAAAATCGCCGACGCGAACCGGCTAATACTGGATTTTCCCGACGCTGGCATTCAGGTGCTCAACGGCCGCTATGGCCCTTACATCACCAATAAAGAAAAGAATGCCCGCGTGCCAAAAGATCGCGAACCCAAGAGCTTGACTCTCGAGGAGTGCGAAGAATTGTTGGCCAAGGCACCGGTGCGTGGCCGCCGCGGTGCTAAGAAAAAGAAAGTCGCGAAGAAGAAGCTTAGTAAGAAGAAAACCCCGGCCAAAAAGAAAAAGAAGAAAAAGGCCAAGCGCAAGAAGGCCAAGAAAAAAACCGGCAAGAAAAAAGCCGCTAAGAAGACGAAAGCTGTAACGGAATCGGCGGCCGCAACGAATCCGCCTAGCGCTGACTGAGTCGTCTGGATTGTGCTGGCAACAGCCCAGTTAAAGCAGGCTTCAGCAACGGTCAGAGCAGGCGGCATTATCGGCTACCCCACCGAGGCCGTGTATGGACTCGGCTGCGACCCGGCCGATCGCGAGGCGGTTCTGCGTCTGTGTGAAATAAAGCAAAGACCCTGGCAAGCTGGGCTCATATTGCTAGCAGCCAATATCGAGCAACTAGGCGGCTGGATCCAGCCCGATTCAGACGAGTTGCCTCAATTACGCCTCACAACGAATCATCCGGTCACCTGGATCGTGAGTCGCGGACCCTTAGCGGGCGATTGGGTGACTGGAGGTCGTCCACGCATTGCAGTGCGAATTAGCCAACATGCCTTAGCAAGCAGACTGTGCCTAGCCATCGACGGCCCCATTGTCTCCACCAGCGCGAACCGTCGCGGTCGGCAGCCCGCTCGGACAAGGCTACAAGCGCAGCGCTGGTTTGGCCCAGAATTGGATTACATCCTCGGCGGCTCCACCGACGGGCGCAGTCAACCGTCTGAAATTCGTGATGCGCGCAGCGGCGAAAGCCTGCGCGGCGGTTGAGACTAGTCAGCGAATCTCACGCAGGGTTTATGCCAGCGCGCTAGGCGTTCACCTTGGCGCGAAGACTCTGGTCTCTCGGGATTAGGTCAAGTATCCTAGTAATCATTAACAAGAACCCCTAACTACCTGCTTCTGATAAGAAAAGGGGCCCAACCGTCGATATAGCGGACCCTGCCGCGCGACAAAAACGGTGCAAATGAAGCGACTACGACAATTGTTCTTGATGTTATTCGTCGCCGCACTGGTGCCGGCGGCCGCTGGCAATCTGCGTCCAGCGCCCGCGGATGGGCAGCTAAGGATTCTTAGCGTTCAATCGCAGGATGAGCGACTGTATATCGTGCAACTGGCCGATGCACCGGCATTGACCTACCGCGGCGGTAAAGGTCTAGCCGCAACCAAGCCCGCTGAGGGCGAACGCTTCGATCCCGACCATCCCAATGTTCAGCGCTACGGCGACCATCTAGTTCGGCAGCACGATGCCGCGCTACGCTCCGTTGGCGCTTACTACGAAAAAATCTATAGCTATCGCTATACTTTTAACGGCTTTGCCGCACGCATGACAGAGCAACAAGCGCAAAAACTTCGCAGCCAACGCCATGTGCTCAATGTTTGGGAAGATCAAGCTCGTTATCTTTACACGAACAACAGTTCTTCTTTCTTGGGCTTGTTTAGCAACGAGAACGGCCTGCGCACAAGCCTCGGCTTGAATGGCGAAAACGTAGTAATCGGCGTTATCGATAGTGGCATTGCACCGGAACACCCAAGTTTTAAAGACATCGAAGAGAGGAACTCGCGCGTACCCCGTCTATGCCGGAGTACCTGGGCCGAAAATAGCCTGCTGGGTTTGTGGCTATGCTTTCGTTTTAGAGATGCGGACGACGAAGTCAATTTTTCCGCCGCGGTACCCGGCTGGAAGGGACGTTGCGAAGCGGGCGACACCAGAGCAGATCGATTCAATAGTAGTGACTGCAACAATAAGATCGTCGGTGCGCGTTTTTATATCGACGGGTTTCTCGCCAGCAATCAACTAGACGCCAACGAGTTTATTTCACCCCGAGATGCGGATGGCCACGGCACGCATATTGCATCCACCGCCGCGGGCAATGAAGTCGGCGCTGCCATTGCCGGCAACGAGGTGGCGCGCGTTGGTGGCGTGGCGCCGCGCGCGCGTATCGCCGTCTATAAAGCCTGTTGGTTGGAGCCAGGACAAACGCGCGGAACTTGCAGTACGGCTGACTTGCAGCGGGCCATTGAAGACGCGGTGACCGATGGTGTGGATGTTATTAACTACTCCGTGGGCAATACGGACATCAGCATCAACGACCCCGACGATCTAGCCCTGCTGGCAGCTTCAGACGCCGGCGTGCTAAGCGTTGTAGCCGCGGGCAATGACGGTCCCGACAATCCGCTAGGCAATATTTTATCCCCCGCCGGAGCCCCCTGGGTGCTGACAGTGGCCGCGTCCAGCCGCGGGGGAACGAAATTCGCCGAAGCCCTGCGCGTTAATTCACCGGCCAGCGTGGCGCGTAACTATGCGCAGATTGAAGCAACTTTCACGCCACCACTAAGCAGAACGGGTGCCATTACCAAGCAACTCATTCTTGTTGACGACGGCATTGCAATTTTCGGTGGCGGGGCCGTGGGTACCACCTACGATGCTTGCGAAACCATCAGAAACAGCGGCGAAATCAAAAACCAGATTGCGTTTTTGCAACGCACGCAAAACGGCTGCAATTTCGAAGAGAAGTTACGCAACGTGCAGCTCGCCGGTGCCGATGCCGCCGTGGTTTTTAGCGACGACGGTCCGCCCATTGCCATGCTTGGCCCACGAAACATCATCACGATTCCGGCCGTCATGATTAGTGAATCCGACGGCGAACTATTGCTGGACCGGCTCAAGGCCGGCGACAAGATCGAAGTCACCCTTGATGGTTCTTTGGTACTCGAGCAAAACGCTGCGGGTAACACCATGGCGAGCTTTTCATCGCGGGGACCGAATCAAGGTGCCTTGGATATTCTCAAGCCCGACGTGACTGCCCCAGGGGTCGACATCTTAGCGGCGCATACACCAGATGTTGCCAATGGTATTCGCGGTAGAAATTTTCAGTACCTATCGGGCACATCCATGGCGGTTCCGCATGTGGCCGGCGTTGCCGCTTTGATTAAGCAGCAATATCCCAATCGTAGTCCGGCTGCTTTGGCCTCATCGTTTGTCACCAGTGCCAGGCAGAACATTCAAGACACGGACAACGAAACGCCCGCGGATCCTTTTGACATGGGCGGCGGTCACATTGTGCCAAGTAGAGCCATTTACCCCGGCCTCGTTTATGAGGCCGGCAAGGCCGACTACGATGCCTTTCTCTGTGGCACACAGACGCCGCGGGCCGATGAAAGCGAATGCGACAGCTTACGCACCGCGGGTTTTTCGACGGATTCCGCGGATCTCAATCGGGCCACCATTAGCCTCGGATCATTAGCCCACCAGCGCACGGTTCGGCGCACCGTAACCAACGTGGGACAACCGGCAACTTACCAAGCAACAATTACTCCGCCGGATGGCATCAGCGTGACGGTGTCACCCGAGTCCCTCACTTTGGGTCGCGATGAAACCGCCGATTTCGTTTTGAATTTTTCGAAAAACGTCGCCGGTTCCGACCAGTGGCGGTTCGGGGATTTGATTTGGGATGACGGCGTACACACCGTGCGCAGCCCCATCGCCGTGCGGCCCGTGGCCTTCGTGGCACCCACTGAAGTCAGCGGTGTGGGCGCTATCGGCAATTTGGAGTTTGAGGTGGAATTTGGTTATAGCGGCGAATACGCCGCAACCGTCCATGGCTTGGCGCCGGCCGATGTCGAAACGGGCTACGTCGCCAATGACCCCTTCAAGAATTATGTTTTTGAGCCGGATAACCGCTTCTTGCCCGAGAGTGTGGCGCGTTTTGTTTTTGATGTGGCTGAAGATGCAGCTTTTCTGCGCGTAGCCTTGTTCAATGAGGACACCGACGGCGAGGACGATCTGGATCTTTATTTGTACTACTGCCCATTTGATCTATCGCAAGCTTGTAGTGAGTTGCTCAATAGTGGCGCGGATGATTCGAACGAAGCCGTCAGCATAGAGTTCCCTAGCGCGGGCGAATATTATGTGGACGTGCACGGATTTCGGACGGATGAAGTGGCCGGCGGTCCCGGCGCGAATTTCGACCTGTCCGTTTGGACCTTCGGCGTTAACGACAACCGCAGCAATCTAAGCATCACCGCACCCGCGGATGCCAGCCTTGGTCAAACTGGCAGCATTAACTTGCAGTGGACCGATTTGGAGCCCGCGCGCTACCTGGGTGGTATTACCCACGATGATGGTTTCCAGGCTTTGGCATTTACGGTACTAAGCATCGATCCCTAGGTATTGGCGCACAGGCCGGGCGTGGACAAGCCTAAAAGCCCCGGGCGCGACTATGATGTCAGCGCGAACTATTGCAGCTATGGAGAAAAGGAATGTTTCTTAGCCAGACGAATCGTCGCGTAGTTGGCATTGCCCTGGGCATTCTCGCCGGGAACTTACTGCTGGGCTGTGGCGGACCCCAGGCCAACGGCGGTGCATCGTCGTCTGGCAATCAAGTTGATGAACAACTGTTGCTGGATTATCTTGCCGACAACAATACCGTCGCCCTCATTGATGCACGCAGTCCAGGGGAATATTCCTCCCAACACATTCCAGGTGCCGTTAACTTGCCCTACGATGAACTTGACGAGCACAAAGCACTGTTACCCAGTAAGAAAGATAAACCCATTGTCATTTATTGCCGCAGCGGTAAGCGTGCTGGAATTCTGGGTAAAGACTTAAAGGCGCTAGGTTATTCCGAAGTACATGTCTTGCCCCGTGAGCAAATCTTTTGGAACGACGAAATGATGGTGCTCAACGCCAGCCTAAAAGAGTAAGCCTCACTCCAAGACAGCAGGTTCGAGCTAGAATTGCCTCGAAAAGTGCGCACATAAGCCCCACGAACTGTTGGCCACCTCACGGTTTACCACCAAAGCTGGTTATCTATTCGGCCCGGTGCTCACGGGCGCAGAGGCGACCCAAAACGTGCACCCAGGGCAGGCAGCGCCTTCAGTCCTCAGTTCAGCACTGAGCAAGTCATGCTCTCGATCGCTGCCGAGACTCGGCGAATCGGGGCAATTGACAAGCGAGTAGGCATCGAGGTAATTTAGACTGAGTCTAAATTGCTAGCTAGGAGGTTAGGGTGTCCAGCAAAGCCTTTTACGGCGCAATCTGCGGTCTCTTCACGGTGCTGCTGCTCGGCCCCGGAACCTGGACGCATGCAGGCCCGGAAATGTCCGGCCAACTAGTGGACAAGCAAAAGTTGCTCGGATTTCTCGCCGACAATAGCAGCCTGATTCTGATTGATGCGCGCAGCCCCGAAGAGTTTGCCGCCCAACATATTCCTGGCGCCATCAATCTGCCGTTTGATCAGCTGGATCGACATCGCGCCTCGCTACCGCGTGATTACCAATCACCCATTGTTGTCTACTGCCGAAGCGGCCAACGCGCCGAGTCCTTACGCAAAGATCTAGCAGCTTTAGGCTACACCGATGTGCAAGTGTTACCCCGCGAACAAATATTCTGGAACGAAGAGGTCATTGTGTTTAACTGCGGCGTTGACACCGAAACCGCACCCCAAGCTAGCCCCATCACGGCCGTGTCTGGCGATTAGGAGTAAACATGAGAGGCCTTGTCACAATTCTTGCTTCATTCACCAGCTCTAGTCTGTTAGCGGCCGCACCCCTAGGTTTGCCAGAGTTGGAAATCCCCGCAAACAATCCGCAAACACCCGACAAAGTTGCCTTAGGCGACAAGCTTTTTCACGACCAACGCTTCAGCTCAACCGGCCAGGTCAGTTGCTCAAGCTGCCACGACGCAGAGAAAGGTTTTACCGATAGCCCACTCAGCAAGTCCGAAGGTATTAACAAACTGACGGGTACTCGCAATGCGCCGACCGTTTTAAATGCAGCCTACAATCGGTCGCAGTTCTGGGACGGTCGCTCGCCAGATCTAGAAGACCAAGCTCTACATCCGTTTGTTAACCCGGTGGAAATGGCACTGCCAGATCACGAGGCTTTGCTCACCGTCATCCGCGCCGATGCTGACTATTTGCAACAGTTCGAGCGCGTGTTCGGCAAAGCGGCCAATGAGATCGGTATGCAGGAAGTCACGCACGCGATCGCCGCCTTTGAACGCACAAAGATCGGTGGCAATTCACCTTTTGATCGTTTCTATTTTGCCAATGAGGCCGACGCCATGGGCCCGGCGGCCCAACGCGGTTTGGATGTGTTTCTAAATGACGGACGCTGCGTATCTTGTCATGTGATCGAACAAGATCAAGCTTTGTTCACTGATCACCGTTTTCACAATATCGGCGTCGGAATTAACGAACTGCAATCCACCATCGTTGCAACAGCCCGCGCATTCCAGCAACAGAAACTCGCTGACGAAAACTTGGATGTGGACGTAGCCGCCTTAACCGACGCCAATGTTTCTGAGCTTGGGCGTTTCGCCATAACAGACGAACTGAGCGACATGGGAGGATTCAAAACACCGAGCCTACGCAATATCGCCTTGACAGCACCCTATATGCATGACGGCAGTATTGAAACCCTGCGCGAAGTCGTCACGCACTACAACAATGGCGGCGTGACCAATGAAGACGATCCCGTCAATCCGTTTATCAGTGGCGGCATTCGACCCCTAGACTTGACGGAAGAGCAAATCGATGACTTGGTTGAGTTTATGGAGGCCTTAACCAGCCCTGAATACGACAAGTCGAAAACGGCAGCTATCGAGACGCCCAGCTTGGGGAGTAACTAGTAATGAATAATCAGCGCCGAAAATTTCTTCGCAATGCCGGAGCAGGTATCGCCGCCAGCATGCTACCCGTGAGCATGGTAAAGCTGGCTTTCGCCGATGATGCGAACCAAGATTTTAGTTTCGCCTATATTTCTGATGCGCACATTCAGCATATTTCCGGCAAGCAGTTCGTCCGCAATTGGGACCAGGGACTCATACGGGCAGTAGCCGAGGCTAATCTGCTGGAACCCAAACCGGACTTCGTCGTTTTTGGTGGTGATCTTGCCCAGCTGGGCACCAAGCCGGAGCTAGATCATGGCGCGGAAATTCTCTCGGCCCTGCGCTACAAAACGCATATGGTGATGGGCGAACATGACTATTACCTGGACCTTGGGGAGTACTGGAGTGAGCTGTTTGGCAAGCACTACTACAGCTTCGACCACAAGGGAGTCCATTTTGTCGTCGTCAACAGCATTCTGACCGACGAAAAGTGGACTTTCGACCGCTGGCCCACGGCGGAGCAGCGCATGAACGAAATGGCCGGCTTGGATAACCCCAACGGTTCGCCTTTCATGGTGGGTGCCACGCAGCTAAGGTGGCTGGAGCAAGACCTGGAAGACCTATCAGACGACACACCCGTGGTGGTCTTTTCTCACTCACCTTTGCAAAAAATCTACAAAGGCTGGAATTTCTGGACCGAAGAAGCCGATGAGATTCAGAAAATTCTGAAACGCTTTAAGAAGGCCAATGTGATTTACGGGCATGTTCATCAAATTCAATACAATCAAATCGACAACATTGCGTTTAACTCCGTAATGTCAACGGCTTGGCCCTGGCCCTACCCCGAGAGCTATGCCCAGGTGGAAAGTTACCTGCCCGTACTTACCGTACCCATGAACCGTGCCGATCCCTTCGACGAGCGCGATGCGACCGGTTGGCAATTTATGAACCTAAACTCCGGACGGGCCGATCTACACTTCAATTTGTACAACAATAAGAACCGGGTTGTTGCGTTTAACGAAAAGCGGCAGCGACCGGAAGACCGAGATTATCAACCCGAAGGCGCGCGTATCCCCGCGCAAAAACACTACTAGTCAGGAGCCATAAAATGAAAACCTTTTTAGCCATGATCTTGGCTCTCTGCGCGAGTTTTACGGCCTTGGCGGATGAGTTTTCTGAATCGGACATGGAGCGCTGGATGGCGCAGTACGAGTTGGTTGCCCAGCAGGGCCGCGCACTGTGGACTAGCGGTGAGGTAGGCAGCAATGGTGTGGCCTGCGCACAGTGCCACCCCAACGCGGCGAATACGCACCCAGAAACTTACCCCAAATTCCAAAAACAGCTAGGCCGCGTGGCGCAGATTTGGGAGATGATCAACTGGTGTATCCGCAATCCCTTAGAGGGTGAGAATCTTGCGGCGGATGACCCGGACATGATTGCTTTGCAAGCCTACATTTTTAAGGAGCGTAGGGGCGTTGCCTTGTCACCCGGAACACATTGATTGTTGGGATTAGTCCGCAAGCCCTGGAGCGGGCGCCGAGTAATCTCTGATCAATAGCCGGCGGCAGCCACGGGCGTATCTACAAACCTGTCCCTGCGTATCCCATTGAAGTTTAGCTCGTTGCCCAGACCGGTGCGGTGAGATTCACAAGAGCAAGCAGCAACAAAGTCAGCCAGGTGATCAGTGTGCCGTAGAAACGCCCGGATGTTTGACCTTTGGACTGACCCAAGCCGACGGCGTGCAATAGACGACCAATGATGAGCAGCGCGCCCGCTGCGTTAAGTAGCCAAAAATTCGCAGCCTGGCTTTCGGCCAGGCCTAACAATATAAGAGCCAGGGGCATGTATTCGACGCAGTTGCCCTGTACGCGAATGGCGCGCTCAAGTTCTTCCTGATCCCCGCTACCTATGCCCACTTGGTGTTTACGGCGCAAACCCACGACGCGGGCACTTAGAAACAGCAACAACAAGGCGCCAAGGCCTGCGTAGAAACCAGTGATCATCATGGCGATTTCCTCATTTCAAATAAGCTGGCTGACCCTGAGGGTTAGGGCGCCAAAGCCGCGCACTCAGCATAACGAAAACAACTCAGTAGATGGTCGTTCACCAATCCCGTCGCTTGCAAATGAGCGTACACGATCGTGCTGCCGACAAACTTGAAGCCACGCTTTTTCAAATCTTTGCTAAGCGCATCGGAAACCGCCGAGGTAGCCGGCACCTCCGACGGCTTACGCCAGCGGTTTTGCACAGGGTGATGGTTGACGAAGCTCCATATATAGTCGCTGAAACTGCCAAGCTGGGACTGTAGCTCTAGAAATGCGCGGGCATTCGAGACAGCCGCTGCGATCTTTAGACGATTGCGAATAATGTCCGGATTCTTAGCCAGCTTGCGTTCTTGCGCCGGAGTAAATCGAGCAACAAGTTCCGGGTCGAAATCCGCGAAGGCCTCGCGGTAGCCCTCACGCTTGTGCAGGACCGTGGCCCAACTGAGCCCCGCTTGTGCTCCCTCCAGAATCAGAAATTCGAATTGGCGCTGATCGTCTTGTACCGGCACGCCCCATTCCGTGTCGTGATACCGCTGATAGACATCACTGACCCCTAGTGACCAAGGGCAGGGCTCTCGCTCGTTTGTGGTAGACATTTTTTGGAGTTTTTCCTCACTAAGGCCAGGGTAGGCATGCCGCCGACTAAAGATTATGGTAAAAAGCAAACAGCCGCGATGCTCGCGGCAACGATAGATCCCGCGCGATCAGCCGGGAAACTGCCAGGGGAGCATTCTTAAATGACGGACCGCTACGGGGTCATTGGTCACCCGATCGCCCATAGTAAGTCGCCCATTATCCACTACCAGTTTGCCAAGCAAACGGGCCAGGACATCAGCTACGAAGCCTTTGATCTGGCGCCAGCCCAGCTTGAGAGCGAGCTGCGAGCCTTGATTGACGCCGGCCTGCGCGGTTTCAACGTGACCGTGCCGCATAAGGAGTCGGTGGCACAAATCATGAACGTGCTGGAAGATCAGGCGGAACAGGCCGGCGCGGTGAACACCATCTCGGTACTGCCTGACGGCAAGCTTCAGGGCGACAATACCGATGGCGTGGGCCTGGTGAACGATCTCACCCTGAATTTACACATGCGGCTGGCCGGGATAAGAATTCTGATTCTGGGCGCCGGTGGAGCCACCTGCGGCATCGTACCGGCGCTGCTGGAAGCCAAGCCCAGCAAACTGCGGATCGCTAACCGGACCGTCGAACGCGCGGAGGGAGTGGCCCTTAGATTCAGCGATTTGGGCGAAGTCCATGCCTGCAGCTTCGATGAGTTGGGTGGCCGTAGCTTCGATTTGGTCATCAACGCCACCTCCGCCGGCCTACAGGGCGACGTACCACCGTTTCCCAAGTCCATCGTGGGCCCAGAAACCGTCTGCTACGACCTCTCCTACGCCATGGGAGAAACGCCCTTTGTCGCCTGGACAAAGCCGCTAAAGCCCAAAGCCTCCTATCAAGGCTGGGGCATGCTGGTGGAACAAGCGGCCGAATCCTTCAAGATTTGGCGGGGTGTACGGCCAGATACGCGACCAGTGCGGCGACGCCTACCCTAAGATTTGACAAGCACTGTTGCACTAACGCAACACACTAGATCCTGGCCGTTTGACATTATGGTCAAATTGCCCAATGATCCGCCGGGGTTACTATTTTTGTTGTTGCGGACCAGCCACTTGTAGAAGTTTCTTGGTCCAATATCTAGCCCACTAGGGTTTACAAGTGGGCACCGGGGACGTGCTATGAAATCTCGCAAGTTAACGCGCAAGCCGATGGTTGCGCGAATGAATCCTGTGGCTGGTGCCGTGGCGATGGCGATAGGTTCAGCGGCCGTCATGCCGGTGGCGGCACAAGACGGGTTCTTTGAAGAAATCGTGGTGACAGCGACACGGCGAGCTACGGATATTCAGGACGTGCCGTATAACATCGCCGCGTTTAGCGGTGAAACCCTGGAGAACCAACGAATCACAAGTTTGGGTGCATTTGCGCGTTGGGTTCCCGGTCTGAGTTTGACGGATCAAGGGCCGAGAGGCGCGGACATTCTTACTGTCCGCGGTCTGAATGCGAGTTCGATTCAAGCTTCAGAATTTCTCAATAATACTGGCGGCGACACCGTAGGTGTGTATGTCGGCGAAATTCCTTTATACATCGACTTGAAAATCATCGATATGGAACGAGTCGAGGTACTCATTGGTCCGCAGGGCACACTTTACGGTGCGGGCACCTTGGCCGGTGCCGTTCGTTATATACCGAATCGACCAGATCTCAATGAGTCCAGCTTGGATGTCCATGCCAAGGCCTATGACCTCGCGGAGAGTGATGATATAGGCTGGGGCGGAGATTTAACGCTCAACGTGCCCCTAGTCAGCAACAAACTGGGCTTCCGCGGCACATTGGGTTACGTGGAAGAAGCAGGTTTTATCGATTATCCGTTTCTCGTGCGCGATCCCGGCGTGTCTAATCCCGAACCAGATTTCAACAATCCAGCCGATGTAGCCGCCAACTTGAGATTAGAAGAAGATGCCGATAAAGAAGAAACCTTGTCGGCCCGGGCAAGCTTTCTTTGGGATATCAGCGATGAGGTCAGTGCCACACTCAGTTACCACTACCAAAATCAGGATGTGGGGGGCCGCACAATTAATCATCAAGCGGCCTTCGGTACCGGCGAATATGAATCGGGTCATCGATACCTAGAACCCAGCGAACGTGAAAACCAATTACTGAGCCTGGAAGTTACCGCAGGTTTCGATATGGGCGTCTTTGGTCCCGTGAAATTAACGTCTGCAACTGGATTTTCCCAATATGACGAAGTAGGCCAGCGTGATCAAACCGATTTGCTGATGAATTTCGAGTACGGCTACGAGGATTTTCCAGCCTTCGCGGCTTTTACCCGGGAAGAATCCGAGGAAGACGGTTTCGTGCAAGAACTGCGTTTAGTATCCGATGGAGATAATTCGCTTAACTGGATCGTGGGCGCGTTTTATCGCGATCAAGACCTCGATGCCATTAGCCAGGAATTCACGCCCGGTATCGATGAATTTTTCGGCATCGCTCCGCCGCCCCTGCCCACCGGAGACCTTGAGTATCAACAGTTGACCAAGGAGCAAATCAAAGAGTCTGCAATTTTCGGCGAGCTTGGCTACCGGATTACGGATAGTTGGCAAGTCACGGGCGGGCTGCGCTGGTTCACCTATGACGACGATGTACAGCTCGCCGTAGATCTACCGCTGATTGGAGTTGTCAATTCGCCGTTTGAAACAGCCTCGACCGATGATGATGGAGTTACATGGAAGATCAACACATCCCTGGACGTGGAAAGTGTCTTTCCCGGCATGGATACTGGCAACATCTACGCAACCATCAGCACAGGGTATCGACTCGGCGGTGTCAACGTTTTCCAGGCTTGCGCAGTCGTTCCACCGCCACCGGGACAAAATGTTTGCCTAACCCCGGACGAATTAGCCTATGATTTTGACGAAACCATCAACTACGAAATCGGCGCCAAGACAAATTGGCTAGATGACAGCATGATGGTGAACCTGGCTTTGTTCTATGTGGAGTGGGACGACGTGCAGGTTGATTCAACCAGTTTTTACGGTGATGTGCCCATTAAGGTGAATGCGGCGGAAGCTATTAGTACGGGTGTAGAGTTGCAAACTCGTTGGCAAATCAATGACAACTGGGCCGTATTCGGCAGCTATTCCTATACCAAGGCCGAACTGTCTGAAGATTCGCCCAACATAGTGGGTATCCGCAGCGCACCGCCCAATGCCGACGCGTTCGACGGTGACCGTCTGCCAGGCACGCCCGAGCATTCAGGGAGCTTGAACTTCAACTACTCAACGAGCGTGTTCAATGGATTGACGCTGGAAGCCAACTATGGATTTACCAGCATTAGCGATGTCTACACTAAGATTGGGATGCGCGGCAGCGGCGAAGCTCTCGGCGGATTTACCGTGCACAATGCATCCGTCAGCCTGTCCAATGATGTTTGGACAGCGACCTTGTACTCCGACAACTTGACCAATAAGTTTGCGAGAACCGGGGTTCGAGCCGACACTGACTTTATCGACAGTTTGGGTACGCCCAACTTTACCCTACGTCGCTACTACCACAACGTACTGAGACCGCGAACTATCGGCGTAGATTTCCGCTATAACTTCTCGTTCTAATTTGGCTGTTCCCGGGCCTGGCCAGCTAGTGCTGGCCAGGCCCTTTATTTGTCGATTGACAACGGACCCATTAGCTGGGTTAAGTTCTCAGGCATGTCTCCCGCAACTCGCCATTTTCCTCAGTCCACCGAATCTATCCACGATTTGCAGCGCCACGCCGAGCAATGCCTATCCCGGGGCGAAGTCGCCCCCGCCCAGCAAGCTTGCCTAAGAATCTTGCACTTAGACAAAGAGCATGCCGATGGCCATTTTTTGTTGGGCATGGTTTCCGTCGCATTACAGCGCTTTGCTAACGCGCGGGGGTTTATTGAGAAGGCGCGCGAGCTAGATCCGACCCGCGTTGAATACACCGCGCAATTGGCTCGTTGCCTGGCGATGCTAAAGCTAGATGCCGAAGCGGCCGAGGCCGCCGAACAGGCGCTCGCGCAAACACCCAAGGACGCGTTGACTCTGGATACCCTGGGTGTGGTGTTCAGCCGCCTGGGCAAGCATGAAGAAGCCGTTAAGGCCTTCCGCGGCGCGGTGCGCAAGGACCAGGCAACACCCAGCTACTACTTTAACTTGGCCTCGTCACTGAAATTTCTGGGCCAGTTTGATGAAGCCGAAAACGCTTATGAAGCGGCTCTGAACAAGAATCCGCGATTCTATAAAGCTCATTCAGCGCTTTCACAGCTACGCCGGCAAACGCCGAAAAAGAATCACATAAAGCGCCTGCAAGGCTTGTTACGCAACGTGGGCAACAACGTGGCAGGCGAAATACATCTGCGCCACGCCTTGGCCAAAGAGCATGAGGATCTCGGTGAGTACGCCATATCATTTGAGCATCTGCGGATTGGTAAGCAACGGAAATCAGCAGAACTTGGCTATGAGAGCGCCCGCGATCAGGCTATATTCGATGCACTGAAACTGGCTTTTGCGGCCGAAGATCAAGACTACCCGACTGATTCGGCCGAAAAAGAACAAGCGATTTTCGTGGTCGGCATGCCCAGAACAGGTACGACTTTGGTCGAGCGAATCTTGTCCAGTCATTCGGAGCTTGCAAGCGCCGGTGAACTGCAAGTTTTTGGCCTGCTCCTCAAACAAATGTCCGAAACGAAATCACGTGACATGCTGGACGCAGAAACCATTGCGCGCGGCCGGCAATTAGATCTTAGGGCCTTAGGCAAATCTTATATCCAGGCCGGCCAGCGCGCGGCAAATACCACTGGAACTTTCGTAGACAAGATGCCGCTGAATTTTCTCTACGCGGGCTTCGTTCGAAGCGCTTTGCCCAGCGCGCGCATGATCTGCCTGCTGCGCCATCCCATGGATACCGTGCTGAGCAATTTTCGACAACTGTTCTCCCTGCAGGTGTCTTACTATGACTACGCCTATAAACTCGAGGACATAGCCCGATACTATTTAATGTTCCGAGATCTACTAGATCACTGGGACAAAGCTTTGCCGGGTTTCATCCTGCGGGTCAATTATGAGGATTTGGTGGCGAAGCAAAGCAAAGAAACCAAAAGGCTCTTGAACCATTGTGGACTCGAGTGGGAGGATGCTTGCCTTGACTTCTCTAGAAACGAAAGCGCCGTGGCAACGGCGAGTGCCGTGCAAGTTCGCGAGCCCATGTATTCTCGGGCTATTGGCCGTTGGAAAAACTACGAAAAAGAGTTGGCGCCGGCTCGACGAATTTTTGAGGCTGCGGGACTTACGATATCCTAAGTAGTCCCGCGGTAGCCTGCAGTAAATC
Source organism: Gammaproteobacteria bacterium (assembly GCA_965221985.1). Lineage (GTDB taxonomy): Bacteria > Pseudomonadota > Gammaproteobacteria > Steroidobacterales > J054. The sequence goes on from OZ244928.1 coordinate 721,422, forward strand.
TGAGCTGTCTTGCCCTGTGTACGAAACCTTTACTACCAGTATTTGGCGCGAAATTGTCTGCCCAGGTGTCAATATTGAAATTATCTCTATTCTCGTTAGCCACTAAATGAGCCAAATCGATTGCATCACTGCGATAATAGCCATTCCCGCTGTGGAGAAAGCGGGGGAACTGCGGGATGCGCTACCGGGCGATGCTGAGCTCGATGACCACTTTGCCGTAATCGCGGAACGCTTTTCACAGCTGTGTAGTCGCGGGAAGGATAGGAAAAGCCAGCTAGATCAAATTCTCGAAGAATTTCTCGGCCAAGCCGTGGTAAGTGATCGAGTAGACCTTACTCACTATCAGAAAAAGGGTAAGGTCTACCCGGCCATCGTTTTTTACGCGGCGGGAATCTTGACAGAGACCGGCGAGCCTCTGGCCGATACGATTACGAACAGGTTTCGTGAAGAGTCAGCGCGCAATGATTTGGCCAGCTTGCTGGGGCCCGCGCTATCCGTTGACTGGGTCAGTGTATATACAACCTTTGGGGCCAGCTCCACTTGAGTTAAACGGCAATATGTGGACCATGGGCGAACTAGCTTAGGTAGGAAAATCACAGCATGAATTCAGCCAGCTATTTACTTAGCGTGCGCGGAGCATCGACAGACGCCTTGGATATTATTTTCATGGGAATTCTTTTCTTGGCTGTGGCCTTGGGTATCTTACTATTTAGAGAACGTACAAAACATGCGCCAGACGTACACAGTCCGAAGATGGCTTGGCTGCGGGCGGGACTGTATTTCTGTGGTGTCTACATCATAAGTTGGCTAGTGGGCGTGCTGCCAGCTATCGCGACACAGCCTCTCGCCAGCTCCGAGCAGCTAAGCGACGGTTCTTGGCTCGCGCTGACCGCTCTGTGCATTGCGATATTTGCTTGGGGCTATATATTTTGGTGGCCCCGCGGCACTTTAACCCATGGCCGCGAGTTGTATTTTTTCCCCGCGGCACTGTTCGGTTTGCTCTGGGGTAGCGCCAGTGGACTGCTGCTGTTGTCCATTTATGCCATCCTCTTGGGTTTCGGTTTGCCTGCCTGGGGCGCGGCATTAGTCACCTTGCCCATCATGGCCGTCTATAATATGAACTACCAACTGGGCTGGTGGGATATTCATGTATCGCCGCCCCACAACATTCGCGCTTGGAACAACAAGAAGGTCTTGGGGTCGCACAACCCGTTTTTGATTGTCACCTTGCTGCATTTAGCGCTGTTCAGCAATCTTGCCTTGTTTGTCTTGATCTATGCGCTAGCCATGTCGGCATCGGCTGTGGCCATGCGATTTCCGCCGTTCTGGCTGCCTGACGGGCCGCGGGTTTCCGCGGAAACAGCAATAGGGGAATAGGCTTCGCCGATGCAGGGCGGCGTGCTAGAAATTTCGCTGTGGGGCTTAGCCATAGCGACCTTGCCGGTGGCTCTATTGCTTCTAATTCTCCATCGATGGTCGCTGGGCGCGGGCAAGGCTGCCTATGCGGTTGGCCGTATGCTACTTCAACTATTGCTCATCGGTTTTGTGCTGAACTTCTTGTTTACCACTGAACAGGCTTGGGTCGTCGTCTTGGTACTGGCTCTAATGCTGATGATTGCGAGCTGGATTGCCTTGCAGCCGCTGCAAGAGAAAGATTCCGGAGTTTTTCTTCGCGCCTTGATTGCCATCGCGCTAGGTGGCGTGCCTGTTTTGATACTGGTCACCCAAGCCGTGATCGGTATTGGGCCCTGGTATAACCCGCGCTACATGATTCCCTTGGCCGGGATGATTTTTGCCGGCGCGATGAATGCAGTGAGCTTGGCGGCCGAACGTTTGATGGCGGAGCTGGAGCAGAACCATTCGTGGTCGAATGCCCGTGGAACGGCCTTGCGGGCCGCGCTGATCCCCCTGCTGAATTCATTGTTAGCGGTTGGGCTTGTATCTCTTCCCGGAATGATGACGGGCCAGATCTTGTCCGGAGTCGAACCCCTAACCGCCGCCCGTTATCAAATTGTCGTCATGTGCATGTTGTTTGGCGCGTCGGGCCTGGCGGCGGCCTGCTATCTTTTCTTAGCCAATCGGAGTAAATAGGGATCGAACCGCATTCCTTGAAAGCCACCGGCATATCTAGTCTGTCCGACCGGGGATTCTCAAGGAATGCGGTTCGATCCCTGTTTACTGCTATCAAACACCCCTTCGAGTATGCCTTATGACGCTAAGCGAACTGCTTGCGGTAACAGCCATCGTCGTCTTGGGTTCCGTCATTCAAGCGGCCAGCGGGGTGGGCGGTGGGTTTCTCATGGTGCCGCTGTTGGCTTGGATCAACTTGGAGTTGGTTCCCGGACCGGTTATTTTCGGCAGCCTTGTTCTATCGGGCCTGATGGCTTGGAGAGAACGTGTCGCCATCGACCGGGGCAACTTGCCCGCGATTTTTCTTGGCCTCGTGGCTGGTGCTTTCATCGGGGCCTGGATACTCAGTGTTGTACCGGGCAATGCATTGGGTATCGTATTTGGGACCGCTATTCTATTGGCCGTCTTGGTGACAGCTTCTGGTTTAGACATTCCCGTGAACCGGCGCAGCACAGTCTTATGCGGCGTGATTGCAGGCGCTATGGGAGCCAGTAGCGGCATCGGCGCGCCCATGCTCGCGCTTCTGTACCAACACAGTTCTGGGGCACGGGTACGCGCCACACTGGCATTCCTGTACACAGGCGCATCACTGCTCATTTTGCTCATGCTGACGATATTCGGAAAATTTGGCCGCGCAGAAGCGATAGATGGCGCCATGATGATTCCTGGTTTCTTGCTGGGCTATTGGCTGGTCAATTCCTTTCGGCAGAACTTGGAGCGGTTCGGATCGCGCGGACCGATATTGATCGTGTCGGCCTTAGCGGCCCTGTTGCTGTTGGGGCGTAGTGCGCTGTCTCTCATCGGCTAGGGTGGCAAGAAGGGGTCGAACCGCATTTCTTAAAATGCCACCGGCATATCTAGTCTGCTCGACCGGGAATTTTTAAGAAATGCGGTTCGACCCCTTCCCCCTAACGAAGTGTGACTAACTCTTCGGCGCTGGTTGGATGAATCGCAACCGTGTCGTCAAAGTCTCGCTTGCATGCGCCCATGCGAATGGCGACGGCGAAGCCCTGCAGCATTTCATCCGATCCAGGCCCGATGAGATGCACGCCCACTACTTTTTGTTCATCGCCCACGGTGATGAGTTTCATGCGGGTTTTGGGTTTGTGTTCGGTAATACCATTGGCCAGCGGTACAAATTCCGATGAAAATATCTGCACCGCATCGCCATGCGCCTGGCGAGCTTCCGCCTCGGTCATGCCGCAGCTGCCAATGGGCGGGTGACTGAATACCACCGATGGAATGTTTTTGTAATCAAGATGACGGTCCGCCATGCCGCCGAATAGCCGATCGCTTAAGCGGCGGCCGGCCGCGATGGCCACGGGGGTCAATGCGGCGCGACCGGTGACATCGCCGATGGCGTATATCCCTGGAACATTGGTGGTTTGAAATTGATCCGTGGGTATAAAGCCGCGCGTATCAGTTTCCACGCCCACGGTTTCAAGACCAATGGCCTCGGTCTCCGGCACGCGGCCGATGGCCCACAGCCAGGTATCGAATCCGCCTTCCGTTTCGCCATTGCCTAGCCGAGCCTCTATAAACCGGCCGACGCGTTCTAGTTGCTCCACCCTGGTATTGGGCCTGAGGCGGATACCGCTGTCTTCTAGTGATTCCATCAAGCCTCGCTGGATAACTTCGTCGAAGTCCCGTAGCAGACTGGCATAGCGGAAAAACAGCGTCACCTCGGCGCCGAGCGCACGGAGCATGCCCGCCAATTCCACAGCGATGTAACCCGCGCCGGCGATGGCAACATGCTGGGGCAATTCTTCCAGCTCGAAAAAGCCATCGGAACTAATGCCCAATTCAGCGCCCGGAAGCTCAGGCAGCAGTGGACGGCCACCGGTGGCAATGATGATATGCGGCGCATTGAATTCGCGGCCGTCGGCGAGCACGGTTTTAGCACCCGCGAATTTCGCCTCGGCGGCAATGCAATCTACCTGCTTATTGGCCAGGTTTCGCGCGTAAATGCCGTTGAGGTGCTTGACGTAAGCATCACGTTTGGCTTTTAGCTGGGGCCAGTCATGCTCGATGGTCGATGGCAGATCAAATCCATATTCACAGGCGTCTTCGAAGGCATGCGCAAAGCTGGCGGCATGCCACATCACCTTCTTCGGCACGCAGCCCACATTGACGCAAGTTCCGCCCAATCGCCCACGTTCAATGACCAGCGCCCGCGCACCGTACTCGGCCGCTCTCTGGGCTGCCGCCAGACCACCGCTGCCACCACCAATAACCACTAAATCATAGCGCTCAGCCATCGTTATCCCTGATCAGAACTAAAGAAACTCAGTTTAAGCGAGGTACAGGGCCTGTGATAGCATCGCGTTTTTCGAGCTTGCGGTGATCCGTGTCCAACCCCTTGTTAGCCGGCAACGGCCTGCCGCCATTTAGCCAAATCGAAGCCGCCCATATTGTTCCCGCAATCCAGCAAGTGCTGAACGAGAACCGTGCCCGCCTCGAAGAGATTCTTGGCACGGCAGCTGATAGCCCAAGCTTTGAGCGCGACATTCTGGCCTTGGAACAACTGGGTGATCGCCTGAATCGTACCTGGTCTCCCGTGAGCCATCTGCACGGCGTGGTGAATTCCAAAGCGCTGCGAGCCGCCTATAACGAATGCCTGCCAGTACTCACCGGCTATGCCACTGAACTGGCGCAGGATGATCGACTTTACCTGCTATATCAACGGGTTGCCGAGGGTCTGCACGAATGTGACGCAGGCGCAAAACGCCTGCTCGAACTCGCCTTGCGAGATTTTCGCCTAGCCGGTGTGGATCTCCCGGCAACGAAAAAACAGGCATTCAAGACCCGGGCCGAGGAACTGTCCGAAGCTCAGGCGCGCTTCGAGCAAAATGTCTTGGATGCCATGGGCGCATGGAGCTTCCATGAAGAAGATCCAACCAAACTCACTGGCGTGCCTAGCACTACGCTGGAGCAAGCCGCAGCGCAGGCGAAAGCAGCCGATAAACGGGGTTGGCTGTTTGGCCTTGATCAGCCGACCTACATTGCCATCACCACCCATGCCGACAACCGGGAGCTACGACAACGCTTTTATCGTGCCTGGGCCACGCGCGCATCGGCAGAATCGGAGCACAAACAGTTCGACAACAGCGACACCATCGAGCAAATTCTGAAACTTCGGCATGAAACCGCGCAGCTGGTGGGCTTCAATAATTTTGCCGAATATTCCTTGGCGACGAAAATGGCCGGGTCGGTGGAAGAAGTCACAGAGTTTTTGGATGAGCTATCACTGCGCTCACATGCCGCCGCTCGCCGGGAGCTGAATGAGCTAGAGAGGTTTGCTGGCAAAGGTCTCGCAGCCTGGGATATCGCCTATTACTCGGAGAAACTGCGGCAAGAGCGCTATGCCGTATCCGACGAGGAACTTCGGCCGTTTTTTCCCTTAAGCCGGGTCGTGGTCGGTTTGTTCCAATTGGTCGAGAAAATCTATGGCCTAAAGCTCGAAGTTATCGAGGGCGTGGAGACCTGGGATCCTGAGGTCGCCTATTACCAAATCAGCAATGCCCAGGACGAAATCTTGGGGGGCTTTTTTACGGACTTTTTCGCGCGTAAGAGCAAGCGCAGCGGCGCCTGGATGGACGAATGCATCAATCGCAAGAGTATTGGCGGGGACCATCAACATCCCGTTGCTCATTTGGTCTGCAATTTCGCGCCGCCAACAGAAAGCCGGCCAAGTTTACTCAATCACGACGAAGTGCTGACGCTGTTTCATGAGTTCGGTCATACGCTCCACCATGTACTCACGAAGGTCCACTATCCGAGCATTGCCGGCATCAATGGCGTGCCCTGGGACGCGGTGGAACTGCCCAGTCAGTTCATGGAGAATTTTGCCTGGGAATCTGAGGTCATCGAGATGATCTCAGGACACTATGAAACCGGCGAACCCCTGCCCGCAAAATTGCTGGGCCGCCTAGAAAACTCCCGCAGCTTTCAAGCCGCCATGCAAATGGCCCGTCAATTGGAATTTGCGCTGTTTGATTTGCGACTACACGCAGAATATGACCCTAATCGCGGCAGTCGCTTGCTGCCTATTTTAGAAAGCGTCCGCAAGCGCGTCGCGGTGGTCAGATATCCAGAATACAATCGCTTTCCCCATGCTTTTTCGCATATTTTCGGGGGTGGATATGCCGCCGGCTATTACAGTTATAAATGGGCGGAGGTCCTTGCCGCAGATGCTTGGTCGGCTTTTCAGGAAAACGATATTTTTGATGAGCAACTAGCGGGCCGGTTTCGCAGTGAGATTCTTGAGGTAGGCGGCTCTGTCGACATCGCCGATGCCTTCGAAGCTTTTCGCGGACGCGCCGCCAGTATCGAACCCCTATTGTTACAGTCGGGCATCGCCATGCCAGGAAATGGTTGAGGACTAATGTTGGTAGCCAGTTGGAATGTCAATTCGCTGCGGGTTCGTTTGCCTCACGTACAAGACTGGCTGGCTGATCACGAGCCGGATGTCTTGGGCTTGCAGGAACTAAAGCTTCCCGATGAAAAGTTCCCGGCCCAGGAAATCGCGGACGCGGGATATCAGGCCGTTAGCTTTGGACAGCCAACTTATAACGGCGTTGCACTGCTTTCGAAAATTCCACCGGAGGACCTTAGTCGTGGTTTGCCGGGTTTCGAGGATGAACAACGCCGGGTGATAGCTGCGAGCTACGCGGACTTGCGCGTGATCAATCTCTATGTGCCAAACGGGCAAACGGTGGAATCGGAAAAATACGCTTATAAGTTGGCTTGGCTGGAAGCCTTGGTCAAATATCTCCAAGCGGAGCTAGAGCGTTATCCGCAACTCGTGGTCATGGGAGACTTCAACATCGCGCCGGATGACCGCGACGTTCATGATCCCGACACTTGGAAAGACAAGGTACTGTGCAGCGAGCCCGAACGCGCGATGCTAGAAGCATTGTTGGACCTTGGCCTGCATGACAGTTTTCGTTTATTCGATCAGCCGGAAGGTAGCTTTAGCTGGTGGGATTATCGCGCTGCGGCGTTTCGCCGCAAGCGCGGATTACGAATTGATTTGCTGCTGGTCTCCGATAGCATCGCCAAACGCTGCACGGCCAGCGAAATCGATATGGAACCGAGAGCTCGTGAACGTCCATCGGACCATGCACCGGTGTATATTCAATTTGATGTCTAGGGGTCGAAGCCTCGTAAATTAACTACCCATGTCCTCAGCCACTAGCCGAGCCCTAAAGCACCGCAGCAATGTCGTCGGCAAGCCCATCATTTTGCCGCACAGCAACGGTAGCATGCAGGATCGACGTAGCGACTACGACGTCACGAATTTCGTCAAGGTAAGTTCCACTCACCGAGTGCGGCTAGCCGTGCAGGAATTGTTTCAGCAGGCCTTTCCGGCCGCGGCCTTTGATGCCATCTGGATGGCCTTCCATGATTTCGATCGGCTATTCGATGGTCAATTCGAAGACTATCTAGGCTGCGATACGGTTTATCACGATAAGCAACACAGCCTGGACATGACCCTGGCCATGGCGCGTTTGCTGGCGGGCTACGAGCTGAGTGTCAGCGAAGATGACAAACTAGGCGCGGATCGCGCGGTCATGGGCTTGGTCGCTGCGCTTTTTCATGACGCGGGCTATATACGCCGGGCGGATGAAACGCGCTGGAAAAATGGCGCGGAATTCACCGCTTGGCACGTATCGCGCAGCGCGGATTTCTTGCGCGATTACCTACCCCGTCTTGGTCTGAACAACCGCAGCGACTTGGCCTGCCAGGTTGTTCACTTTACCGGCTATGAGCTAAACCTTGATGACATAGAGCTGGATAACCCGCGCGATACTTCCGTGGGGCATTTGTTAGGTACCGCGGATCTCATGGCCCAAATGGCCGACCGTTGCTATTTGGAGAAATGCCGCGATCGGCTCTATGCCGAATTCGTGATTTGCGGTGTGGCGGCCGGCAAAGCACAGATCGGCGCATCGAGCACGCGTTATGGCTCTGGCGTGGATCTGCTTCGACAAACCCCAAATTTCGCACGCAGTGCCGTGAACGATCGCTTAAATGGCAAGTTCAACAAGGCTTATCGCTATGTCGAAGCGCTCTTTGACGGCCGCAATCCGTATCTAGAATTCGTTAGAGGAAATCTGCGCTACCTAAAGTTCATCATTGAGCAAAACGAGTGGCGGGCCCTCCGGCGCCGACCCTCTCTCTATACGGTCATGCCGGATACCATGCAATCGGTGAACGCGCTGGTTAGCCAGCGTATCGCGGAAGAAGCCGCACCAGTGGTCTAGGGGTTGAACCGATTTATTGACTGCTGAATTTCCTGCGTTCCATCAGGTGTAGCCCCATATCTGCCAGTAGTTTGCAAAGCGCAAGGACCAGCACGAAGCTTATTGTATTCGCTAGCTCAGGCCTGAAAATCGACATCACAACAGCCACCGAAATTGCACCGAGCAGGGCCAGCGCGCGCCGGTAAGGCCAAAAAATTAGTTGTCTGGCCCGGGCATTCTTGTATTCGCCCAAAACCAAAAAATTGATCAAGAAAGAGAGTCCGTGCCCAGCAGCCAGTAATACCGTGGATAGCGCCAGCACTTCGCCTGCTTCGCCCAGGAGATCGAATAGTTCTAGGCCGGTGACTTCCTGCGCCACCAAAAGTATTCCAATGCCCAGCATGCCGATGAAAGTCATGTACTTGCCCACGAAAAAGAATATCGCCAATAGGGAAAGCAGAATTGCGGAACCCCGAGAATAGCCTACAGGCCGATTGTCGTAAGGATGGCCAAAAAGAGATGCTGTGAGTAATTTCAGCGAGTTAAATATTCCCAGTAGCAAACACTCCGACCAATAAACCAATAGCAACTGGAAAAGACTAAGATCGTAAGCAAAGAAGGTAACGAGAAAGGCGATATTGGCTAGAAGCAATCCCAAAAATGCTGCTTTGCTGCCGGCTGCTGCCCAAGATCCTAGGGCTGAGGAATCTTCAATAGCGGAGGGCGAAGTCAACATTGGTCAAGAGTAATACCTAGCTTGCGACGTTGCTGGTCAGAATTCACGAATTTTCGGGAAAGTGGCCTTTCTACAAGCCTAGCAACTCAGTATTGCCACCAGTTGCCACGGTATTCACGGTGAGGCTTTTTTCGGTGGCGAAACGCAGCAAATAGTTAGGCCCCCCCGCCTTCGGGCCAGTGCCGGATAGTCGCTGACCGCCGAAGGGTTGGGAGCCGACCACCGCACCGGTGATGTTGCGATTCGCGTAGATATTGCCCACGGGTAAAGTTTGCCATGCCTCTTCAACGCGAGATCCGATGCGGCTATGGATACCAAAGGTCAAGCCGAACCCAGTGCCTGCGATTTCCTGCAGCACTGATTCGAAATCTTCGCCCGCGAAGCGGATCACATGAACTATCGGACCAAAGTGTTCCTGCTTGAGTTGAGAAATGCTGTCAATTTCCGTCAAGCTAGGTGCTAGAAAATGGCCATTCGCGCATTCTGCTGTGAGTGGACTCTGGTGTACCGGACAAGCACGGCCTTTCAGCTCCGCTACGTGTGCTTCCAAAGTTTTTAAAGCAGACGCGGAAATGATCGGACCTACGTCGGTTTCCGGCCTGGCCGGATCGCCGACTCGCAGCTCATTCATTGCCCCTTTGATCATCGCGATGGCCGTGTCGGCGATTTCTTCTTGCAGAAACAATACGCGCAACGCGGAACAACGTTGGCCAGCACTTAAGAAAGCCGACTGGATAACATCGTCGGTGACTTGCTCTAAGAGCGCCGTGGAATCAGCGATAATGGCGTTTTGGCCGCCTGTCTCGGCGATCAGGGGCGTGATGGGTCCTTGTCTTGCGGCCAGTGCCGAGTTGATGGCTTGTGCGGTCGAAGTACCGCCGGTAAAAGCGACGCCGGCGGTCAGCGGATGCCGCACCACTCGTGCGCCAACTTCCCCGGCGCCCAGTACTAGATGGCAAAGGGTTTCGGGTAGACCACATTTATATAGCAATTGAATCGCTTGATCAGCAATGAACGGGGTTTCCTCAGCCGGCTTGGCGACCACCGCATTGCCAGCCGCCAGGGCTGCCGCGATTTGGCCGATGAAAATCGCCAGGGGAAAATTCCAAGGGCTGATACAAGCGAACACACCACGGCCGTGCAGAGACAGTTCGTTGGATTCACCCGTTGGACCGGGCAGGTGGATTGGAGATTCGAATTTTTCGCGGGCTTGCAACGCGTAGTAGCGACAAAAATCCACCGCTTCGCGGACTTCCGCGATGGCGTCTGGATAGGTTTTACCCGCCTCGCGGCATAAATAGACAATGAACCGCTCGCGTGCCAATTCCAGTTGATCCGCGAAAGCTTCCAGTACCCGCGCACGAGCCCCGCCGCCGCGTGCGTCCCATGCTGGCTGAGCCTGGGATGCGGCTGCGAAAGCAGCATCGATGTCGTCCCTTGAGCTAGGACAATAACGGCCTAGCCGTTCATCGACCTTTGCCGGATTCACGATGTTGATCGTTTCACGAGCATTGTCCGCGGCCTGCGCCGCATTGTGAATTTCAAACCGCTGAGATTCACTGGCCTCCACCACGCTAACCAGCGCATTCACGACTTGTTGATCGGCCAAGTCCAAGCCTGCGGAGTTGCGGCGCGCTGAGCCGAACAAATCTTTAGGTAAGCGTATTTTCGGGTGCGCGGCGGGGCTGGTTTGGCGGACAAGCTCGATGGGGTCTCGAGCAAGCTCTTCGGGCGTCATTCTTTCGTCGAGAAAGCGGTTGGCAAAGGAGCTATTGGCACCGTTTTCCAACAAACGACGGACCAAATAGGCCAGCAAATCGCGATGCATACCGACGGGGGCATAGGTCCGCACGGGTGGCAAACTGGGGTAGTGGGCGCGGGCCGCGCGATATAGCGAATCACCCATGCCGTGCAGTCTTTGAAACTCGTAATTTTGATTGCGCTTCGCCATGGCCACAATGGCCGCCAAAGAATGGGCGTTGTGTGTCGCGAATTTTCCGTGCAGCTCATCGGGATGATCAAGAATCTTCCTGGCACAAACCAGGAATGAAAGATCCGTTGATGGCTTACGCGTGAATACCGAAAATCCTGGCAGCCCTAACACTTGCGCATGTTTTATTTCGGCATCCCAGTAGGCGCCTTTAACCAGCCGCACAGGAATATGACGACCGGTTTTCCTAGCCAGCGCCACTAACCAATCGAGAATGGGTACGGCACGCTTACCGTAAGCCTGAACGGCCAGACCCAGGCCTCGCAAGTCATCAAGATCAGGATCCTCGGCAACTCTTGCAAAGATGTCCAAAGAGATGCTTAGGCGATCAGCTTCCTCCGCATCAACGGTGAGATCGATATTGCGTTGTGCTGCATCCAGGCAAAGCGCTTTGAGCACCGGTAGCAATTCATTCATCACCCGAGCTCTTTGCGTCGGCTCGTAGCGAGGATGTAGTGCCGAGAGTTTTATGGAGACTGCTTGTCGCCCGTGCTCATTGGGAACAGACCGTTTACCAATGGCGCGAATTGCGTTTTGATAAGACTCGAAGTAACGCGCGGCCGTGTTGGCCTCGCGAGCAGCCTCGCCCAGCATATCAAAGGAGTACAGTTGGCCGTTATCGGCATTATCAATGGCATTGTCGATGGTGGTACCCAGTACGAACTCCCGTCCCAAGATACGCATGGCCCCACGCATGGCCGATTCAATGACGGGTTCACCCAGACGGCTGCTAAGCCAGCGTAACCAGTTGCCCGGCGCATCGGTGAACTCTCGATCAACCGCGACCAATTTTCCACTCAGCATCAATGCCCAGGTCGATGCGTTAACGAGCAAGGAGTCTGCTTGGCCCGCATGCGCGGCCCAGTTACCCAGTTCTATCTTGTCAGCAATTAATCGCTCAGCGGTTCGCTGATCGGGAATGCGCAGCAGACTCTCAGCCAAACACATCAGGATGACGCCTTCGTTGTTCGACAAGCCATATTCGCTTAGAAAAGTGTCGAGCAGTGATTTATCTGCTGTTTTGGATCTTGCCGCCGTGATGATTGCCGCGGCGTTGCGCTGAATATTCTCCGCAGTAGAGGCATCATAGGGTGGCCGGCTCAAAAGCTGTTGTATAAGTTGCGCCTCATCATGAAATTTCTGGGCGGCAATTGCTTGCTTCGTCTTGTCCCTATCCGTCATATCGCGCATCCCATACCCAGTTCCGGCAAATGAGAAAGGAGCCTTGATTGTAGAGCGAATTGCTCACCAGTGGTCCGCGGCAGTAGATCTCGGCCGTCGATGGAAACATTGAGTTCAGGGTACTCTCAATCCACAAATATTGAGCCCTCAACAGCAACAGAAATTTGCACGGCAGCTCATATAATAGATGGCGAACCTTCAATGTAATGTTTTCTTCTCTTTGGATATAGCTCACCTTCGGAGAGGTAGCGCTCCGGAATAGTTTGACAACGCCCCGGCTCGATTTGTATGCGACTGCGGCAATTCGTCGCCGCGAAATTTGATCACGTCCAATTGTGAGCGTACATTCAAATCTGGCCCATCCCATGACGCAACCTCAGATAGTGGTTGTTTTGCGATTTGCCAGAACGCTTCAGCAGGAAACAGGCGAGGACAAGCTATGCCTGGCGGGCGGCGTGGCACTGAATTGTGTCGCCGACGGATGCATTCTGCGCGAAGGGCCATTTAAGAATATCTGGATTCAACCCGCAGCCGCCGAGGCATATCAGACCCCAACTGGTCGAGTAAGGTCCCAGTATTTCGGGATACTCTGACTCATGTCCTGCCAACTAGAACAAGACAAGCCAACCTAGAACGGTTAGTGCTAGACAGAAGACTCCAAAAACTTTTTGTTTCCTAAGCAGCGACTAACCAACCTAAATTCGTAGTCAATAAATGACATCATAGCTAAGCGGCAATGATACAATTCTCGTCTATTCCGGGCGCGCAAGCTTTGCTCCCGCTGGAATACGAATATCATTAATCAAGGCCTGAATCGACGACGGTGGCGGGCTCTGTAGCCGAAAAAACACCCAGGCCAGAGAGAAATTCACCAGCATACCGATACTACCGATGCCCTCGGGGGAAATGCCAAAAAGCCAATTTTCCGCGCTATTCAACTCCGGACGCAAAAACTTGAAAAATACGATATAGCCACTGGTAAATATTAACCCGCCACACATGCCGGCAACAGCGCCCAAGGTGTTCATACGCCGCGAAAAAATTCCCATAAAAATTGCTGGGAACAATGATGCGGCAGCCAAGCCGAATGCGAAGGCAACAACTTGAGCAACAAAGCCAGGCGGGTTTATCCCCAGATATCCGGCAATGCCGATAGCCGTGGCGGCGGACAAACGGGCAAACAGCAGTTCTTGTTTTTCGCTGATTTTCGGTAAGAAGGTTTTCTTCAATAAATCGTGACTGATTGAGGTGGATATCACCAGCAACAATCCCGCTGCAGTCGATAGCGCAGCAGCCAAACCGCCCGCAGCGACTAAGGCGATTACCCAGCTAGGCAGACTCGCGATTTCAGGGTTGGCCAGAACCATTATGTCGCGATCAACATAGACTTCATTACGAACATCCGTCGGCTTATTGGCAAGTAGACGTTCGCCGCTACGGCCCTGTCCTGCCGAAAAACTCGGGCGTCCGTCAAAGGCGCTGCCGGGACCATACTGAATCACTCGATCCTGATTTTTATCCAGCCAAGCGATTAGGCCAATGGATTCCCAATTAGTGAACCAGGCGGGTACGCCTTCATAAGGCGCTGCATGTATCGTCTGCACCAAGTTAAGGCGTGCAAAAGCACCCACGGCAGGTGCCGTGGTATAGAGTAGCGCGATGAACAATAGGGCATACCCGGCCGACTTACGTGCGTCGGACACCTTAGGCACGGTAAAAAACCGCACAATTACATGCGGCAACCCAGCGGTACCGACCATTAATGCAAAGGTAATAGCGAAGATGTCAACGGTCGATTTGCTGCCCTTTGTGTAAGGGCCAAAGCCGAGCTCCTGCAAGGTTTCATCCAATCGTTCCAATACTGCGAGACCGGACCCATCCAATGTCTCGGCCCCCAAACCGATCTGGGGTATGGGGTGTCCCGTGATTAAAAATGAAATGAAAATCGCCGGAACTAGATAGGCAAATATCAGTACACAGTATTGCGCGACTTGTGTGTAGGTGATGCCTTTCATACCGCCTAGTACGGCATAGGCAAAAACCACTGCCATCCCAATTAGGACACCAAAATTAATGTCTACCTCTAGGAAACGGGAAAATACAATACCGACGCCGCGCATTTGACCCGCGACATAGGTAAAGGAAACAAAAATCAAACACAGTACCGCCACTACGCGCGCAAGGCGTGAGTAGTAGCGTTCCCCAATAAAGTCGGGCACCGTGAACTGGCCAAATTTACGCAGATAGGGTGCAAGCAACAACGCTAATAGAACATAGCCGCCCGTCCAGCCCAACAAATAGACGGAACCGTCATATCCCATGAATGCGATGATGCCGGCCATGGAAATAAATGACGCGGCACTCATCCAGTCGGCAGCCGTCGCCATGCCATTGGCGATGGGGTGGACGCCGCCACCGGCCACATAAAAATCCTTCGTCGAAGATGCACGCGACCAAATAGCAATGCCGATGTACAGGCAAAAACTCAAGCCCACGAATAAATAGGTGAGTACCTGAATGCTCATAAATCTGGAGGCTCGTCATCGTCGACACCAAAGTAACGATCAATACGCCGTGCTAACCACACATAGACAAAGATCAGCGCAACGAAAACATAGATGGCACCTTGCTGGGCCCACCAGAAACCCAGCTTAAAACCAAAGAAGGAAATTCGGTTCAATGGCTCTACGAGCAAGATGCCAAATCCGAAAGAGACAGCGAACCAAATCAACAGCAAACCTGAAACCAGGCGTAGGTTGGCGCGCCAATAATCTTTGACCGTGTTTTCGCTAACAATTTCCCCAACATGCTCGCCAGGTCGAGGGCTATTGTCTTCGGTGTGAGGCGAGCTCGATTGCGTCACAATGGGTTTGTCCAGGTTCATGGTTTCGATCAATCAAGACATTCGACTCTAGCCCGGCAAGTAACAGCCATGCAAATTTGGTGCCATGAAAATACCGCCTAATGGCGGCCTTACGCCTTAAACAGTGCCATCAACTCTCTGGGAAAAATCAGGTTGCGAAACCTGTTTTGCAAAGACAGCGGGTGGATGAAAGTTTAGTGAGCTGCGTGGACTGGCTTCGTTGTAGTGTTTCCTTCATTAAGCGATGATGTGTCGTACTTGGATCAGTGACTTGAGCTTCGGACGCACGGCTATCGACCAACAGAAATCACTCCACGAATTTTAGTTGCTCGTCCAGGAATTCAATAGCCAGCTTGGCTAGCCCTAGCTGAACATGGTCGCGATCGACGTCTATTTCTCGACCGCATAAGTCGAACTGTTCGATGAAGTAGTCGGCAATCTGTCCCGCCAAGCCGCATTTCAGAAATACGAAGTGACCACCCTTGGGAATCATGATCAATTCCGCATGGGGGATGGCGCGGGCATAGTGGCGCGCATGCTGGTCGGGAATCAGCAGCTCATCGTCCTCGGCCGCTATGATTCGCACCGGAACACCGATACCAGATAAACCTTTGTCGCTCATTCCGGGGCCGAGAGCTGGTGCCAGCGCTAATACTGCCGATAGGCGCGAATCTTTATAGCTGCGCCGAGCTCCCGAAAAATCAACGGCTACGTTCTCGGCCAAGTCACAGTCTGGGCCTCTTTTTTCGCTTTGGCAGTACTCCGACATCAACTGCGGATCATAAACACCCCCGGCCAAAGAGATTGCGGTATGCCCGCCGGCTGAAAAGCCGATTACAGAGATGAACCTTGAATCAATAAACTGACTCCATTTCGGGGAATCCAAGATATGCGTGAGCAGAAAACTAATATCTAGCGGCCGATCCCACACCCGAAGTAGCCCTTCAGGTGATTGATCCTTTCTGGTGTCGCCGGGATGATTGAGGCCGGCGACCGCATAGCCATTCGCGACCAATGCACTGCTAAGCCAGCGGTGATCGCTGTAATGCCCGCCGGTACCGTGACTGATCAATACTAAAGGTGAAGTTTTCTTGCCTTTTGGCAGCCAGACCTCAAATTCAATACTCCGGTCTCTTTGAACATCAACCGCGGTGGCAGTGTCTGCGTCGGATCCAACACAGGAAATCAGAAATACCAACATCATGAACGACAACCAGAATCCGTTAACGGCATACCAATTAATGCCTTTGACACCTCCATTTTCTTTTTTCACCTTATCGGCACCCAAATTTCTAGTCCGCCCTCACCAGTCTCCGAGTCGAACGAGCTGGAGTAGCGTTCAAAAAACGGCGCATCGATGGCTTGTCGCCCAAGTCTCCGCAGACCTTGGCTCCATATGGCAGCGTGTGTGCTCCTGACTTGTGAAATATGCGCGCGGTGTAAAAATACTGCGTAAGTCTGGGGCTGAATGCGCAGTCGCGTCAGATCATCACTTACCGAATTGAAATCAGGAACCTGAAACGCGCACAGGTATGAGTAGTTGCTGCCATCGTGAGCATGACTGTAAACGCCAAAGGTCTCATTACCCGATACTTGGCCGAGTTGTCGGAATCTCGGCGAAAACTCTTGCCACTGCCCAGGTATTTCCGCGTTTTCTGCCGCGGAATAGCTTTTCGATAACCCCGCTAGTAATAGTTCATCACTCTGTGTTATTTCCGGTTCAGGCAAATTGACTGCCAAGCCTAAGCCCGTTTTTTGCGCCGGCAATAGCGGGAGATTCTCTACGTCACCCTGCCGCCGCACAGATTCCGGGGTAACACCAAACAAGTCCTTAAAAGCGCGCGAAAACGCCTCGTGAGAGCTATAGCCCAAGGACAAGGCCAAATCCAAAATGTCGTTCTTGCCTGAGGCAAGAGCTCGAGCCGCCTGGGACAAGCGCCTGTAGCGAAGATAGCGTGTTAACGGTAGGCCAGTTACGTCAGCAAAAGCTCGGCTCAAGTAGAAACGTGAGACACCCGCGACCCGCGCCACATCATCCAGAGACACTGCTTGCTCGTAATGGCTTTCGATATACCAAATTGCTTTCTCTACCGGTCCCATCGGGCGTCAACCGTGTCAAACTTAGTCAAAATAATACTTTGGATCGAGAATGCACATTTGATCAATCTTGCGCTAAGGGGACAGCCGACCCAACTCCTGGGCGGATGTTAATGTTCGCGCGAAGTTGTCGTCGCCGAAGTAGATTATCGCTATAGGCCGATTATTCACACGCCGTGAAGAATCGAATTGCCGATACCGCTGCATTAGAACCCACGCCTTGATGCGGAGATTCATACCCGATTCTATAACCGGCAATCAGTGTTGTTCGGAACCGATCCTCGCTTGATTGCAACTAACCCCGTGTTGCGATTCGCACGCCATTATCGACTCGATCACCCGGATGCAGCACGATGCGATCACCGACTGCAAGGCCATCGAGAATCTCGGCGTCAAGTCCATTGCGGCGACCAATCTTGAGCAACCGTTTTTCCGCGCGCCCGTTCGACTCGACAAATACTGCCCACTGCTGACCGTCACGAAACATCGCAGTCAACGGCAGTTTGATCACATCAACGCCTTCCCACAGGACAATCCGAATATCAACCTGATAACCGTGACCCAAGCGCGCCCAAGTCTCACGTGGACTCACCAGATCCACAATGACGTTGACACGCTGTTCTTCAATCCCCAAGGCAGAAATCTTGGTAAAGCCAAACGGCTCAACCCGGCGAACGCGCCCCGCAACAGCTTCGCTCCCGCCCCAACCTTCAATAATCACGCGTTGCCCAGGCGTTACTTTCACGGCGTCGACAGACAACAGATCAACGACGATTTCTAAGTCACGCGCATCACCGATCTCAATCAGCGGCTGGCCGGCGATGACCACGCCTTCGTTCTCATTAATTACGCGCAGAATTACACCGTCAATCGGTGCTGTGATCGGTACGCATTCACAGTCCTGCCGTGTTGGGCGATCTTGCTCCGCGGGCGATAAAAGCTCTGCTCGAGCGCGCTCCAATTCAAAATTGCGGACTTGCAAACCGGCGAGTTTTGTCGCGTAGGCGGCTTTGGTCGTCTTGTGCTTGCGTTCGGCCTCATCCAAAGCCTGTCGCGAAATGCTGTTATTGATTATCAGTTCGCGCGCCCGGTCCAATTCAGCGCGGGCAAATTCCAACTCGGCGTTGGCTTGATCTACTTCCGCCTGCGCCAAAATTCTTGCCGATTCTGCCGCTCGTACCGCGGCTTGTGCTTGTGCCTCACTACGCAAATCAAGAAATGTCGGATCAACCGGTTCGATTTCGGCGACCACCGTTTCGCCCGCGATGACCTCGTCGCCAGCTTCTGACTCGATCCGTAGCATCCGTCCCGCCACCGGGGCTGACAACATGAATGCGTCGCGGACTCGCGTCTCGCCTTCATCATCAACGGTCACTAGTAAATTACCGCGACTGACCGACAACAAATCGACCGGCACACTTTGCGGCCGAAATGCAGCGATCAAGCCGAGTATGACCGCGCCACCAAGAATCGCCCACAGCAATAGCCGGCGTTGACTAGCTTTCATTCCAAACTACTCTCGGGTTTTCAATACGGCAATCAAATCAAGCTCATCCAAGCGCCGGCGAATAAATGCCGCGGATACAGCGGTCGACGCCAAAGCTAAAAGCATCGCTATACCATAGGTTGAAGATTCGATCACCAGAGGCACACGAAATAGCTCGGTCTCAAATCCAGCGGTCATCACAGCGGCAAGCCCGAGACCGACAAGGCAACCGACCGGCAATGCGAGTATGACTAAAAATGTCACCTCGGACAGCAAAATATAGGCGATCTCCAATCGGGTCAGGCCCAAGACGCGCAGTGTCGCCAAATCTCTACCACGCTCCGACAGAGAAATACGTGCGCTGTTGTAAATAACACCAAAACCCAGCGCAAAGGCGAAAACGGAAAAAAAGGAAACGAATATCAACAATGTCTCTGCCATGGTTTCATAAAAGGTATCAATTGCGGCCTGCTTAACCATGACGGCGGAGACTTTAGGCATGCTCTTGAGCGCCTTATAAAGCTCAGCTTGTTGCAGCGGATCAACAAGCAGATTCGCGTACTCCAAACTTGGCCGGTCGAGCATGAGGCGATTTAAAGTATCGAAATGCATATAGGCCGGCATACCGATATAAGTTTCGTAAGTCTGCACGACCGGTACTGATACGCTTGGTCGGCGCCCCTCCAATACTTCGATGTCGACCATATCGCCGATACCAAGCGCAAGTTTCTCTGCAAGCTTGGTGGACATCACTAAGCCGTCGGCGGGTACTTTAAGTGCATGCCCGCTGACGTCGTAGACGAGTTGTAATCGGTCATCCGGCCGCACACCCTGCACTGCGCCGCGATGCCGGCGTGGCCCGGCATGCAAATCCGCGCTAAGGATGCGCGATGACTCGACCGACAACACACCCGGTAGACGCGCGAATTCGTGAATTGCGCTATCAGACTGCGGTTCGAGCAACCCGACCATCAGATCCTGACGCTGGCCTTCGACGAAATAGACACGCACCAAATGGTTAATCGAGTCACTCCATTGCATCGACATGATCACAACGCCAACCGACAATGCGACAGCCAAAATCGTTAAGCCCGAACGAATGGGCGTCCGCGCCAGATGCCGCATGACGATGCGGGTTGGCTGGTCCAAGAAATCTGTCAAGCGCGAGCCGCCGATGCTGGAGCGACGGTAAACTGGGGGCGCGGGAGGACGCATTGCTTCGGCCGGCGGGAGTTTAGCCGCCCGCCGCGCGACACTGAGTGTACCGGCAATGGCGGCCGCTAAACTGATGCCGGCCGCGAGTAAAAACACGGCAATTTTCGGCTGATAGATCAGCAATGGGAACCGATAAAAGTTGGTGTAAAGCTCGGTAGCAATACGTCCAAAAAATGCGCCGACCGCCCAACCAAGCACAATGCCAAATAGAGTCATGGCGGCGACCAACTTGCAATAATGAATCATGACTTCCGCATCCGTATAGCCAAATGCTTTCATCAGTCCAATTTCACTGCGTTCGGTCGACACTAGGCGACCTAATACCATGTTGGCCAAGAATGCCGCGACGGCTAAAAAAATTGCCGGCATAATTTTGGCCATCGTCTCTATCTGCCTGATCTCGTTCATTAAGAACCAATTCGAGATTTGATCTTCGCGTGCAATGGCACCCACTCCGCCGTAGCGCTCGAGCAAGGCATCTAGTCGCTGAATCACGGACTCTGGCGATACACCTCGCAACAGCGTCAGGGAGATATCGTTAAATGCGCCATCCAAATCGTAGGCCGCCGCCAATGCTTCACGGCCCATCCACAAAATGCCGAAGCGTTGATCATCTGGCATCAACGCCCCCGGCCCGATGGCATAGACATGCTCCGGCGACAGGGCGATACCAACCACTCGAAGTTGTCGCTTCTTGCCG
Organism: Gammaproteobacteria bacterium; assembly: GCA_965221985.1. Lineage (GTDB taxonomy): Bacteria > Pseudomonadota > Gammaproteobacteria > Steroidobacterales > J054. Next base: position 742,066 of record OZ244928.1, read on the forward strand.
TTCATCAGTGCCTGCAGCTCGTCACCCGGTTGCAAGTCGTGAGCCTCGGCGAACGGCTCATTGAGAACCACTTCATCCGGATATCCAGACTGAACGAAGCGGCCGCTACGCAGCGCAAGTTTGTTCAAATGCGGCTCGCCGTTTTCCGGAATCGATAAGAGTTTTCCTATCACGGGCTCTTCGAATCCGTTGACATCCAATATGGCTAGCCGCGTAATCCGCGTTTGCACGGTTTGCACGCCTGGTATTTGCCCGATCCTGTCTACCAGACGTTCCGGCGCTCGTTTCACCGCGGCGAAAACCTCGGCAAAGTTATAACGGTCATAGTAGGCATTAGCGGTGATCTGCAAAGAATCCAGGACCGACAAAGACATCACCAATACGCCAACGCCCGAGGCCACGACCAAGCCGATCGCCACAACCTGCCCGCGCATCTTGTTCAGATCACGAAACAATTTGCGATTAATGGCCCGGAGCATCAGCCGTTACCAACTTAGGTCCCGCGGATCGATGCGCCGCTCATTGCTAGACACCTCGGCAATTTGACCATCCGCCATCCGAATCACCCGGTCAGCCATCTCAGCGATCACTGCGTTGTGGGTAATAACCGCTGTAGTCGTACCGAGATCGCGGTTCACTGCCTCCAAGGCTTCCAAAACGACTATGCCGGTACGACTATCCAAAGCGCCGGTGGGCTCATCGCAGAGCAATACGTCTGGTTGCTTCGCAATAGCACGGGCAATGGCAACCCGCTGTTGCTCGCCGCCGGAGAGCTGCGCCGGAAAATGATCTAAGCGATCCTCCAGCCCAACCAACTCGAGCGCAGCGACGGGGTCCATCGGATGCTCGGCAATTTCCGTGACCAATGAAACGTTTTCACGCGCCGTGAGACTTGGAACTAGATTATAGAATTGAAAAACAAATCCAACATGAGCACGCCGAAACCGCGTGAGCTCGCCAACAGTCGCCTGCGTTAGATCATGATCTCGAAAATTCAGGCTGCCGGCGGTTGGAACATCTAAGCCGCCGACAATGTTCAGCAAAGTCGACTTGCCGCTGCCAGATGCACCAAGCAGGACCACAAATTCGCCCGCGTAGAGATCAATGTCAACGCCACGCAAAGCATGCACTTCTACGTCGCCCGTATGATAAACCTTGGTTATGCCTCGCGCGCTCAGCGCAATGTCGGCAACAGTGCTGTGCATCAATTCTAGTTTTGTACTAATAGCCGTATTATCGCGCAGATAATCGGAACTCGCCAGAAAACGCGGCCCGACCGCGGGCTTCTGGCCGGCACAGTAACAACACAGAGGATATCGAGCTGAATCACCGACGAGCCAACGGCAAATCTCGACTCCGTCTAGCCTCTCGCAGCAGCAAACAGGCCCGAAAGAATTAATTGTAGATTTTCTAGAGCGTTCGGCGGGAAATCAGAAGCTTGTAAGAAGAGTCCGACACAATCAATCGTGAAAATACTGGAACATTCCACAAGCTCATTTATTCAACCGTCACAGACTTCGCAAGATTCCTCGGCTGATCAACGTCCGTGCCTTTCAACACGGCCACATGATAAGAAAGTAGCTGCAACGGTATAGTGTAAACCACGGGTGCTTGAAAATAGCTGATGTGGCGCGGCATATGAATGACCGTCACACCTTCGCTAGATTCCATGCCGGCGTCGGGATCGGCGAATACGATGAGCTCGCCGCCGCGGGCGCGGACTTCCATGAGGTTGGATTTTAGTTTTTCTAATAGGTCGTTATTGGGAGCTACGGCGATGACGGGCATATCGGCATCGACTAGCGCGAGGGGGCCGTGTTTTAGTTCGCCAGCCGCGTAGGCTTCGGCGTGGATGTAGGAAATTTCTTTGAGCTTTAGCGCGCCCTCCATGGCGACCGGGTGTAACACGCCGCGGCCTAGGAATAGGGCATGGTGTTTTTCGGCGAAGCGTTCGGCGAGATCGCGCATAGCTTCGTCTAGTTGCAGGGTGCTTTCAACGAGGCCGGGGATTTCGATTAAACGCTGTACCAGGCCGCGTTCACGATCTTCGTCCATGTTGTGATGTTTGCCCAGGGCAATGACCAGCATGGATAAGGCGGCCAGTTGTGTCGTGAATGCCTTGGTTGATGCAACGCCGATTTCCGGGCCGGCCCGGGTCAGCATGACCAGATCGGATTCGCGTACTAGCGAACTTTCGGGCACGTTGCAGATGGCCAAAGTCGAGAGATAGCCGGTTTCTTTGGCCAGGCGCAGCGCGGCCAAGGTGTCGGCGGTCTCGCCGGATTGAGAAATGGTAACGAACAGAGTGTTTTCTTGAACCACCGGGTCGCGGTAGCGGTATTCGCTGGCGATATCGACACTGCAAGGTACCCGACAGATCTGCTCGATGAAGTAACTGGCCACCGTGCCCGCGTGGAAACTAGTGCCACAAGCAACGATTTGCACCGCGCGTGTTTGCTTGAAAACTTGCGAAGCTTCGGGGCCGAAGGCTGCGTCTAATAACTTTCCATTCGCCACACGCTCTTCTAGGGTCTGCGCCACAGAGCGCGCTTGCTCATGAATTTCTTTGAGCATGAAGTGGCGGTACTGGCCTTTGTCAGCCGCATCGGCGGAAAGTTCACTTTCTTGAACGGGTCGATTGACGGCCTGACCATCGGCATCGATAACGCGAATGTCCGTGGTGCTGACTTCTGCAAAATCGCCTTCTTCCAGAAAAATAAACTCGCGGGTTACCGGCAGCAGGGCGGCAACATCGGAGCCAACAAAGTTTTCGCCGATGCCAACACCAATTACTACGGGGCAGCCGGCACGGGCAAGAATTAATTTATCGGGTTCATCGGCGGACATGACCACCAAGGCATAAGCCCCTTCGAGATCCCCCACTGTGCTGCGTACAGCTTCACTTAGATCTTGTCCTGATCTTTGGTAGTGATGAATGCGGTGAACTATGACTTCGGTGTCCGTTTCGGTATCGAACTGATAACCATCGGCCACGAGTTCCGCGCGCAAGCTTTCATGATTTTCGATAATACCGTTGTGCACGATGGCCAGATGATCACCCGACACATGGGGATGAGCATTGTCTTCGCTGGGCACACCATGTGTCGCCCAGCGAGTATGAGCGATGCCAATGCGTCCGCGTAAGGGCGCATCGTCCAGGGCGGCCTGCAATTGGGCGACTTTACCGAGGCGACGACGCCTATCTAGTTGTCCGTCATTGACGGTGGCAACGCCGGCCGAATCATAGCCGCGATATTCCAAGCGCCGGAGACCCTCGACGAGAATGGGTACGACGTTTCGCTCAGCTACGGCACCTACGATTCCACACATTGCTTACTACTCTGTTTGATCCCGGGCGCCTATTTCGCGCCGGCGGTATTCTTTCTATTTTGACTTAAGCACCGCTAGATCGGCGGGAACGACATCCCACTTTCCGCGGCTATCCTACTATGTTTTTTTCACGGGCCGCTGCCAGCCCCGGATAGTCTGTTGTTTGCTGCGCGCCACGGTGAGCTCCTCCGCTGGCACGCTCTTGCTGACGGTGGAGCCCGCGCCAATCGTGGCACCTGGACCCACTTCGATGGGTGCGACCAGCTCTACGCCGGAACCGATGAAAGCACGATCGCCGATAATGGTCGGGTGCTTGTTCGCGCCGTCGTAGTTACAAGTAATGGTGCCGGCGCCCACGTTAACCAATTCGCCGATGGTGGTATCACCGACGTAGCTTAGGTGGTTAACCTTGCTGCCCTTACCCACCTGGGTTTTTTTCAGTTCCACAAAATTGCCCAGCTTGGCCCGCTCGGCTAACTCAACCCCAGGGCGCAGCCGGGCATAGGGACCGACTTCGCAATTTTGGCCCATGTTGGCCAGCTCGATGACGCAATTGGGATGGATTTGAGTGCCGGCACCGATCACCGAATCGCGAATAACTGTGTTGGGACCAATACGCACACCATCACCCAGCTCGACCTCGCCTTCGAAAATTGCATTGACGTCGATCACAACATCGCGGCCACATTTCAAACTGCCGCGTACATCGATCCGCGCCGGATCGATGAGGGTGACACCAGAATCCAGCAACTCGTCTGCCACGCGTTGTCGATAGAGTGTTTCGGTACGCGCCAACTGGCGCTTGTCGTTAATACCCAAAACTTCTTCCGCCTCCGGCGCGCATAAACTGCCAATGCTTTGCCCATCTTTTGCCGCCAGGCCCACAACATCGGTGAGATAAAACTCGCCTTGCGCATTGTCTGCTTTGACTTGCTCTAACCACTGCGACAACAAACCCGCGGGACAGGCGATTAGTCCGGTATTAATTTCGTCAATGGCTTGTTGCTCGACCGTGGCGTCGCGTTGCTCGACAATGCCAATCATGGCACCGCCCTCGTCACGCAGAATTCGACCATAGCCCGTGGGGTCATCCACGGTCGCGGTGAGTACCGCTAAATGTTTTCCCTGGGTGGCGGCGAGCAAATCGCGCAACAAGGGCGCGCGGACTAAGGGCACGTCACCACAAAGTATCAGCACGGTTTGATGGGCGGGCACGGCGGGTAATGCTTGTTGTACCGCATGACCCGTGCCCATACGTTCGGCTTGCAGGGCCCATTGAATAGGCCGGTCTGCGCAATGCGCTTGCACCGCTTCGCCACCGTGACCGTAAACCACGTGGATGGATTCTGGTTGTAGTTCGGCGGCCGTATCTAGAACGCGCTCAAGTAGCGTGCTCCCGGCCAGCGGCTGCAGAACTTTCGGCAGGTCCGAGCGCATGCGCTTGCCTTCGCCGGCAGCCAAAATGATGACGCTAAAATTCATGCGGGGCGGTCGCTCCGTTTCCTGAGGCGCTACTTTAGCCGCTGGCGGGGATCATGTCTGCGAATCGGTGCACAGGGTTGGATTGTCCCGAAATCCGCGACTATCAGAAGCCCCGAGGGCCTTGAAAACCAAGGCATTCGAGCAATGCTATCTCCGTATCGCCGTCTGCGGCGGCGCTGGAACTGTCAGCGCTAGCGCCGACCCTTGAGTTTTTGAGCGGCCTGGTAGCGGGCGGCGGCTTCCACCAGCTGCTGCTGGGCATGGGCTAAATCTTCCTTGCCCTCGGCGTGCTTCATGGCCTCTTCGGCTTCTTGGCGCGCCTTCATGGCGGCCTCTTCGTCAAGCTGGTCTGCATGTAGAGCGGAATCCGCCAGGATCGTAATCAAATGTGGCTGGACTTCCAGTATGCCGCCGGTGACGTAGATAAAAACCTCATCGCTTTCATCGGGCACTTTCACCCGCACTTCACCGGGGCGCAGATCCGTCAACAAGGGTGCATGGCGCGGCGCGATACCCACATCACCCATTTTCGCGGGCGCAATGACCATCTCGGCGGTGCCGGAGAAGATCGCGCCCTCGGCGCTAACGATGTCGACCTGGATGGTGCTCATTGGCGTTACGTTTATTCCGCGACGATCAGCTAATTAAAGTGTCTTGGCTCTTTCAACGGCTTCGTCGATGCCGCCAACCATGTAGAAAGCTTGCTCCGGCAGGTGGTCGTATTCGCCGGCCACAATGCCTTTAAAGCCACGAATGGTTTCCGCCAAGGAAACATACTTGCCTGGTGCACCGGTAAAGGTTTCCGCCACCGTGAAGGGCTGGGACAAGAAGCGCTGGATCTTGCGCGCTCTTTGCACGGCCAATTTGTCGTCTTCCGACAACTCATCCATGCCAAGAATCGCGATGATGTCTTGTAGCTCTTTATAGCGCTGCAGAACTGACTGCACGGCGCGGGCTGTTTCGTAGTGATCTGCACCGATCACATTGGGATCAAGCAAGCGGCTAGTGGAGTCCAAAGGATCCACCGCGGGATAAATACCCAGCTCGGCGATTTGCCGTGACAACACCAAGGTTGCATCCAAGTGAGCAAAGGTGGTGGCCGGCGAGGGGTCGGTCAAGTCATCCGCGGGCACGTAAACCGCTTGGAAAGAGGTGATCGAACCGGTCTTGGTCGAGGTAATGCGTTCTTGCAGCACGCCCATTTCTTCGGCCAAGGTCGGCTGATAGCCCACGGCCGATGGCATACGGCCAAGCAATGCCGACACCTCGGTGCCCGCCAGGGTGTAGCGATAAATGTTATCGATGAACATCAACACGTCGCGGCCTTCGTCACGAAAGTTTTCCGCGATGGTCAAACCGGTTAATGCAACACGCAGGCGGTTACCCGGGGGCTCATTCATCTGGCCGTAGACCAGGGCCACTTTGTCGATGACGCCACTTTCCGTCATCTCGTGGTAGAAGTCGTTACCTTCACGAGTTCGTTCACCAACGCCCGCAAACACAGAGTAACCACCATGTTCTTTGGCGATGTTGTTGATGAGTTCCATCAAGGTCACGGTCTTGCCCACACCCGCGCCGCCGAACAAACCAATCTTGCCGCCTTTGGCAATGGGCATGATCATGTCGATGACCTTAATACCGGTTTCGAACAACTCCGTGCTCGCCGCTTGGTCTTCGTAGCTGGGTGCTTCGCGATGAATGGGTAGGCGTTGCTGTTCGCCGATGTCACCCGCCTCATCGATGGGATTACCCAAGACGTCCATGATTCGCCCCAAGGTTTCGGTGCCCACGGGCACTTTGATGGGGTTACCGGTATTCACCACGGGCAAACCGCGTTTCAGGCCTTCACTGGAGCCCATGGCAATGGCCCGCACCACACCATCGCCGAGCTGCTGCTGGACCTCTAGGGTCAAGTCCTGCGAATCAATGCGCAGCGCATCGTAGACATTGGGGATGGACTCGCGGGGAAACTCAACGTCCACCACCGCGCCGATTACTTGTACGACTTTGCCACCACTCATTGCTCTCTAACCTCTGTTCGGTTTCGCGGTCTTTACCGCCCCTACTTGAATTCTCTCGTGCCCAGCAGTCTAGGAGACGGCCGCGGCACCACTAACAATCTCCGACAGCTCTTGTGTAATGGCCGCCTGGCGTGCTTTGTTGTAGTCCAATTGCAGACGATCGATCATCTTGCCTGCGTTATCCGTGGCGGCCTTCATGGCAACCATCTTGGCGGCCATTTCGCTGGCCACATTCTCCACCGCGCCGCGATAAACCTGCGACTCGATGTAGCGCATCAACACGCTATCTAAAAGCTCAGAAGCATCGGGCTCGTATAGATAATCCCAGTGCTCAGACAATTCTTCCTTGTCCATGGGCTCCACTGGTAACAGCGTGTTGGTGTGTGGAGACTGGGTCATGGTGTTCACAAACTCGTTATGCACCAAGAACACGCGGTCGATACGGCCCTCTCTATAGGCATCTAACATGATGTTGATGGCGCCCAACAAATCGGCCACGCGGGGATCTTCGCCCAAGTGCGTGGTCGCGCCCACGACATTCACATCTAGCCGGCGAAAGAATTGCACACCCTTCGCACCGATCAAACAAATATCGGCTTCAACGTCTTTATCTTTCCACTCGCGCAGATCGGCAATTAAACGCCGGAACAAATTGACGTTTAGACCACCGCACAATCCGCGATCCGTGGTAATGACGATATAGCCAACCCGCTTCACCGGGCGCTCGACTAAGAACGGATGTTTATAGTCTGGATTCGCTTGGAACAGGTGACTAATCACTGTGCGAATCTTGTCCGCATAAGGCTGCGCGGCCGCCATGCGTTCTTTGGTACGACGCATCTTGCTGGCCGCCACCATCTCCATGGCGGCCGTGATCTTTTGCGTGTTCTTTACACTGCCGATCTTGGTGCGAATTTCTTTGGCGCCGGCCATGAATTAATTCCTTAAGCGTTGACTACAGCTTAGTAAGCGCCGGTGCTCTTAAAGTCTTCGGCAATCTTGGTCAAGCTGGCGGCAATATCGTCGTCGAAATCACCCGAGTTGCTGATCTGATCGATCACATCACCAAACTTGTCTGTAGCATGGGAATGCAGGGCTGCTTCGAAATCAACAACCTTTTCCACCGGCACATCGTCCAAGAAACCTTCATTGGCCGCATGCAGCGACAAAGCCATCATGCCCACGGACAGGGGCGCATACTGCTTCTGCTTCATCAGTTCTGTCACGCGCTGACCCCGTTCGAGCTGCTTACGTGTGGCTTCATCCAAGTCGGAAGCGAACTGAGCAAAGGCTGCGAGCTCACGATATTGGGCCAGGGCCAGGCGGACACCGCCGCCGAGTTTTTTAATGATCTTGGTTTGGGCAGCACCACCTACGCGTGATACCGAAAGGCCCGCGTTAATAGCCGGGCGAATGCCCGCATTAAACAAATCCGTCTCGAGAAAGATTTGTCCATCGGTAATGGAAATCACGTTGGTGGGCACGAAGGCCGACACGTCGCCCGCTTGGGTCTCAATAATAGGCAAGGCGGTCAATGAACCGGTCTTACCTTTGACCTTACCGTTGGTGGTCTTCTCGATGTATTCCTCGTTGACACGCGCAGCGCGTTCCAGCAGACGTGAATGCAGGTAGAACACGTCGCCGGGATAAGCTTCGCGGCCCGGTGGACGACGCAGCAACAGCGAGACTTGGCGATAGGCCCAGGCCTGCTTGGTGAGATCGTCGTAAATGATGAGCGCATCTTCGCCTTTATCGCGGAAGTATTCGCCCATGGCGCAACCCGAATAAGGCGCGATGTATTGCATGGCCGCGGATTCAGCAGCAGCAGCGGCAACCACAATGGTGTGTTCCATGGCGCCGTGTTCTTCTAGCTTACGCACCACGTTGGCAATGGACGAGTTTTTCTGGCCCACAGCAACGTAGATACATTTAACGCCGGTGCCCTTTTGATTGATGATGGTATCGATGGCCACGGCGGTCTTACCCGTTTGCCGGTCACCAATAATCAATTCGCGCTGGCCGCGGCCAATGGGCACCATGGCGTCGATAGCTTTTAGACCAGTTTGCACCGGCTGATCCACCGACTTACGCGTGATCACACCAGGGGCGACTTTTTCAATGGGCGAAGATTCATTGGTATCAATGGGGCCCTTGCCGTCGATGGGTGCACCCAAGGAATCCACAACGCGGCCTAGCAAGGCCTCACCCACGGGTACCTCAAGAATGCGGCCGGTGGTCTTCACGGTATCGCCTTCAGAGATGTGCTTGTAGTCACCCAGAACCACGGCACCCACGGAGTCTTGCTCGAGGTTCAGCGCCAGGCCGAAAGAGTTACCGGGGAACTCGAGCATTTCACCGTATTGCGCGGCGTTTAAGCCGTGAATACGCGTGATGCCGTCGGTTACCGCGATGACGGTACCCACATCGCGAGCTTCCGCCGCACTTTCGAAGTTCTTGATGCGGTCTTTCAGCAGCTCACTGATTTCAGACGCCTTGAGTGCCATGTCTATTTCCTCTTAGTGAACCAATACGCTGGCTAGTTTTTCCAGCCGAGTACGCACCGATCCGTCAATCACATGATCTTCTGCCTGCAGGCGTGCGCCGCCGAGCAGGTTTTCATCCAGTACAAAATTGAGACGCACATCACGACCGAAGCGCTGCTTGAGCGCGGCGGCCATGCGGGCCTGTTGGGCCTCGTCCACGGGTGTGGCGGCCGTCAAAGTGACGTCCACAGTGTTCTCGACTTCGGCGCGAAGTTTTTCGAACGCCGTCGCGATATCGGGCAAAGCAGAGAAACGACTATTTTCCGCCAGTAGGCGAATAAAATTCCGCCCTTCATTGGCCGCAGCCACGATGGCCGCCTGCGAATCTTCGCGGCATACGCTGGTCAACACATCCACGATGCGCCCCGTATCCAATCCGGGAATGTCTAGCAAATCCGCCAGCTGATCAGTGGCAACTGCAGCACCCGCCGTATTCAGCAAAGCCGACCAGGCACGAAAATTTCCGCTTTCCTGAGCCAATTCGAAAACGGCTTGGGCGTAGGGGCGGGCGATTGCTTCGTTTTGAGCCATGGTTTCCTGGGACCTTAGATTTCCGTAGCCAGCTTGTCGAGCAAATCACGATGCGCGTTGGCATCGATTTCCCGGGCGAGAATTCTTTCGGCTCCCGACACCGCGATAGATGCGACCTGGCCACGCAACTCGTCGCGCGCTCGATTCACTTCCTGCTCTACCTCGGCTTGGGCCGAGGCCAGAATGCGGTCGCGTTCTTGCGTCGCACCCGCGCGTGCTTCGTCCACAATACCGTTGGCCCGCTGGTTTGCCTGGTCAATAATTTGCCGTGCTTGAGTGCGCGCCTCATCCGTCAAACCCGCGATGGTGACCTGCGCCTCTTCTAAGGAGCGTGCGCCCTTTTCCGCGGCCGCTAAGCCATCAGCGATTTTCGTCTGCCGCTCCTCGATGATTTCGAGGATCAGCGGCCACACGAATTTCATGCAGAACCACACGAACACGATCATCGCAATGGTTTGGCCTATCAGGGTGAGATTTATATCCACCGTGCTTCTCCGTTCTCGCTAGCTGCGACCTATATCAAGAAAGCCAAAATCGCTTGTTAAACAGCGAGCAGCTTGCTTGGCCGCAGCCAGTCGTTCATTAGCCACCAACAGATTGGATAGCCGTTTGCAGCTGACCGACGAAAGGATTCGCGAAAGCGAAGAACAACGCGATACCCACACCGATCATGGCCACGGCGTCGAGCAAGGCGACGACCAGGAACATTTTCGTTTGCAACATCGGTGCTAATTCCGGCTGCCGTGCGCAACCTTCCAAAAAGCGACCACCCAGCAAGCCCATGCCGATGCCAACGCCCAGGGCGCCTAGACCGATCAGGATCGCCACGGCGATTGCGGTAAAGCCAATTACAGTTTCCATCACTTGCTCCTAAACAAGATGCGTCGCTAGAAAAAATCAGTGGGTCTCGTGGGCCTGACTCAGATACACGATGGTCAACATCATGAAAATGTAAGCCTGCAGAGTAACCACCAAAATATGAAACACCGCCCAACCAAAATGCAGTGGTAGCTGCCAGAGACCGAGCAGGGCTATCAAAATAAACATCAGTTCGCCGGCATACATGTTGCCGAACAAACGTAAAGACAATGACAAGGGCTTGGCCAGTAGAGCCACGCTTTCAAGAATAAAGTTGAAGATCATGACCAAGGGCCACAATAGCTTGGGCACGCCCAGATCTTTGGGATTCAGTGGGTTCATCATCAGCTCGCCCACGAAGAAGCCACCGATACCCTTGTTCTTGATGCTATAGAAAAGGATCAAGATGAAAACCGAAATGGACATACCGAAGGTAATGTTCAGGTCCGTCGAAGGCACGACCTTGAGGTACTCAATGCCGACGGCATGGGCAGCCGTGGGCAGCCAATCCACGGGAATCAAATCCATCAGATTCATCAAGAAAACCCAACAGACGATGGTCAAGGCCAAGGGCGCGATGAGTTTGCTCTTACCGTGAAAGGTATCCCGGACACTGGTGTCGACAAAGTCGACGATGGTTTCCACCATGGACTGTAGACGGCTAGGATTGTCTAGGGTGGCGTTTTTCGCCACGCGCCAAAACAGAAAAGCGAAGATAGAACCGAGCAACACGGTGAAGAACATGGAATCGACATTGATCGCCATGAAATTCCCGGCGCAGTCATTCCAAACCCAGCCTGTATCCGTCTTACACACTTGCAAGTTCTGCAAATGATGCTGGATATATTCGCTGGCAGTTTTCTCGGTACCTTCAGAAGCCATATTTCTTAGCTACTACTTTGGTCTAGATCCGCCGCCTTCGCGGACGAGGCATCTAGCCAGGGAAAGTTTGTACTCAGTGCCGCCCAATAAACGCCGTAGCTTGCCGCATAGGCGACGATTACCGGGACCAACTCCACTCGCAAAATCTTGATCGCCGCGATGAACAAAGCCACCGTCAAAACAATCTTCAGCGTCTCACTTATATAGACGCTACCCAAATACCGTTGTGGATGTTCGCTAGCATCCACGCTCAGCATTCTTAAAGCTTGATAAAGCCCGGCCAAAAGGCCAATGCCTCCACCAATCAATGCCGACAACAACCAAAGCCGGCCGCCGACCAATGCGGCTGCTCCAGCGACACACAAGGTCACTAACAACTGCCAGCTGGCGAGTCGCCAAACCGCGCGGCGCAGACTAAGGAATAATTGTTCGTTACCCATCTACATGTGGGTTTGCTTGGGTTACAAAAAAAGAGCCACTGCTCGCCCCACAACGCGGGCGGGTGGCCACTCGCGGCAACCCAGGCCGCAAAGCCCGCGTATTCTAGGGGGATCGCCTCAGCCGTTCAAGCCTGATTGACGCCGGACGCTGTTGAGAAAAACCTTCGCGGCAGAAGTGCTTACTTAATGTGGTCGAGAATCCCGTCCAGCTCATCCAGGCTATTGTAGACAATGGTCAGCTTGCCCTTGCCGGTGGCCTGATGCTGGATCGTCACGCGGGCGCCTAGGCGCTCGGCCAGATCGTCCTGCAGGCGCCTAACATCAGGGTCTTGGGATGGCGACGGGCTAGGCTTGGTCGCTTTGCCTTGAAGCATGCGTTTGACCAGGGCCTCGGTTTCTCGCACCGACAAAGACTTCTTCACCACCAAAGCCGCGACTTCGGCCTGGGTACGGCTGCTGACTAGGCCCAGCAGCGCACGGGCGTGACCCATTCGGATTTGGCCCTTTTCCAGTTGAGTCTTGGCCTCCGGACAGAGATCCAACAAGCGCAATAGATTGGTGATGGCGGTGCGGGAACGGCCAATGGCATCGGCCGCACCCTGGTGGGTAAGCTTGAATTCGTCTATCAGGCGGCGAATAGCGAGGGCCTCGTCCAAGGGATTGAGGTTCTCGCGCTGGATATTTTCGATCAGGGCCACGGCGATGGCCGATTCATCGGGAATTTCCCGGACGACCGCGGGTATTTGGTCTAGGCCCGCGAGCTGAGCTGCCCGCCAGCGGCGTTCGCCGGCGACGATCTCGTAGCGCAACACGCCGTCAGAGCCTTTGGGCAAGGGCCGCACAACGATGGGCTGTACCAAGCCTTGGGATTCGATGGACCGGGCCAAGTCTTCCAGCGCCTCCTGGTCCATATTTTGACGAGGCTGGTAAGCGCCACGCCGGAGCAAGTCCACCGGGATCTCGCGCAATCCCTCTTCCGCCTGAACGGCTTCCGTCAGAGGTTCTGTCAGTACCGGCACATCGCCCAATAAGGCGTCCAGGCCGCGCCCCAAGCCCGTTTTCTTGGCTGCCATTTCGCTCATCTCCAACAAACCCGCCGAATTTCGGCACACCCTAGGGCCATTCTAGCTTGCGTGGCGCGTAAGGCCAGCTGGACGTCGCAAATTTTCTTGGCTAAGTAGCAACGGGGACCGGATCGGGGTTTTCGCGTTCGATGATTTCCTCGGCCAGGCGTTGATAGGCCTTTGCACCCCGCGAGGCTCGATCGTGATACATGGCCGGTAATCCGAAACTGGGCGCTTCGGCGAGGCGAACATTGCGCGGGATAACAGTTTCGAAAACCTTGTCACGAAAATGTTGAATCAACTGCGCGGAGACTTCTTCGGCCAGCTTGTTACGCGAGTCGTACATGGTGCGCAACAGTCCAGCCACCTGCAGCTTTTGATTTACCGTATTGCGTACTTGCTTGATGGTTTCTAGCAGGGCCGATAGGCCCTCCAAGGCATAATATTCACACTGAATAGGAATCAACACGCCATCGGCGGCAGTCAGCGCATTCAAGGTCAACATGTTTATGGTCGGTGGACAGTCCACGAAGATGTAGTCGTAAACGCCCTGAACCGATTCCAGTGCGGTTCGCAATTTCAGTTCCCGGCCAATTTCTTGCAGCAATCGAACTTCAGCAACGGTGAGTTCGGCGTTGGCAGGCAGTAAGGAAAAATTACCAGTGGCCACGGCCATGATCACATTCTGCGCCGGCAACTCTCCCAGTAAGACATCGCAAACCGTTCCCTCAAGCTCTTGCTTGGCCACACCACAGCCCGTGGTGCTATTCGCCTGGGGATCTAGATCCACGAGCAAGACCCTTCGGTCTAAGTTCGCTAGCGCCGCGGATAGATTGACGCTGGTGGTGGTCTTACCCACTCCGCCCTTTTGATTAGCGATGGCAATGATTTGTCCCATGAGGTTTAGATGCCTGCTTTAACCGGTCATTGCCTGCGTTGTCTTGTCGTATGACCGGCCGGGTATTGGCCGCTGCGGCCTACTAGTCTACGCGATTCAGCCCGCGGGCCCGATCACTGCGCCCAGTATAGCCACTCGACTTCAGGTTAATTGGTTGTTGTGGCTAGGGGTCGCCACGGCACGCGGCTTTAGCACGAGAATGTTGCGATGCGCATCGACTCCGGGCAAATCGACGCGCGTGGTTTCTGCGACCTGCCAAGCCGGCGGCAAGCTGCCCAGTTCCGTTTCCGGTAGCCGACCTTTCATGGCGACTAGTCGCCCGCCTGGAGCAAGCAAATGCGCCGCGCGAGCGATGAAGTCCGACAAGGAGGTGAAGGCCCGGCAAATCACCGTATCGAATAGATCCTCCGGCTGAAAATCCTGCGCACGGCTGTGTATCGCGCTTACCTGGCCCAGAGACAATTCTCCGATGACATGTTGAACGAAACGAATCTTCTTACCCGCGGAATCGATCAGTACGAATTCTCTATCCGGCTCGAGCATGGCGAGAGGAATCCCCGGCAACCCGGCACCTGTACCCACATCGGCAACGCGCTGGCCGAACAAGAACGGCAGAGCGGTGAGGGAATCTAGGATATGCAGCGGCACCATTTCCATGGGATCGCGCACGGCCGTCAAATTAAACGCTCGGTTCCATTTTTCCAGCAAGCGCAAAAAATGCAGAAAGCGTTCAGTCAAACTCGCGGATGAGTCCACATGCAGGGCCTGCAAGCCACTGCGCAATAAGTCAGAGAGTTCCGCGTCGCGTGAGTTCATCATTCAAGCGCACCAGCGTACGTCCAACGACCGCGCCGTCCACGTAGGCCTGAAATTGTTCAGCGAGTTCATCCAAACTGATTTCGCGGCTCGCGATGACATCGAGATGCCTGGGCGCCAGATCTTCGGCCATGCGTTGCCAAACTTCAGCGCGCAATGCCAAAGGCGCTTCCACCGAGTTAATACCGAGCAAATTTACGCCCCGCAAAATAAAGGGCATTACCGTCGTATTCAGCGCGAACCCCGCCGCCAAACCAATGCTCGCAATATTTCCATAGCCCTGGGTCGTGCGGGTTAGCCAGCCCAAGACATCGCCACCCAGATTATCGATGGCACCGGCCCAAAGGGCTTTTTCCAACGGCCGGGTACCCAGCTCGAGTTCACGCAGGTTGACTATGTCCTCAGCACCTAGCTGTTTCAGATAGTCGTGAGCATCGGTTTTACTCGTCATGGCCGTGACGGAATATCCCCGGCCACTGAGCATGTCCACCGCCACACTGCCCACCCCGCCCGTGGCACCATTGACCAGAATGGGCCCCTGCTCGGGCTGTTGACCGTTGCGCTCCATGGCGTGAATGGCCATGGCGGCGGTAAAGCCCGCGGTACCCAGTTGCATGGCCGTGCGTGTGTCCATACCGGCGGGCAAGAGATTGACCCAATCGCCCGGCACCCGCGAGTACTGGCTAAAGCCACCGTCATGCGTCTCGCTTTGGCCGCAACCGCAAACCGCGACCTGCGCACCCACCGGCACGCGGGGATCCGAAGAAGTCTCCACGGTACCAGCAATATCCACCCCGCCCACCAGCGGGAAACGACGCAGAATTTTCCCGGTGCCAGTGGCCGCCAAGGCGTCTTTATAGTTAATGCTGGAGAATTCGCCGCGAATCACCACATCGCCGTCGCTTAAATCTTCCAGCGTGATGGTTTCCACGCGCGCGTCTTCGCGCCCTTTGGCGGAGTGAATGCGGAAAGCCTTGAATGAATCCATGGATCTCACTCCCAAACCGAGTCTCGTCTGCACGACGACGCGCCCCGGCAGCGAGTCCGGTCAGTTTTAGTATTGGACTGTGAATAGACCGCTTTGCGCGGCGTAATAAGCAGCGATGTCTTCAATATCTTCCGGACTCAAGCTGGACACAAGTCCCGCCATGACCGGGTCTTTTCTGCCGCCGCTCTGATACTCGCTGATGGCCCGGCCTAGATAATCTTTGTGCTGGCCAGCCAAACTGGGCCAGTTGGCTGCCGGACTGACACCCGATTCACCGTGGCAAGCCGCGCAAACCGCAGCCTTTTCCTTGCCCGCTGCCGCGCGGCCGCGTGTGACGGTTTCACCCGCCTGGATCTCGCCCTGACTGGCAAAATAAGCGGCGAGATCCCGCATGTCTTGGTCGCTTAGAGTCGCACCCTGCGCGTACATCGTGGGATGCGCGCGAGTCTTGTTCTTATAGCCCTGCAAAGCCAGCACAAGGTACTCGTCTTGCTGACCGCCCAGCTTGGGCACGCGATAGGAGGGATAGGCATTACGATAGCCGGGAATTCCGTGGCAGCCGAGACAACTATCCGCCAAGATTGCGCCTCGTTCGGCATCGCCCTCGGCCAGCGCCAGACCCGGCAAGGCCAGGGCTAGGCAAAGCATCAGCATAATCAGTTTGCGGCTAATCTGTCTAAACATGAACTTCTCGCCTGTCCCTTTGCGGACCGTATCGCGGGACGCTATGTTAGTGCCCGCACGGCCTATTTTCTAGTGGAATTCGAGGATCCTGTCATGAACCGACGCACCCGCATCATGTCCCTGGTTATGCTGCTTGCCGCCACGCTGCTAAGCTTGCCCGCCATGGCCGAAGAAGATCATCGCCGGCTCACGGTATCAGGCAGTGCGACAGTCAATGCCGCTCCAGACCGCGCCATGATTACCATGGGCATTCAAGACCGCAATCCCAGCATGAGCGTGGCCCGCGACAAAGTGGCCAAGGTCGCGGGTGACTTTCTTGCCTTGTGCAGAAAACTAGGCATCGAAGATAAGCACATTCAAACCACGGGGCTTACCATCAATCCTGAATACCGCTGGGAGCAAAATACCCGCGAGCAACGCTTCATCGGTTACTTTGTCCAGCGGCAACTGGTTGTGGAAGTTCAAGACCTAGATTTATTGGGCAAACTTATCGAAAGCGCGGTGGACTCGGGGGTCAATCAAGTTTCACCTCCCACACTGAATAGCAGTCGCCGCAAAGCTCTGCAGCGTGAGGCCCTAGCCGAAGCCGCCAAAGACGCGCGCGCCAGCGCCAAAGTCTTGGCCGACACCATGGGCATCAAACTGGGTACGGTGCGCCAACTAGACGCGGTGGAAAATTACGGCGGACCTGTTCCCATGCGGGGGCGCGCCATGGCCATGGAAGCCGATGGCGGCGCTGCCGATACTTATCAGGCGGGCGACATTAGCTTTAATGCGCGAGTGAATGTGGTGTTCGATTTGGAGGAATAGTTCGGGCTGCGAACTTTCGGTAAGAGAGTCTTTTACCTATGAAAGGGTTTCGACATCTATCAATACCGATGGGTAAACGACGACCGCAAGCTTAGTCCCCTACCCCTGATTGGAAAATTCTCCGGCACGAAGACAGGCGACCTGATTGTTGGCGAATGGCCGAAGAACCGGCCGTGTCGTGGCGCAGTCTTTCAGTGCATGGGCGCAACGTGTTCTAAAGCTACAGCCCGACGGCGGATCGATGGGCGATGGTAGATCGCCGCTCAGGGCCACGGCTACACGCCGTCGCTCGAGTTGGGGATCAGGTACAGGTATGGCGGCGAGCAAGGCCTGCGTATAAGGATGTTGGGGATTTTCGTAAAGGGCATCGGCTTGGGCCAGTTCGACGACGCGGCCCAGGTACATCACGAGCACGCGATGGCTGATTTGGCGAACCACGGCCAAATCGTGGGCGACGAAAATTAGCGCCAAGCCAAGCTGATCTTGCAGCGAAATCAGCAAGCGTATGATTTGCGCTTGCACAGAAACATCCAATGCGCTGACCGGTTCATCGCAAATAATGACTTTGGGCTTTAGAACCAGCGCCCGCGCGATACCAATGCGTTGACACTGACCACCGGAAAATTCGTGAGCATAGCGCTGCATGTGGTCCGTTTCTAAACCGACACGGCGCAGAATTTCCGCCACACGTTCATTCATTTGCCCCTTGCTTAGCTCGGGGTGAAAAGTTTCCAGCGGCTCGGCCACGATATCGCGGACTGTCATGCGGGGATTCAATGATGCCAAGGGATCTTGAAAAATCACCTGCAAATGGCGGCGCGCATCGCGCAACTGGCGGCCATCTAAGGATGAGAGTTCACGACCGAGTAATGCCACCTTTCCCTCGGTTATATTCACCAAACGCAAAATTGCGCGGGCCAGGGTGGATTTGCCGCAACCGGATTCCCCCACCACGCCCAAGGTTTCACCGGCGGATAGTTGCAGGCTGACATTATCGACGGCCCGCAGCACGGGCGCCTTGGCAAACCAGCCTTGCGCCGGTAGCTCAAACGCCACGGATAAATCATCGACCGTCAAGACTTCGTCTTCGGAGGCTGGCGATCGTGCGCCGGGAACATCCAGGCGTGGTACTGCCGCCAACAAGGCTCGCGTATATTCATGCGCCGGCTTGTCGAAGATAGCTTCAACGCCACCACGCTCGCGCGTATAGCCATCTTGCATCACTAGCAGACGATCACATTGGCCCGCAACAACACCTAAATCATGGCTAATCAGAATGGTCGCCGTGCGAAACTGATGCCGCAATTCCGCCATCAGCTCCAAAATCTGGGCTTGTACGGTCACATCGAGCGCGGTAGTCGGCTCGTCGGCGATGAGCACGCGAGGTTCGCACAGTAAGGCAGTGGCGATCATAACTCTTTGACGCATGCCGCCCGACAATTCATGGGGAAACATATCCAATCGACGCTCGGCCTCGCTGAGACGTACTGCCTTGAGCAATTCCAAGGCACGAGCACGAGCATTTTGACGGCTGATTCTCTGGTGCGCCTGTAGGACCATGGTCATCTGCGCGCCGATACGCAGATACGGATTTAGCGCGGTCATGGGATCTTGGAACACCATGGCGATGCCGGCGCCGCGGATTTCGCGTAAGCGTGGCGACGATAAACCAAGGAGCTCTTCGCCGGCAAAACGCGCGCTGCCCGTGGCAACGCCGTTATCCGCCAGCAGACCGAGCAGGGCCAGCATGGCCTGGCTTTTCCCGGAACCCGATTCGCCAACAATTCCCAGAGTCTCGCCGGGCTGCAAGGAAAAACTCAGATCCTTGACGGCGGCCACTGATCCGCTGGCCGTTTTGAAATTGACGCTCAGACTGGCAACGTCGAGTAGCGGAGTCTCGCTCATGTCAGGCACTGCGATCGCGCGGATCCAATGCATCGCGCAAACCATCGCCAAGAAAGTTGAAACAAAACAGGGTTGCCGCCAAGAACAAACCGGGAAACAGCAGCATCCACGGCGCGTTCTCCAATTCCTGCGCGCCTTCGTTCACCAATGCGCCCCAAGAGGTCATGGGTTCTTGCACGCCCAAGCCTAAGAAGCTCAGAAACGATTCCACCAGAATGACCTGGGGTATGGTCAGGGTCGCGTAGACAATTACCACGCCCAAGAGATTCGGCACGATATGCCGGCGAATAATTTTCGCCGTACTGACGCCGCCAGCACGCGCGGCATCCACGAATTCACGTTCGCGCAAACTCAGGGCCTGGCCACGAACAATACGCGCCATATCCAACCAATTGATGGCGCCGATGGCAACGAAAATCAGCAAAATGTTGCGGCCGAAAAAAACCATCAACAAAATCACTAAAAACATAAACGGCAGCGCGTAGAGAATATCGACGAAGCGCATCATGAATTGATCGACACGGCCACCTATGTACCCCGCCACCGCGCCGTAGCTAATACCTATAACCAGCGACACGGCGGTGGCCACTAGGCCCACCAATAGCGAAATGCGTCCGCCGTACAAAGTCCGCACGAATAAGTCCCGCCCCAGGGCATCGGTGCCAAAGGGATGAAAAGAATTAAGAGTCGGTCCGATGGAAATCCGTTCCCAGTCGGTGAAATCATAAGAATATGGACTCAAGAAAGGACCCACTAAGACCAAAATCATCAAGATCACCAGAGTCCACAGAGCCCGCATGGCCGCCCGGTTGCGCCGCAAAACCAGCCAGGCATCGGACCACAAACTACGAGCCACGGTGCTGTTCGCCATGTCGCTCATGATTGCCGGCGAAGCCGCGGATCAAGCCAGCCGTACATCAGATCCACCAGAAAATTCAGAACAATGATCAAGCAGCCGTAGAACACCACCACGCCCATGACCAAGGTGTAATCGCGATTCAAAGCGCCTTGCACAAAGAAACGGCCCAGGCCAGGCACGCCGAAGATTTGTTCCACCACCACCGAACCCGTGATGATGGCGGCCAGGGCAGGGCCCAAATAGGAAATCACCGGCAACATAGCGGGTTTCAGCGCGTGCCGGATAACCACTTGCGCGGTGGACAAGCCCTGCGCGCGCGCCGTACGAATAAAAGGGCTACGCAATACCTCGATCATACTGCCGCGCGTTAGGCGCGCAATGTACGCAAGCTGCGGCAGCGCCAGTGCGACGACCGGTAGCAGAAGATATTTCAGGGAACCGTCGCCCAAACCGCCGGCGGGAAGCCATCGCAAGTACACCGCAAATACCAACACCAACAGCGGGGCCAACACGAAGTTTGGAATGGAGATACCGGTCATGCTCGCGGTCATCACCGCGTGATCGGACAAACGATTTTGTCGTAGCGCCGCGAAGACGCCCGCGCTGACACCCAACAACAATGCCAAAGCCATGGCTAGCGACCCCAAACGCAGGGACACGGGAAATCCCGTGGCAATGAGTTCCGTCACGCTGTAATCGCGGTACTGAAAAGAAGGCCCAAAATCGCCCTGCGCGATATTCCACAAGTAGTGTCCCAGTTGTACCGGCAGGGAATCATCCAGCCGATAGGCCGCCCGCAGGTTTGCTTCGATTTCCGGCGGCAAACGTTTTTCGCTATCGAAGGGCCCGCCCGGTGCCAAGCGAATGAGGACGAAGGCCAGCACAATGAGTAACAGCAGTGTGGGAATGGCACTGAACAATCGCCGGATCGCAAAACGCAGCATGAACTTGATCAGTGCGCGAGAATGGACAAATTCTTGCTGTAGTGGTGGTCCATGACATTGGGAACGAAACCGGCCACCCAAGGCTTCACCAAATGTTTAGACACATAGAAATACAGCGGAATAATGGGCAGGTCCTTGAGCAACAGTCTTTCGGCCTCTTCCAGCAAGGCCTGCCGCGCCCGAGCATCAACTTCAGCCGTCGCGCGCGCCAACAAATCATCATAGGCATCGCTGTAATAACCGGAATCGTTCAGTTGATTCGCCGAATGCAGCAGTTCGGCGAAACTGTAGGCGTCATTAAAATCACCGATCCAACCCGCGCGAAACACCTCAGTTTCTTTAGCACGGCGGCTGGCGAGGAAAACCTTCCATTCTTGGTTCATTAAACTGGTCTTAATGCCCAGGTTTTGTTTCCACATGGCGGCGATGGCGCCCGCGATTCGTTTGTGATTCTCATGAGTGTTATAGAGCAATTCCACACGCAGTGGATTGTCGGCCGAATAGCCCGCAGCCGCCAATAGACGGCGCGCTTCCGCATTGCGCTTCTCTTGCGTCCAATCCGCCCACTCGGGCTGTTGTTGCTCGTAGCCTTGTACCGGGGGTATCCAACCATAGGCGGGCAATTCGCCCGCACCGGTGACCTTTTCGGTAATGATGTCGCGATCAATGGCCATCGCTAAAGCTTGCCGCAGATCTGGCTGATTTTTAAATGGTCCCCGCCTTAGATTGAAACCGTAGTAGTAGCTGGCCAGATAGGGTGAAATTTTCAGTTCGTCGTTCAAATTTTCGCGCAGCCAAGATAATTGTTTGTAAGGAATCACCTCAGTGAAATCGAGTTCGTCGGCGCGATAACGTTTTAGTTCCGCATCTTGGTTTTCAATGGGGTAATACCAAACTTCATTGATGCTGGTGTTAGCATCGTCCCAATACTGGGCATTGCGCTCCAAACGGATATGCGATTGCACTACCCAATCGGCAAGCCGGTAAGCACCGTTGCTAATGAGCTTGCCCGGCCGCGCAAAGCGTCCGGCGGCCGCATCAAGGCTAGGTTCGTGCACTGGGTAGGTGGTGGCGTGGGTCAGCAGGCCCAGTAGATAGGCGGTGGGATTATTCAAGCGAATTTCCAGTTGCTGGGCATCCAAGGCCGTGACGCCCAGTTCCTCCGGCGGCAATGCGCCTTCCACGATGGCCCTGGCATTCACTATGGGGAACAGCACGCTGGAATAAGCTGAAAGCGTTTTCGGATCGACACTGCGCCTAAGACCGAAAACGAAGTCCTTGGCCGTGACGGCATCGCCATTACTCCAGCGTGCACTGGCGCGCAATTTGAACCGATAGATCAAACCATCTTCGCTAATCGTCCAGGACTCGGCCACGCCGGGAATCAGACTGCCGTTGGGAGCCTCGTTCACAAGTCCTTCGAACAAGTCACGCAATATATTTGAGGCTGGTAGCCCTTCGGCGCGGTGTGGATCCAAGGTTTGGGGTTCGGCCCCATTGCCTCGATGCAGAACCTGCACCTCGGCTAGCCCGGGACCAATACTGGCCTTCGCGGGCACGGGTGATTCTGAGGAGTCGGGCGCGCAGGCGGCCAAAAGAACCGCGACGCAGGCCAGCTTGGCGCGGCGCATACTCAAGCAATTTTCCGTTCGCGTTTCTTCAGGTGCACCAATAGCAGCGACACCGCTGCCGGTGTCACGCCTGGAACTCTGCCTGCTTGTCCCAGAGTGGCCGGACGTTGTTCGCTGAGTTTTTGGGTAACCTCATGCGATAGACCACGCACGGCGGTGTAGTCGAGGTCTTCGGGCAGGGCCAATTCTTGGTAATGCCGTTGCCGCTCGATCTCGGCTTGCTGCCGCTGAAGGTAGCCGTGATAACGCGCGCGAATGGCAACCTGGGCATCGATTTGTTCGCCCAACTCGGGGTATTCATCCGGCACCGGGGCACGTTTCCCCAGCTTGGGGATATCGGTCAATGTTGCGTAATCCATGGTAGGACGCTTGAGCAAGTCCAGGGCGTATTGTTCCCGGCTTAAGGATCCGCCGAGTTTAACCTCGGCAGCCTCGGTCAAGTCCTTTGGCCGCAGCAAGCAATTTTCTAAACGCTGGGTTTCTCCATCAACCGCGTCGCGCTTGCGCGAAAAAATATCCCAACGTTCGTCATTGATCAGGCCAAGTTCGCGGCCGTGTTCAGTCAAGCGTAAATCGGCATTGTCTTCGCGCAAGGCCAATCGATACTCAGCGCGGCTGGTAAACATTCGGTAGGGCTCGGCAGTTCCGCGGGTAATGAGGTCATCCACTAATACGCCCAGATAGGCGAGATCGCGGCCTGGCCACCATGGCGATTCACCCCGCGTTTTGAGTACCGCGTTAATACCCGCGAGCAAGCCCTGGGCGCCCGCTTCTTCATAGCCCGTGGTGCCGTTAATTTGCCCGGCAAAAAATAAGCCCGGGAGATCCCGCGTCTCTAAACTCGGCCGAAGATCGCGCGGATCGAAATAATCATATTCAATGGCGTAGCCGGGCCGCGTGATGCGTGCCTGTTCACAACCCGGAATGCTCGCCACGAAAGCCTCCTGCACATCATAAGGTAGGCTGGTGGAAATACCGTTGGGGTAGAGTTCGTGACTGTGCAGGCCTTCCGGTTCGAGAAAAATTTGGTGGCCATCGCGTTCGGCGAAACGCACGATCTTGTCTTCGATGGATGGACAATAGCGCGGACCAGTGCCGTCGATAGCACCTGAATAAATCGGTGATCGATCCAGCGAGCCGCGAATTATGTCGTGGGTTTTTGGCGTGGTGCGGGTGATGTGGCAAAGCGTTTGCGGTGGATGTTCCTGGCGGCGTCCCAAGAATGAAAACACCGGCACCGGCACATCGCCGGGCTGTGCCTGCAAGGCGCTAAAGTCGATGCTGCGCGCATCCAAGCGCGGCGGCGTACCGGTTTTTAGGCGTCCAACCCGCAGGCTCAGCTCGCGTAGCCTTGCTGCCAGGCCGACCGCAGCGGGATCGCCCGCCCTACCGCCCGCGTAGTTATCGGAACCAACGTGAATTCTGCCCGCGAGAAATGTCCCCACGGTCAATACCACGCAGGGCGCGCGAAATTCCAAGCCAAGTTGCGTCACCACGCCGGTTACTTGGCCCCCGTTCAGAATCAGATCATCAACGCCTTGTTGAAACAGCGTGAGCAAGGGTTCGGCTATCAACAATTCCTGCACAGCGCGCCGATAAAGCGCGCGGTCGGCCTGGGCACGCGTGGCGCGAACGGCCGCACCCTTGCTGGAATTCAAAGTGCGAAAATGTATGCCCGCGCGATCGATGGCGCGCGCCATCACGCCGCCCAAGGCATCAATCTCGCGCGTTAGATGACCTTTGCCGATACCACCGATGGCGGGGTTGCAGCTCATCTGGCCGATGGTTTCGAGATTTTGGGTCAACAATAAAGTGCGCGCACCCATGCGCGCGGCGGCCGCGGCTGCTTCCGTACCCGCATGGCCGCCACCCACGACGATGACATCGAAATTGCGTTGGTTTGCCATCAGCCCTCCAAAATCCAGTGCGCATTCTACCCGGCGAAGCGGCTAGCGGGCATTTGACGTAAGCGTGAAAGGCCCCCATTAGCGGGAACTGAATCACGGACGCCCGGTAAGAATATTGCGATGCTATGCCAACAACAAAATACAGGTGCCTAAAGGCCCCAACGCAATGCGGCAAGAAAAACAAAGAATGACCGCTGACCAAACAACCCGTCTTGTAAAATCTCCGCAGCCTGAAATCGCGCGTAATCCTACGCAGCGCTTCGCCATGGCCTGTGGTCTCTATCTATTGTGGGCTGGACTGGTTTGGCTGGGTACGCAATTAGGCTCCCTGCAGCTAGATGACCATTGGCTTAACATCTCGCTTGCCGGCATAGCTGCCACCAACGCGCTGTTTTTCGTGCTTTCCCGCGCGCCATTGGAGAACCAGTTACCCGTGCCTGTTTCTGCGGCGCTGCAATGTCTCGCGGGCTTACTGTGGATTACGCTGTTTACGGCCGTGAGAACGGGCGGTGCGGAATTTTCCTTGGGTATGTATTTGTGCGCTGTGCTTTTCGCCTTATTCCAAGTAGGGCAGCAAAGTTTCCTACGACTCAGTCTGATTGCGGCACTGGGCTACTCCGCAGTCGTTGGAAGCCGCATAGCCTTGGTCCCTGGGGAGCCGACCTTCGGACCCGAAGTCCTAAACTTGCTCGTGTTTCTGGGCATAACCTGTTGGCTATTGGTGTTCGCCGAGCACCTGCATGCTCTGCGCCGGCAGCTACGCGACAGAAATCTCGAGTTGCGGAACATGTTGCGAAAAGTGTCTCGCGTTGCCGAGCGCGACTACCTGACTCGGTCCTTTAATCGGCACTACATCATGGAAACCTTGGCCCGGGAAAAGGGTCGCGCGGACAGATCCAATACACCGGTTTCGGTCTGCATTTTCGATCTTGATCATTTCAAAGATATCAATGACGAGTTTGGTCATCTGGTTGGCGATCTAATTCTCAAGGGCTTCGCCAAACGCGTGCGCGCCGCCTTACGCGCCATGGACGCATCCAATCCCAGCGAGCATGGCAGATCCTTTGGCCGCTTTGGCGGTGAAGAATTTATCGTGATCCTTCCCGGCACTGGCCTTACGGGTGCCGCCCAGTGTGCGGAGCGGATTCGGGAAGCCATTGCCGAGCGTCCCTTTGATACCGTTTCGAAAGTAACGGTGTCGGCTGGGGTCGCACAGTATCGACGCGGCGAAACCGTCCCCGATCTCCTGGCACGCGCGGATGACGCTTTGTATATCGCCAAGGACAAGGGCCGCAATCGCGTGGAAACTAGTGGTCATGCCGAAACCTTCGATGCGAAGGTGATGAATTTTCGCAGCCAGAGAACGTCATAAGCCCAGTCCGGTCCCGAAACGCCGTGGGGAGTGCTAATCTGCAGCCCTTGCGAATCTTTGGGAATTCAGCATGCTTAAGTTCGTCAAGTTCAGCCTAGCTGCAATCGTTTTAGTGCTGTTGCTCGCCTTGGGCGGCTTCTGGATTTGGGGTCAAGCCAATCTAGCGGCGGCCTCGCCCGCTGCGCTGGCCGCATTGAATGCTGACCCGGCTGTCACGGTTAGCACTGAAAACTGGGTCGTGTTCAAACCCAGCAATTCATCTCCGCGCACGGGCGTTATTTTCTATCCGGGTGCCAATTGTGATCCACGGGGTTACGCGCCGGTTTTTACTCGCTTAGCCAAGGCCGGTTATCTCATTGTTGATGTACCCATGCCGTTTAACTTCGCCATCTTCGGTCCCGATAGAGCCCGGGATGTCATGGAAATTTTTCCCAACATCGAACAGTGGGTCATCATGGGCCATTCCATGGGCGGTGCCATGGCGAGTACCTTCGCGGATCACCACACTGAATCCCTGGCCGGGGTCATTCTCTGGGACTCTTACCCCCCCGCCGCGAACGACTTATCGCAATCCGGGTTAAAGGTCTGGCATATACATCGCGCCCTAGCCGATGGCAGCCCGCCGGAAAAATTCACATCCAACCGCGCACTGTTCCCCGCCGAAAGCCGCTGGGTACCCATTCCCGGCGGAATCCACATGAACTTCGGCAGTTTTGTCGGCGGCGGTTACGAGGAAGCATGGGAAGCCCGCATCACCGAGCAAGAACAACATGATCTGGTGACGAAAGCGACCCTGGCCGCCCTACGCGATATTGCTGGCTGAGCTTTAGCGTAGCCCCTGACGGCTACCAGCAATTATCTCCAGCACCTGATTGATCACGCTGGCCCAAGTTATCCAAGGTTAGCGTCATGCACTTGGTATCGTGGAGTGCTTGCTTGAGCTGCGGTACCGCCTGCACCGTGTAGCCGGTGGGCGTTGTGTTGACCAATGCCAACACATAGGTACGCTCGGCGGCACCCGCATCGGCCATTTGGCCATTCCGATCCACGCCGACATTGTCGGCTGCGTAACCTAGCGCGCTGAGATCCGCCGCGTAACGCTTGTTGTCTTGGTAGAACTGCTCTTGTCTATCAGCAATCGTGTAGAGCAGGTTCTTGGCGGCCTGCCGCTTGCTGCGAACTACCGACTGCGTATACGAGGGATAGGCAACCGCGGCGAGAATGGAAACCACCACCACCACGATCATGAGTTCAATGAGGGTGACGCCGCGCTGCCATTGCTGTGAGAATTGCTCTCTATTGTTCATGATAATCACTCTGGTGGGGATCAAAGATCCGTATCCTCTTCTTCAAACCAATACGTGCTGAAACGCGTTGGTGCGTTGATTCGTTCGACTTTTAAGTCAGGCCGCAGTATTGAGTTCGGCGGCAAGGCCACAACCTCGGCGGGAATACCGTCGGAATCCAGATCGACGAATCGATCGAGTTCATCCACCGGATTGTCGTCGTCCGTGGAAGTGTCATAGTTGTTACGCGCCGAACCATTCGTCAGGGCAACGGCATACAAACGTCCAGAACCTTCATCGGGGCTACAGGAACCCTCAGCCGTGCCGCCTGCGGGAATGTAGGTCGTGAAGTAGACCGTGTTGAATACCGTGAGGGGCGTCGCCAGGCCTTTCTCGCCCGTGGCTTCTAGATCCAGTCTCCATCCGTACTGGAGATCCGCCGTGCAAGGACCGTCGGGCGTAATGCAAGTATTGGTGATATCGCCGAGTTCCGCCTCGGTCAAACGACTGTCCGTGCCCGTATTTGGAGCTACCCGACGATCCTTGATCATGAAGGCACGATTGTTGACCACGCCGCCCGCATCTTTAGGATCCGGACGATCGCCGCTAACGATAACAACGGCGTCGTAAAGCCCGTCTTCGTCACTAGCCTGCACGATGTCCGGACGATGGAAGAATCTTCGATCCTCCGATTTGCTCGGACTCAAGCTGGCATGGCGACCTAACTGAGCCAACAGCGTGAGCTTCCACTGACTGGTGTCGGTGCCACCGAAGTCAGCGCGCCAAATATTGCCGCCGGTATCTCCAAAGTAAGCACGATCGTGTACGCCGTCACCGTCGCTATCAAGGGTGGAAATATCACTGGGCACACTATCCAGAAACTCAGCGTGGTAGAAAGTGTTGCTTGTAGACGTACCGGAGCCGCCCACAGCTTTCCAGATCAACGCACCCGTTTCCGCATCGACAATATAAAGGGCGTTGCCTTCGCTATCGTCGGTGCCAACACCAGCACGAAGATCCTTATTCTGATCGTAGCCGCCACCGAATATCAGTGCGGGCTTCATGGTGCCACTCAAAGCGTTCATGATCACACGCGGGGTAGAGAAGGACATACCCAACTCCGAAAAGTTGCCGCCCTTGTCAATGGTCCACTTTAGCTGGGGGAAGTAGGGGCTGGATATATCCAGGGCGTAGTAAGCCTTACCACCACGGCGCAGGCCATTAAACAGCCAGGCCTTTTCACCTGGTTCAATGCTACCGTTGCCGTTTAGATCGCCCAAATAGGCGGCCGGCGATCCGTCAAACATGTAGGGATGTGGCGCGCTGACTGCGTTGTCCCGCAAAGTAGCCACTTCTTTCATCACCGCACGCGGCATGAATCCCCAAACTTCCGCACCGCTTTCTGTACCGCTCGGATTCGTGTTTCTGAACAAGCGCAAGTAACCGTCATTGGATGCCACGGCGAGGAAGATTGCCGGGTTGCTTTGACTATAACCCGAGGTCGCGCCAAAGTTGATGGGCAGGGGCCGGGAATGTAGCAAATCACCCATGAGCCATGGTCTAACGTCGAATATGTCGCCGTCTTGATCTTCATCAAGTCGATCGATACCGCGGGCCCAAGCAATCAGTTCGGCGGCCTCGTTGACACTTGCCGCACCGAGATCCGCTTGCAAATCGGTGGAAGTCGCCAAGTCGGCATTAAATGCCGCTAGTTGCGAGCTGCCGAGATCGTAAAACAGTCGGCGGCCACTGAAGCTAAAGTTCGAGAGTCCGGGACTGCCATACAGGTACCCCGGTATTTTTTGACCGGCACCACCGCGGTTCACGGCACGGCCGTCTTTGCCGTCAACTTCATTGTTGTCGGGGTCGGCCGGCGGCAAGGCGGGGCCGTCGGTCCAAAAACTCAATACATCGTAACGCAGGCGGCCATCGGCAGCGACGGCGTTCTTGCCATCCATATCGACCAGGGAGGGATTGCCTTCTGCAAGACCCGCGAATTTCAATTTCTTCACGTTACCAAACCAGAACGGTTTCAGGTCCGCATCTGGTTGGAACAAGGCCAAAAATACATTGTCCACCACTTCGGCCCGATTGAAGACGTTTACTGGAATCGAGGGCGCGACAAAGGTCGTGCTAGTACTCAATATCTGCTTGAAAATCTCAGATAGTGTCGCAATCAAATCTTCAGGTTCCTCAGACAAAGGAAGCGGCTGGCCTGTACCACCGGCCTGGGCATAACTTCTCGTCTTCGTATTGATCTTGGTTGGATCGACAATGAAATAAGAGGTTACATTCTGTACGCCATCGTGATTGGGGACGCTACCGTGGCCACCATCGGCCAAATCTGAATCGTGCAACCATGAAATAACCTGCGGAAACGTTGGCTTATTGAGGGCCATACCGCCTGTACCAACGGATCGTCTAATTTCGTGATCGGAATCGTCTTCCTGCTGCGAGACTTGGAAGAGAATGTTTACCGTGTAAATTTTTGAGCAAAGCCCTAGCTTGTCTAAGGGTGAAACATATTTACCGCCATTCTCGGCAAAGCGATCCCACATGATGGGTTTCGAATCCTGATCGAGATTCTCTTTAGGATCGGTAGAAAAATCCAGGTAACCAACATGGCCATTGTATACGGCTTGGCCCGTCAAATAGCGATACAACTCGAAAAACAGTTCCTTGCCTTGGTAAGAGTGGCTCTGGTTACCTTGCGGAGTGGGCATGGCAGCCAAAAAGTTATGAAAATCCTTCTTGGCTCCGTTCTTGTCACCTGCAACAAATGATTTGGCACCGACGGCAATATAGCCACCATTACTACAGCCCGGTGTTACTTTACCCGCACAAGCATTCTTGTAGTCATGATTGATCATTAGGCCGACCCGAACACCTTCCAGTGGCTCCATAACTTGACGCAGCACCGCACGCAAAATGTCGAAAAACGTGTATGAATAACTGGGCGTCAGGTAACCACCCGTGATCAATGCTTGGCAACCGGCACTCGTGCACCGCACGGTGGAACCCAGGTTTGGCCGATAGTCCAGGCTAAACATTACAATGGGCTCGCTACCCGGTGTACTAACCCCACCGCCGTAGTAGATGTCAATGTCATCAGCTGCAGCCGTATTGAGGACTGCGATAAGCAATAATCCGCTGACTAGCTTTAACCATTCTGTTTTCTTGATAAACATAGACTTCTCGATTGCCGGCTCAGTACTGCGGCGTTAGAACTAATAAACCCAAGGTTGTTTGTGCCCGGCCAAGACCTTCATCGGCCCGATCGTAGGTCGTCACGACCTCAAAGCTCGCAGCGGCAAATTTATCCGCGCTGGTAATCAAGCCCCGCGGCGGCGGCCGATTGCCGGGTGATGTTAGGGTGGCCTCGCCGCTTAAGTGGCCATTGGCCACTTCGGGTGCCAAAATCGGATCTGGCATGAACAGCGTGTGGTCATTGCAACCGGCTTGACCATCGGTACAGGTTTTATGGCCCAAGTTACCTTTGACTGGCGTCATGGCAGGGATTGCCACCACGGCATCAGCCAAGGCCTTGGCCTGCTGAAAAGCGCTTAAACGAATTTCCTCGTTAGTTGCCATACGCAGTTCCAGGCGGCTGGTTTGCATGGCCGACATGCCGAGAAACCCCAGCACCATCAGGAAGATCAGCGAGACCAGCAGAATGCTGCCGGACTGCCGCGAATAATTTCGTGGGCCTTGGATGATCACAGTCTCAACCTCTGCGCATTGCGGCGATTAATGATGTTGACCGTCGCGGAGTAGAGACGACGATGAAATTGATCAGCCGGCGTGTAGTCAGGTGCATTACTGACGCGATAAACACGATCATCGACATGTTTCGTGTCTATCGCTTCCGTGCGTGCCAGCACATAGAAGCGCGCAGAAACGACTTGTTGGATTTCCGTTAGCGTTGGATCAGTCAAAAATTCGTTGGGCGTACCGTCGCCGTCGGTATCGATACCGAACTCGATTTGGAAATCATCGATACCCCGGGCAATACACTCGGTACCCATGTTGCTCGGCGAGCCAGGCAGCAAGACTTTGCGGCACAGGGCCGGCAGACCATCACCCGGTGTATCGCTGAAATTGCGGATGTAGTAGATATGCGGCCGATAAGCACGATCGTTGAACGGAGGCGCCACCACCCCGGCAATAGGGTGCGTGTACAGCGTCGTGTTGGCTCCGTTGGACCGCGTATAGCTGTTACCAACAACTAGGGGATTCGTGGCGCTCGCGGTGGCGCCAGCGACGCGCTTGATGGCGACGACATCGGTATTCGGGCGAATTTCACCACCGTTGATGCAAGAGTAACTGGCCACGGCCGTCGCGCCCGTTGCGTTGTCAACAGACGTCAGTGTGTTGATTTCGTTAGTAACAGCATCGGTAAAGCGGTACATCCAATCGGCCTGTGCCGCGGGCCCACAATCGATCCCCATGTTCAGGGTTACATCCAAGCCCACTGCATCGGGTGCCAGGGTTTCGCCAACAAAGCTAGCCATCTGCAAGTCGCGACTGAGTTCCGTGACGGCAAAGCGAGCCTCGTCCTGCATGCGCGCCACTTGCTCGTCAATGCGAAAGCTGCGCTGGTTTTGCACGAAAACCGCGATAATCCCGCCGGCAACGACCAGGCCCAGCGTCATGGCGATCATGAGCTCGACTAATGTAAAACCTGTAACTTGTTTACGCATGATTCTCGATGGTTCTAGCTGGCATTGATGTAAGTGGTGATGACAAGCACGCGGCGATATTCATCGTCGTCGCCGTAGTTGCCACTACCGGCCCCACAGGCACTGGTAGCGGGGCTCGCAATGGGATTCATGCCGCGCCAGGCAACGGCGACGCTATAAACCCCGTTGGCACCAAAACCCGGGCCGTTTATGCAAACGGCCGGTGACGCCAAACCGCCGGTGCCCTGCCCGGCGCGCAGTTCGAAGTTGCCATCAATTTCCTGTTCCCAATGCCACAGGTCATAGGTGGCGATTTCCTCCGGGCTGCAATCACTACCCGCAAGACTGCAATCCGTTCCCGGCGCAGCGCCTTGGCTGCCACTGCCGATTACACCGGCGGAGATATAGTCCAGCAGAGCGTTAGGGTTACTGCGCATACGCTCAAGAAGATCCTCGGCCAGGTGCGCCGCGGTGGTTCTTTGTGCCGCGTCGTAGTTCGACCGTTTGGAGTACACCTGCAAGCCAACGGACGACAGCAGTGCAATGCTGGTAATCACCATGGTGATCAGCACTTCCAGGATCGTAAATCCGGACTGTTTGTTGTTCGCTTCGTACATTCGGTATCGGCCTTCGAAAAAGTTAGCTGGTGTAAAAAAAGCTATGGGCAGGACAGCGGCAAACCACCGGCATGCTGATGCTCGAGTCGAGAGCCCCCGCTGGAACTCACGATGACCGCGCGGGCATGTTCAGCGCCGCGGGGATCACAAAAGGTGATGGTGCCCGCTACCGTCCCGGCAGCCGCCGTTAACACGCGACCGTTGGGGCGGAAAACAATAAGATTTGGAAATTCACGGCTGTCGATGTCCATACGCGGGTGTTCGCCCGATGCACCGAGTACGGGCTCATCTGCCTGTACGGCTCGATCGCCGTTCAGATCCGGAAAAAATATCCAGCCGTCTTTCCAGTTCCCGCCTGTGCAATTGCTGCCGTTGGTACTGGGGCAAATCGTGACCTGGCTGTTACGCGTAATCGCTTCGCTGCGTGCGGCGTGCATGGTCGAAACCATTTGATTAATGGCCGTGACACGCCGGTTGTTGTTGATGACGGTGTTGTAGCTGGGCACGGCCACACTGGCCGCGATCGCGACCACGGCAACGGCCGTCATCAGCTCAATGACCGTAAAACCTTTTTGAATATATTTTTGCAAGCGCATCTGGTATCCGCCGTAAACTGCCCACTAGCGTGATGAGCAATTTAGCGAGATGACTTTTGCTAATCTTTGACTTGCGTCACATGCATTTTTTAGCCGAAATTTCATGTGATCTGGGTCACAAAATTGACGTTCGACTTATTGTTGAATCGACTCCCCGGCCCTTTTTTCCCGGGTCACTCCCTGCGTATCAGATGATGTATAACTTGCTGTTTATTAAGTGTTTATAGAAGTTTAGGAAAAATTGCCCGCCGGCAGTCCACTGTCAGGCTCCGCGAGGCGTCAAAGTAATAAATCGGCAAGCGCCGTTCGTCGGTAATCGACAAACGGTAGTAACTGTCCGATAACAAATATTTGGCGCTGCGCGAAGGATAAGTTCGCGCTGAAACCCTTGCCAGGCCTAGCTCTTAGGCACGGAGAACGATTTGCACACTTCGCCCGAGAAAACATAATCTCGTAACAAAGTCCGACGATTTGCGCAAAATTGCCATGGCGAAGCGCCGTGTTGAAAACAGCCTGGGGTTGCCTAGATTCGACTCACTTACCGATGCAAAACCTGGAAAACACTTCTCCGAGCAAGTCATCGCTGGTGAATTCGCCGGTAATCTCCGCCAGGGCATTTTGAACACAGAGTAGCTCTTCCGCCATCAACTCCCCAGCCCGGGCTTGGTCTAGTTGTTGCCGGCCCGCTTCGAAATAGTCGCGAGCCTTTCGCAACAGGGCCAAATGACGTCGGCGCGCGATCAATGATCCTTCCCCCGGTTCCTCGAAGCCCACGCGCGATTTGAGATGTACTTTGAGGGCATCGATGCCCAATCCGGTCTTAGCGGACACCGCGATTTGCCCTACCGCTCCCTCGACGGGCCCGGGCGGGCGCCCACTGAGATCTAACTTGTTGAGTACCACGGTGTGGCTGATACCCGGAGGCAATTCCCGCCTTAGGTCACTGAGGGGAAAATCTACCGGCTGGCTGGAATCCAAGACAAGTAAGGCATGATCCGCATCACGTAATTCGCGCCGGGCACGCCGAATGCCTTCGGCCTCTATTTCATCTGGATTGTCTCGCAGGCCAGCGGTATCCACGATATGTAGTGGCAAACCATCGAGATCGAGATGCTCACGAATAAGATCACGGGTCGTGCCGGGCTGCTTGGTAACGATCGCGCTGTCCTGGCCCGTTAATACATTGAGTAGACTAGATTTCCCGGCATTGGGCGGGCCGGCGATAACCACTTGGATACCATCGCGCAACAACACCCCTTGCTGAATCTTGTGCTCTAGCTCCGCAAAATGTTCAGTTACGCTATCGAGTTTCTCTCGCAACCGAGCATCATCGAGAAAATCGATTTCTTCCTCGGGAAAATCGATGGCGGCTTCAACAAAAACCCGTAACTCGGTCACGCCATCATTCAATTGCATAACGGCCTGGGAGAAGTCTCCGCGCAAGGAGCGTTGCGCGGCGCGCACCGCAGCTTGGGACGCGCCGTCGATGATATCGGCAATGGCCTCGGCTTGATTAAGATCCAGTTTTTCGTTCAGAAAGGCACGTTTAGAAAACTCGCCCGGTTCGGCCAGGCTTGCGCCCAACTCAAGTGTGGCCGCCATCACCATGTCGCAAACGACAGCCCCACCGTGACAATGAAATTCCAAGACATCTTCACCGGTGTATGACTGAGGCCCCGGGAACAGGAGCACGATGCCATGGTCTAACAGGCCGCCATCTTTGGCGCGAATTTCCCGATACTCGGCTACCCGGGGTAGCGGTAGACGCCCCAGCATACGATGGGCGATGTCTCGACAAAGCGGGCCCGATAAACGCAAGATAGCAATGCCGCCCCGGCCCGCCGGGGTTGCCCGCGCGACGATGGTTCGCCCATCGCTTGGCGCCGCGTCGGCGATCACTGCTGGTCCTCGAAGAATCGAACCATCAGTTTTTGTTTGTGCTTATTCTTCATCAATTTCATCAGGAGCATGTCGTGACGCAAAAATCTGTTCGCTTTCTCAACCGTTCGGGTGAACAACTTGTCGGCTTGCTCGACACGCCCGACGGCAGACCTGCCCGCGCCACGGCCCTATTTGCCCACTGCTTTACCTGCACCAAGAATATTCGAGCCGCGGCGCATATCAGTAGAGCCTTGGTGGACGCGGGAATCGCGGTACTGAGGTTTGATTTTACCGGGCTGGGAGAAAGCGAGGGGGATTTCGCGGTCAGTGGCTTCTCATCGAACGTGGACGATCTGATCATGGCCGCTGATTTTCTGCGCCGAGAGCGGGGTGAAGGTCCAGCCTTGCTCATTGGCCATTCCTTGGGCGGAACCGCCGCGCTGATGGCGGCCCCGCATATAGAGTCATGCGTTGCGGTCGCGACCATCGGCGCACCCGCCCACGCCGCCCATGTAGAAAAACACTTTGCGGAGCAGCTGTCCGAGATTCGTGAAAAAGCTGTAGCCACTGTGAGTATCGGTGGCCGGCCATTCAAGCTGCGCCGCCAATTCATTGATGATTTAGAAGCACAGCCGATAGAGCCGAATCTTGAGAATCTTCGCCGCGCGCTACTGGTCCTCCACTCACCCGTAGATACTATCGTTGGTATGGATGCGGCCAGTCGGATATTTGCATCGGCGCGGCATCCGAAAAGCTTCATTAGTCTAAACAAGGCGGATCATCTGTTGAGTAAGCCCGTGGATTCCCAGTATGCGGCCACCGTGATTGCCGCCTGGGCCGAGCCATATTTTCCCGAGGCAATGCCCGCTCCGGTCGATGTCGCTGGCGATCAGGTAACGGCCATCACCGGCAACCAGGGATTTCGCACGACGATTCAAGTTGGCCGTCACCAACTCATTGCCGATGAGCCGAATAGCGTCGGTGGGGAAGATACCGGCCCCTCCCCTTATGGCTTTCTCAGCGCAGCTCTGGCCGCCTGCACGAGTATGACTCTACAAATGTATGCGCGCCGCAAGAAAATTTCGCTGCGCAGTGCTGAAGTCTCGGTCAGTCATGAAAAGATTCACGCCGAAGACTGCGAGACTTGCCATCAAGAAACCGGTCGCGTTGATCGTTTCAATCGTAAGATTAGACTGCGCGGCGAATTTTCCGAAACGCAGCGTGATCGACTATTGGAAATTGCCGATAGATGCCCAGTACATCGAACGCTAGACAGCGAAGTTCAAATTCTCAGCCAACTAGAATCGACGTAGTAGTCGGCTTGCGAGTCAGACTGATTTTCCACCCTGTTTGTCGGCTACGGACTTTCGCGACAGCACAGTCGTTTCCATGATCCTTAGTCCGCACCGACGACTTTATTAATTCGCCACTGCTGCGCCATGGATAAGACCGAGTTTGTGAGCCAATACAGAACTAGGCCCGCCGGGAAAAACGCAAACATGCCCGTGAACACCACGGGCAAGAACTGCATGACTTTTGCTTGCATGGGATCTGGGGGTGCCGGGTTGAGTTTTTGCTGGAACCACATGGCCGCCCCCATGAGTAGAGGCAGGATGAAAAACGGGTCGCGCGACGACAGGTCGGAAATCCAGAGCATGAAAGGCGCTTGACGCATTTCAACGCTTTCTAACAGGACCCAATAAAAGGCAATGAAAAACGGGATTTGTACCAGCATGGGCAAACAACCCGCGGCGGGGTTTACCTTTTCACGTTTGTATAATTCCATCAGGGCCTTGCTCATGCCCTCGCGATCGTCTTTATAGCGATCCTGCAAGGCCTTCATACGCGGCTGCATCTTGCGCATTTTCGCCATGGAACGGCCACTGGTCTCCGTTAACTTATAGAACACCAGCTTGATCAAGAAGGTAACGATCACAATAGTCCAGCCCCAGTTGCCCACAAAACGATGGACTGTTTTGAGTACCCAGAACAATGGTTGTGCTAACAGGGTCAACACACCGTAGTCAACGGTTAACGGCAAGCCGGCGGCAGTTTCTTCCAATTGTGATTGAAGTTTCGGACCAACAAATAGGCGAGCGGTAAAGGACTCGCTACTACCCGGTTCCACGGTTTTTAGTTCCGAACCGATTACGCTTTCGGTATAGGCTTTGCCGTCATAGGTCACCTGATAGTCCGCGACCTCGTCAGCCGGCGGCACCACGGCGGCGAGAAAATGATGTTGTATGGTTGCTAACCAACCATTGGTGACGGATTGTTTAACGGGTTCCTCTAGCAGATCATCCGGATCGAGTTTCTCGTATTTTTCCCCGTCGTAAATCACTGGCCCTACAAAAGAGTAAGAATCTACGTCGAACATGGAACGCTCCGGCGGTAGATGCCGGCGATAGATTTGCTGGTAGGCTACGGCACGGTAGGCTACATCGCCGCCGTTCGTCACCCGCTGTTCCAGAGCAAGGTCGTAGCGACCCCGCTTGAAGCGATAAATCTTTTCAACGCTAATACCATCGGCGCCGGCCCAGCTTAGAACAAGCTCTAACTCGTCTTGGCCCGCCGCCAGCTCATAATCCGAACGAGCCGCGCTAAATTCGACAAGATGATTCGCTTCCGCCAAGCCATCGGCCGCTCGGATACCGGTACGAAAGAAAAACGGTGCCTCGACATCGCTAGCCAGCAACTTCACCGGCTCATCGGGCTGGTCCTTTGCCACGGGATAGGCTGGCAGCAATGCTGAACGAATATCCCCGCCCTTTAAACCAATTTCCAAATCCAGCACGTCCGTGCGAACGCGGATGCTACGTCCCGATGGGGTCTCGTCTTCGCTGGGTAGTGCAGCCGTGCTTGGAAGTTCGGTCGCTGTCGCGTCCGGTAGGGCCGGCAAGTCCCGGTCATCATCGGCGGCGGCAAGAGAATCTGGCTCGACCGTTTCACCTGGCGCCCCGGCTACCGGGTTAAGCGGCGGATAGTCCCGCTGCCAAGCTTGATAGGTTAAGAACAGCAACATGCCCAAGCCCATCCAGAGAAATAGCCGCAAGTTATCCATGGTTTCCTTTTACCCGTGGCTAGCAATTTGCGTCCAATGACGCTGCAGACTTGCCAGTAGTTCCAAGTTTGTGGCCTTTCCCGCCGCAGTTTTCGTCATGACAACGATGTCAACGGCTGGCAGCGTTGATCGATGCTGGCGAAAACTCTCGCGTACCAAACGCTTGAGTCGGTTGCGTTCGTGAGCCAAGCGCACACGCTTCTTTGCAATGGCAAGCCCGAGCCTAGCCCGCTCCTGCCCGTTGGCGCCGAACAATATTGTGAACCATTGGTCGGCGGAACGGCGACCATTTCGAAATACGGAATCAAAATCGGCAGCCTGTAACAGTCGGACACCACGAGGAAAGCCCGTGTCCTTTTGATTACTCGTCACGGCGTCCGCCGTTTTCGCGATCCGGCCTCGCCCTTCGCGGAAATTATTGGCGAAATTAGCGCGGCCGTCCGGCTCAGACAGCCAGACGAGCGCGGCCTTTCGCGCGGCGCCGCTTAAGTATTTGTCGTCCACCCCGGGTCGCCATGCGCGCGCGAAATCCGTGGGTGCGTTGCCTCTTGGTGCGGCTGGGTTGATAGGTGCGTTTCATGATAAGAAAAACCTACAGAAAAACAATGGGATGGCGCTAAAAAAAGAGGCCGGAAGGTTACGCAGGCAGGCAGTCCATGTCAATAGTTGCCAGCCTGTGGATAAGTCTACGGGACGAGGTTAGACTCCACTGTTCGCTTCACCCATAAAAAATAATTTAACTCGAATACCTCACCGTGCAGGCCTCCGTCTGGAACCACTGCGTTCGTCAACTGCGCTCTGACTTGTCGGAGCAGCAATTCAACACCTGGATTCGGCCGGTACAGGCCGTGGAAGCGACTAATTCCTTGCGCCTGTTGGCGCCCAATAGCTTTGTCGTGGACTGGATCAGCAGCAATTGTCTGGACCAAATTCGGGAAATTGCCGGGCAAACCGATGCTAGCTACAAAGTCGTGGTGGAAGTAGGTTCTCGAGATCAGCAGCCAGCTCCGTCCATCGTCAACGGCAATCTTGTGGCAAGCAAGAAACCGGAGGCTTTTTACGGTGGCCGCTTAAATCGTAAGCATTGTTTCGACAACTTTGTCGAAGGGAAAAGCAACCAAATTGCCCGCGCCGCCGCGGTTCAAGTGGCTGAAAATCCCGGCGGTGCTTATAACCCCTTGTTTATTTATGGGGGTGTCGGATT
The DNA here is from genome assembly GCA_965221985.1 of Gammaproteobacteria bacterium. GTDB lineage: Bacteria > Pseudomonadota > Gammaproteobacteria > Steroidobacterales > J054. The sequence continues at coordinate 781,355 of OZ244928.1, forward strand.
GGGCAAGACGCATCTGATGCAAAGTGTGGGCAACGAAATCTTGGATCGTCGACCAGATGCGCGCGTGGTCTACATTCATTCAGAGCAATTCGTAGGCGATATGGTAAAAGGCCTACAGCACAATACCATCTCCGAGTTCAAACGCGTTTATCGGTCTTTGGATGCACTGCTTATTGATGACATTCAGTTTTTCGCAAAAAAAGAACGATCTCAGGAAGAATTTTTTCACACATTCAACGCTCTGCTGGAAGGTCAAAAACAAATCGTCTTGACCTGCGATCGCTACCCCAAAGAAGTCGATGGATTAGAGGAACGCTTAAAGTCACGCTTTGGCTGGGGTCTAACCGTGGCGGTGGAACCGCCTGAACTGGAAACCAGCGTGGCCATCTTGATGAGTAAGGCGAGCTCAGAAGGCTATGATTTTCCTGAAGAAGTGGCCTTTTTCGTTGCGAAACGTCTACGTTCAAATGTACGCGAACTTGAGGGAGCTTTGCGTAGAATCATGGCGACATCGGCATTTACCGGCGAGCCGATCACTGTCGACTTTGCTAAAGAAGCACTGAGGGATTTACTCGCGCTGCAAGACAAGCTGGTTACCATCGAGAATATTCAGAAAACTGTTGCTGAATATTTCAAAATCCGCGTGGCTGACTTGTTGTCGAAACGCCGTAGCCGTTCAATCACCCGGCCTCGGCAAATCGCCATGAGTTTAGCCAAGGAGCTTACGAATCACAGTCTCCCCGAGATCGGTGATGCCTTTGGCGGCCGCGATCACACCACTGTTTTGCACGCTTGCAAGCGAGTTAAATTACTGAGGGAAACAGAGACGCGAGTCAGCGAGGACTACAAGAATTTATTGCGCACACTGTCGACATGATGAAGCTATGTGAGCCTTGTGTGGAACTGCGGCACCAACTTGTGAACAGCCTGTGAGTAAATTTCCGATGATATTTACCCACAATTTATCCACGCTATATGGCAGGGTAAAGATACTCGCTCATACAGTAATTGGAACTTATTAAGTTATTGTTTTAAAAGAATTTTTTAGAGTTATTCGACGTTAAGCTTAAAGCTAATAACAATAACTATTTATATATATCCAATCTAATATTTATCTAAACAGGCATACGGAATGAAATTCAGCACGTCTCGAGAATCCTTACTGCAACCTCTACAAGCAGTCATGGGTGTAGTTGAACGACGCCAAACCATGCCCATTCTGGCCAATATCCTATTAGTTGCAGGTGACAATGAGATTGCGATTACCGCAACGGATTTGGAAGTAGAACTTGTTGCCCGTAGCACCGTCGACGAAATTGAAGTACCGGGTGAAATCACAGTACCCGGGCGCAAGCTACTGGATATCTATAAAGCCTTACCTGATGGCTCAGTGGTTAAATTTGCCTTGGACGGAGACCGTCTTACGGTTCGATCCGGGCGCAGTCGATTCGTGTTGTCCACTCTGCCAGCGGCTGATTTTCCGGTGATTGATGAAATCCATGACGGTCGTGATATGAAGTTGTCGCAGCAGAGTCTGGCATGCCTACTCGACAAGACGCATTTCGCCATGGCTCAGCAGGACGTTCGTTACTACTTGAATGGTCTTTTATTCGAGACGGGCGGCGACTACGTGCGTGCTGTGGCCACGGATGGGCATCGTCTGGCGATGAACGAGATGGCGGCATCCAGCGGCGGTAAAGGTGGTCAGCAAGTCATTATTCCCCGGAAAGGTGTGCTGGAACTTCAACGGCTAATCGGCCAGGGTGATGACTTGGAATTGATTATTGGCAGTAACCACATCCGGGCAAATCTCGGGGATATTCAGCTGACCTCGAAACTCATCGATGGGCGTTTTCCGGACTATGAGCGTGTCATCCCCAAGCCCACCAAAAATATCTTGTCCGCTGATCGAGAAGCTCTTCGCCATGCACTGCAACGGGCGGCCATCTTGGCAAATGAAAAATATCGTGGTGTGCGCCTAGAAGTGGCTAAGAACAGTTTGAAGCTACAAGCGAACAATCCCGATCAAGAAGAAGCACAGGATGAAATTGAAGTGGATTACGGGGGCGAAGAACTGGAGATTGGTTTCAATGTCAACTATCTGCTGGACGCTCTGGGTGCGGTAGAAAGTGAAATGGTGGAAATCGGCTTTGTGGACTCCAACAGCAGTTGTTTGATTTCGGCACCCAAAGAAACCAAGAATCGCTACGTCGTAATGCCCATGCGGCTGTAGGGCGCCCGGGCGACCAATGCCCATCGCCGAGCTCCAGGTTGATCGCCTAAGGTGTTTGGATCAGCTTAAGATAGAACCCCATCCGGAACTCAACATCATCGCGGGTGCCAACGGCGCCGGCAAGACAAGCCTCCTAGAAGCTATATATTTGCTCGGGCGCGGGCGGAGTTTTCGATCGCCCCGGCCCGCGGCAGTAGTTCAAACTGGGGCGCCAACAGCAACGCTTTTCTGTCGTCTCTCTGGTAAGGAAGAACCGGATCCCCGCCTGGGGATTTCCATCGGCCGCCAAAAAACTGAGATTCATATTAACGCTAAGCCAGGCGGTAGCGTTGCAGATCTGGTATCAGCGCTACCGGTGTTGTTGATCGATTCGGAGGTTCACCAGCTGATTCAAGGCGGCCCCAGTGAACGGCGGCGCTTCCTAGACTGGGGAGTGTTTCACGTGAAACATGATTTTCGTCGCGCGTGGCGAACCTATCGCCGGGCGCTGCAGCAACGCAATGCGGCCCTAAAGCAAGGACAAAACCGGTCGGCCGTGGAAGTCTGGAATCCCGATTTGATTGCCGCCGCTCTGGTGGTGGACAGCTGCCGGCGAGAATACTTGGACGCTTTGAAGCCGCATTTATTGGAAACCATCGCGGATTTTCTGAATCTGCCCGCAGGCTTCACTTTGCGCAGCGGGTGGCCCCAGGAGGCCGATTTGGCGGCGGCGCTGCACGAGGGGTATCCGCGCGATAGCGCCTTGGGTAGCACGCAGCTAGGCCCGCATAGGGCGGAGCTGGTCATTAGTGTGGACGGGCATCCGGCGCGTCATCGCTTATCGCGCGGCCAACAAAAGTTGTGCGCGGCCGCCTTGATCCTGGCACAGAGTCGCTTCGTGTTGGATGAGTCCCAGCAGGGTATGACCCTACTCGTGGATGAACCGGCTGCCGAGCTCGATGATGTGCATCTGCGCCGTTTACTGGCCGGCGTGCGCGCGAGTTCTGCACAGGTATTTATAACGGCCTTGGATCCAGATGCCCTCGGCCTTTCAGGCGATCGGCGAGTGTTTCACGTGGAACATGGCGGAGTGCGTATTCTGGTATAATTCGTCGGTTATTTTGCGGGGACTATTATGGCCGGCGACGATCGCTATGATTCCAGTAATATCAAGGTCTTAAAAGGCCTTGACGCCGTGCGCAAACGGCCTGGCATGTACATCGGCGACACCGATGACGGGACGGGTCTTCACCACATGGTTTTCGAGGTGGTGGACAACTCCATCGACGAGGCCCTCGCAGGCCATTGTAGCGTCATCACCGTGACGATCCACGCGGATGAGTCGGTTACCGTGAGTGATGATGGTCGCGGAATTCCGGTAGAAACCCACGAAGAGGAAGGCAAATCCGCCGCGGAAGTCATCATGACCGTACTCCATGCCGGCGGTAAGTTTGATGACAATTCTTATAAGGTTTCCGGGGGCTTACACGGGGTGGGCGTGTCCGTGGTCAACGCCCTATCGGAGCGGCTACAGCTCACGGTTTTCCGTGACGGCAAGGTTCACGAACAAGAATATGCTCTCGGCGAACCCGTGGCGCCGCTGGCGATCACCGGCGACAGCGATCGTACCGGCACAACCGTGCATTTCCGCCCTAGCGAAAAGATTTTCAGCAATATCGAATTCCATTACGACATTCTCGCCAAGCGCCTGCGCGAGCTGTCGTTTCTGAATTCCGGTGTCAAGATTCATCTGAAGGATGAGCGCGACGACAAGGAAGACTTGTTTGAGTTTGAGGGCGGTATTCGGGCCTTCGTCGAGCATCTCAATCGCAATAAGACGCCCATTCATCCCACTGTTTTACATTTCAGCGCCGAGCAGGACGGTATCGTTGTAGAAACGTCCCTACAGTGGAATGATGGTTATCAAGAGAATATGTTCTGTTTTACGAACAATATTCCCCAAAAAGATGGTGGCACCCACCTGGCCGGTTTCCGGGCAGCGCTTACCCGTACGCTGAACAATTACATGGAACGTGAATTGGGTGGCCGCAAAGACAAGGTTGGTACCACCGGCGATGATGCCCGGGAGGGCTTAACGGCGGTTTTGTCGGTTAAGGTGCCCGACCCGAAATTTTCCTCGCAAACCAAAGACAAATTGGTTTCCTCAGAGGTGAAGGGCGTGGTCGAATCTACATTGGCAGCCAAGTTGGCGGACTTTTTGATGGAAAGTCCGCAAGACGCCAAAACCATTGTTGCAAAAATCATGGATGCTGCGCGCGCGCGCGAGGCGGCGCGCAAAGCGCGCGAGATGACGCGCCGAAAAGGCGCACTGGATATTGCGGGCTTGCCGGGCAAGCTTGCCGACTGTCAGGAAAAAGATCCGGCCTTGTCAGAACTATTCTTGGTTGAGGGCGATTCTGCCGGCGGTTCGGCAAAACAAGGCAGAGACCGTCGCACACAAGCGATCTTGCCTTTGAAAGGCAAGATTCTAAATGTTGAAAAAGCACGCTTCGACAAGATGTTGTCTTCACAAGAAGTGGGCACACTGATTACGGCGCTGGGATGCGGAATCGGCCGTGATGATTTTGATCCGGATAAGCTGCGCTACCACCGCATTATTATCATGACCGACGCCGACGTCGATGGATCGCATATCCGTACCTTGCTGTTGACTTTCTTTTATCGGCAAATGCCGGAACTTATCGATAGAGGCTATGTGTACATCGCGCAACCGCCCCTATACAAAGTTAAACGCGGCAAGCAGGAACACTATGTCAAGGATGACGCGGAGTTGAACGCGTATCTGTTGAGTGTTGCTTTGGAAAAAGCCGAGTTATTCGTCAATGCCGATGCGCCTGCCATTAAGGGCACGGCATTGGAGGCCTTGGCGAAAGATTACTTCTCGGTGATGGCAATCACTGAACGTCTCGCGCGTCGCTACGATCCGTTGGTGTTAGAACAGTTGATATACACCGCAAGCCTAGACGAAGAAACGTCCGCGAACCCGGATAAGTTGGCCACTTGGTGCGCGGCTTTGGAAACCGGCCTGCAGCACACGGTGAATGGTTCGGGACTGCGCTACAGCGTGGCCGCATCAACATCCGATCAACCGGGAATTGCCATTACTCGCGGTAAGCACGGGACAGAAGAAATCCTCGAAATTCCCATGAGCTTTTTTCAATCCGCGGAGTATCGCCGTATCGTCGCCTTGGGTCAGGAGATTCACGAACTGATCGGCGATGGCGCGTACATTTCCCGCGGTGAGCAGCGCCAAGACGTGCACAGCTTTAGAGAAGCCATGTCTTGGTTGATGGCGGAAGGCCGTAAAGGTCAGGGCATACAGCGTTACAAAGGATTGGGTGAAATGAACCCGGAGCAACTCTGGGATACCACCATCAATCCCGAATCGCGGCGGTTGATGCAGGTGCGAATCGAAGACGCTGTGGCGGCTGATGAAGTCTTTACGACTTTGATGGGCGATCACGTCGAGCCGCGCCGTGAGTTCATTGAACGAAATGCCCTGGCGGCCGAGAATATCGATATCTAGTCGCCGCAGGCGGGCTCCGTGGATGTTCTAGCTTGGCGGTTGATCGCCAGCCGCACGACGCAAATCCGCGACGGTGCTTTCAATCCAATTCTGCAATTCCCGATTCACCTCGCGCGGATCCCGATTCTTTGGATTGAGCGGTGGTCCGATCACGAAACGGACCACGCCGGGCCTTTTTAGCAGGCCTCGCCGGGGCCAGTAATCGGCGGCATTGTGAGCAACGGGTACTAGTGCACAGCCAGCACTGCGTGCCAGCAATGCGCCACTTAATCCATAGCGGCGGGTTTCGCCTGGCGCCATCCGTGTCCCTTCGGGGAAAATGTTGATGTACAAGCCTTGCTTAAGCTTCGCTGTACCTTGCTCAATGATCTGATCCACCGCGGATTTACCGGCCTTTCTATTAATGGCAATGGGCGAGAGTGTTGCCAAGGCCCAACCCAGAAACGGCGCCCACATCAATTCTCGCTTAAGAACCCAAGTTTGCTTGGGGATAAACAGCAGTTGCACGAAAGTTTCGTACGCTGAGGAATGCTTAATCAAGACCACGGAGGGTTCTGCTGGCAGATTTTCTTGGCCCTCCACGCTATAGCTTAGACCGCAGAGTTTTTTCACCAGCCACAACATCGCGATACACCAGTATTGCGACGCGCGGTAACTGGTTCTTCTGCCGAAAAGACGCAGGAATATAACGATAAGCGCACAAGGCGGCACCGACAGGAACATGATCGATGTAAATACGATGGAGCCCAGCTGCGACATACTTAGGTTAATTCGGCAATTAGTACATCGCTTACGGCGGCTAGATCAGCAAAGACTTCACAGGATTCGATATCGGCATAAAGATGTTCCGTCGCGGCTCCATTGCCGGTGCGTACTAAGATTGCCCGGCCGCCCACCGCCCGGGCTGCATCCAAATCACGACCGGAATCGCCCACGATCGCTTGTCCGCATAACGATGTGCCAAAGTCTCTTTCGATCTCGTGTAACAAGCCCGGTGCGGGTTTGCGGCAGGCACAAGCCTCATCCGGGTGGTGGGGGCAAAAGAAAACACCGTCGAGTTCCGCGCCAAACTTTTCCAACTCTGAGTGCATGCGCGCGTGAATTGCCGCTAAGGTCTTGAGAGTAAACAAGCCGCGCCCTACACCCGATTGGTTCGTTGCGACGACGACGCGAAAACCCTCTTCCGTCAGTCGGGCAATCGCTTCCAAGCTACCTGGCAGCGGTAACCATTCGTCTGGTGATTTAACGAACTCGTCACTGTCGCGATTAATAACGCCATCGCGATCGAGTACAACGATGCCAGCTTTGCCGGTCATGGGCTGGGCAGTACGGATAAATCGGCCACGTCCAGAAACAGTGCTTGTAGTTCACGCAGCAGGGCCAGACGGTTAGCGCGTTGCCGCGGATCATCTGACATGACCATCACATCATCAAAAAACGTATCAACAGGTTCACGCAAAGTCGCCAGCGCGGACAAAATACCAGCATAGTCGCCGACTTTTTTGCGTTTGCCGTGAGCATCGGCGATGTTAGTCATGGCTTGATAGAGATTGGATTCAGCCTTTTCCACAAATAGAGCCGTACTGGTTTCTGTTCGCTTGTCTTCCGTGGCACCACGCAAGATGTTTGCAATCCGCTTATTTGCCTGGGCTAAGCTTTCCGCTTCGGGCAAAGTCAAGAACTGCTGTAACGCAATGAGCCGTCGATGAAAATCCAACGGTGAGGCTGGCGACCGTGCTCGCACGGCTGCCAACATTTCCGCGCTAATGCGTTCCGATTCGCAGCCGGGTGCCTGGCCATCCATATAGTAGGCGCGTAGACGGTCATTGATAAATTCGAAAATTTCCGCCGCAAGATCCTGCTCTTGCGCGATCGAGATGGGCTGGGCCGCCAAAGCGCTGCCTATGTAATGCGGCAAGTCCAGCTCTATGTTCGATTCCACGAGGATACGCACTAAGCCTAAAGCGCTTCTTCGCAATCCAAAGGGGTCTTTGTTGCCGGTGGGCCGTTTGCCGGCGGCGAAGATACCCGTCAAGGTATCCAGCCGATCGGCCAAGCTCAGTATTTGGCCGGCTGTGATGCTGGGCAATCGATCCCCCGCATGACGGGGTAGGTAATGTTCATCGATGGCGGCTGCAATAGTCTTGTCTTCACCGTCTTCCAGTGCATAGTAGTAGCCGACACGACCTTGAAGTTCCGGATATTCGCCCACCATCTGCGTGAGCAGGTCAGCCTTGGCGAGTTCCGCCGCGCGCACCACGGCCTGGGTGAGCTTTTCCGGATTATTGTCCGGCGTGTTAAAATTGGGGTTTTGGGATAGGGCCCGGCATAAATCCGCAACGCGATTCGACTTATCAAACAAAGATCCCAGGTCTTTCTGAAACACAACTTGCCGCAGTTTTTCCCGGCGTTCGGCCAGGCTTTGTTGTAAATCTTGTTGCCAGAAAAAGCTGGCGTCGGCCAATCGCGGATGCACAACCCGTTCGTTGCCGCGGGATACTTGCTCGGGTTCGCGGCTGTCCAAATTGCTGATGGTGATGAAATGTGCCATCAATTTGCCATCTTTGCCGCGCACGGGAAAATAGCGCTGATGATCTTGTAGCGTGGCGATCAATATTTCTTCAGGCAGACGCAAAAACTCTTTATCGAACCGTCCGCAAACAGGCACCGGCCATTCCACCAGTGCAGTGACTTCTTCCAGCACAGAGGCTTCCACCACTGCCTTTCCGCCGAGATCGGCGGCGGCGGCGTGTACAAGTTCCGCCACGCGTGCTTGTCGTGTGGCGAAGTGAGGTAAGACATGACCGGCACTTGTCAAACTCTCCACGTAGCCGGAGGCATTCTTTAGTTCAATCGCGTGGGGCGCATGATAGCGATGGCCATGGGTGCTGTTGCTGGCCCGGTGGCCCATAATTTCGGCGTTCACGGTTTCACTGCCCAGCATGAGTACCACCCAATGCACCGGGCGAACGAATTCGGTGTCACCCGATCCCCAGCGCATACGTTTAGGAATCGGAAGTTTAGCCAGAGCCGTCGCGACGATTTCCGGCAACAGATCGATGGCAGCTTGCCCAGCTTGTCTGCCGCGATAGATCAACCACTCACCCTTGGGTGTCTTGAGTCGGTCCAAATCTTCAACCCGTAGGCTAAATCCTTTGGCAAAGGCAACGGCGGCTCGGCTTGGTTGGCCCTGCTCGTCAAAGGCGATGCGGACCGGGGGTCCGCGCTTCTCAATCTGCTGCTCCGCCTGCTCCAACTGTAAATCGTGCACCAGTAGGGCCAATCGTCGCGGTGTTGCGAAAGCCTCAGTGGCGCCGCTGTCGAGCTTGGCATCGGCTATACCCTTAGAGACCCCCTGGGCGAATGCTTCCGATAAGCTTCGCAGTGCCTTGGGGGGGAGTTCCTCGGTGCCGATCTCAATCAGGCAATCCGCATAACCGGACATGACTTACCTTTCGACCTTCTTATTCAAGCCGCGTCTGCGGTGCCGCGCAGTAGTGGAAAGCCAAGTTTTTCACGCCCATCGAGATACGCTTGCGCAGCGCTGCGGGCGAGTTCGCGAACGCGCAGTATGTACGCTTGCCGTTCTGTTACTGAAATGGCTTTGCGAGCATCTAACAAGTTGAAGCTATGCGATGCGGCCAAGACTTGCTCATAGGCCGGCAAGCTTAGGCCGGCATCAACCAGGTGTTTACATTGCCGTTCTGCTTCATCGAAGTCCTGGAACAAAACCTTGGTGTCAGCCAATTCAAAGTTAAATTTGGACATTTCCAACTCGTTCTGATGAAAAACATCTCGGTAGGTAAGGCGACCAAATTCGCCGTCGACCCACAATAAATCAAAGACACTGTCCACGCCTTGCAAATACATGGCAATACGTTCGAGCCCGTAAGTTATTTCGCCAGTGACGGGGCGGCAATCCAGTCCGCCGACCTGTTGGAAGTAGGTGAACTGGGTTACCTCCATTCCGTTAAGCCACACTTCCCAGCCTAATCCCCAAGCGCCCAGCGTGGGTGATTCCCAGTTATCTTCAACAAACCGAATGTCATGGACCAAGGGATCAAAGCCCAGGCGGCGTAAACTGCCGAGGTACAAGTCTTGAATATGATCGGGTGAGGGTTTTATCACCACCTGAAATTGGTAGTAGTGCTGAAGCCGAAAGGGATTGTCTCCGTAGCGACCATCCGTGGGCCGGCGGCTCGGCTGAACATAGGCCGCACTCCAGGGCTCCGGACCAATGGCGCGCAGAAAGGTCGCCGGGTGGAAGGTTCCCGCCCCCATGGGCATGTCGAAGGGCTGTAACACCGCACAACCCTGCTCCGCCCAGTAGCTTTGCAGCGCCTGGATCAAGTCCTGAAAAGTTGCGGGAGTGGGGGAGACCAACAGTTCGCTCCAAAACAAACGCGAAAGTATAGCCGGGTTCAGGCGATGGGCGGCATCTGCAAGCGGCCAGAACCAATTGCACGATAAGGGTGCCGATTCGATCCGTGATGCACTACAATAGTGCGCCCCGGCAAGGGGCGATAAGAATAACGATTTATAAAACAAATACTTAGCATATCGCGCTGGGTGGCATGCTTCCTGCATTATCGGGAGCTTACCGCCACCGACGTACTTGCGGCGAAATAAGGAAAAAGATGCCGATCGGCTTTGAGAGCTCCCGGTCGGACCATCACAAACTCAGAGCCCATTGGAGGAAAGTCATGACATCTGCTGATGTACTCAGCTTGCTAAAAGAGAAAGAAGCCAAATTCCTTGACCTGCGCTTCACCGATACCAAGGGCAAAGAACAGCACGTCACGGTGCCGACCCATACCGTGGATGAAGGCTTCTTTGAAGACGGCAAGATGTTTGATGGTTCATCCATCTCGGGTTGGAAGGGCATCAATGAGTCGGACATGATTTTGATGCCCGATCCGGAAAGTGCGGTTCTCGACGTCTTTACCGAGGATGCCACGGTAAATATTCGTTGTGATGTGATTGAGCCATCCACCATGCAGCCCTATGGCCGTTGTCCGCGAGGTACCGCGCGGCGTGCCCTGGAGTATTTGAAATCCACGGGTATCGCGGATGATGCGTACTTCGGGCCGGAGAATGAGTTTTTTGTGTTCGACGACGTTCGCTATCATGCCGACGTTCAGGGCGCAGCTTATGCCATTGACTCATCCGAAGGTGCCTGGAATTCAGGAACGATTCACGATGATGGTAACCACGGCCATCGACCCGGCATCAAGGGCGGCTACTTTCCCGTACCGCCGGTGGATTCTCAGCATGATCTGCGTTCAGCCATGTGCCTGGCGATGGAAGACATGGGCCTTGTGGTTGAGGTACATCACCACGAAGTTGCCACGGCCGGCCAAGGTGAGATCGGCGTGCAATTTGGATCCTTAGTTCGGAAAGCAGACGAAGTCCAAATTCTTAAATATGTCGTACACAACGTGGCGCATGCCTACGGAAAGACGGCTACGTTCATGCCGAAACCTCTGGTGGGTGATAACGGTAGCGGCATGCACGTGCATCAATCTTTGTCCAAGGGCGGCAAGAACATCTTCACTGGTGATGCCTATGGCGGCTTGTCGGAAACTGCCTTGTATTACGTGGGTGGCATACTCAAGCACGCCAAGTCTTTGAACGCGTTTACCAATGCCAGCACTAATAGCTACAAGCGCTTGGTCAAAGGTTTTGAGGCACCAACCTTGCTTGCCTATTCGGCGCGTAATCGATCGGCTTCGGTGCGTATTCCGTTTATTCCCAATCCTAAGGGTCGTCGCATCGAAATTCGCTTTCCGGATAGCACCGCTAATCCGTATTTCGCATTCACCGCGATGCTAATGGCGGGCCTGGATGGCATAAATAATAAAATTCATCCCGGCGATGCCATGGACAAGGATCTCTATGATCTGCCGCCGGAGGAAGAAGCACAGCTGAAAACCGTGGCCTTTGATCTCGATGAAGCGCTGGATGCATTGGATGCTGATCGAGATTTCTTGAAAGTCGGTGACGTGTTCAGCGATGACCTCATTGACGGCTATATCGAACTTAAGCGTGAGGAGACCACCTTGCTTCGGATGAGCACGCATCCGGTGGAGTTCGACATGTATTACAGCGTGTAAAAACGACGTATAAAAAGCAGGGTTTTGGCGAAAAATGCCAAAACCCTGCTAGTTCGGCAAGGTAGCTTGCGCTACAGTTACAGCATGCGCAGCTTACTGATTATGTTAATTGGGCTAGCTTTTGGCACGGCCATGGCTAGTGAGGTCTATCGTTGGGTTGATCGAAACGGCCAGGTCCATTTTTCGGACCGTCCCCAAGCGGGGGCTGAGGTCGTTGAGATTAAACAGTCCAAAGTCGTGCAGCAAAGGCCGGCGCCGCGTCCGACTGCGGCCACAGGAGGTGCCGCGGCTGGGACGGAAACCGCAACGCAGCAAGAGCCCAGTGGCCCGTATCGGCTGTTGGCGATTAACAGTCCAGCCCAAGAGGAGGTGCTGTGGAACACCGGGGGCCAACTCGACGTAGCCCTGCAGCTGGAACCGGCGCTGATGCGCGGTCACAGCATCGAGTTGTCCCTGGACGGCCAAGTCGTATCAGTGCTGCCGAGTCTCAGAGCCGAATTGTCGGAGGTGTACCGCGGCGTTCACCTACTCAAGGCAGCGGTAATCGACCGCAAGCGCGCGATCATCATCGAGAGCGAGCCGGTGAGATTCACCGTGCAGCAGAGTTCCCTGCTGAACAGACCCGGCGGTTAGCCCCAGCCAGTATCCTCGGTAACCTCGCCACCGCCGTCGCGGTGGTTGATTCAAGCGCCCGTATCGCGGCCTTGAATCCTTCAGCCGAGAGTTTCTTCGGAATCAGCGAGCGCCAGGCTCTGGGTCGCCGAGCCACCGAGCTCGGACCCGGTTTGCAGGCCTTGGATGATCTGATTCAACGGGCCGTCGCCAATGGCCAAACCTACGGTCAGAACCTGGAGCTGCATCTACCGCATTTAGACAATCAGCTGCCGCTCATGGCCTGTCGTGTGTCACCTTTGCAGGGCATGAGCCCGGCAGCGTTTGTCATTGAGCTGCTTGATGCCAGCCAGTGGCGCCAGCTCGATCGCGAAAAAGCCTTGATCAGCCAGCATGGCGCCAGCCGAAAAATGATCAGCCAGCTAGCCCATGAAGTCCGTAATCCGTTGGGAGGCTTACGCGGTGCCGCGCAGTTGCTGGATCGTGAATTGAATGATCCCGATCTCAAAGAATATACCCAGGTCATTATTCGTGAGGCTGATAGGCTGGCGGCCCTGACGGATGACTTGCTGGGTCCCGTTCGCCAAGCCTGTAGCGAGCAGATCAATGTTCACCAGCTCTTGGAGCGAGTCATTCTCTTATTAGAAAGTGAGGCGCCGCGTGACGTTACTATTTTTCGAGACTATGACCCTAGTCTCCCGGCCTTGACCGGAGATAACGATCAACTCATTCAGGCCGTACTCAACTTGGGGCGAAATGCGATTCAATCCCTGGGGGAATCCGGTCAAGTCATTTTCCGCACCCGCGCTCTAATCGGCTATGTGATTGGGAATGAACGCCACCGTCTGGTCTTGAGCATAGAAATTGAAGACGACGGCCCTGGTGTTCCGGATGAAATTCGCGAGTCATTGTTTTACCCGCTGGTGACCGGTCGCGACGACGGTACGGGACTGGGTTTGCCCTTGGCCCAAGATCTCGCCAGCCGGCATGGCGGCCTGGTTGAGTTTGAATCCGTGCCGGGGCGCACGGTATTCATGCTGCGTCTACCGGTGGAATCAAGCGTCTAGCCGAGCCATGACTGAAAGACTGATGCACAGCTTCGGCAACTCACGGCAGCATCTGCCCAGGGTCAACTAAGATGGCAAGTCCTAGCCATCGCGTTTGGATCCTCGATGATGATGAGTCCGTGCGCTGGGTTATAGACCGGGCCTTGCGGGGCGAGAATATTCGCGGCCGGCAGTTTTCATCCGCCGCTGAACTGATGTCTCAGCTCGAAGAGGATCAACCTGATCTACTTATTACCGATGTTCGCATGCCGGGTATGAGCGGTTTAGAACTAATGGAAAGAATTCAGCAGGGCGGCTTTGCATTTCCCATTATCGTCATGACCGCGCATGCCGACCTCGATACTGCCGTGGCGGCCTATCAAAGCGGTGCCTTTGAATATTTACCCAAGCCTTTCGATATTGACGATGCCATGGTTCTTGTTTGGAAGGCCCTGCGACAAGAACCGGAACCCGGCGAGGCCGGTTCGGTCAACCCGTCTCCCTTGCCCGCCATGATTGGGCAAGCGCCGGCTATGCAGGAAGTTTTTCGCACCATTGGTCGATTGTCTCGGGCCAGTATGAACGTCCTTATCACGGGTGAATCGGGCACTGGCAAAGAATTAATCGCGCGCGCCTTGCACGAGCACAGTCCCCGGGCACGGCATGCATTGGTAGCGCTCAATACCACAGCCATATCGCCGGAATTGCTGGAGTCAGAATTATTCGGTCATGAGCGTGGCGCGTTCACCGGGGCCGATAGTCGCCGGATCGGCCGCTTTGAGCAGGCGGATAAGGGTAGCTTGTTTCTGGATGAAATCGGCGATATGTCCTTGGCCCTACAGACGCGGTTGTTGCGCGTACTTGCAGAAGGCGAGTTTTATCGTGTGGGCGGTCAAGCGCCGATTCATGTCGATGTTCGTGTCATCGCCGCCACTCATCAAGACCTGCAAGCCGCCGTTAGCGCCGGAACTTTTCGCGAGGACTTATTTCATCGGCTCAATGTCATTAACATCCAAGCGCCACCCTTGCGTGATCGGCGTGAGGATATCCCCTTGCTGCTGCAGCACTATCTTCGCGAGGCTGCGCGGGAGCTAGGTGGTGAAACCAAGAGTCTGAGCCCGGAGGCCATGGCAAGGCTGCAAAAATTCCGCTGGCCGGGGAATGTTCGTCAACTGGTCAACGTTTGCCGGCGGCTAACGGTCAGTGCCCCGGGTCCGGTCGTGCAGCTGGAAGACATGCCCCTGGAGTTTGGTGGATTGACGAACGGCGAGGTTCCACCGGACTGGGTAGCAGACTTGGCACTTTGGGCCGAGATTCAGTTGGTTTCGGGAAAACAACCGCCACTATTGGAAAAGGCGCTGCCGGAGTTTGAAAGAACCCTAATTCGGGTCGCCTTGAATAGCGCGCGTGGCCACCGGCAAGAAGCCGCGCGACTTTTAGGTTGGGGACGCAATACCTTAACGCGCAAGATCCGTGAGTTAGGTCTAGAGGCCTAGCATTCGCCCAGATCAAGGCTACCAATGAGCTCTTTGGTAGACCGCATGGCGTGTCGGTCCAAGTAGTCGGCAATTCCGCTATTGATGGACTTGCAAATCAGCGGGTCGTAGAACAAGGCCGTGCCGATTCCTACCGCGGTGGCGCCGGCGATCATGAATTCCACGGCATCGCTTGCGCTGTTAATGCCGCCCTGGCCAATGATCGGAATGCCCAGGGGGCCGGCAATTTCAAAAACTTGTTTGACTTTGAGGAGCGCGATGGGCTTGATTGCCGGCCCTGACAATCCACCCTGCACATTGGCAATGATGGGCCGACGTGTTTCGGCATCGATGGCCATGCCCATAATGGTGTTGATGACCGCTAGTCCGTCGGCTCCCGCCTCGATACAAAGGCGCGCGTTTTCTCCGATATCCGTTTGATTGGGAGATAGTTTCGCGATGATGGGCTTTTTTGTCGCAGCTCGGCAGGCGGAGACGACGAGGGCGGAAGATTCTGGATAATTGCCGAAAGATACGCCGCCCTCTTTGACGTTTGGGCAGGAAATATTGATCTCGATGGCGTCTATAGATGAATTGTCAAAACGCCGGCAGACCTCGGCATATTCTTCCACCGTGGAGCCACAGACATTCGCAATGAAGCGTGTTTCCGAGAAGTCCAGCGTCGGTAAAATTTTGTCGACAACATGATCGGCTCCGGGATTTTGTAGCCCAATAGCATTGAGCATGCCCATGGGTGTTTCATAGACTCGATGGGCTGGATTTCCGAGTCGGGGATCAAGGGTCGTGCCCTTTAAAACCACAGCGCCTACATCGCAATTCGAGAAGCCGGCCACGCGAGTGTACTCTTCACCGAAGCCGACACAGCCAGACAGAAGCACAATGGGTGAGTCTAGTTGTAGGCCGCAGAATTCAGTTTTCAGTTTTTCGTTTGTCGAATTCATCGCTGATGTTTCACGTAATTCTTTACCAACCGGAAATTCCACCGAATACGGGCAATATAATACGCCTTTGCGCCAATACCGGGGCGCACTTACATCTGGTTAAACCGCTGGGTTTTGCCTTGGACAATCGCGAATTACGGCGTGCCGGGCTTGATTATCATGAATACGCAGAATTGTCGGTCTATGAAAATATAGAAGCTTGCCTAGTACAGTTTAATCCAGCTCGCTTGTTTGCCTTGTCCACTCGCGGTACGAAAAGTTATGCGGACGCCAATTTTCTCGCCGGCGACGCGTTTATCCTGGGACCGGAAACTCGCGGTCTACCCGCGGAGTTTTTGGCAAACTTGCCCGTCGAGCAGGTCTTGCGACTGCCCTTAAGACCCGGCAATCGCAGTCTGAACCTTGCCAATGCTGCTGCCGTGGTCTTGTATGAAGCCTGGCGTCAAAATAATTTTGTCGATGGCGGATAAGACCGCCGGCTCTGTGCTGTGAGCCGTAAAAACGACTCGCTGCTAGAGCGAAATTTCCACTTCCGGTTTGAGCGATCTCGTCATCAAGCTATGTACGGCATCATTGACCGACATTTCCTCGGTGAGGATCTTGTGCACATGTTCGCAAATCGGCATCTCGACATTTTCCCGTTGAGCCACGTCATGCACCGCACCGGCCGCATAAACGCCCTCGACGACCTGACCGATTTCCTGAGCAACTTCTTCCGCTGAATTGCCCGCCGCCAAACCAAGTCCCATGCGCCGATTTCGAGATTGATCGTCGGTACAGGTCAGCACTAGATCGCCCATGCCGGACAAGCCCATGAAGGTTTGCGCAACGGCGCCCAGTTTCACGCCCAAGCGCATCATCTCGACGAGGCCTCGGCTGATCAAGGCAATGCGGGTATTGGCGCCATAGCCCAAACCGTCGGACAGGCCCGCACCAATGGCCAGCACGTTCTTGACCGCGCCGCCGACCTCCACGCCGGTTAAGTCGCTAGAGGTATAGGCACGAAAGCTGGTGTCGGAAATTCGCTCAGCGAGCACATCCGCGAAGCCCGGGCTGGTGGCTGCGACCGTCATTGCGCTCGGCAGACCGGCACCAACTTCGCGCGCGAAGGTTGGCCCGGACAAGACGGCTAAGGGCGGTTTCGGCCCCAGGACTTCGCGCGCCACTTGGTGCGGTAGCTTGCCGGTTTTTTGTTCGAAACCCTTGGTAGCCCACGACACGCGTTGCCCGGGGCGCAAGTGTTGTGCAATTTCGTCGAGCACAGATCGGAACGCGTGGCTGGGCACTACGACCAATAGATCACGATGCTCTGCGACGGCGCGCTTGAAGTCGGTTTCGATGCGCAGCGCGTCCGGGAATTCGACTTCCGGCAGGTAACGCTGATTGCAACGCTCGGTCGCCATCTTTTCCGGTTCGTCGTCCGCGCGCCCCCAAAGGCTCGTGCCGCGCCCGCCGCGCGCCAATTGCACCGCTAAGGCCGTACCCCATGAGCCGGCGCCGAGAACTGCGATATCAGCGGTTTTTGACATGTCTAGTCGCGGAAGCTCTCAAGCCGAATCCGCGGCTTGCTGAGCTGCTTGTTCGTAAAGCGCATCGAAATTTATTGGCTGCAGCACCAGGGGTGGAAAGCCCCCCTTGCTCACGATGGAAGACACAGTTTCCCGGGCATAGGGAAACAAGGTATTTGGGCAATAAATACCCAGTAGTCGTCGCGTTTCTTCTTCCGCATAACCTTGAACATAGAACAGACCCGCTTGGTCGAGCTCGACCAAAAACATTGTTTGATCGTCTATCTTTGCATGGATATTGAGATGCAGTACCACTTCGTGGTGATGTTCATCCAGCCTCTTATGAGAATTCTTCAGATTCAGCTGTATATCAGGGCCATCGCCTTGAGCGCCCACTAGGCCGGGGGCGTGGGGAGCCTCGAAGGAAAGATCTTTAATATAAAGTTGCTGTAGCAGAAACTGCACTTCCGTCGCCGTTTCACCGCTGCCATTTCCGTTTGGACTGCTGCCGTTGGTATCGCTCATCGTGTTCGTTGTTTTCCTCTGTTTGGGGGGGCGACTTCGCGCCTGGGACATCAATTCCGTCCGACGGGTTGCCTACTCCGTGGCCGATGTCTAGTCGGTGTAACTAATCTGCATCATCGCCGATTTCCGCTAGCCATGCCTCCAGGTCCCCGCTTTCATTGAGCGCGGCCAGATCGTCATAGCCGCCCACATGGCGTTCGCCGATGAAGATTTGGGGCACGGTGCGGCGGCCGGTCTTATCGCGAATTTCCCGCCGCAGTGCGCTGTTCATGGACATATCGATGTCCTCGTAGTCAATGGATTTTTCTTCCAGCAACTTGCGGGCCGCGGCGCAATAGCCGCAGAAGATTCGTGAATACATGACGACTTTTGCTTGTTCCGCCATGCGACGATCTTAAGGTTTAGAGCCAGCAATAGTCGGCAGATTTTCGCGCTGCCAGGCGGCCAGGCCTCCTTCCAAGCTAAAGGCCGTTTCGTAACCGGCTTGTCGCACCGCATCTAGGCAGCGCGCACTGGTAACGCCAGTATCGCAAACTAAAATAAGTTGCTTGTTCTTTTTAATTTGTTTAGCGGCTTTCGCGCTTAAATCGCCCTTGGGCAGGCTAATGGCGCCAACGATATGGCCGCTTTCATACTTCTCCGCATCGCGAACGTCTAAAACAACGGCTCCCTGATTCATCAATTGCACGACCCGCGAAGGGCTCAACTCAAATACAGTTCGTCCACGTTGCCGGATTTCGTAAAAAACAACCGCCAGAGCCATTAGCAAGGTCCCGGTAACGAGCAGCGCATTATTGTTGGCAAATTCTAAGAGCTGGCTCATGCCGGACCCTCCTTAACTGGGCGCGAATTATACCTCTCCGAAATTCCCTACAGTAAACTTGCGCGAATGAAGCCTTGGACTCGCTGTTTCGCTGCCCTGCTTATTATCTGCCTTGGCGGTCTGGCGCAGGCGCAGCCTGAGGATCCCGCCTTGGCGCAGCGCGAATTGAAAAAGCTGCAGCAGCGGATAAAGCAGCTCGAGTCCGAGCTCGATAAGGAGCTTTCCGCGCGCGGCGATCTAGAAACGAGTCTGCGCGATGCAGAACGGGCCGAGCGGCAATCTCGCCAAGCGTTAGCATCGCTAGATACGCAGTTGGATACGGCGCGCAAAGAGCTTGAATCATTGCAGGCGGCGGCCGCCCAACGGGCTAAAGAATTACGCGAGGAACAGGCCGAACTGGCGCGCCAACTTCGCTACGCTTATGTCAGGGGTCGCGACGAATGGCTGCGCTTGTTGCTGAGTAACGAGGACCCCGTGGCTACCAGCCGCCAAATGATCTATTACAGCTATATCAGTCGCGCCCGCGGTGACTTGCTCGCGGCCGTGCGCAGCAGTCTATTGGCTTTGCAAACTGCTCGCGCGGCCGCTGCCGAGCAGGCCGAGAGCTTGAAAGAATTACAAGCCCGTCAAGCCAAGCGTGCCGAGGGACTCGCCGAGTCACGTCGTGAGCGTGCGCGGCTTCTGGCTAGCTTAAACAAGAAGATTTCGGGCGATCAAGAACGTATTGCGGCGGCGCAGGCCGAGGCCAAACAGCTGAGCGAGCTAGTGGCCGAACTCATGCGAGCCTTGGCGGATTTGCCCATCAATGACCAAGGTGAATTTGCAGCGCGCCGAGGTGAAATGGAATGGCCAGTGCAGGGCCGTATGCGGCATAGTTTTGGTCAACGGCGGGCCGATGGGCAATTAAAGTGGCTGGGTGCGCTGCTCGCCGCGGCGCCGGGTACTGAGGTGCGCGCGGTCCATCCGGGCCGGGTTGTTTTCGCAAATTGGTTACAAGGCCTGGGCCTACTGGCGGTGGTGGATCATGGAGAGGGTTATTTAACTCTGTATGGCCATAATCAAGAGCTACTGAAATCCGTGGGCGCGTGGGTGACGGCCGGCGAAGTTCTCGCTCGTGCGGGTGACACCGGCGGTCAAGCGGAGGCCGGACTTTACTTTGAGATCCGCCGCCGCGGTCAGCCCATCGACCCTCGGCCGTGGATGAAAAAGTAAGTCTCTGTTTTTAAAGGCGAAATAATTTTCTCGCCGACCTCCATTCGATGCATCCGTCACTGCCCCGGCGAGGCTGCTATGCTATGGTAATCAAGGACTTCCAGCCGAATCGGGTTTAGATGTCATTCCGCTTTAGAAGCATTTTGGTGCTACTTGTGGGCACCGTACTGGGGCTTAGCTTATCGCTGGGTGGTGGGGTGCTGGCGCAACGCCCACCTGCGGCTGCCACTGAGTCGGAGAATCTGCCCTGGGATGAGGCGAGGCTACTGGCTGAAGTATTGGAACGTGTTCGTCAGGAATACGTTGAACCCATCGATGACCGTACGCTGATCGAAGCAGCAGTGCGTGGCATGGTCACGAATCTCGATCCACATTCCCAATTTCTCGACGATGATGAGTACGAAGAAATTCGTATCAGTACCACGGGCAATTATTCCGGTGTCGGACTCGAAGTGAGTCTGACGGATGGCCGGGTGACGGTGGTGGCGCCCATTCACGGCACGCCCGCGGATCTTGCCGGCATTCAACCAGGCGATATCATTCTGAGCATCGATGGTGAAGATGTCGATGAGCGCAATGTTGATGACACCATCGCGCGCATGCGGGGGAAACCCGGCAGCCAGGTCAGCATTACCGTCGCACGCAACGGTGAGCCGCTAAATTTCGATCTGTTGCGCAGTCATGTACAGGTTCGAAGCGTGCGGCAGGAATTGCTGGAGCCGGGTATTGGCTATATCAGGCTGACCCACTTCAGTGAAACCACTTATCGCGATTTGCGCAAGGCGGTTGACGAATTGCAGCGCGGCAGTCCTGCAGGCTTACTTGGGCTTATTCTCGATCTGCGAAATAATCCCGGTGGGGTTCTAGATTCCGCCGTAGAAGTTGCCGATGCCTTTTTGGATGGAGGTTTGATTGTGACGGCCAGTGGTCGCGGTCGTGATGCGAATTTTATACATGAGGCGCGACCTGGAGATCTCATAGACGGTGCTCCATTGCTAGTGATGGTGAACGCGGGTTCCGCCTCGGCTTCCGAAATTGTTGCCGGTGCTTTACAAGACCAGGCTCGAGCAACGGTGATGGGTGAAACGACTTTTGGTAAGGGATCCGTGCAAACAGTGATGCCCTTGTCGAATGGCCGGGCGATTAAACTCACGACCTCTCACTACTTCACTCCCTCCGGCGACTCGATTCATGGCGAAGGCATCACGCCCGATCTAGCCTTGAACGACACATCCATCGAGGACGCTTTGGCCGTCGCCAACGAGGGCCGCACGGCAGGCGGTGCCGCGTTGTTGAATACCGACGGCCAGTTGCGCCAAGCGCTGAATGTGCTGCGGGGCCGGCGCGTGATGCACAGCAAAGCCGAATAAGACTGTTCGGGTGCGTAAGCGACTCCTGGCGGCTCGCCTTTCGATTCTCTGCCAAGTTTTTTTATTTTTCTCGATCGTTCTGCCGGCTTGGGCAGACGCTGCGCGCCCGCGTATCGCCATCATCATTGACGATTTGGGCTACCTGAAGGCCGCCGGCAAGCGTGCGGTGGAACTTGACGGTCCCGTTGCCTACGCCATTCTGCCCAACACACCTCATGGCGCGGCCCTAGCCAAGCAAGCGCGAAGACTTAATAAAGAAATACTGCTGCATTTACCTTTGCAGGCCATCGAGCAGGTTGCGCACCAGGGACGCAGTATCATCAATATCGATACAACCCATCGTCAGCTCGCGGAAATTCTTAGCACCAACCTCGCTTCCGTGCCTTACGTGATCGGCGTGAGCACCCATATGGGAAGTTTGCTGACCCAGCATCCCGGCCATATGGCGTGGCTAATGGACGAATTGCGAGAACGAGGCGATTTGTTGTTTGTGGATAGCTACACGACACCGGATAGCGTGGCGCTGCGATTAGCACATGAGCGTGGAATCCCGGCGGTACGAAGAAATGTATTTCTGGACAACGAGATTAACGCTGACCATATCGCAGCCGAATTCCAACGCCTGAAAAAATACGCGCACAAGCACGGTACTGCCGTGGCGATTGGCCACCCCTACGCATCGACCTTGAGCCTATTGGAGGCGGAAATACCCACCTTGGCTGATGAGGGCATCGATCTGGTCGCTATTAGCGAGCTGGTTAGCGTACCGGCCGTTATGACTTCTAAGTCATCCCGGTGATTGCAGTGCAGCAGCTCGTTTATGTGGGCTTAGGCGGCTGCCTGGGCTCGGTGTTGCGTTTTTTGGTCGGCGGCTGGGCCCATCGCATCGCTCCCTGGGGCAGTTTTCCCGTAGGGACGCTAGTGGTAAACGTTCTTGGTTGTCTGGCCATCGGTTTTTTGGGTGGTCTGGCTGACCAAAGACAACTGTTGGATGCCGGACAACGGTTGTTTCTCATGGTCGGTGTGTTGGGCGGCTTTACCACTTTTTCGTCCTTTGCCTGGGAAACTCTAGAGTTGGCTCAAGAAGGCCAATTTTTTCCAGCGGTCTTGAATATCCTGCTGCAGATGGTTCTAGGCTTGTGTGCTGCCTTGGCCGGCTATGTTGGGGCGCGGTTTATATAGACTGCAGAGCACAAACCTTTGTATTCCGCGACCGCAGATATCGGGAGGAGAAAGTATGCTTGGTTCTAAGCAACAACATCCGTTTTCGTTTGGCTATTGCTCTGCCGCCGGAGTTGCGCGGCAATTGATTGGCGGTTTGATACTGGTCTGCATCGGTGGGCAGTTCCATGATCTTTGAGGAAGGATTGGTCTTAAGGGCCTTCATCGGAGAAATGGACCGGCATGAGGGAGAACCGCTGTCGAAATGGCTGGTAGATCAAGCGCATGCTGCTGGTTTGGCTGGTGCAACGGTGCTTAGAGGCATTGAGGGTTTTGGTGCTGACAGCCAGTTGCACACGGCGAGGGTTTTGCGACTGTCCACAGATTTGCCTCTGGTGGTTGAAATCATCGACACCCGGGAAAAAATCGAGGCGTTCTTGCCGCGGCTTGATAACGCTATGCTGCAGGGTCTGTTGACCCTTGATGAAGTACAGATTCGGTCGATGGGGACGAATTTCGCCGAGGGTGCTTAGCGCCCGAGGTACAGCCAATAACTTTTTCTGATTGGCCTAGGCCGATGTCAGCGCCGCGCGTAGTGCCGTGGCGTGTTTCTCCAAGAGCTTAGGATCGGCCATTCCACCACCATGCCTTTTTAGCGGCCGGTTTTCATGGCAGGGAATGATGTGCAGGTGATAGTGAAAGACGGTTTGACCCGCCGCGGCGCCGTTAAACTGAGCGAAGCGAATGCCGTCGGCCGAGAATGCCCGCTTAACGGCGGCAGCGATACGCTGACCTGTTTGCATGACCGCTGTCATGGATGCTTCGTCTAGGTCGAACACATTTTCCGCGGCGCGCCGGGGCAATATTAGGGTATGTCCGTCGGCCTGCGGCATGACATCGAGTATTGCCATGGTTTCCTCGTCATCATAGACAACGTGGGCGGGTGCTTCGCCGCGCAGTATTTTCGCGAAAATATTGTTCTCATCGTAAGCCATCGCTGTTCTCCAAGAGCAAGTGGGCGTCGTGCCTTAACCGTCGACCAGTCCGTCTAGCATAGAATGCGGCATGACTTACCACCGGGCAATGTTGGAGAGTTTCAATGGCTGATGAACGTGGCCGCCCTGACGCAAATGCTTGTTTTGTATGTGGCCCTGACAATCCCGAAGGGTTACGAATTACCTATCATATGGATGGGGAAATCTGCCGGGCGGAGTTTACCCCGGGTACTTGGCATGCGGGCTACGACAATCAATCCCACGGCGGAATCATATTTAGCGTTCTGGATGATGTCATGGCCAATTGGCTTTTTCTGCAAGGGCATCGTGCCCACACCGCCAAGTGCGAGATACGCTACCGTCAACCGGTGACTTTGGGCACCGCCCTCAAGCTTGAGGGACATCTAATCAAGCGCAAGGGTCGTCTCGCGGTGCTCAAAGGCGAAGCGCGTCGTGCCAGTGACGGTGTTTTGATCGCCGAGTCGGAGGCTACCTTCATGGTGATGCCCGATGCCGACTAGCCGAACTGTCTTGCTAGGGTCAAGATTCGTAGGCCGCGAAATGATATACGCCTGAACCGTCCCGTAGCGGAGTAACCTCATTGACGTACTCGGGGTCGTCAACGAAATCGTTTAGCTGGGCCATGGTAGGGAATTCGATAATGATCACGGTTTGATCATCAAGTAAGTCGCCATGAATCGAGCGTTTTGTCGGGCCGCGCACGATGTACTTGCCGCCGTGCTTTTTTACCAGTTCGGCGGCTAGGGCTGAATATTTCTTGAAGTTGTCGTGGGGGTTGGTGATTTTGCACAGTGCTACGACGTAGGCTGGCATGCTTGTTCTCCTTTGATTCTTGTGCGCAGCGGGCGGGTATTATTGTCGCAAGCTTTGTGGTGCTGCAAGGCTGGCAGCTATCGGGCTGCCTGTGGGGGTGCTGGGCTTACCCAATAGATCGCTGCGGGATTTTGGTTTGCCGTGTTGGAACGTATTCGCGGGTTTACGGTCTGGAGCGGCGCTTAATGGGTTCCGGGATGGCTCCCTGCGGTCCGCTTTACTCCCTCCACCCATTAACCGCCGCTCCAGACCTGGGTTTGGTGATTTGTTGATCGGTTCTTGGCCGGTAGTTTTCTGTGGACCGTACGCATTGATTGCTTGTCTCAGGGAAGGTCTTACCGGGTTGGAATGTATCCGCGAATTTACGGTCTGGAGCGGCGCTTAATGGGTTCCGGGATGGCTCCCTACGGTCCGCTTTACTCCCTCCACCCATTAACCGCCGCTCCAGACCTGGGTTTGGTGATTTGTTGATCGGTTCTTGGCCGGTAGTTTTCTGTGGACCGTACGCATTGATTGCTTGTCTCAGGGAAGGTCTTACCGGGTTGGAATGTATCCGCGAATTTACGGTCTGGAGCGGCGCTTAATGGGTTCCGGGATGGCTCCCTACGGTCCGCTTTACTCCCTCCACCCATTAACCGCCGCTCCAGACCTGGGTTTGGTGATTTGTTGAT
This sequence comes from Gammaproteobacteria bacterium, assembly GCA_965221985.1. Classification (GTDB taxonomy): domain Bacteria; phylum Pseudomonadota; class Gammaproteobacteria; order Steroidobacterales; genus J054. The sequence continues at coordinate 806,421 of OZ244928.1, forward strand.
CGGTTCTTGGCCGGTAGTTTTCTGTGGACCGTATGCATTGATTGCTTGTCTCAGGGAAGGTCTTACCGGGTTGGAATGTATCCGCGAATTTACGGTCTGGAGCGGCGCTTAATGGGTTCCGGGATGGCTCCCTGCGGTCCGCTTTACTCCCTCCACCCATTAACCGCCGCTCCAGACCTGGGTTTGGTGAATTGTTGGCCGGTTGTTGGGTCGGTGGCTTTCTTTGGTCGCATGCATTGATTGTTAGTCTCTGGGAGTGTTTTGTTCGGCTGGAACGTATCCGCTGTACCAGCCCCGGGTTGGTGGTTTCCTAGGGTCAGTTTGAATCGCCTGGCCACCGCGACGTGTGTTACCGTGCTGAGGAGATTATCTGGTCGACTAATTTCTGCCACGTGTTTCTTAGTAAGGCAACGCAATTGCTCGGGTTGATTTTGGGAAGTCCTTGCTGTTGGATTGCTGAAACTTGGCGATAGGTTTCTAGGCTTGAGCTGCGGTTTAGGGGTGTAGGGAGTAAAGCGGACCGCAGGGAGCCATCCCGGAACCCCTAAAGCGCAGCTCAAGCCCCGCGCCGACGATTCGTTTGCAGCTTCGCAGCTTCTTACTGGAATGTATTGAATTCTTCGCCGACTCAGGTCGAAGGGACTAAGTTCTTGCGAAGGTGGTTGATACTTTGCCGGCGTGTCTTGTGGGTTTAGATGCTGGGTTTTGCTTTCTGAGCAGAGCAAAGTTCTCGCTTTTGCGCCGCGGACAATCGCTTGATTTCCCACTCCCGGCGTTGGGCCGTGCTTCGGTCGTTGGCAGATTCTTGGTAAACCAATTGTACGGGGCCGCGGCCGCGCGTGTACTTGGCGCCCGCGCCGGCATTGTGTTGGGCAATTCGAGCCTCTAAATCTCTGGCGATGCCGGCATAGTAGCTGCCGTCGGCGCAGCGCAGTAGATAAACGGACCAGGGTGGCTTGGAAATTAGCGCACTCCGCCCATGAGTTTTTTCAGTGGTGGCGTGAGTAGCAACAGAAACAGGCCGCAGCCGGCGGTGGTCAGAATAATCTGTAGGTATAAGGCGGGCATTTGGTTTACAGCGTCGGCGTTGAACTCACCGGCGATTAAGCCGGCGATGACGTTGCCCATGGAGGCGCCTAGAAACCAGATGCCCATCATTTGTCCGGTGTAGCGCCTCGGTGCCAGTTTGGTGGTGGCGGATAGGCCGACGGGGCTCAGGGTCAGTTCGCCCATGGTGTGAAATAGGTAAGTGAAGATTAGCCAGGTCGGTAGCACGGTGTTGCCTTGAACGACGAGTTGGGCGGCGAAATACATCACGGCGAAACCGACGCCTAACAGTATTAGTCCAAAGGCGAACTTGGCCGGTGTGGAGGGATCCAGATTGCGTTGTGCCAGCTTTAGCCAGAGCATGGCGAATAGTGGCGCGAGCAAAATAATGAAGCTGGGGTTTAAGGTTTGGAACCAGCCGGCGGGAATTTCGAAGTCGCCGATCATGCGATCGGTGAAGCGTTCGGCGAACAAATTGAGGGATGAACCGGCTTGTTCAAAGCCTGCCCAGAACATGGCGGAGGCCAGGAACAGCACGATTATCACGACCACTCGTTTCTTTTCGGTGCTATCCAGGCCACCAAAGGTGAAGAGATAGGCGAAGTAGAGTACGGCTAGACCGGCGATGGAGGCTGTAGTGCCGCGTGCCAGGTTCACTGGGTCAACAGTCACTGCACCGGTGACTAGGGCCAGGACGAATCCGAAAATTATTGCGAGACTGAGGCCTACGCCTAGCCAGCTGTTTCGTCGCCGGCGGGCCAGCGTTGGATCGGGGCCTTCCAGCTCCGGATGCTGCCCGGCATCGCCCAATAGGGGTTTGGTGCGATGGAACTGCCAGAGGCCGAAGATCATGCCGACGCCCGCGGCGGCAAAGCCATAGTGCCAGCCAAAGATTTCACTTTCGCCCAGCGTGCTACAGACCAGCGGGCCGAGGGCACCCCCGATGTTGATGCCCATGTAGAAGAGTGTAAAACCGGCATCCCGTCGAGGGTCGCCTGGGGCATAGAGTTCCCCAACCACGGCGCTGATGTTGGGTTTTAGCAGTCCTGTGCCCAGGGCCACGAGCATGAGGCCTAGAAAGAATGCGTAGACGGAAGGGATGGCCAGGGTGAAATGGCCAAGCATGATGACGATGCCGCCGTACCAAATGGCGCGTTGCGCACCGAGCAAGCGGTCTGCAATCCAGCCACCGGGCAGGGCCACGAAATAGACGGCGGCAGTATACAGGCCGTAGATAGCCGTGGCGGTTTTGTCGTCGAAACCCAGACCGCCGCTTTGCACTTGTTCGACCATAAACAGGACGAGTAGCGCGCGCATACCGTAGTAACTGAATCGCTCCCACATCTCGGTGAAGAACAAGGTGCGCAGGCCCGCGGGATGTCCGACCCATTGTTGGCTCTTATCTACCGCTGAGCTACCTGCGGTCATTGATTAGATAGTCTCATCGTTTGCTTGTTGCTCGGCTGCTTCATTGGAACGATCTAGCATGAAGCGCGACATGATAATGCCGGCTTCAAAAAGCAGGTAGATAGGCACGGCCAACAAGGTTTGGCTAATGACATCCGGGGGGGTCAACAGCATGCCCATGACGAAGGCGCCTAGGAATACATAGGGTCGTTTGGTTGCTAAGTTTTCGGGCGTGGTTAAGCCCGAGCCCACCAGCATGACGGTGGCGATGGGAACTTCGAAGGCAAGTCCGAAAGCGAAGAAAATCACCAAGATGAAATCCAGGTAGCTGGCGATGTCGGTCATTACCGCCACACCTTCGGGTGCAACGGCGCTGAAAAATGCGAACATCAGTGGAAACACTACGAAGTACGCAAAGGCCACGCCGCAATAAAATAGCAAGATACTGGAAATCACCAAGGGCACGGCGAATTTTTTTTCTTTTCGATAAAGACCGGGCGCGACGAAAGCCCAGGTTTGATAAATCACCACCGGCATGGCCAAGAACAGCGCAACGAACAGTGCAGTTTTAAAGGGTGTTAGGAAAGGCGAGGCCACTTGCGTGGCGATCATGGTGGAATTTTCAGGCAGCGCGGCCATAAGGGGTTGCGCTACCAGGGTAAAGACTTTTTCCGCGAAGGGCGCTAGGCAAATAAAGACCAGGAGCACGCTGCCCGCGGCTTTCATGAGCCTGCTGCGCAGTTCAATCAAATGAGAAACTAAAGTGGCCTCTTCGAGTACCTCTTCATCTTCGTCCGCGTCGGCTGCGACCTGTTCCTCGGCCATTGGATGACTCGCGTAATGATCCGCAGCGTTTATTCGACCTTGGGGGTCGGTTTGTTCGTGGTCGTCGGCTCGCTGTCTTGGCTGTCGGCCTTAACCTCTTCTGCGGGTGCTGAGTCCGATGAGGTTTTCAGGTCGTCTACACCGGGACGCTGATAGCTGCTGGCCGGTTTCGGCTTGTAACTGCCGGCGAAAGGCTGACTGACATCCAAGTCGAGTTCGTTGCGCATTTGCGTGGTTAATGTGCGTGCCATGCGCCTGGCCTGGCCAGCCCAATTACCAACCTGTATGGCCACCTTCGGCAGCCGCTCCGGGCCAAGCACAATGAGTCCCAGGCCAAATAGGATAATCAGTTCCCAAAAGCCGACGTCAAACATGACTAACTAAGAAGCCTTATTGTGCTCGGCGTCTCTTTGCTCGCTGGTTTCGCTGAATTCAGCGTCCGGCTCATTGATTTTCTTTTGATCGTCATTTTCGGCGTCGCCCATGGCTTTGCGGAAACCTTTAACCGCGCCACCCAAGTCCGAGCCGATACTGCCGAGCTTCTTGGTGCCAAATAGCAGCACCACGATCAGCAGGACGATCAAGAGCTGCCACATGCTGATACCGCCTAAACCCATAGTTCTAACTCCATTTAACGGCGATCCCAGGATCGCGATTCGGCTGGTAATGATACGTTAAATCGAGCCCGTCGCTGGTTTGGCTTCTCGCAAACGTGAACTCAGTTGTCTTCGGGGGGGACTTCAAGCTGAAAAGTCACCGGGCCGTCGTTCACCAGGCTGAGTTGCATATCGGCCCCAAACTGGCCTGTGGCCACGCTTAGACCATGCCGTATTGCGGCGTTAACGAGCTCATTGAATAGCATTTCTCCCGCGGCAGGCTCAGCGGCACGGGTGAAACTGGCGCGGTTGCCCCGGCGGGTATCCGCGGCCAGGGTAAATTGCGGCACCAAGAGCAAGCTACCGCCGGCTTGCTTGACGCTAAGGTTCATGCGGCCGGTCTCATCTGGGAATACTCGATAGTTCACCAGGCGTTCGGCCAGGCGCCGCGCTTGGTCTTCGCCGTCGCCTCGCTGTACTCCTACGAGTACGGCCAAACCCGGACCGATTGCGCCCACGACCCGGCCGTCCACCGTAACGCTGGCGCTGCTAACGCGTTGTAATAAGCCAATCATTGACAGTCCTCGGGGCCGGAATTTGAGTTTAGCAGTCGGATTCTCGAGCATCTGACCAGGCTCTCTAATTCCCACTAAATCCCAAAATATTATGCTCTCAGCACTTGTATTTACCACATATGGTAAAATCTGGCGGTTTCTAGTGGATTTTGGCTCCGATTAAGAGGAGTTATCCGGATATTGGCCAATATTGCTCAGAAAGTGGTGTAAAGAGATCGATTTTTAATCAATAGATAGCCCTAGTGGGAATTGATGGGCTTTCTGGCTGCGGTTGGCTGGCATCCTACGCTGCTACAGGTACGGCGTGCTAACAAATTCGTCGCGCCGGCTTCGTTTCGCGCGTACGAGGAGATTTGTGTTGCGCACTGCAAGGCAGTGCTCGCCCATGGATCAAAATCCCGCGCCCGACTACTATCACGCCGTTGCTGGGGGCTAAAGGATGGGCATGAAGCGTAGAGAGCTATTGACGGTAGCGGGTGCGACGGCATTAACCACGGCTTGCGCGGGCGAGCAAGCGGATTGCGGGCCGGGAAATTCCGGCCAACAATATTCTTGGAAATTGGTGACGACTTGGCCGCCCAATTTTCCAGGTTTGGGTACTGGCGTTAATCGCATGGCTGAGATGATTAGCGCCGCATCGGGAGGCCGGCTAAAAGTTAAGGTTTATGCAGCGGGCGAGTTGGTGCCGGCGTTTGAAGTTTTCGATACGGTATCCAGCGGTGCAGCCGAAATGGGCCATGGTTCCGCCTACTATTGGAAGGGCAAAACCGAGGCTGCGCAATTCTTCACGTCGATTCCTTTTGGTATGACGGCCATGGAAATGAATGGTTGGATGTATCACGGCGGGGCCTTGGATCTTTACCGCGAACTCTATGCGCCGTTTAATCTCATTCCGTTTCCGGCCGGTAATACGGGCGTGCAGATGGGCGGTTGGTTCAATCGCGAGATCAATAGCCTGGATGATCTGCAAGGTTTGAAGATGCGAATACCCGGACTGGGTGGCGAAGTGCTCAAGCGTGCCGGGGGTACGCCGGTGAATCTGCCCGGCGCGGATATTTTTACCTCCTTGCAAACCGGCAGCATCGATGCCACGGAATGGATCGGACCCTATAACGATATCGCTTTTGGCCTGCACAAGGCAGCTAAATATTACTACTATCCCGGTTGGCAGGAGCCTGGGCCAGTGCTTGAGTGCATTGTTAACCAAGCCGCGTTTGAGTCTTTGCCGGAAGATTTACAGAACATTGTGCGCTTAGCTTGCAGTGCCACGAATGATCAAATGACAGCGGAGTTTGTCGCGCGCAATGCCCAGTCTTTGCAACAACTGCAAACGGAAGGCGAAGTCGACATCCGCGCATTTCCAACTGACGTTCTAAATCAACTGCAGCGCATAACGGACGAAGTCGTGCAGGAATTGGTGGCTCGAGATCCGGCGGCGGCTAAGATTTACGATTCCTTTTCGGCTTACCGCGATACCGTATCGGGGTGGAGCCGAATTTCTGAACGCGCAATGCTAAATACCCGTCGCGACTAATGCTCAAGGATATTTCGCGGCGTCAGAAATGGTTCCGGCTGCCAGTCTATGGGCTGTTTTTGTTGGCCCTTGCCTGTGGTGACGATCGGCCCACCGATGCTGATTTGCAAGGCCTGCGGGTTTATCGGCATTCCATGGAAGGTGCGCCCGTTAGCCTAGATCCAGTACAGGCAGCAACGGCCTATTCCAACATCGTCATCGTCAATGTTTTTGACACGCTTTACTCCTACAGATACTTGGCACGTCCCTATGAGCTAAAACCGAATCTAGCTGCGGAGTTGCCTGAAGTATCCGCAGACGGTCTGACTTACACCATTAAATTGCGCAAAGGCGTGCGCTTTATTGATGACCCAGCATTTCCCGGCGGGCGCGGTAGAGAGTTGGTGGCTCAAGACGTGGTCTACTCTCTGCAGCGCCATTTCGATCCGGCGAATCGACCCCAGGGGGCATGGTTGTGGCAAGGCAAGATCGTGGGGCTGGAGGCTTGGAAGGAGCGGGGTTCGGATTACGATGAATTAGTTGAAGGCTTGCAAGCCTTGGATTCGCACACGCTGCGAATCAAGCTTTTCAAACCCTTTCCGCAGCTGGCCTATACCTTGGCACAGGGATATTCGGCCGTGGTGCCGCGAGAAGCGGTGGAGCATTATGGTCGCGAGTTTGCTTTGCGTCCCATAGGCTCGGGCCCATTCAAGCTGTCATCTTGGGATACCACCGGTATTGTGATGGTGCCTAATGCGGACTTTCGCTGGCAGGCAATTGATATCCATGCCGAGGGTTATGACCCCAAGACGCAAGCTTTTGCTGGGCTGGATGCGATAAACGGTCAGCTACCACCCTTTGTAGACCGCTTGGAAATCGCGATTATTCAAGATGCATCGGCGCGTTGGAACTCTTTTACCAAGAGCAATGAAATTCAATATGGTGGCTTGCCCGTCGAGCTGGCGGACAGTTTGCTGGCCACAAAGAGCCCCGTGTCCCTAAAAGAGGAGTACGCCGAAAAATATCAAATCATGTCTGAAGTTGAAGCGGGATTTGTCTACGCCAGCCTCAACATGGACTTTCCGAAACTTGGCTATAACCCCGATCCACAGCAGGAGGAAAAAAATCATGCCCTACGCTGTGCCATGACCAAGGCCTTTGATTGGGAGGCGAGAAATGAAAGCTTCTACTTCGGATTGGGGGTAATTTTTCCAGGCATTATTCCGCCCGCTGTACCTGAATTTGATCCCAACCTATCAAGGGCCAGTGTGACGCGAGATGTTGAGGGCGCTAAGCGATTGTTAAGGGAGCACGGTTGGAACGCCGAAAACCTACCCCGATTTGTATATGGGGCCAGTGGCGGCGTGCGCTCTAGACAATTCTACGAGCAATTCCGCGCCTGGATGGCGGAGATGGGCTATCCGAAGGAAAAGCTCATTCTCAAGCAGTATGCCACCTTCGGCGATTTGAATAAGCAATGGCGAGAGAGCCGCTTACCTTATATCGCGGCGGGTTGGGGCTTGGACTATCCGGATGCAGAGAACACGCTGCAGTTGTTTTACGGGCCTAACCGATCCCCGGGCTCTAACAATTCCAACTACAACAATCCGGAATACAATGCCCTTTACGAGCAAGCATCCACGATGCCGGCATCGCCGGAACGCACCAAACTATATCGCCGCATGAATCGGATCATTATTGATGATTGCGTCACCATTGCCGGCATTTCCCGGACGCGCCTGCCCGTATGGCACCGTGATGTGATCATGTATCCCAGCAGCAATATTGTGGGCGGGTTCGTCTTGCCCTATGTGGCCTTGTCCGATAGTGCCGGCGGCATTCGGCAAGCGGCGGATTCCAAGGTAGCGCGCTAATGGAGCTGCTGCAGTATTCCCTACGCAAGCTTGTCGCCGGGATTCCGTTGATTATCGGCGTGACCTTGATCAGCTTTTTATTGATGGTTTATTTCGGTCCCGACAAGACCTTCGATTTGCTCGGCAAAAACCCCACGGCCGAACAAATCGCCGAAGTCCGGGAGCAACTGGGTTACAACAAACCCTTCATCCTGCGCTATCTTGATTATCTGCGCGAACTGGTGACCTTTGATTTCGGTAACTCCGATTCCAATGGGGAGAAGGTGACCAGTCTATTGGCGCGAACCATTCCCGTATCCATTGCATTGGCTTTGCCTGGGTTTATCTTGGGCAATTTGCTCGGTGTGTTGTTGGGCTTATTGGCAGCTTTTAACCGTGGCCGCGCGCCGGACAAGTTCATTATGGCCGCGGCGGCCATTGGCATGAGCATCAGTTTTTTGATTGTGATCATTGCCTTTCAAATCATATTTTCTTCCAGCTTCGGTTTGAATTTGCTGCCCGTGCGGGGTTGGAATGTGCATAGCTTCGGCGACTATTTGCGCTATGTCACCGTGCCCACCTTGGCAACGGTTTTTGTTGCTCTTGGTTACAACACGCGCTTTTATCGTTCGGTGATCGTGGAAGAAATGAATCGCGATCATGTCCGCACGGCGCGTGCTTTCGGTGTGCCGCCGGCGCCCTTGTTTTACAAACTGATTTTGAAAAATGCGTTGATTCCCATCATCACGCGGATCATGTTTTCCATTCCGGTGATTATCATCAGTGGCAGCCTGTTGTTAGAACAGTACTTCGGTATACCCGGCGTCGGTAAGGTGACCTACGATGCCATAGTGACTGGCGACCAACCCATCCTTAAAGCCGTGGTTGCTTTGACGGCCATCATGCTCGTGGTAGTGCAATTGCTCACCGATATCCTGTATCGGGCCGTTGATCCAAGGGTGTCGTTGAAATGAATACGCGTGAGGCGGCACTAGATGAATCGCTGGATGAACCAGAGCGCGGCGAGTCCCTGTGGAGCAAGGCCATCTACAAGTTCCGCCGCGATTCCACCGGTATGTGGGCATTCGCCGTGGTCTTGCTGTATATGCTGGTGGCGGTGGGCGTGGTGTTTGGTTGGTGGGCCACCGATTGGTCCGAACTGGTGGGCGGCAAGTGGGAGGGCGTCTCCACCAAGCATTGGTTCGGTACCAACATTATCGGCCAAGATATTTTTTCCCGTGCCATCTATAGCACGCGAACTTCCTTCGAAGTGGGTCTGGTGGTCGCGGTACTGGCCACAGCGCTTGGCGCCATACTGGGGGCTTTGGCGGGATTTTTTAGCGGCAGCTGGATAGACGAAGTCATTCTTTGGCTCATGGGTGTGCTGGATTCTATTCCCTTTATTCTGTTCGTGGCTGCCATCGCCTATACCTTGGCTGACACACCCTATGCTATGCATGTGGCAATGATCGCGACGTTTTGGATCACGGCCGGCCGATTGATCCGGGGTGAAGTGATCAAGCTACGCGGCCAAGAATATGTGGAAGCCGCACATGCCATTGGGGTACCGGAGCTCACCATTATCTTTCGTCATATTCTGCCCAACACCAGTCACATTTTATTGGTGCAAGCAACGTTGACCTTTGTAGCGGCCATCAAGAGCGAAGTCATTCTCAGTTTCCTGGGGATCGGCGTGAAAGACGGCATGAGCTGGGGTTTAATGATTGCCGAGAGCACGCAGGAAGTTCTGGCGGGGTTCTTTAACAACTTTCTGGCGGCATCCGCACTGCTGTTTGGCTTGGTCATGGCTTTCAACATGTTCAGCGATGCCATGCAGGATGCTTTGGATCCCCGCACCGTGGCGGACGAGTCTTAAACCATGACGAATCATCAAGCCCTATTGCGGGTGCAAGATTTGGTCATCGAGTTCACCACACCCCAACGTGTGGTGCGTGCAGTGGATGGTTTGAGCTTCGAGGTCAATGAAAACGAAACCCTCGGCATTGTGGGTGAATCGGGTTGCGGTAAAACCGTTACCGGCTTATCGCTACTCGGGCTGATTCCTAGCCCGCCCGGCCGAATCGCCCGAGGCAGCATAGCGTTCGCCGGGCAGGAACTGGTTGGCCTAGATGAGGATTCCATGCGCGGCATCCGGGGTAGCGAGATTTCCATGATTTTCCAGGAACCCATGACTGCGCTAAATCCGGTCTTTACCGTGGCCAGCCAGATGGGTGATGTGCTCAAGCGCCACAAAGGTCTTACGGGTGCCCAGGCCCGGCGCGAAGCCGTGGACATGTTGGGCAGGGTCGGTATCCCAGCGCCCGGCAAGCGGGTGGATGACTATCCCCATCAATTGTCTGGTGGAATGCGCCAGCGCGTGATGATTGCCATGGCTTTGTCTTGCGGACCGAAATTACTGGTGGCTGATGAGCCCACCACGGCCTTGGATGTGACCACCCAAGCACAGGTTTTGGACCTCATTAATGCGCTGCAGGATGAGTTTCGCATGGCCGTGATTCTGATCACTCATGATTTAGGCGTGGTGGCCGAAACCTGTCAGCGAGCCATGGTGATGTATTGTGGCAAGTTGGTTGAAACGGCCAGCATTGATTCGCTATTCCTGCAGCCGCGGCATCCTTACACGGCCGGCCTGTTGGCTTCTATTCCGCGTATTCGCCCGGACAAGCTGCGCCGCTTGCCCACCATCGAGGGACGCGTTCCCGATCTATTACATTTGCCATCCGGTTGTCGGTTTGCCGAGCGCTGTGAAAGCGCAACCGATGCTTGTCGTCAGGGCGAGCCTTCCCTTAGCAGCGATGAGCAAGGCGCCTATGCTTGTTATCACCCCCGGGCGGGTGCGGCATGAATGCGGAGTTGAAGCCTGATTTATTGCAGGTTAAAGACTTGGAAAAGCACTTCCCGGTGCGGGGCGGATTTTTCCGGCGGGTGGTGGCGAAAGTACGCGCCGTTGATGGTGTGAGTTTTAACTTGGGCCGCAGCCAAACTTTCGGTTTGGTGGGCGAGAGTGGCTGCGGTAAGAGTACCTTGGGCCGCGCCATCCTGCGACTCAGTAAGCCGACCGCCGGCAAAGTATTGCTGGATGGTGAGGACATCACCCAGCTTGATCGCCGTGAGTTGTTGCCCTACCGGCAACGCATGCAAATGATTTTTCAAGATCCCTATGCCTCTTTAAGTCCCCGGCGCACGGTGGCACAAACCATTCGCGAACCCTTGGATATTCATCGCGTGGGTTCACCGACCGAGCGTGTGGATAAAGTAAAGCAGCTCCTGGACGTGGTGGGCATGAGCCAACGCGCCTTGGATCGCTATCCTCACGAGTTTTCCGGTGGCCAACGCCAGCGCGTGGGTATTGCCCGCGCCCTGGCACTAAATCCCTCCCTCATCGTGGCCGATGAGCCAGTCTCGGCCTTGGATGTTTCCGTGCAGAGCCAGATTCTTAACTTGATCGATGATTTGCAGGCCCAGCACGGTATTGCGTTTTTGTTCATCGCCCACGATTTAGCTGTGATTCAGCATGTGAGTGACGTGATCGGGGTGATGTACTTGGGCAAGTTAGTGGAAGTGGCAAACGCACAAGAACTCTATGCGCAACCCCAACATCCCTACACGCGCGCCTTGCTATCCGCCATTCCGGTTCCCGATCCCGAGACCAAGCGCAAGCGCATAGTTTTGGACGGCGAAGTACCATCGCCCATGAATCCGCCGCCGGGTTGCCCATTTCATACCCGTTGTCCCGACGCGATGGATGTTTGCAGACAGGCGGTACCGAAATTGCAGACCCTCAAGGGTGGCACTGAAGGTCATCAGGTCAGTTGCCACCTCTACCAATAGGCAACGCGCTGGTCAGCTCAGTAAGGAGTTTCAGACAAAATATTGTGTGGGCGGAGCTTATGTCCTTGCTTTCGTCCATCACGTGGCAGATCTTGCTGCTGAAAAGCTGCTGACCCGCCAACTATGCGAAAAATAACGCCGAGATAAACAGCCTGATCGGGCCACGGAGTTTGTGGCAGTGCAACTACCTGAATTCGAATACCTGCGACCGAAAACCCTGGCCGAGGGGCTGGCGGCCCTGGCCGAGCACGGTGCGGATGCCCAGATTATGTCGGGTGGTTCGGATCTCCTTATTAATATGAAGTTCCGGCTGGATACGCCAAAGTACCTGGTCAGCTTCAACGACGTGGCGGAGCTGAAATCGATTGATTTGTTGGCTGATGGCAGCATGTCGCTCGGTGCTGGTTGCACGCTGACGCAGTTGGCTGAAAGTGATGAATTGGAGGCCCGGTACCCGGCACTGCACGCGGCGCTATTTTCGGTGGGCTCGAAGCACGTGCGTAATGCGGCAACCCTGGGCGGCAACGTCTGTCTCGATACGCGCTGCTGGTATACGAACCAATCGGAGGCCTGGCGCGAGACGCGCGACGGCTGTTTTAAAACCGACGAGGATTTGTGTCACGTGATCAAGACGGCGCAAAAGTGTCACGCGATTAACAGTTCCGACTCCGCGCCGGTGCTGATCGTGCTCGACGCCACGGCGGTGATTGCGAGTGCCGCGGGTGAGCGCCAAGTGCAGATGGCCGAGTTCTACAACAACGACGGGGTCGAGCACACGGTACTGAAGAAGGGTGAGTTTTTGGCGCGGGTTATTGTCCCGCCGCCTTCCGGACGCAGTGTCTATGCAAAGCTGGCCCAGCGCGACGGGCTGGATTTCGCTTCGGGGACGTTTGCGGCCGGTATTGTCGGTACAAATGAGAAGCCCAAATCGGTGTGCCTGGTGATGGGTTCGGTTGGGCCGGAGCCGAAGCTGCTGCACGAGTCGATCCAGATTATCCTGGAAAAAGGCCTAAATGATGAAACCATCGAGGCCGCCTCGCTCGCGGCGCGTGCCTCACTGGGCGAAGTGACCAACCTGTTTACGCCGTCCGGTTATAAACGGCGGTTGGTAAAGGCGCTGGTCAAAGACGCGCTGAACGAGCTGCGCGACCAGCTTGCATGACATTGAGATAGAAGCATGGCGAAGCAAATCATTACGCTGACGGTCAACGGTGACGAACACGAACTCGCCGTGGCGCCGTGTCAGACACTTTTAGAAGTGCTGCGCGACGAGCTCGACCTGATCGGCACCAAGCGTGGTTGCACCGCGGGCAGTTGTGGAGTGTGCACGGTGAACGGCGAGACGGGCGAAGCGGTGTTGTCTTGCTGCCAGCTCGCCATCGACTGGAATGGTCGTAGTGTGACCACTGTGGAAGGCGTGCAAGAAGGCACCGAGCTGCACCCGATCCAGCAGAAGTTCCTGGAATACGGGGCCGTTCAGTGCGGCTTTTGCACGCCGGGGCTGATCATGTCGGCCAAGGCGCTGCTGGACGTGAACACCAGCCCGACCGAAAAGGACATCAACGAGGCCATGGCCGGCGCGATCTGCCGCTGCACGGGCCATATTAAAGTGAAGGTCGCGATCCGCGAGGCCGCCAAGGTGTTGCGGGAGCGTGAGACGCCAGCCGGTGTAGGAGGAGTTGCTGATGGCGCGGCCTGAAGAAGAACTGTCGGTAGTGGGAAAGAACTGGGCGCGCCTGGACGGCGCGGACAAGGTCACCGGCCGGTCGATTTTTGCCGATGACGTGCGCTTGCCCGGCATGCTTTACGCCAAGGTGGTGCGTAGCCCGCACGCGCATGCCCGCATTCTGAATATCGATATCAGCAAGGCAGCTGGGCTTCCCGGAGTGAAGGCCGTTGTGACGCCGGATGACGCCAAGGGCGTGTGGATTGGTATGAACCAGCCCTTGTTGCCGCACGGTGTGGTCAATCACGTCGGCCATGAAATCGTCGGCATCGCGGCGACCAGCGAACGTATTGCCGCTCAGGCAGCGAAGCTGGTCGAAATCCAGTACGAACTGTTGCCTAGCCTCACCGATCCGCGCGATGCGATCAAAGAGGGTGCAATTCAGCTGCATGAGAAAACCAAGGGGAACATCGCCTGGGAAGTGAACGAGGATTTCGGCGATCCGGACCAGGTTTTCGCCGACTGCGAGGTAATTCACGAAGACGAATACATCACCAATGCGTCGCACAATTGTTACGCCGAGTACCACGTGTGCGTGGCGGATTTTTCGCGGCCCGGCAAGTTGGTGGTCTACACGCCGACGCAGACTGCCATCCTATTTCAGAAGGCCATTGCGGCGGCGTTCAAGATGGAAGAGAGCGACGTGCGTCTGCTGACGCTGAACACCGGCGGTGGCTTCACCGGGCGGACCTCGGCGCGGCCGCATCATTTTCTGTCGTCGCTGCTGTCGCGCAAGGCAGGCCGTCCGGTGCGCTTGCGCGCGGCCGGTGACGAAGAGTTCATCATGTGTCGCGCCGGCGGCAAGGTGATCTACAAGCTGCGCTCAGGCACCACGAAGGACGGCCGGCTGCGAGTCATTGACGCGGACATCCTGTTCGACAACGGCGCCTACGTTGAATCGCAGATGATTGTAACCACGCTCACCAGCAAGTACCTAGGGGCTCTGTACCCGATCGAAGCCTCTCGCTACCGTGGGCGTTTGGTGCACACTAATCACCTGCCGTACTACTTTCACCACGGCGGCGGCTTGGCACAGTTCCAGTTCGCGTTGGGTCAGCACATGGATGCGCTGGCGGAAAAGTTGGGCATGGACTCGGTCGAGTTCAGCCTGAAGAACGGAGTCGAGCAGGGCTACGTCACGCCGGACGGCACGACCACGTACCACAGTTGCGGCCTGAAGGAATGCATCGAGAAAACAGCGAAACTGGCCGGCTGGCAGGACAAGTACGGCAAGCTGCCGAAGTACAAGGGGATTGGGCTCGGTATCGGCGCAATGGCCTCGGGCGCGAAGGGGCTCTTCAAGCACGACACCTCCGCGGCGATGATCCAGGTGAACCCGGACGGGAAAGCGTCGCTGTTTATTGGCTTGCCCGACATGGGTCAAAGTTCGCACACGACCATGGCGATCATTGCGGCCGAGGTGCTGGGCATTTCGCCGACCGACATCCGAGTGGTGGCCGGCGATACCGACACTGATCCGTTCGACGTCGGGGCGTTCACCCAGCGCGGCACCTTCAATACCGGCAACGCGACCAAGGCGGCCGCGCTGGATGCACGCAGCCAGCTATCCACGCGCGCCGCTAGTCTGCTGGAATGCGCCGAGGATGACCTCGTCTGGCGTCATCATCACGTTTATTCGAAGCAAAATCCGGAGAACAAGGTCCTGTTTCGAAAGGTCGTCGACCAGACGCTGAATAGCATGGAAGGCCGCTTCGTGATGGGGCGCGGCTATTATAATTCGCCGTTGGAAAAAGGCTCGATGGCTTATTCTTTCGGCGCGCAGATTGCCGAGGTTACGGTCGATCCGAAAACCGGCGTGGTCACGGTCGACAAGATGACCGCCTCCCACGACGTGGGCCGGGCAATCAACCCGCGCGTGGTCGAGGGCCAGATAGACGGGCAGATTTTCAGCGGCATGTCGCAGGTGCTCTATGAAGAAACCATCATGGAAGATGGCCAGGTCATGAACCCATCACGGCTCGACTACAAGATGCCGCGTGCCTACGAGATGCCCGAGGTCGACCACATCATCGTGGAAACTATCGATCCGCATGGCCCGTTCGGGGCCAAGGAAGTGGGTGAAGGCCCAATCGTTTGCACCATGCAGGCGATTGCCAACGCGGTCGCCAATGCCCTGGGCAAGCGCATTCACGAAATGCCCCTGTCGCCGTGGCGAGTCGTGAAAGCGGCTCGGCCGTGAAAATAGGGGTCGAACCGCACTTTATTAAGGTGAATGGTTAGGCGGCGAATTCCTCTATCAGGACAGCTACAACAGCTCTTTCCGAAGCTTTCTATCAGGACAGCCACAATAAGAATTGCTCATTTCTATATTGTTTATCGGGATACGGGCAGCGCTATGATGAGTGTCCCCATAGTTGATACGCTATTTGGAAATACGTTAAGTCTCGGAGTCGGCTAGACAAGATTGATGAAGTGTCTATAATGACTTCGAAGCGCTGATTTGAGTCTCAGCTTGCGAGCGCTATAAAAGTACTGCTAAAGAGAGCCGAAGGCCCGCTTTAGTAAATGCTGAGCGGGTTTTTTCATGCCTGTAGGAAAGAAGTAAATCGCAGCGGCTGTTGAGTTCCAGATTGTATGCCGCGGCACCAAGCCAAAAATACTTAAAGAGGGAAACGCAATGAACAGAAAGATCCTGAATGATGTCGCGGAGGCGTCTGCCCGGTACTTAGCGGAAGTGCCAAAGCGCTCTGTCGCGCCCTATCTGCAAGCTATAGAGCGCCTACAAACACTGAAGCAATCGATGCCTACTGAAGGTGTTTCAGCCGACGAATTGCTGTCAGAAATTGATAACGTGCTGGCACCAGCAACCATGGCCAGTATCGGGCCCCGCTACTTTGGTTTTGTGACCGGCGGCTGTCATGAATCTGCATTGATTGCATCCTGGTCTGCGGCGACTTGGGATCAAAACGTGTTCGCCTATCATGGCTCGCCAACTGGCACCGTCATAGAAAGTATCGCTCTGAACTGGTTACGCGAGCTATTCGGGTTTTCGCAAGATATCGCCGGTGCGTTTGTTACCGGGGCGACCATGGCAGGGTTCTCCTGTTTGGCGGCTGCCAGACACGCGCTATTAAAACGTGTTGGCTGGGATGTTGAAGTTGACGGTTATAACGGGGCTCCGGAAATTACTGTCGTGATGAGCGATGAGCAGCATCCCACCATAGTAAAGGCCCTAAAGTTTCTCGGGTTCGGTGCGGCCAAGATAATTCGGGTACCGACCGATGATCAGGGGCGTATGAGGCCGTCTGAATGGCCGCGCGGGCTGAACGGACCGGTATTGGTTTGCCTGCAGGCAGGAAACGTTAACACTGGATCGTTCGACCCCTTCGATGAAATTATGCCGTTGGCACGTGAATGCAATGCATGGGTACACGTGGACGGCGCATTTGGTTTGTGGGCAGCGGTAGTGCCAGAACTAAAGCATCTGACTAAAGGCATAACGGAAGCAGATTCCTGGTCTGTTGATGGCCACAAGTGGTTGAATGTGACCTACGACAGCGGTCTGGCATTTGTTCGAGATGCAGATGCGTTACGCAGCGCCGTCGGATTTGAGGCGCCGTATTTGCCGATGACCAACGAGCGCCAACCCTTCCATTACACGCCGGAATCTAGTCGCCGTATGCGTGGAATAGAGATATGGGCGGTTTTGAAATCTGTCGGATCAACGGGGTTGGCAGCGAACATTCGAAAAAACTGTCAGCAGGCTCGTCTATTTGCTGAGCGCTTGAAGCAGGCTGGCTATCAGATTCTGAACAAAGTTGTACTAAATCAGGTACTAGTGTCATTTGGCTCAGATGATAAGAATCGAGCGGTCATTGAGGCAATACAGAAAGATGGCACTTGCTGGTGCGGCCCCACGGTTTGGCAAGGTCGCTCTGCTATGCGAATTAGTGTGTCTTCCTGGGCAACTACTGACGAGGACATTGAACACAGTGCTAGTGTTGTCTGCCGAATTGCTGCAAATGTTTGAGATATAGAGGTCGAACCGCACTATTGAAGATGGTCGACTAGGTAGTCGTCTTTTTGGGTCGACCCTGTTTGCGGCGCCGTACGTTGCGGTTCAGCATGGCAGCGATCTGGTCCTGGGAGCGATTGTTACCTAGTATCAGGCAAGCGTTGGTTGTGGTACGGCGCTGTTCCAGCATTTTTTCACTCAACGTATCTTTAAAAAGTTCACGATTATCGCTAGCTGCAAATCTTGGTAGAAACTGCGGTTCGACCCTTCATTTTACCAATCGATGGCGCACTTCATTTTCTAAGCGGTTCTCAAATACAAGCCCAGACTTAAAATCAGATGGCTCAGGCATTTGACTTCTGCTCTACATCGCACGAGATAGTTTGTCATCACCCATTTCACGTCTGATGTGGTTGGCGAAGCCGGTACCGGCTTCCTGGTAATAGTTGTAAGCCGCATCCACACCTGCCATCTCTAACTCTGTCCTATCATCTTCGTAACGGCTGATTGCGCCGATGCGCCCGGTGAATCCAATACTCCGAAGCAACTTTGCTGCCGTGAGCATGTCCTTATGCGTGGGCAGGGCTAGCATGATCAGGCTAATCTGTGATCTTGCCACCTGGCGCCAGAAATCCACGTCTTCGACGTCGCCGACTACAGTCCTGAAGTCCTGGTTTTCCAGCATCTCAACTTTGTCGGCATCCGCGTCAGCGCCAAGTACTTTATGGCCGTGTGCGTCGTGCATGGCTCGGTAGGCGCCGCGACCAACGCGACCCATGCCCGCAATCAATATCTCCGTGTCTCCGAACTCGATCGGTGTGTCGCGATCGGCATAGCGTTTTGTCTCGAAACGGCAGAGGTACCGTTCAAAGCGCTCGTAGAGCTCGTGAGCCTGCGCGTTCAATAAAGATGTAACGATAAAACTGGTGGCCGTCGCGACAGCGAGCAAGACTAGCCAATTCGGACTGATCAGGTCATAGCGCACGCTCTCGTTCGCCACGATCAGGCCAAACTCACTGAAACATCCGAGCCCCAGCGCTGCCAAAAAAGCGGTGCGTGAGCGCATGTCGAAGCGAGTGAGTAACCAAAAGAACAGCGCTGTTTTGAGCGGCAGTAAGAATACGATTAGGGCGGCAACGATTAACAGGTCAGGTAAGCTCGGAAGCCCTGACAGTCCGATCGACAGGAAGAAACCCAACAGCAGGAAATCCTTGAAGCTCAGTAGTGCCTTCGACAATTCGACGGACTTCGTATGGCCTGCCAGTAGAATGCCGAATACCAGCACGCCGATATCGGCCTTGACCCCGACTGCAGCGAACAGCTCCGCGGCGAGCGCAGTCATCGCTAGCCCGAACAGAACCAGAACTTCACCATGGCCTACGTGGTTCAACAGGCTATGCAACAACGGACGCACGAAAGGCAGCGACAGCAACAACAGCGCCCAAGCAGACGGCAGTTTCCGCGAGGCGAAGAGCAGAAATAAAACGGCGACCACATCCTGGATGATCAAGATGCCTATCGCGATCACGGCATGACGCGCACGCATCTCGCCGCGCTCCTCGAAGATCTTGACGGCGAAGACGGTGCTGCTGAAACTCAACGCGAAGGACGCGATCACGGCTGTCTTCCACTCATCGCCCATATACATTGCCATGCCTGCATGACCGAGAAGCAGTAGCGCGCCGGTGCCCGCAAGCACGATCAAAAACATATGCGATACTGCGCCGCCGCTGATTGCCGGCTCAAGAAAGTTTTTGAGCCGCAAATTCAAGCCAATCGTAAACAGCAACAGATAAACGCCGTAACGGCTGGCGAGTTCGAGCAACTCGCCGCCTTCTTCACCCAGAAGGTTGAGCGCAAATCCCGCAAGCAGGAACCCAACCAATGGAGGAAGGCGCAGCCGCTGCGCCAGCAGTCCGAAGGCCAGCGCAATCAAAAGCCACAGCGAGTCCATACTTATTCCTCTTTACGCACCGCGAGCCGACGCGCACGCCGACGGTCGGCTCGTATCACACGTATTCGGTAGCCGTTCCAAGAGATAGCGTCGCCTGTTTTGGGTATACGCTCCAGTAACTCCGTAACCAGCCCGCCTATGGTAGTTACGTCTAATTCAGGTTGCCAAGGAATTCCGAGCTTAGAGCTTAGCCGGCGTAGATCGACTTTCGCACGCACGATAAGCGTTCCATCGGGGCGCTCGAAAAAGTCTTCAACTGGCGTGTCGCTCTCGTCCTGAATTTCGCCAACGACTTCCTCAAGTACATCCTCCAAAGTCACGATGCCTTCCACGCTGCCGTACTCATCCACGACAACGGCAAGATGTCGATTTGCTTCCTGGAAAGTGCGCAAAAGCTGCGGTAACGGGGCGGTTTCTGGCACGATAAGAGTGTCGCGGCGAATCCCATCCCAGTCGATACGTTCGCATTCATGTGTCAGCAGCCAGTCGAGTAGGTCTTTTGTTAGTACCGTTCCGTTCACGTCATTGAGGTCGCCCGTCGTGGTCAACGGAAAGCGGCTATGCCCCTTTTCGCGCACGAAATTGGCCGCTTCGCTGCGACTCATGGATGTCGAGAGATAGCAGACTTCATCGCGCGGTAGCATGACGTTTTGCGCCTGCAGATGGCCGAGTTGAGCGGCCCCAATTATCATCCCAGCGGTACGCGGTCCGACGACACCTTCGGTCGATCCTAGCAGCGCAAGTAATCGAATTTCCTCGATGGACGTTATAGGCATCGTGGCGTCACGACGCAGCGATCGTGATATTTTTTCGCTCACAAGAACCATCGGCTTCAGCACGCGGCCGAGTATTGCAACACCGTGCGCAACCGGGGATGCGAGGGTCGTCGCATACGTCACACCGAGCGTCTTTGGGATGATTTCGGTAAACAGCAGGACCGCAAGCGTAAAGATTAAAGAGAATAGCCATAATGTTCCGGCGTCGAATACGCTCGAATAACTTGCGCCGGCAACGGCGGCGCCGATCGTATGAGCCGCGGTATTCAAAATCAGAATCGCGGCGATCGGTGCGTCCATGTTGTCTTTAAAATCCGCAAGCAGGTGTCCCGCGCGCTGTTTGTCCCTGACCATAAGCTCGATCTGCGGACGAGTCAGGGAGAGCAATACGGATTCGAAGATCGAGCACATGAATGACACCACGAGCACGACTAAGACGGAGGTGATGAATAGGACCATGATGCCTCCTGAGTTGGCGGTGGTTTCTTTATTGTTTCTCAGCGGCCCGCGACATTCAAACGATTAGAGACGAGGCAGACCGGGGTATAGATCGAGAGTATACGTAGCGTTCAGCGGCGCCGTCGCTTCAGCAGAAATGAGCATCCAAGAGTATTGGTGAGAGCGGCTGGGCCTCGCCTGTTATCCTGTCCAAAACGTGGCTCCGTTTAGTTCCATGAGTCTTTGCCTAGAGCGGCTCACGGTAGACGCGTACGTTCAAGGGAGACGTCGTGATCAACGGGATTTGGCTCGACGGTGCCGCCAGGCGAAACTAAAGCTTGGGAAATTGACAGGGGCCGAACCACAGTTTGGAGTTCGAGTCACAATCCCCTTTTCCGGATGGCTACTTTATTGACTAGCCAAATGTCTATAAGGCGCAGAGGAAATTGTCGTTGGGGGAGTGATGCCAGCGTTAACTTCGTAGCTTATTAGCGGTGAGCGTCGCTTGCAAAGGATGGGTGCCACACGAGGAGTAGCAGAGATACTAGAGAATATAAACTGCGCCGAAAAATAGCGTACATGACTGATGTCCCTGAATTATTAGTTAGACCAAAGTTTCCTTAAATTAGTGAAACCAGCTCAGAACAGGCGTTTCACTCATATTCTTAATTCTTGCTCGATCATATGATACCCGCGCGAGGTTTGCATTCGTGTCTATTCTTATCGGGGTTTCATTGGTGGCTGGTAGGTTACCTTGCGAGCAACATAGCTCATGCTGGTATTGTCAATATTATCAACCGTTAATCTGATCGGTACTCAACCATGGTGCTAGAACCACATGTATACGTCAACTTTCTCTTACCCAGCTAGTAGTGTTGCTGGGGGTGTTACTCCGGTTAGTTGGCAATCACCTGCTCGCGCGAATCGGGAAACATTGGGAAAAGGGGTCGAACTGACTCCATCAATCAAATAGGCAGGCTGCGAATGCGTTTTCCGGTGGCTGCGTAGATCGCATTGGTGAGGGCCGGTGCGACGCCTGGTACGCCGGGTTCGCCGATACCCCCTGGGCGTTGTTGTTTGCTGTCGATTATATAAACCTCGATCACTGGGCATTCGGCCAGCTTCAGCCGGCGGTAGCTATCGAAATTGCCCTGCTGAACTTGGCCCGCGCGGATTTCGAGTTGACCATACAGCGCTGCTGATAAGCCATCCACAACCGAGCCTTCCATTTGTGCAATCACGTTGTCCGGGTGCACTACCGGCCCGCAGTCCACGGCGCATACTACACGCGTCACCCGATCGAAACGGCCGTTGGTCGCGGCCACCTCGATTGCGTGGGCGACTACCGTATCGTGCGACTCAGCCACCGCGTAGCCTACGCCGTCGCCAGTCAATGGGCCGAGGTTTCTAACAAGGGTTTCAAGCACGTCTAAATGTCGCGGCGAACTTTCCAATGCCTTGCGTCTAAAATTCAGCGGATCTATATTTGCAGCTATAGCGAGTTCGTCGACAAAACTCTCTATAAAGAAGGTCGTCCATGAGTGTGCAACGCTGCGCCAGAATCCGGCGCGTAGGTGTAGGTCCATCGGTACAAAGGCCAGGCGCAAATTTTTTATAGGGTAAATCGGAGGGTTGATGGCTTCCACTACCGATTTATCGGTAGTCGCGTCACCGCCACGAGGTGTCGGTGTGCGCTTTTCGTAACTGGCTGTTACCGACTGCGTAACCAGTTTGTAGTCCAAGGTGACAATGTGACCGGCAGCATCAACTTGCCCGGTGAAACGACAGCTCGCCGCAGGGCGAAAGGCATCGTGACGGATATCTTGCTCGCGTGACCAAAACAACTTGATCGGCCGACCTGGCAATTGCATGGCGACAGCGACTGCTTGCTCCACAAAATCCATTTCGGCCCGACGACCGAAGCCGCCGCCTAAGAAGGTAGTGTGTAAAGTGACTTGCTTTTTGCTCAGCCCAGACTGTTTGGCGGCGATGTCGCGGGCAATGGAATTGGCTTGAGTTGGTGCCCAAATTTCCAAGCTGTCTCCGGAATAAACTGCGGTGCAGTTCATCGGTTCCATGCAGGCGTGTGCGAGAAAGGGTACGAAGTAGTCAGCGCTGAATTGTGTGCCGGTGTATTTGCTTAGTAAGCTATCGAAGTTATCACTGTTAAAATCCGCATAATCAGCCACATGCGCGATCGTTTCGGTGAAAACGACCGGTTCCGCATTACCAATGAGTTCCGAATATCGTTCTCGCAGATCGGTACTGTTCGCTAACCCGCTAGCGCTGATTTCCGCTGTTACTTTGATCTCTTCGGCGGCTTGCAGCGCTAGCCAGGAATTGTTGGCGACAGCGGCGACCGCGTGTGTGCCGGCGGCATATACGCCGACGACCCCCGGCATTGTTAGTACTGTTTCAGCCTCGAAGGATTCCACCTTCGTACCGGACACCGGGCTATGTACAACGGCAGCGAAAAGCATGTCGGGCAACTGCACGTCGATGCCAAATTGCGCGGTACCGTTCGTCTTCATTGGCGTGTCGAGTCGCGGTGGATTCGTGCCGATGAGTCGCTGTGCGGACAGTTCTTTTAGGCGCACATTGTCGGGAGGAGTTTCGCGGCTAGCGGCTTCCGCGAGTTCGCCGTAGCTCAGTCGCCGCCCATTGTTCAGATCGATCACGAAACCAGTTTCAGTTTGCAATCGTTCCGGCGATGTATTCCATACTTGCGCTGCAGCCTTTAGCAGCATTTGCCTGGCAGCCGCGGCAGCAGGCCGCAGGGTATCCCAGGCATCAATGGTGCTTGAACTGGAAATTGTCATCGACAAACCCATGACATTGAATACCTGCCGAATCGCCCAGGTACCGGTGGCGGCCGGCCAACTCACTTCGGGGTCGCCCAGGGGCTGGCCGCCCGCAAGCATGCCAAAGTTGTAGTAGTCGCGATCAACGGGCGCAAACTCAAAATCGACTTTGTCCCAGTCGGCATCTAGCTCTTCAGCCAACAGCATGGCTAAGGTAGTGACAATGCCTTGGCCCATTTCGGCGCGGTGAATACCGCAGACGACCATGCCGTCTGGTGTAATCTTTAGCCAAGCATTAAGAGGGAATGCTGCGTTGCCGCTGTGTGCAAACTTCTCGGCCGCATCGCCGTCGTCGATAGAGAGAAAGCCATAGCCAATAATCAGACCGCCACCCAGGGCCGCACCGGATAAAATGAAACCGCGACGAGAAAGCATAGAATTGATGGAGTTAGGGCATATATCAAACGGAATTTAGAAGTGTAGGAGTTGTGCTGGATTTGTTAAAGCAAAAATATTTCGGTTCGACTCTGTTTGATCGCCCTTGATTCACGATGCCACTCGTCGGGCACATGATGAATTTGCGTGGTACTTTTCTGACGCTAATGCTTTCATAGTGCAAGGAGTGTAGGTTCCACGGATGGGCGACTAATAGTGTAACTACAAGGGGACTAAAAATGCTCAGAAAATATGCCAACTATTGCATTGGTTTTGTCTTGTCTATGCTAGTGGCTGGAAACAGTGTCGCCGCGCCGGGCGGTGAATCTGCGGGTCGCGAGCAACTGATCGACGCCTTCGATGCTGCGTGGGTTCGGGTGATTCGCAGCGGTCAATACCGTGCGATTATTCAAAACTTCCAAGAACCGATTCCCGGCGTTATCGATGCCACGGACTACATCATCAATCAGTCCGATTGTTTGCCAAATCCGGACGTTACGCCGTTTCCGGGTAAGCCCAAAGGGCGCTTTGCGGAGATATTAGCAAACGAAGAAATTATTCGCGGTGAAGTTACCGGTGCACCTTGGTTTGTGAGTCAGGGCAGAAACACTTCCGACTGGTTCAGCGGCGGATTGGGTGGCTCGGACATGTTGGCCGACATCTTGGACGCGATTCTTGCAGAAATTGCTGCCGAATACGGCACTGGTCCAATCAATGTTGTGTCGGAGGAAATTCCATTTCCTTTTAATACAACTACGGCACTGCAGGACGGTATATTTGGATTCAACGTCAATGTTTTCAGTACGCAGTATGCGCCGTTCACGCCTGTGCAGCGGCCCGGGGTTGTGGTTGATTTCCTCGACCAGTTCAATGCTAAGGGTGGTGAATCTGAAGAATTGCGGCGTTTAAAAGGGCGTCGCGAAACTTGCACGCTGAGTAGTTCGGCTCAATTCATCCACGTCCCGGTGGGTTCGCCGTTTGTCATCAACAGCATTGATGATTTGCGCGCGGATTCAAGTATCCGCATTTGTACCGGCAACTTATCGACGCAATTGTCTAACCAGTACTTCCCGGATAACCCGGTCGAGACTAAGCGCAGTTTCGATATTGCTGAATGCTACGAAGCTTTGCGCGACGGTGCGGCTGACGTTTTCATTAACTCCTTACCAATCAATCCCACCGCTGCCCAAGTTGGTGTCGTCGGTGGTCCGGCGTTGCAACCCGGCGTGAATACCTTCATCGTTGCTGGCACGCCCTACTGGGTGCGTGAGGATGATGTCGAATGTGAAGCCGCGCCGAGTCCTCCCGGCCCATTCCCGCCGGGCACATTCTACGAATGCACCAAGGACTAATGCCTGACTAGTTTTGAGAATCTAAACTTGAAAATTTTCAGTCTTGATAAAGAGCGCGCCTATCGAAGTCGGTAGGCGCGCTCACACGACTTGAGAAAAACGCCGGAGCCCGAGTTTGGAATCTCATCAGTTAGCCCATCAGGACAGCTAAAATAAGAGTTACTCATTTATGTATTGTTTATCCAATTTCGGTCAGCGCTATGATGAGTGTCCCGACATGAGACAGGTGCGCTGCTGAAGGCGACTAAGGGCGGCACCAACGTGCCATCGAGTCAGTTGCCACCTATGCGGATAGGCAATCGTAAGCCTTGGCGAAAACCTTCCGAACGGCTCTTGATGAGAAACGCATGGTCTTTAGCCGACGTATCGCGACGGTCGACTAGGACCGCCGGTCTTAGGCGTTTTCCTTGGCGGTAAATTTTCCTTAGAGTGTTGGCATGGCTGCCCCAAAAACACGCCCCGGATTTGGCACCGTAGCGGGATATTTGCGCCAGCTGGAAGACCCCGATCAGCGCCGGCAGTGCCGCGAACTAAAACGAATGATGGGCCAAATTACCGGCAAGCGGGCGCGCTTATGGGGGGATAGTCTGGTGGGTTTTGGGCGCTATCACTACCAATATGCTAGCGGGCGTGAGGGCGATTGGCCGCTCACGGGTTTTTCCGCGCGTAAGCGAAACTTAGTGATCTACATCATGCCGGGCTTCGGTGAGTACGGTGCATTAATGAAGCGCTTGGGTAAGTACAAGACCGGGAAATCTTGCCTCTATCTTAAGAAGCTTGAAGACGTTGACGGTAAGGTTCTGCGTCAATTGGTCCAACGGTCTGTCCGCGACATGCGGCGTAGATATCCCGGTAGTTAGCTCGGTTCCTTACCTAGCTTTCGCCGGCCGGCCTGACTAAGGTTTTTCTGTCTGCGATCGTTGCTGCCCTCCTGCACTGTTTGGCTATCAAATTCAGGGGCTTAGCGGACAACGCCGCGTAGCAGCAATTCGCGGCCTTTGCCACAGTTCGCCATCTGCTCGAAACTGTTGGCTTGGTCACTGCATTTAGTGCGCGCGTTCTACACACTCCAAGCGATCTAAGGATGGAGTTACCCCATGCGCGCAAGATATTTGCTCATCGCTACCATGTTTCTTTCCACGTTTTCACTGTGTTCGCCCGCCGTGGCGGGTCCCTATGCGGATAGCCTGGCCAAGTGTTTGGTTGATTCAACAGACGAGAGTGCGCGTAATGAGCTCGTTCGCTGGATGTTTGCCGCCATGTCCTTGCATCCGGCCGTGACTTCGCTGTCGTCCGTTTCTGCCGAACAGCTAGAGGATGCCAGTCGTACAGCGGCGGGTATCTACATGGAGCTACTGACGCAAACCTGTCAAAGTGAAGCCCAAGATGCGGTCAAGTACGAAGGTGCCACGACCATTGAAAGTAGCTTTAATATTCTCGGCCAGGTCGCTGGTCGCGAGTTATTCGCGAGTCCTGATGTCGCGGCCGCGCTAGAACGCCTGGCGAGCTATTTCGATAAGGACAAATTATCTGCGGCCTTAGCGCCCGCGGCTGAATGAACTGGTAGGATTGAGTCTAGAATGAACTGGCACCGCTGCTTAACTAGAATGTTAGCTTCGCCGCGGCGACCAGAAACTCACTGCCATGAATCCGGAAAACACAACAGCTAAGATTTTTCGATCACGCCGGGACACTTGGCTGGTCATGCTGTTGTTGGCTTCTGTCTTGGTTATGGCCTTTGCCGTTTTTCAATCGTTCTCTGAGCAAGCCAGTTCAATACTGGCATTCAGCGTTCTCGGAGTTTGTACTTGTGCCGCGATTTTTATCCTATGGATAATTTTCAGTACAAAGTATGAAATTCGGGATCGGGTACTGTCGATTGAAGCAGGCCCATTTCGTTTTCAGCTGCCCCTGACCGAGATTGTTGCTGTCGTTGCGTCTAGCGACCTGAGGGCCAGCCCTGCCCTATCCAGGCAGCGCCTGCAGATTCGATGGGGTAAAGACGAAAAGAAGATTTGGATTTCTCCGGAACGGCAAGCCGAATTTCTGGCAAGCCTCGCGGCGAGCTGCCCGCAACTACAAAGTACCTCGGATGGTTTGATACTTGCTCGCGAGGCATGACGGAATTTACCGACTATTTGCACGAGGCCTTTGCCGAGTTTGGCCCCATTAATATTCGACGGATGTTTGGGGGCCATGGGGTTTTCCACGACCAATTGATGATTGGTCTGGTGGCAGACAATATTCTTTATCTAAAAGTTGATGAGCAGAGTAAGCCACTGTTTGTTGATCGCGACTTAGAGCCCTTCATGTATGGGAAAAAGTCCAAGCGTATTGCCATGTCCTACCATCAGGCACCTGAAGAAGCCCTGGAAGATCCCGGCGTCATGCGGGAGTGGGCCGAGTATGCTTACGAGGCAGCGCTAAGATCCCGCAAGTAGCCAAGGTGGCACCGCCAAAATCTCCGGTGAGGCAAGAGCGCCTATCCCCCGTATAGCCGATCGGGCAGCCAGGTCACGAGATCTGGCCAAGCGGCCAGTAGCAACAGCATCAACAATTGAATCGTGACGAAGGGAATGACCCCGCGATACATATCGACTGTGCGTACTTGTGCTGGCGCGACCCCTCGCAAATAAAACAGGGCAAAGCCGAACGGTGGTGTCAGGAAAGAGGTTTGTAAATTGATCGCAATCATGATGCCCAACCAGACTGGGTCCACGCCCATGGACAACAGCACGGGTCCAACGATGGGGACTACTACGAAGGTGATTTCTATGAAGTCCAAGACGAAGCCGAGAAAGAACATCAGCAACATGACCACCAACATGGCTGTGATGGTTCCGCCGGGCAGGCTGACGAGTAAATCCCGGACCAACTCATCGCCACCGAAGCCGCGAAATACCAAGGAGAACAATGACGCGCCGAGCAGGATCAAGAAAACCATGCTGCTGATGCGCGCCGTACTGCGCACAATCTCACGCAGTCGCTCAAGATTCAAAGCGCCTTTTAAGACGGCCAGTAGCAGCGCCCCCGTAGCGCCTACGCCGGCGGCTTCGGTGGGCGTCGCGAAGCCGACGATAATCGACCCGAGTACGGCGAGAATCAGACCCAGGGGCGGCAATAGAACGATCACAACCCGCAGTAGCAAGGTGATGCCTGTCGGTCCTCTATCATCCTGTGCTCTGCCCGGCGGCATGGACTCGGGGCGCGCGACGGCGAGGGCCAACACCCAGGCGATATAGAGCACAACCAGCAAGAGTCCCGGTACCAGCGCCCCAATAAACAAGTCACCTACTGAAACGGTCTCGGGATTAAATATGCCCTGGCTAATCTGTGCCTGCTGGTAGGCGGAACTCAGCACATCACCAAGCAATACCAAGATGATTGATGGCGGAATGATCTGGCCCAAAGTGCCTGAGGCGCTGATCACACCCGTCGCAATGGCCGGGTCGTAACCTCGCTTGAGCATGGTCGGCAAGGATAATAGCCCCATGGTCACCACGGTGGCACCCACGATGCCGGTGCTGGCGGCCAGTAGCATGCCCACCAAGGTGACGGCAATGGCCAATCCACCCCGCAGGCTGCCAAATAGCAGACCAAGAGTGTCTAGTAAATCCTCCGCGATGCGTACCCGTTCCAAGGTAACACCCATGAAGACGAATAAGGGCACGGCCACCAAGGTTTCGTTGCCCATGATGCCGAACACGCGATTGGGCAGAGTGCCGAGAAACGCGGTATCAAATACCCCAGCTAGCGCGCCACCAAGGGCGAATAGTAGAGCTGTGCCGCCAAGGGTAAATGCCACGGGAAAGCCGCCGAGTAGCAGTAGAACGACGACCACGAACATGACTAGCGCTAGAATCGACATGACGGCTAGTTATCCGCTTGGCCTTAGTTTGATTTGCTGGCTTTGTCCGCCGGCGATCCATTCTGTGCCGAATGCAACAGCACCAAGCTACGTCCCAGAATCACACAGCCTTGCAGTGCGAGCATGACCGCGGTTAACGGAATGAATGACTTCATTAGGGGTACTGCCGGATAAGGAAGTCCTCCCGCTTCGCGTGATCCTTCATGAATACTCCAGGAATTTTGTACATAGTCCCAGCTCGACCAGACCAGGAAAAACGCGAAAGGCAACAAGAAAAAAAGGCTGCCGACGGCATCGACCAAGGCTCGGTAGCGTGGTCCTGCCTCGCGATAAAAGATATCAACACGCACATGTTCGTCGTTGGCTAAGGTATAGGCGGCGGCTAACATGAACACGGCGGCATGCATCCAAGTCACCGTTTCCTGCAGCCAGATCCAGCCAATGTTGAACCAGTAGCGCAACAGCACCACCGCGAAAGTGACTAAGACCATGCACAAGGCTAACCAGGCGACGCCACGACCCAGCCAGACATTGAGTTGCTCTAAACGGTCGAGAAACGATGTCATGAATCAGGGCCGCCAAAATGTGCGTGAAACCAGCACAAGTAGTGTGAAAATTTCTAATCGGCCCAGCAGCATGGCTAGAATACAAACCCACTTGCCGACATCGTTGACGGTGCCAAAGCCCGCCGCCACATCGCCTAAGCCCGGACCCAAGTTGTTCATGCTGGCGGCGATGGCGGAAAATGCCGTGACTTGATCGACTCCCGTCGCCAACAACACGGTCATCATCACGGCAAACAAAACCACATAGACCGCAAAAAATCCCCAGACTGCATCGACAATTCTTTGCGAAACCGCGACGCTGCCAATCTTCACAGGCATTTCGGCATTAGGATGCACCAAGCGACGTACTTCGCGTAAGCCCTGTTTGTACAGCAGCAATACGCGCATGACTTTCATGCCGCCGGCGGTAGAACCCGCACAGCCTCCGATAAAGCTGGAAAACAACAGCACGACGGGTAGGGCACCTGGCCAGGCCGCGAAGTTCGTGGTCGTAAAGCCCGTGGTGGTTGCCACCGAGACCGTTTGAAAAAGACCATTAATTAAGGTGCTGCCTGGTGAATCGTAAACATCTTGCATCAACAGGCGAGCCAAAACGAAGACGAGTAGACCGCCAAGAACCGTGCAATAAGCGCGAAACTCCGGTTCCTGAAAATAGTGCCGTATTGAAGTGCTGCGCCAGGCGATAAAGTGCAGGGAGAAATTGATACCGGCTAGAAACATGAAACCCACGGCGATGAGCTTTACCGCGGTACTATCGAAATAGCCCATGCTGGCATCGTGGGTTGAAAAGCCACCGATGGCGACGGTACTGAATGCATGACAAATGGCGTCGAATTTACCCATCCCCGCTACCCAATAGCCTGCCGCACAAGCAATGGTCAGTCCCAGATAGATATACCAGAGGGCCTTGGCTGTTTCCGTTATACGCGGGGTCAGTTTGTTGTCTTTTACCGGCCCCGGCGTTTCAGCTCTATATAGCTGCATGCCACCCACACCCAACATGGGCAGCACCGCCACGGCTAGCACGATGATCCCCATACCGCCCAGCCACTGGAGTTGCTGACGGTAGTAGAGAATGGCGGGTGGCAGGCTGTCTAGGCCAGTCAGCACGGTGGCGCCCGTGGTGGTGAGTCCGGAAACGGCTTCGAACACGGCATCGGTGAAGCTCATACTTGGTTGTTCAATGAACATTAAAGGTGCCGCGCCATAACTGCCCAGCACGACCCAAAATGCCGCAACGACTAAGAAACCGTCGCGCAGCCGCATGTCGCGCTCATCCTTGCGCACTGGAAACCAGACGATCGCGCCGGTTAAAAGAGTTACGGCAAAGCCGGCCAGAAAAGCGAAATAGGAATTATCTGCGTAGTAGAGGGATACGGCCACGGGCGGCAGCATGGTGAAGCTAAATAGCATCAGGAGTAGACCAAGAATTCGCTGAGTAACTCCGATGCGCATGCTGCGTGTTCTTTTGCTGAGTAAATTTGTATTTGCGGACGAGGCCGTTAGAAAGCCACGTTGACTTGGAACAGGCTTTCGACTTCCTCGGTTTGGCGGCGGTCAGTGATGAATAGGATCACGTGATCTTCCGCTTCAATTACCGTGTCATGGTGAGCTTCCATAATTCGTCCCTGCCGCAGGATCGCACTGATGCTGGTGCCCGGTGGCAAGGGAATGTCTTCAACATTCCGGCCCACGACTTGGGATTCCTCCGGCGTGCCGTGAGCCACGGCTTCGATGGCTTCCGCTTCACCGCGGCGCAGGGAATGCACTTTGACCACATCTCCCCGCCTAACATGGGCCAGCAGGGCGCTGATGGTAACCTGCTGGGGCGATATCGCCACGTCGATGGTGCCGCTTTCCACTAGCTCGGCATAGGCCGGGCGATTGATTAGCGCCATCGCTTTCTTGGATCCTAGGCGTTTCGCCAGCATCGCGGACAGAATGTTGGCCTCCTCGGCGTTTGTTAGCGACACAAACACATCGGCGCTGTCGATATTCTCTTCGAGTAAGAGTTCTTCGTCCGCCGCATCGCCATGCAGAACAATGGCCTTGTTGAGTCGTTCGGAGATTTGCCGGGCTTGATCGCGGTTGCGTTCGATGACCTTGACTTGGTTGGTGTCCTCCAGCGCCGCGGCGAGACGGAAGCCAATGTTGCCACCACCGGCGATCACTACGCGGCGCACAGTGTCTTCGGGCCGGCGCATCTCGTTCATTACCAAGCGCGAATCATCCCGGCTGGCGATGAAAAAAACTTCGTCATCGTCACAAATCAATGTATTGCCATCGGGCACAATGCTTTCACCATTGCGATAGATGGCCGCAATTCGCGTTTCGACATTGGGGATATGTTCGTGCAGGGATTTAATTTGTTCGCCCACCAAACGACCGCCCCGGTGTGCCCGCGCGCCGATCAAGCGCACCCGGCCATCGCCAAAATCCAAGGCTTGAAATGCACCGGGGAAATGGATGAGCTGCTCAATGTGCTCAGTCACCAACTGCTCAGGACTGATAAACACGTCCACAGGAATCGCGTGTTGGGAGAACAATTTTTTGTTCTTATCCTTCTCCTTAACATGCGCGGTGATGTACTCGGCGTTGCGAATTCTGGCGATTTTCGTGGGAGTTTGAAAACAGGTATAGGCCACCTGGCAGGCAATCATGTTGGTTTCGTCGCTATTGGTTAAGGCGATAACCATGTCGGCATTCTTCGCCCCCGCGCGCTCGAGCACGGCGGGATAGGCAGCATGGCCCACCACGGTGCGAATGTCCAAGCGATCTTGGAGTTCGCGCAAAGTCGACGCATCGGTATCTACGACGGTGACCTCGTTGGTTTCAGCGCGAGCCAGTTGGTAGGCAGCGGTGGAGCCGACCTGACCGGCGCCTAGAATGAGTATATTCATGTGGTGGCGGCGTTCCCTGCGCGGGCAGGCGGTATGTTACATCACTTCAAGGCCCGCATAAGCCATGACTAGCCATTTTGTGCCGGCCGTCTCAAAGTTTACCTGCACCCGCGCGTGGGCTCCCCCGCCTTCGTAGTTGAGCACAACACCTTCGCCGAATTTGCCGTGCCGGACTCGTTGACCCAAGACCAAACTGCCTTCTTCCCGGGGCGCGTTGCGCACCGAGCGCCGTTGCAAGGGCTGTGAAACACGGATGGCGGGGCGGACTTCATCCACCAGCTCGGCGGGAATTTCACCAATGAAGCGGGATGGGTGGCCAAAGCTGTCCACACCATGCATGCGGCGCTGCTCGGCGTAAGTAAGATATAGATTCTGCATGGCGCGAGTCGCACCGACATAGCACAGCCGCCTTTCTTCCTCCAAGCCCGAGGCATCATTTAGGGAGCGACGATGGGGGAACAGGCCATCTTCCATGCCGGTCATGAAAACCACCGGAAATTCTAGACCTTTGGCACTGTGCAAGGTCATCAATTGCACACAATCTTCCCAACTGTCTCCCTGGGTATCACCCGACTCCAAAACCGCATGGGCGAGAAACGCATCCAGCGGTGTCATGTCGTCTTCGTTATCTTCCGGTACAAAGCCCAGTGCGGCGCTGACGAGTTCGGCGAGATTCTCCAGGCGGGCTTCTGCCCGCTCATGGGGTTCCTTCTTATAGTGCGGCACCAGGCCGCTGTGCTTTATCACATGATCGACCTGCTCATGTAAGCCTAAGCTCTCGGTGTCGCGATCTAAGGTCTCGATGAGTTGCATGAAACCTTGCACCGCGTTAGCTGCGCGGGTGGTTAATTGATTGCCGGCCAGGGAACAGGCGGATTGCCAAAGGGACGTTCCATAGGCGCGAGCATAGCTGCGAATCACTTCGACACTGCGCGCCCCGATGCCGCGGGCGGGAAGATTAACGACCCTTTCGAAGGCAGCATCGTTGTCGCGGCTAGCGATGATGCGCAAATAGGCCAGCGCATCCTTGATTTCCGCGCGCTCGAAGAAGCGCAATCCACCGTAGACGCGGTAGGGCAAATTGGCCTGTAGCAAGGCTTCTTCAAATACCCGCGATTGGGCATTGGAGCGGTACAAGACAGCCGTTTCCGCGCGTGGATTGCCCTGGCTGACCCAATCTTGAATGCGGCCAATGACAAACGCGGCCTCATCACGCTCGTTGTAGGCGTTGTAAAGTCTGATGGGCTCGCCCTCATCACCCGCTGTCCACAGCTCTTTACCGAGTCGCCCATTGTTATTGGTAATAATGGCGTTGGCTGCTTTGAGGATGTTGCCCGTGGAACGGTAATTTTGCTCCAGCTTAACCACGCGTGTTCCGGGAAAGTCTTTTTGAAAACGCATCAGGTGTTCCATCCGCGCCCCACGCCAGCGATAGATTGATTGATCATCATCGCCTACGACAAAGGGTGTACCCGTCTCCCCCGCCAGTACGCGAAACCAGGCATATTGAATCGCGTTGGTGTCCTGAAATTCATCCACCATGACATGCTGAAAGCGGCGGCGATAACGCTCTAGGATTTCGGGTTGGTGCAGCCACAATTCGTGGGCCCGCAGCAGTAGCTCCGCGAAATCCACCAGGCCTGCTTGATCGCAAGCCGTTTGGTACTCGCGATACAGACGGATGAGTTGCCGACGATTGGGGTCGCCCTCGTCATTGACATGATCGGGCCGCAGACCCTCGTCTTTTTGGTTGTTAATGAAATACTGAATTTCTCGCGGTACCCAGGTGGTTTCATCCAGCTCCAAACCCTTTAAGAGCCGGCGAATAACACGCTGTTGATCATCGGCATCAATGATTTGAAAAGACTGGGGTAGATTGGCTTCGCGCCAGTGTCGTCTGAGTAAGCGATGGGCGAGTCCGTGAAAGGTGCCGACCCACAAATTTTCCACGGGCATGTCGAGCAAGGCTTCGATGCGTTGGCGCATTTCAGCGGCCGCTTTGTTAGTGAATGTGACTGCTAAGATGCCTAGGGGTGAGACGTTCTCAACGCGAATGAGCCAGGCGATCCGATGCACTAGGACCCGCGTTTTACCGCTGCCCGCTCCCGCGACCACCAGCATGGGTTCATCGGGTGCGGAAACTGCCTCGCGCTGGGCGTCGTTTAGGGGGTCGATGATTGTCGTGACATCCATGTCTATCAGTCTATCAGGGTGGGGCAGAGCAGCTCCGCCGTTTATGGGCATATATAGAGCAGACTGGCTCTGCTATCAGCGTTTAGAACGCGTTCGCTGGTGCAGTTTGACAAATCCAGAGTCGATACAATCGGACTCGCACTTTCGCCGCAGGGTTGTGACTCCTCCCAATCCGCGTTGCTAAGAAAAACCGGCGGCGGCGTAAAATTCAAGGGTGCCATGCCACGTTTGCGACGTTGTTTGCCTAATGCTAAATAAATGGAAAAACTCTGTTCGCAAGCTTGGTTCAGCGCGGCATCTGGAAGTCTTGTCGCCAAGGTTTGCAACCAGTCCGACAATTCATCGTTAAGAATAGGTTCGCCGGCGTCCCTTACAGCGGCGGCGGCATAGGCAAAGGCATCATTCAGCAGTCCATTGCTGCCACCTCTAGAGAGGCTTTCTAGGTTCCGACTAAATTCCGGGTCGGCCGCGAAATCACTGGCGGCCACATCGCTGAAAGTTTCCAGTTGAGAGGCGATTTGTAGCAGCGCATATGCAGAACCCTGACTTGTCGCCAGCCCAAATAATTCCATGGCGGCAAATGAGTCATCCATTGTTCGTCTTAGACCTAGCGCCAAAGTAGCCCGGCTATCACCCGAGCGACTCATGGCATTCAGCGTTTCTTCATTCAGGGATTCGAAATACGCGCTGGCCGAGGCCGGCTGGCCACTGCTAAGGAGTTCGCTCTGGTCAATTTGGCCGCGGGCTCGGTACCATGCCGCGCTTGCATCTAGCATGCGGTCCGCGTCTAAGCCGCGGTCAAGCAAAAGCCCGCGAAGATCTTCCCGGCTGCCAACGCGCGTTAGAGAGGGGGCTTGATTTTCCGCGGTCGGTTTAGGTCTTGGCTCGATTCTGGGCGAGTCTTCTCCAGGAGCCTGTGCATGGGTGCTAGTGGCCGGTTCTGGCATCGTGGTGCTGGTGTTACGGCCGATTTGGCGTACGAACAGCAACAACACGCCCAGTAGTGCCGTTGCGATCAAAACATAGATATTGGTCTTGGACACTACAGCAACGAATCTTTCCTAGGGCTGCATTAATGCGCCGGCATGATTGAGATTAATCGTAGCCAATAAGAGCAGCGCTGCAACACCATTGTGCATACTCGCCAAGCTCAAGGGTAGACCAAACCAAACCACACCGATGCCCACCAACACTTGCGCCCCGAGTGCCAGCATGACGAGAAACCCGGCCTTCCTCATGTCTGGCTCTTCACGTCGAAACGCGCTCCATGCGATCGCACCCACGAGTAGAAAAGTCACCAGGGCGCCTAGCCGATGCGTATAGTGAATCGCGACTCGCGCGGGCGCTTCTAATACGCCGCCCTCGTAGTCCACACCCAGACCTCGCCACATGACGAAGGCCTCTGCGAAGTCCGCTCGCTCCGGCCACCACTCGCCGCCACAAGTCGGCAGGTCTGGACAGGCAAGGGCCGCATAGTTGGAGCTGGTCCAGCCGCCCAAGGCGATTTGGCAAGTCAGCACGAGGAGTCCTAGTGCGGCGGGTAGATAGACCTTCCGCAAGGGCTTTGTTTGAATTGCGATGCGCCGTCGGTGCTCAAGGATAAGCCAAAAAAGTAAGGCCGTTGTGAGTAATCCGCCTAGCAAATGGCCCATGACGATGAGAGGCTTGAGTAAGAGTGTCACAGTCCACATACCGAGCAGGCCTTGGAAGATGACGACCCCCAGTAGGACCAAGGGCAGCACAACGGGTTGCTGATACTGGGCTCTGTTTCGCCATGCTAAGAAAGCGATGAGCAAGATTAGAAAGCCCAAGGTGGATGCCAAATAACGGTGAATCATCTCGCGCCAGGCTTTTCCGGCATCCAATTCCCGCTCGGGATACGCCGCTTGCGCCTCGGCCTGCTCGGCCGCGTCGGATGGCAATATTAGATTGCCGTAACAGCCTGGCCAGTCTGGACAGCCAAGACCGGCGTCGGTAAGCCTGACATAAGCGCCAAGCACGACGACGCATAAGGCGGTGAGGCAGGCAATATAGAGCAAGCGAACGTACCAGTTATACATGAGCAACCTCTAGTTGAATTTGTTGTTTTAGGATTTCGCGGTACTCAGCTTCGGCCGCAGCTCGGTGCTCTGTGAGAATCCATTATTTGACCGCAATTATCGCCGGGATACGGCTATAAATTCCAGGGTCTTTTCGTACAGAGTGCCTGTTGTTGGAACTCTGCTTGGTAAATGCCTTGTTAGGGGAAGCCCGGGACATGTCACCCGCATTGGGTCACTACAGCTTGCGGAGCATTACAACCTGCGGGGCCCGTCCGAGCGTGGGCTTACTGGACGGGCGAGAAGGATGCGATGCGACTCCAGAATACATAGCCACTTTCGGCGGCCATCAACAGCACTAGCACGGCTAACACAGTTGGCGGTACCAGAATTGCGGTTACTAAGGTCATTCGTTCCCAGCGCATATGCATGAATACAGCAACAATCATGCCCGCTTTCAGCCACATGAAAGCCAGAATCAAGAACCAACGAAGCTCACCTTGAAAATTCAAGTAGTCAACCATGTACGAAAAAAAGCTGAGCACAAAAAGTAGTACCCAAACCTTTAGGTACAAGCCGAGCGGATGTTGTTGTCCTTCAGTTTGATCCATGATCTTTCCTTACCAAAGGTAGAAAAAGGCGAAAATAAATACCCATACTAGGTCTACAAAGTGCCAGTACAGGCCGGCTATTTCTACGGTTTCGTAAGTGCCTTTGCGATCATAAAACCCCGACCAAACCCGCCAAGCCACCACCAAGAGATAGACCACACCGGCTGACACATGTAAACCATGAAACCCAGTGATCATGAAGAAACTCGAGCCAAACTGAGCGGCTCCCATGGGGTTACCCCAGGGTCGCACGCCTTCTTCGACAATCAACTTCGTCCACTCGAAAACCTGCATCCCGACGAACGAAGCGCCTAATACTGCGGTTGCTAACATTAGAAGCGCGGTTTTGATGCGGTCGCGCCTATAGCCATAATTTACGGCCAAGGCCATGGTGCCGCTGCTCGTAATCAAGATGAAGGTCATGATCGCGATCAGGATTAGCGGGATATCCTGGCCAAAAAGGTGCAAGGCGAATACTTCGCTGGGAATCGGCCAAGGTACCGTGGTGCTCATTCTTACCGTCATGTAGGACGTCAAGAAGCAGGAGAAAATGAAGGTATCGCTGAGCAAGAAAATCCACATCATGGCCTTGCCCCAAGGCACGTGGAAAGTCTGCTTATCGTCCGACCAATCCGCGACGACGCCTTCTAGGCCCGGTGCCAGTTCATTCGCTTCATTTGACTGCACAATTGCTTCTGACATGCCGTTTTACCCTTTAGGTCACGATGAACAAGGTAAGAATTACAAACCAGACTAGCAGCAAATAGTGCCAGTAGGTCGTGCACAGGCCCACACTTACACGAAGTTTGCGGGCTGTTTCAAGATCTTCGCTAGCAGATGAAGACCAGGCGCGAAGGACGCTACGTATCAAAGCCCACAACCCGCCCAACAGATGCAGTCCATGAATGCCGGTCAGTAGATAGAAAAAGGCATTCGCCGGGTTCGTCGCCGCGAAAAATCCTGCCTTGTTTAGGCTTTGCCAGCCCAACAGCTGACCCAATAGAAAGGCTATGCTCAATAGCCCTGCGACGATCAAGCCCGTACGCAATTTGCTGAGCGATCCATTTGCCGAAGCGGATTTCGCCCACTGAAATGCGATACTGGCGGCAATAAGCAAGGCAGTGTTTAACCAGAGTATCCCTGGCAAGGTCACTGATTGCCAGTCAGGTTCCGCCATGCGCATTTGATAAGCCATGACGAATAAGAAGAACAAACTGCTGACAACGGCAAGAAAAAATCCCAGCCCTGTTTTTGCCGCCGCCGCCGCGGCGACAGAAGGCTCGGGCAACTCCTCTAGCGGGCCATGGGTTGCCCAAGATTTCTCGGCGAGTTTGCGAAATGGATTCACGGCCCGCTCCTAATTCTCGTCTGGATGTTCTGGGTCGTAGCCGGTCTTGTGGTCAGCATCCGTTGGCACATTCTGCGGAATAAAATCCTCCGCGGCACCGGGCACGCTATAGTCATAAGCCCAGCGATGCACGACCGGTAAATTCGGCCCCCAATTGCCGTGATGAGGAGGGTTGTCAGGCGTTTGCCATTCCAAAGTCGTCGCTCGCCACGGATTTGGATCGGCTTTTTCACCCTTCCATAAACTCCAAGCCATGTTGAACAAGAACACCACTTGCACCGCGGCGACAAGTAGCGCCGAATAGGTAATGCCGATATTCATTGCTTGGGCAGAATCGGGAACAAATGCGGTATCACCCATGGCGTAGTAACGGCGTGGAATTCCCAGAATGCCTAAGTAGTGCATGGGCAAATAAATTGAGTAGGCTCCTAAAAACGTCAGCCAAAAATGAAGCTTGCCCAAGGTCACGTTAAACATTCTGCCGGTCATCTTTGGATACCAGTGATAAACCGCGCCGAACAGCACCATGATGGGAGAAATCCCCATTACCATATGAAAGTGACCAATAACAAAGTAGGTGTCTGACAGCGGCACGTCTACAACAACATTGCCCAGGAATAGTCCTGTCAGCCCACCGTGCACAAACGTGAAGATAAACCCAATACAAAACAACATGGGTACGTTCAAATGAATGTCGCCCTGCCAAAGCGTTAACACCCAGTTATAGACCTTGATCGCGGTCGGTACGGCGATAATCAAGGTGGTGGTGGCGAAAAAGAAACCGAAATAGGGGTTCATTCCGCTCACATACATGTGGTGGGCCCACACGATGAAACTTAAACCGCCGATGGCAACGATTGCCCAGACCATTTGGCGATAGCCAAAAATATTCTTGCGAGCATGGGTGCTGAGCAAGTCAGAGACAATGCCAAATGCCGGCAAGGCTACGATATAGACTTCCGGATGACCAAAAAACCAAAAAAGGTGTTGGAACAGAATCGGGCTACCACCTTCATGTGATGACTGAACGCCGCGATCCAATATGGCCGGCATGAAAAAGCTGGTGTTGATGGTTGCATCCAAAGCCATCATTACCGCGCTTACAAAAAGAGCCGGAAACGCCAACAAGCCTAAGATCGTGGCGACGAAGATACCCCACACAGATAGTGGC
This sequence comes from Gammaproteobacteria bacterium, assembly GCA_965221985.1. GTDB lineage: Bacteria > Pseudomonadota > Gammaproteobacteria > Steroidobacterales > J054. The sequence goes on from OZ244928.1 coordinate 846,243, forward strand.
ATGCGCATCAGAGTCATTCCGCGGCAGCGCGCTTGGAGCACCGTAGTTACGTAATTCAGTCCGCCCATGGTGAAGGCCACGATAAAGATTGCCAGGGACCCGAGCATCAAAATTATTCCGGGCCCCGCGCCCGGTGTTCCATCGGTAATAGCTTGCGGCGGATATAAGGTCCAGCCCGCCCCGGTCGGGCCGCCAGTAACAAAAAAACTCGCCAGTAAAACTAGCACCGACAGAAAGTAAAACCAGAAGCTCAGCATGTTCATGTACGGAAACACCATGTCTCGCGCGCCGCACATGAGAGGGATCAAATAGTTGCCAAAGCCACCGAGGAATAGCGCGGTTAGTAGATAGATAACCATGATCATCCCGTGCATGGTGATGAACTGGTAATAATCATAGGGGGCGATGAACGAGAACGAGTCAGGAAACGCCAACTGCAGCCGCATCATTCCAGACATCACCAGGGCAATCAGACCAACAAAAATCGCAGTCAAGCCATATTGAATAGCAATAACTTTATGATCCTGGCTCCAGATATATTTTGTAATGAAGCTTTGTGGATCATGAATCGCTTCATCACGGTCTGCAATTGCAACATATGCCATCAGCTTTTCTCCACAGGAGTTTCTTGCGCGATGTGACTACTCTATCGCTGTGTCTAATAGGTTGGCCTGGCTAACTCTTTCGGGGCGGATTGCCGGCAAAGAATTTACGTAGGCGATCAAGTCGTTGATGACTTCGTCGTTGGATAGTCGCTTGGCCATGCCTGCCATTTGCACGCCGTAAATATCTTTGCTGTCCGAGCCTCGCAAGCCATCACGGAAATTTCTTAGCTGGTCAGCCAAATACCAATCGCTCATCCCGGCCTGCCGGGGTGCGTTAACAGCCCATATTCCCTGACCAGCAGAGCCATGGCAGGCAGCGCAAGTCTGATAGGTTTTCGCGCCCGCTCGCGCATCTCCCGAGATAGTTTGCGGTGCCGGGACATCCGGTAAGGTCCCGATATGGGCAACGACATTATCGATGGCTGCATCATCAACCAAGGTGAGGGCCATTGCCGCCATTTGCTGGCCGTACACATCTTCCGGATGCTTACCGCGCTTGCCGGATTTGTAATTGATCAGTTGCCTTTTCAGATACCAGGATTCTTGGCCTGCTAGTTTTGGCGCCATGAGCGCCTGATTACCCTCGCCCTCGAAACCGTGGCAGGCAGCGCAGGCTTGATACAAACCCTTGCCGGCGACGAGGTTGGGCTCGGGAACCGACGCTGTTTGTGCATAAGTTGGTTTAGATGCTAACCAATTGGCGTAATCGGTTTGTTCATCCACGATGACCCACGCCCGCATTGCGTGATGGGCGACACCGCATAGTTCTTGGCACAGAATTTCAAACTCACCGGTGCGGGTTGGGGTTAGCCAGATATAGGAGACGGTTCCCGGAACCATATCCATTTTGACCCGGAACTCAGCAACGGCAAAATTGTGTAATACATCTTTTGAGCGGAGCAGTAGCTTAACGGGCTTATCTTTCTTTAGATGCAATTCCGGGCTCGAGATCAAGACATCGTCCTGGCCGGCTGGGTCGTCGGGGTCTATGCCAAAGGGGTTTTCCGGTGAAATGAGTCGGGGGTCAACCTTGCCCAACCGGGCATCTTCGCCCGGTAAGCGAAAGCTCCAATGCCACTGCTGCCCCAGGACTTCGACGATTTCGGCATCATCGGGAACGTTGACCACATCATTCCAAACGACTAGCCCCGGTGCCAATAGACCAGCGACTCCCAAGGTTGTGATAGCAGTAAGTACTATCTCGAGCTTCTTATTCTCAGGCTCATAAGCCGCTTTTTGGCCCTTCTTATGACGAAAACGCCACACGCAGTAGGCCAGAAATAGATTGACCAAGATGAAAACAATACCCGTCACCCAGAAAGTTATGTTGACGGTCGTATCGATGCTGCCCCAGTTAGATGCAATTGGGGTGAAGTACCAGGGGCTTAGAAAATGAAAGGCGACGGATCCGATGATCAATAGGACAACTACGACTGCTATTGCCATGCACCCTCACCTCTCAATACATTAGATAGAAACTTACCGTGCTTTCTTGCCGAGCGTACGAAGTTAGAACTCTAGCTGTTTGAATCTTGCAAAGACGCTTCCCGCGGCCTGCGTCTGCGCCGAACTACGCCGAACGGATTAATGAAATGTCTATCCGTCGCGACATGCTGGGCTTCGGGATGGCGCTCGCTCATCATGCTCTTGACAGTGTCTTCCAATTCTTTTTTGGCGTAAATTAATATTAGGTATTGGCCCGAATCGAGGGCATCAGCGAAGGGCTCTATTTTCTTATTTTGTTTGGAGACCCCATACAGGCCACCTTCCCAGCTGCCAAACAGCGTCCAAAAAACGACCACTGAAATCAAGGCGATTAACGGCACGCCGTCACCAAAGGGCTTAAGCCACATCAATAGGCCGACGCACAGAACGCCAACAATAAATCCAATATTGGCGCCGATTAGTCCGCCGCGGACAATATCGCGGGTTTCAATGTAGTTGCTCGACTGAATTTGTTCTTTTTTTAGTCCCGCCTTGTCACGCGAGATGACGTGGAGCAACCAATCTTGCACGCCCACATCATGTAGATCATCCGAGATCTGATGAGTGCTGTCCAATGTCGGAGCAAGGTAGTAGAGGCACTTCAACTACAATCCACCTTTTTGAGTGTCGAATGTTACTACCATACCAGCACTTTCTGCGTGCGGAAAGGGTGCGAGCCGCCGTAAAATTGCCTATAGCCAATAACCGTCCGGGTAGTTGCCCAGCTCGTAATAGCGGGCACTTCGCTGAGATTTGTCGAAACCGGGGTATCCGATTGGGCGTTCACACAGCGGGCTAGCTGGCAGAAAGTTCCGCACAAATTCTGGAGTTGAAATACCTAGGGTCGCCAGCTTGGGGCTGGTTCGCCCCAGTCATTTAGCCAATTCGTGACACCCGCAAGAGCTTTTGCAAATCGGTATGCATCGCTCGCATTCCGGTGCCCCGGGGAAATCGCAGCAGCAGATTGCCCAATGGATCGACAAGCATGACATCTCCCGGAGCGTACTCGCCAATTGTTGCCAGCACTGCGCCGTGTCCGGGCTGTTTCGGGGTAATGCCTTTCAAGATTAGGCTTTTTTCGTCCGTCGGCTTCGGAAGCGTGGCAAGATTACCTGTCGCGAACCAAATCCCTTGTACCCGATCGCGATCTTTGCCGAGGGCCTTCCAAACCTGTCCGGTTTCTTGTATGGCGGTTGCGCAGGGTTCCCCACATTGGTCTGGAACCAGGATTATCAGCGACCAGCTACCGCGTAGCGATGGTGCACCTGGGTTGCCCTCGAGTTTTTCAAGCGGCAGTGGCCTGATGGGCTCGAAAAGCTCACCATTTACCGATAGTGCTTCTGGCGTCCAAAGATTACTGAAGTACAAGATGAAGGCCAGCAACAATGGCCCGAGAAACAAACCCGCGATGCCTACGAGCATCCAGCGATTTCGATTTCGTTGCCGGGCTTCCCCGCGGCTGTCTGTTGCGTTACTCATGTTTTTTCGTCGTATTCAGGACTAGGTAAATTACCAAGCTGGCAATTATGAAACTGAACCACTGAATCGCGTAGCCCAGATTCGTTTCAGGGCCGCGAATATTAGGTCGCCAGTCGCGAAGATAACCATCCGCGTCCCTGCTATCTAATAGCAGCTGAAAATTTGCCACCGGGTACCCCAGGTGGGTTGTTAGTTCCTCGGCCGTTGGAAATAGAACAGTTCTCGGCCAGGCTTGCGTGCTCGCAGCCTCGCTGGCAAGCCGAATTCCAGGTCGTTGAAACCGGTCGATACGCGCGCTGATGGTTCTGTGTTCGCCACTGACACCAACATTCGGTAAGTCGCTACGATCTTTTCCGGCCGGTAGCCAGCCTCGGTTCACTAGCACTGCACCACTTTTGCTTAGCAGGGGCGTTAACACCTGATAGCCGACCTCGCCATCGTGAACCATGCTATCGAGTAAGAATTGATGGGCTGTATCGTAACGGCCGGAGACTGATACGTAGCGGTATCGTTGCTCAATGGCTTCATTGTTCGTGGGCAAATGTTCAATAACTGGCGCTGATTCATACTTGTCAAAGTTTTCAAATAGGCCGCGCTTTGCTTCCGCCCGGCCCAGTTGCCAATAGCCGGCAATGGCGAACAGGCTGCTCGAAACAACCACGATCGCGGTGGCCCACCAGGGCGGTTGGAATGTTAAGCTGCTTATCCTCACAACAAGCTGACTTAGAGCGAAACCGTGCTCGTAAAAATTGTCATTATTATTATCTTGATGGCTATAGTCGCCAGCATGGGTTCGAGCCTCTATTTTCTTGCCAAAGATGGCCAGGAATCAAAGCGAATGCTTAAGGCGCTGATTCTGCGTGTGGCATTGTCCGTCGCGGGCTTTATTCTGTTGTTTATCGCGTGGTACAGCGGTCTGATTCAGCCACATGATGTCCTACCGCGGTAGCGGTTCTGGGCCAAGGCGAAACTTCGCGACAAAATCAAATGCCTTGTGAACCACGGAATTTCGCATGGACGCGCGAGGCGACAATTAAGACTGACCGAAGGCCTACTCGTTTACGTTAGATCCAGTAAACGAAGACGAACAAGATCAACCAAACTACGTCGACAAAATGCCAATACCAAGCAACGCCCTCAAAGGCAAAATGCCGGGTCTCCGTAAAATGTCCCCGTAAGCAGCGAATCAAAATAACCGTCAACATGATTGCGCCAATAGTGACATGCATTCCGTGGAAGCCTGTCAACATGAAGAACGTGGAGCCATAAATTCCGCTGCCTAGGGTGAGGTTAAGATCTTGATAGGCGTGGATGTATTCGCTGGCTTGAAAGCCGAGGAAAATAAAGCCCAGTAACACGGTTAGCGCGAGAAAAATATTCAGGATTTTTCGGTTGTTTTCCTTTAAGGCATGATGAGCTACGGTTATAGTCACGCCGCTTGTGAGCAAGATCGCCGTATTTAGTGCCGGAATACCCCAAGCGCCAATGGTGCTAAACTCGCCGCCGATATTCCCCGGGCCGTTGCTGGGCCAAATATTATCGAAGCCTTCCCAAAGATAGAGATTGGTAAAAACCTTGTCGCCTTCTCCGCCCAGCCAAGGGAGTGATAGTTGCCGAGCGTAATACAGCGCGCCGAAAAACACCGCGAAAAACATGATTTCGGAAAAAATAAACCAGAGCATGCCCAGGCGAAATGAGGCATCTACTTGTTTGTTATAGATACCTTTTTCGCTCTCGCCGATAACTTCGCCAAACCAAAGGAACATCATCGTTACGATTACCGCGACTCCAGCTAGCGACGCGATGATTGCGCTGCCACCATTGAGATAAATCGACACGCCGATAAACAAGATAAACAGGCCGATGGAGCCAAGAATTGGCCAGCTGGTACCGTGGGGAATGTAGTACTTGTTTTGACTATGTTCCATGAAATCTAGTCCTTGATTTACCCGTTGTTGCCGACTTCAAGGGCAACTTGGCTGTTGTCAAAAAAGGTATAGGAGAGGGTTACGCGGTCGATATGTTTGGGCAAATCAGGATCGACCATGAATCGAAGGCCCATGTCGCGCCCCTCCCCCGGAGCGAATTTTTGAGCCGTAAAACAAAAGCATTCTACTTTCTTGAAATATTTGTTAGCAGTCCCCGGCGCAACACTCGGCACGGCGCGCGCGGTGCGGACTTTATCCACGAGATTGCGGGCAAAATACGTGGTGTCATAGTATTTGCCCGGCGTGACTTCTATGCTGGTGCGTTCGGGCCTGAACTCCCATGGTGCATATTGGTTCAAGGTGGCTACGAATTCGACCGTAACAATTCGATTCGTATCCGGTGCTTCATTCGTCAGGGTTGCAGCCACCGGCGTTCCAGTGCGGGTGCCTATGCCGGTAATCTCGCAAAATACGTCGTATAAGGGGACGAGAAGATATCCGAAGCCAAACATACCGGCAGCGAGCAACACAAGCTTGGCGGCAAGTTTTCGCTTTTCGGACTGAATATGTGTCATGCGCGTAACGCTGTGGCGATAATGAAGCTGAGATAAACACCAAGTGCGACGAGGCCCAAAAAGATCGCCGTGCGTCTTCCCTGTCGCCGCTGTCTATCATCTATTTCGTTCATTTGGAGCACGCGTCAATATCTAGCTAATCAACTGTCGGCGCTTCTTCAAAACTGTGATAAGGAGCCGGTGATGGCAGCGTCCATTCCAAGCCTTCGGCACCGTCCCAAACTTGTGCGGATGCTTTCTCACCGCCGCGCACGCACTTGACAACCACGTATACCAGTAGCAGCTGGGAAAAACCAAAGCCGAATGCACCGATACTTGATATGGCATTAAAGTCCGCGAACTGGGTGGCGTAATCGGGAATACGTCGTGGCATGCCCGCCAAGCCAACAAAGTGCTGCGGAAAAAATGTCAAGTTCACGGATATGGCGGAAAGCCAAAAATGCCACTTGCCCAGGGTTTCATCGTACATGTTGCCGGTCCATTTCGGCAGCCAGTAATAGGCGCCGCCAATTGCCGCGAAAAGCGCGCCCGGGACCAGTACATAGTGGAAATGAGCGACCACGAAATAGGAGTCGTGATATTGGAAATCTGCCGGGACAATAGCCAACATCAAACCGGAGAAACCACCGATGGTGAATAGGAACAAGAAGGCGAGAGCAAACAACATCGGCGTTTCGAAACTTAGCGATCCTTTCCACATCGTCGAAGTCCAATTAAAAACTTTTACGCCGGTTGGAACCGCGATCAACATGGTCGAAAGCATGAAAAACATTTCGCCCGTTAGTGGCATGCCGACGGTAAACATGTGATGAGCCCACACCACGAAAGACAGGAAAGCGATACTACCGGTGGCAAAAACCATGGCGTCGTAGCCGAATAGGGGTTTGCGAGAAAATGTAGGAATGATCTGCGAGATGATGCCAAAGGCGGGCAGAATAATGATGTAAACCTCGGGGTGGCCGAAGAACCAAAATACATGCTGAAATAGAACCGGATCGCCGCCGCCGGCCGCCTGAAAGAAGCTCGTGCCGAAAAACGCGTCCGTTAGGAGCATAGTTACGCCACCCGCCAAAACAGGCATTACGGCAATTAGCAAGTAAGCCGTAATTAGCCACGTCCAGACAAACAATGGCATTTTCATCAAGGTCATGCCCGGGGCCCGCATGTTCAAGATGGTGACGATGATATTGATCGCCCCCATGATGGATGAGACACCCAAAAGATGAACGGCGAAAATCGAATAGGGCAAGGCGTTGCCGGTTTGCAGGACAAGGGGCGGATATAGCGTCCAGCCGGCTGCCGGCGCGCCGCCTTCCATGAATAAGGTGGAAAGCAACAGAACACCAGCGAAAGGCAAAATCCAAAACGACCAATTGTTTAGTCTGGGCAAGGCCATATCCGGTGCGCCGATCATCATCGGTAGCATCCAGTTCGCGAAGCCCACGAAGGCCGGCATGATCATGCCGAATACCATGATCAGGGCATGCAAGGTGGTCATTTGATTAAAGAAATCGGGGTTTACAAATTGTAGCCCGGGTTCAAATAGTTCCGCGCGAATAATCAGCGCCATGAAGCCGCCAACGAAAAGCATGCTTAGGGAAAACACTAAATATAGTGTGCCGATATCTTTGTGATTGGTGGTGGTAACCCAACGCATCAATCCCCCCGCGGGAGCGTGTTCTTCGTGATGGCCATGATCGTCGTAGACCGTGGTGGTGCTCATTCTTGGTAACTCCGTCTTAGCCGCGAGGCCGCATAGTTCTAGATATCTCGCTACACCGGCGGCTCATCGAGCCGCAATACTTGGCGTAGCTTGCTGTTTGTCCAACCACGCGCGATAGTCGTTTGGACTCAGGGCTTCCACGACGACGGGCATAAACCCGTGATCTTTGCCACAGAGTTCAGCGCATTGTCCGCGGTAAGTGCCGGGCTCGTTGACCTGGAACCAGCCTTCATTAATAAAACCCGGTATCGCGTCTTTCTTGATCGCCAAATCAGGTACCCACCAGGCGTGTATTACGTCATTTGAAGTGATCACGAAGCGGACTTTCACGTCTGTGGGAATAACCAGCGGATGGTCAACGTCTAATAGATAATTTTCTACTTTGTCGGGATTGAGATCGCTGCCGAGTTGGCGAGCGGCGTTGCTCGATTCGGCCAAGCTGCTAAAGAAGCTGACATTCTTGCCGACATATTCATAGTGCCATTTCCATTGATAGCCGGTGATCTTGATGGTCATATCCGTGTCGCGCGTGTCCTCAATCTTAATAAGAGTTTGCGCCGCGGGAATCGCCATGGCGATCAGTATCAGCACCGGAATAATCGTCCAAATCATTTCCGCGTTAGTGTTATGGCTCCATTTAGCCGGGACTGCGCCTTTGCTCTTTCTAAACTTAACGAGGCAATAGATCATTGCGCTGAAAACGACACATCCTATAGCGACGCATACCCAGGTGATGAGCATATGCAAATCGTAAATTTCCCGACTAAGATCGGTAACACCGACGGGCATGTTGACTTCCCAATCAGCATATGCGGCCGAACTCGTGGCAAAGACACCGGCCAAGCCAAAAAGAATTCGCAAAATATGTAGGTTGCGCAGCATCAGCTTTGTTTCCTGCTGTGGTTATGGGTCATGCGACCATTTTTGTCTTAACGAAGGACTCCCCTGGTCGTCCATCACAATTCTAGGCAGCGCTGTCGATTTGCCCATTTGTCCGCGTTGCTCGCGGAAAAATTTCTCACCGCGCGATGTTTTGCTCAATTGCCGGTCCATTTGTGGAGGAGAAGCGACGGATTCACGAAGCTCTTGAGGCCCAGTGTCGTAACTGGCGTTCGCATGACGCCAAATCCTCTTTAGGCAGCCCCCCAGTTTGGCCGATTCGCAAGCCGGCGGATCTTACTGGATCACCAAAGGCCACGCAATTGGGGTATATCCTAATTACGTAGTCAGTAAACGAGTGAAAACAGTGCCATCAGCTACCTGATTTGCCGCGAGGCCCGGCGATATCCGCAGGGTAGACCTCGAAGACACCGTTTGTGCTCCGTTGACCGGACCTCGGGCTGGACCAAGCCTGCCCGTAAATGATTTCGATGGAGATGGGAAAGCGACCCGCAGAATCCCGTTGCGCATCCAGTGCGCCCGTGAGCCTTTGCCAGGCGGCACGGCCCATTAGGCCGGGATTGTAGCCTGCAGAACTATTGACAGCGGCCGCCGCGCGAAGGTCGCGGATAAGATCAGCGAAGCTTGCGTAGGTAACCTGCAGTACATCGGTGTCTATTACTGGCTCGGCAAAGCCGCTGTGCAACAGTAGGTCGCCTAGGTCGTGCATATCTGGTTGAGCGGCCACATGGGTGAAATTATCGGCCGCTGACCACGCAGCGCGCAGTTCTTTGAACGCGTCGCGGCCCAGGGTCGCGAAGGTAAACAAGCCCGGCGTTGCTAGGACACGGCGTGCTTCAAGCAGGCACTGAACTAAATTTGCGGAATAGGCGAGGCTCAAATTTGCGAAGACCATATCGACGCTAGCGTCGCACAGGGGTACAGCTTCCCTATTTCCGCAAAGGCGCCAGGCGGCAGCAGGAGGCATTGCGTTTGGGCAGCTGTCGAACGCGACAATTTCGGCTGAACTAAAACGCTGTCGCAATGACTCAATAGCGCTACCGTGATCGCTACCGAAGCTAAGGATTCTTTTCGGCTCAAGTTGTACCCAATCCAGGCGCTGCAACAATTCCGTCTGAAGTTGATGATGGAGAAAGCGATCCCGCGGCGCTGCTCGCACCGATCTTCGTTGCGCTTTTTGCCACCGGGCGCGGAGTTTGGGTGGGTCTTGGACCGTGTGGCCCGGGTCCGCAGGCATGCTAGTTACCGGCCGCGGCGACCTGTTTGCGGTTTCCTTCGGCTGCGGGAGCTTCAACGCACATACCCAGTCGATCCAACAGCGCTAGGTCGTCATTGGTTTCAGGATTAGGAGTCGTCAAAAGCTGCTCACCGTAAAAAATAGAGTTCGCACCGGCCAGAAAACTGAGCGCCTGCATCTCATCACTCATTTCAGTGCGTCCGGCGGAAAGCCGAACATGAGAGGCCGGCATCAAGATTCGGGCCACGGCGATTACCCGGACAAAATCCAAGGGATCGACTTGGGACGCGTTTTCCAAGGGGGTGCCGGGTACGCGAACGAGTTGATTAATGGGCACGCTGCCCGGATGCTGGGGCTGAGTGGCTAAGGTGTGCAGCATTTCCGCCCAATCTTTTCGCGATTCGCCCATGCCGAGAATGCCGCCGCAACAAACCTGTAAGCCGGCATCGCGGACCGTTTGTAAAGTGTCTAGCCGGTCCCGGTAGCTGCGCGTGGAAATGATATTCGGATAATAGGATTCCGAGGTATCAAGATTATGGTTGTAGTAATCCAGGCCAGCAGCACGTAGCTTCGTCGCTTGCTGCTCGTCTAACATGCCCAGAGTCGCGCAAGTTTCCATGCCCAAGTCATGGACTGCTGAAATCATTTCGGCGATGTGCTTAAGCTGCTTGGGTTTCGGACTACGGAAAGCGGCGCCCATGCAAAATCGGGTTGCACCATTACTTTGGGCCGTGCGCGCTGCCTCTACCACGGCTTCCAGGGGCACCAAATGCTCACCATCAACGCCAGTGTCATAGTGCGCACTTTGCGGGCAATAAGCACAGTCCTCGGGACAGCCGCCGGTTTTTACGCTTAGCAAGGTGCTGATTTGTACTTCGGTGGGATCGAAGTGCTCTCGATGTACGCTCTGGGCGCGAAATACCAACTCGTTGAAGGGCAGCTCAAAAAGCGCGGCGACCTCAGCCAATTCCCAGTCAGTTCGAATGGCGGCGTTGCTTGATGGGTTCATATTTCTGGTCCCGCGGTATCGATTGTCGAATGGCCAGACGCGTGGCCAGCGGACCAGTATTAGTAGCCTGAAAACTACTGTCAACCAACGGTGCTTGAGGAAGTTGACCAATGGCTCTGTCACTGGCTCCCGCGCCACTGCCTGCTTTGCGGCCTGACGTCGGGTCGCCGTAGCATTTGCGCCGGCTGCCGCGGGGATTTGCCCTGGCTGCGCCTCGCCTGCCGCAGATGCGCGGCCCCGCTGCCGGTCGGCGCGTCGCCGGGCTGCTGTGCGCAATGTGATTTGGTGCTGACGGCTGTGGATCGCTATCGTGCCGCCCTAGCCTACGACTACCCTATCGACCGATTGATCAGCGGTGCGAAGTTCAATCGGCGCCCGGAACTTGCCCGGGCTTTGGGCGAATTATTGACCTTGCATCTGGCAGCGGGCTTGCCGGACGAATCCCGGCCCGATCAGCTTATTGCGGTCCCCTTGCATCCTTTTAGGCTGGTACAGCGGGGCTTCAATCAAGCAGAGGAGATCGCGATACCCATTGCGCGCCGGTTGGCCATTCCTTTCGACAACAGATCTTGTCGTCGCCGGCGAAACACATCGGCCCAAAGCGGGCTCGGGGGATCGGCACGCCGCCAAAACGTCGAACAGGCATTCGAGTGCCGACGTTGTTTTACGGGACAGAATCTAGCGATTGTGGATGATGTTGTAACCACCGGTAGCACCGCCAGCGCTCTAGCCAGAGTACTGCGCGCGGCGGGTGCAGAACGTATCGAGGTTTGGTCCGCGGCGAGAGTTGTCGTTCAGGTCGAACGAAAAGTGTAGTCAAGTACGATGCCGGCGAAGACAGCAGCGCCTACCCACTGGTTACTTAGAAAAGCGCGAAAGCAATCACTCGGTTGACGCTGGCGAATGGATAAGCGTTGATGTAGGAGTAGCGCGCCGGCCACCGCCAGCCCTACGAGATACCACCAACCCAGTTGTGCGACCTGACCGGCCAGGGCGAGCCCCAAGAGCAGCGTGACCTGCAGCAAGCTAACGATAAAAACATCTGCGTTGCCGAATAAGATTGCCGTGGACCGCACGCCCATGCGCAGATCCTCTTCGCGGTCAGCCATCGCGTACATTGTGTCGTAGATCACGGCCCAAATGACAACGCACAACCACAGCAGCCAGGCTAGCCGCGGAACCTCGCCCGTTTGAGCTGCGAAGGCCATGGGCACGCTCCACCCGAAGGCAGCGCCTAGGATTAGTTGAGGCGCCGCGAAAAAGCGTTTCATAAACGGGTAGATTATCGTGAGAGCGGCGCCGGCCACCGCCAGCCATCGCGTCAAGTCGTTGAGGTATAAGACCAAGGCAATGGCGATCAGGCCCAGGGCCGTGAATAAGATGAGCGCTTCCGTCGGCGCGACGCTGCCGCGAGCCAGCGGCCGGTTCCTCGTGCGCTCCACCTGCGGATCGACATGCCGGTCGGCGAAGTCGTTGATCACACAACCTGCGCTGCGCATTACGATAACGCCAATAACAAATATGCTGAAGATCTGCGGGTCCGGTTTGCCCTCGCTCGCAATCCATAGAGCCCACAGCGTGGGCCAAAGCAACAACCAGATGCCCACCGGTTGATCTAGGCGCATGAGTTGGATGTAGTCGCGAAGTTGGCGGCGCAATTCGGCGCCAACGCTGGAACTCGGGGCTTTGCTTCTTACGTTGCTCATGGGAACCACCGGGCAGCAAGCCTTAAGCATAGCAAGCCTGCTCCTTGCGGCGCTTAGACTTGGCTATATTGGGCCGCGTGGCCGATCCATCGCTGAATGATTTGCTCAATTGCCGGGCTTTTGCGGTCCAGCAATGCCTGGGCGATCGCTTGCACCGGCTCGGCGAGATCCGCATCTCTGACCAAATCGGCGACACGCATTTGTAGCAAGCCGGTTTGTCGGGTGCCGAGTACTTCTCCTGGGCCGCGCAGTTCAAGATCCCGCTGAGCCACTTCAAAGCCATCGTCGGTGCGACGCATGGTGTCGAGCCGTTCGCGTGCCATGGGGGAAAGCGGCTGGCTAAATAGCAGCACGCAGGCACTGGCTTCGGCGCCGCGGCCGACGCGCCCCCGTAGTTGATGTAACTGGGACAAGCCAAGGCGTTCGGCATTTTCGATGATCATCAATGTCGCTGATGGCACGTCGACTCCAACTTCGATGACTGTGGTTGCGACCAGCAATTGCAGTTTTCCGCTGGCAAAGGCCTTCATGGCGCGATCTTTTTCACTCGCCTTCATCCGTCCATGCACCAAACCGACGGCGATATCGGGCAGCGCCTCCACCAGCATGGCATGGGTGGTTTCCACTGCTTGAGAATCGATCAGGTCGGATTCCTCAATGAGCGGACATACCCAGTAGGCACGGCGGCCTTTCGCGCAGGCTGCACGCACGCGTGCCACGACTTCGGCGCGCCGCGAATCCGCAATGGCGACGGTTTGAGTGGCCTGCCGGCCCGGCGGCAATTCCCGGATCACCGATGTGTCGAGATCGGCATATAAGGTCATGGCCAAGGTTCTAGGAATGGGGGTGGCGGTCATGACCAGCTGATGGGGCTGCAATTCTCCGGCGGTGCCTTTTTCCATGAGCTGTAGTCGTTGATGCACGCCAAAGCGATGCTGTTCATCTACGACAATCAGAGCGAGACTCTTGTATTCCACACCGGCTTGAAACAAGGCGTGGGTGCCCACCACGATCTGCGCGTCACCGTTTGCCATTTCCATGAGTGTCTGGTCGCGAGCTTTCTTGCGTAGACTGCTTGCCAGCCAGGCCACGCGAATGTTCAAGGGATCGCACCAGCGAAAAAAGCTTTCGCGATGTTGTTCGGCTAGCAATTCCGTGGGGGCCATAACGGCAACTTGGTGGCCCTGCCCTACGGCCGTTAGTGCGGCCGCCGCCGCCACCACTGTCTTACCGCAGCCCACATCGCCCTGCACGAGACGCATCATGGGATGCGCAAGGTTTAGGTCATGGTCAATATCCGCTAGGGCTTTGGACTGTCCTTTGGTAAGTGTGAAGCCGAGGCTGGCAAGAAATTCTTGTCGTAGCTCTTGATGCTCGGGCAATGGGACGGCTGACGATAGGCGAGCCTGTTCGCGCACGCGCCGCAGACTCAAATGTTGGGCCAACATTTCTTCTAGGGCTAGGCGGCGTTGGCAGGGGTGCCGGCCGGCGGCCAGTTTTTCCAGCTCAGCGCCTGGCGGTGGACGATGCAGGTATTCAAGAGCGGCGGACAATGTCGGCCAATTCTTGTCAGATAGTAGCTCTGGTTCTAGCCAATCCTGTACCTCGGGCAGCCACCGGTCCAGTCCCTGCGTCACCAGACTACGCAAACGAGTCTGCTGTAAGCCTTCGGTGGTGGGGTAAATCGCCGTTAATCGATCTTCAAGGGGTGGCTGCAGTTCTCCACCCAACATCCGATACTCCGGATGAACCATCTCCAACCCACCGGGGCCGGGCCTTACATTGCCGTAACAACGAAGGCGTTGGCCACGCGCCAAACTTTGTTGTTGTTTGCGTGAAAAATAGAAGAACCTTAAGGTCAGTTGGCCCGTGCCATCGCCAATTCTACATAGCAAACTTCGGCGTCGCCGGTACACGACCTCACTGAGTTGAACCTCCGCCTCAACAACGGCGGATTGCCCCATGCGCAGGCTGCCGATGGGCGTAACACGAGTGCGGTCTTCATAGCGTTGCGGCAATAGAAATAACAAATCTTCGGGTCTGGTGATGCCCAGCTTTTCCAGATTGACCAGCAAGGCGGGTCCGACCCCACGCAGGTCAGTGAGCTGTGCCGTTTTTTGTGAAGCTTTGCTTGCGCGTTTTTTCATGCCCGGCGGCCGAAAGGCGAGCAGCCGTTTTGAGCGGCACGCGGCTGTTCAAGGACATGGCCGCTGGGCGCCGTTCTAAAGGGCAGCTTGCAAGATGCCATCATGATGCGACTTCGCATGGGTAAAACGCCGCTCGTGGGTCATTGGCCGGTAGTTGCGCTCAAAGGGCAATGATCGCGTCGGCCTCGACCCTTGCGCCCAAGGGTAAACCCGCGACTTCCACGGCGGCTCGGGCGGGATAGGGTTGTTCGAGATGCTCGGCCATGACTTCGTTGACCTTGGCGAAGTTCGTCAAGTCGGTCAGAAATACCGTGATCTTTACCGCATTCTTCAGGCTGCCATCGGCTGCCCCGGCAATGGCAGCCAAGTTGTCAAACACTTGCCGGATTTCTGCGTCGATATCTTCGGTGACCAATTTAGAATTTCTTGGGTCTAAAGGAATTTGTCCGGATATATATAGTGTGTCTCCCACTTTGATGGCTTGGGAATAAGTGCCAATGGCGGCCGGTGCGGCATCGGTTTGTACAGCGCGTCGGGACATTCTTACTCCTCGCCTATGAGCTACAAATTTTCGACGGTTCTTTACAGATATTCATATTAGTCGTAGCGGGCCGCTTTTCGTCAAGTGAATCTTGGCTCTATCGCCTAAAATGGGCTGGCGCGCCGTCAAGAGACGACTGCCAGCCTTTTGCAAAATATACTGCGCCGGGTGTCGGCTAAATTAGAGCTTCATCAGAATGCCGCGAGCCGCGGACTAGGGCCATCAAAGTGAGTTTTATTTTGGAGGCTGCAACTGCCAGCGTTAAACGCTGGTGCGCGTGACACGGCGCACCACTTGCATGCGACGAATACCTTTGATGACCCGAGCAAGATGGACGCGGTCGCGTACCAGGATGGCGAAAACCAATTCAGCGTCGTCGTCGTCCCCCTCATTCACCGAGACTTGTTCGATATTGCAGTCCGCGTCCCCGATTCTTGCAGCGACTTCAGCGAGTACACCAGGCAAATTGTGGACCGAGACCCGAATCTCGGTGGTGAATTCTCGTGGTATGTCGGCTTCCCAGCTGACGCCGATCCATTTGTTCGGTTGCTTGCGGAACTCACCCAGGTTGCCGCAGCTATTTCGATGGATTACCACGCCGCGGCCAGCACTCAAGTAGCCCATGATGTCGTCGCCAGGAATGGGATGGCAGCAACGGGCATAGCTGACGACCATACCTTCGGTACCCGCAATCACGATGGGTATTTGCTCGCCATCGGCAATCTCGGCAGATTCAGCCGCTTGCAGCAAGGCTTTAGCAACCAGGGGTGCCAGACGTTCGCCCAAGCCTAGTTGTTCGTAAAGTTCGTTGACATCCTGCAAGTCGAATTCGTCCAGTAGCTTGCGCATGGTTTGACGTTTCACGCGGCGCAGCGAGGTGCCAACATCGCGCAAGGATTGATTGAGTAGCCGGCGGCCCAGGTCACGGGCTTCATTGCCGCGCAGTTGTTTCAAATATTGACGAATGCTGTAGCGTGCCTTTGCCGTGGTCACAAAGCTGACCCAGCGCGGATTAGGGTGAGCGCCCCTGGCAGTGATTATTTCGACCGATTGACCGTTCTTAATGACAGTGCGCAGCGGTACCAAGCGTCGATCAACTTTCGCCGCCACGCACCGGTTGCCGACATCGGTGTGCACGGCATAGGCGAAGTCGATACAAGTCGAACCCCGGGGCAGCCGCAAGATATCGCCTTTGGGCGTAAAGACATAAACCTTATCTGGAAACAAATCGACTTTGACATTCTCCATGAACTCTTCGGAGTTGGCCGCCGATTCCAGCTGACTGATGTTGCTTAACCATTCGCGCGCGCGCGCCTGTGGCGGTACTACCGCTGCGTCGGCGGCTTTGTATTGCCAATGCGAGGCAATGCCCCGCTCGGCCATGCGATCCATTTTTTCTGTGCGAATTTGAACTTCTATCGGAATGCCGTTGGGGCCGAAAAGCGTCGTATGCAAAGACTGATAACCGTTGACTCGCGGAATGGCGATGTAATCTTTGAATCGACCCGGCATGGGTTTGTATAGCTGATGCACAAGCCCGAGGGCGCGGTAGCAGTTATCTGGACTATCAACGACTAAGCGGAAGCCAAACACATCGGCGATTTCACGCATGGCGCGCTGCTTGCGCTCCATTTTTCGGTAAATGCTGTATAGATTCTTTCTCCGGCCGAGAACCTGCCCGCCAATACCTGCTTCTTTTAAAGTCTTATCAAAGCGCTCGGATATTCGGCGAATTATCTGGCGTTGATTGCCTTGTATCTTGCGGACTGCCCGATCAATCACCCGATAGCGATAAGGATAGGCATAGCGAAAGCCCAGTTCTTCCAGTTCTGTCTTTAGGGCATAAACGCCTAGTCGGTTGGCAATGGGGGCATAGATCTCTAGTGTTTCTCGAGCGACTCGTCCTTGTTTTTCCGTTGGTAGCGATTCCAGGGTTTGCATGTTGTGAAGACGGTCGGCGAGCTTAAGCAAAATGACCCGGATGTCTTCCACCATAGCCAGCATCATTTTGCGGAAACTCTCCACCTGAGCTTCAGACCGGCTATCGAAGCTCAGCTTGTCCAGTTTGCTGACGCCATCTACAAGATCGGCGATCTCTTGACCGAATTCCGCTTCGATTTGGTTTTTCGCCGTGGGCGTATCTTCGATCAGGTCATGCATGAGTCCCGCGGCAATGCTCTGATGGTCTAGGCGTAGATCAGCCAGAATGCCTGCCACGGCAACAGGATGCGTGATGTAGGCTGCGCCCGAATAGCGGCGCTGGCCCTCGTGGCCCCGAGCCGCTATTTCGTAGGCCTGAGCCACAAGACTCATTTGATCTTCGTTCAGATAGTCGAGCTTTTGTAGCAGGCGCTTGAATCCCGACCCGCGGCGAGAAGTTGGGAGGCGGCTGAGTATGGCGGCGGCGTAGTCCATAGCCCGAGTTTAGCCCAGGCTGAGGGATTGGCAGCGGTGAACGCGTCCGCGTTTTTACGGGTCGGAAGCCCGCCAGGCGTTATTCCGGCCGGAGTTGATCCATGCGTGGCAGAGGTGTTCCGGCCAACAGCTCTTCCGCCTCATCGGTACTCAAGAGCTCATCCGGGGCAGGATCGACATCGTCGAGAATCTCCGAGCCCACGAGGCCGTCGGCGATTTCCCGCAGTGCGACCACCGTCGGTTTGTCGTTTTCCCACTCAACCATGGCCTCGGCACCGTTGGCCAGCCGGCGTGCACGCTTTGAGGCGACCATTACCAGTTCAAACAGGTTGTCGACGTGTTCGAGGCAGTCCTCAACAGTAATACGAGCCATGATCGCGGATCCTTACTAAGGGCCGCGTAGCCTAACGCCATTGCTCCATGGTGGCAACGGCTGGGTTTTAGCCAGGCGCTTCGCTGAGCATATCTTTGATGCGGTCTCGCACCGCAGCATTTGCGGTGGCCTTGGCACCGCCCTCACCCGCGAGTATGGCAAGCAGATCTTCGGTCGCTGCCTCTAGATCATCATTAAAGATCGCGTAGTCGAATTCCGACCAGTGGGAAAGGTCTCCAAGAGCTTCGCTTAGGCGGCGCGCGATGACCTCATCGCTATCGGTGCTACGGCCGCGCAAGCGTCGCTCTAGCTCGGCGATCCCTGGGGGCACGATAAAAATACTTTCACAGTCGGGCATGTTCTCCCGGACCTGCCGTGCGCCTTGCCAGTCAATTTCCAGCAATACATCGTGGCCGGCATTGAGCAATTCTTCGACTTGCTCACGACCGGTGCCGTAAAAATTTCCAAATACCTCCGCATTTTCGAGAAATTCGGCGGCACCGCGCATGGCGGCGAATTCCGCGGTAGTGACGAAAAAGTAGTCACGCCCATCCACCTCGCCTCGCCGTCTTCGGCGGGTGGTGTGAGACACAGAGAAACGCAGCTCGGAGTTTGTATCCAGCAGTTTCTTAACGAGGGTTGTCTTGCCGGCGCCCGACGGAGCAGAAATCACAAATAGCCGGCCACGCGACCGCTTGTTGCTAGATTTGTTCACTCGACGTTCTGTACCTGTTCACGCATCTGTTCGATGATGACTTTTAGGTCCACCGCATGCCGTGTCGTTTCGGCGTCGGCGGATTTCGAGGCCAAGGTATTGGCTTCCCGGTTGAGTTCCTGCATCAGGAAATCCAGCCGCCGGCCGACGGCCTCGTCTTTTTCCAATGCGCTGCGGACTTCCGCCACATGGGCCTCCAATCGTTCCAGTTCTTCGCTGACATCCAGTTTTTGCGCGACCAAGGCAATTTCTTGCTCCAGACGCTCCGGGTCCGTGCCCTGGGCAACGGCCTGAATACGTTCCAGCAAGCGCTTGCGGATTTCCTCTAATACCAGGGGCAAACGTTCGCGGACGGCGGCAACTCGTTCGAGAATTTCTTCGCAGCGCCCTTCCAGTAAGGCCTGAATTTTTTCGCCTTCGCGTCTACGGGCGGCGCAAAATTCATCGACGGTTTGGGCAAGAATTTCTTTGGCAGCGGGAAATAACCAATCCAATTCCTCTTGCTGAGCTTCACGCAGCACGCCAGGCCAGCGAAGAATTTTCAAAGGATCCAGGTCCGCGGCCGCCTCAATCTCCGCGCCTACTTGTTCTGCCTGCTTGATCACTTGTTTGGCGCGTTCCAGGTTCAGCTCGGGCATGGGCAGGGCCGCGGCATCCAAGCTGATGTTCAGTGCCGCATCCACTTTGCCGCGACTGGCGCCGGCTTTAACAATGCTCCGGCAATCTTCCTCGATACCCCGCAGCCCATCGGGTAGCCGCAATTGCAGATCCAGATAGCGATGATTGACAGAGCGAATTTCCCAGCGCAGGCGCGCCCCGCCGGCATCTGCCTCGACCCGCGCGAAGCCGGTCATGCTGGAAATCCCCGCCGTCATTGTCGGGGGCCTGCTGTGCAAATATTCGAGTGCATCACTGTTGATTAGATCCTAGACTGTTAGTGTTAACGGGGGATTCTATTGTAGTTGTCGCTAGATATAGCTTGTCTAGGCTTTTTCGGGCGGCGTGATCCAAGCGAGGACAGATCGTGTCGCCCTGTGTGATGCGGCAGTTGGCAGAGACTTGCAGAGCGAACACGCAGAAATCAGTCTGATTGGTGATCGTGGTGAAAACCAGGACCGAGTGCTAGTGGCGCCCGGCGATAAAGCGAAGCTATTGATTGTTATCGACGGTATGGGCGGGCATTCTGACGGTGCCCGGGCGGCCGAGGTGGCCAGCCAAACCATTGCCCAATCTTTTAGTCGCGCCCCTCAGCCCTTGCTCGATCCGCAGGGTTTTTTGCATTTGGCTATCGGTAAGGCTCATGCCAATTTGGTGGCGCTGGGCAACGAAGTTTCCATGGATTCTCGGCCGCGGGCGACCTGCGCGGTTTGCCTGATTCAAGATTCGGGTGCATTTTGGGCCCATGTGGGTGACAGCCGCATTTACTTGGTGCGCAAGCTCAAGGTTGCCGAGCGCACGCGCGACCACAGTCATGTAGAGTTGCTGCTGCGCGAAGGTCTGATTACCGAAGATGAAATTGGTGATCACCCCATGCGCAATTTCGTTGAATGTTGTTTGGGCGGGGATCCGAGATTGCCGGGAATGACCATCATGGGCCAGAAGACTTTGTTACCAGGTGACACGCTCTTGCTGTGCACGGACGGACTGTGGTCGGGTTTGGCTGACGATGCCATTGGCCAGATTGGCAGTGCAGAAATTAGTCTGCATGAAGCCCTGCGCAAACTTGCCGAGCAAGCCGTGCGAACCTGCGGACCGTATGCAGACAATACCTCCGCCGTGGCTCTGCGCTGCCTTGAAGCGGAGTAATGTCTAGTCAGAGACCCAGCGGCCGGCAGCCCAATCAGATGCGGTCGCTCAGGTTTGAGCCTGACTTCACCCGGCATGCCGAAGGTTCCGTATTGGCCGCCTTTGGCGATACGCGTGTGTTATGCACGGCAAGTGTTGAGAATGGTGTTCCGTCCTTTCTGCGCGGCCAGGGTAAGGGCTGGATCACAGCAGAATATGGCATGTTGCCGCGCGCCACGCACACCCGGTCTCGCCGCGAGGCGACCGTGGGCAAACAAGGCGGGCGCACTGTGGAGATACAGCGTCTTATCGGCCGTTCTCTGCGCGCCGTTATTGATCTCAGTGCTTTGGGTGAGCGGACCGTGACCTTGGATTGTGATGTGCTCCAAGCCGACGGAGGTACGCGTACTGCAGCGATTTCCGGTGCTTACGTCGCCTTATCCATGGCTTTAGAGTCGCTGCAGGCGGCTGGGCAGCTTAAACAGAGTCCCGTTCATGGTCAGCTGGCGGCGGTGTCTGTTGGCATACATGCCGGTACACCCGTGTTGGACTTGGACTACGCGGAGGACTCCTCTGCTGAAACGGACATGAATATTGTGATGAACGATGCCGGTGCGTTTATTGAAGTGCAAGGTACCGCCGAAGGACATGCGTTTCATCGCAAAGAACTCAATCAGTTAGTTGATTTGGCCGCGGCGGGCATAGAACAAATCATGCAAGCGCAGTCAGCCGCGCTAGATGGCTGGCGGCAAAACTCTTAAACCAGCGTGACTCCATCTCGTCATGCGCGCCGTATCGTCGTGGCCACCGCCAACCTGGGTAAGCTGCGAGAATTCCAGGACCTGTTGGGCGATGCTTTTGAACTATTGCCCCAGAGCGAATTCGGAATTGAAAGTGTTGATGAAACCGGCGACAGCTTCGCGGCCAATGCTCTGCTCAAGGCACGCCATGCCGCGGCCTGCTCGGACTTGCCCGCCATCGCCGATGATTCGGGCTTAGAGGTGGACGCCCTCGACGGCGCACCTGGGATCTATTCCGCGCGTTACGCCGGCGCGGAAGGTGACGATCAAGCCAACAACGCGAAGCTACTGGCAGCGCTTGGCGATCTTCCACTGGCTCACCGCAGCGCGCGATTTCGTTGCGTGATTGCATTCGTGGCAACGGCCCAGGATTCTGCGCCCATCATTTCCGACGGTGTTTGGGATGGACACATCGCCCTCGGAGCTAAGGGTCATGGCGGTTTTGGATATGATCCATTGTTTATTGATCCCGATTCGGGTCGGCATTCGGCCCAACTCAGCCCGGCGGAAAAACACCGCCGTAGCCATCGGGGCCAGGCCATCCGAGCCTTACGAGAGCGACTGACGGCAGACCCGTGATCGCCGTGGAGCGAGGGTTTTTATTCACAGCCGAGCCCGTTTCTCGATAATTCATGTAGATAAGGGGTTACAGATAAGCTCTCGCGTCTGGAAATCGTTGTAAGCTATTAATAATAAAGCCTTTAATATGATTGGCTATTTCTTGGCCAATTTGCCATTTTTGCTTATGAGACAGGTCCTTGCCGCTGTCACGGCGTATTCTTCCACAGAGTTATCCACAGATTCTGTGGATAACAAACCGCAAATTGGCCATTTTGACTTGCCGCGATGCGGCGGAACGATTTAGGCATTGCCTGGTCTGGCCTGAACCGCTATCCTTCGCCACCCTTTTTACGCAGCGATGGCGTCACCCGAGCCCCGGAACAGAAAATCATGAAGGCTGAAATTCATCCCGATTACCAAGAAGTTCAGGTGAGCTGCAGCTGTGGCAATTCCTTCGCCACGCGTTCCACACTCTCGGGTAAGTTGCACATCGAGGTTTGTTCTGCCTGCCATCCGTTTTATACGGGTAAGCAGAAAATCCTCGATACGGCGGGCCGTGTCGATAAATTCCGCCGTAAGTACGGAATGAGCAGCTAGAGTCGTATTGTTGGCGCTTGGTTTTATCTAGACGGATTCTAGTTTTGCGCGGTTCGTCGTGCACGAATCCGTCGCCTAACTTATAATAACGGGTTCTACGCTAGGACTTGTACCTTGTTTTGTTCGTGTGACGGGGCAATCTGGTCCTAAATCTTGTGGCGGACTTTCTTAGGAGTCCGGACCCGAGGAGATTGCTAGGAGGAGATTGCTAGTGGTCCATCGAGCACGGGCAAGGCGTGCTTGCGTGTATCAAAGCCGGAAAAAAATTAATGAGCGGATCAAAATTTCTACTCCAAAATCCCGAAACTGGTCAGCAGACGGAGTTGCCTGTGCGCCACCCAACTCTGGGACCCGATGTTGTAGATATTCGATCTCTCCATGCGGATCAAAAAGTTTTTACCTATGACCCGGGTTTTGGTGTCACCGGTTCGTGTGAAAGCAAGATTACCTTTATTGATGGTTCCAAGGGGATACTGCTCTATCGTGGATACCCGGTAGAGCAGCTCGCGAAGAAGAGTTCATACCTAGAGGTCGCTTATATCCTCTTATATGGAGAGCTGCCCACAGCCGATGAGCTTGATGAATTCAAGCATTCCATCCGCACGCATACCATGATCAATGAAACCATGTTGCGTTTGTTCAACGGGTTTCATCACGACGCGCATCCCATGGCCATGGTTGCGGGCGTCGTTGGGTCCATGTCGGCCTTTTATCACGATACGACGGATATTCATGATCCCCGTCATCGCGATATTTTCGCGCATCGCATCGTCGCGAAGTTGCCCACAATTGCAGCCGCTGCTTATAAGCATACGGTCGGGCAACCCTTTAGCTATCCGCGCAATGATCTCGACTATGCGGCGAACTTGTTGCAAATGTTCTTCGCCGTGCCCGCCGAGCCCTACGAGGTCGATCCCATCGCCGCCGAGGCCATCGACCTATTGTTTACCCTGCATGCGGACCACGAGCAAAATTGCAGCACCTCCACGGTGCGCTTGGCCGGTAGTTCCGGAACCAATCCCTACTCGGCGGTGGCGGCAGGGATTGCGGCTTTATGGGGCCCGGCCCATGGCGGCGCCAATGAAGCTGTCCTGCGCATGCTCGAAGAAATCGGTTCTGTTGATCGAATCGAAAAGTACATTGATAAGGCGAAGGACAAGAATGACCCCTTCCGATTGATGGGATTTGGTCATCGTGTTTACAAGAATTTCGATCCGCGGGCGACCATTATTCGCGAAGCTGCGCACAAGGTTCTTGAGAAGCTTGGCCGGGTTGATACCCCCTTGTTTGATTTAGCGCGCCGCTTAGAAGAAATCGCTTTGCAAGACGAGTACTTTATCGAGAAGAAACTCTATCCCAACGTGGATTTCTATTCTGGAATTATCTACCGTGCTTTGGGCCTGCCGACTTCCATGTTCACGGTCATGTTCGCGATTGCTAGAACCGTGGGCTGGGTTGCCCATTGGCGCGAAATGATTGCCGATCCTGAAGGCCGTATTGGCCGTCCTCGTCAGCTGTACACTGGTCCGGTGCGGCGAGACTATCTGGATCTTACCAAGCGCTAGGTGGTGATTGATCCTGCGCTACGGATATTATTCCGCGCAATCTAGCTGTTCCCGCTCTTTCCATCGGACGTCCGTTAACCGGGCTCAACGGTGGATGTCCGCGCCGCCGTTGGGGAATTATCGAGGCGACGCATTCATGATCGCCACAATAAAACCGAAACCCGGGCAGCTCTACAGTCTCACCGCGGCGCCATTGATGCCGTCGCCGCACACTCTTGTGCTTGATACCGAGCGCATCTAGTTTGCGGGCAATATCTTCGGGCGCATCCGCAAATAAATGTATTTCGATAGCCACATGTTCAGTCGCGTTTCCGGCGAGTACCGGTCCTACCAAGCGGGGTTGAAATACATCCAGTTGCTCCATAATCCCAAGGGCCGCTTTGCGGAGTTCCTGGAGTAGGGACTCTTGCGTATCGCCGCGAAAAATTTTCTGGCGCGATGTTAAGGCTGCCTCGATTTCAGCGTTGGTCGGTAAAGCAGTGTTGCCCCGTAGGCCCAGCTTATCGAGCGCGCGTGATTTAGCAGCACGGTAATCGGTGACGCCATCTTCAAGCATCAGGCGCGCCGCTGCATCAGCGATGGTGGTGCGCTGTTGATCGACGCGATGGCCGTTTTTTCTTTTTGTCACGGCTTGAATTCAATGCTGCTAAACGGAAAGAATTTCTTAAAAAATAAATTCTTCTTCCGCGGATTCCGAGTCAGTGCCGCTGAACAAGGGGCCGCTGTCTTCGGTCATGCGCTCCGGTAGATGACCTTCCTCAAATATTTCGAAAATCGCGCCGGCATAGCCCGCCGGGGCTACCAGTCCCGACTCGGGATCAATGCGCACGCTGACGATGCCCCGGGGCCGGCTAATGCTCGCGTTGGGCGCTTGGGCTAAGGCATCACTCATGAAATATTTCCACATGGGTAGCGCAGTCCGGCTGCCTTCTTCGCCAGCGCCCAGAGAACGTTCTTGGTCGAAGCCGACCCAGGCCGTTGCTACGAGATCTCCGTTGAAGCCGCTGAACCAGGCATCGCGGCGATCGTTGGAGGTGCCGGTTTTACCCGCGATATCATTGCGGCCGAGGTCGCGCGCCCGCCGGCCCGTGCCACGCCGAATCACGTCGCGCATCATGTCGTAAATCAAATAGGCGTTGGTGGCTGAAACCACGCGCTCCGCCGGTTTCACATAGCCGCGCACAAAGCGTGGCGCATCATTCGCCGTGGGCCGCCAAGATTCGGCGTGCCGAATCATCGCCTCAAGATCAGGATAATCGGGTACTTCATCGCCTGGGCCAGGCGGCACTGCGTTGGGTAGAATCTGCGCACGCGCTTGTCCTAATTCGTCGCTTGCGCGATTCATTTCCCGCACGGCTTTAAGGGCAGCTTCGCGGTCTTCGCCTTCCAAAGCGCATTCCTCACAAACAACAACTGGTGCTGCGCTAAACACTATTTCGTCTTCGCCATTCAGAATGCGTTCTATCAAATAAGGCTCGGTGCGAAACCCACCGCTGGCGAAAGTGGCGTAGCCTGCGGCGACGTCTAGTGGGGCTGCTCCGCCGCTGCCCAGGGCCAGCGAGGAATCGCGCGGCAGCGCGCTATCAGGTAGACCAAAGCCACTGATGTAGTCTGCTGCTTTGGCGATACCCGTACCCAGCAAGATGCGTACCGATACCAGATTGAGAGACCGCACTAGCGCTTCGCGTAGCCGGGTGGGGCCGTTGAAGCTGCGGGAATAATTCTCCGGGCGCCAGGTTTCCTCGAGCTTCTCATCTTCGAAGACAACCGGTGCGTCGTTGACCACAGTGGACGGCGTAAAGCCGTGCGCCAGGGCAGCTGAATAGATGAATGGCTTAAAGGACGAGCCCGGTTGCCGGCGGCTTTGCACGGCCCGATTGAACTTGCTCGCGGCAAAGTCGAAGCCGCCCGTCAAGGCAACAATGGCGCCGTCATGTGGGTCAATGGCCACGAATGCAGCCTGGGCTTCGGGCAGCTGGCCCAGCAGCCAGCCCTTATCTTTGCTGTATAAAAGTTGAACCACGTCCCCGGCTTTTACAAGCTCGTCCACGGATGCGGGTTCGTCACCGATGGTGTTGTCGTTGATATAGCGGGGCCACTTCAACACGTCCCAAGCAAGTTGTGCGTATCCGCGCCCGCGAATGAACACTTCAGCACTGTTGTCGCCGGGGTTCGTACTCAGCACTACGGCGGTGTGTAGATCCCGGTAGTTCGGGTATTGCGCTATAACACGGCTGAGAATTCTTTCACGGTCTTCAGGCTCCAGCTGAGGATCCACCTGGGCGAGGGCGTTTTGCGCCACGGGTCCTCGGTATCCATGGCGTCGATCGTATTCCAACAAAGCTGAGCGCAGAGATGTGGTGGCGGAATTCTGTAGGCGGCCGTCTATCGTGGTGACGACCTTGTAACCCGCCGTATACGCTTCATCGCCGAACCGCTTGAAGATATCCGCCCGCACCATTTCCGCGACATAGCGCGCGCGTAGTGCGACCCTTGGACCATGCAGACGAGACATCATGGGAGTTTCGAGCGCCTGCTCGTAGTCATCGGCAGAAATATGGTTTAGCTCCAGCATTCGGCGCAAGACATAGGCGCGTCGTTCCGTGGCCCGGTCAATATCGGTGACGGGATTCAGGGCTGATGGCGCCTTGGGCAAGCCTGCTATCGTGGCGGCCTCAGCAATGCTTAGCTGCTGCAGCGGCTTGCCAAAATAAACTTCGGCGGCGGCGCCTACGCCGTAGGCCCGCTGCCCGAGAAATATCTTGTTCAAGTAAAGCGCGAGAATTTCTTCTTTGCTAAATTCACGCTCGATTTGCATGGCCAAAATTAGCTCTTTCGCTTTGCGGATAAAGGAGCGTTCCCGCGTTAAGAAGTAAACCCGCGCCAATTGCTGCGTAATGGTGCTGCCACCCTGACTCCGCGATCCGGTCAGGACCAAATTCGCGGTTGCACGAATGATGCCTTGGTAGTCAAATCCGGGATGTTCGAAAAAACGATCATCTTCAGCGGCCAGAAAGGCTTGGATGACATGCTCGGGTATCTCCTCGTATTCGACGGGCGTGCGCCGTTTCTCGCCAATTTGATCGAGCAAGCGTCCATCGCGACTGTAAATGCGCAATGGCGTTTGTAATTGCACATCGCGCATGGTTTCGGCCGAAGGCAGGCCAGGTTTGAAGTAGTAGTAGGCGCCAGTGACGGCTGCTACCCCCACCAAAGCGAGGCTGAGCGCAATGCCGAGCAGAAAGAGTAGCGCTGGTCTTAAGAATCTCATGGAAAAATCACGAATATACCCTTGCCTTGGCTGGGTCGATTATGCATATTGGCGGCGGTTTTTGGGCAAACTCGTTGAAAGGCGGGGGCGCAAAGCTACCGGTCTACGGGGCTGACGGGACGAGCGGATCACTTAAGATTCGGCGTTTTATGGGTCGGATTCTAGGACAGCGGAGCTGCCGGGCTACATCTGGGCGCTTTTGCCTTTGGTGGTCCGTAACTCCCTTTCCGGGTTCTAACTCTTTGAAACCCTTAGATTCCAAGCATTTAGACGGCTATAACCGCTATTTCGGGCCGGTACTGGGCGCCAAATATTTGGGCCGGGGAACTGAGACCTAGTCTACAGTACTTCCCCTGTACCTAAATATATAGTTAAATGGGGTTGCTAAGGTGTCAAGCGATAATCGTTTCACAAGCTCCGGACTTAGAAGGGAAAACACGTGCTTTTCGGATCACGTTCCAAGCCTCTTGTAGGGCTTGACATAACGACTTCGTCCATCAAGCTGGTGGAGTTGGCTAAAAGCGGTCGTAGCTACCGCGCTGAGTGCTATTCAGCCGAGCCAACCCCCCCCAGTTCGATAAACGATAAAACCATCGTTGACGCCGATGCGGTGGGCGAGGCGATTCGCCGGGCCGTCAAGCGCTCGGGCTCATCCAGCGATGAGGTAGCCATTGCCATCAGCGGTGATGCGGCGATCACCAAAGTGATCCAGATGCCTCGAGGCCTAAGCCAGAACGAGCTTGAGGGCCAAGTTGAGATTCAAGCAGATCAATACATTCCCTTCCCCATGGAAGAAGTTAGTTTTGATTTTGAGGTCTTAGGTCCGTCCGCCAACGACCCGGAAATGAATGACGTGCTGTTGGTGGCGACTCGCACCGAGAACGTGGACCAGCGCAAAGCCGCCGTGGAGGCGGCTGGGCTACGTGCCCGTGTAGTGGACGTCGAGGCCTTCGCCCTGGAAAACGCCTGCGCATTGTTAGCGCATCAAATGCCCGATGCCGGCCGCGATCATGTCATCGCCCTAGTGGACTTCGGCGCCAGCAACACCACTTTTAGTGTTCTGGAAGACATGCGGGTGATTTATACGCGAGATTTTTCTTTTGGCGGTCAGCAGCTCACCGAAGAAATAATGCGCACCTACGGGCTTAGCTTGGAAGATGCCGGCCGCGCTAAGAAAGAAGGTGGCTTACCGAGTAACTATCAACCTGAAGTGCTCGATCCCTTTATCGACGACATGACTCAGCAAGTCAGCCGTTCGCTGCAATTTTTTCTCGCATCCGGCGGCGGGCGTGAGCAGCCCGATCAGATCTTGGTACTGGGCGGTTGCGCAAACGTTCCGGGTGTCGCTGATTTGGTGGCCAGCAAAGTTGGCATTCCGACCGAGATTGGCGATCCTTTGGGACAAATGAAAGTATCCTCTCGAGCAAAATCCCAGGGCGTGCGCAAGGATGCTACGGCCTTGCTGACTGCTTGCGGGTTAGCCCTGCGGAGTTTCGACTGATATGCCTCGCATTAATCTATTAGCTTGGCGTGAGGAGCTGCGTGCGCAGCGCCGCAATCAGTTCTTTACGGCATTGGGCCTTGCCGCAGGCTTGGCTGCGCTGATCATTGGCCTGTCTTATTTGACATTTAACTCGATCATCGACCATCAACAGGAACGTAATCAGCTGTTGAAAGACGAGATAGCCAAGCTCGATAAGCGTATTGAAGAGATTATTGATCTGGAAGAAAAGAAAGATCGCTTGCTGGCGCGCATGGAAATTATCGAACAGCTGCAGCGCAGCCGGCCGGGCATCGTCCATGTATTTGAGGAAATAACGCGCACCTTGCCCGATGGTGTATTTCTGAAATCAGTTAAGCAAACGGGCCGACGACTGGAAATTGTCGGTGCGGCCGAGTCCAACACGCGCGTCTCGGCCTTGATGCGGAATATCGATGCGTCGGAATGGTTGGGCAATCCCGATCTAGAGGTTGTTGAAGTCAAGCGTGAGCGGGGCGCAAATGCCAATACGAATGCGCGCGCGAGCGAGTTCACGGTGTTTGCGGACCAAGTAGGTACTGGCAGCGAAGACGAGGAGGATTTGGAATGAATTTCCTCGACGAACTTCGCAATCTAGACTTTAACGACATTGGCCGGTGGCCCTTCCTGTTTCGGGCCTTGTTTGTGGTCTTATTTTTGGTCATTGCCGTTGGTGCCGGATTTTATTTTCTGGTTTACAAGGAACAAATGCCGCGCCTGGAAAAAGCCCAAGCCGAGGAAGTGGAGCTTAGAAACAGGTTCGAGCTTAAGCAGCGAAAAGCGGCCAACTTCGATGCCTATAAAATTCAGCTTGCGGAAATTGAAAGTTCTTTTGGCACCATGCTACGGCAGCTGCCTGGTAAGACAGAAATTCCGAACTTGCTAGTGGATATTTCTCAGACCGGCTTAGCCGCCGGCTTGCAGGAAGAGCTCTTCCAACCCATGAATGAGCTGCAAAAGGATTTTTACGCTGAGAAGCCCATCAAGATTCGCTTGAAAGGTGACTATCACGAGTTCGGCCGCTTCGTTAGCGATATTGCCGCACTACCGCGGATCGTTACCTTGCACGATATTGAAATTGCGCCGCAAAGAGGCGAAGAAGACTCGACCGATTCACTGGTTCTGAACGTGACGGCCAAGACTTATCGCTATCTCGACGAAGAGCAGACGGATGATTCGGGTGATGCTCAATGAATTGTCTGAGCGCAAGTAAGTATCTGGTCATATTTTTGCTGGCGGCAATGGCTACCGGTTGCGGCGGCGATATGGATGATTTGTTGGAATATATGGACGAGGTTAAATCACGTCCGGGCGGTCGCATCGACCCCTTACCGCAAATCAAGCCCTATCAGACTTTTGCCTATGAGGCGGAAAATTTGCGGTCGCCCTTCGTGCCGGACGGACAGCCCACCGCGGCTGTGGCGGCTGGTCCCAAGCCATTGGCCAATCGAAGCAAAGAATATCTGGAGCAGTTTCCCTTGGATACGCTTGCGATGGTGGGCATCTTGGAGATGGACGGCAGATATTATGGACTGGTTCAGGCCGGGGATGGCCTGGTGCATAGAGTGTTGCCCGGCAGTTTTGTGGGCCAAAACGACGGCCGAATTACTTCAATTTCAGAATCGGAGATCCAGGTCGAAGAGCTGGTTCCCGATGGCATTGGCGGCTTCTTCAAACGAACCGCGGCGATAGGTCTGGACTAACATGGTGGTAGAACTGCAAGGCAGCGCCACTCTGGGGAGCGTGTGGGAGTACGTGAAGATGAGTATAGCTAGGCCAATTCAGGCTCATGGGCTATGGGGACGCCGTGGCAATTCCCTGGTGGGGTTGCTGGCCATCGTATTGGGTTTATTGACCTCGGTCACTGCCACGGCGCAAACCACCAACAATAGCCTGCAAGATGTTCTGGTTCAGGGGCTACCCGGCAATCGCATTGAGTTGCGTCTGGTCATGTCCTCACCGGCCGCCGCACCGCTGACCTTTACCATTGATCAACCAGCTCGTATTGCCTTGGATTTGCAAAATACGGCCTTGAGTCTGGCGGCGCGTCGAAAAAACGTAGGCATCGGGGTTCTGGATACGGTCCTTGCGGCGGAAGCCAATGGCCGTACTCGGGTGGTTCTGAATCTCGACCAAATGGTCGGCTACGAAACGCGTGTTGATGGCAATAACATCATCGTTACTCTAGAAAATTCTGCGTCTTCGGGTTCCCCAGCCACACGCCAAGCCGTTGCCAGTGCGCCGCGGCCCACCAGCAGCACCCCGGGCGTGCGGCGAATCGAAAACGTGGATTTTCGCCGTTCAGAAACCGGCGCGGGCCGCGTGATCGTGACGCTCAGTGAGCCTGGAACTGCCGTGGATGTCAGCCGCGATGGTACTCGGGTTGTGGTCAATCTCACCGGAACCAGCATTTCCGACGATCAGACTCAGCGATTGGATGTGCTCGATTTCGCAACGCCGGTGTCTACCGTCGATGTCATGCGCACCGGTGCTGATACTCGTTTGATCATCGCGACGAACGGTGACTTCGAAGAGCTGGCTTATCAGTCAGATAATGTATTCACCGTTGAAGTGCAGCGAAAGGTTGAGGAAGAAGACGGTAGCGACAAGCCAACCCTGTATAGCGGCAACCGCGAGTATGTGGGTGAGCGGCTCACGCTAAATTTCCAGGACATCGAGACGCGTGCGGTGCTGCAACTATTGGCTGATGTCAGCGGCCGCAATGTTGTGGTATCCGACACCGTGCAGGGCAATGTGACACTGCGTCTGCAAAACGTGCCCTGGGATCAGGCGCTGGATATCGTGCTCGCGACCAAGGGTCTGGACATGCGCGAGAATGGCAATGTCATTATCGTCGCACCGGCCGAGGAAATTGCCGCTCGGGAACTGGCTGATTTGGAATCCCGCCAAGAGATTCAGCAACTCGAGCCCCTGATCGCCGAGTATCTGCAAGTTAACTATGCGAAGGCCGAAGATCTGGCCTCATTAATTGAAGGCGGCGGCAGCAATGCGCTGTTGTCGGAGCGTGGCAGCGTGGGCATCGATGAGCGAACGAATACCTTGTTGCTGCAGGACACGGCGGAGCGAATCAGCAATATTCGCCGGCTGGTGAATACCCTGGACATTCCGGTCCGCCAAGTGCTGATCGAATCGAGAATCGTCATTGTCCGCGACAACTTTAGTCGCGACTTAGGGATTCGCTGGGGACTAACGGCCGTGCGCGAGAATGGCAACGATGGACTGATTTCGGTCACGGGGTCTGCCACCGGTAACGACACGATTGTTCAATCGGGTATCGCGAATCTTGGTGCCACGGGCAATCCTTTCCCGGTCACCGTGCCGGTGCTCGATGATCGATTCGCGGTTAACACGCCCATCGTGACGCCGGCGGGACGGCTGGCCGTTGCGATTCTGAATGACGATTATTTAGTGGATCTTGAGCTGTCGGCCCTACAGGCGGAGGGCCGTGGCGAGGTCATTTCCTCACCCCGGGTGATTACGGCTAATCAGAAAGAGGCGATAATCAAGCAAGGTGTCGAAATTCCATATCAAGAGGCTTCATCCAGCGGTGCCACCACCACGGAATTCAAGGAAGCTGTGCTGAGTTTGACCGTGACCCCGCAGATTACCCCAGATGATCGAATCATCATGGACCTACTGGTCACCAAGGATAGCGTCGGTGAAACCATTACCACCGAACGCGGCGGCGCGGTGCCCAGCATCGATACCCGCTCGGTACAAACTCAGGTCTTGGTGGATAACGGTCAGACGGTGGTTCTGGGTGGTATCTACGAAACCGAGGAAACCGAGAATTACACCAAGGTTCCCTATCTGGGCGATTTGCCCTGGTTGGGTGTCTTATTCCGCTCTTCGCGCATATCAACCGATAAGACGGAATTGTTAGTTTTTGTGACGCCCAAGATTCTCAGAGAAGGCTCTAGCATCTATTAAGGGAGTATGCGCGCGGCAAGCGCGGTAGAGGGATCGACATGAAGAGACTGCTTTCTTTAGGAATTATTTTAGCCTCGGCATTGCTCGTGGCTTGTGGTGGTAGTGGAGATACGATTGTTGGTACGCCGACGGATCCCGGTGGTGGAGGTGGTACTGGCGGCGGCGGTGGCGGCGGCGGCGGCGGAACGGATCCTGGCGATATTGTCGTCTTGATGGGCAGCGGCACCGGTGCGGCGTTTCAGCAAGGCGCTATTGATGTGGCGGTGCCGAGTCTGGCAGCGGGTGGCAGCACCAGCTTAACAGTCACATTTGTGACCTCGGTGGATGGCACCGTAGGCAGTCTCTATACAGAGCCGGTTGACGTAACCTTTTCTTCAAATTGCTTGGCTTCCGGACTGGCGAACATCAATGGTGGACCTGGCGCTACGGCTTCGACAGATACTGGAATTTTGACCGTTACTTATGGTGCGAGTGGTTGCGCGGGAGATGATGTGATTACCGCAACATCCACGGTCGATGGCCAAGTATTATCCGCCAACGGCACCGTTAATGTTGCGGGGGCCGCTGTTGGATCCATTGAGTTTGTTACTGCGACGCCCACTAAGATTGGTCTAAAAGGGACAGGCGGTGCCGGAATTTCGGAAACATCGACGGTCACATTTAAAGTGGTTGATTCTACCGGTGGGCCAGTAGCCGGTGCCGAGGTTGATTTTTCGCTTAGTACGCTAGTTGGCGGAATCGATTGGTCACCCAAGACTGGCGTAATCAGTGGCGCCGATGGTAGCGTGCAAACGGTGGTGACGTCTGGCACGGTGGCTACGTCTGTTCGCGTGACTGCGACTGTCGTCGCAACAGCCATTGCCACTCAGTCAAGTCAACTTGTGGTTACAACGGGTATTCCGGATCAAAATAGCGTGTCTTTAGCTGTGAGCTGCCACAACGTCGAGGGACTTGATCTTGACGGTACACAGGTGGATGTGACTGTGCGGATGTCCGATCGATTCAATAATCCTGTTCCTGACGGTACCGGCGTAACCCTTACGACGGAAGGTGGCAGCATTGCCGGTAGTTGTTTTACTGAAACGACTTCTACGGAGTCCGGAGTATGCTCCGTTAACTGGACGAGTTCGAATCCACGACCAATTAACGGCCGCAGTACATTGCTAGCTTCGGCGATTGGAGAAGAGAGCTTCAACGACATCAATGGCAATGGATATTTTGACGATTTCGACAGCTGGGACGATTTGGACGAAGCCTATTTAGACGCTAATGAGAATGTTGCTTATGATTTCGGTGAGGTCTTTGTCGACTTCAATCAGGACTTCACCTACACGGCTGGAGACGGGCAATTCAATGGCCTCTTGTGCGGCGGACCCGGAATTCCCGGTGACCCATCCGATACGATGGGACGTTGTAACTTAACGCAGCAAACTCTGACGGTCAGTCAAAGTAATATCATCATCATGTCCGGAAGCAACGCGGTTATCTCTGACGATCAAGGTGGGTCCTTGACCGGTACCGGTTCAGTGAATTTCTATGTGCGCGATGTGAATGGCCAGCCCATGCCGGCGGGTACAACTATTAGCGCTGAAACCTCCAATGGTACTATCACGGCGCCAACTAGTTACACCGTGCCCTGTCAGACGTCGGATGATCCGGCTGATTTGCAATATCGATTCAATATTGAGGGCGATGTCAACGCGCCCGCGTCGGGAACTTTCACTTTAACGGTAGAAGTTCCGAGTGGATTACAAACCATCTATTTTTTCACAGTTAACGACTGATCTTTAGCCGATTGATTTCAATCGGCTAACAAGGGCCCGCTTCTGCTGTTTGCCGAAGCGGGTTTTTCTTTCATGCGAACTCGTCCGCGCTTATGCTAAATAAGTGGGAAAATTAAGCAGAATATTCCTAATCGGCCCCATGGGCTCCGGCAAAACGGCCGTGGGGCGTCGTCTTGCGCGTGATCTTAGCCTCAGCTTCATCGACAGCGATGATGAGATCGAGGCGCGGACCGGGGTGGATATTGCCTATATCTTTGAGAAAGAAGGTGAAGAGGGCTTTAGAGAGCGCGAAGCGCAGGTCTTGGCGGAGTTAACCGAGTTGCCGGCCACGGTGCTGGCCACGGGTGGCGGTGCCGTGCTGCGCGAAGCTAATCGACAATTACTGAGCCAGCGGGGCACAGTCGTGTACTTGTACACCACGGTGGGACAGCAATTGCTGCGTACCCGGGGCGGTAAGGCGCGGCCCTTGTTGAACCGTGGTAAGCGACGCGAGGTACTCGAGGCATTGATGGAGCTGCGCGAACCGCTATACCAGGAGATTGCCGATATGATCGTTGAGACGGATTGGCGCAGCGTGGGTTCCGTTGCCCGGGAGATTCGAGATCGCCTGCAGTCTCTCTGACTGTACTGATGGATTTTTCGGGCTAGTTGCGGCAGAGCCAGTCCGCACAGGCAAACTTCCGCCCCTAGGAAATATGCGAGACTGGCGTCGTCACTGCTTAAGGCGTATTTTGCCCTCGCCCAAGATCGATTTGTCATGATTACTCTCGATGTCAATCTAGCCGAGCGCAGCTACCCGATTCTTATCGGCAGTGGCTTGCTGGCCAATACCGGCATTCTAGATCCCTATCTGCGCGGTCGCGATGTGCTAATCGTGACTAACGAGGTCGTTGCACCTCTATACCTAGAGCCACTTAAGCAGCTGCTACCCGATCGCCGCATAGAAACCGTGGTCTTACCCGATGGCGAGGCGCATAAGACCTTGGCCACTGTGCAAGTTATTTTGGACCAGCTGGTCAATTCAGGTTATGGACGGGATTGCACAGTAATCAGCCTGGGGGGTGGTGTGGTGGGTGATATGGCCGGATTCGCCGCGGCCGTGTACCAGCGCGGTGTGAATTTTATTCAGGTGCCCACCAGCTTGCTGGCCCAGGTGGATTCTGCGGTGGGCGGCAAAACGGGGGTAAATCATCCCGGCGGCAAGAACCTGATCGGTGCCTTTCATCAGCCACGCTGCGTGCTGACGGATACGGATGTCTTATCCACCTTGGCCGACCGCGAGCTTTCGGCGGGTCTCGCTGAAGTGGTCAAGTATGGGCTGATCGGAAATGCAGAGTTCTTGAACTGGTTGAACATCAACGCAGAAAACTTACTGCGGCGTGACGCGACTAGCCTGTTGCATGCAATCCAAGTGTCTTGTGAAGCCAAGACCGAAATCGTCGTGGCTGATGAAAGAGAACAAGGGCAGCGAGCGCTATTGAACTTGGGTCATACCTTTGGCCATGCCATCGAGAACAATCTTGGCTACGGCGAATGGCTGCATGGTGAAGCGGTATCAGCAGGCATGGTCATGGCCGCTGATTTTTCCGCGCGTCTCAATTGGCTCAGCGAAAAAGACGCGCGGGCGGTGCGTGACATTCTCCGGAAATTCGAGTTACCCGTGGATGTTCCGGCGATCCGGGCCAAGGCGTTCTTGGCGACCATGGGTATGGACAAGAAAGTGGTGGGCGGCCAAATCCGATTGGTTTTGCTCGAGGCTCTTGGCGACGCGGTGGTGACGGCGGACTATGACTCAACCGCGCTGGTCGGTTTCTTGGATGACGCCCTTGAGAAATAGGGCAGGCCCCACTGCCGTATGACTAAGTTACGGCGCCAGCCGCAAGCCAGCACGGCTCCCTTGGCGCCCTATGCCGCGTCTGAAGAGAATACCCGCGGTCGGCAGCATGCGGAAGCCAGTCATCCCTACCGGGGAGAATTTCAACGTGACCGTGACCGTATTGTTCATTGCACCGCATTCCGGCGCTTGGTGTACAAGACCCAAGTGTTCGTCAATCATGAGGGCGATCACTACCGCACGCGTCTAACGCATTCTTTAGAGGTCGCGCAGATTGGACGGACGGTGGCGCAGTGCCTAAATCTCAACGAGCAACTCGTCGAAGCCATTTGTCTGGCGCATGACTTAGGACATACGCCCTTCGGCCACGCGGGACAGGAAGCACTTGATGATTGCATGCAGGCTTGGGGTGGCTTCGAACACAATCTCCAGTCGCTGCGGGTTGTTGATGAATTGGAGGAACGCTACGCTGATTTTCCCGGGCTAAACTTGAGTTTCGAAACTCGAGAGGGAATTTTGAAGCACTGCTCAAAGAAGAATGCCCGCCAGCTTGGCGCCTTGGGGCAGCGTTTTTTAGACCGCCGTCAAGCTGGCCTCGAAGCGCAGTTGGCAAACCTCGCGGATGAGATTGCCTACAACAATCACGATGTGGACGATGGCTTGCGGGCGGGCTTGCTGACTTTGGATGAATTGGCGTCAGTGCAATTGTTCGGCGACAACCATGCCAAAGTCTTAGGCAGGTATTCGCGGATTGGTCAGCGTGCATTGATCCACGAAATCGTCCGCGCCATGATTGATGAGGTGGTCACAGATCTTATTGACACCAGCCGGGAAGCCTTGGCTGACGTCGATCCGCCGGATATCGAGGCGGTTCGGCAAAATTCCCGGCCGCTGATCGATTTCAGCCCCGACACTCGAGAGCGCCACCGCGCATTAAAAAGATATCTGCGCGCAAGTTTGTACCGTCATGAGCGCGTCCAAGCCATGACTCGCCGGGCGGGCGAGGTGGTTAGCGGTTTGTTCGGCGCTTACATGAATGATCTGCATGCGATGCCCCGTGGACATGTGCAGCGAGCAAAATCGTGGGAAGAAAACTTGGGCGAAGCCGGCCGGGCTCGCGCTGTGGCAGACTACGTTGCCGGCATGACTGATCGCTATGCTTTATCGGCCTACGCACGATTTGGCGGCAAGACTAGCGAATTGCAGACTTCCATACAATAACGGCAGGATTTCCATGACGAAGAAAATTAGCAATCGCGACCGCCTGATTTTCGCCTTGGATGTGCCCGAGGCAGACCAAGCGCGCGCCTTGGTGAACGAACTAGGCGATGCCGTATCGTTTTACAAAATTGGCCTCGAGCTCATGATGGCGGGCGGCTATTTCGAACTCATCGATTGGTTGCTGGCTCAGGATAAGCAGATTTTCACGGATCTTAAGTTTTTCGACGTGCCGGCGACGGTGGGCCGCGCCGTTTCTCGCTTAGCCAGTCGTGGCGTCAGCTTTGCAACGGTGCATGGCAATCAATCCATCATGGAAGCGGCCGCGGCGGCCAAAGGCCCGGAATTGAAAATATTGGCCGTCACAGTGCTGACCAGCCTCGATCGAGGGGACCTGGATGACCTTGGTTTTGATTGCGATGTCCCGCAACTGGTCCTGTCGCGGGCCCGGCGCGCGTTGGAGTCGGGCTGTGACGGTGTGGTGGCCTCCGGACTGGAACTGCCGGCCATGCGCGCGGCCGTGGACCGTCGTCTGTTGGTGGTAACGCCAGGTATTCGCCCCGTTGAAAATCGTCCCAGCGATGATCAAAAGCGCGTGGTCACGGTTGAGCAAGCTTTCACCGACGGCGCGGATCATATCGTTGTGGGCCGACCGATACGTGATGCAACAAATCCGCGGGCTGCGGCCGAAGCGATTCAAGCATCGATTTCCGCGGTTCTAGGTTAATCGACATCGGATTTGGGAGATGAGGCAAAGCCTTTGATTTCAACCAACTGGTTTGTAAGCGCACTGATCGCAATGGTTTGCTATGCCTGCATGGCGCTATTGCTCAAGCGCTTGACC
Organism: Gammaproteobacteria bacterium; assembly: GCA_965221985.1. Taxonomy (GTDB): domain Bacteria; phylum Pseudomonadota; class Gammaproteobacteria; order Steroidobacterales; genus J054. The sequence goes on from OZ244928.1 coordinate 884,810, forward strand.
ATGGAACTGGCACTGCCAATTATCCTTGCATACCTTTTCGCGCTAGCGACACTTTGGTTGTTTCTCTATTCCTTCCGTGGACTGGCTAGCTACAAGGTTAGCGGATCACTTTTCGCCTTGTTATTGCTTGCATCATTGCTCGCCGTCGTGGCCAACCTATTCGACCTGCGAGCTTTGAGTTTGGCGCCCAATGCTGGGTACGCGGCAGCCATCAAAGGCGGTCAAATTATTCTGATAACCCTTGGAGCTTATTTCTTGTTCAAAGGTCAATCCATCACCGTGACAGGCGCTCTAGGTGCCTTGATGATTGTGCTGGGAATTGGGTTGCTATCGATACAGCCTAGTTCTGACTAGTCGTCTCGGCGATACGCAGCGTCGGTTCGAGTATGGGCCATACCGTCCCCAGCAGAATGGGTTGACCGTCCACATTAGGGTGAATGCCATCGGCCTGCATCAGGGCAGGATTGAGGGCAACATCAGCCATGAAGAACTCGATTAAGGGCAACTCGTATTTAGTGGCTAGCTGCGGATAAATATCCGCGAATTCTTGAGTATATTTCGCCCCGTAGTTGGGTGGCATCAGCATGCCTGCGAGAATGATCTTTGCGCCCTGAGCCTGACCGAGGACGATCATTTCTTCTAGGTTCTTGTGGGTGACTGAAACCGGTGTGCCCCGCAAGCCATCGTTACCGCCGAGTTCAATGACAACTATATCGGGTTGATGCTTGCTCAGGGCGCGCGGTAAGCGACGCAACCCACCTGAAGTCGTGTCGCCGCTAATGCTGGCATTGATTACGCGATAACCGTAACCTTCCTTTTCCAGTCGCTCCTGTAACAAAGCGACCCAGCCTTTTTCCACGGGAATGCCAAAACCCGCGCTGAGGCTATCGCCCACCACCAGGATACTGCGGTCTTGACCGCTTGCCAGGCAACTACTGGTAAACAGCAGCAGCGCTAGCACTATTTTATGGGCAACGGATGAAGGCATGGATGATCAGATCGTATTGCGTACCGAAGGACTTGGGCGTGAGGTTAGCAGTCCCGAGGGATCGCTGACCATCCTTAGCGATGTGAATCTGAGTGTCAACGCAGGTGAAGCTGTGGCGCTGGTGGGCTCCTCAGGTGCCGGAAAGACGACGCTATTGGCTCTGCTGGCGGGACTGGACCAGCCTTCATCCGGCAAGGTATGGCTGGGCGGGGATGAGCTGACCGCGCTGGACGAGGACGGGCGCGCGCAATTGCGCGGCCAGCGCGTGGGCTTTGTCTTTCAATCATTTCACTTAATCCCTTCCCTCACGGCCCTGGAAAACGTCATGCTGCCGCTGGAACTCGCAGGTGATGATGATGCTCGAGAACGCGCTAAAGCGGCGTTGGAAAGCGTTGGATTGACGCCGCGTATCGGTCATTATCCGAAGCAACTGTCAGGCGGTGAGAAGCAGCGGGTGGCCATCGCGCGGGCATTCGTTGCCCGGCCAGAAATACTCTTTGCCGATGAGCCCACCGGCAATCTAGACACGGGCAGTGGCCAACGCATCGCGGATCTGCTGTTTGAACTAAACAAGCAATTGAAGACGACTCTAGTTCTCGTGACCCACGACCGTCAATTGGCTGCGCGTTGTGACCGCGTCTTTGAGATAGAAGCGGGGCGTTTGAAGTCATGAAGGGTATTGCCTTTGGGCTAGGTGCGCTATGGCGCGATTTTCGTGCTGGTGAACTAAACATTTTGTTGATTGCCGTGCTAGTGGCCGTCACGGCCATGACGGCCGTTGGCTTTTTCACCGATCGTGTCGGTCGGGCCATTCGCGCACAGGCCGGGGCAGTCTTGGCCGCCGACCTCGAGCTGCGCTCTAGTTCGCCCATTGATTCGGCTTACCAGGCCGCTGCCCGTGATCGCGGCTTGACTGTGGGTGAAGCCATCGCGTTTCCCACCATGGTACTGGCAGGCGAAGCCAATACTTTGGCCATGGTGAGGGCGGTGGCCGAAGGTTATCCCCTGCGGGGCGAATTGCTGATCTCCGCGGAACTATTTGGCGAGACCGAGCAGGCCGCCGGAATTCCCAAATCGGGTACTGCATGGGCTGAGCCTGGCTTGTTGGGCCGTATGGATATTGAGGTTGGTACCGAACTCAGCATCGGTGAATCGACGGTTACCCTCACCCGAGTACTGGAATACGCACCTGGTCAGAACGTGGGTGGCATGGCCGCACTCGCCCCCGGACTATTGGTCAATTTGGCGGATCTGGAATCCTTCCGCGTACTCAAGCCCGGCAGCCGTGTGACTTACCGGCAGCTTTTCGCCGGCACCGAGGAGCAAGTGGCGGCCTTGCGGGAAGAACTGACACCCGTCCTCCCCAAGGGCGTGACCCTGCGGGGTCTTGAAGACGCTGGTGAGCAGATTAACGCGGCTATCGATCGCGCCCAGCGATTCCTCACCTTAGCATCCTTGGTTACCGTGATTTTGGCGGCGGTCGCTACGGCTATGGCTACCCGCCGCTACGTGCTTCGTCACTTGGACAATGTCGCCCTTATGAAGAGCATGGGTGCTACACAAGTTTTTATCCGCATAAGCATGCTCATGCAAATCTTGGTGATAATTCTTGGTACGGCAATTTTTGGTTCCTTGTTTGGATATTTTGGTCAACGAGCACTGGTTAGCCTGGCCACCGGCATTATTAATATTGATCTGCCACCCGCTTCTGTGGCGGCGGGGGGCTTAGGTCTACTGACCGCCGCGACCATTACTTTGGGCTTCGCATTGCCACATTTGTGGCAATTGAACAGCACCTCACCCATCCGGGTATTGCGGCATGACTTGCCGCCACCACGTCTGAGTGTGGGATTGACCTACGGTATTGCCATTGTGGCTCTGTTGTTAATGATTTTTGCCATTGTGCGCGATCTGACCCTGCTGGTATTCATTGCCGGCGGCTTGGCTGTTGTGGCGGCGTTAGCGGTTGCTGGTGGCTGGCTGCTCATTCGAGTGGTTTCACAGCTTCGTGGCGCGGCCGGCGTGGCGTGGCGCTACGGATTAGCCAACATATCGCGGCGCGGCGCTGAAAGCGTCGTGCAGATCGTTGCGTTCGCGCTGAGCTTAATGGTTTTGTTGCTACTGACTTTGGTGCGTACCGACATACTGGCGGAATGGCGCCGCTCCATTCCCGAGGATGCGCCCAACTATTTCCTCATCAATATCGAGCCAGAACAATGGCCGGGCATTCGAGAATTTTTCGCTGCTGAGGCGGGTAGCAAGCTGGATGCGCTGCCATTTATTCGCGGTAGGCTGACCAGTGTGAATAATCAGTCGGTGGATGATTTCCAGTTCGCAAACCCCCAAGGCGCGCGTTTCGCCCGTCAAGAGTCCAACATGACTTGGGCGAAGGAATTTCCCCCAAGCAATCAGTTACGAGAAGGTCAGTGGTGGGATCCTGAGGGCACGGATGAAATCGAGATATCCCTGGAGCGCAGCTTGGCCGACAACCTGGGTGTGGGCATTGGTGACAGTCTGGGTTTTAGCGTGGGTGGCGAAGAGTTTGCCGCGCCCATTACGAGTATTCGCTCCGTGGAGTGGGATTCCTTTGCGCCCAATTTCTATGTGATGTTATCCCCGGGCTTGGCGGACCAATTACCGCAAACTTATATTGCGAGCGTTTATGTGCCGCGCGAGCAGCGTCGCTTGTTGAATCAGTTCATTCGGAATTTTCCAGGCGTGACGGTTCTAGACCTGGGAGTGATTTTGGGGCAGGTGCGAATGATCATCGACCGTGCCTCCATGTCCGTGCAGTATGTATTCTTGTTTACGGTATTGGCCGGAATTATGGTTCTCTTGGCCGCTGTGCAACTCACTCGAGACGAGCGCCGGTTCGAAAGTGCGATTTTGCATACCCTTGGGGCTGCCCGACGAAAGATCATGCAGGGTGTCGCCGTGGAGTTCATCGCTTTAGGTAGTCTTGCCGGCATCCTTGCTGCCCTCGGCGCGGCCGGGGTGAGTTGGGCATTGGCTACCCGGGTATTTCAGCTGGACTACCAAATCAACCCGTGGCTGTTGCTGGTCGGCTGGGCCGCCGGGGCGCTGATTGTCGGCGTTACTGGAGCCTTAGCAACCCGTAAGGCGGTCACCGCCCCACCGGTCGTCGTATTGCGTGAAACCTAGGTAAATGACTTCAATTCATTCAAGTCAGGCAACACGATTGCGAAACTCACCGTTGATGAATGCGGCTACGTTCGTCGCGAGTTCATCGACGGCGCGTTGCCGGCTTTCTTGAGCTGCCCAGGCAACATGGGGTGTGACCAGCAGATTTTTTAGGCTTGAAGTTACCAAAGCGTGGTCCCGAGGCGGCGGTTCTTCACTGAGTACATCAATTCCCGCGCCGGCAATTTTGCCCGCGGAGAGCGCGGCAAGAAGCGCGTCGTTATCGATGAGCTTGCCGCGGGCGGTATTGATCAACACTGCATCTTCGCGCATTTTTTCCAAGCTGTTTAGATCAATCAATTTCGTGGTTTCCGCGGTCAATGGACAGTGCAGACTGATGAAGTGCGACTGGGCGAGTAAAGTCCCCCAGCCTACCCGCGGAATATCGTTCGCCGAAGTCGTTTCTTCGAATATGTCGTCTAAGACATACGGGCGGCGGGCAGCCACCACGCGCATTCCGAACGCGTGGCCAAGTTTGGCAACGGCATTGCCGAGTGTCCCAAGCCCAACGATGCCCAAGGTCTTACCCGCCAGTTCATGGCTTCTCTGATCGAGCAGGCAAAAATGTGCACTGCGCGTCCAGTCACCTGCGCCCAAGCTTTGACGATAGCTGCTCAGGCCCAGGGTCAGTTCAAGAATTAGCCCATAAACATGCTGTACTACAGAAGGCGTGCAATAGTCGCGAATATTGCAAACGACAATCCCCTGTTCCGCGGCGGTCTGCAAATCTACATTGTCAGTCCCTGTCGCTGCCAAGCAGATCAGCTTTAAATGTTCAGCCTGCGCTAGTAGTTGTTGATGTAAGCTGACTTTGTTCACCAGCACAATTTGTGCCTTGGCGATTCTAGCTGCCACCTCATTTTCTGCGGTACTGGGATAAAGTTTCAGACCGGGAAGTAACTGCCTCAGTGGTTCCGGGTTGATGTCTTCGGGACCAAGGCTCCCATAGTCAAGAAATACTGCCTGCATCGATTTAGCAAAGCGGCTGGTAACTCAGCCAGAGTCCTGAAGCCCGTGAGCGATACCATTCACGCTCGCTATTAGCGTATCCAGTATTTCATTTTCTTCCGCACCGTCGCTTCGCCAGTGTTGCAGCAACTCGATCTGGAGCAGGCTCATGGGATCAACATAGGGATTGCGCAATCGAATGGCGCGCCGCAAGTTTGGTTGATTTTCTAGCAGTACATCCTGGTCTTTGATTTCCAGCAAACGTGCCACAGTCAAGTTGAATTCTGTACGAATTTTTGGAAAAAAGCGTTCGTGTAGCTGGGGAGAAATTTCCGAATAGCGGCGCGCAATGGCCAAATCTGATTTGGCCAATACCATTTCAAGATCCGCCAACAGCGCGCGAAAAAATGGCCATCTTTTCGCAGCACTTCGAAGCGCATCCAAACCAAATTCATCAATGGCTTTGGTGAGTCCCGAACCACTGCCATACCAGCCGGGCAATAGGCAGCGGCATTGGGTCCAAGCAAAATCCCAGGGCACGGCGCGGCTGGGTTGTGGGTCAATGCGATCATCAGCGGGCTCGCCGGCGACTCGCTCTTGCATGATTTCGATCACGTCCACGGGGGTGGCGCTGCGAAAATAGTCATTGAAGTCTGCTTCTTGGTGCACCATGGCTTGATAACGCTGGCGGCTTGCCTCGACCATGCAGTCCATCATGCGGCGCCATTCATTGGTTTTTGCTTCCGGGGGTCCGGCCGTGGCGGTGGCCAGGGCCACCGAGCCCGCGGCTTGTTCCAAGGTGCGCAGAGCAACGCTGCGCAAGCCATATTTGGCGTTAATCAGTTCCCCTTGCTCCGTTGCACGCAGGCGGCCCCGCACAGAGCCCGGCGGTGAACCCAGCACCGCGGCGTGGGTCTTGCCGCCGCCGCGACTGGTCGTGCCGCCGCGCCCATGAAATAGGGTGAGACTGACGCCAGCGTTTTCGATTACCCGCACCAATTCAGATTGAGCCGTCTGCAATGTCCACCGCGAAGGTGCGAGACCACTGTGTCTATTACTGTCCGAGTAACTCACCATTACGATTTGGCGGTCTTCTCTACCCTTGAGGTGTTCTCGGTAGATGGAGTTATCTAAGAGATCGGCAACTATCCGGGAACTCGCGGATAAGTCTTGAACCGTTTCGAAGTACGGCACGATGTCCAGCGGTACGCCACCACCCGGAACCCGCAGGTCACCCCAGCGAGCCAGCAACATGACGGCCAGAACGTCGTCCACGCCGTGAGCCATGCTGATGACATAGGGTCCGATGGCATGCTTACCATATTTCCGCCGGCAAAAAGCGATGGCCTGAAATATCGATAAATCCCGGCGGGATACGTTGTCCAGGCCGCCGGCTGGGGATTCGTTGTTTTCTAGTGCCTGATGAATTCGTTGGGCGCGTTCCTCAGGGGTTTTTTCCATCCATTCCGCTTCGCCTAGGCAGCGGCCTACCACGCCCAGGTTCACCAAGGCGTGTTGACGAATGTCCAGAGTCAAGAAATGGAAGCCGAATGCCTCAACGCGGCGAATCAATCGGCGCACGGCAAATAATCCGGCGTGCATACCATTGTTTTCTCCCAAGCTCCGGGCGATCAGCCGTAGATCAGACAGGAATTCCTCGGGAGACTCATAGGGGAAAACGTCATCGTCATAGGTTGACTGTAGACGTTGCATGATTAGCCGCAGAAATACGCGGTAGGGCATTTCTCTATGGCGCAGTGGCACCGCACTTAGCGCATGGGGAAAATGTCCGACATAGTCTTCAATTCGCGCGTCAATATCCGGATGCACGGCAATACGCCGAGTGCTCTGACTCAGCTTTCCTGACAGCGCTCGGCATTCCCCATAGTACTGATCAAGAATCAATGATCGCTGACGGGCTAAGGTTTGTCGGATAGTCCGTGCCGTGGTTTCCGGCCTGGCTGCCATATCGCCACCAATACCGGACGCAAATCTCAAGATATTTGGCAGCGGTAAATTTTGCGCAGAGTGGCCGTAGGCGGATACCAATGCATCGCTTAGCGATTCATAAAATACGGGCAAGGCCAGATAGATAACATCTGTGAAAAAGAACAGCACATGTTCAAGTTCGTCGAAACTAGTTCGCGCGCCCGAGGGATGTTCTTCCGTTTGCCAGATGGTCGTAATACTGTCACGAATATTGGCTAGATTAGTTCGCCGCTCCAAAGGCGGCAAAGCCGGATTCTGAATCTCGATTAAGCGGCGGACAATATTTTGTTGCTTGCGCAAAATGGTCCGTCGCGTGGGTTCCGAGGGATGGGCAGTGAACACGGGCTCAACCAGCATGTCGCGAAACAACTGCAGTGTGTCCTCTAAAGAGAGGTCCGCGGCACGGAGCTTAGCCACGCAATCTTCCAATCCTCCGGGCTGGTGAATATCTGAATCGCGTAAGTAATCCCGGCGGCGGCGAATACGATGGACCTGTTCTGCCGTATTTACCATTTGAAAGTATGTCGAGAACGCGCGAATAAAATCGCGGGACAGATCCATGGATAAATTGCTGAGCAGGGAAACCAGCCGATCACTGGCCTCAGTGTCGCCTTCGCGGCGGGCTATCGCATCGCGGCGGGCGCGCTCGACAAGATTGTAGAGTTCATCGCCGCCTTGTTCGCGCAGCAATTCACCAACCATGCGGCCGAGATTGTGTACATCTTCACGAAGACCGGTCTCTTTTTCATTAAAACGGATGTCGCCCCGCTTCTCGGCTGGTCTTGAGGCCGGATGAAGACCGGTTTGGTCGTGAGGATGAGTGGCGGACATACGGGATGACCAAGTATTGGGGAGGCTTCTTTGCGCCCAGAACTGCATCTTAAGACCGTGTCTTCGCTGATGGAAGTGCCGCAGCTCAACTATTGAAACTCAAGGAAGGGCCGCGAAAAGCCGGCGGAGATGCCGGCGCCGATTTGGCAGATTAGGCCATGGCCGCGCGGAGCATGGACGAGCAGCCGCCCGAATCGTTAGCGCGGCGGGCCGCTGAATTGGAAGCAGATCCTGCCTTATGGAGGCAGCGGTTCACACAGCTATTGTCCCATCCGGCCGTTAGAGTTCCCACTGCGGTGCATGGTCTCGCGCTGGTCTTGGATAAGGATGCAGCACCCCTGGGATCGGCCGTGGCCCGCTTGGCACGCCAGATAGCGCCGCTGCTGCGCGCGGGCCGGCCGGTGAGCGTTGATCTCGATGCGGCATTGGCCGGTGCCGTGTGTGCCTATCGCCTGGCTGCGCAGCTTGAATATGGGTTGCCGGCGGCTCTACGTGGGCTAGGTGTCGCGCCGCTGCGCTTGTCCTTATCTTTCGCCATGCGCGCTAATCCGGACTTGTCAGCACTGCTGGCGCTGCGCCGGGTGGCAGCTTTGGGCCTGCCGCGTATTCAAATCAAGTTGCCGCCGCAAGGCCCGCGCGCTCATGAAAGCGCCATGATCTGGCGATTCGCGACTTCGCTTGCCCATAGAGAACCGGGCGTTGAACTAGTCTATGCTCGATCATCGCGCTCGGCCTGCGATCTATGTGCGATGGAGCGGCCGAGCGCGGTACTTCCCGAGGCACGCTTCGCGGTACCCAGTGGTAGCGCCTGGTTGTTGCTTCAATTACAGCTTGATCGAGTGGGCTTGCGAACGGACCAAGGTAGACAATTGCATGGCTTGCTCCGCGATCTGCTGCGCTTTGCAGACAATTTGCTGGAAGTCATGGAATGGCACAATGCAGGTACACGCTCTGATGCGATAGGCCAGCGCCGCTTGGGTATACAGCTCTTGGGCCTGTCATCGCTGATCGACAGTACGGGCCGTGATCCCGGGGCGCCAACCACCGCAGCTTGGTTGACCCGGCGGCTTCAATATCTGAGACATAGCCTACATCGCGAATCACGCCAATTGGCCCGTGAGCGGGGCGCCTTCCCAGCCCTGGATACGCGGCGCTTACAAGCTATCTTGCTGGAGCGATACGGAGCCGCCGCCGCGCGGCGGCTGATTGAAAGACGGGCAATCCGGCACCGTCATTTGCTATTGGCATCCCCCTTCGCGCTATTGCCTACACACCGCGGGCGATATGCGAACCGGGAGTATTTGCAGCTGGTGCCCGCATTGCGCAGTGCCGATAGTATTGCCACTTACGCTTGCCCGGCAGACCTCAGCCTGGCGGACTATCGTCAGGGCCTACGGCTGGCCTGGGCTCTAGCGGAGCACTACGACTGATTTGGCCCGCAAGGCAGCCCCCGGTATCCTAGTGAGGCTCGACATCGCGTCGCTTTGCCTACAAAGGACACACTTTTGCCGCAGCTCCCCGATCCTCACGCCCTGATTGTCATCTTTCTAACGGGCGTTACATTATTTCTGTTCACGAAAGACCGGATTCCATTGGAGACCACAGGTCTAGGCGTGATGCTGCTACTAGTCTTGTTGTTCTATTTTTTCCCGTACCAGGATGTTCAGCCCTCAGACTTCTTTATCAACTTCGGTAATGAAGCCTTGGTTACCGTTTGTGCTTTGCTGGTGGTTAGCCGTGGTTTGGAAACCACGGGGGCTTTACAACCCTTGGGTAATGTCATGGCCCGCTATTGGTCACATAGTCCGAAGCTGGCGCTATTTTTTACCCTCATAATTGGCGCGGTACTCAGCGCATTCCTAAACAACACGCCCATTGTTGTGATGTTGTTGCCAGTTTTGGTTGCCTGTTCTATGCGCTCGCGTACACCACCGTCCGAAGTACTTATGCCCATGGGCCTGGCGACATTAATTGGTGGTATGGCGACTACTATTGGTACGTCGACGAATTTATTGGTCGTGGGAATTGCCGCGGACATGGGTCAGCATCAATTCGAAATGTTTGATTTCGCATTGCCGGTGATGATCGCTGGCAGCTTTGGCTTAGTTTACCTGTGGTTGGTGGCTCCTAAGCTCGTACCTGACCGAAAGCCGCCCATGCTCGACACGTCACCGCGTATATTCAATGCAGTTCTAAACGTTAACGAAGACAGTTTCGCTAATGGCAAGACGCTATCGGAAATCCTTGCGCGCACGGAAAATCGTATGCGTGTGGACCGCATCCAGCGAACCGATACGCTATTTGTTGCCAAGCTGCCGTCTGTCAGAGTACAAGCCGGGGACCGTCTATATGTGCGTGACACCTCGGAACGTTTGAAGGAGTTTGAGCAACTCCTGGGTGCGACCTTATACAGCGCTGACGATACTGAGCATCCCATTACCGAAAGCGAGCCCCTGGATAGTGAAGGCCAGCAGCTTGCTGAGTTAGTGGTAACTCGCGGATCACCCTTGCATCACAGCACGCTGAGTTCGGCACAATTTGCCGCGCGGTTCCGGCTGGTGCCGATGGCTTTGCATCGGCCGCGCGCCGCGCGGGATTTAGGCGGAGACTTGAATGCGGTTCGCTTGCGTGCCGGCGACGTATTGTTGGTACAAGGGGCAGAGGACGCAATTGTGGAGTTACGGGAAAGTGGCTCCATGCTGGTTTTGGATGCCACCACCGATTTACCGCACACCGCGCGCGCGCCCGTTGCTCTGGGCATCATGGGCGCCGTGGTAGGAATGGCGGCCATCGGCATCATGCCCATCTCGGTGGCGGCGCTATGCGGAATTGCTGCGATGCTGCTCACCGGCTGCATGCAGTGGAAAGACGCGGCTGAGTCGCTGAACATTCCGGTAATCATGATCATTGTCGCCAGCTTGTGTTTGGGCTTCGCCATGATGGAGACGGGTGGCGCGGACTTTATTGCTCAACTATTCGTAGCGGGCACAAGTTTTTTGCCCACGCCGGCTATTCTCAGCGGCTTGATTTTACTGATGACTGTACTCACCAATGTGGTCTCAAATAACGCGGCTGCGGTCATTGGTACACCAGTGGCCATTAGTATCGCGCAGCAGTTGCAGTTACCCGTCGAGCCTTTCATCCTTGCTGTGGTTTTCGGCGCGAATATGAGTTTTGCCACGCCCATTGGCTATCAAACCAATCTACTCATCATGAGCGCGGGCGGCTATAAGTTTGCCGACTTCATGCGCGTGGGAATACCGCTCACAGCGATTATGTGGCTGGTTTTCTCCTTGATCCTGCCGGTACTTTACGATCTCAGCTAATGGCTGTTGTGGCGAATTTGGGGATTCGCCCTTGACGGCGCGGGCCTTCGACGGCGATACTCCGGCGCCATGCAGCGCATGATCGCAAATCGCAATGGCTGGTGGTGCCTTTCTAAAGGGAGGGTCGCCGACTAACGCCTAAGGTTCGATCGGATTGGAGCCCATCCCCGGAAATCGGTGATGGGCTTTTTTATTGTCCGTGCTAACGTCAGGGAAAGTCTGGAAAATAGAATGCAAGCGCCTTTCGACATCAGTGCTGATCTAGATACGCCGGTATCGACGTATCTCAAACTAGGTCCGCTTAAGCCGCGCTATTTATTGGAAAGCGTGGAACAGGGTGCCCATTTGGCCCGCTACTCGTTTCTGGGCTTCGGCGATGCGTCGGCGGTTCGACTAGACGCAGACGGACTGCTTGTCGGTGGTCATCGTTTGCCGCGACCTAAGAGTCGGCAAGAATTGCTGGGCCGTCTGCGCCAAGCGCTGGCCGAGACGCCTCGCTTGTTTCCGCTAGTGCCGGAATTGCCCTTCGCGGGAGGGCTGGTGGGAATAGCGGCCTATGATTTGGTACGTCAGTTTGAGCGCTTACCCAATATACCGGCGGGGGCGGCTGAACCACCCTCACCAGAGGCTGCGTACTTGGCCACCGAATCTTTGCTTGTGTTCGATCATCTGACTCGGCGTATTGCCCTATTGCATGCGGGCAGTGATGCCGAACGCGATAAGCTGCGGGGCGAAGTTATTCGGCTATTGCGTGGTGCAATACCGCGCGGTAAAGATAAAGCTGAGATAGGTCCCGCGACGGCGTCCTTAAGCGGCGATGAGTTTAAGCAGGCGGTGGAACGCTGCAAGCATTACATTAGCGCCGGTGATATCTATCAAATCGTGCTATCGGTGCGTTTCTCAGGCAACCACAGTTTGTCACCGTTTGAGACCTATCGTGCTTTGCGATTACTCAATCCTTCTCCGTACATGTTCTTTTTTGATCTCGGCGACTTGCAAGTTGCTGGTTCATCGCCGGAGGCCTTGGTGAAATTGTATGCGGGGCAGGCATCTCTTCGCCCCATCGCAGGCACGCGGCCGCGCGGTGACACGCCGGCGGAAGATCTGGCCCATGAGAAATCCTTGCTGGCCGATGAAAAAGAAAACGCTGAGCACGTCATGCTCGTAGACTTAGCGCGCAATGACTTGGGGCGCGTTGCTGCCGCCGGCAGTGTGCACGTGGATCCCTATCGTTCCATCGAACGCTACAGTCACGTCATGCATATAGTTAGTGGTGTCAAAGGGCGATTGGCCAGCGGCCGCGACGCCTTCGATTTGTTTGCCGCTGCGTTTCCCGCCGGTACCCTGGTGGGTGCGCCCAAGGTTAGGGCCATGCAGTTGATCGATGAGATGGAGCCCACTCGCCGTGGTGTCTATGGCGGTACCGTCGGTTACTTCGGCCACAATGGCGATATGGACCAGGCCATTGCCATTCGTACCTTGTTGTTCAATAGCGACTGTTACAGTTATCAGGCGGGCGCCGGTATCGTTGCGGATAGTGTGCCCGAAACTGAGTACCAAGAAGTCTTGGCAAAAAGTGCGATCTTACGGCGTGCTTTAGCCATGGCGGAGGAAGGCTTGTGACGCCAAAGCTCCTACTGATTGATAACTATGATTCCTTTACTTACAACTTGGTACAGGCATTCTTGGTGCTGGGCGCGCAAGTCGAAGTGTTTCGCAATGACGAGATCACGGTTGAAACAGCACTGGCCATGGACCTCAGCCATTTGTGTATTTCACCCGGACCGGGCCGTCCAGATGATGCCGGTGTTTCGCTGGCGATGATTGGCGCATTTGCCGAGCGTTTGCCGGTACTCGGTGTTTGTTTGGGTCACCAAAGCATCGTTCAGTATTGCGGGGGACGCATTGTGTCTGCGGCCAAACTCATGCATGGAAAAACATCGACGATTGAGCATGACGGGCGTGGGGTCTTCATCGGTTTGAATAATCCCATGGAGGCGGGCCGCTATCATTCGCTGGCTGCCGAGCGTGATGAATTGCCCGATGCTCTTCGGGTGACGGCCCGCACCGCCGATGGTGAAATCATGGGCGTGCGCCATCGGGAACTAGCCTTGGAGGGCGTTCAGTTTCATCCGGAAAGCGTGCTAACGCCAGATGGCGATCAGCTCTTACAGAATTTTCTGCGGCTTAGGGCTGCCTCAGGAGTTGCATAGATGTCCGCTGAACCCAAAATAATTCTCGAACAGTTGTTGAACAGGCAGGACTTATCCGAGTCGGCAGCCGCTGCCTTGATGCGAACGCTGACCGACACCGAGCTTTCGCCCGTGATGGCGGGTGCCCTGTTGATCGCCTTGCGGGCCAAAGGTGAAACTGCCGATGAAGTTCGTGGCTTCGCTCGCGCCATGCGTGAATTGGCTCATCCGGTCAGTCTAGCGGCGGATTCGGGCGCCGCTGATTGCGTTGGCACCGGTGGTGATGGTTCTGGCAGCTTGAATTTATCCACCGGGACCGCTTTATTGGCTGCTGCCTGTGGCATTCCCATCGTTAAGCACGGTAACCGTTCCGTGTCTTCAAAATCAGGCAGCGCCGATGTCTTGGAAGCGCTAGGTGTTGCGTTGTCGCCGGATGCGGATACTGCCCTGGCGAGTCTGAAAGCTTGCGGTTTCGCTTTTCTATTTGCACCCTTTTTTCATCCTGCCATGAAAGCCATTGCCCCCGTGCGCGGAGCCCTGGGCGTACGCACCTTATTTAATATATTAGGTCCGCTGTCGAATCCCGCCGCGCCGCCGTTTCATCTCATCGGTGCTTTCGATTTACCGCGGGCGTGTCTTATGGCTGATAGCCTGGCTGGCCTAGAACTTAAACGCGCGTTTGTCGTGCACGGGGAACCGGGCTGGGATGAAGCCACGCCGGTGGGACCTTTCACCTTATTTGATGTGCGTGCTGGGCAAGTTACCGAGAGTCAGCGTGATCCTGCCGATTATGGCTTGTCCCGCTGCAGTCCCGCCGATCTTGCGGGGGGCGATGCGCAAGCGAATGCCCGTGCGCTGGAAGCGGTGCTGCGGGGCGAGGATACGGGTCCTCACTGCGACGCGCTGGTGTTGGGTGCTGGTTTGCTATTGGAAGTGACGGGACGGGTTGTGGATCTTAATGCGGGCGTAAGCCAGGCGCGGGCAGCACTGCAATCGGGTGCCGGCGCCAAATTGCTGGAAAGTTTGCGGCAGTTCGCCGCGAATTAAGTCATGGGCCGTGCACGACAAGCTCAGCCGGGCGATTTCTTGCGCCGGATGGCCGCCGGTTCGCAGCAGCGTTTCGAGCAGGCGAGAACAAGAGTCTCGGCAGCCAAGCTTAGCCGTGAAATAAGCTGCTTGCCGGTGCCACCTAAATTGCGTTTGTCTAGCCAGGGCTTCGATCTTATTGCCGAGGTGAAACTCCGTTCACCGTCGGCTGGCCAACTGGCCGGCGAGAATCTAGATCCGGTGGTGCAAGCCACGCGATATGCGGAGGGAGGTGCTGCCGCTCTATCGGTTCTCACCGAACCCGAACAGTTTTCCGGTGATCTGGATCATTTGCGGGCGGTCACCGACGCTATTGATAACGTGCCTGCCATGCGCAAGGATTTTATCGTTGATCCGTATCAAATCATGGAAGCGCGCGCGGCTGGTGCCGGCGGTGTATTGCTGATTGCGGCCATTCTGGATGCGCCGAGATTGCGCGACATGTTAAGCACGGCATTGGAATTAGATCTATTTGTTCTCGTCGAGATATTTGATGAGGCGGACCTGGATCATTGCGTTCCGCTGCTGGAAGGCCGTGCCACTAAGGACGCGGACCAGGCGAGCCGGCTGCTCTTGGGGGTAAACTGCCGCGACTTGCGCAGCCTTGAGGTGGATTTTGAGCGCTTCGCACGGCTAGCGCCCGAACTGCCGCAAGCCATTCCGCATGTAGCGGAGAGTGGCGTAGAAACGCCAAAGCAAGCGGCACAAGTCGCGGCCCTGGGCTACGAATTGGCCTTGGTAGGGACTGCACTCATGCGGGCCGGCGACTCGGCCCTCGCTACAAAAAGCTTGCTGGAAGCGGGCCGAGGATTGCCGGCATGAGTCTGTTTGTAAAAATATGCGGCCTAAGCACGCCAGAAACCGTGGCGGCGGCGGTGGAAGCCGGTGCTGATGCCGTGGGCTTTGTGTTTGCCAACTCGCCGCGGGAAATTGCTCCGTCCGTGGCGCGCTCTCTGAGTACAAGCTTACCCGAGCATGTTATTCGCGTGGCCGTAATGCGTCATC
Source organism: Gammaproteobacteria bacterium (assembly GCA_965221985.1). GTDB lineage: Bacteria > Pseudomonadota > Gammaproteobacteria > Steroidobacterales > J054. The sequence goes on from OZ244928.1 coordinate 900,376, forward strand.
CCAGTCCGGCGCGTTGGGCTTCCGTGCTCGAAGAGTTCACGCCCGAATACTTGCAAACCGATGCAGCTGACTTTAATTATTTGCAAGTACCCAGCTCGGTACGAAAAATTCCTGTTTACCGGGATACGCCGGACCTAGACATGACGGCTCTACGTACGGAATCGCGCATATTGTTCGAGGCCGCTAAAAGCGGTGTTGGGCAAACCGTTGACACAGAACGCGCTCGCGAATTAGCGATGGCAAGTGAGATGATTTTGGCGGGCGGACTAAACCCCGGTAACGTAGCCGAAATTGTCAGTACAGTTCGGCCCTGGGGTGTGGATGTCAGTAGTGGCGTTGAGCAAGCTGGGGTCAAAGATCCCGCTCGCATCGCGGCTTTTGTTGCCGCCGCGCGAGGCAGGGAGTAAAGAATGCGAGTGGAGCTAAGCGAGTCGGAACGCCAGGACTTGTTGGCGGAGCAACTGGCTGGCCAGCTTCCCGATGCCCATGGACGCTTTGGGCCCTTCGGCGGCCGCTATGCGCCCGAGACTTTGGTGCCCGCTCTGGAGCGTCTAGAGGCAGGTATTCGCGAGCACTTGCAGGCCGACGATTTTACCGCCGCGCTAAACGCAGAACTGCAGCAGTGGGTCGGCCGCCCCACGGCCCTGACGCCCGCGCGGGGTCTGTCCCAACGCTGGGGTGTTGAAGTTTGGTTAAAACGGGAAGATTTGGCGCACACGGGCGCGCACAAGATCAACAATGCCTTGGGCCAGGCTATGCTGGCTCAGCGTTTAGGTGCACAGCGCGTAATTGCCGAAACGGGCGCCGGACAGCATGGCGTCGCGACAGCGGCGGCCTGCGCACGCGTGGGAATACCCTGTGTTGTTTACATGGGTGAAGTCGATGTGGAACGTCAGGCTCCCAATGTTGACCGGATGCATCAACTCGGTGCGCAAGTCGTGCCGGTGACCGGTGGTGATCGAACTTTGCGTGCCGCCATCGATGAGGCCTTTCGCGATTGGGTTGCTGATCCCCAAGGTAGCTATTACTTATTGGGGTCGGCCGTGGGCCCGCATCCCTATCCCTATTTAGTCCGCGAATTGCAATCTGTCATCGGCCGTGAAGCGCGTAGCCAAATTTTGCAGCTTGCCGGCGCACTGCCCGATGCCGCATTTGCCTGTGTGGGCGGTGGCTCTAACGCCATCGGTTTGTTTCATCCGCTGTTGGGGGATGCTGATATAGAGTTGTACGGCGTGGAAGCCGGCGGACGGGGGGCGGGTTTGGGTGAAAACTCCGCTACCTTGGCAACGGGTACACCCGGTGTTTTGCACGGTAGTTATTCCATTCTGTTGCATGATGCCAATGGCCAAATTCAAGAAACTCATTCTGTTTCCGCCGGCTTGGACTATCCGGGTGTGGGTCCTGAGCATTCCTTGTTAAAGGCCATTGGCCGGGTTCAATACATTTCCGCCACTGACGATGAGGCGCTGGACGCTTTACGGGAATGTTGCGCCGCTGAAGGCATATTGCCGGCGATAGAATCGGCCCATGCGTTTTCCGGTGCGCGTGACTGGGCGAAGAACAACCCCGGTAAACGAGTTCTCATTGGTTTGTCGGGCCGAGGCGATAAAGACATGCCAACCTTGAGTAAAGTATTACCGAGTACAGCGAGCACGGCCGGGTCGGTAGCGTGAGTACGTTAATGCCCCATGAAAGAATTAGCCAAGCCATATACCACGCGACTCAGGCAGGTCGGGTGGCCTTGGTGCCATTCATCACCGCGGGCTACCCGAGCAAGGCAGACTTCATCGGCGGTTTGCAGCAACTAGCAAGCGAGGGGGATGTCATTGAACTGGGCGTGCCCTTCTCTGATCCCATGGCCGACGGTGTCACGATTCAAAGGTCTAGCCATGCGGCTATCCAAGCGGGCGTAAGCCTGCGTTGGATACTCGCCGAATTGACCGCTGCCGGTGAGATTGCCGCGCCCTTGGTCTTGATGAGCTACCTGAATCCATTGCTTGTTTATGGTTACGAAGAACTGGCTAGCGATGCACTGCGTGCCGGTGTTTGTGGCTTTATCGTGCCGGACCTACCCCTTGAAGAAGGTCAAGAGCTGCGCGCGGCTCTGGATGCAAAGGGTTTGGCTTTGATACAGCTTGTGACGCCGGCAACACCGGCTGAGCGCATGCAAAGACTGTGCGATGCCAGCAAGGGCTTCGTCTATGCCGTCACCATTACCGGAATTACCGGCGGCGCCCAGGCTATGCCCTCAGAAGTTACGGCTTACCTAGACCGCGTAAAGCAAGCCGCGGGTGATGTGCCGGTATGCGCGGGTTTCGGCGTGCGGGAAGCCGCCCAGGTAGAATCTTTAGGCGCGCATGCCGATGGTGTCATCGTCGGTTCCGCCTTGGTTGAACAGCTGGAAGCCGGAGAAGACGGCCTTGCGTTTCTCAGGGGCCTGCGCAGCGGTTGATCAGGGCGATGGCCTGGGCGAAGCTGCGTGTTCGAGTTAGTTTGGGCTACGTAGCGAGTTACAAGTTTGCGAATTTTTCCGCGGCCGCCAGCGATCGACGGCTTCGCCGTGTACATCCGCAAGGGAAGATGGCCGGGAGCATTGGAAAAGCCATACGAGCGTTCTGCTTGATAACGTTCTTGACCGCTTGCGGATCAGATGCGCAGTTGCGGCCGTTTACTAGTGATGGCTGTTCGCTTTTTCCCGACGCGTCTCTAATCGGTACAGACGATTGGTGCTCCTGTTGTTTTGAGCACGACCTCGCCTACTGGCGAGGTGGGACCCGCGCAGAGCGGGAAGCCGCGGATTCCCGCTTGCGGGCCTGTGTGCTAGAAAAAACCGATAATGAGGTTCTGGCATCCACCATGTACGAGGGCGTGAAAATTGGGGGAAGCCCATATTTCTGCACTTGGTATCGTTGGGGTTATGGATGGAGCTACGAGCGCAAGTATCGCCCTCTGACCGCCGAAGAAGAAGAGTCGGCAGATAAACTGTTAGAAGAATATTTTTCCTCAAACCAGCCGGCCGTCTGTAACTAATAGCCGCTTTGTTCAGCACGGTTTAGCCCAAGAACCGCTTCAGCTTGCGGTTCTCCGCCTCTAACTCACGCAGCTGCTTGGCTTCGGAGATCTACATGCCGCCGTACTTCGACTGCCAACGGCGGATCGTGTTGGTCGCCACAGCATGACGGCGGGAAAACTCCCGGGCCGAGGCGCCCGCCGAATACTTCTTCAGCATCGCCATGATCTGTTCTTCTGTATAGCGCTTGCGCTTAATTTTGGGATCTCCCTTGGGTCAAAACACAGGGAAATCCCACATCACCGATGACTCGATTACAGGCGTACGATCAAAGGCAGGCTAGGTGATCTGGATCTAGGGACTGTTTGCTTATCTATCTGGCGAGATCAGTAAACTGCCCCCGGAATTCCGCGTCAAAATTCTAAGTAACCCGTGCCACAGTGCTATGCCACGCTCGGCTGCGAGCATGATCTAGCATTTGCGGACGCCATAAAAGAGGTGGAAGTTTGGTTTGATTGAATTCAGTGTTTCTGCTGCCATTGGAGTCAAATGACCCGATTCCCGTAAGCGCGCCTGGTCGAACGAAAGTCACGCGCAGCGGGTCAAGAAGCCCTCGTTGTCGGCAGATACTTAAATAGCAAGGGTTTGCTTGGTAAAGTTCGTGTTCTAATGTGCTGGCTAATCCTTCTAACTGCCTATCTTCAACCGAAGATTCTGCATCTAATTCAAAGAAAAACTCAGTGCCAACAGCGGTGAGCTGCAAAAGGTTGAAGAAAGCGCCACCGGCAAGCTGCATTGGGTGGTCACGGCCCGCAACGCGGCCGGTCAAGCGACCCAGACCCATGTCAATCACGGTGGGATCGATATTAGCCGGACCTTCGACCGCGCCACCGGCCGCATGCTGCAGACCGCGGCCACCAGCTCGCAAGCAGCCTTTGGCGATGTGCAGTATTTGCAGTATCAGTGGGATGCTGCCGGTAATCTTACCCAGCGCATCGATCATGCCTTTACCAGTACCACCCTGGAAGAATCGTTCACCTACGATTCGATCTATCGTCTGAAGACCTCCACGGTCACCGCACCAGTGACGGGCGGTAACCCGTCGGTCTATACCAACCACTACAGCGCCACCGGGCGCATCGTGGCGCGGGTCAGCCCGGGGGTCAACGTCAGCAGCTATCAATACGGCACGAATGCCGGCCCGCATGCGGTCACCCAAGTGAATAACGATGGCAGCCTCCAAAGCTACACCTACGATGCCAATGGCAATCTGCTCACTGGCGCCGGCCGCACGGTGATCTGGAATGGCCACAACAAACCCACCAGCATCACCGATACCAATGGCAACCTCAGCGAGTTCCGCTATGGGCCGGATCGCGGCCGCTTTAGTCATGTGCAGGACTATGACGATAACGGCACGCCGGAGTCCGTCACCACGCTGTACCTGGGGGCGGAGTTTGAGCAGATCAGCGAAGATTCCACGACTGCGGTGGAGTTTCGGCATTACATCTTTGCCGAGGGCCGGCGCATTGCCATTCATACCGAATGGGATAACGGCAACAGTCGGGATGATTATTTGCACAGTGATTATCTGGGTTCGGTCACTGCCATCACCGACGGCAATAACCTGATCGTGCAACGCCTCAGCTATGACCCGTGGGGTAAACGCCGGGACCCGCAAAGTTGGGATGCCGCGGGCAGCGTGTCGCCGCCGTTCTTGGACACCCTGTCGTTAGACTGGTTCGCCCGCGGCTTCACCGACCATGAGCATCTGGACCGGCTTGGCCTCATTCATATGAACGGGCGGATCTATGATCCGTTAATTGGCCGCTTCTTGTCGGCGGATGTAGTGGTGCAGTTCCCCTACAGCACCCAGGGCTGGGATCGGTATGCCTATGTGGGCAATAACCCATTAAGTTATTCGGACCCGAGTGGGCATATTATTCCACTGGCGGCCGGTTTGATTGCGGTCGCTGCGGGGGCGAAAGCGGCGGTTGTCGCAGTGGTGGTGGGTATTGCTACGGCGGTCACCGCTTATGTGCAGACCGGCGATTTAGGTTTTGCGTTAAAATCAGGATTTATTGCCGGGGTCACCTCTTATGCCTTAGCCTCGCTAGGTCCGGTGAGCTTTAAGAATCCGGTGCTGCTGGTGGCCAAGTCGACCACCGCGGGTTTGATCTCGGGTGTGGCGAACGCGGCCAGCGGGGGTGAGTTTAAGGATGGGTTTTTGGGTGGCTTTGCCGGGTCGGCGTTGTCGCCGTGGATTGGTGGCAAGCCGGGGAAATTTTCACATCGCAGTTTGTTGAAGACGGCACTGGTGGGTGGCACGGCGAGCAAACTGGGTGGGGGGAAATTTGCAAATGGGGCTGCCTATGCAGCGTTTAGTTATGCAGTTGCGACCGGCCTAAGTGCGCGTGGCCGATACCCAGCGAAGCAAGGTCAAATTGAGGGCACAGGTGACAATTTGAGCCCGGAAGAGAATCTTCAGCGGCTAAACGATTTGAAGAACGAGTTAATTGCAAACGACGATACTTTTGAGATTTTGCGTGGTCGTGAAGGCGACGTGAGTCTTGTCGTGGACGATTCGTACGATTGGGCATCAGACCAGGTTGCGTACCAGGACGGGATGACTATTGGCGTTCGACCAATAGCTGCGAGGGGACATTCAGATGCTTTTAGATCTATCATTGGTCATGAACTCGTACATGTGGTGGATACGATTACTTACGGCCGACTAGTTCCTGGTACGCCGAATTTTTTCCAGTCAGAAATAAATGCTTATACGTGGGAACTGAACCGCGGTGCTGCATTTAAGCCGTGGCTGCATAGCGGACAAACACAGTCGGATTGGCGTTTCGGTATTCAAGGGCATATTGACAGAAATCGCGCATTTCGAGACTTCTCGAGACGAAATCCTGGAGTTCTATAAGTTGAAAACTATGCGCACGCCTATATATTGCATGCTGTTTCTCGTGGCCAACTATGCGCACGCTGATAAATGTTGGCCGGAATTTGTGCTGGCGCAACAAGCAAATCCGGACGACTACTTGATGGAAAATTCAGACGTTGTCTTTATTGGTGCGCCATCGTACAAGAAGTTCGTATATTTGGAAAGCGACAACAACGCCTCGATCCTTTTGCGGCGAGAGACGACGTTTACAGTTGTCGATCCAATCAAACCGGCAGACCAAGTAGGAGCTGTGACAGTCGTTTACGATGGCAAGGCTCCTTGTGGCTGTAATATAGATTTTGAATACGATAAGAAATACAAAGTGTTTGCTAGTCATATTGGGGTGAAGCCAAGCTCTTACGAAATATTATTTTGCAACCAGATTTCCACTGTTAAGTGATTTAGGGAAACTTTGCAAATGGGGCGGCGTCTGCGGCGTTTGGTTATGCGGTTGCATCCGCTAGCAGATCTAGCGTTGAGGCGCGCCGAAAGAGTTCCTTAGGCTTAAAGATGGACGGTTCGCTTGCGGACAGCCGGGCGCTCATGGCCCAAGCGATTCAAGAGCAAATATCACATCTCGGCGCAATGGCATCCTCGCTAGGAGGTGCAATGGTAACCCCAGAAATCTTGGAGTTGATCGAGCTGTTGTCGGAAACACCTTGGACGGTCAAAGATTATGGCCCGTTCAGCACAACTGCCGCTGAAAACGGAACCAATGGTCGCGTGACGCTACAAGCGGTAGACGGCGTTGTAGTGCGGGTCTCGACTACTGGAGTGACCTACAACGCACGGTATGTCCAAGAAATTTTCAAGAACGGGCTGCCAGCAAGTGGTATCTATACAGGCGATTTGGATTCGGGTATGAGAGGACTGCGACAGCTTGTTCTCCATGAAATACGGCATTCTATGCCTGCGAATTACAACGATAATGGCACCATCCGTACAAGACCTGCATATGAAAGAGAGGCGGATGATTTCATGTTTCGGTACGACTAAATGAGTTTCCGTTACCTGCTAGCGCCCGTTCGAAATTTTATTCTGTTGCTATCTGTTGCTATCGGAGCTTGCAGTACGTACGCCGTGGGTGTTGAGCCGCCGAAATACTTTCTTGGCGTGGTGTTAGAAGGCGCAAGGAATGATTGGACCGATATCTATTTCGAGTCGCTGATATTAGATGAACAGAATAACCAAGTTTTAAGAAATGATACCCTTATTATCGAACCCGCAGACTGCGGTGAAGCAGCTTGGTATTGTGTCACGGATACCTTTTTTCAATTTGCATTTCCGATTACTGGTGAAGAGCAGGAAAGTTGGGTGTACAAGAACTATCGATATATAACTATGCGCCCTCCCGAGGGCTACATCGGAGACGTTATTTTTATTGTAGGCGAAAAAATCCCCGCAACCGACGTCGGCGAACAACCAAGTCCTATTGTATATATGTACAACAGAGAGGCGGGGCTTGTGGGCATACAAATGGTGATGTCGGGTAAGGATGACAAGCGGATTCCGGTGACGTTCGTTAGATGGTGGTGAGGAAAGTTTGCAAATGGGGCCGCCTTTGCGGCGTTTAGTTATGCAGTTGCGTCTGGAGCCACGAGATACGCTGGGCACGGCGATTCCCCAGCAACCGGAGGCGCGACCCAGCCCAAGGCGATCTGGAGCAGGCGCTTTCGGAGCTGCGCGCAGACGAGTCATTCGCAGCTGTAGAGGAGCAAGCACGGAAAAGCTGGGGAGCAGATATCGAGTACCGCTGGACATCGGGCGCTACCCGAGCAAAGGGTGGTGTCGTCTATGTGTCCAAGAGCTGGGCTCAACAGGCCTACACCGCCAGAGTAACGTACCCCGACGCTATTGAAGCACTCCAAGGCGATGCGTACTGGGACGCGCTTGATGCCTACGATTCCGTAATCGATGTGTCGTCGGCCGCCGGAATACAAAGACCGTTTTCACTCAAGCGTATTCTCTTTCATGAAACAACCCATCTGTCCTATGGCCCCCGGCAAATGCTGTGGCACTCCGAGATGGAAGTCATCAATAGAACGAACGATTTCATGACTAGATACGGTGAGCATCCTCGAGTTGATCATCGTATCCATTCGATAGATCGATAGGCGATGGACGGTACTTTGAAGAGCGCCTGTTTACTTCAGTTGATAGCTGCCATGTTTCTCTTGGTTGGTTGTGAATCGTTTTCGCGTGCAGCGCACGGGGGGGAGTTGAAGTCGCAGACTAGAGTCCTAGTAGGGCGTGTAATAGAACCTCCCGCCGGTATAGGAAGCACGTTCACGCTTGAGATCATCGACGTGATCTCTGGTGTCGGTGGCAATCAGGTAAGCATAGAAAGCGTCTCTAGCAAGATACCTTCTGTAGCACCGTATCTAGCGATCGTGACCGACAAGAGCGGAGATTCAGTTTTGGCAAAGGATGTGAAGCTAATACCCGTCTACGATATCGGACGAGACCGTTTTGCGGTTCTAGAGGAATTTCTGGAAGAGAATGACCTATCTTTCTATGCCGATGGATTTGACGTGGATGTACTTTGGCTGCCAGTAAGCTGCCGTGATGATGACCTTTCTGCCTGCCGGGAAGAGCTACAGTTGTTCCATCCGAATTAGGCAAGTTTGCAAATGGGGCAAACTATCAGGACAGCCACAATAACTGCGTACAAATCAAGGTGATTCGGCAAGAAATGTGCTGCGGTTATGATGGGTGTCCGCATTAAGCTCGCATTAAGCTGGCCGCTGGCAATCTCACCCAGCGCATCGACAAAGCCTTTAGCGTAGTCACCCTAAAAGAAGAGTTTACCTACGACTCGCTTCATCGGCTGGAGACCTCCAATGTGACTGCACCGGTGACCGGCGGTAACCCGGTGGTTTATCGACCACCGAGATCTACACGCACGTCGCGATCCACAAGCTGAAAGAAATCCACACGGCGACGCACCCGGCCACGGTGCGGCGGGGTGCAGCCGAGTGCCTCGATGAGGCGGATGTTCAGCACGACGCTGACGCTGTTGAACCGACTGAAGCGGATGTGCTGCAAGCGCTGGAACGCGAGGCTGACGAAGACGGGGAGGACAGGTAGAATGAGACCCATGGTTGCCAATCTAAAAGATGCCCTGCATACGCTGGCCGATCAGCTGCCGGACGGTGCGACGTGGAAGGACGTGGCCTATGAGTCCTACGTTCGTCAGGAAATCGAAGCGGGTCTTGAAGAAGCCCGGCGCGGCGAGTTCGCCACGGACACCGAGGTGACATCCGCGTTCGCTAAATGGGGTGTGCAGGGTGGTCTATGAGATGGCGGTTCGTCGGTCGATCGAGCGAGGACTGGCTGACCTTGATGCCGGGCGCACCTACACGAGCGAGGCACTGCTGGAATCGCTTGGCCTGGCTGAGTGAAGGTAGAATAAGCGCCATGGTTGCCAATTTGAAAGAAACCCTACATACCCTGGTCGAGCAGTTGCCGGAGGATGCAAGCATCGAGGACGTGATCGAACGCCTGCGGTATCTGCGGGCGGTCGAAGCTGGCAAGCGCGCCGCTGATCGCGGCGAGTTCGCCAGCGATGAGGATGTCCGGCGCGTGTTCGCGAAGTACGGGGTCGACACTTGAAGCTACGCTGGACCCGACTGGCCCTGGCAGACTTCGAACAAGCGCACGATCACATCGCCCAGGACAATCCCGAGGCCGCGCGGTAGATCGCTGAGCGCATCTTGGATGCCACTGCAACCCTGCTGGAATATCCGCGCATTGGCCGTGTGGGTGAAGACGAAGACTCCCGCGAGTGGCGCGTCGACAAGACGCCTTATGTACTCATTTACGCGATCAGGGATGACGTGATCGAGCTGTGGCGTGTCTGGCATCCGTCGCGCGATCCGCTGAGCCGCTGAGCTGGCGCCGCTAAAATAAGGACATCCACAATAACTACCCAAAGCATTGAGAAAACCAGCGTGCGTGGCAAACGGTATCGTCCTAAGCTTTGTGAATGACCCTACCGCGCCGCGTATTAATCAACCCATCCAGTGCCCCCTATTACCACTGCGTCAGTCGCTGCGTGCGCCGCGCGTTTCTTTGTGGCCAGGATCGTTTAACGGGGCGCAATTTCGAACATCGCCGGGGCTGGATCGAGTCGCGGTTGGCCTTGTTAGCCGAAGTGTTTGCCATTGATCTGTGTGCCTATGCGGTGATGAGCAATCACTATCATGTGGTGTTACATCTAAACACCGCACAGCAAGCCAGTTGGTCAGATGATGAGGTTGTGGCGCGCTGGGGTCGCCTGTTTCGGATACCTAGCTGGTTAAAGCTCGCAGACAATGAAGATAGTCGTCGCGTCGAGCAGGTTGCCCGGTGGCGCGACCGTTTGTGCAATGTGAGCTGGTATATGAAGTGCATCAATGAGCCGTTGGCCCGGCTAGCCAATGCCGAAGATGGGTGTAAGGGCCGTTTTTGGGAAGGGCGATTTAAGTCGCAGGCGCTGTTGGATATAGACGCGCTCTTGAAAATGATGACCTATGTGGACCTCAACCCCATCCGCGCCAAAATGGCCACAACACCAGAGGCTTCAGACTACACCTCGGTACAGGCGCGCATTGAAAATCGGGATGGGGGCTTGGCGCCAATGTCCCAAGTTTCGCGGGCAGACTTGCCTGCAACTGTATTTGCCCTAACAGGCGGATATTTAGCCTGCCATTCAGAATTTGTTGCGCCTCACTCCTTGCATGATGCTGACTATCTTCGGGAAACGGACTATGCTCATGAGCTTGCCGACAGCCTAAGGTAATCGGCAAGCTGTGTAGTAGGAGCTTCCTGGGAGGAAACTGATGAACAGTCGAACACTCTATGATCGTCTTGGCGGCTACAACGGGATTGCCGCTTTTGCGGATGATTTGTTGCCTAGGTTGCAGGCGGATGAGTTATTGGGCCGCTTTTGGGCAAATCGTGGGGCCGACGGCATAGCAAGAGAGAAGCAACTGCTGATAGATTTCCTTTGCGCCAGTGCGGGCGGGCCGATGTATTACACTGGCCGAGATATGAAAACTTCTCACCAAGGTATGAAAATCAGCGAAGCTGATTGGGCTAACTTCCTAGCCCATGCGGGCGCTACCATGGAGGCGCTACAAATTCCCAAGCAAGAGTGCGATGAAGTCGCGGCCTTCGTATTGAGCCTTAAAGATGACATGGTTGAAGCGTAGTACTTATTTGCGTGGGGTTGGATGGCAATAAAGCCAATAGACCTACGGTATTTCCCACAGCGGGATTAGTTATTGGTCTATTGCTGCTGGTTCTGGGAACAGCTATCGCCTTGTTGTGGCCCATGGGCATTCCCTCCCTGCTGACGCAAGTCGAATCTAAAGCTTGGCAGCCTTGAAGGTTTCACCGCGCCTGCTGGGCCTATCTCTATAGAAACAATGCTAGTGGATTGTTTGCTTTGATTCAGTTGGAATCAAGCGCACGATTTGGGAAGCGGATTTATGCTCCAGAAGCACATAAAGCTCGCCACTTGCCCCCATTTCAATATCTCGAAAGCGCGCAAGATCTTCGATCAGAACTTCATTGTTTACGACTTGGTTATCCACGATTTCCATGCGCCGTAGGTCCGTTGCACGCAGTGTGCCCACAATAATGTCGCCCTGCCATTCGGGGAATTCATCGCCCTGGTAAAAGATAAAGCTAGAAATGGCCGGCGACGGTGTCATGTCTAGCGCTGGAAAGACCGCATCCTTTGGATCCAACTCGATGCCCGTGGCTTTGGCGCCGTTTACCGGTCTGCCGTCGTAATTGACGCCCGTGGTGAAGATGGGCCAGCCATAGTTGCCACCGGCGATGAGGCGATTCAACTCGTCGCCTCCGCGTGGACCCATTTCAGTGTTCCAGTGGTCGCCCGTCGCGGGGTTGTACTCCAAGCCTTGAACGCTACGGTGGCCGTAGGTCCAAATGGCAGGTAGTGCGTTTTCAGTTTCAACAAATGGATTGTCTTTCGGAATACGGCCGTCGTCGTGTAGGCGCATGATTTTTCCGTAGGGCAGGTCCAGATCTTGAGTCCCGACGAAGTCCAAGCTGCCCTTCATGCCAAGGCTGATGTAGACGCGATTTTCGGCATCAAAACTAATTCGGCCGCCGGCCGCCAAATCTGAGGTGTTTGTATAAGTCTCTATATCGGCTTGCCAAATAATTTCTTCGTCGATCCATTTGCCGTCTTTGATCCGGCCTCGAACCAATCGATTCATAGACACAGCTTGCTTGGCTTTACGACTTAGTGCATTGCAATCGCTGCAACGATCCGTGTGATGAATATAGATCCAGCCGTTGTCTTGATACTCGGGGTGAATTGCGACATCCAACATCCAACCGAAGCCCATAACTTGGCCAAGAAATGTGCCGGAGTCGTCGTAGACTGCGGGTGTGCCGCTAATCGCCGCGGATTTTTTTCCATCGGTGGAAATAATGCTGAGGCCGCGCATACGCTCTGAAAGCAAAATTTGGCCATCGGGTAAGGGGGCAATGGAAAAGGGCATGGGATCCAAGCCATCGGCAATGGTCTCTATGCGAAAACTATGCTTTTCGGTTTCTATTGGATCACTGGGAATACTGAGCGGGATGTCGTCACGCTTATCGAGAATAGTGGTTCCCTGTCTTTGCTCAGCGACATAGAGGGCCAAATTCCAAATCTGCCGTTCCTTCAAGGTTTCTGACCAGGCCGGCATGCCGGTCTTGGGGAAGCCTTGGGCTATGTTTTCAGCAATTTCTTTGACTGTATCGCCATGACGTAGCTCGATCCCGACTAATGGTGTACCCAGGGGGGCGCCGCGTAGATCTTCGCCATGACAAACAGCGCACTGCTTATTGAACAGTTTAATGAAACCATCTTTCATGGGAATCTTGCTCAAAGCTTCCCAGTCGACCTTCGCCGGGTCGAAGCCTTGGGCCACTGCAGGGCCTATATTAAAGCTCAGCGCTAAGAGTAGTGCTAGAGAAAGTTGGGCTAGTCCACCGGAACGCTTCCGCATCTATGTTCCCCCTGTTAGTCAGTCTGCCGCTGTGCAGTCTATTGTTGTTCGTCGTGAGATCGAAGGCAATTTGGCTAACAGACCCTTGATTGATTGGGTGAAAATTGCCTGTTAGCGTGGCGGCCGGCCCAAGTACAGTCCCGCGACTCCTGCCAAACCCATCAGCCAGCCTAGCCAGGCCGGGCTAGCCGCTAGCCCGATGAGCAATGCACCGGCTACCAGTGCTGCGGCGCCGGCAATTAGGCGGAACTGCCGCGCTTCGCGCTCGCGCATCACGCGTGGATCGGGTAGCGGCAGGCGGCCGTCCTGCTCTAGCACTTGGTCGACGAGTTTTCGGGCAACCGTGGGTAAACGCTCTAAGCTGTAGCGAACATCTGGAATATCGCGAATGATTCTTTGTGCCGTCGCTTTCGGTCCGGTTTGTTCGGCCATCCACCGTTTCAGCACGGGCTGGCCAGTTTCCCAAAGGTCTAGGTCGGGATAGAGGTCTCTACCAAGACCTTCAATTTGCACCAAAGTCTTCTGCAGCAAGATTAACTGTGGTTGCACTTCCATATTGAAACGACGGGCCACTTGAAAGAGACGAATCAAAACATGTCCAAAGGAAATATCTTTTAGCGGCTTATTGAAAATAGGTTCGCATACCGTGCGAATGGCGGATTCTAGTTCATCGACGCGCGTATCGGGAGGCACCCAACCAGAATTAACATGCAATTGAGCTACGCGGTGATAGTTGCGATCAAAAAACGCCAAAAAGTTTTCAGCAAGGTAACGGCGGTCGCGGTCTTCTAGCGTCCCGACAATACCAAAATCCACTGCCGCATAGCGCGGGTTTTCAGGGTCCTCGACATCAACGAAGATATTGCCGGGATGCATATCGGCATGAAAAAAATTATCCCGAAAGACTTGAGTAAAAAATATTTCTACACCATTGGCGGCCAGTTTCGCGATATCGGCACCGGCTTGCTGTAATCGCGGCATATCGCTGATGGGAATGCCGTGAATGCGTTCCATCACCATGACTTGTTCGCGGCAGTAGTCCCAATAAACTTCAGGCACGTAGATTTGCGCGGAACCTTTGAAATTTCGCCTGAGCTGCGCGGCGTTCGCAGCTTCGCGGAGTAAGTCCAACTCGTTGTAGATGGTTTTTTCGTATTCAGCAACCACTTCCACGGGGCGTAGACGCTGACCGTCAGCCCAGTATCGCTGGGCGAGCTTGGCCATGGTATAGAGCACTTCGATATCGCGTTCTATCTGTTCCCGGACCTTGGGTCGCAGCACTTTGACAATGGCTTCTTCGCCGTCTTTCAGGCGCGCCACATGTACCTGGGCAATCGAAGCAGCTGCTAGCGCTTCGGGTTCAAATTTCTCGAACACTTCCTTGATAGGCCGGCGATAGGCAGCTTCAATGGCCGCGATGGCTTGTTCGCCGGGAAAAGGCGGCACTTGGTCCTGTAATTTTGCGAGTTCTTTGCCGATGTCTTCGGGTAGCAGGTCTTGCCGCGTCGACAGAGATTGGCCGAACTTCACAAAAATTGGGCCTAGTTCTTCTAGCGCCTCACGGATGCGAACAGCCCGCGGCTTATCTGCTTCCCGTCGTCCCCAGCTACTGGGCGATAGCAAGAACAAAAATCGCGCCGGACGCAGCATATGTGTCGAGGTAATGAAATCATCCAGGCCATGACGAATTAGTACGCCTTGAATGGCGAGGAGCCGAAACAATAATCGTGGGTTAAAAAGGCCGCTTTTCAAGACTTCATCTGCCTGTACAAGTGTTGAATACGCGCCTCGGCACGCTCGACCGCAGTTGAGAAATTGTCCACCGCATCCAAATATTCTTGGACTTCGGTGCGCGTGGGTAAGTCGCGGCGCTCCTCGCGCAAATACTCAGACAGGCTGCGGCCAAGGCTGCGCTTTGCTTGCTTGCCCCAATCACGGAGTCCGCGGGCAGCATTGCCGAGCTGGTGCGCGGGCACATCGCCAAGGATTTTGGCCAGCTCCTCTTCGGGATCGGGGCGTGCCATGGTGAAAAGAGCGCGGAACTGCTCGGCGATTTCGGGATCGCCATCCATGTGCACCGCGCCTGAACGCAATATGTCTTCCGGGTCGCTCACCAGCAAACGCGCAATTCCCAATGCGCCACCTCGCAGTTCGACATCGGCTTGCTCCGCATCATCATGCTTGGCCACGACAAGAGCCCCGGATTGAACTACGAGTCGCATTCGAGTCTCTGGCGGTTGTAGAACGATGCTCAAGCTACGGCCTTCCAAGGCCTTGCATAGACCCCGAGCGCTAGATGAATCTTTGATGCCCCGATTAAAGAGAGCGGTAATAGGCTCCAGTAAGGAATTCATATCAGTAGCGCTGACCGATATGCAGGGCGACGATACCACCACTGAGATTGTGATATCGGCAGTCCTCGAGACCGGCGGATCGCATCATATCCAGCAATTCATCTTGGGCAGGGTGCATTCTTATGGACTCTGCAAGATATCGATAGCTTGCGGCGTCGCCGGCAACCATTTCGCCTAAGGTTGGCAGTACTTTGAATGAATAAAGATCATAGACCGGCTTCAATAGGTCTAAGACAGGCCGAGAAAACTCCAATACCAACAGTCGCCCGCCCGGTTTTAGGACGCGCGACATTTCTTCCAGTGCCATTGTTTTATGCGTCACATTGCGCAGTCCAAAACCTATGGTCACACAGTGGAAACAAGCATCAATAAAGGGCAACTTTTCCGCATTGACTTGCGCAAGCTGGACATTAGCGACGATACCCCGGTCCAGCAGCCGCCTGTTGCCTTCAGCCAGCATCGCGGCGTTGATATCGGTGAGCAGAACACGGCCTCTAGAGCCCACTTGACGACTCATGCCGGCAGTCAGATCGCCAGTGCCCCCGGCCACATCAAGGGCCTGCTGGCCCGGACGCAGACCTGTCCGCGCCAGCGCGAATCGCTTCCAATGTCGATGTAGCCCAACCGACATCAGATCGTTCATGATGTCGTACTTGCTCGCAACTGAATTGAATACGTCGCGCACGCGCCGGGATTTTTCTGGCGTGGCGACGTTTTCGAAGCCGAAATGGGTGGTTTCTTCTGATTCGTTCATGGGTCTGTCCGGCGGCACATTCTACCTGCTCTGTAGGGCGCCGGGGGGCGGTGTTTGTCGCCGGTGAGTCTGATCTCGCCAAGGACCTGGACCAACAGAGTGGTTAGACAAGGTTTTGGTTCGCCACCGCCGTCACACTGACCGTTTTGCTCTGCTTAGGCGTAAGAATTTGACTGCAAGATCAAGCGCTCGCGTTGTGCCGCAGGCTCCGATAGCTCAACAGTATGCAAGCGCAGGCTATCCCGAATAGGCTCATGATCACCGGATATTCCAGCGGGCGGACCCAGAATTCAGGAATCATTCCGAAGGCCGCGGCACTTTCCACGAGGACCCACCAGCAACCCACGGTGGGAATGGCATAGCGCAAGGCAGGTCCAGCCACACGCAGCTGCATGAGTTTCCAAAGCAAATAACTGCCCCAGAGCGCTAAGAGTAATAAGATTGCCATTGTAATGGGGTTGTCCGGGCCGAGAATTCGTGGATCGAATATCAATATATTTAAAACGTAAAAGAACCAAACCACGAATAAATATTCCAAACAGGCGATTCTAGAATACTGTCGCTTGTAACCTGGCGTGCGTTTAGCTGGCCATATGCGCAAATTTCTGTGAAACCATAGAAACATGCGGCAATGAGTATCCTTATTCGAGCCCATCATGATGACGAGCATGAGCATCAACACCACCGATGCTTCGATCATCAATAGGCCGGGTGTAAACAGAGTAAAGCCCTGCCATTTCAATGGCTGAATGTTTAGTAGGGTCGCAAAGCCGTTGAAGCCGGCTTCTACCCAGCCCGTCCAGATCAGCGATCCGGCGAGCAAACCCATCAGGCTCGCCGTGACTTCATCATGCTTAAAGCCACGCCACATGATAAATACGCCGAAGGCGCCGACGAAAAAGGAAGCAAGTAGTTGTATGGGATCGGCCAGTAGCTCGTGCATTAATATCATTAAGCTGTGGGCCACCGGCCGCCAAGATAAAATCACCGCGAAGGCCAACAGCCCGAGCAGAGGTGGCCGGGTTGTGGATTTGATCCAAGGTCGAAAGCGAGTCTTGATCTCAGTCATCGTATTCGGCAAAGTCCGGCCGGTGATGCATCGACGATAACCCGACAGCGGGTGCTACGAAAAGCTTTTTGCGTCCACTTCGCAATCAGCTCGATCGCAAAACGGTCGTCCACGGTTCCATGGTGGCTGCGTTTTCGCGATCGCGGGCGAGCAAGCTAGAGGATATAGCGGCTCAAGTCCTCGTCTTCCGCCAATGCACCCAGGTGTGTTTCCACATATTTAGCATCAACGGTCAAGGCATCACCTTGGCGGTCGGCAGCTTCGAAGGATAAATTGTCCAACAAGCGTTCTAGCACCGTGTGCAGTCGGCGGGCACCAATATTTTCGTTTTGTTCATTCACCCGGTAGGCGATATCCGCGAGTTTCCGCACACCAGAGTCAGCAAAACTTAGGCTCACACCCTCCGTGGCTAGCAAGGCTTGATACTGCTCGCAGAGTGACGCATCGGGCTCCGTCAAGATCCGCACAAAATCATCCGCTGTAAGTGCCTTAAGTTCCACGCGAATGGGAAAGCGGCCCTGCAATTCCGGAATCAAATCTGCTGGCTTGGTCACATGAAATGCACCGGAGGCAATAAACAAAATATGGTCGGTTTTCACCAGACCGTGTTTGGTCGTAACGGTGCAACCTTCAACTAGTGGGAGAAGATCACGTTGCACACCTTCCCGTGATACGTCCGCACCACTTGTTTCAGCACGTCGTGCCACTTTGTCGATTTCATCGATAAATACGATGCCATTTTCTTCGACGTTTTCAATGGCCGTGAGCTTTATTTCTTCGTCGTTGACGAGTTTTCCGGCCTCTTCCTCAACCAAGAGCTTAAAGGCGTCACCAACGCGTAGCTTGCGGCTACTCCTTTTGTTACTGCCCAAGTTTTGAAACATGCCCTGCAGCTGGCTGGTCATTTCCTCCATGCCCGGCGGAGCCATGATTTCAACACCCACGCTCATGGCCTGTACTTCAATTTCGACTTCTTTGTCGTCGAGTTTGCCTTCGCGGAACATTTTGCGGAATTTTTGCCGAGTATCCGATTCTTCGGGCTTATCGGCTTGGCCCAATGTGTTGGCCGGTGGCGGTAATAGGGCATCGAGTATGCGATCTTCCGCTGCATCTTCCGCACGATGGCGGACTTTCTCAAGTGCTGTCTCGCGCGTTAGCTTAATAGATACATCGGCAAGGTCGCGAATGATGCTATCGACCTCGCGGCCCACATAACCGACTTCCGTAAACTTGGTCGCTTCGACTTTGATGAATGGTGCTTTAGCAAGATTGGCTAAGCGACGGGCGATTTCAGTCTTGCCCACGCCGGTGGGCCCCATCATCAATATGTTTTTCGGTGTTATTTCATTACGCAATTCTTCGTCGACCTGCATGCGTCGCCAGCGGTTTCGCAATGCAATAGCGACAGCGCGTTTGGCGTCATCCTGGCCAATAATATGCTTGTCCAATTCCTGGACAATTTCCCGTGGTGTCATTTGGGACATATGGATTCCTGTGCCTTATTCGTTCGCCGTCAGCGTTTCCACGACGAGATTGGTATTGGTGTAAACACAAATGGCGGCGGCGATGTCCAAGGCCTTGTGGACTATCTCTTCCGCCGTCAATTCTGTGTTGTCTAGCAAGGCGCGGGCCGCAGCTTGGGCGAAGGGTCCGCCAGAGCCGATGGCCATGAGGTCATCTTCGGGCTCGATGACATCGCCGTTGCCAGAAATAATGAGGGAGGTATCCCGGTCCGCGACACAAAGCAAGGCTTCCAGTCGCCGCAGTCGCCGGTCGGTGCGCCAGTCTTTCGCCAGCTCTATGGCCGCTCGAGTGAGATTGCCATATTGCTCTAGTTTGGCCTCGAAGAGTTCAAATAGCGTGAAGGCATCGGCCGTGCCGCCGGCAAAGCCAGCAATGACTCTGCCGTTGGCTAAGCGACGGACCTTGCGGGCATTGCCCTTCATGATGGTATTGCCCATGCTGACCTGGCCGTCACCGGCGACGGCGACGGTGTCGCCGCGCCGAACCGACACAATGGTCGTGCCGCGATACTGATCCATGCTGTGTTCCTCAATGACTGCGGCTGGTTTGCGAAGAACGTTAACGGTCGCCAGCGCTAAATTCCAGACGAGTTTTTGCGCTTTAGATCCTCAAGCTTTGTTCTTGCCGCGCCGATGCGCGCGCGGATGCGCTTGATCATATATTTGGGCCAAATGTTGAAAATCAAGGTGGGTATAAATCTGTGTGGTACTGATGTCGGCATGGCCCAGCATTTCCTGCACGCCGCGCAGGTCACCGCTGGATTCCAGCATGTGCGTGGCGAAGCTATGCCGAAATAAGTGCGGATAGACCCGCTTGGGTAAGCCCGCTTTGCGCGCCCAGTGCCGGACCCGAGTTTGCACCACCCGCGGGCTGATGCGCCGACCGCGGGTGCCCACAAACAGGGCAATTTCATCCGTCCGGGCCATTTCTCCCCGCGCTTTGAGCCATGACCGCAATGCACTAAGAGCCCGGCGGCCCACGGGTACAACACGGGTCTTATTGCCCTTTCCCGTCACGCGGACGGTTGCTTCGGCGAGATCGACATCCCCGGGATCTAGCCCAATGAGTTCGGCCAGGCGCAGTCCCGAAGAGTAGAGCAATTCCAGGATAGCGCGATCGCGGCAGGTCAAAGCATCATCGCCGGTGATTTCCAAAAGTTTTGCCATCTGGTCTACGTCGAGGGTGTCCGGTAAGTTGCGGGCCGCCTTCGGCGCGGATACATCGTCGCCCGGGTTGGCCTTGAGTTCGCCTTCGCGCACCAAGTAGTTCATGAAGCTGCGCGCACCGGATAAGCGCCGTTGAACACTACGTGGGCTCAGCCCCTTGGCATGACTCACCGCCGCGAAGCGGCGCAGATGATGTTTTTTCAAGTCGGTCCAATGCGCAACTCCCGCCGCCTCACAAAACTCCATCAAGCATTGTAGGTCTCGCCGATAAGCGGCGACGGTATGCGGCGACAAGCGTCGCTCTAACTCTAGATGTTGGAGAAAGTCAGTGATCAGGGAAGACTGATCTTGTTGCATGCTTGCTTAGCGTGTTTTGGCGCAACCATGGAGCCGGCGGCGCTTCATCTGCTACGGACGCAGGGCGTAGGTTACTAATTCACCCAGCCGGACAAGAAAATCCATACTCTTGCCTGGATGGAAGTGATTGGCGTCGCGGCTGCCGATAGCCAGAAAGCCTAGTTCGGAAGATTTACCCAAAGGCAGCAGAGCTACCGAGCCAATTTCCAGATCATTGTCGCCAAACAAAAAACTTCGTTGTGCGTCTCGAACCGCACCGCAACGGGGTGCGCTGGATTCTAAGAAAGTGCTGAATGGCGCTAGACTTTCCGCATCGCGGTCTAGCGGCCTAAAAAACTGACTGTCCATCACCCCGTCTAATGACCGGAAAAGAACCAGCACAGAACGGTCAGACTTAAAACTAATTCGCAACTGCTCTTCTAATCGATCAACGGTTTCGGCAGGGCTGTCGGTATCGAGCAACTCCAAGGCCAGCGAGTGAATTTTCTCTGCCAGCTGATCATTACCTTTAGCGACCTCGACCAGGTCACGCAGCTTTCGCTCCAATTGCAGATTTCTCTGTCGTAGCACGGCGACTTGTTTTTCAACGAGAGAAACTGCCGGACCGCCAATCTTATGGGGCAGCCGCAAGTTGCCCAGCAATTTCCCATGACGCTCAAAGAAGTCAGGATGTGCCAGCAAGTAATCGGAAATGGCGTCTTCGGACAGATCCAAGAATTCAGTATCAGATTGAGTTTGTTTTAGACTACTCATAGTTCGACCGTTCCCTCGAACACGGCAACTGCCTCGCCGTTGAGCCAGACCGGATGCTCCGGTCCTTCCCAGCGGACATTGACCGGGCCGCCCGGCATTTCGACACGCACTTTTGCATCTAGCCAACCCGCGCGCTGGCCAACAACAGCCGCGGCGCAGGCACCAGTTCCACAAGCTTGCGTTTCACCCGAGCCGCGTTCGTAAACCCGTAGCCGAACGAGGTTGCGAGCAAGCACTTGTAGAAAGCCGATGTTAGCACGCTTGGGAAACCGCTCGTGACATTCGAGCAAGGGCCCCAAACTGGCTACGGGGGCGAGGTTCACATCGTCAACCCGCAATACCGCATGGGGATTTCCCATGGACACAGCGCCGATTTCAAGCTGCTCGTCACCGATTTCAATGGGATAGCTGTTTGCCTCGGCATCGGCCCGAAAGGGCAAATCAGCCGGTCGAAAGCTTGGCACACCCATATCGACTGTGATGGTTTCATCGCCATGCACTTCGGCGCGCGATACGCCGGTTGCGTGTTCGAGCAGGAATTCGGAGCCACCGCGAATCATGGCAAGGTATCTCGCCACGCAGCGCGCGCCGTTACCCGACTGCTCCGCTTCGCTGCCATCCTTGTTGAAAATGCGATAGTAAATATCGCCCCTACCGCTGCGTGAAGGCTCCAGCCAAGCCAGCTGGTCAAAGCCGACACCGGTGCGCCGATCCCCGAGTTCTCGGATTCTTGACTGCGGTGGCAGCGGTTGCCCGGCGGCGGCAACCACCATGAAGTCGTTGCCAAGACCGTGCATTTTTGTGAATGGGATCGTCATGATTCGCGCTGTCGATTCATCGTTGTTAACTATGGCCGCCGCAATCGGGCTTTTGTTCGCTTACCGAATGGACTTTTGTTAAATGCCTCGCTAAGTTTAGCCCTTCGCGGCAATGTAAGGGGCAATCTCCATGCGACATATCTTGGTTCTAAACGCCAAGGGCGGCTGCGGTAAGAGCACCATTGCCACCAATATCGCGAGCTACTTCGCGGCCGAAGAAGAAAAGCGCGTGGCCCTGGTTGATTATGATCCCCAGGCCTCGAGTCTTGATTGGCTGGAACGCCGGCCAGACGATCGGCCCGAAATCACGGGCGTCGCGGGCTATGAGGATGGCTTCCGTCATTTGCCCAGATCGGCCGATGTCGCGGTGGTCGACGCGCCCGCGCGTGCCCACGGGCCAGAGCTCACGGATTTGGTTAACCATGCAGAAACGATAGTGGTACCGGTATTGCCATCGACCATCGATATGCAAGCTGCTGGTAAATTCATCAAAGAGCTGCAAAAAGTCGGCAAAGTGCAGCGAAAAGGGGCCAAAATCGCCGTAGTTGCCAATCGAGTCCGAGAAAATACCCTGATTTATGAGTCTTTGGATGAATTTCTGGGGAAACTGCGGGTGCCGTATATCGCCACCCTGCGTGAGGCACAGAATTACATCCGTGCCTATAGCCGTGGACTCGGCATTTACGAGCTTCCCGAGTATCTCGCCTGGCCAGACTGGGAGCAGTGGGAATCCTTGACCAAGTGGCTGCGGAGTGCCCGCAGCCAGCCGTAAGCCGCGCGCTTATTCCGTTGGGGCAGGGTCGGCGGTGAGCCGGGGTACCTCGGGGTCGCCTGAGTATCCGAGGGTTAGACCTTTGCGAAAGGCATCCGTTGCTGCATCAGACTCACCCAGCTGCATCATGAGTTGGCCTAGCACGTTATAGCTGACCGGACTCGGCCGCACGGCCAAACTCGATTCGAGATAGCTGCGGGCCTTGCCCCATAGCTGGTTGCGCAAACAGGCACGGCCCGCCGCCAGTAGCAGGGTCGGGTCTTCTGGCCGGCTGCGCAGCCAGGTTTCAAGCTGTGCCAATTGTCGCGACGCATTGGGCAATTCGAGTTCGCCGAACATTTCGACCAAGTCTTCGTTCCAGTCATTCTTTAGCGTGCGCCGAATTTCTTTCTCGGCTTCATCAAGATCCTGCACGCGCGCCAAGGCTCGAATTCGCGCACTCACCAATGTGGGCTGTTTGCGTAACGGCCGGGGCAGGCTTTGCCAATAGGCATCTATGGCAGCGCGATCGGTGGTGGTGCTTGCCAGCAAACCTGCGATGCTGTCCATGGTCCAGGTTTCGATTTGGCTGCGCTCGATGCTGGGTAACTTGCGTAGCTTGGGCAGCAGATCGGCCAAGGCCTGCCAGTTTTGTTCGCTGTGGCGCAGACTCGCCAGCAGGCGCAAGGCTTGCGGGTGGCGAGCTTCGGTTTCGAGAACGCGATTTAAACTCGCTAAAGCTTGCTCGCGTTCACCATCATCCAACTGCAGCTCTGCTTGAGTGAGCAATACCGCGTTAGCTGCCTTTTCATCTTGCTCATAGGCCATTCGCAGCCAACTATCGCGGCGCTCTCTATCGCCCTGCATGTGGGCCGCGCGGGCCGCCGCCAAGTAGTTGAGCAGCGGCGCTGAGCTGTTGGGAGCGGATTTGGTTAGCAAGCGCTCACCCTTAGCAAGATTTCCGGCGGATAGCGCGATGAGTCCATCGGTGGCGCGCTTTCCGGCGCGCTGTTCGCGCCACTTGCCAGCGGCTTCGCCCAGTTGCCGCGGCGCTCGCCAGACGCGGGTGAGTAGACGGGCGGCTAGATAAATGAGTATGAGTAAGAAGGCCAGGATGGGGATGGACATTTCTACGGCATAGCCGCGGAAATTCAGTAAAACGTAGCCATTGTCCTCCAGCAGAAAGTGGGCTGCTACGGAGCCCACGGCCAAGGCCAACAGAACGAATAAACCGAACTTCATGGATTCGCGCTATCCGAGCCGAGCTTTAGTAATAGATTTAACGACGCGGAGATATCGGGTAAGGCTTCCGGCATTTTTGCCTCAGCCAGTTCCAATAGTTGTTCTCGCGTGGCTTGCACGGTCTGAGCGTCGGGGTCGAAATGCCGCTGCAATCTTTCGGTTACGCCAGCTAGGGCATCCCGATAGACATTGCGGTCGCCTCGTATGAGCGCCAAGCGTGCGATATCCAATTCAGTTTCCATTCCTCGCCGCAACAAAGATTCTTCGGCCTCAGTGCGCAATGGAATAATCGTTTCATCCGTGCGTTTCACGCGAATCACGCTAAGCAGCGCGGTTTTTGTTGATTCCAGAGCTCGCGTCCAGCCGCTAGTCTCGTTCTTTTCGCCCGTCTGTTGTGCATAGCTTTCAGGGGTTTGTCGAGACAATGGAAGACTTTCCAGTGAACGGGCCAGACTGCCCAAGCGCAGGGCGATACCTTCGGCGTCCGGACGCGGCACCGCGCGCAGTGCGGTTATTTCATCGGCCAGCACGCTACGCACGCGGGTCAGGCCCGGGTCCCCGATATCACGCAATTTTTCATCCGCCAATTCCAGGGCCCTGAGCGCGACGTCTACGTTTCTGGCCAGGCCCAATTGAGCGTTGGCGATACGCAGGTAGTACTCAGCCTCGGCGAGTAACCAGGCGGAACGGGCTTGATCCGCAACGCCCGGCACATTCTCAAGCGCACGTTCGAGGCGGCCGACCCGCAGGGGTAGCTCATCAAGCCGGCGCCCCTGGCTATCGACCTGCCCGAATAAGCCCGCGAGATCTTCCGTCTGACTGGCTCCTGTATCCAACAGCTCGGTGACCTTGTCTTGGAGCTGTGACAATTCCTTGTCGCGCTCCCGGAGATTTACGGTCAGTTGCTCGACTTCGGCATTGGTTGCGGCTTGTTTGCGTTGTTCCTGCCACAAGTAACCAGCGCCAGCGGCCGCCAGCAATGCCACCAGCAGCGCGAACCAGCCGACCGCGGAAGACTTCGTTGGAGATGCTGCCGTGCCGTTCGCCGCCGTTGACTCGTCATTGT
The DNA here is from genome assembly GCA_965221985.1 of Gammaproteobacteria bacterium. Lineage (GTDB taxonomy): Bacteria > Pseudomonadota > Gammaproteobacteria > Steroidobacterales > J054. Next base: position 925,197 of record OZ244928.1, read on the forward strand.
TCGGCGCAGGGTCTGCATCGGCCGCCAAGTCCTTGGAGTCGTCTGGGTCTAGTTGCTCATTCATGGGCTTCAGCGCACTAGTGAATCAGAGCGTTATTGTGCCAGCGAACGCCGACCACCGCGAGAAACTCCTTTAGCTGCGGCTCCGTAGGGCGAGTTTTAGGTCTGTGACGTGGCGGCGGCTCACGGGCAGCGGGGTGTCCACGCCCTTCAAAAACAGTTCATATTGCCCGGAAGAATTGCGCGTCATGCGTTCCAGGTATGCGGTTGATACCAGGGCGCTGCGATGAATGCGAATAAAACGATCGCGAAATTCCTCAGTAAGATCTTTCAAAGTTTCATCCAGCAAATCCTCGCCGTTCAAATGATGAACCGTGACGTATTTTTGGTCTGCTTTAAAAAACTTAACCTCTTCTATGGGAATGAGTTGCAGACCCGCTGCCTTGCGCACGCATAAATTGCGGCGGCTCTGCAGGTTGGCGGGTGATCCGGCCAGGGCTGAGGCTTGGGGCCTTGTTAGTCGTGCTGCCTGCCCGAGGGCCCGTACCAGGCGTTCGCGTCGCACCGGTTTGAGTAAATAGCCCACTGCTTGTGCATCGAAGGCGTCCATGGCGTAGCTGTCAAACGCCGTAGTAAAAATCACGGCGGGCGAATTCTCTAGCCCGGAAAGATGCCGTGCCGCTTCAATTCCGTCCATTTCGGGCATACGAATATCGAGCAACAAGACGTCCGGTCGCAGTTCTTCCGAAAGTTCCACGGCTTCTCCGCCGTGGCGTGCTTCGCCAACGACATCGCAATCACCCAGCTCTTCTAACATGCGGCGCAAGCGCATGCGCGCCGGCGCTTCATCGTCGGCAATTAGTACTCGAGTCATGCTCATGGTGTGAATGATAGCGAAAGCTATTGCTTAGGCTACTCCTTATAGGGAAATGCCAAGCTGGCTTCGTAATGCGTCTTGTCGATGGCCGTGGACAGACGCGCGCGCGGGCCAAATGCCAGTTCCAGTCGTTCGCGAATATTCTGCACGGCAATTTGGTTGCCGGCTGATGATCGTCGTTCACCCGTGGGTAGGGGGTTGCGAACGGATAAGTACACCATTTCTCCTTTGCGGCGGCCTTCTACTTCAATAGTGGCAGGTTCTGCCAAGGGTTCTACGCCGTGGTAAATCGCGTTCTCCAGCAGCGGTTGGAGAGTGAGGCTGGGAATTTTTGCCTGCTTGGGTAAGTCAGCAACTTGCCATTGGACCTTCAATCGTTCGCCCAGACGTTTTTCCTCCATGCGTTGATAAACCCGCGTAATCTCGAGTTCCTCGTCCAGACGCACCATTTCTTGTCCATCGTGCAAAGACGCACGAAATAAATCGGCAAGATCTTCAACAGCCGCTTCTGCGGCAGCCGGATTGCTGCGAGTTAAGTCGGCGATGGTATTCATGCTGTTAAATAAGAAGTGCGGACGTATTCGGGCCTGCAATGCCAGAATGCGGCTTTCGGCTTGGCGTTCGACGTTATGTCGCCATTGGTGGGCAACATAAAAGTAACGCAGCATTAGGGTGCTGACTAATAAGCCCAAGGCAAGATTACGGGTTAAAAATAAGCTGTGGTGATTCGGAAACCAGGCGGGTGCGACGGCAGCACCGTAGGCTTCGCCCAGCCAAAATATGGCTTCGGACACAACGGCGATAACCGCCAAAATAATGAGAATCGTGGCAACCGTGGCTGTACTGGTATCCAAGCGCGCCAAGCGGGAGCGTAGTCCACAGAGCACCGCGGCGATGGATAAGGACATCCAGAGCATCAGCAAAGACGTGCGCGCCAGATCAGAAAAGAATTGTTCCCAGGCGGGTTGGCGGGCTAGCGTGACGCCAATGGCGACTAACTCCGTGGTCAGCACCACGCTCAGCGCGGCCGTCGGCGCGCAGAGGTCAGGCAGGTAAAAATTGTCCTGCGGTGGGGGGTTGGCGGTGTTGTTTGTCACCGCTGGTCAGTGGCTCTACGCTGGCGGCTAGTCACACCATTGTTCAACGGATTTTTGCGCGTTGGTACGGGCAGAATCCATTTCTTCATCGCTCAAATACTCGCGCTCGCCATCGGCATTTGGTCGATATAAACGGTGGGCAGTTGTATAGGAAGTGAGGCGCTCGCGCGCTTTTTCGCAGCTGCTGGCGCGCTCGGCTAGATTCTTAGCACGTTGCTGAGCGGTTTCATCATCTTCGTCCTGAGCTGAGTTGCGGCGCTCCAGGGCGTCGGCCCGGTTTTCCTGGGCTTGTTCCACGCGCGCTTGGACGTTAGCGGCATCGGTGCGTTTTGAGCGAATACCGGTATACGTCACCCGTTCGCCGGCGGGTGGACGGTCCGTGTAGTGGGGCACGCCGTCGGCGTCAGTCCAGGTGTAGACATCGACATCATTGGCCATGGACGCACTGGCGAGCAGTGTGAGGCCCAGGGCAGAAAAAAGTACGACTTTCAGTTTCATGGATGCGCTCTCCTGGCCGATCATCCCGCAGAGCCGGCCTTGACCGCACTATTATGCAAGCGGGCGGCCCACGCGGCGATGATACGGGTCACGAACCGGGCCATTGGTCCTATTGTCGGCCATCACCAGATTATGTCCAGTAGCTCCGAATACCCCGCCAGCCGGGGCCTAGGGGCATTACCCTACGTGGCAGCGCCCGTGGGTGCTTACTCTGGTGCCTGGGTAAATTCCGGATAGGCCTCCATGCCGCATTCGCTCATATCCACGCCCTCGTATTCCTGCTCTTCCGATACGCGCAGTCCCAGGATCATTTTCAGCAAGAACCACACCAGCGCGCTGGTGCCAAATACCCAGATGAAAATGATAGCGATTCCCGAGAGCTGGCTGATTAGAGACGAGTCCGGGTTGGATAAGCAGACTGCCAGTAGGCCCCATACCCCGACGACGCCGTGTACGGAAATTGCCCCCACGGGATCGTCAATCTTGCCCCAGCGATCCATGAAAATAATTGAAGGCACCACCAATAACCCGCCCACCACGCCGATGGTGGAGGCGAGCAAGGGCGTTGGCGTCAATGGTTCGGCCGTGATGGCCACCAAGCCGGCCAATGCGCCGTTCAATGCCATGGTTAGATCAGCTTTGCCAAACCACAGCCGCGCCAGTAGTAGAGCGCCGATCAATCCGCCGGCGGCCGCCATGTTCGTGTTGACGAAGACCAGCGCTACTGCATTGGCTTCGCCTACATCCGAGACCTTGAGTTCTGAACCACCATTAAAGCCAAACCATCCCAACCAGAGAATCAGCGTGCCTAGGGTCGCCAGGGGCAGGTTGCTGCCCGGGATGGCGAAGACTTGGCCCTGCGGGCCGTACTTGCCCTTGCGCGGGCCCAACAACAACACCCCAGCCAGGGCCGCGGCCGCGCCACACATATGTACTGTGCCGGAGCCGGCGAAATCCAGAAAACCCAAATTGGTTTTTAGAAAGCCGCCGCCCCAATTCCAAAATCCTTGTATGGGATAAATGAAGCCCGTGAGAATGATGGCGAACGCAAAAAACGACCACAGCTTCATGCGTTCCGCAACCGCGCCCGACACGATGGACATGGCGGTGGCAACGAAGACGACTTGAAAAAAGAAATCAGCAAGATTTGAGTAGTAAGCATCGCCGGCCATAACCGATTCCACGCTATTGTCGTCGGCGCCTAGCGAGCTGATGCCCGGAAGGATGCCACCTTCGAAACCGTCTCCCGGATACATAATTCCATAGCCGCAGAGCATGTACATGACGCAGGCGATGGCATAGAGCCCGACATTTTTGGTCAAAATTTCTGTGGTGTTCTTTGCACGGACTAAGCCGGCTTCCAGCATGGTAAAACCGGCGGCCATCCACATGACGAGGGCGCCGCAGACTAAAAAATAAAATGTATCTAGTGCGTAGCTGAGTTCGGTAATCTGATTCATCTTTCTCTCCTTGGCCTGGCGCGTCTAGACCGCATCGGCACCGGTTTCGCCGGTACGAATTCGAATTACTTCACTGAGATCGGTGACAAAAATCTTGCCGTCACCGATCTTGCCCGTGCGCGCGATATTGACGATGGCTTCCACAACTCGTTCGGCAATGTCGTCGTCCACGGCCAATTCGAGCTTCGTCTTGGGTAAGAAATCAACCACATACTCCGCGCCCCGATAAAGTTCGGTATGGCCTCTTTGGCGGCCAAAGCCCTTAACTTCGGTAACGGTAATGCCGGCAATGCCAATGTCGGCTACGGCCTGGCGCACATCATCGAGCTTGAAGGGTTTGATAATGGCAGTAATCAGTTTCATGCCTGAAGTTCTCCTTAGCTTTGTGCGAGGACTTTGCTGGTTCTAGTTGCTGTAGATCGCAAAGTTGCGGGACAGACTGAAAACAATATTGGTGTCGTCTTGGCCACCTAATAGATCGTCTGTGCTATGAATGATGGCGATCTGATAGTCGAAGATATGTGTATCTTGGACCGCCAATGCATCGCGGTAGCCCACTTCATAGTATTCGCCGTTGAAGTCATCTTCGAAGAAGCCGACGGTGCCATAGAACTGTTTCAGCTCGCCCGTGAACGCGTAAAATTGATAGTCGAGCCTTGGCCCCGTGAAGTTTTCATATCGGCCGATGGCCGCGTCCAATGAGAACCACTGCCAGCCGGCGCTGAGGTTCATTTCCAGATAGTCATCATCGAAATCATCGGTGTAGGTATAAAAAGTAGCGCCGACACCGAGTTCCACCTCGCCGAGCTTGAAGCCATAGCCGGCATAGAAATCAACTTCCAAGCCATCATTGGTGCTGGAATCGCCGTCATCCACGGTGGACCCCCAAGTCCCGAGATAAAAGCCCGAGGATTCCAGGTCCAGCCCGGCCTGGGCCGCCGCTTTGCCATCGGATTGAGGAATGCCGCGGAAAATGTATTCTGAATTGATGCCGGCATTGGCGGTCACATCTGCTGCCTCGCCTGGTATCGCTGCAAAGAGTAAGCTGCCGACTAATATGAGTTTGCGCATGAAAGCTTCCTAAATGTTCGTTGCCATTGCGTGATGCGAATGCCAACATTCCTGGCCACGGAGTTAACAAAGCAGGTTTCGTGCCAACTTTATCGGGACGCAAGACGCAGGCGTTTAGGTGGAATAGGGTGAGTATGCAGCGCAAGATTGCACCAAGATCGCGCATGAGTGACTGCCGTTGCCCAGCAATGAAGCTTGTTTAACGATCGTGTAGAACTTTTCCAGCATTGGCCCAAACTATGAACACTGAATTCATTAAAGACCTGGCTGCACGCTTAGCCCGCAACGTACCGACAGGTGTGCAGGCCGCATCGGCCGATCTTGAGCAAAATTTCACGGCTTTGCTGCAGTCTGCCTTCGCGCGCCTGGATTTAGTCACACGCGAAGAATTTGACGTGCAGCGAAAAGTGTTGGAACGAAGCCGTGAGAAGCTTGCTCAATTAGAGGCCGAGTTGGCCCGGCTCGAAATGGAAAGCCAGCCCGGGAGCGGCAACAAAGACTCTGCCTAGCTGACCCGCTCGACGTTTAAGTATGCCCTTGGCCACAGTGCTTTCCCGCGGTCAGCGTGGCCTCGACGCGCCCCAAGTCTACGTAGAGGTGGAGCCTGCCGGGGGCCTTCCGGGCCTATTTATCGTTGGTCTTGTAGAGACCGCAGTGCGCGAAAGTCGCGAGCGCGTCAAAGCAGCCATTCGATCCGCCGGCTTCCAAGTTCCCAGCGGCAAAATCACAGTCAATCTCGCGCCGGCCGATCTGCCCAAGGCCGGCGGGCGCTTCGACTTAGCCATAGCCTTGGGTATCCTCGCGGCCACCGAGCAATTGGCCATCGAGTCCCTCGCTGGCTACGAATTTTTCGGCGAGCTTGCGTTTTCTAGTTTGCTGCGCTCGACGGCGGCTTTACTGCCGGCCTTGCAGGCGGGAAAACAAGCGGGGCATCGCTGCGTGGCTCCACAAGCCAACGCCGACGAGGCTGGCTTGCTCAGCGAAGCCGAGGTATTGCTCGCCCCGGATCTATTGTCAGTTGCGCGTCATTTACGCGGCGAACAATCCTTAAGGTCTGCCGTTTTCATACCGCCGAAACGGCGGGCGCTGGCCGCAACCGATCTCGCCGAGGTTCGTGGTCAGCATCGCGCTCGTCGGGCGCTAGAAATTGCCGCTGCTGGCGGCCACAACCTGTTGCTGTTGGGGCCGCCCGGGACGGGCAAGAGCATGTTGGCTCGCCGACTCCCGGGTTTATTGCCCCCCTTGGCCGAACGCGAAGCGCTGGAATGCGCCATCATCAGCTCCGTGGCCGGGCGCCCACCCGCGGACCTGAACTTGCAGCCACCTTTTCGCGCGCCGCACCATGGCGCCTCGGCACCGGCCTTGGTAGGCGGCGGGCGAATACCTCGGCCGGGCGAAATATCCATGGCGCATCGGGGCGTGTTGTTTCTAGATGAGTTGCCCGAATTTGCGCGCGACGTGCTAGAGGGCTTGCGCGAACCTTTGGAAACGGGCCAGATCACTATCGCCCGGGCCGGCCTTACTGCGGAATTCCCCGCTCGGTTCCAGCTAGTTGCTGCCATGAACCCCTGCGTGTGCGGTTATGCGGGCGATCCACGCCGCGAGTGCCGCTGCAGCCCTGAGCAAGTTAGCCGCTATCGCAATCGCGTCTCTGGGCCATTTTTAGATCGCATGGATATGGTGATCGAGCTGCAACGTGAACAACTACCCGCGGACTACCTGGATACCGAGGCTAGTGGTGAACCGACTGCTGTGGTGCGCACGCGGGTCAGCGCGGCGCGGGAGCGTCAGTTGCTTCGCCGGGGTCGTTTGAACAAACAGCTTAGGGGTATCGAGTTGCGTGCGGACTGCGCGGGCACGCTGGTGGTTCAGAGACTATTGCTCAAGGCGGCGGAAAAGCTGTCGTTGTCGGCGCGTGCTTGTGATAGCGCTTTGCGTGTGGCGCGCAGTATTGCTGATCTAGCCGGCGATGAGCAGCCCAGTGTTGCGCAGGTATCAGAAGCTTTGAGTTTGCGTGCCGCGTGGCCGGGCAGCGCTGTGGCCAATCAGCTCGATTCTTCGATCATGTAAGCCATGGCGGCCAAAACTTCTTCGTCGGATAGGTCCACGCGTCCGCCCTTTGGCGGCATATAGCCGGCTTCTCCCTGATAGCCCACAATGGCACGTTCTTTCAGGATATCTTGGCCCTGCGCGATGCGTGCCACCCAGGCGGCATTGTCACCGATTTTTGGGGCCCCACCGATACCGTTGCCGTGGCAAGCGAAACAGGCAACGTTGTAAACCTGCGGTCCGGATAGCGGGGCCGCCGCGGGTTCGGCAGTGGCTGCAACGGTAGTGGTTTCTTCGCTTGTCGACGCAGGGATCTCATCGCCAACTAAAGCCACGCTACCGACGGGTTTGATGCGATCCAGCACTTCTTGTTGGTATTCCGCGGTGCTAGAGCGGATATCGCGTTGAGTATCTCCGGCAATAAACCGGGCAATCAAAAAAATCGCAAACGTCACGCCAATGAGAACGGCAATGACGACGGCAAAAAGGTCCATGAATTTCTTGTCTGCGCTAGTGCTCACTTTGGATTCCAATATTGCTGAGCCGGGGACTCGACCAAGGGCCCGCGGATTATAAAGATAATGCTTGGTGGCTTAAAGGCGTGGGCTAGAATCCGCGAGCTCCCGGCATTGATGTTCTATCCGCCTTACCAGCTTTCCTGGAGAAGTTGCTTGCTAGGTTGCCGGATCCATCGCTTGGCCGAATTATGTAGCGTCGCGCTGGCTGTCCCGGGGCAGACGCATGGGTGAGGCGAAATCCTGCACTCCCGCCAATTCCCGCAACTTGTCTAGGTCTTTGATTTCCACGGTTTCGCTACCTAAACGCTTGATTAGCCCCCGTTTCTCCAGTTGGCTGAAGCTCCGGCTGACGGTTTCTTTCTTTAGTCCCAAGAAATCCGCGATATCGATTCTGCTCATGGGCAGCTTGACCCGGGACATGCTGGGATCCTGCCGGTTTGTGCCGACTCCGCTTAGGCGATGTCGATGACGGAGATAGAGTACAAAAATCGCGGCGCGTTCGGCGGCGGTACGCTGCCCCAAGCTATAGGCGAGATCCACTAGGTTCTCCAGTACGCGAAACATCATACTGGTGAAGGCTCTCTCGGCCTCTACATCTTCCGCCAAACGTGCATCTAGGACCGCCCGAGGCCGTCCCGCGACACGGGTCGCCGTCACGGCCTCCACTGTGAAAAAATAGCGATCGGTCGCCGTGAGACCAACGAAATTATCGGGGAACAAAAAGCTAAGGACCTGCCGACGGCCGTCGCGTCCAATTCGGCTGACCATCAACATACCTTCGACGATGTTGAAGACTTCATGGGCAAGCTCGCCTTCGTGAATCAGGACATCGCCGGGCGCCAACTCTTTCTCCGGCGCCTGATCGAAAACATCTAAGAACACATCACCCGATGGCGTGACCTTACGCATGTGCCTAGCATCCACACGCTGCGAACTTCATGCAAGTCACTGCTTGGTGGCGAGCCTAGCGGCGAGTATCCTATTGGGATTCAAACGCCCGTAGCTCAGCTGGGTGAAGAGCGGTGGCCGCGTCAGCGGTCATCCCGAGCATTGCTCGGGAAGCGATGAACGCCGCGAGGCTGCAGCCGAGTGGCCGGGCCCGTCGCAATGCGACGGGGAGCGCTGGACGGCGCGTTAGCGGCGTTGGTTGGCAAGTTTAGATGAGGTTTCTGACGAAGTCGTTTGCGTTGCGCCCGTAGCTCAGCTGGGTGAAGAGCGGTGGCCGCGTGAGCGGTCATCCCGAGCATTGCTCGGGAAGCGATGAACGCCGCGAGGCTGCAGCCGAGTGGCCGGGCCCGTCGCATAGCGACGGGGAGCGCTGGACGGCGCGTTAGCGGCGTTGGTTGGCAAGTTTAGATGAGGTTTCTGACGAAGTCGTTTGCGTTGCGCCCGTAGCTCAGCTGGATAGAGCGCTGCCCTCCGGAGGCAGAGGCCGGGAGTTCGAATCTCTCCGGGCGCGCATCCTTACTCGGGGTAACGTAGTTGCCCATAGTCAAATCACTGGGGCGGTCAACAAAAAGGCCGCATTGCAGCGGCCTTCTCGGTAATCATTTAATGGATCAAAAGCTCAGCGAGACTCTTTAGCCGAATCCTCGGCTAGCAGTACCGTGCGCCGGCGGGCAGGCGTGCGATCACGCGGTTCCTTGCGGCGCTCTTCACCGGTCGGCAAGGGCGTTGCCTGATTGGTTTCTATCTCGTTGGTCTCGGCGACGTCTTGTCGGTCGCCGCTAAGTAGATCCGACACATACGAATCCCAGCCGGCCGTGGCTTCGTAAATTTCGGCGTCCGAATCCATAGTCTTAGTGTTAGTTCGCTTGCCTGCCATCTGATCAATCTCAAAAAATTATCGCTCTACCATACGCGCCGCCCACGGCAATTAGACTGGCACTGGTTCACAAAATGAACCCAAGTCCAAGAATGCAATCTGCCATGGTGGATCAGGCGATGGACGGCTGATGATAATGACAAATTCCGCCGCCGCAAGTCTGTCGTCTTAACCCAAAATTTACATAAGTTCTACACGCCCTTGCTAATCGATTTGCTTTGCAGCAAACATTGCCGCGGCTAGTCCTTGCCGGTTTACTGATTCTATTCGCCATTAGTGTCTAGGTTTTCCTGAGACGCTTACGGCCCCAATTGAGGTCACTGTCCCCACTTGCCCTGGTATTCTCGAGCTTGCCTGACGTGTAATTCGGGTCACTGTCCTTATTTATCCTCGGCAGGGAGAAATCATGCCTAAGCAAGGGTCGGCTACTGCTTTTCAAGACTTGATCTTGGGCAATCATTGTTATGGTTGCGGCATTGAAAACCCAAGCGGCTTGTCTATAAAAAGTTATTGGGACGGATTGGAAGAAACTGTTTGCAGCTTTAGTCCCGAGACTTTCCATTCGGCGGGGCCGCCTGGTGTTCTCAATGGCGGAATAATCGCTACACTTATTGACTGTCACTGCGTGTGCAGCTCGGTCGCCTATGCTTATCGTGCTGAAGGCCGGGAGATCGGGAGCGGAGATGAGATTTGGTTTGTGACGGGTGGTTTGAGCGTGAAATATCTGCAGCCCACGCCCATACGCGGTCCAGTGCACTTACGTGCCCGCGTGACTGAAGCGGCAGACAAGAAAATGATTTGGCACTGCAGCGTGTCCGTTGCGGATACGGTTTGTGCGACAGGTGATGTTATAGCCATCAGAGTGCCACAGTCTTGGCGTGCGGATCGCTAGATTGATGTCTTATATCGGCAAAGGAGCAGCATGAGCGAACATGATGTCCATTGGGTGGGCCGCAAGCCGGCCGTCGTGGACGCCGAGGCTGCGGCGGTGGCGCGGCAAGAATACGCGGATGTCATTGTGGCGGCCTGTGAAGCTGAAGACTGCAAGGTTAGCCGCTACGTCGCCGCCAAAGGACCCTATGGCAGTTGGCTGGTGGAACTTTCCATCAATGATTGTGAGCAGCGGCTCATTTGGAATGGACAATCCGGTGAGCTGTGCCTACAGGCTAAGCGCCCGCCAAGTTTCTGGGACCCCGTGCGTGGTATTTCACCCCAGGGGCGCGATCTCGAGACCCTGGCCGCCGCTGCTAGCCAGTTGTTACGAGATACCAAAACCGGCACTGCGTAATACCAGGGCGGGGCTTTGGGCTGGTAGGATCATGCTAATTCGATTGTCGAGCGACGAGGATGGATAACCCAGAGACACTGCGCCGCAAAGTTGAAGCGCTGTTGCCAAATTGGGCAAGCTGGTATCCGAGTGTCTTTGATGCCGCGGTCGATCTGGGCTTACTGCGCGCCCGTGTCTGTGCGCCTTCGCAGCTACTCCTGACGAATCGGCATTCGGGCGTAATCAGTGCCGCAGAACGGGCACATCGCGAGAAGTGGGGCGGTGAAGAATCTGGGGCCGATAGAATATCCAAGCAGAATGCAAAGCCCCGCAAGCGGCGGCGTCGACGCCGCAAGGCCAAAGCCAGGGACTGAAAGAGTGTTGTCATGAGCGAAGAGCTTCATCGCGCGGCGGATGCCGTGGACGTCAAGGAAGGCGCCTTACTTACCGTTTTGGTTGCAGGTCGCTCCGTTTTGTTGACTCGTCTAAAAGGCCGCGTGCTTGCAGTGTCCAACTACTGTCCTCATATGGGCATGCCCATGTCAAAGGGCACCGTTGAAGAAGGTATATTGCGCTGCCCTTGGCACGGGTCACGCTTCGATGTTTGTACCGGTAAGAACTTGGATTGGGTAAACGCCTTTCTTGGCGTGTCCATGCCCAAGTGGACTCACAAGCTGATTGCCATGGGCAAATCGCCGGCTGGCCTAGAAAGTTTGCAGGCCGAAGAGCGTGACGGCGCGGTCTTTGTCAGTGCGCCTACGGTTGGTCGCGTCAGAGAATAGATTGCTGCATCGGCAATCCAAGGCAATTGACCCGGGTGAAAGGTTTGTTGCTTGTGTAGATGGCCCCACGCTGTCCGCCGGCAAACTTCCGCATGGTTCGCAAACCGGCCTTCCAACGGGGCGCAATACGCTAAACTGGCGATCCATGTAATGCGGCCGGCTGCTATCACGATGCAATTTAGGCAACGACTTAAAGGCGTCTCTCTTTTCGGGTGCTTAGCCTGCCTACTGTGCTTAGCCCAATCATCGCTGGCGGGCGAATGTAGAGATCGGTTGAAGCCGCTGTTACTGGCGTCCGCACCCAGCCCGGTGCACTTAGCCGCGGCCAGGAATTTATGCGTCGGGGCCTACGACCGGGGCGATCCCGATGCCGCTTATCAATTGGCTTTGTTGGACTTAGGCTTGGAGGTTTGGCGGCCGGCGCGTGCCATACCCTTAGTGAAATCGGCTGCCACGGCGGGTGTTTCCGAGGCTCAGTATTGGCTTGCCTGGCAACATGAGGAGGGCCCGCTGCTGCCCAATGACTGGGCACAGGCCCTTTATTGGTATCAATCCGCCGCCGAACAGGAGCACCGCTTGGCGCTGCAAAGACTCGCCGATGCCTATGCGCGGGGCGAACTTGGACTAAAACCGGACGCCCGCCTTGCCATGAACATGCGCTCGCGAGCACAGCGTTGCGCTCAAAAATAGGGTAGGCCAAGATGAACAATCTAGACAAATTATTGCAAGGCAATCGCGACTGGGCGGCGCGGTCGCTGGAGCGGGATCCGGATTTTTTCCGTCGGTTAGTGGGGCAGCAAGCGCCGGACTATTTGTGGATCGGCTGCTCTGATAGCCGCGTACCGGCCAATCAAATTACCGGGCTGCAACCGGGTGAAGTGTTCGTCCATCGCAATGTCGCCAATTTGATTCCCGGCGAGGATCTTAATAGCCATTCAGTGATTCAGTATGCCGTCGAAGTATTGCAAGTGTCCCATGTCATTGTTTGTGGCCACTACGGCTGTGGTGGTGTTACCGCTTCCTTGCGCGATGAACGCGCGGGCTTGGTGGACTACTGGTTAACCAGTGTCCGAGCCTTGCGTGATCGGTATTCTGCTGCTTTGAGCGCTGTGCCAGACGAAGCGGTGCGAATATCCATGCTGTGCGAGCTCAATGTGATCGAACAAGTCATGAACCTGAGCCGTACTCTGGTGGTGCGCCGTGCCTGGGAGTCGGGTCAAGAACTCGATCTGCACGGCTGCATATACGGCCTTGAGGACGGCTTGCTGCGGGACCTGGACATGTCCGGTTCCAGTGAAGCTGAGATCGAGCAGAAGTACCGGGCAGCACAATCAGGCATTCTCGCGCCCAAGTAGGTCTAAAGCTAAGGGGCGAAGCCATGCTTGGAGCTTTGCCTTGGAGGCCGCGGGGCGGCTAGCCGCATGCAATGATTACCACGCTAAAGCTAGTCTTAGGTATTGGTATGTGTCTAGTAGGGCTCGCGGGCCTCTTGCTGCCAGCCATTCCCGGCGCGCCCTTGCTCTTTCTCGGTTTGGTCGTCGTTGCTTGGGCTGAAAATTTTGCTTATGTCAGCGGGTCCATTGTTGCTTTACTCGGGCTGCTTGCCGCACTAACTATGGTGGTGGATGTAGCAGCCGGCGTCTTGGGCGCGAAGCGTTTTGGTGCCTCCAAGCGGGCTCTTTGGGGCGCGGGCCTAGGCGCCCTAGTTGGCTTGTTTCTTGGCCTTGTCGGCGTCTTACTCGGCCCCTTAGTTGGTGCCTGCCTCGCGGAATTTAGTGTAGTGCGGGACGTGCGCCGCGCGGGTCGGGCGGGTCTCGGCGCGAGTCTAGGCTTGCTCATGGGCGCGGTCGTGAAGATGGCCTTGGCGTTTTCCATGCTCGGCGTTTTTGCTGTGTCGCGTTTCCAGTGACATGCCGCCATGGATCAGAGACAGACAATTCGGAACTTTTACGACTACTACGAATTCCTGGTTCGCTTTGTCGCGAACCAAATGGTCGATCCGCATCGATATTTCGAACAAAAGCTCATGGGTGAAATGCAGCTGGCAACTACCATGGCCGAAGAAAATGAATTGCTCGCCACCGTGCTGCAGTGGCTGGAAGATGGTCTGCTGAGTCGGCAACAAGTAAAAGCCTTAGACCGGAACTTAGTAACCAAGTCCCTACCCAGTTTGGACTTCGCGCGTGCTTATCCGCAAGCTCTACGTCAATTGCTGGAGAAAGAAGACTCCGATGAATGCTTGCGGGCTATCCTCGATGAAGACAATTTGTTGCCGAGGGACCGGCAATTGATAGAAAAACGCTTAGCCAAAAATTAGCTAGTATGTTTAGCTTGCTCTTTGGGCAGCCTGTGAGAATCTAGCTGAACTGCCGGCTCAAATCGGTAGTGGCTCGCTTCTAGGGCATATGACCTGGTGTCATCGAGGTGAGGGATGAGAAAGAAACCGCGTATCGATATCGAATACTGCACGGGTTGCCGCTGGCTGCTACGCGCTGCCTGGCTCGCGCAAGAACTACTCAGCACATTTGAGAGTGATCTCGGTGAGGTCGCCATTCGGCCGGGTGAGGAGGGCGGCGTGTTCGAGATTCATCTCGATGGGGAGATTATTTGGTCGCGCAAGGCCGAGGGCCGCTTTCCCGAGGCGAAAGAACTAAAGCAACGGGTTCGCGATAGAATCGCGCCCGGCCGCGATCTGGGACATGTTGATCAATAGTACGCCCTGCTAAAGACGGAAGTTTGTAAGCCTTAGCCAATCGATGTCCTCCCACAACGCGCAGCCCGAGCTTAGTGCTGTGATCCGCGATCTTCAGGCCCGAGGCATCGCAGTGCCAAAGGGAAATCTCCGGCTTGATCAATATGGAGATTCCGAGTCGTTGTCAGCCGAACTCATTGGACTTATTCAGGCGGGCAAAAAGCGGGCAGGTAGTTCGCTGCTCTGGAGTTATGACTTTGATCAAGAAGCCTTGCCCAAAGCAAATGACATCGGCATTGTCCTAAGCCACGATCACCAGCCGACTGTTTTGACACGCGTTTGTTCGGTAACAACGGTGGCATTTGACGAAGTGACCTCCGAGTATGCGGCGCTGGAGGGCGAGGGCGATTTGTCCTTGGCGCATTGGAGAAAAGTTCATTGGCGGTATTTTTCGAGAGAATGCAGGCGCATTGGCCGCGAGGCGTCCGAGAAGATGCTCGTTGTGTGCGAGGTTTTCGAAGTTCTGCTTATTGTCCCAACTGATCCGGCTGCATAACAATGCAACCGCATCGCGTCTCGACCTGCTTGTCTTGGGCTGGCGCTGGCTATACAAATTATTCGGAGTGTTTTTATGAAAGCATCTTGGAACGGCAGGCTCATCGCACAAAGCGATGACACCGTGGTCGTCGAGGGTAATCACTATTTCCCCGCTGACGCGGTCAAGGAGGAATTTCTACAGGCGAGTGATACGCATAGCGTCTGTCCTTGGAAGGGCACGGCGAGCTACTATCACCTGCTGGTTGATGGTAAAACCAACGCGGACGCTGCTTGGTACTATCCGGAAACCAAATCCGCCGCAAAGGAAATCCAAGGCCGCATCGCTTTTTGGCGCGGTGTCGAGATCGCCGACTAGTTCCCGGTAGCTTAGGCCTGTGGGTAACAAGAACGAAGTGACCTTGCCGGTCAGTATTGCTGGACGCGAGTTGCGTCTAGCGGCCTGGCAGCGAGAAACGCGATCAGATGAGCTGTTGGTATTCATTCATGGCTTAGGCTGTAGCAAGCGTAGTTTTTCGGCTGCGTGGCAGCGGCCGGAATTACGCGACTACTCCCTGCTAGCCATCGACTTGCCAGGTTTCGGTCATTCCCCGCGACCCGCCGATTTTAGCTACGACTTGGCTGATCAAGCGCGTCTGTTGCAGCCTCTGCTGGATAGCTTTGCATCACGGCGCGTGTGCTTGATTGCCCACAGCATGGGGGGCAGCCTTTCGCTGCTTCTGCCCGCGAGGGTCTTGGCACGCCTGAGCAGCTTGATTTTGATCGAGGCAAGACTTTACGCATCAAGCTGTGGCACCGCCGCCGAGGTAAACCGGCACGATTATGAAAGCTTTCAGTCAGCCTTTCTGCCGCAATTTCGCGCACGGGTCGCGGCCGATCCGCGTCAGGCATTCGATCTCGAATTGGCCGATGCTAAAGCCTTCTTTCACAGCGCCAGGTCATTAGTGCGCTGGGCAGAAACCGGTGAACTTGCCCAGCATTTTTTCCGGGCGGCGGCACGGTCCTGTTTCTTCTATGGTGCTGATAACAGTCACCTCAAGGAAGTCGACCAGCTTCCTGCGACGCAGACCGTCGCTATTCCCAATGCCGCACATTTTCCCATGCATGATAACCCGGATGCTTTCTATTCGGCCTTGGCAGACGTCTTAGATCATCACTACGGCTAACGATTAGGCCGCGCTGAACCAAGGTCATAGTCTGTTGCGCGGCAGTCGCAATAACTGATTCTCCTGGGTTGCGCGAACCTAGCGGTTTACCGTCTATGAGAAATACCCAATCAGTTTCGAGTATTTCTTGCCCGTGGAGCTCGACTATAATCTGTGCCGGGACCCTATGGCCCGATGCGTACGCGCGGGTTATGTTCCGTGAGCAGCTTTGGATTTACAGAATTGGCGGGCCGAAACGGTGGCGCATTGAGTGTCAAGTAGCAACTCCGAGAGCAAGCCGGACTAGGAGAAAGATGATGCGAGTGTCGATAACAGGTGATGTGCCCGATTCACCTGAACTCACGAAGTTGGAGCGCGGCGTATTGGAAACTGCGTTATCAGCAGACGCGCAAAGTAACATCGCGCATCAAGCTCAAGAAGCGCAGGTGGCATCGCGGACCTATAGTGGCGTGGGCTTCATCACGAAGCTAAGCGTGCCGGACGATGCGCCGCGGTTGCAGACGGCGGTATTGCCTACGGTTTACGGCCGGCATCCAAATCTAGCCGCATCCGCGGAGTTTATGCTCCAGCTCAAGGACGGGCGCTTGCACAGTATTGAGGCCTTTTGTTTTCAGGGAATGTGGCCATCGGACGAGGATGGATTTACGCTGGGAACAGCGCCCTAGAGAACCTATTCAAGGCCATGCTTGCGCGGTAAGCTATCATTTCCAAAGCCGTGGCATTTGGCGCTTGAACAATAAGAACTGTCGGGAGCGATCATGACTGGATACGGAAAACTCAATATTGCTGGCATGTTGTTGCTTCCGGCAGCCGCCGTGCTGGCGGCGCTTATCGTATTCGGGCCCCGTAGCGACACGTTGCTGGCCGTTGCCGGTATCAACTTGTTGCCCATGCTGCTCGGGGGTGCGGTTTCCGGATTATTGTTGCGAGGTGCCAATCGCGCCATGGTGGGCCGTGGCATAGCTTTGTGGCCAACACTAATTCCCGCCATTCTTGGCGCCGCTTGGTACCTCTGGCGGGCACTTATCCCCGAAGCTGTAGCGCCGGGTCGTGAGTATCTGGCAGCGCCCCAGTATCTCTTGATAGGCGTTATTGTCCTTAGTCTGGTGGCATGGATCGGTTGTCGAATAGCGCGGTCCAGCCGCGCTAATAGTTAGTTCACGAGAGATATTTCCATGCCCGTAATTGGCCGCTTGCCTGCGGCACCTGAGTATTATCCCTACCGAAAGTTAGGGGACCGTCCAAATATTGTCGTTGACGGATCACCGTTGCCCTCAACCGTGTTGACCTTGTCGCATTGGCCTAACAATAGTACACCGGCAGCGCTAAGACGAGATACGTCGACAGAAATCGTGTTTGCCTATGTGGAGCAATCCGCTTTTCATGTTCAGGCTCCTTTTGTTTCAAATAATCATTTCGATGAAGATGGTTTGTTCGGGATGTTTAGCTTGTGCTATCCCGAGTTGGCCATGAAGTACAAAATGCTGTTGATCGACGCATCTCGGGCGGGCGATTTTGGTTACTTCGAGTCCCGTGATGCCGCGCGTTTAGTATTTGCCGTAGAAAGCTGTGCCGATCCTGCGACCTCTGATTTGCCGCGTGAAGTCTTCAATGCTTGCACCGCAAACCGTGTTCCGCATCTCTATCGTGAAATGCTGGATCGCTTGCCCGCTCTGCTTCAGGATCTCGGGGCCGCTGAAGGATTATGGTTGGAGCAGGACGAACACCTCGCTGAGGGGCTTGCCATGTTCACCAATGGTCAATTGTCCATTGAAGAGCACGGCCAAGCCGATTTGGCGGTGGTGCATATTCCGGACGGTTTACCGCCGCGGCGGGCCCATCGATACATCAGCTCCGAGCGGGCGCCGGTTCATCCCTTTGCGATTCACCAGCAAACGCAATGTAGTCGCATACTCCGTATGGAAAATCGGCGCTATGAATTGCAGTTTCGCTATGAAGGCTGGGTGCAATTGGCGTCGCGCCGGCCCGCTTTGCGGGTTGCGCTAGACGCGCTTGCGGAACGTCTAAACGACATTGAAACCGCGCCGGGACAATGGCGGGGAGAAGCTGTCACAGAGGTTGCTCCGCGTCTTTATCTTGACGGTGTTGAAGGTTCGGCCATCGATCCTGATACCTTTCTTTCGATGGTTCTGGACTACTTAGATACGGCCCCGATTGCCTGGGACCCCTACGACTGGCAGCCACCGGCGGACACTAAGCCTCTCAAAGAGTCGGCCTAGTGACCAAGGATCTGCGGCCATTTCATTTGGCTGTGCCCGTCGCGAATCTGGACGATTGCCGGCATTTTTACGGCGACTTGTTGGGTTGTGAAGAGGGCCGATCCGATTCACGTTGGATAGACTTCAATTTTTTCGGCCACCAATTTGTCTGCCACCTTCAGCCTGATGATTCTGTCCCCCAAATAGAGAATTCGGTGGATGGTCAACGGGTATCCGTGCCGCATTTCGGTGTGGTCTTGTCCATGCGCGAATGGCGGCTATTGGCAGATCGTTTGGAGGCAGCGGGCGTGAAGTTTGTCATCGCCCCGCAAATTCGCTTCGCAGGTCAAGCGGGTGAACAGGGCACCTTATTTCTGTCGGACCCCAGTGGCAACATGCTGGAATTCAAGGGCTTCGCCGATCTGGACCAGCTATTTGCAACTGATTGAGGCATTGCTCACTCAAGATATTGGTACTGCCGTATCGCAGCTCAATCCGTGGACAGGCGAGCGGGGCCATGGCTGGCTGCCCGTAAGGATTGATCGCCACCTTGTCTACTTGCGCGGCAAAATTAGGGGGTCGAGTAGACTGCTTGTAAAGCGCGCGGCGCCGATCAAATTAGCGATGTTCTGCGGCGCAATCCACGCATTCGGTTGATTCGGGCACGGCTTCTAGCCGTTGGGGGCTAATTTCTTCGCCACAGGTAAAGCACTTACCGTATTGATCATTGTCCAGGCGTTGCAGCGCCGCTTCTATTTCCGCTAATTGCTCAACGGCTTCATTTTCGAGCGCCGATACCACTTCAACATTACCCAATTGGGCCGCTTGTTCAGAAGAATCGGCCTCTAGCGGATCCCGCGCATGCTCGTGAATTCGGTCGACGCGCTTGGTGAGTTCCTGTTTTTTGGCCATTAGTCGCTGGCGAATTTGCTTGGCGTCAGTCATGTCTCTTATCCGTTAGCTTTCCGCGGGCTCTATACCCTGAATCATGATGGACATTTTAACGAGTTCCGCCAAGGAACGCGCGGCCATTTTCTCCATAACCCGTGCCCGGTGAATCTCCACGGTTCTTTGGCTTAGCTCCAGATCCATGGCAATCACTTTGTTCGCCAGGCCGCGCACGACGCAATCCATTACCTCGCGTTCACGCGGCGTCAGTTCCGCAAATCGCTGTTTCAGGTCTCGCTTCTTTTCTTCTTGGGAGTGATGTTGGGTATCCCAGGCCAGGGCCTGGTTGATTCGATCCAATAGTTTCTGGTCACGATAAGGCTTTTGTATGAAATCAAAGGCACCGTCATGCAATGCCTTTACCGCCATGGGTATGTCGCCGTGACCTGTCACGAAAATTACCGGAATTTTGGATGCCCGCGCTAGTAGGCGTGCATGCAATTCCAAGCCGCTCATACCCGGCATGCGTATGTCTAGCACAATACAGCCCCGCCAATTGTCTTCGAAGGCGTCCAAGAAAGCCTGACCTGAATCGAATAACCGGTACTCAACGCCCATGGAGTTCAATAGCATGCCCAGGGAGTCACGCACTGCCTGATCATCGTCAACGACGTAGACTGTCTTTTCGGTCATGATCTAGTCTTTATCACGAGATGGTGTATTGATCGGCAAATTCAAGCAGAAGCAAGCGCCCTCTACCGGATTGTTCGAAAACCTAAGTGTACCGCCATGTGCATCCACGATGGAACGGCTGATGGCTAGGCCCATGCCCATGCCCGATTTTTTGGTGGTAAAGAAGGGTGTAAAGAGTTTGTTCGCGACATCTTCGCTGACACCGTGACCTCGATCAGTGATGGAAAATTCGATTTCTTTGGTGCCTAGCTGGGACACGCGCAGGTCGAGCCGGCGATGCTGTTCCGGTACATCCTGCATAGCGTCGACGCCATTGCGCAGGAGGTTTAGGATGACTTGCTGAATCTCAACGCGATTAACCCGAATATCCGGCAAGTTTTTGGCGATGTAAGTCTTGAACACGGTGTGATTCGCTTTCGCGTCCATGCGCACTAGCGGTAATACTTCGCCAATCAGCGTTTCTATTCCTATCAATTCATGCTCCTTGGAGTCGCTGCGCGCGAAGCTACGAATACGGCGCACTACCTCGGCTGCCCGATGGGCTTGCCTGCCGATTTCGCCCAAGGCTTTTAGTACTTCCGCTTTATTCCCGTCATCGCGCTCGAGTAAGCGTGCACAGGCTGCTGTGTAGTTAGAAATTGCGCTCAAAGGCTGGTTGATTTCGTGGGCCATTGCCGCGGCCATTTCACCCATCGTGCTCAAGCGGCCTGTATGGTTTAGTTGCTCGCGGTGTCGCATGGCCGCTTCCTCGGCTTTTTGCTCGGCACTTAGATCCCTGATCAGTCCCACAAAACGCAGTTCGTCACCGATTCTCGCCTCACCGATCGATAGCGAGACTGGAATGTTCGAGCCATCTTTACACTTTGCGAGCACCTCGCGACCAATACCAATAATCTTTTTCTTACCAGTTTCTAGATAACGGTCCATATAACGGCCGTGAGCGCGGCCATCGCGAGCATTCATGATGATCTTGATAGGCTGGCCGAGAATTTCCTCAGCGCGATAGCCCAACATCTTTTCCGCGGCATGATTGAAGCGCAGAATGGCACCACTGCGATCGGTCACGATAATCCCGTCGACAGCAGCGTTCAATAGAGCCTTAAACTCCGCGGCATCGAAGGTCTGCTTCGGTAGAGCGGCGGCTAGGCGATCAATTTTCCTTGGGTTTCTCATTGGATTGATGACCATACAATGAGCAGTAGCCACTCTGCCACTCGGAGCAGAAACGCATCCGTCTTTCGGCAACTCCGCGTCTAGACTCTGGACGGGCTAAAGGGCAGTGGCACGATTGCCGGTGCAATTAGCACAGGATAGCTCCCTCGCGTGCGTGGCCGGCTTGAAACTCAAAGCTAGACCCGTGAGGCATTGGCCACTAATCTGAAGGCGTGACGCAGCCGAAAAGCCAGCCTAATTCACTTGGCCTATATGCCCTGGTCCTCGCGGCAGGTTCCGCGTCTCGCTTTGGTCGCAGCAAGCAGTTGGCGCAAATTGAGGGCACACCGCTGGTGCTGCGTGCGGCTCAGACGGCCTTGAGTGTGTGCGATGCTGGTGTCTTGGTCGTGACGGGTGCAGATCATGCCGACGTGCTTAAGGCCCTGCAAAAGGATGGCATTCGGGCAATCTATAACCCGGTATGGCAAGAAGGTATGGGTGCCTCATTGCGACAAGGCGTGCTGGGCGTGCCGACAAATGTGACCGGGTTGTTGATTCTACTGGCCGACCAGCCGGCGATTACAGCAGAAGATTTGGCGCGCTTGCGTACTGCCTGGCAGAGTGAACCCGGTCGGCCGGCCGCCGCCCAGTACGCCGGGCAAACGGGTGTGCCGGCAATTTTTCCCGCCGCCTGGCGGGAAAAGCTGCTTGATTCGCGGGGCGATCAAGGCGCGAGAAAATTGTTGCGTGATGGCGTATCGATAACACTGGTACCCATGGAGAATGCCGCCGTCGATATTGATACACCGTCTGATTTGGAACGCTATCTGAGTTCTCTCAGCTAGGTGGGCTTGTCAGCCGGCCTGCCTAGCGGGTAACGTGCTGTGATGATGCGAAAAATAAGACTCGAATATTTTGCCGTGCTGCGTGAGTACTTAGGGCGCGACAGCGAAGAGTTCAAGACTAGTGCCAGTACTGTTGCAGACCTTTATGAGGAACTGCGTGTTCGCTATGAGTTACCCGACTTTGGTCCACTAAAAGTCGCCATTAACGATGAATTTCAAGATTGGCAGGCGGACTTAAGCGACGGCGATTCGGTTGTATTTATTCCGCCGGTGGCGGGCGGATGACGAAGTTCGGATTTTCACAACAGGATCTAGATCCGCAGGTTTGTCGAGCTGGTCTCGGAGATATTAGCTGTGGCGGATTCGCGAGTTTTGAAGGTTGGGTGCGCAATCACAATGAGGGTCGTGAAGTGCAGCGGCTTGAGTATGAAGCCTACGAAAGCCTCGGTCTTAAGGAGGGCGAGCGTATCATCGACGAAGCCTTGGAGAAATTCGATATAGAGCACGCGGCTTGCGTGCATCGATTAGGTGCAATCGAGCTAGGCGGCCTTGCCGTATGGGTGGGCGTCAGTTCTCATCATCGCGATGCGGCTTTTCGAGCTTGTCGCTACATTATCGACGAGGTGAAGCATCGTGTGCCCATTTGGAAAAAAGAGCACTATCTAGACGGCGATTCAGGCTGGGTTAATTGTGAGGCTTGTGCTGAAGCCAGTACGGCAGCGCAGATATCTCCGTCTCATCAGCACCGCTAACGAGCGCGGATGCCTGCCTTGTGTGGTGGCTCTAGAGTTCTTGACGCTCGCGTTCGATTAATTCGTTCGCCACGCCGATCATATCGTCGAAGTTCTTCACCTCGGGTCCGTCGGTAATATATTTACCATTGACGACTAATACGGGCACGCTGCGTACGCGATAACGTGTGGTTAAGCTTTTTGCGCGTCTTAGCTTGCTTTCAACGCTGAAAGACCGCCACGTCTTGTCGAAATCTTCACTAGAGACGTCGTGCTCCGAAAAGATTGCGCGGATTTCATCTTCCTCGACCAAGGTTTTTCGCTCCGCATGCATCGCTTTGAAAAAAGCGGGATGCAAGTCTTCCAGTTTACCCAGAGCCTCGGCGGTGTAGAACATGCGTGCATGCAGTTCATTGGTCGGGTTCCACATGACCGGCAGGCGTACGAAATTCACGTCGTCCGGCAAACCCGCTTTCCATTTTTCCAGATAAGGATCGAAGTTAAAGCAGTGTGGGCAGCCGTACCAAAATACTTCGGTGACTTCTACGCCGCCCGTGAGTGATGCAGTGCCTTGGGCCGTGGTTAGTTGAGAAAAATGTTTTCCCGCACTGTAGTTCCAAGTTCTCGGCTGGTCAGCCACCACTTCTTCAGCCGTTTCGACAACGCCAGCCAGGATCTCCGCGGCTTCTTGAGTGGCTTCATCGACAGCTTCCGCTGCCGATTCGGTAACGGCTTCAACTTCTGCTTGGGCTTCGGCCGCGGCATCAGCTGCTGTCTGGCTGGCTTCAGTGGCGATATTCTCCACCGGCGCCGGCGTTTCTGTCGTGGGGCTTTCGTTTGGCGAAGCTGTTGCTGGTGTTTCGGCGTTACCGCAAGCTACTAACAAGAAAATCAGAACTACCAGCAATGACGGATGCAATTTCATGATCATGTTCCTAAGGATTTGGCTCACGTCGATTATTCCTAGCGCAAGCCTTGGATATAGGAGGCAACGGCGACGATATCTTTCTCGGTCATTTGACTGGCGATACTGCGCATCATCTTATTAGGATCGGAAGACCGTTCCTCGGTTCCATAAGCTCTAAGCTGGGCCTCGGTATAGGTGGCATGTTGTCCGGCCAGGACAGGATAGCCGGCGGCGGGATTACCGCGTCCGCGGGGACCATGGCAGGCGATGCAGGCACTGATGCCACGCTCCATGTCGCCGCCTCGATACAGTCTTTGTCCGCGATCTACCAGATCAGGATCGGCCATTCGGCGAGTTGGTTCTTGCGCGGCGAAGTACGCGGCCAAATCTTGCATGTCTTGCTCAGACAGCGCGGCGACCTGGCCTAGCATCAAGACATTATTGCGCTCTTTGCCGCCTTTATAGGCTTGCAAGGTATCGACTAAATACTTTTCGTGTTGGCCGGCAATGCTCGGCCACTCCGGATTCAGGCTATTGCCATCCTGGCCATGGCAGGCGGCGCAGGTCACGGCTTTCTGCGCGCCGCGCTCGGCGGATCCTTCGGCGACCGCGTTTAAGCTGACCAGCAGTGCTGCGATGACGATTAGCAATCTTGGTGTGTGATGGAGACTAGAAAAATGACTGCGCATATCGATACTCGTTCCGGTGAATCTGAGGGCACATGCTAAAGTGCGCGAAGCGGCGCATTTTACACCAGTGTGCCTAACCCCCGTCCAGCTAGGATTTTTGCAGCGTGTCTAACTACCCCGATGCCCGCTTTCTAACAAGTGCTTTTCGGGCAGACCAATTCGTACCCGACCGGGGCCAGGAAGTGGCCTTTGCGGGCCGCTCGAATGCCGGTAAGTCCAGTGCTATCAATGCCATCGTGAATCGCCGGGGGTTCGCACGCACCAGCAAGAGTCCGGGTCGCACCCAGCTGATTAACTTCTTCAGTTTGGCTGGTGAGCAGCGCCTGGTTGACCTGCCGGGCTACGGCTATGCACGGGTTACCCGGGCTATGCAAACCCATTGGCGCGGTTTATTGATGGATTACTTCGAACGTCGTGAGTCCCTGACCGGCTTGATTTTGGTCGTGGATGCCCGGCGCTTGTTGGGTGATTTCGATTGGCAGATGCTGGACTGGAGCGCGGATATCCACTGTTCGGTACATGTCTTGTTGACCAAATCGGACAAGCTAAAACGTGGTCAGGCCGCGTCAGCCTTGGCTCAGGCAAAGCGCGAATTGGCTGATAGAGCGACCGTTCAGCTCTTTTCCGCAACGAAAAAGCAAGGATTGGGCCCAGCGCGCGAGCAGCTGGAAGCCTTGCTCGGCGGCCAAAAAAAGGCCTCGGGCGCGGATTACAGGGGGGCGCCCGAGGCCAAGTCAACCGGTATGGGGTGACCGGTTATCGTTTTCCCGCCCAGGGAGGATAGCGGGAGGCGTTTTCCACGCCCAAATACTTAGATTAGGTCTAATCGGGAAAGTTCAAGGGTGGATGCGGCGGCGCAACAATGTTGCCGACGCCGAGTTACAGATACCCTCCGAAGAGCGGACACTCCGATCTAACGACGTAAATCATGACTTGAGGCGGGCCCTACTAGCTGAAGCATGCTTTTTGACTTCGTGGAGCATCCATTCAGCCGCTTGCCATGTCCCAGGGAGCCGCCACGGTGACAACAGACATCGCTTAGGCAGGCGATTTGCTTGTCGGCGTCGCGAAACAGCACAAAGTTGCAGCCGAACATCTGGACTGTTTGCGGTTCGTCACCCATTTCCGCACAAGCCGCGGCCACGTACCAATTGTCAACAATCATTAGCGGACCGCCAATTACACGGATATCAAATATCCTACGACACTAGATTTATGTTTGTATAAGCAGGGATCGAACCGATTTTACGCAACAGAAATTTGATTTGAGCCCATTCTCCATAGCTGCGCCTAGGGTGCGCGTCGATAGGGTTCGTAGCCATAGTACTTGGGCCCGTCATCCAAGCGCACATGCAGCCACGCCACGCCACCGCCAGCGGTGCTCAACCAAACCGGCTTCATGCTGAGTCTGCGTTGCATCGCCGTGGCGACCAACTGCCAGAGTGAATACCGCTGGGTCGCGGCGGAATTTTGCAGAAACGCCGCAAGGTGGCCATAGTCGGATAGCGAATCGGGGCGTGGTGCGACCATGATGGCGTCATTGCCCAGATTGGGAAACTCAACAACGGTTTGTGAGCCAGCCCCGGCAAAGTGTTCTGCAAAGGCTGAGGGATCAGGGTCGCGTGCGAGATACGGACTATCCAATAGAACGAATTCAAATGCTCGCTTAGCCGTTGCAGTAGTGATGGGCGGCGTTTCCCATCGAAATGCGGAAAAAGTTGATGTCAGCAGCAAGTCATTGAAGAATCGGCAAAATTCCTCATCTTCCTGCCACCGAACTAGAACCTCCGCATACGACAGAGGCGACGCGTCAGCATCTATCGAATATTTGACGACGCGCCCATTCGAAGACTGCGAAGTACGCAACGCGGTAAATTGGGGGCACATAAGATTATAGCGACAGTGATTTTAGCTAGCCGCTTTCACTGTTCAGGCCGAAGAAAAAATGCAATCGGCACAGTGATGACGGCAGTTCCATCAATTGATCGCCGGCTTTTAGATAAAGTCACTGTCCCGAGACTTCATTCTGGTAACGCATACGCAACAATGTAGTCTGAAACATTGCGAAATCCCGCCACAATGTGGCCGCCTGCGGCCACAACGACGAATTGTTTGCCATTGACTTCGAATGTCATGGGCGTGGCCATCGCCGAGGCGGGCGTGCTCGCCTCCCAGAGTTTTTCACCGGTATCAATATCAAAAGCTCGGAATTTCTCATCCGCGCTGGCGCCGATAAATAACAGGCCGCCGGCAGTGGCCGTGGGTCCGCCGGCTAGCGGTGTACCGAATTCCAGCGGAATAGGTACCGGCATCAGCTTTTCTAGAGTGCCCAGGGTAAAGCGCCACTGCGTGCGGGTGTCGCCGCTTAAATCGATGGCGACCAGCTCGCCCCAGGGCGGCGCAGTGCAGGGCGAGAACAGTGGCGACAAAATTGGTGCAAATTGATAGCTGTAGGGTGTTCCGGCCATGGCTTGTGGCGGCCCGATCGGCCCCATTCGGGGCTGATTGAGTTCTTCTTCAGTTACGTCCTTGGTGCGCTTTAGTTTGGTGTATAGCGGCATCTGCGTCACGGGCACAATCAGCAAAGAGCGCTCGGGATCGAAAGCCGCGCCACCCCAGTTGCTGGCCGAGGAGACAGTTATGGTTCCCTCAAAACTAGGGGGCTCATACAAGCCGCTGCGACCGAAAGATTCCAGTTGTTTTCTACAAGCCTGCCGGTCGGCCACCGTAAATCCCCAAGCATCGTCGGGTGTGTATTTGAGTTTTCCCAGCGGGTCGGGCTTGGTCGGAAACGGTTGCGTTGGGGACAGCTTTTCGCCCGGAACGCCGTCGGTGGGCACACTGCGTTCCTCAACATCGAAAATTGGCTCACCGGTTTCTCTGTGGAGCACGAAAATGAGCCCTTGTTTCGTCAATTGAATGACAACCGGAATTTTCTCGCCGTCGCGAGCTAAGTCCACAAGTATCGGCTGCGCCGGTAAGTCGATATCCCAAACGTCGTGATGCACGATTTGAAAATGCCAGGCGACACTGCCGTCATCGGCATTCAAAGCGACGACTGAATTGGCACGCTCATTATTGCCCGGACGATGGCCACCGAAATTGTTCGGTGCCGCCGTGGCGGTCGGCAGAAAAATCAGGCCCCGCTCTGGATCGCTAGACATCATGCTCCACACGTTGGCGCCTCCGGTGGCCGCTAGCGATGCTTGCGTCCAGCCGAGCTCCTTCGCATCCGGCGAATCATGCGGTATGGGATCGAAGCTCCAGCGCGGCGCTCCGGTGCGTGCATCGAAGGCACGAACATCGCCGTGAGGGCTATCAGCGCGCCAGAATTTCGTATTGTCTGCGGATCCGATTACCACGATATCGTCAATGACCAGGGGCGGTGCCGAGAACTGCACGTCGCCCTCTTTCAGGTCCTTTGCATCGGCATAAATATCTGGCCTGATATCCACACTACCTTTGTCGCCGAACTGTTCGCAGGCTTGGCCTGTTAGTGCATCTATGCCGATCAGCCGCAGGTCTTTTGTGCTCGTAAAAATCCTGTGCTTGCAACTGCTTTTTGGATTAGCCTTGATATCCTCCCAGTACGCCACGCCGCGACACAGAAACTTGTTACCCACCGGACCCATGATGATTTTGGGGTCATAAACCCAGCGTTCAGCGCCATTGATAGGGTCTAGCGCAATCACCCGGTTCATCGCCGAGCAGAATACCAGCGACTGCCCGGCAGCTTCAGGCAGTAGAATCGGCGTTACGTTTAATGCCGCAAATTGCCGGTGTTCCGGGAAGCGTTCCGTATCGCCTGTGCGATATGACCAGGCCATTTCCAGGCCACCGACATTCCCACGATTAATCTGATCTAAGGAGGAATAGTGCGAGCCGCCCGGACCGCCGCCATAGTGACGCCAGTCTGCATTACCCGCGTTCGCGAGGCTTGCGCCACAGACAAGTGAGTAGACCGATATTAGCCACAATAGGAAAAAGCCGTGGGTCGCGCCACAATCGTGAAACGGCCTTGGGTATGCACGTGAGTTATGCATTTGTCATATCGCTGATCATAAGCTGTGTTCGCTCATGCAGCTATGGTAAACGGCCGGTGTGTCGCGGAACAATGTTAGGTGATGGCATCGAACCGGCTATTGACTATTCAAAGAGAGAGTTTCCCTAGCCCCATAACGCCCCGCGAGCCTATTGCTTGCGATGGACTTGGGGCCACAGTCAGTGATTATCCGCTTTTTTCAGCCAAGGACTCCACCTTGATACGCTGAGCCTCAAGCTGTTTATACAGAGGCTGTATTTTGAATATAAAAATCGATATGACGCCCGCGCCCCACCCCAGAAAGCAGCCCCAAGATACGGTGGGGTTAATCTCTATATTGAAAATGAATAGTATGGTATTTACAGCGACATAGACGCCCACAGTGAACATAGATCTTGATGACCAAGAAATCAGCAAGTGCGCACACTCGCTCCAAATTGCAGTTGGCCAAGAATTGCCCAGTCGGAACGACCGCCGAGGTTATTGGTGGGCGGTGGATGGTAAGAAAATCTCCGGTTTACCCTTTAGCGCTCACAGTAGGTGCGCTTGATGCGGTAACTCGCTTGCGGCAGCAATAGTGCCGACCTGTCAAGTGCCGCTCGCCGATACTTGTTACGTAGCATACCTGCCTAAAAATGTTTGTTTGCAGCTAGATCATGCTATCGCGCTCACCCAACAAGTAGCGAACGACATCGGTGTAATCGAATACTAAGGATATGGCAAGTGTCGCCGCAAACATCCACATAACAAGCCGGCAGGGCAATGGCATTTCGCCTTTTCTCGCGCGGTAAATGAGGTATATAAACAGTGGTGTCCACAAAATGACATGAACGATGCCCAGCATCCGTACGTAACCCATCTGCTCATAAACCCAGGCCATACCGACGAACATGGCGAGATTAGTCACGAATACGATCGCCGCATCAAGACGCGTAGCCTTTGAAAAAATTAGCACCAGAGGTGTGATGGTAATTGCAATCGACATCCAGTAAAGCCAGACAGTTTGTGGGCCGTCGGCCAGCATAAACATCGCTTCGTTAAATGGTATCTGATCATCCATAGTCACCACCTTGGCTCTGCTGGATTTGCGCAAAAAACAAGCTGCATGTTGTCATCAACTAGAGCAGATTCCGGTTCCGTAAGGCCAGTGGCAGCGGCGCTTTGAGCCGCAAGCGACGGCGCGGCCGGGTGATTTGTCCGCCGACCGTGGGGAGCGTACTGGCTACACTGGTTGGTTTCAATCCTGAGCTCGGTATCACGACAATTAATCGGCACCTATGCCAATAAACATGGGCTGACCAAAGATCAACGTAGTAAGCCCCGAAAGATTTGATAAGGACCCCAACGCTAAGAGGCCTGATGCACCTGCAAGTAGTCGCCCTAGTTGACCCCATAACGCATTTACGGACTCACTGAGCTCTGAATGCTTCAGGTGATTTGTCGATGAATTCCATAGGGCAATCGTGATAAATGCAAAATAGAGCCATTCCAGCCAAAGGAATAATTGACCCGATAGAAAAATAGCCATGCTTTCGTGGTCGAATACGCCTACTTCTTTCAAATAGTATTTAGCGGCGAAAATCGGAGCCGGAGCTAGCAAGCTCATCACCCAAAACGTAAAGCTAAGGCTATATTCACCAAGGAAAACCTTCTTTAGGAAAGACATTCCACAACCCTACTTCGCAACAAGCCAAGCGATCTATGTGCTCGATCTAGAACAAGTAGTAGGCCGTTTCCGCTACCAAAGGGAAAATATTGCCCTGCCTTGTTCGGTGGAAATTTGCTGAGCTCATTCAAATTGTTTTTGCCATTTTCTTTGCTGTTCCCGCTGATTTCTCTTCTGACCCGAATTTTTTTCTCCGGCTAATAATTCCCAAACTCGAATGCTATGTTCACTGTAAAGGGCGCGATGCTCATAAATCTCGGGACCATCTACACACGGGTCACACGTTGACTTACGAGCTTGCTCGCTATTTGCGACCGGCAACCAGCTAGTAGAAAAAATACTTACAAGAGTTTTGGAAACAGACCTCACGGCATATCTGGACATTGGGCGTATAAGGTCTTGGGCAGTGGCGTGTCCTAGCGTAGCCACGTCCAGCAGCGCGGCTGAAAACTGACCCAACTGCTTAGGTATCGTTTCGATTCTCAAGCTTCCATTCATACATTCGTGGTATAGCTACAGTAAGAACTCCGGCAATTGCCAAGGAAATGACCGTTCCCCATATAAACAATGACCATGTGCCTGGTCTAATTGCACCTAGCGAGACGATTACCAGAAATAGCGGTAAATCTAGAAAATGAGTGTAGGTTGGTACTGTGGCATGGCGAAATTCCCTAAGCTCGGGCGTTACGCTTCCGGTTTCGAGGGCTTGCGCTGTAATTTTTCGAAGCTTCATGAAGTAGATACGCGTAATGGTATTTCCTTCAATAAACTCAAAGAGGAACAAAAATACCATCCCCGCGAGCCAAGGAATTTCCAGAAAATTCCAACCGCCATAGAAGTCCATAATCAGCCATGTTCCGGAAACCATGAGCAGAATTGCGCCCGGTACGACGACGCCATCGTAGAACACGGCAATGTTACGGACAGATTCGGAAAGGACAGAAAGACCACTAACTTGGCGAGAACGCAGGTCCGACATCCAAACGCCGATAAGGCCGCCACCAATGAGCACCGCGCCGATTATGTGAGCGAGCTTGAGCAGTTGGTAAAGCATTTGCTCAGACCAAAGGTCCACAGCAGGCGCGTCTGAGGTGCAAGGATTTCCGCGGTAGCAAAAACCGCAGTGCATCAAACGTCGATTGCCTGTGCTTGTTATGCGGACGCAACTAGACTGATTCCCAAACCCACTAATACGACCAACACAGCAATACGGAATTGCTTATCGGAGGCCTTCTTCCGCAGTCCTGCCCCCAGCTTTACCGCTATTGCAACGGGCAAGATTCCCACTATTGACACGCCGAGTAGTGAGATGCTCACATAACCAGTACTTCCCAGCCCAGCTATTATTACCAAGCTAGACATGACAAAGGAAATATTCACGGCCTGAATAAATAGCTCATTCTTCAAGCCAAGTGACAATAAATATGGCGCAACAGGTATGACCGCTGCCCCGGTGAGACCGTGAATCGTACCGGTAAGAAAACCTGTCGGCACGCGCATCAAGGACGCTGTGCGCGTGGACAATGTAAAATTTGGATTCATTAGGCCCCATATGCCGTACAGTACCAGCACTATACCTAGTGCTGCTTTGGCGAGATTCCCCTCTGCGCCGACTAATAGCCACATTCCGCAAACTAAGCCGGGCAAGGTCGCAACGTACATCGGCAAGAACCGCTTGAATGCTTGTCGAAAATGTCCGGCCTCTATCATGACTAGAAGACAACTGACGATAGAAGGAACCACAACCAGTGGAATGGCGGTGGTTAGCTCTAAAAAGCTCGCCATTATTCCAACACATACCGTTGAAAATCCGAGCCCAGAAAAACCCTTGATGAATCCTGCTGCTAGGTATGACAGAAAGATGTAGGTGAGCAGAAGAGGGTCCATCTAGCTTTGTCGGCAAAGTCTGCCTAAAGCCTCGGGCAGGCGCCGCGGATCGAAGATCGAGACACGCGACAGTGTGTCTCGGTCGCTTGCTCCAAGTGGTTATACGGCATTCTCTACAAGCTCAATTGACTCACCCCGAATCGTGCGGATGCCTATTTATTGCTATCAACTGAATTAGCGTTAGTTGCAGGTACAACGGGCAGATGATTCACAGGGGGGAGCGGCGGCCACTTCACACCTGCCCTTTTCAGCGCCATTTCCGATACACCATGCGTTGCAGTCAAATTTGTCCGGATGTCCGATATCATCGCCGTGACTATGCAATTCATCGGCGCCCGGATTAGACTCAACCAATAACCCATCGGCTAGACAAGCCTCACCAAACAGCCGCCCGTTGGGTTTTCCGTCGCTATCTGTCCCGATGTGGCAACCTGCCACTCCAGGATCAACACCATCAGTATCCTTCCACCATGTGGTAACGCCTGGGGCCCAATCTGCTGGCTTGAACTCAAATGTTCCCTTGGCACCGGCCATTCCCTGCGCCAGCTTAGACGGCTCACCGTTGGTCAACACACAAGACGCTAGGAGCACAGAGAGCGATAAGATAGCGATTGCTAGAGGCTTCATACTTTTCTCCTTACTGTTCGTTCTTATTGACTAGTATTGCAGAGGCAGCTTACCAGGTCTCAAACGTCTGCTTTGACTCGGAATGGATTGCTGTGGTTCATGCCGTACAACGCCCACATTAGGCCCGCTCTAGGCGCAAGGATTTTTGCGTAAGCAAAAACCGCAGCGGGTCAAACGTCGCTTGCCTTTTCTGGTCATGGGGCAACACACTCCGCAGCCTGAAATTGCATCGAGTCTATATTAGCCTAGGAATGGCGCTGGGCCCGCTAACGGCAAGAAGCGGACATTCAGCAGACGAGAAGAACCTTACCGAAGCGGAACCTTTCAACCTTTACTGCGTATACCAGATCGGCGGAGTATAGGCTCGGTCCAGCCTCTGGCCGTTGACTTGAAAATAGTGTTACTTGAGAAACTCGGGGATATCCGCCTCGGTTCTTGGCGATGTGGATTCCATGTGTCGATGAATCAGCCATTCGTCGCCTTCTCGCTTGAAAATTGCCACATAGATCCGTTCTTCGACGAATGCCGGGACCGTTGCGCCTTGCCGAGGTTCTCCGATCAGCGTGCTGCGTCCTATCCCGTATGCGATGTCGCCATGCACCTCTACGTCGAGCACCTCCAGTTCGGTCTGGAACAGGTACTGCGACATCCCCGGCGTAAACGCGGCGCCGATTTCTTCCCGCGATGCCTTTATCGGACGACGCATAGAAATAACCCAGGCATCTTCCGTGTAGGCGGATTTAAATGCTTCGGGATCACCGGCGTTGTATGCATCGATGACGCCTTCCAGCTGTGCTTTCATCGCCGCTGCTTCGGCAGCATTTTCATTTGCAGCAAGTATGGGGCCTGCAACGGTTAATCCGCTCCAAAACAGAACTACGCTGCATAGTTGCAAAGGCAAGTTTTCCAGGGACATAATTCGTCAACCTTTTCCTGTATATATCGGTTTGTTAGATTGGCCGGGCGGCAACCGGCGCCGGAACGCATATTCTCCCCTAGCAGTACTTCGTTAAACGGGAGTTTCGCCGGGAGTGATTCCTCTACGATAATACGATACACGGACCCATAAACACTCAAAGCAATAGGGAGTAATGTGTATATCAATTTCTGGTACCCGGTATGCACCGCTGAAGAGCTGACCAGCGATGAGCCCTTGCCGGTTCAGCTGTTAGGCTTGAGGTTCGTGGCATTTCGCGACTCGGCTGATAAAGCGCATGTGCTCAGCGATACGTGCATACATCGTGGTGGTTCGCTTAGTCATGGCAAGGTGCAGGGCGATTGTGTTGCCTGCCCTTATCACGGTTGGCAATTTGACGGAGATGGCAAGTGTCAGCACATCCCATTCGAGGGTGATGCCAAACCGCCGGCGCGAGCGAAAGTCGATGCTTATCCGACGGAAGAGCGTTACGGTATCGTGTTCGCCTTCCTCGGAGATCTTCCTGAGGAAGAGCGCCCCGAGATTTACAATATTGAACAGTTTGGTTTGGAAGGTTGGCGCGCCAACAAACTGGTGATTCTCAACGTTAACTGCTACTACGAGCGTTCGGTCGAGAATGGTCTCGACCCGGTGCACAATGAGTTTGTACACCCGGCACAGGGCTTTCCACCAATGCATAAGGACACGCTTCGCAGCTGGGATGACAGGTGGGGTAGCGGATTCGAAGCTAATTTCGGCGATCCGCAGCTGGAGAGAACGGTGCTCGCTAAGGATCGAAACGTAACCGGTGAACTGCGTGCCGGCTCCTGGCACCATGGCCCGAACGTACTAGTAACTTCTATATTTGTTAATGCGGCCAGTAATTTTGTTCAGGTATTTTTTGAAGCACCAGTAGATCGCAATCGCACGCGTATTTACTTCGTAAACATGCGTAATTTCATTCTTGAGTCAGAGATGGACGATAAAGTGATCGAAATCAATACGGGTATTGCGCAAGAAGATATCGCGATCCTCGAAAAACTTTATCCGCTGCGCACACCGGACAGCCCGACCAAAGAGCTTATGACGTCCGGTGACGGAATCATCATCAGCTATCGCAATTGGCTCAAAAAGTTTGAAAAGAACGGCTGGCGTATTGATCAGCAGGCGATGAAGCAGAGCGCAGGCGATGTTGCGTATGCAATACCTAGCCCGGCCCGGCGTGATTCGGGTAACTGGGTGCTTGATTCGGTGCCGCTTGTACCGGCCGGGTAGCGTTCAAAGAACGTCGAGCCTGGTAATCAACTTAGTACTATGTGAGCAACTATGGAAACTGTAGTCGTACGCGTTGCTGCGAAAGAAGGTATGGAAGACAAGGTTGAAGATTTTTACCTCGGTCAGCAGGCTGAGTATGAAGCGGCCGAGGGTTTCGTCAGCCGCACGATACTCCGAGCGCGCACCGGGACCATGATCAAAACGATACTGTCTCGCTTAATGCCTGAGCAAATTGCCAAGCACCCGAAGCCCCCTGAGCCTGATGGCGATCAGGGCACCGAGTTTCTGCTGATCGAGCGCTGGGCAAGTATCGATTCGCGGACCAACTTTACAATGAATCGCAGGAAGGAGCGCGATAAAGATTTGTTCCCGTATCTGCTGCCGCAGCATGCCTCAGAGTATTACGACGAAGTCGCTGATTGAGCCCCCGGCCAGCCGCTAGCCACGTGACTGAACAAGTCCTTACATCCGCGAATACCGATCAAGCGGCTCGCCTGGGTCCGATCTGGCTGAATCCAGGTGTCAGCAGACGCAACGCGTTCACCTATTTTTATGCCGCGTTTTTCACGATTGGCATGGTGGCGTTCCTCAGCTTCATGCAACCGTACCTGCTTACAGAAAACCTCGGGATACCGGCGGAAGAGCAGGGCCGTGCGACATCGCTACTTGCTTTACCGTATGAGTTTGCGTTCTTGCTCATGGTAGGACCGCTCGGCGCGTTAGCGGATCGCATTGGGCGTCGTCCGATTTATGTGGTCGGTTTTCTCTGGGTGAGCGTCGTACTTGTGTTGTTGCCGCTGACCGAGACCTTGCTGCAGCTTGGTGTGCTGCGCGCATTTTATGGCATTGGTTCGGCGTGTATTACCTCGATGATGGCGACCGTGCTGGCCGACTATCCGCAGGAGCGGTCGCGCGGCAAGATGCTCGCCTTTTCGGGCATATGCAACGGTCTGGGCGCAATCTTCATGGTCCTCTTAATGGGCCGATTGCTGCTGAGTTTCTTCAGCGAAATGGGTTATAACGATTTAGTGTCCGGCCGCCTGACCTATTGGTGCGGCGGCGGCCTTGCGGTGATCACTGCGCTCATACTGGGTCGTGGCCTTAAAGCGGGAAGGCCTGCTAGAGCTAACGAGCGAGTGCCGGTTCACAAGCTCGTTCGCAAAGGAGCACAGGCGGCGCGTGCTAATCCGCGTATTCTCATCGCCTGTTGTGAGGCGTTTATTGCGCGTGGTGACCTGGTTGTTGTGTCAACATTCCTGAGCTTGTGGGCGAAAGAAGCCGGATTACTTTCAGGCCTGACCCTGCCGGAGGCGATTGGCGCAGCGGCGGGACTGGCCGCTACCGTGAGTACGGCTCAGTTATTATTCTCGCCGGCGATTGGGTACTTTATCGATAAGGTCGACCGTCTGACCGCCATGGCAATTGCGATGGGTATTGCCGGTACTGCTTACCTGTGGGTTGGTTTCTCACCAGACCCGCTGGCATTGGTTTTTATTCCGGCGGCGCTAATGCTGGGATTAGGTGAGGCGGCCGCGATAATGTCCGGCGCCGCTGTTGTGGGTCAGGAAGCGTCCGAAAGTTTTCGCGGAGCAGTTGTTGGACTGTTCAATTTTTGCGGCTCGGTCGGCACGTTGACCATTGTGTTTGTCGGCGGCTTCGTATTCGATGCGTGGATGCCGGGCGCTCCATTTGTGATGGTCGGTATTATCAATCTGCTGGTGATGCTTGGTGCTATTACTATTCGCCGCCGTACCGGTTACCGTGAGCCCAGCTATCTGGCGTCCACCGCGGATTAACATTACTAACAGTAACGGGGGACGCTCTTAGCCCCGCGCCCAGATACTGCACCAGCCATTCTCGTTGACGCGGCGCCCCGGAAACATCGGGCACTCCAGTCGACCTGGTCCTGCGCCTTCACGGCTATGCACGCAGTTGGCACATCTCTGTTTGACGTCGTGTGTAGTGGCGAGCGGATCATCTTTGGCGACATCCCGCGTGTCGGAATAATAGGCCAGCGATCGCGCGACCGGATCACCTGTTCGCACCAGCGGTTCATCGTCGTGCGCGACCGAGGTACAGCCTGTGAATGAAAACGGCGTGACAGCAACTGTCGTTTTTAAAAGCGTGCGGCGGCTCAGTTTGAAATTGGAACTCATAATTCAGCGCGCTGCTCGGTTTCGGCGTCGAGCAGCAGGATCACCTGCCTGGCAAGTAGCTCACCCATGCGGGGGTCATCATTAGCCGGCCGCCACAATTCCCACGTGCCCCGATACTGTCCCTGAACCGGAGAGTCTTCGTTCGGCCGGCCTTTGCTCTGGTCATATCCCAGCATACCGTAAGCTGATACATCAAAGACCAGCGACGGATCGGTATCCTGACGAGCCTTGGTAATTGGTGTTTGGCGCAGCGGCGGATATGGTTGGCTGCCGCCACAACCGCCCATCTCGAAACAGCAGAGCTCGGTTTTGTCTTCCGGCCCATCAATGACCTTGCACACCGGTTCAACCCATACGCCCCAGTAGTCGGCGAAAGGATGCCCGACTTCCGGATAGGTTTCGAAATCGAGGTTTTCAGCGCGCAACCAGCTCTTCCAGCCGATTTCTTTGGCAATCTGATTGGGTAACTCGACCAGATTCAGCACGCTGTCGGTCACGATCTGCGGGAACGCGACCACGATATGTTTTACGCCGCGTTCTCTGAAAATATCGAGCGCGTCCCAGTAGCGATACTGGTGGTCGCCACCCGGTAGCTCGCGGTCGCTCAGGTACAGCCAGGCATTACCCAGACTTTCGCCACGCATCTCGCGGCTGCGTTCCATTTTGCTGCCGCCGGGACGCCGGGGCACGATCTCAGGGTTCTCGACGCGCAGGCCCATCCAGCTTCCCAGTACGTTGTCGGCTTTCATTTCCGGATAGCGCCGCAGCAGTTCCTGTTTTACCAGGCTGTCCATCAGGACCGTGTCGTCAACTTTAGGATCGTAGGCCTGATTGCCGTCGCGAATGGAGTGATTCACGATCAGCACAGCGGTATCTTCAGGTTCGACATCAGGATTCATGCCCGCGATGATTCCGTCAACCGTGGAGTTAATGAGGAGCGGGTCTTCAATTAACGGGTTGGGCCGGCCTGCTAGTGGTATCTGCGGGTTAAGCTTGGGTTTGCCCGCCGAGCGCGTCCAGTTGGGCGGATCGGTCGGATAACTCTCGCGCATGAGGTCAGTCGGATCGTTAACCCACCGCACCTGTACGTCAGTGCCATTGCGTTCATTCCAATCGTCGACCATTCGCCGTGTCATGCTGACGACGTCGTAGGTTTTCCAGAACCTCACTCCAGCGGTCGTGAGATCGACCATGATGATTTCGTCCGCACCTCGTTTGAGCAGCCGTTCGCCGGGCCCGTCCACGTTATAGCGTTCCGGGTTGCAGTGATCCCAGGGTCCACCATCAACTGCGCTGCCGCAATAGGTAAGGGCAGCACCACCATCAACCTGCGGGCCGTACATGTAGCGAGGCCATGGCAGCCTGTGTATATAGGGTTGCCCGCTGAGCCAGTGAGCGATGTCCGTTACAAAGCGAACACCGCTTTTCTCGCCAGCAGCGTCAAGCTGCCGGGTCATTTCTTCGAACTGCCGGTCGGTTACATTGGGCGCGGGATCGACGCCACCGATACGCGTAGTTTGAAAGCCATACTTTTTGTATTGTGAAGATGCATTGGCATAGTCCTGACTGTCATCCGACTGGACAACATCCGGCCATGCCTCAGGGTTCCAGATTACGTATTTGTAAATAACGTTGTTTGGATCGTACTGAAAAAACTGCACCGAGTTATCGAAGGTGTTACCAAGATCGCTCTCTTCGGAGCCACCATGCACAACGAATAGAACTCCAACTGTGCGCTCTGCCGATGTGGCATTAGCGCCGATC
This sequence comes from Gammaproteobacteria bacterium, assembly GCA_965221985.1. Classification (GTDB taxonomy): domain Bacteria; phylum Pseudomonadota; class Gammaproteobacteria; order Steroidobacterales; genus J054. The sequence continues at coordinate 963,511 of OZ244928.1, forward strand.
AGCAAGCACGTCGCTGCAAAAACTATTGCCCTATATCTCATCCCTGCCATACCTATCCGTTCTTTGATACCTCTATTCCTCAACCAATAACTGAGTTTCGAAAATTGTTATCTCAAGCCCGCGCTAGCGCGGGCTATTCGTTCTCGTTCGTTAACAATACCAAATTGCCGTTGCGCCACGACACAGGCTTCTCGGCGAACTGATCTGTTCTTATCACAAATTCGCGCGGCTCGCGGACGTCCGCCTTGGGTCGAAAGCGGATGTACCGAACTAAGCTAAAGTTGTCCTATAACGCCGCCAACAGCGGCCGTGCGTAGCGAGGTCAGCCCCGAAGGGACGATGCTGCTTAGCCTTGTTATAAGCTGGCTATTCACTGATTATTTTCCCCGTTTCCCAGAACTCATAAACCTTTAGCCACCATTTTTTGACTCAGGTAATAAATAGGTTTCTACTTGTTCTGGAACCCCTACGCCCACTACATTTGTGTTTTGAAGATCTTCAAGAATACCAACAGTTGCAGCTTCTCTTACGTAATCATCGCCTTCAAGGTGCCAACGTTCAATTACACTGAATATTTCTTTGAGTTCTTTTTCCCTAGACTCTGCAATGAGTTTAGAAATGTACCGTGCCAAGTCTGACAGTACTAAATATTGCGGCAACTCTTCTCCGTCTTTCCATTCTTCAATGAACTCATCGCACACGGGCCTGAAACCTTCGGAAACTTTTAGCAGCGGTTCAAACATCTTCTCTCTTGAGATCATTGCTCGATATCTCTTTGCTTATAACGCTCACAGCGGGTCAAACGTCGCTTGCCTGTGCTTGTTATGTGCTAAATCTATTCCGCCACCGGGCAGGATCTTGCATATCTGCAACGATAGCGACGACATGCGCATTGCTCGAAGTAAGTGCATAGAAAAGGAAATACCCGCGTCAATGCCCGACGGAGCCCAGGAAAAACTTCTTGATACATTTCCGGGCGCTCAGCTATTAGATTGAGCACGCGCTCAACTTCGTTCAAAAACCTTAGCCCGAGCCCGCCAGAAAGCGATTCGTAGTAGTCGTGCGCCACCTGAGCATCTTCCTCTGCCAGCGGCCCAAGGATGACTTCGACTTTCACTACCTACTCAAAATTCGCGCTTTAACTTCGTCCCACGGCGCACCTATAGACGGATTGCGACGAAATTCTTCAAGTCGCTGTTCGAGTAGCTTCTTAAGCTCCGGGCTTAACTCTACTTGCTCAGGTACCGCGGCGATTGAATCCCATATCTCGCCCACGAGGTTGATTCGCTCGTCGACACTGAGCTCCAACAAGTCTGCTGCTGATATAGCCATTACGCCAAATTACCATGATTCTTCTTATTGGTCTCGGCGCAGAGCACATAACGCCTTGAACAGGGGCGGCAAGAGCGCGCAGCGGTTTTGACGTCCGCTTGCTTTGATGAGATGGACTCCCCTTGCCAGGGAATAGCGGCATCATAGTGCCTGGTTAATTCACAATGCGGCATAGAGGAGTCCATCCCATGAAGTCTACGACTATCGGAATCGATTTGGCAAAATCCGTGTTTCAAGTTGCCGTGGCAGATAAACACCGCCACATCACCCAGCGTAAGCGGCTCAGCCGTAACCAGTTTCAGCGCTTTCTGGCGCATACACCACCGGCCAGACTCGTCACGGAAGGCTGCGCCTCGGCGCACCACTGGGGACGAGTGGCTGCAGCGCAAGGCCATGAAGTTAAGTTGCTTCACGCCGGCTACGTGCGCGCTTACCTGCGGCGAAACAAGACCGATGCTGCCGATGCGGAGGCATGAGTACGCGCCGGTGGCGATCCGGATCTTAAACCCATGCCCATTCAATCTACCCATCAGCAAGCGTTGCAAAGCCTGCATCGTATTCGACGACAGGGGCAACGCACGCAGGTAGCACGCATCAACGAAGCCCGGGGCTTACTCGCCGAATTCGGCATTGCCCTGCCCCGCGGCACGCAGGATATCGCGCGACGCCTACACCACGTCGTCGACCAGCTACCCCCATTGTTGCAGCTCACGTTTGCCGAACTGATTGCAGCGATCAGCGAAACGCAGGCGCGTCTCAAGCAGATTGACAAAACGTTGCACCAGCAGGCCGCAGCCGATCCAGCCGGCCAGCACTTGCTGTCGATCAGCGGCGTCGGTCCCACCATTGCCAGCGCGATGCGCGGCAGTGTCAGCAATATTCACGCCTTTAAACGCGGCCGCGCCTTCGCCTCCTGGCTCGGTCTGACACCGCGGGAATACAGCGCGGGCGCCAACTGCAACCTGGGCCGCATTTCACGGCGCGGTGATATTTACCTGCGCACACTGCTCATCCACGGTGCCCGGGCGGCCATGCTGGCTGCTCATCGAGCAAAACAATCCGCCACACCACTGACTGACCTGCAACGCTGGGCGCTGCAACTGAACGACCGGGTCGGCCACAACAAGGCAGCCGTGGCATTGGCCAACAAGATGGCGCGGATCATTTGGGCCGTGTGGGTAAAACAACGTCCGTTCGATGGCAATCACTCTATTCAATACCACACTTAATCCGCTCACCACATGCGAAACATCAGTGCTATGAACTAACGCGGTAAACCGTACCGGCCAGAAAGCCGATAACCAGTTTGGAGACTTCAAGCTCGTTGCTTCGATAGGCTCGGCCGGTGCGTATCTCATAGTGGCCCGATGGCACGTCCCATCACCCCTAGAGGCCGGATAGACGACTGCATCAGCTTTACCGCTTGATGTCCTGTGCTAAACCAAGGGAGACAGTGTATGAAAAAATGACTACTGCTTGACAGGGGAGTCCATAGATGACTGGTTAGGCGGCTGCGAGTTAAGTAAGGTCACTTTGCTTGCAGAAAAACTTCTTCAAGGCTTATCTCTGCCCAAACCGTGCTGCAATTGAATTGAAGATATGCGGCAGATTGCGTTAGTGGATAAGAATATTTTTGTCCTTCTCCAATTTGCACAAAAACGGTTTCAGCGTCTTGAATCTGTATCTTGAAGGGCACAATCTCGCCAACGGAAACCACATGATTTAACTTATAACGCTCAAGTGTTGGACCAGAGCCTATTGAAAGCATGACATGAAGACTTCCTGAATTGGTCAGCTCAACAAGTTGCACCGCGAATAAGGCTTCTTGTTCCACAGTCTGTGCTCCGATACCCACTACCGACTGCCAATTAAGATGCCGACGCAATTCATTGATTCGCAAGTTACCTTCCAAATAACTGATGGCTCCTGACATACGATGAATCGACCTGGATAGCTTCCCAGCCGCCGCGTCGCAATCAAAATAGTGCTGAGATACTGGCAGTGGTTGCACACTACTGCTCTTGCTCGATGAAACGGCGCAACCCGAAAGGATCAATAGAGTCGCACCAATCGCAAGCATGCGTTGAGCGAACGTGATAGCGGCGTAACGATAAAGCTCACTGGCGGGGATGGAGCGCAGCAGAATCCCCGTCCAGTGCAGCGCCTTGTTCGGCGGTGCCGGTGGCTTCCTTCGCAAGGTAGAAGACTGTTGCTTCCAATTGGTGGTGGGAACCAACCATTGAAATCAGCTTCGAAAACACCGACCGCGCAATATTAGCCTTCAGACTCCCAGCAGATATGGGCCTACTCAAAACCCGTTTGACTTCGAAACCTCCGAACGCAAGTTGTTCTTTAACTTGGCCCACTGTGTACTCGGTGACGTGATGTCGTGACATAAAAGCTACTGGCTTTCCCATCAATATGCGCTTAATATTGCCAATCCTGTAACGGCTTGGGGTTGAGATAATGAGGTGCCCACCAGGTTTTACGGTTCGCTTTATCTTGCTCAACAGGAATAACGGATCAGGAACGTGCTCCCATATATTGTTACATACAACTACGTCGAAAAAACCTTTTACATATGGACTGTCATAAGCATCGCCGACTGCGAAATCAATCTCTGGAAAGTGCTCATGAGCATACTCAATTGCAGAAACTGAGTAATCCAAGCCAGTAACCCTAACCCCACTCAGCGCTTGACGTATCCTCTCGGTGATGTGTCCCTGTCCACAACCTAAGTCGAGGATCTGTGGTGTACTTTGTCGCGGGGAGATCGCCTCGCGAACCAAATCAATGGTTAGCTCTATCCGTCGTTTGTGAAACTCACTGTCTATCTTGTGCTTTACGGTATATGGATCTGAATCTGCGTATTCATCACTAGTATGCAACTTAGCAGGTGGAAGGAATATGCAGAACCCTTTAGGGTGTCGGGCAAACTGATAGTCTCCATAGTGACCATCCAGCTGGGGTAAATCGCAACCGTCTGATTGTAGGTCAAGTGGTCTGTCGTTTGTGTAATCGTAGTATTTGTATTCAGGCATTAGAGTGCTCCTTGCGCCGAACGCCTGCAACAGGGGCGTGGCGTTAGCCACGTCCAGCGACCGAAGGGAGCGGCTTGCGTGCACTGGTTAAATGACATTTGCCACGATCCCCGGCAGCTACTTGCTACCGGACAGTTACGCCCATTTATGCCCGGTGGGAAGATTATAGCTGCTGTATTCTAGGTGAACCACTCGGCGATGGCTGGGGTGCTTAGCTTTACTTGAAGAATGCAATATATAAGGGCGCATTATTACTACATCTCCTGCCTCTACGACACATGATACAGCTGAACTATTTTTAACTATTCCCGCTATTTCGGCGACCGAAGGGAGCGCACTGACCACACTGGTTACGTTTCATTGCTCAATCGCTTTAATCACTGCCTTAGGATTGTGCTCGACAACTCGGAGCAATACACGTGCGGCACCACGAGGAGAGCGCAAACCTTGCTCCCAATGACGTAAAGTACCAATGGAAATACCAAACGCTGCGCAAAAACGCTGTTGGCTCATACCTGTCTTTTTTCGAATCGCCTTTACATCCAAGGCTTCCATGCGATGTTCTTTCGCCTTCGTCTTTTTGCCCTTGGCATGTGCGATGGCATCATCCAGCCCTTCACGAATATCAGTGTAAGCCTTGCTCATTGTGTCGTCTCCATGTTGCCACCAGTTCTTTCACAGCTTTGGCCAAATCGTTGCGCTCTAATTTGGAAAGATTCGCTTTCTCGTTCTTACCAAAAACGGTAAGAAGATACAGCGGCATCGATTCACTATGAAAATAGTAGATGACCCTGACACTCCCGCTTTTGCCACGACCAGCTTGAGCCCAGCGAAGTTTCCGAATGCCGCCAGTGCCGGTAATCAAAGCGCCGGCATTAGGATGCTCGGCCAAGTAATCGATTAAATCTGCCTTTTCCTGCGCCGATAACAACCGCATTACCTTGCGTTGAAACGCCTGGGTTTCAGCAACCGTTATCATTTTAGGAGACTATACGCCAATGGCGTACCTGTCAACTGAGAAAATTTGCGTTGACCTATCCTGAAACGTAACGCCTGTGGCAGCGGCGGTTGAGGCGGGGCGACCGGAGCGATAGCGCAGGGAGCACCGGGTCAACCGTCCGGCGACCAACGGGAGCGTACTGACCACACTGGTTAGGCGGTACCGGCACCAAATTGAATCTCCTCCACCTGCGAAAGATCAGTGGATTTACGTGCGCTCCACAGATCATGCGCATGCTGCATGGCCAGCCAACTCTCAGGAGAACGGCCAACAGCCTTAGAAAGTCGCAAAGCCATCTCAGGGCTCACACCACTTTGGCCATTTACCAACCGCGTCACAGTAGAAGCAGCTACACCTAAGCTGGCCGCAAAAGACCGGACGCTTACATCGTAAGGCTCAAGGTATGTATCCCAGATAAACTCACCCGGGTGAGGAGGATTGTGCATAGACATCAGTGATAATCCTCGTAATTTAAAACGTGTATTTCTCCATCTACAAACTCGAAAGTTAAGCGCCAATTCCCACTGACCCAAATAGACCATCGATTCTTGGCACGACCTTTTAGCTGATGCAACTTATAGCCAGGAATGTCCAGATCTTGAATGGTTAGGGCAGTATCCAAAGCTGCTAGCTGCATTCTCAGGCGTTTGGCATGCTTGGATTGAATCCCAGATTTTGTGCCGCGCGCGTAGAAACGCTGGAGCCCCTTATGCCGAAACGACCGAATCACCCGTCCAGTGTAGCACGTTGCGCATCACGCAACAAGCCGCATAACGCCCTGAACAGCGGCCGGCCAAAGGCCGGTCCGGCGCAGCTTGCTGCGCGCACTGCTTCAGCTGGTTATGTTCCGGCCTAGAGCAAGTAGCGTTCGATATCGAGCGCGCCATGAAACACTCCAATAATATCGATGTCACCATCCGGCCGCTTTAAATATGTGATGCGATAGTGACCATAAAGCAGGATACGAACATCATCGGTTGTACCCTCGTATTTGTAACCCATATCTGGAAAACGGGTAAGAATTTGTGCTTTCTTATAGATTCCGTTTAATACACCGGCCGCCGCTTGGGGATTATCTGCCGAGATATGCTCATAAATGTCTTTCAGCCAACGCTCGGATTCTAGAGTCCAGTTCAGTCTTGCCATGTACGGATTCGCCGCTGCATTTCATTGTTAGAGATTGTGCGGCCCGCCTGTGAGTCGGCAAGACCCCGCTGCACCATGACATGAAACGCGAGTTCACGAACAATCTGCTCTGGCGAGCTGTCTTCTGGCTGATTCTCTAGCAATTTGGCGAGTTCGTCTTTTGCTGTGGCCATACCTTCACCTCTGTATAGATTCTACCACCTGGCGAATCGGCACAGATCTAAGGAACATAACGCCCACAACAAGGGCGGCAAACACGCGCAGCGGGTTTGCCGTCCCGGCGCTGCGTAGCAGCGCCCTCCTGCTTGTGCTGGTTAGGCGGCGATTCCATGAGCCCTCTGCACTTCTTGCCGGAGCCTGCTGACAACTGGATGTACGCTGAAACCGAAGGACCACCGCCCCTTTGGCATAAAGATGACTTTGTCTCCAAACTTACTCGGAGTTCGTAGGTGAACCCAAACGAGTTCAGGTGACATCAGAATACTGCCGGATACTCGATCTACGTTCGTTAAATCCACGGCTATTTCGTGCTTAAAATTTGAAACAATCAGGCGGGCATCTTTGAGATGTACCTTTTTCAGCCGCATAAGTCCCCAGTACAGAAACGCAGAGCCGAAAATCAATCCAAGTAGGAACGTGCTGCGCATTTCAGCGGCTTCGGCATCGCCAAGTGCGCCTGCGATGAAAAGAGCTATCGTGCCTATGCCAAATCCGCCGATCCAGACGCGTGTAAAGATAACCTTGTAGAAATACGTCCACGATGATGATAACTGCTCCATTTTCCGAGCGCCGCCTAACGCCGCAGGCAGGGGCGGCTGGCGAAGCCAGGCGTCCCGTGAGCGGAGCGAACACATTGCCCTGCCTGGTTATGTGCTCTACTCGCAACCATAATCGCTTGTAAAAAGATCCATTTTACCTGTTACGAAATCCATTATTTTATCGTATTTTCGTTCATCAATTTTTCCCGCAACAACAAAACAAAACAGATAGGATGAAACATAATGAAATTTGTATTGGAATCTTGATGCTTCATCAACTGAGCAATCAGCTTGCACCTGCTTTTCATTTGCAGCTGCCATTGCACTAAGAAGCGCATCGTTATTCGTATTCATTTCCTGTGAGTAGAAAAGTGGTGCGAGCATATAAAGATTTTCTTCCGGGATGTTGCCGCCCTCTTTAGCCTCGAGCGCTTTGTCCAAGGAGCCTTGCACTCGATTCAACCACTCAATCATAAGTGAACCTCAGGCACATAACGCCTGTGGCAGCGGCGGTTGAGGCGGGGCGACCGGAGCGGTAGCGCAGGGAGCACCGGGTCAACCGTCCGGCGACCAACGGGAGCGTACTGACCACACTGGTTACATGCCATTTGAATCTCCCTCAACCTCAAACGTAAAAACATGACCTTTGATCTTACTCATTGGTCCGAGAATATGGTCTCGCGAGAAAGACCCTGATTTTGGTACGGTTACCTTAAATGCCTCTTTAAAGAAGCCAGACTCATCGAATCTGCACTCGAATACTGCTCCGTTGGGCCCGATATTCCGAACAACAATGGGGCTGTCTGTGTTCTCGATAATAGAAAGGTACTTTCGATACTCCCTTTTAGTCATGACACGATCTCGCGGCACCGGAAAGACGCCAATGACTTCAGTGATTGCGTCTCGATATACATTATCTGAAAAGTATTCCTCCACTAGGATTTCTTCGGCGAAGATATCAATCTTTTCCTGGCTTATCGAAATAGTCGACTGTTCGGCGAGAACAGCATTGACATCGCAGTTATCCGTGAACGTGACAAAGAGGGCCAAGCTACCCTCGGACCGAACCAGTTCTGGCCAGTTGTACGGCCACTTATCCCACGAGAAATTACTTTGTGTACACCCCACCAGCCCAATCGCTAGCCCAAGAATTAGGCTGGGTTTCATGACATGTAACGCCTTGAACAGGGGCGACAAAAACGCGCAGCGGTTTTGGCGTCCGCTTGCTTCAACTGGTTATGTGCTGATTCTGGATTGCCAGCGAGTAGGATCCTGCATGTCTGCAGCGACTGCAATAACATAGACCGTATTCGATTCGAACAGATAGAAAACCCCATAGGGAAATACTCTCGTTAGCGCTCGACGTACTCCTGGAATTACCTCCTGATACATTTCAGGGCGCGCCGAGATGAGATCGAGGACACGATCAATCTCGCTAAGAAACCGATCGCCCAAGCCAGAAACTAAAGCTTCGTAGTAATCGTATGCTGTTGTTGCATCGCGTTCCGCGAGCGGTTTTACAACAACCGAATAACTCATTCTCGGGCCAGAATTCGCGCCTTTACCTCTGCCCAGGGCGAGCCAGAATTCGGGTGCTCACGATGTTCGGCTAGCCTCTGTTTCAGCAGCTCGCGGATTTCAGGGCTTAACTCGACTTGTTCGGGCACCGCCGCTATTGAGTCCCAGATTTCGCCCACCAAATTGATGCGTTCTTGGACGCTTAGTTCAAGTAGATCTGCTGCTGAGATTGACATGTCAATAAATTAGCATAAATTGAGCCAAACTACAGACGCAAGGCACATAACGCCTGTGGCAGCGGCGGTTGAGGCGGGGCGACCGGAGCGATAGCGAAGGGAGCACCGGGTCAACCGTCCGGCGACCGCAGGGAGCGTACTGACCACACTGGTTACGGGGCAAAATGTGCCTCCATCGTTATTTCAGGATTCCATTTTATAGTTTAATCCTCAGTTACTCGAATCTTTGCTCGTGGCCGATAGAAGCTATGCATGCCTTGAACCTGAACCTTGCCGTTTAATGGAAATTCTCATTGTAGTGGCGCTGTTGGCGGTTGTTGTACTGGTATTTGTGATAGTTGCAGATCCAGCGGAACAATCTGCGGACACATCGAAGCCATCCAGCCCCACCCCGGCAAGCACCGAAGAATACACAGCAAAGGTTGGCCACATTATTGATGGCGACACCGTTGTCGTCTCCGTCGACGGACGGCAACAAAGGCTACGCCTAGAAGCCATTGACTGCCCTGAGATTGGACAGCATTGGGGCGACACTGCCAAGTATGGGCTAATCAAGTTAATTGGCGGACGCAGCATCAGGTTTCAGAGCCAAAGTAGCGACCCCTATGGCCGAACGCTTGCGACCATATTTGTCTATGACGAGAGCCAGTGCGAGTGGGTCGATGTGAACGCCCGAATGGTGTTGTGCGGCCACGCGTGGGTATCGAGACTTCTATGCAACCATTTGCCTAAAGACCGGCAGGATGAGTTACTTCGCATCCAACGCTGGGCAAGAGGCAAGAAAGTGGGATTGTGGAGAGATTCAAATCCGATTCCGCCTTGGAAATGGCGCAACGGTAATAGTAAGCAGCACTCAAACGACGATTGATCGCAACGACCGTCGCACCATAGTGCCAACCGCGGCCCCGTAACGCCGCAAACAGGGGCCGCCGTAGGCGGTCCAGCGACCGAAGGAAGCGGCCTGCTTTGCCTGGTTATGTGCGTTCATGAGGCGTCCAAACAACCCATAACCACCATTCTGAGTCTAGCTTATACATGCACGCGCCGTGATCGCTTTCAAGATAAGAAAAATCTACTGTACAAACCTCGCTATTCTGAAGCTCGTAATTGGCATATAGGAAGCTAGAATTAGCACACCTCTCGCCTGAGGAATTCGGATATCTCAAGCAGCTACTTGTGACAAGAATCTCGGTTCCTGGCAAATCAACCCGGCTCACAAAACTACGCTTAGCGATTTTCACCACTCGCAGGCTATTGAGCCTGTCCTTCAAGGCTAGAACACTTCCTTCAATATCGAGATCGTATTCGCTTGTACCAAGACCGACGCTAACAGCATCTACATCAATCGCACCAAATTCGGTTACAGCAGTCTTGAATTCGGCCCGCTGACTGGTGAAATTATTCAGCAACAAAGGCACAAGATATGCAGGATCAACTAGATCTGCCGACGCAGGAACGGTTCCGCAAAGAACTGCCGCCAGAACTAAAGCTCTAAAGCACATAACGCCTGTGGCAGCGGCGGTTGAGGCGGGGCGACCGGAGCGATAGCGAAGGAAGCACCAGGTCAACCGTCCGGCGACCAACGGGAGCGTACTGACCACACTGGTTAGGCGGCGTTGCACTCATGGTGGTGGCAGCCCCACAAGCGGATCATTTTTTTTCCAGCGCGTATACCTGCCCGCCAATTCTTGGTTGTGTGCGAATAGCAATTCCCCGTACCCATTTGCTCTAGCCCAACTAGCTACGTGGTTCCAAATCTGTGCTGCGTGGCCAAGAAGGTCCGACATAAGAAGCTGGGAAGTTGATTCACTTTCAGCTAGCAGTGCGCTCGAGCCGGGCACTGGGTGGCCGCCTAGTTCGCAATGATAGCTGTAGTCTATACCCCTGAATTTTCCTTCCGCTGCTTTACGAATTTTGGCAGGACTAAAAAAGGAATGACGCTCAGACTTAGTGCTACGCAGCCAACGCTCGCCGTCTTTATCACGCGTTTCGAACGCCCAGGCTAGATATTCTATCTCCACGAGCTGTCTCAATAGTGCAGCTGCGGCATACTGATTATCATTAGCGAATAGATCAGAACTTGCGGAAACAAGTTTCGATGCAATTCTTAGCAGCAATGAGATCGCTACCGTCTCATCACTGCCATGCGCGAACGGAGATTGCTTTTTCGTTCTATCTGGGCCAATCAAATGCCCACCAACGTGAAGAATTCTACCAATTTCAGCGAAAGCATCGGCGGTAATCTCGGCCAGTTCATGCCGTTGCCTGACCAGGTTTGGGTCGCCTGCGGCTTTCTTTACAACCTCCCTTACAGCTTGGATAGTCTTTTCAGTATGCTGACTCACTGAGGTTTCTCGCCGCCTAACGCCTGTGGCAGCGGCGGTTGAGGCGGGGCGACCGGAGCGGTAGCGAAGGGAGCACCGGGTCAACCGTCCGGCGACCAACGGGAGCGTACTGACCACACTGGTTAAATGGCCTTTGGCTATTCATAAGCTATTTCTATTGATCCGATTTTCGCCTCTGTCTTGGATGCCGCAGGATCAGCATTCTTTATAATCAGCTTACTGTTTGTCGGCCAGGTAATTTCCAATTGACTGTCTTTAGGATGCCCGGATGCAATATAAACGTTTCCGACACCATCTGGCAGAGAAATACCCGCATCTAGAATTGAGACTTGAGTGCTAAATCCGGTGGTGGCACCGCAGTCTCGCTGAAACACCACTACCTGATGAGTCCCGCCCGGAGAGGATGAAGTTTCGAAAATTGTATTGGCACATTGCCCCCAACCCGAAAATGTGTACTCAATAAATGCATAACCAATAACCAAAAGTGCTAATACAACGCCAATACTCCAAGCGGCTACTTTCCTTCTGGCCATTTAACGCCCACAACAAGGGCGCAGCGAAGCTGCGTCCCGCTGATTGTGCTGGTTACAAGGCCGTTTGTGATACCGACAAATCATGCGAATGCACAACTACTTGACCGCACGAACGTGAGCAACTAGCCACCGCGTCAACTCTTGTCGCGACAGCTGGCCGCTCGCGAGTTGGAGCATTAGTTGCTCCTGTTCATTCACGGGCGCGTCAATTTCTACGCCATTCAAAACCAAAAGAACCTCCATTGCCGCATGCGCTGTGCGCTTGTTGCCATCGACAAAGGGATGATTACTCGAAATCGAGAAGCCCAGGGCCGCGGCTTTTTCGATCAGCGTGGCATAAGCCTCTGAACCGCCTGCACTAAGCTTTGGCTGTGATAGCGCTGACTCAAGTGCACCCAAATCGCGAATCCCATCTACACCCCCAGATCTTGACAGGATTTGTTGATGAAGGCGCAGCACCTCCGCCAACCCTAGGTATCGCACTAACTCAGCCGCTTGTAGAGTGCTTGGTTCTTATCCAGTACCCGCTCTGCAGCAGCATCGAACTCTTCAGCAGAATCGGCGACCAGGTCTGCTACGGCGGCACTAGCCAAACGATGCACGGGCACACGCAACCGCGCCGCCAAAGATTTGAGGCGGGCTGCTTGAGCAGAGCTAACTTCGAATTCAAGCTTCATAATTGCAATTATCGCACTATAGCCAATGACGAGCTACCGGGCTAATCAGGCCTTGTAACGCCTGCAACAGCCGCGCTTGAGGCGGCGGGCAATTTGCGTCAGCAAATTGGCTGACGGGTCAAGTGTCGGTTGCTTGCACTGGTTAGAGGGCCGGAAACAACTAATCATCATTGAGCCTCTTTACGATTAGAGATGCACCGTTCTGATTTACCCAGTCTACGGCATTGTCTAGCAGGTCGAATGCCTCGTTACTTGAGTCAGGATGAATATCGACAACGATAGCGGTTGTGTTTGGCGACGGTTCTCCGGCTTCTTTCCGGAACTCCTCGGTTTGAATGTGGCCCAGGTATGCCTCGATCTTGTCAAGCAGACGAGTTAGAGAATACTCGTCTGCTTCCAATGGTTTGGAAATGACGATGTGTAACTCAGCGCCACCGCCTTTCAGGATCGTGCAAACTTCTAGGTGTGTAAGTGACGGGATAGGGTGTTCTGGATCATCGTAGGTGTCCTCGAACTCCGCATGTTTGATGATATCCGCCACAACGTGGGCCCTCTAACGCCTGTGGCAGCGGCGGTTGAGGCGGGGCGACCGGAGCGATAGCGAAGGAAGCACCGGGTCAACCGTCCGGCGACCAACGGGAGCGTACTGACCACACTGGTTATGTGCCGTGCCTGACATTCTGGAAAAACTCTTTGGACCTTTAAATTCTTGACTAACCTATCACACCAGCAACTAGAGAACCGTGCCTATCGAGGGCTGATTTGCTTTGTGCCAAGAAAACCTTACCGGCAACCTAGCAAACCGCACTCGGCTTGATTAGCGGATTTGCGTTGCTTGCTCTACCAATTTAGCCGCGGCAACAACGTTTAGCTTGACCACTTCGCCAACAGCTCTAATTTGCTAAACACGGGGCGGCATATAACGCCTGTGGCAGCGGCGGTTGAGGCGGGGCGACCGGAGCGATAGCGAAGGAAGCACCGGGTCAACCGTCCGGCGACCGAAGGGAGCGTACTGACCACACTGGTTAAGTGTCATTGCCTCAAGCGCATGATTGTTGGGACAACTATGCTTGCAATATGCCGAGTATCAGCGACAGTACCCGAATACCCAAATGACAAAGACACCGTGACGACCTTTGCACTTTTAATCAGGGCTGATGTTGAGTCAAGAAACTCTGCAATTTTTGTGTCCTCCCAAATTTCGCCTTCAAAGACCATGTCGTCTGAGTCATTGAACAAGTCCAAGCAGAGATCAAATATTAATGGCCTCGTAAACTTTACTTCGGCCAAATTGCGGAAATCCGTGTGGATGTACTGCTCGACATCATAGGTTTCCAATAACTCTTGATCAATTCCCTGCTCGGTCCCATCGTCCTGGAGGCAGTAGAAATGGGCCTCACCTATTAGCCCCTTGATAATCGCAGGAGCAATGAAAGAGTCGAAGCGTATCAGGCTGTTGGCTTTTACTAATTCAAGGAGCCGCTGGTCATCCGCTTCCTTTAAGGTCTGCAGCTCTTCTGGCTTATCTAAAAAGTCGTTTACGCCGTCCCAGTGGTAATCAGCGTGGAGCAATGAAAACTGGGAGCAATTATTATTTGAGTGAAATGCTTGCCAGCTATAGAAAGCCCACCGATGGTCGTCCATCAACCAAACATCCGCTCCAATATTTTCGAAATACTGGCTGTCTTGTTTTAACGCCTGGTAAGCAAGAGCATTCATGTGTCCTGACACTTAACGCCTGTGGCAGCGGCGGTTGAAGCGGGGCGACCGGAGCGGTAGCGAAGGAAGCGCCGGGTCAACCGTCCGGCGACCAACGGGAGCGTACTGACCACACTGGTTAGGGTGCATCACTGGCGGTACTCCCCTTCCATCGAAATGCGCGACGGAAACCCTTTGCTTCGGCTTCGGCTACCGTTGCCGCGTAGAACTCGCCGGACACGTCGCCAACAATTACTTTGTCGTACTGCTGATCCATCGGCAAATGGTAGATCTTTTCTCCGTCTCGTTGCGAGATATTGCATTTAATCATCGGGTAGGGGCCGATTTCATAGTTCTCTGTCGCCTGGACCCCTAAAAACTTCGCGAAGAGCCTAGCTTGATCTGATAGCACATAGGAAGTAATCAATACTGGAGTGACAGAGCATGTTTCATTGAGACTCATCCGAAAGTACGCGGCTGCCCCGTACACTTGCGAAATAACATTCTCTCTTACTGGCACTTGCCTAACTCGAGAAAGCCTTTTGCACTGAACAACTAGATACGCAGTATCTCTCTTGCATATTAGGTCAATACCTAAGTCTTCCTTTCCTTGCGTCGCTCCATGATACTCAACAGAGTAACCCTTAAGCTCCAGTTGATATCCGACAAATCTTTCGTAGTCAATTCCGACCCGCCATAGGCTTCTTTTTCTTGATGGCTCCAAATATCGATCAAGCGCTAATTGATTGCGCTCCCCAGGTGACAGCTGAGTCCATTCGGATTTAGATATGTATTTCGTAACTGGGTCTTCATCAAGGTTTGGGGATTTCCTTCGCGCCTCCTCTTCTCTAAGAGCAGTAAGAAGTTCGCCAACTGAGATATCAACATAGTCAGAAAGCCAGGGCGCCAATGATTCGTAAAGATCCAACCGATTCATGACAATGTCTGACTCTTTTTTCAAAGAGCGCGCTTTTGCCCGCGCCAACTTTACTTCCTCGGCAGCCTTTTTGGCTGGACGCTTCTTCCGGGTAAGCCCAAGGACGATCGACGTATCAAAACTTTCTTGAAGCCTTTCTGACCATCGCACCAAACTCGGAAGAAGAGCGGAGTCTTTCTGAAGATCGGCAAGAGTTTTCGAGTAAAGTTCGTTAATATTCTTAAGTGACCGTTCTGTTTTTCTCTTCTCTCTTTCTGCGATTACTAGTTTTGCTTGAGTTCGAGCTGAGCGGTTTTCTGCGTCCTCGATTTTTGAATTCTTTTGTTCTACAAGAGACTCGATTTCAGAATTCCTTGACCAACGACCGGCTATGAATAACGCTACACCTATTCCGATCAGCCAAACTAGCAGGTTGCCATCCACGTAACGTGCACCCTAACGCCTGCAACAGAGGCGGGATTCGGCTGGCGCGATTTTTGCGCATGCAAAAAGCGTGACAGACGAGCCCGTCCGATGATTGCACTGGTTATGTGCTGCCCGCTCCACAACCCGGACCGTACATAATTGGCATGAATCCCGCCTGTTCATTTGGATTGTCTGTTCGAAGTTTCACGGCGTCGTCGCTAATGACCTCAGCCTTTTCCAGATCCCCCAGTTGAGTGAGAACATTAGCGTAATTTTCAAGCACTGCCGCAAAACCAATTGGGTCCGACTGCTCAATGCCAAGCGCCCGAACATTGCTGATAGCTCTATCGTAGTATTTACCTGCTGCCTCATACTCCTTCACACCAAAGTTGAGCCGGGCAAGTTCGAAAAGGCGCATCGACGTCAAGCCAGAATTTTCGCCGCTCGCCTGTTCCTCAAGTTCCAACGCCTCTAGCAGAAGCGATTCGGCTTCTTTATTCTTACACAGCAGTCTCTTCACTCGGCCTAAGTTATAGGCTGCCATAGAAATCCCTGCTGTGGGAGAGCCACCAATGCGCGCATTCAGCAACGACTTTTCATAGTTTTGCTCGGCCAACTGATAGTTGCCGGCATTCTCGGCCTCACGACCCCAGTTTTGATAGTTTTCCGCCGTTTTTTGGTTAATTGGGTTTACGCAACCAGAAACGAGGAGCGATAGTGCAAAAATGCTTCTTAAATACATGCGAATTACCTCACCAAGGCACATAACAGCTGATTAGTGGGAAGACTTTTGTTTTCTTCCTCTGTTTTCGACTCATAAGGAATGTTGTAGTCCTCAAATCCACTGAAGTCAACAAGTTACGCGTTCCGTTGTTTTCGAAACGGCCGAAAAAGTGCGATTGCGAATCGTACGGGTCTCTTGTTGTCTTTTGCGGGACTGGCTTTGGGCTAGCATAAATACCGGAAATATCTAGGGAAATACGGATTGCTCTTGAGGGGCTCTGTTTTCATGATACTTCTCTTGGTCTCGCTTTTTCGGCGCTCATTCGGGCCGATTGCTGTACTGCTACCGTGAATTGGATTTGATGGTGCATTGTCGCGATCGTGCTGAGAAGATTTTGTTTTTCCTAGTGCGCCTCATCCCAGTTTTTTCCACTACCGATAGCCACCTTTAGTGGTACGCGCAGTGTTGCTGCCTCCGCCATGAGTTCGACAACCTTGGCTTCAACCTTTTTCAATTGCTTCGCATGCACTTCCATGACTAATTCATCATGTACTTGCATGATGAGTCGGGCATCGATGTTGGATTCTTTGAGCCAAGCAGCAACAGTGATCATGGCGCGTTTGATGATGTCGGCGGCGCTGCCTTGCATGGGGGCGTTGATAGCGCTGCGTTCGGCGTATTGTCTGCGTTGGGCTTGGCGGGCGTTGATTTCTGGCAGGTGCAGACGGCGGCCGAAGACGGTTTCCACGTAGCCTTGTTCGCGGGCCTGTTCGCGGGTGCGGTCCATGTACTCTTTTACGCCGGGGTAGCGGTTGAAATAAAGATCGATGTAGCGTTGGGACTCGTTGCGCGGAATGCCGAGTTGTCTGCCCAGGCCGAAGGCGGACATGCCGTAGATCAATCCGAAGTTGATGGCTTTAGCTGAACGGCGATGATCACTTGTGACATCTTCCAAGGGTACGCCAAACACTTCTGCGGCTGTGCTTTGGTGGATGTCGCGATCTTCTTCGAAGGCTTTCAATAAACCTTTATCGCCGGATATGTGCGCCATGATACGCAACTCAATTTGCGAGTAGTCAGCGGCGAGTAAGCGATAGCCTCGTGGTGCGATAAATGCCTGGCGTATTCGCCGGCCCTCGTCGTTGCGAATGGGAATATTCTGCAAATTGGGATCTGATGATGACAAACGTCCGGTGGTTGCCACGGCTTGATGATAAGAGGTGTGGATACGGCCGCTATCCGGGTTCACAAGTGTTGGCAATTTGTCGGTATAGGTGGATTTCAGCTTACTCATGCTGCGGTAGTCGAGGATGATGCGCGGTAGGGCGTGATCGTCGGCGAGATCGGCGAGCACATCTTCGGCTGTTGAGGGTTGGCCTTTGGGTGTTTTGCGCAATACGGGCAACGATAACTCGTCGTAGAGTATGGCTTGCAGCTGTTTTGGGGAGCCTAAATTAAATTCATGGCCGGCTTCTGCGTGGGCATCGGCCTCTAGCTTCTGCATTTGCTTGGCGAACTCGGTGCTCAGCTCGCCAAGTAAGCGGGTATCCACCAAAACACCGGTTTCTTCCATACTTTTGAGCACGGCGATGCAGGGTTGTTCGATTTGCTGATAAATTTCCTTAAGGCCGTCAATGGCCGCGATCTCTGGCCACAGTTTTTCATGCAATTGTAAGGTGACGTCGGCATCTTCCGCGGCGTAGGGGGCGGCTTCCGATAGGGGAACCTGGTCGAAGCTAATCTGCTTGGCCCCTTTGCCGGCGACATCTTCGAAGTGAATCGTGGCGTGATCTAAATATTTCAGCGCGACGGAATCTAGATCATGCCGTGTACTGGCGCTGTTGAGTACGTAGGATTCCAGCATGGTGTCCCAGGCAATTCCATCTAGTTCAATGCCATGGTTATGCAGCACATGGGCGTCGTACTTAAGATGATGCCCGACTTTCTGCTGTTTTGGATCTTCGAGCCAGTCACGCATGAGTTCCAGTACTTTGTCTCGATCCAATTGTTCGGGTGCGTCGGGGCCGGTATGCGCGAGGGGTACATAAGCGGCATCGCCGGGCGCTACGGCAAAAGACAAGCCGACTATGCTGGCTTGCATGTAGTTCAGACTATTGGTTTCGGTATCGAAAGCTACATGCTTAGATTGTTTGATTCGCTTTAGCCAACGCTTCAATGATGCCATGTCTTGCACGACGTCGTAGTTGCTTGCCGCGGTGTTTGGCTTACTCGCGTTTTCGCCTTGGGGTAAGGCAGCCAGCAAACGTTTGAGTTCTAAGCGTTCGTAGAGTGCTGTCAGGCGATCGATGTCTGGTTCGGTGGTGACCAAATCTATTGGCTTGACGTCTAAATCTAAATCACAGCGAATGGTGGCGAGGTCCCGCGATAGGGCCAGGATTTCGCGATTCTCTTCCAGGCGTTTGGCCAAGGCCTTCGCGCCGCGGATGGATAAGTCCGCTACACCGGGGAGGTCGGCGAGGATGTCGTCTGTATGGTCGTAGTGTTGCAGCAGGGCCACGGCGGTCTTTTCGCCCACTTTCGGAACACCAGGAATATTGTCTGAGCTGTCACCCACCAAGGCCAGATAGTCGATGATTTGATCAGCGCGCACGCCAAACCGATCCACCACACCCGCCGCATTGGTTTGGCGGGGCTTACGGCTTGGGCCTCGCGGCATGGTGTCTAGCAGACAGACTTGTTCATCCACTAGCTGCGCCATGTCTTTGTCGCCCGTGACAATGGTCACCGACATGCCGGCGGCGCGGGCTTGTTGGCTCAGGGTACCGATGACATCGTCCGCTTCCACACCCTTAATACGCAGCAGGGGCAAGCCACTTGCTTCGATGGCATCCAACAAGGGCTGGACTTGTGCCCGCAAATCATCGGGCATGGGCGGGCGGTTCGCCTTGTACTCGGCGAACAACTCATCGCGAAAAGTTTTGCCCGGCGCATCAAAGACCACGGCGATATGGGTCGCGCTACTTTCCCGCAACAGTTTGTTCAGCATATTGAGCACGCCGTGAACCGCGCCGGTGGGCTCGCCGGCGGCGTTGTTCAGGGCGGGCAGGGCGTGAAAAGCACGATAGAGGTAGGACGATCCGTCCACCAGCAATAGCTGGTCGGTTTTGGCCACTCTTAGTTGGCCTCGACTTTGTTTTTGGTTTCGGTGTCCCGGCTCTGGTCTTGAACCGCGGCTTCGTCGCCATCCGCGGGCAAATACAAATCACCCTTTAAACCACAGGCGGCCAATAGGCCCGTGAGCAGCGCCACGCGCAGCAGAAGCATGCTAGTCGATTTCATCGTCTTCTGATTCGGCCTCCAACTCGGCCGCGACGCGCCGATAGGCATCGCGAAAACTAATGCCTTCTTCCAGCACCAGTCGATTCGCTCTACCGGCCGCGTTAATGCCCGGGTCTAGATAAATGTCTTCCGGCAAGAATTCTAATCCATCACAAAGATGCGCCATGATTTCGCAAGAATCCTCGGCCAGATCAATGGCGCGGAACAAGGGTGCTTTCATGCGCTGTAAATCGCGCTGATAACCGGAGCTCAATTTAGCGGGCAGGTTAAGAATCTCCATTAAAGATGCTTGTGCCGTTGCTGTGCCGCCGCGCACTAATTCCAAGACATCGGGATTGCGTTTTTGCGGCATGATGGACGAGCCGGTAGTCATGTCTTCGGGCAAACTGACGAAGGCGAACTCTTGGGTATAAAAAAGCAGCAAGTCAGCAGCCAGCCGGCCTAGGTCTTGCATCAGTAAACACAACTCAAAGACCATGCCCGCTTCTGCTTTGCCGCGGGATAGTTGCACGGCCGTCACAGGGGCATGTACTTGGTCAAAGCCCAGTTCTTCGCTGGTGAATTCGCGATCAATGGGCAGACCCGGCGAACCGTAGCCGGCAGCGCTACCCAAGGGGCTCTTGGAAATTCTGCGGCGGCTGGCGGCAATACCATCGGCATCATCGCGTAATTCACCGGAAAACCCCGTGGCCCATAGTTGCACCGAACTGGGCATGGCCTGTTGCATGTGCGTGTAACCGGGCAGGGCGATTTCGCCATCGCGTTCGGCCAAATCATCCAAGGCATCGGCCACTGCTATGGCTGAATTTTCCAAAGCGTCGGCAGCATCCAACAAATACAGTCTTAAAGCTGCTAGTACTTGATCGTTGCGCGAACGCCCAAGGTGAATTCTCTTGCCGGCCTCGCCAATGTCATCCGTAAGTCGTTGCTCTAGTGCCGTGTGCACGTCTTCATCGGCAAGACTAATCGACCACTCGTCATCGGCATGGGATTGGGCGAGGGCATTTAGACCCGATTCAATGGCAGCAAAGTCTTCGTTCGAAAGCAGCTGCTGGTCATTGAGCATGGCGGCATGTGCAATAGAGGCGCGCACGTCATAGTCCACCAGCCGTTCATCCAGCAGATGATCTTCGCCGGCTGTATAACGCAGAATACGTTCGTCCAGCGGCTTACCTTTGTCCCAAAGCCTTTGCATGGTTGTGCTTCCGTTTTACTGCCCGGGCGCTTGTTCCGCCGGTGACAGCGTGTTGACGTTGGCCACGACCAGTGTACCGGTGCCCTCGTTGGTAAACACTTCCAGTAGTAAGCTGTCCGGCAATTGGTAGGAGATCACATGCACGCGTGAGACGCCACCTTTTATGGCGGCTTCAATGGCTGCGGCTTTGGGTAGCATACCCTCGGCGAGGGAACCGTTTTCACGCAGTTTCTGGAGCCCTGCCAAATCCACGTAGGACACTAGCGACTGGGGATCGTCGCGGTTTTCCAGGATTCCGGGTGCCCCCGTTGCCAGGATCAATTTCTCGGCCCCCAGCGCGCCCGCCAGGGCGGCAGCGACTGTGTCGGCATTAATATTGAGTAGCGTACCGTTTTCGTCGGACGACAAGGGGCTGATTACGGGAACCAAGCCGCTTTCCAATTGCGTACGCAAGACATCCGCATCGACGGAGTCAATGTCACCAACGAAACCGTAATCCACCGTGCCGTCTTCATGGCCGGCGACTTTAACAGGCGGCCGTTTATGTGCCCGGATCAAACCGGCATCCACGCCACTGATACCCACGGCTGGCAGATCAAGATCCCGGCATGCTGCCAAGATGCGCGTATTGATTTGCCCGTTGAGTACCATGGCGGATACTTCAAGGGCATTTTTGTCCGTCACCCGCCGGCCTTCGACGAACTGGGTCGACAGACCGAGTTCTTTTGCCAGTTTTGTGGACTGCGGACCGCCGCCATGCACCAGCACAACGCGGATACCCACTTGGTGCAGAATCGCAATTTGCTCCACCAGGGCGCGGGTTGATTCGGTGTCGATAAACAACTCGCCACCGGCTTTTAACACGAAGACCTTGCGCTTATATAGGCGTATATAAGGTGCCGCGTGTTTTAGTGCCGCAACAACGATGTCGCGATTCTCGGGTGTTTGCATGATTACTTTCCTTTACCCGCAAGCAGCTTGTGCAGCACGGCCATTTGGGCATACATTCGATTCTGTGCTTCTTGAATCACCACGCTGCGTGGTCCATCTAGAACACGATCACTAACCACAACCCCACGGCGTACGGGTAAGCAATGCATGAAGCGGCAATCCTGGGCCGCTTTTTCGAACCAAGGATCATCCACACACCAATCAACCAGCTCCTGGCGCAAGTTGTCGTCACCTAGCTTGTCACCATAGTGCCGCGTGGACGTCCATGATTTAGCGTAAATGATCTGTGCGCCCTCAAGGGCCGCATTTCTATCATCAGTTTCCCGCACTGAACCGCCCGTGGCATCGGCCGTTTCCCGTGCTTTCGCGATGATGGGATCGGGTAGCTCAAAACCTTCGGGGCGCAACACCGTGACATCCATGCCGCGCATGGCTGCCATTTGTAGCGTTGAGCTGGGCACCGCCAAGGGCAAGGCGCGTGGATGATAGGCCCAACTCAGCACGAACTTACCGCCGTTACCGGGCACGCCCAGCTCATCCATGGTTTTCCAATCGGCGAGACTTTGGCAGGGATGGTGGATGGCGGACTCCATGTTAATGACGGGCGTGTTGGCCAGCGCCTGCATTTCTTTGTATTCGCGATCTTCTAGATCCTCTTCGAGCTTGCGGCGTTGGGCAAAGGCGCGAATGCCTATCACATCACCATAAGACGCGATCACCGGCACGGCTTCGCGGATATGCTCGGCGGCTTGGCCATCCATGACAATTCCTGGCCGCGTTTCCAGACCATGAATGGACATATCGGGCGAGATGACGAAAGAACCACCGCCGAGTCGTGTCATGGCGGCTTGGAAAGATGCCAAGGTGCGCAAGGAGGGGCTCAAGAACAGCAAGGCCATTACCTTGCCATCCAGGGCACGAGGTTCTGGCTCGCGCTGCAGTCGCGTGGCGAGTTTGATTAACTCTTCAACTTCCTCCGTCGGGAGGTCGGCGATGTCATAAAAGTTTTGCATTTTGCTTCCTTAAGCGGCGGGCAATTCGGCCAAGGTTTCTAGTAGCTGATCAACGTGCTGCTGCTCCATAATGAACGGTGGTAGTAGCCGCAAGATTCTTGGATCGGCACTTGATCCCGTCAGTAAATCTTTCGCTAGCAAATCCGCCGCCACGCCGCTAGCGGGTCTGTTGCACTGCAGACCCAGCAAGAAGCCTTTTCCCTGTGCACCTTTGATTGGGCCCAAGGGTAAGGCCGCCATGATTTGCGCGCTGAGCTTATTGACATTGTCCATGAGTTCATCGCGTCGAATGACTTTCAACACAGTTTCTATCAAGGCACAAGCCATTGGGCCGCCGCCAAATGTGCTCCCGAGATCGCCAGGCCTAAGGGATTTCGCGATGTCTTCGGTGGTAAGTACCGCGGCACAGGGAAATCCGCCAGCCAGAGATTTGGCGGCAGTCAGTAGATCGGGATTGATGTCGTAGAGTTCGGTGGCAAAGGGCATCCCGCATCGGCCGATGCCGCTTTGGACCTCGTCGACGATAAGCAGTGCGCCTTTCCTTTTGCAAGCCTGCGCGATCTTCTGGACGAATGCCTTATCCAAATCAAAGGCACCCGCCAAGCCCTGCACGAGTTCAACAATGACTGCGGCGGTGTCATCCGTCACCAGCGCATCGACGGCGTCACTGTCATTGCGCGGAATAAAATCCACATCAAAGGGGGCGCGCGGATAACCATACCATTTGTCAGCAGCGCCCCAGGTGACCGCGCCCGCCGCTGCCGTGCGTCCATGGAAGCTATGCTCAATGGCGGCGACGCGCTTGCGGCCGGTCAGTCGTACGGCAATGCGCAGCGCATTTTCATTGGCTTCCGCGCCACTGTTGGCGAAGAACACGCGATCCAATCCCGCCGGCGCGAATTCAGCTAAGGCATCCGCTGCCGCGGCTCGCACACTGAGTGCCACCGCGTTGCTCTGAAAAAACATTGTCTTGGCTTGCTGGTTCAAGGCGGCCACGAGATCGGGATGCCCATAGCCCAAGGCAGCCACCGCGTGCCCGCCGTACCAGTCTGTTAGCCGACGGTTGCCGCAGTACAGGTAAACCCCTTCAGCCTTGCTTGGCTCAATATCGAGCTGACCGTAAACCTGCAACAGATGTTTGGCTTCTTGATCTCGAGCGCTGAGCGTTTCGGTATTCATAAAGTTTAAGTCCACGCGATGGCGGGAAGATCGAGGCCCGCCGTTTCCGCGAAACCGAGTTTTCGGTTCATCCATTGGATGGCACCGCCGGCCGCGCCTTTAACCAGGTTGTCGATGACCGCAAACACGACGATACTTTCGCCGTCGGAATCGACGCCCATATGGCAGTGATTGCTGCCCACGACATCCTTTATTCTTGGTGGCGTATCGCGGACGGTGACAAAGCAACTATTCGCATAAAACTGGGCCAGCGCAGCGCGCAGCTCATCGGCTTCTTGAGCCTGGGCGAGCCGGCCCTGCAAGGTCAAATGGATTCCCCGCGCGAAGGGTCCCGAGTGCGGCACAAACCGCAAAGCCGGACGCTGACCCGTGAGGCTCGCGCAAATATTCATGACCTCGGGCGCATGCCGATGGGCTAGCGGCTTATAGGCATATAAGTTCGCGTGTCTTTCCGGGTGGTGGGTGCCCGCACTCGCGCTGCGGCCTGATCCCGTGCTACCGGTAATGCCCACCGCGTGCAGATCACCGGTGGTCAAACCAAGTATCATCAGCGGCACGGTGGCAAGTAGCAGCGCAGTGGCAAAGCAGCCGGGATGGCCCACATGCGGGTGTTCGGTGTTGGGTAAGTGTTCCGGCAGGGCGCTGATAAACTGCCCGAGCAGTTCTGGCGCTCCGTGATCTTGACCATAGATGGCCGCATAATCGTTTGCTTCGGCAAAGCGAAAATCTGCGGATACGTCCACCACGGTCAATTGCGTATCGTTTTTCGAAGTCGCAACGATGAATTCATTAACTAGGGCCGCGCTAGCGCCGTGTGGAGCCGCTGAAAACAATGCGGCCCGGTCATCGTCGATGGCGCTAAGCAATTCGGCGCGACTGCTGAATTTTAGTTGTCCGTAGACGTTTTGTAGCTGCGGGAATACATCTTGTAGGCGAGCACCCGCCTGACTCTCCGACATGACACCGGTGAGTTCCAGGTTTGGATGTGCCGCCAGCAGCCGCAGCAGTTCGCCCGCGACATAGCCCGTGCCACCGAGAACATAGCAAGGAATCTTACTCATGGTTATTGCCCAGTATCATGATGACTTAGCCAGTCCAGTGATTTCAGCCACGGCCTCGCCGAGAAGATTGCCATCGGTGATTGCGTTAATAGCTGTCACACCAAGGCGCTCATTAATGATGTCGCGGCCCACCACGTTGTCGGTCGCGGGTCCCGTCACCACATGTGCCTCGAGATCGAACTCATTGCGCAGTAGTTTCACGCTACCCCAAGCTGCCACGGGATCGTTGGCGCACATGACTAAACAATCCAGCGCGTCGCGAATACTAGGGTCCCGCAGGATCGCCTCTACACCATAGGCGCCGAGAATGCCGTCACCCAACTCGTAGACGATGACATCGGGTTTTTCCGCGGCGAGGCGTGCAAGCATCATGCGGGTGACCGCCGGTCCGTTTTGCTCGGTGGTACAAACCACGCCAAAATCGGTAAAGGTTGAGGTGTTTCGTGCGCCAGCATCTTCCATGGCGAGGATGTCACGGCGTAAAGAGACGCCAGTGGCTTTAAAAGCATCCACCACTAAACCGTGATGCCGCAAGCGGCTAATAATGGAACAGGCAGCGGCGGTTTTCCCGGCGTTCATACAGGTGCCGGCGATGGCGACCACGGGTACGCCTTGCATGTCGATGTTGGTTTCATCTACCAGGGCTTCGGCACCGGCATGGGCGGGTACGCCGATTCGCTCACCGAGATAGGGAAAGTCCAGCACGGTACCTAGAACTTTGGCGTCAAAGGGCGCGCCGAAGTTGGCGTTCACCGAATCGCAAATGCCCAAGACGCCACCCATATTGAGTACTTGCACGGTATCGCCGGGTGCGAGTTGTTCAGGCAAGTGTCCTGAGTAGCCAAACAGCGCTTTACGTTGTCCCAGAGCGCCGACAATCACATCGCCCGGGCGGAGTTTCGCCATACGGCCGCTGATGAGTTCCAAAGTGTTGTAGGTACTCTTGCTGTTCAGGATTTCTGCCGCAATCAACACCCCTTCCTCACAAGGAATTTCGGGGCTGACCCGTAACTCTCTTTTCAGTGTTTGGTGTTGCGCGACGGAGGCAATTTTATCTACCACGATGGTTTTCATGACTGGCCTCCCGCTGCGCGAGTTTGCAACATGCCTGGCAAAGAGAGAATGCGTGCGTAACCCAGTGCGTCTTCCGGGGTCCATTCACCGGCTGCTTCACCATAGACGCCCTTGGTAGCCGCCATCAGTGAATGCGGAGAGTCCATGCCTAGCACGAACAGGCTACCGGTATGGAAACGCAGGCTCACCGTGCCCGTGACTCGAGATTGTGAGGCGTCGAATAGCGCTTCTATATCCCGGCAGGCTGGGTCAAGTTGCTTGCCTTCATGCACTAGGTCACCGTAGGCAGCGGCCACTTGATCCTTAATGCGCTGTTGCAAACTGCTGAGCACCAGTTTTTCCAACTCCCGGTGTGCGTTCAATAGCACTTCGGCCGCGGGGGCTTCGAATGCCACGCGACCTTTCGTACCCAACACGGTGTCTCCCAGGTGAATGCCCCGGCCAATGCCATAGGGGCCGGCGAGTTTTTCCAAGGCTTCGATCAAGTCCACCGGATCCATGCGCTTGTTATCCAGGCTCACGGGGACGCCTTGCTCGAAGTCGATCACATGATCACTAGCGGGCGGAGCACTGCCCGTCATGGCACCTGGCGATAGCACCCAGGCGTCCTCGGGAATCGAGCCGGCGGAATCCAGGGTTTCTGTGCCACCGATGGATACGCCCCACAAACCGCGGTTAATGGAATAGGCGGAAGCCTTATCGGGCACAGGTAGATTGCGCGTGTTTAGGAACGCGACTTGTTCATCACGCACAAAGGATTGATCGCGCACGGGCGCGAGAATTTCCAAGCCCGGGTTAACGGTGCGCAGCGCAACTTCGAATCGCACTTGATCGTTACCCGCGGCTGTGCAGCCGTGGGCCACGGTGTCACTGCCTCGCTCTTTTGCGAGTTCGGCCAACAAGGTGGCTTGAATGCCGCGTTCAGCACCAACGCATAACGGGTAGAGATGCCCGCGCCGTACATTGCCCGCGATTAGATGACGAATCACTTGTGCAAAAAAGCGCGGTCGCGCCTCTATTAAAAGGTGTTCCTGCGCGCCAAGAGCCAGGGCTTTTGCTTCAAGCGCCTGGGAGGCTTGTTCGTCGAGCCCACCGGTATTAACCGTCACCGTTACCACGGGGCGATCGTAAGTTTCCTTGAGCCACGGTACGCAAAAGGATGTATCCAATCCGCCGGAAAAAGCCAGGACAATTGGAGAATCGTTTTTTGTTGCTGAATTCATTTTGCTATTCCGTGACGCTTAAAGATTGAACTGACGACGGAGTCTTGCGAGCAGAATTTTTTGCTCGCGAGACCCGGGTGTCGCCACAAAAATCGTGTCGTCTCCCGACACAGTACCCACGATTTCCGGCCAAGCCGAACGATCGAGATACACCGCAACTCTCGATGCCGCACCGATAGCTGTGCGAATCACAGTTAGATTAGTCCCGGCCGGCTCCACGCTACGCAGGAATTCCGCCGGGGGCTGCGCAGAAGGCGATTCGCTGGTTTCAGTTTCGCGATATCCATCTGCCTGCTTGGCGATACCAAGCTGTCGCAAATCCCTACTGACGCTGGATTGCGTGGCCACAATGCCGCGCTCGCGCAGCAGGCCGACCAATTCGGCTTGGCGCCGCACGGAGCGCTCGCGCAGGATCTGCAAAATGGTTTGCTGGCGATGCTGTTGAATTTCGGGTTCCGTGGGCATCTAATCATGCGCATAAAAGTAAAAGGATGCGCATAATATCAGGCATCCGTGGCTTGTCAAGGACCCGGGGTCCACCCTGAAACCGGCCATGGCTGCTAACATGCCGCCGCCTAACTACGAGACCGCCGAAATGTACAGCCTAGACATCTTGGAAGCTGAAACTGGCCAGCCGGCCGTGGCCACCGTTATTTGGTTGCATGGACTGGGGGCCGATGCCCATGATTTTGAGCCCGTGGTTCCCTTGCTCGGTTTAGGTCCAGAACGTCCACTCCGGTTCGTGTTTCCCAATGCGCCCACTCGCCCCGTCACCATCAACGGAGGCATGGTCATGCGGGCTTGGTATGACATTTTTGGTTTTGATGCGACTTCGCGCGAGGACGAAGCGGGGGTGCGAGCTATATCAGAGGACATCACGGCTCTTATTCATGCGGAAGTTGAACGCGGCGTTGCCGCTGAACAAGTTTTTCTCGCCGGTTTTTCCCAGGGCGGCGCCATGGCCTTATTTAGCGGTTTGCGCTATCCGTTCAAACTCGGTGGTCTGTTGGCTCTATCATGCTATCTGCCCGCGGGAGACAGTTTGGCCGCGGAGATGTCCGAGGAGAATCGAGGCACGCCGATTTTCATGGCTCACGGTAGTCAAGATCCCGTGGTTTCACCCAAGCTTGGTGAAATATCGCGGGAGAAATTGTTGGCGGAAAACTGTGATCTGCGCTGGCACAGCTATGACATGGATCATACTGTGACGCCCGAGGAACTCATGGATATTCGCCAGTTCTTGGATGCTTTGGTCAAGATGCCAAGCGCGGACTGATTTCAAATTCAGTGCCGGATTCGCCGCTACAATGACCCGCAGCATCAAAGCTTCGCTCTAGGCAGCGGCAGTGTTGTTCGGCATCGATGCTAAGTATTGTGCTAGCACGCGTACCGTAGTGTTTACCCATTACGAACGGCGTCGATTGGTAACTCGGTCCTTGGATTGTGTCCCCGCTTGGGACCTCATCGCGGCGATTCAGCAATTCCATCAGCGCATGGGCATCTAAGTTCTCATCTTTCAGAATTTTTTCCACCTCGTCCTTCAAGAAGCGGGCTTTGGGCCAGATATCATGGTCAGCCGAATTTGTGATGACATGGACGCCGCGGCTCAAGACTCTCAGCGGCTCGCCATCGAATGGCGGTTCCCGTAGCAAATAGCTCGCTGAACTATCACCAAGGACAAGGAAAAAGCCGGCGTAGTCGCCTGCTTGAGTTAAAACACGTTCCAGGAAGGGCTCTGGATCCAGTTCGCCGGTGATGAATTCGCGCACCAAATCACCGCGGCTTAGCTGGCTACCCGCGGGAAGGGCCTTGGCGGGTTGATTAGTGACCACCGCGAATTGGCCTGCGCGGTTGGCGGCCAACCAACTTCCACGCGCGACTTGGTCGCGGCCACCGAATACGTCTGGCGCATCGGTCCACCAGTCGGCTGGCGCGCTGGGGCGGGCATGAAACTCGTCCCGGTTGCCGAGAATGATCAGTGGATAATTTGGATGACAATCCACCGCGATGGCGACCAGACACATGGCCGCGGGCTAACGCTGTTCCATGGGACGGCGCACCCGCAGCGGCGGCCCAGCTAAGCCCAGTTCGGTAAGACCCGGTCCTTGGTACTGGTCAAACCAAGTTTCAATCAATTTATAGGCAACGGATGTGGGTGGCGGCAGTATGACCTCGCGGGCAGCTATTTCGTCACGGCCCACCCAGCGCGCTTCCGCCAGCTCCGCATCGTTGCAGCGTAGTTCCGCGGATTCGCCCGTGGCGCGGAAGCCGATCATTAGAGCGGATGGAAATGGCCATGGTTGCGACGCCAGATAATGGCACTGCCCGACGCGAATATTGGTTTCCTCGTGGACTTCGCGGCGTACCGCATCTTCCAGGCTTTCACCCGGCTCCACGAAACCCGCGATGGTGGAGAATCGTTTTTCTGGCCAGTTCTTGTGTCTGCCCAGCAGGCATTGTTCGCCTCTCACCACCAGGACAATGATGGCAGGGTCGAGTCGCGGGAAACTCTTGTGCCCACAAGCTTGGTTTTTGCAGGCCATGACAAAGCCTGCATTCTTGGAGATGTTTTTCTCGCCGCATACGCCACAGTAGCGATGCTTGTCCTGCCAACTTAGCATCGCGCGCGCGTAGGCGACTAAGGCAGCGTCGGTGCCCGAAAGAACATTCACTGCATTGCGCAGCTCTTGAAATTTTCCAGCGGTAGGCAAAGCCGGCCGCTCTGCATCGGAGAATCGAAATGCGTATAGCTGGGTGTCGTCCTGCATCCCTAGAAATATGGTGTTCGCTGCACTGAGTTCTTCGGTGTCGACTTCTTTCGGCTTTAACAGCACGGCCCGGTTGTTAAAAACCAAACAGCGTTGTTGCCACAGGCCGATGAGGCGGGAGGACTCACCGGCGAGCATTGATTCAATGCGACGGGTATCGCTGCGCCAGTGCGCACAACGATCCAGGCGACTGCCGGCGAACGTTGTCTGGATTTCACCACTGGTCATCTGGATGGCGAACCTGAATCGGTAATGCGCTCTTTGATCTCACAGGAGGGGCAGCGCTGATAATCCAATGCGTAGCGGTCTTGCACATAGGGCGAATGACACTGGGCGCAATGGGCAAAGAACAGTTCTCGGCTTTCCACCAGCGCATGATAAAGGTTCCAGGCCCATTCGAAGGACAGGCGCGGCTTTTCTTGAAGAGTTTCGTAAGTTTCATAGGCTTGGCAGAGCCGCTGGCCGATATCCACGCGGTCCAGGGCGGCTGAATTGATGCGTCCCTTGGAGTCCACGCGCGCCGCACCGCTATAAATATAGAGGCAGCCCAGTAGGGTGGCTTCCGCTTGACGGGGCGCATTGCTGACGAAACGCTCGATTTGGCGGGGAGACTTGCCGCGGCGCCGCTTCACCGTTGGCCCCCGGCTGCCGCGGAAATAGCTGTTGACCAACTTGCGCACGCGGTCCTCGGTAAACCCAGTGCAGGCTCGGATTGTCCCGGTTCGGGCCTCGTGGCGGATCATGCGTATGGCCAGTTCGAACTTGTCCATTTCGCCGGCGTAGCGGTCGTCGGTAACGCGCATTGGGTTTCTCCCCTATTTGATGTGATTCGGGTCCCCAGGCCCGAATCTGGCCTAAATTTACCTTTTATGGTCGAAAATTCCCATATATAGTAAATCCAGGCCTTTTTGACGGGAGCATCCCAATGCGTTGTGAATCACCAGATAGGCAATTTTTCGCTGAAGTCCGCGATTTGAACTTGGAATTTCTCGCCTTGGTTGCCGACACGCGAGCCGGCGAGTCGGCTTGGCGGCTGCTGGGTCTTGCCCCCCATTCGGCCCGCCACCTACGCAATTTGTCGGATTCCGAGCGCCAATTCATGGCGACAGTGCCGGCCCTGCTGGCGGGTTTCAGTCGCTCGCCGGCCGCATTACGGGTTGCCGAACAGACCTTGCCCGACGGCGAATTGGAGCCGGGTTGGTTGGCCGCGGCCACTTTGTTTTCCAACGGCCTGCTGACCTATTTGTGGCAACTTGCGCGGACGGACCGGCTGCGCATCGCCTTGTGCATCGGTCCGGGGCGAGGTCTGCGTGCGGACTTGCAAGCCATTGGCTTTCGGGACATACAGGCCTGCGCCGCGCAAGCGGTGCCGGATTTGCGGGTGCGACATCCCGGCTGGTGGGCTGATTTGATTACTGCGGCACGCAGCGAAGACCACGAGCTCAGAGAACGTTGCCGGCTGGACCCCATCGCTCTCAGTCTCGCGCCGGCCGCGAGTCCTGTGAAACCGACTGCCCCTCCCGATAGGCTGGCTGCCCGAAGTCGGACGAACTCGCAGCGACGTTGAGGCTTGACCGCGCGCGGAGCAATTTCCTAGTACTGGTTGGTTTGGGGCGGGTGCCCATGCACAATGCGCGCCCATGAAGGCTCTGACCCTGCGCAATTTGACCAAGGTTTACTCCAACGGCGTAAAAGCTCTCAAAGGTGTTGACCTGGACGTTGATGCGGGTGATTTCTTCGCCCTGCTTGGGCCCAATGGTGCAGGCAAGACCACGGCCATCGGGGTAATTACGGCTCTAGTCAATAAGACAGCGGGCGATGTCCGAATCTTTGGCCACGACATCGACCGCGATCTCGATGCGGCGAAAGCCTGTATCGGCGTCGTTCCCCAGGAGATTAATCTCAATCAGTTTGACCGGATCGACAAGATCGTGGCCTGCCAGGCCGGTTTCTACGGCATTGGTCGCCGCGAAGCCGCCCGTCGCGCCCAAATATATTTGGAGCGCTTACAGCTATGGGATCGGCATACGGAAATAGCGCGTAATTTGTCTGGCGGGATGAAGCGGCGCTTGATGATCGCGCGCGCGCTTGTTCACGAGCCTAGACTCTTGGTTCTTGATGAACCCACCGCCGGCGTGGATATCGAGATACGCCGGTCCATGTGGCAATTCCTGCGTGAAATTAATGCTGCGGGCACGACAATTATTCTTACCACCCACTATTTGGAAGAGGCGGAAAGTCTCTGCCGCTATGTGGCCATTATCGACCAGGGCCGGATTATCGAGAGTGGTCGTATGTCTAGTCTATTGCGGAAGCTGCACCATGAAGTTTTCGTTCTGAATACACGAGAGCCCATTGGCCAGGTGCCCGAATTGCCGGATTACAAACTTGCGGTCTTGGACGAGCACGAACTGCAAGTTGAGGTTTCCCGTGACCAAAATCTGAACACGGTATTTGCCGCCCTGAGTGCCGCGGGTATTCAGATCGTCAGCATGCGTAATAAAGCCAATCGCCTAGAAGAGGTTTTCTTCCGTTTAACAGAAAAGTCCTCAACTAGATCTGATGACCTGGGACATCAGCATGCCATGGGATCCGAACGATGAATTGGCGTGGCCAGCTAGTTGCTCTGCTGACACTGGCGGAAAAGGAAGTTCGCCGAGTGTTTCGCATTTGGGTGCAGACTATTGTGCCGCCAGCCATCACCATGACGCTTTATTTTGTAATTTTCGGCAGCTTGATTGGTAAACGCATTGGTCAAATGGGCGGCTATGATTACATGCAGTACATCGCGCCCGGACTCATCATGATGTCGGTGATTACCAACTCCTACGGTAATGTCGTGTCTTCCTTTTTCAGCGCGAAATACAATCGGCACCTTGAGGAAATGCTGGTATCACCCATGCCTAACTACGCCATCGTGATCGGGCATATGCTCGGTGGCGTGATTCGCGGCTTGTTAGTCGGGCTGATTGTTACCGGTATTGCGCTATCCTTTACACGCTTAGAGGTCTACAACTTGGCCATAACGCTCAGTGTCGCGTTTCTTACAGCGATGGTTTTTTCTCTGGGTGGTTTGATTAACGCGATTTTTGCCCGGAAGTTTGATGACGTGTCGATTATTCCGTCCTTCGTCTTGGCGCCTCTAACTTATTTGGGTGGCGTTTTCTATTCCATCGCGCTGTTACCGGAGCTGGCCCAGACCGCTTCAAAGCTGAACCCGATTCTCTACATGGTCAATGCCTTTCGCTATGGCATGTTGGGTGAGTCGGATATCGATATCGGCACAGCGTATGCCATCATTATGGTGTTTGTGGCGGGTCTATTCGCGGTTTGCATATCGCTAATTAGCCATGGACATGGCATCCGGGAGTAGATAAATGGGGGCAGTGATTTTAGTTGCTGTCCCCAATCTGTCCCATGGTCTGCACGGCGACAGTTAGTGCGCCTACACCGCTATGTGTGCCCAATGCCGCACCCACTTCTACGATGCTAAGAAACTCCGTGCCGTCATCGAGGGTTTTGGCCAGCCGGTCATGAAGCCGTTGGGCCAATTCCGGACTCTGTGCGTGACCGATGGCGACTCGCCGCCGTGTGCCACTGGTGACTTTTCGCCGTACGTGCCGCGCCAAGGCCGCGGCCAAGTCACCGTGGCGGCGGACGATGCGCGTCATCCGCAGCTGGCCATCAGTACCCGTGGTTAAGATGGGCACTAGGCCCAAGCGCTTGGCAACCCATTGTGCCCAGGCGGGAATTCGTCCACCTCGAACGGCGGCGCGGAGGTCCGGTATGACCCCGAAGGTCTGGGTTGCCTGAATGGCTTTTTCGACCGCTGCCACCAAGCGTTCGCCGCAATAACCCGCGCGGGCATATTCTGCCGCCGAAATAGCGACCAAGCCTTGTCCAACGGAAACGCTGCGGCTGTCGATCACCGTTACGCCTTTTGAATTGCGGCTCCGCTCGGCGGCTGATTTTGCGGCTTGCCAGGTGCCGCTAACGGACTTAGCCAAGCTGATGGAAATGACTTCTGGAAAATGCGAAGACAAGAATTCATAAACCCGGCGAAAGTCACCTGGCGCCGGTTGCGAGGTTTGCGGATGTACCGGATTCCGATCCAGTTCGGCGAAAAACTCCGCGCTGGGTAAACTGACTTTGTCCATATAACTACGATCGCCGAAATTCACGCGCAGGGGCACAAAGTGAATATCGAGATCTTCGTAGGCCGAATCGGGTATGTCGGCAGCCGAGTCCGTTACCACTGCAACTTTTTGCGCAGTAGCGGACAGACTGCGAGTCTGTCGTTGCATGTCATCGGCCTTGGTGGCGCTGACCATGCCGAATCGGCCGGCTTGCCGAAACACTTCGGCGGGATCATTGGTATGAATATGCACCTTGATCTTGCGGTGCATGCCGGCGATGACCATGCTATTGCCCAAAGCCGATAGTGATTCTCTAAGTTTTCGGCGATCAATGCCTTCGCCGGTTACCATGCATTCGGTACAGAATCGAAAACTCAAATCATCAAAGCTGCCCACTACCGCTTCACTGTCCTCATGATCGGCGAGATCCAAAGGTGTTTCTATTGCGTGCATAGAGCCGGTACGCACGAGCTCAGCCATGCCCTCCAGCAGTGATACGAAACCGCTGGCCCCAGCGTCGACCACACCCGCCTTGCGCATTTGCTCTAAACCGTTGCGTGTGGATTCGAGGGATTTTTTTGAAGTCTTGAGTAAGCCGTACAAAAAGTCCGCAAGATCGCTGACGCCTTTTTCACGCAGCCGGCTGCCGGCATCCGCCACGTCGCTAATAACCGTGATTACCGTACCTTCCAGGGGCTTATCCAAGGCATCCCGGGCGTAGGCTTTTGCCCTTTCCAAAGCAGCCGTAAGTTCCACCACGCCAATACGCGAATATTCGCCGAGTTGGTCTGCTAGACCTTGAAAAAACTGCGCCATGATGGCACCGGAGTTGCCCCGAGCGCCGTCCAGGGCCGAGTCTGCTGCTCGGATCAAAACTTGGCCAGCGGAAGCCGATGGATTCGCTGCTAAGGCAGCTGCTACCGCACCCAGGGTCAAGGCCAAGTTCGTCCCCGTGTCTCCGTCGGGAACGGGGAATACATTGATCTTGTTCAGATGCTCGCGCTCTGCAAGTACGCGACGAACGCCAGCTTGAAGTACATGGTTTAGGCGCGTGCCATCGAGATAGGCAATACTCGTCGGCTTATCCGCTGCCTGATCTGCAGGGGTCATTCCCGGTCCAAGCGAAACGTCTTGCCTTCATGACTTAGCAAAACGCCGGTCGGATCAACTTCCTTAAGCAGGGGTCCTTCGCTTAAGCGGTCGCCCTCTCGATACTTTGTCATATTGATGAATACGAAACGATTGGGCGGATCATCACTATACACATGAATGTCGATACGCAGAGGCGGCAACTCTAACTCGCCCGCGACCAAGAGTTCTTGTAGTGTCTGCGTGATTTCGCCGTCCTGCAATTTTCCTCTGTCGGTCGAATCCGTGGCGGGCTCGGCAAGCTTGGATTGATTAGCCGGTTCTGCCGAGCTCGCCGCCGTGGGGGTCGCTTTCTGCGTGGCAGCTGCCGCTTCGCTGGCCAGGGGGCGAACCTCGGGTCCTGGCCGCGCGGCGCGAGGCATGGGTGGCGGGTTAACGGGTATAGCCGGAATTTCGGCAGTGTTTGCCGCTGGCTCGATTTCCGGCGTGTCTTGATCGCGCCATAACAAGCTAAACAACAAAATTGCATTGGCCGCCAGAAAAATTGCCAGGATCGGTATCCATCGATTCGGCTTTTTTGCCGCCGCGCCGTAGCGGCTTGCGGCAATACCCGGACCGGTGTCTTGTTGCCGTTCCGTCTCGCTTTTCCTGAGCGCATCGAGAATAAATGACATGGCTAGTTTGCCCGGGCAAGCCGGGGACGACCGAGGGCTCCCAGGTCGGTGTTCATGGCAATTTGGGTTTGTTGGCCCACCAAACCATCAACATTGAGCCGCTTATTGCGTTGATAATCGCGTACCCGGGATTCCAAGTTTTCATCGAAGAGATCGGAGTCCATGGGCGCCACGGGTTGGCCTTGAATCGCGGACAGGCTGGATCGAATCCACGGCACATCGGCGTCGCGCATTCCTGGGAAAAAGGATTTCAGTTGATCGGTTTCAGGACGCCAAACCAAAAGATATTCCCCAAACCAGTAATCACTCAATTCCTCGGCGCTGACTCGATACTCTTGGTTGCCGATGGTCAAAATTGCCGAGTCATCGGTCAATCCTGACAGAACCACCTGATGCTGATTGCTTGCCGCATCCCTTAAGGTGAGGATCACAGGCCTGTCTAAACTGCGGACCTGAGACAGCGATCCGCGTTGAAAGAGGCAGTACAACTTGTGGGCTTCGGCTTGCTTGCAGGCTCGCATGGGCCCGCGGTCATAGGGTATTTCCCACAAGCTGAACAAGGTTTCAAAAGCCCGGTCTGTCCCGGTGTCATCGCTGCCCGACACGATTATTTCGCCCAAACTTGACAGCGGCTGGTCGGTGCTGACGCTTGAGTCTTGGATATTGCCCGATTGCCTTGGCGGCACAGCTGCGCTTGTCGGCGTCGTCGGCGAAGGCGCGGCGAGCAAGGGCTCGATGGTTTTTTCCGCCGTTTTCGGCGCGTCTTTCTCCAGCCCTGCCATCAGCAAGCCGCCGCCCACTAGCAGTGCTGCGGCGCTGGCCGCCGCGGCCCATTTTGTCCAAGCTGGCAGTTTTGCCGACGGCTTATCGTAGACTTCGGCGGCCGCGCTGCGCACCAGTTCAGGAGAAACGCGATGACTTTCCTGCGTGAACGCGCCCAGCAATGCCCGGTCAGCGATAACATTGATCATCCGTGGCACGCCATTGGATAGTCTATACAGTTCCCGTTTTGCGCCGTCGCTAAAAACTTCACCAACGGCGCCGGCCACTTTGAGGCGGTGCGTAATATAGGACAGAGCTTCTTCTTTGTTGAGCGGCTCTAGGTGATAGCGGCCGGTAATTCTCTGCGCCAGCTGCCGCATGTCCGTACGCGATAGCAATTCACGCAGTTCGGGCTGACCGATTAGAATGATTTGCAACAGTTTTTGCTTGGTCGTTTCTAGGTTTGTTAGCAGTCTGACTTGTTCTAAGACATCCACGCGCAAGTTCTGCGCTTCATCAACGATGAGTATGGTTCGCCGGCCACGGCCATGATTTTTCAATAGGTAAGCATTGAGAGCGGTAGTGAGCGCTTTGATGCTATCTAGTTGAGGAGGGAGCGGTACGCCCAGTTCTTCGCAAATGGCGAGTAAAAACTCAACCCGTGACAACTGTGGATTGAGAATAAGCGCGACGTCGGCCGTCTCGGGCAGCTGATGCAGCAAACTTCGGACAAGCGTAGTCTTGCCCGTGCCCACCTCGCCGGTGAGCTGGATAAAACCGCCGCCTTCCTTAACACCGTAAATGAGGTGGGCCAGTCCCTCGGTATGCCGCTCACTCATGAAGAGATAGCGCGGATCCGGGGTTATTGAAAACGGCTTCTCGTTGAGGCCGAAGAAGCTGGTATACATTGCAGCGCTAGCGTTGTTCGCCGCTCTCTATTCTATCAGGACTGCGGCCAGATGAATCAGTGATCGCGTTCTGCGATCAGGCGGGTCAGCCATTGCAGGCTAGCCGCCTTGGGGCCGAAGTTGTCAAGGGCTTCGAGGGCTTGTTGCTGCAACTCATCAACGCGACGGTGGGCGGCATCCATGCCAAATAGGGCGGGATAGGTGGCCTTATCCCGGGCGATATCCGCGCCCTGTTGCTTGCCGATGACCTCGGTTTCGCCCTCGATATCCAAAATATCGTCACGAATCTGAAAGATAAGACCGATGCAGTCGGCGAATTTTTCAAGGGCATGGAAGCCCTCGATGGTGGGTTGCGGTGGACAGCTGGCGGCGGACAGCACGCAGGCGCGCAGCAGCCGGCCAGTTTTTAGGCGATACATGTGTTCTAGTTCGGCCGCATCGAGGTGCCGGCCTTCGGCTGCTAGGTCGATGGCTTGACCACCGGTCATGCCCTCGGAGCCGCAGGCTTCAGCCAGCTGTGCGATCATGCGCACCTGCGAATCTGGGAACGGCTGCAACGCGGGTGCCGTCGCTAGAACTTGAAAGGCCAGAGGTTGCATGGCGTCGGCCGCCAAAATGGCTGTCGCCTCATCAAAGGCTCTGTGTGTGGTTGGCCGGCCGCGCCGCAAATCGTCATCGTCCATGGCTGGCAAATCGTCATGAATGAGGGAAAAGGCGTGCATTAGTTCGATGGCAACGGCCGGTGCATCTAGTAATTCCGGGTCAGTTCCTAGCGATTCGCCCGTGGCGTAGACCAGTAGCGGGCGAATGCGTTTTCCGCCACCTAGAATGGAATAGCGCATGGCTTCATGGAGCTTGGAGGGTGGAATATTGAGATCGGGCAGCCAATAGTCCAGAGCCCGCTCCACGCGGTCCAAATACGGCTCCACTCGATCTGCAAAACTCATGCGCGAAGCTCAGGACAAGAAAGACGAAGCAAGCATAGTACCTGGCTTGCGGGAGGCCAAACTTCTGCACTGGATAGGTGCCTATAATAGCTTGTCCATTCCGCTTTGAGTCCGTCCATGTCCCAGCACTGCGCGACCGCGACAGCGCATCCGAATGTCGCACTGATCAAATACTGGGGCAAGCGTGCGGGCAACGGAAATTTGCCCGCGGTGGATTCCTTGTCAATCACGCTGGCTGCGCTAAAGACAAGCAGCCGCGTGTGTTTTGATTCGGACCTTGCACGCGACGAGTTGACGATCAACGGCGCCAAGGCAACAGGCGGGCAGGATCGGCTCGAGGCTTGCCTAGATGCATTGCGTCAACTTGCCGGTACTGATCTTCGCGCCAGGATCGATTCTCACAATGATTTTCCGACCGCCGCGGGGCTGGCTTCGTCGGCATCCGGTTACGCTGCGCTGGTGGTAGCCGCGGCAGCGGCCCTGGGCTTGGATCCGCGGGATGCTCGGCTCGCGTCCATCGCGCGTATTGGTTCCGGATCCGCACCACGCTCTCTATTCGGTGGGTTTTCACTGTTGCGCAATCGTGGTCAAGAGACCCGCTGCGAGCCGCTGTTGAGTGCCAGCGAATGGCCCTTGCAAGTGGTCGTTGCAATCACCACCGAAGCGGCAAAACAAGTCAGCTCACGAGAGGGCATGCGCAATAGCCAGTTGACGTCACCCTATTATCAGGCATGGTTAGATAGCCATGCGATGGATCTCACGCAAGCGCGGGATGCGGTCTTGGCGCGCGATTTTTCAAAACTTGCGGAAGTCAGTGAGCACAGTTGTTTGAAAATGCATGCTGTCATGATGACCACGCGTCCGCCCTTGATGTACTGGTCCCCTACAACCCTGGCCTGTATAGAGTTGATTCAATCTTTGCGGCGCGAAGGTCTGGCCGTATTTTTTACCGTCGATGCCGGGCCGCAGCTTAAAGCCGTGTGCCTGCCGGAGTCGGTTGAAACCGTTAGAGAACAATTGGCTGCTGTGCCTGGCGTCTTGCGCTTGATTGTCGGCGGTCTAGGTGCCGAGCCGAGTTTGATTTCCAAACATGGCTGAGGCCATTGCCCCCGGCAAGCTTATTTTAGCGGGTGAATACGCCGTCTTGCTGGGTGCACCGGCGATTAGCCTGGCGGTGGGTACGCCTGCCATGGCGCGGGTTAATAGAATCAGTGGTGCTAGTTTTCTCGAAGATGTCGAGACGGGTAACCGGTATAGCTTTGAATGGCATCACGATACGGGCTTAAGGTGGACCGGCCGAGATCCGCATGATCGAGGCCGAGTTCTAGTTGCTGTCTTACAGGTGCTGGGCGAGGAGATTCTAAGTTCACATCCTTTCGACGGGTTGCGCCTGTGTTTGGATACCCGGGAATTTCAAGATCAGAGCGCGGCGGGCGAGCGAATAAAGCTCGGGCTCGGATCGAGTGCCGCAATCGTGGTGGCCTTGGTTGCTGCCCTGACGACCGCACTGGGCCTGAAGCTGGGGCGGAATAGACTGGCGGTCTTAAGTTTCGCGGCGCATCGGCTATTGCAGCGTGGCCGCGGCAGCGGCGTGGATGTCCTCACCTCAATCTACGGCGGTTTATTGAGCGTTGAGCCGAGCGACTCTATACCTGCCGTTGAGACCTTGGCTTGGCCCAAGGACCTGAGCTTGCTGCCGGTTTGGTCCGGGAGTGCCGCATCTACTGTGGGCATGCTGCGGAAATTTTTGCTTTGGGTGGATCAGGCCGATGCTGGCAGCCGAAAAAAGATAAGTTCCCTCAAGTCGGCGGCAGATGATGCCGCGGTCGCTTGGCGCACTGCTGATAGTCCGTCGATTCTAGCCACAAATAAGGAATACTGGCGGGCCTTGCGCCAAGTTGATCAAGCAGCGAAGTTGGGTATTGTTACCCCCGCGCACGAAAAAATTGCGGCCATTAGCGAATCCGCCGGCGCAATCTATAAAACGGCGGGTGCCGGTGGCGGAGACTTGGGTTTTGCCTTAGCTACGAATTCGCAGACTGCCGATAAACTGGCCAAGGGTCTTACCGAAGCGGGTTTTTTGGTTTTGGATCGAGATCTAGCGGTCGCCGGAGTCGAGTTAATCGAAAACTAGCGCACTATTGAATGTAGCGGTAATACTCGATGCCAGCGTCTTGGAAAATCGCGTTCGCTTCGGAGCCGATTCGATCGACAACGAATTCTGCCTGGGGTTGGTAGGCGAGCTCGGTAGTTTCACCGCGATCTCTTAGCTCTAAGTATTGATCATGGCTTAGATCGATATGTGGACTTAAGCTGTCCTGCATGCGGATCTTCGCGGCGGCTGATTCCCAACCCGGGATCACTTGTAAGGGTATGGCATCCGCGGCATCACCGCTGCCATAACCTAATAAAAGCAATTCTTGTCCCGCCAGATCGCGACCGCCCTCGGCAGCGTCTGCCAATCCTGCCGCTAGCCATGCCGGCAGAGCGCCCGTGTACAAATTGCCCAGCTCTCGCATGTAGTCGGTGCCGAGTTGGATCTTGCTGCGTACCAAGCGATCAAAGGCTGCATTGTGTCGAAAGCTGCGCATGAGCTGCGTTGCGAGGGGAAAAACTTCTTCTCGAATTCGGTCACGCACGCCATAGAGCGCCATATCGGGCTGTTGCCTTAGTTCGGCTAATACTTCATCCGTTGGCAGCTTGGCTTCTTGGCAATATTCGTCCAACTCCATTTCATCTTT
Source organism: Gammaproteobacteria bacterium (assembly GCA_965221985.1). GTDB lineage: Bacteria > Pseudomonadota > Gammaproteobacteria > Steroidobacterales > J054. The sequence continues at coordinate 1,004,882 of OZ244928.1, forward strand.
CTTATTGCCCTGGGCCAAGGCGAAAAGATAGGCCATGCCTAATCCGGTTTCGGGCATGCGTTGGTAGGGACGATGCAAGAATACAGCTTCTAAATCGCGCAGGTAGTCCGCGCCATTCATGTTGCGGCGTGTATACATGTCTTCCAGGGCACGTTGCATTTCATCAACGTAGCAACCCGTGGAGTACTTGCCGTTGAAGACCGGGATGTCGACAAAATCCGCACTCGCGGCTGTGCCATTGCGATTGATCAAGGGTTTGCGAAAATCAACGCCGCGATAGTCTGAGGCCGTACCGGCACAGGACAAATCTGCGCTGGCAATAGTCGGCCTTGCCTCCAGCAGCATGGCCACGGCGCCTGCACCCTGAGTGGGTTCGCCGCTGCTGCCGCGGGCGTAGAGTGCCTTGTCGGCACAAACCACGATGGCCAGGTCATTGTGGCCGTCGGTGGTGAGAAAGCGTAATGCATTCTTCAGGCCATAGACGCCACCGAGACAGGCATGTTTGAACTCGGGTACTTCACAATGCCGTGAAATAGGTGGGCGGCCTTGATCTTTTAGGGCGCTATCCACCATGCCCTTAATAATAATGGCGCCGGCGGAATTGTCGGTGCTGGATTCGGTGCCCAAGGCCAGATAGCGCACCCGGTTGGTATCAACGTCGTATTGTTGAATCAAGCGCAACACGGCATTGGCCGCCATGGTATAGACGCTTTGTCCGGGACCCATGAGCCGAAAACCGTTGCCCACCACTTGTCCGATTTTTTCGGGATCCGCACCAGTCCATTCACTCCACTTGCGCAGGTCAACTCGATACGGGGGCAAGTAGACGGAAAGTCCACTGATTCCAGGGGCAGGTATTTTCATGCGTCCAATCCGAAGGCCGCGGGCCGGCGACTATTCCACCGTGACCGTAATCGGCTTTGACATGATGGGGGGATCATGTGGGACGTGGTTTGCATCTCCCATGACCAGCTGCAGGACATGTTCGCCTGGCGGCAGTTCCAGGGTGGTTTCCGTTTGTCCTTTGCCGAAATGTCGATGGGCGTCGTCTTTAGGGACCGGGGCCTCCAAGTCAGTGAGTTGGGCATTAACCAGCAGGTGATGATGACCGGACGAGGGCGTTGAATCGCCTGCTGGAACCACGGCCATGCCGCTGATGCCAAATTTCAGAGCCAACGGCGAGCTGACGACATCGCCATTGCCGGGCGTAATAAAAAATACCGCGGCCCCAGGGGGCGCCACTGTGCGCGGCATTTCGGCCGGCATCTCATTATTGTCGGTTGCTTGTGACGGCGCTTGCGAGTCGCCGCCACCGCAGGCCTGTAAAAGGCCCAGCAGACAAGCCACGCATAAATAGCCCAAACGTGAATTCATCATAAGCCGCCGATTACCCACACCAGGGGATGGTAACTTAAGGCTACCCGGCTGTCATGAATCCACCAGGCTCTCGACGCGATCCGAGAAGGTAGTATCAGGCACTGGGGCACTGGGAGCGGCGGGCCGCTTGGTCTGTGTTTTGGCCCCCAGTTCGGCCGGGTCGAAGTCATCGACATTAATAATGTCCATGACCAGCGCATCCAAATCTCTCAATTCTTCTGCCTGGTCCGCATTGAGAACGCCCGCCCGTTCGGCCTCGTCTATCCGCTCAACGGGATGTTCGCTACTGATTACCCCCGCCTTATAAGCTTCGCGGAGCTTATCCAACAAGGGAGCGGCATCGCTGCTGGCTTCCATCGCTTGTTGGAGCTGCCCCAAAACGTTGCCTTCATCCGGAGACAGATAGAGGTTACGGCATAAGCGAGCACGGGATTCCGTCGGATGGGTTACCAAATCCACAATTTTCTGACCGAGGGCATCGTTGGGCGCAAAGTAGGTACGACCACGAGGGAAAACCAATAGACGCAACAAAGCCGCCGCTGGCCGATTCGGGAAATTACGCAGCAAGCCGTGGAGTTGCTCTTGTGCCTTGTATAGCAAACTGCGGCAGGCCCACTCCACCATAGGCAGATCCTCGGCGGGACGTCCTTGGTTTTCGTAGTGCTTCAGCACCATGCTGGCCAGATAGATGCAGCTGAATACGTCACCCAGGCGCGCCGACAATTGTTCTTTGCGTTTTAGACTGCCACCCAGCGTCAACATGGAAATATCCGCGGCTAATGCGAAGGCCGCGCTGTAGCGATTGACGTGCTGGTAATAACGCGCGGTGGGACCGACCACGGGCGAGGGTGTTAGGCGCGCGTGGGTCAGTGCCAGCACAAACGCGCGGGCCGCGTTACTAACGGCGGTACCGGCATGGCCGAAAAGAGCAGTGTCAAAATCACGCAATCCACGTTCTTGATCTTCATCTTGGGCCGCAGACATTTCCTTGAGCACGAAAGGGTGGCAGCGAACCGCGCCCTGTCCGAAAATAATCAGGCTGCGGGTCAAGATGTTTGCACCTTCGACGGTGATGGCAATGGGCATGGCCTGGTAGCTGCGGCCTAAATAGTTTTTCGGACCGAGCATGATGCCCTTACCGCCGTGAATATCCATGGCATCGGCGGCAATTTGACGTGCCAGTTCTGTGCAATGATATTTCAAAACTGCCGAAGGTACAGAGGGCTTGGCGCCACGCTCAATGGCAGTGGTAGTAACCGTTACCGCGGCGTTGATGATGTAGGTATTGCCAGCCATGCGCGCCAGGGCTTCGCCAACACCTTCAAAGCGGCAAATGGGCAGGCCGAATTGCCGGCGGATGCGTGCGTAAGCGCCGGTGGCGAACACCGCTGCGCGACCGCCGCCCATGCTATTTGCCGGCAGCACAATAGCGCGTCCGGCTGACAGCTGCTCGACCAGCATTTTCCAGCCTTGTCCCGCGCGTTCCTGCCCACCAATGATGGCATCCAAGGGCACGAACACGTCTTTGCCACGTGTTGGCCCGTTCTGAAATGGGATGTTGAGTGGAAAATGTCTTCGCCCGATTTCTATGCCGGGTAGATCGGTGGGAATCAGTGCTGCGGTAATTCCGTATTCGTCTTTGTCGCCAATGAGGTGGTCAGGGTCATAGAGTTTCAGTGCCAAACCTAGCACGGTGGCAATGGGCGCCAGGGTGATGTAGCGCTTGTCCCAGTTCAAGCGAATCCCGATGATTTCCTCGCCGTTCCATTCGCCGCGGCAAACCACACCGCTATCGGTAATGCCGGAAGCATCTGACCCAACCCGCGGTGACGTGAGCGCGAAACAAGGGACCTCATCACCACTGGCAAGCCCCGGTAGGTAGCGTTCCTTTTGTTCGTCGGTGCCATAGTGCAAGAGCAGTTCGGCTGGTCCCAGAGAATTGGGCACACCGATGGTGGAGCCCACAACCGCGGAACGCGCCGACACTTTAGCCAGAACTGTGGCGACGGCCAGCGGCGTGAACTCTAATCCACCGAACTCTTTGGGAATGATCATCGCAAAGAAGCGGTGCTGCTTGATAAAGGCCCATAATTCAGGTGGCAAGTCAGCGAGTTCGTGCGTAATTTCCCAATCGTTAATGAGCCGACATAGATCTTCAGTCGGTCCGTCTATGAAAGCCTGTTCTTCCGCCGACAGTCGCGCTTCGGGCATCGACGTTAACTGACTCCAATCGGGCATGCCGGTAAATAGTTCACCATCCCACCATACGGTGCCGGCCTCTAAGGCTTCGCGCTCGGTTTGCGAGATTGAGGGCATCATGCTGCGGTAAATGCGCAACAGGGGAGCTGTAACGCGGCTGCGCCGGAAGTCGGGCAAATTCAGACTCACGAGTCCCGCGAACAGCAACCACAAGGCTGCCTTCCATAACCAGAAGCCGACGCCGAACAAAGAATAGGCAAGCAGGGCAGCACCTAAAACGAGGGTGGCGGTACCCAGGTCAACGCGTCGATACGCCAGCACCAGCGCCACGCTAGCCAGCGCCAGACATCCCACAATCCATAGAATAAAACCGGACACTTTAATACCTCGATATAGGCCGGCCTGTCGGCCGGTAGGCGCCAATATAACCCATTCGTTTTGCTGCACTGCCCGCAGATGATGCAGATGCTTGGCGTTCGCGCCGGGCTTGGCGCAGCGGCCCGCCACAGGACCGCGGGGATTGCGGTCTCATCCTGTTCAGCAAGAATCGTTACAGTAGGTCTGCGACCGCATTCCGTTCTTCGCGTAATTCCGCTTCGGTCTTGTCCATGCGCTCCCGGCTGAAATCGCTAATTTCCAGTCCTTGCACAATTTCGTACTTGCCATTGTTACAACGACAGGGGAAGGAGTAGATGATGCCGGGTTCGATGCCATAGCTGCCATCAGCTGGCACGGCCATGCTGACCCAATCGTCGCCTGGGGTGCCGAGTGCCCAATCACGAATGTGGTCGATGGCGGCCGATGCGGCCGATGCGGCGCTGGACGCGCCGCGCGCTTTAATGATCGCCGCGCCGCGCTGCTGAACCGTGGGAATGAAGTCGCCGGTTAGCCATGCGGTGTCCACCAAGTCTTCGGCGGGCTTGTCCCCGACACTAGCGTGGCTAATGTCTGGATACTGTGTCGCCGAATGATTGCCCCAAATCGCGAGTCTACTGATATCGGTTACATGACTGCTCGTTTTTTCAGCTAACTGAGCCAGGGCGCGATTGTGATCCAGACGCGTCATGGCGGTAAAATTCGCGGCATTCAAGTCAGGCGCATTCTGTTGCGCGATGAGGGCGTTGGTGTTGGCCGGGTTACCGACGACCAAAACCTTGATGTCGCGGGCGGCATGCGCATTCATGGCTTTGCCTTGAGCAGAAAAAATCTTGGCATTGCCCATTAGCAAATCACTACGTTCCATGCCGGGTCCGCGAGGCTTCGCGCCGACGAGCAAGGCGTAGCTTGCGTCCTTGAAAGCTTCGTCAGCTTGATCCGTCGCGATAGTGCCGTGAAGCGTCGGAAAAGCGCAGTCCTCGAGTTCCATTACCACACCCTTGAGCGCATCAAGGGCCGGCGGGATTTCCAGCAGTTGCAGAATTACCGGCTGATTGGCGCCCAATAGTTGGCCAGACGCAATGCGAAATGCTAGTTGGTAGCCAATCTGGCCAGCAGCGCCAGTGATAACAACACGAGCGGGTTTTTTCATCAGGCTTGTCCTATTCAGAAATGCTTAGGTCGAGGCAGCTATACAGGGCGCCGGAAATTCTAACATCGGCCCCGCCCCATTTCGCCAAGTAGAGTTGCGAATTGACATTCTTAGAATTCGTCATGAGCGGCTCTAAGGAGCCACGCTCTGAACCCGCCAAGGCTAGTATTTTCGCATCGTAGCTAGGCGAATTTGCTGCTGCCTATTAGCCGGCAAGCCAAGCGTGAGGAGCCGGCGATGTGTTTAATTATTCTGGGCTTTAAACGCGCGAATTTGTTCGTTGAAATTAGCCGCCACCTGTTCCATGGCATCAACAGCGGCATTGTGCTTCTTAACATGCATCAACCGGTCTTCTTCGCTTATCTCTTCACCCAGCGCCGCACTTTCTTCGTCAAGACACTTTAGGTATTCATCCATCTCAGCCATATAGCCCTTGACACCTTTTTGCCCTTCTACCATTTCCGCTTCGCTTGCTACTGCACCATCGGGTATTGACACATCCTGTGGATAGCCGCAGTCGGCTAAAACTGGGCTGGCCAGGGCAGAAGCGGCGATCAATAGTGTGATTTTGTGCAGTTTGTTCATCGTGCGCGGTCCTCGCATTGTCTTGATTTTAGATTGCACAGCCACCCAGGGTGCGCCGCGCGACCGGTTGCAATTATGCCCCAGGCTTTGGCCCCGTAGGGACAAAAACCATGCCGCGGGCCAGCGAAAAAGCCCTAAGTTATTGAATTTACGTTGATCTTACTGGAATATACTCCTCTTTTGTCCCGCTACCCGCTGGCTTATGGCAAGCTCGCCCGGTTTATAAAGATCGCGGGCAGAACGGGCTTAGTGACTGCTGGTCGCATGAAACAAGACGTTTCGGGTCAGCCGGGTCGCCTAGTGTGAACGCTCATGTCTGCTGACAACCCCCGGCTGCATTTGGCAGCGAATCAAGCAAATAGTGCGTCGTGGACGCTGCCCCCCGCTTGCTGATTCCGCAATAGTTCCTGGAACTCATCGGCGCTCATGGGATCACCGAACAGTAGGCCCTGGGCATAATCGCAATCCAGCTTGCGCAAGAGAGCGAGCTGTTCCTCGGACTCTACCCCTTCGGCCACGACGAACATTTGCAAACTCTTGGCCATGTCTATGATGGTTGAAACAATTGTCGCGTCGTCGCTGTCGGTATCAACATCACGAACGAAGGAGCGGTCAATTTTTAGGGTGCCGATGGGGAATTGTTGTAGCGCGCTCAGCGAAGAATACCCGGTGCCAAAATCATCAATGGCGAGTTGCAGTCCTAGTTCGGCCAATTCGTTAAGGATACCGATGGTTCGCTCGGGATCTTGCATTACCGTGCTTTCGGTAATCTCGAATTCCAAACAGTCCGTGGGAATATCATGTCGTCGAACGATACGGCTGATTCGCCGGACAAAGTTAGCTTGGCTGAGCTGCTTCAAAGATAAGTTGACTGAGATCCGGCCCGGATTCTGGCCTGCCGCGCGCCACGCGGCATAGTCGGCACAGACCTTGTTGAGTACCCATTCGCCAATTTCGAGTATCAGGTTGGTTTCTTCGGCCAGCGGAATGAACTGTGAGGGCAAAACGATGCCATGTTCACTGAGCTCCCAACGCACTAGAGCTTCCGCGCCAACCACCCTACCCGAGTCAAGCGCATACTTGGGCTGGTAATTTATCAAGAGTTCATCGAGTTCGTAGGAGCGGCGCAACTTACTCTTAAGTATTAGTCGTTCGACGGCCGCCGCATTCATTTCTTGCGTATAGAACTCCAGTCGATTGCCGCCGCCATGTTTCGCGTGATAAAGCGCGGCATCTGCATTTCGTATGAGATCTGGTACGTTATCGGCATCATCCGGGCAGCAGGCAATACCAATGCTGCACGTGATATACAGCTCATGACCCTGTACTAAGAGAACTTGGCCTATTTCGCGCAAGAGCTTCCGGGCGAAAGATTGTAGCCAAGCACGCTTGCCTTCTTGCGGTTCGTGTATGCGTACAGCGATGCCAAATTCATCTCCGGCGAGCCGGCCCATGAATGCGTCTTCGGGGAGTAGCTTCCCTACTCTGTGGGTTAATGTTTCGAGACAGGCATCGCCGGCCGTGTGGCCAAAAGTGTCATTGACGTCCTTGAATCGATCAACATCCAAATAGAGCAATGCCAGTTGTTTATCCGCGCGCTGGGATTTCGCTAGGGCCCGTTGCAGTAGGTGTTGAAACTGCATTCGATTGGGCACCTTTGTCAGCGCGTCGATTCGGGCCAGATATCTAATGCGTTGTTCGGCAATCTTGCGTTCCGAAATATTTCTCGCGGCGATAATCGCGCCCGACAGACTCGGCTCGTCGCCTTCTATGGCCGCCCAGCTATATGAAACGGGTAGTTCGGCACCGCTACGCGTGATGAAAATGGTTTCGCTTGGCCGCTGGCGTCGTTCCCGCGGCCCAAAGCGGTCACGCTGGGAGTCGACGACCAGGCTAGTGACATCTCTTCCCAGTAATTCACTTTCTGGATAATCGAGTAGTTGGGTGGCGGCTTTGTTTACACGCGTGATGGTTCCCGCAGGGTCTGTCAGTATGATGGCGTCAACCATACTGCCCAGTACCCGGTCGAGATAGTCTCGCGAAATTGTGGTGTTGCGTAGTCGTTCGCGCATATTCTCAAAGGCCGTTGCCAGATCACCCAGTTCGTCCTTCGCTGTCGCCGGTAGCGACGTTGAATAGTCGCCTTCCGCCATGCGTTGCGCCCCGCGAACCAGTCCATCAATGACGCGAATCTGCCGATACGCCAATCGGGCGGCAAGCCATGAAACCAACAACAAGGCGAACAGGGCCAAGCCCAGCAAAGTCGCCAGGCCCCAACGGTCCGCTTCAAGCTGTATCACGCCCTCTTGCTCGCTCAGGGATTCGTTATTGCTGAGCAAGGTACTGACATCGAAGACTTGCAGTAGACGGATGCCCTGCTCGTCGGTGCCAACTCTGCGGTGATCAAACAACAGTTGATCGCGAATGCCGTTGAAGTCGTCCTCCGGCGGCGATGCAAGCTCTAAATCCCCACTGCCGTAAAGAACCTCGCCCTGCTCGTCACGCATAAGCAATAGTTGCGCACCCGACAGCCGCCGTGCCGACTCCAGAAGTTCTGTAACCTCTTCATCATCGCCGGCGACCAATGCCGGATAAAGTTCATTAGTAAGCGCCTGACCAAGATCCGCGGCATAATTTTCGAGGCGACCGTCAAGTATGGTTCGATTCGCTTCGACACTTGCAGTACTCAACTCATTCAGCGCACCTCGATATACGAGAAATATGCCCGTCGCCGTGACGGTCACCGTGACGATGGCCACGGCGAGGCTGCCTGCTAGATACGTGGGTAGAAGCTTGACAGGTTTCATGGTTCTAAATGGCAGTCACGAGCTTCTGATTCGCGGCGCGCATGCTTGAACTGCCAGAATTCCTCCGTTTCCGGTGGACCGCCGATGGTTTGTTTACTTATTATCGTCAGGATGACCTGCTAACCGGCGGTGAGAGTATAGGATCGCTCTATCGGGGCCCCTTAAGCAAGGGTAATCTGTCGGTACGCATCATTTTTGACGGGATACGCGTACAATCTTTGCCTGGCCGGGGAGACGGCGAAAGCCCTAAATGGCGCACAAGACTGCCTTGATTGTTGATGATTCGCGGACAGCGCGGCGTTTTCTCGCTCGCGTTCTCGAGCAGTATGAAATGCAGGTGCAAACCGCGGAATCCGCAGAAGAGGCTCTGCAATATCTCAGTGAATCGCGTCCTGATGTGATCTTCATGGATCACATGATGCCGGGTATGGACGGCTTCCAGGCCGTGCGGGCCATCAAGAATAACCCGGCCACCGCGACTATTCCCATCATGATGTATACCTCTCAATCGGGCGAGCTCTATGTAGGGCAGGCGCGGGCCCTGGGTGCGGTCGGGGTACTGCCGAAACAAATCAAGCCCGTTGAAGTTTCAGAATTGCTCGAGTCCCTGCATTTGGTGCCTTCTGAGGAGATCGATGCGCAAGACGAAACTCAGTCTGTTCAGAATCTCGCCGACGAGCCAGCCATCCACGACGATGAAGACGACGACAATGTCGATGAAATTGCACGCGCCATGGAGCCTGCGGACTGGGACGAACTCCATCGATGGCTGGAACGTATGCTCGAGCATCACAATACCAGTTTGCGCGAGGACGTTGAGGCCACGGTCACCCGGCTATTAACCGAGCGCCTGCCCGAACCCGCAAGTGAGGCCGTCGTCGAGACCCATGTGGAAGAAGATACGGTCTCCATACCGGCTGTGCAGAAAGTCTCACCCCGCGGAGGGCCTGGACCCGTGGCCTTGTTGGTCGTGGCGTTGGCTGCTTTGGCGGCAACTTTTCTTTGGCTGCATTTGGATACGCAGCAAAAGTGGCGCGCGGTGTCGGCGCAAAATGCAGATTTGCTCGCCGCCTTAGATACGAAACGCCTAGCGGTAGCAGAAGACGCCACGGGCACGCGCGACTACCTCGATGCTGAACGAGAGAGTTTGTCTAGCCGGTACGCTGAATTGCTCGAAGCGCTGGAATGGAGCGTTAACCAAGCCGGAAAGTATGCAGCGGATGAGGTGCCCCTGAGCGATGATCGACTGGAACTCATCACGGGACTATTTGAGCGTTTGCGTGGTACCGGTTTTCGCGGATCCGTGGAACTTGAAGTTCATGCTGGAGACTTCTGCCTGGTAGAAGGCCGTGCTGGAGAGTGGCGGCCAGCACCCAATGACGTTTCCGTGGGCGATTGCGGGCGGATCGGACGGCCATCTAATGAGTCGTTTTCAGGGGTTGAGCGCGAGTCCGTCGCCTTCGCGAATTTTCGGGCAAATCTAGAAAACACGGGTAGCGATATTCGTTTGCTCGTCGAAGAGCTTGGCAATTTGGCGCCGATCTATCCCTATCCCGTGAGTCCTCAGGGGATCACTGCGGGCGAATGGAATCGAATTGCGGCGCGGAATAACCGCGTGACCGTCAGGCTGATACCTGACGGCGACCTGCCGGTGATGCTGGGTCAGGAAGTCTCGTTTCGCTGAAGTAAGTTTTGGACTCCTGGCAGCCTCCACTGGCTCTGCGCTCCGCGCATGTGCAATCGGTTCTGGGCAACAGTCTGATTCGGCGCCAGCGTGTGTTGCAGCAGGCTGCAGGGATGCTGGCCGCAAGCCACGACGAAGTGGCTGATTGTGGCGACGGTGTTCGCTTGCTGGTGCACCACACGCCACCCAGTCTAGTTTCACGCGGCCGCTTAGCCTTATTGATCCATGGCTGGGAGGGCAGCGGTAATTCTACTTACATGCTTGCCGCTTCCGCACGTCTGTGGGAAGCGGGCTATCGAGTCCTGCGCTTGAATTTGCGAGACCACGGTGACTCGCATCATCTCAACCGCGAGTTGTTTCATTCCTGCCGGCTGCGTGAAGTCATCGCCGCGGCGCAATGGTTGCAGTCTCGTTTTCCCAGCGAGCCACTGATGTTAGGTGGAATTTCCCTGGGCGGGAATTTCGCTTTGCGCGTAGCCGCCGATGCCGCTCATTTCAACTTGGACGTTGCCCGGGTAGCGGCGGTATGTCCGGTTCTTGATCCCGTGGAGACCATGTATGCCTTGGATGACGGCTGGTTTCTCTATCGTTGGTACTTTCTTATTAAGTGGCGAAGATCATTGGAGACTAAGCGCGAACTTTTTCCAGATGACTATGATTTTGGTGATCTAAAACGTTTCAAGAGTCTGCGTCTTATGACGGAGTTCTTTGTGGAAGCCTACACTGAGTTTCCCGATTTGCTGACTTATTTGCGGGGTTATGCAATCACGGGGGATCGGCTAAAGAATCTTGCCGTTGCTTCCTCCGCACTGCTAGCAAACGATGATCCTGTTATCCCCATTGCGGGGCTTGAGCGGCTGCGGGCGCCGGAAACGCTGCATATCGATATTGCCAATTTTGGTGGACACTGTGGATTCTTGCTCGACTATCGCTTAAGCAGTGGTCTCGAAAACTATTTGCTACAGACATTTGAAGCTAGTCACGAAACCCGTAACCCAGTTGCTTGACTTCGGTCACCAAGCCGTCTTCAAATCGAATTAGGCGCATCAATCTGTTGGGGCCGAAGTTGTAGGTCCATTCCTCAACGAGTACTTCCACGTAGGAATGAGTGTGAATTAGCAGTTCTTGTTGGCGAATTATTCTGCCATCTGCCGCCACAGCTTGCCGAATTCTTGGGAATCCCGCGCGTAGAATACTGCGTTGAGAGGTGGCCGCGGGTTCGCCACAGTACTTGAGGACTTTAATGATGGGATCACCGTCACTCACGATCTTGTGGCCGCAGCGCAGGGCAAAGGCAGGCTGGGTAGCACTTAGGGCCAGCAGGCCAACAAGCAGACTCGTCTTTATCATTGATATATGCTCCGACGCCGGGGAGGCAAGCGGACGTCTCCTTCACTAGATATTGCTTAGATCGCTTGCTGCCCAGGGGGTTCCCGGCGATCGGCGAGAACCGGAGTTCTGGCGTGCACGGGAGAAGAATGTCCTTCAGATCCACTGATAGCGGGCTATCGGCGTGAATTTGCGGGAAGGGCGCATTGCCGCACTGCAAGATATCGGCGCCGGACGGCTATTCGCTGATGCGCGGCGCGGCGTTGAGAAAGAAAGTTTACGAGTTTGCGCCGACGGTTATATCGCGCAAACACCGCATCCAAGAGCGCTTGGCGCCGCCCTGACGCATCGCTTCATTACCACGGATTTTTCCGAAGCCCTGCCTGAGTTCGTGACGCCACCCTTGGCATCGAGTTGGGAGGTTCTGCAATTCCTGTGCGATTTACATCAATTTAGCTACGCACAACTAGACGATGAACTGCTATGGGCTATGAGCATGCCCTGCATGATCCGTTCGGCTGAGGATATTCCTCTGGCTAATTATGGCAGCTCCAATGTTGCCACCATGAAGACGGTATACCGGCGGGGGCTAGCCTACCGTTACGGTCATTACATGCAAGCGATCTCGGGGGTGCATTTCAACTACTCCTTGCCAGCGGATTTTTGGCCGCTATATCGTGAGGTTTGCGGTGACTCTAAAAGCCTGCAGAATTTTCGTTCTGCAGGCTACTTTGGCTTAGTCCGTAATGTTCGTCGTCTTGACTGGCTACTGTTGTTTCTATTCGGCGCGTCACCCGCTGTATGTAAGAGTTTCATGAATGGGCGCGAGTCGAATTTGGATGAGTTTGACAGCGGTACATTTTACGGTCGCCACGCAACATCGTTGCGCATGAGCGATGTGGGTTATCAGAACAAGAACCAGTCTAGACTTCAGGTTTCCGCGAATAGTTTGAATGAGTACGTGGCGGACCTGTCGCGCGCAATCCGCACGCCTCATGCAGACTACGCGGCGATCGGATTAGTAGTCGACGGGGAATATCGCCAGCTCAATACGAACTTGCTACAAATTGAAAATGAGTACTACAGTACCATCCGCCCGAAGCGGGTAGCCTTGAGCGGCGAAAGACCTACCAAGGCCCTACAGCGTGGTGGGGTCGAGTATGTTGAATTGCGCGCCCTAGATGTGAGTCCTTTCGATCCGGTGGGCATTAGCCAATCGCGTATGAAAGTGCTGGAGGCGTTCTTGGTTTACTGCTTGTTAGCGGATAGCCCGCCAGCGGATTCCGCGGAGTATGCGAGCAATGCCGCCAATCAATTGTCCGTCGCGCGGAATGGTCGCAAGCCTGGCTTAATGCTGAAGCAGTCAAATCGCGATTTACCCTTGCGTGAATGGGGTCTGGATATCCTGCAGGGCATGCGAGCCGTTTGCGAGCTTATCGATTGCGATGATCGTCAGGGATACAGTCAAGCGGTGGCCGAGCAGGAATTGGTCATGCGCGATCCATCACTGACACCCTCGGCACGTTTGTTGGATGAATTGTCGGCGACTAGACTGCCATTGTTTACCTATGCCATGCAGCTCAGTCAGGGTCATCGTGAATATTTCGAAGGGCTCGATCCGAGCCTCAATCAACATTGGCAAACCTTGAATGATGAGACGAGAGAGTCGCATGCGCGACAGCTAGCTATTGAAGCAGCAGACACGCAAGATTTTGAAACCTATTTGCGAACCTACTTCAAATAATCTTCATGTTCATCCCTAGTCTAAAACCAGGCGTCAGCTTGCGACAGAATTGAGTGAATCGTCGTGATAAGACAGTTTTTCATTAGCCTAGTATTCGGCGTTGTTGTCACAGTCGGTCTTGCGACAGTACTACCATTTTCCAAGCATCAGCGTTTTCCCTCCGACATTGAGGTAATCGCCAACGGGGGCCGGCAAGAAGTATTTAAAATACGCTGGCCGGAAGATCGCATCGCCTTACCAGGGGATATTGCCGGAACGAGCGTCGTGTCATCGGGCGGCGCCTTTGTTTTTCGTCAGAGTGGCCAGGCAGTATCCGCGGAGATTTTTCGCTTGCGCAATTCTACCGACCGGGTTATCGGCTTGGCTGCAAGGACAATTGGGCGAATGCCCGGACGCGGGGATTTATCTGTCGGCTCCATGGCCCATTGGTCCTTACTCATTCCTAGTCGTGGTTCTTTGCTATTAGCACAACAGAACAGTGCCGATATCAGCCCGCAAGCATCGGCCGATGGCTATGCGCTGCCCGCGGAGATTCCTGCCTTTTGGGGGTCCGGCAAAAGCTTTAGGATTACCGCGGGGCCTGCTGTAAATGGACGGGGAAAAATTTTGCGGGGTAGTCAGGAGTTTCAAGATCTGCAGGGTAGTTACTCCGAGGTCTGGGACCTTGCTTCCATCAGTGAAGATGGTCGTACGCAAGGGACGATTACTCTTTCCACTTTGACGAGCGCTGAACCCTAGTGCGTGCTTTGATACGAATGATTGGTTTTGTTACGGGAGTTGCCTTGGCCACGGCATTGATCGCCTTGCGGCCCGCACAACTATTGCAACTAAACCCTGAATTCGCGGTGGCGGATTCCATACGGATGCAAATGCAAGCTGGCTCTCAACGAGGCGTGCGCGACGGTGGATTAAGTGTCCTAGGCATTCATGATCACCTCGGGGGCGGGCTGGCTGATCCCGCCTTGCGATTCGCCCGCTTTGGCGTCGCCCTGTTCGACGGTGGCGGCGACGGCGGCCAGGCGCTGGGGATAAAGCTGTCAGCATTGGACCAGAGCAATCAGCTGGTAAAGGGTCAACTGCAGGCACACAGCGTTTGGAATCTGATTTGGCCGGGCCAAGGCGGCATGTTCCTGCTGGGCGAGGAGGACCGGTGGCAGCCGCTGGTCGATGGTCTGCGCAACGCTACCCAAGGCAGGGGCTTTCAGCCGAAGGAGCAAAGCTATCCGCTGACGCTGAAAGCTTCTGGTCAGCCTTCGAACGATTTGACGGGCGCCAGTGGGTATTTTGCTGAAGTTACTGGTGAATATCGAGAATGGCTTACGCCATCGAGCAATGCATCAATGCGCGGGGCCCTTGATTTAACGATCCGGACTCAATAGCGACCTAGCTTAAGGCTTGTTCGGCGAGTCCCTTAAAGTCTAAATCACCATCCGCTGCCAATTCCGCTGATACGCTGCGGCCCGCGGCCAAAAGCTTCTTTGACCACATGAATTCCCTTGGGCTATTGATTGCCTCGACTGCAACAAGATGGTCCTCGCGATAGCGAAAGGCGGCAAAACTTCGCTCGGCCGGATTGCCGCGAATCACAGCAGGGTCATCGGGATTGGACAGGCCCGCGATTTGCAGTTTTAAGTCGTATTGATCAGACCAAAACCAGGGCATTTGGGCATAGGGTCTCGCTTGCCCACAGATTGCGGCGGCCGCGGTTTTGGCTTGTTCCTGGGCGTTGTGTACCGACTCCAGCCTCAGCCGCCGGTCGAACATGCCGTTGATGTGGTTTGTGCAGTCGCCAACGGCAAAAATATTTGCATCGCTGGTTTGGCAATTCTCGTCCACGCGAATGCCGTCATCGCATTCCAGTCCTGCGGCCTCGGCGATGTCCGTAGTCGGCGCCACACCAATCCCCACTAGAATGATGTCGGCGGGATATTCCTGGCCGTCACCACCAATCAAGATGCTTGTAGGTCCATCGCAGACAATACTGTCGGCAACCGGGCAACTTAGTGTTAGCTTTACGCCCGCATCGCGGTGAGCCTGCGCATAGAAGTCAGACACTTCTGCGCAAACAACCCTGCCCATCACACGCGGTGCAACGTCAAGCACCGTGACGTCCAAACCCGTCTGAATAGCAACCGCGGCTACTTCCATTCCAATGTATCCAGCGCCAAGAATTACAATTCGCGCGCCCGAATGAAAATTTTCCCGAATATCGAGCACGTCTTTAATGTTGCGCAGATATTTAACGCGGCCAGGTTCTACATCAGGCAAATTGATTTTTCGTACGTGGCTACCCGTGGCCAATACGAGTTTGTCGTAGTGACGTTCTTGCTTGTTGCTCAAGCTGACAAGCTGCTGATCCCGATCAATAGATTCAACTCGTGTGCCAGTCTGCAATTCCACGCCTTGGTCCGCGTAGAATTTTTCCGGGCGAACGTACAAGCGTTCAAGCGCCAGCTCGCCGGCCAGAAATTTCTTCGACAAAGGCGGACGTTGATAAGGTGGATAGTGTTCTTCACCAATTAAGACAATATCGCCAGCAAAGCCCTGCTGGCGCAATGAAACGATGGTTTGTCCTGCCGCATGGCCCGCGCCCGCGATGATGATGGTTTCCGGCATATTCTAAGTGGCTTTATTCTTTGTTGATTATCGATGGCCTATGGGATGCCTGCTGGATCCAGGATCTTTGGAGCCTTTGCCGCATTATACTCAAGCCCTCGGATGGACGGTCCATCTTGCGGAAAATACTGAGACATTCAAAATTATGAGCAAAGCAATCCTTATTGATGAATTTGGCGGTCCTGAGGTCATGCACTGGCGTGATATAGAACTCGTGGCGCCACGCGCGAACGAGGTTGTAGTTAAGCATAGCGCCATTGGTGTCAATTTCATCGATACCTATCATCGAACAGGCCTATATCCCTTGGAACTACCGGCCAGTATCGGTACCGAAGCAGCTGGCCGTATTGTGGCAGTCGGCGAAGCGGTGAAGGGTTTGCAAGTGGGAGATCGTGTTGCATGGACCGGCGTCCCGCCCGGCGCTTACGCCGAAGAGCGCATTTATCCGGCCGATCGCCTGGTGCGTCTGCCGGAAGCTGTGAGCGATCGCACCGCAGCGGCTTGTTTGCTAAAAGGCTTAACGGCTTGGTATCTGCTGCATCGAAGTTATGCCGCACGAGCCGGTGACACAGTACTGTTATACGCGGCCGCTGGCGGTGTTGGCCAAATTGTTGCCCAATGGGCGAGTTCCCTGGGCGTTCGTGTCATTGCCGTGACGAGTAGTGAAGCTAAGGTGGCCCTGGCCCGGCAAGCTGGTTGTGCCGAGGTTATATTGGCCGATGCCGCTGATTTTGTTCAGAGAGTACGCGACTTAACCGGCGGCGCGGGCGTCGCTGCGGTCTACGACTCCATCGGGCAAGAGACTTTTATGCAATCTTTAGATTGTCTGCGTCCCCATGGCACCATGGTCACCTATGGCAACGCGTCCGGTCCGGTGGAAGCTTTTTCACCTATGGAATTGGCGCGCCGGGGATCCCTGTTTCTTACGCGGCCGGTACTCTTTGATTTCATCAAATCTTCGCGGGAGCTTAATGATGCCGCGCAAGAATTATTTGCCGTCGTTCAATCGGGCGACGTGAAAATCAACGTGAATCAAACCTATGCTTTGCAAGACGCCGCGCAAGCTCACCGTGACTTGGAGGCGCGTCGTACAACCGGCTCGTCACTACTATTGCCTTAGTTTTAGGGTACCGGTGTCAGGGGCCAAAACACCGGTAGCAAAAGCATTACCAGCACGAAGATGACGAAAGTTAGTGGCACGCCCATCTTAATATAGTCGGAAAAACGATAACCGCCGGGACCCATAACAAGAATGTTGGCCGGATGTGAAATGGGGCTCGTGAAGCTGGCGGAGGCTGCCATGGCCACGGCCATCATCGCCGTTTGCGGCATGATGCCCATCTCTCCGCATGCCGATAAGACAATGGGTGACATGAGTACCACCAGGGCGGCCGTCGGGATAATCATGGTGCCCAGGGCAGTTACCCCGTAGAGCCCCATGATCACGGGCCACGGACCCAGGTCGCCTAGGGATGCCATGACCATGCTGGCGAGATATTCGGCCGTGCCTGTTTCTTCCATGGCGATACCCAGGGGCAACATACCAGCGATTAGAAAGACCGCGCGCCACTCAATGGCTCGGTAAGCTTGCTCCATGCTGATGCAACGGCTTAGAACCATCATGCTGGCGCCCACGATGGCGGCGATGGAAATGGGTAGCCAGCCCAATAATACGGTGGTTACGACGGCCAGCATGATGCCGCCGGCTAGTGGCGCGCGGCTGCTGTCATCCTCTTGAATGCTCACAGGTGTCAGTACCAACAAGCCGGGATCGTCGCTGAGTAGCACGAGTTTTTGTCTCGGCCCGACAAATAATAGGGCGTCGCCGAATTGTAGTTTTAGTTGATCGAGATCGCTGCGAATGGATTTGCCCGAGCGCAGCACCGCGGATAGTTCCAGGCCATATTTGTCGCGAAAATTAATATCAGCGACAAGGCGGTCCGCCAAAGGTGACTGTGGCGCGAGGGTCGCCTCCAGAGTTGCCAGCCGGTCTGAGTCGAAGACATTAAGACTACGCGGCACGCTGCCGCCGATTTCTAGTTCTTGCAAGCCCCGCAACACATCTAGGTCTTCGGGCCGCCCTTGAATCAGTAGTAAGTCTCCGCCCAGGATGACCTGGTCGGGGTCTGGTAAGACTTCTAGGTTGCCTTCTCGAAATATGGCTAGCAGCCGAAAGTCGAAGGCATCGCCTAGCCGGCTCTTGGCCAGGGTTGCGCCACCCAGTTTAGATTCTCGCGGTACCCGCACGACGAAAATACGTTCTTGCAG
Organism: Gammaproteobacteria bacterium; assembly: GCA_965221985.1. Classification (GTDB taxonomy): domain Bacteria; phylum Pseudomonadota; class Gammaproteobacteria; order Steroidobacterales; genus J054. The sequence continues at coordinate 1,023,019 of OZ244928.1, forward strand.
CCGGTAGACTTCGGTGAGATCGCTTTCAGTGACAGCCGTGATCTCGCTAAATTCTTGGGTTTTATCCAAATCGTCTAAGACTTCTTCGCTGCCTTGTAACAGCAGTCGGTCGCCGGCGCGCAGGGGAACTAAGGCAAGGTTTACACGGCGGACCAGGTCCTTGCGCCGAATGGCGACGACGTTGGCGCCGAATCGGCGGCGAAATTCAGAATGGTGCAATAGTTCGCGGATTAAATTCGAGCCTTCCGCCACTTCAACTTCCACGAGCCTTATCTTGGCTGAAACCAAGGTGTCCATCAGCGGTGCTTCCCGCTCAATGACAAGATCGCTCCAATGACGTAGCTCTTCGAAGCGGTCTAAACGTCCTTGAACCAAAAGCCGATCATTGGCTTGCAAAACCGTTTTGCGTGAAGGCAAAGTTTCCACACGATTACTGCGTTCCAGCGCCATTACGATCAAGCCGGCTGCCGAACCGATGCGACTTTCAGCCAAGGTCTTGCCGACCATCACGGACTGGGCCGGCACGGTCATTACAAAGTTGCTTTCTTGTAATCCGTACTGAGTTCGCAGGTTGCGCTGACTGCGTTGCGATTGTGAGGCTGGATCCTGCCGGGGAAGAATCAAACGCCCAACAAAAGCGATAAACAAAACGCCGCCCAAGAAGGCGCCAACCCCCACGCCGGAATAGTCGAACAGTGCGAAGGGCCGTTCCCCCGCTTGCGCTAAAGCGCCGCTGATTAATAGGTTAGGTGGCGTCCCCACCAAAGTCGTCAGGCCGCCCAGCAGGGTGCCGAAGGCCATGGGCATGAGCAGAACCGAGGGAGGAGTTTCTGTCCGGCGGGCGATTTCCATGGTAACCGGCAACATGAGCGCCGCAACGCCGATATTGTTCATGAAGGCCGATAGCACCCCGGCTGTTAGAGTCAAGACGATGATCAGCGGTATTTCCTTGCGGCCCGCGACCTTCATGACCTCTCGCCCAAGAATATTGGCAATGCCGGTACGGGTTAAACCCTCACTCAGAATGAACATGGCCCAGACGGTGACTACGGCGGCATTGCTGAAGCCTGACAAGGCTTCGCTGGGCGATACTAGGCCAGTTAATGCCAGCGCGCTCAGGACCAAGAGCGCTACCAAATCCATCCTGATCCACTCGGTGATAAAGAGGACTAGCGCCACGGCCAGAATCAGAAGAACCAGGATGATTTCAATATTCACAGTCTGAAAGGATAAAGCATCGCGGAGTCGACACAAATGCCGCGGCAAAAATTTTGCTCAAGTAGTTGTCTGTCCATAGCCTCCGCCGCCCGGAGTGGAAATGATCAGCGCGTCTCCCGGTTGAAGTTCAACTTCGGCGCAACTTGCGAGCACCTCTCGTTTCCCGTTAGCGTGAACCAGCAGATTCATGCCCGGCTTACCTTGCTCGCCACCGGCGAGGCCAGCGGGGCCGGTTCGCCGATGATTCGAAATGATCGAGGCGCGCATGCTTTGCCTGAATTCAATGTGTCGGGTCGCGCCATGACCACCTCTGAATTGTCCTCTTCCGCCGCTGCCCGCACGAATGGAGAATTCCTTCAGTATCACCGGGAAGCGCAATTCCAACACCTCGGGATCCGTAATACGCGAGTTGGTCATATGGCTGTGCACGGCATCGGCTCCGTCAAAACCCGGTCCCGCGCCGCTGCCGCCGCATAGGGTTTCGTAGTATTGGAAGTCGCGGTTACCGAAACTCAAATTATTCATGGTGCCCTGGCTACCCGCCTGCGCGCCAAGTGCCGCAAGCACTGCATCGGCGACGCACTGGGAGGTTTCCACATTGCCGGCGGCCACCGCGGCGGGAAAGCTGGGATTCAGTAGGCTGCCCTGGGGGATGACAATGTCGATGGGTTCCAGACAGCCTTCATTCAGCGGTACGCTTTGCTGGATCATGCTGCGGAAGCAGTAAAGCACGGCAGCGCGACTGACCCCGGCAGGCGCGTTCAAGTTGCCAGCGCATTGCTTAGAGCTAGCCGAGAAATCTACGCGGATGCGGTCAGCGTCGGGAGCTATGAGTAGCTCGGTGATGATGGCTTCGCCGCTGTCCAGCCAGGCTTTACCACGACCATTGTGCAGCTCACTGATGATGCTGCGCACCGCTTGTGCGGCGTTGTCGCGCACATGTGCCATATAGGCTTGGACGCTGCGCAGGCCAAATTGTGCCAGCATTTTGCTGAGTTCCTGTACGCCCTTTTCATTGGCTGCCAATTGGGCGCTTAGGTCCGCGATGTTTTGTTCCGGATTGCGAGCCGGCCAGCAGCCCTGGCTGAGATACTTTTTCAGCAGAGTCAATTGAAACTCACCCTGCTTAACTAGAGGAAACGCATTAAAACGCACGCCCTCTTCATCGATGTGCCGGCTGAAGGCGGGCATGGAACCCGGCGTGATTCCGCCCACATCGGCATGATGCGCCCGGCAGGCGACTAGAAACAATATTCCAGTTTGCGTTTCATCAAAGATCGGCGTGACAAGAGTAATGTCGGGCAGGTGAGTGCCACCGCAATAGGGATCGTTCAGCATCCATGTATCACCCGCGCGCAAATTACCTTCAGCCATCACCGCACGGACACTTTCGCCCATGGAGCCGAGATGTACGGGGATATGCGGTGCGTTGGCGATCAAAAAGCCCGCGGCATCGAATAGCGCGCAAGAATAATCTCGACGTTCCTTGATATTGACGGAATGCGCCGTGTTCTGAAGAACTGCGCCCATTTGTTCGGCAATGTTAACGAAGTGATTGTTAAAGATTTCCAGGCGTACGGGATCAACGGAAGTGGCCTCAGGCAATTGGGGGCGTGGTGTTGATCGCCTGATGATGTACCGCCCTTCCTCATCTTTGACAAGCGCCCAGTTTGGGTCAACGACGGTGGTGCTGCGTTCATCAGCGATCAGTGCTGGACCATCGATAGTCTCGCCCAGACTGATCTGTTGGCCATCAAAGACGTTTGCCACCTGCCATCGGCCATCACAATAAATCTCGCTTTGGCTAAGAGGACGATTGCCGGTTGTAGTTGAGTCGCTAGCAAGTTCGAATTTGGCCTCACTATGAGCGACGGCTGAGACGCGCATGGCCTGTACTTTCAGTATTTTTTCGCGGTTTATGAAACCAAAACGCCGTTTGTGAACCCGAGTGAATTCCTGTTCGGCCGCGACAAGATCGCCCTGCCAATTCACTGGGAGCGCATGATCGGCACCGTGGATACTAATTTCTAGAATGGTCGTGGTTTCAATATTTTTTGGTTCGGCACCTTGTTTCTCGAGAGCTAGGCGGCACTGCTTCGCAAGCTGCGCTTCTGTGGCCTCAAGCTTGTCCACGCTGCTGTCGTCCAGGGGCTCGTCAATACTGATCTGTAGTTCCTTCCGCAGGGGCGCAACCCCTATTCCGTAGGCGGATAGCACACTGGCCAGTGGATGAATCACCAGGGTGTTAATGCCCAAAGCATCGGCGACCTGACAAGCATGTTGGCCGCCCGCGCCGCCAAAGCAACAGAGTGCAAAGTCCGCGGGATCTTGGCCGCGTTGAATCGAAATGGTTTTGATGGCATTGGCCATATTGCTCACGGCTACGTCTATGAACCCGGCAGCAATTTCTTCGGCGGAGCGGGCTTCACCCTGCTCGGTACCGACATCATCGGCAAGTTTATTGAATGCATGGGCCACGGCCTCGCGATCAAGGCTCTCATTGGCGTGAACACCGAACAGTGATGGAAAAAAATCAAGCGCCAGGCGGCCGAGCATGAGATTGGCGTCGGTGATGGTGAGGGGCCCGCCACGCCGGTAGCTCATGGGCCCGGGTTGCGCACCGGCCGAGTCTGGCCCCACTTGAAGACGGCCCAGTGAGTATTTCAATAGTGAACCGCCGCCGGCTGCGATGCTGTGGATTCGAATCATGGGGGCGCGTACGCGTACGCCGTCGATTTCTGTCTCACTGATGCGTTCAAATTCCCCAGCGTAGAGTGAGACATCCGTTGATGTGCCGCCCATATCAAAGCCGATCAGGCGGTTTTTTCCGATACCAGCACATGCAGCTACCATCCCGACTACACCGCCAGCCGGACCTGATAGCAGACTGTCCTTGCCGCTAAATTCAGTCGGTTCCGCGAGACCACCGTTGCTTTGCATGAAGCGCAATCGGCGCGGCGCCAATGAGTTGTGTTCCAGCGCTTGTTGAAATTTTTCGGTGTAGCGACGGAGTACGGGCGACAGGTAGGCATCAGCGACCGTGGTATCGGCGCGGCCGATCAACTTGATCAGCGGACTGACTTCATGGGACAGGGATATTTGGGAAAAACCGAGCTCCCGCGCGATTTCGCCCGCCTGGCGTTCGTGTTCGTCGAAGCGATAGCCATGCAGGAAGCAAATTGCCACGGCCCGGTAAGCTTGCCGATGACAGTTCTGCAAGTCTTCACGCAGCCGGTCGGTATCGAGAGCTTGTAACACCTGACCGTACGCATCGACTCGTTCGGCCGCTTCAATCACCTCGCCATAGAGCATGGCGGGTTGCTGAATATTTAGCGCAAACAGCTCTGGACGATCCTGGTAGCCGATGCGTAAAGCATCGCGAAATCCTTGGGTAATAACGAGCACCGTCGGTTCGCCTCGGCGTTGCAGTAGCGCATTGGTCGCCACGGTGGTACCCATTCTTACCGCGTCAATGACGGTATTTTTACCGCCCGGGCCAATGAGACTGGTGATGCCGGCAACGGCCGCATCCTCATACTGTTCGGGGTTGTCAGACAGAATTTTGCGGCAACTGAGTTTGCCGTCGGGTGCGCGGGCAATGATGTCGGTGAAGGTGCCGCCGCGGTCGATCCAGAATTGCCAACCTCTTGGGGACATCCTTGCTAATGTAACATGTGACGCCGACTAGCTAGCTTGTCGCGGGGCGACGGGTTTATGGGAAACTACTGTGATGCCGAGAACCGAAAAAAATTCCGCTGCAGCTAGACGCATCCTGCAAGTCTTGGCAGCTATCCCCGTGGGCCGGGTGACCAGCTATGGTCAAGTTGCGAGTTTGGCGGGCTTGCCCCGCGGCGCGCGCTTCGTTGCTCGGGTTCTGCGTACCGCGCCGGAGTGTGGCCAGCTGCCCTGGCATCGTGTGCTCAATGCACGCGGTTGTGTCGCCATTCCGCTGTCTAATCCGGCTCGTGCGGAACAAATTCAGCGCTTGCGTGATGAAGGCGTGCGCGTGTTGCGGGGTCGCGTGGAGTTGGGTCGTTTTGCTTGGCAGCCACAACTCGATGAATTGCTTTGGGCGCCGGGTGTTCAGGATCCGGTGCAATGGACGGCGGGTCGCCCATGACCTTGCCCTCACAGGTTTGTTTTTCCCACGGCCAGGAAAGTGGCCCCTGGGGCACGAAGATTCGCGGTATGGCGGATACCTCACGGTCATTGGGTTGGGATGTGGCTTCTTTGGATTATCAGGGCGTCACGGATCCCTTGGATCGTGTGACTCAATTACGCGCACATTGCGAAATCTTGGATCAAGCGCCGGTATTGGTGGGTAGTAGCATGGGTGGTTTCGTGTCGCTGGCTGCTGCTGCACAGTTCCCGGTGCGCGGGATTTTCTTGCTAGCTCCGGCGCTCTATTTGCCCGGGTATGCGGAGCATTTGCCCGTGCCGCCAGATTGTCCCACGCAAATCATTCATGGATGGCATGACGAGGTGGTTCCCTGGGCTAGCAGCGTGCGCTGGGGTGAACATAGCAGAGCGCGTGTCTTGCTGTTGGACGGAGATCACCGCCTAACAGATAATTTATCTGCCATTCAGACTGAATTAGCCGGCTTTCTTCGTGACTTGGTGCGGGAGTGATTCGCCATCTATCTAAATAAATTGTGCATGATAGTAATGCTCGCCATGTTGTGCGCCTGTGGAGGTCGCGATCAAACGGCTGAACTTACCCCGGCGGAAAATGATGCCGGCGCCTTTGATGATTTGACTGGCACGCTGGATCGTGCGGGCGAGGTTGAAGAACTAGGCCGTGCCCGTAAGGCGGAGCTCGATGACGCCTTAGAAGAAGCTAAGGACTAGTTGACGTAGTTCCAATGCTTAGACCAGGCTGCGAGCCCGCGTAGGGTTGGGTTTGGCACCGTAATGACGTAGCTAGGTATAGCGCGCAGGTAGTCAGCGTGCCGGCCCTTGGACTCGAAACGCTTTCGAAAAGAAGAAGCCAAGAATTGCTCAAGATGCTTGGGCACGATTCCGCCACCGATATATATTCCGCCCGTGGCACCAAAACTTAGGGCGAGATTGCCGGCGAAGCTGCCCAAGAGCGCAAACATCAAATCAAGGCTCGCCCTGGCGCAAGGATCTCCTGCGACAGCTTGTTCGCCGATTCGCTCTGCGTTCACCCCGGGCTGGCCTTGCATATACTCATGAATCAAGGACAGGCCCGGCCCTGAAATAAGCCGCTCGGCGGAGCAATGTCCAAATTGGGCACGCGCATGCTCAATCACGGCTGCTTCAACATCATCGTTACTGGCCATCGAAACATGCCCGCCTTCGCTGGCGATGGCTAGATATTCGTCCCGGCTAGCCACCAAGCCGGCGACGCCAAGTCCGGTGCCGGGGCCCAAGACGACGCAGGGTTGTTTCGCTTGGGGCGCTTTTCCACCCTGTTGTTTGACATCGCTGTGTTTGAGTACAGGGATTGCATGGGCTAAGGCCGCAAAGTCGTTGAGAATCTCTAGGCGCTCAAGACCCAATTCGCCACAAAGCTTTTTTGCGGAAAATTTCCAGTCGATATTCAACATGTTCACCGCGTCGTCGCGAATCGGTGCGGCGATAGCTAATGCGGCGGCGCTTGGTCTAAGGGCAGTGTCCATCCCTTGTAGGTAGCCAGCGAGCATTTCTGCGGGATGCTTGAAGTCGGTGTTGCGGTAGTAGCGAACGTCCCGTGGTGCTGTGCCTTTATCGATGTGGGCGCAGCGAGTGTTGGTGCCGCCCATATCAACCAATAATCTTCTCACGGTTTTCTGCCTTAGCGACCGGCGAGTAGAGCATCCATGAAGCGGGTCCGCCATGCTGTGATGTCGTTGCGCTTAAGCAGGCTGAGCATGCTCTGGTGTCGTTCTCGGCGTTCGCCCAAGGGCATACTCAGTGCCTGATGAATGCCGGCGGCTACGCCGTCGATGTCATAGGGATTTACCAAGATTGCGTCGGTAAGCTCATGGGCGGCGCCAGCGAGTTCGGACAAAACCAACGCGCCTGGATCTTGTGGATCCTGCGCGGCGACAAACTCCTTGGCGACCAAATTCATGCCGTCGCGTACCGGGGTGACCAAACCAAGAGCGGCCTGACGAAAGAAGGCCATTAGGGTTTCCCGGTTGAAGGCACGATTGAGATACCGAATTGGTACCCAGTCAATGTCGGCCCAATTGCCATTGATCATGCCGGCTTGTTGTTCTAGCGCCTCGCGAATTTCTCCGTAGGCCCGCACGCCCGATCGCGTGGCCGGCGCAATTTGAATGTATGACACTTGGTTTCTGTGCGCCGCGTAGTTTTCCAGCAAACGATCATAGGCGCGGAATCGTTCGTCCAGACCCTTGCTGTAGTCGAGCCGGTCAACGCCAATAAGCAATTGACGGCCGTGCAAGTGCCTGACCATGCGCTGAACGTTATCGGCTTGGCCGGCCTCCATAGCGGTGTTTTGACAAGCTTCAACGTCGATACCGATGGGAAATACGCCGGCATTGACATAGGCCTTTTTTCGTCGTCGGTCAGCATACTCAACGCCGCCTAGATCGGGTTCGCCCACTGCCTCTCTGAACGCGCGTAAATCACGTGGTGTGTGAAAGCCAATGACATCATAGGCACATAAGGAACGCAGAAGTTGCCGGTAGACCGGCAGCACACGCAACATTTCCACATCAGGAAACGGCACATGCAGAAAGAAACCGATAGCTTGTTTCGCACCCGCCCGCCGCAATTCGGAGGCGAGGGGTATTAGATGGTAGTCATGCACCCAGATGACGTCATCATCTTGCAGCAAGGGAAGCAGCTTGCGGGCAAAAAGGGCATTGACTTGGCGATACTCGTCAAATTCCTTACGGTCGTAACGAAAATAGCCCAAGAGATAATGAAAAACAGGCCACAGCGACGAGTTGGAGAAGCCGTTATAGTAGAGATCGTAGGCGCGTTGATTGAGCTCTATGGTGGCGTAAGTAATGTTTCCCCGTTGATCGATCTCCGGGTCGCCGGGTTCACCCTCAGTGGTTTTGCCATTCCAGCCAAACCATAGGCCGCCATACTCTTCTAAGGCGGCCAGTACACCCACCGCTAAGCCGCCAGCACTTTTTCCCGCACTTTGCGGGCGGGCGACTCGATTCGAGACGTTGACTAAGCGAGTCACAGATAGTCTTCCCAGCTTCGGCTCAATCGTTGTGCGGCATGAATAATCCCCACCATGCTATAGGTTTGTGGGAAATTACCCCAAAGTTCGCCCGTGTCGGGATTTAGGTCCTCGGAAAGCAAGCCCACCGGATTTCGGCAAGCGAGCATATTCTCGAATAGCTCTCGCGCCTCGTCCTTGCGTCCAGCGCTTGCTAGGGCATCGATGTACCAAAAGGTACAAATATTGAAGGCATTCTCCGGCTCACCGAAATCATCGGCCGCGTGGTAGCGCATTAGGTGATCGCCGCGGCGCAGTTCAGTCTCGATGGCTTTCAAGGTTCCCAAAAAACGTGGGTCATCGCCTGACAGGAAGCCCAATGTGGGAATCAATAACAAACTAGCATCCAGTTCCGGATGACCGAAGGCATCGGTAAAAGTCTGTCGTTCGTCATCCCAGGCTTGGGCGCAGATTTCTGTATGCAACTTCGCCGCGGCCTCGCGCCAGTGCTCAGCGCGATCAGCTAACTTCAATTGGCGCGCAATCTTCGCTAGCCGGTCGCAAGCCGCCCAACACATAATGCTGGAAAAGGTATGTACTCGCTTTCTGCCGCGATACTCCCAAATACCGGCATCGGGTTTATCGAACAGTTCCATGGCGCTTGTGCCCAACTGCTCAAGTTGCTCAAAATTCGCAACATCGCCGGGCTGAGCAAGACGGCGGTCGAAGAAATATTGTGTTGCGGATAAGATTACCGATCCGTACACATCGTTTTGCAGCTGCTGATAGGCTTGATTACCGACACGCACGGGCCCCATGCCACGATAACCTGCCAGGCTGTCCACTGATCGTTCCGTCAGGTCGGCCTCACCGGTGATGCTGTAGACCGGCTGCAGCTTGCCCTGAGAATTAAACGAAACATTTAGCGTGTAGCGCAGATAAGCTTCCATGGTTTTTGTCGCACCCAGGCTGTTGAGAGCCTGGATGGTGAAATAGCTGTCGCGTAACCAGCAATAACGGTAGTCCCAATTGCGTCCGCTATTCGGTGCTTCTGGCACAGAGGTGGTCATGGCTGCGATGACCGCCCCGGTATCTTCGAAGGTGCAAAGTTTTAGCGTGATGGCTGCGCGAATGACGGCCTCTTGCCATTCGAAGGGGATCGCTAGTCCTCTCACCCAGGCTTCCCAATAGGCCCGAGTCTGCCCAAAGTGGTCGCGTGCAATTCTTTCCACGGATTCGGGCAGCGATTCGTCAGCCCCTAGTACGATGTGACGAGGCCCGGTTAGCACAAAGGCCTTCTCTTCCATAATGCTCGTTAAAGAGATATCTGTAGTGACGCGTATAATGCCGTCAGGCAGGACAAAGCGAATATGATTGCTGCCATGGGTGAGTTCGGGGGCACTGGCGCCGTATTCGCCGGCGGGACGAATATGCACTCGAATGCGGGGCCAGCCATTCACGGGCGTCAGGCTACGCACCAGCATCACGGGGTGGTAGGTGCGTCCATACAGTGGGAAGCGAGGTGCAAAGTCTGTAATTCGTACGGCGTTGCCATGAGTGTCGTAAAGCGTGGTTTGGAGAATCGCGGTGTTGTGAATATAAGCTTGCTCGGCACGATCGAAATCGAGAAGTTCTATGGTATAGCTGCCGAGTTCGGTATTTTGCGGTTCGAGTAGACTGCAGAAGGCGGGATTGCTGTCGAGTCTTGGCATGCAGGCCCACACCACGGACGCTCGATCATCGACGAGAGCACCGATTTGGCAGTTACCTATGGCGGCCAAATTTAATGAGTTTTGTTGTGGCATCAGTTTTCAGTCTCGGTCAAGCGTGAGAGCCAGGTTGCGACGGCGGACACATCGGCTAGTCGATAGCGCGCTTCAGTTTGCCTAGAATCGTCGCCCACCAATACCGACCAACCCTCCATTTCGTTCACGAGTTTAAAGCCATCCTCATCCGTGACGTCATCCCCGACGAACACAGGTAGGCGGTCCACAAACGGTTCTAGCTCCATGAAACGGGCAATGGCCGAACCCTTGTGAGCCATCCTGGGCCGCACTTCGAAGACCATTTTGCCCGCCATGAGTTGAAATTTTGGGCCCAGTGCAGCTAGCAAGGCTTGCATGACGGATTCGGCTTGCCCTGCTAGCTCGGGTGCTTGCCGGTAATGCAGCGAAAGACTCGCGCCTTTGGGTTCCATGCGCAAAGCAGGGAATCGGGCCACGAGTTCATCCACCGGCCCGCACAATGCATCCGGGATACTAAATCCGGCCAGTTCGCGAATCTCCGCGCCGCCCGGCTCGCGCAACTGCAGTCCGTGCACACCCGCGGCTGGTAAGCTCAGGGGTGCCAATAGCTTATCCAAGGCCGTAATACTGCGACCAGACACAATGGCCACAGCACCATCCAGGCGGTCGTAAGTGCTGGTCAGTTGATGCAGGAGTGCCGGTGGTACGTCAACCCAATCTGGCTGCTCAGCGATTTCCACCAGGGTGCCGTCGAAATCCAGAAATAGTGCTATTGCGCTTGCATCGAGTTGCGGTGGCGTCCTGGTTTTCATGCCAAGACGATACCGTCGCGGACACGGATTGCAATCAAGCAAGTCCGCTCCCGTAGCCAGGCCAAAAAAAACCGCCCTGGGAAGGGCGGTTAGATGGGCGCGGATATATGCTTTTATTTTTCTTCTTATATGAGCCGTTTTTTATTTTTGTATGGCTCTTCAGCTGTGTCGTTTTTGTCTTTAGGAGAGACAGGGGTTGTGTTGTGTGTCAGTTAATACGATGCAGGGATCGTGCCAACTATGCGTCGGCTTGCGGTTGGTTTAACTAAATGTGTCGCTACTCAGCAGAACTGTGATCTGTTTCACCGTTGTCGTGCCGAGGGCCCACTGGCGGCGGCGGGTGCGGCTTGGCCATGGCTGATCGATTTGCTCCCGCTGTAAAAGTCCACGACAAGTCACTGCCGGCACGGCGTGAGAAGCATCACGTTTTTCTCGTTAAACACTTAAAAAACAGTAACTTATGGAGATACTGGGGATGTAAGGAGAATCGACAGCTAGCCCGAGAAGCCCGTACTGGCTGGGTAAGCTCTGGTCAAGCGAGTCTGGCTTGGGTCTGGAACGGCGGAACGCGGGGTCCCGCGGCTCTGCGGCTGTCGCTACGCGTTGAGGTCGGGTATGAGTTCACTTTCCATGCGTGTGATCAGATCTTTTAGGCGCAACTTGCGCTTTTTCAAGCGCCGCATCCTCAGTTGATCGGCATTCGGGTTTAGCGAGAGCTCCATGATGGTGGAATCCAGATCTCGATGTTCGAGCCGCAACTCTTTCAAGCGGACTCGATCGCCAAACACATTGGTTTCAACGTTGTCGGTCATGGTCTTATTGACCCGTATACACTGCTCGCGGCAGCGGTTCTGCTTCTTATATCTGCCCTAGTGGGCAGACTGTCTATGCTCAGCATTGCCTTTCGGTGTTCTTGCTGCAAGGCAACAGCGAGAGCCGAAGAGAATCCATTGCCTTGCGTTTATCTTACCAAGCCGGACTTGTGGCTGCATTCAATTGTTCGCGTCGAGGTAGGCCAGCCAGTCATGAGTCTCGTCGCCATACACGAGAAAGTAAGGATTCAAGACGTCCTCTTTGCTGTTGTAGCGGATGACTTCCCCCTGTAGGTCAACCACTGCGCCACCGGCGCATTCCACCACGGCCTGGGCAGCGGCCGTATCCCACTCGGATGTCGGGCCCAGACGCGGGTAGATATCCGCATCACCGCTGGCGACGAGGCAGATCTTTAATGAGCTGCCCATCGGAACCATCACATGGGAACCCAGACGTTCGAGAAATGCTTCCAAAGATGCGCCGCGATGTGATCGGCTGCCGACAACCCGCAGCGGTTGCGCGGCCGGGCGCTGAACCTGAATCGGAATTGCGGCCTGATCGCCCTCCCGCAGCCAGGCCCCTGCGCCCTGGCAGGCATAAAAGTCCTTTTTCTGAACGGGTACATGGACAACACCGAGCACGGCTTGCTGTCCACTAACCAGTGCTATGTTCACGGTGAATTCACCATTGCGTTTGATGAATTCTTTTGTGCCGTCCAGGGGATCCACCAGCCAAAATTCATTCCACTGTCGACGTTGCGCATAGTCGATGGCCGCCGACTCTTCCGACCATACGGGAATGTCGGGCGTTAGTTCGGTGAGTTGGGCGAGGATCAACTCGTGGGCCGCACGGTCCGCTGCGGTCAGTGGTGAATTGTCAGCCTTGGTTTCCACTTCAATGTCGCCGTGATAAATGGTCAATATTTCATCACCCGCCGCGCGTGCGATGGCGACCGCCGGTTCTAATAAAACTTCTATATCTCTGCTCATGGCAATGGACTCGTTCATCCCCGTTTGTGATTTACTAAGGGTCGCGCAGTATAGAGCAAAGCCACCGAGGTGCCTGTGAAACCAGCACATGCCGACCAGGCCGAAGCCTGGACTGTCTATGACACCGTCCTATTGGACATGGATGGGACGATTCTCGATCTAGCCTTTGACAATTATTTCTGGCGCGAGCTGGTGCCACGCTGTTTAGCCAGAACACGTCGTATTGACTATTCGCAGGCCCGTCAAGATTTGACGGAGCTATATGCGGCCAAGGTCGGCAGCCTAGACTGGTATTGTCTGGACTATTGGACGCTAGAGCTCGCGCTGGACTTGCGCGCCTTGAAAGTTGCCAGCAGTCAGCGCATCCGGTTCTTGCCCGGCGCCAGTCAGGCTCTGCAACGCCTCGGACTAGCTGCGCCCCGCGTGGTCTTGGTTACCAATGCGCATCCCGACACACTGGCCATCAAGCGTCGTGCCATGGGTCTGGATCTGCATATTGATGCTTTTATTTCGGCTCATGATGTTGGCTATGCCAAGGAGCAGCCGGCATTCTGGCCGCGGCTCGAGACTAAGTTGTCTTTTGATCCGGCCCGGACGGTGTTCGTTGATGACAGTGCTAGCGTTCTGAATGCCGCCCATGATTTTGGGATTTCGGCGGTTATGGCCATTCGTTTCCCGGACTCCCGCGAGCCGGCGCGCGATGTGGGTCCTCATCGGGGCATTGATAGTTTGGCGCAGTTGGTGGCGGAGGGTCCGCCTTTGCCGGCAACGGAAAGCCACTAGGCGCGGACAACGAAAAGAGTCTTATTCAGCTGGCTTCTTGCGCCGACGTCTACGGCGACGTGGCTTCTTGTCACCGCCTGTTGACTTGTTTTGCGCCGATTTTTTACGGCCTGGCCGCCCGCCGCCCCGTGAACTTCCGCCGATGCCCCCGCGGCGGCGTGGCGCGGGGGCCGGTCGTTTGGGATCGGGCAGAGTCTCAGGATCGTAACTGCCGGTGGGAATTCTATGGCCGATATAGGCTTCGATTTCCGGCAAGGTGAAGGCAAAGGTTTCGCAGGCAAAGCTCACGGAATCGCCCTTGGCACCCGCCCGCGCAGTTCGACCGATGCGATGTACGTAGTCTTCGACGTCTTGTGGTAGGTCGTAGTTCACTACATGTGACACGCCGGGCACGTGCAGGCCGCGTGAAGCGACATCGGTGGCAACCAGCACCGGCAGATCGCCGGATTGAAAATCCCGGAGCATCCTCAAGCGTTTTCGCTGCGGGACATCCCCGGAAATTGCCTCGGCATTGATCTCATTGGCCTGCAGCAACCGGGCCACGTAGTCGGCTTCGCGTTTGGTGTTTACAAAAACCATGGTGCGTGTCGCATCCATGCTCTTGAGCAAATGCATCAGCAGGCCCGGCTTGTCGGGATTTGCCGGGAAGAAAACTTTTTGGGTAACTCGGTCCACGGTGAGTTTTTCCGGCTCGATTTGAATGAGCTCGGGATCATTCATGTGCTCGTAGGCCAGTTCGAGCACCCGTTGACTCAAGGTTGCCGAGAACAATAAATTCAGGCGTTCTTCGGCGGGTGGCAGGCGCCTCAGTATGAAGCGAATATCCTTAATAAACCCAAGGTCGAACATACGGTCTGCTTCATCGAGTACCACTGCTTGAATATGATTGAGGGTGTAGACCCCTTGCTTAAAATAATCAATTAGCCTACCGGGCGTGCCGATCAGCAAATCTATCCCACGGCCTACGGTTTCGCGTTGTTTCTCATAGTCGGCGCCGCCATAGACCACGGTCATTAGCAAATCTGTGCCACTGCCCAAGACCTTGGCATCCTCATGAATTTGTACGGCCAATTCCCGCGTCGGTGCAATGATGATGGCGCGTGGGCTGCTCACTCCTTGAGTAGAAGTTGGCGGTAAACTGAGCAAGCGATTGAAAGTCGCCAGCAAGAAAGCCGCGGTCTTTCCGGTGCCGGTTTGTGCTTGGCCGGCCACATCGTGTCCTGCCAGGGCCTGAGGTAAAGCGCCGGCCTGGATAGGCGTGCAGGCGGTAAATCCAGCCGCCTTTACGCCGGCGAGAACCGCCTCGTGCATATCTAAGGAGGCAAATAAAATTTCAGATTCTTTGGCCATTGATAGGCGATATCCATGCGTCGGGGACGGTCCCGCGCTTGTTTCCCGGGATCCAGTTCGGGCAGAGATTGTATGCCAATCGACGCGCTAGGATAGGGCTGCTTTGCCAGGATCTGCTTAGCGGCCCACTCTACAGGGTGGTCTTGCCGCCAAATTCCTCGTGCATCCGGTCCAGATACTTGCAAATTGCCGCGCAACGGGTTCAAATTGGCTCTAGATCGAATTGGGCATGACCTGACCCATCTAACAAATTACCCGCTCCCCAACAGTATTTGACCTAAGGAAGCTTCGAGCGCGCTTCTTAACTCATCCCATCCGGTTGCTCTGTCTTAAGGAGACAGCTTAAACCGTGATTCTGCCG
Source organism: Gammaproteobacteria bacterium (assembly GCA_965221985.1). Lineage (GTDB taxonomy): Bacteria > Pseudomonadota > Gammaproteobacteria > Steroidobacterales > J054. Next base: position 1,038,237 of record OZ244928.1, read on the forward strand.
GCCTCGCCCGGCTAGCCTGTTGGCGATGCGAGCACCCTTTAACCAACTCCGTTTCTACGCGTGAAGACCAATGAGCATAGTGCATATCAATAACGACAATTTCGAAACAGAAGTTCTGCAGGCTGACAAACCTGTATTACTGGATTTCTGGGCTGAGTGGTGTGGGCCCTGCAAAATGATCGCCCCCATATTGGATCAAGTCGACGAGGAATATGGCGAGCGATTGCAGATCGCCAAGCTCGATGTTGAGGAAAATCAGGCCATCGCCATGAAGTACGGGGTTCGCAGTATTCCCACCCTCATGCTGTTTAAAAATGGTCAAGTCCAGGCTCAGCAGGTCGGCATGATGTCCAAAGAACAGCTGGGTCAATTGTTGGATGATCAGCTATGAGGGGCTATTTGGGAAATTCGGCGCGAGGACGTTCTAACAATAAATCGGGCCCGCGCGGCAAGGGTGACCAGGGGGGGCACAAGAAGAAGGGGCGCCGTCGCCGTCCAGATCGCGACGAGAACGTTACCTTCTCCGAAGACGAAGTCATTCGTCCCCCAGAGCTAAAAAAGGTCAAGAACCTCCTAAATCTTAAAGAATTGAAGCATCAGCCCGCATCGGAAACCGTCGCTCTGGCTGAATCTTTGGGCCTAGAGAATATGGCCCGGTCGCGCAAGCAGGACATCATTTTCGAAGTGCTCAAGGCCCATGCGGCCAATGGCGACGATATTTTTGGCGATGGTGTACTGGAAATCCTGCAAGATGGTTTCGGTTTTTTGCGCTCAGCCGACGGTTCTTATTTAGCTGGGCCTGACGATATTTACGTATCCCCCAGCCAGATCCGGCGTTTCAATTTGCGCACCGGCGACACGGTTTCCGGACTCATTCGGCCACCTAAGGAAGGCGAACGTTATTTCGCGCTACTAAAGGTTAGTGAGATCAACCTGGATGCGCCCGAAAACGCGCGCAGCAAGGTCTTGTTCGAAAACCTCACACCACTTTTCCCCAAGGAACGTCTAAAGCTCGAGCAGGGTAACGGCAGCACGGAAGATCTGACGGCGCGGATTATCGATCTGGCCTCACCCATTGGTAAGGGCCAGCGCGGCTTGATCGTTTCACCGCCCAAGGCCGGTAAGACCATGTTGCTGCAGAATATCGCTTTATCAATTACCGCGAATCATCCGGAAGTCTTCATGATTGTGTTGCTCATCGATGAGCGGCCCGAGGAAGTCACCGAGATGCAGCGCACGGTGCGCGGTGAGGTAGTGTCTAGCACCTTCGACGAACCCGCCAGCCGGCATGTGCAAGTGGCTGAGATGGTCATAGAAAAGGCCAAGCGGCTAGCCGAGCATAAGCTGGATGTGGTGATCTTGCTGGATTCCATTACCCGCCTGGCCCGGGCCTATAACACCGTGGTGCCCTCATCGGGCAAAGTGTTAACCGGTGGTGTGGATGCCAACGCCCTGCATCGGCCGAAGCGTTTCTTCGGTGCGGCGCGCAATATCGAAGAGGGCGGCAGCCTGACGATTCTGGCCACCGCGCTCATCGATACCGGCTCGAAGATGGATGAAGTCATCTACGAAGAATTCAAAGGCACCGGTAATTTGGAAATTCACTTGGATCGCCGCATCGCGGAGAAACGGGTGTACCCGGCCATCAATATCAATCGCTCCGGTACGCGTCGTGAAGACCTGCTGACGGCCGAGGAAGAGCTACAGAAGATGTGGGTGCTGCGTAAGGTGTTGCATCCCATGGATGAGCTGGCGGCCGTTGAGTTCTTGCTCGGGAAGCTACAAGACACTAAGACCAATGCCGAGTTCTTCGAATCCATGAAGCGCTAGACCGCAATTCGCTATTCATTGCGGCGCTTCTATTTGACCCATAAAAAACCCCGGCTAAGGCCGGGGTTTTTTATAACTTGAATAAGCTCTGCTTATACAGCGCTTCCCGTCACGGGTTTGCGCGGCACGGCGCGGGCCACACCGAGACCTAGCAGGGCGCCCATCAACACCATGGGCAGACCCGGCTCAGGCAGTTCGTGACCGCCGCCGCTACTCGCGTCATGGGAGAAGGGTGCAAAGTCGTCGACATCTACATCAACGCAGGCGTCCGGTAGGTTCTTGGCGCAATCCTTGAGAGCTTGCGTATAGAGGTCAAAGTGAACCCCGAAACCGGCCAGCAAACCACTCACATCCACGGCGAACTCTTCCCAATAAAGGTCATCACCGGCAGCTAAAGCTGTACCGGGGTCGTCTGCAACATTCACATCGGCGCGCGTCTGTGTGGGGTCCCAATTGAAGGCCAGTTCCAAGAATAGCGTGTCGAAAATACCATGGGGTGACAAGTCACCACCATCATGACCGCTTAGATCTGCAAAATCTTCGATCGGCGGATTACCGTAGGTCAAATCGCCAGAGCTATAACTGCTGCCATTGATAGAGAAGCTGCCGAAATTAGTCCCGATCGTTGACTTCGGCGTGATGGCCACCGACAGATAGTGAGTCTGGCTCAGATCAACAGCTGGGCCGCTACCATCAGCGGTTTTACCATAGGCATATAGGTTGAACACGGGATCGCTGGCAACCACGTCCTCATGATCCGTATCGTAGGTACCGCCACCGATATCGAGTTGCAGCATGGGCGTTGCTTGCGCGGCACTGGCCACGAAAAACATTGCTGCAAACAAGCCGTACAGAATTCGCTTATTCATTTTAGACTCCGTTCTTATTATTACGACCATTTAATATTCTTGGAAATTAGCCGTTTCTTTTGTGCCTCAACTATACCGCCAAAAACAAGCCAATTACCATACATTGGGCTACATAATTAACTGAATAATAGCGCAATTGTGACTAATCGCCAGTATTAAGTCATAAAGCGCGCCGTCGCGGGCTGCTAGGCGGATTCGCGGGCCACGGCACGGTGACCGATGTCAGGCCGAAACTGTATATCTTTCCAGTATATGGACCTGGCCAATTCATAGGCTTTTGACTGCGCCATGGCCGTGGTTTCGCCAAGGGCCACAGCGCAGAGTACCCGGCCGCCATTGGTCACAATTTGATCACCGTATCGGGCCGTGCCGGCATGAAAAACCTTGCTGTCTGCGGATTTCACGCTAGGCAATCCCTGGATGACGTCGCCGCGGCGATAACTGCCAGGATAGCCGCCGGCGGCGAGCACGACGCCCACGGCCACCCGCTCATCCCAGCTGGGGTTTTGCTCGTCGAGTTCGCCGGCCAAGGCGGCTTCGATGAGATCCACCAGGTCGCTGCGCAGCCTAAACAGTACGGGCTGCGTTTCCGGGTCACCGAAACGGCAGTTGAACTCCAATACCCGGGCTTGGCCCGCATCGTCAATCATTAAACCCGCGTACAAAAAGCCAGTATAGGGGTGCCCGTCCGCGGCCATACCCGCGACGGCGGGTTGCATGATGGTCTCCATGATGTGCTGCTCAATGGCAGGCGTGACCACCGGGGCCGGCGAGTAGGCGCCCATGCCGCCCGTATTGGGTCCGGTGTCGCCGGCATCCCGCGCTTTGTGATCTTGGGAGGTGGCTAAAGGCAGGATGTGCTCACCGTCGACCATGGCAATAAAACTGGCCTCTTCGCCGACGAGAAAGTCTTCAATCAGGATGCGCCGTCCCGCATCGCCAAATTCAGCCTCGTCCAACATGCTGCGCATCGCAGTTTCAGCGTCTTGCCGGCTTTGAGCCACGACGACACCTTTGCCGGCGGCTAGTCCATCTGCCTTGATGACAATAGGCAGTTGGCGTTCGCGGAGATAGTCCAGGGCAGCTCGGCTGTCGGTGAATGTTGCGGAGTCGGCGGTGGGTATGTTGTGGCGCGTCAGGAATTCCTTCGCGAAAGCTTTTGAGCCCTCAAGTTGCGCCGCGGCAGCGCTGGGTCCGAAACAGGCCAAGCCGGCCTCGCTGAAACGGTCCACGATGCCGGCCACTAGCGGATTTTCCGGGCCGACCACGGTCAGTGCTATCGATTCGGCTTGGGCCAGTGCCAGCAGCGCGTCCAGATCATCGGCGCTGATGGCAATATTACGCACACCGGGTTCGCCAGCCGTGCCGGCATTGCCGGGCGTGACTAACACTTCTGAAACCCGGGGCGAGGTAGCAAGCTTCCAAGCCAGGGCATGTTCGCGGCCACCGCCGCCGATCACCAGTACTTTCATGGGTATTTAATGACGGAAGTGGCGCATACCGGTAAACAACATGGCCATGCCGTGCTCGTTGGCTGCGTCGACAACTTCTTGGTCCCGTTTCGAGCCACCCGGTTGAATGACGACCGTAATACCGTGGGCGGCCGCGCTGTCAATCCCGTCCCGAAAGGGAAAAAAAGCATCCGAGGCCATGGCAGCACCCTGCAAGTCCAATTTGGCCTCGGCCGCCTTGAGTGCGGCGATCTGCGCGCTAACCACGCGGCTCATTTGCCCGGCACCGATGCCCAGTGTGGCATTGTCTTGGCAGTATACGATGGCATTGGATTTTACAAAGCGCGCGACCTTCCAAGCCAGCAATGCGTCTTGCAGTTCGGTTTCGGTGGCTCGCCGTTTGGTGACAAGCCGAATGTCTTGCGGATCTAGCTGCGCAATATCTTTATCTTGTACCAACATCGCACCTTCAATGGCTTGTACCCGCAGTCCCGATTGCGTCGCTGAAAGTGGTCCTGTGGCCAAGACGCGTATATTGGGTTTGCCGGCGAAGACTTTTAGTGCGCCCGCGGTATATTCGGGCGCGACCATGACTTCCAGAAATTGCCGGTCAATAATAGTTTGCGCGAGCGTGGAATCGACGCGCTGATTGCAGGCAATGATCCCGCCAAAAGCGGAGCTTGGGTCTGTGGCGTACGCGCGATTGTAGGCCTGCTCCAGGTTTTCGCCTAAACCGACCCCGCAGGGATTCGCATGCTTAACGATGACGCAGGCGGTGGTATCAAAAGATTTAACGCATTCCAGAGCGGCATCGGCGTCGGCTAGATTGTTATAAGACAGCGGTTTGCCTTGATGCTGTTCGGCATTGACCAAACTGCAAGCCGCCGCTTGCCCCAATCGATAGAGCGCCGCGCGTTGATGCGGGTTTTCGCCATAGCGCAGCTCCGCTTGTTTATTGAGGCCCATGGGTAGGCGTTGCGGAAAACTTTCGTCTTCTAAGTCATCGCGCAGGTATTCCCAAATAGCAGCGTCATAAGTTGCCGTATGTGCATAGGCTTTCATGGCAAGCTCACGTCGAGTTGCTTCGCCGACCTGAGCATCGTTGCTGCACAGCTCAGCGGCGATTTGCCCGTAGTCATCCGGATCTACGACCACAGTAACGAAGGCGTGGTTTTTGGCCGCGGCTCGAATCATGGCGGGCCCGCCAATATCGATGTTTTCTATCGCTTCATCACGGCTGCAGTTTGGGCGGGCGATGCTTGCCTCGAAAGGATAGAGGTTGACCACGAGCAAATCGATGGCCTTGATTCCGTGCTCCGACATGACGTCGGCATCCATGTCCCGTCGGGCAAGAATGCCGCCATGAACTTTGGGGTGTAGCGTCTTTACCCGCCCATCCATGATCTCGGGAAAGCCGGTGACACTGCTGATGTCCTTAACCGCAAGGCCCGCCGCCCTTAGCGCGGCAGCGGTACCGCCGGTGGAGACTAGCTCGATGCCTTGTTCTTCGAGCTGGCGGGCGAATTCAACGATTCCAGTTTTATCGCTGACGCTTAGGAGCGCCCGTGAGCATTTTTGCATGGTATAGCCTGAAGAGTAGGACCTAGCCGAATGGCAATGGGTGGATTTAGCCGAGCAAGCGGTAGTGCCTGAGCTTTTTGCGCAAGGTCGCCCGATTGATGCCTAGAATCTCGGCGGCCTCGCTTTGATTGCCGTCGGTGTGTTCTAGTACTGTGCGAAATAATGGGAGTTCCACTTCGCTCAATACCAAACCATAGAGATCGCCAGCTTTGTGGCCGTTTAAGTTACGAAAATAGTGGCCTACGGCCTCTTCGGTAAAGTCACGAAGCGGCCGGTGTCTTAGACTAGTAAGCTTAATTTTGTTCGTGGATTTCTTGGAAGAGCTCTTACTTCTTGTTGTTGCCACGTTGCCGTTACCGGGGGATCAACAATACCCATGTTCGCGTTGTCCCCTGGCTCGCGATGGGCTAGAAATTCCTTGACAAGACGCATTTGTACGCTGGTGTTCTTCGCTGTAACCGCGAGTTTGCGAAACTCTTCCCCATTGATCAGATGTTCCGCGTACCAAACGAGATGTTTGCGTGCCACCCTGACCCCCATTTCTTCGCCGTAAAATTGGTATAGGGCTTCAAGGTGTTCGAGAATAATATCACGCCGAACCTCGTGAGAGGGTTGTGGCGTAAAAATTTTTTTCGTCAAGTAGTCATTGATTTGTTTTAGCAACCAAGGTTGACCGCGTGCTGCTCTACCGATCATTACCGCGTCCGCATTAGTTTCCTGTAAGACCTTGTTTGCTTGTTCAGGACTTACGATATCTCCATTTGCAAATACTGGAATATTTACCGCCAACTTAATGTTCCGAATGGTTTTGTACTCTGCGTTTCCTTTAAAGCCGCAAGCGCGGGTGCGCCCATGAACAGCCAAGGCGCTGATCCCCGCCGCCTCAGCAATTCTTGCGATTTGTACGCCGTTGCGTTCCTGTGGGTTCCAGCCGGTACGGATTTTCAAGCTTACCGGCACATCAACTGACGTCGTGACTGCATCCAAGATCTTGGCAACCAATGTTGCGTCGCGCATCAAGGCTGAGCCAGCGCTTCGGCGACATACTTTCTTGGCGGGACATCCCATGTTGATATCCACAATCTGCGCGCCGCGCGCGACGGCCAGGCGCGCGGCCTGGGCCATTTGCGCGGGTTCACTGCCGGCAATTTGAACCACCCGCGGTTCACCATCGCCGCTAATATCCAGTCGCCGTTCACTCTTACGCATACCCCAGAGTTGCGTGTCGGCGGTGGTCATTTCACTGACGGCCAAGTCTGCGCCCCAGCGCCGACTGAGTTGACGAAATGGGCTATCGGTAACGCCGGCCATGGGCGCCAGCACGACCTGTCCCGCTAACTCATAGGGGCCGATCTTAGTCAGGGGATTCATTGGCGAAAGGGGTCTCTGGCGAGTTGACATTCCAAGCCCGTGCGCCGCGGCAGGCAAAGATCAACGACATAGCCGCGTGCTTCAACGCCCGGGTCTACAACGCTCACCTGAACCGGCACTTGGGTGCCGCCGGGCACGATGGGGGGCAAGGGCGCAGGCAAATATTCGCCAGGACGAAAGACACGGCTGGCGACGACGTTTGCCCATTGATCTCTTAGGGCGATGCGCACCAAAGGCAGGCCCAGCGGCTCGGGTCCGTCGGTCTCGATGGCCGCTTTGATATCCAGCGCCTGTGCGTTGCTGTCACCTGTCATGGCTTCAGTACGGCGAACCGAATAACGGTCTAGGGCCCAATTGGGGTAGAGATCACGATTTATCGCCTGGTAGAAACCACGCAGGGCTTGCCCGAATCGAGGATGGCTTGCGAGATCATCGCGATAGACGTGTACCAACTGAAGGATGAGCGTAAGGAACAGTACAGCGCTCGCCGCTAACCAGCGATTGGCACCGCTGGACTGCAGCGTTCTCGGACTTGGTTCCGGTTCGGCCGGCCAGGCTTGGGTATTGGCTGCTTCCAAGCTGTCGTTTGGAATCTCGTCGGCTTGTGCTGCTGTGCTGGGAAAGATCAGGGGTTCGCTGTCGGTGTTTTCAGGCGCATGGGCAGGCTCGGAAAATTCGGTATCTGGCGAATCAGCAATTTCATCGTCATCGTCGGAAGTTTCCACCGCTTCAGTTTGCACGCCGTCAATCATGGTGAAAGCGTATTCGCCCGTCATGATGATTTCTTGCGACTGATCATGGGGCTCTTCCGCACTACCATTTCGCTCATTGTCATCGCTGGTATCGGTCGGCGGTTGCCGCCAGGCCGCTACGCTGCCGTCGGTCGGGTCCATTTCTTCCAGGAACGCGCGCCACTCTTCAGGGTCTGCCGTGGCAACCTCTAGCGCGCCATCCAGAGCGATGTCTCCACCGGCGGCTGATTCATCATCGGTATCATCGTTGGAATCTATTGATTGACCAGGGCCTGCCTCGATAAAAAACTGCGACCAGGTAGTTTCCGGTGCGTCAAATTCCAGCGCCTGCCTTTCGTCACTGTCGGTCCCGGCTTCATTGGTGGGAATTTGTGAAATTGAATCCGGACTCTGTTCTTCCTTGGCCGATTCTTCTGTCGGCCTGATGGACTCAATGGGGATTGCGTCCGTCAATTGACTCAGCGCGTTGAATACCTGAGCGCAACTCCCGCAACGTACATCACCCGCCGCCACACGCAATTGGTCCGCGGTAATTCGAAAGGCTGTGCCACACTGAGGACATCGGGTAAACATGAATCTAGCTAGGCCCTGAACTTCCCAGTTAAGAGAACCCATGCATCGCGTTCGCGGGGTTCGGCAAACCAAATCCAAGCTGCATAAGCATCCATCACCGACGCAACTTGCTTGGGCAGAATACCGCTCAAACCAATGCTAGCGCCAACTTTGCAGTGTTTGACCAGACGTGGCGCCAGGCTGATTAGGCTTCCGCTAAGAATATTCGCGACCACCAAGTCAAATTGTTGTTCCCTTGGGAGTTCATCGGCTGGCAGAATTTCTATTTGATCCCGGCAATCATTGACGCCTGCATTTTGCCGGGTGGCCAATAATGCTTGGGGATCATTGTCTACCGCGGTTGCCCGGTGGCTGCCGAGACTTATCGCGGCGATGGCCAAGATGCCTGAGCCGCAGCCAAAATCCAAAATTTCTTTGCCGCTCGCTTGCTGCGCCAGCCAATCAAGGCAAAGCGCTGTGGTGGGATGGCCTCCGGTGCCAAAGGCTAAGCCCGGGTCTAAGCTGACAATTGCTTTGGCTTGCCTGGGGGGCTCTTGGTCCACGGGGCAGATCCACAGATCCGATCCGAACTGTTGTGGCTTTAGTGATTGGCGCCAACTCGCAATCCAATTGGCATCGGCCAAACTGCGGAATTGGGTTCTGGGCATGCAGCTTGCGGATGTTGCCATGGCCACCGCGATGCGCACGCAGTCCGGGTCCGTATTTTCGGGTAGTAGTGCGGAGATGACCAATTCATTCCATAGGGGTGTTGCGCCCACGGCCGGCTCAAGTATGGCTTCATCGCCGGCGTTGGAGTACTCGATGCAAACAGCGCCAAGTTCGAGCAAAGCAAGCTCCACAGGGCCGGGATCAAGCGTCCCTAGTTCAATGCTCGTTTGCAGCCAGCTCATGTGACAGCTGGCGCCTTAAAGTCCGAGTCGCTTTTCCAAGTAGTGGATATCCGCGCCGCCCGCGCGAAAAGCGTATTGCTGACAGATGTCTTGGTGCAGTGGGATGTTGGTCTTAATACCCTCGATCACCATTTCGCTAAGCGCAATGCGCATGCGGGCGATGGCCGAATCGCGATTGTCGCCGTAAGTAATCAATTTGCCCACCATGGAATCGTAATAGGGCGGTACGCTATACCCGCTATACAAATGGCTGTCCACTCGAACACCCGGTCCCCCTGGCGGATGCCACAAATCAATTTTTCCTGGCGATGGGATGAAGGTTTTCGGGTCCTCGGCATTGATGCGGCATTCAATGGAGTGGCCGCGCAGAATGATGTCTTCCTGCTTAACACTAAGTGGTTCGCCGCTGGCTATGCGCAATTGTTCTTTGACCAGGTCTATGCCTGTCACCATTTCCGTAACGGGGTGCTCGACTTGGATGCGCGTATTCATTTCAATAAAAAAGAACTCGCCATCCTGATAAAGAAACTCGAAGGTACCCGCGCCCCGGTAGCCTAGGTCGATGCAGGCTTGCGCACAGCGTTCACCCATTTCGCGGCGTTGTGCATCTGTGATGCCGGGCGCTGGCGCTTCTTCCACGACTTTTTGATGGCGGCGCTGCATGGAGCAGTCGCGTTCGAACAAGTGCACCGCATTGCCGTGTGCATCGGCGAGAACCTGAAACTCAATATGCCGAGGCCGTTCGAGAAACTTCTCCATGTATACGGTGCTATCACCAAAGGCGGCCCGGGCTTCCGAACGCGTCAGAGTAATTGAGCTGGCTAGCGAGGCTTCCATGTTGACCACACGCATACCACGGCCGCCGCCGCCACCAGAGGCTTTCACAATAACCGGGTAGCCGATTTCACGGCCGACACGCAGATTTTCGCTGTTGTCGTCGCCCAAGGGACCATCGGAACCGGGCACGCAGGGCACGCCGGCTTTCTTCATGGCCTTAATGGCCGACACTTTGTCGCCCATAAGCCGAATCACTTCCGGCGGTGGCCCGATGAATATAAAGCCGCTGTTGTCGACACTTTCGGCAAAGTCCGCGTTCTCGGACAAGAAGCCGTAGCCGGGGTGAATGCCGCCGGCATCGGTGACCTCGGCCGCGGCGATGATGGCTGGCATGTTGAGATAACTCTCAGTGGATGCAGGCGGGCCGATGCAAACGCTTTCGTCGGCCAGTCTTACATGCTTTAAATTACTGTCGGCGGTGGAATGCACGGCCACGGTCTTGATCCCAAGCTCGCGACAGGCCCGCTGTATTCGCAGGGCGATTTCGCCGCGATTTGCAATGACAATCTTTTCCAGCATGAGATTTTGCTTCTAGCTTTTCAGGGGCCGCGGATCAGCGAATAACGAACAGGACTTGGCCAAACTCCACGGGCTCGCCGTTTTCTACTTCGATAGCAACAATTTTTCCGGCGGCGTCGGCTTCAATCTGGTTCATCATCTTCATGGCTTCAATGATGCATAGAGTATCGCCTATGGCGACCTCGTCGCCGATTTTCACGAAAGGCTGTGCATCGGGTGAAGGTGCGGTGTAATAGGTGCCGACCATGGGAGATTCGACAGCATGCCCAGAGACTTCTTCCGGCGCACCGGCCGGGCTCGCAGCCGGTGCCGAAGCAGCGGGGGCTGGCGCGGCGGCAGGCGCCGGCATAGCAGGGGCCGGTATGGCAGCTGCGGGCATGGCAACGCTGGCTGCGGCGCCGGACTGCGGGTAGCGACTAATGCGAACGGCCTCTTCACCCTCGGTGATTTCGATCTCCGCAATACCGGATTCATCCAAGAGCTCGATGAGTTTCTTGACCTTGCGAATATCCATGCGTGCTTCCTCGTTTAGTTCGCTTGCTTCGCGTGTTGCAAATAGTGATGGGCGGCTCGCAGGGCTAGTTCGTATCCTTGCGGCCCGAGGCCGGTGATGGTGCCCACAGCAATATCGGAAAAAAATGATTGCCGACGAAATTCTTCCCGCGCGTGCACGTTGCTGATATGTATTTCAATGAAGGGTATGCCCACGCCCAACAGGGCATCCCTTAGTGCAACGCTGGTATGTGTCAAAGCACCCGGGTTGAGCAGAACAAAATGGGTATCGGCGGCACTGGCCTGCACGCAATCCACCAGCTCTGCTTCGGAGTTACTTTGTAAACAGCTTAGGGAATGGCCCAGTTCTTCAGCGGTGGCGGCCGCGGCCGTTTCGATTTCGGGCAGTGTTAGATTGCCGTAAATGCCGGGCTCCCGGGTCCCCAATAAATTCAGATTGGGACCATTGAGCAGCAGGATTTGGGCCATATGGCCTAGGCCTTACAACGACGAAGATGGCCGCGAGTTTAAACCATTTCGCGGCAAATGCCAGCCTATTTGCCGAATAAGTTCTTAGGGATTTGCCAGGGCGGCGCGGGCATCGGCCGCCGTCATACTGGCCTTCTCCACGGCATCCATCACGGTCACGATATCCCGTAGTTCCTCGGGATCGAGTTCGCCGGCACGCAGGCCCAACACGCGTTGCTTGGCATCGACGAGGACGGAAAACGGTAGCGCTATGAAAGGCGGTCCGAAGCTTTCAGCCGCCGCCATGGCATCAGCTTGCCCCACCAGAATTGGGTAGCTAATGCCGGCTTCAGCAACAAAGGCACGTACCGCGGGCAGGCGGTCCACCGCGATGCCGATGACTTGAAAATCGTCTTTGCGTTCGTCTTGAAGACGTTGTAGCAGGGGCATTTCGCGCAGACAAGGTGCGCACCAGGTTGCCCAAAAATTGATCAGCAAAGGCTTGCCGGCCCAACGACCAATGTCAGTTGCTTCGGCATCCATGTTGTTGAGACTGAAGCTTGGGAGTTCGTTGACCAAGGCGGTCTCGATTGGCAGCTCCTTGCCCGGGTCTTGGGATGGGTCGCCGCCACGAAAATAGTTGCCGGCGTAATAACCTGCGAGAGCGAAAAACAGTAATAAGCTAAGTAGGCGCAAAATGCGCAAGGGGGAATTCATCATGGGTTACTGGCGAAGGCCTGGTCGGCGTGTGCGGCGAACTGCTCCGCCGGCATATAGCCGACAAGCCGATAAGCGTTCTTTTCCTTGCCCTGGACGTCAAAGAAAATAATCGTGGGCGGACCGAAGATGCCGAAGTGTTCTAGCAAGGCTTGGTCCGTCTCGTCGTTGGCCGTGACATCTGCTTGCAGTAAGACCCCGCCGCTAAGAGCGGCCTGCACTCTCTCATCTGCAAACGTGTAGTGCTCCATTTCTTTACAAGAGACGCACCAATCAGCATAAAAATCTAACATGGCGGGTTTGCCCGCCGCGCCGGCTAGGGCCAGTTCGCGCTGAAAATCCTCCACGCTTTTGATGGGTTTGAAGGGGAGGCTTGCCTGCTTTGTTTGCTGGCCAATACCGACAAAACGCAGTGGCTGTAGGGGGTTTTGTGCGCCACTTAAGGCGCCGATCAATAGTGCTGCTCCGTATAAGGCGGCTAGCAGGCCAAAACCCTTGGCAAGCTTCGTTCCCGTGCCGGCCTGACTATCTAGGGCTTGAAACGCGCCCAAAAACACAGCCGCCATGAACACCAAAGCGGCCCATAAGACCATGGTGACCGCCGGCGGCAGGATGCGTTCCAGCATCCAGATCGCCAGTCCTAACATCATGAACCCAAACGCGCCCTTGACTCTGTCCATCCAGGCACCGGCCTTCGGCAGGAATTTGCCCGCCGACGTGCCTATCACCAGCAGCGGGATGCCCATGCCAATGCTCATGGCAAACAGCGACAGCCCGCCACGGACCATGTCACCCGATTGCGCGATGACCATCAGAGAAGCCACCAAAGGTGGCGCCACACAGGTGGTGACCACCAGCGCTGACAGCGCGCCCATGATGGCGGTGCCGAAAAAGCGTCCCCCTTTTTGTTGACCGCTGATTTGCGTGAGTTTCGTTTGAATGGCAGCCGGCATTTGTATTTCGTAAAGGCCAAACATGGACAGGGCCAAAGCAACGAACAAGCCCGCCACGCCGACGATGATCCAGGGTTTTTGCAAAATCGCTTGCAGCTGTCCGCCGAGGGCGGCGAAGGTGGCACCGGCAATGGTGTAGGTTAGCGCCATGCCGAGCACGTAGCTTAGGGATAAAGCAAAGGCGCGGGCGGTGGTGACGTCCTTACCTTCGCCCGCGATGATGCCCGACAAGATGGGCACCATGGGCAGCACGCAGGGCGTGAAGGCTAGGAGTAGGCCCAGCCCGGCGAAGCTGATCATGACCCAAAGCATGTTGCCATTCAGGATTAGCGCCGATAAGCGATCTTGCTCATTAACCGGCGGCGGGGGCAGGGATGCACTGCTGGCAGCCGGAAGATCTAAGGCGATGGTCTGGATTTCCGGCGGATAGCAAATGCTATTTTCCTTGCAGCCTTGGTAGCCGAGCTCCAATTCCAGCAATCCGGCCTGGGGTGTGGGCCGCAGTAGCGGGACTTGGGTTTTGACTTCCTCGTAGAACACTCGCGTATCGCCAAAATGTTCGTCCCATTTTTCCTCGCCGGGCGGCAGGCTGATGGGCCCCGTTCGTGCGATACCCTCGCGGGCGCTAACGGACAAGCTGTCCCGATACAGGTAATACCCGGGTTCAATGGACCATGAGATTTCAAGACGAAAATCGTCGAGCTGTTTCGCCGTGGCTCTGAATGCCTCCTCGGGTGGCAAAGGCTCAGCCAGCGACGAAACTTTTTTGCTGCCGCCGAACAAACTATCCAGCGGTTTGGCTGGTGTGTCGGCCAAATTGACTTGCGTGGTCCAGCGCTGCGGCGGGTAGCATAGGCCGATATCCGCGCAGCCCTGGGAGCGTATTTCGAGATCCAGCGCTTGACTGCCGGCTTGTTGTCGTGTGAAGGGTATCTTCGCGATGATCTTGCCGCGGTAGATTTCCATGCGGCCGAAGAACTCGTCGTCATAGGGTTTCCCCTTTGGCATTACCGGCGGACCAAGCTCTATCGCATCGGTCAGGCTCTTAAAGCTCATGCGCTCTTTGTAGAGGTAGTGTTCTGGCTCAATGTCCCAGCGCACTTCGATGAACTCGCCGACCGTTGCGACGCTATAGCGGAAAGCTTGTTCGGGCTTCAGAATGTCTTCTTCGGCGACAGCATGGGCCGCACACCAAAATAGGAGTAGCCCCAATAACAACTGGCTGGCGATGCGGCTTGGCATACTGTTCATAGTCGCGTGGCGGAGTCGATCCAACTCAAATAGTCGTCAGAACCAGGATCTATTGGGACCCCAATGATCTCGGGTAGTTCGTAAGGGTGCCGTTCCTTGATAACGGCTTCCAGCCGCTCAAACAACTCGCGGCGGGTCTTAATCAATAGCAATATTTCTTCGTCCGTCGTGATCCGGTCTTGCCAGTGATACCTTGACTTAATGCCGCCGATTTCATTGACGCAGGCGGCGAGTCTTTTTTCCAAAATGGCCAGGGATAAGGCCTCCGCGCAGGCCGCATCAGGGCAGCTGCAAAGCACCAAAAGGTAGTCCACGCTCATTTCGAAGCCCTGAGTCCACGCCGAAGGCGCAGAGAATAGCCCCGGCTCGGGCCGCTGTCATTGAAGTCGCGCACAGTCGTATGGGCCTGCCAGGCCTTGAATTCCTGAATTTCGCCCTTATGATTGGCACTCTCTCGAGCGGAGTGCTAATAATCTCCTGCTCTGGTGGAGATAAAATTCTAATTAATTCAGGAGGTTGTAACCATGAAGATCCGTCCTCTCCATGATCGGGTGATCATCCGGCGCATGGAAGAAGAGCGCACTTCTCCCGGCGGCATCGTGATTCCGGACAGTGCCACCGAAAAACCCATTAAGGGCGAAGTCATTGCCGTGGGCAACGGCCGCGTGCTCGAAAATGGAGAAACACGCGCGCTGGACCTTAAGGCCGGTGACAAAGTGCTGTTTGGTAAGTACAGCGGCACCGAGGTCAAGGTCGATAGCGAAGAACTTTTGGTCATGAAAGAAGACGACGTCATGGCCGTGATCGAGAGCTGATTGCTGGCTGTCGTTCTTTAATTCGAAAATATTAGATAGAGGTAGAGGTAAATGGCTGCTAAAGATGTGAGATTCAGCGACGATGCGCGTCAGCGCATGCTCGCTGGCGTAAATGTTCTCGCCAACGCGGTAAAAGTTACGCTGGGCCCCAAGGGCCGTAATGTTGTGCTCGATAAGAGCTTTGGCGCACCCACCGTCACGAAAGATGGTGTGTCGGTTGCCAAGGAAATCGAGCTGGAAGATAAGTTTGAAAATATGGGTGCCCAAATGGTCAAGGAAGTTGCTTCGCAGACTTCCGATGTGGCTGGTGACGGCACCACCACAGCGACGGTATTGGCCCAGGCAGTTTTGCGTGAAGGTCTTAAGTCCGTTGCCGCCGGCATGAACCCCATGGATCTCAAGCGCGGCATCGATAAGGGTTCGGTGGCCGTGGTTGAGGCTCTGGGCGAGTTGTCCAAGCCTTGTGAAGATGACAAGGCCATCGCCCAGGTTGGCACCATTTCTGCGAACTCCGATGTGCAAGTTGGTCAAATCATTGCTGAGTCCATGGCTAAAGTGGGCAAGCAGGGCGTGATCACTGTCGAGGAAGGTTCCGGGCTGGAGAATGAACTGGACGTAGTTGAGGGGATGCAGTTTGATCGCGGCTATTTGTCGCCTTACTTCATCAATGCGACGGATAGTCAAAGTGTCGAGTTGGATAGTCCTTATATTCTGCTACACGACAAGAAAATCTCGAATATTCGTGAGCTGTTGCCGTTGTTGGAAAATGTTGCCAAGGCCGGTCGTCCCTTGTTGATTATCGCTGAAGATGTTGAGGGCGAAGCCCTGGCAACTCTGGTGGTGAACAACATTCGCGGTATCGTTAAAGTTGCCGCCGTTAAAGCGCCAGGTTTCGGTGATCGCCGTAAAGCCATGCTGCAAGACATTGCGGTTTTGACCGGTGGCCAAGTCATCTCTGAAGAAGTTGGTCTGAGTCTTGAAAAGGCTAGCCTAGAAGATCTCGGCGATGCCAAGAAAGTTCAGATCACGAAGGAAAACACCACCATCATCGACGGTGCCGGCAAGGCAGCTGAAATCAAGTCCCGCGTCGAGCAAATTCAACGTGAAATTGAAGAATCCAGCTCCGATTATGACCGCGAAAAACTGCAGGAGCGCGTTGCTAAGCTCTCCGGCGGTGTCGCTGTGATTAAGGTTGGTGCGGCGACGGAAGTGGAGATGAAAGAGAAGAAAGCACGCGTAGAAGACGCCCTGCATTCGACTCGCGCCGCCGTAGAAGAAGGCGTCGTACCCGGCGGTGGCGTGGCCCTAGTTCGTGCCCGGTCTGCGCTGGAAAAAGTGAAGGGTGACAACGATGACCAAAATGTAGGTCTGAGCATTCTTCGCCGTGCTCTCGAGGAACCGCTGCGCCAAATCGTCACCAATGCTGGCGGCGATGGCTCCGTGGTGCTCAATAAGGTCTTGGAAGGCAAAGGAAACTTTGGTTACAACGCCGCTAATGGCGAATACGGAGACCTCGTTGACTTCGGCATTATCGATCCGGCCAAGGTCAGCCGTTCTGCCTTGCAGAATGCGGCTTCCGTGGCGGGCCTGCTCTTGACCACCGAAGCAATGGTCACCGAGCTGCCGAAGAAAGAAGAAGCGATGCCCCCGATGCCCCCCGGAGGTGGCATGGAAGGCATGATGTAGGCTCAGGCTATACGTCACAAACGAGCCCCGCTGATGTCATCAGCGGGGCTTTTTTTGTATGTGGGATGTGTAAGTTGTCGGTGTTAGCTTGTTGCCGTTTCTCAGCCGCATCTCAAGCTCAAAAGTTTTCGCTAAAAAAGCAACAAGCTAACACCGGCACCGAAGCTCCTTCGGCTACCATAGTATCCATGCTTAAGACAGTTTCTCCCGACGAGCTACCCACAGCACTGCGGCCATTGGTGACGGATTGGTTGGCCGAGAATGCCGATGAGCAAGGCCTCGGACCACTGCTAGACGCACATCCGGAGCTTGCCGCTCAGCTGCCTATTGTCGTCGCTTGTAGCCAATATTGCGCCGATACAATCGCGCGCTATCCTGAACTTCTGTCGGAACTCTTGGCCAATGAGCGTTTAAACCGCTCATTGGCAACTTCGGAACTTCAAGACTTGTTCACCACCGGAGTTTCAGTGGACTTGACCGAGTCGCAGTGCGAGCAGGCTCTGCGCAGACTGCGCCACCGTGAACTAGTGCGTATTGCTTGGCGTGATCTTAACGATCAAGCTTCTCTCGATGAAACCCTCCGTGACTTGTCGGCGTTGGCCGACGCATCTATTTGCGCGGCTTTGCGTTGGAGCCTGCAAGCCTTGAACCAGAATTATGGCCAGGCCTTGGAGGAAGACGGCCAGCCAGCAAAGTTCTTAATCTTGGGCATGGGGAAACTGGGTGGCGGAGAGCTCAATTTTTCTTCCGATGTGGATTTGATTTTTTTGTATTCGGATCGGGGCGAAACTGACGGCCGGCGTAAGATCAGCAATGAGCAGTACTTTCGCGCCCTGGGCCAACGCATCGTCAGCTTGCTTAATAAGCAGACGGCCGATGGCTTCGTTTATCGAGTGGACGTAAGGCTGCGTCCCTTTGGTGACAGTGGTCCTTTGGCGGTGAGCGTATCTGCATTAGAAGCATACTTGTTGCGCCATGGTCGGGATTGGGAGCGCTATGCCTATGTGAAGGCACGGGTAATCAACCATTGGGAAGGTACGCCCGAGCTCTACGACAATGTTTTGCGACCTTTTATTTATCGCCGTTATCTAGATTACGGGGTTTTCGAATCACTGCGCGAAATGAAGGCGATGATCGAAGCGGAGGTGCGGCGTAAAGAGTTTGAGAATCATCTTAAACTCGGCCCCGGTGGAATACGCGAAATAGAATTTATTGTGCAATCCCTGCAGCTGGTGCGCGGCGGGATGTACTCGGATTTGCGCGTACGAAGTCTGGTGGCCGCGATAGAGGCCTTAGTAAGGCACGAGATACTAACCAAAAAAGATGCGGAAGAACTAATAACGGCGTATCGCTTTTTACGGCGCATGGAAAATCGCTTGCAGTCTATTGCGGATCAACAGACACATGATTTGCCTACCAGTGATCTGAATCAGGCCCGCTTGGCGTTGGCTACGGGTTTCGCAAATTGGCCAGACTTGCTAAGCGCGCTGAATGCGCAGCGTGAAATTGTTTCAGGTCATTTTCGCAACATCGTTTTTCGCGCGGCCAATGAAGTGCCCGCCGACAGCACAGCCGAAGATTTTGCGATGGCTTGGGCGCGAGGTCTATCGCCGCAACAGTTTGACACCCTACTGGGGGGCTTTGGCTATTCAGACCCTCAGGCCGCCCGCGAACGCTTGGAAAGCTTCCGCGATAGCGGTAGCTACCTACGCATGGATGAAGGTGGGCGCAAGCGGCTGAACGCACTGATGCCGCGCTTGATTGAAGAAGCCGGACGCCAGACCAACGCCTGGCGCGCCTTGGATCGGGGTATGCAGGTAGTCGAAGCCATCGGCCGCCGATCAGCCTATTTTTCGCTGCTGAATGAAAACCCGGTTGCTTTGCAGCGATTGTTGAGACTCTGCAGTGAGAGTGATTTTCTCGCGAAGCAGCTGGCCGCGCATCCCATGCTGCTGGATGAATTACTGGACCCGAGAATTTTTGCCGATCTGCCAGATCGCGCGGGGTTGCAAGAAGATTTACGCGCGCGATTAACAGCCGTCGACGACATGGATTCGGAAAGAGCCCAGTTCGTTTTGAGCCATTTCCAACATGCGGCGCTGTTTCGAATCGCCGTTGCAGATCTCAGTGGCAGTTTGCCCTTGATGAAAGTCAGTGACCGTCTTACCGACGTCGCGGAAATCATCTTGCAGGCGACTCTCGATTTTTGCTGGCATGAATTGACCTTGCGGCATGGCAGTCCCCAATGCGTCGACGACGGCGTTTCACGTCCCGCGCGTTTCGCCGTCATCGCTTACGGAAAACTGGGCGGCCTCGAGTTGGGCTATGGCTCGGATCTAGATTTGGTATTTCTGCATGATTCTACCGGCGAGCATGAGGAAACAGACGGCGATCAACCTCTGGACAACGGCCTGTTCTTTTCCCGCTTAACCCGGCGGATGATTCACTGGCTAACGATTTCCACCGCCGCCGGTAGCCTCTATGAAGTTGATACCCGCCTGCGTCCCAGCGGGGGGTCGGGATTGCTGGTCACTAGTCTGGTTGGCTTCGAAAGGTATCAGCGCGAGGACGCGTGGACCTGGGAGCATCAGGCTTTACTGCGAAGTCGAGCCGTGGCCGGTGACCCCGGTGTTTGCGCTGCTTTCGAGAAAATGCGACGCCAAGTATTGATCGAGAATGTGCGACGCGAATCCTTGCGTACCGACGTTGCCGACATGCGCACACGCATGCGCGCGGAGTTGACTCGCGGTACGGACGAGTTATTCGATTTGAAGCAAGATTCAGGTGGTATCGCTGATATAGAGTTCATTGTGCAGTACCTGGTACTGCGTGACGCCCATGAATGCGCAGAGCTATTGAATTGGTCCGACAATATTCGTCAGCTGGAGAGTTTAGCGGAGCATGGATATTTGATACCCGAGCAAGCGGATTGTTTAGCAAATACCTACCGTGACTTTCGTGCACGCGTGCATCATTTGTCATTGGCCGGTGAACCGCCCTTGGTGGCGCACTCACAGGTGGCGGATTTGGTCAAGGCTGTGCATTCCTTATGGCAGTCGATCTTTGGCTGAGATGCTTCTTTAGATTGCTATACTTCGTTTTCCTAGACCTCTTTATAAGTTTCTTGCATGAGTACTACCGACACAGATACTAGTCAGGCACCCCGCCAACCCAACGCGAAAGCGCAGTATGAAATCACGCGCGCGGATTTGCCTTTGTCATGTCCCATGCCCGATATGGCTTTGTGGAACTCCCATCCCAAGGTCTTTCTGCCCGTGGAGGCGACCGGCGAGGCGAAGTGTCCGTATTGCGGTGCGAGCTACTCCCTCGTTGATCGGTAATTGGTGTCCACTTTCGGACGCGGGCCAAGAATTGCACATATCAATCTCGCGCGTGGTTATCGCGGCGGTGAACGTCAAACTGAACTGCTAATCCGCAGCCTCGCGGCCGAGGGCTGGCGGCAAAGACTGGTGGGGCGTCGCGACGGATCCTTGTTGGAACGTTGCGCCAAGCTGAGCAGGCTAGAAATTCGCGGGATCGGCGGCAACGGCATTAGCGCACTGTTTGCATTGCAGGATGTGGATTTGACACATGTCCATGAGGGCAGGGCCATTCAAGGGGCCTACCTAAATTCCCTGCTGCGTCGGTCTCCCTATTTGGTCACCCGAAGAGTCCAACAAGGTCCGCGAGTCACCTCTGCGAACCGTTGTATGTACGGCCGTGCTTCAGCCATCGTTACGGTATCGGCAGCGATTGCTCAATCCATGCGATGCTTAAATCCAGATTTTCAGCTATCAGTGATACCTGATGCAACGTCGGAACTCGGAGCCGATGCGCAATCAGTGCAATCCATTCGTGATCGTTATCTTGCAAAAGCACTCGTGGGCAACGTTGCTGCTTTGGTTGATTCTCACAAGGGCCAGTTACAAATAATCGATATCGCCCGTCGCGTGGAGCGCAGTCACCCAGGCATTCATTTTCTTTTGGTCGGTGGCGGTGAGGATGAGGCGAGATTGCGTGCCACCGCAGCAGACCTAGGCAATCTTCACTTCGTTGGACATGTCGATAATGTGGGCGACTATCTAGCCGCCTTTGATGTATTTTTCTACCCTTCCCGACATGAGGGACTGGGTTCTGTGTTACTGGATGCGATGGAATTCGGGTTACCCGTCGTCGCTACGCGGGTCGGCGGTATACCCGAAATCGTCATTGATGGTGTCAATGGCCTACTATGCGATGTAGACGATTTGGATGCGCAGTGTGCAGCACTCTTAAAGCTAATTCATGAGCCGGTTTTAGCGAGAAAGCTATCCATGAAGAATAAAGAGCAAGCGAAGAACTACAGACCGGCGATAATGGCGCAGCAGTATGCGGCTATTTATCAACAAATTTTAGGCGGCAAGGACAAGGAGATCTCCAGCCCATGATTATTGTTACCGGCGGCGCTGGATTTATCGGTAGTAACCTAGTCAGGCGTCTCAATGCCGCTGGCCAGACTGATATCTTGGTGGTTGATGAGCTCGAAAACGGCCGCAAGATATTCAATCTTACGGATTGCCAAATTCTGGACTACTTAGACAAAGACGATTTCTTAAAGCAGCTTCGGTCCGGCAAGAAGTTCGGGCACAAGTTACGCGCGGTTCTGCACAATGGCGCCTGTAGCACCACCACGGAGTGGGACGGGCGCTACATGATGGCGACGAATTTCGAGTATTCAAAGGCCCTGCTGCACTACTGCCTAGATGCCTCTATACCGCTTGTCTACGCCTCATCCGCCGCGGTTTATGGTGCGGGAAAAGAGTTTCGGATCGAAGCCGACTGCGAGCGGCCCATTAACGTTTATGCATTTTCTAAGCTGAGTTTTGATCAGTATGTCCGGCAATTCCTACCGCAACCATCTTCCCAGGTCGTTGGGCTGCGATACTTTAATGTCTATGGTCCGGGTGAACAGCATAAGGGCGGAATGGCGAGTGTTGCTTGGCATTTTCATAATCAACTATTAGAGGGCGATGAAGTTAGACTTTTTGCCGGCAATGATGGTTATGCTGATGGCGAACAGCGGCGAGACTTTGTTCATGTCGACGATATCGTCGACATCAATTTTTGGGCCTTGGACAACCCGCAAGTCTCAGGGATCTTCAATGCGGGTACCGGGCGCAGCCAAACTTTTAAAGAAGTCGCTCAGGCAGTTATTGATTGGCATGGCCGCGGCCGCATTCGCTACATCCCATTTCCAGAGCATTTGCAGGGTAGCTATCAGAGCTTTACCGAGGCGGATCTGTCGACATTACGCGCAGCTGGCTATGACAAGCAATTTCTCGATGTGCAACAGGGCGTCAAGCGCTACTTAGACGCGCTTTGAGCAGGCGGCGGATGGCCGGACTCAAATGAATGACGTAGAGCGTTACCTGGTCGTAGGCCCGTCCTGGGTAGGCGATATGGTGATGGCCCATTCGCTGTTCAAGTTGCTCGCCCGGGACAATCCTTGCGAGATCGATGTTGTGGCACCGGCCTGGTCCCTGCCCTTGTTGGCGCGCATGCCGGAAGTGCGTCGGGGAATTGAGCTGCCGCTGGGCCACGGCCAACTAGGTATGAGTGCACGCAGGCGAATAGGCCATGCGCTACGCAGCGAGTCCTATCATCAGGCAATCATATTGCCGCGCTCCTGGAAGTCCGCCCTCATTCCATTCTTTGCCCGCGTATCGAAGCGCACCGGTTATCGCGGTGAGTTTCGCTATGGCTTGCTGAATGATGTACGTGAGCTTGATCGACAAAGGCTGGACCAAACCGTAAAAAAATTCTTGGCCTTGGGATTGCCGCCCGAGCTGCCATTGCCAAACATTCCTATGCCTGAATTACGCATCGACCCTGCCAATGCTCGCGCGCTAAAGGCACGCTTCGATCTGAAACCGGATGCTGTCGCGCTAATGCCGGGTGCGGCTTATGGCCCGGCGAAGTGCTGGCCCTTAGAACACTTTGCGGAATTGGCGCGCGAGATCATCGCCACGGGCAGGCAAGTTTGGGTGTTGGGGTCCAAGGCCGATCATGCGGCTGGCGAACAGATTGGCAGCCGCGCGGGTCGGGCGACTAGGAATCTATGTGGTGAGACTGAACTTGCCGATACTGTCGATCTACTATCTCTGACTGCATCAGCAGTGACCAATGATTCCGGTTTGATGCACGTTGCCGCTGCTGCCGGCACGCAGGTTATCGCGATCTATGGCTCGAGTTCACCTGCCTATACGCCCCCTTTAACCAAGCAGCAGAGAACATTGTATCTCGGTTTGGAATGTAGCCCCTGTTTCAAGCGCGAATGTCCCTTGGAGCACTTGCGCTGTTTGCGCGATATTGAGCCGGCTCAGGTTTTCGCCTCGCTCGGCTTGCGGTAAGCTTTGCTGGAATAATTCAAGTACGTCCCACCCAATCGGATCATTGATTGAGTCGGGTATTTTTCTCCGCACTACGCTCGGTAGTTTGCAATCAAGCGTTTGGCCGCGACAAACGTTTTGCGTCCCTGAGTCCGCCCTTGATCAGGGTGCCAAATCCTCGTTGCACGACTTGCCAATGATCAATCAATTCGGGCAGCGGGTCGTCCCAGCGAAACACGTCGCCGTGTATCGACGGGTTAAAGCCGGCCAAGTAGTTGGCTACGGCACTTAGTTTTCCGGGTTTTGCTAATGGCGCAGGGTTTTCGCCGCCCGCAAGATAGTTCACGAGGGCCACGAGGTCGCCGCGATGCCAGCAGGTACGGCTGCCGATCTCAATGGGTTCCGGCCGCGGTATTTTTCCGTGCATGAAATATTGATAAACCCAGGCGGGAAAATCCCAGCCGGCGTTTACCGCGCCGGCGACGGAAGACCAAAACCGCCCATTGGTTTCCAAATAACAAAGTCTCCCGTTGCGGGAATCTAGTAGGGAACAGAATTGTGCAACGCCGGTCCACTTGAGTTTTCCGAGCATGGCGGCCGCGCCGCGTTCTCCTTCAGGGTGTACCGGTGTAATTTCTCTGAGTACACCTTGGCCCTTTAATACCCGCAGAGACCGGTGCTCGTGCATGGCGATGATTTCTCCGTCCACTGCAAAGCAACAGATGTTCCGTCCTTCTCCGGGGATAAATTCTTGAAACATGGGGTAGCGGCCGTTGCTGCAGTACTTTTTTAAGTAACTGCGCAGTTGGGCTTCGTCCCGGACGTAAAGAACCTTGAATGGAAAAGAAACAATCTGCGTATCGTAGGGCGACCCTGCCGGTTTCATCACCATGGGAAAGCCGAGTTTGTCGATTAGCTCTGGGACTTGTTGCACATCCTGCAATTCAAACTGTGCAGCCACCTCAATACCTAGCTCTCTGGCAATGGCGAGGTTGATACGCTTGTCCAAGACCTGTCGCAGTGCGCGGGAACTGGCGGCGGCTAGCTTTACGCGAGACTCGAATTCAGCGCGTCGGTTTTCAATGGCCAGTAAACTTTCCTCCAGCACAGGGATGACAAGCTGAATGTCATGTGTTTCGATTAATTCCAGCAGGTGATCGGTAAAAGCTTGTGGCTCGTTACCTGGAGACGGTGCCAAGGCCCAATGACGCGTCCAGCGAGAGTGCCGGCAAAGACTGTGCTGTGTATCACTGACCGCGATAAACTCAAGGTCTTGCTTCGCTAGAGAACGAGCGACGGCGAGTGCCGGCCGCCGGTTACCGTCGGTGATTAATACTTCGATTGCCTGTTGACTGCACATCACGTTCGCCGATTGATCTATGTCCAGTTTGGGCTCTCAATATGCGGTTCTAAGAATGGCTAGCCATTTGACTTAACGGTTCCAATTGGATGCTTGCTAGTCCCTTGCGTTATCGTGACAGAACAGGTCGAGAATATCCGGAAAAACTTGGACAGGCTCATAACATTGGCACGTGGCGGTCTCGCGATTCTCATGTGCCCGCTGCTGCTGCCACTTTACTGGCTGTCGGGCTTCATGCCTCGGCAAGATTCGCTATGGGTCTTCGGTTCTTGGGGCGGTCACCGTTACGCTGATAACGCCGCGGCATTCTTTGAGTATTGTGGCGATGAGTTAAACAATCGGGTGGATCTGGTGTGGATTACCCGCCGGCTAACGGTCCTTCGACAAGTGCGTCAGCGTGGTGCGCAGGCTCATTTGGCCTGGTCTCCCCTTGGTATGTTCTACTGCCTGCGGGCGGGCGTGCACATTTTCGATTGTTTTGCCAAAGACACAAATTTTTGGCTTTCTAGGGGCGCGAAGCGTATCAACCTGTGGAGCGGCGTGCCCCTAAAAACATTTGAGCGCGATATTGACAATCCCCGCAACCGCTACCACCGTCTATTTCACGGGCCTTGGTATGAACGCTTACTGCTTTCGGCATTGATGCCCTGGCATGTGGTTAAGCCGGAGCTACTTATCGCGACTTCGTCTGCGCATCGCGACATCGTGTGTCGTGCTTTCGCGGTTACGCCGGATCGAGTCGCGGTTACCGGATATCCACGGAATTCTCAGCTGCTAAAAAAAGGCGACCCCAAGGCATTGCCACAGGAAGTGTCTAAGGCCATTGCCCAGGAGCGTCGCGTTTGCATCTATATGCCGACATTCCGCGACAGTGGCCGTAGCTTTATTGACTTCAATTGGTTGCGCATGGATGCAATCCTAGACCAGGCCAATGCAACGCTTTTCATGAAATTTCATCCGCTCGACACGACACAATTATCGGGCAATCACCGGTACATCCATTCACTGAGTCGTGAGACCGATGTCTACGAACTGCTTTCGCACAGTAGCTTATTGATTAGTGACTACTCGTCGGTTATCTGGGATTTCATGTTACTGCTGCGGCCCATTATCTATTTCGTGCCCGATCTAGAAGAGTTCCAAGAAGATAGCCGGGCAATAAATTTTTCCATCGATGAAATCGCGGTAGGTGCTGTTTGCCGAAATTTCGACGAGCTGCTATCGGCCATGACCGATGTTTTGAGACCAGGACAGCCGAGCTGGGCGGAAACCACTCGTGGCCAAGCGATACTGCGGCAAGTGCATAGGTACGTAGACGGCAAAGACAACGCTCGTGTATTGGCCGCCATAGAAGGATTGGTACCAGACGGCTTGCAGATCTCAAGACCGTAGTTTGTTCTTCAGCTAACTCAAGGCCGGTAATTCTCGGGTATTGGGAATGCCCTGGTAGCGAATCGCTAGGTGGTAACAGCCTATTTCTTGAGTGTCTCCACTGTCATTCAAGGGCATGAATCAACCGCGGCGGGGCCATATGACCGTGCCATGCCGTGCACTTATTCCGCAAAATGCTCTCTGCAAGGCAGGCTCATATTTCAGGCTTATAATCAGTGTTCACTGGGGAGGGATAGTTATGTCGGACAAAGGCTCTTTAACAAGCATTGCTCAGCTACTCGTGCTTCTTGTGGTTATGTCGATGCCCTCGTCTGGTTCGGCTCAAATAGATGAAATCGTTGTCTCGGTACGCAAGATGGAGGAAAGTCTTCAAGACGTGCCGCTGTCTGTGTCGGCCCTGGACGACGAGCAAATTCAGCGCTTGGGTATTGGTGATATCAGGGATGTGGCCAAGTACACGCCCGGCATAGAATTTGACGATGGCTTCGGGGCGCAAGACACGCGTATCGTGATTCGTGGTTTGTCGCCGACTCGAGGTCGTCCAAACGTTGCGTTCTTGGTGGACGGCATCGATTTTACCGGTGAAGCAGTTGGTACCGCTGGTGGTGCATTCTCCGTGAATCAGCGTCTGCTCGATGTCGAGCGGGTCGAAGTCGTGAAGGGGCCACAAAGCGCCCTATACGGACGGAGCGCATTTGCCGGTGCTATCCAATACATCACCAAGACGCCGAGCCTCGAGGAGCCTGAAGTTGAAGTGGCGACCGATTTCGGTTCCGAAGATCAATTTCAAGTTACCGCCGCGGCCGGGATGCCATTGAGTGATCGTTTCGGCCTGCGTGCCAATGTCATGTGGTATGACGAAGCTGGGTTCTACGAAAACGCCCTGACAGCCAGCGAGGTTGGTGGTTCGAAAGGTAGCGGCATAGCGCTAACCGGTTTGTGGGAGCCTTCGGACAAGCTCAGTTTTAAAGCGCGCGGTGCTTTTTCGGATGAAGAATACCAGCCGGCCGCGCAGGCGCGGGTTTTCGCTAATCAGCTTGTGGACATCAATGACTCGGTGGCCGGCCAGGGCGGTAATAATTTGATTTCCCAAGCCGGTGGACCCTTCGGCCTATTTGCCGGTAATTATCCGGATTGCCCCGGGCCAGGACCGCGCGATGGGACGGTATCGGGTTGTTTTAATACGCCGAAACCCCTGGTTGTCGGGGTCGCGCCGGACGGCGACGATCTATCGATCATACAAAGCCACGATGCGCGCACCGGGCTTGCTTATTCCGGAACAGATTTACAAACCACAAATTTCACCTTCGTGGCCGACTGGGATACCGACTATGGAGTGTTTAAGTCCTTTACCGGTCTGTCCCACAGTGAATCGGATCAAAAATTCGATGGTGATTGGGACGCCATGCGGGCTGGTGTTGCGCAAATACCGCTGAATCCTGTCGATGCCGCCTGGGCGTTTACGCCAGGGGATTGCAGCAACGGTCCCGATTGCTCGCCAACGGCACAACAAATTGAATTTGAAAATGAGACTGACCTGTTCAGCCAGGAGTTTCGCTTTGCGACCAACCGCGAGGGGTTTTGGAATTTGACCACAGGCGCGCTTTACTGGACTGAAGATGTCGATCAGCAGGATAAATCTATTTCCATCACGCCCTCGTCGGTGCGTGGAGACGATAGTTTCTTCGGCCTACCGCCCGATCAGTTGCCAAGCTCGTCATCGATACTTGGCGATCCCTCGGCCACGATGATCGATCCACGCTTCGCGGGGCGCGATACGGAGCATTGGTCAATTTATGCGTCATTGGACCTCAACTTTAGCGATGCTTGGAAACTCACCTTAGAAGGTCGTTACGTCGATGAACAAGTCACGGTAGAAGGTCCCGAATGTCTTCCCCAAGAATCCGTCGATCGCGCCGGTTTTCAATTCAATCTCACCAATCCAATAACCGCGCCCAATGGAGAGGTATTCTGCGGCCCTGCCTTTCGCGGCGGGTCGGCTACCGTAGAAGCGAGTGGCACAGGCACAGCGCCGGCGGGTGTTTATGTCAACGCGGTGTCCCGAACTTTGGCGGCTGAGAGCAAAACGGATTTTTTCGTGCCCAAGGCGATACTTGAGTGGCAAGCTACGGACGACCAGCTGTGGTATGTCTCGGTGGGTCGTGCCATTAAACCAGGTGGCATCAGCACGATTACCGGCGGAAATTTTTTCGTACCTGAGAACAATCGTTTCGATGACGAGAAGCTCATGGCCTATGAAATCGGTGGAAAAACCGTATGGGGTGGGGGCAATGTGATTGTTAATGCCGCTGCATTTTTTCAAGACTACACAGACAAACAAGTCGGTGTAACTCGATTTAATCCGCTGATCGGAACCGATGTGGGCACTATCGAGAACGCCGGTGAGTCGGAAATCAAGGGTATTGAAATCGACGCCCAGTGGCAGATCAATGACAATTGGTTCTTGTCAGCGGGTTACACCTGGACGGATGCTGTGTACTCAAAATTCGAGGCAACCACGGGGTCAACTAACGAAATGGCTCGTTTGCTGATCTCCGGAAATGGTGGCTGTCTAGAAGTGATTAATGGTCCGCCGGGTGAAACTGGTATTTGCCGGGTCAGTTTTACCGGCAATGATATCGAAGACATACCGGAACACAGTTTTGTAGGCTACGGGCGTTTTTCCATGCCAATTCCCGGCAAGGATATCGAGCTATTTGTAGACGCCAACGCCAGCTATCGGTCGCAACGTTTCATCGATGAAACGAATATCAAACTATTGGATGAGTATTGGTTGTTAGATACGCGCATCGGATTGGTGGCAGAGGCCTGGGAAGTCGTGTTATTCGTGGATAATCTTTTCGATGACGACACGGTAAAAACAGGCGTTGATTTCGGTTCTCAAGTCGATACCTTGCGGCAGGCGCACTGGCCGCCCGCTCCGGGTGACGGGCTAATTGTGAATCTACCCAAGCCGCGCATATATGGCATTCGCGCCGCTTTTCGTTATGGTGCCGCCAAATAAGAGTACCGATGCAAGTAGGCTCTACTGGCGACTTAAGGAGATTGACCGCTTCCGCTGATATTCATGTAGCAACGCTTGTGGTTGATCGCGGATATTTCGTGCCCGCGTTAGTCGCCGGCTTCGAGCAAGCGCTTGGTCGAATAGAGATTCTTGTTTGTGGGCAGCACCGCGATTTTCATGACTTTAAGCTTGGGCTTTACTGCCCTTTGTTATGCGGCGATTTGATTAAGTATTGAGTTCTTCATTCCTATGTTCGGCAGAAAATTCTGCAAGCATATCTTCAGCGAGAGAAACGCTCTTGAACGCGGCGACATTAAAGAGGGCGTCGCCCTCATGCGCCAAGGGAAGATTGTTGTGCCCAATCACAATTCCATCGAAGGGTGCAAAGGTCTGTTCCCGCCCGGCGCCCGGCGCCCAGCGGGCCAGCGATTTCTGCAAGTACTCGGGATCGTGCTGCAGGGGGTCCATTCTGAATGCCACTCACAGTACTTCGTTTTCCACAAGAGTTCTCCATTCAAAGGTGTACACAGCAGAAGTTCTGGCCCCGGTATCGATCTTGCCTTATATGTTTGAGATATTTAGTTCGCGCAAACTAACCCGTATTCGCCAGCCCAATGTTAAGATTTCATCTGTCATGGTGGCTATTGATTCCTGACCTTATCTGGGCCAGCTCATATGAATTGCTGCACTGTCGCAGTTCTCGACACCTCATGCGCGGCCGTCAGAAAATTGGCGGCCTTGGGCGTCATGATATCGCAAGGCGATTTTCGTGGCCAAGCATTGATCTTGCAGCTCGGCGGTGCTCAAGAAATTAAAGCTAGACATGTTTTCAAGCCGGGTGTGATAATTTCAACATCAGCGTAGGCGATAAAAGTGTCGGTCTCATAGCTTTGGCCGAGAGAAATAAGAATTGCCCGCGACGTATCCATATAGTGCTTCGATCTGAGTGGGAGAATTTCGTTATGAATCGCAATATCCTAGGCCGCGGTTTCGGGCTGACGATAGTGGTTATCGGCTTGTCCGGTTGTGCCGCTTCCATGGAGCGGCCCGTTCAGCAACTGGCTCGTGCCGAAGCTAGCGTCGAACAGGCGCAACGCGCGGATGCGCGGCGTTACAGTGCCGTGGAACTCGATTCCGCACGAGATAAGCTGCGAAAAGCACAGGAGGCCGCAGATAATAACCAATTCGAAACGGCGGAATTCCTGGCCCATGAAGCCGAGTTAGAAGCCGAGCTGGCGGCGGCAAAAGCAAGCACGAAGAAGTCTGAGAAAGCCGTGCAAGAGTTGGAACGCAGTATCGAAACTTTGCAGTCCGAAATTAAGCGCAACCAAGCGCCATAAATTTTAGGCTTTGGACCAACGCCGATACACACTAATACTTTCTTAGGGGCACGAGATAAATGTACGTACTAAATAAGGCAATCTTTGTTGGCTTCGTTTGTCTAATCATTGGCGCCTGTGCGAGTTTGCCGCAGCAGATCGAAGAACTAGAGACAGCCCGCGCCGATGTTGCCGCTGTTGACAACGACCCTATGGCACAGGAAGTGGCCGCGCTAGAATTGCGTAGTGCAAGGCGTGCCTTGAAGACCGCCGAGCAAGCCTATGCCGCCAATAAGTCCTTGGCGGAAGTTCAGCACGAGGCTTATGTCGCCAGTTTGCACGCGAAGATTGCTCAAGAGCAGATTGCCGAAGCCAAGGCGCAGAAAAAAATTGAAGCTGGTGAAGCGGAGCGTAATCGAGTACTGCTTGAAGCCCGCACGGTGGATGCGGATCGTGCCAGAACCCAGGCGGAGCAACGCGCGGCCGAGGCGGAGGAGCGTGCTCGAGAAGCGGAACTCGCGCGCCAGCAGGCTGCTGCGGCTTTAGAAGAAGCGCGACGTCTAGAAGAAGAACTGAAGAACTTGCAAGCTAAGCAAACCGAGCGCGGCATGGTACTAACGCTGGGCGACGTCTTGTTTGACACCAACAAAGCAAATCTTCTGCCTGGTGCGGATGCCACGGTTGGGCGTTTGGCCGATTTTCTTCGGCAATATCCGGAACGACGTGTGCTGATTGAAGGGCATACTGATGCACGTGGCAGTGACGAGTACAACATGGAACTGTCCGACAAGCGCGCGAAAGCCGTTCGCGAGGCTTTGTTGGATGAAGGTATTCGGCGCGAGAGAATTCGTGCCCGTGGTATGGGCGAAGCTTATCCTGTTGCCTCCAACGAGACGGCCACCGGCATGCAGCAGAATCGACGCGTCGAAATAGTGATTTCTGACGATTCTGGCGAGTTTCCGGCGGCGGCGGAGCGTTAGTTTCATCGGACTTTCGCCTACGGCTTGCGATGAAACAAGGGACAAGGGCGTAAACAAGCGGCTTGTCGTGAGCCGGCGACGCCCATGTATGTCCGGATATTGACCATGTCGCTGTTCATGCTAATCCTGGGTCTCGCGGAATTCCTACTTTTCATTTGGATTCTTCTGCAATGGCGGCGGCAGCCCGGCAATATCGTATTGGGTTTGATCGCGATTATTGCCTTTTCCGTCGGTCTTGATTCGTTTTTGACCGGCTTCGGCCATTGGCTAGGTTTCGGACAAACCCTGGAATCCTTAACGCGTTTTCGAGCGGTTTGCGCCTTATTTAGCTTGTCCCTAATGCCCTTGGTTTGCGCATTAATCTTGCGCTCGGCGGGCGTGACCTGGTTGTCGTTTCGCGCATTGTTGGTGCCGCTGACATTGTTATTGATCGCAGCAGGGCTCTATGAGGCATATCGCGTCGGAACCGCTGATTGGTATCGTTCCTGCGTGCTGGATGTTCAACGCTACGTGATGAAGGTGCCCTCTAATCAGGCTTGCTCTCCGGATGAGGCGGGACTCGGCGCATTCAGCATGCCGCCCGTGGTGATGCTGGGTTCTTTCCTGGTGCTGCTGAGCGGAATTTTCTTATGGTGGCGAAGATCTTGGCCCTGGCTTGCCATGAGTTCCGTGGCCTTGTTCGCTGCTTTGGCTGTGCCGCGCGAGGGATACTTCAGTTTCTTTGCTTATCCTTTTGACGGATTACTTACCGCCACATTAGCGATTACCGCGATCCATTTTGCCAAGAGTCGAGGTTCAGCTTAAACCCGAAGCTTGAGGTTTGAGGTAGGGGTACAAACTCACGCTAGTAGGCGAAGTCTCAATGCTCTTTACCAGCAAAGTTTCAGGCAGCCTTGCGCAGCAAATTAATAGGCGCCAATTCGGGTTTGCGGCAATTTTCCACGGGTAAGACGGCGGTGTAGATCAATGCATGCTGTCCAGAGAGGCAAGCGTGGCTTAGCATGTCGGTGAATACCATCCAGGCGGTATAGGGCTTGAAGCGCATTTCTTCATGGCCGACGGGGTCTTGTTGAAAAGCCGGGGTGTCTTTCATGAAATTGTGGAAGCGGCGCATGGCCCGGTCGTAGGGGCTGTTGTCCAGGATCTTTGCCAAGGGCAAGCCATGTTCAGCCAGTCCGCCCAAAGCGGCGCTGCGCAGGCGATCCAGCGCGGTCTTTTCCAAGCCGCCCAATTGCGCGGCGGTCATACCGGCCTGTTTACCGTAGCGTAGTAACAGCTCCGGAAGCGCGCCCTTGCTGGACCAGACACGATCTTCCTCTGGGTTCACGTTCACGAAAAAGCGCAGCAAGCGATCACCATTCGTTGCACCATAGGCACCGGCATCCAGATGCACTAGTTCATTGCTGGCATGAGCTTTCAGATTGCGGCCGCGTTCTTGTATCGGCCGGAAGCTGCAGGTACCCACGCGCATGTTGCGCGTCAGTGTCGGCATGATCTCTTCTAAAAAACGAGTTACTCGGTTACGGTGATTCGTGAGCGTTTGATGGGCCAGCCCGGCCACGGGGGAGTTTTCTTTTAAACCCTGAACGCGGTCCGCCTCGGGGTGATAGCTGACATTCTTGCGTTTGAGTTGCCCGGGTAGTTCCCGGCGCAGGGTTTCGAGGTCCGCCGGCGATGGCAGCTCAATGGGGCAGTGAGTGAATTCCACCACATTGCCCTCTTCCAGTAGATCTCCCGCGGTATCGGGTGGCAAGCCCTCAAGCTCTTGTTTATTAAAGGATTTACGCACTTCTCAATCCTCCTGCGGCAGACCGGCGAGTCTAGCCTTTGCAACCGACGCTTACCATGGGAATTTTACCTAGCTCGGCAGGGCGCTGCGTACCTTGGTTTGGACGTCCTCGAGGGTGATCAAATCCATGGCTGATTCATCGCGAACTCGCGTACCCCAGCGCAACTCATCCACCGTCTTGCCGTATTCCTTTTGCACCGCCTCAGGATACTTATCCACCACCAAGTCCTGGCAAAAATACGGCGCGGCTCGCAATCGATTGGTCGTTGCATACAGGCCCACCACGGGCGTGTTGACCGCCGTAGCCATATGCGCCGGTCCGGAGTCCGGGCAGATCAATAAGTCGGCGGCATCGATTAGAGCCAGGAGTTGTTTCAGGCTGGTCTCGCCGATTAAGTTGGTTGTGGGACCGGCGGCTGAGATCGCTTGACCATAGTGCAGTTCTGTTTCAGTGGGTCCGCCGGTCAAGATGACATGTGCGTTGTGTTCCTGAGTGAGCCAAGCAGACAGCTCGGCATAACGTTCCGCACGCCAGTTGCGAAAATTACGAAAGCGTGCGTTGCTGCAGGGACTGATAATAATGACCGGCCGTTTCGGCTCGCAATACTTGGCGGCGAAGCGCCGATCTTCCTCGCTAATGGGTATGTTCCAGCGCAGTTCCCGATCAGTCAGTCCGAAATACTCGGCGAAGCCGAAGAAGCGGTCCATCACATGCACTCGGTCTTTCGCTTGCGTGCGTGCATTGGTGAATAACCATTGATAGTCATTGACCCGGCCGCCCAGACCCAAGCGCAGCTTTGCTGAAACCGACAGACTGATGAAATTTGCGCGCATGGACGGGTGCATATGCAGTAGCAATGGAAACCGTCGTCCAGCTATTTGCTGGCGAATGGCGCGGCGGCTTTCGCCCGGGTGGCGCTTGTCGTAGGTGATAAACTCCACACCGCTTAGGCCTTCTAGTAGGGCGTGTTCGGTACGGCCGATAATCCAAGTAATAGGGGTATCAGGCCAATACGATTGGAAAGTACGAACCACCGGCACGGTGTGGCAACAATCACCAATAGCCGACAAGCGGATTAGGCACAAAGATTCGGGCGGCTGCTCCCGGAAAAAGGACATGACGACGTGAGGCGCACCGAGCGGATTGGACAAAGTCTGATCCTATATGATGCTTCCCGCATCAGCCAGATTAGTCAGGCTTTGTTTGAAGCATCTCATTGGCCCGATGCGCCGGCAGCACCGGGTTATTCCGGCGGCCGGGGTGCCACCTTGTTTGTTCGGCATGAAGATCAAGACTGGGTGCTGCGCCATTATCACCGGGGCGGTCTGGTTGGGCGCTACTTAAACGACCGGTTCCTGTGGACGGGTTTGCGGCGTTCACGGCCTTACCGGGAATTCTTGCTGCTCGAAGAACTAGTGCGCAAACAATTACCCGTGCCGGAACCCGTGGCTGCTCGAGCCGTACGCCATGGATTGGTTTATTCAGCCGATCTCATAACCCAGAAAATTCCCGATGTGGTTCCCTTATCAACGCGATTGGCTCAGCAAAGCTTGGGCGAGGATGTTTGGCGTAGTGTGGGGCAGCTGATTGGCGAGTTTCATAACCACGATGTTTTCCATGCGGATTTGACCGCCCACAATTTGCAGATTGACGGAGCCGATAAAATTTTCTTACTCGATTTTGACCGTGGCCGCATCATGCGGGGACCGGGAGCCTGGCAAGAAAATAACATGCGGCGACTACAACGATCGCTGAATAAAATTAGCGCGACGGAAAATATTAGTCTTCCGAGCGGATCCTGGGACGTATTGGTCGACGCTTATCGTGAAAGACTGTCAACGGCCACATAGGGATTCGGATGCGGCGGTGGTCTGTCCTTAAACCGTCGATGTACCCAGTAATACTGTTCAGGGGCGCGCTTGATGTGTTCTTCCAATAGCCGGTTAATGCGCAAAGCGTCGGCGGCGGCGTCCGCGCTTGGAAAATTTTCCAAGGCTGGCAGCACATCCACATGATATCCGCGGCCGTCGGCCCGGCGTCGCGGCAAATACGGAACAACCTTGGCTTTGGTGATGCGGGCAATATGGGTGAGGGCCGCATTGGTCATGGCGGGTTCGCCAAAAAAATTCACCAGTTCATGGTATTTGTGGCGATAGCTTTGATCGGCGGCGTACCAAAGTGGCACTTTGCCCTTGCGCAATAGGCGAATGGTCTGCCGCATATCGTCTTTGGGAATCAGCCAGTGGGTCGAACGGCTGCGTATGCGCCGGAGTATTTCGTCTAGCAATTGATTTTTGTTGGCGCGATACATGGCCGCCATGTCGTATTCAGCGGGGAGCAACAGACGCGTTCCTCGACCGGTGATTTCTATTCCGGTGAAATGCCCACTGAGCAAGACTACTCCGTGGCCGGCAGCGAGCGGCTCGAGCATGTTTTCCATGCCATCGATGTGAATCAGCCTCGCCAGGCTCGCATCGCTGGCCCACCAGGCAAGGCCCATTTCAAACAAGCCCATGCCCAGTGATGCGAAATGTTCGCGCAGAACTTTTTCGCGGCGTTTTTCGTCGAGCTCCGGAAAACAAATTTCCAGATTCACGCGGGCAATATGCCGACGGCGGGGTGTTAGCCGATAGATGAGGAAACCGAGAAATTTTCCAAGTAAGAGTTGAATCCGAAACGGCAACAGCACCAGTAGCCGCAACAGTCCTAGGCCCAATAGCAGCGGCCAATTGCGGGGCGAGGCCGCGAAGCTAGCCAAGGAGCGCTGGTCCCGGGTATTCATCCGCGATACCGCAAGAATCGAACCACCATGACGGCATGCGTCAAAATCTGGACTTGAAAAATACTGCCATTGCCACGATAACTACACACTCCGTTCATCGGTCTGAGACTCATGCAAAGAATTTTACTGTTTCTAGGCACCAATATCGCCGTGCTGGCGGTCTTGGCTATTGTCACTCGCTTGCTTGGGCTTGAGGGCTATATCAATGAGCAGGGAAACCTAGACCTCAATAGTCTGCTGATTTACTCAGCCATTATTGGTTTTGCCGGATCGCTGATCTCCTTGGCCATGTCCAAGTCCATCGCCAAGTGGACCACCCGTGCCAAAATCATCGATCAACCCGGCAATGCCCAAGAGTCTTGGTTGCTAAACACTGTTCAGCGCCACGCCACGGCCGCGGGCATCGGTATGCCCGAAGTTGCGATATACGATTCGCCGGAACCCAATGCCTTCGCCACCGGTGCGCGGCGTAATAGCGCTTTGGTGGCCGTTAGCAGTGGCTTGCTGCGGGGTATGCGCGAAAATGAAGTGGATGCCGTGCTGGCCCATGAGATTGCTCATGTGGCCAATGGCGACATGGTCACGCTGACCTTGATTCAAGGCGTGATCAATACTTTCGTGATTTTCTTATCCCGCATCGTGGGTTTTTTCGTCGACCGGGTGCTATTGAAAAATGACCGCGGCTACGGCATCGGATTTTTCATTTCGTCATTTATCGCGCAGATACTGCTGGGCATTCTCGCCAGTGCCATCGTGATGTGGTTCTCTCGCCGGCGCGAATTTCGTGCGGATGCAGGTGGTGCCGAACTGGCCGGGCGCGCGAACATGGTCGCGGCTTTGGAAAGACTGAACAGCCTGCATTCACCCAGTCAACTGCCCGATCAGTTGCAAGCTTTTGGTATCGCCGGTGGTGGCGGCGGGGGTCTGAAGAGATTGTTTTTGTCACACCCGCCTTTGGAAGAACGAATCGCAGCACTTCGCAACGCGGGCCCCTAGACTACAAAAAGTTTAAGACGTTTCTTCAGTTTCAGCGGTGATTTCTTCGCTGCCGCTTTCTTCGGAGCCGTTAGCGGCATCCCGCTCGCTGGCCTCTTCTTCGCCGCTATCGGATTGCCGCGGACCCCAATCGGCGGCGAATATCGTGTCGGGGGGCGGGCCGTCGGCTTCCACGCCAATGCGAAACGCCGCAAAGCCCGGCATGACGACTTGATTTAGGGCCATGCCGAGGACTCGGCCTTCGTTGACGGCATAGATGAGGTTTTGTTCGTTGGTAATCGGATCGGTAACCGTACCCAGAACATCCCCCGGTTCCACGACCTGACCGAGACGCGCGACCGAAAATAGAATGCCGCCGTGATCCGCGCGAATCCAATTGGCATGGTAGATCACCGGATCCGCCTGGCCGAGAAGCTGCACGCGCTTGACCATGTCCAAGGAGGCCAGCAAGGAGAATATTCCCGTCACACCCTCGGCCACTTTATCCGACTGTAGCCGCAGTGGTTCGCCCGCCTCTAAGGTCACCGTCGGAATGGCCGCATCGGTGGCGGCGCGTCGCAGCGTGCCCAGGGCCGGCTCGCTGTGCAGCACCACCATGCCGCCAAAGCCCTGGGTGACTTCGCGAATACTGCGATGGCGCAAATCCGCGCGTAGTTGCGGCAGGTTCGTGCGATAGAAGGAGCCCGTGTGCAGATCCACCAAGGTGTCGCAGCGACGGATAATGTTTTCAAAAAATGAATGCGCGATTCGCGAGGCGGAACTGCCTTGGGGGTTGCCGGGGAAATAGCGATTCAAATCCCGGCGATCGGGTAAATAGCGGGACCCGCGCCGAAAACCTTGTAAATTAACGATGGGCACGCCAATCACCGCACCGTTGAGCTTTTTCGGCTCCAATTCGTGCATGACCCGGCGCACCATTTCGATGCCATTGAGTTCGTCACCATGGATGGCGGCCGTGAGGCACACTGTGGGTCCCGCCTCCGTGCCATTGACCACTAAGACAGGCGTGGTCGTGGATACCCCCTCGAAGACTTCGCTGGCCGACCAGGTCAAGCGTCTGGAGCTGCCGGCCGGAATGGTATGGCCCAGCAACTCGAGATCGCCTTCTCCGGGGGCTTCCTCGGGGTTGCTAGCCCGTTTTTCGACTTCCGCGACTTCGCTAAAGTCCGCCAGCGCCGCCGATTTTTCCATGCTGGACATCGCGGCGGGCTGATCTTCAAGCCCAAGCTGGTGATCGTTGGCGGTGTCGATGGGGGCTTCCGCCGCCGTGTTATCAGGTTCTTGCGTGGCTAATTCCGCCGGGGGGGAGCTCAGCGGCCGCTGCTTGATGGCCTGGGAAGCCGGCGACGGGTCGCAGCCAGCGATACAGCACAGCGCGGCGATGACGGCGCCGAAGGTCGTCAGGCGCGCCGCCTGGAGAAATGAGACTTGATCCACGATGAGCGAAAGAGTTAAGTTATGTTCAAAGGTAGCGGTCGGAAGATAAAGAAAAATATACTTATTTTCCGTGACACGCTAGCAATTTTTTTCGGCAATAGAACAATTTGAAGCCGATCAGCGGCCGGCCAAGCGGCCAATTTGACCCTCAATTTATGTGAAGCGCGTTACGCGGCCGAGCAATCGCCCTCGCTATGCTTCCATGAACCCGAGGCATGGGGATATCCCCTGGCCAGACCGTCGGCGCTTCGCAAGGACAGCATTGTAATGAGTTTTAGCCCTAAGTCGCTTACAAACCTCGCCCGGATTGGCCTGCTTGCGCTGATCATCGCCGCGAATCACGTCTGGGCAGATGGTTTAGTGCGGCCTGCGGGCTTGGAACCAGAAATCGGCTTCTGGCGGAGCATATTTGCCGAAATCAGTACCTCCCAGGCAGCAATTCATGATGCGCGCCATCTCTCGGTGGTATACGAAATCGTTGATTTACCGCCGCAGGCCAGCACTTCCGCGAGAAAACGCGTGGCCAAGGCCGCCCGCAAACGCTATGAGAAAATCTTGTCGGTACTGGCTTCGGGCCGGCGTTCCGGGCTCACGAGTGAGCAGCGCCGGGTGCTGGCATTGTGGCCGGATGACGTCAGCAATGCGGAATTGCGGCGTGCCACCAAGCGTATTCGATTTCAAAATGGCATGGCGGACCGCTACCGCGCGGGCCTGGAGCGCTCTGGCCAATGGCGCGACTACATTCGCCAGCAACTCGCCGAGCACGGCGTTCCCGAAGGCTTGGGCGCATTGCCCCATGTGGAATCTTCGTTTAACCCAACAGCCCGGTCTCACGTGGGCGCGGCGGGCATGTGGCAGTTCACCCGCGGCACGGGGCGGCGTTTCATGCAAGTGGATCATGTCGTGGACGGTCGCCGTGATCCCTATATGTCCAGCGAGGCCGCCGCGAGATTGCTGTCGTATAACTATTCCATCGTTAAAGCTTGGCCCTTGGCGATTACCGGTTACAACCACGGTATCGCGGGTATGCGTCGTGCCGTGCGGACCTTGGGCACGACAGACATCGAAACCATCGTCCGCAACTATAAAGGCCGCGCCTTTGGCTTTGCTTCGCGTAACTTCTATGTGGCGTTTCTCGCAGCCTTGGAAGTGGAGCGCGATGCTGAGCGCTATTTCGGCGAGGTGACTCGCCTTACACCGCGGGCTGACCTGCTCGTGGTGACGCCGGCCTATATACCGGCCACCGAGCTTGCCGAGGCGTTTGGAATTTCCACAGATACGCTCAAAGCCTATAACCCAGCCCTGATGCCGACAGTATGGTCCGGCGCTAAACACGTGCCGCGCGGATTTCCCTTGCGGGTACCCATCAGCGACGGTGTTGATACATCGCCGCGTCGACTCGCGTCCATCCCGGAGCGAGTTCGCTATGCGGAACAGACACGTGATGTATCGCATCGAATTCGGCGGGGTGAAAGTCTGTCGGTCATCGCACGCCGGTACAAAACCACTGTTGCCGAGCTGATGGCCATGAATGGCCTGCGCAGCCGGCACCGCATTCGTGCAGGCCAGACTCTGCGTTTGCCCTTGAGCGAAACCACCACCAGTCCGGCGGTCCAGGCCGATGCCGAGACTTATCGGGTGCGTTCCGGCGATACCTTGGGTGGCATCGCCCAGCGCGCCGGGGTTAGCCAGTCATCCTTGTTGGCCTTGAACAATCTCAGCAATCGGAATCGCATTTACCCGGGTCAATTACTGCGACTGAGGCGTGCTGACGCCGTCGCCGCGCCCGTGGAAAGCTCGGCAAGCGACGAAGTGATTCTGGCATCAACTTCGCCGTCATCGGTTCCAGCAACGGAGCCCGGCGCAAGGCCAAGGCCGCCCGTGGCAACGCTAGCCGCTGCGCAGCCGCCGCAGCTCGCCGCGCCACCCGCGGAGAAAAACTCCCATGCCGAGGTCGCCTTACCAGCGTCGGTGACTTCCGAGGCAGCAGCCGATGTCAGCCTGGCTGAGGCGGCTGAACAGGCAGCACCCATCGTGCCGGTCACGGATGAAGACGATGCTCTGTTGGCCGATCCCAGTGACTATCTAGTGGCGGCAGATGCCAGTGTTGAGGTACAGGCTGCGGAAACGCTCGGCCATTACGCTGACTGGCTAGAAGTACCGACCCAGCGATTGCGTGAGAAGAACGGCTATTCTTTCCGCCAGCCTGTGGTGATTGGTCGGCGCGTGAAGCTGGATCTCAGCAAGGTTTCTGCCGAGGATTTTGCCGCTCGGCGAATCGCCTATCATCGCGAGCTTCAGGGTATGTTTTTTTCCCAGTATCGCGTGACAGAAACCACCGTGCACAAACTACGGCGCGGTGAATCGGTGTGGCTGTTGGCCTTGCAGCGATACAAAGTTCCTGTTTGGTTACTGCGGCAATACAATCCTGATCTGGATTTGGATCGCGTTCGGCCTGGTATGCCCTTGGTTTTTCCTCGGGTGGAGGAACTGGAAACGGTACGCCACAGCACCGACACTTTAGCCGACGCCTCATGAATGACGGATGGCTATTGAATACAGCCGTGACTTTCGTTTTACTGCGCTTCGGTTAGAGTCTTTTCCCTGCTTATGATTAGAATTTTGATTGCCGGCTTACTGTCCGGTATTAGCGCCGTGGCTATCGCTAACGTGCCGGCAAGTCGTGATTTTCCCGTTGCCGACCAGGTCATTGTGCGTAAAGCGGAGCGCAAGCTGGTTCTCCTGCGCGGCGACGAGGTTATCAAGTCGGCGGATATCGCGCTGGGCCTGGCGCCCGAAGGACACAAGCAGCGCGAAGGTGATCTGAAAACACCTGAAGGGAGCTATCGCCTCGTCGAGCGCAATCCGGATAGCGACTTTTTTCTATCGATTCGAATCTCTTATCCCGCCAAAGCCGATAAATTACGGGCCCGCAGCTTGGGCGTGTCTCCCGGTGGTTTGATCATGATTCACGGTCAGCCCAACGAACCTAAGCACAACGAGGAGTATTATCGCCGGACCGACTGGACCAATGGCTGCATCGCTGTGTCGAACTCGGATATGGTTGATATATGGCTAATGACCGAGATCAATACGCCCATCAGCATTGTTCCTTAGCGCTGTTCCTAAACGATCAATCTTGATCTGAAAATTTTTTGTAATATTTTTTCACCCGAAGATTGCCAGTATGCGCGCCCGCACCGATACCATTGACGTAATGCCGGAAGGCAGCCTCGAAGTGCTGTCGCAAGACGAGGTCAATCGTTTGCGTAGTACCGACGAGGACGGCCAGCACGAGTTTCTGCGCCGATGCGCCTTGGCAGTGTTGAATGTAGGCAGCCGTACGGACGATACGCGTGCAATTCTTGCTGAATTTGCTGACTTCGATATCAATATCGTCCAGCAAGACCGAGGTGTAAAGCTTGCTTTAAGCAATGCGCCCGCCGATGCATTCGTCGATGGCCGAATGATTCGGGGTATCCGCGAACAATTGTTCGCCGTGCTAAGAGATGTGGTTTATATCCACAGTGAAGCAGCTGCCGGCCGCTTCGATTTCGATACCAGCGAAGGCATTACCAACGCGATATTCCACATTCTACGCAATGCCGATGTGCTGCGGGTTCCGGCGGAGCCTAATTTGGTCGTTTGCTGGGGTGGCCACGCCATTAATCGAGTGGAATATGAGTACACCAAGGATCTGGGCTATCAACTGGGACTGCGTGGCCTAGATGTTTGTACAGGTTGTGGCTCGGGTGCCATGAAGGGGCCTATGAAAGGTGCGAACGTAGGCCATACTAAACAGCGTATTCGCAACGGGCGATATATTGGCATTACCGAACCAGGCATTATCGCTGCCGAGTCGCCCAATCCCATCGTCAATAAGCTGGTCATCATGCCCGACATGGAGAAAAGGCTGGAGGCCTTCGTGCGTGTTGCCCATGCTATCGTGATTTTTCCCGGCGGCGTGGGGACTGCGGAAGAATTGCTGTTCTTGCTGGGCATATTGTTGCAGCCTGAGAATCGCGATGTGCCCGTGCCCATCCTACTCACGGGTCCACCCTCTAGCGCTGAGTATTTTGCCAGCCTTGATCGGTTTATCGGAGTAAGCCTAGGCGATGTTGCCCGCCGTTTGTATCGAATAGAAATCGGCGCCCCTGAATCGGTGGCGCGAATGGTGACCGCCGCGGTCGATCAGGTTCGCGAGTTTCGGCATGCCCATCAGGACGCGTTCTATTTTAATTGGCGCTTACAGATGAATTTGGATTTTCAGCGGCCTTTTGTTGCGACGCATGAGTCTATGGCGCAATTGCAGTTGCATTTGGATCAGGAACCGCAATCCCTTGCATTGCAGCTACGTCGTGGCTTTTCAGGCTTGGTCACCGGCAATGTCAAAGAGCAGGGCATCAAGGCCATTGAAGAGCTGGGGCCGTTTGAAATTAGTGGGGATGCAGAGCTCATGCGGGGGCTTGACGAACTATTATCCGGCTTCGTCGAGCAGGGCCGCATGCGTCTTGAGTCCGCAACTTACAAGCCTTGTTACCGGCTCGTTGCTTAGCCCGATTCATATCAACTTACATCAAGGCTGCGGGCAATAGCGTCTGGCCTGCCATTAAACAAAATCCGCGAACTGGTTTGTGCTTTTTTTTCTTCGAAAATCGTGTGCAAAGCAAGCTCTTGAAAAGACAATAAACTTCTCTATCTTCTGCTCTTGCGACGCACTCAAGATGTCGGAAAACTTTTCGATTGCACGGCAACTAGTTCCGCATAATCAAGAAGTTAAATGGAGTTGCCTGTGATGTAGTTCCTGCTGCTAGCTGGGTGAGTTCCGTAAGCTGCAAGCACTTTCCGCATAGCGGGGCGAGCAGAAAAAATGAGCGAATCAAAACCGAATGGCCATGGCCGTTCACTCACAGAAAAATTCACTGATCGCGAAGATCGCGCGAACCGAACTGCACTTCGACAACGGCACTCACCGGCCTTGCTCGATGATGGTCCGCGACCTCAAGGTAAGCCGGGTAGTCATGGTTGGGAAGCCTACCGCCGCTGGCTGTCCCGAGTGCAGTCTCCAGCCGGAAGTCGCGTACCTCTGGATACCAGCTTGTACACCTGGAAAGGTTATCGCAACTGGGCTGACCAGGTTCGTCGGGAATGGAAAACTGAGGACTAGCATTCGCGGCGGATTACGGACGCTTAGGCCTAAGGAAACTGCAGTAGTTCTTAAGTTTAGGTCTTGCAAATAACTCTCACAGTTAATCGAGAAGAGATGGATATGAAGACTATGTCCGATAGAAAACATAGCAATACAATAATTACCAACGAAAGTACCCTACAGCGCCGCGATTGGATCGAGCGCGCCCTATCCGGGGTACGCAGCAAGACGGGCAAAGAAGAAGCCACTGGCAAGTGCCCAGATAAGGCCGCGCGCCCGGCGCTTTATATCGTTGGTTCCCAGCGCGTCCGTTGAATTTTCTGCAGATGGAATGTGTTCTACGCTGGCTCGATGAGCTAGATGCCTCAGTCTTTGCCGCGTTGCTGATTTGGCGGGGCCGGATGAAGCGCCGCTGGCATCGATTTAGCCTAGTGTCCACCTGTGCCGTGGCCGCCCTCGTATTGGCCGTTTAGCCCTGTCGTCACGCCAGCTGCGCGGTCTCCCCTTGAAATAG
This sequence comes from Gammaproteobacteria bacterium, assembly GCA_965221985.1. GTDB lineage: Bacteria > Pseudomonadota > Gammaproteobacteria > Steroidobacterales > J054. Next base: position 1,082,404 of record OZ244928.1, read on the forward strand.
TCTCTTCCCGCCCCCATAAGGCCTTCCAGTCGCCCGCGTTCCCGCTTGCGGCTATTGCGCATTGATTATCCTGGCAGCGGATTCGGACTTTATGGAACAAGCAACAGCGAACGAGACCCATGGCTTTCAGGCAGAGGTGAAGCAGCTTCTGCATCTGATGATTCATTCCCTGTACAGCAATCGCGAGATATTCTTGCGCGAGCTGATATCTAACGCCTCGGATGCCTGCGACAAGCTGCGCTTTGCGGCCATCGCTGATGCCTCTTTATTGGCGGATGATCCCGCGCTGCGCATTCGTGTGGTGGCAGATCCTGACAAGCGCACCATCAGCATTACCGACAATGGTATCGGCATGTCGCGAGATGAGGCCGTTAAACAGTTGGGTACCATTGCGCGTTCGGGCACCGCGGAATTTATTCGCGATTTAGAGGGTAATGAGCGTAAGGACGCGAATCTCATTGGCCAATTCGGCGTGGGGTTTTACTCTTCATTTATCGTTGCCAGCCGAGTGGAGGTATTGACTCGGCGCGCTGGCGCGGCTGCGGATGAGGGTGTGCATTGGTCATCCGAGGGCGAGGGCGAGTTCACCGTCGAAAACATCGAAAGACCGGAACGCGGCACAAGCGTGATCTTGCATTTGCGGGATGATGCAGAAGAATTTGCGCAGGATATCCGGCTACGCAGCTTGATTCGCAAGTACTCTGATCACATTGCCTTTCCGGTGCTCATGCCGCCGGTTGCTCCGCCTGAGGATGATGCGGAGCCGGCGGACGAAGCTGTCAATTCGGCCCAAGCTCTATGGACTCGTCCGCGGAGCGAAATCACCGATGAGGAGTATCTGGAGTTCTATAAGCACGTATCCCATGACTTCCAGGATCCTTTGACCTGGAGCCACAACCGCGTGGAAGGTAAGCGTGAATACACGAGTCTGCTGTTCATCCCGGCCCATGCTCCGTTCGATTTGTGGAACCGAGAATCACCGCGCGGCCTGAAGCTCTATGTGCAGCGTGTATTCATCATGGACGACGCGGAACAATTCTTGCCGCTTTACTTGCGCTTCGTCCGTGGCATTGTCGATTGCAATGACCTGTCCTTGAACGTCTCGCGCGAATTGCTACAGCAAGATAGCAACGTCGATGCGATTCGCGGCGCCCTAACCAAGCGCTTGCTGGATATGCTCACGAAATTGGCTAAGGACGATCCCGAGAAGTATCAGAGCTTTTGGCAGGCTTTCGGTTTGGTTCTCAAGGAAGGTCCCGCTGAGGATCCGGAGAACCGGGAAAAGATCGCCGGTTTGCTGCGCTTTGCCAGTACCCACAAAGACAACGACGTTCAGGATGTATCTCTGGCTGACTATCTTGCTCGTAAAACTGAAGATCAAGACAAGATCTACTACGTCACGGCTGACAATTTTGGGGCGGCTCGTTCTAGCCCGCACTTAGAAACTTTCCGCAAGCGCGGTATCGAGGTTTTGTTGTTGTCCGACCCCATCGATGAATGGCTGATGGGCCAGCTTGGACAACACGAGGAGATGGAACTTCGGGATGTGCGGCGCGGGGAATTGGACCTTGACAAGAATCCCGACGAGGAGGCCGAACAGGCAGACGATGAAGAGCACAAGGCTTTGCTGGATCGTTTGCGTGCTGTCTTGGAAGAGCAAGCGGCCCAAGTCCGCACCACGGATCGGCTAACCGAATCCGCTGCTTGTTTGGCCTTGGGCGACCACGACATGGGCGAGCAAATGCGCCGGATTATGGCAGCATCGGGTCAAGCCCTGCCGGAAACCAAGCCAATATTCGAAATCAACCCCAGCCATCCTCTGGTGCAGCGGCTGGCCGAGGAAGAAGATGAAGAGCGATTTGGCGATTTGGCTGTCTTGCTGTTTGACCAAGCGAAATTGGCCGATGGCCGTCAGCTCGAGGATCCGGGTCCTTTCGTTCAGCGTCTCAACCGACTGCTATTGGAGTTGAGTGCCTAGCGCGCTCTAGCTGACCTCGGGATTGAGGCTATAGCTGCCGACCAGTTCGACATCCGCCAGGATGTGGCCGGCAATGGCTAGTTGTACATCGGCGGCGGTGAATTTTCCGTCGACGGGGCAGCGGGCTAAATCCGTGGCATAGAGCTGAAAGTGGTAGTGGTGCAGTCGTTCATCATTCCAGGGCGGACAAGGTCCCTCATAGCCGAAGTAGTCTCCGCGCATATCGGGATCATTGGCCATGAAGCCAGTGTAGTCGTTGAGCCCTTGGCGTGATCCTTCAGGCCCCGGCGGGTCTTGTTTTCCGCCAGGCACGATGCCGTTGGAGCATGCGCCCTCGGCCAAGCCACCGTCCTCAGGTGGAATATCCACCATGACCCAGTGGACAAAATCCGTGCGCGGTAAATCTTTGCGAATACTACGGCCTTCTTGATTGAAGTCGTCCATGGACGTTGGCACATCGCGGTCGATGCACAGCAGGACCAAGGACTTAGCCTCGGCGGGTACGCTGGTCCAGCTCAGCGCCGGATTACGGTTTTGTCCTAGGCGAATGTGTTCCTGGGCGTCGGCAATGCCGAAGGCGCAGATTTCGGGAATAGTCCCCTGATGCTCGAAACTGTCGGATGTCAGTTGCATGGCTGGTGCTCCGGAAATTTACCTATTCTAGTGCAGGCTAGTTTGCTCGAAAACTTCCGGTAATACGCGGAGCAGCTCGTCGATTTGTTTTCGGCCAATGGTGAGGGGCGGCGCGAATCGAAGAACCGTTGCATGGGTCTCGCGCGCCAGAATGCCTCGCGCCATCAAAGCTTCACTCACTGCCCGGCCGTCAAGCCGACCGGGATCTAGTTCCATGCCAAGCAATAAGCCGCGTCCGCGTAGGTCTTTGATACCGGGATGGGAAATTTTTCGTAAACCCTGCATTAGGTATTCGCCCATCGCTTTACTGTTGTCGATGAGTTTTTCGTCCATCAGCACTTCCAGTGCGGCCTGGCCTACGGCTGCGGCCAAGGGATTACCGCCAAAGGTGCTGCCGTGGGACCCTGGCTCGAGCAGTTCCATCACGGGCTCGCCGGCCAGCACCAGAGATACCGGTATGAGTCCGCCGCCTAGCGCTTTGCCGAGCAGCAAAATGTCTGGTCGTATACCGTCATGATCGCAGCCAAGCAAACTGCCGGTGCGGCCTAATCCCGTTTGAATCTCATCGGCAATCATCAGGATATTGTTCCTGCGACAAATTTCAGCACAAGCGGATAAATAGCCCGGCGGTGGCACGATGATGCCGCCTTCGCCTTGAATCGGTTCGACAATAAAGGCCGCGGTATTAGCCGTAATGGCGTCAGCGAGCTTAGCGGCATCGGCGTAGTCAACAAGTTTGAAGCCCGGTGGAAACGGGCCGAAGTCTCGCCGGTAGGCGGCTTCGTCTGACATGGCCACCGCAGCAATGCTGCGGCCGTGGAAATTGCCTCGGCAAGCGATGATCTCAGCGGCATCGGGCGCGACGCCCTTCATCACGTAAGCCCAGCGACGGGCCAGCTTTAACGCCGCTTCGACGGCCTCCACACCAGTATTGAGGGGCAATGCGCGATCCATGTCCATCAGCTGGCAAACCTGTTTTAGGAATGGTCCTAGCTTGTCCGTGTGAAAGGCACGCGAAACGACGGCGAGGTTTCCGGCCTGTTCCCGCAGCACGCTGACCAGCCGCGGGTGGGCGTGACCGTGACTAACAGCGGAATAGGCACTCATGAAATCCAGATACTGCTGGCCATCCGTGTCCCAAACATGACAGTCTTTGCCCCGCGCCAGGATCACGGACAAGGGCGCGTAATTGTTAGCCCCATAACAGCGTTCTAGGTCAATGGCGTCGCGCATGATGATCGGTTTCAAGGGAGAATCCATAGCGATGTTATCAGGGCCGTGGTTATAGTGACTGGCGGTCCAGGTGGAAAGTCCGAATAATTCCCTGTGCGGCCTTTAGGAAAATAATCGCTTAGCCATGACGACGCCCCCCCGCATCATTAGAGATTCATTGGACTTACCCGGTCCCGCGGGGCGCTTGGAGGCTTTGTTGGAGGAGCCGCGAGATTCCAAAGGCCATGCGGTTGCCGTGTTGTGTCACCCGCATCCCCAGTTTCAGGGCACCATGCTGAACAAGGTCGTGCATACCTTGGGCCGCTCTGCCAATCTGCTCGGTGTGCCGGCGGTGCGGTTCAATTTTCGCGGTGTGGGCGCAAGCGACGGCATTTTCGCCCAGGGTAGCGGTGAGGCTGAAGACACGGTGGCAGTCGGCCAGTGGGCACGCGAGCGATATCCCCAGGCTGAGCTTTGGCTATGCGGTTTTTCTTTTGGCGCCATGGTCGCGAGCCGCGCGGCCTTGGATTTGCAACCTGCTCGCCTGGTGTCCATAGCGCCGCCCGCGGAACGCATGGCCGATTTGTTAGCGGGGCAACAACCGGCCTGTCCGTGGTTAGTCATCCAGGGTGATCAGGATGAGGTGGTTGATTGCGATTCAGTCGTGTCGTGGGTTAATAGTCTGGAGCCAGGACCAGAGTTGCTGATCTTGCCGGACGTGGATCATTTTTTTCATGGCCGGCTAAGTCTATTGCGCGAGACCCTCGTCGATCGCCTGGGCCAGGAAGTTTTCCCTTGATCGAGAAGCTTAAGCAATTGCTCAGTGGCTTAACCCCGTCCGGTGAAGCGGACGAGGAGATGCGTTTAGACCTGGCCGTTGCCGTGTTGCTTGTGGAGATGGCCCGTGCCGACCATCAACTGGCCGACACTGAAGTCAGCACCATCAAGGACATCTTGGAGAACTCTTTCGGCCTGGAAGAGGAGGCGGTGAATCAGTTACTCAGTCAGGCTCACGCAACGGCCGAGGACTCGGTATCCATGTATGAGTTTACGCGCGTGATTCACGAGGGCATGGACTATGCAGAGAAGCTGCGCGTTATTGAAATGCTCTGGCGGGTCGCTTTGGCCGACCGGGATCTCGACAAATACGAAGATTACTTGATCGGCAAGCTTGGTGAGCTGCTATATGTATCGCGCGGTGACGTTATTCGTTTACGTCACCGCGTTAGTTCAGAGCGAAGCTAGTCGGCGTAGAACTGGTGTTTGAAGCGCACGGAAAAACGGCTGGTTTCGTTTATCGGTGTGGCATCGATATTGAAAATCAGAGTTTCGCCATTGGCCACGGCGATATCTCCAATGTAGTAGACGGCGCTGCCATTTTTTACTTCTCTAAGGGTCAGGTTTTTCAATTGCCCCGTTAAGTTGGTTGCACTGGCGCTCACGCTGCCTGATACGGACTGTCCGACGCTTCCGGGCGCCTTTTTCACGATGGAAACATTGAGCAGGGCGCGATTCTTACTCCGCACAATGTCATTCTGTTTGGCGACTTCGGGTTCAAGCTGATCCGTTGTTAGTGCATTGAAGTGCAATACATAGTCGCCAAAGTCCTTCGACGATGCTTCTGCTGGCGCGGCCGGTGGTGCCTCGTCATTTGGGCGGGAATCCGTACCCGGACCGCAGCCGGCTGCTAACAATCCTGAAAGTAGAAGAAATGCGAAATTTCTAGATAAAGCCATCACTTAGTCCCACGATGCATTGTGCTCTTAAGACTATAAACCACGATTGTCGTTATGTCTTTTTTTCTGTAGGTCTATTAGAGGGGTTGGCCTACGGCGGTACAGGCCAATCCCGCCATCACGCGTCCAATGGGCAGCAGCATGGTCACAGCTTGAATGCCAATCAAAGCAAACAGCGGCGATAAATCAAGGCCACCGATGGCCGGAATCACGCGACGTAGCGGTGCAAGAACGGGTTCGACAATGGCGGCCAATAGGCTAACCGCCGGGTTATAGCCGCCTGGCGATACCCAACTCAGTATCACATAGATCAAAACCGCAAATAGGCAGATGCGCAGGCTGACTTGAATGATTCTTAGTATCGAGATACCCAGCAGCTGCAGTGGATCGACGCCGCCTACACAGGCGAAATTCACCAGTACCGTTGTCGCTAGCACTTGTAGGCCCAGAATAGCCAGCAATGTGGCCGTATCTAAACTGCCCATGGCGGGTAGCACTCTGCGCAGGGGGATAGTCAGCGGATTGGTAACACGCAGGATGAACTGACTCAGTGGGTTTTGAAAATCGGCCCGTACCCATTGCAAGATCAAACGCAGCAAGAAGCAGATGATGTAAAGATCTAGCAGGCTGCGGAAAATAAAAATTAGAGCGTCGGGCATGTTTCCCTCTGTTGTGTCACGGCTGCCGTCAGGTTGAGTCCGCTTATTGACCCAATTCCAGTGATCGTCGATGCGCGGCTTTTATGGCCGCACGCACGATATCACGAAGCCCGGCCTCCTCGAGGGTCTCGATGGCCGCAGCCGTTGTTCCCCCCGGGGATGTAACGCTAGATCGCAAGCTCTCAGGTGACTTCGCGATTTCGCGGGCCGCAAGACCCGCCCCATAGCCGGTTTCTACAGCCAGTTGACGTGCCAGGCTGGCGGGAATACCCAATTCGCGGGCACAGTCTTCCATGATTTCCATTAATAAATAGAAGTAGGCCGGACCGCTTCCCGATATTGCCGTTACCGAATCGATCAGGTCTTCTTGCGTCACCCAGCCCGCCTGGCCGGTCGCGGCCATGACATATTCGGCTTGTTCACGCTGGCTTTCACTGACATTTTCGTTGGCAACCAAGGCCGCCATACCCGCGCCCACTGCCGCGGGTTGGTTGGGCATGGATCGAACGATGGCCGCCTCATCGCCCAGCCACTCATGGAGTTGCTCCAAGGCAATGCCTGCCGCTATTGAAAGAATCAATTGTCCTGCCGGCCTTGGACCCAAGAGGTTCAACACCTCGGCCATGACTTGAGGTTTGACCGCGAGTACCAGGACATTCGCATCTCGGGCGACGGGCTCATTGTCCGCGTATAGAGCTAGGTTCGGATCCAGATCCGCCATGAGTCGCCGCTGTTCTTTGTTAGGGTCTCCAATCCGCAAGCGATCAGAGGGATGTCCACTACGCAACAAGCCAGCGACGATGGCGCGAGCCATATTTCCGCCGCCGATAAATCCAATCTTAAGTTGTTTTGGGTTCATCCTTAGCTCTTGTTCCGAACAAATCAGTACCAATACGCAGCATGGTGCTGCCTTCTTTAATGGCTGCTTCTAGATCGCCGGACATACCCATGGATAAGGTATCCAATTCGTGACCTCGGTTCCGAAGTGTCTCAAAAAGGCGTCGGGCCTCGGCAAATTCTTTACGCAATTCAGTCTCTGCGCGTCCTGGCAATGGCATGATCATCAAGCCCCGCAAATTAAGACGCGACAATCGCGCAAGCTTGTCTGCCAACTCCAATACCCTGGCCGGCGGCACTCCACCGCGTTCACTGTTCTCAGCTTGAACTTGTAGGCAAACATTTAGATTAGCAGCTTGTTCTGGTAATTGTTCGGCCAGTCGTTTTGCAATTCGCAAATCGGCAAGGCTTTGTACCCAGTGAAAGCGGCTTGCTATGGCGCGGGTTTTATTGGACTGGATTTTGCCAATGAAATGCCAGTGGGCCGAGCCGATAGCTGCAATCTTGGGCTCAGCTTCCTGTAGATAATTTTCGCCAAAATCCCGCAGGCCCACAGTCAGACAGGCCTCGATGCTCTGGATGGATTGCCGTTTGCTGACCGCAAGAACGCTGATCTCACTGGATTTGCGGCCCGCGGCGGCGGTTGCCTGCGCAATCCGGGTCTGTAAACGATCTAGTTGTTCCGTGATTCGCGTCACGACCCCCCGCTGGTCAATGGCTATACTATGTTTCACGTCCTGCCTTGTTATGGTAAGTCGCGCGGCGGGAAGCTAAATAACTTATTGATTCGGATGTAAAAATGGCTGTCGACATTGCCCAGTTACTGGCATTTTCCGTAAAGAACAACGCATCTGACCTGCACCTGTCGGCTGGAGTTCCACCGATGATACGGGTCGATGGTGACGTGAAGCGTATCAACATGCCGGCACTCTCGCATAAGGAAGTGCACAGCATGGTGTACGACATCATGAATGATAAGCAGCGCAAGGACTTCGAAGAGTTCTTTGAAACTGACTTTTCATTCGAGATTCCAAAATTGGCGCGCTTCCGCGTTAACGCGTTTAACCAGGCGCGTGGTGCGGGCGCTGTTTTTCGAACCATTCCCTCAGAAATATTGAGTTTGGATGATTTGGGCGCGCCAGCCATTTTTAAAGATATCGCCATGTATCCACGCGGTATCGTATTGGTTACGGGGCCAACGGGTTCCGGTAAGTCAACAACCCTAGCGGCGATGGTCGACTACATCAACGACAACAAGCCGGATCATGTTCTGACCATTGAAGACCCCATTGAATTCGTGCATGAAAGTAAGCGTTCGCTGATAAATCAACGCGAAGTTCATCGTGACACGCTGGGATTCGCCGAGGCACTTCGCTCAGCTTTGCGCGAGGACCCCGACGTGATTCTCGTGGGTGAGATGCGTGACTTAGAAACCATTCGCCTTGCCTTGACCGCGGCGGAAACCGGGCATCTGGTATTTGGCACCTTGCATACAAGTTCGGCGGCTAAAACCATCGACCGTGTGGTTGATGTGTTCCCCGCGGCTGAGAAAGAAATGGTGCGTTCCATGCTGTCGGAGTCACTGCGCTCAGTGATTTCGCAGTCCCTGCTGAAACGTATCGGCGGTGGGCGCGTCGCTGCCCATGAAATTATGATCGGCACACCGGCCATTCGCAATTTGATCCGCGAAGGCAAGATTGCGCAGATGTACTCGGCCATTCAAACGGGCCAAGCAGCAGGGATGCACACCCTGGATCAAAATCTCCAGGAATTATTGCGCAAGGGCGTTATTAGCAAGGAAGAGGCACGCTTTAAGGCCTCCAACAAGGACGAATTTTAGCCCCCCAAGCTGAAACAAGGATGTAAGAGGTAACGAGTATGGAACGCGACCAAGCAACGCGCTTAATGCAAGGACTGCTCAAAAAGATGGTTGCTTCCAACGGCTCCGATCTTTTTATTACTGCTGGATTTCCCCCCGCCATTAAAGTGGATGGCAAAGTGGCTCGAGCAAGCGATCAAGTTTTATCGGCCGACCAAAGTGCCGTGATCGTTCGTTCAATCATGAACGACAAGCAAGCGCGCGAGTTCGACGCCACTAAAGAATGTAATTTTGCGATTAACCCTCAGGGCATTGGCCGGTTTCGCGTCAGCGCCTTTGTGCAGCAGGGCGCGGTAGGCGCGGTACTGCGTACCATTATTACCAAGATACCTACCTTCGACGATTTGGATTTGCCGGGTGGACTGAAAGATATTGTGATGACTAAGCGTGGCTTGGTCATCTTGGTGGGTGCGACGGGATCGGGTAAGTCAACAACATTGGCGGCGATGGTTGGCCACCGCAATGCGAATTCCCAGGGCCATATCGTGACCATTGAGGATCCCGTCGAGTACGTGCATCCGCATGATCAATGCGTGGTGACTCAGCGTGAGGTTGGCGTGGATACCGATTCTTGGCACGCAGCCTTGAAGAATACTTTGCGGCAGGCTCCGGATGTCATCCTAATTGGTGAGATTCGCGACCGGGATACCATGGAATATGGTGTGCAATTCGCTGAAACGGGCCATCTGTGCCTGGCAACCTTGCACGCGAACAGCGCCAATCAAGCCCTGGATCGCATTATTAACTTTTTCCCGGAAGAACGACGCGATCAGTTGTTGATGGATTTATCCTTGAATGTAAAGGCTCTAATTTCGCAGCGATTGATTCCGCGAGCCAGTGGAACCGGTCGCATTGCAGCGATGGAAATTATGCTGAAATCACCCTTGATTTCGGAGCTGATCTATAAAGGCGAGGTATTAAAGATCAAGGAAATCATGGCCAAGTCGAACCGACTGGGCATGAAGACCTTTGATCAGGATTTATTTGACCTGTACGAAGCCGGCAAGATCAGCTACGACGAAGCCATGCGCAACGCGGATTCGAAGAACGAGCTGCGCCTACGCATTAAGCTTGAGAGTAAGCGTGACAAAGAGCCCGTGGATAAGGACGGCGGACTTAGTTTGGCCGACGACGAAAGCGCCGCCATGGAATTTTAGGCGCAACTTGCACCGCTAAGCCGAAAGAAAAATATGAACGTTCAACCACTATTCAATTTGATGGTCGAAAAGAAGGCCTCGGATCTATTCATGACCTGCTATGCGCCGGCCAAGATAAAGATCGATGGCAAGATCATGCCGGTCAATAAACTCGACCTTACGCCCAAGATGATTCGTCAGGCTGCTCTTGAACTGATGACCGAGGAGCAGATGGAAGAGTTTACCCGCGAGCTGGAGATCGATTTCGCGATATCCAAACCGGGTCTGGGGCGATTCCGGGTCAACTGTTTCCACCAGCGTGGCAATGTTGCCATCGTCATGCGTTACATCACGCAAGAGATACCATCCCTCGATGGATTGTCGATGCCGCCTATTCTAAAAGAACTGGTGATGTTCCGGCGTGGTTTGATCTTGATGGTGGGTGCGACGGGTTGCGGTAAGTCAACCACCTTGGCGGGGATGATTGATTATCGCAATGAAAAAACCTCTTCGCACATCATCACCGTTGAAGACCCAATTGAGTATTTGCATACGAACAAGAAATCCATCATCAATCAGCGTGAAATTGGTGCTGATACGCGTTCCTATCAGCGAGCGCTAAAGAGCGCCATGCGCGAAGCACCGGATGTTATCTTGGTTGGCGAAATACGCGATCGCGAAACTATGCAAATTACCATGGATCTCGCCGGTACCGGGCACTTGGCCATTGCGACCCTGCACTCAAACAACTCGCCCGAAACCTTGGATCGCATCATCAACATATTTCCTGAGGAACAACACCCCCAGGTGTACATGGATTTATCGCAGTATCTGCGAGCTATCGTTTCGCAGCGACTCGTTCGCGGTGTCAATGGAGATCGCGTTGCGGCTGTCGAAGTCATGTTGAACACGCCGCGCATAGCTGAATTGATTCAAGCCGGTGACATCGGTTCGGTGAAGGAATCTTTCTACGACAGCACGGATAAGGTCATGCAGACCTTTGACCAATCGCTACTGAAGCTTTATCGAGACGGCAAGATCAGCATGGACGAAGCTTTGGCGAATGCTGATTCGCGGACTAACCTGGAAGCGCAGATACATTTCGGTTAGTTGTTTTTATGACGATGCCGCGGGTTGTCCGTCAGTCCAGATAAACCTGTTCACCGTCGAACACGGGTCCATCCACACAGACACGCTTCATTGCTGGTCGGCCATCGCTTAGCACCGGTATCGCGCAGCCAGCGCAGCCGCCGACGGCGCAGGCCATATATTCTTCCAGGCACAGTTGCGACGGCAGTTTGAACCGCGTCGCAAGGGATTTCGCGGCCCGCAGCATTGGTTCTGGTCCGCAGGCGAACAGCATGCTCGACGCAAGTTCTTCAGCGGTACTGGTTTGCAAGCAGCTCGCAGCCAGTTCGGTCACAAAGCCGCGATAGCATCCGGCTAGTCCCGCGGCACTGGCGAGGCGTCCGGGTATCTTCCACTCTTCAAGCAAGCTTAAACTGTCGCGCGTTTCTGGGTCAGTGCCGGCAACCTCAAGTTCGCTAGCGCAAAGATCAAACGGAAAGGGAATTTCTGAACCAAAAAAGGCAAGGGGTAAGAACTCTGCCCGTTCGCTCAAACGCTCCGCGAGAAAAAGCAAGGGTGGAATTCCGACACCGCCGCCCAGTAAAATGGCGCGTGGCCGATTCGGGTCCACACTAAAACCATTGCCGATGGGGCCTAGCAAATTCACCGAATCGCCAACTTTCAGTTGGCAAAGATTGTGCAAGCCTAAGCCGACAACTTTGTACAGCACCTCAATCCAGCCCCGCTGGGCGTCGGCCCGCATGATGGATAACGGCCTGCGCATCGGTATGTCCGCGGAACAGCGGATGTGCACAAAAGCGCCCGGCTTGGCGGTGCGTGCGCAATCTTGGCTTGCGAGCCGCAGCGCATATTGATTGGCGGGGTAACGGCGATGCTCTAGGACAACAGCATCTTCAACAAAAATGCTGCCTCGTTGCCTACGGGTCATGGACGCCGCCGGGATTCGATGACGGTGGCTAAAATCGCCATGCGTATGGCCAGACCATTGGTCACTTGGCGGTTGATCACTGATTTCGGACCGTCCGCGACGCTGGCGGCAATTTCCACATCGCGATTCATGGGGCCCGGATGCATGACGATGGCATTGGGATGAGCCTTGGCCAGTTGCGCCTCGGTGATGCCATAGCTATCGTGGTATTCACCGGCCGATATTAACTCCGCGTCATTGTCGATACGTTCACGCTGAATTCTAAGGGCCATCAACACATCGGCGTTCGCAATGCCTTCGTCCATCTCCTGAGTGATTAGGGCGCCTGGATAGTGTCCAGGGTCCGGTGCAAGACCGGCGGGAGTTACCAAACGAATGTCGCGAGTGCCCATGGTTCGCAAAGCCTGGCATGCTGACCGTGCCACTCGCGAATGCGCAATGTCACCAATGATGGCGACACTCAGATTCTCAAAATCGCTGCGATGCTGCCGGATGGTCATAATGTCCAGTAGGCCCTGAGTTGGATGTGAGACCGATGCTTCTCCCGCGTTCAACACGCTCACATGTGGCTGCACTTCACCGGCGATAAGTGCGGGAATACCAGCGGATGCATCGCGCACGACGAAAATGTCAATTTGCATAGCCTGTAGCGTATAAATTGTGTCGAGGACGCTTTCACCCTTTTTGCGTGACGACATGTTGACATCTAGGTTCAGCACATCAGCACTCATGCGTTTGGCTGCGAGTTCAAAAGATGCCCGGGTGCGAGTGCTGGGCTCAAAAAACAAATTGGCTACGGTTCGCCCGGCCAGAGCTTGATCCCTCGCGGGAGGTTCTCCGGCCGGACGCAGATAGGACTCCGCGCGATCCAGCAGGTTCGCGACGATTTCTCGATCCAAGTTCTCCAAAGTCAGTAAATGCCTTAAATGGCCGGCCGGACTCAACTGATATCCGTGGTTCGCTTTAGTGTTCATTGTTATCGGATTCTTTTTCTCCGGCGCCCCGCAACCAACTTTCGCCAATCAGTCTTGCAGCCATGCTGTCAATATCTTGTTTTCGAGTCCGCCGTTTTTTCAGTCCTGCGCGACGCTGGGCGCGCAGTATTGACTCGGCTTCCGCGGAAGTTAGCCGTTCGTCCACCATTTCTGTGGGAAGTTGGTAGCGTGCGCGCAGTTCAGCAGCGAACTCTCGGGCCCGCTTGGTCATTGGCCCTTCGCTGCCATCCTCATTATAAGGTAAGCCAACGACCAGTACCCGTGGCTCCCATTCATCAATTAGAGTCTTCACGGCATGCCAGTCTGGCTGGCCCGCGCTTGCGGCCAGCGTGTCTACTTCGTTGACAAAACCGGCTGCGGTCGTCGCGTTGGCGACGCCGATGCTACGTTCGCCGTAATCGAAAACTAATGCCGCTTCGGGCCGGGACTCATGCTTGGATTTCTTAGCGTTCAATGACGCGGGGTTTTCAGGATCAGGCATGCCCAACCTGGGAACTCAAGGTGCTTAAATCGACACCTAACAGGGCGACGGCTTGCTCGTAGCGATCTTCGTAGGGCGTATCAAAAACCACCTGGGGTGATGCCGGCACACTTAGCCAGGCATTCTCGGCAATCTCTTGCTCAAGTTGTCCCGGCCCCCAGCCCGCGTAACCTAGAATTAGCTGCGCGCGTTCCGGTCCCTTGCCGGCTGCCATGTCGCCGAGAATATCCTGTGAAGTTGTCACGAAAATCCCGTCGGTAACGGCTTTGGTGGCATCCCATTCACCGGAGGGTTCATGAATGACAAAGCCGCGTTGCAACTCAATGGGGCCACCTTGCAAAATGGCTTGTTCGTCCAGTGGCGATTGTTCGCCGGGTAATTCCAGTTGCTCAACAACCTCGCGAAAATTTAGGTTCATGGGTCTATTGATGACCAAGCCCAGGGCGCCCAGCTCGCTGTGCTCGCAAACGTAGGTCACGGTCTTGGCAAAGTTTGGGTCGAGCATGGCGGGCATCGCGATGAGTAAATGCCCGGCCAGTTGTGTATGTTGCTCATCCATGCTGGTTTATGACCCCGGTGCAGCCGTCATGCGGCGAACGCCGCCGCCGGCCCCAAATCGCCACTCATAGGCAAATCGTAAGCTGTCATAGTCCGTGCGCAAGAAATCCGGAAAGGGTTTAAACGGCGCCGCAATCCGCAATATTTCTACGGCCGCGTCATCAAGAACGGCCTGTCCGGAAGAATTGCGTACAACCACATCGCGCAGTACACCGTCCGATGCGATCACCACTTCCAGGGTTGGGTGCCCATCAAATTCACGACTACCCGCCTGGCGCGGGAAGTTCAGCGTGCCGACTCGTTCGACTTCGCGTTTCCAGTTGCTCAAGTACGCAGCGATTCGCGACTCTCGCGTGCTGGCGCTAATAACGAGTTCACGGGGACCGGCATCGCTGATTAATGTGCGTAGATCGGGCTCGTTCACAATCTCGACATACCGGGTATCGCCCGGCATGCCAGTTTTTTCCTCCACCGGCTGCTTTTCAGGCTCACCCAGCTCGTCGGGCAATTGACGCACCAGTCTTGGCGCTGACGTGGATGATAGAACGGTTCTATCCGTGACTTGTTTGCCGGCGTCTATGGCTTGCTCCGCGCCCGCGCGATCGGGGCCGACAATATTCGCATCGGAACTCCTCGCCACCGCAGTTTCTAACTGATCCGGCAGGTCCGTATTTCCTGCGCCGTCGAGATTTTGTTGCGCCAGCACATTGGCGTCCTCGGATGCTTCGAGCAAATCGCTGTCGCTGGTTACGATGACCACATTGAGCGAGGTGGCCGCTGGCGGATCTTCGCGGCCGTCACTGGAAAATGTGATACCCAGAATAAGCACGCCGTGGAAAAGTGCGGCGAGGAAAAGTGTCGAGGAGAGCCGATCCTTGGCTGCCTTTTCTGACCAATCGATAGGCGCCCTAGATGATAACTTTGACGCTGAGGCGGGGGAGTTCGTCTTGCCCATAAGCTTGAGCCTAGCGGCAGTCCCTCATCTGCTCTTTCCGCATAGCTGTGAGTATACGCTTGCTCAGGGCTGCCGATGGCACTGGTTCACAGAATTTCTTGTCTTAGCGGCCCAGTTTCTCGTTGAGACTATCCATAAGATCTGCCGCCACATTGATTTCTGCATATTTTTGCAGTTCGCGGATACCTGTCGGGCTGGTCACGTTAATTTCTGTCAAATAGTCCCCGATGACGTCCAGGCCCGCAAATATGACCCCCCGTTCTCGCAAGGTTGGGCCGAGTTGATTGCAGATCCAGCGATCGCGTTCGGTTAATGGCCGAACCTCCGCCTGTGCACCCACCACGAGGTTGCCCCGATTGTCATCCGGCGGGGGGATGCGCGCCAGAGCGTAGTCGGCGGGCTTGCCGTCGACCATCAAGATCCGTTTGTCACCGGCGCTGATCTCGGGCACGTGCTTTTGGGCCATGGCAAAGCCTCGCCCATAATCGGTCAGGGTTTCCAAGATTACGTTGCTGTTGTTATCGCCTTGTTCGATCACAAAGATGGATCGACCACCCATACCGTCCAGCGGTTTAACGACGATTCGTCCATGCCGGCTCGCGAAGGAGCGCATGTCCTCCATGGATCGGGTAATCAAGGTCGGTGGGCAGCAATCGGGAAACCAAGCCGTAAAAACTTTTTCGTTTATGTCACGCAGCGCTTGAGGCCGATTGACGACCAGCACACCTTGTTCTGCGGCACGCTCGAGAATATAGCTGGTATAGATGTATTCCATGTCAAACGGCGGGTCCTTGCGCATCAGAATGACGTCGAGCTCGGCCAGCGGAATTTCCTGCTCGGTATCTAGCGCATACCAGTCATCCAGGTCGTCTTGGACCCTCAGCCGTCTGGAACGGCCAAAGGCCTTTCCATCCAACAGCCGCAAGTCGGCTTGCTCAAAATAGTGGAGCTCGTACCCGCGGTGTCCGGCCTCCAGCAGCATTGCCAGACTGCTGTCCTTGGCTGGTGTGATCGTGGCGATGGGATCCATCACAATCCCGAGCCGCATTCGACTCATGAGCTTCTCCAGGCGGGGTCGATTGCTAGCGACCTTTAGACATGATCAATGTCCCAATTCTGTAGCAGCGCTGCTGAAATATCACCCTTGCCCCTGTATCCTGGGAATGCTGTGTTGTCCGGCTTGTCGCCGGAAATTGACCATCGAGGCATTGGCCTCGGCCGCGAGGGATGGGAACTGGGTTCTGGTCTGCCGCGGTTTTACGCTAGGCGGGCCCTCCGGGTGACCCACGGCGCCTGCGGATCCAGGGATCTCGGGCGTGGATGTGCCTAAAAGCTTATGTTAAAAGGTGAGCCATGACGTCGACCGTGGAGGGGGCTGTGAAAAGCGAAGTCGCTGGGGGCCTCAACGGCCTCAAAGTGCTGGTTATTGACGATTCGAAAACCATTCGTCGTACCGCGGAAACTTTGCTATCTAAGGAAGGTTGCACCGTATATACGGCGGTTGACGGCTTTGATGCCCTCGCGAAGATCGCCGATCATCACCCGGATGTGATTTTCGTGGACATCATGATGCCGCGCTTGGACGGTTATCAGACCTGTTCATTGATCAAGCACAACAAGACCTTTCGCGATACGCCTGTGATTATGCTGTCCAGTAAAGATGGCTTGTTCGATCGCGCGCGGGGAAGAATCGTTGGTTCAGAACAATATCTGACCAAACCATTCACCAAAGATGAGCTACTGGGCGCTATCGCGACCCAGGTCTCAAGCTAAAGGCGAGGATACACAAATGGCCTTGGTGCTCATTGTTGACGACTCACCCACTGAGCAACACGTCATCTCGAAATTGTTGGAAAAGAACGGCTTTGACACCCTGGTCGCGAAGAACGGGGATGAGGCCATTAGCGTTGCCGAGCAGAATCGCCCGGATGTCATATTGATGGATGTGGTTATGCCCGGCATGAACGGTTTTCAAGCCACGCGCCAACTGGCCAAGAATCCGCTGACGGCTGATATTCCCGTGGTCATGGTGACCTCCAAGGACCAGGAAAGCGACAAAGTTTGGGGCTTGCGGCAGGGTGCAGTGGAGTACCTGATGAAGCCCGTGGCCGACAGCGATTTGCTGGCGGCGGTGCGAGCGCGTATCGCCTGATGTCAGCCACCGCGGGAAATTCTCTACAGTCCCTAAGCGAGCATCCTTTCGACTTGCTGCTCGAGTTGGAACGGCGCAGCAAAGCAGCCCTGGCGGGAGCATTGGGCGGCGATGTAGATGTTCAGGAGTGGGTCGGTATTGGTTTTCGATTAGGCGCGGAACAATTCATTGTGTCGCGAGAAGATATCCGCGAAGTACTCATGGTTCCGTCGCAGGTAACTCGCGTGCCCGGTGCGAAGCCGTGGATTCGGGGTTTGGCCAATGTTCGTGGTCAACTGCTACCCATCGTCGATCTGCGCGCGTATTTGGGTGCCGGTTTTGGCGGATCGAGCCGCAGTGCGCGGGTACTCGTGCTGAATAGCAATGAGTTGCCGCTGGGCCTAATCGTCGATGAGGTATTCGGTTTTCGCCGCTTCTTGGGCCGGGAATATCGTGAGAATATTCCCGAGACCATGGTGCGTTGTGACCAATACGTATCTGGAAATTTCTCACGCGGTGGCGAAGTTTGGCCGATATTTGGTATGCAACAATTATTAGCGGCGGAAGAATTTCGACGGGCAGCGATTGACTAGGACCTTAGTAAGTCCACGTAGGTCGGGGCGTAGTTTGATGGATCGAACTTGGCAAACTGCCGGGAATCGATGAGATTTAAAATGGGGTTGAGTTCATGACAACGATTGCTAGCGGCGGAAAGCTCATGCCGGTGCTGGGCGGATTGATGCTCCTTGCGCTGGGCGGCTTGCTATTTTTAGCTTGGTCGGGTTCGGGCAGTGGTGCGTCCGCGCCGGGCGATAGTGCGAAACTACTCACCGCGCAGTCGGCCATAGCCTTGGGCCGCCAGGCACTCTCGGGCGACGAAGCCGCGTTCGCGCGCTTGGAGCCTTCGGCCAAGCAGGTGGACGCGGCCGGCAAGGGTCTTGCCTCCGCGCAAGCCCAAGGTTTCGGTCAGATCGCTTCCGGGTTGCGCACCATTAAGGGCGGTGAGGATGCCCTACTCACGGTGCAACGAGCGGCGGCGGATCTAGATAACTTGGGCCCCGCCCTGAGCGATCGCGTTTACGCGCTGGAGGCAAGTATGACGGATGCCGGCCAAGCCTCGGTCGCGGCGCAGCTGGAGCGCTTGCGCTTGCTGGGTGACGGCGTGCGGCGGGATATTCGCAGCCTGGCCCTGGGAGGCGATCCGAACGGTCTGAGTCAGCCCTTGTTGGACGCTGAAATGGGCATCGGGCAGATTATTCGCGGCTTTCAGGCTGGAGATTCGGCGCTCGGCTTGACCGCCTTAGAGGACAGCGAGGCCTTGGACAAGCTGGCCGCAGTCTCTAGCTCGGCCGATGCCATCGCCGAGCGCGTGAGAGACGTGGCCGCATACAGCGACCAGCTGTCAGCATTGGCGCGCACGCGAATGCAGCTAGACGAAGTGGCGGCAACACTTGCTCCAACGTCTCGCGCCAGCACGGCATCCGACGCGGGAATTGGCCCGTTCTTACAAAAAGTATTGACCATCGCCGCACTATTGTTATTTGCAGCCATGGCGGCGATCTACTTTCGTTCGGCTGGCTTGCGACGTAGCACGGCTTTACAAGCTGAACAAACTGAGCGAAATCAAGCGGCCATCATGCGCTTGCTTGATGAAATTAGCAGCCTGGCCGACGGCGATCTCACGGTAAAGGCAACCGTAACAGAGGACATCACCGGAAATATTGCCGATTCGATGAATTTCGCCATCGAGGCTTTGCGCGAACTCGTGGCGACGGTGAACGACAGCGCAATCATGGTTGACGGTGCTGCCAAACAAACCGATATCACGGCGCAACAACTGGCCGAAGGCAGTGCGCTGCAATCTAAGCAGCTGTCCCTGGCCTCTGACGATATTGCCCGCATGGCCGCGACCATTGAGGAGGTGTCCGGCAATGCCGAGCGTTCTTCGGATGTGGCGAGACATTCAGTGGATGTGGCACACAAGGGCGGCGCCGCGGTCCGACGCACCATCGATGGTATGAATACCATTCGCGAGACGATTCAAGAAACCTCGAAAAGAATTAAGCGCCTGGGTGAGAGCTCCCAGGAAATCGGCAATATTGTTGAATTGATCAACGATATCGCGGATCAAACAAATATCTTGGCCTTGAACGCTTCAATTCAGGCCTCAATGGCCGGGGAGGCCGGACGAGGTTTCGCGGTGGTTGCCGATGAGGTGCAGCGATTGGCGGAGCGTTCGACGAATGCCACGAAGCAGATTGAAGTGCTCGTGCGGACGATTCAGGCGGATACCAACGAAGCGGTTGTTTCCATGGAGCGCAGTACCACCGATGTGGTCGGCGGTGCCCTGCTGGCTGAAAATGCCGGCGCGTCGCTGGAAGAAATTGAGCAAGTGTCAAATCAGATTGCCTCCCTGGTGCAAAACATTTCAGATTCAGCTCGCGAGCAAGCGGGCGCGGCGGATGCTGTGACGAAAAATATGTCCGTGCTACAAGAAATCAATTCCCAGACTGCTGCCAGCACTAGTGAAACCACGGATTCCATCAGTAAGCTTGCTGCCCTGGCTGCTCAGCTGCGTGAATCCGTTTCTGGTTTCCGCTTGCCCGATTCGCAAAATGAATCAGCCGAAGCAGCCGATATTGATGCCGATGACTCGCAAGCCTATTTCCCGGAGGATGACGCCTATACGCCTGCTGAGGAAGAATTGGCGGCGAACAATCTCGAGTCGGCGTCTTATGTCGATCAGCGCATGGCCTAGTTTGCGGCGGGTTGTAATCTAAGTGGTGGCAGTTCTGAATCGAGTCATGCCGGAATCTTTGCAGATCGTTGGCGAGGAGCTGGCGATCACGCTAAATGATGCGCGTCTTGCTTTGGAGCAGTTTGCCGAAGGCGAGGGCGGGCCCAACGTACTGGATCGCTGCGTTGGCCTGTTGCATACAGCGCGTGGTGTGCTGCGAATGACCGAGACCTACGGCGCTAGTTTGCTGGCCGAAGAAATGGAGCTGGCCTGTCGCCATCTGGGCGGAATGCGCGGTAACGAGGGCAATGAAGAAGCGATAGACGCTTTGAGCCGCGCGGCTGTTCAATTGCCGGCCTACGTGGAACGAATATTAAATGGTGGCCGCGATATTCCTCTAGTTTTGCTGCCTTTGTTAAACGACTTACGTGCAGTACGGGGCAAGCCTTTGCTGTCCGAGAGCACCTTACTGCTGCTCAATGTATTTACGCCTGCCGAGGAAGTCGAACAAGCACAGCCTCGCGAAGCCAGCGGCGAAAACCTGCAACAACTTTGTGCGGCTTCGCGCTCACGGTTTCAGTTGGCTTTGCTGGGTTGGATTAAAGGTGCGGACGCCGCTCGTAATTTGTCCATCATGGGAGAGATTGCCGGCAAGCTAGAGGCTGCTGCCACCCATCCCGAAATTTTTCGCTTGTGGTGGGTGACCGCCGGTGTGCTAGAGGGGCTTGCCGGGGGTGGTGTGGAAACGAGTGTTTCCGTTAAGCGCCTGATCGGGCAAGTTGATCGTGAAATGAAGCGCCTGATCTCCATGGGCGAAGAGCGTTGCGGCTCGCAGCCGCCCCATGAGCTGATCAACAATTTGCTGTACTACATCGCGCGCGGACAAAATCCAGGGCCGCGGGTTACCGCCATACGTGAAGCTTACAAGCTGGAGGATCTCGTACCGGCCGATTCCCAAGTCGAGGCTGTGCGCGAGAGTTTAGCCGCACCCAGCGCCAAGCTAATGGAAACCGTGGCGGATGCGATCCGCGAAGACCTGGCGCGCGTTAAGGATGTCCTCGACATTTATGTGCGCACGGGCATGGAGCATGTCGAAGAATTACTGCCCCAGGCGGAGCTGCTCAAGAAGATTGGTGACACTTTGGGCGTGCTCGGGCTGGGTGATCTGCGCGAGACCGTTGAATTGCGTCGCACCGAGTTAGTTTCCATCGCCTCCGGGGAGAGCGCCGGCGACGAGTCGAATTTGGTGGCCATGGCGGCTGCTCTGCTGGGTGTCGAGAGGCGGCTGGATGATCAGCTGTTCGGCTTAATCGCTCCAAGTGATTCCGACGAGAGTGGCGACCAAGATGCCGATGAGGATGATGTCGATTACCTAGAGGTATCGCGCGCTGTTATGCGCGAATGCATTGTCAATCTCGCGCGCGTGAAAGATGCCGTTAGCCAGGTTGTGGAGCATCCTGAAGAGGGCGCGATACTCGATTCCGTCCCGCCCCTACTCCAAGGTGTCACTGCTGGACTCCTTGTGCTGGAAAACCCCGCGGCCGTCGAGATCGTGGAAGGCATCGGCACAGCCATTACAAATATTATTCAGCATGGCTATGCCACGGCTGATCGCCGGCGCCTGGATATGTTGGCCGATTCCATAGTCAGCCTTGATTATTATTTGGAAACTTTGGAAGCGGGTCGCCGCGAGCCGCTCTATATGCTGGAAAACGCCCAGCGCTGCTTGACTGCGCTGGTCGATATCAGTGAAGACGTAGCCGTGCCGGATGCCTCGCCCCAAGAGCGTGATCTGGCGAAGACCGTCGCAATAGACAAACAGCCATCCGCCACCGTTCAGGTGCTCGATCCGCGGGCTCTGGATGTGTCGCCGGGTCTGGAGTCGCAGGCTGACCGTCCGGATCCTGAAATCATTGAATTGTTTATCGAGGAAGCCGGCGAAGAAATCGAAGCAATTAAGGTTAATTTCCCGGCTTGGTCGGAGAATCCGGCGAACGAAGACGCACTTACGGTTCTACGGCGCTCATTTCACACTCTCAAGGGAAGCGGTCGCATGGTTGGCGCGACCTTCATCAGCGATACCGCTTGGGGTATGGAGAACCTGCTCAATCGCGTTATTAATCAGACGCTGGAACCGACGCCGGAGTTGATGGAATTACTGGCTGAGGGAATTGCCGCGTTGCCGGAGCTATTGGAGCAGTTGGAAGTTGGCACGCAGCCCAAGTTCGACGTGGGCGAATTCAGTCAACGAGCCAGTTTCATGGCAGAGGGTCGTGTGGATGTCGCTTTGCCGTCGGCAGGTGATTCGCCAGATCTCGATTTGGATCTCGAATTTGCCGACGAGACTGATGAGGGCCAGCAAGACGAATCCATCGATCTGGATCTGGCCGATGAGGTGCCGGAGACTGCCGAGGCTGATGAGAGCATCGATTCGGTCTTGCTGGACATTTTGACCAAAGAAGTCGCGGCCCATGTTGATGCCATCGAGTTGTTTATCGAAGAGGCGCGACAGGGAATTCCGCCGTTTGCGATTTCCGAAGAAATGTATCGCGCTTGCCACACTTTGCATGGCAGCGTGACCATGGCCAAGGCTGATGCGGCGGCGCGGCTAACGGGGCCGCTGAACCAATTGGTTCGTCATGCTTATGACCATCCGGTTTCTGTGGATGTACCGGTCATCGACGCGGTCGAGGCCACCGTCGTTAGTTTGCAAGAAGTGATCGCGGCCCTAGCCGCCGGCGACGATAACTTGCCGCAAACCGATGCCTTGGTTGCCGAGCTGCAAGCGCTGGACGAGGCGGTGGAGGCTACGGCGGCCGCGCGTGCTGAGCTGGCGAAAGCGGAAGAGGCGGAGATTAGGCCCGCTGATGAAGAGGTCGGAGAACCCGAAACCGAAGCCGAGCCGGTTTCGGGCGCGGCCGATTTCGATCCTGACATCGCCGAGATTTTTGCCGAGGAGGCCGCTGAACTGTTGGAAGGCTGCGATGCGGTCATGGCACAGATCAGTGACGAGGCTGTGCCGGAAGCTTCCATGGCGGAGTTGCAGCGCCATCTGCACACCGTAAAAGGGGGTGCGCGCATGGCGGGGCTCGTAGATATGGGCGATTTTTCCCATGATCTCGAGGCCCTACTCATTGGTATCAATAGCGGCCGGTTGCCCATGACTGGGGACACGCGCGAGCTACTACAAGCGTCCATCGACGAACTGCATAGCATGCGTGAGCAAGTGGTTGCCGGTCAGGCGCCGGCGCGGCCGGGTGCATTGATGCAAAGGCTCGCAAGTACCCTTAGCGGCGACGCGCTGGAGTCTACCGACGCCGTCGAATTGCCGCCGATGGACGTGGCAGTTGAGCAGGTGTCCGTTGAAACCCTGGAGCCGGAGGAACTCACTGCGGTTGATGAGGCTGAATTAGAGCCGGCAGACCAGGAACTCGAAGCAGCGGAATCGGAAGAAGAAGTCGCACCGGAGGAAGAAGAGGCATCTGCCCTCGACGCGGACACTGAGGAAGAACAAGCGGACGAAACCGGACCAGCCCTGCCGGTCATGGACCAGATTGGCCAGTTGGCACGTGATCTCGAAGCGCCACCGAGCCCCGCAAGCGGCGGTCTGGATTTTGGCAGTCTGCCGTCACTGGCGAGTTCTGAAGCAGCAACGGTGGATCGCCGCCAGCTCGCGCGAGTCGATCCTAAGCTGCTGGAGCAGCTGCTGAACAACGCCGGTGAAATCAGTATTTTCCATTCTCGTTTGTCTCAGCAAATGAGCCGGATTCACTTCAACTTGGTTGAGCTGGGTCAAACCGTGACCCGTTTGCGAGAACAATTGCGCGGCTTGGAAATTGCCACGGAAGCTCAGATTCACTATCAGCACCAGGTCGAAGGCTCAGCAAACGAAGATTTTGATCCTCTGGAGCTAGACCGATACTCGCGCATCCAACAGCTGTCCCTGGGATTGACCGAGACGGCTAGCGATGTAGGCAGTTTGAAAGACTTATTACAGAATCTAACCAGTGATACCGAGGCTTTGCTGGTACAGCAGGCACGCACGGCAACGGAACTGCAAGATGGTCTAATGCGCACCCGCATGGTGCCGTTTCATGGCCACGCCACGCGTTTGTCGCGCTTGGTCCGGCAAACAGCCGCGGAATCGGGAAAGCAGGCGGAACTGTCGCTACGCGGAGGCGGTGATCTAGATCGTCAGGTGCTCGAAAAAATGCTGCCGCCATTCGAACATTTGCTACGCAACGCGGTAATTCATGGCATCGAAACACCGGAACAACGAGAGGCGGCTGGCAAACCCGCAACGGGTAACGTCGTCATCACTCTGCGCCGAGAGGGCGCCGAGGTCGTGATCGATGTGGAAGACGATGGCCGCGGCTTAGACGTTGAAGCCATTCGTCAAAAAGCCCATGAATTGGGCTTATTGGATCCCGCTAGAGATGCCAGCGACGAAGAGGTCATGCAATACATCTTGCGTCCCGGTGTTTCCACGGCGGAGCGTTTGACCCAGGTCGCGGGTCGCGGTATTGGCATGGATGTGGTCGCAAGCGAGATGACCAAACTTGGCGGTTCTCTGCGAATCGATTCAACCCCTGGCCAAGGTACGCGCTTTATCTTGCGCCTGCCCTTCACCTTGGCAGTTACCCAGGCCATGGTCGTGCGTGTGGGGCAGGAGCAATATGCGCTGCCGCTGCCGACGGTGGAAGGGATTATCCGTATCAGCCGTGATGATTTCGATAACTACATGGCTGAAGAAGATCCCGTCATTGACTATGGCGACCAGCGCTATGCCTTCCGCTATCTAGGTCAATACTTGGGTCATCCCATTCCGCGTATTCCCGAGGATGAGGAGCGCATTTCCTTGATCTTGGTGCGCGCCGGCGAGAACTCTGCTGCGCTCATCGCTGATGAGATGTTAGATAGCCGCGAGATTGTCGTGAAACCCGTGGGCGATCAACTATCCACCATTCGCGGCATTTCCGGTGCGACGATTTTGGGTGACGGCAGTGTTGTGGTCATTCTGGATGCTGGCGCATTGGTTCGTTCGGGTAGGCTCATTCCAGAATCCGAAATTCCTCAAGCTGCCGAGGTGCGGCCACCTCAACCTTTAGCCTTGGTGGTCGACGATTCCATTACCATGCGGCGTGTCACCCAGCGACTCTTGGAGCGGAATGACTTCATGGTTATTACCGCCAAAGACGGTGTTGAGGCTGTGAGCGTCCTGCAAGATCATGTGCCCGACATTATCCTGCTTGATATTGAGATGCCGCGGATGGATGGCTATGAATTCGCAACCTATGTTCGTGGCAATGAAGCATCAGAAGCTGTGCCAATTATCATGGTGACATCGCGTGTTAGCGACAAGCACCGCGCCCGCGCCATTGAACTGGGTGTCAACGACTATTTGGGTAAGCCGTATCAAGAGCAAGAGCTCATGGAAGCGGTCAGACATCTACTAAAAATGCCGGCGGAATAAAGCATGGCGGACGAAGAGCAAAACGAAGAACTTTATAGTTTATTAGTGCCCCTGCATAAGCATCGCATTATCGTGCCGCGGGTTTGTGTTGCCGAAGTGGTGCGCTATGCGTTGAGTGACGAGCATTCTGGGGATCCGGCTTGGCTACGCGGCAGTATGCGCTGGAACGATGCCGACATTCCGGTCTTGAGTTTCGAAGAGCTGGCTGGCTTGCCCAGTTCGCCCGCCGGTGGCCGAACGCGTGTAACGGTTTTCAATGCCTTGGCGGGTTTATTGGAGCCGGGGGCGTTTGGTATTTTGACCGAGGGATTTCCTCAGTTGGTTCGCGTCAATCGCTCGGTGATGGAGCCCGACGCGCGGCAGTCTTGGCCAGAGGATGGTCCGGTGATCTGTCAGCTGCGCATGATCAATGAGTACCCACTGATTCCGAATCTCGAGAAAATCGAGTCGATGATCCACGACCATTACATCGCCGCAACTGAGCCGGCGTAGTTGCCCCTACTCACGATCTAAGTCGCCACTGCAGAATTGGACGAGACTAAGGGCTACCAAGGCGGCGGTTTCCGTGCGTAAGACTCGTGGTCCAAGACTAACACTGCGAAACTTAGCCGTTGTTGCGTGATCGACTTCAGCTGTACTCAGGCCACCTTCCGGGCCCACCAGCAAGGCAACGGAGCCTGTCCCCGCCACGGCTTGGCGAATGCTTCGGCTCGCTTTGGGATTCAACAGTAGGCCAATGCTTTGTCTCGGCAGACTGTCTATCGCCTGGGCTAATTTCATGGGCGCGGAGATTTCTGGAACCATGGCCCGGCCACATTGTTCGGCCGCTCCAATGGCTATTCCTTCCCAGTGACTGCGTCGGCGCGCCGCCCGTTCTTGGCTCAAGCGCACCACACTGCGTTCACAATCAACGGGGACGATTTTTCCCACCCCCAATTCAGTTGCCTTCTGAATGACCAGATCCATTCGTGAACCGCGACAAATTCCTTGTAGCAGCACCGTAGACAGGGGTGATTCCGTCGCGGCCAACTGATCTTTCCCAAGCTGGACGCGAACCTCATCACGCCGGCAGTCGAGCAGGCGGGCTTGATAATTCTTGCCGTCGCCATTGAATAGGCAAAGCTCCGCGCCGGGTTGCAATCTTAAGACCTGAGCAATGTGGCGTGCCGGCTGGTCCCTTAGGCTTATGGTTTCGCCCGGGACTAGGGCGCCGGCTTGATAGATTCGCGGTATTCTCATGGCAGCATTATCCAACAGGATTCAAGCTGTGGCGGTCTTGGCATTATCGGGTTTTCGAGGTCCGGGGCGGGTGATAATCTGCTATTGACCATGGTGATGATTCGCATAGATTCCGCATCTGGGCATATTGCGGGTGCCCGACAAATGCCCTCGCCCAATTGCGACGGGCGTCCGCCGGACTGTGATCCAGATTTGATTGTCGTACACGGGATTTCCTTGCCACCTGGCGACTATGGTGGTCCGTGGATTGACTATTTGTTTACCAATCGACTCGATCCTAACGCCCATCCCTATTTTCAAGAAATAGCGCATTTGCGGGTTTCTAGTCACCTGCTCATTCGCCGCGACGGCGAATTGGTTCAATACGTGCCCTTGTTCTTGCGTGCCTGGCATGCCGGAGAGTCTTGTCATGCGGGGCGAGAGCGCTGCAACGATTTTTCCATTGGTATCGAATTGGAAGGACTTGATGAACAAGCCTATGAGCCCAAGCAGTATGCTCAGCTGGCGGAGCTGATTACCCAATTGCGCGCGACGATTCCGTCTTTAGCCAGCGCACCCGTGGTCGGCCACGCGGATATCGCGCCGGGCCGGAAGACTGATCCTGGGCCGGCCTTTGATTGGCAGCAGCTCAGGACAAGCTTGGATAGAATGGAGTCACGATGAACCTATTCGCGCTACTTTTGGGCCTTGCCACTGAAAGACTGCTGACGAATCTTTTTCATTTGCGCGAGTTTCGCTGGCTTGATCCCAGCTTGGATGCAGTTTTCAGCCGGTTTGGACAGTCTGGATATTGGATATCCCTAGTGGGCGTCGCCTTACTGGCTGCTTTGCTCGTACTGCCTGTAGCGGCCGTCGCCTGGCTCTTGCGCGACGCCCTGCTGCACATTCCTTACTTTGCTTTCGCCGTGGTCGTTCTGCTGTTTTCCCTGGGCCCGCGAGATCTTAAGCAGGAAGTTGATGATTTTTGCGTGGCAGTGGAAGCCGGCGACGAACAAGAAGTTCGGCGCTTGGGCAAGTCGCTGACCGAATTCGATCTGCCCGACGATTCCTCGGATCAGTTGCGCGACGTAGAGCGAGCGGTCTACGTACAGGCCAACAACCGGGTATTTGGAGTCGTGTTTTGGTTCTTGGTGTTGGGGCCCGCCGGCGCTTGGTTGTTCCGAATCCTCGATCTCATGCGGCGGCGTGTCGCCTACCGGTATTCGGGCGGTGTTGAAGATACTGGGGCCTTGCCATCGGCGGTGCGCAGTCTGCATGGCTTGTTCGCATGGATTCCCGCGCGCTTGCTGGCCATGGGCTATGCCCTGGCGGGAAGTTTTGAGGAGGCTATTGCCGATTGGAAAGGCTACTACCAGAATTGTGCCGAGCGATTTTTCGACATCAACGATGATGTTGTGGCTGTGGCGGGCGCGGGCGCAACGGGCCGGGCGACGAAAACATGTGAATTGGCCCCGGCGGCTCGGGTTCGCGCTGCCATGGATTTGGTAGTGAGAACCTTGTGGCTAATTTGGTGCCCTGCCATCGCTTTGCTGACGCTCTACGACTTGGTGACTTGAGTCGATTTTGCAAGCTTGGTTTCGATCGCTGGCTTTGCTTCCTATTCTGGCGCTATTGGCCTGCGGGCCAACGGAGTCGGTAAGCGATCATCCGGATGCGGGGCCTGCTCGGCGTATTGTTACGCTCGCTCCGCACCTGGGTGAGTTGGTCTTCACCGCGGGTGCGGGTGAATATCTGGTCGGCGTCTCTGAGTTTACGGACTTCCCGCCACCTGCGGCCGAGTTGCCGAGAGTGGGCGATGCGTTTCGTGCGGATTACGAAATGCTCGCTAGCTTGTCGCCCGATCTAATTCTGAGTTGGTCATCCGGTACGTCGTCGCAATTGGTGACCAGATTGCGTGACTTAGGCTATCGCGTGGTTGCCCTTGAAGCGGAGTCCATCACGGCAATAGCCGATCAAATTGAAGTCCTGGGCGAGCTTGCCGGCACCGAAACCATCGCGCGGAAGGCTGCCGCTCAATACCGCAAGACTTTGAACAAGCTACGAGACGAATATGCAGGCCGCGAGCTATTGTCGGTGTTCTACCAGGTAGCGGAGCAGCCCTTACTCACGGTGAGCGATGCTCACATCATTGGCCAAGTGATTCACTTATGCGGTGGCCAGAACAGCTTTGGTGAAATGCCTGATCTGGTACCGGTCGTCTCGCCCGAAGCAGTCTTGGATGCTTCGCCGGCCGTGATTCTGGCGGGTGCTTATGTGGCTGATGAGCCACCCAATTTTGACTATTGGCGCCAATGGAAGAATTTGTCTGCGGCGAGAAACGGCTATATGTTTGGCGTTAACGCTGACTTGCTTAGCCGTCCCGGCCCGCGTCTTTTGGTTGGTGCGCGCGAGCTTTGTGAAGTTCTGGACCAGGCGCGAACCGAAGTTCTATCACTGGCCTTTTTGCCATAGGGTTTCTTCATCGCCATTGCGGCGATTTAAAGCCCTTGCCAGCACGAATAACAAGTCTGACAAGCGATTGAGATATTTCAAGGCATGCTCGTTTACGTTGTCGGTATTTGCCAGTGTCCACGCGCGTCGTTCAGCGCGTCGACAAATAGTACGGGCCATATGGCATGCAGCGCCTGATGGATTTCCACCCGGCAAAATAAAGTCTTTTAATGGCGGCAGCTCGCTGTTGATGTCATCGAGGAGGCGCTCAAGACCTTCTACCGCCGCCCCATCGATGGCTTGATGTCCCGGTATGCTGAATTCACCTCCTAAATCGAAAAGTTGATGCTGGATTCGAATCAGCTCAGTCTGGATTTGTAGCGGTAGTTCTGCGGTCGACAACAGTACGCCGATGGCGGAATTCAGTTCATCGACAGCGCCATAGGCTTCTACGCGCGTCGCGTCTTTTGCCACGCGATCACCGTTGCCCAAACCCGTGGTTCCCTGGTCCCCGGTGCGGGTGTAGATTTTTGACAGCCGATTACCCATATCCCTAATCATTACAGAACCAGCCTGCGCTGGCGACAACTCATGGCCAAGTTTTCTGCTCGCCGCTAAATCGCTTAGCTGCCGGAACGCCTGACGGTACCCAATCGGGCTCGGAGTGCAGCGCGGCCGCCAGAATCTCCAAGCTCTCTACCAACCGCGGGCCGGGGCGATTAAAGTAGTGGTTGCCGTCCGCCACAAAGACTCGCC
Source organism: Gammaproteobacteria bacterium (assembly GCA_965221985.1). Taxonomy (GTDB): domain Bacteria; phylum Pseudomonadota; class Gammaproteobacteria; order Steroidobacterales; genus J054. Next base: position 1,112,246 of record OZ244928.1, read on the forward strand.
CGAGCTTCACGCAGGGCAAGTCAGCCCAACCAGGTCTCGCTTGGGCCAAGCGCAAGTCTTCCAGGGCGCGTTCTGTGGAATATCCACAGCAGGCTACAAACAACAGTTCCGGTTGGGCGGCGATTAGTTCAGCAAAGTTCAGGGTTCTCGATGCCTGTCCAAAGCCATTTAATACGTCAATACCGCCGGCCAGTTTTATGAGCTCGCCGTTCCAATGGCCGCCGTTGAACAGTGGGTCTAGCCATTCTAGAAAGGCGACTCGCGGTTTATGCGCGGTCTTGGTCACGCGATCTTCAATGTTGGCAATTCGATGTTGCATTTGACCCTGTAGCTCAGCGGCAGCTAGCTCTACGCCGCACGCCTTGCCGACCAATGCGACGGTTGCAAAAACATCGGCTAAGCTGACGGGCTCCAGATTCAATACTCGGGGTGACCCCGTTAGTCGGCTGGCTAGGCGATTCACTTCCGTTGCGGATACAGCGCAAACATCACAGAGTGCTTGGGTTACGATGAGATCCGGCGCCAATTGCTCTAGTTTTTTTTCCTCTAGGGTGTAAAGTGCCGCGTTTTCGCTGAGATGTGCTCGTACCTGCCGATCGATGGCGTCGCTGGACTGATTGGTGTCGATGACGGTCCGAGTTGCCTTGGGTAACTCGGACACAGCTGGTGGATAGTCGCAAGCATGGGAAACTGCGACCAACTGACTTTCAAGACCCAGCGCACACAGTATTTCTGTGGCGCTGGGTAACAAAGAAACGATCTTCACCTTATGGCGTTATTCAGTTCCGGCGTTTTACTACGCGACTTTTGCTGATGATGTTGACAGCGATCCACGCTGCAGCAACTCCCAGCTGCCAAATAGCAGCGCGCTGTAAGCCAAATCGCCGAGCACAGATCGTCCGAGAAACGGTAGGCCGTTCCAGTAACACTCCAATAGACCCGCGAAGTTCAAGGTGTACACGCCCATATTAGCCGCCCAATTGCCAAAATTTGAAGTCAAGAAGAACAGCAAGGCCGCAACAACGGTGGCCGGTGCAAGGCGTGAAAGTCTAGAACCTTCTGTTAACACTAGTCGGCCCACTAGCGGTCCGCCGAGCAAGCCCAGGTAAACGCCTAGCGTTACGATAGGCTCATAGAACCCGACGATAAGCTGGCTGCCCAGCATGGCCATCACGGGGACTGCCCATGCCAGCCGGGGGCGAGCGTAGGCGCCGGCAAACAAGCCGAGCGCGCCGATGGGCGTGACATTGAAGGGATGGGGCGCAACGATGGCAGCTATGACCAAGCCGATGAGCAATACGGGCAGTTTCATTGCTATTCTCCCAGTTTCATGCGCAGCCCGATGTAGTAGGCGTCGCTGGGGGTTTGGAATCCAAGTACGTTTTCGTAGTCTTCATCGAATAAATTCTCTGCCCGGGCATAGAGAATCAGACTGTCACTAAAGGCATAACTGGCGGTGAGATTGACCAGTGTGTAGTCGTCAAGCGTGACGGTGTTTGCTGGGAAGCTGGAAAAATCTAGGTCGTCTTGTTCGCCGGTGTACGAGACATTCAAATTGAGATTTACGCGTTCTTGTAGCATGGCGTAGTTGAGATTGGCAGACGCCATGTGCCGCGGGCGACGAATTTCTCGTCGTTGTTCACCGGCCGGGTTCTTTTCCTGGGCATTGGTATGCGTATAGCTGAAAAGACCGGTGAGCCTGTCGGTGAACTTTGCGGTCAAACTGGTTTCCACGCCCCGTCGTCGACTCCTGCCCTCGGCATTGATCACGGTGGTGAACAGGCCTTGGATCTCATCTTCCAGCGTTGCCGAGAAGCAGGTGATATCAGCGATCAGACGGCCATCGTAAATCGATTGTTCGATGCCGAAGTCCCAGCCCTTGGATTCTTCTGGCTTTAGATCCGGGTTACCCGTGAACGAACCAGAAATAAAGCCAAACAGCTCAATGAACGTGGGCTTTTTCATTCCGGTACCGTAGCTAGCATGCAAGCGCGTGTTGCTTGCATCCACAAGATAGCTGCCGGTGGCTCTGAAACTGGTCTTGTCTTTGAAATCGCTGTTATTGTCATGCCGCAAGCTGAGGGACGTTGAAAGTTGTTGCCAGGGTTGTGCGATCAGCTCCACGACGTAGCCTGTGCTGTCGCGATCTTGGCTTTGGTCTGCACCCGCGAAGCCCAAAAATCTTTGTGAAAATTCTTCTTTTTCATGGTCAAGGGCAAGCACGAGCTGATAGTCACCCGTAGTTGACGGGAATGCGTAGCTGGTCTGATAAGCGATGCTGGTTCTTTCGCCCGCCTGTTCGTCAGTTAGTGAGCCGTCGGCTAAATTCTGTCGCTCAGAATCGGAATAGCCTAGCTGCAGACGATGCCGCCAGCGTTGGTCTAGTAGATCCAGATCGGCTGTGCCGTGTATCGCCGCCAATTCAATTTCAGACACGCGATCCGCATCCGTAGGTAGACCAGTCAGAAACGTATCGTCAAACTCGGTACTGCCGTCGCTATGGCGAGCCATCAGTCCGAAACTGAGAATGTCCGAGGCGCGAAGGTTATTGTTCCAGGTGATTGATGTGTTTTCGTAGCCATCATCTTCACTGCCGGTGCGGGCGACATTATCGCCATTGCTGTCGTAGCGTGACACCATCAAGTCGCTGCTAAGCTCGCCCAAATTGCCGCCGAAGCGGCCCGCAAGATTCTTGGTGCCGTAGGATCCGCCTTCCACGGCGAAATTTCCGCGAAGAGGGTCTTGTCCTTGCCGCGTAATGATATTCACCGCGCCCGCCACCGCATCGCTACCCCACAGAGCGCTCTGGGGACCACGGACTAACTCGATGCGTTCGATGTCCCAACTGGTCAATTGGTCGAAGCCAAATTCGTCGCCAATGGCGGCTTCATTCATTTCAATGCCGTCGACGAGTACCAGTAGGTGGTTGGCTTCCGCGCCGCGAATGCGCAGTTGTGTTTGGGCGCCTGGACCGCCGGCGCGGCTGACGGCAACACCGGGCAGATCTTGCAACACGTCGGAAATTATTAGGCTTTGTCGTTGTTCAACATGCGCCCGCTCAATCAACGATATAGAACTGCCAACCCGTGACTTTTCCAGCGGTGTGCGGCTAGCCGTGGTCACAATGTTGTCGATTTCGTCCTGAGCCGATGCGCTCATGGATAGGCTCGCGACCATGGCGGTCACGAGTAGAGTCCGGTTCGGATACATGTCGTTTTCCTCACCCACGCTTCCCCGCGTGGCTTGGCACAAAAAATGTGAGGAAAAGGAGAATGCTTGGCACGGCCGAATACGCGGCTGGCCAGGCGCCCGCCGCACCCTCACCCACATGCCAGGCCGGTCTCCGGACTTACGAGCTGACGCTTGCACGTCGCATACACCCACCTTCCCGCGCTTAAAGCGCAGTGGCTGCGAACCCTGGACGGGCCACGCTGGATTAATGGCTGCTCGATTACCGTTGCGGGGGCAGCGCCGGAATCACTGAATCTTTGTTGACCCAGTTGCACCGGCTTCCCGTTATTCCAAACTGTCGCTTGGAAACACCTAGCAAGCTCACTGTAGCGGCGCGGTGACGGTAATTCAAGATTGGGTTACGGGCAGCAGAACGCTCTCACCATCGCTTTCGAAGCGCCGAAACGGTGTGCCGTAAAGCGCTTCGAGGCTAGATTCGGTGAGTAACTCCTCGGTTTGGCCGTATTGCCAGCGGCCATCGCCAAAGAGCATGAGCACCGAATCCGCGCAACGAGCAGCTAACACCGGGTCATGCAAGCTCGCCAGCACGCTGCGGCCCTGACGCGTGAGATTCTTAAGGCAATCGAGTAAAGCCAGCCGATGCAGCGGATCCAAATGGTTCATAGGCTCGTCCAGCAAGAAGACTTGCGGGTCTTGCACCAGCAATGTGGCCATGGCCAGCCGCCGGCGTTCGCCACCGGACAAGGATTGCGCCGGCCTTTGTTCCAAACCTTGCAAGTCCATCGTCTGCAAAGCCTGGCGAGCAACGTCGATGTCCGCAGCTGTTTCCCACTGCCAAAATCCCAAGCGCGCGTGACGGCCCAACAAGGCAGTTTCTAAAACACTCGTAGGGAAGGCGTCTTGGTGATCTTGCAGCAACAAGCCGAGTTGCTCGGCAATGTCGCTGCGATCCAAATGTTTGAGATCATCGCCGGACAAGTTGACGGATCCTGATACAGGGTCGAGCAAACCGGCCAGAGTATGCAGGCTTAGGGTTTTCCCAACGCCGTTGGGTCCGAGTAGGCAAACGAATTGGCCTGCTGTGAGATCCAGATGTAACTCGTCAACCAAGACTCGGCCGTTTACGCCCACGGTGAGGTTTTGGGCGCTTAGCGGGTATGGGTTGCTTGGTTGGTATTTGGGTTCGGTGGTCATCTCGCCGCAGATTCCGGGTACAGCCCAGCTATTTACCATCATGCCCTGAGAAACGGCAAGAATCGATCAATAAGCTGTACCCAGGACTTCCAAAATCTTGCACTAGCTCGTTAACCAGTTCTCGATAGGCAAGTTTGGTATACGCCCAAATTCTTTCCTATTGTTAGTGACTAGCGTCAATTTCAATACCGTAGCATGCGCGGCGATTTGTCAGCGATCGGCGGTCGTAAGCCGTAGCGGGCCAGGCGTTCGACGTTGTCAGCTTGCGCACCCCGGGCGTTGATGTCGGCGGCCAATCTTAAAACAAGATGATGCCGGTTACGGACCTTGGTAGATTAACTCGAAAATATTCCACGCGGTAGAAAGCCCCGACTCTAAAAAGCATCACGCTTGCGGGCCTCTCCGGAATCAGTGGGACGGCAAATTTAGTGCCGCCGTCAATGACTCGTACTTGGTTGGCCCTACACGATCTGCTAACAATTGCGATGGGCAAACCTCAAATTGTCGTTTAAACATCCGACTAAAATAGCGGGGAATTTGGTGCCGGTCATTAGTTTATTAGTTTTTTCTAAGATACGGTGGTATCGAATCAGATGCGCGTGGGGTTTGGGCGCCAGCGAGGGGAATTTGGTGCCGGTCATTAGTTTATTAGTTTTTTCTAAGATACGGTGGTATCGAATCAGATGCGCGTGGGGTTTGGGCGCCAGCGCGACGAGTCTCGCGATGAAGTGATCGGGCTAAGAAAGAAAAACTAATAAACTAATGACCGGCACTAAATTTCCCATAGTCGCGATCACCTATTTCGACAGTTTTCTATTCCTCAATCTCGAACGAAATTCTATGAAGAATGCCGGGCGTTGCTACTGGTGATCCGTTTTCAAAACGAGGTGCGTATCGAAACTTTTTGGCAGCGGCGATGGCTGCCGGAATGAAATCATCGCCGCCTTCGGATTCCATCACTCTTGGGCCTTTAACGGTTCCCGTTTCGCTGATCTCGAATTCCACAATTACCCAGCCCGATCGCTTTTGACGTACGGCGCTGGATGGATAATCCGGTGCGCGTTTGAATAGGGGTACGGGTTGCTGATCTTGCACAAATGGGGTCATTCGTCCAATGGCCAGGCAATGCTCGGTTGCTTGTTCCGAGTCGCCAAGGTTTTCGAACACATCGACAAGAAAGGCATGGGTTGATAACTCAATTTGACTTGACGGGGCGTGAGGGTTCTCGAAAGTGCCCAGTGCCTCCAGAAAAAGATCTCTCGCGGTAGCGTATTTTCGTGTGGATAGGGCAAATTTTCCCAGATGGAATGCAGCGAATCCGGTTTCTGGACTTTCAGCGCCCAATAGCTGGCTAAGCATTTCATAACCTTTTGCCAGGAAGCGCTTTGCTTCAAGTGACTGTGAGAGATTAGCCAATTTAACGCCGTATTTGACGTTAGCACGAGCAAGCTGAATCGAATTTTTGCCATGATGACGAGCTAGAATGGATAGGGCGCGGGTGTATTGTCGCCGCTGGGATCTGCTGTCGTATAGTTTCGCGCGTGAATCGCCATAGGCCGTTAACACCTCAACCATTTCCAGAGCATCAGTGCCGTAGATTTTTTCGTATCGCTCCTTAGCCAGTCGCAGGATTTCTTGTGCTTTCGCAGTGTCGCCGACATCAAGCAAACACATGCCGTAGTTTAGGGTCAGCGCGCCAGTGTTCTTGTGATCGGTCCCATAGAGTTCTTCTCCAAGCTTTAATGCGCGGCGGGCATGTGGAAGTGCGAGTTTATATTTCTCTTGCTCTATCAGCGTTTGATAAGCAGAGTAGCTGTCCTTAAATGCAGTGACGGTCTCGGAGTCTTGCGCCAGGGCTACTCCGGCAAATAGCCAGAAAGCGAGACTCAATGCGTAGCGGCAGAACGAATACATCAGGTGACTCTGTAGCAGGGCAGGGGCAGGCTCAAAGTTCGAGGACATCTATACTGGTTAGAATTGTTATATACTTGTTTTATATATCAAAATAAGCTCTGTGTGCAAAAGGTGGCGGGCCTATTGTTAGGCACTGGGGCACAATGAACTATCGGGAAACCCAAAATAACTCTGCCCATATCAAGGTGATTCGGCCAGAAAAGCGCTGCGCCTACGATGGTTGTCCGATGGTGTAGCAGTAGGTTGCCCCTCGATTTTTGCCGGCTCGCCAAAAATCTCCGTCAAATGGGGAATTTGGTGCCAAGGGAATTTGGTGCCGGTCATTAGTTTATTAGTTTTTCTAAGATACGGTGGTACCGAATCAGATGCGCGTGGGGTTTGGGCGCCAGCGCGACGAGTCTCGCGATGAAGTGATCGGGCTAAGAAAGAAAAACTTATAAACTAATGACCGGCACTAAATTTCGCTAAATTTCCTTATACCGAATTGCAGCGCGTCGGTAGCACTGTCGTGCCGCCGTGCCGGCTCGTCGGGACAGCCAAAACAACTCTGCAGCTAGAAATGCGCTGCGCATATGATGGATCTACTGACAATTTGACCAATCCTGCGGTTTGCAGCAGAATCGTAAGACCTATATAGTAGTTCTATCGAACTATGAAATAGGTCTAATATGTTAAGCGCCCTGGTTGGCAGCGTGAATAAAGAGCGTGCCCTGATCTTCTTGCTAGCAAGAGAGCGGGGCTATGCTCGCCAGATAGCACGCTTTTATGATGCTCCGCTCAATCCGTTGCAAAAAGCGCTCGACAGCCTCGAGCGCTCGGGAATTCTGGTCAGCCGAACGGTCGGTAGTACACGAGAATATGAATTCAACCCGCGTTACCCGATGCGGGAGGAACTTTGTGCGCTTCTGAAAAAGGCACTTTCTCTGTATCCGGAGTCGCTACGCGAACAACTGCTCATCACGCGCAAACGACCTCGCCGCAAAGGCAAACCACTGTGAAGTCCGTAGCCGACATGTCCACCGAGGAACTTGCAGGACTGGTTTGCGCGACGCTGAGCAATTACGGCATTACAACGACTCTGACAGGCGGCGCCTGCGTCGCCATCTGGTCAGACGGGCGATATGTGTCTCGGGACCTGGACTTCATTGAGGAAGGCCCGGTAACGCGTCGCAAGGTAAAAGACGCCATGGCTACAATCGGTTTCGTGGGAAAGAACCGCTACTTCGTTCACCCGGAAACAGAGATCTTTGTGGAGTTCCCTAGTGGCCCGCTAACAGTTGGCGAAGAACGGATCCACAAAGTCTCAACACGCGAGACAGGAGCCGGACGTTTGCGCCTGCTGTCGCCGACCGACTGCGTCAAAGATCGCCTTGCCGCATACTTTCACTGGAACGACAGAGCAGCATTAGAACAGGCGTTACTCGTTGCTAAAGAGCAACGAATAGATATTGCTAATTTACGTCACTGGGCAGAGATAGAAGGACAGCACGACAAGCTGGCAACGTTTGAAGATGCGCTCAGCGCATAGGCAAGTAAGCGGACCTTACTACTGTTCCCAAACGAAGCCGTCAGTAGTCAGTAAACGAGCCGTCAGGACAGCCACAATAACTTTGCACTATTCAGGTGATTCGGCAAGAAATGCGCAGCGGCTATGTTGGGTGTCCTGATAGAGCTGTTCGCGTGGGATTTGGGCGTCAGCGCGACGAGTCTCGCGATGAAGTGATCGGGCTAAGAAAGAAAAACTAATAAACTAATGACCGGCACCAAATGGGCACTATTCTGAGCGGAATAGAGTGCGCATGTTGAATCAGAGTGGCGGTTATGCCTACGATATATATGGCGTGGGTGAGGGTGAATTTAGAGTCAGATGCTTTGATTTGGTCAATTAGAAAAGAATAGAAAGTCAGAAACAAAAATTTGGTGCGAACCGCACTTCTTCAGATGAAAGGCTAGGTGCGTGTCCTTTTGAGTCGACTTTTTTGCGCGAGTGTGGCGCATTGCCCTACCGCGCCAGGTCTTGATCTATCACATCTGGTAAGAGAACTGCTCCGCCAACAATATCCCAGCCAAAAAAAACCCCGCTAGGGAGGCGGGGTATACGGGTTATTGTTGTTGTCGCGAATTCGGTTTATGCGTCAGCGGCGGGGCTTTTGGATTATTGTTGTTTTTATCCGGTCGCTGTTTCTGCTTTTTCTTATATATTCTTATTGTTCTTCAGCGTCTTCTGGCTTCGATGTCTGTGTTTCAGGCTTCGAGCTTCACCACCACCTGCATAAACCTTTTTTTGTGCGCACTAGGTATTATGCAAACCTCGTGCCAACTCTAATAATATTGTTTACTATTAGTAGCTTATGCCGCCAAGGTTTTGTGACTTCGCTTGCTTGCTGCTGATTGTGTAATAAATTTCGACGCCTGACTTAGCTGGTTCTCAGCGGAATTTCACTGAAAAAGCGGCCCTAAGGACTTGTGCATCAGATAGGTTTTCCGTCATTTTGGTTCGCATCGGCCCGCGTGGCTTGAGGTGCCTAGACCGACGGAAAATTGTCGTTGAATAGGCCTAAGGAGCCGGAGATGGGATTGACGGGCTTATGTTGTAAAGATTCTCAACACCTGCTCCGGGGGCCAGGCTGGATGCGGGGTACAGGCGGCCGTCGACGAGGGTGGCGACGACATTGATCGCATCTTCGATGTTTGCCAGCGGATCACCGGCCACTAAGACGAGATCGGCGCGGTAACCCGGGGCAATCTTTCCCAACTCGTTTTCCAGGCCCAAGGCGCGTGCAGAGTCGAGGGTCGCCATGCGCAGAATTTGGAAGGGCTGTAGCCCGCTGCGGGAAAGCAGTCTTAACTCCGCTTGCAGCCCCAAACCCCAGGGCGCGGCCGGGGCATCGCTGCCCGTGACGACCTGTGCGCCCTTGCCCACGGCGCGGAATAGACTTTGCCCGGCCGCAAAGCCCCCGCCGCTGAGTCCAATCGCATCCAGCTGAGCATGCCGATAGGCGCTGCGCTCCGCGGCACTGGCCAAGGCTTCGTAGCGGCGAGTAGTCGGCAAAGCATCACCGCGACGATACAGATCGCCCATTAGCGTGGGTGACAATCGCGAAATCGTCGTTAGCCGCGCAGCGCCGGCAATATCAACGAGATCGCCATAAGCAAAATTTCGATTGGAATCTGCACCGCGACGATGCAGGCTAAACTCGTCGATGCCGAGCAATAAACCGGGAAAGGGAGTGGCCGCCGCTACGCCCAGGCCGTGTTTATGAGCCAAGCCAATAACCTCGGCTTGCGCATTGCCCGGCATGTTGGCGCAGAGTTCTATGTCGCCTGCGCCCAGTCGACTGGCTCGATCCATTGCCCTTTGCGCGTGCCAGGCGCTACCCGGACAGACTTCCAAGCCCAGCAGGCTCCGCGGACCGGGCCGGTACCCGCCGTCCCAACTCTCTTGGCGTTCTACTACCGTGGGTGTCCCCACAGTCCACTCTCTCACCGTGGTCACGCCGTGGGCGAGCCAGGCGCGTCCCGCGCGCGCATCAACCGGCCAGCGCGCGCGCATGGATAAATCGATGAGGCCGGGTATTAGGCTTAGTTCGCTGGCATCGAGTAATCGCGCATCTTGCGGTACATCACCGCTAGGGCCGACAGCTTCGATCAGTCCGTTACGCAGCAAGATATCCTGATTGAGCTTGTAGCCCGGACCAATGCCGTCGAATAGTTTTCCTGCGCGGATGACCATCGCCCGCGGTCGGTTTCGCGGTCGCCAGCTCAAACGGACGGGCAGGGTCCGCGATTCTTGGCTCGCGAGGGATCGCTCTTGCCACTGGCCCTGCCCATCGAGATAAAGCAGCTGATCGGGCTTGGCGCCCCAGCGCGGCAGGCTGGGATCCTGCGTGTCGATGACCTCGGGTGGCTGCAGCTTATCCTCACTAAAGTTCATGAGCAGCAACTGCCCGTCGGCAACCAAGGCCAACTGACTGCCATCCGGGGACCAGCGCGCATTCCTGAGCTGGCTACTTGCGGGTAAAGGCAGGCCGATGGTCTCGACATTCAATCCTAAGTCGTCGAATACTCTTAAGACCGGTGGATTGTCTGCCAGCAACACGCTTGCTCGGCCGTCGGCAAGCCAACCGGTGGCGATGGGTGCGCTTAAGTGATCGGCGAGTATGCGGGTGGCTGAATTTTCAAAATCCACGCGTTTAAGTTGTGCGCTGGTGGCAGCCGGATGTTCCACGCTCAGATAGACCAGCGATTTGCCGTCACCGCGCCAAGCCGGCGCGAAGGCCGTGGCGCCGTCGGTCGTAATTTGCGTGGCTTTTTGCGTATTGGGATTTAGCGTCCAGATTTCGAGTGTGCCGCTGCGATCGCTGGCGAAAGCTAGCGTTCCATCGACTGGATTCGTGGCCAAGTCAGTGACGAAATAGGCATTGTTAGTCAGTTGGCTGGTGGCAATGCCAGCATCGTTCAATTCCCAGAGACTGCCCAGGGCGGTCACGAACAAACGATCTTTCCCTTGGGCGATGCCCGTAAAGCCGCGCACGGGGATTGAATCGCTGGGATCCCGCAACACGTGACGGCGCCGTTGGCGCGTTTTATCGGGCAGCTCCAAGACCGCGGTAAACGGAATATCCCGCGCGGAGAAATCGTCAAACCGTCTTAAGCGTATTCGTCCGTCCGCCGCATAAACGAATTCGCCGCGATCTAGCCACTGAGCAGGGTAGGGAAAAACGTTCTCACCGCGCGTGAGAGGCTTGGCCAAGGGAGGGTCCGAGAGGATCGCCATGCGCAATTTGCTGCTTCCAGAACCGGCATAGGTGTAGGTGATCAAACTTTCGTCAGGCCGCCAGGACGGCCCGTGAATCCGCCCATTCTCGGTGAGCACCAAATGTGTGTCGCCGTTGCTTTCGCGAATATACAAACTGTCGCTAAAGCTTGAGCGGCTAACGAATGCCAGACGACTGCCGTCTTGATTGTAAGCAGGATCGTGTTCATCGCCGCTGCTAAAAGTCAGTGGCCGCAGCTCTAAATTGCTCAGCTCAAGTTCCCATATACCGTAATTGCCCCCGCGATTTGATGACATGACCAGACGTTGCGCGAGGGGATGCCAAGCAGGGGCTTGATGGTCGAAATCACCGAAGGTGATTTGTCGCCCGGGACCGGTAGACTCGGGCATCAAGAAAATTTGTTGCTTGGATTCGAGCCCTGATTCATAGGCGAGTTGTTGACCGTCGGGCGATAAGGCGGAACGGCCCGCTTGCTGGATGACGGGTGTCACCGCTTGGGCTCGACCGTCCACGGTATTCGCGGTCCAGACACGACCCGCCAGGCTGAAGCTTAGGCGTTCGCCGCTGCGGTCAGTTGAAACGGCAAGTTTGCTACCCTCATGCAAATTCACGGTAGCCGCGTAGACTGCGGTTTGTAGTAGTTGAATGAGTAACAGGCTTAACAACGCGCGGGAGCGTCGTGACGGCCGCCAGTCCGAAGCTTTAATTCGTTGTCTGCGCGCGGCGGCGGCAGACAATGACCTGCGGTGCGCTTGGACGGCAGTGGCCGACACCACAGGTGTCTCATTTTCCTTGGCAAAAAGCACGCTAAGTTCTTCCGAATCCATAATTAGTGCGTCTTGGCGCTCAACAAGCCAAGCCGCGTTAAAGCAATGGGTCGAGTCAAAGCTGAAAACTGGCTTTCAACTTCACGACGAGTGAATTGCGTGTCTACCCGCGGCCGAAAGTTACCGCTACGCCTATAATCCATAGAGACGATTTCTGCTCAGAAGTAGACAATAGAGCGGATGCTCTTACCCGCATGCATTAAATCAAAGGCGTCGTTGATTTTTTCGATGGGCATGGTGTGCGTGATCATCTCGTCAATCTGAATTCGCCCAGCCAAGTACTGATCCACATAACCGGGAAGCTCGGTTCTTCCCCGCACACCGCCAAAAGCGGAGCCCCGCCAAACCCGGCCGGTTACCAGCTGAAATGGCCGTGTGCTGATTTCCTGACCGCTACCGGCTACGCCGATGATCACAGATTCGCCCCAGCCCTTGTGACAGCATTCAAGGGCCGCGCGCATCAGATTCGTATTACCGACACATTCAAAGGAATAGTCCACGCCACCCTTTGTCAGTTCGACAATCACGTCCTGAATCGCTTGATCGTAGTCCTGGGGATTGATGGCGTCGGTCGCCCCGAGTTGTTGGGCCAGGGCAAATTTTTCCGGATTAATGTCGATGGCGATGATGCGTTCGGCCTTTGCCATGACCGCACCTTGCACGACACTCAGGCCGATACCACCCAGGCCGAATACTGCCACTGATGAACCCGCTTCAACCTTGGCTGTATTGAGTACGGCACCAATTCCTGTGGTGATGCCACAGCCGAGTAAACAGACTTTGTCCAAGGGTGCTGCCGGGTTGATTTTCGCCACCGCGATCTCGGGTAGCACGGTGTACTCGGAAAAGGTGGACGTGCCCATATAGTGGTGCAGTTGTTTTCCACCGACGGAAAATCGGCTACTGCCGTCGGGCATTAGGCCCTGACCCTGGGTGCTGCGAATCGCCTGGCAAAGATTTGTTTTGCCGCTGGTGCAAAACTCACAAACTCGGCATTCCGGCATATACAGGGGAATCACGTGATCGCCCACGGCGAGGTTTTTCACGCCAGGACCGATTTCTTCCACTACGCCGCCACCTTCATGGCCTAAGACCACCGGGAATAAGCCCTCGGGATCCTCGCCGGAGAGCGTAAAAGCATCCGTATGACAAATGCCGCTGGCCACAATCCGAACCATGACCTCGCCCTGTCCGGGTCCGGCTACATCGATGGTTTCCATGCTTAAGGCGTGGCCTGCTTCCCAAGCCACGGCGGCACGTGATTTCATTGGTTTCCTTGAGGGGATGGTTTGTTGTTCCGCGGAGTCCGAATTGTAGGGCATCTGCGTAAGCCCACCTAGGTCCCGTTGATCTTAGCTTGCGACTGATGAGCGGCCAGCGGAAAACTACGCTACCTTATGCCACCAATATGAGTCTCAAAGAATTACGCGAACGCTTGTCAGCCATCGACCGCCAGATCATTGATCTGACCGCGGAGCGGCAGTCCGTGGTAGATGAAATTGGCATCGTGAAACGTGAATCTGCGCGTGCCACGCGCGACTACGCGCGCGAGAAGCAAGTGTTGGATGCGGCTCGGGAACAGGCGCTATCCCTGGGCTTGCCGCCCCGCCTGGCCGAATCCTTGATGCGCTTATTGATCGAATCTTCTCTGACCAAACAAGAACGTGCGCGGGTTCGCGCTGAGGGCCGGGGCCAGGGGCAACAGGCCTTGGTCATCGGGGGAGCCGGCAAAATGGGCCGTTGGTTTGCCGAGTTTCTCGATTCCCAGGGTTTCGAAGTGACCGTGGCGGATCCCGGTGAACGTCCGCGGGCTTTCCAGGGCGTGGCGGATTGGCGGGATACGCCTGATCACTTTCAGGTGACCGTTGTGGCGACGCCTATAGCTGCCACCGCGGATGTTTTGGATGCGTTGGCCGATCAGAACCGGCGGGGTTTGTTGTTCGATATCGGTTCTTTAAAAGCGCCCTTAGGTCCCTCACTGGCTCGTTTGGCAGCCCAAGGCTTACAAGTCACCTCTCTTCACCCCATGTTTGGGCCCGACACTGAGTTATTGTCGGGCCGCCACGTGCTGTTTTGCGAAGTCGGTGTCCCCGATGCGACCCGACAAGCACAGGCCCTGTTCGATTCCACCATGGCAATACAGATTGCCATGCCATTGGCAGATCACGATCGTCTTATTGCCTTCGTGTTAGGTCTATCCCATGCGCTAAACATCGCATTCTTCACTGCCCTGGCCCAGAGTGGCGAAAGTTTGCCGCGCCTAATTGAACTTTCGAGCACGACCTTTGATGCTCAGGTGGCTGTCGCCTCTCGCGTCGCACAGGAGAGCCCCGAGCTCTATTTTGAGATTCAATCAGGCAATCCTCATGGCTTGGAGGCCTTGGAAACTTTGAGCGCTGCCGCGGCGCGTGTCGAAACCATTGTCAGGGCGGGTGATAAAGCGGCTTTTGTCGAGCTGATGGAGCGTGGACGGGGCTACCTGGCTAAGCGGCAATAATTACTCGCCCATGCTGTTGCGGCCGCGCGTCAGCAGGATTAGAAACAGGGGCACACCGACCATGGCCGTGATGGCACCCACGGGTAGTTGGCGCGGGGCGAGTAGGGTGCGTGCCAGCGTGTCGGCCGCCACGAGTAGCGCCCCACCTGCCAGCGCTGCGCCGGGCACCAAGCTGCGATGATCCGCCGGGCCGAGCAATCGCACGAGATGCGGAACCACCAAGCCAACAAAGCCGACGGTCCCGGCAGTGGTGACCGCGGCAGCGGTTAGTAATGCACTTAGAAAATAGGCGACGGCGCGTGTGGGTCCGACGCGCAAACCCAACAATGCGGCTTGTTGATCGCCTGTCGTCAGCAAATTGAGTGACGGCCCCATGACGACACCGGCGATGACGCCCAGCAAGGCTATCTGCAGCACGCCCCAGGGATTGCTGGCGAAAGCGAAGTCGCCCATGAGCCAAAACAGCATGCCCCGCAGACTCGTATCGGGGCTGGTGGCCAAGAGAAGACTAATGACCGCCCCCCATCCCGCGGCGATCACCACGCCCGTCAACAAAAGTCTTCCGGGGGAAAACTTGCCGCCGCCGCGCGCCAGTCCAAACACCAGCAGTGTGCTGAGTAAAGCGCCCGCGAACGCAAACCCGTCAATGGCCAGACCGCCTAGGCCTACCATCATGCCGAAGATGGCAGCCACGGCGGACCCGCCTGAAGTGCCCAGGATATAGGGATCGGCCAAGGGATTGCGCAATAAGACCTGCATTAGGACACCGGCGACGGCCAAACAACTGCCTGTGCCGAAGGCAGCTAAAACCCGCGGCAATCGTAGCTTTAACAGTATTTCCTGGGCCGCCGGGGAGCTGTCACCCCGCAGCAGAGCCGCCAGCTCTGGCCAGCCGGTGCTGCCGCTACCCGTTGCTAGGCCTAGCACGATGGCGCAAACCGATAGTGTAAGCAGGCCGATCAGCAAGGGGCCGGCGGCAATTCGCATAATGGTTTATGTCCGGTCCGTGAGGGGGAGCGGCAGCAGTTTACCTAAGCTGGTGCATGTCCGCTGCGCCAAAATCAGCCCAAGTTCCGTGACAGTCCGAAGAGGGTTGTGGAAGAATCTTGTCCGTGGGAGATCAAATTGACAGCGACGGGTTTCGCGCCAATGTGGGCATCATTGTCACGGATCAGCGCGGCGGCGTATTGCTCGGCGGGCGCATTGGCCAGTCGGGTTGGCAATTTCCTCAAGGCGGCATCCTGCGGCATGAGAATCCTCAAGATGCCATGTACCGCGAGCTGGAAGAAGAGATCGGTTTACTGCCCGAAGACGTCGAGGTCCTGAGTTGCACTAGTCGCTGGCTGCACTATCGGCTGCCCGGTCGATACATTCGCCGTAATTCGCGGCCCATTTGCTTGGGTCAGAAGCAGCGCTGGTTCATGCTGCGATTGCTAGCTTCTGAAGACAAGCTCAATCTTGATACTTCATCCTCACCGGAATTTGATCGCTGGCGTTGGGTCGATTTTTGGCAACCCGTCAAAGAGGTCATCTATTTCAAGCGCCAGGTGTACAGCCAGGCTTTGGCGGATTTGGCTCCCGTAATATTCCCGGCAGGACCGCCACCTAGGCCCGATTGGTTATCCGAAGAATGGCTCAACGTCGATCAAGACTGAAAGGTGACCGGCGTCGCGGCCAGCGTCGATCGAAATCCAAATCGGCCCAATGGTTTGGCAAGAGTATTGTCATCGCGTCGGTAATTTGTGGTCTTGGCATCGTCGGTGCCAGCTACGAACTGGGACAGCGACGGGCCGGACATGACCGCCTCGCGGCCTTCGACCAGGAGCGGCGCTTGCGTAGCGAGCTCACTGAGCAGCGCAATGTCATGGATGAATTGCGGCAAAAAATTGCCATGCTGGAGACTGATGCCACAATCAATGCGGAGGCTTATCGCTTGGTTGAGACCAGGCTCGGCGAGCTGCAAGGAAAAATTCAAGCCCAGTCGGAAGATCTCGCATTTTATCAGGGCATTGTTTCCGTCGATGAAAGGCAGGGGCCCCGCGTCCAGGATGTGTTGCTTTCGCCCGGCAAGGAAGATGGCGCGGTAATTCTGCGTATGGTCTTGGCCCAAGCTTTGCGTAATGGGCAACGTGTTACCGGAAAATTGGAAGTGGCGGTAGCAGGTCAGCGGGGCGGTGAACCAGCGGTTATCGGTCTTAAGGAGCTGGCCGGTGAAAGCGACGGTCAACTCGATTTTTCATTTCGCTATTTTCAAAATCTCAAGTCCGAGCTGCGTGTGCCTGCGGATTTCTCGCCCGAAAACGTAAAAATTACCCTGCACCCCAAGGGCAGTAGAGCAAAGACCGTGGAGCAGGCCTTTGCCTGGCAGGTCCAAACTACCTAGGCCGTGGGCGGTCTGTGAAATCCATCGCGTTTTTGGTCCTCGCGGGGGTTAGACTATGCCGAGACTGAGGCCTTGAAGGCCAAGGAGAATTCGACATGTTTGGCAAGAAGAAACGCAAGAGTACCGTCATTCAAACTTTCATTGGCGAAGGTTCACGCATCGAGGGTGATTTGCGTTTCGAGGGCGGTTGTCACATAGACGGTGTGGTGCAGGGAAGTGTTGTCGCCGATGCTGATTCAGATGCATTTCTGAGCGTTAGCGAAGACGGTCGCGTGGAAGGCAGTGTCAAAGTGCCTCGCCTTGCTTTAAATGGCGATGTGCGCGGCGATGTGCATGTCAGTGATCTCGTCGAATTGGGCGCCACGGCTCGTGTTGTCGGTAACGTTCACTACGAACTCATCGAAATGGCAGCGGGTGCGGAAGTCAATGGACAATTGATTCATGATCCGGCCAAGGTACGGCACGCGCAAAGCGCCAAGCCCGCCGACGCTACGCAGCCAATGCCTGCCGCGGCGGCCAAATCCCAAGCTTCGTAGATCATAAGTCTTCGTTAAAGTTACGAACAATAATTCTGAATTCGTGAAATAATCGACGCGTTTTTGGGGACTTCTTTCAGCACTGATTGTGTCGACTTTTGCCATTTCGGCTAACCCCGCGGGCACTGGGAATGATTCGGCTGCCGAGCCGGAAATTCTCGCCGCCGTTGATCTCGGTTCCAATAGTTTTCACATGGTCGTGGCAAGGTTTGATCACGGACAGCTAACCGTTGTCGATCGCTTGCGAGAAATGGTGCGCCTGGCCGACGGCCTCGACGAAAATAATCACCTCAATGCCGATAGCTGCGAACGCGCCTTGGCTTGCCTGTCGCGATTTGGCGAGCGGCTTCGTTCTATTCACGCCCATCGCGTGCGGGTCGTCGGCACCAATACTTGCCGAAAAGTTAGTGAGTCCAGCGATTTTCTAGACGAAGCTGAGTCCTTGCTTGGACATCCCGTGGAAGTTATTTCGGGTATCGAGGAAGCACGTTTGATCTACCATGGCGCCTCCAACAGTTTACCCCCCGCGGACGGCGCTCAATTGATCGTAGATATTGGGGGCGGAAGCACCGAGATTATTCGGGGCCACGGATTTGTGCCTGAATATCTCCAGAGTCTGTCCATGGGCTGTGTGGTGATCAGCAATCAATTTTTCGCGAATCAAAAATTGACGCCCCGTCGTTTCGAAAAAGCCCGCTTGGCCGCAAAGCTCGAACTGGCGCCGATTAAGTCGCGTATCGGCAAGCTCAAATCAGTACGCTGCGTGGGGACCTCGGGCACGATCCGGGCCGCGCGCAATGTACTGCGCGCCATGGAAGGCGAGAACACCCAGCTGAGCCTCGCCGGCGTTGAGGGGCTCATTCAGAAAATGATTGCAGCAGAAAAGATTAGTCGCCTGAATTTGCCGGGTTTGTCAGAACTGCGTAAGCCCGTATTCCCGGGCGGTGTGGCTATTCTCGCTGAAGTGATGTCCAGCCTAGGCATGAAACGAATGATCGTGGCGGATGGCTCTTTGCGTGAAGGTATCCTTCACGATTTAGTGGGTCGGCTTAGCGATGAGGATGCGCGGGTGCGAACCGTACGCGCCATGGAAGCGCGATTTAATGTGGATGTCGCGCAAGCCGATCGTGTTGAGACCACGGCCCTGAGTTTTCTGGAACAAGTTGTCAAGCCTTGGGGGCTCGCTGCGGCAGATAGCCGGGATTTATTGGGCTGGGCCGCTCGCCTACATGAAATGGGCTTGGATATCGCGCATTCGCAGTATCACCGCCACGGGGCATACTTGCTGGAGCATGCCGACATGCCGGGATTTCCCCGCAGCGAACAACGAATTCTGGCCCGGCTAGTGGGCGCCCATAGGCGCGGATTTAGCCGCAAGTCATTTTGCGACATCGCGAAAAAGCGACAATTGGAGATCATGCGCTTGGCTGTCTTGCTGCGACTTGCCGTGCTTTTCAATCGCAGTCGAAAGGCGGATGATTTTCGACGGCTACGACTAAAAGCTAATGATCAGCAATTGACAATTCGCTTGCCTGCCGATTGGCTCGCCGACAATCCCTTGACCTTTGCGGACTTAAGAGCCGAGCGGAACCGATTAAAGGGGACTGATGTTCGGCTAAACCTCAAGATTTTCGATGCCTGACGATTTGCCGCCTCTAAATTAAGCTAGCTATGATCAGCCAGCTGCGTGATAAGCTTTTGTTGTGCTGCGAGTGCATCTTCATCCGCTGGCGGCGCGATACGCTGATAGCTACCATCGGAGGTGAGTTCCCAAGCGTTGAAATTGTCAGTTAGGAAGGTATCTAAGTCTGCAATAACGCGTTGCTTGATCGTGGGGGATAGAATCGGAAAAGCAGTTTCAACTCTGCGAAAAAAGTTTCTGTCCATCCAGTCGGCACTTGCGCAGTATAGATTCTCTTCACCATTGGCATGGAAATAGTAAATTCTAGAATGTTCAAGGAAGCGGCCGACAATCGATCGAACGCGTATGTTTTCTGATATACCGGGAATGCCAGGTCGCAAACAACAAATACCGCGCACCACTAAATCGATAAATACACCGGCGCATGAAGCGCGATACAAAGCTTGTATCACTTTCGGTTCTACTAGCGCGTTAATCTTGGCAATGATATGACCCGTCTTACCGTTATTAACGTTATCTATTTCCTGTTCAATGGCGGCTAAGACGAACTCGATTAAGCCGAAAGGGGCTTGGCGTATTCGCCGCAGCGGAGGTGTTTGCATCATGCTGGTGAGCTGCAGAAAAATGTGGTGCACATCTTCGCCAAGCTCTTGGTCGGCGGTAAATAAGCCGTAGTCGGTATAAGTTCTTGCCGTATCCGTGTGATAGTTGCCGGTGCCAAGATGCACGTAGCGTTTAAGTTTGCCGTCTTCGCGACGTACCACCATGGCCATCTTACAATGGGTTTTAAAGCCGCGAACGCCGTAGACGACGTGCGCACCGGCAGCCTGGAGACGGTTGGCTAACTCGATATTCGCCGCTTCATCGAAGCGTGCGCGCAGCTCAATACTGACTGTAACTTCCTTGCCAGATTGTGCCGCTGTTATCAGTGACTTTACGATGGGAGAGTCCGGCCCCGTTCTATACAAGGTAATCTTAAGTGCGAGAACGTCGGGATCTTGCGCAGCGTGGCTGATGAACTCCAGGATCGGCGCAAAGGATTCGTAGGGGTGATGGACAAGAATATCGGCGGCGGCAATGGCCGCGAAGATATTTTCCTTGCCCCTGAGCTCCTTTGGCATACTGGGCATGAACGGAGCATCTTTCAGGTTTTCGCCGGGTACTAGGTCGTGTACCGCCATCAATCGATTGAGGTTAACAGGGCCGGCAACCGGATAGAGATCACTGGAATCTAAGCCAAACATTTCCAGTAAGAATTCCGTAAGGTGCTCCGGACAATTGTCGGCAATTTCGAGTCGCACGGCACTGCCGTAGCGGCTCGCAATGAGTTCGCCTTCCAAGGCCCGCATCAAATCATCCACTTCCTCTTCATCAACATACAGATCGCTATTTCGGGTAACCCGAAACTGATAGCAGCCGGTAATTTCCATGCCTGTGAATAGTTCATCGACAAAGGCATGAATGATTGAGGACAAAAAAACGAAATCATTGGATCCGGTATCCGCTAGTTCTGGCGCTAAGCGAATCAGTCGCGGCAGCGATCGCGGAGCTTGCACAATGGCCCGGCTGCAAGGTCTTCCGAAGGCATGAATGCCCTCAAGACCAACAATAAAATTTAGGCTCTTGTTCAGAATCTGAGGGAAGGGACGCGCGGGATCTAGGGTTATCGGACTGAGAACGGGCTCAACTTCTTTCTCAAAGTATTCTTTCAGCCATTCGAGTTGCGCGGATGTCCATTCGCTACGCCGCAGAAATCTAATCCCTTGGGTGTTCAGAGCCGGGATCAATTCGTCATTCAAGAGCCGGTATTGTTCGGCGACCAAGGCATGTGCATTTTCACTAATCTGGTCCAACACCTGCCGCGGCGATAGCATATCTTGGCCGGCGCCGGCGGAACCCAATTCCAGGCGCTGCTTTAGGCTGCTCACGCGAATTTCAAAAAATTCGTCGAGATTGCGTGAAACGATACAAAGAAACTTCAACCGTTCTAGCAACGGGGTTGAATCGTAGGTTGCCTGGCTAAGTACCCGGCCATTGAACTCAAGGGCGCTGAGTTCGCGGTTGATAAAGTAATCGGGCAGTTGAAAATTTGGGGTGTCCATTGTGGGGCTGAGCTCGCTACGCCGATATCAATATAGCAGGCCCATACCACACCAATGTTACGGCGGTCACAGTTGTCAGGATTTTTGTGGCGGGGCATGAATTGCCCCCAAGCTCACGAGTTTTCGCGCCCCGGTCACACTGGGTGCGTTGCTGGTAAGTCCGGCCAGGCGGCGCTTGGCCAGCCACGCAAATGCCGCAGCCTCGACCCAATCAGCGGGTATTCCCCAGTCCGCCGTCGTGGTGACGCGACAATTGGGCATCAGAGTCGAAAGCCGCCGCAGTAAATGCAAATTCCTAGCACCGCCGCCACAGATTGCGATGAGTTTTGCATTCGAGTATTCGCCTAAGGCCTTGGCGATGCTGGCTGCGGTCAATTCTGCCAGACTTGCTTGCACCTCGGCGGGCTCATATTTTGGCAATCTGGCCAGTTTTGCGTCCAACCAGGCGGCGGAAAAATAGTCCACGCCCGTGCTTTTTGGTGGTGGTTTCGCGAACCAGGGATCGTCCAACAAGGCGTCAAGCAAGTCGTTCTGCACACGGCCGGTAGCAGCCCAGCGGCCCTCGTGATCAAAAGACTCGCCCTGGTGCCGTTGGCACCAATGGTCCAGCAAAGTATTGGCGGGACCGGTGTCGAAACCGATAAGTGGTTCATCCGGCTTCACGCAGGTGATGTTCGCGATGCCGCCTAAGTTAACCACAGCGCGTTCTTCGGCGGGGTGGCTGAAGGCCCAATGATGGAATGCCGGTGCTAGCGGTGCACCCTGTCCGCCCGCTGCGATATCCGCCGAACGAAAATCGGCAACGGTGGTAATGCCCGTGCGGTTGGCGATGACACTGGGACTGCCTATTTGCAAACTGAAAGGATGTTTGCCGCTTGGTGCATGCAATAGCGTTTGGCCGTGGCTGCCAATGGCCCGAACTTCGTGATGCGCGATGCCCGCGCCCGTGAGCAAATCAATGGCGGCTTGAGCAAAAATTTCTCCCGTTGCATGATCAAGTTTTCCCAGATGCTGCAGTCCGATTCCATCGGGTTCGCTGGCCGCGGCTTTTAGTTGATCGCGCAGGGCCGATGGGTAAGCAGTGAAACCCGTTGCCAGTAGCGTGCAAGTTTGGCCGTTAAACTCAACCAGTACGGCATCGATACCGTCAACACTGGTGCCCGACATCAGGCCCAGATAGTAATCCGCTGAACTCACAAGGGGAGATCGGCCGTGGGCCGAGCGATGCTAAAGATCCGTGGCCGGCTTGCCGGTGGCCGCAAGCCTATGGTCACCGTCTAACTGTCGCAGCAAATCCGCCGCCGCGGCCTGAAACTTGGGCAGATATTCCGCGTCTAGTGGCTCCGCATCCGGAAGTTTTACGGTGCGTGGATTGCGATGTACGCCGTTGGCGCGGTATTCATAGTGCAAATGCGGGCCCGTTGCTAGGCCGGTGGCTCCTACGTAGCCGATCACATCACCTTGCCGCACGCGAGCACCATGTCTAACACGCGAATAATTGGATAAGTGAGCATACAAGGTCGTAATGTTGCCGCCGTGCTGAAGGATAATGGTTTTGCCGTAACCACCTTTCCGGCCGCGATGAATGACCTTGCCGTCGCCGGCTGCCTTGACGGGCGTTCCTCTGGGCGCGGCGTAGTCGACACCTTGGTGGGCGCGTATGGTGTTGAGTTTCGGGTGCCGCCGACGCGGGTTAAAGTTTGAACTAATGCGAGAAAATGACAGGGGCGCGCGAACAAAGGCTTTTCTTACGCTGCGGCCTTCCGGGGTGAAGTAGTCGGTGCGGCCATCCGGTGTGGTGTAGCGTACGGCGCGAAAAATCTCGCCCTGATTGATGAATTCGGCCGCAAGAATTTCGCCCTCGCTTAAATGCTCGCCATCGCGCCAAAGCTCTTCATAGACAATATTGAATTCGTCTCCTTGACGAATGTCGAGCACAAAATCCACGTCCCAAGCGAAGATGCCGGCTAAGTTCATGATGGTTCGGTCTGATACGCCCGCCTCGGCGGCTGCTTCAAACAAGGATGATTGAATGGTGCCGCTAGTTAGCCGTGTTTTGCGCTCTAAGTCTTGGGCCACCATTTCGGCCGTGAACTTTTCCTCTTCGCGCGCGATGACCAAAGACTCGGCCATATTCACTTCGCGCACCATGCTCAACAGCTTGCCATCGTCGTGCCGGAGCTGAATTTCGTCCCCGGGTTTGATGAGTCGCAAATGTTCGCGTGCGAGACCCAGCGACATTACTTCCGCAAGGTCGCCCCGGTCTAAGTCATGACGGTTAAATAGTCGATCCAGGCTATCGCCGGCCTTCACTGTCAAAATCAGCAGTTTGCCAAATGCGGATGGCTGCTCGGACTGAGGCGGGGCACTTGAGATGGCGGGGTCTAGGGCCAAGGCACGAGCGTCTGGAGTTTCTGGGAGCAAGGCCGGTGTGCCGCCGGGCCGGGCGAGCTTAGGATTGGTGGCCGTGAGTGCTTGCGCCGATGGTGGCGCGTACTCGGCCGACGAGTTTTGATTAATCAGGCCGACAGCGATTAGGGGGATGCCCACGCCCACCAGAAACCAGGGTGCCCGCGAAACCTGAGGTTTTCGCGGCTGGGGGCAAGGTTTGTAATCCCGGAATGTCCGGTGTGGCGCGCCCAACAAGTAGTCTCCCTAAGACCGCCGCAATGCGGCAGCCTGCTCCTAAACTAGTCACCGTGTTGACCTGATGGTCTGCGTTGGCTCCGGATCGTATTACCCCTCGGAGTCAAGCTGCTGAATTATCAGCAATCTCAATTCCCTGGGTCAATAAGTAAAATGCATTTCTGGGTGCTGGATCGGCAAAAATACGTCACATAAACGAAAATTGCCGCCCTACGCCTGCCGACGATAATTGGTTATCCTCGGCGCCGCCTGCGGCCCTGAGTCCAATAAAGGTAATGTCATGACGACTGTGCCGGATCAAATGCGCGAAATCAGCCGGGGGGCTGAGGAAATACTCGTCGAGGACGAGCTTGCCGACCGCTTACGGGCGGGCGAGAAGCTGCGCGTGAAGGCGGGTTTTGACCCCACCGCCCCTGATCTGCATCTGGGCCATACCGTGCTCCTTAATAAGATGCGCCAATTTCAGCAGCTGGGGCATGAGGTGATCTTTCTGATCGGGGATTTCACGGGTTTGATTGGGGACCCCTCGGGACGCAATGCCACCCGGCCGGCTCTGACTCCGGAAGAAATTCAGGCGAATGCCAAGACCTACGAGGCGCAAATTTTCAAGATCTTGGACCCGGACAAGGCGCGGATCATGTTCAATTCGACGTGGATGGGAGATATGTCGGCCGCTGACCTGATTCAACTCGCGTCGCGCCATACCGTGGCGAGGATGCTGGAACGGGATGACTTCTCTAAGCGCTATGCCGCTGGCAAACCCATTGCCATTCATGAGTTCCTTTACCCCTTGGTTCAAGGCTACGACTCGGTGGCCATGCGGGCTGACGTGGAGTTGGGTGGCACGGATCAAAAATTCAATTTGCTGGTGGGCCGTCAGTTGCAGCAAAGCTGGGGGCAAAAACCGCAGGTGGTCTTGACCATGCCCTTGCTCGAGGGGCTGGATGGCGTTCAAAAGATGTCCAAGTCTTTGGGCAACTACGTCGGAATCACAGAGTCGCCGGCCGACATGTTTGGCAAGTTGATGTCCATTTCCGACGAGCTCATGTGGCGGTATTTTGAGCTGCTGAGCTTTCGGCCCGTGGCCGAGATTGATGGCCTGCGTGCCCAGGTGGCTGAGGGCGCCAATCCTCGCGATATCAAGTTCGACTTGGCGCAGGAGATTGTCGCGCGCTTTCACGATGCCGCAGCGGCGCAAGCGGCCCAGGAAAGCTTCGTCAAGCAGTTTCAACAGGGAGCAGTGCCGGAAAACCTGGAGGAAATCACGGTGCAAAGTCGCGAGGGCGGGCGGCTAGGATTGGCGCACTTGTTACGCGAGGCACAGCTGGTCCCGAGCACTTCAGAAGCCTTCCGCATGATCAAGCAAGGGGCGGTGAGGATCGACGGTGAGCGTGTGGGTGATCGCGGTCATGAGATAGAGGCCGGGACTACCCAGATTTACCAGGTGGGCAAGCGCCGATTCGCTAGAATCACGGTGATTTGAGGTGCTGCCCGTCTAGGCTCGAAGCACCAGCGAAAATCCAATCAAAATATTCGTCCGGGGCTATTGCCCAAGGGTGATTCTTCTGTACAATTGCGGACTGCCCGCGATTTACGTGGGCTTGTTCTTTAACAATCAGGAAATAGGTAATTTGTGTGGGCGCTCGCGTCACCATGGCATTTTGTCGTGGCCCGATGTGAGTGACCAAAATACTCGTTTTTATATGAAACAGTAGTTTGGGATCTCGCTTTTTTGTTCATACCAATGAACTGAAGAGTTTGATCCTGGCTCAGATTGAACGCTGGCGGCATGCCTAACACATGCAAGTCGAACGGTAACGCGAGGAGCTTGCTCCTTGGCGACGAGTGGCGGACGGGTGAGTAATGCTTGGGAATCTGCCCAGTAGTGGGGGACAACACGGGGAAACTCGTGCTAATACCGCATACGTCCTACGGGAGAAAGTGGAGGATCACTTCTTTAAGAGCCTTAGAGTTTGAATTTGGATCTTAGGGTTTTTAAGGAAGTGACTTCACGCTATTGGATGAGCCCAAGTCGGATTAGCTTGTTGGTGGGGTAAAAGCCTACCAAGGCGACGATCCGTAGCTGGTCTGAGAGGACGATCAGCCACACTGGGACTGAGACACGGCCCAGACTCCTACGGGAGGCAGCAGTGGGGAATATTGGACAATGGGGGCAACCCTGATCCAGCAATGCCGCGTGTGTGAAGAAGGCCTGAGGGTTGTAAAGCACTTTCAGTAGAGAAGAAAAGCTTAGGGTTAATACCCTTGAGTCTTGACGTTAACTACAGAAGAAGCACCGGCTAACTCCGTGCCAGCAGCCGCGGTAATACGGAGGGTGCGAGCGTTAATCGGAATTACTGGGCGTAAAGCGCGCGTAGGCGGCGCGGTCAGTCGGATGTGAAAGCCCCGGGCTTAACCTGGGAATTGCATTCGATACTGCCGGGCTAGAGTATGGGAGAGGAGAGCGGAATTTCCGGTGTAGCGGTGAAATGCGTAGATATCGGAAGGAACATCAGTGGCGAAGGCGGCTCTCTGGACCAATACTGACGCTCAGGTGCGAAAGCGTGGGTAGCGAACAGGATTAGATACCCTGGTAGTCCACGCCGTAAACGATGACAACTAGATGTTGGGAGGATTTGCCTCTCGGTGTCGTAGCTAACGCGTTAAGTTGTCCGCCTGGGGAGTACGACCGCAAGGTTGAAACTCAAAGGAATTGACGGGGACCCGCACAAGCGGTGGAGCATGTGGTTTAATTCGATGCAACGCGAAGAACCTTACCTGGCCTTGACATCCTCAGAACTTGTAAGAGATTACTTGGTGCCTTCGGGAATTGAGTGACAGGTGCTGCATGGCTGTCGTCAGCTCGTGTCGTGAGATGTTGGGTTAAGTCCCGCAACGAGCGCAACCCTTGTCCCTAGTTGCCAGCACTTCGGGTGGGAACTCTAGGGAGACCGCCGGTGATAAACCGGAGGAAGGTGGGGATGACGTCAAGTCATCATGGCCCTTATGGCCAGGGCTACACACGTGCTACAATGGACAGTACAGAGGGTTGCCAACCCGCAAGGGGGAGCTAATCCCAGAAAGCTGTTCGTAGTCCGGATCGGAGTCTGCAACTCGACTCCGTGAAGTCGGAATCGCTAGTAATCGCGAATCAGCATTGTCGCGGTGAATACGTTCCCGGGTCTTGTACACACCGCCCGTCACACCATGGAAGTAGGTTGCACCAGAAGTAGGTAGTCTAACCCTCGGGAGGACGCTTACCACGGTGTGGCTTATGACTGGGGTGAAGTCGTAACAAGGTAGCCGTACGGGAACGTGCGGCTGGATCACCTCCTTTCAGAGTAAATAAACCCGGGCCTTTGTATAAGGTGCCGGCGCGAGCTCCCTCACAAGTTACCTGTTTCCTTTTTAACTGACTGTTTGGCCCGCATGGCTTCATGGGGGTTGCTGAAAAATTGAGCACGAGCATGGGTCTGTAGCTCAGTTGGTTAGAGCGCACCCCTGATAAGGGTGAGGTCGGAAGTTCAAATCTTCCCAGACCCACCATGGATTCGCATCTCGCCCGATCCCCAAGACTTGCGTACTGATGTACGCGGCGCCTTGGCGATCGAACGACCTGCAAACCCATGGAACGTCGTCCTCGTGATACTCGTTCGACGTTCCTTGGATGGCGGGGGTCAGAGTAAGAACTCTGGCACGATGCTTGTAATTCCTGGGCAGGGTTATGAGTTTTTACTCTGACCCCCGAACGCTGATGTAGCAAACACCCTTCAAGATACTCGGGGCGACCCGCATTGATATTCTTAAAGCGTGGTTTGTCACGAAGTCCCTCGCGCAGGATTTTTTTCGGCTGGCAAGGCGCGCGCCGGAGTGAGAGAAGGAGCGTACATCAGTACGTGACTGAACGAGCGACAAGCGCAACGCGGCCAGACGGAAAAAAGACAAGCGAGGAGGGGCCATAGCTCAGCTGGGAGAGCACCTGCTTTGCAAGCAGGGGGTCGGCGGTTCGATCCCGCCTGGCTCCACCATCTTATTTTTTAGGTTAGTTAGCAAAAGTTTGGCTTTTTCTAACTGACTTTTAGTCAGTCGATCTTTAACAATCTGGAACAATGTTTTGACGTCTAGCATCGAGCTTCGGCTCGATGATGTAAGACTGCATTCGTACAAGTTGCTTGACTTTATATGGTCAAGCTATGAAGCGCGCGCGGTGGATGCCTAGGCGGTAGGAGGCGATGAAGGACGTAGTAGCCTGCGATAAGCCTCGGGGAGCTGGCAAACTAGCTTTGATCCGGGGATTTCCGAATGGGGCAACCCGGCCACTTCGGTGGTCATTGCACACTGAATACATAGGTGTGTAAGGCAAACCCAGGGAACTGAAACATCTAAGTACCTGGAGGAAAAGAAATCAACCGAGATTCCCTAAGTAGCGGCGAGCGAACGGGGAATAGCCCAGTCACAAGCAAATCTTGAAGCTTAGTAAAACGGTCTGGAAAGTCCGGCCATAGAAGGTGATAGCCCTGTATGCGAAAGGTGGATTGATGGAGTGACAAAGAGTAGGACGGGGCACGTGAAACCTTGTCTGAACATGGGGGGACCATCCTCCAAGGCTAAATACTCCCTACCGACCGATAGTGAACTAGTACCGTGAGGGAAAGGCGAAAAGAACCCCGGAGAGGGGAGTGAAATAGAACCTGAAACCGCGTGCGTACAAGCAGTGGGAGCCTGACTTCGGTCGGGTGACTGCGTACCTTTTGTATAATGGGTCAGCGAGTTATTTTTTGCGGCAAGCTTAACCGTATAGGGGAGGCGTAGGGAAACCGAGTCTGAATAGGGCGATATAGTCGTAAGGAGTAGACCCGAAACCGAGCGAGCTAGCCATGGCCAGGGTGAAGGCAGGGTAAAACCTACTGGAGGCCCGAACCGGGTAATGTTGAAAAATTATCGGATGAGCTGTGGCTAGGAGTGAAAGGCTAAACAAGCTCGGAGATAGCTGGTTCTCCTCGAAAGCTATTTAGGTAGCGCCTCGTGTATCACTGTTGGGGGTAGAGCACTGTTTCGGCTAGGGGGTCATCCCGACTTACCAAACCGATGCAAACTCCGAATACCAGCAAGTGCAATCACGGGAGACACACGGCGGGTGCTAACGTCCGTCGTGGAAAGGGAAACAACCCAGACCGCCAGCTAAGGTCCCTAAATCACAACTAAGTGGGAAACGATGTGGGAAGGCACAGACAGCCAGGAGGTTGGCTTAGAAGCAGCCACCCTTTAAAGAAAGCGTAACAGCTCACTGGTCTAGTCGGCCTGCGCGGAAGATTTAACGGGGCTCAAGTTGTGTACCGAAGCTGCGGATGCGTACCTTGTGTACGCATGGTAGAGGAGCGTTCTGTAAGCCTGTGAAGGCATGTTGCGAGACATGCTGGAGGTATCAGAAGTGCGAATGCTGACATGAGTAACGATAATGCGGGTGAAAAACCCGCACGCCGAAAACCCAAGGTTTCCTGCGCTACGCTAATCGGCGCAGGGTGAGTCGGCCCCTAAGGCGAGACCGAAAGGTGTAGTCGATGGGAAACAGGTCAACATTCCTGTACCGCGGACTATTGCGATGGGGGGACGGAGAAGGCTAGATCTACCGGGCGTTGGTTGTCCCGGGGAAAGTATGTAGGCAGAGGACTTAGGTAAATCCGGGTTCTTAATGTCGAGATACGAGACCATCGGTCTTTGTACCGAGAAGTGGTTGATGCCATGCTTCCAGGAAAATCCTCTAAGCTTCAGATAGTTTGTGACCGTACCGAAAACCGACACAGGTGGGTGAGGAGAGAATCCTAAGGCGCTTGAGAGAACTCGGGTGAAGGAACTAGGCAAATTGGTACCGTAACTTCGGGAGAAGGTACGCCCCTGTTGGTGATGAAACGTGTTTTTTAAACTGCTTTCTAAGCTGGTGGGGGTTGCAGTGACCAGGTGGCTGCGACTGTTTACTAAAAACACAGCACTCTGCAAACACGTAAGTGGAAGTATAGGGTGTGACGCCTGCCCGGTGCCGGAAGGTTAATTGATGGGGTTAGTCCTCGGACGAAGCTCTTGATCGAAGCCCCGGTAAACGGCGGCCGTAACTATAGAGATAATGACCGATTGTAGTTACGCAAATAAACTTGGCTATATGCTGGAAACTCCGGTGTATCCGCTGGTACTTGATTTTTGGGGTCAGAGTAAAAACTCTTCCCAAACATTCCAAGTGACAATCCATGCGGTGCGGACAATCAGCAGGAAAGACTGACTGCGGTCAGAATCCTCAGAGACTACACGCCAAGCATGATTTAGACATTTACCGGATGTCGTCAGTTTGAATCATGATGATATAGTCCGAACTTCGTAGCGATACGAAGGGGTTAAGTTTTTTGACAACTTAGCTCGCGACAATTTTTAATTGTTGTTAACACAATGAACGGTCCTAAGGTTAACTAACGCTAGCCTTAGTAAAACCGAGCCATATGCGGGAAACTCCTCCAAAACGTTTCAGTACTCGTTGATCGTCAGATCAGCAGTAAAAATCTGAACGACATGGGGACAATCCGCAGGGAAGACTTAGACGCACTAAGAACCCTCAGAGACTTTACGCTTGGGAGCTATCAATGAAACTTGACGCTCAATGGATAACAGGCTTCGTGGACGGCGAAGGTTGTTTCCACGTTGGCATCAATGCCAATAAGGAAATGGCCACAGGATTTCAGGTTTTACCGGAATTCACCGTTGTGCAACACGAGCGCGATGTGCAGATCCTTCATGCTTTGAAGGCCTATTTCGAATGTGGTGTCGTTCGCGTCAACCACGAAGATCGAATGGCCTACAGAGTAAGAAGCAAGAAACATCTTCTTGAACGCATCGTTCCATTTTTTGTTAAGCATCCTTTGAAAACGAAGAAGAATGTGGATTTTAAGAAGTTCCGCCGCATTCTTTTGAAGATGGAAAAGGAAGTTCATTTGACCGACGATGGTATAGAAGAAATTCGAACCATTGCGAAACAGATGAACAGAGGTAGTTCAAGATAAAGTCCGACTTTTCTGGAAACAGATAAGAGCAATCGAGCGAAATTCCTTGTCGGGTAAGTAAAATTGCCCCGGTCGGAAGTGATTCTGGCCAGCAAACCGGCTCAAATCGGTGAAACCCTAGTAATGCGTGCAGGCATTAAGGGCAATACCGAGGGTAAGATCACGAAAGTGATCCCTGTAACGACTCAGGGGATGAGATCCCTGGATGGATTTACATTTGATGAATCCATAATACGCCGGCCCTGATCTTTGCTTCGGCAAACGATCACAAGCCTTCTCAGCTTGTGGCGATCAGGTGAAGGTATAGTCTACGCCCTGTGGAAACGCGGGGGTTAACGTGAAGTTCCGACCTGCACGAATGGCGTAACGATGGCCACACTGTCTCCACCCGGGACTCAGTGAAATTGAAATCGCTGTGAAGATGCAGCGTACCCGCGGCTAGACGGAAAGACCCCGTGCACCTTTACTACAACTTTGCACTGGACTTTGAATATGTTTGTGTAGGATAGCTGGGAGGCTTTGAAGCGTGATCGCTAGATTGCGTGGAGCCAATCTTGAAATACCAGCCTGATATGTTTGAGGTTCTAACCTAGGTCCCTTATCGGGATTGGGGACAGTGTATGGTGGGTAGTTTGACTGGGGCGGTCTCCTCCCAAAGAGTAACGGAGGAGCACAAAGGTACTCTCGGCGCGGTCGGACATCGCGCGTTGCGTGCAAAGGCATAAGAGTGCTTGACTGCGAGATAGACACATCGAGCAGGGTCGAAAGACGGTCTTAGTGATCCGGTGGTTCTGTATGGAAGGGCCATCGCTAAACGGATAAAAGGTACGCCGGGGATAACAGGCTGATTCCTCCCAAGAGTCCACATCGACGGAGGAGTTTGGCACCTCGATGTCGGCTCATCACATCCTGGGGCTGTAGCAGGTCCCAAGGGTATGGCTGTTCGCCATTTAAAGTGGTACGCGAGCTGGGTTTAGAACGTCGTGAGACAGTTAGACAATAAAGAGCTGTCTATAAATTTGGCTATATGCTGGAAAGCCTGGTTGTATTCCATGCTACTCGCATGATTTGCTGTTTTTACAGTAAATCACGCAGTGACAATGCAGTGGATGCAGGTAACCAGCAGGGAAGGCTAGATTCGAATCTCGCTCATTACATCGCGGGGTTTGTTGACGGTGAGAGTAGTTTTCATGTTGCGGTTCAGCGCAATCGAACCGCGAAAACTAACTGGCAGATCGTGCCAGAGTTTCATGTATCTCAACATGTAACCAGTGTGGAGGTCTTATACCTTCTGCAAAAAACACTGGGCTGTGG
This sequence comes from Gammaproteobacteria bacterium, assembly GCA_965221985.1. Taxonomy (GTDB): domain Bacteria; phylum Pseudomonadota; class Gammaproteobacteria; order Steroidobacterales; genus J054. The sequence continues at coordinate 1,144,317 of OZ244928.1, forward strand.
ATACCTAAAACCAAATCACTTCAATAATCCTCAAGATGCAACATGGGTATTTGTTGTTAAAGTCAGAGATGACTTGGCGACAAAAGTGATTCCATTTTTTCGAGAATTTCGTCTTCGCACATCGAAGAAAAACGATTTTGAGATTTTTTCCAAGATTGTTTTCGCAATGTGCGATGGCGAACATAGAAACCTACGCGGTTTTACGGAACTGCTTAGGTTGGCTTACTCGATGAACAAGTCGGGCAAGTATCGACGAATATCACTTGCGGAGATTCTTAATGATCTAGAACCCTCAGAGACTGTACGCCAAACATCTTTTCCATAGAAAGATGAAGATACAGTCCGATCTATATGGCGACATGTAGAGGCAAATTGAAAGATTTGCCCGCCTTGGCTTTATTGGCCAAGGTCAATAGGCTGATTTTTCCAGTCAGTCGAAAGTAACAGATTGTCGGTCCCTATCTGCCGTGGGCGTTTGGAAATTTGAAGGGAGCTGCTCCTAGTACGAGAGGACCGGAGTGGACGTATCTCTGGTGTTCCGGTTGTCACGCCAGTGGCACTGCCGGGTAGCTATATACGGACGGGATAACCGCTGAAAGCATCTAAGCGGGAAGCCCCCCCTAAGATTAGATTTCCCTGGGGACTTGATCCCCCTGAAGGGCCCTTGAAGACTACAAGGTTGATAGGCTGGGTGTGGAAGTTCAGTAATGGATGAAGCTAACCAGTACTAATTGCCCGTGCGGCTTGGCCATATAAACTCAAGCAACTTGAAAGAATGCAGTCTTTCTGCGTCAAAACAAAATTCCAGATTGTGCGTTAACAACGATGTTGTTGACGCAAACCAGTTAGCTTTGCCTGACGACCATAGCGAGTAGGAACCACCCGATCCCATTCCGAACTCGGAAGTGAAAATGCTCAGCGCCGATGGTAGTGTGGGGTCTCCCCATGTGAGAGTAGGACATCGCCAGGCTTCTATTTTGAAAAGCCCTCGCCGGATTTCGGCGAGGGCTTTTTTATCCTCTAGATTAATGGATTGACACAGAATTTCTAACTGTCCGTCTTCAAGCAAATGGAACAGCAGAGCGTTTAATCTAAGCGAGTGTTTTGCTACGTCGCCGTTGACACATGATTGAGGTTGGGGGCAAGCATCTGCTTACCCCCAACCAACGTTTTATAGAGCCTTAATGTAGCCGAGAAATTCAACCCTCGCTTGCGACCCTCTGCCCTCACAACCTGGGTCAGTTGTTGGAAAAGTGTTGCTCTGAGCTGTGTCGAAGCACGTATAGAGCGGCAAGCGACTTCCTTTAGTGTTGTACGTATAGAAAATGGGCTTGCCATCATTTAGCGGACGGCGTTTCTCTACGCCACATTTCATCTTTATCTGAGCGGGATCACGCGTCAAGAAGCGGTTGACGCTGCCGTTAGGGTACTTAACTTCCCCGGCGTATACGGGTTCGGAGTAGCTAAACTTCTTTCGCACTACGATTCCCAACGGAGGCCGCGCTTCTAGTGCATAAGGTGCAGCACGATCATCCTGAACGCCGATATCGCAAAATCCGGTAGAACGCCCAGGAATATACGCGTTACCTTGCCCATCGAAATCTACGATACTAGCGTGCGTGTCGCTAGTTGCTCCTGACCACCAACGATAGACCTTGAACTCGCCATTGGGTTCCGGAGCAGAGGCGGCTGGAGCCGTGGGTTTCCCAGCGACCGCAGATTGTCCCCCCGCCGTGGCCCCGCCCGAGGAAGAGCTGACTGCTGAAGAGCTGCTGGCGCCGCTGCCACCAGAATCTGTCTGCGTATCGGCGCGTCCATCCGGCACAACATCGACGGCTGATTGCGGGCCTGATTTATCCGGATTGCTAGGGTCAGAGCCGGACTCTCCGTCAGCACCGCAAACGACAAATGCTTCTCCAGATCGTTCTTGACGCCAAATAGAGTCAACTACGCTCCAACTGCGGGCAGCTGCGGAAAGCTTTGCACTAACGCTAAACGATGCCATGTTGACTGTTCTCGGGATGGTGACCGTTGTAGTTATGGTGCGGCCGGGGGCCAAGTTTGTAAGTCTCTTCAATAGCTGAGTTGGACCTCCTGCATACTTGCTCCCCAAGTAGATTTCCGCGTAGGTATTGTTAGTAATGTCAGTAATCTCGACCGTAATACGGTCGCCATAATCCCACGATCTAGCTTCTTTTCCGCAAGGATCAAGAAACCGAATCGTTTCCGCTTGTGTTGTCATGGTAACCATTAGCCCCATGGCTAAAACACCTAGACAAAGTCTAATTTTGCATTTCATCTTTGTTTCCTCATTCTGTTGCTAGGAGCTGTATTGCTCACAGAGAAAGAGACTGACTTCAGCGGCGATCGACAGGTTTTTTCCGGTGCATCCCTGGTATGCAGGATTCTTCCCGGTATCCCGTCGTAAGATCGATAAAGACTGGACTTAACGATGATTTTCCATCGCATTCGGAAATCCCTGTCGATTTTGGCTTAGAAGCGTCCCTCTATTGCGGCTTGATTGACTCAGACCGTTACTTTCAATCACAATTCGAGGGAAAAGTTATGAAAAACAAAGTGTTATTTATTGTATTTGCATTTCTCGCCACTGGGGCTATTGGGCAATCAGCACTGGCGGATACGAGTTGCTCACCGGAATATCTGCAGCAATTACAATTCGAAAATGCTCAATTGAAGGCAGAACTACAGGGTGAAACGCAGGAGCAAGCATCCGCAGATGCAGTAAGCCAGGTTGCAAGTGCTTTGGAGAACGCAGCTAAGGATCAGGTTGCCGACACGATTGCGGACACTAAGTCAAAGGCCGAAAAAGTTGTCAAAAGGAAGGCTGATGAAGCGTCAAGGCGTGTGAGGGATAAGGCCGTAGGAATTCTCGATCGAATTCTTAACCGATAGCTCGCAGCAAGCAGCGGGGTGGCCAAGTTTGGCTGCCCCGCTTGCAAGCTAAGCACGTACTCGCCAAAGCAAGAGAATCCTATTTCTTTATGGAGGCTCATATGAAAAAAAGTAGTTTTACACTCTTGCGGTACCGGGTCGCTCCTGCGAAGGCTGGAGGCCGGGATTCGAGTGGAATCTACTAACTGTTTCACTACCGGGCATCAAAGCATGATAGGCCGAGTAGTTGCTCTGGCTAGCCGTCCCGAAAATACTTGGGTCAAGCTATGAATGTGTTACATCAGAGGTGCAAGTCGCCAGCAGCAATATGTTTGCTGTTCATATTCGCGCTACTCGGTTACTCGAATTACGCGCGGGCTCTCGAACGCTACGCGGTTATCGTGGGAGTTTCAGACTACCAAAGTCTGCCTGCCCGCGGTGGTGCGGAACCCGAGCCCTACGATCTGCAAAGCCCCAAGAATGACGTCGCTAGAATGGCGCGGCTCGCCAAACAGCTTCAGGTTAAAGATGAAAACTTGTTCATATTGGCGGATAACCTGGATAGCGCGGATCATTACCTGCACCTGAATGAATCGCCAACAAAGGTCGCAATTCTTTCAGCGCTTGAAAAAGTCGCCAAGCAAACTAAACCAGACGACGTGGTCTTATTCTATTTCAGTGGCCATGGGTCTCAGCAACCGAACAATGCAGCAGATCCGAGCGACGTAGAACCTGACGGGTTGGACGAAATCATACTGCCGATCGATATTGGGCAGTGGGATGGTCGTGTGGGCTCTGTAAAAAATGCGATAACGGACGATGAGATCGGTATGTCGGTCGACGCGATTCGTCGCACGGGCGCGCATGTCTGGGTAATTCTTGATTCATGCCATTCCGGCACCGGTTTGCGGGCGGCAACCGGTGAGGCATCCAATATTGAAATTCGCGGCGTTTCTCCACGATCACTAGGCGTTCCGAAAGCACTTCTTGAAAGTAGCAGCCTGCTTCGTAGTGGTAATCGATCGATATCCAGTGTGCACAGTGGCAGCGTTGATATCAGCGAACAGGCTTGGGGCGGTGTTACCGCATTTTACGCAGCCACCGCCGATATGTTGGCTAAATCAACGACTTGGAGAATCCCAGGGACCAGCGAGTTGACACCCAATTTAGGCTTACTGACCTACACGATCACAGATGCGGTTCTGACAGGCCAGGTGCGTAGCTATCGTGATCTTGCGTTACGCGTGCGGGGCGCGTTTGCGGATAAGCGTACGTACAACGTAATGCCATCGTTTCAGGGTGATTTTGATCGCGCATTATTCGGTTTCGAGACTGTTCCACCTCAGCAATGGCGTATCTCAAAGGTTTCCAGGTCGCTGGTTCTGGAGGCCGGTTTGCTCGACGGCGTGCTTGAAGGTGCGATTGTGGGCATCGTGAAAGCGAACTCCAATTCCTCTGCACCCATCGCCTACGCACAGGTAGTTGAATCACGCGCAACGACTTCGCGCTTGGCGAGCGTGGATTACAACGGTTTGACTGTTGCAGATGCTGTGAAAATTAGATCGAGGTCAGAATATTCGGGCCGGATAGTGGCGCCAGGAATTCCGTTTACCGTTCGAATAGCTCGCCCGGCGGATACGTCATTGGCCATGAAAAGCGGCAAATTGGTTGCTGCGGCATTAAGGCAGTTGACCAACACGAACAAACAGTTAGCTGGGCTTCAGCAGCTAAATTGGGTCGATGCAACTGATGTTGCCGATTTGTACTTAATCGTCGGTCCTGATCGAGTCTGGTTGTCGGATCAGCAACAATCTCTCAGCGAGACTGATCGTGCGCAGCCACCTTGGGTGCCGGTTAGGCAGTCAGAAGATGCAGGCCGCCTGGCAGCGCGGCTTGCGGATAGGCTAAATGCATTCGCGCGTGTTACATGGATTGTACGAGTTGTTAACAATACGGGAGCGGGCATCGAAGGCAATCAATTGCAAGTCGAGCTGTTTGTTGATCATGTGAGCCGTAGCGAGGCCGGCAACATTTGGCCTGAAGAGAAATCTTGCCCAGACGTTCCGAAGGGTATTACCCCAAACGCCAAACCGGTCGATCTGATTTCCGGTAGTTCAGCGGCCAGCCAATTAAGCCACTGCGACCTGGTTTTTGTTCGTGTGCGCAATGAATCGCCCAATCCTATCGATGTGACTCCTTTATATGTCGACCGTTCGTTCAACATCGGTTATTTGCAGAACATGCAGCGCGATAACGTTCGGATCCCACCGGGCGGTGTGCTAACTACGCCGCTGCAAATACAAACCTATAATGCTGCCGCACAACGGCCCTATCCGATCGGTGTTGAGCAGCTGCTAATCATTGCAGTCAGTCAGCCTAGTATTGATGTGCCCGTCAAGCACTATGCGTATTTAGCAAATCCCGCCACCATTGGCGCACGCGCTGGCTCCACAGTAGATAATTTGGATCAGCTGTTTGGTGCGGCCGGCTATGGTTTCGGTATGACTGGAAGGGCAGGTGCATTGGTGCCAACCGAAGTTTCCGCATTGCGGTTCGACTTGCGTATCACAGTACCATTAGTTGATGAGAATTAGAGAGTTAGATATCTTGGGTCTAATGTTTAATTTAGGATTTGCAGCAGGGTGCGTACTCGAATCCGTTGTTTCTTGGGTAACAATCTGAACTAGAGAGCTGCGCTTTGTCGTACTACTGATTTCTTGCAGGATAGAGTCTGAAAACCGAATGGATGTAAAAAACGAACACGCTCAACGTACTCCATTGCTTCATGAAGCTGTGTCTCGATCTGTTGCGTCTCTGACTGCCAAGAATCAAGTCACTGATCAAAGTCTGGAAGATTTCCAATGTATTTTCACTAGACTTTCTCTCTTGCTTTCCGCAGTCGGGCTAGTAGAAAAAGAGCAGCAAAAAGGTGCTTACCGATCACTATGCTTGGATTTGTTTCTCGAGCAAAAGCTACAAAAAAAATGGTTTAAGACTCAAGATGAAGCTGTCGTTGCGCTGCATCGGAAGTTGATGCAGGCAGTATTCAGGCCAGTTCCAAAATTTGCAAATGAGTCCAATATAAGTAACAGCAGCCAAGCTACTCCCATTATCGTTAGCGTACTAAGAAAACTGGGCTATCGCGGGCCGCAGCGGCGAGGTTTAGCAGAATGGTTAGGTTGTATTTGCAACAACTTTTCTGTTTCGCTGTTGAGCTCATCTATTCATTCAGATGACACAATCCACGCAGCAGGCGGTCCCAACCGTTTGAAAAATCTACGCCAGACCGGGGAGCATGTTCACACAGAAATGCTGGAATTTAACCCGGAATTCGTGCGTTCGCGACTCAGTGCAGATATCGATGTGTCTATCGACTGGGATTCTGCGGATGCTGGTATTTATGTAGACAGTTTAGAGCAAGTAAATGTCAACAAATTGCGCTCAATTTACGTTGATCTCAGTCGATTGCATCGTGATCTTGTATTGGAACAAGCCCGAGAAACAGCTCTAACCAGCATGGAAGTTAAGAAGCTAATCGGCACCGTTGACGAGCGGTCTGCATGGGAGTTTTGTTTGCTCAGGCATTTTTGCTGCGGCGATACCGATTCGGTCGACACGAAGCGTACAGAGGAAAATGATTTTCGCTATTTGCATCTAAAAATGATGTCCTGGCTTCGTTGGAAATTTAGCGACTTGTCAGAGGCTGATTTAGAAGATGCAGCCCAGGACGTAATGAAAAAAGTATGGATTAAATTGCGGAAGGATTCGGATTGGTTGGCCCGTCACAGAAGCCCACTGTCCTATTTCAATGGGATGCTAAGAAATGCGGCGATAGATGCGGCTAGTAAGAGCAGTCGGTATTCGCATGATGACGCCTGTGATGTTGAGTTAGTCGATGAAAGTGCCATGTCACAAACCGACAATGTCATAATAAATCGCGAAGTACAGCTTAGAAATTCGGTGCTTGCGTGCTTCGAACGCGCGAAGCGGCGCGTCAGTCATCGCAGAATTACCTTGCAGCGTATTGTCGAGTGGGAAAGTATCGTATTCGAACGTCGCACCGTTAAAGAGCTAGCCATCGAGAACTACGGTGATGTCAAGGGGCCCAGCTTAGCAAAACAACGACAAAAAATTTATGAAGTTGGTCGGTTGATAGATCGAGAAATGCAAGAACTTTGTCCAAAAGTATTAGCTGATTATCGGCAAATGGTGGCCTCCTAATGACTGACTCGACGGAGCCGCCAACCGATCAAGAAATCGATGACTACGTCGATGCTTTAACCGGTTCGGCCAGAATGGAGGGTGAACTAACCTCAGCCGCCGAGCTAGGTCAATTACACCGCAGAATTCTGTCGGACATGCAAGAGACTCCAGTTGAAGACATTTCTAATGAAGAGGCGAGACGTTTTCTCGACGCGGTCAAGAGTGCAGAAGAGGCCGACGAACAGCCCGGTGACAATGTGCTTGAATTTGGAAAATCTTCAACTAGCGGTAGCGAAAAAGAAGAATCAACATCCACCGGTCGGCCCAAGGAAACGAGTTGGCCAGGATACGCTCTGGCTGCAAGTCTGGGAGCGGCGGCGATTGCCGCTTTGTTGGCGGTCCAGGGCCCACAGCAGCCAAATGTTTCGAGACAGCAAGGTCAAACGCTAGTCAGCGCCAGTGCAGTAGAACAAACACACCTCGCTCGACAAGTTGCTGCATACGGAAGAGAGAATAATGATCCTCAGGCATTAATAACAGCGGCGCAAATGCTGTCCACAGTGCAGGGCCAAGTTGAGGCGTTGACAAAAACGGTTGAGCGGTTTTCTGACGGTGAGGTTGGAGAAAAGATAGCCACTGCCGCTACCAACACATTGCCTTCGATTCTACGCGAAGCCAAAGTGCTTGCTACCGGTCGATCTGTCCTACTTGCGACAATTGCCAGTATAGAGTCACTAGAGGTCAAAGGCCGAGCCAGCGGTCCAACGCAGCACGTCGATCGTGTCGATGCCTACACGATCGACAAATACGTGATGGAATTTCGTGGTGGTGAAACAGCCGCGGTCGCAATCTCCGGAGACGGAGACACGGACCTCGACTTGTTTGTTGAAGACGCGAATGAACAGTTGGTCTGTGCCTACACCGACAATACCGATCAAGGCCTTTGCGTTTGGACGCCAGCAGAAAGCGGCAATTTCACTATTCGAATAATGAATCACGGCAATGTGTGGAATGAGTATGAGTTGGTAACAAACTGAATGTGATGGACCTGCAGTTTTTGCCTGTATTTTTTTGTTCGGCCTTACTTTGTTTGATTCTGTCTCAATATGGAATATCAGAAGGGAAAGTACATGAATAAAAACTCAATTGGTGGCGCTAAAATTTTGGTCCTCTGTGGGCTCGGACTGATTGCATCGATCGTGAAGGGTGAGGATACATATAGCTTTTGCCACTCTGGAGCAGGGTGTTCAGTTTCTGAAGAACTTCAACTGGAACTGAGGGCTTATTCCGAATTTCTATGCGATAGTGATGCCGAAGCGGTTCTGAAGCACTATCCACAGTGGCGAAAAGCAAATGAATTTGAAAAAAAGCGTTTAAAGCCGATACTAGTCCAAGAAATAAAAGAAATGTACAAACGTTTCAGGACTTTTGAATTTTTTTCGTATGGTACAAGAATTGTATTTGACGCGTATGAGTTTGAGCGCCAAGCTTTCCCCATAAGGCAAATTAGGGACACTCAGTTTTATGGTAGCGGCTTCGTAATTAGTGCTACAAACTACCAGGGCCTTGCGGTATTTATATCTGAAAACAAGGCAGAGCAGCTTCTAAATTTGGGGCGAGAACATGATGTCGTTGTTACGTTCAAGCCAGTCTGTGGCAATGATAGTATTCGAATGAAGATAGTCGGAGAGCCGGTGTCTATTGATTTTCGGAGCGGCGCAGAGGTTACTACCCGGTTACAAGTCCGCAGCCATCGTTAATTAGAACTCTAAACTAACTGCTTTGGCCTGTTTGTTGGTATTTTAGGTCGAGTTTCTCAGTCAGTGACTATTCGAAATCAATGAATTCCTTGTCATTGATAAAGCATTGTTTCTGCCGTTGACGGAATATAGTTGCCTTGTCGAAGAAGCCAATGATTCGTGTCTTTTATGTAGTAGCGCTATGCAGCATTGTTTGTACGTCAAATGCGACAAATCTGCCGACTGCAGAAGCGAATTTTCAGTTGGCGGCGATCAAGAGCGCTCCTGAAAAAGAAGATGAGCTAGGTTTTTTGTTAGGCCTTATGCGCGAAAGAAAAGTTTTTCTTGATCGCGCTAAAAAATTCCGCGACGAAAAACTATTTGGTGCCGAGGAAGAGGCATTGCTTCAGGCGTTGCGGGCCTCTGTGAGTCTATTTGGCCGCAACCACAAATCCACAGCATTTGTGGATCTTGCGCTGGGCCACAATCAAATTCAGCTTTCTAATAATCGCGAAGCGCGCAAGTATCTGATCCGTGCTTTGGATGTTTATGAGGCGTTGCAAATTGACTACGGTTCTGAAGCAGCTAAGGAGCTATTGAAGAGGCTGGATAGCATCGAGAATTACCATGACGTTAAGGATCACGCGATTGATTTAGTCAAAAAGCGACAATATAGGGATGCAGAGAAGGTGCTGCGCGACGCAATAGAGCTTGCAGACGAAGCCTTTGGTAGCAATAGTTTTCATAGCGGCTTGGCACGACTGCTGCTGGGGAATAACCTCTATAAGCTTGGTGAGCCTGAAGAGGCTTTAAAGCACTTGGGTGAGTCGATCGAAATATTTTACGATTTGGGCCAAATAGATTGGTTTGTTAATTCTTTGCGAAAAATTGGCGATATATTACGGGATCAAGAAAGACTAAGGGATTATGAAATAGTTTTAATTGCGTCGGTCGAAAAATTGAAAGAGAAATACGACGAAGTAAGTATCCCGGTAATTAGAATGGTGGCCTTGCTCGCAGAATTTAGGTATTCAAGCGGTGAGTACGCGCAAAGTTTGGCAGCCTACAAACGATGTGAATCGTGGCTAGAGACGCTAAATGTTGAAACCGAATTGGTTGCACAGGAAATTTATAGCGGTATAGGAAATGTCTTGGAAGCTGCCGGCGGATATCCTCAATCGTATTTATACAGAAGCAAAGCGTTCAAAATAAGTGAAAAATTTCTGGGTCGGAATCATAAGCGAACGTTGGAAATAATGTCTGATTTGGCAACTAGCCTGTTGCTGTCCGGTCGAGCAAAGGAAGCCGAAGTGCTTTATAGAGAAGTGTTGACTGAGATTAGGGCGGTGGATGGAGAAGCGGGTAATAAAGCTGCTGAGGCATATAAAAATATTGCTATTGCGTTAGAATCCCAACAGTTACATGCTGAAGCAATTACTTTTTTTCGTAAGGCGGTAGATGCATCTAGCAAAGCCGGAAACGCTGTCTATGAAGCAGCGTATCGCAGATGGTTGGTTAGGAGGTTGAAAGAAAGAAGCGAACTGCGTGCCGCGACAAACGAATTAGTTAAGACTATAGATGATTGGGCTCTTCTCTTCGGGCGGGCCAGTCGGCCGGTCTTCGAAACGAAAATTGATTTGGCCATTCTGTACCTCCGTGTTTCGATGCATCAGCAAGCAGAGGCAACTTTAGATGAGATAATCGATTTAGCACAAACTCTGCCAAGTTCGAAAAGGAGGAATTATGCAGCGGTAGCGCATCTATTGAAGGCTAGTTTGTTCCGGCAAAGTCGCCGTTTTGCCGAAGCAGATGTTGCTGTCGAAAAAGCGAAATTGGATATTGCGGCATGTAAGGACGGACAACGTTCTGTAAATTGTTTGCCGCCATCGAGCCTATTTGAAACTTTCGCTAAGTTCGATTTGCATTCCGATTTGCTGGTAAGCCTCGCGCGATCGTATTCTGGGGTTGCGAGAATATGGAGCAATACAAAGCAATTTTCGATAGGGGGTAGGCAAGTATCAATAGAGGGGGTGTCAAATGATAATCCCCCGCAGTTCCAGTCTATGCATAAGAATCTTTTGCTCGCTACCTGGCTGCATGCGCAGTCTTTGGCCGACGAATCAGCAGATGCAGAACCATCAACCGAGACTATTCCGGGCTTACGCAATGAAGGCTTCGGAGCGGCCCAGGATCTGATCGCGGGCACAACGGCGAAGGCGGTGGCACAGATGGCCGCCCGCTTTGCCCGCGGTGACGATGCGCTGGCAAGGCGGGTGCGCGAGCAACAGGATGTTGCCAATGAACTGGGCGCACTCGACCGGGAAGTGATCAAAGCCTGGGGTGAGAACAACCGGGTCAAAGCCGAGAACCTGAACCAACGCAGCACTGAGCTGGCCGAGCGACTGGCCGAGTTAAACCGCGAACTGGAACAACAGTTCCCGGAGTATGTCCAGTTGGCCTCGCCGGTAGCGCTTGATGCAGCGGACGTGCAACGTTTGCTGCGGGCAAACGAAGCCTTGGTGCTGATTGTGCCCTGGGGCGAGCACACCTATCTGTTCGGCCTTAATCAAGACCACGTTGTGTGGCAGCGTGTGGAGGTAACGGCGGCTGATATTGAAGCCCGGGTGACGCGACTGCGCTGTGAGCTGGATGCCGCGACCTGTGCCGAGCCCTCCGGGGGTGTGCCCGATACACGCGCAGCGAACTCGGCCTACAGTGAGTCTATACAACAAGGGCATGCGTCCTTCGACCGCGCAACCGCCTCCAGCTTGTATCAGGATCTGTTAGCGCCTTTGGAGCCGGTACTGAGCGATGCCTCGCATCTTTACATCGTGACGCGAGGTGCTTTGACGAGTCTGCCGTTCAGTGTATTGGTCACTGAGCCTCCTCAAGCGGGCGAGGACAACGCAGACCCCGAGGTGTTGGCACACACCGCCTGGTTGGGCGAGCGTTATGCCCTGACGCATTTACCCTCGGTGGCGAGTCTAAAAAGCCTGCGGCGGTTTAGTAGCGAGCCGAAGACACCCTTGGTGGGCTTTGGCGATCCGGTGTTGTCGGGTAAAGACGGGGCGGATCGTGGTGTTCAGCTGGACTCGTATTTTCGAGGGGTCAGTGAGATGGGCACGGTGCTGGCCGATCCAGCCCAGCTCAGTGTCCGGCTGGCGCCGCTGCCGGGCACGCGCGTGGAGCTCGAGGCGATGGCTGAAGCCTTGGATGCACCCCGCAGTGCATTGCACTTGGGTGCGCAGGCAACCGAAGCTGTATTAAAGCGCACTCCGCTGGACACCCAGGTGCTGACGATTGCGACGCACGGCTTGCTGGCAGTTGAGCTGAAGGGCTTGGGGGAACCGGGGCTGGTGTTCACGCCCCCGAAGGCAGCGAGCTTTGAAGATGATGGGATCCTGACGGCCTCGGAGGCAGCGCAGCTGCAGCTCAATGTCGATTGGCTGGTGTTGTCCGCGTGCAACACGGCCGCGGCCGATGGTACCCCGGGTGCAGACGGGCTGTCAGGGTTGGCCCGGGCGTTTTTATATGCTGGTGCCAAACGGCTGTTGGTCAGTCATTGGCGGGTCCGCGATGATGCCACCGCGCAGTTGACTGTGGCCACAATCAAAGCCGGCCAGCGGCAGTCACCGGCTGAGGCATTGCGCAGTGCGATGCGCCAGATCCGCACTGGCCGCGACCGAAGCGACACTCCCATCCCCGGCTGGCAGCCCGGCTGGGCACACCCGAGTGTATGGGCGCCGTTTACCTTGATCAGCGCCGGCGGGCAATAGCAGCGCCAACTTTGCCCTAGGTCAGCAGTCGGCAATGACTGGCACGAGTCGTTCGACCATTTCTTGCTGCATCTTTGCCGACAAGCTGGCTGTAAAAGGCTTGTCTCTATGGACGCAACAAAAAAACCTGTCGATTTGAGCGGTGGCGCGTCTATTCAAGTATGCCTATCGACAATCGAACAGGATTACTGAAAATGAACGATATTATTCGACCAGGTAATGTGAACGGAGAAAAGTTGCTGAGTCTATTTCAGTCAGAGCCCCAGGAGCCCATAGCCGATAAAGATGGGAACCTACATCTATTGGATGCTCAGGGCTACTACTATTCTATCTTTTGCGATGCTGACAGGTGTCTATTGACATTCCATTGTGCGTTTCCATTCAGTGACCAAAGCCAGCACGTAGAAAAGCTGATGTTGGTGAATCAACTCAATTGCAAGGTTGTTTTTACCCGATTCTCAATGGAGTCGGATTGTGATCTTGTAGCCGACTACGATTTTACATACAGCGAGGGCATGAGAGCATCTCACTTTATTGATACCTCCAAGTGGTTTGAGCAAACAGTTGTACGTGCCATAAAGAAATACGATAAGACCAGCTTGGTAAGACTATAGCGAAAAACTGAGCAGGTGCTTGGGCAAGCAGCGCATTTTCTCTCGTTCAAAAAACTGCCCGCAGATAGACCTAAAAAAATTGAATTGTACTACGGGAGTTTCTGTGAAAAATCACTCAGCAAAAATACAAAAACATACGATATTGGCCATAGTGGCATCTTGCGTTTTGTCCGCATGCGCCGATAGCAGCAATTCCGACTCGCACCGCACAGGTATGTCAAAGGTCGTGATGCCCCAGCCTGTATGCGGGGACAGGGGCGAATTTAGTGAGGCCCACCAGTTATGGTGGGCAGCATTGGCGGAACAACCAAATAACACTAATTCTGCCAATAGTATGTTGCAAAAAGCAGCGCGCGCATTTTCTGATGGAGGAAATGAGATCTGCGCAAGGATTGTTAACGCAAATGCTGAGCGGCTAATGACAACCGATCTCGATACTTTAAACCAGTCAGTAAGTGCATTGACGAGCATGCTCGCGCCTGGCAGTCCGTTGAGTGAAGAGGAAAAGGCTCGAGTCATCGCAGAATATATGAAAACAGCTTACAGCATATCAGAAAATTATCCGAATCATGGGTTTGCGAGGCTGCTAGAGAGAAAATCGATTTTTGATGAGGCTTTTTCCACATTTGTAGATTTAGGGGATGAAGACGGAGCTGCTCAGCTCCTAATGACAGCGCACGGGTATGAGCTAGAAAGGGGCGCTTATAGCCTGGATGATGCGTTAAACGGATTGCTAGAAGTCGAGTCAACAGGCCTGAAAATGTCGTGGTTTACAGAGATAACGTTTCAATCAAGAGTATTTAAATACGCTAGTGCCCTGGGGAACTTCGATGTTGCTGAAAGGGCGTCGAAACGGATTGTAGAGCTTGCCGAGAACTACGGTGCTCCTAGAGTTCGAGCAATTGCTTATACTTATAGGGCGCAACACTACTTGGCAACGGAAGAGCTTAAAGGCGCAGAAGCCAATCGCTTGGAAGCTTGCCGAGCCTTGTCAAACATAAGCAACGATGCGCTAAAAGCTAGACTTGACTCAACGGTCCAGCAGCTTGTTGCTCCTATGTGTATTGAATCTATAGATACGCCTCTGTCTACAGACATGTCGCTTGAGGAGCTAGTGGGGGAAGAGCACCGGATATGCAGGCAAGAATGCGATTCAATGCGACCAGCACTTCCTTTCGCTCAATCTGCCGCAGATTGTAGCCACTGCAATTCGATTTCAAATTCAATGGATAGAACCGCATGCACGTCTCAATGTGTTTATGACGGTACGATGCCAGATTTGGTTGCGGGGGTTGAGGCCTCCAATAGTTGTGAGTCGCGTTGTCTCAATCTAGTGTTAGATGCAATCGATCAGATTCAAGGAAATAAATAGTATTCGGAATCAACCCTTGGAAAATACAATGATAAGATATTATCGAACTAAAGCTTACAAGTGCCTACAAATCTTTTTATTCCTGGTTGTAACGGTTTTTGGGTGTAGCGAAGAACCGCATCAAGTTGAGCTTCATGCTGAAAACACTAAGCAACTAGAGGAATGCAAGCGAGATTATCATAGAGAATGCATAGACGACATAGTTGGTGAGTTTAAGGGCGGCGAGGGCGATCTCGTTATCAAACTTAACGCCGATTGTGCAAGACAAGATCTAATAGCATGTACTTATCTTGGGTTTATGTACCAGGATGGGGTTGGGGTGCCGCAAGACTACACTAGATCTATAGCCTTGTATGAAAAATCCTGTTCGACACAAATGCGAGCTTGCCAAGCGCTCGGTGCGATGTATTCAAAAGGGCTGGGCGTAGAAAAGAATTTAATTAAAGCATATGAACTCTATAAAGTATCTTGTGACAATTCTAATGTCCGTGGATGCACAAGTCTTGCCTATTCGTATAGGAATGGCATGGGCGTTCAATTGAGTTTGGTTAAATCCTTTCAGCTTTATACGGTTGCCTGCAACGAAGGAAGTCCATTGGCCTGTGTAAACCTCGGTACTATGTACTTCTCTGGCGAAGGAGTGGAAAAAGACCTGTCCAAAGCGACGAGTTTGTACGAGGCAGCGTGCGAACAAGATAACGGCATTGCCTGTACAAACTATGGAAATGTATTAATTTCTGGTGAAGGGCAAGAAAAGAACATTGAATTGGGTATGCAATACTTAGCACGCGCATGTGATCTGAAGTATGCATACGGATGCCAGGACCTCGCAAACTATTTAGCTGAGGGGGAAATCACAGATCAAGATTACGCGAAAGCGGTCGCTTACTATGAAAAAGCCTGCGCCTACGATTCCGGGAATAGCTGCGAGCGTGCAGCGCGCTACTACATCGAGGGCGTAAAAGGCGTCCCAAAAAACGTAGATATGGCAATCGCTAATTATCAGCGAGCGTGCGACCTTAGAGCAGAGAATGGATGTCTCGATCTAGCGAATATCTATTTGCAAATTGATGGCCCAAGGGCAAGTGAAGCAAAGGCATTTTCGATGCTGAATGCTGCGTGCGATGATGGACTCTTTACATCCTGCGGGTATTTGGGACACATGTATGCAAATGGGCAGGGCGTTGAAGAAAGTCAAAGCGAAGCACGACGGCTCTTCACACTAGCTTGTGACAATAGTATTCCAATCGCTTGCCACAATCTTGGTGTATATTTCTACTATGGGCATGGTGGGAAAAAAGACACCAAAATGGCTTTTAGTTTATTTGAAACTGCTTGCAATGCAAAATATTTGGATTCCTGTGATTTTCTCAATTCTACAGATGCTAGGTCCAATGCGGGTAATACGGATGCGGAAATCGCCAAGGAACTTGGCGAATGGGACTGCTTGCTAAATACCGGTATGAGATGCCAGCCAGAAGGAAGGCAAGTATCAGAAGAATGCGCAAAGGCTTACCGTTATGCGGAAACCTATGATTGCTATCTTTCAAGCCCAGCTGAACTCTGCATCGGAGTTATGGAGAGCATGATGCGCTATTGCCCAAGAGACATCATGCAGCAATTTTCTTACTGAATGACGCAGGATCTGTTAGCCAATATCATTACTTTTTGCCCACGGTAGCTAGTAGTGTATGAATTCCCCTGGGATTGCCCAAGACCTTTATGATGAGACGATACTCCAGGGACAAGAGTAAACAGATATTCCCCGGAGGTCCATGAACGAGCGGTTGGCATGTTGCACGAGCAATAAGCTTCTTACGCATCACAGTGGGTGGCGTTGAGGTCGATAGCTGGGACGGTTGGCTAATTATTTGGACGCCAGAATTATCAATTCTTGCAATTCTTTGGACCCCCACCATAAAGACGGCATATTTCTTCGGTAAGCTGCCCTAAGATTAGATTTCCCTGGGGACTTGATCCCCCTGAAGGGCCCTTGAAGACTACAAGGTTGATAGGCTGGGTGTGGAAGTTCAGTAATGGATGAAGCTAAATAGGAAATGGTACGTTTTTTTCGGTTGGAGCGACTCTAAGTTCACAGCGCAAGAATTGCGGTTCGACCCCTTTCCTTTTAATTTTTACAACCAGTTAGCTTTGCCTGACGACCATGTCAGGCTTCTATTTAGAAAAGCCCTCGCCGGATTCGGCGGGGGCATTTTTCTCTTAAGCTCCTTACAACGCCTTGCGAATCCGGTCATAACTCTTCTTGAGTTCCTTGCCCAAGTGGGCCAGTGCGTCGCCGATATCTTCGCCGGAATCAGCTGCCTCGTGTTTTGCACGTGTTAGCTGCTGGCGGAAGTGATCCCAACGTTTTTCTATATCACCCCATTCATCCCGCATTTCATTGCTGGCGAGTTTCATCTTGAGCTTCAGCTCATCCCGCGACTGGGCTAGGTCTTCAGCAAGCTCATGGAGTTTGTAGTCTAGGCGGTACGTGTCTGAGCTAGTTTGGTGAGTAAGCGAAGCTTCTTCTCGCACCGTGAGTACCGCGCAGTGCGCATGTCGAACGACTGCTTCGGCGGTGCTGCCAAGCAGAGCGTGCGCCAAGGCACTATGTCCCCGTGTCGCAATCACGATCATTTGGGCGTCAATATCTTTGGCATATTCGACGATCACATCTGCCGGCCGTCCAACGAGAGTTATTGCAATAGGTGTCGGCGAGAAGGCCTGCATGTGCGAATCGATAAAAATGGTTAAATTTTCCTGAGAAATCTCTCTCAGTTCGTCGATATCCGGGAAAGAAGCCGTGGCGCCGGGCGGCATCATGGGAACATAAACCGCTGGTTCTTGAATAGCGTGTACGCAGTGGACCTCCGCATTACCGTCTTTGCTAAGTCGCAGCGCCCATGCCAAAGCTGCGCGTGATCCTTCTGAAAAATCTGTTGGGACAACAATTTTCGTTATGTCGGTCATAAATCTAATCTCCCGGTCAGTTTCGGATACCGCTGTTTTTTCGATCGGTAACCACAAATCGCTAGACCCGACTCGATCGGGCGTTGCCAGTCAATGGTCAGTAACGCGTTTTCTATCAACCCTGTCATGAACGATATGGGTTCAGCCGCCGAATTTTTCAAGGCTTGATAAATTAGTCTAGAGAAAGTCGATTTGTCCTTGGCTCACTCTTCGGTATCTACCTATTGAGACTTGCATTTCTGGCACCCAATTTTGTAGTTAGCGGTTCTTAATACTGCTTGTGTCCGCAGCTGAAGCTTGCATTTGGCAATACTTAGGTGCAGAGCAAAGCCAATCTGTTAAGGAGAAGCGCTATGAAATCTCTACATTTTGGTCATTCCATACTTTTCACCTTACTCGTTACCGTTGCTGGCTGCGATCAAGGGCCGCAGTCATCCAAGGGGTTTAGATTGCCCGATGGTGATCCCCAGCGGGGCCAACTAGTCTTTGTAGAGCTTGAATGCCATGACTGTCACGCGGTCAAAGGCTTGCAGATACCCGCTCCGGCAGAAAATGGCCCAGTTCATGTTGTTCTGGGCGGGCCGGTGAGCAAAGTAAAGACCTATGGTCAGCTGGTGAGCGCTGTTATCAATCCATCACACAAGCTGATTAGTCACTATCCGGCGGAAGAGGTTTCTCAGGACGGCGAGTCACTGATGCGCAACTACAATGCATTCATGACCGTCGAGCAATTGGTTCATCTCGTGGCATTTCTGCAGCCGCGCTATCAAGTTACGGTACCGCAATATAGTTACTACTCCTATAAATATTAGTTGCGGACTGATTTTCCACATGCCCGTTTAACAGGAGCTTCAGGCTACCAGTTTCCACAGTTCGCTGGTAATCAGTCCCACGCTTAGTAATGCACCGATCATGGGAAATAAGCGAGGGAAATTCATTACCCTGGGCGGGTTTGGCGCTGAGCCCTTAATGCGCCACAGTGAAATGTTGACTAGGCCAAAAATACCGAGCATCAGTAGAGAGGTTGTCCTTGCAAGTCCGGCGAGGTGGCCGGCGAGGGCTAGGGACACAAGCACCAAGGTGGCAAAACCAGTTGCATTCAACGGCGTCTGGGTTAGCGGACTGACACGGCCGAACCAGTTCGGTAATTGCCCACGGGAACTCAGTCCATAGAGTACTCGCGAAACCATCACCAACTGAATGAGAGCGCCGTTAATGATAGCGAACAGCGCAATCAAGCTAATGGTGGAGGCCGTTGAATTGGTATTTTCTGCAAAAAGTGCGGCCATAGGTGCACTGCTAGTTGATAGGCTCGATGGATCTAAGCTCAAAAGAGCGGCAATCATCAGTACCAAGTAAAGTGCAGTGGAGATAACTAAGGTCAATAGGATGCCTCGTGGCAAGGTTCTTTCTACGTCCGTGACCTCTTCTGCAATATCAACCATATCTTCGAAGCCGATGAACGCATAGAAAGCCAGGGTAACGCCGATGAAAATGCCGCCCCAATTGTTTTGCGCATTGCCTGGTAAAAATTCGGTCCAGCGGTCTGGCAGTGTGGCTAGATTATCGCCGCTGACAACAATTACAGCGACGATGCCGCCGATTTCTATGAGCGTAATGAGTGCAGCCACGGTAACAGACTCTAAGATCCCCCAGGCCGCTAAAGCCCCCAACACCAGCCCCACCGCGGCAATAACATATAAGCGATCGAGCGTGATGAATTGATTCAAATAGCCGAAGAATCCATTGAGCAATGCGGCGGCAGATACCAAACCCGTTGTTGCGACCAATAAGCCGACTACCAGGGACGCTCCATCTGCATTGAACCCGCGCTGCACATAGAGTGCCGCGCCAGCGGCTTTGGGAAAGCGACCCGATAATTCCGCGAAACTGCAAGCGGTAAAAAAGGCCACTGATGAGGCGATGAGAAAAGACCAGGGTGCGCCATACCCAGCAACCCCAGCTATTTCTCCAAGCAAGGCGTAGATACCCGCGCCAATGGTTGTTCCCAGACCGTATAGGGTTAGCAACGGTAGGTTGAGGGAGCGTTTTAGCTTCGCTGGACTTGGTCTCATGTTGACAATATCTTACCGGGGAAGAAGCAGGTCCGCGTATTGCTAAATTTACTTATGTTCCCATAGCCGGAAACTAGTTTGTTGAATTAGCAAGCTTTTCTTAAGACGGCTCCACAGGTAGTTGAGTAATCTTTCGTATACGGGACAATTCAGCTTACGACCTATTTAGGTGAGTTCTGTCTCATAGGATATGCGGGGGTGGATACATCGGAGATCTCGCTGAAACCATCGAGTTAGGCATCGCGCGGGGGCTTCAAGCAGTCATCGTGCTGGTGACCGCTGGGCTATTTATGCGTCAGCAATGGATGATTGCGTTCACCGGTACCTTGGTGGTCGGCTTAACATTCATGCCTGCCGTTATTGAACGTCAATTCCGGCTGGCCTTGCCGGCCGAGTTTACGTTGCTTACCTGCGTCTTCTTATGTGCCAGTTTTGCCCTAGGAGAGGTTGGCGATTTTTACGAACGCTTCTGGTGGTGGGATCTCATGTTGCATGGTGTTTCTGCATTGATGTTCGGGCTCATTGGCTTTCTACTGGTTTACGTATTCTATTTTACGCACCGCGTTCAAATAGCGCCGATTTACGTGGCATTGATAAGTTTTGGATTCGCCATGACAATCGGTAGTTTGTGGGAAATACTCGAATTCTCCGTGGACTGGTTTATAGGGTTGAATTTGCAGAAATCCGGACTTATTGACACCATGACTGATCTGATAATCGATGCTGCCGGCGCGTTGGTGGCGGCATTCGCAGGTTACCGCTACGTCAAGAACGGCGATTCATTGATCATGTACAAAATAATCCGGCGATTTGTCGCGAGAAATTCGAAGTTGTTTGAGATTAGACGCAATAAATCTTGAGCAATAAAATCAGCGTTCTTAGTTGATCTTGCCTAGATAGTCTTCATCGATACAATTCACGCCATCTTCCAAGCCGCTGGCAAAAATTGTCTTTGCGACGTCTCGAATAAAGGCTGGTGGCACAGCGGTTAACTGGCGGTACGCTGCCTCAGCTATGGTGACGGACGCATCTTATCCCTATGCGTAAATTAATTTGGTGTGAAGTTGCAGAGTCAGGCAGCTCCTACTTGGAGCTCAAGAATCATTCGAGGTAAATCGACCTTACCGAACCTTACACCTATTTGTTATCGGAGCAATCAATGGATTAATATTCCACATATTCCCTCGGGGGGAAAAAGGGTCGATCCGAGATTTTCGATGTTGGTATGAGCGTCGCCAAGTTTGGTGGGCGAGATTCATACTTTGACTCCTTTTTCTCGCCAGCCGCGCGTTAGGTGGGGATGTACGCTACAGCTGACGGCGGCTCGAAACGTAGGTACTTCTCATAGCGGGTGGCCGCTAGAGGAAAGCACCGGGATGCTGCTTGGCGACTGACTGTGGAAATGGCTCTATCCATCTGGCGTTGTATTTTCTCGATTGGCTTGGCGGGCTCTTATGATGATGTCTTGCGTGGGGATATGGGCTTGGCTTAGAAGTCATGTTTTGTTACAAGGATTGATCCTAAATTGAAAGAGTCCTTGCGCGCGTTTTTCGGGGACGCACTAGGTAGCTTACGAGACCTGCTGCCAATCATCTTGGTTATCAGCATTTTTCAAGTCTTGGTGTTTCGGCAGCCGGCAATTGAGCTACTGCCGATGCTAAGCGGTGCACTGCTAGTCGTTGCTGGCCTCACGTTTTTTATTTTTGGCCTAAAGCTTGCTCTTTTCCCCATCGGTGAGAGCCTAGCTCATGCGTTGGCACGCAAGGGTAGCGTAATGTGGCTGGTCGGATTCGCCTTCACGCTAGGTTTCGGCACGACCATTGCCGAGCCTGCTTTGATTGCGATTGCGGACGAGGCTGCGAAGGTTGCGGCAGGTGCAGACGCCATCGCTTCATCGGCGGACGCGCAAGCTCGGTATGCGTTGGGCATAAGGCTAACCGTTGCTTTGGCGGTGGGCGTAGCGCTCGTCCTCGGCGTGATGCGAATTCTGGCTGACTGGTCACTACCTCTTTTGATTATCGGTGGTTACTGCCTAGTGGTTATGCTGACGACGATGGCGCCGGCGAATATCGTTGCCGTCGCCTATGACTCAGGTGGCGTAACGACCTCAACTGTGACTGTGCCCCTGGTTACAGCCCTAGGCGTAGGCCTGGCCAGCGCTTTGCGTGGGCGCAATCCCATGACCGACGGTTTCGGATTGATTGCTTTTGCTTCATTAACACCCATTCTTTTCGTGCTCATATTTGGAATAGTCCAGGGATGAATCTGATTATCGACGCGTCTGGATACGTCCTTGACAGTGTTATTGATGTGCTGCCCATTGCGATATTCTTGCTGGTGTTTCAGTTATTGGTGATTCGCAAAGCGCCTGCCAATTGGCCGCAAATGGTCGTCGGTTTTCTGTTCGTGCTTGTTGGGCTAGGACTGTTTCTTCTTGGGCTGGAAAAGTCTTTGTTTCCCTTGGGCAAGCTAATGGCACAGCAACTCACAGCACCGGACTTTTTGTACGAAACGGCAGGTTCCGCGGCTGAAGCCTTACTCTGGCACGACTACTACTGGGCCTATTTGTTTGCACTTGCCATTGGCTTCAGCACGACCCTCGCCGAGCCCGCGCTGTTGGCCGTCGCTATGAAGGCAAACACGGTATCCGCGGGCGCCATTGGTGTGTGGGGCCTACGCGTAGCCGTGGCCGTCGGTGTGGGTGTCGGTGTGAGTCTTGGTTGCTTTCGCATTGTAACCGGCCTGCCGCTACATATTTTCATCGCAGCCGGATACTTCGTAGTAATTTTACAAACCGCATTCGCGCCGAAACTCATTGTGCCCCTCGCTTATGATTCCGGTGGCGTAACAACCTCGACTGTCACGGTTCCATTGATCACTGCACTTGGTCTAGGCTTGTCTGAGGCCGTGCCCGGCCGTAGCGCTTTGCTAGATGGCTTTGGTCTGGTGGCTTTCGCGAGTCTATTTCCAATCATTTCAGTGTTGGCCTACGGCCAGCTATCTGTATTCAGAGAATATATTTCCGTATCCAAAGACGATACGCGACACCCTGAGAAGGAAGAGTAAAATGCATTTCAAATTGATTGTTGCTTTCGTTGAAGATAGCAAGACAGATGAAATTATGGATGCGGCGAGAGAGGCGGGCGCAACGGGTTGTACCGTTATAAATAATGCACGAGGAGAAGGCATTAAGGAGAATAGAACCTTTTTTGGCCTTACCCTTGCATCCCAGCGAGATGTAGTTCTCTTGCTTGTTGAAGAACATTTGAGCCGCGAAATTCTTGAACATATTGGCGAAGTTGGTGAATTTGATGCCGAGCCTGGCTCGGGGATCGCCGTGGTCATCGACGTGGAAGATGCGGTCGGTGTAATGCATCAGAGTGAAGAGCTGGGTGGGGTTGTGGAGGAAAAACTATGACTAATCGAAACTGGGGCCAAGTGCGCGACTGCATGCGCAAGGAAGTTACCGAAGTGGACGGTAAAATGGACATCCTATCCGCCCTCAAGACAATGAAAAAGGTTAAGGCAACGAGCCTAATCGTCAAGCGGCGCGATCAGAATGATGAATTCGGCCTGTTGCTATTTTCGGATATTGCCAAGAAGGTTATTGCGAAGGACCGGGCGCCGGAACGCGTAAACGTCTACGAGATTATGGCTAAGCCGGTACTAACGGTTCGTCCGGACATGGAAATCCGCTATTGTGCGCGATTACTTGAGAACTTTGGTATCAGCCATGCGCCCGTTGTGGATAACGACAAGATCGTTGGAATCGTGAGTTTTTACCTCTTAGTCCTGCATGCAATTCTGCCGGAGCTGGATTAGCCAACAAAGGGGTAATCAATTCCTGCGGCAAATGACTGGGGCCGTCTAAGTCGTCGCTGCTGGGGATACTCGATGGGAGATATCGAGCAATAGGTGCCTTCTAGTACGGTAGGAGCTACACGGCTTCAAGTAGAACCTGTGCACTTCTGGTCAAGTATTTCCATGCCTCGCTCGCCCGGGCAGCCTTTTATCTCACCTTCTTGATTGGTTCGACCGCAATTCGGCGAGCGAAAAAATTACCGCGTGTTGGTTTTTTTGGACAGCTACACAATTGCCTTGGACGCAACAAACAAAGCGAGTGACCGATGAGCAATTTTCCAACGATTGCCATCGGCTTGGGTGATATTGTCATCAGAGCTAAAGCGTAGCTTCCAGGAAATCCGCGGTCCGCAGTCGGGTAATCCGAAGGAAAGTTCTCTGTGTTCGCCATTAAACATCAGGGCAATTGCTTGGCCAGAATCCTTTTCCGACTCCGCGCTGTCAGATGCGGCCAGAAACAAAGTGATGTGTTGTTGACTGGCCCAATGGTCTTCGCTGACGAGTTCAGCATCAGCGTCCAGCCAACTGATATCGGGATAGCCGTTCAGGCCCGACTTCTGCCCATGCAAGTATTCCCCTTGGCGCAGAAGTCCAAGCTCTCGGCGCAGAGCAATCAATTGTTCAACCGCGGCTTGAAATTCAGGTGCTTTGTCTAGTTCATCCCAGTTGAGCCAGCCGATCTCATTGTCCTGAGCATAGGCATTGTTGTTACCCTGCTGGGAATTGCCGAATTCGTCACCGGCCAGGAGCATTGGTGTGCCTTGCGAGAATAGTACCGTTGCTAGCATGTTGAGGCGTTGCCGATTTCTGATTTCGAGAACCTCCTCTAAGTCTGTCGCTCCTTCAACACCATGATTGCAACTGTAATTAGCATCATGTCCGTCAACATTATCTTCGCCGTTAGCTTCATTGTGCTTGTTGTCATAGCTCACCACGTCCGCGAGGGTAAAACCGTCGTGGCTGCAAACATAGTTGATGCTGGCGAAAGGATCGCGGTTGGCTTCGAATAGATCAGCCGATCCATGCACACGCCGTGCAAACTCCGGGAGCAGGCCGGGCTCGCCGTGCCAAAAGCGACGCAGGGTGTCGCGAAAACGATCATTCCATTCCGCCCAGCCACTCGGAAACTCCCCGAGCTGGTAGCCGTTGATGCCGACATCCCAGGGCTCCGCAATGAGCTTCGCGCCGGCAAGGGCCGGGTCTTGTCTGAGGGCTGCGAAAAAGGGTGCACGACGTACGAAGCTACTGCGGCGTTCGAAAGCATCATTGTTGCGGCCCAAGACCGTGGCCAAGTCAAAGCGGAAGCCGTCAACCGCCATCTCGGTTTTCCAGTACCGCAGACTGTCCATGATCAGTTGCAGTACCTGGGGATGATTGACATTGAACGTATTGCCGCAACCGGTGTCGTTGACGTACCGACTGTGATCTGTGGTATCCAGCCGGTAATAGCTTAAATTGTCGAGCCCGCGATAGCTCAGAGTGGGGCCGCGCTCATTGCCCTCGGCTGTGTGGTTGTAGACCACATCCAGTATCACTTCCAGACCAGCATCGTGGATCGCATTGACCATCTCCACAAAGTCTGCGTTATCTGGACTGGAGCGATAACGTGCGGCGCTAGTGAAAAAATTGATGGGGTTATAGCCCCAGTAGTTGCGCCTTTCGCTGTTAACCAAGAATTGCTCATCAACAAGTTCGTGGACCGGTAGCAATTCGATACTGGTAACACCCAGCGATTTTAAATAGTCTAGAGCTTGGTGATGCGTAAGGCCTGCGTACCGGCCGCGGTCTTTTGTCGGGATTTCCGGATGCAGCATGGTGAATCCGCGGATGTGTGTTTCATAGACTATGGTTTCAGACCAAGGAATAGGATTCTTGAGAATACTTGCGCGCAACTCGTTGTCGCTAACAATTGACTTGGGGACATAGGGGGCGCTGTCTCTTTCATCCCTTAGCCAGTCCTTACCCGATTTCGCCGGTTGACGATAACCGAAGACTTCTTCCCGCCAGTTCAGCTCACCGTCGATCTGGCGGGCGTAAGGATCTAGCAATAGTTTGTGGTGATTGAAATGATGGCCGTCGGCTGGTTTATACGGCCCGTGGGCTCGATAACCATATCGCTGACCAGCTCTACATTTTGGCAAGTAGCCGTGCCAAATCCCTGCGCTGCACGCCGGTAATTCATGCCGAGCGATTTCTTGGCCGGAATCATCAAATAGGCACAGGTAAACTTGCTCCGCATGCGCGGAGTAGACCGCAAAGTTACTGCCGTCTTTATCCGGGGTTGCGCCTAGGGGAAATGATTGGCCAGGTTCAATTACACCTGTACTGGATTTAAGCGCCATATGTCCCGATTGTAGTCTTCAATTGTCCGATCAGTGGAAAAATGTCCGGATGCAGCGGTATTCAAAATACTTTTCTTTTGCCAGCAGGGACCATCGATAAAATCACTCGCGGCGAGCTGTTGAGCAGCTGCGAATGCACGAAAATCGGCCACCGTAAACCACATATCCTCCGGGTCGCGCAAGGCAGCAATAATGTCGTCAAATATGCCTGGCTCAAATTGATTGAAATGTCCCGTTTCGAGAAGCTGCATCACGGCCTTCAGATCGGCGTCTTCGGCGATAATCGCCGATGGGTCGTAATACCCTTTCAGGTCCGCGATCTCCTCAACGCGTAGACCGAAGAGATAGAAATTCTCTTCGCCGACTGCGTCAAGAATCTCAATATTGGCACCGTCATAAGTGCCTACCGTCAGGGCGCCATTGAGCATGAATTTCATATTGCCGGTGCCAGAGGCTTCTTTACCGGCAGTGGAAATCTGCGAAGAAATATCCGCCGCGGTGGCAATAATCTCCATGGCGGATACATTGTAGTCATGTAGAAATGCTACGCGTAGTAGGTTCTCAGTTTGCGGGTCATTGTTGATGACATGGGCGACATTGTTGATTAGCTTGATGATTAGCTTCGCCCGCTCGTAACCTGGCGCTGCCTTGCCACCGATGATGATGCATCTGGGCACAACACTATCAATATCGCCTCGCTTGATGCGCGCATACAGGTGAATGGCGTGCAGTATATTCAGCAATTGCCGCTTGTACTCGTGGATACGTTTTACTTGGACATCAAATAGCATTGCCGGGTCCACCGCAATGCCACAGCGTTCATTAATTAGTGTAGCTAGCATCTTCTTATTGGCGGTTTTCACACTGGCCCATCGTTGCTGTAGATTGTTCTCGTCCGCATGCTGACCAAGATCGCGCAGTGCCCGGAGATTTGTTTCCCAACCATGCCCGATGGTGTCACTAATAAGCTCAGCCAGATCTGGATTGCAGGCGCTCAACCACCTTCGCGGCGTTACGCCGTTGGTCTTGTTGTTGAATTTTTCTGGCCATAGCTGGTAAAAATCCTTAAAGAGACCTTGCGTAAGCAGCCTTGAATGGAGTTCTGCAACGCCATTCACGGAAAAGCTGCCGACTATGGCTAGATAGGCCATGCGAATCATTCGCTCAGATCCTTCATAGATCAGGGACATCGCGCGCAGACGCTGCGTGTCTCCGGGCCATCGCGCAGCTACTTGAACCAAAAAGCGTGAATTAATCTCGAAAATTATTTGCGTGACTCGGGGTAACAGGCGTTCCATCACGTCCACCGACCACATTTCCAGTGCTTCCGGCAGCAGCGTGTGGTTGGTGTAGGCCATGGTTGACTGGGTTATAGACCAGGCCTGATCCCAGTCCAAGCGATGTTCATCAAGAAGTAAGCGCATTAACTCGGCGACGGCAATACTCGGATGGGTGTCGTTCAACTGAAAGCAGTGGGCTTCGGCGAAGCCCTCAAAACCCTCGTGCCGCTCGCACCAGCGACGCAAGCTATCCTTCAAGCTCGCGGAAGCTAGCAAGTACTGCTGGCGTAGGCGCAGCTCCTTGCCATTTTCGCTTGCCGCATTGGGATAGAGCACCATGGTGATGTTTTCTGCCGCATTTTTTTCAGCCACCGCGTCGCTATAACTACCCGCGTGAAATTCTTCGAGATTAAAAGCATCCGTCGCCATGGCGGACCACAAGCGCAGGGTATTCACGTTGTTGCGCGCATAACCTGGCACCGGGAGATCGAAGGGCACGGCCAGTACATCCTCGGTATTGGTCCAGCGCCAACGTTGCTTGCCCTGGTCGTCAGTGTAGGCTTCGCTTCGACCACCAAAATGTACGCGCTGGGCAATCTCGTAGCGCACGATTTCCCAAGGATAACCTTCGCGCAACCAGGGATCAGGCTGTTCTATCTGGTAGCCGTTATCAATTTCTTGACGAAACATGCCGTATTCATAGCGCAGGCCATAAGCAATGACCGGCAAACCCAGCGTTGCGCAGCTGTCCATAAAGCAAGCGGCCAGGCGGCCTAGTCCACCGTTGCCAAGACCAGCGTCGTGTTCAGACTCGGCAATTTCATTGAGATCTAGACCATAGCGGGCCAAGGCTTGGCGGCAGGTATCTTCTAGGCCGAGATTGAGCAGGGTATTGCGCAACAGCCGGCCCATCAGAAATTCTAGCGATAGATAAGCGGTTACTCGGCCCGACTGTTTTTCGGTGGCGTCACGAGTTTGGTTCCAGCCTTCCATCATTCGGTCGCGCACGGTGAGCGCTAGGGCTTGGAAAACCTGCGGCGATTGGCTATTTAGATGCCGGCGGCCCAAGGTTTGCGAGAAATATCGTTCGAAATCCTGGGCAAAGGCGTCCACGCCCGCTTCAATGGGTTGGGCCGCAAAAAGTGGCTGAGCGTTATCGGGCATAAAACTGTCTCTATACCCAGCTCACGAGCAGGGCTTAGATATTTACGGGCTAATTCTATTCTGGAATCAGATAGAGCGTTGATAGGGGTGGTAAGTTTAGCGAAATTCTAGTGTATGTGTCTTTAGCATCCGAGTCGTCTACTTTGATCACACCCAGGTTGCCCACGCCACTGCCGCCATAATAAGTTGAATCGGTGTTTAGGATTTCGCGGTACTGGTCCGCCATCGGTACCCTCAGGACATAGCCAGGCCGAGGCACCGGGGTAAAGTTCGTGATAGCGACTAAAGCTCTACCGTCACGGTCACGGCGTAAGAACGCGACCACGCTATTCTGCCGGTCATCTACCACTAGCCATTCGAATCCCGGCGGTTGAAAATCAATTTGAAATAATGCGCCATGGCGGCGGTAGGCTGCATTTAGGTCTTTGACCAAGTGCTGTATGCCGGCGTGAGGCGGTTCTTGCAGCAAATGCCAATCTAGAGAAACGTCATGTTGCCACTCGTTGAACTGGGCAAACTCGCCACCCATAAACAGTAGTTTCTTACCGGGATGGGCAAACATGAACGCATAGTAGGCACGTAGGTTGGCTAACTGACGCCAGGCATCTCCGGGCATTTTAGCTGCCATTGATCCTTTGCCATGGACAACTTCGTCGTGGGATAGGGGCAAGATGAAATTCTCATGATAGGCATAGACCAAACCGAAGGTGACTTTGTCGTGGTGATAGCTTCGATTGACGGGGTCTTCATGCATGTAGCTGAGGGTGTCATTCATCCAGCCCATGTTCCATTTGTAGGTAAATCCCAGGCCACCCATTTCCACTGGTCGTGACACCATGGGCCAGGCCGTGGATTCTTCGGCAATAGTAATGCCGCCGCGAGAATGAACCACTCGATTGAGTTCCTGTAAAAAGGCCACGGCCTCCAGATTCTCATTGCCGCCATGCTCATTGGGTATCCATTGATCATTTTCTCGGGAATAGTCGAGGTACAGCATGGAGGCCACGGCATCGACTCTCAGCGCATCGATATGATATTCGTCGATCCATAGCAGCGCGCTGGCGATAAGATAGTTCCTAACCTCACGTCGTCCGTAATTGAAGATCAGCGTGCCCCAATCGGCATGCGCGCCCTTTAAAGGATCGGCGTGTTCGTACAAAGCGGTGCCATCGAACTGGCCGAGTCCATGCGCATCGCGCGGAAAATGCGCCGGCACCCAGTCTAGAATGACGCCAATGCCGTTGCGGTGGCAGCAATCAATGAAATAGCGAAACTCATCCGGATCGCCATGCCGGCAAGTCGGCGCAAACAGTCCCACGGGTTGATAGCCCCAAGAACCGGAAAAAGGGTGCTCGGTAATGGGGAGCAATTCGATATGCGTGAAACCCATGTCACGAACGTAGCCGACCAAGTCCTCGGCGAGCTCGTCATAGCTCAGCATGCGATCTTGATCCTCGGGCTTGCGGCGCCAAGAGCCTAGATGGACTTCGTAGATACTCACGGCTTTGTCCAGCGCGAGGGATTGCGCGCGAGCGGCCATCCACTGCTGATCTTGCCATTGGTAGTCGCTGGAGAAGACAATAGAGGCATTGCCGGGCGCGGCTTCCATGGCCAAAGCCAGGGGATCACTGCGTAGCGGTAGCAATTGGCCGTCGGCACCGATAATTTCGTACTTATAAATTGCGCCGGCCTCAATACCAGGAATAAATATTTCGAAAATACCGTTGCCGGGATGTAGCCGCATGGCATGGTAGCGACCATCCCAATGGTTAAAGGGTCCCACCACACTCACGCGCCGTGCATTGGGTGCCCAAACCGCAAAACGCACGCCGCGAACTCCTTCCAGTTCCATAGGCTGTGAGCCTAAGCATTCGTAGAGTCGTTCGTGGGTGCCTTCGCCAATTAAATAGAGATCAAGATCGCCCAGAGTAGGCGCGTAGCGGTAGGCATCTTCGGTGAGTGTATCCCCTTCTTCGTTTGATAGCTGTAATCGATAGTGCTGTGGGTCTGTCGAGAGTTCGACTTCAAACAAACCATCGGGATGAATTTTTTTCATCGCTATGATCTGCTCACCAGATGCCTTTACAACACTTACAGCTGTGGCGTGAGGTTGCAGCGTTCTGACCAGATAACTCTTGCCGGCGCAATGGGGGCCAAGTACGGCGAATACGTCTTGATACTGACCTGCGATAATTAGGTCAATGTCCGCTTTGCTTAGCATGGTTAACTATAAAGTCGTTCTTCGTAGGCGGCCGCGGTTTGCGACCAAGAAAAGCGCTCGGCGGCCGCTGCTTTGACGATAGCCTTCCAGGACGGCGAATTTGAGTCTGCCAGCTTGACAGCTTTCTGGGTGGTCGACAAAAGATCGTTCACCTTGCTGGTCAAGGAGTCACCTGAAAAAGTAAAGCCGTTAACGCCATCTGCCACGGTATCGGCCAGTCCGCCCACGGCATGCACAATGCAGGGCTGGCCGGCTCTCATGGCAAGCATTTGGCTGATTCCGCAGGGCTCGTATAGGCTGGGCATCAAGAAAAGATCGCCCGTGGCATAAAGCGCGTTAGCGAGGTCCTCTGAATAACCCTGCAAGTAGACTAAGTTAGGATGTCGCGTGCTGATCTTGCTTAGGAACTCTTCATAGTCTGCAGTGCCAGTGCCGAGCACGATCAACAAGGCGCCGTCGCCCAGATTTTCTAGCAGTTCCTCCAGAGCGCTGACGGCGTTGCCGGTGGGCTCGCGTAGTAATCGTAGCTTCTGCTCGACCAATCGACCGACCATGGTGAGTAGGACCGGTGGCCGCTTGCTAGGCAATTTTGCGAGCCGCTCCTTGGCAACAAAATGCGCGCTTGCAAGTTGTGGGCCGGTGGCGGCAAAGTTAAGGAGTTCGGCTTGCATGAGCGAGCGTAGCTTCGACCAAGATCTAGAAACCTTGGGCCCGGGATAGGCACAGCCGTTTAGAATGCCGAAAAGTTTTGCAGATTTTTTGGCCGCCAGCAGGTCGGCCTCCAAGCCTTCGCCGCCATGGTAGCCCTGCGTCTTTGTAGCGCTGGGCCGGAGAATTTCTTTGGCATAGCTGGGTGACACTGTATGTACGCGGTCCGCCAAGCGTATTGCCGTTGCTACCGGGTTTAAGCAGTCTGGCCAGCGCGGATCGGTCACCAGGTCTTCGCGATACTTTAGCTGCGGCCACCAAGATTCCAATGCAGAGTCATAACCTCTTAGTGGTCTTATACCTTGCAGTGATAGGTTGTGTATCGTGTAGACGCAGCGAAGTTTTTTGAGTTTTTTGTAGTTAGGATCAAACTCACGCAATAGAAGTAATAAGGCACTGTGCCAGTCGTGTAAATGTAATAAGTTGGGCGCTAAAAGCTTGCCATCCACCAAGGCCTGCGCCGCGGCTTGACAGAACAGCGCGAAACGCGTTGCGTCGGTTTCAAAGGGCGAAGCTCGCTCATCATCGACATAGATTGGTGCCGTCGCATCCTGACCAAATATTGAGTGATTCAATACCCAATGTTGCACGCCAGGCGTCGGAAATCGTGGCTCTATCCTATGCAAGGAAAGGTTTTCTCTTGTGCCCGCGAAGCGGCATTGGAGCTCCGCAAGCTTTTCATGCTTTAGGATTGATAGCCGCCCGTAAGCAGGCGTCAGCACATCCACCTGCCAGCCACGCTGGGCCAGCGCAATGGGTGCATCGCGCAACACGTCCGCGACGCCACCAACCTTACCCTTGGGCAAAGCGTCATTTTCTGCTGCCAGCATGAGCAAGCGGCGACTATTGTTCATGTTGGATTGATCTACCGCAGGTGGTGAATGCGTTGGCCTAGCATGGCTGGTGTAACCAGCACAACACCCTTCGGCGTGATTCTAAACCCACGTGCCTGGTCGGCCTCGGGATCTTCGCCGATGACCGTATCATTGGGTACGACGCAACCACGGTCTAGTATGGCCCGCGTGATCTTGCAGCCCTGTCCAATCTCGACATTGGGCAGCACCACCGAATCGCGAAGCTCGCTAAAGGAATGCACATGGCAATTAGAAAAGAGTAGTGAACGCGCAACCCTTGATCCGGAAACGATGCAACCCCCGGATACCATGCTATCCACCGCCGTGCCACGTCGATCATCGTCGTCATGTACAAATTTCGCTGGGGGCGCCTGAGCTTGATCGGTATGAATGGGCCAGCGCTGCTCGTAGAGATTAAGCTCCGGATTCATTTTTGTGAGTTCGATATTCGCATCCCAAAAGGCATCTAAAGTGCCTACATCGCGCCAATAGGCGCTTTGATTTGTCCGCTCGTCCCGAAACGGATAGGCAAAAACCCGATAATTGTCGACGATGGAGGGAATAATGTTTCTGCCGAAATCATGGGCGCTTTGGGGGTCATCCGCATCCTTAAACAACTGTTCAAACAAAAATGGTGTGTTGAATACGTAGTTGCCCATCGAGGCAAGGCAGATGCCAGGTTTACCGGGAATGGGTGTAGGCTCGGCGGGTTTCTCGTTAAAGGCGATAACTCTGTAGTTCTCATCAACGGTCATCACGCCGAGGTCATTGGCCGCTTCTTCAAGGGGCACCTCGAGGCAGGCCACGGTCATGTCCGCTTCTTTTTCGACGTGTGCTGCCAACATTAGGCCATAGTCCATCTTGTAAACATGGTCACCACCCAAGACCAATACAAAGCTTGGGTCAAAATCACGGATGATGTCGATGTTCTGATAGACGGCGTCAGCGGTGCCCAAGTACCAATTGCCACCAACGCGTTGCGATGCAGGTAGTATCTCGACAAACTCGTTGGGGTTGCTGTTTCGGTTTACCCAACCACGTACCAGATGACGGATAAGTGAGTGCGATTTGTACTGTGTGAGTATTCCGATTCGACGAATATCGGAGTTGACGCAGTTGGATAATGGAAAGTCGATAATCCGGAATTTTCCGCCAAATTGCACAGCGGGCTTGCAACGCCATTCCGTCAGTTCGTGCAAGCGCGTGCCATGACCGCCTGCCATGATCAAAGCCAGGGTTTTTCTGGTGAGCCGGCTTATGAAGCGGGATTCATGGCTATCGTTTTGCTTGTTCATGCTGGTTATCCAATTTATCGCACTTGATCGGAGCATCGGTTCGTGGCTTGCGCCAGCCGCGAGATACGCTCACAAATTTCCTTGGTCCAAGCCCCTTCTTGCATCCGCCATGTCCAATTTGCCGCGGTGCTGCCGGGCTTATTTAGACGCGCCTCTGATCCTAAGCCAAGATAATCCTGTGCCGGCGCGATGGCCAATAAAGCCGAAGACTCAAAGGCCAATTTGATCAGTTTCTGGTTACATTCGAAGACAGCGGGATCGGTTTTTTCGAGCACCAGAGCTTGAATCCTAGCAATTTCCTCTGGGTTGCGACTATCTTCCGGGCCACCAAGAAACCAGCCAAGGCTAGTGTCATTATCATGGGTCGCAGTGTAACAGGCGCAATTCTGTCTAATCTGATTAGGCTGGAAATCAGGATCTTCTAACAAAAATTGCAAGACCTGCATGCCCGGAAAGTCAAACGCTTGTCGAAGGGCCACGACGTCATCGGTGATGACACCTAAGTCCTCAGCAATCACCGGTAAAGCACCGATTTGCTCGCGCAGCGTGGTAAAGAAATGTTCTCCCGGTCCTGGCAGCCACTCGCCTTGTCTGGCGGTTGTTTCATTAGCCGGGATCGACCAATACCCAGCGTAGCCCCGAAAATGATCAAGCCTTAACAGGTCCATTTGTTCTAGCGCGTAGGACATGCGGGCGGCCCACCACGCAAAATTGGTATCGGCGTGTTTGTCCCAGGCGTAGAGCGGATTACCCCAAAGTTGTCCGTCCGCGCTGAAGTAATCTGGTGGAACGCCGGCAACAAAATTGGGTTTTCCCGTGGCATCCAAATCCAGCAATTCGGGGCGGGCCCAGGCATCTGCGCTATCCAAGGCAATATAGATAGGCACGTCACCCATCATTTTTATCTCTTGCTGACGCGCGTAGTTCAATAGTGATTGCCATTGCGAATCGAACCAAAACTGGAGGGTTTTCTCACATTCGATCTGCTTATGAAATTCACTCGCGAATTTACTCAATGACGCCGAGTCTCGCTGCGCTAGGGCAGTTGGCCATTCTTGCCAGGCGGCTTCCCTTTGTGATGCCTTTATCGTTCGAAAAAGCACGAAATCCTTAAGCCAGTTAGCTCCATGGCGATGAATAAAACGATCACGCGCAGTTCTCATTGCGTCGCTCGCAATATCATCAAAACGCGCCGCTGCTTTTTGCAAAAGCTTGGTCTTGCGAGGTATTAAGCTGCCGAAATCAACCCGATCATTCGGCAATATTTCGAGGCCTGATATTTCGGCCGTGGATAGAAACCCCTCGTCACGCAACTGCTCTAGATCAATGAGCAGTGTATTACCCGCAAAGGCCGACAGTGGCTGATACGGTGAATCGCCATAGCCAGTTGGGCCTAAAGGCAGTACTTGCCAAAGAGAAATGCCGGATCTTTTTAGCTTGTCTATGAAATTTCTGGCGCTCGCGCCTAGTGTGCCAATGCCCTGCGAACCGGGCAGGGAGGTAATGTGCAAGCACACACCAGCACATCTTTCGATTGTTGCGCGATTAATTTGAATTATTGTCCGGCCCGATTTATTGCATTGCCTCTTTCTTCTATCATACCGAAACTAGGTGAAGCTTGTTGCCGCTGAAGAAAATGATTACTGGTGTTCGGTGTTAACGCAATCTATTGCGCTGAATCTTACTTATCAAGCAATTCATTTATTAACACTTCACAGCAAGCGAGTCCGCCACGGGAGCATATGCGAATTGCAGAATCCGTAAGCTCACTATGCTCTGCCATCCGATACCAGGGTCTTAAGCGCCGAACGGCGATATTCGCTGATGCGCTATTCGACTGCTTTGCAATCTAGAGCAAACGCGAAATCCGCATAGTCCTTTCGGCAGGACCAACGACTGATGATTTTGTCATCAGCATCTTTGCAAACAAATGGACTGTCCAGGCTTACGCGCTTACAGCTGATGTCGTAGCCGCTGATTCCCAACAGGGCGCGACTGCTTACTGGTTTTCCGCCTGTGCAATGCAGTTCAACATGGTATTTAATGGATCCCATACCGCCTTCAGCATAGCTAATATCACTTGATTCGCGGCGTGTGTAGATCAATCCGTCGGCCGAGCTTTCGCAGTTGGGTTTTTCCATCATGGCGACATCCCTGGAAGCCGGATTCCAATAAAAGAAAAAATCATATAACAGTTGTTCTGCGACACCCGGCTCTAGTTCTGGGTTTTTGCTCGTCTGGCTAGATTGGAGGGGTCCAACGGCTGTGCAACTAACCGTAAAAATGCCGACTACATTAAGAAGTAATAGCCTGATTATCCCGTTCACATCCATGTCCTTGGTCCGCGCTTGCTTTATTTGTAACGCGTGGTGAGTAGAAATTCTGAGAACTTGTATACAAATTGCGCAGCAACTATAGAGTGGGGCCGGACGGGTCCCAGGCTTTGTACCATGGTCTATTGCCCAAATTGATAGTTTAGGCTTGCACCAACGCGCCTTCCGCGACGGGGCTGAAGAGGGAAACTATTAGTCAGTTGGTTCAATGGGGCCGTGAAATTGGGGAAACTAGAAACGAGCGTCGGTGCGTCTTCATCGGTCAAATTGTCAACGAATATGCTGGCGCGCCATGAATCATTGGTGAGGCCCACACGAAAATTCACGGTGTTGGTTTCGCCTATGAATGCAGCGTTTATTGGTGTCACCCACTGGCGATCTTCGTAAAGATAGTCGATGCGAACGAACCAATCCG
The DNA here is from genome assembly GCA_965221985.1 of Gammaproteobacteria bacterium. Lineage (GTDB taxonomy): Bacteria > Pseudomonadota > Gammaproteobacteria > Steroidobacterales > J054. The sequence goes on from OZ244928.1 coordinate 1,180,431, forward strand.
CACCGTTACTGCCCAAGGAATGCGTGTAAGTGCCCGACAAATTAAAGCTGTGTTTGGGTACCCGCGGTGCTTCATGCCCACTGACGTTTCCGCCATTGATTAAATCGGGGTCGCTGATACCTGTCAGGTCGGCGAAATCCAATGAATTAAATTCTTCTAGCTTCGTGTCGGCTAAGCCATAGGAAGCAGAGACATAGATGTTGTCAGTAACCTGGTAGTCGAGTTGAACTTCAGCGCCGATAACCCGGGATCCACCCGCGTTGGTTAGTATGTTGTTCGGCTCGCTTAGGGTCTGTCCGCCGCATTGGGTGGTGATGAAGTCAGTTTCATTAATACCTTGATTGGTCCAATCGATATAGAACACAGAGGTATTGAATATCAAGCGATTGTCTAGCCATGCCGTTTTGGCGCCGAGTTCATAGGTCCAGGCTTTTTCTTCATCGAACAGGGCTCGGCCATCCGCCAAGGCAGCTTCGGTTTCTGTGCTTGGCACATCAACATCGAAATAGGCAAAGAATAGGCCACCCGGCTTAGTGCCTTTTGCAACGATGCCGGACAAGGTAATGTCATCCGTCGGTCTATAGGTCAAGGTGTAGCGCGGCGTGAAGCTATAGAAGCTCTCGCTGGCCGCAATGCCGCGCGCTGATTTTCGCGATAGCTCATCTTTCGCGTAGCGGGTTTCATAGGCGAAAGTCAGGTTGTCTAAAATATCCCACTCAAAAGTGCCGAAGATGGCCGTATTCTTGATAGTGCCTTCGGCGATGGGCGACTCTGGCGTGGACTCGTAGCCCGGGTCGCCTTGATATAGCTCGGTAAAGCTTCCGTCGCCATTGTCCCGCAAATGGGGGTCACCAAAATTGAATCGGCAAATGCCCGTGAAATCTCGCTGGAAGGCTATTTCATCCGCTTCGTAGTAGTAGGCGCCCGCAGTGGCGCGCACCGGCGCGTCAGCCTGCGAAGAAACGCGTATTTCCACAGAGTCGTCTTCGAATTCGTTGATCTCTCCGGCGTTAAATACGTTGATGCCCAAAGGACCGATCCCGGGTCCGCGGTCAAGATCCCGGTACGACTCGACTTCTTGAACATTGTGGCTGTAACGGCCCAGCAGCTCCCATTGCCCCAGACTATAGATAGCTTCCGCTAGATATCTTTCTGTTTGCGTTTGTATGCCGACAAACGGCGCGGGTGCCGCCGTACCAAAATCGCTGGTCGCACCATCCGTTAGATCGGCGATATTCAGGGTATTGCGTAGCCCATCGATGCTTAGTTCGCCGCAATACCAGCCCGGGCTGAAATCCCCGTTTGCAAGAGTTCCCGGCCCATAACAATTCAGTTCGTCCTGGAAAAAAGCGGCATAGTGATCATCATCGGTTTCGCTGTAGCTAGCCTTAAAATTCACTTGTAGATTGTCCGTAACATCCCAGGTGAGCCGACCGGTCATATCCCAAGTTTCTTCACCACCCAGCCGCGTATAGTCTGCACGATTCGCGGATGGAGGCTGTCCGTCAATGGGCCAGTTGAACGCCAAGGGTGTGATAAACGTGCAGTCGTCTCTGCCGGTGTCCGGCCCGGGCGGGCAGGGCAGCAACTCATTGCGCCATTCACCGCCATAGGTAGCGAAACTGCCGGAGACCAAAAATAAGAGCTTGTCTTTGATAATCGGGCCACCAATCCAGGCGGATGTTTTGTAGTCCTCGTCTTCGCCAATTCGCGCATCGACTTCGCCGGCAAATTCATTGGTCGGCGCCTTGGTAATGAAATTAACGGCGCCCGCGAATGTGGCCCGGCCGAACTGAGCAGCCTGCGGGCCGCGCAAGATTTCCACCCGTTCTAGATTGGCAATGGCTTGAGAGCCGCCAGTGCCGCTAACATATACACCATCAACAAAAAACGCCGCGTTTGCGCCACCCTGCGCTGGAGAGCCACCTAGCAAAGCACTGAATTGACCGCGAACATTGGGTGCGTCCAAGCGCCTGCCGACGATGTTGCGATTGAACTGAAAATTGGGCGTGAAATTCGCAAGATCATAGGCGCTGTCAATATTTCGTTGCTGCAGCCCTTCGGCCGTGAATGCCGACACGGACAGAGGCGTGTCTTGCAATGATTCTTCTTTCTTGCGGGCCGTGATAATTATTTCTTCTAGGCCCTGTGCCCAGCTGCCGCTAAACGTTAGACAAAGTACTAGAGTGGTCGCGAAAATTCCGCCGGACAACGAGCTGCGGACTCCTGATTCATCCATCGTGCTACTACCTCTGCCGAGTATTTTTCTTTACCGGTCATCAGGAGAATATTTCTACCCCTATTTGTCAAGCCGGGCTTAGTCTGCTACTGAACTGCGGTGGAATATGGCTATTCTGACTTGCGGAAAGACGTTTTACCGGCTTTTTTTCAAGAGCAATGACACGCATCGAAATGGCTGGCATTGCTGATGAATGCTTCATCCACACACACGCAGGATTGGTGCTAGGCCTAGTCTGCAGTTGCCAGCTCAAATACATACAAAGCATGACCGTTGGTCGGCTGATAGATGTCGGGGCTGATCACTGCCGTAAGTGCTCTGAAGACACCGATGCCCGTGGGTACCGCAAGGTATTGCTTGCCGTTTACGCTATAGCTAATGGGGAACCCTTGCAGCGGCGCGCCGAGCTTGGTTTGCCAGAGTAGTTTCCCCGTGCTGGTATCAAATGCATTGAAGTTGCGGTCCAGGTCCCCGACGAAAGATAGTCCCCCGCCGGTCGTTAAGACTGAAGTCATAAATATAGCGCGTTGTTCGTGACTCCAACGTTCTTTCATTGTGTCGACATCATAGGCGACGAGCTTGCCGAGCATGCCGTTGCTGCCGGGCATTTCGTATGTACGGGAATCGCCACCGTAGCCGCCAGAACCCACTTTCAATTCTACTTCTCGGCCGACCATGTCCGAGCACATCTGATGCAGCGGTATGATTAAGGTTTCTGTGGGGGGGTCGTAGGCGACTGCTTGCCAATTGTGTCCACCATAGATGCCTGGGCAGGCCGCCAGGGTGTCACCCAGTTTGGCATCGATAATGTCCTGTCGATAACTGACTTGGCCCGTGTTCTTGTCCAGAGAGGCGAAAATATTTTGATAAATCGTCTCGGCGAAATCGACAAAGGCGCCGGTTTCTCGATTGAGCTTCCACAGAATCCCGTCCTTGCCAATCGTGAATAAGTACTTATTGTTCGCCAAATCAATCAATACTCGTTCGAACCCAACCTCCATGTCGATGGTTTCACCAGCAACATGCTGAAAATACCAAACGAGCTTGCCGGTCTTAGGATCTAAGGCTAGGCTTGAGTTGGTGTACAGCGCGGCGTCTTTTGGTGACATGCCGCGGCTGGCTGCAACCCACGGTTTAGCTTGGGACGTGCCTATATAAAAGAGTTCAAGCTCTGGGTCATAACTGCCGGGAATCCAGGTGTCGCTGCCGCCACGAAGTTCCACGGGCATGTTGCCCCAGGAGTCGGAATTGGGATCGCCGGGTAGTGCAATGGTTGATGTACGCCACAATTCTTTGCCGGTTTGCGGATCGTGGCCGGTGACAAAACAGCCGTCCTGCTTAAAACGCTCACAGCCATTTATGCCGCTGAGTACAACGCCGGCACCCACAATGGGGCCACTGGTATGCGTGAAGCCCTCCTTATAGTCGGCTTTTACGTTGCGCCATACTTGTTTACCCGTACGAGCATCCACCGCAACCAGGGCGGCGTCGTAGGTTGCCATGAACAGTTTGTCGCTATATAGGGCGATGTTGCGCGTTGGGCCATCCAGAGTTTTCGATTCGGGCGGAAAGTCATAAGCGTATTCCCAGATCAAATCGCCGGTGGCGGCGTTGAGGGCCTGAATCACATTGCCCGGATGAGTCAGATACATCACGCCATCGTGAACCAAAGGCGTACCCTGATTGCTTCCCTCTTTCATGGCCACGACCCAGGACAGCTTGAGGTCGTTTACGTTATCCGGCGTGATGTCGGATAAGGGGCTGTAGCCTTGTCCGTCCAAGGTTCGGCGCCAACTCAGCCAATCCGCTGGTGGCGGGTTTTGCAGCATCTTGTCCGTGACTGTTCGGAAATTCTCAAGCTCTCTATTTATGAAACCAGATCGACTCTTCGCTTCGTCCGCGATTGTTCCGGCTTCTGACCATGAGGCCCATTCGGCTTGCGAGCTATCCGCCACCTCGCCGGTGCCGATCACGATGCGTGATTCAGCAGTAAGTTCTTGCTCGCCGGCGGCTAGGCCATTCATTTTGAGGATATGCGCGATGACATTCAGATGATCATTGCTGCTCAGTGAGGCACTAAGGCCGGGCGGCATGTTGGCGTTGTTATAACGCAGCAGGTCCGAGGTGGTTCTGGCCGCCCACTTGGTTTTGAAGTTGCTTCCGATCAACTCCGACCCATGTGCCGAACCGCGTAAGGTCAGCTGATGACAGCTAGCACAGGCATCGGCATAAATTGTCTTGCCGCGTGCGGCTTGCTCTTCTGTGTAGGCACCTGCGCTACAAGCGAATTGTCCTAGGAAGACTAAACTGGCGCCGAGACACAATTGTTTTCGGTACATGGCGATGCAACTCCGCTCCGTCGTTACTCTTTGTGCCCCGCCCGTGGCCCACACCGATGGTCTGTTGATTCTTTGCTCCTTGCGTCGATGGCCCTGGGCGCTACTTAGGCGGGCTTCATTGTATCGCGAAGCTCAATGCGTCGCCGGGCCAAGCTTGAATGCAAGTGACCACGGCGGGTATAGGGTACGTGATTGCCCTTGACCGCTTGTGCGGTTGACGTCCGGCTCTGGTGTGCAACGGAATTGGACTTGAAAAGTTTGTGGTCGCCGCGGCTTCAGCGGTTTGCCACAAGTTGATCTGGCGTCACGCGACTAGAATCTCTGTCTCCGCCGATACGGCCTTAGGCAGCGTTCCACAGCGGCGCTTATCTTCCCGCCGCAATCACTTCAAAGCCCGAGGCGCTGCTAGCCAAGCCGGCTAACCCCGCCTCGGGTCATGTAGGTAGGCGTCAAAATTCGTATAGATTGATTCCTTAACCTGCGAGTGCTCTAGAAGCCGAACTTCGTGCCAAGTTCCAGGCCAAACCAGCGCGGCGGACCATCGGCCGACATGACCCAGAAGTTGCCCGCCGATATAAGGCTATAAAAGGCTATAAGGACATCCAACATCACCCCGAAAACAGTTTAGAGTGCCAACCACGGTTTTCGTTTTCGGTTAGCACGGCCCCAAGTCTACTGGGCGAAAACCTCGGTTCGACCCCTTTGCCTGACGCGCCACGAATATCTCAATTCGGATGTGGGGTAAAAACAACAATAAGCGTCCAAGCCCATAAAAAGCGGGGCATCGGGTTGTTGGTGAATACAAAAGCAGTCTGGATTGCTTTTTTTGTTTGAATACCGTTAAAGTCCAATCTGAATTATGTCATAAGTCGTAACTAACATCAGGATGGCGAGGGTGTCGACTTGGCCGCCCGGCATTCAGGAGGGGATCGATGATATTCACTGGAGCATCGTCTACGGGTCGCTTGACACGCGCACTGTCGCTATCCGCAGCTTTTTTGGCCGCGGTTGTGCCGATTGCGGCGCAAGCACAAGCGCTCGAAGATATTGTTGTTCGCGCGACACGGCGCGAAACTGATATCCAATCGACCCCCGTGGCAGTGACCGCAATTGGTGAACGGGATTTTTCCGATCTATTTGCGGAAAACGTCAGTGCCACGGCACGCCTCGTTCCGAATTTTTCCGCTGCACAAATCACCGGCTTCAATGCGGCAGGTTTTGCTATTCGCGCGGCGTCTCAGACGGATATTCTAGTTTACTGGGAGCCGCCAGTGGGCGTGCTTGTGGACGACTTCGTGATTCCGCACATGCAGACGCAACTTTTAGAACCCTATGACATCGAGCAGGTTGAAGTTTTGCGCGGGCCCCAGGGTACCTTGTTTGGCAAGAACACAACGGCCGGTGTCGTCAGTGTGCGGACCAAACGTCCTCATTTCGAAGAAACGGATGTCGACGCCAGTCTGCGGTTTGGGAATTTTGGGCGCGTAGAAGGCCGGCTCGGTGTGAATCTACCGGTTGTTGATGACAAGCTCGCATTTCGTTTGGCAGGTATGTATCAAGAGAGCGATGGCTATTACAACAACGGCAAGTTCAGTCCGAGCGTGGTCGGCGGTTTTGTTGGTGACGGTCGGGATCTCGGTGGCGATGATGTTCTCAGTGGGCGGTTCAAGGCGTTGTGGCAGCCAGTGGACAATTTGCAATTGCTTTTCCAATATGAGTATTTGCGCGACGAAAGCGATACGCCACCAGCCGTCAATGAAACGAATCCAAACTCAAATCAGCTTTTTAACGCGTTTGGCCTGCCTGGCGTAAACTCCGGTGACCCGCTGGACCAAGCTGGTGTCACGTTTTACGATACCATTAATTCCGGGCCAAATGCGGGGCAGTCGACCGGTCTGAACCTGGCTGGCGGTCACCAGATCGACGTTGACGGTCTGTACCTGAATATCAACTGGACCATCGGTGATTTCGACGTAGTATCAGTTACGGGTTTCCGCGATCAGGAATCGCGTTTGCCCAGCACCTACACCGGGGAAGTTGGCAATGCAAGCTTAAGGTCGATCTTTGATGCAACTCGGGACGACAACCGCGAAACTTTTCAGCAGGAGATCCGCGTTGCATCGAATTTTGACGGGCAGTTCAATTTTGTAAGTGGCCTGTTCTATCAGGATGATGAAACCAGCTTTAACGTGCTGCAGTACCTTGGCCTATTGGAGCTGTTCGGCACCCAAGTTCCCGGGGTGCTAGACGATAGCAACCCTTTGGTCATTTCGAATAACCAGAAGTTGGAATCCATCGGCGTATTCTTTGATGGCACCTACGAGTTTGCTGACACCTGGGCGGTCTCAGCTGGTCTTCGTTATACCAGTGAGGAAAAGGACTTCTTCTCGCGTCCGGGTACGCCGATAGCGCTGTATGGAAGAACGCCCGGACAATGGCCATTCGATCCTAACAATACTGGCGAGTTTCCCTGCCGAAACGTTTTGCCGGCGACGGATCCCCTGTTTAATCCCTCTGACTGTGAGACGCCTAGTGCAGACTGGGACGAGCCTACTTATCGGTTGCTGCTCTCTAATCAATTCAGCGACAGTTTGTATGGCTATTTGAGTTTCGCTCATGGTTTCAAGAGCGGTGGCTTCAGTGACCAGACGGGTTCCGCACCGCTGACGGACGCCGGTGGTGCCTTGCTGCCTGCCTCAGCACGCGCTTACGATCCTGAAGAAGCTGACTCTCTCGAAGTCGGCGTGAAGTGGGATTTTTGGGAAAACCGAGCGCGCCTGAACACGTCCGTGTTCTATGTCGAATATACGGACATGCAGCGAGCCGCTATCGTGACTCAGGGCGCGTTGCAAGAAACTGTTGTGTTTAATGCGGCGGAAGTGCCAGCCTGGGGCATCGAGCTTGAAGGATCGCTGTTGATAAATGACCACTGGACTGCCCGCGCCAACCTAGGCTATATCGACGCAGAGTATGATCGATTTTTGCTTGATACCGACCTCGATGGAACTTCCGATACTGATCTAAGCGGCAGGCCCGTAACCCGTACGCCGGAATTCCAGTTTGGTGCAGACGTTACGTATGATACCGAACTCGGTGACATCGGTAGTTTGCGCGCACAGGCGAGCGTCTACTATCAGGACAAGAACACGTTTTACTATGCCGCGGCTGCCCCTGGCATCGATCCTCCGGGCGCTGATGTGTCAGCATTCGACACCGAGATCGAGAGTTACACATTGCTCGACGCGTTCGTGACCTATACCCACAGCAGTGATAAGTGGTACGTCTCGCTCTTCGGAAAAAACTTGACCGACGAAATCTACAGGTCCGCGTCTCAGTATGTTGGTGGCTTGTGGACCTTCTCCACCTACGCGCCGCCGAGAACATACGGTATTGAACTGGGGGTCGCGCTCTAAGCTCCGTCGTTATGCAATGGAAAAAGGCCGGCATTGCGCCGGCCTTTTTTATGTGTCACGCCGGGAAGTGAAGGATTGGTGAATAGTTTTATGCCCAAATCAAATCGCCGGTACTCGCATCCAAGACCTGAATAATATTCCCGGGATGAGTGACGTATATCACGCCATTGTGAACCACACGCGCGATAACACTCAGGTGATCTGCTTCGCTGAGAGATCCGCTGCTTCCCGGCGGCATATTGGCGCGGTTGTAGCGAAAAAGATCATTGCTGGTTTTAGCGGCCCATTGAGACATGAAATTCGGGCCCGTGAGTTCTGAACCATGCGCGGAACCGCGTAGCGTCATCAAGTGGCAAGTAGCGTAAGCGTCGTTGAAAATCCTCTCATCCCGCTCTGCCTGATTTATTCAGCACTTCGACGACCTACATTCTTGGTCAAGCTTGAAAGCTATTATGGGTTTGGTAGTCCAAAAGCGAGCAGTACATTTCCGGGCATGTGCATGTAGATACCGTAACCTGAATTCACATACAGCATTTCGTTCCCTACTGTGGGGCCGCCACCGCTCATTGAGCCGCCCTGGGCAATTTCTCCCGATACCGTTTCAAACCCCCTCAGAGTGTCGAATTCCCATACTACGGCTCCATCGGTCGCAGAATAAAGTCGCAGCTTGCCGTCCAGGTGTCCGGCCACTATGGCGCCGGGAATGGCGGTAATCGCAGCGGATATGCCTGGATCACAATAGATATTGTCTTCCGGGCAGGTGTTCTCAGCTTCGTTTGCCCAAATCTCATCACCGGTGATCGCATCCAAGGCAAATAGGCCGGGCCTTGGGTCTTGAGTGAACTTATAGCGCGTCACATCTTCCGGGTAAATCATGTCGTTGATGGGCACATAGACCCGGCTGCTTTCGGCTGCCATGCCGAAATGTGTGCCACCTTGGACGCCGCCGCGACCGACTGTTTTACGCCAGACGAATTTTCCCGTGTCGGGATCAATGGCCATGGCGTCCCCTGATTTTTGGCCCGCCACTAGCAATTCGCGGCCGTCATCAAACTCAAAGAGTATGGGCGGGGCGGCGAAATCAAAATCGGGTCCGTTTTCTTCGGGGCAGTTAGCCGGGTCGGGGGCATAGTCTGATAAACAGCCAACATTCCATGCGTCGCCTTGGGTTGCTTGCGCTATCCACTTGATATCGCCGCTATCCATGTCGAAAGCGATGATGGCATCGCTGCGATCATTAGCCGGCGACGTGAAGTTTTCTCCGGTACCCGAATACAATTGACGTCGTTTGAGATCGGCAGTTGGGCTGTTCCAAATTGGGGCGCCCGAGGGAGCGAAGATTGCTGTTCCGGCAGATGTGCGGGCCACTTCTGACGGTTCTTCGTCAATGGTGTAGCTCTTCCAAGCGACAGTGCCGGATCCGGCCTCCAGCGCAACCAGGGAACCGCGAAATGTGCAGCAGGCGTAGTTTGGGTTTGCCGCTAAGACGACCTCTAATGAAGACACGGGTACGAACAAGCGATTCTCGACCAGTAGCGGCGCACCCGTTATGGTGGCGTTGGGATGATCGTCGACTTTCTGCATCCATATCAGTTCGCCAGTACGCGCATCTAGTGCATAGGCTCGCGCCAAAATATCACCAAAGTACGCGCGGGGCTGTGCCTGGTCATCTCCCGCCGTCCAATCACTAATTGATATCGGCGTGCGCACTTCGGCCGACGCCCTAAACGTCCAGCGCACGCAAGCTGTCTCGGCGTCTAGAGCATAAATTGTGCCGTTCTGGCTGCCGACAAACACCGTGCCACCGGCAACCGTTGGCTGCGACCGGGCTTGGATGGAACTCGGATAAGCAAATGCCCACTTCAGTTCCAATTGCTTCGCTTGCTCTAGAGTTAGTCCGCCGCCGGTTGCTGGTTGAAAGCGATGGTTCTTGTAATCAATGCCCCAGCCAAGTTGGCTTGGTGGCTGACTCATATCAAGATCGGCTTGCTCGCAAATGGGTGCTGTGTGTGTCGCGACCTGGGATGCCACACTGCGTCCGGCCAGATATTCTGCGACTGCTAATTTATCTCGCTTCGATAGATTTGCGGCCTGGCTGGCCATTGTGCCATCCAGTGACGCCAAAATAGCATCTGGAGCCATCATACCCAAGAAGCTTCGGTGCGGTGCTTTGTAAATGCCACCTTCATGACAACTGGCGCAGTTCTCAACGTAAATCAATTCGCCGGAGCTTGTTTCCGCTAGCGTGGTTTCAGTTGCCGTGTCTTCAATCGCGGGAACTTCAGATTCTCGGTCGCAAGCCGCCAAAGTGAGAGCCAGCCACAGCACTAGAACCTGTACCCGTTGTCTGTTCATTGCTGCTTGCTCCCTGCTAGTTGTCAATCATTGAATACTGAGCGCATTGTCTATCAGTATTTCAGTGCCGTTGATGAATCGCGACTCGTCTGAGGCTAAGAACAACACGGCATAGGCGACGTCCTGCGGTGTGCCGAGGCCAACAACCGGACTAACATCGGCCTTGTTTTCCAAGCCTAAGTCTGACGTCGTTTGGTCGATCATGGGTGTGTCGATGGCACCCGGATGAATCGAATTCACGCGAATATTGTAGCCACTCATCTGGCAGTAGACTGCTAAGGCCTTACTCAAGGATCGCACAGCGCCTTTGGCAGCCGAGTAGGCGTAAAAAACCGGATAGCCTAGGTGAGACGCGATGGACGACATGTTGATAATCGAGCCGCCACCGGACTTCTTCATCAGGGGCAGGGCTGTTTTGCAGCCGAGGAACACACCCTCGTTCATAATGGCATTTTGCCGACGATAGGATTCCAAGTCGCACTGTTCCGGCGTTTCCGCCAGCGCGATACCGGCGTTGTTGATTAAAATGTGTAGAGCGCCGTGGCGATTTTCCACTGTGTCAACGACTCGTTGCCAATTATCGGGATTGGCGACGTCCAAGCGTAGGAAATCCGCTTTGCCACCGGCTGATCTAATTTCCTCTGCAGCCTGCTCACCCGCCGCCTCGTTAATGTCGGTCAGCACGACGCTTGCACCTTCTTCGGCCAACAATTGACTATCCGCTTGGCCCAGTCCCGACGCGCCGCCCGTAACAAGAGCGACCTTATCCGCAACTCTACCCATGATAAATGCGCTCCTTACGGCTGCTAGGCCTACCAGTCTAATCAGTCACACCATCCGGTTTCAAACATCTTTGACTTTTTGCTTGGGAGCCACCATGCTGAAAACGCTATCCCCGAGGGAATCTTAATGGATAACAAAGCGCAATCCTTGGCCCGTGACCCCAGCGAGCGGCCAGCTGAAAGCACTTGGCAGGCGCAAAAAAGTGCGGCTACGCGTGGTCAGATCATCGAGGCGGCCATCGATTGCCTGGTTAAGTTGGGATATTCCCGCACCACTACCACGAGTATAGCCAGCGAGGCGGGCTTGTCTCGCGGCGCGATGCTGCATCACTTTCCCACCAAACTTGACATTGTCAAAGCGGCGGTGGAGGAGTTGCACTCGAAGCGATTAAAAGCGTTTCGCAAATCTATCGGCGAAGCGCCGCCAGCCGGCAAAGGTCGTGTGCATCAGGCCGTTCAAGCTTACTGGGGTCATGTGCAGCATCGATTGTTCGTCGCGTTTTTTGAATTGTCAGTTGCCGCGCGCACCGATCCGGCGTTAGAGGCTATTCTTCGGCCGGCTCAAGTCGCGTTTGACAGCGCGTGGATTAATACGGCTAAGGAAGCCTTTCCGGAATGGCAAAGTGATCCAAAGGCCTTCGACTTAGCCTTGCACTTGTCACGCTACTTACTCGAGGGTATGGCCGTTAGTTTTCTTACTCACGAAGATAGAGAACGAGGGGATTATCTGCTCGAGTATCTCGAAGAACTATTACGCGGTCTGCGACCAATGCGCGACGGTGGAAGTTCAGTCGCCGAATAGAGCAAGCTAACAGCCTTTAAAATTCACTTTTTCTTTCGCTAGAAAAGCGGCGATACCGTTCTTTGCGTCTTCGCTTCCATTGGCTAGCTCAGCGATGGCGTTCGTTTCTAGTTCAAGCTGCGTGTCTAGCGAATTCCCCAAACTATCGGCAACTAAGCGTTTGACGGCGCCATAGGCTAAAGTGGGTCCCGCAGCAAGTTTGATTGCCAGTTTGCGCGTTTTTTCACTGAGTTCATCATCTGGCACAACCTCAGTCACGATGCCTAGCTCTTGGGCGTCGGTCGCAGATAGTACCGGATTTTTGATCATGAGCTGCTTGGCTTTCATCGGGCCAATCAGTCTGGGTAAGAAGAATGTACTGCTGCCATCAGGCGACAATCCGATTCGAGTATAGGCCATGGTGAAGGTGGCAGATTCTGCCGCTAGGACGAAGTCACCACCCAAGGCGATGCTCATTCCAGCACCCGCGGCAACACCGTTGACGGCGATAACCAGCGGCGCATTCATACGTTGAAATTTTTGAATCGCTGCGTGCAGGCCGGCGGTTATTCCTCGCAGCAACTCACCGGGGTTGTCGGCCTTCGCAAAACCTCCGACGTCGCCTCCGGCGCAAAACATTCGGCCTTCTGCGGTCATGATTACAGCACGAATGGAAGCGTCTGATGCGCAACGGTTAGCCACCGCCAACAGGTCATTGCCCATTTGCAAGTTCAGAGAATTGGCCGCTTTTGGGCGATGTAAGGTAACTGTGGCAACGGGGCCATCGACTTCAAATTGCAGAGTTTCGTAGTTCATCATTGACTCCGAGCATAGTGATTTTCAGATAGGTTTTGATTCGTCATAGGTTCGGGCAAAGCTTTGCAAATAGCGGATACCCTGCACGGCTCTGCTGCCATACCAAGAGAGCATATCGCCAGCAATGAGTTGCACATCCGTTTCTGGACCCAGTGCGCTTTGAACCCGGGCTAAGTGTCTCGGGCGGAAAGGATAGGGCTCGCTACTGAGTAAAGCCAGATCGACCTTACCGCGAAAAGCGTCTAGCGTGATTTCTGGGTAGCGCTGACTTGCATTTGTGGGCAATGTGCACCAATTGACAAGGTCCAGCATGCGCGAAATATAGGTCTCTCGGCTAACGGTCATCCACGGTTTGCGCCAGATCAGGTATAGCACATGGCGTTTCGCGAATTCGATTCCGCCATTGATCTGTGCTAAGGCTTCGCGCAAGGAATTCTTCAATTCGGTTGCTTCCGTGTCACGATTGAACAAACCTCCAAGTAGACTGTACAGTGCCATATTGTCTTCGGGTGACTGAGGATGCGTTACCACCAAATGGGGAACAAAGTCTTTTAGTGCCGTAGCGGTCTGTTGGGTATTCTCGTCAATATTCACTATGACGTGGCTAGGGGCGAGCGCGCGCACTTGTTCCAAATCAACGTCCTTCGTACCACCGACCTTGGGAATTTTCCGGACCTTGGCCTCGGGATGTACGCAGAAGCCGGTACGTCCGACCAGTTGTTCGCGTAGGTCTAGATCGCATAGGCATTCGGTAATGCTAGGTACAAGGCTGACGATACGCACAGGCTCCCTGGCGGGCCTGTGCTGAGTGCCCACCGCATCGGTTAATCGCTTTGGCATGACGGCTTTGACCTACTTACATGTTTCGCCGGTATTCGCCGCCGACGGCGTATAAGGCCTCGGAAATCTGGCCCAATGACGCAACTTTTACCGTATCCATCAATTCTGCAAAAAGATTGCCGCGCGCTCGGGCTACGTCTTGTAGCTTGCGCAGGGCGGCTTCCGTCTTGTCTGCATGCAATTTTTCAAATTGTCGAAGATTGCGAATTTGGCTTTGTTTTTCCCCATCGTTAGAGCGCATCAACTCTAGTTCTTTGATTTCATCTTCTTGTCCCTTCTCGGGGAGAAAAGTATTTACACCGATGAGCGGCAGGCTGCCGTCGTGTTTTTTGTGCTCGTAATGCATGCTTTCATCTTGAATCTTACTGCGCTGATACATGGTATCCATGGCGCCTAATACACCGCCGCGTTCGCTAATGCGCTCGAATTCTTGGTACACCGCTTCCTCAACCAAGTCCGTGAGTTCATTGATGATGAATGATCCTTGCCAGGGGTTTTCGCAGAAATTCAGACCTAATTCTCGATTGATGATCAATTGGATGGCTACCGCTCGACGAACCGAAGATTCCGTGGGTGTGGTGATGGCCTCATCGAAGGCATTGGTGTGCAAACTATTGCAGTTGTCAAATAGAGCGTACAGTGCTTGCAGGCTCGTGCGTATATCGTTAAAGCTAATCTCCTGCGCATGCAGGCTGCGTCCAGAAGTTTGAATATGATATTTCAGTTTCTGACTTCGTTCACTGGCGCCATAGCGATCACGCATGGCTCTCGCCCATATACGACGAGCGACCCGGCCGATAACTGAATATTCGGGATCCATGCCGTTGCTGAAAAAGAAGCTAAGGTTAGGGGCAAAGTCATCTATATTCATACCCCGTGCTAAGTAGTACTCTACAATGGTTAACCCGTTCGATAGGGTGAATGCTAATTGGGAGATGGGGTTGGCCCCCGCTTCTGCGATGTGGTAACCGCTAATGGAGACGCTGTAAAAGTTACGAATGTTGTTCTGTACGAAATATTCTTGTACATCTCCCATGGCGCGCATGGCGAATTCCGTCGAGAAAATACAAGTGTTTTGTGCCTGGTCCTCCTTAAGGATATCGGCTTGCACCGTGCCACGTACCATACTGAGCGTTTCGGTCTTTATGCGTGCATAGGTTTCTGTATCTACCAAATCGCTGCCCGATACACCGAGCAACCCTAAGCCGAGTCCGTCGTTGCCGTCCGGAAGATCACCTTGATAGTCCGGCTGAGATTCACCACCCAAGAGATTCTTGATCTTTTGCTCTGCAGTACTCCATTGGCCGGCTTCGCGCAGATGTTTTTCAATTTGTTGGTCAATGGCCGCGTTCATGTAGAACGCGAGAACCATGGGCGCCGGCCCATTGATTGTCATGGACACGGAGGTTGTGGGCGCGCACAGATCGAAACCAGAGTAAAGTTTTTTAGCGTCATCGACGGTCGCGATGGAAACGCCGGAATTACCGACTTTGCCGTAAATATCTGGCCGCTCATCCGGGTTCTCACCGTACAGGGTGACCGAGTCAAAGGCTGTGGATAGACGAGCGGCAGCATGACCTCGGGACAGATAGTGAAACCGCTGGTTGGTACGTTCTGGCGTTCCTTCGCCGGCGAACATGCGGATCGGGTCTTCGTTGACTCGTCGGTATGGAAATACGCCACCGGTATAAGGATAGCTACCCGGTAGGTTTTCTTTCATCAAGAAGCGCAGTTGATCCGCCCAACCGTCGAAGCGGGGTGGCGCGATTTTCGGAATACGTTGATGACTTAGGCTTTCGCGATAGTTGTCGCCCTGCATATCGCGGCCGCGAACGCGGTAGCTGTAGGTATTTTCGGTGATTCCTGCGAGGCGTTGCGGCCAGTCGGCCAGTAACTTGCGAGCTTGGGGCGCAAGTTCTTCTAAGGCCGCATTATAGGCCTGCCGCAGGCGTGAAATTGTTGCGTCGCTAGAATCGTTTATCAAATTGGTATCGTAAGCTTGCAAAAAAGACGGGCGTTGTTCCGCGTCTACCTCACCCAGCACAGAAAAAAGTTGTTGTAGGCGGCCGGCGATCTCACACTGTTTCTCAACTTCGGCATTGGTGCGTCGCCCGCGCTCGGCAATCTCTGCCAGATAGCGCACACGCTGGCCGGGGATTAAAACCGTTGCTCGGGGCGAACGCTCGGTCACTTCAATTCGGGGGGACCAAGACGATTGATCAATGCCTGGCTGTTCGGCGATGGCCTTGCATAGGCTAACGAATAGCCAAGTCATGCCCGGGTCATTGAACTGGCTCGCGATCGTCGGATATACGGGGACTTCTTCGTCAGGGGTCTCAAAGGCGACGTGGTTGCGTTTCCATTGTTTACGAATGTCGCGCAGTGCGTCGTCCGCTCCCCGCTTGTCGAATTTGTTCACAACCACAAGTTTGGCGAGATCTAGCATATCGATCTTTTCTAGCTGACTGGCTGCCCCATACTCACTGGTCATGACATAGAGGGGGATGTCGACCAGGTCGACGATTTCGCTATCGCTTTGTCCAATACCCGCGGTTTCGACAATGACCAAATCGAAGCCGAGAGATTTCAGGAACAACACAGCGTCTGACAGAACGGCGCTGGTTGCCAAGTGTTGTCTGCGGGTAGCAACTGATCGCATGAAGATGTTTTCGTTGCGCAAACTATTCATGCGAATACGATCACCTAGCAATGCACCACCCGTGCGCCGTCGAGTGGGGTCGACGGCTAGTACTGCCACATGCATGTCGGGGAAGAATTGTAAAAATCTTGACAACAATTCGTCCGTGACACTGCTTTTGCCGGCGCCACCGGTTCCTGTGATGCCAACCACGGGTCGAGTTTGTCCGGCTATATGCCATTGCTTGCGTAATGAACCCAGTTCGGTTTCCGATAGCAGCCCGTCTTCAATGGCAGACAAGGTGGCGGCGATACTTACCGGCTCACGGAGAGAAATCCGCTTAGGCAGGGTGCTGAATTTTCTGGCCGCCCGGGTTCGTTCTACCAAGTCTTCAATCATGCCAGGCAGGCCCATTTCGAGGCCGTCATGGGGGTGATAGATGCGCTCAACGCCATACTTTTGCAAAGCGTTGATCTCATCCGGAGTGATGGTTCCGCCACCACCACCGAACACGCGAATATGTTCCGCACCATAGTCGCGAAGCATGTCGATCATGTAGCGAAAGTATTCGTTATGTCCCCCCTGATAAGAGCTCAAGGCGATGCCGTCTGCATCTTCTTGTACCGCCGCACGTACGACATCGGCAACGCTGCGATTGTGGCCTAAATGTATAACCTCAGCCCCTTGATCTTGAATCAAGCGTCGCATCAGGTTGATTGCCGCATCGTGACCGTCAAATAATGAGGCTGCTGTTACGAAGCGCAGAGGAGTCTTTTCCGTCCGGGTCTGAGTGGCGGATTGTAAGTCGTCGGCATTACGGTTCATTGGCCGGTGCTCCTGATTGTGCTTGCCGGCCTATGGGGTGGGCCGAGGGCAATACTCATTTGATGCTTTAGGTCTTCGTGTAGCTTGCTGATCCTTGCATGATCATTCGGTGTAACTAGCCATTGATAGACAATGCCAACGATGGCGGCGCAGAAGTGCCGAGCCGTACCGACAATGTCGACCTCCGATCGAATTTCACCTGCCTCAACACCCGCATGAATCCAGGCTTCGACATCTTGTTGTCGGCGCTGATGGATATGGGCGATGACGGTTTTCAGTTCGGGATCGGGTCCAATGGAATTGAACCAAAGTATGTAGAAAGCTCGAATGCGTTCCGATCCCCGGGAAACGAATCGATCGTGGGCATCCGTGGCTGCATGAATTGCCGATAGGCCATGTTGTTGACCAACTGCTCGACCGAGTTCCGCAAGCCACTGTTCACCTATGGCGCGCACGATGAATCGATATAAGCCGGGCTTGTTGCCAAACCGGTAACTGGCGAGTCCCCGGCTGTAGCCGGCATTTTCTCCGACTGCTTTCAAGGTGGCACCCTCAGCACCTTTTTCGCAAATGAGGGTCACGGCGGCCGCTAGCATGCGCGCATCCGATTCAGCCGTACGATCAGCTTGGGTCCGTGTGGTTCGAGGAAGTCGTTGCGGCTGCATAGACGAAGCCTACGAAATTTACTTGTTTGAAACAAGCAAGTTTTTATCCGATTGATTTAGAAAGATAATTTTCTGGATATCCATTTTTAATTAGCCGATTGTGGCTTCGTATTCCCTGTGAAATCCTCACCCCGCACATGGCATGTGGGCGCGTCTTGAAACACTGGCAACGCTTAGGCGCCTCGATCTCCATTGTTTGCCCGGGTCAGGTCGGCGCTAGCGGCATGCCTGTCTGGTCGGGGCAGGGCGAATCGAGAAATAGGGCGGGCTAAGCTACGGTGGTTGTTTAACCTTCACCGCGCAGGTAGCGATCAAGTTCAGTGTGAAAGTGCCGCAACCTTTGCTCTTGTTCGCTCCACAGCGGGCCTGCAAATCCTTTTGATCGAATACCTTTTTGCACCACAGGTAACAACTCGGCATCTTGATTGAGCACCAGACCTAGATCAGGTGGTTCGCCCACAGCGGTTCGTTCGATATCGGGTCGCACATCACCCGATACATCAGTACCTTCGGGTAAGCCCATCCAGGCGGGTACCGCGTAGTTTGGGTCATCGCAGGGTCGCCACAGTGTCATGGTGTTATAGAAGAATCGTTCCGGATTTGTAGGATGTGGCATAAAACGCATGAGAAATGCACCCTCGGCATGCAGTCCAATTTGCACATTGGGGAAAATTCCAGTGGCCCAACTGTCGCTCAATTGGCCATCCTCCAAATCTGAATAATCTATGCCGTACCTTGCTCCTCTTTCGCGCTTCGCAGTTTGGATTGCGGCGCGGAGTTCTCGTGCCGAGCCGCTGTAGTCTTCGGGACGCATGCCTGCGTCTTTCATCATCATGATCAAGCCTTCGTCCAGTGAGTCCTGATCCCGGACGCGTTCGCTCTTTGCGGCGAGCGGAACAATCATTCGACTAAAGCCGTTGGGATACAAGTCGCACTGAACGCCCATGTCGTTCATCACGGTTTGAGTTTCTGGGTGGACTGCGTGCAGGTGATAAGTTTCGTAAAATGCATCGATGCCAGTTTTCCAATTTGCCGCCCATTCGCTGATGCTGTGCCGGACGACAAACATTTCATCGATGTGATAGTTCTCTAAGTACCCATCAGGCAGACCAATAAAGTCATCTAGAGGTCCAGCTTGATCATCCATATTGATAAAAATTAGACCGGCGCGCGTTTCACAGCGTATCTCCGTCAAGCAAGGTCTATCGACGACAACTTCCGGACGAAATGTCTCGATATCTGTAAGCTGTTGAAGCTCGCCGTCTAGATTAAATTGCCAAGAATGAAAGCCGCAGGTGAAAAGCGGTAGCGAGCCAAAATCGCTTTGCACAATTCGATTACCGCGATGCGGGCAAACGTTGTAATACGCTTTGATAACTCCCGCTTCGTTGCGTGTAACTAAGATGTTCTCTCGGCCGACATCAAAGGTAAGGTAGTCGCCCGATTCTCGAAGGTCGGTGACGACGCCGGCGATGAGCCAAGTTCGGGTCCATACCCGTTCCCACTCCTGTGCCATGCGTTCGGGGCAATAGTACCGCGATGCATCCAATCGCTCGGTGCCGTTGTCGATATAGGGAACTTTGGCTTCAAGAGAGCCTGCAGCCGCCGTCTCATTAACCGTCCAACCGCCATTTTTCAGGTTGTAAGTCATGGTCTAGATCCTCCGCAGGATGAGCTTACGGCGCTGGCGACGCGCGGTCGCCCGACTGACGAAATATCAGGCTAGGCTAGTCGACTCGAAAAAACAAGCAGAACTGCTTTTTTTTGGGTGTTAAGCAGGGCACAGCCGCCTGCCGGCATGACGTCTCTTGCGCTTAGTGCCGAGATCGATGATCCATCACGCAATACTTCGTCAAAGACAGGCTGGGGTTACAAATTTCGACGATGGGAGAATGACTGGTTTCCGCCGGCTTTTCATCCGGCTGACCTGTCTAGGTTAATTTGTTGGGCGGCAATACCTATGGCTGGATGGATAGCTTTAGGTATGCGGGTCAATTTACGTTTCGACCTTACATCCCTTACCGCTGGAAAAGACCGGACTAAAGCTGATTAAAGTGACATCAAGTCGAGCAATGCGCCACTGGCCGTGAATTTTTTCCGTGGCCAATGAATAGCTGCCATTAGCAACTTCCACACACTGGGCAGCCTCGGCGGGGGTCTTGCCAGAAATCACATGCGTGGCGATTAGATAGGCGGTGAGCTTGCCTCGACGGCCGTCGACTTCCACTGTAATGTTGCTAATAGCGTGTTGGGTTAGATCGTAACCTTTACTGCGAAACACCGAATTCACAAATTCCGCCCAGTTTTCAGATCCAACTACCGGAGACGGGGGGCTGGGCGCTGAGATTTCGGAATTCGGAAAGGTCTGCGAATCGAATGCCTGATGGGGAAACCAAACGTTAAATTCGGCATCTTCAGTAAAGCAATCTTGATAAATGGTCAAGCCAGCCGCGGTTGGCTTGGAGTTGCCATTTTTGTCGCCAATGGCATCCGTGCCGGCAGCGTAACAATGCATTAAAGCTTCTATGGCCAACACGTCGGTCTGCTTAGCCTGAGCGGCGGGACTAGCGCCGGCGTTTAGCATCAGAAGAATTGCCGTGACGATCAGGCCTGAACGCCGGCCGATTCGATATCGTTTCTCACTCATAGCCTTGTTCTCCTAATTTCCGATGCTCGGGTCTCAGAGTCACCGGTGTCTTGCATAGCCCGTTTTTTTGCCCGTTCGAGCTGGGCATGGGCTTTAGGCCGCCGACGCACCAAACGGGCAATAGTCCTCACGTTCCACCAAATGTAGAACGAATGACAACTTAGCCATCCCGGCGATTACGGCCATGACGGTGCCCAGTTCGCAAATATCGGCCACGCTAAAAAACTTCGCTAGGCGCGCGTGGAGTTTCGCATCCAGATCGCCTTGCATGTTGGTAAGTACCATCTGATCGGTAAATTCAAGCACCGCTTTTTCTGCTTCGGTAAACGGCCCGTTTTCGAAATCATCCATGGCGTCAATTTGAGCTTGGCTGATACCTGCCTCTAAGGCTCCGGGTACGTTTTGTTTGTTGCAAGTCCTGCAGCCATGCACCAGGGAAAGTTTTAGGCGTGCCAACTGCTTGTAGCGTTGATCGACCTGTCCATGGAAGAACAGTTTCGTGTAGAAGTCATTCATGACGAAACGTAGTACGTCTGGTGCCTGGGCGAATACTTCGACAAATGTGGGCTCACCGGTCAGTTTGTTGAGCGTGTCCCATGCTAGACCGAATTCTTCTGGAAGATCTGATCGCTGAATCCTAGCAAGTGGTGTAGCGGGCACGATCAATCTCCTTTGGTTCTAATTGGCAAGACCATAAACGGCAACACTGGCGATGTTATTGATGGGAATGCCGCCCAGGTTATGGGTTAGACCGAGGGTGGGTTGTCCGAGCTGACGTTCACCTGCTCGACCTTGCAATTGCAAATAGATCTCATAGGCCATGCGTAGCCCTGATGCCCCAATAGGATGTCCGAAGCATTTCAGTCCACCATCGACTTGGCAGGGAAGGCTGCCATCGCGGTCAAAGACTCCGTCCATGATGTCCGCGGGTGCCCGTCCCGGATCGGATAAGCCTAGATCCTCCATCAGTATCAGCTCCGTAATGGAGAAGCAGTCGTGCACCTCTAGTAAGTCGACCTGTTTGCGCGGATTGGTGATACCTGCTTCCTGGTAGGCACGCTCTGAAGCTTTGCGTGAGGTCAAGGTGTAGCTACCGTCCCAAGAGTTATGCCCGGCTTCCACGCCGTTGCTTGCAGCAAGTTGTAAGGCTTTCACTGTTACCAATGGCCCCTTGCCGAGACTACGCGCGATTTCAGGCGTGGTGACAATGGCGCAGGCGGCACCATCGCTGACGCCGCAACAGTCATATAAGCCTAGGGGCTCGGCCACCATCGGTGCGTTTAATGCTTGGTCAATGGTGATGGCACGTTGCAGGTGCGCTTTTGGATTCAACGCGCCGTTTTGATGGCTTTTCCAAGACACATGGGCCATGGCATTTTTTAGGTCATCCAATTGAATTTTGGCGCGCTCGGCATAGGCCAATGCCAATTGGGCGAATGCACCGGGCGCGGAATAAGAGGGCATCCACAGATCTTCGAAGCTGCCTTTTGTGCGCTCGGGTAGTCCGGGGTAGCCCGTGTCCTTTAGCTTTTCCATCCCCATGGCCAAGGCAATGTCACAGGCGCCGGAGGCCACAGCATAAACAGCGCCACGCATCGCTTCCGATCCAGTGGCGCATAAATTTTCCACCCGGGTCACCGCAATGTTCGGGAGCCGCAGAGCCGTTGACAGCGGTATGGCCGATTTACCGACACTTTGTTCGTCATAGAACACGCCCAGCCAAGCCGCATCGATTTGGTCACGTTCGATACCCGCATCATCCAAGGCTTCGGAGAAAGCTTCGATCATGAGGTCATCTGGACCCGCATCCCAGCGCTCGCCGAAGCGAGCACAACCCATGCCGACAATTGCAACTTTGTCACTAATACCTGTGGCCATACCGTTACTCCTCTACCAGCGTGGGTTTCCAAAAGTAACGGGTAAACCCGCGCCGCCCATCCACATCTTTGATACGAAAACACATCTCTACGGTTTTTCCGACAGCCAAACTGCCGGGTGCGCAATCCGTGAATTCCATAAAAATATTACCGCCGCCTTCCAATGCCACGTTGCCGTACTGCAAGGGCGGGTTAACACTGCTGGCTAACCAATCTTCCGTGAACGACTTAATTTGCCCGCGCACATTGGACAATGGCACGGCTGCTTGTGTGTCGGTTTTGCGGCACTCTGGATTCACGCAAATACGCGAACGTGGGAATTGAACCGTGTTACAGGCCGTGCATTTTCCGCCGTTGAAGCTTGTTACGCTGTCACGGTTGCGGTGGAAAGCCGTCAATGCGGTGCGGTTATCGAACTCGGCGCGATTTCCCCAGTCAACTGGAATCAGCCCTTGCTGCGCGAGATAGCGAACATAACTGGATTCCTCCACGCCTTTTGCGAGTTGCGCGTCGATGCTTCGATGCGGTGCATGACTACTGGCATGGTCAGTGACCTCGAATAACAATGCATCAGCGCCTTGGCCGAAACCCACTAACAATATTTTTTCCCCAGGCTGGGCCGATTCCAAGGTTCTGATAAGCATCAACAAGGGATGCGGTGTGCCGGTGAAACCGCAGGGGCCAGCTAGATCATCCACGCGAGCGGAATCCGGCAAACCTAACACTTTGCAAAGACGTTGAGCAACCCGGGTGGGACAAGGCAAAACCGCCTGACTAATATCACTTGCAGCCACGCCGGTTTCTTCGAGCAAAGCACGGACCGTGGCGGGAATCACTTTGAAAAACCCCTCATCGCGAACCCAACGGTCTTCGACGCTGTAATCGAAGCGTTCGCCGCGGGCACGATAGTGATCCACCATGTCTTGACTAATGGCGCGGTGACCCAAGAATTTGGCGATAACTTCGTCGCCGCTTCCCACAATAAAAGCCGCAGCGCCGTGTCCGAGTTTCATTTCCAAGGGACTGGCTGGTTTCGCTGCGCGACAATCGCTAGCAATGACCAGCGAAGAACCATCGCCAGCCTTTAACGCAGAGGCAAGTGCTGCAGTGCCGGCCCGCTGAGACGCCGATAGATCAAGGGTGTCGACGTTGGGGTCTAAGCCTAGAGCTTCTACGAGTACCGCTGCATTGTCTCTATCTGCGTAAGGCAGTGTGGTGGACGCCAGCCAGATCGTATCGGGATTTGTTAATCCCCCACCCCGCGAACTGTTGCGTGCCGCTTCTACCGCCATGGTTAGCGCGTCCTCATCCCAGGCGCCAATCGCTCGTTCGCCGCGAGCTTGTGCTTTAAGGCTAGGGCTGAACCAGCCCATGGCTTCGGCGATGGTTTTGCGTGCCAGTCGGCGTTTTGGGATATAGCCGCCAAAAGCCAATATGCCGCGAGTAGTCATGCCCATGTCTCCGTTACCCAGGGTTCCAGCGCGGGGGTGACCCGCATGGCTGGGGGAATTTGTTCGGCGCCGATGCGTCGATCGAGTTCTTCATGCCAATGATATAGGCGTCGTTCCTGATAGCTAAGGGGAATATCCTTGAAGCCTTCTGAATGCACGGCGCTTTGAATTTGTTCCACCAGTGCCACGTCCTCACCAATAATTCGATTGTAATTCGAGATTCTTCGTTTCCAGCCCGCAGGCCTTGACGCATTGCCCCAGTCCGGCGCAAACCAAACCACTTCAAGTAAGCTCGTGTCATCTGATATTGGCCAGATCAGATTGAATGGCAAACCGGTGGATGACACGGGGGTAATCAAGTTCGGGAATATATGCAAGCTGGGGTTGTTGTGTCGTTCCAGATCTGTGGTTCCGGGAATTGGCCGCATACCCTGAGCACCGGGATCTTGCCATTCTTTTCTTCGGTTGGCCGTTAACATACAGGAATGGCCATTGCGCCACAGTTCCATGTGAGTGCGTCGATAGTCTAAAAAGCGGTGGACCGTGTTTTCGTGCAGGCTGCTTAAGTGGTATACCTCAAGAAAACCCTCGAGCAGAATTTTCAGGTTGCAGCTGACCGTGAAGGTTTCTTGATGTACCAGGCGGAGCCCATCAATATCTAGTCGCTTGAAATATTCACCGATGGGTCCGAGGTCTTCGGCCAGAGGCCGTGCCTCGGTGTCCTGGTTAACGAAGATCCAATTGCCGAGTCGCTCGCAGCGCAGGGGTAGCAATGACCTGCATTGCAGGTTCAGCCCTGGGAAATTGCCTCTATCACGAACGCCGATGAGTTTGCCGTCAAGTGAATAATTCCAACCATGGTAGGGACACAGCAAGCTCCCATGGAGTTGTCCGCGAGATTCTCGAACCAAGGGTCCGCCGCGGTGCCGGCAACTATTGTAGAAAGCCCGGTACTCGCCCGGTTGATCTTGCAGAATGACGACGGGTACGCCGCTTAAATCCCAGAGTTTGTAAGCACCCGAGTTAGGCAGTTCATCGGTGTGGCCCGCATAAAGCCATGTTTGGGTCCAGAGTCTGTCCCGCTCTAGCTTGAGGAATTCATTCTCTTTATAACGCGCGACGGGAATGTCGGGTAAGGGTGAAAAGCTCGCTGGCGGGGCCCGGCGATCCTGCTCTGCTGCGATACGCTTCAATAGTTTGTCGCTGAGGGGGTCGTTCATGAGAATGAGTATAAATACGGGGACTTAACCAAGAAACAGGATTGACTGTTTTTTTTCAATTCGCCCCATCATACTGCTATTTTCACCAGACTTAAGCTAAACCCATGCCGGAAATTATCCTGCATCACTTTGATGCCTCCCCCTTCGCCGAGAAAATTCGCTTAGCTCTTGGGCTTAAAAGCCTGTCTTGGCGGTCTGTGCAAATTCCTGTGGTGATGCCCAAACCCGAGTTAACTGCCTTAACGGGTGGTTATCGCAAGACGCCCGTGATGCAGATCGGTGCGGATATTTATTGCGATACGCGTCGCATCGCTTTAGAGCTGGAGCATCGTTACCCAAAACCCAGCCTGTTTCCCGATGGCAACGAAGGTCTAGGGTTGGCATTGGCGGCTTGGAGCGACAAGACGTTTTTCGAGCCCGGGGCCGGGTTGTCTATGGGAACCAATGAGGAAATTCCGGAAACGATTCTCGCTGACCGCAAAGCGTTTTTTAATTTCATGGACTTCGAGACGTTGCGGGACAGTTTGCCTCATCTCTACGGGCAATTGAAAAGCCAAGTTTCCCTGGTGGAGCGTCAACTGGCCGACGGGCGCGCCTACTTTCTGGGCGATGCGCCGGCTTGGGTCGATATTCTGGCGTATTTTCCGATTTGGATGGCGCGAGGAAACATTGCCGATGTAGATAGGTTGCTTTCGGGATTTAAGTTAATGAATCAGTGGTCACAGCGTATTGCTGCTATTGGTCACGGAGATTGGACGGAGATGTCAGCATCCGCGGCCCTTCAAGTGGCCAGGGCATCGCAATCCCAGCTTGATTCATACGTCGATGCCGACGATCCACTACGATTGGCGATGGGCAGTAGAGTACTCGTGTCACCTGTTGACTACGGCATCGTACCCGTCTCGGGACAGCTGGAACGTTTGACCCTGGACGATATTGCCATTCGACGACTCGATGCGATTGCCGGCGAAGTCGTCGTACATTTTCCGCGGGCTGGATATCGGGTGGAAGCGGCCGATTCAACTCAAAGCGGATTGTAAGAATGCTGTTCCTTGCCGATACGGCGTCGCGAACGGCCTCAACTACTCATGCGCTGGTGTACACACGGCACTTTCTAGGCCGTTTGCGCCTAGTCTGGCCTGCGCCTAGACATCTTTAAGGCCGCACCTCAGCAATCACAATGTCGCCTGGCTGGTTGGCGTGCGGGAGTATGGAAAGCGAGCTGGCAAAAATCGCCGGGTATTCACGCCAATGCTGCTGGGCTATGATCCGGTGACTTCATCACGACAGGCAGGCCGACAAAGACGATCATTCACGATGGACTTTAAGCTCACTGAAGAACAATTACAGTTGCAAGACGCCGCAGGACGATACGCGCGGGAGCGTTTACCTGAATTGGCCATTCGGCTTGAGGAAACCAATGAAGCGGTGCCACGAGAAGTTATCGCTGAGTATGCGGACATGGGGTTCCTGGGCATTAATGTGCCTGAGTCTTTGGGCGGGCTAGGTCAGGGTAACCTCGAGGCGCTCATAGTTTTGGAAGAGTTCGCGCGCATTTCTTCCGCCGTAGCGTTTCCAATTTTTGAGTCTTGTGTCGGCCCGGTTCGTGCCATCGAACGATTTGGTGACCCCCAACTGGCGCAGGAAATTGTGCCGGCTGTTTGTCGTGGTGAGAAGCTTGTGGCTGTGTCCATGTCCGAGCCTCAAGCGGGTTCAGCACTGACGGATTTGAGTACGCGGGCGGAAGTAGGTGGCGGCGAGGTGGTGATCAACGGCACCAAGCGCTGGTGCTCAGGCGGCGGACACGCCGACGGCTATGTGGTGTATTGCCGAATGTCCGATGCGCCCGGTGCGCGGGGTATTGGTGCGGTTTACGTACCGCAAGAAACGCCGGGTTTAAGTTTTGGGCCGCCGGAAAAGCTCATGGGTTTTCGCGGAATCCCGTCTTCCGATGTGTTCTTGGAGCAAGTCACCCTGCCGGCGCATCATGTCATTGTGCCTGCCGGTGGTTTCGGTAAGCTGATGGAGGCCTTTGATCTCGAGCGTTGTGGGAATGCAACCATGTCCATGTCGCAGGCAGCGGGTGCACTGGAAGACGTGTTGGCCTATGTACAAGAGCGTGAGCAATTCGGTAAACCCATCGTTGATTTTCAAGCTGTGCAACTAAAGTTGGCCGAAATGCAAATGCAAGTGGAAAGTGCTCGCTTGTTGATTTATCGAGCCGCCAGCAATGCTCAAGATGGCCTGCCCAGTATTTTGGATTCATCAGTAGCTAAATGTTATGCCAACGAAATCGCCCGCACGGTAACGGGGAATGCGCTGCAATTGATGGGTGGCTATGGTTATTCCAAAGAATATCCCATGGAGCGACGCCTGCGCGATGCTTGGGGTTGGGGTATCGCTGGTGGAGCCATCGACATTCAAAAAGTCAACATAGCCGCCGCCATGGTCGGTCGACGATTCGATCAGCGTAAGTAACCCCGGGGCTAGGTTTTCAGTTCAGGCTTTAATTGATAGGTCCTAACCGCGGTGTCTTGGAAGAGTTTTCGACGCTCGTCTTCTCTGAATTCTTTCGCTATTCGTTTGAATGCATTCCACAGAGTTGTGTAGGAGCAAGATACTTTGTCTACGGGGAAGTTGCTCTCGAACATGCAGCGCTGTGGACTGAATAGATCGATACAAGTGTGAAAATAAGGCCCTAGGGCCTCGGCAATTTCTACTGATCCCGGCGGGGTTTCACGTTTGTGCCATCCGAAGCCAGCCAGGGACATCGTCATGCCACCCAGTTTGACGGCGACATTGTCACAGCGTGATAGCTCAAGCATATGCTGTTTCCAGATTGCGAATATTTCTTTCCGTCGATTTGTATAAGGGCCAATGCCTAGGGGGCCGCCGACGTGATTCAACACAATGGGTAAATCGGGAAATGCGCGGGCTAATTCGGTGAGTTCTGGGATTTGTGGATGATAAAGCCAGGCGTCGAAAACTAGGTTTTGTTTTTCGACGCAGCTCAAGCCTGCGCGAAAAGATTTCTCCGCAAGTTGTTGGGGTTGAGGCTTAGTGTGCGCATTGCGAATCTTGTCACTGGCATCCCAAGCCGTCATGTAGCGTATTCCGCATACTCGTTGGCTAATTTCCCGGTGAGCCTCTAATACCGGTTCCACCGCGCTGCCTAGGCTCAGATCAGCGAATGCGACAATGCCAGCGGCAATTTTGGTTTGAGCTTCAACTTCCTTCGTCGCGGCGACGACAAATTCCGTTTCTCCCAGGGGTCGCAGAGCTTCCGGTCCGTCGAGGCGCCAAGCATGGCGGCATTCGACGTGTACCGTTGATGTGACTCGATGTCCGCCGGCGAGATCAGCCAGCAATTGCTCGGCCAAATACGGGCTTTGTGCATAGGACCATAGATGATGATGGGGATCGCATATCTCCAATTGCGGGTCTAATACATTCTCCGGGGTTACTGAGCCAGGTTGGTTTTCGTTGGCCATAGGTATTAACGTTGGTCTTTCAGTCTTCAATGTCAAGCGAAAGTTGGCGCGGTCGTTTTTTAGAGGCCAGGTGATATGAATCAGCAGGTAGATCAGCGTCTAAGCGGCAAAGTCGCGGTAATCACGGGAGCAAGTCAAGGGATTGGGGCGGCCGTGGCGCGCTTGTTTGCCGAGCAGGGGGCTAGCATAGTGCTGGGCGCGCGGAATTTGACTGCAATGGATCGCGTGGCCGCCGACATTGAAGCCGCAGGTGGTATGGCAATGAGCGTGGTCACGGACGTTGGTGATCCGCAGGCAACTCGAGGCTTGATCGATGCAGCCCTAGCTGAGTGCGGACAGCTAGATATTCTGGTGCACAACGCAGGAATTTTTCCATATGACCCTCTGGAAGAGATGACCGAGGAATCTTGGCAAGAGGTTCTAAACGTAAATCTGAGCAGCGGTTTTCGCCTGACACGGCAGTGCATACCGCACTTAAAGGGTCGTGGGGGAAGAATTCTTTTTACTTCTTCCGTGCAAGGCAACCGCGCGGCGGTAGCAGGTTGTGCTCACTATGCGGCGTCCAAGGCAGGAATTAATGGGTTTATTCGCGCCGCAGCGCTGGAATTGGCTGGCTTTGGCATTACCGTCAATGGCGTTGAGCCTGGCTTGGTGTTAACGCCGGGTACCGAGAGCGCGATGTCTGAGAAGCAGCAAGCGCGCATGGCTGAGCTTGTGCCGGTTAAGCGTTGGGGTGAGGCTAAGGAAATTGCCCAGGCTATGTTGTATCTAGCGAGCGATGAGGCAGCTTATGTGACCGGACAAACCATCGTGGTGGATGGTGGTGCCTTGTTGCCGGTGAGTGGCGCACTACCGATCTAAAATTCGGAGTTTCCGATGCAGGAAAAATTATGCAGCCTAAGCGAGGCTGCTGCGCAGGTCGCAGACGGCGATGTTGTCGCTTTGCAGAATATGGCAACACAGCTTGCACCGATGGCGCTAGTGCGGGAGCTCATTCGTCAAGAACGTCGTGCGCTGTCCTTGGTGGTGTTGGTGGGCGGTATCAGTGTCGATTGGCTAGCGGCGGCTGGCGTGATGAATCGCCTGATTGGCGCGGCTGTATCTATGGAGCAGTTCGGCTTGTGTCAGCAGTATCGGCGGGCCTGCGAGCAAGGTCGTGTGCGCGTAGAAGAAATTTCCGAAACGGTACTCAATGCAAGACTCGGTGCTGGAGCGAGGAACATGCCTTTTCTGCCGACCCGTGGCGCAATTGGTACCGATCTCATTCAGCAGCTGCCTGAAGATCTGAAGTTTATCGACGATCCTTTTGGCGGCAAGCCGGTGTTGGCTTGCCGCGCCTTAGTGCCCGATGTTGCCTTGGTCCACGCACACCGCGCCGACCGATACGGCAATGTGCAGTATGAGCCCACGGCCATGTGGCCTGATCTGGCAATCATGCCCAAGGCGGCCAAACGCGTACTCGTGACGGCTGAGGAAATAGTCAGCACGGATCTGCTGCGACAACAGCCTGAGAAAACAATTCTGCCTGGCTTTAGTGTGGATGCGGTCGCCGAGGTGCGCTATGGCGCGCATCCAACCTCTTTGTTTCCAGAGTATGGTTACGACGCGAATTTTCATCGGCAATGGACCCAAGCAGCGCGCGACGATCATCAGGCTATGAAATTTATCGAGCGCTATGTGCAGGATCCTGAGAGTCACTCGGATTACCTGACAGCTGTGGGTGGCCAGGCAGCCATTGCTCGAATTAAAGCCTGGGATGAAGGCGTATGAACCAAGAATGGCAGCACAGTCCGCCGGCCGAAGACTACAGTGTTGACGAACTGATGATCACGGTCTTAGCGGATCAATTTCAAAACGGGGAGCAAGTCACCAATGGCATGGCATCCTTTTTACCGGTAGCCGCCTTCATGTTAGCTCGACAAACACACGCCCCGGAATTGGTTTGGCTGGCCAGTTCCGTTGGCCTTGAACCACTGCCGGAAAGAATTCCCGCCTCTACCCTTGAAGCGCCGTTGTGGAAAAACTCCATCATGTATTTGGATCAATACGAGGGATTTTGGAGTTACGTACTGAATGGTCGCTGGATCGATAAGTTTTGTGTGGGCGCGGCTCAACTTGATCAATTCGGCAATGTAAATAATTCGGTTATTGGTTCAGACTATCATCGGCCGAAAGTTCGGCTGCCGGGTACGGCGGGTCTAGCGGACATGTGCTCCATCGGTAAGAAATTGTATTACTGGAACCCCGAGCACTCACGACGAAGTTTGGTGGAGCGTGTCGACTTCATTAGCGGCGCAGGTTATCTGGGTGGGGGGAATGAACGCGAGCAATTGGGATTGGGCGGTGGCCCGGAACTGGTGGTTACGGATCTTGCCGTAATGGATTTTCATCCGGATAGCAAACGCATGCGCCTGCGGTCAATTCATCCGGGCGTTAGCGTCGAACAAGTGCACGACGCGACGGGTTTTGAGTTACTCGTACCCGAGGGCGATGTACCCGTAACCCAGCCGCCCAGTCAGGCGCAGCTACGGCTAATTCGTGAGCGCATTGATCCCAATGGTATGCGCAAACGGGAATTCCACGGGCGAGTCTAGTTGACTATTGTTTCTGTTGTGCTGAATCCACAGGTGAAAAGACGGGCACTGTCACGTCATCCGAATAAGCGCGGAACTTCACTGAGACTTCCAATCCAATACTGACGGTGTCCGGGTCTGTGTTCACGATATTGGTCATCATTTTGGGGCCTTCCGCTAATCTCACAATGGCCACCACGTAAGGCAAATCTTCAGCGTAGGCCGGAGAAATGGCCATGCGCATGACAGTGAAACTTTCTACTTTGGCGAGGCCTGAGGCCTCAAGCCATTCGAGCTTACGGCTGCTGCATTGGCTGCACACAAGCCGTGGATAAAATTGTTGATGCTTGCAATCAACGCAGTGCTGAAGCAATAGACGATGGTCTCGACAGCCTTGCCAAAACTCCGCGGTTTCGGGATTCACCGGGGGCATGTTTCGAAGAACTTTACTCACAACGTGGCCTCTGTACCCAAAATCAAACTGGTGTGGCTCGACATGATGCCGCCTTGGGCATGAGTCAACACGAGTTCCGCGCCGTTAATTTGACTGGTGCTTTCGCCACGCAACTGTTTGACTGACTCGGTGAGAGCAAACATGGAGCCTGGGTTACCGGGGTGGCAATGAGATAACAGGCCGCCGTGAGTATTGGTGGGTAGACTGCCATCAGGACCAAGCTCACCTGCCAGCACGAAATCACCCGCTTCGCCTTTTTCGCAAAACCCCAGGTCTTCTAATTCAATCAGCAGTACGGGCGTGAAACAATCGTAGAGTTCGGCAACATCAATCTCCTTAGGCTGAACGCCGGCCATGGCGTAGGCTCGCCCGCCCGCTTGCGCCGCAGCCGAACTCGTTAAGCTCTGCGCTTGACTGATGTGTTCATGACTATGTCCTTCGCCAACACCCAAGACATAGGCTGGTGTATTCGGAAAATCTTGAGCGCGTTCGGCTGATGTCACGATGATGGCCGCGCCGCCATCTGAAACCACAGAACAGTCTAGTAGATGCAAGGGATCAGCGATCATTCGTGAGGCCAATACATCGTCAATGCTAATCAAATCGCGTTTTTGGGCGGCTGGGTTTTTTGCCGCGTAGTTGCGGGCATTAACCGCCACGGCGGCCATCTGTTCTGCGGTGGTGCCGTACCGGTGCTGATGCGCCTGGGCGATTAATGCATAGAACGCCGGGATGCTGGGGCCATAGGGGCTTTCGAATTGTGGATGGCCGGCTGAGGACATTAGGGCAAAGGCCTGTTCTTTGGATAAGCCTGTGCGCATGCTATCGGCAGTGGCAATGAGTACGGTTTCGCACAGGCCGGCGAGAATTGCGGTGGACGCATGATGAACCAATGAATAGGTCGTGCCGCCGCCCGCACCAACGCTTAAGCAGTAGCGAGGAAAGATCTGCAAATACTCGGCGATCATCTCCGAGTGATACATATAGGGCTCGGCCATGGCATTGCAGGTAAGTAAGCCATCCACCTGGTCTTTGCTAATTCCCGCATCTGCCATTGCCTTGCAAGCCGCGTCTACACAAAGTTGTGTCGGGCTCATGTGAGGCACGGATCCGACTTGTGTGTCGGCAATTGCAACAATAGCGGTTTTACCGCGTAGTGAGTCCATCAGTTCTTCATTTATTCTTTTGAGAACTCAATGATTGCCTTGCCGGGCGCGATAATTTCATCGGCTTCGTTCATGACGAATAAGTCCACTGTGATTCGCGCCGAAGCCGGGTCAATTGAAGTTACCGTTCCACCGGCGGTCAGCGTTTCTCCGACATATGCAGCTCGGCGATTCGAGTACTCGACCGAAACCAACCGGCCCCCTTCGCCCATCCAATTCAGCACGGTTTGGATTAACCAATCGCCGATCAATGGTCCCGCAATTACCAGTCCGGGATAGCCTTCGGTATTTGTCGCATAGGGATAGTCGAAATGAATTCGATGGGCGTTCCAAAGTGCGGCGTTGTACAAGAATAGCTGTACGTTGTCACAATGGTGAGTAACGCGGGGTAAGTCATCGCCATTCCTGACTTCGGTGATTCCTTGGATTGGCATCAGCGCATGATCCGTGTCGCAGTTTCAGTCAAGACCGGCGCGCCAGATTCGGTCGTGACCTGCATCACCACGTCGTAGAAAATTAGTGGTCCACTCGACCCCTGCTTTGCGTAAATATTGCTGAGCGTTCGCTTGGCGACGACGACGTCTCCGGGAACCATATCTTGAAAGTAATCGACCTTAATACCGCCGGCCATGGCGCGCTTTAAGGGTAGTTCAGGCACCAGCGGGTCTATGAATACGCCATCGGGCGCTAGAGCGTTTAGCTCAACAACCTCCCAGAACAATGCGATGTAGTACAAGGGTGGGGCAACATCACCGTTTAAAAAGCGCGGTTGGCGCTGACTCGTCGCGATAGCGTACTTGCGAATATCGCGGCGGGTCACGACTTCGGTCTTGGCTGGCGATGTCCGGCCAATGTGGGCAAGCAATTCAGGGCTTAGCAGTTCGCTCATTGCGGGCTTCAGTGTCACGGATTCAAGGCACAGAATCGCTAATCATTCGCGCCTGCGCAAGCAGCGGGAGGTTTAGAGGCCCGCAAGGCTTCTAATTTCGGTGCGAAACAGCCGCAAAGCTTGGGGCAGACCCAGTCGTTCATCGAAGTAAGCTGCGGTTCGCAGGCCAATCAAGAGCGAGTAGGCGATTTCTGCGCAATCTCCGGCGCGGTCGCGGCTAGAGGTTTGGCTAAACAAGTCTTCTAGATAGGCTTTGCAGGCTCGATCCAAATGTGCTTTTTGTTCATGCAATTCTGCATCATGGACAGCAACGCCAAAACATTCGAGCATGAAGCCGATCTCGAATCGGGTGATGCCTTTGCCGGCGAAAAACAAATCGGCAAGCAGTTCTATTTGCCTGGCAGGCTGCTCGTCTGTAAATTCTTTTAGCCGCTCAAGAATACGCTCGGCGACAGAGCCGAAGTAGGCTCCGAGCATGGCGTCCTTGCCGTCAAAGTAATACAGTAGGTGGCTGGGCGACATATCAGCTTTACGCGCGACGTCGGCCAAGCTTGTTCGGGAATACCCTTGTTCAATGATGCAGTCGTGCAAGGCGGTCAAAATAGCGCGCCGACGACCTGCGCCGCGTTGATTTAAACGTCGGGGCGTTGGTAGGTAACCGGAGGCGTTGCTCACGACGTGACTCACTACAACTTGCAGGATTCGCCACCATCGATGACGAACACGCTGCCGGTTATAAAATCCGCCAGCGGCGAACTCAAATAACAAACCAAGGGGCCAATCTCGTCAATGTCACCCATGCGACGCGCCGGAATCTTGCCTAGCCGTCGTTTCAAGATGTCTGGTGAGTCCAGCACCGCACGTTGTGCGTCGGTCTCAAAAGCACCAGGCGCGATGGCGTTGACTTGAATATTCAGTTTGGCCCATTCAGCCGCCAAAGCTTTGGTAAATTGCAATATCGCACCCTTGGACGACGAGTAAGCCACCAGACTGGCTTTGCCCAACAGGCCGGAGGTCGAGCCGATATTGATGATTTTACCGCCGCCGTTTTGGGCCATGTATTGCCCCGCGGCACGAGACAGCGCGGCCGGCGCCGCGACGTTGACCGTCATGACCCGATCCCATTCGGATTGATTTTGCTCTAAGAATTTCGCCGCCGGAGCGATGCCGGCATTGTTAACCACAACATCAATGCCGCCGAACCGTTCTATAGCGATGTCGGGCAAGTTTGCCACTGCATTCAGATTGCAAAGATCACAAGTTGCGATGGCGATGCGCTCCGGTGCCCTGGCGGCGAGTTCGTGTAGCTCTTTTTCAGATCGAGCCACGGCCAATACGTTGGCATTTTGTTTAGCTAGGGCTAGCGACATGGCCCTGCCCAGGCCGCGACTAGCGCCCGTGACAATTACCGAGCGGTTTTTCAGTTGTAAATCGATCATGGAATCTGCTTCGTTAGTTCTTTGGCAATACCCAAGCGTAAAATTTCTGATGCGCCTTCGTAGATACGCATGGGTCGTGCTTGACGATAGAGTCGCTCAATTTTCGAATCGCGAATCAAGCCAAAGCGACCCATCATTTGTACGCAGCGGTCGACGACACGAGAGGCCATTTCTGTCGCGGCTAACTTGGCCATGGACGAGTTGTGCAGACTGGCAGCGGAATCTTGGCGCGCCATGAATGCGGCCCGGTAGGCCAGTAGGCGCGCCATTTCAATTTCTGTCCAGCTGTCTGCGAGCATTTGCGCAACGGGGCCGAGTTTGGCGAGGGGTCGCCCGAATTGTTCGCGACTGCGGGTATGTCGAACGGCTTCATCTAGAGCGGCCTGTGCCAGCCCCACGGCCGCGCCGGCGACGGAAACTCTGAAGATCCCTAAGGTAGCCATCACCAGATTCAGGCCCTGTCCGGCGGTGCCCAACCGGGCGTCCTCGGGCAATGCGACGTCGCGAAATTCGAGTTCTCCTAATACGTGCGGCGCCATTAGTACCGGCGTGGGTGTCACGCTTACTCCTTGCGCATCGGCCGGCACCAGCACCATGGTAAAGCCATCGTCTTCGCGGGCTAGCGTGACGTAGAAGGCCGCGGCACCGGCATTGGAGATAAAAGATTTTGAACCGCTGAGTCTTAATCCTCCGCCGGGCGCAGCCGCCAATTTTGTCGACAGCCCTTTTAGGTCGGAGCCGATATGCGGTTCGGTTAGGGCCAAGGCGGCAAGCTTTTCGGCCTTGGCCACTGCGGGTAGCCATTCGGCTTTTTGTTTTTCTGTTCCGCCCGCGGTAATTGCGAAACTGCCGATGCCTTGCAGGGCGAATAGCGAATCCAAATGCGCCGACGTGCCCATCAGTGCTTCACGTACGACGCAGATAGCCAGCGGGTCCAATTGTTCCGACCGGCCGCCATGAGCAGCGGGGACCATTAAATTGCTTAATTGGCTATTGCGCAGCGCGTCGAGAACTTTGGGATGAACTTCGCTATATTCATCTGCTTCGGCGGCAAAGGGCTCCACCGCGGCCGCCAAGGATTGCGCTTCGACTTGTATCGCTAGAAGTTCGGCGTCGAGTTCCCAGTTCATATCACCCGGCCAGTCGCAGATGATGCCGCGTTAATCATTGCGCGGCGCGCGGCCTTCGAACTGCGGGCGCCGCTTCTCCATAAAGGCGCTTGCCCCTTCAATCATGTCTTTGGAGCCAATGGCCTGAACGAGCATGCCCAAGCCGCTTAGGTAGCTGTCACGTGCATGGTTCCACCAAAGATTTGAACTGACCTTGGCAATTTCGAGATATCGCGGACTCATGTACAGCAGCTCTTCAGCCCAGCGCGTGACTTCATCTTCTAGCTCGTCCTCCGCCACCACGGCGTTAATGAGCCCCATTTCGAGTGCTTTGTCCGCCTTGTAGCGGCGGCACATGAAAGCGATTTCCTTGCCGCGCTTTTCGCCGACACTCATGGTTAGGAAATTTGTTCCGCCCAAGACAGGCGCGCTGCCCACGCGAACACCCGTTTGTCCGAAGCTGGCGCGCTCAGATGCAATGGCCAAATCGCAGGCGACGACCAATTCATTGCCACCCCCGGCGGCCGCGCCATTAACGGCGGCGATTACTGGTCTTGGGCTCGTGCGGATCGCTTCATAAACCTTTAGCGAACCGTAGAACATGCTCCGCAATTCAGCCGGATCGGGGTCGCTTAGATTGGCGAGATATCCGCCGGCACAAAATGCGCGGCCGGTTCCGGTAAGCACAATCACGCCACTGCTTGCCGCCCCTTCCATGGCTGCAATCAATTCGCCCGCCATCGCAGCATCATAGGCATTCATCCGTTCCGGCCGGTTCAAGCGAATCCAGCACACCTCACCGCGTTGTTCGATTTCTATATCTGCCATGTTGACCTCATTGAGTGATGGCCCGTGGACCAGTGTATCGCCCAAAAATTGGCGCTAAAGCATACGTCGCAGGTAACTTTGACGCGCTGCAGTATGTCTTGACAATATACCCATTCTGTGAAAGGTTTGAACAAAGTTCAAGTTTCCTTTGTAGCGATGATTGGCCCGACGTCGGCCAATCACGCTGTTTTTCTAGTCAACGTGTGGGGTCACGGCGATGAAAAAATCTTTATCTGAGGTGCTACTGACAGGGGTCGCAATCAGTCTGTTAACAACCAGCTGGCCAGTCTTGGCGCAGGGCGCGTTGGAAGAAATCATGGTGACGGCGCGTAAGCGCGACGAAAATTTGCAGGATGTTGCGCTATCTGTCAGCGCGCTAAGTCAGAGTGAAATTGAGGCTAAATTTGCGACGGATTTGCGCGATCTCGTGGATGTCTCTCCCAACGTGGTATTAGACGATACGAATCAAGGTCCAGGCGGTGTTGCGGCTGCCTATATTCGCGGAATCGGTGTTTCCGAAGTTGAAAAGAACTTTGATCCGGCGGTTGGTGTGGTGGTCGATGGGCTATTTTTGGGTAGCATGTCCGGCAGCATTACGCGGGCTATTGACCTTGAAAGCATGGAGGTTCTGCGCGGACCACAGGGCACACTATTCGGGCGTAACACGATTGGCGGTGTGATCAAGCTCGAACGTAGCAAGCCAACGATGAATTTGGGGGGTAGATTGCGCGCTGCCTATGGTGACTACGATACCTCGATGCTCGATGGTGTACTCAATTTGGGTAACGGAGAAAATTTCGGGGTTAAGCTTACGGGCAGTTACCGCAATCAAGACGAAGGCTATTTTACAAACGCCAACACCGGTCGTAAGGATGGTCAGTCTGAGTACACCTCAGTCGGTGGCAACTTGCTATTTTTGCCGACTGACGGTTTGGAACTAGAGTGGACCAGCGTAATCGAGCGTACAGAGCAGGATGCCATCCCGCTCCTGAATGCAGGCCAGCCGGGTCAAGCGTTCTGTGACGTTTACGGGTGGTGCTCGCCGAACACATCGACCCCGGTCTCGGGCGACCGGTATGTGACCTTGCAGGAGTTTCAAAATTGGACCTGGCCATTTGCTACGCCGGCGCCCAATTTTAATCACAATGGGCTGTCACCTCAGGACACAACTTTTGACGCCGATACGCACAAGCTGGATGTGCGCTGGGCCATTAACGATGCTTATAGTCTAGATTTTATCGGTGGCTACTGGGAGACAGACGAAGATTTTATAATGGATTGGGACGGTGTTACTGATCTATTGTTCCACACGGATCGGCCTGCGGAATATGAACAAACGACTGCAGAACTTCGTTTGACTTATGATGCCGGCGACAAACTTTCCTACACCGTCGGTGGTTACTACTGGGACTCCGAATACGAAATTCGACTCATAAGCTGGATCAGCTTTTTCGTTCCCGGTTCGTTCTTTGCGGTACCGCAAACAACCAATCAAGATAGTGAATCTTTGGCTTTGTTCTTCGAGGGCGACTACGAATTTAATGATCGCTGGACGCTGACTTTGGGTGCTCGTTGGACCGATGACGAAAAGACGTCCGTTCAGTCGGGCAACGTGAATACAACGGCGTCGGAAAGTTGGAGCGAGATCACGCCGAAAGTAGCCGTTAAATTCGCAATCAATGACGCATCCATGGTCTACGGCCTTTACTCTGCGGGTTACCGTGCGGGCGGGTTTAACGGCCGTGTCGATGGTGCTGAGACGGCTGTGACTCCCTATGATCCCGAGACCGTGGATAATTTTGAGATTGGTTATCGCTCGGAATGGTTTGATCGCCGGTTAATATTCAACGCGACGGCGTTCTATATGGACTATCAAGATAAGCAGGAAGAAATTCAGCAACCTTCGCTGACTAGCGGCACGGGACAAGTGACTCGGGTCGTTAATGCCTCAACGGCAGAAATTTCAGGACTTGAACTCGAAAGCACCTGGCTGGCGACGGACGGATTAACGCTGCGTGCCAACTTAGGTTTGCTTGATGCGGAATACGATGAGTTTTTAGTTAACACGGGCACGCAAGCTACTCCGGTTTTCACCGATTTCTCCAACCTTGAGATTCGACGTGCCCCCGAGATTACCTTGGGCGTGTCGGGTGATTATGAGTGGGAGCTGGGTCCGGGCACCGCACTATTCCACGGCGGTCTGCGGTTCCTCGATGATCACGAGGTGGATTTTGCCAACAAACCTGAGTTGCACAATGACTCGCAGACCTTGATTGACGCCTCGTTCACTTACAACTATGAGCAGTGGTACGGCAGCATTTTTGGCCGCAACATCAGCGATGAGGATGGCTACCAAATCGGCTTTGATGTCGCGGGCCTGTGGTCTTACGCCGCTCCTCGTGCTCCTCGGACCTGGGGTGTAGAAATCGGTTATCGATTCGGCGAGGAGTGATTTAGCGAGAAAGCGTCTTATCCATTCTTCTTTATTGGATAGGAAGCGTTGCTGAAAAATTAATAACTTTGATACGGAGACATAAGAATGTCCGACGCACCAAAACCAAAATTTGATCCGGTAAAACTCGAACAGTTAAATGTTGCGACCGACTATCCGCTAGATAAGGAAGAGTTCGAGGTTTTGTATCGGCACAATTGCTATTGCGAGATGGCCCATGTGAACAGCAAGGGGTTCCCAATAGTCACGCCGATGTTCTATGTGATCATCGACGACGTGATTCACATGAGCAGCATCCAAAAATATCGGCATAAGGTGCATCACTTAGAGAAGGATCCACGCATCTCCGTGAGCATTCATAACGACGGCTCGAATGTTCGCCATCAAAAGGCCATCTTGGTCATTGGTAAAGCAGAAGTCTCGAATGAAGAAGAATTAATGAAAAAGGTTCACTGGGACATTATCGATAAATACTTTTTTGAGCTAAAAACCGAAGAAGAAAGGCAAACCGCGTTCACCGCGGTGCACACGCCACTACGCGTAATTATTAAGGTGCAAGCAGAGAAAATTATCACCTGGGATTTCGGAAAAATGCTCGAAGCTCACGATGATGGTGTGTGGTTTGGTGAGTCTAATTGGCAGCAAAACCCGCACGACATTAGGGCTTTGAATCTGAATCCACCCGGTAGCTAATTCTCGGCGGAGGATATAAACATGGGTCGCTGGGACGACAAGTTTGAGAAGCACGCTAAAAAGTGGGCCTCGTGGAACATGCAGGAGTATGCGCAGCAGGACCGCATTCTAACCAAGATCATTGAAGACAAAGCGCGCCAATATCCGGACCATGTGGTTTGGCAATTTCGCGATGACCCCATCACCCTCGGCGAGTTTAACGACGAAATCAACAAAGCCGCGAACGGTTTTCTAAAGTTGGGAGTAAAACATGGTGACAAGGTCGCCATCATGTTGCCCAATTGCCCGGAGTTCCTGTTTGCTTGGTTCGGCCTGAACAAGATCGGCGCGGTGGAGGTTCCTATCAATGTCGCCCTCAAGGGTAAGGGCCTGCATTATCAGATCGATCAGTCGGATTGCGTCGCCATGGTGGCCGACACACAATATCTGGATCGATTGAATGAAGTTTCCGATGACCTCAAGAAGCTTAATCACTCGGCATTCATTGCCACGGGCGATGATCCGCAGGGCATCCCGAAGTGGCAGAACATCGAAACACTGTCCTATACAGATTTAACGGATCAACCGGTTAGCGCGCCGGATGTATCCGTGCACTACAGTGATATGGCGTCGATTCTTTATACCTCAGGCACTACCGGTGTCTCTAAAGGTGTGGAGATGAGTCATCATTATTGGTATGCGGTTTGGTCAGAATCCGTTAAATATTCACGCTATACCGAAGATGATGTGCTCTACACGGGCTTGCCGTTTTTCCATGGCAATGCCCAAGGAATCACTGTCGGTCCGGCGATTTTGGCCGATGCAAAGGCGGTTATTGTCGATCGCTTTTCCGCCAGTCGGCTCTGGGACGATTGCCGCCGCTGGGAATGCACCGAGGCGAATTATATCGGTGGCATCATTCCCATATTGCTAAAGCAAGAAGAGCGGGAAGAAGACGGCGATAATCCGGTGCGTTTAATGGTCGGGGCGGCTGCGCCTCAAGATGAGTGGAACGCTTTTCAAAAACGTTTCAATACCAAGATTCTCGAAGTCTATGGAATGACTGAGTGCTATGTGTGCTTAGCCAGTCCCTACGATGAGCCGCGTGCGGGTGCCTGCGGCAAACCTATTACCGGTTGGGACGTGCGGATTGTTGATGATGACGACAACGAGTGCGAGCCCGGAAAATTGGGTGAATTTATCTGCCGGTCTGATCGGATGTGGGTGGGTACTACTGGTTACTACAAGAAGCCTGAAGCCACTTTAGAACTATTCCATAACAACTGGATTCACACCGGCGATCTAGGCCGCATGGATGAGGATGGCTATTTCTATTTTGTCGATCGTAAGAAGCAGGCAATTCGCCGTCGCGGCGAGAATATTTCTTCCTTCGAAGTAGAAGGCGTGTTGAGTTCTCATGAAGCTGTGCTCGAATCTTGTGTTGTGGGTGTACCTTCGGATGTGGGCGAAGAAGACGTCAAAGCTGTCGTCGTGTTGAAGCCCGGTCAAAGTGCGTCGGAAGAAGAATTAATTCGCTGGTGTGAACCGCGGATGGCTTATTTCGCGATTCCTCGTTACATCGCTATCCGCGATAGTTTGCCCAAGACGCCTAGCGAGCGTGTTGAGAAATTCAAGCTGAAGAATGAGGGCATTACCGCGGATTGTTGGGATCGGGAAGCCGAGGGTATTGAATTGCAGCGTTGATTGCACCGGCCAGCGCGTACTGCCGGTTCTTTCATTAGTTTTGATACTCAAACTACCGCAGCGCATTGCGGGGTCGCAGTTTATACCCAGATTCTACCAACGGCGCCAAAGCGGAGAGCAATGATGAGCGCGACTTCCAAAAGCGTAACTCGACGAGATCTGTTGGCCGGCGCTGTTACCGCATCCTTAGGTAGCGTTGCGCTGAGTGGCTGCAAAGCTAGCCAAGAGGGCGCCTGGGATCACGAGGCCGATGTGATCGTTGTTGGCAGCGGGGTTGGCGCTTGCACTGCGGCGCTAACGGCACATCGCAACGGGAACTCTGTGCTGCTGGTGGAAAAAGCGGATGAGCTTGGGGGTACCTCAGCTAAGTCGGCGGGTGTGTTGTGGATTCCAAATAACTTCAGTTTGAAGGAAAAAGGAATTATCGATTCTCGCGATGATTGCCTACGCTATATGGCGCGTTTTTCCTTTCCCGAGCGATATAACCCTAAGGTCGAAAACCATGGTATAGCTCAGGACGAGCTAGATCTGCTGGCCGCTTTTTATGACAACGCTGCACCGGCGACCGAAGTTTTGGAAGAATTGGGCGCGCTAAGAGTTGCTGAGTGGCGGATGTTTCAGCTGGACAGGCCGGCCACAGACTATTTGGATAACGTGCCCGAGAACAAAGTCCCTGCGGGCCGCGCATTGGGCCCGGTTAACGCCGAGGGACAAATGGGTTTGGGCGATGAGCTGATGCGCCAGCTCATCGCGGCCATCCGGCAACGTGAAATTGAAACTTATATGGGTCATCGCGTGGCTAGAGTGGTCCAAGATGATACCGGCCGCGTCGTGGGCGTAGAAGCGGAAACTGCGGCGGGCAGTGTTACGTTTCAGGCAACACGCGCTGTGATTTTTGCGGCAGGCGGCTATGCGCATAGTGCCGAGCTGGTACGTCGGCATCAATCCAACTACCTCTACGGTTCATGCGCTAAGCCGGCATCGACCGGCGACT
Source organism: Gammaproteobacteria bacterium (assembly GCA_965221985.1). Classification (GTDB taxonomy): domain Bacteria; phylum Pseudomonadota; class Gammaproteobacteria; order Steroidobacterales; genus J054. Next base: position 1,223,090 of record OZ244928.1, read on the forward strand.
TTATTGCCATTGCCGCTGCGGCGGGGGCGGCCATGGGTGACTTGTCGGGCGCTTGGCGCACACAAATTGTATTGGATGAAGCTTTGGTGAGCCGTTATCTGGCTCAAGGTGTTTTTTATCCGCCCGGCGACTCCATGATCCAGGTAAACAAGTATGGACGCCGCGTGGTCGACGAAAATCGCAACTACAACGACCGCACCGAAGTGCATGGCTTATACGATGCGACACGGGCTGAATATCCCAATCAATTGATGTTCATGATTTACGATCAACGCAGCGCCGAAGCTTTTGCGGGTGTTTATCCGTTACCGGAAACACCGGCGGATGGAGTGCATGTTGTTACGGGAAATTCTATCGGCGAGCTTACGCAAGTTTTAGAAACCAAACTGGCTGAGATGGCTGCGCAGACGGGCGGCTTTGCTTTGCACGACGACTTTGCGCGCAATCTGCAGGCGGAGATTGTGCGCTACAACGCCTTCGCCATGGCCGGTCGCGATGACGATTTTGGCCGTGGTGCGGCTGCATACGACAGTGAATGGTTTCAAGTTTTTTCCCCGCAACGGCCTGATAGTGTCTGGCCAGCCAATCCCTACCCGAGCATCAGCATGCATCCGCTGCGTAATGAAGGACCCTACTTCGCCATCGTGCTTGCGGCCGGAGCACTCGATACCAATGGCGGCCCGCTAATTGATGCAAGTGCGCGCGTATTAGATGCGCATGGCCAGCCGATCCCCGGTTTGTATGGTGCCGGTAACTGTATTGCCAGTCCTTCACGCGACGCTTACTACGGGGCGGGTCATACCTTGGGCATGGCCATGACCTTTGGTTTTATTGCAGCCAATAGTGTTGCAGCTGATAGTCGCGACACTGTAGAACAAAAATGATGAGGAAACGCTATGGCTCAGAATGGCGATACTGAAGCGCTCGTCAGAAGCTTATTGCAGCGGGTTGATGAACTCGAAAGCCGGGCGGCATTACGAGATCTAGTGACCAATTACTGCCACGGTTTTGATCAACATGACTGGGAGCGTTTCATCGGCATTTGGCATCCCGACGCGGTTTGGGATATCGGTCCTCCCTTCGGCAGTTTTTCCGGCCACGATGGTATTTACAAAGCCGTGCACGAAGTGCTCTATCCGGTATGGCGTGAAACTCATCACTTGACTTCAAACCTACGCTTGGAATTTGCCGATGCGGATAATGCCCGCGGTGTTTGCGATGTGGATTGCATGGGGGCTACCAAGGATGACGTGGTGCAAATGATTAGCGCCACTTATACCGATGACTTTGAGCGCCGTGATGGAATTTGGAAAATCGCCCGTCGCGAGGTGGCTCTGCATTACTTCAACCCAATTCCTGGTGCCGAGATGGCGCCACCAGCAAGCGAGTAGCTAAGGAAACTCAAATGGCTTGGCAGACTACGGAGACATGTAGTGACTGATCAGAAAATTCTCGATGGCAAGGTGGTCGTCGTCACGGGCGCCGGCCGAGGCATCGGGCGCGCCATTGCAATGACTTTGGCGCGAGAGGGCGCCAGTGTGGTGGTTAACGATCTCGGCGCATCCGCCACGGGCGAGGGTAGCGATACGGGCCCCGCCGATGAGGTGGTTGCTGAGATACAGGCTGCCGGTGGGCAGGCTGTGGCCAATGGTTTGAGTGTGGCTGATTGGGACAGTGCCCATGCCATCGTGCAAACGGCTATCGATTCATTTGGCCGGATTGATGGCGTGGTGAATAACGCGGGTATTCTGCGCGACACCATTTTTCACAAAATGACGGAAGAGCAATTCGATATCGTCTTGAATGTGCATCTGAAAGGCTCCTTTAATATGAGTCGTGCTTGCGCACCTCATTTTAGAGAGCAAGACACGGGTTGTTTGGTGCATATGACGTCGACCTCCGGGCTGATCGGCAATCTAGGTCAGGCCAACTATATGGCGGCAAAAATGGGTATCGTGGGCCTGTCTAAATCCATCGCCTTGGACATGGCACGCTACCACGTCCGGTCTAATTGCATTTCACCCTTCGCCTGGAGTCGCCTATTCGGCAAGGTGCCTACGGATACACCGGAACAGCAGGCCCGGGTTGAGAAAATCAAACAAATGACGCCGGAAAAGATTGCACCGCTGGTGGCGGCCTTGTTTAGTGATGCCGCCGCCGATGTGAGCGGGCAAATTTTTGCCGTGCGTAATAACGAAATTTTTCTGATGAGTCAGTCGCGGCCTTTGCGAGTGGCTCATACCTCTGATGGCTGGGATGCGCAAAGTGTTTGTGATCGAGTGCTACCGGCTTTCAAACCCTCCATGTACGATCTGGACGTTACCGCCAGCGTATTTACTTGGGAACCCGTTTAGCGCTTAAGGCTAGTGGCTGCATGGCGTTTACCTACGAACAATTGATCAATTGGAACATCCCCGATGTGCAGCAAGATTATGAGCCACGGGACACCATGTTGTATGCGCTGGGCATCGGCTTTGGCTTTGAACCTACTAATGAAGATGAACTGCGCTTTGTTTATGAAAGGGATTTAGAGACCTTTCCAACCATGGCTGTAGTTCTCGGCCACCCGGGTGCATGGATGGCTGATCCCGAAGTCGGTATCGACATGGTGAAAGTCTTGCATGGTGAGCAGCACTTAGAGATTCACCGACCGCTGCCGCCGAAAGCCAGTATCAAAGGCGTCAATCGGGTGGTTGATGTCATCGACAAGGGTGAAGGCAAAGGTGCATTGATCACCGTGGAGCGACGCCTGTTCGACGCGCAAAGCGGCGAACACTACTCGACACAATCGGCGGTGATTTTCGCTCGGGGTAATGGGGGCTTTGGTGGGCCAAAAACCCAGAGTCTGAAGCCTAAGGCGTTGCCGGACCGGGAACCGGATTTGCAGGTGGATATCGCCACCACGACTCAAACAGCCTTGCTGTATCGCCTCAGCGGAGATTACAACCCATTGCATGCTGACCCTAAAGTGTCTGCCAAGGCGGGGTTTCCCGCACCGATATTGCATGGCTTGGCGAGCTTCGGAATTGCCGCGCGTGCGGTTTTGCGAGGCTTAGGCGGGACTAAGACGGCTAAACTACGCAAAGTTGGCTTGCGGTTTTCTTCACCAGTGTTTCCCGGTGAAACGATTCGTACCGAGATTTGGCAAGAAGCTGATGATCTGCGGTTTTGCGCAAGAGTCCTGGAGCGAGACCAGCTCGTGCTAAATAACGGCTATGCCATGGTGGAAAAACTGTAGCTTGTGATCTCAAGAATCAGTCAGCAAGATTTCGATACGCCCATCCTCGACCCGCAGGGGATAGCAGTGAATCGGCAGCGATGCCGGCTTGCCTTTCGCGCTGCCATCACGAACATCAAAGGAGGCGCCATGCAAAGGACAGATTATTCGGCAGCCGCGCAAGCGTCCGCCGGACAAAGTCGCTTTCGCATGGGAACAAAGATCTTCGACGGCGTAGAAGCCCTCTTTGGTGTGGCAAACCAAGACGTCGTGGCCGTCAATCTCAAAGCTTTCGCTTTTTCCGGGATCAATGGCCGTTGCCTCGCAAACGAACCGATAGTGACTAGCGTCCAAACTGACTTTCTCCATAGGGGGGCGATGTTAGCATTGGATGCCACGGAGTTTAGATATGGCTAGAGTAAGCTTTCTCGCGAAAATGACGGTTAAAGAAGGCAGGGAAGCGGATTTTATCGATTGTTGTAAACGGCTGGCTGAGAAGGTGCATGCCCACGAGCCTGACACACTTGTTTACGAGTTCTTTCGTCTACGCGAGCCACGACGTTTCGCTGTGATGGAGTCTTTCGCGGACGACGCGGCGGAAGAACGGCACATGAATTCAGCCTGGCTGGCGGAAATCTCGCCTGCGTTACTGGATTGCCTGGAAGGTGAGCCCCTGTACGTGCGCGAATATTTGGATCCGCTGGAATAGGGCCGGCAGGATATTGGTATGACTCGCCAACTTAAAAACCCTATCCGGGCAACGACCCTCGGCGATTTGTTGCTGTTGGCAGCCGACGACCGTCCCGATGGTGATGCCGTTGTTTTTCCCGATCAACGCCAAAGCTTTAGCGAACTGGCAGATCAGGCCTATCGCCGGGCCAGGGGTTTGCAAGCCCTCGGCGTGCGTCCCGGCGATCATGTGGGTTTGCTGTTGCCGACCTGTATCGAGTTTCCGGAGTTTCTATTTGCTATTGCGCTGTGTGGCGCGGTGACAGTACCTATCAATGCGCGATTTCGCGCCGGTGAATTGCGTTATGTGATTGAGAATGCCGATATTTCGACCTTGATCACCACGGATCAGATTGCCGAGCATGTTAATTTTGTTGAACGTTTGAGTGAAGGCTTGCCAGGCATGGTTGATGCCCAAGATCCCTTGCACTTGAATATTCCTTCGGCACCGAAGTTGCGAAATGCTGTTTTATTGGGTGATTCACGGCCTGGCGGCTTTATTCCCCAAGCAAAGTTTGAAGAGCTTTCGACGAATGCGCCCGAGGCAGAGGTTGAAGCTACGCGCATGCGTGTGCGCGTCCGCGATCCAGCTATCATGCTCTACACATCGGGTACGACCGCAAATCCCAAGGGTTGTCCCTTAAGCCACGAAGCTATCGTGCGCAATAGTATTGCGCTGGGGCGTTACCGCTATCAGCTAAGCCGCGAAGATCGTTTTTGGTCGCCCTTACCCATGTTTCATATCGCGGCTATCTTACCCATGGTGGCTATTTTCGATGTAGCGGGCGCCTATTTGACTATGAGTTACTTCGAGGCAGGTCAGGCGCTGCGGATGTTAGAACAAGAGCGTGCCACGGCGACCTACCCCTGTTTCGTTACCATCATGTCGGACCTAATTCATCATGAGGACTTCGAAACAACGGATTTGAGCCGGGTAAGATTGATGAATAGCAATTTCGCCGTGCAGCCCCCGGGTATCAAAGACGCCATGCTCAAAGCCATGCCCGACACGATCTATGTGGGTACCTACGGAATGACGGAAACGGGCGGCACTGTTTGTACTAGCCAGCTCACGGATAGCTTGGAGACGCGTTGTACCCGTCTGGGGCCGCCGCTACCGGGTTTGGAAGTGATTATCGTTGATCCAGAAACCGGGCAAGAGCTGTCCACCGGTGAGCGGGGCGAAATCCTGGTGCGCGGTTACTGCCTGTTTGAGGGATACTACAAAGACCCGGAAAAAACCGCCGAGGCTATTGACTCGGACGGGTTTTTTCATACGGGCGACAATGGCTCCTTTGATGAGCAGGGCCAGATAATGTTTCATGGCCGTATCAAGGATATGCTGAAAGTAGGCGGAGAAAATGTGGCTGCCGTAGAAATCGAAACTTATCTTGCTCAGCATCCCGCGGTAAAGTTGGCTCAAATTGTGGGTATTCCTGATGCGCGATTGCAGGAAATTCCCGCCGCTTTTGTGGAACTAGAAGAGGGCGCGTCGACGACGGAACAAGAACTAATCGAATTCTGCAAGGGGAATATCGCGTCGTTCAAAGTCCCTCGGTATGTGCGATTTGTAACCGAGTGGCCGATGTCCACGAGCAAGATTCAAAAGTTTCGTTTGCAAGATCAATTGATCAAAGAGTTGGGCATTTAACGAGCTGCGGCGCCCGTCACTTATTAACTGAGGAAGAAGCCTATGCAAACCGCCTTTATAGCAACCTTGGTTGTAAAGCCCGAGAAACTTGCGGAGTTCGAGGCCCTGCAAAAAGAGCTATCAAATATCACCGAGAAAACCGAGCCGGACACCTTGGTTTACGATTTCTTACGTCACCAGGAAAAGCCAAACACCTACGTCGTCTATTCGCGCTTTCTCGACGAGGCTGCTTTTCAGGTCCATCAAGACGCGCCCGATCATGAACGTCTCGTGCCACCCATTCTCGATGCTCTAGCCGAAGATATGGATCTGCAGTTTTACAATCTAGTTACCTAGCGCGACGGCAACTGATGTCGCTATGATCGACGATCGCGAAGCAATCACCCGATTGATGAACGAATACTGCTATCGAATCGATAGCGGCGACTTGCAAGGCTTTGCGAATCTTTTTGCCCATGCTCGCTGGCAGGTGCTAGGAGATCCCACGGGTGGTGATTATGGTTCTGAAGCCGTACTAAAAACCTTGGAAAACGTTATTTTGTACGGTGGCAAGCCATTGACGAAGCATGTGATGAGCAACTTACAGATTGATCTTAGCGCTGATAATAATCAGGCAGCCGCGCAATGCTATATTGTAGTATTTCAGGCTGTGCCACCGGATTTTCCATTGCAGGCGATCTTTGCTGGCCACTACCATGATCGCTTTGAATTGGTTGATGATTGCTGGCGGTTCGCGGCTAGAGATATTTCACCTGACTTGCTCGGTGACTTGAGTCGACATCGTAGCGATATGAGCTAAGCCTTCTTGTAGTCATCCCCAATCCATGGGTATATCCCGAAAAAATTATGCTGATGTCAGCTTGCCTGTGCGAATGTATGGATCTCCATCGTCGATTAGGCGGCCGCTGAGTCGTCTAAGTCATCCGCTGCCGCAACTCTGAATAAACCGCCAAGATTCGCTGCACGTAGCGCACAGTTTCCGGGTAGGCGGGCAAGTTTCCATATTCATAGAGTACGGATCGATTGTTCGATACTCGCACAGCACTTGGCCCAGCATTGTATGAGGCGACCGCACTTGTGGTCATGCCGGCACTTTCCTCGAGTCGCCGGGCAATATACTTAACCGCGGTGCTTACTGCCGTATAACTTGTACGTGCATCGAGTCGCTCCATGATTTCTCGGCCACCGGAAAAATAGTCGTGCTGTGTAAGTTTGGCGCGAACACTGGAGATGTATTCATCGAGTAATAATTTCTCGGCTTTCTCGGCTTGAATAAACTCCTGATAGGCCGCCAGAGATTCCACATCTCCTGTAGTTAAAGTCTTCTCGATGACGGCATCCAAGGTAAAGCGCTTCAGCGAGAATTGCTTCCGCAGTGCTTGTTTTTTTCCCCTTCGTCGCTTGCGTTCTGCGATTTTCGTTTCTCGGTAGCGTCGCCAAAGATTGGGTCTAAGCAGAGGTTGCAGCCCGTATTCCGCGGCCGTATCTGGCATGAACTGGGCGATGCCTAGCGCGCCGGCGTTTGACAGGGCCAAGGGTGAATATCGCGATTCATTGTAGAGCAACGCGGCAACCAGCACTGGATCGGTGGGGTAGGTCGACAGATTTTCTTTGACGCCAACATGAATTGCGCGAATGATTTCATGAATATGAGCTTCTAGGAAAGGCATATCTCGTGGGTTGGCCTCCCAGATGGATAGCGTCATACCGGGCGGATGCGAGGCTTCCAGAAATTCAAGAATTGCACGAACAGTTTTCTTCAGTTCGCGTTTCGATATATTCGGCTGGTGATTAGGCTCGATCAGAAACTGCAAATTGTTGTTCGACGTAGTTCGCGAATCAGCGGTTTCCGGCCCAGTGATCGCGACGGAACCCGCGATTAGGCCGAGACCCAAAATCCCACGCCTTGTCTTGGCCATATTGCTATTGGCTTGTGACACGACAAATCTCCATTCCTGCTTCGGCAGTCCGCTTATCCATGGTCAGTAGACACTGAAAAATGTGTTGTGAGGCATACTGAGTTTATATAAATCAATAGGATATACGTAATCTGCGCCTGGCCGACCGATTCTCAACGGCTACTTTGACATAAAACCTTGTGACTAGCTTCACAGTGATCAAGGCGGCACAACCCCATACTTTTTCCGCTGGTGATGCAATGTGCGTATGGGCGTGCAGCCTTACCAGTTAGATGACTTTTAGTTGAGACGGGAAAAGCCGATTCGGTGACTTCAATCGGGCACTACTGCGCGCCTCTATTCGGCGCTGAGCTGTTACGTCAGCAATACTCGCACGCGCCATTCTCTGGTGCGGCAAGAGTATTTGTCTGTCTCGCGTTCCTACTTATCGCTGCGATACCTACGCAGACCGATGCACAGGATTTTGAGATCCATCAAGTCAAAGCCGTGTACCTTTACAATTTCGCTAGCTTTGTAAGCTGGCCGAGATCCGCGTTTCGCGACCCAAATGCGCCGCTCGTTTATTGCGTGATAGATGAAACCGATACCAGTCTCGCGCTTAAGCAGGTTCTTGCTGGAGAGAAGATCAATGGCCGCCCATTAGAAATGCACTTGATCTCGCCGAATAAGTCAGTGTCGGCTTGTCACATTCTCTATATCGACAAAGTCCAGAAATCGAATTTGTCACAGATCCTTCTGTCGGTCGATTCCACCGGCATCCTGGTTGTGACGGACTTTGATGTTGAAAAACCTACGCAAGTGGCCATCCGTTTGCTTGAGAAGCGCGACCGTATCAATCCTGTAATAGATGTTGGAGTTGCGCGTTCTCAATCTCTGGCTGTTAGCTCAAAGCTACTAAGAATCGCCACAGTGGTCGACGGCAGAGCGGGGGTCTCACCATGACGACCCGGCGATCGACACTATCCTTGAAACAGCGAGTTGTCGCGGTAACTCTGGCGACGAGTGCGGTTGTTGCTGTTCTGATTACCATATCAGTGACGTATCTGGAGCTCAGTTCGGCCCGTCGGGCCATGGTTAGCTCGCTATCGGCGAGTGCAAGAATGGTAGGCCTAAACAGTTCCGCGGCCATTGCATTTAACGACGCTGCGGCTGCGGAAGAAGTGCTAAGTGCTTTAGGTACGGAAGCCAATATTATTTCAGCGGACATTTACAATGCCGCCGGCCGGCCCTTTGCCCGTTGGCATAGCGACAAGAATGAGCATGTCGCCATTATGCGAGCTTATCCAGTGTCTGCCACGGCGCCGCTGGAAATTGAACCGACTTTCCATTCAAACTTTCTTGAGTTGACAGAAACGATTCAGGAGGCCGGACGTAATATCGGCAGCATCAGAGTTAGAGCCGATCTCGAGCGTCTCGACAGGATTGTACTTGGTCAGTTGCTAGCCAGCGCGGCCATTCTGCTAAGTGCACTCGTAATTGCGTACTTGGCGGCAACGCGCTTGAAGCACTGGATATCGCAGCCCATTGATGAATTGGCCGGGACCATGCAGCGTGTCTCCCGAGAGAAAGACTACAGCATCCGCGCAAAGCAAGAAACGGATGACGAAATGGGCATGTTGATTGACGGTTTCAACCATATGCTAGCGCAGGTGCAGCAGCGCGATGAAGAGCTGAGCCTTGCAAAGCACGCCGCAGAAGTAGCCAACAAAACCAAGTCTCAATTCATGGCCACGATGAGCCACGAAATTCGTACGCCTATGAACGGCGTATTGGGGATGGCGGAGTTGCTTCAGTCCACGGTTTTAGAGGATCGTCAGCGACATTTTGTAGACACCATTAGCCGTTCAGGCCAGGCCCTGCTCGCAATCATCAACGACATTCTAGATTTTTCCAAGGTCGAGGCAGGAAAAGTTGAACTGGAAAGCATTGAATTCGATCTGGTCGAGCTAGTACAGGAGATACATTACCTGTTGGCTGAGGCGGCTAATTCCAAAGGCATAGAGCTGATTGTGGATTTGGATGATTCTGTGCCGCGAGAACTTTGTGGCGATCCTTCTCGCATTCGCCAAATTCTCACCAACTTAGTTGGCAATGCCATTAAGTTTACGGAAGAAGGCAACGTAACCATCCACGTTGCTGTCGAGTCGCTCGATCAAGACTCCGTTGATCTTCACATCGAAGTCGCGGATACCGGCATCGGAATTTCCGCGGAAGCTCAAACACAGATATTTGATGCCTTTTCTCAAGCAGATGGGTCCACGACGCGCAAATTCGGTGGAACGGGCCTAGGGCTCGCGATTTCGAAGCGTCTGGTCGAGTTGATGAATGGCGAAATGGGCGTTCGAAGCCGATCTGGTGACGGCTCTGTGTTCTGGTTCGATATTCGCTTGCAGTTGCCAAAGGCACTCGGTATGGAGACCGAGGCTTGGGATCTAGGACTGAAAGGTAAGAACGTCATAGTCGTGGAGGCCGATGCGGAGATTGGTTTGACGATGAAGTCACAGCTTGAATCTTGGGGACTGTCGGTTTCACTGGCAGCAAGCCGGCAACAAGCGCACGAATTCGCGAAACAACTCGGCGTACTTGGAAAAAGCTGCGATTTGCTGTTGGTTGATGCCGGCGCAGATCTTTTCTGCGACACAAATTCTCCTGAACCGCAGGGCCTTAGTCTAGTGCGCGACCTTAGCTTTGAGCCGGCCTGCAAAAATGCTTGCACCGTGCTGCTGCACGCAACTCCCAAGTCGGTTCCGGAGTCCCTTAGAGATGAACTGAAAATCGATCTGGTGCTAATCCCGCCAGTGAAAGATTCTGCCCTGTTCGACTTAGTCATGGAGACACTGGGTCGCAAAGCGCGCAGGGAATCCGTTCGAGAGTCGTCAGACCTCCAGCCATCGAGGATACGCAATACCAGAATTCTGTTGGCCGAAGACAATCCGGTGAATCAAATCGTCGCCCGAGAAATGTTGACAGCATTGGGCTTCACTACTGACTTGGCAGCCAATGGTGTTGAAGCATTGGAAAAATTTCAAGAAGCGCAAGAGCCCTATGACATTATTTTGATGGATGTGCAAATGCCGGAGCTCGATGGCATATCTGCAACGCAAGAAATTCGACGGCGAGAAAACGACACCAACCAACATACAACCATTGTTGCAGTTACCGCGAATGCCCTTAGTGGGGATCGGGAAAAGTACTTGGAACAAGGCGTGGATGACTATCTTAGCAAGCCATTCACTAAGCAAGGCTTGGAAGACATATTGAAGAAATGGTTACAAACGGAACGGGAGTCGGCTCCCAGTGTTCAGTAGGCAGGGAAGGAAATGCAAGGAGCGTAACGTGAATATCGTGGGTCATATTATTCCTTTGGCCGGCAGAAGGATGCAGAATGCTGCCTGCCTGGATGGTTTCAGGCGTGACCGCATTGCGCGGCGGGTTTTCGCTTGTCTGCTAGTTTGCGCGGGCTTGGTCGTGCATCCTGGGGTGCAAGCCGATTCAGTTGATCCCTTAATGCGCTTGAAGCAGTTGAGCTTGGAAGATTTAGCGAACATCGAAGTCTCGACGGTATCTAAGAAAATGCAACCTCGATCAGAGGCTGCTGCGGCAATATTCGTCATCACCGCGGACGACATTCGGCGTACAGGTGTCAATACCATTGCAGATGCCTTAATGCTGGCGCCAGGCATGCAAGTTGGTCAAATATCGACTGATACCTGGGCCGTCAGTAGCCGTGGTTTCAACGGGCAATTTACGAACAAGTTACTGGTGCAGATTGACGGTCGTTCGGTCTATAGTCCGCTGTTCTCCGGTGTTTTTTGGGATACCGTTGACGTGCCCCTTGTCGATATCGATAGAATCGAAATCGTTCGTGGACCTGGCGGTACTCTATGGGGTGCGAATGCCGTTAACGGCGTCATCAATATTATTACGAAGAACGCAGCTGATACTCTAGGTACACGCCTGGTTGCCAGTGCCGGTTCACCGGAGGATAGCAATCTATTTCTGCGTCACGGTATGGCTCTTGGCGAAGATTTGAATATCCGGGTTTTCGGTAAATACCTAAATCGCGATTCAATTGTCGAAATAAATTCCGTTAGCGACCATAAGCAATGGGAGTCAATGCAGGCAGGTGCTCGTCTGGATTGGCAGTTGGATGAGTACAACAAGCTGAGTTTTCAGGGTGAAACTTTGCAAAGCGATACCGAGAGCAGTACAAGCGGAGAAAATACCCGCGAAGCCTCAGCCTCGAATCTTCTCCTGAGGTGGGCGCACAGCGCTGCCGAGGATTCTTCCTGGACATTGCAAAGCCACATTAGCCGGTATGAGCATGATGAGGGTTTTCTAAAGCAGGAATCAGGCGATCAATTTGAACTCGATTGGCAGCACAGATTCCGCTTTGACCAGCGCAACGAAATTATCTGGGGTCTTGGTTATCGTTACGATGATATGGGCAAGCTGACCATTAGGCATGTTTCAGGGAATCCCAATGGGCGAATTGAACGGCTGCCGAAAGATAGCCAGAGCTTGGTTAGCGCATTTTTTCAAGATGAAATCAGCTTGTTTGACGATCAATTCCGTCTAATGTTGGGAGCAAAAATTGAACACAACGATTATACCGGGACCGAAGTTCAGCCCAATGTTCGCGGCCTATGGCAGATTTCAGAAGAACAAACGTTTTGGGGTGCCTGGTCTCGCGCGGTGCGCACACCATCCTACGCGGAAACAGTTGCCGCAGTTGATGTGCAGTATTTTCCCACTGGCTCGCCCATCCCCGACGGTATTGATCTACCTCCAGGGGTTCCACTGACGACATTGCCCCTACCCGCGGTCGCTCAGCTACAAGGCAGCGAGAACTTTGATTCGGAAGATGTGAATGCCTTCGAGGTGGGCTACCGGCAGCTTTGGGGTGATGCTTTGTCATTGGATATGGTGGCGTTCTTTAATATATACGATTCGCTGAGAACCATTGAGCCGGGGAGTGTTGTATGCGATCCCCCGAATCTGACGCTCGTTCAGTGTGTACTGCCCTTCGGATCGCCGACGGGGGATCGTTTTGTCTTGCCCCTGCGCGGCGACAACAAGATGGAGGGCGAAAGTTATGGGCTGGAAGTCGCCGGCATTTGGTCCATCAGCGACCGCTGGCGTATGCAGCTTGCCTATACTTTCTTGCAGCTTGATCTAGATCCTGATTCTGACTCCGTCGATCCAGATGCATTGTTAGCAGAAGGCCAAAGCCCGGAGCATCAAGTTTCTTTGCGGCTTTCAGCGGACCTAACTGCTAAAATTAATGGCGACATCTGGCTGCGCTATGCTGATGAACTGCCGACGCTATCCGCCCAGTTGAAGATACCAAGCTACACCACAATGGATGCAAGAATTGGCTGGCGTCCCCGGTCCGGCATCGAGCTGTCTTTAATCGGACGGAATCTGCTCGGCGAGCATGCAGAATTTCAACGCGAGCTGGTGGGTTCCGATGTGCTCCCAAAAATCCAACCTAGCGGGCATTTACAGTTGGATTGGCGCTTTTGAGTCGATTTGGTTTGCCAGGGCTCTAGTTGCGGGAGGGCTTAGCGCCTTACTAGAACTATAGGATGAAGCGGCGGCCAGTTTGCCATGCGGATAGTCTTTTTCGACCTTGTCTAAGCGCTAGCTACTTCGGCATTATGGGTGACTAATCGTAACTTAGCTGGACCCGAAAAATGCCGAATGCTGTGATCGGCTCAGCGCCAGATATAGACAAGCCACGCGCTAGGCAAATCGCTTGCTTGGCCTTGCTAATGATTTTTTTATTTTCGTCGGCGAACGCTGGCAGGGTGCGTGTGGCAGCGGCGAGCAATTTCTCTAAAACCCTAGAACTCGTTGTCTCGGAATTCACTCGTGTAACCGCAAACGAAGTCCGTACAAGCACCGCATCCACCGCCGCTTTGTATGCACAAATCATTAATGGAGCTCCCTTCGACGTGTTCTTGGCTGCGGACATTGATCGTCCACGGCGCTTGGAGGCGGCAGGACTGGTTGCGGAGAATTCGCGTTCTACTTATGCCATCGGCCGTTTGCTCCTTTGGTCACGTGAATCCCGACTGCAGGGGCAAGAATGTTTGCTTGCACTAAAATCGGTGGATTTCTCTCACCTAGCGATTGCCAACCCTACGACTGCACCCTATGGAGCGGCGGCTGTGGATTTTTTGTCCACGTTGGATGCCTGGCCAAGGATTCAAAAAAAACTGGTGATCGGTACGAACATCTCCCAGGCCATGCACTTTGCCGCCACGGGTAATGCCAGTTTCGGGCTCGTGGCTTATTCTCAGTCCCTGAATTCACGCTTACCCGAGGCAACTTGTGCCTGGCCTGTACCGGAAGCTACCCATTCGCCAATCGAACAACAGCTAGTGTTGTTGAAAAGAGCCGAGAATAACCAGGCTGCACGGGAGCTTTTAGCATTCTTGCGAGGCCCCACCGGCTTAGAATTAATTCAGCGCGCTGGTTACCGCGTGCCTGGTCCATAAAGAATTACGATAGCGATTTATTACGATGAATTTTCCGGGTAGCGGTCCACTCTGGTTATCGACGCAGTTGGCCGGAATAACAGCCTGCCTGCTAATTGTCATGGCCATGCCGCTGGCCTGGTGGCTTGCCGCTACGCGTTCGCGTTTTAGATCTGCCGTCGAGGCAATTGTGGCTTTGCCCATCGTGTTACCTCCAACCGTGATGGGCTTCTATTTGCTAGTTCTATTGGGCCGACATGGTGCCGTTGGCCAATGGTGGTTTGAACGCACCGGCGACACACTGACTTTTTCATTTTTGGGCTTGGTGATCGCATCATGTGTCTACAGTTTACCGTTCGCCGTGCAACCGCTGCAAAATGCTTTTGAGGCCGTCAACCGCGGTGATCTGGAGGCGGCGTGGACCCTAGGTGCATCAAAAATTGATGCTTTTTTTTCCGTCGTCGTGCCGCAATCAATGCGGGGTTTCGTCAACGCTCTGGTGCTGACATTCGCGCATACCCTGGGCGAGTTTGGTGTGGTTTTGATGGTCGGCGGGAATATTCCCGAAGAAACTCGGGTGATTTCCATTGCGATTTATGATCACGTAGATGCCATGAACTATGGCGAAGCCCATCGCTTGTCGGCAATTTTATTGGTGTTTGCTTTTTTGGCCTTGTTGGTGATGTTTGTGATTAATCATCGGTGGCAGCGGCGATGAGCATCGCCGCCAGTTACCGGCTGCGGCGGGAGAAATTTGCCTTGGAGGCGGATCTGAGCATCCCGGGACGTGGCATTACAGGCTTATTTGGTCCGTCGGGATCGGGCAAGACGACCCTGCTGCGGTGTTTGGCTGGACTAGAGCAGCCGACGCTTGGGCGTCTGGAGGTGGACTCGGAAGTCTGGCAGGACACAGCGGCCTCGGTTGATTGTAAGGTGAATCACCGCCGCGTCGCTTATGTGTTTCAAGATGCTCGTCTATTTCGACATCTGAACGTGCGGCGCAATTTGGCCTACGGTCAACAACGAGCGGCCGCGCCAAAGAAATTAGCGTTCGATGAAGTGATTAGTCTGCTCGGAATCGAGGACTTGCTTGATCGTTCAACGGTGCAACTGTCAGGTGGAGAAGCCCAACGGGTTGCCATCGCTCGAGCCTTGTTGAGCAATCCGCGCTTGTTACTAATGGACGAGCCATTAGCGTCGCTAGACAAAGCCCACCGCGAAGAAATTTTGCCGTTTCTTGATCGACTACATGCACAACTTTCGCTGCCCATCATCTATGTCAGTCATAGTATGGAAGAGACCTGCCGCTTATGCGATTACCTGGCGGTTATGCAACACGGCAAAATCGCGGCCATGGGCGACATTCAAGAATTGCTGGTGCGTATGGATGTTGACGCGCTGTCGAGTGAGGAGTCCGGTGCTGTCATCCAGGCTCAAGTTAAAAACTATGATGCCCAGGACCGGATTACGCAGCTCAATAAAGGCGCCGTGGACTTTTTTCTCGCTGGCCAAGTCGGGCAACCGGGTGAAGAATTGCGACTGCGAGTTAAGGCCAAGGATGTCAGCCTGAGTCTGCAAGCCGCGGAAGATTCCACGATCTTAAATATTGCCGCAGCGACCATCGACGATATACAGGATACCGACGGGCCCCAGGTTTTGGTGCGATTGCTGTTGGATGAAGACAAGCTGCTTGCGCGTATCTCCCGGCGTTCATTGCGTAAACTCAATCTTCACGCAGGACAACGAGTCTATTGCCAGATCAAAGCGGTATCGGTTCGGGCCACGGCTGCCGGAGAAGTGCCGATCAAGACCTAAGCTGTGGGCAGGCAACTGATCGGCACTTAGAGCAATGCCATGTTCTTCATCAAGTCACGGAAACGCCGTCCCGGCCAATGATGGGAACATTTTTTTCGTCAATCTGAAGTTTGAATATCATTGCGTGCGTGACTAGGTAAGCCGGCACCGCTAGAGCGGGAATAAAGTAGGCGGCGCCCAAGTGGCCATCGGGCGTGTAGCTAAGGCCCAGTAGCACGGCAATAATTAGGTCAGCTGTGCCGAAAACGTTAAATAGCCAAACTTGGGCGCGCGCAATTGCCCAATTTTTTCGCAGGCCCAGTAAGGCTAGCAATGCAAGTAGGGTGGCGGTCAAGTCGCCATAGGCAGCCGGATTGGCAAAGCGTGGGTTCAAAACTTGATCGGTGACGCCCGGAATGAGAAACGCCAGGCCGATGTATCGTAAGCCATGCAATAGCAACAATGGCGTAAGGGCCTCTTTGAATGATTGCCGCCGCAAGTATGGCCAGACATACCAGCGCGCCGCGAGGCTATACACAATCAGTCCAATTATCAGGCTTAGGGGTAGAAAAAAATTAACCATGGTGATGGGCCCCCTGAAATCTTGAGGCTTCGTTCTGGCTCTTGGTCTCGCTACGCGTAAGTACATGACCGGCGCCGGAAACCGCGACGGCGAGGGCGACCGCGGATAGAAACAGCGGATATTCCCAGCCACCGTTCGCATTGGTGAACAGCCAACCCGCCGGCCAGTGCGCCCAAGTTGCACCCAATAGCACCGGCAGTACGCTCGCGGCGGCGAGTCGTGGTCGATAGCCAAGCAGCAAGGCGAGCCCGGCCACAGCTTCAATGGCAAAGACGCCGTAGGCGAGGACTCCCGGCAGGCCGATGGAATCGAAGTAGGCGGCGGTGCCGGGCAGACTGAAAATGGCGAGCTTTAGATAGACGCTGTGGGCGAGCAGCACCACTCCCAGGCTAGTCCGCAGGATCCAGGGCCCAAGATCTTGGTTAAATCGTTGTTTCATAATGATTCTCCGCGGTTCATCAAGGTGGTAGCCGCCAGATTAGTGGTTGCGGTAATGCAAGTAAATCAGCAAAATTAGCAAATGAAATTTGCAAAGATGCAATTCGATTGGAATGATTTGCGTTTCTTCTTGGCCGTAGCGCGCGGCCGGTCTCTGAACGCGGCAGCGCGTCTGCTGGGGGTCAATCACTCGACGGTGTTTCGCCGCATCAACCGATTTGAAACCGCCGTGGGCGTGCGATTATTCGAGCGCTTGGTGGATGGGTATCACCTGACCCAAGCCGGCGAAGAGCTACAGCGACACGCGCAACGGGTTAATGAAGAAATTGATGCGCTGCAATTGAAGTTGCTGGGGCAAGATTTCCAACCCAGCGGTACGATTCGACTGACCGCTCCGGACAATATTGCCTATGCCTACTTACCGCAATACTTGCGGGATTTTTCCAATGACTACCCTGATATTCAGATAGAGCTCTTGGTTGGCGCCGAGTCCCTAGATCTCACGCGGCGCGAAGCGGATGTTGCGATACGGGCAACGCCAAAGCCGCCACCGCATTTAATCGGCCGAAAAGTTTGTAGCTTGCCGTGGTCGTTTTATGCCTCGCGAGATTATCTTCAGCGGATAGAGGCGCCAGCCTCGCCGCTAAAACTGAGTGGCCACAAACTGATCGGTGCGGATGATCCCATGCTTCGCCTACCCGTTTTCCGTCGTCTGGCGGAGCAACATGGCACCCAAATTGTCATGACTTGCTCGACCTTGAACGCCATGTCAGCCATGTGCGAAGCCGGTATTGGGATTGCCTTGTTACCTGCCGATCAGGAGAAACCAAGCTTGGAGCGCTTGTTTGCCTGCAAGCCGGCCTTTGCGAGCGAATTGTGGTTGCTGACACATCCGGAGCTGCGCCAAACTGAACGTATTCGATTGCTGATGGCGCAGCTTCATCGAGCTTTTCGTGAGGATCCTCGCCTGCTTAATCGATCCGAAGCGGTGTAGTGCTTCGTCATTAATCAACAGCAACCGAATCACCACCATAGGCAATGTGCGCCAGTTGTGCCATATCTTTTTTCCAGCTGGTCAAATCGCTGCGCTGAAACTTAGACAGCTGATCATGGCCGCAAGCGCGCGCCATGACCTGCATTAACTCGGTCGATGCGCTCAAGAATCTTGCCAGACCTTCAGCAGCGACTTGCACGTCCAGTCGTTTCCGAAGCTGCGGCTTTTGGGTCGCGATACCGGCTGGACAATTGTTTGTATTACAGATGCGCGCGGCGACACAGCCGATGGCTTGCATGGCGGAGTTCGCCACGGCGATACCATCCGCACCCATGCAAAGTGCCTTAATGAAATCGCTGGGAACGCGAAGGCCGCCGGTAATGATGAGGGTCGCATCACTGCGTTTCGATGCATCGAGAAATTTTCGTGCCCGCGCCAAGGCGGGGATCGTCGGCACAGATATGTTGTCGCGGAATAGCAAGGGTGCCGCGCCTGTGCCGCCGCCGCGGCCATCCAATATGATGTAGTCGGCGCTGGCCTCAAGCGCAAAGGCGATATCCGCTTCGATATGGTTGGCCGAGAGTTTGAAACCAATAGGAATGCCGCCGGTGATTTCACGGACTCTGTCCGCGAATTCTCGAAAATCCGCGGGTGTCCTTAAGTCCGTAAAGCCCGGGGGTGATATGGCATCGGCGCCCTGGTTAAGCCGGCGAACTTTCGCAATTTTCTCCGTGACTTTGCTGCCCGGCAGATGTCCGCCCGTGCCGGTTTTTGCGCCTTGACCACCCTTAAAGTGAAACGCCTGTACGCGTTTCAACAAGGACTCGTCGTAGCCAAACATGGCCGATGCTAGTTCGTAGAAGTACCGGCTGTTTTCCATCTGCTCTTCGGGCAGCATGCCGCCTTCGCCTGAACATATCCCCGTACCCGCAAGTTCCGCCCCGCGGGCCAATGCCGTCTTGGCTTCTTCGGATAAGGCACCAAAGCTCATATCCGAGACAAATAGCGGGATATCTAGGCGCAGCGGCTTCTTCGCCCGGGGTCCGATGATTAATTCGGTGCCTACCGGCGCATTATCCGGCAAGGGCTGGCGCGCGACTTGCGCTGTGAGAATTTGCATATCATCCCATTGTGGTAGTTGGTGACGCGGCACACCCATGGCCGCCATTTCACCGTGATGACCGGATTTGCTGAGCCCGTCGCGGGCTAGGTCATGAATGTAGGCAACGGTAGGTTCTTCGGGCGTTGGTTTGGCTACTAGAGCGTCGCTGTTTGCCGGCGCGAATTCCTGTGCTTCGGCCTCGGTAATTTTCTTGTGAGAACCGTCACAATAGGGGGGATTGGCGGACCGCTTGCATTGGCAGAGATACGCTTCTCCAGCTTCCGTGGCTGTAAATGTCAGCGGCGTGAACTCGGTACCGCGGTGAGAACCATCGCAAAAGGGCTGACTGCGTGATAGGCCACAACTGCACCAGTG
Source organism: Gammaproteobacteria bacterium (assembly GCA_965221985.1). Lineage (GTDB taxonomy): Bacteria > Pseudomonadota > Gammaproteobacteria > Steroidobacterales > J054. The sequence goes on from OZ244928.1 coordinate 1,242,374, forward strand.
ATAGTCCTTGCCAGATTCCAGGTCTACGCGGACGGGTCGTGTATCGGCGATGGCTGCCTTTGTCATCATTCGCTCCAAAGTGGCCTTTGCGAACAATGCTGGATTTTTTGCTGACGGGCAAACAGCCTTTATTGGTTCACCTCCGCCCGGCACTCAAGGTAGCACGTTTAAGATTTAGATCGACTATCACTTTGAGCCAGTCCAACCGGCGCTGACGGCCGCTGGAATCAAGACCGGATTCTCGAATATGCGCACCAGCCCACAGTAAGGGAGGAGGTTTCGTGATTTGCATCACGCTGCGGTTTTGCCCTATCCGTTTAGACTTAACGTCTTGGTCTTATTGGAAAATTAGCCTTCGCTTGCCCCGAGTAATCGCATTGAAATGTGGAGTCACATCTCAGCTTATTCCGCGGCGGACGAAAATCGCTAACTTCATAATTAAGACCAGAGGTAAGAGTCGTAACTAGGAGAGCAAATGAGCAATCAACAGTCCTTATCGATAAAGCGGGGGGCGTCTGTGGAAGCGGATGCCAAGCGTGCTGCTCAAGAGCTCTATGATGCCCTTTATCAACCAGATATCTCCATCGCGATTTTCTATTGTTCGCCAGAGTATGACTTGGATGTACTCGGCCCCGAGCTCGGCCGACTTTTCCAAGGGATCAACTTAATCGGCTGCACAACAGCAGGCGAAATTACGCCGACGGGCTATCTGAGTGGCGCACTGACTGGCGTCAGCATCGCGGGTAAGGAGTTCATCAGCTATTCAAAACTCGTAGAGCTCGATAGTTTTGATACAGCCTCCGCGCAAGCTGTTGCGATGGATGCCATGCGTGGAATCGAAGCCGCCGGCGTGGTTCCTGTTCCTGATAACAGTTTCGCATTCTTGTTAGTCGACGGTTTATCGATGAAGGAGGAGATACTCGTTAGCTGCATTTACGAAAACTTGCATGGTATACAGCTCTTTGGCGGTTCTGCCGGGGACGAAACTCATTTTCGGCACACGCATCTTTTCTTCGAAGGGAAATTTCGCACTAATGTTGCGATTCTGAATATTATTCAGACTTCGACGCCTTTTTCGGTCTTCCGTACCCAGCATTTTGTGGAATCGGAAACGAAAATGGTCGTCACCGGCGCGGATCCGGCTCGTCGTATCGTTCACGAGATCAACGGCGCACCCGCGGGCCGTGAATTTGCAAATCTCGTGGGTCTTGAGGTTGAAGAGTTGACACCCCTGATCTTTGCCGCCCATCCCGTAGTGGTACGCATCGGTGGTGACTACTTTGTGCGTTCAATTCAGAAGGTCAATGATGATGGCAGCTTGACGTTCTTTTGCGCCATAGACGAAGGCATCGTTCTGACGGTAGCGAAGGGCGTGGACCTAGTCGAAAACCTGCGTGAGGCCTTTGACGATGTGCGAGCCAAAGTCGGGCAGCCAAGTTTGGTGCTCGGCTGCGACTGCATTCTGCGCCGGCTGGAATCCGAGCAGCGCGATGTTAAGGAAAAAGTTGGCGAAATCATGGCCGAGAATAACGTCATTGGATTTGCAACCTATGGGGAGCAGTTCAATGCCTTGCATTTAAACCAAACATTTACCGGCGTCGCCATAGGTAGATAGGTTTTGAATGCGCCCGCCAAGAATTCCAGTGATGATAAGGACGCAAGTTCTCGGCGTATTGCTGAGCTGGAAGAAGAAAATGCGCGCCTAAAGAAAATCCAGCAAGCGCTCATGACCCGCGTTGAGCGCAGCATGGATTTGCAGGGTAACGCGTTCTCTGTGTTCCAGGCGGCAACCGCACTTGAACATCAAGTGCAGGAAAGAACCGCTGCCTTGAACCAGGCCTTGAAAAGGCTGGGTAAATCCAACCGTGAACTGTTGATCTCCAAAGAGGCCGCCGATGCCGCCAATCGGGCGAAATCTGAATTCCTGGCTACCATGAGCCATGAAATTCGGACCCCTATGAACGGCGTGCTAGGCATGACCGAGTTGCTGCTGAATTCATCTCTAACTGCTGAGCAGCGGCGCAAAGCGGACATGATTCGGCGGTCGGCTGATAGTTTGCTGAAAATTATCAATGCAATTCTAGACTTCTCCAAAATTGAAGCTGGTCAGCTAGAACTGGAATGTATTGAATTCAACCTGCGAGATGAGATTGAGGATGCCGTCCGGATGCTGGTGGGCAGACTACATGGCCGGGATCTAGATGTTATTGTAGATATGCCGCTAGACTTGCCTGTACAAGTATCCGGAGATCCTGGTCGCTTACGCCAAATCCTTGTCAATCTTCTTGGCAATGCCCTGAAATTCACCGCTCGTGGCCAAATACTTGTTAGCGTTTCCTTGGCCGAGTCAGGCCAGGAAAGCAATCTATACAAGATTGGCGTCAAGGATACGGGTATCGGAGTTCGACCCGAAGCAATGGAGCATATCTTCAGTGCCTTTAGCCAGGCGGATAGTTCAACAACCCGAGAATTCGGTGGTACGGGACTGGGGTTGGCCATTGTTAGTCAGTTGGCCAACAAGATGGGTGGTGAAGCTGGTGCGGAAAGCGTTTATGGTCAGGGATCTGAGTTTTGGTTCACGGTTCGGCTTGCGTATAGTCCGGATCAACAGTTGGGCATCCTGCAACGCGTGCCGATGCCAGGAATCGTCTTGTTGGGGCACAAGAATGAGACTTTGCAGTCGCTACTTGCTGAAAGACTAAGTCCCTTGGGGCTTGAGGTTTTGGGTGTCGGCGATGAGATGGCGGTACTCGAAGCTCTAAGCGGCCCGGCAACCAATGCCGATGATTTCGCGCTGCTGCTTATTGATGAATCCTTGTGCAGCGGTGAATCGGGTACGGCTGAGAACATTATCGAACTAAGCGCGGCTAAGGATGTTCCAATACTGTTGCTGCAAGATGTGGATCGGCAAGGCGACCCTTTGGGGCTGCGGACCGCAAGTCTAGGTTCTATTCGAGCTTGGCCCATTAACCTGACGAATGTGGCCGTAAAAATCGATCAGGTCTTGCACGGTTCAGAACCAATCGGCTCGCCAACGATGGGCGCGCCCTCCTTAGCTAGCGAAAAGCCGGAACAGCTATCAGGCAATATCCTGTTAGTTGAAGACAATATGGTTAATCAAGAAGTAGCCAAGGCGATGCTATCAATGCTGGGCTGCGAATATAGCTTGGCGAAAACTGGCCTCGAAGCTCTCAAAGCTTTGGAAAAAGATCATGATTTTGACCTGGTCTTAATGGATTGCCAGATGCCTGAAATGGACGGCTATGCTGCCACCCGAGAAATTAGAGCGCGCGAAGCGGCCACGGGCAGCCATATTCCAATCATTGCCTTAACGGCCAATGCCATGCACGGAGATGAAGAGCGTTGTTTGGATGCCGGCATGGATGGATTCTTGAGTAAACCATTTACCCTGCAGTCTTTGAGTGTACAAATAAGGAAATGGTTGCCGGAGGCAAAACTAGAAATCACCTCGGTAACAACTTCTCAGATGTAGATTGTACTTTTAAGTTTAGTCTTACCGGCAGTTGCGATCTGCCATGATGGTCCTAACACTTCTCATTCGGCTTAAGGTTGTTTTTCCTGGACAGGAATTCTTAGTTCGTAGGGCTTATCTAGTTCTTCGTGCCCGGATAAAAACCATGCCCGCACCAAATGCCAGGCTAAGCACAGCGAACCAGAGCTCAAATGCAAAGTGATTATTGGCGGAGTCGTTTGCGGCCAAATAAGCTCGAAGGAAAACCAGGCCAAGATTCGCTATACCGATCATCAACAAGATCGTGATCAGCCATACGCCACGTCGGGCCATGTTTCCGTATCGCCCGCGCGCCGCCGGTCCCAGGACAATCCTTAGGCGCACACAGACATAAAATGCTAGTCCCACCAAGAGCCCGGCTACGGTGCTCACTAGCCAACTTGTCATGTTGCCAGCCGCTATTCGGTGCGCATGTCGGCAAGGCAGATCAGCCTTGCTTGTCCTGATTCTTCTTATTGTCTTTTCTGCTACTCAACGCGATGGCAACAAAACAGCCCAAAGCGACCAAGACCGCGAACACCGACACTACTATTTCCATGTTTAATTGCTCCGAACTATTTAGTTAGTACCATAGCATAGAGGTTTGGGGCGAGTAAGCGTGGTCGAACCAGCCTAATCGTTTCTTGGCCTTTATTGGGCCAATTGCCTAACTTATTGTCCAGAACGAAAGCGCGTGATTATTCGCCAGGTGCTTATCTGAGATTCGTCAGCCGGCTGGTACCATGTGCTTTTCTGGTGCCATTAAGCGTAATGGAATTTGGGGTGTGAATAATGCGTCTGTTGGTCGGTTCACTTTGTGTTGCGGTCGTAATTTGGCTGTGGAGCGTCTTGTTTTATGTGTTGCTACCGGTGCCTTACTACAGCATGTCGCAAACCAATGACGACATCGCAGCCGGTGAGGCGCTCAAGCAGCATTTCCCGGAATCGGGAACCTATATCTTGCCGGGCCGATTCAGCGGTCCCGATATTCGCGCACGTATGCGGTCCGAAGGACCCGTTGCTACTGTCTATATTCAACGTGATGGCAAGCCGGAAATTTCGGCGCTGAAGTTTATTATTGGTACGTTTAATAGCGTAGTTATAGGGTTACTGATAGGCGTATCCATGTTGTTGCTAAAACCTTATACGACTAATTATTGGTCACATGTTGCGATTGGCTCAAGTTTCGGTATCGCCTATACAGCGTATCCACGTTTTGCCGATATGATCTGGTCCGATTTCCCGCCCGGCTATCAGCTAATGATGATCTTTTCCGACGGATTCAGCTGGATTCTGATGGTGCTGGTAATGGCTTGGTTCATCCTGCCAAGAAAGCCTCAGGACAAGTCGATTTAATGGGTCTCATTATCTAGTTACCCTGGGTGCTCAGGCTGGCACGAAAATGTCCCATGCCGCGCGCGAGAAATAATGCGCTGATGATCGCGGAAATGCTGCCGACGACGACCAATGAATAGGGAAGTGCGGCATCGTCTTTGAATACGTAGTCCGTGACCAGGGCGGTTAGCACAGGCCCGCAACCGATTCCCGCGAGATTGACTATGAAGAGGTAGCAGGCCGAGACTTGCGCGCGCATGCGCGGCGGCGAGATGATTTGCAGTGCGGCGGCCGCGGCCGCCCAGGGGAAGCTAATGAAAAACATCAGAGGGCAATAGATAGCTAGCGTGAGGGGCAAGCTGGGCATGAGCGGGGCTATGGTGATCAGCGGAATCAGTGCCAATGCGGCAACCAGTCCCGTGCGCAATGTTGCATCCGTTTTGCCGCGGCGACTCTGCCAATCGGTGTACCAGCCGCCGGCCAGAATGCCTGTGGTCGCGAATAGCAAAACGATACTACCCAGATACAAGCCGGTATCTCCGCCACTGACGCCAAACCGCCGGCTTAGCAGGGCCGGTGACCAGGCGAACACGGAATTGTAGAGTAATGCCAAGGCACTGAATCCAATGAAGTGCATGGCGAAGGTCTTACGATTTTGCCAAAGAAATCCTAAGACACGGACAAGAGGTATACTTTCCGATACCTCTGACTTGTCCGCAGTGGGCCGGGGCGGTTCTCGCAGTGTTAGCGTCAGTAGTGCGATCAATATGCCGGGCAGACCAACGATAACGAAGGTCAGTTGCCAGCCCCGCAATTCACCCAATAGCGGTAAGGTATATAGGTTCGCCTCACCCACCGCAGCGACCACAAAGCCGCCAATAATCAGCGCCAAGCCTCCACCGAGAAATACGCCGACGTTATAAACGCTAAGGGCGCGACCTAGCATTTCCTTGGGGAACATATCGGCGATCATTGAATAGGCCGCGGGCGAGAGACTAGCTTCGCCGACACCCACGCCTATTCTTGCGGCGAATAGTTGGCCAAAGTTTTTCGCAAGGCCGCACAATACCGTGGCGAGACTCCAAACGAACACGCCGATGGCAATGAGCCATCGGCGGCTATAGCGGTCTGCCAGGCGTGCAATGGGAATGCCCAAAGCGGTGTAGAAGACGGCAAAGGCCAGGCCGTGTAATAGGCCGAACTGGGTGTCGGAAATGCCCAGGTCCCGGCGAACGGGCGCCACCATGAGCGACAGAATGGATCGGTCAATGAACGAAAAGGTATAGGCAACCATCAGTATGCCCACGGCATACCAGGCTTGCTTGGTTGTGAGTCGCTTTGTCCGTGTCGCCGCTGGTTCGCTCATGGCATGAGATTCCCGCTATTCATGGAGCTTTTGGCCGACGCCTTCCGAAACGCCAATACCACATTGGCCGGCGCCGGAAGCCGCAGACTCAGCCGCGCCGCGGTTTGCTGGAGTATTTCCCAATCTTCATTAGCAATCAGTTTATTAATAACTGTCAATTCTGGCACAGTCACCTCGAGGCCGGCGAGACAGGGGGGTGGCGGCAAATCAACATGCTCATCGCGAGAAAACACCAAGCGCGCGTTTGGAAGTTCAATGCAATACTCGCTATCTGTCTGCGTTTGCATGGTAATGGGTAGCCAACGCGCCATTGATTCCGCGGGTTCTTCGGCCCGTATCAGAACGGCCGAAATGTCTAATGCCGTATTGGGATGGTTTTGCACGGCCGCTTGATAGACGAGATCGGGTCTTTGATTGTCCACATAGCACACCAGGCCATCGGGTATATCGCGACTGGGTAGCATCCACCAGCGAAACTTTGCTCTGCCATGGCGCTCGCCGTAGGCAATTTCACGAGTAGCGGTTTGCAGTTTGCTTGGGTGTTTGTTGGCCTGGCAAGCACGCTGGTGTGCGAACTCAATATCGTCGGCGCGTAACGCCAGGATATGGAGTCCTTCATGGCGTGACAGAAAGGGCTCCAGATGATTACCCGTGCTTTGATCGGGAACGGCGCTCAACTCTATATAAGTGTGGCCGAGCACAATATGGGCGCTGATTTGACCCAGGGGGATGCGCTGGCCGCCATCATCCAGCCCGTAGAGGGCTTCCGGCTTCGTCGGTGCGAACCCGAGGCTCTTAAAGATCTTAAGCAGAGCTTCTAGGTTTCGGCAGGCGAAGCCGAGATGATCCAATTCTGGTGATTTCATGGTTCAGACCGACTAGTGGACGCTTCTCGTGGACGGCTGTGGTAATTTCACTGCACTAGGTATTGAACATAACAGGGGTAAGGCCGTGAGCATTCGTAAATTCGCAACAATCGCCGTCATTTTCGCGTTTGCCTTTGCCGGCGTGGCCCACGGCCAGATCGAGGACATCGTGGTCACGGCGGAAAAGCGTGAAGCCAATTTGCAGGATACCTCTATCGCCATCGCGGCGTTTTCCGGCGACTCCTTGCGTGATTTGCAATTGGAGGAAATCCAGGATGTGATTTTGCGAACACCCAGCATGGCCTTCAGCCGTGCGGGTGGCGAAGGGCAAATCTATATTCGCGGTATCGGCAGCAACCTGCTGGGTATAGGTAAGATTCAAGTGTCGCCATTCATCAAGATGGCGTCTATCTCGGCCGGCCCAATCTGACCCTGACGCAATTCTTGGATGTGGAGCGCGTGGAAATACTGCGTGGACCCCAGGGCACTCTGTATGGACGCAATGCCACCGCGGGGGTTGTGAACGTGATATCCAAGAAATCGGGAGATGAATTTGAAGGTTACGCTTCGGCCTACTACGGCAACTTCGATCGTATTGAACTCGAAACGGCGGTAGGTGGCCCGCTGTCTAGTAATACCGGATTTCGCATTGCGGGCCGCTGGGCCGAGGACGATGGCTACACCGACGATCTTGATCCCCGCGGCGGCGATACCGTTGATGACATGGATGTTTGGTCCGTGCGCGGTATTTTTGATTTTCAGGCTGGTGATCTCCTAGATGGGGAATTTATCGCCGAGTATGGTGAGTCAGACAACGGCAATCGCAGTGTGCAGCGGCGCGACCGTCAGCATCTGTCGCAGCTGGGTGATGGTCAGCCGGATGCGGTAGGTGGCGGGGCAGCCTTTGGCTGTCCCGGCTGTCCGGCGCAGCAAAACCCGGACTTTGACGAGACCCGCAATGAGCTGCCCAGCTTCCATGAGTGGGATGTGCTGGGACTTACAGCCACCTTTAGCATTGATATCGGCAACGACATGGAGCTGGTCTCGATTACGGGCTACCGTGATTTCGAAGACGAATTCAGTTTCAACACCGACGGCGTTGAGGCCAGTGTTACCGAGACCCAGTACCGAAGAGAAGCGGAACAAATCACCCAAGAGCTTCGATTGTCCGGCAGCAACGGTAGTGTTGACTGGCTGATCGGCGGCTATCTCATGAAAGAAGACAAAGAGGAAAACCTCGGTTTGCCGGCTAGAAAGTTTGGTGGCTCATTCAATATTTTCGCCACCAACGAAACCACGGCCTATGCCTTATTCGGCCAAAGCACTTTTCCCGTGATGGATCGATTGGATCTCACCTTGGGTATGCGTTTGAACAAGGAAGAGAAAGACGATTGCTCCGCGTCCCAATTTTTGAACGGGCAATTTGACGGGCTGAACAATCCAATGGCTGGCGTTGCGGATGTTTGCGCTGCTGGAGATCGGGATGATGATTGGCGCGAGTGGACACCCAAGCTTGGCCTCGACTATCGGCTCAACGACGATGTCTTGCTGTATGCCTCCGCCACCACGGGCTTCAAGTCAGGTGGCACGAACTCCTTGGCACCTGGATCCGCACCCTTCGATCAGGAAGAGTTGGACAGCTACGAAATTGGCATGAAGTCCGATATTGCGGACGGTCGAATTCGGCTTAACCTAGCGGCGTTTTTCTACGATTACAGCGACTTGCAGGTATCAACCTTTGATGCAACCACGGGCACCACGCGCATTGAGAATGCCGCCAGCGCTGAGGTTCTTGGCGCGGAAGCTGATCTTGCAGTCAATTTCATGGACAACCTGGTGTGGAATCTAGGTGTGTCGTGGCTTGATACGGAGTACCAAGGCTTTGTAACCACCAACGGCAGCAATCCGAATCCTATTGTTGTGGATCTATCCGGCAACAATCTCACGAACGCTCCGGACTTGAAATTCGTGACGAATCTGCGCTGGGATCTCGATCTGTTTTATTTGTTCGCCCAGTACAGTTGGCAGGACGATGTGTTTCATTCGCAGTTTAACGAAGCCGTCATTGGCCAGGATAGCTATGGCTTACTGGATATGCGTGCTGGTTTCTCATTCGGTCAGAATGACGAGTGGGAAGTGTCCGCCATTGTGAAAAATGCGACGGACGAAGAGTATTACCAAAATTCGGTACGTTTCACGTCTTTGAGCAATGGCACGACGGATCCAACCCAAGTGGGCGCCGCCCTCGGTTACCCGGGTGAGGGCCGTAGCTACGGTGCGCAGATTCGTTACAGCTTCTAAGGCGATGCGGTTAGCCGATCGGCCGGGCCCGCACTAATGGCCCGGCCGCACTGCATGTTTATTCAGGCGCAATGCCTGCCTTGGCAAACGGGGATGTATGCGTCCGGGCGCGACGATGTTGAGATTAAGATTCTCAGCATGGACGAAGCGGGTACGGATTCCACCTGTATTGTTCGATATCCAACTGCTTGGCAGCGCGACGCACATTGGGTATCAGCCCACGAAGAATTCTTGGTCTTGGACGGCAGCATCGAAATCAACGGTCAGTGCTACGAAAAACACAGCTACGGTTTCTTACCCGCTGGCTATGCACGTAGCTCCGCCAAGAGCAGCGAGGGCGCGGTGTTGCTTACGATGTTCTACGATTTGCCTGCAACCCACCGGGGTCATCCGCCGTCCGATTTGTTGGATGAAAAATTGTTGGTTGCCTACGTAAACCCCATGAACATGGCTTGGGATCCTGGGCTGGTGGATCCGCAACTGGCGGCCGGTGTGGCGATCAAACCCTTGCGGGAAGACCCTTATACAAAGGAAGTTTCATTTCTGTATTGCTCTCCACCGCATCGAGTGCCGCCTAACATGTCAAAGCCCCAATGGACTCATCCCATGGTTGAGGAGATTTATTGCCTAGAGGGCGAGTACGTTTGGGGAGATTGTGGGCGCATGGGGCCCGGCGGCTATGTTTGGTGGCGCGAAAATATATATCATGGCCCTTCCGGCACGGATACCGGCTATCATCTATTTGTTAGAACGGTCAACGGCCCGTTAGTCAACACTTTCGATAGCGTAGCCAAACCGTTTAACTGGAACCCCGAGTACCAACCGCAACTACCGCCTGAACATGCCAAGTATGCAAAGCCATATAAACATCCAAAAAACTATTGATTACCGTGGCCGATAAGTACGCGGAATCTGGGTATTCCACCGAGCGCACCGGTTTCGGTACAAATCTCGCGGTGCTAGTCGTGGATTTGCACGTTGCTTTCACCGATTCGAGATATCCCTTGGGCCGCCTGCCCATGGTGCATCAAGCGACCGATAATACGGCCCGATTATTGGAGCTTGCCCGGCGTAAGGGTCTGCCAGTTGCCAAGTGTTACACCGCTTACGGCAGCGAGGCCGACATGCCACGGTGGAAAGTTGCTGATGTGCATGATCACTTTTTCTATGGCGACCCATCTAACGAGTTAGATCCGCGTGTACACGACCCGGAATATGACTTCACTTTTTGCAAATCGGCGCCGTCGATTTTCTTTTTGACGCCGCTAATCACATTCTTGGCGAAACATAAAATCGACACCACGATTATTACAGGCTGCACGACCAGTGGCTGCGTGCGAGCTTCCGTTGTAGATGCTTTTTCCTACGGATTTCGCGTTGTGGTTCCCGAAGAGTGTGTGGGCGATGCCGACGAAGGGCCGCATCGGCAAAACTTGATCGATGTGGATCGGAGATATGCAGACGTCATGCCCATGGCCGAGGTCACGGCGCATTTGAATGCATTGCCCAACGCTTAGCGGTACGCGGTGCCGCGAGCCCGTCGATTCTCGGTTCGTCCTCACGCTCCTACAGCCGGTTATGCTGAAGCTCACTAGTGACCGCGGGCTCGTCACACCGTTGGTATTGGCTCGGGTAAAATCCAGGAGTGCGTGCTTGGCAAAGCATCAGACAGCACTGGCCTTAGGCGATGGCCCCGTAGCGAGATTTTCAACAAGATGCGTCGACTCTTAAAGCAGTGGTTTAAGCAATCTAGTCACACTAGCCACGCGGACGCGCCTGCCGAGGTGTTTGCCGTGCAAGGCCGGCTGCTCGAGGCCGCCGGCATAACCAATCCGGTGATCCTCGATGTCGGCGCGCATTTGGGCGAGACCATTGGCCGCTACAAAGAGGTCTTCGCCACGCCTCGAATCTATAGCTTTGAGCCCTTCCCCGAAAATGCCGCGCGACTGGCAACCGATTTCGCCGACGATCCCGCCGTTACCATCATCCCCATGGCCGTAGCAGATAAGGCCGGCCGGAAAACGTTTTTTGTCAACGGTTATGACGCGACCAATTCCTTGCTAAAGCGGCCTGAAGGCGGTCGCCAATACTACCCAGCCGATGCGGGTCATGTCACTGAGATTGAAGTGGATGTCACGAGTCTTGATGAATTCATATCATCAAAGAACCTCCCAGAAATCCATATTTTGAAAATGGATATTCAAGGGGGCGAATTAATGGCTCTGCAAGGAGCTTTGCAAGCTCTTCGGTCGCGTTCTATTTCCTTGATCTACACCGAAGCCATGTTTACGGAACTGTATGCGAATAATCCACTATTCTTTTCGCTTTGGCAGTTATTGCACGATGAGGACTATTCCCTCGTTAACCTATTTGACTTGCATACAGCGGAAAATGGGCAGCTGACTTATGGCGATGCTTTGTTCGCTAGTGCGGAATTTCGTCGTAGCTATATTGATTGATGCTACAGAATTTCTTACATCAGCGACGGTGTCGTCGAGCCATCGTAAACGTTCGCCGCAATGGATTCTGGTTTGTGGATATTCCCAGGACTTCATCCTCGAGCATTCGCGCTGAACTCGGCAGACAGTTTGGTGACCCTTATGGCAAAGCCAATTTGATCCCGGAGTATAGCCAGTCACAGAGTTTTGACGACCATACGCCAGCGTTTCAAATCCGTGATCGCATTGGAAAATCAAGCTGGAATAAGTGCTTTACCTTTACCTTCGTGCGCAATCCTTGGGATCGCTTGGCATCAATTTTTCGATACCGTGAGCGCGTTCAAGCCATTCCCACTGGGCTGTCTTTTCGCGACTATGTGCTACAGTTTTTGTCGCCCCGCTATTTGAACCCCTTGTCTGCTCATCATGGGCACTTCTATTACTACAGCATGGCCGAATATATACTGGATGAGCAAGACAATCTGATTGTTGACTACATTGGTCGCTTTGAAAACCGCGAACGGGATCTGAAGAACATCGCGGACCGGATTGGTTGCCCGTCGCTAGGGCAGGTACACTTGCAGCGCACGAATGATGCCTCATCTCATTATTCGTCACACTACGATAGCGAGACTCGTGACATTGTTGCGCACGTATTTAAGCGCGATATCGAGATGTTTGACTATAGCTTTGATGAGGCTTGAGGCTGGACGTTAGCTTGGAAGCCGAATCTAAATCGGTTTTTCTAGTTTGGAAACGACAAATGGGCGCAATTACTTTTTCCTTGGATAAAAAGTTGCTCGATTTTTTCGTCGCTGAGATGAATATCGAGGTGTTCGTTGAAACCGGGACCTTCAAGGGCGATTCTTTAGCGGCCGCGAGCGAAGTCATTAGAGAATGTCATTCCGTTGAGCTTTCAAAGGAGTATTTCTCACTCGCGAGGCAAAGGTTCTCGCAACAGCCGAACGTTCATCTGAATCTAGGCGATTCGGCCGAATACCTAAGTAATTTGGCATCCGAATTGGTAAATAGGCCCACATTGTATTGGCTCGATGCGCACTGGTGCGTTGCGGATAATACCGCCGGCGACGAGTCCCAAAGTCCGCTGCTGGAAGAAATTAAGGCACTGGGTAAGCTGGGTGCTGCTAGCGTGCTCTGCATCGATGATGCAAGGCTGTATCTTTGTCCGCCGCCAGCGCCTCACCGTTACGCTGATTGGCCGGATTTCCACGGTTTAATGCAGGTGATTCAAGCCTGTGCGCCCGAGCATCGCAGTATGATTCTAAACGATGTGTTTATCGTTTATCCGGCGGCGCTTTACGATTCTTTACGCCGTTTTGCCTATGAACACGGCGTGGACTGGCTGCACTATGCCGATCTTATATTGCGGCCTCCGCCACCTCCGCCGCCCCGCAAGAGGAAATTCTGGCGCCGCGTTTTTCGGCCTAGTAAATAGGTTTTTCTAAGCAGCCAAGATTAACAAGTTGGAAACGACTCAACAGAACGGTAATCGGCGTTTGCCCATCGGCGTTGTCGTTCCGACCTTAAACGCCATGTCCATGTTGCCTGAGCATTTGGAAACAGTGCGGGAATGGTTGGATCTGGTTGCCGAAGTCGTGGTTGTTGATAGCGAGTCCACCGATGGGACCTTAGAGTTGCTCAAAAGCGAACTTAGCGCGTCGAATTGCCGCTTCTTTACTCGCCCAAAGGGACTCTATGAGTCTTGGAATTACGGCATCGCTAAAGTCAAATCGCGCTATACCTACATATCAACCATTGGTGATGCGCTGACGCGAGAAGGGCTAGAGCATTTATATGCTGTTGCGAACTCCACAGAAGCTGATGTCGTGATTAGTCCGCCGAAATTTATCGATGACGCCGGCCAGCACATGCCAGAGTGGCAGTGGCCGATTAACGAATTGATAGAGCTGCTGGAAATTGACTCCCCAAGCATTGTTGATCGTTGGACCTTGTTCATATTTGGTTTTCTGTCAATTCCTAATGCCATTCTGGGTAGCTCGGCTAGCAATTTGTATCGTTCGGAGATCCTTCAGGATTCGCCCTTTCCCACGGAACATGGAACCGGTGGTGACGGTGCTTGGTTTCTGGCACGTTGCCTAGATATTCTTGTAGCGATAACGCCAAGGGAAATTAGTACTTTCCGCCAACATGACAAGGCTTATGACCCATCGCAGTATGCTGTTAGCGACCGCGACGAACGTTTACGTCAGCTAGTTTTTTCGAGTTTAGAGGCTGCATCCGTGGGTAACGAAGACCTGGCGCGTGAGGCTAGTTCGCGGGGAATTGTTGGAATTTTACGGGAAGCCCAAGCTAGCGCTCGCTGCAGACAAGCGCTAAACAAGATAAGGAAAACTTCTAGTTGGCCCTGGTATTTTCATCCACAGGCTTGGCGTTTGCGCTGGGGGCGTGATCGATTTCGTCGAAATGAGCAGAAAATGTTGGCCGATATAGCAAGGGAATATGCGGCTCTTAAGGGTTCTAGTTGATTTTTTGGGTGGTCCTAGCCACCGCGTCATTTTTCGATGAGTTAGGCCACTTAAATCGGTAATCCCCAGGCCGAGCGAATTTTCCTGCTCAGCTCTTGCTGACCATGTTCATTGGCATAGGCAGTCAGCGCATCTTGGTAGTCTTCGGTATTGCCACTTGCGGCTCGTGTTATGGCCTTCTTAAGGCCATCTATTGAAAGATGCGGAAAACACAAACCCAGTGCCTCGGCTTTCGTGCGTTTGCCGATCACGCCGTGGTCCGAAGCGATGACGGGCCGACCGGCGGCTGCTGCCGCGGCTAATAGTCCTGACGAGCCTTCGTGAAAACGATACGGTAACAATACCCAGTCGCAGGCGCGAAAGTACCAATCAATTTTTTCTTCAGCGATACGCTCGTTGTGCAATATTGCGCGACCTTTATGCATCAAAGGCTTGAGAGCTTCCAGCTCGGCCGCGCCGGTGAGCCCAGCGCGCAATAGGATCATGTTTTCCTCGTCTGGCAGTTGCTCCCAGGCACCGCAGGCATCGGCCAGTCCCTTGCGTGGATTGGCTACGCCGAAGTGCAAGAAAATTTGGCTTTCTGGCGGCAGGTTCAGGCGCTCACGCGCCTCCAGCTTTGGCATAGTAGGGCGACTGGGCCAGGGGTCTGGCAGTACCTGAATTGCAAGATTATCGCGTGGGGTAATTCTTTCTTTTAGGCTGTCGTCCAGCACAAATGCGCCCGAGAGCCAGGCCGGAACCTTGCGAAGGATTTGTTGATCTCGGTAGTGTCCGCGAGCTTGGCCGCTAACTAAGCGTCGGGGATTCCAAAATGAGGCAGGTCGTCTCGGGTTCGGTAAATACCAAATTCCCCAAATCGGTTCGGCTAATTTTTGGCGTAGGTCGCCGCGAAACTTTTTCAAGACGACGTCGGCGTAGGTCAACAGACTCAAGTCTGCATTTAAGGATTCAGCGCCTGACAGGGTATCTCGCCAAGATAGTTTATCGGTTCGCCAGGGCACGGGTCGCAGGATCAATTGCCCAGTTTCGGCAGCCTTGGAATTTCTCAAAACTTCATAAGCCGGAAAATCTGGAAAAGTGATCGTCAGGTTTTTAACACGGGGGAGTAAGGCGTCAATAAAAAATTTCAGCCACAAGGGACCGTGACCAAGCGGCAATGGTTCGATAATGTGAACGTGGCGCATGATTCTAAGCCGTCTTTTCGGCCAAAAACTTCTGCCAGGCGGCATGCAGGGCGGCGGCGAAATGCTCAAAATCATGCGCTTGGGCATAGTCGCTTAGGCCGCTAGCGAAATTTTTTATTGGCGTGTTTGTCGCTTCGCGTACCGCGTCTCTAAGGCCGTCTACCGACAGATGTGGATACACCAACCCCAGATTCGACTCCTTGACCCGCCGGCCTATAACGCCATAGTCGGATGCGATCACGGGCCGTTGTGCGCATGCGGCGCCGGCGAGCAGACCAGATGATCCGTCGTGCTTACGATAAGGCAGCAGGATCCAGTCGCAGGCGCGAAGATACAGATCGATTTCAGCATCGCTTATTCGCTCGTTTCGAACAATGGCATGGCCTTGCTTGCAAAGCGGCTCCAAGGATTCCATATGTTCCGCGTTAGTCGGGCCGACTCTAACTAGTACCGCCTGGTTTGAATGATCGAGCTCATGCCAGGCTGCTATCGCATCACCTAAACCTTTTCGCTGTGCAGCCACACCAAAATGCAGAAACAAGCACCGGTCAGTTGGTAGATTCAGCCTCTGCCGCGCTTGCCCTGCATCATGTGTGGGCGTGCTGGGCCAGGGATCAGGCAAGAGTTCCAATTTCACATGACGGCCCGCCGAGATTCGTTCCGCTTCTGAAGCGTCTAGAAGCCAAATTGCGTCCAGCCAGGCTGGGGGCTTACGCAATGCCTGTTGTTCCCGATGTCGATTCCGGGCGCTGCGGCTGAAGAGTCGCCGAAGATCCCAGCCGCTTAACTCATGTCGCGGGGGTGGGTTGAACCATATTGCCCAGATCGGGCCGCCCGTATCGCGCCGCAGATCGTGCTGTGCTCGTTTTAGTAGCAAACCTATATCGCTGAACATGGTGAGGTCGGCACCCGTCTGCTTGGCCTGATCTAGGCTTGCCCGCCAAGCTTGTTTGCCTCTTCTCCAAGCATAAGGCCTTTTCTTGAGGTGAGTGTTGGCAGCGGCCTTGTTTTCGATCATGGGCCTGTAGTCGGCAGTATCTGGAAAGGACACCGTGAGTTGATCGGTGACTGGCAAGAAGGCATCCACCAGGTATGCAAGCCAGGCAGGCCCGTGGCCCAAATTGGGTGCCGGCTCTATCAGGTGCAAATGGCCTTGCCGCGCCGACGGTCGTTGCTGGACGCTCATCGCTTATCTAAGTCGACCTGGAGTGCTTGCGGTAGGCCACAAGCTAACCCGCATTGCTGAATGTGGCCTGTGCACGCCTTTGCTATGCGTATCCCTGTGTCAGTGGTCATTCTTTTCACAAGCAAACTATTTAACGGAGTATGCCTGTTCTGGCGGCCGGAGCAGGGCACGAGCATAGCGCAATCATGCGTGCCGGATACGGATTTCGGCGCGCTTTGGATTCGTCAGCTTACGCCTGCCAAAGCGTCGCGCGTCGTGGCACTATTGCTGACGCCTTGAGCGCGACCGGAGATCATCATGCCATTGCAGAACATTGCTGCTGCCATCATTACAAAGAACGCCGCGGGCACTTTGGCTGCCACCTTGGAGAGTTTGCGCGATTTTCCAGAGGTTGTAATTTACGACAATGGCTCAACGGACGAGACTCTGGAACTCGCTCGAAGTTACGATAATGTCAGTCTTTCGACAGGTGAGTTTCTTGGGTTTGGTAGGACTTTCAATCATGCCGCCGAATTGGCTACCAGGGACTGGGTTTTTACCATTGATGCTGATGAGGCCATCAGTGCCGAGCTCTTGAGCGCCATTGATGCGGCGGATCTCTCCAATTCCCAGCTCGCTTATGAAGTTCTAAGGGACAACTATCTGATGGGTCAGCACGTAAAACATGCGGGTTGGGCACGCGATTGGCTGTTGCGGCTTTATAATCGTAAAGTCTATCGGCATTCAGAAGACGATGTGCATCCGCGAATCTACGTTCCAGAGGGGGGGCGTGTACAACGTCTTAGGGGGTCGCTGCAGCACGATGCGGTGCAGGAACTGAGCCAATTCTTGGATAAGACGAATCACTATACCGAACTGCGCCGGCATAGCATGAATAAAACCTATCCGCCGATCGTGATCTTTTTTCGAGCGTTCTGGGCCTTTATTAAGGCCTACTTCATTCAGGGCGGCTTCCTCGATGGTTGGCGTGGTTTAGTTATTGGCGTTTCTAATTTTAATGGTACGTTTTTTAAGTACATGAAGATTTATGCCGACAAAGCAACGGGTCGTGCAGCTGGCAAATAGCTTAAGTCCGATGGCCGCTAGCTTGCGCGCTTTGGGGCAAAGTTCCTTCGAGCCCGTGCAGGGCTTACAGCAGATTTCCGTGATGAGCCGCGAATTGTCTTCTAGTAATGATGAAGGCTGATCGACGCTAATGAATGTAATCATCGGGGTTCGCCGGCTTAAAGGAATGTCCGGCATGTCCGCGCTGCTGCTCAATCAAATTCGTGCCATCGCCGGCAAGACCTCAAGCATTACTGTCTGTGGCGAAAAGCTGGATGTTGATGCGATTCGCGCCGCCGGCGGCGACACGTATCGCCTAAAGCGCTGGCCCGGGCCCCGGCTTTGGTCGCGGCGGCAATTCTCCCGGCGGGTGATGGCCTTGGCGAATCGCCAGGGTTCTAGCTATGTCATTGGCCATGGCGATCTCTTGCGACAAGACGCCTTATTCATTCATAACTTAGTGGAGCGCGAGGCAGAACTGCTCGACGATCGAATGAGTTCTCACGCCCCAGCCGCGATTCAATTTCACCGTGAGTTGTTCCGCAGGCGCGAGTTTAAAGTTTTGATCGCGCCGTCTGAATTGGCGCGCAAAGATTTGGTCCGGCGATACGGTTTGACGCCGGAGAAAGTGTGCGTGGCTTATCCAGGTTTTGATCCCGCCAAATTCAATCGAGACAACAGGGTAAGACAAAGACACAGGATCCGCAGTGAGCTTGGCTTAGACAACTACTTTGTTGTTGCGTTTGTTACCTCCGGCAATTTTCCCTTACGCGGTGCGGATATACTTCGCGATACGCTACTTGAGTTGCCCATGGGAATTCGGGACGACTTGAAGGTTTTGGTAGTGGGTGCGATCCACAATACGCGCAAACTGCAGGCGGATTTTGCGGCGGTAGGACTTGATAAATTGCTGGTGATTCAAGCTAAGATTTCCGCGGTTGAGAATTATTACCACGCCGCGGACCTGCTTTTTCATCCCGCGCGCCTGGAGACTTTTGGCTTGGTAGTTTTGGAGGCTGCGGCATGCGGCACACCGGTTCTGACCTCGCGGGCCGTGGGTGCGGCGGAGCTGCTTAGCGATGCGGGTACAGACGCGGCTGAGCCAAACGCCGAGATTTTCGCCGCGCGCTTGAAAGATTTAATGCTGGATCCACCCGCTTTAGAGATCTTGAGTGCCGGCCAATTGGCGGATGTACAAGCTAAGGATTGGCAGGCTTACCATCGGCAATGGCAGGCAATTCTGCACCGGCATGGCCTAGCCTTAAGGCACTGAGAGATTTTTTTAGCAGATGATGTGCGCCAGCCGCTCCCAGTTCTAGCTCGTCCCGTGTTGTTATTGGCAAATTTTTGAAACTGTTATTTTGGTGGCGATGAAATCCAACAGCGTTCAATCTCCATGCGTCAACATCTGCACGCTAGATGAAGACTCCGGTTATTGTCGCGGTTGCTTTCGAACCCTTGATGAAATTGCTAATTGGCTGACCATCGATGCTCAGGATCGGCTCATGTTGCTCGATGAGTTAGAGCGGCGGCGCGCGGATGTCGCTTCTTGATAATTTGCTATGTCGATCAGAATTGAAGCTTCGTGCTTGAATAAATCATCCACCCCTAAGAAACTAAATCACCAAAGACCTCTAGATGGCGATCGATGGAAGTCTGGAGATTGAACTCGCTAATTAGGCGTTGCTTGGAGGCGGCACCCATTTTCTTCGCGCTTTGGGGATCCGCGGCCAATTCTTGCATGGCTATGGCCAAGGCGGCTGCGTTCCCGGTCTCCACAATGAGACCCGTCTTGTTCGCTTCGACGAGTTCCGGGCTTCCGCCGGTGCGTGTCACGATGGGGGGCAGTCCTAGGGCCATGGCTTCGATGACAGTTTTTGGCAGACCTTCGCGACGAATGGCGGGTAGAACAGCGGCTTGGGAAGCGGCGACCAAATTCAAGACATCCTCGCGATGTCCAAAGCGATGAATGCGGTGGTGCAGCGGGTTGCCGTTAAGCAACTGGCCGACTTCTTCACTGTCCATGCCGCCGCCGATCAGCAATAGGCGAATCGATGTTTCCCTGGGCAACTGAGCCATGGCTTGAATTAGCACCGGTACACCTTTCCGCGGCCGATTGTTCGCGACACAAGCAATGACAAAATCTTTAGCGGGTATGCCAAGCTCCTGAAGATTCGCCGGCGTAATTTGTGCATACCAGTTGATGTCGTGACCCTTATAGATAGTGACGGCCTTGTCGGGATCCCAAAGTTGCTTGCGTAAACTCTCCCGCACCGCGTCGGCGACGCAGATAATCCGGTCTACGCGGGGGTGCATATGGGTCAGATAGGCGAAGGGGTCATAGCGGGACACATTGCCGACTTGACCGCGGTAGGTGACATTTTTCACTGGCAAGCCCCGCGCGGCACGCAGTCCAGTAGCGATTGCCGGATTATTGAACAAGTACTGCAAATCATAGCCACCACGACGCAGGACATCGCCGATACGCTTGATGGCTTCACCGGAAAATTTTGTAGGTGGCAAGTAATCGTGAATCAGAATTCCGGCGTCGGCCATTTTCTCGGCATAAGGACAAGCGCGCGGCGTCATGACCTCCACGTCCACGCCTCGTTGCTTAAGTCCGATCACCATTTCCGCTTCGGGCCTCACGTTGTGCACGGTGATATCGTAGTTGCTTATTACCAGCAGTTTCACGATCTTTGTTGAGCTCCTGCAAACCATCGGACACTATATACGATAGATTCAGCGCGGCGAATATCGCCAGAGAGTATCGTTTGAAGCCCTCGGAAAGAGCCAAGTCGCATGATAAATCCGCAAACAGCGTCTAGGGTGCTAATGATTGCGCCAGCAAACTTCCTGGCGAATCCTCAAACCGCATTGAGTAATGCCTTTCAAGAAGTGCAGCCTTCCAAGTCGGTTAGTGAAAAGGCTCGACGTGAGTGCGTGGATATGGCCGATAGTCTGCGCGCCGCGGGTGTCGAAGTTCTGCTGTTCGAAGACACGGCACAGCCCGTGAAGCCGGATGCGGTATTTCCCAACAATTGGTTTTCCACCCATGCGGATGGCCAGCTATTGCTTTATCCCATGGCTGTCGACAATCGACGGCCGGAGCGGCGGATCGATATTGTTAGTGCATTGTCGGATGACTACGCCTTGCTCGTGAAAAAGGTCACCGATTTTTCAGGCTGGGAGTCCAAACAGCAGTTCGTTGAAGGCACAGGCAGTTTGGTTTTCGACCACCTCAGCCGGACTGCCTACGCGGCTTGGTCAGGGCGCACAACACCCGCGGTGACACAGGCTGTGGCGAATCACCTGGGATATCGCCTGGTGGGCTTCGATACCTCAGGCCCCCGCAGTCGGCCCGTTTATCACAGCAATGTCATGCTCAGTATTGGCAATGAATTTATTGTTGTTTGCGCACAGGCTATTGTGGCGGCTCAACGCCGCGAAATTCTTGCTGAGTTGGCAGCTACTGGGCGCCAAATTATCGAGATTAGCGTGGAGCAAATGCAGGGTTTTGCCGGCAATTTGCTGGAACTGGCCGCAGCCGACGGTCCTATCATCGCATTGTCTAGGACCGCGCTAGATGTTCTTGACAACCGCCAGCTGAGCGATTTGTCTCGCCATGGTTTGCTGCTGCCTATGAAAGTTTCCGAAGTAGAGCGCGGTGGGGGTAGTGTTCGTTGCATGTTGGCGGAGATATTCCTTCCGCTGGCGACTGCCGTTAATCAGTCCGCAATTTCTTGACAGCCGTTGCGTTTTCTCTAGGTGAGCAAGGCTAGAATTCCGATTATGGATATTTCGATAACCGACGCGGCCGTGATTTATCACGTTAGTCCTAGTGATCTGAACGGGCACATCTATACCGTCACTTGCCGAATTGCAAAGCCTGATCCCGCCGGCCAGCGACTTAGTCTGCCCGTCTGGGCGCCAGGAAGTTATCTGCTACGCGAATTCTCGCGCCATGTCCTTTCTCTGACCGCGACGGACGACGATGGCGAAGTTAGCCTGCGCAAATTGGACAAAGCCAAATGGCAAGCGGAACCAACGCGTGGCGCCTTGGTGTTCCGCGCGGAAATATATGCAAACGATTTGTCGGTGCGCGGTGCCTTCTTGGATCGTGGCCATGGGTTCATCAACGGCGTGTGTTTGTTCTTGCGCGCCGAGGGGCTGGCAGATCAAACTTGCGCCTTGCAGCTGGATGCGCCAGGCGGGGTTAGCGATTGGAAGCTTGCGACGGCTATGCGTCGCACCAGTGGCGCGGAGCATGAGTTCGGAGCGTTTGAAGCGGCGAGCTATGATGAGCTGGTTGATCAGCCAATTTTGATGGGTCCGCTGATCACCGAATCCTTCGAAGTCCTAGGCGTGCCACACGAGTTCGCTTTGGTAGGCTGCGATGACGTCGATGTCAAGCGCATAACGCAAGACATTCGCAAGATTTGTCGGGGCCACGCTAACTTGTTCGGCGGTGAACTGCCGATGCAGCGCTATGTATTTCTAACGACGGCTCTAAATAAGGGCTATGGCGGTTTAGAGCATAGCGATTCAACGGCGCTAATATGTTGCCGGTCAGATCTGCCGCGCATTGGTGAAGCAGGACAAAAATCCGGCTATCGAAAATTTTTGGGTTTGTGTAGCCACGAATATTTTCATTTGTGGAACGTTAAACGTATTCGTCCAAAGGGACTTCAGCCCTACGATTTCGAACGCGAAAACTACACGCGGCAACTTTGGCTGTTTGAGGGAATTACGGCTTATTACGATGATTTGATGTTGGTGCGCAGCGGCCTGATATCGCCGACAAATTATTTGGAGCTCTTAGGCCGTTCATTCACGCGTGTCTATCGTAGTGTCGGCAGGCGCAAGCAGACACTTGAAGATGCAAGTTTCGATGCTTGGATAAAATTTTATCGTCAGGATGAGAATGCGCCCAACGCATTGGTTAGCTATTACACCAAGGGTGCCATGGTTGCCTTGGCCTTGGATCTAGAATTGCGCCTGCGCAGCGATGGGAAGCTTTGCTTGGATGACGTCATGCTCGCTTTCTGGAAGGAATATGGGCAAGCTGCTGAAGGCGTTCCGCAGGGCGCGTTTGAACGTTTGGCTGAAGAGGTCTCTGGCCTGCGCCTAGAGGAATTCTTTGAGCAGAATTTACGTGGCACGGTCGATCCACCCGTTGGTATTTTGCTGGCCCAGTTCGGCGTGCGTCTCAGCTTAAGGGCGGCTGAAACATTAATCGATCAGGGCGGCACCGCTGGTGTCCGCGAGGATCGTCCCTTGCCTTGGCTCGGTATAAAAACGCGCATTGACTCAGGTCGAGTCGTGGTCGCCAATGTGTTAATCGATGGGCCGGCCGCCGAGGCGGGCGTGTCGGCTAAGGATGAGTTGCTCGCACTCAAAGGTTTACGAATTACTCCAGAGAATTTTCAGAATCTAATGGATACGCTTACCCTTGGCGAACCCGTAGCGTTGGATATTTTTCGGCGCGACGATTTGCATCGCATGAATATTGTGCCAACACGACCACCTCGGGACACGGCTTACCTGAGTTTGGAGCCTGAGAGTGATGTAGAAAGTCTGGCCCGGCAAGCTGCCTGGCTTGGGGTTTGATGTCAATCGGCTCAAGCGCGGATCCTGGTTTCGCGGAATTTGTGTCTGACTGATTGAGCCGGTCGGCAGGGTTCGAGCTTGTCTTCTTCGGAGCAAGGTTTCCGCCGATGCTAGAATGCGATCCTTGCTTCTCGCGGTTGCGCCATGTTGGAGCTTGGTCTAAAGGTTCTTATTAGCTACTTGCTTGGCTCCATTAATGGCAGCTTAGTGCTGGGCCGTCTTCGCGGTATTGATATCCGTACTCAAGGCAGTGGCAATGCGGGGGGGACCAATGCATTGCGCACTCAAGGCTGGCCTTTCGCTCTGGGCGTCATGCTAATTGATGTGGGTAAAGGGTTCTTGCCTTGTTGGTTTTTACCCAATGCTGAACTCTTGGGTCTGAGTCTAGATCCGCAAATTACTCGGTCCTGGCTGGCCGTGGCCTGTGCCGCCGCCGCGGTGCATGGGCACTGCTATCCCGTTTGGTTTGGCTTCAAGGGCGGTAAAGGTGCGGCCACGCTCATTGGCGGCCTGCTTGCATTGGCACCCGTTCTCCTGGTGCCCATGCTGCTGGTCTGGGCCGGCGTACTGATAATTTCCGGCATGGTGGGGCTTTCGACCATGCTCGCGACGTTTTCGCTGCCAGCCTATTTGCTCGCGACGGGTTCACCCTGGCACGCGCCCTTAGTGCTTTTTACCGTGCTGGCCACTGCTTATATTGCCTATACACATCGGGAAAACATTCAAAGAATGCGGCAGGGCCAGGAAAGTCGGATGCGCAAAGCCATGTTATTCCGCCGCCGGTGATGTTCTCATGAGCAAGCGTGATGTCCTGATTCATCGATTGGCAGACGGTGAGTTGTACTCGGGTCCGGAGCTCGCAGCTGCTCTAGGCTGCTCCCGAGCCGCGGTGTGGAAAATGTTGCAAGGCATGCCGGAGATTGGCCTGCAAGTAGAATCTTTGCCGGCTCGCGGCTACCGCCTAGCGCGTCCCTTGGATTTACTGGATTCGCAACAAATTCAAGATAGCTTGTCGCCGGCTGCTCAGGCGAAGTTGGCTGAGCTCAGGGTATTGACTCATGTTGACTCCACCAGCCGGGTGTTGCGTGCCGAATCTCCCCCCCTGGCTGGAAAAGCCCGTTTGTTGTTTGCCGAATATCAAACGGCCGGTCGTGGCCGACGCGGCAGTCGATGGGAATCGCCCTTTGCAGCTGGCCTTTGTTTTTCCTTGAGCTGGTGTTTTGATCATCCGCCCATAGGCATGTCGGCCCTGGGATTGGTCGTGGGTATAGCCGTTCGCGACGTCTTGGCGGCTATCCAACCCCTGGCCCGGCTTAAGTGGCCCAATGACATTGTTACCCCCGAGGGAAAGTTAGCGGGTTTGCTGGTCGAAGCCGACGGTGAAGCAACCGGACCGTTGCACGTTGTCGTCGGCGTCGGAATCAATGTTGTGGACTGCCCCAGTACCTGCCAATCGGACGAGGGTCCCGCGGGCATGGCGCCCGTTAGCTTGGCCGACGCCGGGGCGCATCCGTCGAGAAATGAGCTGGCCGCGAAGCTACTTGAGTCAATATTTCATGCTCTGGAGCAATTCAACGACCACGGATTTACGCCCTTCATCGATCGCTGGCAGCAGGCTGATGCTTATCATGGGCGGCCGGTGGTGGTGGTCGCTGGCCAGCAGCGCTGTGAGGGCATTGCCCGCGGCATTCGCGAAGACGGCGCTTTGTTATTGGAAATCGGTGGGCAGATCCGGCCCGTTCTATCTGGCGCGGTATCGCTGAGGTCCTTGTCGTGATCCTGTTAGTCGATATGGGTAACAGCCGAATCAAGTGGGCCTGTTGCGAGGTCGATAAATGGCGCTCAGGCGGCTCAGTAGCGGGTCCGATCGGATGTGAGGCGCCAGATTTCGGTTTTCTCGATGATCTCGCCGTGATCCCAGACCGGGTGGCCGCCGTGAATGTGACCGGTGATGAGAGGGCGGATGGCTTTGCTTTGGCTATTCGTCAGCGCTGGGACTTGTCCGTCGAGTTTGCGCGCAGTCGGCAAAAATCCGGCGTGCTAGTCAATGCCTATACCGAGCCGCGGCAACTGGGTGCCGACCGGTGGCTCGCCATGGTTGCGGCACGGCACTATTTTCGCGGGCCGCTTTGCGTCGTCGACGCGGGCACAGCCACAACCGTGGACTTGATTGAAAGCGATGGCGGGCATTTAGGCGGCTATATTGTGCCGGGCCTGAGTCTCATGTCCGCGGCCCTGGAGCGTGATACGAGCGAAATCCTTACTCGCAGCCGCCTACACCCGGCGTCGAAAAACCGGCATGCGGTGGCGCCCGCCGACAATACAGCGGACGCCCTGCTTCGCGGCGCGTGCTTAGCCGTGGCGGGTCTGATAGATCGCAGCCGGGCTATGACATCCAGACCCGCCCGGGTAATCTTGACGGGGGGAGATGCGGATAAACTGTTACCGCTTATGCCTCGAGGCAGCCGGCGTCGACCGCAGCTGGTTCTGGAAGGCTTGGCCTTGGATGTGGTGGGTATGGAATTGCCGGCGGGTTTGGCCGATGCGTAATGTAGTGCTCGGACTATTGTTGGCGAACTTGCTGCTGCTGATATGGCAGCGCTGGATCTTGCCGCCGGCGGCTGAGGATCCCTATGCTCTGCCTGGCGGGCGTGAGCCGAGCTTGCTGTTGATGAATCCGGTGCTCTCAAGATCCGCGCCCGCTCGCTCTGCCAGCGACGCCGCGCCGCCAGCGCCTGGATGCCGGCGCATTGGGCCCTTTGGCCAGGCGGAGAGTTCTAGACTCGCGGCCGACCGCTTGACGGAAAAAAACCTGAAGGTTTTTCGTTACAGCCAGGCGGGTAAGATCTGGACGGGGCATTGGGTCCAAGTGCCCGGCCTGGAATCACGGGCAGCGGCGAACCAAGTCCTGCGATCCTTGGCTGCCGGGGGTTTGAGTGATGCGTACCTGATCAACGAGGACGGCAGCTACCTGGTCTCGCTGGGGGTGTTTCGCAGCGCAGCAGGCGCGAAAAAAGTATCTGCACAGGCCAAGAAGGCCAACATTGACGCAGCTACCGTCGATCGCTATCGCACCGGCACAGAGTACTGGCTGGTCATCGATGACCCTGCCGGAGTGGGCGTCAATCTTGGCGAACTCGGGAGCTTGGGCAATGACATCTTGCGCTCGGAGTTGGCGCCGTGCAGCGTGCCTGTGGATAGCGACCGAGCCGATGATTCTCTAGAATAGCGCCGCTTTTCACTGCCGGAATAGCTCAATTGGTAGAGCAACCGCTTTGTAAGCGGTAGGTTGGGGGTTCGATTCCCTCTTCCGGCATATTGTTTCTCACCGCAAATACCCGCCACAAGCCCCGGATTGTGTTGACATCACCTGCTTCCAGCCAGACAATAGCCGGCTTGCATCCGCGGAGGGGTACCCAAGCGGTCAACGGGGGCAGACTGTAAATCTGCTGGCTATGCCTTCGTAGGTTCGAATCCTACCCCCTCCACCAGACTGCACAGTTAGGTGGGGCGGGGAAACGGTAGCGGCGGCCAGTTTTAATTTTCGGTAACCCAGGGCGAAGATCCAAGAAAAAAAAGATCGGGTATTCACGCGGATTAAAGCGTGTGTGCCACTTGGCGGTACCGGTAATTTTTGTGAATGCTTAGTGGCGTGAAAAGTGTTTTGTTAGGCGCCGACGCGGAATCGAATCGGGGTCGTGACGTTTATTAGGATTGCTTTACGTTTTTTTTTGGCGGGTGTAGTTCAATGGTAGAACCTCAGCCTTCCAAGCTGATGATGTGGGTTCGATTCCCATCACCCGCTCCAGAAGAAGGGGTTTTGCCCACATAGCTCAGGCGGTAGAGCACTTCCTTGGTAAGGAAGAGGTCACCGGTTCGACTCCGGTTGTGGGCTCCAATGTATAGGCATTGTGGACCTAGCGAACAGAGGGAATGCAGCCAAGTATATTGAGGCGATCGGTTTACCATCGGTTAGTTTTTGAACAATGAAAATGCAAAGGTCTGGAGAGACTGATGTCCAAGGAAAAATTTGAGCGCACCAAGCCGCATGTAAATGTGGGCACGATTGGTCATGTGGATCATGGCAAGACGACGCTGACAGCGGCGTTAACGACGGTGATGGCGTCCAAGCACGGTGGTGAGACGAAAGCGTTTGACCAGATTGACAACGCCCCGGAAGAACGTGAGCGTGGGATCACGATCGCCACCGCGCACGTGGAGTATGAGTCGGATACGCGGCACTACGCGCATGTGGACTGTCCGGGCCACGCGGACTATGTGAAGAACATGATCACTGGTGCGGCGCAGATGGACGGTGCGATTTTGGTGTGTTCGGCGGCGGACGGGCCGATGCCGCAAACGCGCGAGCACATTTTGTTGGCGCGCCAAGTGGGCGTGCCCTACATCGTGGTGTTTTTGAATAAAGCGGACATGGTGGACGATGCCGAGCTGTTAGAGCTGGTGGAGCTGGAAGTGCGCGATCTGTTGAGCACCTATGAGTTTCCGGGCGATGACACGCCGATTATCACGGGCAGCGCGTTAAAGGCGCTGGAAGGTGATACCAGCGAGATTGGTGCCCCGGCGGTGGAGCAGCTGGTGGAGGCTTTGGACAGCTGGATACCGGAGCCGGAGCGGGCCATTGATGGGGCATTTTTGATGCCGGTGGAAGATGTGTTTTCGATCTCTGGGCGCGGCACGGTGGTGACGGGTCGGATAGAGCGCGGGATTGTGACGGTGGGTGATGAGGTGGAGATTGTGGGTATCAAGGATACCGAGAAGACCACCTGTACCGGTGTGGAGATGTTCCGCAAGCTGCTGGACCAAGGTCAGGCGGGCGATAACGTGGGTGTGCTGTTACGCGGCACCAAGCGCGAGGAAGTGGAGCGTGGCCAGGTGCTGGCCAAGCCGGGGAGTATCACGCCGCATACCAAGTTTGAGGCGGAGGTGTATATCTTGACGAAGGAAGAAGGGGGTCGGCATACGCCTTTCTTTAAGGGCTACCGGCCGCAGTTTTACTTTCGGACCACGGATGTGACGGGAGCCTGTGAGTTGCCGGAGGGCACCGAGATGGTGATGCCGGGCGATAACGTACAGATGTCGGTGGAGCTAATCGCACCGATTGCGATGGAAGAGGGCTTGCGGTTTGCGATCCGCGAGGGTGGCCGCACCGTGGGTGCCGGCGTGGTGGCGAAAATCATCGCCTAGGCGACTTCATGGTTTGACCCTTCAGATCCGAATACCGGTAACAGCGGATTTAGAAATAGGCCAGTAGCTCAATTGGCAGAGCGGCGGTCTCCAAAACCGCAGGTTGGGGGTTCGATTCCCTCCTGGCCTGCCAGCTTCGGCTAGCAGACTGACAAGATAACCATTGATTAATGAATAGCAAGACAGAAACGGGACCGAACGTCTTTGACACGATCAAACTGATCGTAGCCGCCGCTGTGCTTGTCGCGGGCGTCGTTGCCTACTACTACTTCGATACCGAGTCTTTGCTAGTTCGCGTGGTCGGGGTGCTAGCAGCACTCGCAGTGGCGATTGTTATCGCTTATCAGTCAACCCAGGGAAAGGATCTTTGGCGCTTTATTCAGAGTTCCCGCGGCGAGCTTCGCAAGGTCATTTGGCCGAACCGCCAAGAAACAATGCAAACGACCCTGACCGTGTTTGTTTTTGTCTTGATCATGGGGGTTTTCTTCTTTTTTCTGGATAAAGGCCTGATTTTGCTGACCGGCTTGCTCACGGGGCAGGGGTAAGCGCCATGGCACTTAAATGGTATGTCGTGCACGCCTATTCGAATTTCGAAAATAAGGTAAAGACATCTTTAGAAGATCGAATCAAGCTCAAAGGCTTAGAGGATAAATTCGGCAAGATCATCGTCCCCACCGAAGAAGTCGTGGAGATGAAAGAAGGACAGAAGCGTCGCAGCGAGCGAAAGTTTTTTCCGGGTTACGTTCTGGTACAAATGGAGCTTGACGACGAAACTTGGCATTTGGTTAAGGAAGTTCCGAAGGTGCTCGGCTTCATCGGTGGCTCTAGCGATCGGCCGGCACCGATTACTGATAAAGAAGCCGACTTCATTTTGAACCGCGTTGAGGAAGGCACTGACAAACCCCGGCCTAAGGTCTTGTTCGAACCCGGCGAGGTGGTACGTGTGGTTGATGGGCCGTTCAACGATTTTAATGGTGTTGTTGAAAGCGTTAACTACGACAAGAGTAAGTTGCGGGTGGCGGTACAGATTTTGGGTCGGTCCACGCCCGTTGAGCTTGACTTCGGTCAAGTCGAGAAGGGTTAGCTAAGAACTAAGTTCAGTCTCGCAACCTAGGCTGGGTTGTGGACGGTGAGGGGAGCCGTAAGGCGCTTGTACCCAAAGAGGTGAAACATGGCCAAGAAAGTAACGACTTATATAAAGTTGCAAGTGCCTGCCGGGCAGGCCAATCCGAGTCCGCCGGTGGGGCCAGCTTTGGGCCAACATGGCGTCAACATCATGGAGTTCTGCAAGGCCTTCAATGCCCAGACGCAAAGCCTTGAGTCTGGACTGGCGACACCAGTCGTCATCACGGTATACAACGATCGCAGTTTTACGTTTATCACGAAAACACCGCCGGCTGCGGTGTTGCTGAAAAAAGCCGCGGGCTTGAAAAAAGGCAGCGGAACGCCCAATACGAACAAGGTAGGTAAGGTGACTCGTGCCCAGCTTGAAGAAATCGCCAAGACTAAAGACCCGGATCTAACAGCGGCCGATATGGACGCCGCTGTTCGCACCATTGCTGGCAGCGCGCGCAGCATGGGTCTAGACGTGGAGGGTTTGTAACATGCCAGCCACGACCAAGCGCACGGCCGGCTTCGCCGATAAAGTATCACGTGCCCAAGCTTATGCCATTAACGAGGCCTTGGAGTTGGTCAAGAGCATGGCAACCGCAAAATTTAGAGAATCTGTGGATGTCGCGGTAAATCTTGGTATCGATCCCCGTAAGTCCGATCAGGTTGTGCGTGGCTCAACTTTGCTGCCGCACGGTACCGGTAAGACCGTTCGAGTGGCGGTCTTTGCCCAGGGTGAAAACGTTGAAAAGGCCAAAGCGGCTGGTGCGGATACCGTAGGTCTGGAAGATCTTGCCGAAACCATGAAGGGCGGCGATTTGGAGTACGATACCGTTATCGCCACGCCCGATACCATGCGTGTGGTTGGTCAACTGGGCCGCGTGTTGGGACCCCGGGGTCTAATGCCCAATCCGAAGGTGGGCACGGTTACCCAGGATGTCGAAACCGCGGTAAAGAATGCGAAGGCCGGGCAGGTTCGATTTCGCACGGACAAGGGCGGGATTATTCATTGCAGCATCGGCAAGGCTGACTTCGAAGCCGATGCCCTGCGGGACAACTTGGTCGCCTTGCTCGCCGATTTGAACAAGGCTAAGCCAGCGTCTGCTAAGGGCCAGTTTCTTAAGCGTTTGACGGTTTCGTCCACCATGGGGCCAGGCGTACTGGTGGATCACAGCACGATCGAATCTTAAGTCGCGCGTGTATGAGGATTGAGAACAGAGTTATAGGGAAGATGTTTAGTCGCGACGGCTTGGTCCGTTGCGGCGGATACGAAGGATCGTAATTCATCAAAGACCGTAGGTGGCAGTTCCAAGGGCTGTCTTAATGGTTCGTTTAGAGCCGGCCTGCGCAGATGGTGTTACCCGAGTCAGGTCTCCTGGTGAAGGTTGCCCATCACTGAGGAGGAGATATGGCACTCAGACTCGAAGACAAGCGAAGCCTTGTCGCCGAGGTGAACGAGGTGGCGCAAAGCGCGCATTCGGCGATTGCCGCCGAATACCGTGGTTTGAGCGTAGAACAGATGACCGAGTTTCGCGCCAAGGCGCGGGCGGAGGATGTCTACGTGCGCGTGGCCAAGAACACCCTGGCGAAACGGGCTATCGAAGGCACTGACTTTGAATGTCTAAGCGGGGCTCTACGCGGGCCGCTGGTTTTGGCTTTCTCTCGTCAGGATCCAGGTGCGGCCGCTCGGGTCGTGAAGGATTTTGCCAAGGAAAACGAGCTGTTGGTGACCAAGGCGGTCGCCATCGGTGGCCAACTTTATGGGGCTGAAGATTTGGGCCGGCTGGCTAGCCTGCCCAATCTTGATCAAGCCCGCTCCATGTTGCTGGGCGTATTGCAGGCACCAGGGTCGAAGTTGGTTCGCAGCTTGGCACAAGCGCCTTCCATGCTGGCGCGTGTGTTGAATTCGCGTGCACAACAGGAAGAGGCGGCCTAGTTCATTCGCTGCTGACCATCGAAAACTAATCGGGTATCGAATTACTTACAGGAGATCAAAAAATGGCATTGTCCAACGAAGAGCTACTTAAAGAGCTCAGCGCTAAACCCATCATGGAAATCGTCGAGTTGGTTAAGTCCCTCGAAGAGGAATGGGGCGTTTCAGCTGCTGCCCCCGTGGCAGTCGCGGCGGCCGGTGCCGCAGCCGGTGACGCTGGTGGCGCGGCTGCGGAAGAGAAGACTGAATTTGACGTCGTAATGAGTAGCTTTGGCGATAACAAAGTTGCGGTCATTAAGGCGGTGCGCACCATTACTGGTCTTGGCCTAAAAGAAGCCAAGGATATGGTGGAAGGCGTGCCGGCCACCGTGAAGGAAGGAGCTAGCAAGGAGGATGCGGAAGGCATCCTCAAGCAACTCGAAGAGGCTGGCGCTAAGGCCGAAATTAAGTGATCGCTTGGCATAGCCGGTAACCGCGCTTGCGCATTCACTGCATCGATCTGCACTTGACGGTCTCTTCCGTGATACCGCCTGGCAGCGTATGGCCGCCAGGCGGCTTTCGCCGTTGGTGCTCTAAACGCACGACAACTGTTCTAACTTAGAGGTAGTACCTCATGGCGTACTCTTTTACTGAAAAGAAACGAATCCGCAAGGATTTTGGCAAGCGTTCCAGTATTCTGGACGTGCCTTATCTTTTGTCGATTCAGCTCGATTCTTATCGCAAATTTTTGCAAGAACACGCAGACCCGGCGTCGCGTGAGGAGCAAGGATTGCACGCGGCTTTCAAAAGCGTATTTCCCATTGTTAGCTATTCGGGAAATGCCGCATTGGAGTACATCAGTTATCGTCTCGGCGAGCCGGTATTTGATGTAAAAGAATGCCAGCTACGCGGCATGACCTTTGCTGCTCCGCTGCGCGTACAAGTTCGCTTAGTTATCTATGACAAAGAGGCGGCGCCTTCGAAGAAGGTTGTTAAGGAAGTACGCGAGCAGGAGGTCTATTTGGGCGAAATGCCATTGATGACCGACCACGGTACCTTCGTTATCAACGGAACTGAACGCGTCATTGTTTCGCAGTTGCATCGTTCCCCTGGCGTGTTTTTCGATCACGATAAGGGCAAGTCTCATTCGTCCGGCAAACTGCTTTTCTCCGCACGGGTTATTCCCTATCGTGGGTCCTGGTTGGACTTCGAGTTTGATCCCAAGGACTGTGTATTCGCGCGAATTGATCGCCGCCGCAAACTGCCCGTGAGCATTATCTTGCGTGCCTTGGAATACAGTAACGAAGAAATACTCGATATGTTCTTCGAGAAAGTTGATTTTTACTTGTCGGAGGATGAAATTCAGCTTGGTTTGGTGCCCGCGAGACTACGTGGCGATACGGCGACTTTCGATATCAAGCTCGGCCGCAAGCTGCTGGTGGAGAAAGATAAGCGAATTACCGTGCGCCACATTCGTGAGCTGGAAAAAGCCGGTGTCGATACCTTAGTTGTACCCGCGGAGTATTTAGAGCAAAAAATTCTAGCCCACGATGTCGTTGACAAAGAAACCGGTGAACTCATCGCGAGCGCGAATGATGAAATAACGGCCGAAATGGTCGAAACCATGATCGAAAAAGGTATCGATCATATTCAGACACTCTATGTGAATGATTTGGACCAAGGTCCTTATATTTCCAGCACGCTGCGCATAGATCCGAG
The DNA here is from genome assembly GCA_965221985.1 of Gammaproteobacteria bacterium. GTDB lineage: Bacteria > Pseudomonadota > Gammaproteobacteria > Steroidobacterales > J054. The sequence continues at coordinate 1,275,668 of OZ244928.1, forward strand.
CACGACTAAGTTAGAGGCGCTGGTTGAGATATATCGCATGATGCGTCCGGGCGAGCCGCCGACTAAAGATGCGGCCGAGAACTTGTTTAATAACTTGTTCTTCAATCCGGAGCGCTATGACCTTTCGGCGGTAGGCCGCATGAAGTTCAATCGCCGTGTTGGCCGTGCAGACAGCGAAGGCTCGGGGGTCTTAAGTCGAGAGGACGTTATCGACGTACTCAAGGTGCTCATTGATATTCGCAACGGCCGTGGCACCGTGGATGATATTGATCATCTGGGCAATCGTCGCATTCGCAGCGTGGGTGAAATGGCCGAGAATGCCTTCCGCGTTGGATTGGTGCGTGTTGAACGCGCGGTAAAGGAGCGCCTCACTCTTGCTGAGTCAGAGGGCTTGATGCCGCAGGAAATGATCAATGCCAAGCCGGTCGCGGCAGCGGTGAAGGAATTCTTCGGTTCGAGTCAGCTCTCGCAATTCATGGATCAGAACAATCCGTTATCTGAGGTTACTCACAAGCGGCGTGTTTCGGCCTTGGGGCCAGGTGGTCTAACGCGTGAGCGTGCGGGCTTTGAGGTGCGCGATGTGCACCCGACGCACTACGGGCGGGTTTGTCCCATTGAGACACCTGAAGGCCCAAATATCGGCTTGATCAATTCGCTGTCAGTGTATGCGCGGACTAACGATTATGGCTTCCTTGAGACTCCGTACCGCTTGGTGAATAAAGGTAAGGTGACGAACGAGATCCACTATTTGTCGGCCATTGAAGAAGGCCAATATGTCATTGCCCAGGCCAACGCCGAACTTGATGCCAAGGGTAACTTCCTTGAAGAGCTAGTGTCTGTTCGTCATCAAAACGAGTTTTCCTTGGTACCCAGTGAGCAGATTAACTACATGGATGTGTCACCGAAGCAAACGGTTTCGGTTGCTGCTTCACTGATTCCGTTTCTGGAGCATGACGATGCGAACCGGGCTTTGATGGGCTCGAATATGCAGCGCCAAGCCGTCCCGACTTTGCGGTCGGACACCCCCTTGGTGGGCACGGGCATGGAAAGAGCGGTGGCCGTGGACTCCGGCGTCACTGTGGTCGCACGTCGCGGCGGACTCGTGGATTCTGTAGATGCCTCGCGCATTGTTGTTCGCGTGAACGATGATGAAACCAGTGCCGTGGAACCTGGGGTTGATATCTATAACCTCACGAAATACGTGCGCTCGAATCAGAATACCTGCATCAATCAGCGGCCCTTGGTCAATGCGGGCGATACCATCGCGCGCGGTGACGTGCTGGCTGATGGCGCATCGACGAGTATGGGCGAGTTGGCTTTGGGTCAGAATTTGCTCGTCGCCTTCATGCCTTGGAATGGCTACAACTTCGAGGATTCGATTCTCATATCGGAGCGTTTGGTTCACGAGGATCGCTTTACAACGATTCATGTCGAGGAGCTGACCTGCGTTGCCCGTGATACCAAGCTTGGGTCCGAAGAGGTAACCGCCGATATCCCCAATGTTGGTGATCAAGCACTCGGTAAACTCGACGAAGCCGGCATTGCATTCATTGGCGCGGAGGTTTGTGCTGGCGATATTCTGGTCGGCAAGGTAACGCCCAAGGGTGAGACTCAGTTGACGCCGGAAGAGAAGCTCCTCAGAGCAATTTTTGGTGAAAAGGCGTCGGACGTTAAAGATACGTCATTGCGCGTACCGCCCGGAATGGACGGAACCGTCATAGACGTGCGCGTGTTCACGCGTGACGGCGTGGATAAAGACAGCCGTGCTTTGGCCATCGAAGACGCTGAACTCGAAAGTGTCCGTAAGGACTTGGATGATCAGCGCCGCATTCTGGAAGACGACATCTTTGAGCGCGTGGAGCGCATGTTGCTGAACAAGCAGGCGCAAGGTGGTCCAAATCAGCTGAAGTCCGGAAGCAAAATTACCAAGGGTTATTTGGATGATTTGCCGCGCGAGCAATGGTTTGAGATTCGTTTAACCAACGACGATGCCAATAGTCAGCTAGAAAAGGCCGCCGAACGCCTGCGTGACCAGCGAGAAGAATTCGTGCAGCGCTACGATGAGAAGCGCGGCAAGATTACCGCGGGCGATGACTTAGCACCTGGCGTACTCAAAATGGTTAAAGTCTATCTAGCCGTTAAGCGCCGCATTCAACCCGGTGACAAAATGGCGGGTCGGCACGGCAATAAGGGTGTTATCTCTACCATTGTGCCGGTGGAAGATATGCCGTATTTGGATGACGGCACGCCCGTGGACATTGTTCTGAATCCCTTGGGTGTCCCCTCGCGTATGAATGTGGGGCAGGTACTTGAGACCCATTTGGGTTGGGCGGCAAAAGGTCTGGGCTTGCGCATCGGCGAGATGTTGGAACAACAGGCCGCTGTTAAGGATCTGCGAGGGTTCCTCGGTAAGATCTACAACGATACGGGTGGCCGTAAAGAAGACATCAAGAGCCTAAGCGACGCTGAAGTCGTTGAGTTGGCGGGTAATTTGTCGAATGGCGTGCCCATTGCAACGCCCGTTTTCGACGGTGCTACCGAGGCTGAAATCAAGCAGTTGTTGGAAATTGCGGGCTTGCCCGAATCCGGACAGGCGTGCTTGACCGATGGTCGTACCGGCGAAACTTTCGACCGGCCGACCACGGTGGGCTACATGTACATGCTCAAGCTGAATCATCTTGTGGACGACAAGATGCACGCACGGTCCACGGGCCCGTATAGCCTGGTGACTCAGCAACCCCTAGGCGGTAAAGCCCAGTTTGGTGGCCAACGTTTTGGGGAAATGGAAGTCTGGGCTCTGGAAGCTTATGGCGCTTCTTATACCTTGCAGGAAATGCTGACGGTGAAGTCAGACGACGTGCAGGGTCGTACCAAGATGTATAAGAACATCGTCGATGGTACTCACGAAATGGACGCAGGCATGCCCGAGTCGTTCAATGTTCTGGTCAAGGAAATCCGCTCCCTTGGCATAAATATCGAACTAGAACAGGACTAATCGGCGGCATGACGCGACAAACTTTTGCTCAGGTGGGTGACAAATGAAAGACTTACTGAAGCTTTTTAAGCAGCAGAGTACTGTTGAGGATTTCGATGCAATCCGGATCGGCTTGGCATCGCCGGAGATGATCCGGAGTTGGTCCTTCGGTGAAGTAAAGAAACCAGAGACCATCAATTACCGGACATTCAAGCCGGAACGCGATGGCTTATTCTGCGCCAAGATTTTCGGGCCGATCAAGGACTACGAATGTCTCTGCGGCAAGTACAAGCGGCTTAAGCATCGCGGCGTAATTTGCGAAAAGTGCGGCGTGGAAGTCACGCAAACGAAAGTTCGTCGCGAACGCATGGCGCACATCGAGCTGGCCAGTCCCACCGCGCACATCTGGTTCCTGAAGTCATTACCCTCTCGGATCGGATTGATGCTGGATATGACCTTGCGCGAAATTGAGCGGGTGCTCTACTTCGAGGCCTTTGTGGTGGTAGAGCCCGGCATGACGACTTTGGAGCGCGGTCAGTTACTCACCGACGACCAATATTTAGAAGCCATGGAAGAACATGGCGACGAATTCGATGCCCGCATGGGCGCTGAAGCCGTACATGAAATGCTCAAGACCATGGACCTGACCCAGCAAGTCGTCCAGGTTCGCGAAGACATGGCGGCCACGAATTCCGAAACTAAGATCAAGCGTCTGTCCAAACGCTTGAAGCTGCTAGAAGCGTTTCTCGAGTCAGGTAATCGGCCCGAATGGATGGTCTTGACGGTATTGCCGGTATTGCCGCCGGATCTCCGTCCCCTGGTTCCGCTGGACGGGGGGCGATTCGCGACGTCTGATCTCAATGATCTTTACCGCCGTGTCATCAATCGCAACAATCGGCTGCGCCGTTTGCTTGAGCTAAATGCGCCGGACATCATCGTGCGCAATGAGAAGCGGATGCTCCAAGAATCCGTCGATGCATTGCTGGACAATGGACGTCGCGGTCGAGCCATCACGGGTACGAATAGGCGGCCCCTGAAGTCTCTGGCGGATATGATCAAGGGTAAGCAAGGCCGTTTCCGTCAAAACTTGCTCGGTAAGCGGGTCGATTATTCTGGACGATCAGTGATCGTGGTGGGGCCGACCCTCAAGCTGCACCAATGCGGCTTACCGAAGAAAATGGCTCTGGAACTCTTCAAGCCCTTCATTTTTGGCAAGTTACAACTGCGGGGGGAAGCGACCACCATCAAGGCCGCCAAACGTTTGGTGGAACGGGAAGGTCCGGAAGTTTGGGACATTCTCGAAGACGTCATTCGCGAGCATCCCGTCATGCTGAATCGCGCCCCCACCCTGCACCGCCTTGGCATACAGGCCTTTGAGCCCGTGCTTATTGAAGGCAAGGCGATTCAATTGCATCCTCTGGTTTGTACCGCATTCAACGCGGATTTCGACGGTGACCAAATGGCGGTACATGTACCGTTGTCCATCGAAGCGCAACTTGAGGCGCGTGCTCTGATGATGGCGTCGAACAATATTCTTTCGCCGGCCAATGGTGAGCCCATCATCGTGCCCTCGCAGGACGTCGTGCTCGGTCTTTATTACATGACCCGAGAGCGCATAAATGCCCGCGGCGAGGGAATGGTTTTCTCGGACGTGTCTGAAGTGCATCGGGCCTACGAAGGCCGGGCGGTTGAATTGCAGGCCAAGGTCAAGGTGCGCATTGAAGAGACCTTGATCGATGAGGAAGGGGTGTCCACCCTTCAGCAGCGTCTGGTTGATACCACCGTCGGACGCGCTTTGCTGTCAGAAGTGCTCCCAGCGGGACTGAGTTTCGACTTGGTCAATCAGGCCATGACGAAAAAGGTGATTTCCAACTGTATCAACTCCTGCTATCGGCGAGTGGGTCTGAAGCAAACTGTCGTGTTTGCGGATCGGCTCATGTATACAGGTTTCAGTTATGCGACTCGTGCCGGTGTATCCATCGGTGTGAACGACATGGTGGTGCCCGCGGAAAAAACGGGTATCTTAGAAGCTGCGGAAGAAGAGGTTAAGGAAATACAGGACCAATATGCCAGCGGTCTGGTAACCAACGGTGAGCGCTACAACAAAGTCGTTGATATCTGGTCCCGCACAAACGAGCAAGTTGCCAAGGCCATGATGGAAAAGCTCGGTAAGGAGACCGTCATCGATGCCGAGCAGCAGTCTGTCACCCAGGATTCCTTTAACTCAATCTTCATGATGGCTGACTCGGGCGCGCGAGGTTCGGCCGCACAAATCCGGCAGCTGGCCGGCATGCGCGGTTTGATGGCTAAGCCCGACGGTTCCATCATTGAAACCCCAATTACGGCGAATTTCAGAGAAGGCTTGGACGTCCTCCAATACTTCATCTCAACCCATGGTGCTCGCAAGGGTCTTGCCGATACAGCACTGAAGACCGCGAACTCTGGTTACCTGACTCGTCGCCTGGTCGATGTTGCGCAAGATTTGGTAGTCACGGAGGTTGATTGCGGCACCGAGCGTGGCTTGATCATGGCGCCGCTGGTTGAGGGCGGCGATGTGGTTGAGCCCTTGCGTGAGCGGGTCCTCGGTCGTGTTGTAGCGCGGGATGTTTTTGCGCCGGGTAATGACAAGGACGTGGTGATCGCCGCCGGCGATCTGCTGGATGAGGCGGGCGTGCAGCAGTTGGAAGACGCGGGCGTAGACCAAGTTTGGGTACGATCCGCCATTACTTGTGAAACGCGCTACGGCGTTTGCGCTAATTGCTATGGCCGAGATTTGGCACGTGGTCACCGGATTAACATTGGCGAGGCTGTAGGAGTCATTGCGGCGCAGTCCATTGGCGAACCGGGAACCCAGTTGACCATGCGCACCTTCCATATCGGCGGGGCGGCCTCTCGTGCTGCGGCGGCGAATAGCGTAGAGGTTAAGCACGGTGGCAGTTTGCGGCTCCATAACCTGAAGACCGTGCAGAACGAGCAGGGCATGCTAATTGCCGTCAGCCGCTCAGGTGAATTAGGCGTCATTGATGAGCATGGCCGTGAGCGTGAGCGTTACAAGCTGCCATACGGGGCCATGATTTCGGTCAATGACAATGACGAAGTGGCGTCGGGGCAGGTAGTTGCGACCTGGGATCCGCACACTCATCCAGTGGTCGCGGAAGTCGCCGGCGTATTGAAATTTGAGGACTTTCTCGATGGTGTAACTGTTACCGAGCAAGTCGACGACATTACCGGCCTGTCGAGTATCGTGGTGATGGATCCGAAACGACGTGGCAGTGCGGGCAAGGATCTCAGACCCATTGCCAGGTTGGAGGACGGCAAAGGTAACGAAGTTTGCTTCCCGAACACAGATATCCCGGCCGTTTACGCGCTGCCCCCGGGGGCTGTGGTGGTCATGACTGACGGGGCGAAGGTCACCGTCGGTGACGTGATCGCGCGCATCCCGCAGGAAAGCTCAAAAACCCGCGATATTACCGGTGGTCTGCCCCGCGTTGCTGACCTATTCGAAGCGCGCAAGCCCAAGGAGCCTGCCATTCTGGCCGAGCACAGCGGCACGGTTAGTTTCGGCAAAGAGACCAAGGGCAAGCGCCGGCTCGTAATTACCAATGAGCACGGTGAGAAGCATGAGTCTCTCATTCCAAAATGGCGCCACTTGAGTGTATTCGAGGGTGAGCAAGTGGCACGCGGCGAGGTTATCGCCGACGGTGAGCCGGGTCCCCACGATATTCTTCGGCTACGCGGTATCGAGCCCTTGGCCGACTATTTGGTTCGTGAAATCCAAGATGTCTATCGCCTCCAGGGTGTGAAGATCAACGATAAGCATATCGAGGTCATCATTCGGCAGATGCTGCGCAAGGTTGAGATTTCCGTGCCGGGTGAAACCAAGCTATTGCGTGGCGAGCAACTGGAAAAGGCGCGCTTATTGGAAATCAATGAGCAAGCGGCGGCCCAAGGTAAGGAAGGCGCGGAGCATGAACCCCTGTTGCTAGGCATTACCAAGGCTTCGCTGGCGACGGAGTCCTTCATTTCGGCGGCTTCATTCCAGGAAACCACACGTGTGCTGACCGAAGCCGCTGTGAAGGGTCTGCGCGATGATCTTCGTGGCTTGAAGGAAAATGTCATCGTGGGCCGGTTGATTCCGGCGGGCACGGGATACAGCTACCACGCCGAACAACGGCGCACCCGGGAGCAGGAGCTCGCTGAGGAATTGCGTGGCCTGGAGGTCGCGGCCGAGGCCAGCGCCGCGGCTGCCGAGATAGCCGCGGTTGAAAGCGAGGGAGCGCCTCAGGCGTCTGAGGGAGAAGCCGCGGCCACGGAAGAGTAGGTGGGCGGGTAGCCGTGCCCGGAAATCTTAATCTGTGCGCGGCTGCCATGCTTGACACTGCTTCAGCCCGGGTCCTAAAATTCGCGGTTCGGTGCATTGGCACCCCCGGCAAAAGTGCCGAGAAAACAACGATTTTGGGGTCCTTGCCCACACACGGTCAGCCCGTATGCCGGAGATCAGCCTCGCTGATGCCGCATTCGGGCTAACGTTTATCTGCAGAGCAATAAAGCGTTTGAGAATAAGATATGTCAACGGTTAATCAGCTGGTTCGCAAGAGTCGCAAGACCAAGCCGGTAAAAAGCACGGTCCCGGCCCTGGCAAGCAGTCCGCAGAAACGCGGTGTCTGCACGCGCGTTTACACCACGACGCCGAAGAAGCCTAACTCGGCTTTGCGCAAAGTCGCTCGTGTCCGCTTAACCAACGGTTTTGAAGTGACGAGCTACATTGGTGGTGAAGGCCACAATCTTCAAGAACATTCCGTGGTGCTTATTCGCGGGGGGCGTGTCAAGGATTTGCCCGGCGTTCGTTATCACACGGTGCGCGGAACCTTGGACTGCGCCGGCGTTTCTGATCGTCGCAAGGGCCGTTCCAAGTACGGCGCCAAACGGCCTAAGTAATCATCTATAACAACGACTCATTCGACGGCGAGCCCGCATATGTCTAGACGATCGCAAGCACCTAAACGCAACATTCTTCCCGATCCCAAACATGGTAGCGGGATGTTGGCGAAGTTCATCAACATGATCATGAAAGACGGCAAGAAATCCACGGCCGAGTCTATTGTTTACGGAGCCTTGGACACCATTTGCACCCGTGCGGGACAATCTGAGGTGCAAGCTCTAGAGACTCTTGAGCTGGCCTTGGACAACGTAAAGCCGGTGGTCGAGGTCAAGTCTCGCCGGGTGGGCGGCGCTACCTATCAGGTGCCCATCGAAGTGCGTCCATCTCGCCGTCAAACCTTGGCCATGCGCTGGCTAATTGATGCCGCCAGAAAGCGCAATGAAAAATCCATGGCGCAGCGGCTCGCCAACGAACTCTTGGATGCCGCGGAGAATCGTGGTGCGGCGGTGAAAAAGCGTGAAGATACGCACCGTATGGCCGAAGCTAATAAGGCCTTCTCGCATTATCGCTGGTAGGCCACCGCCCGCACACTGTATTCACAAGGACGAACATCGTGCCACGCACAACCCCCATCGAACGATATCGCAACATCGGTATCATGGCCCATATCGACGCTGGCAAGACGACGACGACGGAACGCATTCTTTTTTATACAGGCGTGTCCCATAAGATCGGCGAAGTCCATGACGGCGCGGCTGTCATGGACTGGATGGAACAAGAGCAAGAGCGCGGTATTACAATTACTTCGGCGGCAACGACTTGTTTCTGGAAGGGCATGGAGGCGCAGTTTCCGGAGCACCGCATCAACATTATTGATACCCCCGGACACGTTGATTTCACCATTGAAGTTGAACGTTCGCTCCGGGTTTTGGATAGTGCGGTAGCCGTGTTTTGCTCGGTCGGTGGCGTTGAGCCGCAGTCGGAGACGGTTTGGCGCCAAGCCAACAAGTACGAAGTTCCGCGCATGGCCTTTATCAATAAGATGGACCGGGCTGGTGCTGACTACTTGCGCGTGGTCGGCCAGATCCGCGAACGTCTAGGCGGCAATCCCGTGCCGATTCAACTGCCCATCGGTGCCGAAGAGAATTTCCAGGGCGTCATTGATCTAATTCGCATGAAGGCCATTTTTTGGGACGACTCTTCTCAAGGCACTAAACACGAACTAAAAGATATCCCTGACGACCTTAAGTCTTTAGCCGATGAATGGCGCGAGAAGATGGTGGAAGCGGCCGCCGAGGGCGACGAGGAACTGCTGGATAAGTATCTAGAAAGCGGTGATTTGGACGAAGCCGAGATCCGCAAAGGTCTGCGGGCTAGGACCATGGCGAACGAGCTTGTTTTGGTCATGTGCGGTTCTGCATTTAAGAACAAGGGCGTGCAGGCCATGCTCGACGCAGTTATCGAGTTCATGCCCTCACCCATTGATGTGCCACCCATTAAGGGCTTGCTGGAAGACGACAGCGAGGCGCAACGTGGATCAAACGACGATGAGCCTTTCGCCGCACTTGCCTTCAAGATCGCGACGGATCCGTTCGTCGGTAATCTAACATTTTTCCGGGTTTACTCCGGCGTGCTGAAGTCGGGCGATACGGTTTATAACTCTGTTAAGGGTAAGCGCGAGCGCATTGGCCGCTTACTGCAAATGCATTCGAACGATCGCCAAGAAATTAAAGAAGTTCGAGCTGGTGACATCGCCGCGGCCGTGGGTCTAAAGGATGTCACCACCGGCGATAGCCTGGTGGATCAGAGCAACATTATTATTCTGGAGCGAATGGAGTTTCCTGAGCCCGTTATTTCTGTCGCCGTGGAGCCAAAGACCAAGAGCGATCAGGAGAAGATGGGAATCGCGCTGCAAAAGCTCGCCAAGGAAGATCCATCCTTCCGGGTCAGTAGCGATGAGGAATCCGGGCAAACCATTATCGCCGGCATGGGCGAGCTGCACTTGGACATCATCGTGGACCGAATGCGGCGCGAATTTAGTGTGGACGCCAATGTTGGCGCGCCGCGTGTTGCGTATCGCGAAACCATTCGTACTGCCGTTGAACAAGAAGGCAAGTTTGTTCGTCAGTCTGGTGGCCGAGGCCAGTATGGCCATGTTTGGATTCGTATCGAGCCCATGGACGCGGGCGGCGGTTATGAGTTCGAAAACAAGATTGTCGGTGGCGTTGTGCCCCGGGAATATATACCCGCCGTTGATAAGGGTATTAAAGAGCAGATGCAAAACGGTGTCTTGGCTGGCTATCCGGTCGTCGATGTCAAAGTCAGTTTGTATGATGGGTCGTACCATGATGTGGATTCAAACGAAATGGCGTTTAAGATTGCGGGCTCCATGGCGTTTAAAGAAGGCGCACGCAATGCCAAGCCGGTGCTCCTCGAGCCAGTCATGAAAGTTGAGGTCGTCACACCGGACGACTACATGGGTGACGTGAACGGCGATCTCAATCGGCGTCGCGGCTTGTTGCAAGGTATGGACGAATCTGCCGCGGGAAAAATTATCCGCGCCGAAGTACCGCTGTCTGAAATGTTTGGTTATGCCACGGACTTGCGCTCCATGAGTCAAGGTCGAGCGACCTACACCATGGAGTTCTCACGTTATTCCGAGGTGCCGCCTAGCGTCGCCGAAGACGTAATTAAGAAAGACTAATTTTTCGGGAGTTGACCTGATGTCCAAGGAAAAATTTGAGCGCACCAAGCCGCATGTAAATGTGGGCACGATTGGTCATGTGGATCATGGCAAGACGACGCTGACAGCGGCGTTAACGACGGTGATGGCGTCCAAGCACGGTGGTGAGACGAAAGCGTTTGACCAGATTGACAACGCCCCGGAAGAACGTGAGCGTGGGATCACGATCGCCACCGCGCACGTGGAGTATGAGTCGGATACGCGGCACTACGCGCATGTGGACTGTCCGGGCCACGCGGACTATGTGAAGAACATGATCACTGGTGCGGCGCAGATGGACGGTGCGATTTTGGTGTGTTCGGCGGCGGACGGGCCGATGCCGCAAACGCGCGAGCACATTTTGTTGGCGCGCCAAGTGGGCGTGCCCTACATCGTGGTGTTTTTGAATAAAGCGGACATGGTGGACGATGCCGAGCTGTTAGAGCTGGTGGAGCTGGAAGTGCGCGATCTGTTGAGCACCTATGAGTTTCCGGGCGATGACACGCCGATTATCACGGGCAGCGCGTTAAAGGCGCTGGAAGGTGATACCAGCGAGATTGGTGCCCCGGCGGTGGAGCAGCTGGTGGAGGCTTTGGACAGCTGGATACCGGAGCCGGAGCGGGCCATTGATGGGGCATTTTTGATGCCGGTGGAAGATGTGTTTTCGATCTCTGGGCGCGGCACGGTGGTGACGGGTCGGATAGAGCGCGGGATTGTGACGGTGGGTGATGAGGTGGAGATTGTGGGTATCAAGGATACCGAGAAGACCACCTGTACTGGTGTGGAGATGTTCCGCAAGCTGCTGGACCAAGGTCAGGCGGGCGATAACGTGGGTGTGCTGTTACGCGGCACCAAGCGCGAGGAAGTGGAGCGTGGCCAGGTGCTGGCCAAGCCGGGGAGTATCACGCCGCATACCAAGTTTGAGGCGGAGGTGTATATCTTGACGAAGGAAGAAGGGGGTCGGCATACGCCTTTCTTTAAGGGCTACCGGCCGCAGTTTTACTTTCGGACCACGGATGTGACGGGAGCCTGTGAGTTGCCGGAGGGCACCGAGATGGTGATGCCGGGCGATAACGTACAGATGTCGGTGGAGCTAATCGCACCGATTGCGATGGAAGAGGGCTTGCGGTTTGCGATCCGCGAGGGTGGCCGCACCGTGGGTGCCGGCGTGGTGGCGAAAATCATCGCCTAGGGACTGACGCTGAACCCAAGCATCTGAAATAGGGCAGAGAGCAAGAAAATGGCTACAAATCAAAATATTAGAATCAGGCTGAAGGCCTTCGATCATCGTCTGATCGACAGCTCTGCCCGCGAGATTGTGGAAACCGCCAAACGGACCGGGGCTCAGGTCAAAGGCCCGGTGCCTCTACCGACCAAAAAAGAGCGGTTTACGGTGCTAATTTCGCCGCATGTGAACAAGGATGCTCGAGATCAGTACGAGCTGCGAACCCACAAGCGGCTCATGGATATTCTGGACCCCACGGACAAGACCGTGGACGCCCTGATGAAGCTGGAATTGCCAGCGGGGGTGGATGTGCAGATTAAATTGAACTAGGCAAAATACTTGCTATAATTCCCGGCTGGCTGTGGCCCGGTGCGGATTGTCCGTGTCGGGCTTCGTGCTACCAGAGGCGAGTTTTGGGCAGGCTGGCTCGCTTCGCAGGGGGTTGGGAATCGACGACAGTTGAGCTGTCGACAGTTTGCAGCAGGCACCAAAAGCTAGGCTAATCAGGAGGTTGCCTCCGGGTTTAGCTGTTCCGAGTCTCGTAACTAATCGAATAACAAGAGGCCGCGAGCGCCGCGGCGTCTTGGGGTTGAAGCGTCAAAGGAATTCGACATGGCCATCGGTCTTATCGGTCGAAAATCTGGCATGACAAGAGTCTTCACGGAGGACGGCTCGTCTGTGCCCGTTACCGTAATCCAAGCGATGCCGAACCGCATTACCCGCGTGAAGAGCCCTGACGTAGACGGCTATGCGGCCTTGCAGGTCACTACCGGCACTGCGAAGTCTTCGCGGCTCAGCAAGCCGGACGCAGGCCAATTTGCCGCGGCCTCTGTTGAACCGGGTGAAGGGCTTTGGGAATTTCGCCTGCCAGCTGATCAAGCCGACGAGTTTGAGGCCGGCGCCGAACTAAGCGTGGAACGATTCGAGGCCGGGCAGATCGTTGATGTCGTCGGCACCAGTATCGGTAAGGGTTATGCCGGTGCCGTGAAGCGCCACAATTTTCGTACGCAAGACGCGACACATGGTAACTCCTTGGCTCATCGCGCACCTGGGTCCATCGGCCAAAACCAAACACCGGGCCGGGTTTTTAAAGGCAAGAAGATGTCGGGTCATCTAGGTAACGTGCAGCGAACCGCACAAAATCTAGAAGTCGTTCAAGTCGACGCGGAAAGAAATTTGATCCTGGTTAAGGGCGCGGTGCCAGGCCACAAAGGCGGTCGCCTTTTGATTAGACCTGCGTCCAAGGCACGCAGCTAGAGCGCGAGACAGTATTCATGAAGCTAGCAATACAGGGCGGTAGCGGCAGCGTTGATGTCTCGGAGCAGAATTTTAACGCTAGCTTCAATGAACCACTTATTCATCAGGTAGTAACAGCTCACCGGGCCGCTAAGCGGCGCGGTAGCAAGCGCCAAAAAAACCGTTCGGACGTGCGCGGAGGCGGTACTAAACCCTGGCGCCAAAAAGGAACGGGGCGGGCGCGAGCCGGCACCATACGCAGTCCCATCTGGGTCGGCGGCGGACGAGCGTTCGCGGCGCGGCCTCGCGATTATTCCCAGAAGATTAATCGCAAAATGCATCGGGCGGCCATGCGCTCCATACTATCCGAGCTGATTCGCGGTGAACGCTTGCTGGTGGTAGAGAACCTAACTCTGGAGCAGCCAAAGACGCGCGACTTGCTCGAGATTCTGCGCCCGATGAATCTCAGTTCCGTTTTGATGCTGGTTGCCGATTACGAGGAGAATCTCTGTTTGGCCGCTCGCAATTTGCCCAATGTCGATGTGCTGGACATTCGTGAGATTAATGTCGTTAGCCTGATTAAGTTTCCCAAGGTGCTGGCGACCGCTGGCGCGATCAAAGACCTGGAAGAGCGACTGTCATGACCGCCGCGGCTAATCAAGAACGGCTGATGGGAGTTTTGCTCGGACCGCACGTGTCTGAAAAGAGCACGCGCCTAGGCGACAGTGACAACCAGGTCGTCTTTAAGGTACGAACGGATTCAACGAAGGCTGAAGTTCGTAGGGCCGTTGAATTGATGTTTGAAGTACAAGTCACCGGCGTACAAATGGTCAATTGCCGTGGCAAGGTCAAGCGATTTGGCAGCACGATTGGGCGCCGTCGCCACTGGAAAAAAGCCTACGTGACTCTCGCGGAAGGCCACGATATAGATTTCCTTGGCACGGACTAGGCGGAGTTTACGAATATGCCATTGCAAAAAATTAAACCGACCTCGCCCGGCCGCCGATTTACCGTAAAGGTTACTTCCCCGGAATTGCACAAGGGCGAGCCCCATGCTCCTCTGCTCCGCAAGAATTCACGAAATGGCGGGCGAAATAATCAGGGCCGTATTACTACTCGCCATCGGGGCGGTGGTCATAAACGTCACTACAGAGTTGTAGATTTCAAGCGCAATAAAGACGGCATTCCCGCTCGAGTGGAGCGCTTGGAATACGATCCTAACCGCAGCGCGCATCTCGCTTTACTGCTATATGCCGATGGCGAGCGCCGGTACATACTCGCGCCAAAAGGACTCAGAGCAGGTGATCCTTTAATGTCGGGCCGCGAAGCCCCGATCAAGCCAGGTAATGCCTTGCCATTGCGCAATGTGCCGCTTGGCTCGGTGGTTCATGCGGTGGAGTTAAAGCCAGGTAAGGGCGCTCAAATGGTCCGGGCGGCCGGCGGCAGCGCCCAATTGGTTGCTCGCGAAGGGCTCTATGCGACTCTACGGCTCAGGTCTGGGGAAATGCGCAAAGTACATGTCGACTGCCGAGCCACCATAGGCGAAGTGGGCCACGGTGAGCACAACCTGCGCAAATTGGGCAAAGCGGGTGCCGCGCGCTGGCGAGGCGTTCGGCCAACAGTGCGCGGTGTGGCGATGAATCCAGTAGATCACCCCCATGGCGGCGGTGAGGGACGGACTTCTGGTGGCCGGCATCCGGTTACGCCTTGGGGTGTTCCGACAAAAGGTTATAAGACCCGCAGCAACAAACGCACGGACGGCATGATCGTTCGACGCCGAGGCCGCAAGTAAGCGCGGCCTGATGTAACGAGGAAGTAGTAGTGCCACGTTCAGTGAAAAAAGGTCCTTTTGTAGACGAGCATTTGGCGAAGAAGGTGCGCGAAGCTGCGGAATCGAATAATCGGCGTCCGATTAAGACTTGGTCAAGGCGCTCGATGATTCTGCCCGACATGGTTGGTTTGACCATTGCTGTACACAATGGCCGTGATCATGTTCCCGTCCTGATTTCAGAAAACATGGTTGGCCACAAGTTGGGCGAATTCGCGGTGACACGCACGTTCAAAGGCCACTCCGGCGACCGCAAGGCCAAGTAGGAGTCGCGGATATGCAGGTAGCAGCTAAACTGAGGCACGCCAGAATCTCGCCGCAAAAGTGCCGACTGGTCGCGGACGAAGTCAGGGGTAAGTCCGTAGCAAACGCACTGCAAACTCTTAGCTTCATGCCTAAGAAGGGCGCGCGGATCGTGAAGAAAGTACTGGAATCGGCCGTGGCCAATGCGGAGCACAATCACGGTGCCGATATTGACGAGCTGAAAGTGGCTGTTATCCACGTGGATGAGGCGCCAACGTTCAGGCGTTTTCGCGCGCGAGCCAAGGGCCGCGGCGCGCGAATCATCAAGCGCAACAGCCACATAACCGTTCAAGTGGCGGACGAATAGGATTTTCCATGGGTCAGAAAGTAAATCCAATTGGCATTCGTCTCGGGATTACCCGGGATTGGTCCTCACGTTGGTATGCCGACAGCAAACAGTATTCGCGACTTGTGGCGTCGGATTTCCGCGTGCGCCAATTCTTGAAGAAGAAGCTTAAGGATGCATCGGTTAGCCGCATCCAGATCGAGCGACCGAAGGACAAAGCGCAAATCACGATTCACACGGCGCGTCCGGGCATCGTGATTGGCAAGAAAGGTGAGGATATAGAGCGCTTGAGGATAGAAACCGCCAAGCTGCTTGAATTGCCGCGCGGCGATGTTCGAATCAATATTGCCGAGGTGCGTAAGCCCGAGCTGGATGCACAGCTCGTGGCCGAAGGAATTGCTCAACAGCTAGAGCGTCGCGTCATGTTTAGGCGGGCAATGAAGCGCGCCGTGACGAATACCATGCGAATTGGCGCTGGCGGTATCAAGGTTAAAGTTTCCGGTCGCTTGAACGGCGCTGAAATTGCAAGGACTGAATGGTATCGCGAAGGTCGAGTACCTTTGCACACTTTCCGTGCTGAGATTGACTACGGTTTCACCGAAGCCAGCACGACCTATGGTGTTATCGGCGTCAAAGTTTGGATCTTCAAGGGCGAAGTTTTCGATGCTCATGAAGCCATTCCCGAAGCTGCGGAAACGACTGGCCGAGCCGGGGATTAAGCAATGTTACAGCCAAAGCGAACGAAGTTTCGTAAACAGTTCAAGGGCCGTAATCGTGGCCTCGCTCTACGTGGCAGCACCATTGCTTTCGGTGAATTCGGTTTAAAAGCAACTGGCCGTGGCCGCTTGACTGCCCGGCAAATCGAGGCTGCGCGTCGCGCCATGACACGTCACGTCAAGCGTGGCGGAAAAATTTGGATTCGCGTTTTTCCCGATAAACCCATTACCAAGAAGCCGCTGGAAGTTCGGCAAGGTAAGGGGAAGGGTAATGTTGAGTACTGGGTGGCGCAGATTCAGCCAGGCCGCATGCTCTATGAAATGGAAGGCGTCAGCGAGGTCGTGGCGCGTGAAGCTTTCCACTTGGCGGCCGCCAAGTTGCCGTTCAGTACCGCATTTGTCACGCGCCAGGTGATCTGATGAAGATTAGCGAGATTCGGCAAAAAAGCGCTGAAGAGTTGGAGCAGGAATTGCTCAGTTTGCGGCGCGAACAATTCAATTTGCGTATGCAGCAGGCAACCGGCCAGCTCGTGCGATTCGATCAGTATGGCAAGGTGCGTAAAGACGTTGCCCGAATTAAGACAGTGCTGCGGGAACGCGCAGCTAAGAATTGAGGATCGGGACTGCAATGACCGACGTAGCAAAAAACGAAGCGATAGGCGACCAGCCCCAGCGTACGCTGACGGGCCGTGTCGTAAGCGACAAGATGGACAAGAGTGTCACCGTAATGATCGAGCGGGTCGTGAAGCACCCTGTTTACGGGAAATATCTCAAACGTTCTACTAAGTTACTCGCGCATGATGAAGCCAATGAGTGCAAAGCAGGCGATGTCGTTTCAATTACGGAATGCCGGCCTTACTCAAAACGTAAAGCTTGGCGTTTGGTAGAAATTTTGGAGAGCGCTGAAGCACGTTGAGTGCCCATCAGTGACGGCGACGGAACGAATCATGATTCAGATGCAAACAGCCTTAAATGCCGCCGACAACAGTGGGGCGCGCCGTTTAATGTGCATCAAGGTGCTGGGCGGCTCCAAGCGTCGATATGCAGGTATTGGTGACATTATTAAGGTCAGTGTAAAAGATGCAATTCCCCGCGGTCGGGTCAAGAAGGGTGAAATCTACAACGCAGTTGTCGTGCGAACCCGCAAGGGTGTGCGTCGCTCTGACGGTTCATTGATTCGCTTTGATGGGAATGCGGCGGTGTTGCTGAATAACCGTTTCGAGCCTATTGGTACCCGTATTTTTGGTCCGGTAACCCGTGAGCTACGTACCAGTCGATTTATGAAAATTATTTCGCTAGCGCCGGAAGTGCTCTGAATAGGCGTGAGAATATAGCAATGAGTATCAAACGCATTAAAAAGGGTGATGAAGTCGTCGTAATCGCCGGCCGTGACAAGGGTCGTCGCGGCAATGTGTTGCGCGTGCTCGACGATGACCGGGTGCTGATTGAAAACATAAATGTGGTCAAGAAGCATCAAAAACCCAACCCGAATGCTGGAATACAGGGCGGGATTATTGAAAAAGAAATGCCCTTGCATGAGTCCAATGTGATGTTGTTTAACCCAACCACGGAGAAGCCGGACCGCGTTGGCGTAAAGTCGCTGGAAGACGGTACCCGAGTGCGTTTCTTTAAATCGAACAAAGAGGTCCTTGACGCCTAGGGGCGTTCGTTGGAGCAGGAACTATGGCCAGGTTGCAGGAATTTTATTCGCAAACCGTTGTGCCCCAGCTCAAGGAGAGTCTGGGCCTTGATAACGTGATGGAAGTTCCAAGGATTCGCAAAATTACCTTGAATATGGGTATTGGCGAGGCCGTGGCCGACAAGAAGCTAGTGGAAAAAGCAGTTAGCGACATGCAGAGAATCGCAGGCCAAAAGCCGCTGATCTGTAAAGCACGCAAATCCGTAGCGGCTTTCAAGGTGCGTGACGGCATGCCTATCGGCTGCAAGGTCACTTTACGCCGTGAGCGTATGTATGAGTTTTTAGATCGTTTGATCAGTATCGCAATTCCGCGTACTCGGGATTTTCGTGGGCTCAATCCGAAGTCTTTCGATGGCCGTGGAAACTACAGCATGGGCGTACAGGAACAGATTATTTTCCCGGAAATCGACTACGACAGCATTGACTCGATCCGCGGAATGGATATCACCATCACAACGAATGCGCGAAACGATAAAGAAGGACGAGCCTTGCTCGACGCTTTCAATTTCCCGTTCAAGAAATAACGACGGTAAGAACTATGGCTAAGAAATCAATGACTGAGCGAGAGATCAAGCGCGCCAAGGTGGTAGCTCGCTATGCGGCAAAGCGTGCTGAAATCAAGCGCGTCATAGCAA
Source organism: Gammaproteobacteria bacterium (assembly GCA_965221985.1). GTDB lineage: Bacteria > Pseudomonadota > Gammaproteobacteria > Steroidobacterales > J054. Next base: position 1,294,174 of record OZ244928.1, read on the forward strand.
GTTCAAAAAGCACTGACGAGGAACGCCAGGCCGCATTTGCAGCTTTGCAGCGCTTACCCCGCAATGCCAGCCCCAGCCGTTTAAGAAATCGTTGTGCCATTACCGGTCGTCCAAAGGGCTACTACCGTAAATTTGGTCTCGGACGCAATAAGCTCCGGGAGGAAACCATGGCCGGCAATTTGCCTGGCCTGCGCAAGGCCAGCTGGTAGAGCCAGTAGGAGAGATTGATAGCCATGAGTATGTCCGACCCCATCGCCGATATGCTGACGCGCATTCGCAATGGCCAGAATGTTGGTCTAGAGACTGTCAGCATGCCGTCCTCGACTAAGAAAGTTGCCATTGCCAAGGTGCTTTTGGACGAGGGTTATATCAATGGCTACGAGGTCGAGGACGTGGCTGGTAATAAGCGGCAGTTAAAGCTTGAGCTGCGTTATTTCGAAGGCAAACCAGTTATTGATGAGTTGCGGCGAGTGAGCAAACCGGGGTTGAGGATTTTTAAGAAAAAGGATGAACTGCCTAGCGTGCTGGGTGGTTTGGGCGTCGCGATCGTCTCCACCTCCGAGGGTGTAATGACAGATCGTATGGCGAGAAGTAAAGGTTTTGGTGGTGAGGTGCTCTGCGTAGTTTCCTAAGGGAGACCACGCCGGAGATACAGCGGAACGCGAACCATGTCGAGAGTAGCGAGTAATCCAGTTGCATTGCCTAAGGGCGTGGAAGTTAAACAGTCCGGCTCCCAATTGAGTGTTAAGGGGCCAAAGGGCGAGCTCAGCATGCCTCTGCATGGCGAGGTGGAGCTTTCCTTGGCTGATGACAATGCCTCGGTGGCTGCTCGCTCTGGCTCAAAGTTGGCAAATGCGATGGCTGGTACGACTCGCTCCTTGATTAATAACATGGTGCAAGGTGTGACGACGGGTTTTGAGCGCAAGCTTGAGCTTGTCGGCGTTGGCTATCGTGCTAAGGCGCAGGGCAAGACTTTGAATTTGACTCTGGGCTTTTCACATCCAGTGGATTATCCGATTCCCGAAGGCATTTCTATTGAGACGCCTAGCCAAACAGAAGTGGTTATCAAGGGTATGGATAAGCAGAAAGTCGGCCAAGTGGCTGCGGAGATTCGGCGTTATCGGCCTCCCGAACCTTACAAGGGTAAGGGTGTTCGTTATAGCGATGAGCGCGTTGTTATCAAGGAAGCCAAGAAGAAGTAGGGCCGACGCAAATAGTTGAAACGAAAATGACTATCAGAAACAGACGACTACGGCGTTTACGCAAGACGCGAGCAAAAATTCGAGAACTGGGTGTGCCGCGCCTGTCGGTGCATCGCACGCCGCGACATATATATGCTCAGCTAACTAGTGCCGATGGTTCGCAGGTACTCGCGACCGCATCAACCGTGCAAAAGGCAGTACGTGATGGGCTTGATGGTAAGACTGGCAATGTTGACGCCGCGGTGGCGGTGGGTGCGGCGATCGCGGAAAAAGCGTCTGCCGCGGGAGTGAAAAAAGTTGCTTTTGATCGTTCGGGATTTCGTTATCACGGACGTTTGAAGGCCTTGGCTGAAGCCGCTCGCGAAGGCGGCTTGGAATTCTAAGCAGGATCTAGGTATGGCGAGAGTTGATCAGGCGGGCGGTTCCGAAGACCTGCTGGAAAAATTGGTTACCGTGAATCGTGTCGCCAAGGTTGTGAAGGGTGGCCGACAATTTGGCTTCACGGCACTAACCGTGGTAGGCGATGGTGATGGCCGGGTTGGCTTTGGCTATGGCAAAGCCCGTGAGGTACCCATTGCGATTCAAAAAGCCATGCAGTCGGCTCGCAAGAATTTGCGTAAGGTCTCTTTGCGCAATGAGACCTTGCATTGCTCAATGGTCGGCCGCCATGGTGCCACCAAGGTTTACATGCAGCCGGCATCTGAAGGTACCGGCATTATCGCAGGTGGTGCGATGCGCGCGGTTTTCGAATGTGCCGGCGTGCGCAATGTATTGGCTAAGAGTTATGGCTCGCGCAATCCTATCAATGTAGTGCGGGCGACAATTAGCGCGCTCTACGGAATGCACTCGCCGGAAAGAATTGCGGCCAAACGTGGCAAGACTGTTGCGGAAATTTTGGGGTAGGACTCATGGCGAAGGCGAATAAATTAAAGCTAACGCTGGTAAAAAGCCGTCATGGACGCTTGCGATCACACAAGGCCTGTGTTGCGGGTCTTGGTTTGCGTCGCATTCACCAAACGGTTGAAGTGACTGATACCCCGGAGAATCGTGGCATGGTGAACAAGATTTCCTACTTGTTGCGTGTGGAAGAAGTTTGATGAAACTCAACGACTTGAAGCCCGGAAGCCGCAAGGCGCCCAAGCGATTTGGTCGGGGTCATTCAGCCGGCCAGGGTAAGACCTGTGGCCGCGGGGTGAAGGGCCAACACGCGCGGTCTGGTGGATTCCACAAGGTCGGTTTTGAAGGCGGTCAAATGCCGCTGCAGCGTCGCTTGCCGAAGATTGGTTTCGTTTCGCCAAAGCGTGGTGAAACCGCGGAGCTTCGTTTGCACGAACTCGCCTTGGTGGCCGATAAGGTTGTGGATTTGGACAGCCTTAAGCGTGCCGGATTGATTGCGGCACAAAGCAAGAAGGCGAAAGTTTTCGCGTCAGGCAAATTAGAAAAAGCAATAAAAATCAAAGGTATAGCAGTTACGCCTGGTGCCCGAAAGGCGATCGAGGCCGCCGGCGGTTCTATTGAGGAATAGTTGCCTAGCCGCGAGTTAGCAACAACATAAACGACATGGCAAAAAGCAAGATGGTCAATCCGGCAGCAGCCCTCAGCGAAGCAAGTCGCTTCTCTGACCTGCGCTCGCGCCTGTTGTTTTTGGTTGGTGCCCTGGTTGTGTACCGAATCGGCACATTCATTCCGGTACCGGGCATTGATCCGCAAGCCTTAGAGCAATTCTTCCAAGATCAATCCGGCACCATCCTCAGCATGTTTAACATGTTTTCCGGCGGTGCCTTGGAGCGGCTAAGCATTTTTGCCCTTGGAATCATGCCCTACATATCCGCCTCCATCATTATGCAGATGGCCAGTGTGGTGGTGCCGAGCATGGCGCAGCTAAAAAAAGAGGGTGAGGCTGGGCGTCGCAAGATTACGCAGTACACGCGTTATGGCACCGTCCTCTTGGCGAGCTTTCAATCCGTCGGTGCTGCCGTTGCTTTGCAGAACCAAGGAGTGGTTATCGCGCCGGGCTTTAGTTTTGTTTTTACCGCCGCGGTAACTTTGGTTACCGGAACTGTATTTCTGATGTGGCTGGGTGAGCAAATCACCGAGCGTGGTATCGGCAACGGGATCTCAATGATTATATTGGCGAGCATCATTTCCGGCTTGCCCTCGGCCATTGGCGGCACCTTGCAGCTCGTCGAGACAGGTGAAATGCCCTCGGCACTGGCGCTTATTCTAATTATTCTCGTGCTTGTCGTGACGGCCATCGTCGTCTTCATCGAGCGCGGGCAGCGGCGGATTACCGTGAACTATGCAAAACGCCAGCAGGGCCGGCGCATGTATGCGGGGCAATCCAGCCACCTCCCTTTCAAGATCAACATGGCCGGCGTTATTCCGCCGATTTTTGCATCCAGCATCATTTTGTTTCCAGGCACCATAGCCGGTTGGTTTGGAACCATGGAGGGATTTAGTTGGTTGCAAACGGTCGCTGCGAAGCTGCAGCCTGGGCAGCCCATTTACATTTTGATCTACGCTTCCATGATCATGTTTTTCTGTTTCTTCTATACCGCATTGGTATTCAATTCGCGGGAGACAGCAGACAATTTGAAGAAATCCGGCGCCTTTATTCCGGGTATCCGGCCCGGGCATCAAACGGCGGACTATATTGATGGTGTGCTGACGAAACTGACCTTCTGGGGAGGTTTGTACATTACCTTAGTTTGTTTGTTGCCAGAGTTCATGATTTTGTATTGGCGTGTGCCGTTCTACTTCGGCGGTACCTCCTTGCTCATCATTGTTGTGGTGACGATGGATTTCATGGGGCAACTTCAAGCTCACATGATGTCGCATCAATACGATGGCCTATTGAAGAAGGCCAACCTAAAAGGCTACGGGCGTGCCGGCCAAGTGCGCTGAGTAGTCAGCTTAGGAGAATGATATGAAAGTAAGAGCCTCGGTAAAGCGAATCTGCAGAAACTGCAAAATAGTTCGCCGCAAGCGCGTTATCCGCGTTATTTGTACCGATCCCCGTCACAAACAACGGCAGGGCTGATTTCAACGCCCCTTTGTTGGAGAGAGTTAGATGGCGCGTATTGCTGGAATAAACATCCCCTTGCAAAAGCATGTGGTGATTGCATTGACAAGTATATTTGGGGTCGGCAATTCACGAGCGCGTGAAATTTGCGCGTCCGCCGGCGTTGCGCCCGATGTAAAGGTGAAAGATCTCAGCGAGCCAGAAGTGGAATCATTGCGAAGTGCCTTGGCTAAGTATCCGGTGGAAGGCGACTTGCGTCGTGAAGTCACGATGAACGTGAAGCGATTAATGGATCTCGGTGCCTATCGCGGTATCCGTCACCGCCGGGGCTTGCCGCTGCGGGGTCAGCGGACGCGCACTAATGCGCGGACCCGGAAGGGCCCACGTCGGCCCATTCGTAAATAAGTTGGACTAGGTAGTAGTTTATGGCCCAGGAAAAAGTAAAAAAGAAGGTAAAGAAGCAATTGCCCGAAGGCATTGCTCATGTTTACGCTTCTTTTAACAATACGATCATTACCATTACCGATCGGCAAGGCAATGCGGTGTCTTGGGCGACGGCCGGTGGTTGTGGTTTTAGGGGCTCACGAAAGAGTACGCCGTTTGCCGCGCAAGTGGCAGCTGAAAAGGCTGGCCGTGCCGCGCAAGATATCGCCGGCATGAAAAATCTGGAAGTGCGCGTTCAGGGGCCGGGCCCAGGCCGAGAATCTGCCGTGCGCTCATTGAATGCCTGTGGTTTCAGGATCACGAATATCGAAGATGTGACGCCAATTCCCCACAACGGCTGCCGCCCACCCAAGAAGCGCCGAGTCTGAGGTTTTAGAAAATGGCCAGGTATTTAGGACCAAAATGTAAGCTGTCTCGCCGCGAGGGCACGGACCTCTTTTTAAAAAGTGGTGTGAAGCCTCTGGATGCGAAGTGCAAGCTGGAGACACCGCCGGGGCAATCGCAAAGCAAGCGACGTCCCCGTATGTCGGACTATGGTTTGCAGTTGAGAGAAAAACAGAAGCTGCGTCGGATGTATGGCGTGCTTGAGCGTCAGTTCCGCGGCTATTACAAGAAGGCCGCCCAGCAGAAGGGTTCTACCGGCGAAAATTTGCTGCGTCTGCTAGAGGGTCGTTTAGATAACACCGTATACCGAATGGGATTTGCCGTCACTCGTGCCGAGGCCCGGCAATTGGTTTCGCATAAAGCCATTACTGTTAACGACAAGGTTGTTAGCATTCCGTCGTATCAGGTAACGGCGGGTGACAAAATTGAAGTTCGTGAGCGTTCGCGCAGCCAACTTCGTATAAAGAATGCCCTAAGCATCGCGGGCCAAGTCGGATGGCCCGACTGGGTGCAGGTCGATGAAACGAGCATGAGCGGCGTGTTAAAAACACTGCCCGAGCGTGAAGATATTCTGCCCGACATCAACGAGAATCTTGTCGTCGAGCTTTACTCGAAGTAAGCAGGAGAGGACTCCCCAAATGCAGGAATCCATCAGCGATTTTTTGAAGCCACGTAGCGTCCGCGTACAGCCGGAGAGCGCAACCCGAGCTCGAATTATTATCGAGCCCTTCGAGCGCGGTTTCGGCCACACTCTGGGCAATGCTTTGCGCAGGGTTTTGTTATCCAGTATGCCGGGTGCGGCGATTGTGGAGGCCGAGATTGACGGCGTGCTGCATGAGTACACCAGTATCGAAGGCGTGCAAGAGGATGTTGTCGAAATTCTTCTAAATCTTAAGGACGTTGCTTTGCGTATGCATTCGCGTGATCGCGCGGAGCTGACCTTGTCGAAGAAAGGCCCAGGCCCGGTCACAGCTGGTGATATCAGCCGCGACCATGACGTCGAGGTCGTGAACCCGGATCTGGTCATTGCGAATTTGACCAGCGCGGGTGATCTTAGGATGGTGCTTACTGTTGAGCGAGGCCGCGGGTATCGTCCAGCCACTCAACCGCAGAATACCGAAGACCAGAGCCCTACTATCGGCCGCTTGCGCCTGGACGCTTCCTTTAGCCCCATCCGACGTGTGACTTACAACGTCGAGGCCGCACGTGTGGAGCAGCGCACGGATTTGGACAAGCTGAATCTCGATGTTGAGACCAATGGCACGATAGATCCCGAAGAAGCGATTCGCCGCGCGGGTGCAATTCTTAAAGATCAGCTTGAGGTTTTTGTCGATCTGCAGGGCGAAGATCAGACCAGTGCTGGCGCCAGCGATACGCAGGTAGATCCGCTGTTACTGCGTCCAGTTGATGAACTGGAGCTGACCGTACGCTCGGCCAACTGCTTGAAGGCCGAGAACATCAACTACATCGGCGATCTGATACAGCGCACGGAAGTCGAGCTGCTTAGAACGCCTAATCTCGGCAAGAAATCTTTGACCGAGATAAAGGAAGTGCTAGAGAGTCATGGTTTGGCTCTGGGTATGCGGGTGGAGAATTGGCCACCGCCCAGCCTGGCGATCCATGACGGCGATCAGGCCGCCTGAGAGCTTGGAAATTGGACGGCGTCGAAGTGATAATCGGCGCAAATAGGATAGCTAGACATGCGACACCAAAAAGCCGGCCGTAGCCTCGGCCGCACGAGTAGTCATCGCAGAGCCATGTATCGGAACATGGCGGCTTCACTGATTCGTCATGAGACAATTCGGACCACCTTGCCGAAGGCTAAAGAGCTGCGGCGCGTTGTCGAGCCGCTAATTACCTTGGCTAAGCTTGATGGTGTGGCCCAGCGCCGGCTGGCGTTTGACCGGCTGCGCGACAAAGAAGTCGTCGGCAAGCTGTTTACAGAATTGGGCCCCCGTTTTAAGGAGCGCCCGGGTGGTTACCTGCGCATCTTGAAAAATGGTTTCCGGCCCGGTGATTCCGCTCCCATGGCCATAGTGCAATTGCTGGATCAACCTGAAGCCGAGGCTGCCGCTAAAGACTAGCTGTTGCCTAGCTTTCGACGGAGCTCTAGCGAGAGCTATGAAAGTCGTTTTCAATGTGGGGCTAATCTTTGGTTCGCTGCTATTTTTCGTTAGCATTATTGTTGCGTTAGCCGTGCTGGGTCTCGGGGTCGAGCAGTTTGAGCATGTGCGCCCCCGGTTTGAACTACTGGTGCGGCTATTGTTCATCGGGTTCTTGATTGCCACGTTTGTCCTGTGGCTGAGCGGGTGGAAAATATTAATATTTCATTGGGCTGAGCGACCTATATTGAAAAATTGTTGTCTAGTAGCGTTCCATGTGTTTTTCGCGGTTCCATCTGCGTATGTCATTTACCTAACGCGGGGAGACTGTAACTAAATCTGTGTAATTGCCTATGATTAGCCCATGAAATGGGCAAGGATAGGTATACGTCAAAGACGCTGCTAAGAATATCAAAACTAAAGCGGACCTCAACGAGTTCCGGCAAATGCTGATCAAGGTGACGGTCGAGACAGCGCTCAACGCTGAACTCGGTTGACGTGCTCCGGATTCTTGACCAGGTTAGGGTTTAGTTTTCTGGCTCCAATCCTCTTGCTGAGCTGCGAACTCACTGGGTGTCAGATCATTCAATGCCCGGTGAGATTATCGAATCGCGCCAACGTTGTATTAACAGCAGTACTTTAATCAGTTGGAGAGTGTCAAGGAAATTCAGGCCGTATCATGCGAAGGATTCAGGGTGCGCTCGAGATGATCCAACGGTGAAGTGGCGGGCCCTATGTAAACTGCCGCTGTTGGGCTACGGCGAAAAATCCCTAGCTCGTTGTTTCCCGCAACCGTGCGACGTCTCGGCTGACATGCTCGGGCGACTTGGTCCCGCGTGCTAGCAAGGCATAGACAGCGGGGATCAAGAATAGCGTTAGCAAGACAGATACGCTGACCCCGAAGAAGACCACAGCCCCGATGGTTCGTCGTGATTCCGCACCGGCGCCGAAGGCCGTGATCAGGGGTATGGCGCCGCCAGCCGTGCACAAACTGGTCATGATGACTGGACGTAATCTTACCGCTGCTGCTTCGATAATCGCCGAGTAAAATTCTTGGCCACGATCGCGCAGTTGATTGGCGAATTCAACGATAAGAATGCCGTTCTTTGCGGCCAAGCCGATGAGCATTATGGCACCGATCTGGCTGAAAACATTGATGCTGGAGTCGAACAGATGTAAACCGATGAGACCGCCGAACAGTGCCATGGGCACCGTCAACATAATGATAAAAGGGTGTCTAAAGCTTTCAAATTGCGCAGCCAGCACCAAGAAAGACACCAGCAAGGCAAGACCGAAGGTGAAATATATGGAATTGCCCGATTGACGAAAGTCTCTAGATTCGCCGTCATAGTTGATGCGAACGCCCTCGGGAATCTCCTCACCAATGACGCGTTCCATATAGTCCAGGGCTTCACCCAGTGAGTAACCGGGCTTTAGCGCAGACGTTAAGCTAATGGATCGCAGTCGATCAAAGCGTTTGAGTTCTACCGGTCCCGAGGTTTCTGTTAGACGCACCAAGCTAGCCAGCGGAATGAGCTCACCGGTGCGTTCTGAGCGCACGTAAATGTTTTCCAAGTCTGACGGGGTCGCGCGATCTTCGGGTTCAGCTTGCAGCAGCACGTTGTATTCTTCACCGCGATCTTGAAAGGTGGTTACCACGCGCGATCCGAGCATGCTTTCTAAAGTGCGCCCGACCACGGATAGCGACACGCCCAGATCTGATGCTCGATCACGGTCCACTTCAACCTGAATTTTCGGTTTTCTTTCAAAATAGTCAGAGCGCAAGCCAAGCAGACTGTCATTTTCACGCGCTCTCTCAATGATTCGCTCGGACCATTCAGCCAGGTCGTCGTAACTTGTACCGCCCAAGACGACCACCAAGGGTTGTCCCGAACCGCGCACGTTTAGGCTCGGTGGAAGCATGACCATGGTGAGGGTGCCTGGAACAGCGGTTAGTTTGGCGCGCAATTCGTTGGCGATATCTGTGGAGCTCTTATCCCGGTCTTTCCACGGCATCAACGGGATGTATGCGAAGCCCGTGTTGACATCCCCGCCGCCATTACCCATGCCAGAACGCACAACCACGCGGCGCGCGTAGCCCGCATCAACATAGGGGATGGCAATTTGCTCAAACTTCCGCACTTGGCGGTCCATGTATTCTGGCGAGGCACCTTCGGGTCCACGCATCCAAACCATCAACATGCCGCGATCCTCAACGGGTGCGTACTCATCAGGTAGCGCGCGAAACATCGCAAAACTGCTGGCCGAAACAACGGCAATTACCACCAGGGCAAGCCACGGGCTCTTTAATACGAAACCAAGTCCATTGCGGTAGCGTTGAATGATCCATGCGAAGCCGCGATCAATAAATTTTGTCATTGCACTGCGTTGCATGCCGCCCGCAAACAATTTCGAGCAGAGCATCGGCACTAGTGTTAGGGCGATTAAGCTTGAGAACGCGACGGCGGCAGCCAGGGAGATACCGAATTCGCCGAACAATCGCCCGACTTTGCCTTCCATGAAAGAGATCGGAATAAACACAGAGACAAGGACCACAGTGGTCGCCACCACGGCAAAACCGATTTCGCGACTGCCATCGATGGCCGCCAGCAGAGGCGCCTGGCCCTGCTCCATTCGCCTAACGATATTTTCCAGGACCACGATAGCGTCATCCACAACCAGCCCGATGGCTAAGACCAGGCCCAGCAATGTCAGGGTATTCACCGAATAACCGAGAGTCGCCATCACGATAAAGGTGGATATGATGGCAACGGGTATTGTTAAAGCCGGAATCAGGGTCGCGCGGAGTGAACCCAGGAATAGAAAAATGACCGTGAGCACCATCACCAAGGCCGCGGCCAGCGCTTTTAAGACTTCTTTCATGGATTCGCGGATAAAGACCGAGAAATCGATGTTCACCGCGATCTTGATGTCGTCGGGCAGTACAGACCGCAGCTGTTCAAGTTCGGCGGTCACCGCGCTGTTAACGGCAAGAATATTCGCCTTGGATTGGGGTACGACGCCGAGACTGGTGCCGGGTACGCCGTCGGATCGAGCGAGGCGGCGGTCACTTTCAGGGCCTATTAGGACCTGCGCAACATCGCCCAGTCGAACCACATAGTCGCCTTCACGCAAAAGCACTAAGCTGGCGAAGTCTTCCGGGGTGTTCAAGCCGGTGTTGGTGCGCAAGGTGAATTCGCGTGATGAGGACTCAATGCGACCGGCGGGTACTTCGACGTTTTCCCGCCTGAGCGTATCCTCCACATCCTGCACCGTGAGCCCACGGGCAGCTAGAGATTCGCGATCCAGCCAGATACGCATGGACGGTATGCGCGCCGCGCTATTACGAATCGTCGCCACGCCGGGAATGGTGGACAGCCGATCGACGATGTTGCGTTCGGCAAAGTCCGTGAGCTCCATGACGGAACGGCTTTGGCTGGATATATCCACATACATGGTGGAATCCATGCCGGCATCTTGTTTGGTAATCTGTGGCGGATCGGATTCTTCCGGTAAGCGGCCCAGAATCCGCGATATGCGTTCGCGAATATCATTGGCCGCGCCGTCGGGATCCCGATTGAGATCAAACTCCACCGTAATCTGAGATTGTTCATCCTGACTGGTGGACGTGAGCTTGGTCACGCCGGCGATGCCCGCGATTTCGTCTTCGATCACCTGGGTGATTCGGCGCTCTACTACGCTGGCTGAGGCGCCTCGATAAGAGGTGCCCACGGACACGATGGGTGGATCCACGTCGGGATACTCCCGGACTGCCAGGCGGTCCAGGGCCAAGAGCCCCACGATGACGAGGACCAGGCTAATCACCGCGGCGAAGACCGGGCGGCGAACGGAGATTTCGGAGAGGATCATGGCCGATCCTGTCCTAGGTATTGGATATCACATTGACGGGCATGCCGTTGCGCACTTTCTGGGCCCCTTCAGTGATGACGATGGCACCGGAGGCGAGTCCCTCGCGGACCTCCGCGAGTCCCGGCGTGCGGACCCCCAGAGCAACTTCCCTTTCTACCGCCTTCCCATCTTCCACCACATAGACGAATTGCCGTCCCTGGCGCGGCATCAAGGCTTCCTCGGGGATCATGATGACGGAATCACGGTCACGCTCTATGTCTACCGTTAGAAACATGCCGGGCTTGATGACGCGGTCCGGGTTGGGCAATTCGGCAACCACTCGAACGGCTCGAGTGACCGGGTCGATTCGCGAATCGATCTGCGTGACGGTACCCGCGAACACTTGATCGGGGTAAATCGACGTGGTGGCGCCGATGGGTAAGCCCGTTCGCAGGGCGTCGAGATAGGCTTCCGGCACGGTGAACTCTAGTTTGATGGTCGCGGTGTCGTCCAAGGTGGTGATCACCGTATCCGGTCCTACGAGGTCGCCCAGGCTGATTCGCCGTAAGCCGACGGTGCCGGCAAAGGGCGCCTTAATAAAGGCGTTCTTTAGCCGAGCCTCGGCCGCACGGACCTGCGCCTTGGCAATATCCACTTCGGCAGCCAATTCCTCCATCTCCGATTCGGAAATGACACGGGTGGCGGCCAAGCTTTCCCGCCGGGCAAATTGGCTTTGCACCTTTTTTAGCGAGGCTTGGGCAACGGCCAGATCGGCCGCAATTTCCACATGGTCAAGCTCGATGAGTAAATCACCTTTTTTCACGTCTTGACCTTCTTGGAAGGCAATGCGCGTCACAATTTCTGACACACGCGAGGTGACATCGATAGACTCATTGGCCTGTGCCGTTCCCAGCGCGGCAATTCGATCGGCAAAAGGCTTGGCCTCGACGGTGGCGGTCACGACACTGACGGGTTTGCCACCGCCCATCATCGGACCGCGGCCGCCCATTCCGGCGCCTTTTTCACCGGCGTTTGAGCCTGTATCGCAGCCGGCCAACAAGGCAGTCAGCGTCAGCAGTGCTATGCCTAGCCCGGCCCCACGGGTCGGCGGACGAGCTCTGTTATGGTGTTGTTCAGCCACGCGGAAGTCATGCCTTTGGACGTACAGAGAGCCAATCTAGCAGATCGGCCCCGGGGGAACGGTAAGTAATTGTAACCTGTGCAGACCGGTACCGCCGCGTGCTTAAGCCTTGTCTTATGGTGACTATGGGGTTCTAGGAGCGAATAAAAATGAGTGCAGGTATTCACCACATCAATTTTCTTGTCGCAGATCTAAATCTCGCGCTGCCCGTCTGGGAGGCACTGCTGCGACGTCCACCGGATTCCTTGGATCATTTGGACGAGCGGGGTGTTGACATCGCGCGTTTTCAATTGGGTGAAACCTGGCTAGTGCTTGTGCAGCCGGTGCGTGAGAATACGGTGGCCGCTCGGCATCTGGAAACCCACGGCGAAGGGTTTTTCCTGATGTCCCTGGGCGTGCAAGACTTGAACGAAGAAATCTCCCGGCTAGGTGAGGAGTTCTTTGCTGGGCCCCCGCGCGATGGTCTGGATGATTGGCGGGTACGCGATATTGACCCCGAGCAACTTTTCGGGGCCCGACTTCAGCTCGTTACACAGCCAATAAAAGACTGATGGATTTAGCCCGATTCAGCGAAAGCGGCACGCGTTAGATTGTCAGCATCCTGATTAGTCACCAAGACATTGTCCTCAATGCGAATACCGCCATAGGGGCGCAAGGACTCCAGGCGTGCCCAGTTGACCGCTTTTGCCAAGGGCCCGGCCCTGAGGTCGGCCAGCAGTGCATCGATAAAATAGAGTCCGGGTTCAATGGTTAGTATTTGACCTGGCTCTAACTTTCGTAATAAACGCAGTTTCGGATAGCGGGCAGGCGGTGCTAAGAGCTCTCCCGGTTCTTTGCTGAGGTTTCCACCGACATCGTGGACCTGTAGGCCCAACAAATGCCCTAGACCATGAGGGAAGAACTGTGCGCTGGCGCCGCTTTCTAATATGGCTTCAACCGTTGCGTCGATAATCCCGCTGTCAACCAATAGCCCGGCGATTTTTTCGTGGGCCAGCTTGTGCAATTGGCCGAATACTGCACCGGGTCGCACTTCCTCGCACAGACTGAGTTGCAGCGCATCCATGGCCTCGATTAAAGCCCCGAATTCCTGGTGTCCTTCGGCGGCATAGCTGCGCGTAATGTCCGCTGCGTAGCCGCGTTCGGCGCAGCCGGCATCGATCAGTAGACTGGCCGATACAGGCGTTTCGCGTTGGTAGTTTTGATAGTGGAGCACTGCGCCGTGCTGGTCTCCCGCGACAATGGCCGGATAAGGCAATTCAGTGGCTGTTTGTCTAGTGGCGGCTAAGAACGCCGAGAGAATTTCAAACTCCGTTGCTCCGCGACGAAACATTTCGGCCGCGGCTCGATGACCGGCCACGGATGTGCGGCTTGCCGCGCGGACGGCGGCAATCTCATAGGCTGTTTTTACGGCGCGCGGATAATGCAACGCGTGCAACATTGCCGGGGGGTTGATATTTTCTTTGAGCCCCAAAGCCTGCCAGTGGTTTTTCGGCCCCATTAGAGCGAGTTGCCCGGGGAGTTCACCGAGTACTTCGAGCGCTGATTGGGGGTCTGCTGCACTTCGAACGTCAAGATGGTCCTGCCAGGGGGAGCCGGGCAGTTCGGGCGGAACACGCCAATAGTCTTGCGCGCTGACCACGACCAAGATGGGGGCTTCCTCAGGCCGATAGAGCAATAGGCTGCCGGGGTGATTCGGCAGCGGCAGCCATTGCAGTAATTGTGGATTGCTGCGGAAGGGAAGGTGTTGGTCGTCCAGAAAGAAACTTTCTTCGAGGCCTGCGCCTAGTAATACGCCGGCGTAATGCGATTTCTCCAGTGCCTCATCGTAGCGTTGGCAGAGGATCCGTAAGTGCTCTGGATAGTGGTCTTCTAGCAAGTGTCGCGTTCCTTACTGTTGTCTTCAGGAAACAATATAGCAGTGCATTTTCGCTGGCTAGCTGACGTGCCCAGTACCAACCGGTCAGCAGATCGTGCATCATTGCCGCATTTCTGGCTGGTCAACGGCGTCTTACCATCCAACGACTCTAAGATGCGAAAACAAACTTCACTCACTGGAATAACGACCACCGGTACCCCGCACCTGGGCAACTACGCGGGCGCCATAAGACCCGCCATCGCGGCTAGCCGGGATGCGGCGCTGAACAATTATTACTTCCTGGCCGACTACCACGCCTTGGTAAAGAACACTGATCCCGAGGCTGTTCATCGATCAAGCCTCGAGGTTGCCGCCACGTGGTTGGCCATGGGGCTGGATACGAATCATGCGGTTTTCTACCGACAGTCGGATATTCCAGAGATTCTTGAGCTGGCGTGGGTATTGAGTGCCGTTACGGCGAAAGGTCTGATGAACCGCGCCCATGCATACAAGGCGGTCGTACAGGCCAACGAGGCGAGTGGTAGCCGCGATCCCGACAAAGGGGTCAGCATGGCCCTATTTTCCTATCCGGTACTGATGTCGGCCGACATTCTCATGTTCAATGCGAGCCGTGTGCCGGTGGGTAAAGATCAAAAGCAGCATGTGGAAATGGCCCGCGATATTGCCCAGCGCTTCAATCACATATTTGGCGAATTGTTTGCGCTGCCCGAGGCAGAGATTGGCGATGATACAGCCATTCTGACTGGTCTCGACGGGCGCAAGATGAGTAAGAGCTATCGCAACACGATTCCGTTGTTTGTTCCGGAGAAGAAACTGCGCAAGCTCATCATGAAAATTAAAACGAATTCTCTGGAACCTGGAGAACCCAAGGATACGGCGGATAGCACGCTTTTTGATATTTATCGCGCGTTCGCAACGCCGCAGGAAACAGCTGCCATGGCTGATCGTTTCGCGCAGGGCGCTGCTTGGGGCGAGCTCAAGCAGAACTTGTTCGAATTTCTTAATGATCATTTGAGTGACGCCCGCGATGAATATAATCGCTTGATAGCCGCACCCGATCATGTTGAAGCGATCTTGGCTGCGGGTGCGTCGCGGGCACGAGAGTTTGCAAGGCCTTTCATGGCTGAAATTCGTCATGCCGTGGGAATCCGCAGTCTGGATCAATGAACATTCCCGGTGCCATCGATGCGGAGCTGAGCATTGCTTCACTGCGCGATGAAATTATCGGTGCCGATGCCTTATTCAAAACGCCCTACGGCGAGCGCATCATGGTCTATTGCGACTACACCGCATCGGGTCGTTGTTTGTTGTTTGTTGAGAATTTCATTCAGACCGTTCAGCGTCACTACGCGAATACTCATACCGAGGACGACATTACCGGCCGCAGTATGACCAGCCTGCTGCATCAGGCGGAAACCGCGATAAAAAATGGTGTCAATGCAGGCCCAGACGGGCGGATTGTGGCAGTGGGCAATGGGGCGAGTGGCGCCATCGACAAGCTGCAGCAGATTCTCGGCGTGGCCTGGCCACCGGCAACCCGGGTGTTTGTCGAGGCCGCCCTAGATCATTTCATGAGTGGCGACCAGCGCGCTGCCCTAAGGGATTACTTGAATCAACATCAGCCGGTGGTGTTCGTTGGTCCCTATGAGCACCACTCCAACGAGGTGTCCTGGCGCCAAGGCTTGGCCACGGTGGTCGAGGTCAACATTGATAAAGATGGTGGTATTGAGCTGGCGCATTTGGAGGAGTTGCTGCGGGCGCCTGAGTATCAAGGCCGTCTGAGAATCGGTTCCTTCTCCGCGGCATCCAATGTGACCGGCATGGTCACACCCGTCGCTGAAATTGCCTGCCTGCTTCACGAGCATGATGCGCTGGCTTGTTTCGACTACGCTGCTAGCGCGCCCTACGTAAACATTGATATGAATCCGCCGCCTCGCGAGGACGGCCGCGACGCATCCATTGATGCGGTATTCATTTCACCGCATAAATTTATCGGCGGGCCGGGCTCAAGTGGCGTACTGGTGTTTAATCGGCGTCTGTATGATGAAACTTTGCCGCCCACCGTGGCGGCGGGGGGCACGGTGGACTACGTGAGTCCCGCCGGTCAAGACTACATTCGCGATGTCGAAGAGCGCGAAAAGGCCGGAACACCGGGCGTATTGCAGACCATCAAAGCCGCCATGGCATTTCTCGTGAAAGCCCAGTTTGGGACCGACGCCATTGAAGAGCGTGAAGCCCAGTTATTGGGGCGGGCAATGGCTGAATGGCAAGCGCATCCCGGCATTGAGATCCTGGGCAATCCTGACCCGGCGCGGCGAATCGGGATTGTATCTTTCAATGTTAGGTCCAGAAACAATCGCCACTTACATCCAAAGTTTCTTACCGCATTGCTAAACGATTTATTCGGTATTCAATCGCGAGCTGGCTGTTCCTGCGCGGGCCCGTATGGCCACAGATTGTTAGGCATTGGCCTCGATGAATCCCAGCGCTTTCGCGAATGGATTTTGAAAGGTTTTTCAGGCATTAAGCCGGGCTGGTGCCGCATCGGTTTTCATTTCAGCATGGATGACGTAGAGGCCGACTACGTGATAGCGGCTGTCAAATTCGTGGCCGATCATGGCGACAAGTTTATTGGCGAGTACGATTTTGAATTGAGCAGTGGGGCCTGGAACCATCGCCGGGAAACATTACTGGCGGATGACTTGTCATTGAAAGCCGCCTTGGCATCTTCTGGCTGCAAGAGAACCGCACTCTCGGCCAGCTATCGACGCGAACTCTATGCCAGTTATCTGAGCAAAGCCGAGGACTTGGCCACCGAGCTTGGCGAGCGGCCGACATCAGACCAAAGGCTGCCGGGCGAGTTAGGTGAATTGCAGTTTTTCGACTATGTGAAACAATCCTAATTAGGCCCGTCGGCGATCATTGCGGCTTGCCTGGGTATTTAGCAGAGGCGCTAAGTACTGGCCGGTGTAGGAGGCCTCAAAGTTCGCGACGTCCTCTGGCGTGCCGCGGGCGATCAATTCGCCTCCGCCGTCGCCGCCTTCCGGGCCTAGGTCAATAATCCAATCCGCTGTTTTGATGACATCCAGATTGTGCTCAATCACTATCACGGTGTTGCCCTGATCGCGGAGTCGATGCAGGACATCCAGCAGACGGGCAATATCGTGAAAATGCAGTCCCGTGGTGGGTTCATCCAATATATAGAGTGTTTGTCCGGTGGCGCGTTTCGACAGTTCCTTGGCTAATTTAATTCGTTGGGCTTCGCCGCCCGACAAGGTCGTCGCGTTTTGACCGAGCTTTATGTAAGACAGGCCCACATCCATTAGGGTTTGCAGTTTTCTCTGCAGTACCGGCACATTGGCGAAGAATTCCAGGGCGTCTTCAACGGTAAGATCTAGAACTTCGTTGATGCTGCGGCCCTTGTAGCGAATTTCCAGGGTTTCGCGGTTGTAGCGCCGCCCATGGCAAACGTCGCAGGCAACGTATACGTCGGGTAAGAAGTGCATTTCCACACGAATCACGCCATCGCCCTGGCAAGCTTCACAACGACCCCCCTTTACATTGAAGCTGAAGCGACCGGTCTTGTACCCGCGGGAACGCGCTTCTTGAGTGCCTGCATACAATTCGCGAATCGGGGTGAATAGGCCGGTATAGGTCGCCGGATTCGAGCGCGGGGTTCTGCCGATGGGGCTTTGGCTGATATCGATAATACGGTCGATTTGGTCGAGCCCATCAATGGCATCATGCGGAGCCGGATCATGATTGCTTTTGTTAATTTTCGCGGCTGCCGCTCGATATAGAGTGTCATTTACTAAGGTAGATTTTCCCGATCCCGAAACACCGGTGACACAGGTCATTAGCCCAAGCGGAATTTCGACATCCAAGTCTTTTAGATTGTTGCCGCGCGCACCACATATCTTGAGCAGCAGCTGTGGGTCGAAATCTCTACGTTCCTTGGGCAGGGGAATCTCCAGGCTACCGTTCAAGTACCTGCCCGTTAATGACTGTTCGTTGGCCAGTATGTCTGCGGGGCTCCCTTGCGCGATGATTTCACCGCCATGGACACCCGCACCCGGCCCCAAATCGAGGATATGGTCGCTACTGAGGATTGCTTCCTCATCGTGCTCAACGACAATAACTGTGTTACCCAGGTCGCGCAGATGCGAAAGAGTCCCAAGCAAGCGCTGGTTGTCGCGTTGATGCAGGCCAATGGAGGGTTCATCCAGGATGTACATGACTCCCACCAGGCCAGAGCCGATTTGACTGGCCAAGCGTATGCGTTGAGACTCGCCCCCCGACAAGGTGTCGGCGCTGCGATTTAGCGTTAGATACTCCAAGCCGACGTCGGCCAGAAATCGTAGTCGGTCATGAATTTCCTTCACAATTTTGGTGGCGATTTCGCCCCGCCAACCGTCCAAGGAAAGTCGAGAAAAGAATTCGAGAGCGGCGCCTACGGCCATGTCTGTAATCTGTGGGATGGTCTTTTCCATCACGAAAACGTTCCGCGCGGCTTTATTCAATCGCGTGCCCGCGCAGCTGGGACAGGGCTGGACACTCAAATACTTGGCCAGTTCTTCGCGAACCATGCCAGATTCCGTTTCTTTGTACCGGCGCTCAAGATTGGGCAGGATGCCTTCAAAACTATGTGTGCGTTTGACCGTTGCGCCACGGCCCGTGAGATATTCAAAACTGATTTCTTCGTCGCCGCTGCCATAAAGCAGCACTTCTTGCGTTGCCTGGGCTAGTGTCTCCCAAGGTACTTCAATGTCGAAGTTGTAGTGCGCGGCCAGGCACTGGATGAGCTGAAAATAGTAAACGTTACGACGGTCCCAGCCCCGAATTGCGCCGCCGGCCAAGCTAAGCTCCGGGTGGCGCACGACGCGTGTGGGGTCGAAAAACTGACGAACGCCTAAGCCATCGCAAGTCGAACAGGCACCGGCTGGATTGTTGAAGGAAAACAGGCGGGGTTCCAGTTCGGCCATGCTGTAACCACAGATGGGGCATGCAAAACGGTCAGAGAACAGCAATTCAGCCTTCTTTGGCTTGTCCATCCAGGCGATGCTAGCCGTGCCGTCGGCTAGTTTTAGGGCAGTCTCGAAAGATTCGGCTAGGCGCAGGGCGATGTCATCGCGCACTTTGAAACGATCGACCACGACGTCAATACTGTGCTTACGTCGCAAATCCAGTTTGGGCGGATCATCCAGTTCGTAAATTTCGCCGTCGATGCGCGCGCGCACAAATCCCTGCGCGCGAAGATCAGTTAACAGCTGCTGGTGTTCGCCCTTGCGGTCTTGAACCACCGGTGCGAGCAACATCAAGCGGCTGCCGGCTCGCAGTGCCAGAGTTTGATCCACCATTTGACTGACGGTTTGCGCCTCTAGATCTTCGGAGTGATCGGGGCAGCGTGGCCGCCCGGCGCGTGCATAGAGCAGGCGAAGGTAGTCGTATATCTCGGTGACGGTGCCTACTGTGGAGCGAGGATTATGCGAGGTGGATTTCTGTTCAATGGAAATCGCCGGTGATAGCCCCTCTATATGGTCCACATCGGGCTTTTCCATCATGGACAGGAATTGCCGAGCGTAAGCCGACAAAGATTCAACGTAGCGCCGCTGACCTTCAGCGTAAATCGTGTCAAATGCCAGAGACGACTTGCCTGACCCGGACAAGCCCGTAATGACAATCAGTTTATCTCGAGGCAGGTCGAGGTCGATGTTCCGCAGGTTATGGGTGCGGGCCCCGCGGATGCTGATGGACTGCATAATGAATTGAGCCTGAGCGGCGGCAAACCTACTAATATACGAGATATGGCAGCTGTAGGCGCGGTCCGAAAAAGCCGCGCGGCACAAAAGTCTAAGCTTATGACGCATTTATGAGTGCCATTTGTCCGCGCGCGGCATACAATAGCGGGTCTGCCCGCAGAAAATTGTGGCAGAATCCGAAAAATCAATATAAATAACAAGTACTTATACCCCAGGGGTTACTCATGGCGCGCGGCATTAACAAAGTAATTTTGATTGGCAACCTGGGTGCGGATCCTGATTCCCGCTATATGCCCAGTGGGGGTGCGGTGGCTAATGTGCGCATCGCCACCAGCGAGAGCTGGAAAGACAAGGAAACCGGCGAGCAGACCGAGCGAACCGAGTGGCACAATGTCGTGTTCTTCAACCGCCTGGCCGAGATTGTGACGGAATATCTTCGCAAGGGTTCCCAGGTATACGTGGAGGGCCGTCTGCGCACCCGCAAGTGGCAAGATCGAGACGGCAATGACCGATATACCACCGAAATCGTGGCCGATCAGATGCAGATGCTGGGTGGCCGGGGCGGTGGCGGGATGCCGGCCCAGGATCGGGGTGCCGCACACCGAGCCCCCGCTCCGCAAGCGAAGAGTGCGCCGGCAGAGGCCTTTGAGGATGACGATATCCCATTCTAGCCGGGCAGCTAGAGGTCGGGCTCAACAGTTAATTTAGTCGGCGCACCTTTACGGTGCGCCGCTTTCATTTTCAACAATTTTTTTTGACAAAACGCAGGGAACTGCGAGGACATAAGAATGGGTGCATACAAAGAACCCCACGGCGGGACATTGAAAGAGCTATATATCGGCGAATCGGCGGCGGAGAAAGAGCAGGAGAAAGCTCGTGATTACGTTTCCTGGGATCTAAGCCCCCGGCAGTTGTGCGATATTGAATTGCTGCTCAATGGCGCATTTTCGCCCTTGGAAGGATTTCTGACCGAGGCGGAGTACAACGGTGTATTGAAGGACATGCGCCTGCCCGACGGCACTTTGTGGCCGATCCCCATTACCCTGGACGTGAGCAAGGACTTCGCCGAAAAAATAGAGCTGGGGCAATCAATTGCCTTGCGTGATCCTGAGGGCGTGCTCGTTGCGACCATGGACGTCAGTGATCGTTGGGCGCCCGATAAATCTGCCGAAGCGCAGGCCGCGTTTGGTTCTCAGGACGAAAAACACCCGGCGGTGCACTACTTGATGCACCAGGCGGGCGAGGTCTATTTGGGTGGCAAGCTGCGCGGAATTGAACCGCCCATGCACTACGATTTTAAGCTGCTGCGGGATACGCCGGCTGAGTTGCGCGGCCGATTTCGCAAGTTGGGCTGGCGCAAGGTGGTGGCCTTTCAGACGCGTAATCCACTCCACCGTGCGCACCAGGAACTAACCTTTCGGGCCGCTCGCGACAACGAGGCGAATTTGCTGATTCAGCCGGTGGTTGGCATGACCAAGCCGGGTGATGTGGATCACTACACGCGTGTGCGCTGTTATGAACATGTCTTGGAGCAGTATCCCGAACAAACAACCACCCTGAGCTTGCTGCCGCTGGCCATGCGTATGGCCGGCCCGCGCGAAGCGCTGTGGCATGCCATTATTCGCAAGAATTACGGTTGCACGCATTTCGTTGTTGGTCGCGATCATGCTGGGCCAGGCAATGATTCCAAGGGCGAGCCTTTCTATGGACCCTATGACGCGCAGGAACTCTTCAAGGAGCATGAAGCCGAATTAGACATCACCATGGTCCCTTTCCAGTTGATGGTCTATGTCGAGGACCGCGCCGAGTACGTACCCATTGACGAAACCAAGCCCAATGAAAAGGTACTTAATATTTCGGGCACGGAATTTCGTCGGCGTTTGGCCGAAGGCTTGGACATACCGGAATGGTTTTCGTATCCCAAAGTTGTGGAGGAGCTACGGCGATCTTATCCGCCCCGCCACAAGCAAGGCTTTACCGTGTTTTTCACCGGCCTGTCGGGTTCGGGCAAATCCACCATAGCCAATGCGCTGCTGGTGAAGTTACTAGAGAGCGGTGGCCGCCAAGTGACCCTGCTCGATGGCGACTTGGTCCGTAAGAATTTGTCCAGTGAGCTGGGTTTTTCAAAAGAGCATCGTGACCTGAACATCTTGCGTATCGGCTACGTGGCCTCGGAAATCACCAAGAACGGCGGCGTGGCAATTTGCGCGCCCATCGCGCCGTATGCCGCAACGCGGCGTCAGGTGCGGGATGGCATTGAGGCCCATGGCGGTTTCCTGGAAGTTCATGTTGCGACGCCCATTGAGGTTTGCGAGGAACGGGACCGGAAGGGCCTCTATGCCAAGGCCCGGGCTGGCATTATTAAAGAGTTCACCGGCATCTCCGATCCTTATGAGGATCCTGAGAATCCCGAGCTGCGTATTGATACCGTGGGTTTGCATCCCGACCTAGCAGCGCACCGGATCTTCGTGAAGCTGGAAAGTATGGGCTTCATACGCTAATTTTGCTGCGCAGCTTGGCAAACGCGCCACGCTGTCATTAGGTCTAAGGAGGAGGCGCAAAGCCACCTGGCATGCCAGGCAAAATATACGTCAAGACCTTCGGTTGTCAGATGAACGAGTACGACAGCGGCAAGATGCTGGACGTGCTGCGGGAAAGCCATGGTTTGGAGGCGACCACAGATCCGGAAGCGGCCGATGTGCTGTTGTTGAACACTTGTTCGGTGCGGGAAAAAGCGCAGGAAAAAGTGTTTTCCCAGCTGGGGCGTTGGCGCGCGCTAAAAGCTGAGCGTCCCGATTTGGTGATCGGTGTTGGCGGCTGTGTGGCGAGCCAGGAAGGCGACGATTTGGCACGTCGTGCACCCGTGGTCGATATGGTCTTCGGCCCGCAAACCCTGCATCGATTGCCGGCTATGTTGGATCGCGTCCGGAGTGCGGGCGATCGCGTCGTAGACGTCAGTTTTCCCGAGATCGAAAAGTTCGATTGTCTGCCCACACCGCGTGCTCAAGGGCCCACGGCCTTTGTGTCGGCCATGGAGGGCTGCAGCAAGTATTGTAGTTTTTGCGTGGTGCCTTATACCCGTGGTGAAGAGGTTAGTCGTCCACTAGACGATGTCGTGGCGGAAGTCGCACGGCTTGCCGAGCAAGGCGTTCGCGAAGTGACGCTCCTGGGTCAGAACGTAAATGCATATCGTGGCAAAACTCACGAGGGTGGACTTGCGGATTTATCAACTTTGATTCGCTACGTGGCGACGATTCCAGCCATACGCAGAATTCGCTTTACCACATCTCATCCGGTGGAATTTAATGACCGGCTCATACAGGCGTTTGCCGAGGTGCCGAAACTTGCCAACTACTTGCACCTGCCGGTGCAGAGCGGTTCTGACCGGATTCTCGCGGCAATGAAACGCGGGCATACGGTATTGGAATACAAGGACAAGATTCGCCGCCTGCGAGCCGTTCGGCCTGACATCTCCTTGTCAACGGATATTATTGTAGGGTTTCCGGGTGAAACCGCCGCTGATTTCGCGGCGACCATGCAACTTGTGGATGAAATCGGCTTCGACCAGTCGTTTAGTTTTGTATACAGCGCGCGTCCGGGCACACCGGCAGCTGGCTTGCCGGATCCTATCGCTAGAAAAGAAAAGCAAGAACGACTCGCTAAGTTACAGTCGACGATTTCCGCAAATGCCGCCAGTATTAGCCAGGCAATGGTGGGTACCCGGCAGTCCGTACTCATCGAAAGAGTTTCACGCAAGAATGAAAGTCAGCTTGCTGGACGAACCGAGAACAACCGCTGGGTAAATTTCGATGCCGAAACAACAAGGATTGGGGACTTCGCCGAAATTCTGATCACCGAAGCATTGCCTAATTCCCTGCGAGGTCGCCTCGTGGCGAGTGCCGAAGCCGCTTGAACAAGCCTGTCGAAACTCAGGAATTGTTGCTGGAACCAGCCGACAATGCCGCGCTGGCTAATCTATGTGGTCAGTTCGACGAGCATCTACGGCAGATCGAACAGCGGCTCGGTATCCAGATTAGCAATCGAGGCAATCGTTTTCAGGTGATGGGATCCACCGGTCTGTGCAGTATTGGCGCGGGTGTATTGCGCGAGCTGTTCGCGGTGGCCAGCAGTGAGGTTATAGATCCCGAGCGCGTGCATCTTTGCTTGCAGGCTGCCGCCGCCGCGGCCGAAGAATATCCCAGCTTCGAGGCTGCTGCTAGCTCAGATCAAACCGGTGATTTGGGCTCCGTAATCAATACGCATCGAATCTCGGTTCGACCACGGGGCGCCAATCAAAGAAAGTACGTTGCGAATATTCGCGCCCATGATCTGAGTTTCGGAATTGGGCCGGCGGGAACGGGTAAGACTTACCTTGCTGTAGCCAGCGCCGTTGAGGCCCTAGAGCAAGAAAAAGTACGGCGTATTGTTTTGGTGCGTCCCGCCGTCGAGGCGGGTGAGCGGCTGGGATTTTTGCCCGGCGATATGTCGCAGAAAGTAGACCCCTATTTGCGGCCGATGTATGACGCGCTTTATGAAATGTTGGGCTTCGACCGTGTTGCCCGCTTGGTTGACCGCAATATTATTGAGGTTGCCCCCCTGGCCTTCATGCGCGGAAGGTCGCTAAACGAAAGTTTTATTATTCTGGATGAGGCGCAAAATACGACGCTGGAACAAATGAAAATGTTCCTGACGCGAATGGGCTTTGGTTCTCATTCCGTGGTTACCGGAGATGTAACCCAAATAGATTTGCCCAAAAATCAGAATTCCGGTCTGCGTCATGTCATCGATGTATTAGCGGAGGTACCGGGTGTTAGTTTTACATTTTTTTCGCCTCGCGATGTTGTGCGGCACGCGCTGGTGCAAGAGATCGTGGAAGCCTACGACAGTTTTGAGGCGGACACCGACGGCAAATCCGATCGTGGGGCGTGAAGCATTCTTTGGCAATGTCCGAAGATGGCATCATAGTTGACGAGGAAATCGCGGAGGGCATTGAAGCACCGAACAGTTTAAACGCAGGCCAGTGTGTTTCTGTGGCGCTAGCAAGGCTTGGCCAATCGGGCGCAAAGCTGGTAACCCTTCGCTGGATCGGCAACAAAGAGAGCGCTAACCTAAATGAGGTCTACCGAAAAAAATCCGGTGCTACGAATATATTGGCTTTTCCCGCCGCGCCAATTCCGGGTTTGCCGCCGGATCAACTGGTGGCCCTTGGCGATTTGGCCATTTGCGTACCAATTTTGGAGGCTGAGGCTCAAGAGCAGGGCAAGACTCAACAAGCTCATGGGGCGCATCTGATTATTCATGGTTTGCTGCACTTGTTGGGATACGATCATCAAACACAGGCCGATGCACTAGAGATGGAAGAGTTGGAAACCAATATCATGTTGGACTTAGGCTTCGCCGACCCCTATGGGAAAGGACGGAATACCTAGGACCATGAATGAAGTAAGCGATAGTCCGGAGGCGCCGGCGGGACTTGACTGGCTTAGCCGTCTCAAGGGCCTGGTCCGCGGCGAGCCATCGACACGCGAAGAGCTGTTGGAATTTTTGCGTGATGAACGATGGGAGGCCGTGCTCGACCCCGACGAACTGGAAATGTTGCGCGATGTTTTGGAGGTCTCTGAAACCCAGGTCAGGGAGGTGATGGTGCCGCGCTCTCACATGGTGGTCTTGGAGCAGGGCTCCCCACGCGACCAAATTTTACGAACAATCATCAGCTCTGGTCATTCCCGCTTTCCAGTACTTGGTGAAGAACGGGACGAAGTTATCGGCATACTCTTGGCGAAAGATTTGCTGCGTTATTTCATGGAGACGAACAACGATGTTAAGGGCAGTAAATTCGATATCAGTGGTTTTTTGCGAACCCCAGTATTCATACCCGAGAGTAAGCGCTTAAATACTCTGCTCAAGCAATTTCGGAAAAGCCGTAACCACATGGCAATAGTGGTTGATGAGTATGGTGGTGTTGCCGGATTACTAACTATCGAGGATGTACTAGAGGAAATCGTTGGCGAGATTGACGATGAGCATGATCCGCGTGAGGCTGAGCCTATTCAAAGACTGGACGATTCACGGTTTCATGTGCAAGCTCTAACCCGCGTGGAAGATTTCAATGAGTTTTTCGGGGTGGAAATTACCGATGAAGAATATGACACCATCGGTGGTTTGGTGATTCACCAACTGGGGCGATTGCCGCGACGGGGTGACGTAGTGAACTGCCACGGCTTTAGTTTCACCGTGGTGCAGGCGGATCGACGCCGGGTTCATGGAATCCAAGTTGCCCGTACCGAAAAAGCCGCGGATTGAGTTTCGCTGGTCTGCCGGGACTGATTGTTCATTGCGGCGCGAATAGATGAATACTCTAATGGCTTTACGAGGCCGCTGGATTGCATCAGCCGCGGGTGCCGCCTTTCCCCTAGGATTTGCGCCCTTTGACTATTATTGGTTGACACCACTATTGTTGGGCCTTTTGTTGCTCGCGTGGTTTGATCAGCCGCCGAAAGAAGCGGCTCGGCGTGGTTTTCTGTTTGGCGCGGCGGCATTTATCGTCGGCACTTACTGGCTCTACATTAGTATCCGAATTTTCGGCGGTTCGCCCTTGTGGTTGGCACTGATGCTAATGGTTGGCTTGTCGTTCATTATGGCGTTGTATTTTGCGCTGCTGGGCTTTGTAGTCCGACACTTTCCCCAGTCTCCGGTTTGGGTTTTAGCACTGGTGATTTTTCCGGCCGCCTGGGTGCTGGTGGAGTGGCTGCGAGGATGGTTCTTGACGGGTTTTCCCTGGTTGAGTGTCGGTTATGGACAGATCGATGGTCCGCTCGCAGCGTGGGCACCTTTATTTGGCGTGTATGGCGTATCGTTTGTTACGACCACCGTGGCAGCCGCCATAGTCTTGATACTAGTCGGTCAATTGCGGCAGCGCGTGGCGGCATTGGTGGTTTTGGCCGCCATCTTACTCGCAACACTTGGTCTTCAGAACAAGCTTTGGACTCGGCCGGATGGCCCCTCGATTCGGGTCGCCTTGGTGCAAGGTGCAATTGAGCAAGATAGAAAATGGTTACAGTCCCAGCGCCGCCCGACCATGGAACTCTACCGTGATTTGAGTTTCGCCCAGCAATCTGTGGATTTGGTGGTTTGGCCCGAGGTCGCCATTCCCGCCATGGCACAACAAGTCAGATCCTATCTCAAGGAAATCGATGCACTGGCCAATGCTCGCGGTATTGCGTTGCTGCTGGGTATTCTAAATTATGAGGCGGACAGTCAGCAGTTCTACAATTCACTGATTAGCCTAGGACAGGCGAGGGGCGTTTATCACAAGCGGCATCTGGTCCCCTTTGGTGAGTTTTTTCCGGTGCCCGATTTTGTTCGTGAATGGATGCGCCTCATGACATTGCCTTATCGCGATGCCTTGCGCGGTGATGATGATCAGAAGCCGATACAGGCCGTTGGCATCAGCCTTGCACCGAGTATTTGTTATGAAGACGCTTATGGCGGCGAACAGCGTCATTTTTTGCCGGCCGCTGGATTGCTGGTGAATGTGAGTAACGATGCTTGGTTCGGTGATTCCATCGCGCCGCATCAGCATTTGCAGATCGCTCGCATGCGCGCCTTGGAGGCGGGGCGCTATATGCTGCGCACGACGAATACGGGAATTACCGCAATCATCGACCCGCAGGGCCGTATCGTTCAGGGCTCGCCGCAGTTCGCGGAGCACGTGCTGCGCGGCGAGGTATTGCCCTTTTCCGGCGCCACGCCCTTCGTGCGGCTTGGCAATATGCCGGTGCTTATATACAGCCTGCTGGTATTGGCTGCTGCGTGGCTGTTTCCTAAACTTCGCTAGGGCAGCCAGTTCTGGTCGGCTGTTGTATCCTTGCCTGCCATTGTCCTAACCAACAGTAAGTATCGTGAGCGAAGTTCCCTATGAGTTCGCGGCTGTAGAGGCCGAAGCACAAGCCCATTGGGCGAATTCGGATAGTTTTCGCGCATCGGAAGATTCCGGTCGCGAAAAATTCTATTGCCTGTGCATGTTTCCGTATCCCAGCGGCCGCTTGCATATGGGGCATGTGCGCAACTACACCATCGGCGATGTGGTTTCACGCTATCAGCGCATGCTGGGTAAGAACGTCTTGCAACCCATGGGTTGGGATGCGTTCGGCTTGCCCGCCGAGGGTGCCGCCATTAAGCATGGTATGCCTCCGGCACGCTGGACTCGCGAGAACATCGATTATATGCGAGGTCAATTGCAGCGCCTAGGATTCGGTTACGACTGGAATCGAGAATTGGCCACTTGTAATGCTGACTACTATCGCTGGGAACAATGGTTGTTTACTCGTCTACTCGAAAAGGGTTTGGCCTACAAGAAGAAGGCCGTGGTCAACTGGGATCCCGTCGACCAAACCGTACTTGCTAACGAGCAAGTCATTGATGGCAAAGGCTGGCGATCGGGTGCCTTGGTAGAGCGGCGCGAAATACTGCAATGGTTTTTACGCATTACAGACTATGCTGAGGAACTGCTAGCGGACTTGGACGATCTGGACTGGCCCGAGCCGGTCAAGATCATGCAACGAAATTGGATTGGTCGCTCAGAGGGCGTGGAGATTCATTTCGATATTGCCGATGGCGATGAACAGCTGCTGGTGTATACCACGCGCCCCGACACTTTATTGGGTGTGAGTTACATGGCCGTGGCGGCCGAACACCCTTTGGCGCGACGTGCTGCAAATAATAATCCGGAACTGGCTAGCTTTCTGGAAGACTGTCAGCAAAATGCAGTTTCAGAAGCCGCGATGGAAGCGATGGAAAAGCGAGGGATGCCCTTGGGCATCGATGCCATTCATCCGCTAACGGGCGATACCGTACCCATTTGGGTCGCGAATTTTGTACTGATTGGTTATGGCACTGGGGCCGTTATGGCCGTGCCCGCCCATGATCAACGCGACTGGGAGTTTGCACGACACTATGGCCTGGCGATTCGGCAAGTGATTGCGCCGGCGGATGAATCCCAGACCTGCGATATGGATTTCGGCGCCTTCGAATCGCCGGGTATTTTGGTGAATTCGGGTAAGTACGACGGCTTGCGTTCCGCCGACGCATTCCTGGCCATTGCCGAGGATCTGGAGTCGTCCGGTCAGGGGCAGCGGCAAGTCAATTATCGGCTGCGCGACTGGTTGGTATCGCGCCAACGTTATTGGGGTGCGCCCATTCCGGTCATTAACACCGGCGATGGCGAGGCTGTGCCCGTGCCCGCGGCACAGCTGCCCGTGGCATTACCGGAAGATGTCGCGCTGTCCGAGGCCGGCTCGCCTTTGAAACGGATGCCTGAGTTTTACGCGACCCGGCATCCGGAAACGGGCGCGGAGGCTAAGCGTGAAACCGACACCTTCGACACCTTCATGGAGTCTTCTTGGTACTACGCGCGGTTTTGTTGCCCAGATAGCAATACAGCTATGTTGGACGATAGGGCGGGGTATTGGCTGCCGGTGGACTTGTATATCGGTGGCATAGAACATGCGATTTTGCATCTGCTCTACGCCCGTTTTTTTCACAAACTAATGCGAGACGAGGGACTTGTGGAATCCGACGAGCCCTTCAAGAAACTGCTCACGCAGGGCATGGTGCTAAAAGACGGTGCCAAGATGTCCAAATCCAAGGGCAATACCGTCGATCCGCAGGAGCTTATTGATCGCTACGGCGCGGACACCGTGCGTCTCTTTGTCATGTTCGCGGCACCACCGGAGCAAGCCCTGGAATGGTCTGATGAAGGTGTTCAAGGCGCATTTCGTTTTCTAGGCCGGCTGTGGCGGTTGGTTCAGGAACATGTCGACTCAGGTCCCGTCGAGGAAGTGGGTTTTGACAAGCTGGATTCTGCGCAGCAAGGTCTGCGCCGAGCCGTGCATCAAACCATCGCAAAAGTCAGTGACGATATCGGTCGTCGCTATACATTCAACACAGCCATCGCGGCGATGATGGAATTGCTCAACCGGCTTAAGAAACATAAATCTCACAGTGCCGTGGACCGCGCAATTTTGGATGAGGCCTTGCAAAGCCTTGTTCTGATGCTATCGCCCATAGTGCCGCATATTTGCCACCGGCTGTGGCGAGATTTGGGCCGTGAATCGGATCTCATTACTCAGCAATGGCCGACTTGCGACCAATCGGCGCTGGAGGCTGCGACAGTAAATATCGTTGTACAGGTCAATGGCAAGCTGCGGGCGAAGTTGGATGTACCCGCTGATATTTCCGGTGATGACTTAGAAGCGGCTGTCATGCAGCTTGAGAATGTGCGTCGATTTATGGAGGGTAAGCCGGCGCGCAAGATTATTCGTGTACCTGGAAAGTTAGTTAATGTCGTGGTTTAGGCGACTAGTGCTCCTTGCATTGCTGACGAGCACTTTTGCTTGTGGATTTCAGGCTCGTGGCAGGGCGGAATTTCCGCCTGGTCTTGGCGCGACCTATATTCAAGCCAGCGACCGTCATTCCCCCTTCTATCGGGAGCTGTATACGGCCTTGCGTACTAGCGAGATTACGCTGGTGGATAATGCAGCGGCGGCCGATACTGTAATCCTTGTCAATCGAGATAGCACCGGTCAGAGGGTTTTGTCCGTATCTTTACGGAATGTTCCA
Organism: Gammaproteobacteria bacterium; assembly: GCA_965221985.1. Classification (GTDB taxonomy): domain Bacteria; phylum Pseudomonadota; class Gammaproteobacteria; order Steroidobacterales; genus J054. The sequence goes on from OZ244928.1 coordinate 1,324,573, forward strand.
GACGAGTATGAGGTGTTCTACAGTATTGGCTATGAAGTGCTCGTGCAGGGGCGGCGCGTTATAGAGCCGCAAGTCCTCACGCGGACGCGAGAATATACCTATGACGAAACCGAAGTTTTGGGTAAATCCCTGGAAGAGTCCATGTTGCGTAACTCCTTGGCGGAGGATCTCGTTGGCCTGGTGATTCGGCGCATAAGCGCGGTGAAATGATGACGGGTAAAGTAACGACCCTGCAGGGAATCGGACGATTCTTGCTTTACGCCTTGCTCGTGGCGCTGGTCGCGGGCGTCGTGGTGTGGTCCGCGGAACGTTCGATCGATGGCCTAGGTTTGCTGAAAAAAGTGCCCGGCAACCAGGCATTGTCTACGACCGAGTTTTCGCTGGTGGAAACAATTCAGCATTTGCTGCTTCTCGTTTGTAGTGCCATTTTCTTTTGGATCTCCTTGCGTGATCGCTTGCGGCGGCCGCTAGCTATTGCATTCGCCAGCCTTTTTTTGATCGGTCTGGTGAGGGAAATTGATTTCTTTCTCGATCACTATGCAGTGGACAATTTATGGCAAGTACTCGCGGCGCTGTTAACGGTGGTTTCCGGCGTTTACTTGTTCAGGCATCGTCGGCGATTGGAGGTCGGGTGGCAGCGCTCATGGCCTTCGGCGGGCTTGGCGATGATCATCGCCGGCGTAATACTGCTAGCGATATTCGCGCAATTGCTCGCGCGTCAGACCGTTTGGCTGCCGACTTTGGGCGATGGGTATTTGCGCGTGGCCGTACTGGCCTTCGAAGAGCTCATGGAACTGGGTGCCTATCTGGTGATTACCATCGGTAGCATTGAGTTTCTCTATACCTGGTCGCGCTTGCCCGAAACCCGGGCCGTGGGTCGTTCTCCTCGCCGGTGGGCACGGAAGAAATAGCATCATGGATGGGTACTCGGTTCTTTTATTTTCGCACCTTTTGTTATTTGTATTCTGGCTAGGTACTGATATTGGTGTGTTTACTTTGGCGCTGGCTCTTAAGAATCCACGCTATTCCGTGGCACAACGTTTGGTACTCATGCGCATGTCCTTGGCTATCGATTTATTACCGAGGGTTGCATTTGCATTGATTGCGGTGATTGGCTTGTACTTGGCAAAGAGCTTGGGCCTAATTGCACCGCCGGTATGGCTTTTGCCGCTGGCTTGGCTGGTCGGCTGTGCTTGGATTTGTGCGGAGTTTTTTGCTTTCAAGCATATGGGTAAGCCCATCGCTACTCGTCTATATATATTCACCGGCTCGATCATGCTTGCCGAGTGCTTGGTGTTTTTAGGTTTCGGTTTGAGTTCTTTGCTGCGCGGCTGGCCGGTAAGTACCCCGTGGCTTGCCTGGAAGCTATTTTTGTTCGGTTTGGTGTTCTTAGTCTCGGTAATGATGGCCGTGTTTTATGCGCCGCTGGAAGGAATTTTCAATCGCATGAAACAAGAGGGTTCGACACCGGCCATGGAATCGCGCGTTCGCACCCAAGTGAATAGAGGGGCGGTGTTTACGGTGATGCTCTTTATATTGCTCGCTAGTATGGCTTTCCTGGGGCAAGCGAAACCTCTCTAGGCGAGTGAATCGCGCCTCACAGCTTCGTGGGATTGGGCACGCCTGGGTAGACTATTTCGGGATCAAAGAGTTTTTCCGTCTCTGTGTAGCTCAATTCTAAGGGCGCACCGGTTTCCGCGGGCGAGATGGGGACTTGCCGGTAAAAACAGGACCGGTAGCCCACGTGACAGCTGGCGCCGCTGCCGCCGACATCCACGCGCAGCCAAACGCAGTCTTGGTCATCGTCAATTAGTAATTCGCGGACTTTTTGGACCAGCCCGCTGGTGGCACCCTTGTGCCAGAGCGCCTGGCGGCTGCGGCTGTAGTAGTGCGCCTCTCCGCTTTGAATGGTTTTGGTCAAGGCTTCGGCATTCATATAGCCATGCATGAGTAAAATGCCCGACTCATAGTCCGTGGTTACGGCCGGAATCAAGCCATCGCTATCAAATTTTGGCGCCAGTTCGTGGCCTTCCTCGACCTGCTCTACCGTCCGCCGCGGGGCGAAAATCGCTGTGGGTTCCAAGCAAATACTCCTATTACTGGGTGATTCTGGCGCGGGGTGGCCCGCTGTACTTGGCCAAAGATTGCTATTATAGCCGGCTTGCCGTGCGCCGCCGCGCTACCTTCGTCATGACCATCAGTCTATATAACACCCTGAGTCGCAAGAAAGAGGCCTTTCACCCCTTGGTAGAGGGCCGGGTGAGTCTCTATGTCTGCGGACCCACTGTTTACAGTTTTCCCCATATCGGCAACGCCCGGCCCGCGGTTGTTTTTGATGTCTTGGCGCGCATGTTGCGGGATCGCTACGAGCTGACCTATGCACGAAATATTACGGACATTGATGACAAGATTAACCAGGCAGCCCAAGACGAAGGTGTGTCTATCGATGTAATCGCCCGGCGTTTTACCCAGGCTTATCTTGAAGATATGCAGGCGCTGGGCGTTCGGCCGCCTGATGTCACGCCCCGCGCCACGGAGCATGTCGACAGCATCATCGACATGATTAAGCGCTTGATTGACAACGGCCATGCCTATGTTGGCGAAGGGCATGTGCTATTTCGGGTGCGGTCGTTTGCGAATTACGGTGCCCTGTCACGCCGTGACCAGCGCGAATTACTGGCTGGTGCGCGGGTGGAGGTTGCGCCCTATAAAGAAGATGCCGGTGACTTCGTACTTTGGAAGCCATCGACGCCGGAGCTCCCCGGCTGGGAGAGCCCCTGGGGCCGTGGTCGTCCCGGCTGGCATATCGAATGTTCAGTCATGGTCGCGGAGCACTTAGGGCGAAGCATAGATATTCACGGCGGGGGCAACGATTTAATTTTTCCGCACCATGAGAATGAAATTGCCCAAAGTACCTGCGCGCATGATGGACAGCTGTTTAGCCGATATTGGCTGCACAATGGTTTCGTGAATGTTGACCACACCAAAATGTCAAAATCCCTGGGCAATGTGGTGCTGGTGCGCGAACTCTTGCAGCAAGCGCCGGGGGAGGCTGTGCGTCTAGCGCTGCTGAGCGCTCACTATCGGCAGCCATTGGATTGGACCGATCAGGTACTGCGCGAAGCGCGGCGCAAGCTCGATCGTCTCTATGGGGCATTGCGGGACGCCGACGGCTGGCAAGAGATTTGGTCACAGACCCCCGCCAATCCACAATTCATAGCGGCCTTGGAAGACGACCTCAATACGCCGCGCGCAATGGCCGCGCTATTTGATTTGGCGCGCGAGGTGCAACGTGCGAGCGCGGCTGAGAAGACACGACACGCGGCTAGTTTGCGCGCCAGCGCGGAGTTCATGGGGCTGCTATCCCAGGACCCTGAACGCTGGTTTCAGTCTGGCGAGGCCAGCGGCCTGGATTCCTCCACTATTGAGGATTTGCTCGCACAGCGAGTTGCCGCACGTGCCGACCGGAATTTTTCCCTGGCGGACAAGATTCGGGACGACTTAGCGGCGGCGGGCGTGCATATTGAAGATGGCCCCGACGGAACACGCTGGCGTCGCGGCAAGCCGGCCAGTAGCTCATGAATGAGATTGTTGATGCACAGCGAGAGCTGATTGAAGAATTCCAGTTCTTGGATAACTGGATGGACCGTTACCAGTACATCATTGACTTGGGCCGGCGATTGCCTGATTTTCCGGAAGAATGGCGCCACGATGAATTTCGTTTGCGCGGTTGTCAATCGCAAGTCTGGTTGAAAGCCGAGAAAAACGCTGATCGTTTACGGTTTGCCGCCATTAGCGATTCGGCCATAGTCTCGGGGCTCATAGCCATGTTGTTGCGCGTCTATAGTGATCGCGAGCCAGCGCAGATCGTGGCAACGCCGCCGGATTTTGTTGCGGCCATTGGTCTGGATGAGCATCTAAGCCCAACGCGCAGCAACGGTCTGAATGCCATGATTCAAGCAATGAAGGCGGCTGCCACCGATGCCCTCGCTGCCTAAGCAAGAAGCCCATGAAAGGGCGAGAACGGGTTATGCGGCCGCCGCGGCCGGTCGTGTCATTGGGGCCTACCAACGCTATGTTTCTCCGCTGTTGGGTCCTCGCTGCCGTTTCCATCCCAGCTGCTCCAGCTATGCTCGTGAGGCTATCGACAGATTTGGGCTACGGCGGGGGGGCTGGCTTAGCATCCGTCGTTTGCTTCGTTGTCAGCCCTTTTCGGCTGGAGGCTATGACCCGGTTCCTTCCGCGGATCGACCGCTTACCGACGAAGTGGTGAATTCGGCTGAATCCCGGGGTGAGTAAGGGGCTGGAAGCGGCTGCTGTGCTATATTCTTTGCCTTGGGCCTTGCATCGATATGGATAAGAAACTGCTTGACATAATTTGCTGCCCCGTCACGCGGCTTCCGCTGGAAGTTCTAGACCCGGAACGCCTGACTTCTCTCAACGCCGCAATCGATCAGGGTGAGATACGTAACAATGCCGACGAAGTCATCAAGCAAAGCTTTACAGAAGTTCTAATTAGTCGCGATGGTCGGTTGGTCTATCCTGTTCAAGATGGCATTCCAATTTTGTTGGAAGAGGAGAGTATCAGTTGGAGTCAGGTGGCCAGCTGATCCGTGAAACTTTCCCCACGGCAACTCTCCGCTCACCTGTCCGCCGGTCCACACCCAATCTATTTGGTTTCAGGTGACGAGCCCCTATTGGTGGATGAGGTTGCGGATGCCATTCGCGGGGCCGCGCGCGAGTCCGGCTGCGATGAGCGCGAAGTTTTTTCCGCTGAGCGTGGCTTCGACTGGGAGCAACTGCGCGCCAGCCTTAATAATCTATCCTTGTTCTCCCCTCGTCAGCTCCTTGAGCTGCGCTTGCCCACCGGCAAGCCGGGGGACGCGGGGTCTAAGCAATTGGTCGCCATTTCCGAGAATCCGCCGCCGGACAAGATCTTGATGGTGATTACGCCAAAGCTCAGTGCAGCGGCAGCGAAATCCAAGTGGGTGACCAGTCTTGCGAAGGCGGGCGTGTGGATTAGCTTGCGGGCGCCTGAGCGCGATGCGTGGCCGGCCTGGCTATCGGCACGTTTGAAAAAAGCGGGCTTGGCCTGCGAGCCGGAGGCTTTGCAGTTACTTGCCGGACGGGTTGAAGGGAACTTGTTGGCTGCCAAACAGGAAATCGACAAGCTGGTCTTATTGTCCGAGAAATCTCGCGTCGATGTGTCAACGGTGCAAGCGGCGGTCGCCGATGGTGCGCGCTTTGACGTATTTCAGTTGGCCGATGCGGCTTTGGGTGGCGATCCCGTGCGAACGGCACATATCCTAGAGCATCTAGAGGAGGAGGCCGTGCCTGCGCCGTTAGTCTTGTGGAGTTTGGTGCGCGAAATCACACTAATCACAGAGCTTGCCCATAGGCTTGAACGCGGCGAGGCGCCCGGTCGCGCCATGTCGGCGGCGGGGGTTTGGCGTTCGCGGGAAGCATTGTTTAGGCGTGCCGTGCAGCGTTTAGGTAGCCATGGTGCGAGGAAACTGTTGCGGCAAGCTGCTTGTGTAGATCGCATCGTAAAGGGCGCCAGGTCTGGCCGCCCCTGGCCGGCTCTGCTAGAACTTAGCCTCGCGTTGGCAGCTGGTGTACCTGCGGTGGAGACTGCCGCCTGAACAAGCACGGAGATTCGCCACGCGATGTCATCGGCGTTTATGGCGGCGCTTTCGATCCGGTGCATCTGGGTCATCTCCGGGTTGCCTTGGAACTGCAGCTAGCTCTGCGGCTGTCTGAAATTCGATTCATACCTGTGGGCGATCCGCCGCATCGTTCCGCGCCTCATGCGCCCGCCAAACTGCGCGTGGCGATGTTGAAGACAGCCATTGCGGGCCAAGCAGGATTTGTTATCGACGAGCGAGAACTTTCGCGCGCCGGACCCTCTTATACCCTGGATACTCTGGCGGAGCTTCGTAAGGAATTTCCTGAACGCGGCTTTGCGCTAATTTTGGGCATGGATGCATTTCACGGCTTCATGCGTTGGCATCGCTGGGAATCAATCCTGGAAATTGCCGATTTAGTGGTTGCGAATCGACCGGGGTCAGTGTTGCCGGACGCCGGGCCCTTGGCCGAGTTACTCGCGGAGCGCCAAGCATTTGCTAGTGGCCCGGGCCGCATTATAGTTCAAGCAGTCACGGCGATGAATATCGCCTCCAGCGAAATCCGCCAGCTAATCGCGCAAGGCCAGGACATTCGCTATCTGGTTCCCGAAGTTGTTCGACAATTGATTTTGCAAAACGATTGTTATCAAGAACCCTTGACTAACCCATGAAACCAGCCGGAGAGTCGCAGCGTGCAAACTGAGGAAATACTAAAGTTGGCAGTTCTCGCCTTGGAGGACCTCAAGGCCCGGGACTTACAAGTATTGAATGTTGGCGAGCTAACTTCCGTTACGGATTATATGGTCGTCGCTAGCGGTACTTCCGATCGCCATGTTAAGGCCATGGCCAATAGTGTCGTGGGTAGTCTTAAAGAGGCCGGGCATGCGCCGTATGGGGTCGAGGGTGCGGAAGCTGGGCAGTGGGTGCTGGTGGATTTGCAGGACGTTGTGGTGCACATCATGCAGCCAAAAGTCCGGGAGTTTTATAAGCTTGAAAAGCTTTGGGATCTGAGTGCGATTGACGCCGGCACCGAGTCTGGCGGCGTTTGATAGTCGCGGCTTGTCGGTGAAAATCACTCTTCTCGCGGTTGGTACGCGCTTGCCCGCTTGGGCAGAGGACGGTGTCGAAAATTATCGACGGCGTTTGCCGGCACAACTGAATTTTCAAATTGAAGAAATCCCCCTAGGTAGCCGTAAGGCACGCGATGACGTTAAACAATCCGTTCGTATAGAGGGTGAAGCTTTGCTGAGGCGGTTAGATTCCGCCGACTTAGTCGTTGCTTTAGATGAGCGCGGGCAACAATGGTCGAGTAGAGAGACCGCCAATCATCTAGCTGAATGGCAGTCGCACAGTCTCCGCGTGGCGCTCATGGTCGGTGGTCCGGATGGTCTGGCTAAGGGCTGCCTAGAGCGAGCCCGGGAAATCTGGTCCTTGTCGCGCCTGACCTTACCGCATGCTTTGGTTCGCGTTATGGTTGTCGAGCAGGTCTATCGTGCCTGGACCTTGCTGCAGGGCCATCCCTATCATCGTTCCTGATGTTGGATTTCATCTACCTAGCTTCCGCGTCGCCGCGCCGCAGGGAGTTGCTGCTACAGATCGGTGTGGATCACCAGATCATACCCGCCGATATCGATGAAGCACGCTGGCCGGATGAAGCGCCCGGCGAATATGTTAAGCGCATGGCGCTGGAGAAGGCGCGCGTAACTCATGCACGATTGGATAGTCCGCCCCAGCTGGTGCTGGCGGCCGATACAGTCGTCGTCATCGATGATGAAATCTTGGGTAAACCAGAAAACGAGGAGCATGCGGCAGCCATGCTGAAAAGATTGTCGGGCCGCTGTCATACCGTACTGACCGGTGTTGCCTTGCTGTCCAGAACAGATTACGGATTTGCGCTGGGGCGTGCTGAATTGCGTTTTCGCCCCATCAAAGCCAATGAAGCGGCGGCCTACTGGGCCAGCGGCGAGCCTCAGGATAAGGCGGGTGGCTATGGCATTCAGGGACTGGGCGCTGTCTTTGTCGAGTCGCTGCACGGCAGCTATTCCGCGGTAGTGGGCTTGCCGCTATTCGAAACTGCGCGATTGTTAGCCTCATTCGGGTATCGTTTGTTGCCCCGCAACGAGTAGTGACCATGGGCGAAGAGATACTCATCAACGTAACTCCGCGCGAAGTTCGGGCCGCCGTGGTCGAGAACGGCGTGCTGCAAGAACTATTTCTCGAGCGTGCGTCGCGTTTGGGTTTGGCCGGTAATATTTACAAAGGCCGTGTCGCGCGCGTACTTCCGGGAATGCAGGCGGCTTTCGTCGATGTAGGTCTGTCACGCACCGGATTTCTGCATGCGGGTGATGTTTATCGGCCCAGGGTTTATACCGAAGATGGCGATGCCCCGGATACAACGCCCGATGTCCGGCAATTACTGCGCGAGGGCGATGAACTCTTGGTACAGGTTCTAAAAGATCCCTTGGGTACAAAAGGTGCTCGACTCACCACCCACTTGACCATTCCGTCCCGCTACTTGGTGCTCATTCCGCGCGGCGATGGTGTGGGCGTATCCTCCCGGATAGAAGATGAAGCCGAGCGAGAGCGCCTACGCGACTTGGTGACTGAGATTACTCCGGACAATGTGGAACCCGCGGGCTACATATTGCGTACGGCTGCTGAAGGAGCCGCTGCTGACGCTCTTCGTGCGGACTTGCTATTCTTGAATAAGCTCTGGACCGGTATTCGCGAGCAAGCCCGTAAGTCCTCCGCGGGTTACCTGGTCCATGAGGATTTGCCCTTAGCCGTTCGCGTTGTGCGTGATTTCGCAAGCTCAGGTATTGAACGTGTGCGCGTTGATGATGAATCCGCGTGTGAGCGTATTAGCGAATTCACCAGCCGCTTCATGCCCTCCAGTTCAACGACCATCGAGTTTTATAAAGCTAGCCGTCCGATATTCGATTTGTTCGCCGTTGAGGATGAGATTCAGCGAGCACTGCGGCGCCATGTGCCACTGAAGTCCGGTGGTCACATCGTATTAGATCAGACCGAAGCCATGACGACGGTGGATGTGAACACCGGCGCTTATGTTGGGCATCGTAATCTAGAAGAAACGATTTTCCGGACCAACCTCGAGGCGGCCTTGGCTATTGCTCGGCAGCTGCGTCTGCGCAATTTGGGCGGCATAATTATTATCGACTTCATTGACATGAATTCGGATTCTCATCGCGAGCAAGTGATCGGCGCATTTGAAGCCACTCTATCCGGTGATCATGCTCGCACGCAGATCACGCAAGTCTCACCCTTGGGCCTGGTCGAAATGACCCGCAAACGCACCAGAGAGAGTTTGGAACACATTATGTGTGAGCCTTGCTCAGTGTGCCGCGGCACGGGCTATCACAAAACGGCGGAAACAGTGTGCTACGAGGTTTTTCGTGAGATATTGCGTCAGCATAGACAGTTCCAGGTCCAAGAATTGGTCGTGTTAGCCCATCAGGACATTGTAGAAACTCTGCTCGATGAGGAAGCATCTAGTCTTGCGGAACTGGAAGAGTTTATCGGCAAACCTATTCGATTGCAGGCCGAGTCGCTTTATGAACAAGATCGATTTGACGTGGTGCTGATGTAGGCGGAGTGATGGCCGGCGTCGTACGCAAAATTTTTCGCAGCTTAGCCTATATTCTCGCGACTGTAGTAATTCTTATGGCGCTGATGGTGGGTCTGGTTCGCCTGCTGTTGCCCCTGGTTCCCGACTATCAGGAAGAGGTGCGACTGATAGCGGCGCAAACCACCGGGTTTGATGTGGAGTTTGAACGGATTAGCGCCAGCTGGCCGCTGCAAGGTCCGGCGCTGAGTCTTTTTCAGGTGCGCTTGCTAGAGCCCGACACGGGTCAGCAGGTTCTCGCGGCTGAAGAAGTTTCTTTGGGCTTGAACATACTGAGACTATTCAGTGATGGCTTGCTGGTGCCAAGCCGGCTCGCCTTGCATGGCGCCACCGTGGACATTCAGCGTTCGACGGCCAACAGCCCCTGGCGCGTTCAGGGCTTATCCCTGGATCAGCTCTTGCCGGCCATGAAAGCCGCACCCCGGCAAATTCCCGATATCGATTTACGCTTCGAGGATATTCATTTGAATTACCGCGATGCCGAGGCGCCCGCAGGCAGTTTGTCGGCCTCCTTGCCGCGGGTCCGACTCAGTCTTGGGGATGACCAAGTGCAAGTGGAAGGCCGGGTCAATGTTCTGGGTGAGGAGGAGGGACGTTTTAACTTTAGCGCCGTTCTTGATGCGGCCGTATTGGATTCCGGCACGCAATTTTCCGAACTGGATTGGTCCATCAATCTCGATGGTGATGACGTGGATCTGCCGAGATTACTAAATCTGGCATTGCGAGATAACACGCCGCTGGTATTTGCTCAGGGCAATCTGGCCATCGATGCTCGCTTGCGGGGATTTAAGCCGATGACAGTTGCCGCCCGTATGCAACTTCGCGACTTGCAGCTGAGTACGGGGGGTGCCGCGGACGCGAGCTACGATGAATTCGGCGGCGGCTTCGAATGGGAAAGTAGTGACAACGGCTGGTTGCTCGCGCTGAACGATTTGCAGATTGCCAGGCAGGGTGACACCTGGCCTAGCAGTAGTTTGGTGCTCAGAGCCGAGAAAATGCCGGGGGGTGAGCAGCGTTTCTCGCTCAAGACGGCGTATTTGCGCTTGCAGGACCTGTATCCACTAGTGCTGGCCAGCGCGACTTCACAGGCACGCGGCGACTTGTTGCCGGCCGATATTGCCGGCGAAGTGAGGGACGTGGATATTTCCATCGTTACGGTGCCCGATGCAGCGCCACGCTACCGGGTTGCCGGCGAAGCCGATCGTGTCGGCCTAGTTGATGGTCCGGGTGGTTTCACGGGAACTGGAATCAGCGGTGTCGTGGAGGCCGATCAAGATGGTGGGCGCTTGGAAATCAATACCCTGGAGGCTGAGTTTCGCGTCCCCGAATTGTTTGCCAACCGTGTTCGCGCCGACGAGTTATCCGGCTTTCTTGTATGGCGTGTTGCTGACGATGCCATTCGAATTCTCTCCGACAGTTTTTCGATTCGCGCGCCGCAATTGGTGTCCACGTCACGCTTTGAGGTTACCTTGCCGCGGGACGGCAGCAGTCCCCGCCTAGATCTAGACGCCGATGCCCAGGTTGGTGGGCCGCAGGCGCTGGCTTTTCTGCCGGTTGGGAAGCTGCCCACAAAGGTTGGTCAGTGGTTAAGACGCGCGCTGGTGGCCGGCAAGGTCAGTGATGCGAAGCTCCGATTTGACGGCGCTCTGAGCGATTGGCCATTCACGAGGGATGAGGGAGTGTTCCGCGTTGATGTCAATGTGCAAGACGCGATTTTTGACTATGCGCCGGATTGGCCCCGAGTTGAAAATATATCGGGGCAATTTGTTTTTGATGGTGTGAGTTTGTCAACGGTCAAGAATTCTGGTCGCCTGGCGGGTATGCCGGTGCGGAACATCGCTGCGCGTATTCCTGATTTGCGTAAAGGCATAATTGAGATTGAAGGCGAGCAGCGTCTTCCTTTGAATGCCTTGTTGGGGCTATTGCGCAACATACCTCCCGCGCGAGAAATTCGGCCCAGTTTGGAGCGTTTGCGCGCGACCGGAGAGATTGACGCGCGATTCGATTTGCGTATACCAGCCCTGCGGCCGAGAAACTATCGGCTGGCTGCTCAAGTGTCCGCTAGAGGCAATGAACTGGCGGTTGGCGGCCTTGAGCATCCATTGACCAACATCAAAGGGATCCTGCGAGTACGCAACACGCGCTTGGATGCGGACCGGCTCGATGCGCAACTATTGGGCGAGCCGGTACAAATCAAACTTCGTTCCACGCGCCAGGACCGCGGTGCCTATGGGCATCATGCGTTACTTAGCAGCCAGATTCCCGCCGCACTGTGGATGGACACGCTGAAACTGCCCTATTCGAGCCGCGTCACGGGCGCGCCGGATTTGCATGCGGTTCTATTGGTGCCGGCGCAGAAATCAGATCGCAAATTACGTGTCCTGGTGCATTCCGATCTTGTTGGTGTGGACAGCACCCTACCCGAGCCGCTGAGGAAGTCTGCGGCAAGTCCCTTGCCCCTCTATCTAGATATTGATTTTCCAGCGGCTGGCGTCACCGATATCAAAGGCAATCTGCAGCGATCTTTGCATTGGGCGTTGCGCATGGAATCGCGCCAGAGTGCTTGGCGTATAGATCGTATGGCTTTGCACTCCGGTTCTGACGACGCCACCATGCCCCAGAGCCCGGGCATCGAGATATCGGGGCGCTTGCCGAGACTGCATGTCGGTGACTGGCTGTCTTTGTCCACGGGTAAGGGTCGCCGGGGAATTGCCGGGTACCGGCCGCGAGCGATAAGTATTGATGAATTATCGGCATTCGGCTACGTGTTTCGCGACACGAGTCTATTAGCGAACCGTTTGGAAAATAGTTGGCAAATAGAGGTCGATGGCAAACGCGCTCGTGGCCGTATCACTATTCCGGACCAGGCGTCTATAGACGATCGGCTTGTTCTGAACATGCAGCGTTTGCAACTAGTGGAGTCGGCATCGGATGCGGGTGAAGGCGGTCTAGCAGACCCCCGTTCCGTGCCGCCAATCCGAGCGCGTATCGAGAACTTTCGCATACAGGATTGGCGCTTCGGCCAACTGCTTGCGAGCATCGACCCAATACCGGCGGGGGTGGTGGCCAGTCGTATCGATATTAATGGCGGCCCATTCATTATCGACGGCGATGCCGATTGGCGCCTGGTAAACGACGATCTCACGCGTCAGCGCAGTAGTTTGCGGCTTAATCTACGCAGCAGCAATGTAGCGCAAACGCTAGAGCGCTTCGGCTACGGCCCCATCATGGAGGGGCCCATGGCCAATGCGAATGCCGCGCTGAGTTGGTCCGGACCACCCTCGGCAGATTTCTTAGACGCCGCGTCGGGGACGATACGCTTCAAGTTGGAAGAAGGTACTTTAAAGAAGGTCGATCCAGGCGGCGGTCGCTTGCTAGGAATATTAAGTGTATCTGCCTTGCCGCGGCGCTTGTCGTTGGATTTCAGTGACGTTACCGACGAGGGTCTTAGCTTCGATGAACTCCAAGGTGATTTCAATGTGGAAGGCGGCAATGCTTATACCTGTAACCTGGGCTTGGTAGGTTCGGTCGCGGATTTGGGCGTTGTTGGCCGTATCGGCATGCGTGACAAAGATTATGATCAACTCGCGGTCGTGCGACCCCACGTGTCCAATGTGATGCCCATCGGAGGTGCCATCGTCGGAGGGCCGGGCTTGGGCGCCGCGGTTTTGCTAATTCAGCAAATTTTTAGAAAGCCCTTGAGTAAGCTGGGCGAAACCTACTATCAGATCCTCGGACCTTGGGATAGTTACCAGGTTAAAAAGGTTCAGCGTAGCGACGTCGATGTCACGCGCTTCAAAGATTGCGAGCGTTATCTAGCTGAGGTCTTGCCCAAACCCATCGACGGGGCCGATATGCAGACTGAGCCTGGTTCAGAACTGCCCCCAGAGATTATTCCGTGACTCGAAGCTTGACCGTTGCTGCCCTGCAAATGAATTCGGGGGCGGTTGTCGACGAGAACTTGGAAACGGCTGCGAAATTCATCCGGCGCGCGGCATCTCAGGGTGCGCAACTAGTGGTACTACCCGAGAATTTCGCTGCTATGAGTGGTGATCAAAATTTGCGCATGCAGATTGCCGAGTTTGATGGCAGTGGGCCTATTCAGGACGCCATGTCGCAGTTGGCAAAAGATAGTCGGCTTTGGTTGGTGGCGGGCACGATTCCTTTGCTGAGGGGAGACGACCAGCCTCCCGTCGCCGCCTGCTGCGTTTATGCCCCTGACGGTCGTCGTGTGGCTCGCTATGACAAGATTCATCTGTTTGATGTCAAGCTGGCCACAGAGGGTAAACGCTATCTGGAATCTTTCAATACGTCCTCCGGACGAACTCCGGTGGTCGTGCAAACACCGTGGGGTGGGCTCGGGCTAAGCGTATGCTACGATCTTCGTTTCCCCGAGTTGTACCGTAACCTCATGGCTGCTGGCGCGGAAATACTCGTCGTTCCCGCGGCGTTTACCGTGGCAACAGGCAAAGCTCACTGGGAAACTTTGTTGCGCGCTCGAGCCATAGAGAATCTGGCTTTCGTGGTAGCGGCGGGGCAAACTGGTGAGCATCCCGGTGGGCGGCGTAGCTGGGGTCATTCCATGATGGTAGGTCCTTGGGGAGAGCTATTGGCTAGCGCCGATATTTCCGCGGGCCTACTGTTTGCTCAACTGGATTTGGACGGTATGGCGAAATTACGGCATGAATTTCCAGTACTGACGCATCGTCGTTTGGGATTGCCTATTAACCAGTCACGGGCAGATTCGTAGGAATAGTGAATTGAAAGATTGCAGCAAGACTTCCTTGGAATTGGCACGCAGCAATTTGCTCATGGCGTCCGGTTTAGAGGAGAGGCATTTGGAGCAAGCCTTGGGCACCCTGATGCGCGGTGATGTTGATATGGCAGAACTCTACTTCCAAGTCATTCGTCAGGAGTCCTGGTCCTTGGAAGACGGCATTGTAAGGGAAGGTAGCTATAGCATTGACAGAGGTGTCGGTGTGCGCGCCGTGGCTGGAGAAAAAACTGGTTTCGCGTACTCGGACGAAATCCTTGTGCCTGCTTTGATGCAGGTCTCCGAGGCCGCCAGTGCCATTGCGAAACGCGGCCAACATGCCGCGGTGAAGGTCGCTAGCCCAAGGATGGGCCACCAGTTATATCCAGCCTTAGATCCGCTCACGAGTATCGACGACACTCGAAAAGTCGAGCTCTTGCAGGAAGTGGATAGTGCCGCGCGTGGGCTGGATCCGCGTGTGCAGCAGGTCACCGCTAGCCTCGCCGGCGTGCAGGAACTGGTCCTCGTTTGCTCCAGCGACGGGGTTTATGCAGCGGATGTGCGTCCCTTGGTGCGTATGAATGTGTCTATCATTGTGGCCGATGCAGACAAGCGCGAGCAGGGATACAGTGGCGGTGGCGGGCGATTTACCTACGATTATTTTCTGTCTGAGAACCGACCGATAGAGTACGCGCAGGAAGCTTTGCGGCAGGCGCTGGTCAATCTCGAGGCGGTCCCCGCACCAGCGGGGGAAATGGTGGTGGTATTGGGTTCGGGTTGGCCAGGTGTCTTGCTACATGAAGCCATCGGCCATGGCCTTGAGGGTGACTTCAACCGGAAGGGCACATCGGCGTTCGCCGGACGCATGGGCGAGAAAGTGGCCTCGGAGTTTTGCACCGTGGTGGATGATGGCACCTTGGCGGGACGTCGTGGTTCCCTGAACATCGATGATGAAGGTACCCCAACTCAGCAAACGACCTTGATCGACCAGGGACGACTGAGTGGTTACTTACACGATCGGCTCAATGCGCGATTGATGGGTACACAATCCACCGGCAATGGTCGCCGCCAATCATTCGCCCACTTGCCGCTACCGCGAATGACCAATACCTATATGTTACCCGGTCCCCACGATCCGGATGAAATACTCGCGTCCGTTGACCGCGGGATCTACGCCCGTAATTTTGGTGGTGGTCAAGTTGATATCACCTCTGGCAAGTTTGTGTTTTCCGCCAGTGAAGCCTATCTCATAGAAGGCGGGCGGCTTGGGGCGCCCATCAAGGATGCAACGCTGGTGGGCGATGGTCCGTCAGTGCTGCAGCGTGTAGCCATGGTGGGCACGGACTTGGAACTAGACGCGGGGGTCGGTGTGTGCGGCAAAGATGGGCAGTCCGTGCCGGTCGGCGTGGGTCAGCCCACCTTGCGGGTGGATGGGCTAACCGTTGGCGGCACGTCTGCCGGTTAATGTGACCATCCGCACGGACTGGGACACTTGGCTGCGGTAGGTTTAGATAGCCTTCAGGCTGTCACCAACATGAACACAAGCGCCGAAAAAATGCCCGCTAGCCAAGCGCCGGATGCAGACAAAGAACGCGTTTCCAAGCCGCGGAAACCCATGCCTCGCCCAGTCGATTTTGAAGGTGATTCCTGGGAGCCATCCCTGCTAAGACGCTTGCGTTCGGTTAAACCAAAGTCAGTCGATTAAGCCGCCCGTGCTAATCTAGGCGGCCAATTTATTGAGCTGTCTGGTATGCATATCTGGCTGTCCAAACCAGTCTACGAACTACTGCCTTACTTTTACCTGGTTGCTGGCTTGGGCTCCCTAATCGCGTCTTTGTACCTCAATTATTGGTACTGGCCCACAATTGGCGTGGTCGTCGGCGGCTTGCTGGTTACCGCCGGATTGGTGCTGTGGCTAAAGCGTCGTGATTTTCGTCAAAATCGCCGGCCTCCGGATGTGGACGAACTAGACTGAGCTTGCGGTGACTTAACTGCCGCGGGGGTCGGGTAAGTTCACCACGGCTTGAGTTTGCGCGGCCCGGAAATCATCGAGCCGGTCGGCGATTTCGGAGTGGTTCAAACTTAGAATGGATGCTGCGAGTACCGCGGCATTCACAGCTCCTGCCCGACCGATGGCTAAGGTGCCCACCGGAATCCCGCCGGGCATTTGCGCCATGGACAGTAGAGCATCCATTCCCCCGGTGGCCTTTGAATACATGGGCACACCGAGTACAGGCAGCGGCGTGACGGCGGCGGTGGCGCCGGGCAAGGCCGCGGCCAGGCCCGCGGCGCAAATAAGCACCTGGATGCCGCGGTCTTTCGCAGTGCTGGCATATTCATGGAGCTTCTGCGGTGCCCGGTGGGCGGAAATAATATTGACTTCATGTTCAATGCCCAGTTTTTCTAGGGTATTCGAACAATGAGCCATGATCTCCCAATCGGATTGGGAGCCAAGAATGACGCCGACAAGAGTTTTCATACGCCGATTCTAACGGATGCTTCGCGCCTTGCGTACCCGCGATCAGCCGCGCAAGCTTAGACTAGATCCGGACAAGAAACGCGAACCGAAATAGCCAAGCATTAGGAAACAGTCATGAGTCGTACAGCCGAACCCAACGAGGCTAGTCTAAGAGCCAGTATCCAGCGCGTGTTGCAGCATGCGACCAAGCTTGGTGCCACGCAGGCCGAGGCCAGCATTAGCGCCGGCTCTGGTTTATCGGTGACCGTGCGGATGCGCGAGGTGGAAACCCTCGAATATCATCGCGATCAGGGTTTGGGAGTGACGGTTTATTTGGGGCAACGGAAAGGCAGTGCCAGTAGCTCGGATTTGAGAGCGACCGCCCTGGAGGAAACCGTCAGCAAAGCCTGCGCGCTTGCTCGTTATGCGGCTGAAGACCCATGTGCGGGTCTCGCGGATGCGGATCGGTTGGCCACGGACCTTCCGGATCTCGATCTGTACCACCCCTGGGCGCTGGAACCTGCTGCAGCCATAGATTTGGCCACGGCCTGTGAGGCAGAGGCCTTGGATCACGATCCGCGCATCGGTAACTCCGAAGGCGCCACGGTTTCTACCCACCAGGGTATACGCGCCTACGGCAATAGTCATGATTTTCTCGTTAGCTATCGCAGTAGCCATCACAGCTTGTCATGTGCGGTGCTGGCCGAAGATGCCGGGCACAAGGAGCGCGACTACGAGTACAGCGTCGGGCGGCATCCCGATGAACTGCTCGGTCCTGGGATTATCGGCCGCGAGGCGGCTGCCCGGGCAGTGCGCCGGCTGGGCGCAAGCAAGCTGAAAACTACCACCGCGGCTGTGCTGTATCCGGCTCGGCTCGCCCGCGGTTTGTTTGGTCATCTATTGGGGGCGATCAGCGGCGGTAGCCTGTATCGCAAGGCCAGTTTTCTACTGGATGCGAAGGGAGAGCAGATATTTTCTAAGCGAGTGAACTTAACCGAGCAGCCGCATATACCCCGCGGTTTGGCCAGCGCGCCCTGCGACGATGAGGGCGTGGCAACCGTTAATCGTGAACTGGTGACGGTCGGCGTGCTGCAAGACTATGTCCTGGGAAGCTATTACGCGCGGAAGCTGGGTTTGCAAAGCACCGGCAACGCGGGCGGGGTACACAATTTGGTGGCGGCAAGCACCGGCGAAAGTTTCGCGGATTTGCTCAGCTCTATGTCGCGCGGCTTATTGTTGACTGAACTTATGGGCCAGGGTATCAACATGGTGACGGGTGACTATTCTCGCGGGGCGGCGGGATTTTGGGTCGAGAATGGGGAGATTCAGTATCCCGTTAATGAGATCACGATCGCGGGCAACTTGCGTGATATGTATTCGCGTGTCCAAGGTATCGCCGACGATGTTGATCTGCGTGGTGGCGTACGCACGGGATCTGTTCTGATAGATGGGATGACGCTAGCTGGAGACTAGCCTGGTGCGGTTTCGAGCAGATCATAAACTGTACGCTCGCCTAGATTTTCCGCGAGCGCTTTTTCCGCTTCACTACTGACCCGGTCTACCACGGCCGGCCAACGCCCTTCCGGGAACATGTCGGTATCCAAGGGTTCGCGAACAGCACTTAGCACTTGTGTGAGTCGAATACCCTGTGGATCGCGTCCAGGTAGCAGCTCATCTTTTTCCGTACGCACCAACAGTCCATCTGCTTCTAAACGCTGCAAGGTTGTGCCCATGGCGACACTTGGCATTTTTAAGAGACCGGAGATGTCTTCCGTCTTGGGTGCTGGGTTGCCGGCACGAAAAGCTTCGGCGACCAAGCTCATTACGCTGAGGGCAATTTGTTCTCTTTGCCGACTGCCGATATTTAGCGGGCGATAGCCTAGGCGCAAATGCTCTGGATGCTGAAAATAGTAGGCGACCTGCGCGCCCAGTAGGAGTATGAGCCAGCACAAATACAGCCAGATCATTGCAATAAGGACTATGGCGAAGCTGGCATAAATACTCAGGGCACGGGCGGACTCGGCGACAAAGGTCGTCACCAGCAGCCCCGCAGTGGCCCACAATAAGCCGCCCACGGTGCCTCCCACCAGCGCGGCGGCGATACGCACCCGAGTATTGGGCAGAAACCAGTAGACAAAACTAAAGCCTAGAATGACCAAAATATAGGGAGATACTTTGCCCATAAATAGCAGTGTGGTGCTGACGGCCTGTATGTCGAAGACTGACTGTAAGAAATCAGCGTTGCGAATACTGGCCAGTAACGCCAGGGCTGTCACCATGATCACAGGACCCACAAGAATTACACTGAGGTATTGGCTAAATCGTTGCGCTATATTGCGCGAGCGTTCAACCCGCCAAACAAAATTGAAACTATCTTCAATCTTATTGGCCATGGATATAGTGGTTATGAATAGCAGGCTTAGTCCCACGCCGGCGAGTACATCACCCTTGATGTTGTCGACGAAGCTTATGACCTGATTGGTCAGCTCAATGCCGCGATCACCAAGAGGTGAAAGAAAACGGTACAACACCGGTTCAAGCTGGCGGTGAAAGCCGAATCCCTTAAGAACAGAAAAGCTGATGGCCAACAGCGGTACGATGGAGAGAATCGTTACGTAGACTAGACCCATGGAGCGCATGGGCAGATTGCCGACGATGGCATCTCGCAACACCGCATAGATGAAGCGTAAGATCTTGATGAGGTATCTAACACCGCGCGATAAGCCATGGACGCGCGGTGACCAGAGGACAGCTTCTAGCTTGTCGGTGAGTGCTTCGATTGAAATGCCTCCGGCTGGAATTGCTCGCAGGCCCAATTCTAACCTCGCCATGCGGGCCTTAGTCGGCTGTTAGTAGCTCCAAAGCCTGGCGGTATTTTTCGCTAGTTTTTTTAATAACTTCCGCGGGCAGCTTGGGGCCTGGCGCTGTCTTGTTCCAGTCGAGGGTCTCTAGGTAGTCGCGAACATATTGCTTATCAAAGCTTGGTGGGCTGATTCCCGTCGCGTAGTCCTGCACCGGCCAAAAGCGTGACGAGTCCGGCGTGAGCACTTCATCGATCAAGTGCAGACGGTCATCTCGGTCCAGTCCAAACTCAAATTTCGTATCCGCGATCATGATGCCGCGGGTGGCAGCGTATTCGGCGCCACGTTGGTAGATGCTAATGGCGAGTTCTCGGACCCTCTGCGCCAAGTCCGTGCCGATCAACTTAGCGGCCTGCGCAAAACTGATATTTTCGTCATGGTCACCTACCTCTGCTTTTGTCGCGGGCGTGAATAGTGGTTCCGGTAGCTTAGCTGCCTGGGGCAGTCCCTTGGGCAGAGCTATGCCGCAAACTTCGCCCGTGTTTTGGTAGTCTTTCCAGCCCGAGCCAATTAGATAACCTCGCACGACGGCTTCTATGGGTAGCGGACGCAGGCGTTTGGCGAGTGTTGCGCGACCTTCGATGGCTTCGCGTTCCGCAGGATTCGTCACGATGTCAGCCAAGCGCAATTCAGTGAGATGATTGGAAACGATATCTTCTGTGCGCTTAAACCAGAAGTTGGAAAGTTGCGTGAGAACTTGTCCTTTTCCGGGAATGGGGTCGGGTAAGACGACGTCAAAGGCGGACAATCGGTCGCTGGTTATAATCAGCAAGTGGTCATCGTCCACGGCATAAATGTCGCGGACCTTGCCCTGGCTAATGCGTTGTAGCGAGTCGACTTGGGATTCAAATAGCGCGGTGTTCACAAGAAATATTGGCCTTTTGGCCCCATGAAAAAAACGGCTATTGTAGCGGTGATGAAGCAAAGACGCATCGGTCCCCATGGCCATGAATAACACGGGCAAGTGGGTGGGCGGTTTGCTTGGCCTCATGCTGGGCGGACGATTTGGCTGGGTCATGGGTCTGATTTTTGGGGCTATTGGCGCCGCCCTTGGGCATCAATTTGATCTGGGGCGCGCAGGCGTTCGCGACTCGTCGGGCCCAGGGCCACAAATTTCCGGTGCCGCACGCCAGGCCTTGTTCTTTGCTACCACGTTTCGGGTCATGGGCCATTTGGCAAAAGCCGATGGCCGGGTATCCGAAGAAGAAATTCAGGCCGCGCGGACCGTGATGCATCGCATGCGCCTGCATCCGGAAGCCGTGCGACGCGCCATCGCGGAGTTCACAATAGGCAAGCAGGCTGATTTCGTGCTGGAGGCACAACTGGCGGAATTTCGGCGCGCCTGCGGTGACGACCGCGGCCTAGTCCGCGCGTTCCTGGAAATCCAAATGGATTTGGTCTTCAGCAAGGGCGGTATTCATGCCAGCGAGCGAAAACTGCTATGGCAAATTGCGGGGCAATTAGGCGTTAGCCAGGTCGAGCTCGCGCAGCTCGAGGCGGTGCTGCGCGCCCAGCGTAGTTTTGGCGGGGATCGAGGGTCTCCGGCGGGCGGACGAGAGCTGTCCCAGGCCTACCGTGCTTTGGGTATCGAAGCATCAGCCACCGATAGTGAAGTCAAGACGGCCTACCGCCGCTTGATGAATCAATATCACCCGGACAAACTGATTTCCCGAGGACTGCCCGATGCCATGCTCGAATCGGCCAAGAAGCGCACGCGCGAGATTCGCGCCGCCTATGACTTGATCAAGGAGCGCAGGGGCCTTTAGTCAGCTTGTGTTCACAGTTTACGGTCCCATTCTGCGGACCGACGGAAGGTCTAGTGATAGGCTACGGGCTGCATGGACTTGGGCGGAGCCTGTAGCGTGTCTAGATTTTTAATTGCCCCTTCTATTCTGTCGGCCGATTTCGCGCGCTTGGGCGCGGAGGTCGATGCCGTGCTATCCGCCGGTGCTGATGTCATTCACTTTGATGTGATGGACAATCACTACGTGCCCAATTTGACCATCGGACCCTTGGTCTGCGAGGCCTTGCGCAAGCATGGCGTGACCGCGGCCATCGATGTGCATTTGATGACCCAGCCCGTTGATCGGCTGGTGCAGGATTTCGCGGCCGCAGGGGCCAGCTACATCAGCTTCCACCCCGAAGCCAGCGAACATGTTGATCGCACACTAGGCTTGATTCGAGAACTGGGTTGCTTGCCTGGTTTGGCCTTAAATCCGGCGACGGCCCTGGATTGCCTGGACTATACCTTGGATCAACTAGAGTTGGTCTTGGTCATGTCGGTGAATCCCGGCTTTGGCGGTCAGGCCTTCATTCCGCAAAGCTTGGAAAAGATCAAGGCGATCCGGCAGCGCATCGACGCCAAGGGTCTGACGACACGCTTGGCTGTGGACGGTGGCATAAAGCCGAATAATATTGCCAGTGTGGCCTCCGCCGGCGCGGATATGTTCGTGGCGGGGTCGGCGATTTTCGGCACCGCTGACTACGCGGCCACCCTAAAAACCATGCGTGAAGAAATAGCGGCCGCGGTGCCAAACACCACGGCCGCCGTCGAATAGTCTTGTAGCCTCAGGCGGTTGCGCTGATGACTGGCTTCGGCCGGGCGTTGTAGACCACGATGGTCTTGCCGCTGGCGGACACCAAGCCTTGTTCCTCGAGGACCTTTAGCACGCGACCGGCCATTTCCCGCGAACAGCCCACAAGGCGGCTGAGTTCTTGCCGGCTCACCTTGATTTGCATGCCGTCGGGATGAGTCATGGCATCAGGTTCGTTGCACAAATCCATAATGGCATGCGCGACGCGACCTGTGACGTCAACAAACGCGAGGTCGCCGAGTTTGCGATTCGTGCGGTCTAGACGAGTGGCGAGCTGAGTGGCCAGTTCGAAGACCAAGCCCGGACTTTCGCTAGCAATTTGCCGAAAGCGTGGATAGGTCATTTCAGCAATTTCCGAGGCGACGCGGGTGCGAACCCAGGCGCTGCGGGCGGGCTGATCATGAAATAGGCCCATTTCGCCGAAAAACTGACCCTTGTTTAGGTAGGCCAGTACCATTTCATTCCCGTCTTCGTCTTCGATCATGACTTCGACGGAACCTTCTGTGATGTAATACAGACTGTCTGGTGTATCGCCGGCGTGAATCATCACAGTTTTTGCCGGAACGGTGCGCACGCGGCAGTACGTTAAGAACCGATTGATGGCCGGTATGTCGCTTAGCGCTTTGGCGTTGCTTGCCATGTTTGTAACTCCCCAATAACCCAAAGCCGATTTAAACCCCGTTCAACATAACATTCAATGTGTTAAGACGATTTTGTGACAAACGTCTCAAAAAAAGGGTGTTTTTGGCCTGATTTTGCGGGTTTGAGTTGCCCGTGGTGTGTCAAATGCGATGCGCGACGGTGGTCATGACCCGCGCGCAGCCACGCATCAATTGCCGAATCGGCCCGGGGAGGGCGGCCGCACCGCGTCTTCGTGCCGCCGCACCGTGGCTTATTTCCTCTTCGCGCATGCGCTCGACGATGGATCGGCTGGCGCGGTCTTCCGCCGGCAGGCGCTGCAAATGCTCCTCGAGATGCGCGGCAACTTGGTGTTCGGTTTCTTCGAGAAAGCCCAAACTAATCTTGTCACTAGCGAGCCCGGCTAAGCTGCCAATGGCAAATGCCCCTGTATACCAAACCGGCGCCAGCCGACTGGTGTGGCTACCGAGTTCCTGCACTCGCTCTTCGCACCAGGCCAAATGATCATGTTCTTCATCGGCGGCCTGCAGTAGGGCCTGGCGGAGTTCCGCATCGCGAGCCACGGCTGCTTGTCCCCGATATAGTGCCTGCGCGGCAATTTCTCCGGCATGGTTGACCCGCATCAGACAGGCTGATTGCCGGGCATCTTGGTCCTTGAGTTCATGCTTGGGGAGCTGGGCCGCTGGATTTGGCCGCCGTGATTTAGCCGGCGCGGCGGCAACGCGCAGCGCGCTATCGATTTCTAGCAGGCATCGGTCGACCCAGCTTAGTTGCCGACGGGCCGAAGTTTTAGTCTTTGCGGGGGTTGTGAATGTCATTAGATTTTCGATTATGATCCTGACCCCCTCGCGGTAGCAAATCCGCAGAACCAACTAAAAGAGAAGAAAATCAGCCAAGTTTGTCGACGAGGAGACTGCTCTATGTCTAGGTTTGCCATCATAATGTTCGCGGTACTGGCCGCGAATGCGGTGTACGCTCAGGACCCCATGACCCTGTCGGCCATCGCGTCGGATGAAGAAAAGGAAGGTCCTTGGTCTGGGTTTATCTCAGCCGGATACACAGAAACCTCGGGCAATTCGGAAAGCTCTGCCGCCAACGCGGCCGTGGGCCTACGTCATGACAAAGATCGCTGGCATCACATCTTTGGCGCCACTGCCGTCGCGTCCAAAGCGGCGGCAGACCGTGATTCCGAGGTAGAGGTCAGCGCGGAATCCTATTGGGCAGGTATTAAGAGCCAGTACGATCTGACAGCGCGCTACTATGCCTTTGGATCCGTTGACTGGTACAAGGATCGTTTCAGTGCCTACGATCGACAGGTTTACGAGGCCGTTGGCCTGGGTTGGCGGGTCTTGTTGGGCCCCACGCACTTGCTGGATGTTGAGGCCGGCGTGGGCCTTCGACAGTCAAAACTGCAAAGTAGCGGCGAAAGCCAGCGCGATGTAATTGGCCTGCTGCGCGGCGTGTACACCTGGAACATCAGCGAGAATGCCGCGTTCGGACAGAAACTGGGGATCTTGGCGGGCTCGGACAATACTTATGTTGAATCCACCACGGAACTGAAGGCCAATATCGTGGGGAACCTAGCGCTGGCCTTGGCGTACACAATTAAGCACAACACGGACGTGGAAATTGATACCAGCGTGACGCCGGAACGGCCCTATGAAAAGACTGACCGATACACCACCTTGTCTCTCGAATACAGTTTTTAACCCGGGCGGCCTAGGTTTTGGCCTGAAAAACCGCCCTTGGATCGGCTTGGTGATTGAAAACCGAGCCCTCTGGCACTACACTTCTCGCCCTTTTCGGCCAGTGGCCCCCGTGTGGCCGCTCGCGCAGGTTCAACAATGAGCACATTTTCGGCAAAGTCCCATGAAATCAAGCGCGAATGGCATCTGGTGGATGCCAGCGGCCGTACCCTAGGGCGTCTGGCGACCCAGTTGGCTGCGCGGCTGCGCGGCAAGCACAAGCCTGAATACACGCCCCATGTGGATACAGGTGACTATATTGTTGTGGTCAATGCGGCCCAAATACGGGTCACCGGCAATAAGCTAAAAGACAAGATGTACCACCGGCATACCGGTTACATCGGTAATCTGAAGTCCGTGAACTTGGAAACTTTGATGGCTCGGGCACCGGAGCGTGCTTTGACTCAGGCCGTAAAGGGCATGTTGCCCAAGAATAAGCTAGGCGCCGCCATGTTGAAGAAATTGCGGGTCTATGCGGGTGCTGAGCACGACCATGCTGCGCAGCAGCCACAACCCCTGGAAATCTGAGCGAGGCGACCATGAGCACAGCGGCGAGTATCGGCACCGGCCGGCGCAAGACTTCAACGGCCCGGGTTTATCTGCGCCCTGGAAGCGGCAAGATCACTATTAATTCCGTTGAGCTGGATAAGTTTTTTGGCCGCAAGACCGCGCGAATGATTGTGCGCCAACCTTTGGAGCTCGTTGAAATGCAAGATCATTTCGACGTCGTCGTGAATGTTCAGGGGGGTGGTACGACCGGTCAGGCGGGTGCCATACGCCACGGTCTGACTCGCGCATTGATGCAATACGACGAATCGCTGCGCCCAAGCTTGCGTAAAGCAGGCTATGTGACTCGCGACGCGCGTGAAGTAGAGCGCAAGAAAGTTGGTCTGAGAAAAGCCCGCCGCGCGACACAATACTCCAAGCGCTGAGTCACCAATCATTGCGGCGCTCGTCATCCCGCCGTTGAATTGGGGGATCGTCTAGCGGTAGGACTGCGGACTCTGACTCCGCCAACCCAGGTTCGAATCCTGGTCCCCCAGCCATATACATAGAAGGCCCGCATAGCGGGCCTTCTATGTATATGGCTGGGGGACCATATGGATGAGAGCCTCAGTTCGACTCGGTTCTGATGAATGGATCGCAGATCCATTCATCGGGGAGAGAACGCGCAGGGAGCGGAGCGACTGAGCGGCCCCCTTGAGGGGTGAGCCGCCCTAGGCGGCGAATAATCCTGGTCGTTGGTACGGCGCGATCAACTAACGAAGCCAATGTCGTAAGAAGCGGTCCCAGTTGCCGATGGCCGTGACCCTATGGATGAGAGCCTTAGTTCGACTCGGTTCTGATAAATGGATCGCAGATCCATTTATCAGGGAGAGAACGCGCAGGGAGCGGAGCGACTGAGCGGCCCCCTTGAGGGGTGAGCCGCCCTAGGCGGCGAATAATCCTGGTCGTTGGCCCGGCGCGATCAACTAACGAAGCCAATGTCGTAAGAAGCGGTCCCAGTTGCCGATGGCCGTGACCCTATGGATGAGAGCCTTAGTTCGACTCGGTTCTGATAAATGGATCGCAGATCCATTTATCAGGGAGAGAACGCGCAGGGAGCGGAGCGACTGAGCGGCCCCCTTGAGGGGTGAGCCGCCATAGGCGGCGAATAATCCTGGTCGTTGGCCCGGCGCGATCAACTAACGAAGCCAATGTCGTAAGAAGCGGTCCCAGTTGCCGATGGCCGTGACCCTATGGATGAGAGCCTCAGTTCGACTCGGTTCTGATAAAAGAATCGCAGATCCATTCATCAGGGAGAGAACGCGCAGGGAGCGGAGCGACTGAGCGGCCCCCTTGAGGGCTGCGGTGAAGACCCAAGTAGTTTGCGCGAATCTGCGCGCCCCGCGGCCCAATGCGCAGATATTCCGCTACTCGCGGACTATACGACGGACCTCGTGATCATTCGCAATCAGCAGCACATCGGCGGGTCGCTGAGCGAAAATGCCGACGGTGACGACGCCTTCGATCTGGGAAAACCTTTGCTCCATTTCTACTGGGTCGGTGATTTTTAGTGCGTGGATATCAAGTATGGGGTTGCCATTGTCACTGAGAAAATCTTGTCGCAGCTGGGGATGGCCGCCGAGTTTTGTAAATCTGCTTGCAGCATAGGTTTCTGCGCCGGGAACAATCTCCACCGGCAATGGAAAGTTTCCCAACTGAGATACCCATTTAGAATCATCGATAATACAAATAAATTCATTAGCCGCGCCCGCCAAAATCTTTTCGCGGGTCAAGGCGCCACCACCACCCTTAATGAGATGAAAATTTTCGTTCGCCTCATCCGCGCCGTCGATGTACAAATCAACCTCGCTAACCTCAGAAATTTTAGTGACCTCGAAACCACATTCTTGTAGCCGATCAGCTGTGGCCCGAGAACTCGCAACACAAGCATCAATGCGTGAGCGGATGTCCCCCAAGCTGTCGATTAGGTAGTTGACCGTCGAGCCCGTACCGACACCCAAAAAGCTTCCCGCAGGGACAAATTCCAGGGCTGCTGCGGCCGCCCGCGCCTTCTTTTCATCTTGGTCCATGGCTACCTCGAATCAGCCGAATCGCTTGATACTGCTTGATTATAGCTAGCTAGCGGGCTTTCGGAGGCGAAAAAAAACGTGCCCGCCTAAGGCGGGCACGTTCTCTAGACCGGCGCAGCCCAAGCGGGCCGCGCGGGTATCCCTAGCGCCTCCTAGAGGTTCTCCTTCGGGATGCCTTTTTTCTGGTCTTACGCTTTGTCTTACGTTTCGTCTTACGCTTGGCCTTTTTCTTAGCCTTACGCTTTGTCTTACGTTTCGTCTTACGCTTGGCCTTTTTCTTAGCCTTACGCTTTGTCTTACGTTTCGTCTTACGCTTGGCCTTTTTCTTAGCCTTACGCTTTGTCTTACGTTTCGTCTTACGCTTGGCCTTTTTCTTAGCCTTGCGCTTTGTCTTACGTTTCGTCTTACGCTTGGCCTTTTTCTTAGCCTTACGCTTTGTCTTACGTTTCGTCTTACGCTTGGCCTTTTTCTTAGCCTTGCGCTTTGTCTTACGTTTCGTCTTACGCTTGGCCTTTTTCTTAGCCTTGCGCTTTGTCTTACGTTTCGTCTTACGCTTGGCCTTTTTCTTAGCCTTGCGCTTTGTCTTACGTTTCGTCTTACGCTTGGCCTTTTTCTTAGCCTTACGCTTTGTTTTTTTCTTGGTCTTCCGCTTAGCAACTTTACGCTTAGCGGTCTTGCGCTTAGCGACCTTTCTCTTGGTCTTGCGCTTAGCGACCTTCCGTTTCGCTACCTTCTTTCTGGTAGCTTTTTTACGTGTAGTCTTCTTCCTACTAGCCATTCTCAGTCTCCGTGTCGGGGATAACCGGCGTTGAGTATATATAAACGCAACTAAAATACCAGTAATTCAAGGGTGACGCTGTTATCAGTTTCTGCTACTGGTACAGAGGGTTGCGAAGGAAAAATTCGAAAAACTGATCAGTAAATACTCGAATTTAGAATTCGTAGACCTGCTTTTCAGTAACGACCGCATGCAAAGGAATATCCCACGCACGGGCATTGATTGCCGGGATTTTCTGAAATTCGTAGGCTAAACCAACGAGAAATGGCCGCTGCCAAGCGTTGCGCTGCTTGAGAAAAGCCAAACTACGATCGTAGTAGCCGCCGCCCATACCAAGGCGATTGCCGAAAGAATCAAAGGCGACCAGTGGCGTAAGCACAACATTTAGGTTTCGCGCATCTAGCGTTCTGGCCTGTGTTGCAACAGGCTCCGGGATCTTGAATCGATTGGCCCGAAGCTTGCCATTAGGCAGGTAGGCGCCAAAGCGCAAGCTTTCACTCATTAGTATAGGCAGGAAGATCTCACGTCGCCGGGCCCAGGCTTCGGCGAATATCTCTGTGCAGTCGATTTCGCCATCGACGCTGAAGTAGCCGGCTATACGCTGGCAGCGTGCCATTGCGCCTAGCCGCCACAATCGCCGCGAAATACTGTTGCTTGCGGCTTTGATCCTGCAAGGGTCTAGCGCGCGACGCTGGCTGAGCATATTTGCGCGCACGGTTCGCAAGTTCATCGCGCACCCTTATATATAGAGAGTGGATCCCTCCCGCCTGTGCCGTGACCATCCATCACTCTCGAACCAGAGCGGTAGGTGGGGTCAGCCGAGACGGCGCAGGCTTCCCGCCGCAGCGGTACTGCTCAAAGCTATCGTCAGACGACGACCCCTAGATAGAAAGTTAGGGTCGAAAGACTACCAGGTAGGCCTCGAACACCGCAGGAGGAACCCGATACATATTATATCCCAGCCCGTGAACCGGAACCGTGAAGTAGCTTTGAATCGCTAATACTGTGTCTGGATCTACAGTTCGAGTTGTCTGCCCTGTTGCAGGGCGGATTCCACGCGTTCCCGCATAGCGATGATTTTTCCCTTGGCATCGGTTTCTAAGGCTTCACCGCTGCTATGGGCCGCGATCAAATCGTTGGCCATGTTCAAGGCCGCCATCACGGCGATGCGGTCCAGACCCACGACTTTGCCGCTATCCCGAATTTCCCGCATTTTGGAATTCAGCAGTTCCGCTGAGTCTAGCAGGGACTTCCGGGCTTCGGCAGGGCAGGAAATCTGATATTCCTTTTCAAGGATTTTGACGCTAACGTGAGCGAACATTTCCGTCATGAGCTGTTTTCCATGGCTTTTAGCCGGCCAATCATTGCTTCGACGCGGGCGCGAACTTGCTCGTTCTTCTGCAGCAAAGTGGCGCGCTCACCAATGAGATTGTCTTGACGCTGCTTCAGGGACCGATTCTCGTCTTTGAGCTGACTGGTGATCACCACCAGTTCGTCAAGACGCCGCTCCAGCCTTTGCAGCTCTTTAGAGAATGTTTGTTCTAGAGAGTCAGCCATAAGGAAAATATAGGTGCGTAGAGGGTTAGCGTCAAATATCCCGCCGAGGCCCAGAATGCTAGGATACGCCGCGTCCCACGCGGCTGGCCCTTATTACCATAACGAACGGCAGATTTTAGTCCATGTCCACGCCCAGTTTCGATGCCCTGGCCGCAACATTGGCCAGTATCGGTGCGCTAGCCGAGCCCGCGGAGTTGCACGGTGAGCTGTGTGCAATGGCTTGCGTGTTGGGTCCCGCAGCCGGTGCTCCATGGGTGAAAAACGTCGTAAGCGGCGCAAAATCCACTGAAGGCGAAAAACGGGCGGTGGCTGATCAGCTTGATGATTTGGCCGAACTGACCCTTCGCGCGCTGGACGACGGGGACATGAGTTTACAACTGTTTCTACCGGATGATGAAGAGTCCCTGGAGACGCGCGCCGATGCTCTGGGACACTGGTGTCAAGGCTTCATGCATGGCCTCGGGGCGACTGCGCAGTCAGAGTCGGTACTCGAGCAGGGTAGCCTTGCCGAGATTATTGAAGACTTCAGCGAGATTACGCGGGCAAGTTTTTCCCATGACGAGACCGAAGAGGAAGCCGAGGGTGCCTATGCGGAATTAGTGGAGTTCGTGCGGGTCAGCGCCCAGCTTGTATTCGAAGAACTCGCCGAGCTTCGATTGCCATTGCCCAGCAAACGCGAGCATTGATCGGACATGAGCCCACGTGAATTCCAGCGCCGTCGCCGCCAGCTCATGCGCATGATGGGCAAGGGCTCCGTGGCAATTCTGCCGGCCGCTACGACCAAGACTAGAAATCGCGACGTGAACTTTCTATACCGTCAGGAAAGTGATTTTTACTACCTGAGCGGATTTGAAGAACCAGAAGCCGTCCTGGTGTTGGCGCCGGGGCGGCAAAATGGAGAATTCTTACTGTTTTGTCGTGAGCGTGATTCAGCGCGTGAGACCTGGGATGGTGCGCGTGCCGGGCCGGCGGGCGCGGTGGCGGACTACTCGGCCGATGATGCGTTTCCCATCGGCGACATCGACGATATTTTGCCGGGCATTATCGAGCAGTGCGAACGGGTGTTTTATAACTTGGGGATGGATCCGGAATTTGACCAGCGTCTCATTGGCTGGGTTACCGCACTTAGAAAGGCCGGCGGCGCGCACACCCCCGATGAATTCATTGCCCTGGATCATTCTCTGCACGATCTCCGGCTTTTCAAGAGCCGGCCCGAGATCAGCGCGCTGCGCAAGGCGGGGAAAATCGCGGTCAGTGCTCATCGAAGGGCCATGTCGAAGGTGAGGCCCGGCATGTTCGAATATCAGGTCGAGGCCGAGTTCGCGCATGAATTTCGCAGCCACGGCGCACGACTGTCCTATCTGCCGATTGTGGGATCTGGTCCTAACAGCTGCGTGCTTCACTACCACGCCAATAACAGGCAAATGGAGGATGGCGACTTGCTGTTGGTGGATGCGGGCTGTGAATATGATTATTACGCGTCCGACGTAACGCGCACCTATCCCGTCGGCGGTCGATTTTCCGCTGAGCAGCGCGCCATCTACGACATTGTGCTCGCTGCGCAAGAAGCTGCGCTCGCTGCCATCGTACGCGGCGCCCATTGGAATGATCCACATATCGCTGCACGGCGTGTGGTGACTAAAGGCTTACGCGACCTCAAGCTGCTAAAAGGTGATCTCAAGACTTTACTGCGCAAGAACGCCTGTCAGCCCTTTTTTATGCACCGCACCGGACATTGGTTGGGTATGGATGTACACGACGTGGGCGAATATAAGATTAGCGACCAATGGCGCTTGCTAGAACCGGGTATGGCTTTAACGGTTGAGCCCGGCATTTATATCCCGCCGAAAATGCGCGGCGTCCCGAAGCGTTGGTGGGGAATTGGTATAAGGATTGAAGACGATATCCTGGTAACTCGCGATGGGTATCAGTTGCTAACGCCGGGCTTGCCGCGCACGGCGGACGAAGTCGAAGCTCTGGTCGGCAGCGCCTTAGAGAACTAACGGGTATACGCAACCGATGTCAGAGCAGCAATTCCAAGTTGTCATTGCCGGGGGTGGCATGGTTGGGGCTAGCCTGGGTTGCGCTCTGGCCCAGCTACCGCTGCGAGTGGCCGTGGTGGAACCCTTCCCCTTTGCCAGCAATCAGCAGCCTAGCTTTGACTTGCGTACCACGGCCTTGTCTCGCAGCAGCCATCGGATTTTGTCTAGCCTGGGTGTATGGTCAGATGTCCAGGCCCAGGCCGCACCCATTCGCCGCATTCACGTTTCCCAGCGGGGTCGTTTTGGAACGGCTGTTATCGACGCTCATGAACAGGGCATCGACAGTCTTGGTTTCGTATTAGAAAATCGTCAGCTGGGTGCCGCACTTTGGGATCGCCTGGACGCGGCGGAAAATGTCACCATCATGAGTCCCGCACGCATCGATGAAGCTCTGCCCGACTCACAGCAGCTCGAGGCACTGGTTTCAGCCGATGGGGCCGTTCATCGTTTGCGCAGCCAGCTCTTGGTCGTTGCCGATGGTGCTCGTTCGCAGCTACGAGCGACCCTCGGTATCGGCGCCGCCGAGCGATCCTATGCACAAAGCGCGATTGTTGGCACCGTGCAAGCCTCGCAACCGGGTGATGGCGTCACCGCCTACGAACGGTTCATGGCCGATGGCCCCATGGCTTTGCTACCGGCAGGAGGCGATCGCTATGTTTTCGTCCTAACCCGGCACGAGGATCGAGTTCAAGATGTGCTGGCATTAGATGACCGTGAATTTACCGCCTTACTCCAAGACAGTTTCGGTTATCGCTTGGGCCGCTTTACCCGCATTGGGAAGCGCGCCGCTTATCCCTTGTCCCTGGTATGCGCTGATCGCGTTGTGGCCCAGCGAGCTGCCATCATCGGCAATGCCGCCCACGGACTGCATCCCGTTGCGGGTCAGGGCTACAACCTGGGCTTGCGTGATGTGGCAGCCTTGGCAGAATGCATTGCGGATGAGTTGAACACCGGGCATGCAGACCTGGGTAGTCCGGCGATGCTGGACCGCTACGCACGGTGGCGAAGAATTGATCAGCGCAATGTCGTCGCCTTTACCGACGGTTTGGTACGCTTGTTTGACGTCGACCTGATCACTGCCGGCGCGGCTCGCGGCATGAGTTTGGCGCTATTCGATGTATTGCCTCCCGCCAAGCGAATTTTGGCTCGTCACACCATGGGCTTGGGCGGAAAAGTTCCTCGGCTGGCGCGCGGCTTACCCCTATGAGCATGGCGGATTGCGATGTGCTAATCGTGGGCGGCGGCATGGTCGGCCTTTGTTTCGCGCGCTTGTTGAAATCCTCGCTTGGGCCTAATGACTTGCGCATTACGGTTCTTGATCATTCGGCGCCGACTGCGCCCGGTGACAAGTTTGGTCTACGCGTTTCCGCCTTGTCACCGGCTTCGCGAGCGATTCTCGCCGGCTGTGATGCTTGGGATTCAATGCCGTCGTCGCGGATTGGGCCTTACCGTCGCATGGAGGTTTGGCGGGATTCCGCAGTCGACCCAACTCAGAGGATTAGCTTTGATGCGGCCGAGCATGGAGTCGGTGCCTTGGGCTATATCGTTGAAAACGATCTGCTGCGTTATTTCCTATGGCAATCGGCGGCCGAGGCCAGAATAGATTTTGTAGTCGGTAGCGAACTTAAGGCAATACATCAAGATCCTGAACGCTTGGAACTTGAGTTGGCGGATCGAAGCATTTCGGCAGCTTTGCTGGTCGGCGCGGATGGTGCGGCGTCCTGGGTGCGCAATGCCATGGGCATGAAGCAGCGACGTCGCAGTTATGGACAGCTGGGATTGGTCACCCACGTTTCTACGCAGCGGCCACATCAGCACACCGCATGGCAGCGTTTCTTGCCGCGGGGGCCCGTGGCTTTGTTGCCCTTGGCTGATGGTCGATGTTCCGTTGTCTGGTCTTGTCCAGAAGAACAAGCAAAAGATCTTTTGCAGGCCGGTCTTGGACCACTGAGTCAAGCCTTGAGCGACGCAACACAAGACGTGCTTGGCGAGTTACAGGCCACGGAAACAGCACGCGCATTTCCACTGGCTGCTGCCCATGCCGACCGCTACGTCACTGAGCGTTGCGCTCTGATTGGGGATGCAGCCCATCAGGTGCATCCCTTGGCGGGACAAGGGGTTAATTTAGGCCTGCGCGATGCAGCTGTTCTTGCCGATGAACTGAGTAGGCATTTGACCAAACCGGGAGCAGATCTTGGCGATTTACGCGTGCTGAGACGCTACCAACGGCGGCGCAAGGGCGACAATCTGGCAACTCTAATGACTATGGATTTGCTCCAACGAGTTTTTGGTGAAGGCCATGAAGTGGCCGCGGCCCTCGGCGGTCGGGGCCTGGGTTTGGTGCAAAGGCTGCCTCCGCTAAAAAGGCGCTTGGCGGACCATGCCTTGGGCTATGCTGGTCGTTCCTTGGCTCAGTGATCGCGTAAGTTATGGGTGGCCGACAAACAAGAGTGCTGTTGCTTTCGTCGCTGCTGATTGCCGCGGGCGCTTCCCTGATCATTTACAAATGGAAAACCTTGGGGTTTCCATTGGTGCCCGATAGTCGTGCGGAGACTTGGACCGTCGAGGCAGCCCTGAGCTTTGAAGCCGGTCCAGGTCCCATCAAAGTGTCTATGTATATTCCGGGGCTCACCCCTGGTTTTGCGATCCTCGATGAGAATTTCGTGTCGCGTGGTTTCGGCACCAAGCCCCGTTATGTGGATGGTGGGCGCGAGGTACAGTGGGCCAAGCGCAGGGCGCGTGGACCCCAGACCTTGTACTACCGAGCAATTATTTATAAAGATCCCGGGCGGCTTGAAGATGACACCACGCCTCCGTTCCCCAGTTCGCCAATCTTGGCCGAGCCTTTTGCCACGGCAGCGGAAATGTTGGTGGAGGATGTGGGCAGAAAGTCCGCCGATCCGGCTACCTTCGCTCAAGAGCTGCTCAGCCGCTTGGGCTCGGGACGCAAGCGCGATGAAAATGTCGACCTGCTCCTTGGGCCAAACCCCGATACCTTAGAAATAGCGCGTACCGCGACGACCTTGCTGGCCGCGGGCTTAATTCCGTCGCGTCTCGTTCACGGTGTGTTGTTAACCGATCAACAACGTCGGGCTGAGATCATGCCCTGGCTGATGGTGAATGACGGGACGCGGTGGCTGTATTTTAATCCGCGCACCGGTGAGCAAGGTTTGCCGGACAACTTCCTCTTGTGGTGGAGCGGAAAGGATGAAATTGCCACCGTAGATGGTGGTACGGATCTCGAGTTGCGGCTATCCGTTAGCAAGAGTTTGACGGATCCAGTGACTTTAGCGCAGCGGAGATCAGAAGCGCGCCAAGGTCGTCTGGCTGATCTGTCCCTGTTTTCATTACCTATTCAAACTCAGGCGGTCTATACGGTCCTTTTGTTGGTGCCCTTGGGCGCATTTCTCGTCGCCATATTAAGGAACGTTGTCGGCGTGCAAACATTCGGCACTTTCATGCCAGTGCTGATTGCTTTGGCTTTCCGCGAAACCCGCTTATTGTGGGGCATTCTATTGTTTTCCACTCTGGTGGCCCTGGGTTTAGCTTTCCGTTTCTATTTAGAACGACTGCGGCTATTGGCCGTGCCACGGCTTAGCGCGGTACTAATTATCGTCGTCTTACTGATGCTGGCTGTCAGCATCATCAGCAATCAGCTGGGATTGGATTCTGGCCTATCCGTGGCGCTCTTTCCCATGGTGATACTCGCCATGACGGTGGAACGCATGTCTACGGTTTGGGAAGAACGCGGGGCTCGCGATGCCATTCAGCAAGGCTTAGGCTCACTAACCGTCGCCGCCATTGTGTTCGCGGCCATGGACTTGGAAATTGCCAAGCATTTACTGTTTGTTTTTCCTGAAAGTCTATTAATTCTATTAGCGCTTACGCTGTTAGTGGGTCGGTATACCGGCTACCGCCTGACGGAGTTGATGCGCTTTGAAGATCTAAGTCGTCCCAAGAGGCAGCCCTAGTGTTAGCTCGTGCGAAGCGTCTACGTGCGAACGGCATATTGGGTATGAATGAGCGCAATGCCGACTTCGTCATGCGCTTTAATCCGCGGCACCGCTACCCCTTGGTCGACGATAAATTGCAAACCAAGCGTCTGGCCCTCGCCGAAGGTATTGCGGTGCCGGAGCTATACGGCGTTATGTCGACGCCCCACGATGCTGGCCGCTTGACGGAAATTGTCGCTGAGCGTCGCGATTTCGTCATCAAACCGGCGCATGGCTCGGGTGGTGATGGCATATTGGTGATCTCGGGCCAGAATCCTCGCCGTAAGGGCGTCTATCAACTCGCAGATGGAACGCTGATTAGCGAATCCGAAATTCGTTATCACGTCACTAACATTATTAGCGGGCGCTATAGCCTGGGCGGTAATCGCGACGAGGCCATGGTCGAGTATTGTGTGCAGGCGGATCCGGTGTTTGCCGCCGTCAGTTACCGCGGCGTTCCGGATGTTCGAGTTCTGGTTTTTTGTGGCTATCCGGTCATGGCCATGGTGCGACTGCCCACGCGCGCTTCCAATGGCAAAGCTAATCTTCATCAGGGTGCTGTGGGCACCGGTATCAACTTGGCAACGGGCACAACCCGCTTTGCGGTGCAGGACAATCGCAGCGTGGAGGAGCATCCCGACACCGGTGAGCCCGTCTCCGGCATACAGGTGCCGCAATGGGACTTGTTGTTGGATCTCGCCACACGCTGCTATGAACTGACGGGCTTGGGATATCTAGGCGTTGATCTCGTGCTGGATCGTGATTTAGGGCCACTGATTCTCGAGCTCAATGCCCGGCCCGGACTGGCGATTCAGATTGCGAATCATCAGGGGCTAAGCCATCGCTTTGCCGTCGTGGAGAATGAGACTGCCGAACGAATCCCCTCTGAGCGTGTGGCTTACGCGCAAAGCAACTTCCCGGACTAATCAGGCTTTCCCGTGCCCGCCGCCATGGGCTAACATGCAGATTCAATCCTACGGATCCGCGGGAGAGAGCCACCAGAAAAGTGGCCGCCGAAGGCGCAACTCGCCCGGAAACGCTCAGGCACAGGGACTGCGGGCCCGGATTGGCTCTGGAGAGCGGCCCTTTAGGGCCCACCGAAGGGGTGCGGCGTATAGCATTACGACCCAATCTCTCAGGTATCAGGACAGAGGGGCGGCGAACAGTCGGTCGGCCGCCATTTCTTGTTGGAGCAGAGCCTTGGGTAACAAAACCGCCTTGTACGCTAGCCATGCGAAGGCCGGCGCCAAGCTAGTCGATTTTGGCGGCTGGGATATGCCG
Organism: Gammaproteobacteria bacterium; assembly: GCA_965221985.1. GTDB lineage: Bacteria > Pseudomonadota > Gammaproteobacteria > Steroidobacterales > J054. Next base: position 1,361,116 of record OZ244928.1, read on the forward strand.
CTGCACTTTGGCTCCCAACTCGACGAACATCATATCGTTCGACGGTCTGCCGGCGTATTCGACGTATCGCACATGACCGTTGTGGACATCAACGGTGCCGATGCCGAAGCTTGGCTGCGCTATTTGTTGGCCAACGACATCGCTAAACTTGAGCGGCCGGGACGCGGTATTTATAGCTGCATGCTCAATGAAAACGGTGGCGTGGTTGACGATCTCATCGCCTATCGGCGCGATGGTGGCGAATATCGCCTGGTCATGAACGCGGGAACCCGCGACAAGGATCTCGCTTGGCTGGCCAAGACAAGCCATAACTTTAATGTCCACTTCCGCGAGCAAACTGCCGCCGCCATGCTCGCCGTGCAAGGACCCTCGGCCCGGCGTATCGCCGGGGATACGCTGCCCAAGGATTTGCGGTCTAGAGCAGAGAAACTAGAGCCCTTTGCCTTCTGCGAGTCGGGCGGATTGTTCGTCGCGCGCACCGGTTACACCGGGGAAGACGGCTGGGAGCTCATTTTCGCGGATCCCAAGGAGGCCGTGACGTTTTGGTTACAACTACTAGACGCCGGTATCGCAGCTTGCGGTTTGGGTGCGCGGGATACCCTAAGGTTAGAGGCCGGCTTAGCCCTGTATGGCCAGGATCTGGATGAGGAAACTAGCCCACTGGTTTCCGGCTTGAGCTGGACCGTCGCCTTTGAGCCCACTCAGCGTGAATTTATTGGCCGCGGGGCCCTTGAGGCAGAGCGCGAGCGCGGCCCCGGCCGGCAGTTTGTAGGGTTGCTTTTGGAGGATCGCGGCATAATGCGCAGTGGGCAGCGAGTTGTCACCCAAAGTGGAGATGGCGTGATCACCAGCGGCGGCTTTGGGCCGACCCTAGATCGCTCGCTTGCCTTAGCGCGGGTGCCGTTGAAAATTGGCGAACACTGTTCGGTGGATATTCGCAATCGCTTGCGCCAGGCAAGAGTTGTTAAACCGCGTTTCGTCCGTCATGGCTCCGTGCTCGTGGCTCTCGACGAACAAGATCATGTAGACCGGAGAACCCAATGAGTGATATCCCTGCCAATCTAAAGTACACCCGCGATCACGAATGGCTGCGTCTTGAAGATGATGGTTTGGTCAGCTTGGGTATTACCGATCACGCGCAACAAGCATTGGGCGAACTGGTATTCGTGGAGTTGCCGGAAGTCGATCAAGAGTTAGTCTCGGGGGATGCCTGTGCAGTGGTGGAGTCCGTTAAAGCGGCATCGGACGTTTACGCGCCCATCAGTGGCTCAATAGCTGAAGTTAATCCAGCATTGGAGGATGAGCCCGAACGCGTGAACAGTAGTCCCTACGAAGAAGGTTGGTTGCTGCGTTTGTCGCCGACGGCTCCGGGCGAACTTGATGAGCTGTTCGATGCTGAAGCCTACGAACAATTTGTGGCGGCTGAAGCAGACTAAACCGAGGTTTCGGTACATGCCTTTTATTCCCCACACCGATGCAGAGCGTCGCGCCATGCTGACTGACATTGGTGTCGATAGCTGCGATGAGCTATTCGATGAGATTCCCGCTGCCTTAAGAATCGATGCCTTGGCCGGTGTACCGGCTGGAATGACTGAAGCGGAATTGACCCGTTTAATGACGGCGCGCGCGAATCAGGATCTGGGGGGAACTTGTTTCATCGGCGCCGGGGCTTACGATCACTACATTCCCGCCGCCGTTTGGGATATTGCTACGCGCGGAGAATTTTATAGCGCCTACACGCCTTACCAGGCCGAGGCTAGCCAAGGCAGCTTACAACTTATTTACGAATATCAATCCAGCATGGCGGCTTTAACGGGTATGGATATTTCCAATGCCTCTTTGTATGACGGCGCCACGGCCTTTGCCGAGGCCTGCTTAATGGCCGTACGTGCCAACCGCGGCAGCCGCTCGCGGCGGATACTGACAACCCGGGGCATGAGTCCCGCTTATCGGGCCGTGGCCAGGTCTTTGATTGAAGGGCAAGATATCGAGCTGGTGGAGCTGCCCATGTGTGATGGCCGCGCGGATTTGGACGCACTGGATGACCTAGCCGAAGATTCTTTTGCGGCCCTTGCGGTTCAACAGCCGAGCTTCCTGGGTACGCTGGAGAACGCTGATGCATTGACGAACTGGGCCCATGCACGCGGTAGTTTGCTCATCGCGGTCTGCAATCCTCTAAGCCTGGCTTTGCTGAAACCCCCCGGTGAATGGGGCGAGCAGGGTGCGGACATCGCTTGCGGTGAAGGCCAGCCTTTGGGCATTCCCCTATCATCCGGTGGGCCGTATTTTGGTTACATGGTTTGCCGGCAGAAACTTGTGCGGCAAATGCCGGGTCGTATCGTGGGACGCACGGTAGATCTGGATGGCGAGGTCGGATTTACCCTGACGCTGCAAGCGCGCGAGCAGCACATTCGCCGTTCAAAGGCGACCTCGAACATTTGTACCAATCAAGGCCTAATGGTGACGGCCGCGGCAATTCATCTGGCTTTACTCGGTGCGCAAGGCTTGCGGCGTACGGCCGCCGTTTGTCATGCCAATACGCGTCAATTGGTGGATCGATTGGCGAGTTTGCCGGGTGTGGAATTGGTTTTTCCGGAATATTTTCACGAGGCTGTTTTGCGATTTGACTGTCCTTTGCCACCTTTGCTCACAGACCTGGCAGAGGGGGGCATCTTGGGTGGCTATGATTTGACGGCTGACTATTCCGAGCTTCCCAACGCCTTGTTGGTCTGTGCGACTGAGATGCGCACGCAATCCGAGATGGATCAATACCAATCGGCACTGTCAGAAATCTTACAGACCTCAGACGCTGCTTGAGCACAGCATGACCGAAGCCCTAATTTTCGAACAGTCTAAGCCGGGACGCCGGGCGCCTTCTCACGCGCCGGCGAATGATCCGGATATTGACCTGCCTGAACATTTGCTACGGCGCGAGCCACCTGTCCTGGCGGAAGTTTCTGAGTTACAGGTTGTGCGTCACTACACGCGCTTGTCGCAGAAAAATTTTTCCATAGACACACATTTTTATCCCCTGGGTTCTTGTACCATGAAGTACAATCCCAAGGTCTGCAATCGTTTGGCCATGTTGCCGGGTTTCGTAAACCGGCACCCCCTTTCGAGTGCCGAGCAAGGTCAGGGATTCATGTCCTGCATGTTTGAATTGCAGGACATGCTTAAAGCCGTAACCGGTATGCACGCCATTTCATTGACGCCCATGGCGGGCGCCCAGGGCGAGTTCGCTGGCGTTGCCATGATCATGGCCTACCATCGTGCCCGTGGCGATGATCAGCGCTGCGAAATCATCGTACCCGATGCGGCACATGGTACGAATCCTGCTACAGCGACCATGTGTGGCTGCGTTGTGCGGGAAATTCCCACCGCCTCCAATGGCGACGTCGATCTCGAAGCCTTGCGCGCGGTATTAGGCCCAAAGACCGCGGGCATCATGCTGACGAACCCATCGACCTTGGGCGTTTTTGAGCGCGGCATTACGGAGCTCGCCGCCATGGTGCACGAGGCCGGCGGCTTGCTTTACTACGATGGCGCTAACCTGAACGCAATCTTGGGGCGGGCCTTGCCTGGCGACATGGGATTTGATGCGATACACATCAATTTGCACAAGACTTTTTCCACGCCCCACGGTGGCGGCGGACCGGGCTCGGGCGTGGTTGGCGTCAGCGAAAAATTAGAGCCGTATTTACCCGTGCCGGTGGTTGTCGAAGACCAGGGTGGTTTCTCCTGGGCGGGAGTGAACGAACGTCCAGAAAGCATTGGCCGCTTGTCGGCCTTCATGGGTAATGCCGGCATATTGTTGCGAGCCTATGCCTATATGCGCTTACTCGGAGCCGAGGGGATGCGCCGGGTGGCGGATCATGCGACCCTCAATGCCAATTACCTGATGCAACGGCTTCGTATGGCCGGCTTTCGCCTTGCCTACCCGCAACGCCGGGCAAGCCATGAATTTATTGTGTCGGTAAAAGACATTGCGCGCGAAACTGGTGTAACCGCGATGGATTTTGCCAAGGCGCTACTCGACAAAGGATTTCATGCGCCCACTACGTATTTTCCGCTGCTTGTGCCCGAATGCCTACTCATCGAGCCAACTGAAACCGAAACGCGTGCAGACTTGGATGAGTTCGCCAACGCCATGGCCGAGATTCGCGAAAACGCGCGCAACAACCCCGATGAGGTCAAGCAAGCGCCAGTCAACATGCCGGTGAGGCGCTTGGATGATGTGCGAGCTGCCAAGCAATTGGATGTTGCCTGGCATCCACAAGATTAATTGTCCGAAAGGGGATAATCCATTGCCAGTCTTGATTTGCGGTTCCATCGCCTATGACACCATCATGGTTTTTGATGGCAAGTTTAAAGAACATATATTGCCTGATCAGATCCACATCTTGAATGTGGCATTTCTGGTTCCCGAGCTGCGTCGAGAGTACGGCGGCTGCGCGGGGAACATTGCTTACAACCTCAGCTTGCTGGGTGAGTCACCTTTTATCATGGCAACCGTTGGTCGCGACATTGATGCTTATCGCGACAAGCTTCGTGAATATGGACTCAGCGAGCGCTACATCACGGAGATCGGCGACACGCTGACAGCACAAGCGTATATAACAACAGACCTAGACGACAATCAGCTAACTGCATTTCATCCCGGCGCCATGGATCACGCCCATGTCAATCAGGTGCCCATAGACGCGGGTATAGAGCTGGGCATTGTTTCTCCCGACGGGCGTCAGGCCATGCTAGATCATGCCGAACAATTCAAAGCGGCTGATATTCCATTCATTTTTGATCCCGGACAGGGTCTTCCCATGTTTGATGGTGCTGATTTGCGGCAATTCGTCGATCAGGCTAGCTGGGTTACGGTTAACGATTACGAAGCCAAGCTGCTGGTGGAGCGCACCGGATGGTCACTTAGTGAGTTAGCTCAGCGTGTTAGCGCCTTGCTGGTTACCCGCGGTGGCGAAGGCTCCACGGTGTATCTCGACGACGAGCCGCTGAATATTCCGCCGGTTAAACCGCAGGCGATATTGGATCCCACCGGTTGTGGTGACGCGTATCGTGCTGGCTTGTTGTTCGGTTTGCAGCATCAGCTCGGCTGGGAGCAAACGGCGCGTTTGGCTTCATTGCTTGGCGCGCGCAAGATCGAGCACCGGGGCACGCAAAATCATCGCTTTAGTTTGCAATCGGTGGCGGATGACTATCAGGCTGAGTTTGGTCATGCCTTGGCCGTTTGATCGAAGGCAAGTGCGCTGGCTTGTCATTGGGCTAATATGCTTCCTCCCTTCGGCGGCCGCCTTTGCCCAAGCGGGGGAGCGGGCGGCCTGGCGGGAGACTCTAGAGCGGATCGCTTCTGGTGTGGTGGCGATACGTGTGGACAGTACCCGCGCCTTCGACACTGAGTGGAACCAATCGGGTCAGGCCACGGGCTTTGTCGTCGATGCCGAGCGTGGCTTGATTCTAACGAATCGTCATGTGGTTACACCGGGTCCCGTGCGTGCCGAGGCGCTATTTCTTAATCAAGAAGAAGTAGACCTGGTGCCGGTTTACCGTGATCCAGTCCATGACTTTGGCTTCTACCGCTACGATCCGTCGGCGCTCCGCTATATCAAACCCACGGAGTTGCCGCTGGCGCCGGAGGCCGCCCGGGTTGGTCGCGAAATTCGTGTGCTAGGCAATGATGCCGGTGAGCAGCTTTCGATTCTCTCGGGCACCATCGCGCGCCTACGCCGCGATGCGCCCAACTATGGGCCTGGTAAATACAACGATTTCAATACCTTTTACCTGCAAGCCGCGTCGGGGACTTCCGGTGGTTCATCGGGCTCACCCGTGATCGACGTTCGCGGCCGAGTTCTGGGTTTGAATGCGGGCGGCGCGTCGCAGGCCGCGTCTAGTTTTTTTCTGCCCCTGGACAGGGTGAAAAGAGCCTTGCACTTATTGCAGTCAGGTCAAACTGTGCAGCGGGGTAGTCTGGGAGTGACCTTCGTTTATCGCGCCTTCGATGAATTGCGGCGTCTGGGTTTGCAGTCAGAAACAGAAGCGGCGATTCGCCGGGATTTTCCCGGGCAGACAGGCATGTTGGTGGTGTCTCAAGTCATGCCCGGCAGCGTCGCCGACCAAGCACTGAAGGTTGGCGACATCTTGACGCGCATCAACGGCGAGCCACTCGCTGAGTTCGTGCCTTTGGCCGAAGTTCTGGATGCATCCACGGACAAAACCGTGGCCTTAACCATAGAGCGAAACGGACAATCCCTGAATCTAGAACTTCAGGTGATGAATCTGCATGCCATAACACCCGATGAGTATCTACAGTTTGGTGATGCTGTGGTACATAGATTGTCTTATCAGCAGGCGCGGCATCTCAATCGGGAAATCGCCGGCGTCTATGTGGCGAATCCCGGCTATGTTTTGTCCGCGGCTGGAATACCGCGTGGTAGCGTCATTGTTGCCGTGGATGATAAGCCGGTGGATGATCTTGACGATCTCGAAACCGTGTTGAGCGGTTTGGCTGATGGCGAACGCGCGGCCGTGCGCTTTTTTACCTTCGAAGATCCGGCGTCGAGCAAACTACGCTTAATGCGCTTGGACAGGCGCTGGTTTCCGGCGGAACGTTGCCGCCGCAATGACGGATTAGGTCTATGGCCCTGCAGGACTTTGGCAGCGGGCCCGCCGCCAAAAGCGCCTAAACCCGCTAGTGCGCGCTTCAGTCCACGCAAGGATCGGCGGGTACGTAAGGTCGCTCCGTCTTTGGTCCTGGTTAATTTTGACATGCCCTATACCATTTCCGGCGTTTCCGACCGGCACTACTATGGGACGGGCGTGATTGTCGATGCCGAGTTGGGTTACGTCGTGGCAGACCGAAATACGGTCCCCGAAGCCATGGGTGATGTGTTCCTTACCTTCGCCGGGGAATTGGAAATTCCTGCCCGCGTAGCGTTTATTCATCCGACACACAATCTCGCAATGCTCGCCTATGATCCCGCCTTGATCGGCGATACGCCCGTGAAGGCTGTGCGATTCGATAAGCGAATCCCCATACCCGGTGAGAATCTCTGGGTCATTGGGCGGCGCGGCGACAACAAGCTGGTTTATCAAGCGACGAAGCTTGCTTCCATCGAACCCGTCTTGTTTCCCTTGTCACGCACCATGCGTTTTCGCGATACCAACTTGGAAACGCTGTCACTGGTGAATGGTCCCGACGACATTGACGGTGTGATCGTAAACCGTCAGGGCGACGTCGTTTCTCTATGGTCTAGTTTCGCTTATCAAGGTGGCGGCGAGCTGAATCAAGAGAACAAGGGTGTGCCGGCCGAAGTCGTGCAAGAACTGCTTGATGTCGTTCGTGATGGACGTCGCCTGCGATCTTTGGAAGTTGAATGGCGGCAAATGCCTTTGTCCGCCGCCCGAAAGTTTGGACTCAATGATTCCAGCGTGCGCAGGCTGGCGGATCATGATCCACAGCGCCGGCAGGCCTTGGCGGTGGTGCGCAGCGTTGCAGGGACCTCCGCCGCCGAATTGCTAGAGCCCGGAGATATCTTGCTCAGTATCGACGGCGATCCAGTTACCCGCTTTCGGGAGGTGGAACGCGCCACACAAAAACCCCGGGTAAATTTAAGAATTCTGCGGAACGAAGTTGAATTAGAGCTGCCCGTCGACACAGTGGCGCTGGACGGACAGGGTGTACGGCGCGCCCTGATGTGGGCCGGTGCTTTGCTACAGGCACCCTATCGCGACATGGCGGCGCAGCGCGGCGTACCGCCGGATGGCGTTTACGTCGCCTATTTTGCCTATGGTTCGCCCGCTTCGCGCTATGGCTTGCTGGCTGGTCGCCGTATCGTCGAGGTCAATGGTCGCCTGATCGCTGGTTTGGATGATTTTTTGGAAGTGGTTCGCGGTCGTACCAATGGCAGTGCCTTACGCTTAACAACCGTGACCTGGAACGAAACCGTCGAAGTACTCACCCTCAAGCTCGACGCCACCTATTGGCCCGCCTATGAGATTGTATACGGCAAAGAAGGCTGGCAGCGCTTGCCCTTGGAGTAGGCGTAGAGCCAAAGCTATCAGCTTAATAATCGCCTGTGCCTTGGGTGGGCCCGCGGTGGCGGATATCTATAGCTATCAAGACGAATTGGGGCAGCGGGTTTTCACCGATCGTCAACCAGGCGACGCAAGAACCTATGAGCGGACGCCGGTCGAAACGCCTCTTTCCCCTAAAGAAGATCTGAGAATTTGGAACCGCGACGATGATTCGGGTGCGTTGTTGATGGCGCGCAACGAGTCGATCTTTCCCATCGAAGTGGGCGTGCAGCTACACTCGAAAACCAATATTGGAACCGCCACCGGGCGAGACTTTGCCAGGGCCGTGTTGCAAGCGGGTGAAACGGCCCAGCTAATGGCCATACGACCCCTGCAGGCTGATTTACCCTGGTCCTATAAATTTCGGTCGGGCTATGTGCCGGGCGATCCCAAGGCCTTGCATGATGACCGCGTGCTTTATCGTCCGCCGTTCGCGCCGGCCCACGAATATTTCGTTACGCAGGCTCCACCGGATCGTAGTACCCATACCACGCCTGATAGTCAGTTCGCCATCGATATCGCCATGCCAGAAGGCGCCGGTGTTTTTTCTGCCCGCGGTGGTATGGTGGTTGCTGTTGCCTACAGTAGTTTTCGCGGTGGTCTCGACAGGGATCGTTACGCCGATCAGGCGAATATCGTCCGGATCCTGCACGACGATGGCAGCTTCGCGGTCTATGCGCACTTGAGCTGGGAATCGATTCGCGTGAGACCGGGACAGCGTGTGGCCACAGGCGAGTACATTGCCGCAGCCGGCAGTACCGGCTATAGCTCAGGTCCCCATTTGCATTTCGCGGTACAACGAAACGCCGGCATGGAACTTATATCAGTCCCAGTACGTTTCAACGATGGTTATGGCAATCCCGTTGTGCCTAGCACGCGCGGCGTCTTGCGCAATCCTTAAGGCTTGGGATCCGCGCTCAGCGTTTTGAAACTGCCGGCCCAATCATTGACCTTGGGTCCATCAACCCGGTAGGTTTCCAGAGTCTTAAATCTTGCCTCAGCATTACCCAGAGCTTGCACGCAGACGGTGGACACGTCGGCGCGGGGAATTTGATGCTGGCCGGGCTTGTCACCCTGTGTCAACACAATCTTGCCCTGGCCGGCTGGCTCGTTTACCAAACCGGCGGGACGGATGATGGTGTAAGCCAGGCCGCTATTGCGCAAGGCTTGTTCACCTTTCGCTTTCCAGATAAGCACGTTGCCGAACATCTTGTTCAGCGGATGATTTTCATGAGTGACACCCATGGAACTTACTAGTACAAATTGTTTCAGTTTCGCGCCGACGGCTGCCTCGGTTAGATTCTTTACGCCCATATAGTCAATCATTTCCGGTCGATCAGCGCCTTTCGCGCCGCGAGCACCAATAGCTGAAATTACCGCGTCGGCGCCCTGCATGGCAGGCGCGATGGTCGCGGGTTCCTTAACATCTCCCACAAACAATTCGATGTCATTGCCCAACAAATTCCGAGCCCGATCGGCATCGCGAACGAAGGCGCGCACGCTGTACCCGGCTTCCTGGAGATCCGCAACCAGTAGCCGACCCGTTTGGCCCGTAGCTCCAACCACCAGCACGCGGTTGACATCGGCCTGGGGGCCGGTGCTCGCGCAGCTGGCGAGAATGGCCAGCAGGACAGCAAATAGTCGTTTGCGCGCCTTGCTCATCTTGATGCTCCGTAAATCGGCTAACTTCATGGCGAAGCTTACTTCAAGGCACCAACGTTGCCGCAAGGGCCGTTTAGCGTTTTGCCCGCCAGACGCCCAGTGCCACCGACACCCAGCCCAGCATAAACGCGGTACCGCCCGTTGGAACGATTTGGCCCCAGGCTTCGGGAGCGCCTAGACTTGTGGCATAGATAAGACCAGAAAAAATCAGCATACCCGCGATCATGAGAAAGCCGCCCAATCTAAGCATCCACGATGGTCCCAACTGATGACCGAGCAGGCCCACGATTATCAAACCCAGGGAGTGGTAAAACTGCATTTCCACCGCCCAGGCCCAAGCAGCTTGCTTGGCCGGAGTAAGGACATCGGCCAAACCATGAAAACCATAGGCGCTTAGCAATGCGGCCGCAGTTAGTGATAGTGCGCCAGTGATAATGATTCCGCGTTCGATTCCTTGCATGATTTGGGCTCCCTAATGTTCTTCGCTGCGTGAAAATTTTCGCTTGCGTCGGTACGAACCGGGTCCTTTTCGTGGCCGTACAATGCGACTGCGAAATTTCGGCTGCATCACAGCGGATTTTGCCGACTTGTAGCGTTTCTTGCGGGGCATGAGCGCAGGCTGTTGTTGAGTAGCTTTGCTATTCTAGCCGCCGCGGTGGAGGAGGGCACCCACAATGGAGATGCGTGAGCTGGGCAACACCGGAATGGCCATGCCGGCCTTAGGGCTGGGTTGTATGGGCCTGGTGGGTTGGTACGGCGAACGCGACGACAATGAAGCGCGTTCCACCGTCGCCCGGGCCCTGGATTTAGGCATGAATCATCTAGACACCGCGGCGGTATACCAAGATGGGGAAAACGAGCGCTTTGTCGGCGACTGCATTCGCGGCCGCCGCAATGAAGTCTTCCTAGCTACGAAATGCGGGCTTGCGCGCTCGGCCGACGGCAAGATCGAAGTCGACAATCGGCCAGAAACCATTCGCCAGTCTTGCGATGCCAGCTTGCTTCGTCTTGGGGTAGATCATATCGACCTCTTTTATCTGCATCGCGTGGACACTGCCGTGCCCCTCGAAGACTCCCTGGGAGCGATGGCGGATCTGGTCGCGGCGGGTAAGCTGCGCTATGTGGGAATTTCAGAGGTCGGAGCGGACAGCTTGCGCCGGGCCCGCTCGATTTATCCTATCGCGGCCTTGCAAAGCGAATTATCAATCTGGTCGCGTCGGGATGCAGAAGCTTGTTTAGGAGTATGCCGCGAGTTGGGAATTGGTTTTGTGGCGTACAGCCCATTGGGCCGGGGATTCTTAACGGGTGGGCTGGCTCAGCTTGAAGATTTGCCGAGTCATGATACGCGGCGACTTTTTCCGCGTTTTGAGGAGAAGAATCTCACCGCGAATCAGCCAGTGGCTGAACGCATGCGTCTGCTCGCCCGCCACTACGACTCTACGCCGGCGCAACTAGCCCTGGCCTGGGTTCTGGCTCAATGGCAGGGCGTTTTGCCAATCCCCGGCACGAAGCACCGGAGCTACTTGGAAGATAACCTTGGTGCCTTGCAGCTCGAACTATCTAGCGCGGATTTAGACCACATCACCGGTCAGTTTCCTGAGGACGAGGTGCGGGGCAGCCGGTATCCGGAAAGCATGGCGGATTTAATCAATGTTTAGCCCCCTTAGAATTATCTTGTTGCCCCTGCTGATATTAATCAGCGGCTGTAGTCTGCTTGAGAGGCCTCAGTATCCGCCGGATATTGAACTGCGTGGTCTGCGACTGGAGCAGCTTTCAGCCAACCGACAGATTTTTCGAGCCCGCCTGGCATTGAAGAATCCCAACGACATTCCGCTGCGATTGCATGACGGCCACATAGCCTTGGCATTGGAGGGAATTGATGTGGGCGAAGGCAGCTTAATCACAGGGTTTTCTATTCCGGCCTTGGGTAGCGAGGAAGTCGATATACAGGTGGCAACAAATCTGTTGCAAGATGGACCGAAATTGCTGCAATGGCTGTTTTCAGGCGATCAAGCTTTGAATTTTCAATTAAAGGGCCATGTCGATCTGACCCGGGGGTGGTTGGGCCGTTTGCGCATCAATGAAAGCGGGAACATCACGCGCAGTGAGCTCAATCAACTCTTTTTTGCGCCCGAACAAGGGCGTACATTGTGAGCGATCAAAATTGCTCAATGGAGATCAAGTATGACTGAACTACGGGAACGTATAGCCGGAGAACGCCGTCGCTTAAGAACGGTGCGTCAGAAGCTGTCCGCCGCAGTCGCGCAAGGCGCCCGCGGCAATGAAAAGTGGTTGCCGTTTTATGTTGCCGTTGCAGACTACATGGAAGCTGCCATGGGTCGGCTGCATGCCCAAGATGAAAAAATGGGCGACATGATTCGCGATAAAGTCGAGCGAATGGATGAATCCGTGACCACGGCCTTGGGCGAGTTGCATGAACGTTTGTCGGGCAATAAAGTCAGGCTGGATGCATTGTTACTGGCCCGCGATGGACTAAAGCGCAATGGTAGCGACGAATTGGGTGACTTCGAAGCCGCCGCGAAAGAATTTACTGACTTCATCGTCGCCAATATGGGCCATCACGGGGCAACCACTGACATTTCGGCCAAACTTTTCTCTCCGGCTGACTGGGAATATATGGCCGGTATCACCGACGCGGAGATGGCTCGTGAAGTTGAACTTTTCGAACGCGTTGAGGAAGCGACTCCCGCCGATCTGAATTTGCCCGCGGAATAAGCTTTAGGCTGCTTCGCCCAACAACAATTCCACAAAGGCACGGAACTCGCGTTTGTAGTCTTCATGAGCCTGCCCGGTGGCCGGACCAGGAAATGCTGTGTGGATGCGCCGTACCTTACCGCGCCGGTCCACGAAAAGAGTGGTTGGAAAAGCGATAATCTTGTTCAACATGGGCAATTTCTCGCTGCGCGTCTCGCGGGTAGAGTCGCCCGCAAAGAGGATGGGGTGTTTGATGCCATAGCGTGCTTGAAACGCTCTCAACTGTGGTTCGACTTCCTCAAAGTCATCGGAATACTCGAACATGATGTAGACCACTTCTAGGCCTCGGTCCTTGTGGGTTTCGTAAAAGGGCACCATGAATTGCGCTTCATCATGACAGGTGGAGCACCAAGAACCTCCGAGCACAACAAGTACGACTTTGCTACTAAACCGAGGGTCGTTCATGGTCACGACCTGTCCATCAAGGTCCCTAAACCTAAACTCCAGGCGATCTTCGCCTTCTTTCATGTAGGTTAGGGTGTTGGGGTCAGGCAATTGGAAGTCGGGATTGCGGCGCGCGGTCCATTCTGCGGCTCCGTAAGTCACCGAGTCGAAGCTCCCCTTTAAGCTTCCGTCTGCTTGTTGCTTAGCAAGCCACAATTGCGTGCCACCGCCATCGAAGGTGGACAAATAAAGTTCATCGCCGCGCACTTCGCCGTGTAAAAAGCGGTAATCGCCGAGTTGCGTCTGGACCGTGCCCGATAAAGTGGAACCCCGTTGTGTAAACAGCGCGAGAGCATGCTCGGTAAAATCAAACGCTGGCACGTGGATACTGACTTCCCAGCGGCCATTGAAGTCGGTGTATTCAGCCGCTGGTTCCGGAAAAAACCGATAGGCTTGGCCATGCTGCGCGGTAAATGGCAGCCGGTGAACTTTGTTGCGACGCGCTAAAGCGATTTCTCCACTCATGCGATCACCGTTGATCTGCGCGCTCAGCCCGGACGAGTATGAGGGGAAATTCAATTCCAAGTGCCCGTCCTCTTCCAGCCTGACGGCTTCCACCGGCATCCGTTCGGGACCGTTCAGGTAGGTCACCGCATAGCCGGTGTCGGTCAAAGTCACTTCGAAGTTAAAAGGCAGTTGGCGGCCTAATTGTTCAACCTCAGCGCGCCAGACGCCCGGCAACAGCGGTTGATCGTTTGCCTCATGATGCGGCTCGGGGGCCGGCGGCGAACAGGCAAGTAGCAGGGCGGCAGCTAGCAGAGGGGCAGGCCGTGACATGTGACCATCTTAACCCCTCGGCCGGCGAATTAGGGGTTTCGGTAATTCTCTATAGGGCTTGGGGAGTTGGAGCGCCAATATAGGTCCATGACCAAGACCTCGACGTTGAAGCCGTTCGCGCCCGGTGACATTTTTTTGGGCTGCACCTACCTTTGCAACCCCGATGATGACCATGCCGGCGAGGGGCGTATCCTGCAATTCAGTCGCCGGCTGGTGCCCAAAGGCACCCTGTATACGGCCGCCACAACTCATTTGGTCGTGAATCTGCGCTTCGGCCCAGATGGCGCCCTGTGGGCATTTGATCCCTTCGCGCATGCCGTGGTTCGGGTCAACCCGGACGGTAAAGAGCTGCCGTCGGTGGATTTTGGTGAGCGCCCTTGGGGTAGTGTTGCTTTTGGCGATGGGCGGATCTATCTCTGCGAATATCTATGTGGCGACAAGCCCTATACCGGCGGCGTCATGCGGCGGTTACCGGGCACTGACGTCGTGGGGCATGGGCGTATCGCGGAATTCGATCTACAGCTCAACAAACTACGCGAATTCGAGAATGATCTTTCCCCGTCCCTAACGGGGTTCCACGGTGTGACCCATTGCGCGATGCATCCGGACAATAGGACCCTGGCTTATATGACTGATCTGGGTATGCGGGTCATGCGCTACGATTTGCAGGCGGATCAACAGTTACCCGATTTGGTTCATTTTCCCGGAGGGGATGAATACACCCGCCGTTGGACCACCGGCGTGGACTATCTATCCGATGGCACACTGGTGCTTTTGCGCGGCAGTTTCATAGATTTTCTGGATGCGAATGGGCGGCGTTTGCGGCGCATAGAGCTGGATGAATATGGCTACGCTATGTTGACGATTACTCCGGACGAGTCCGCCATTCTCGCCACGAATATTTTCACCGGTGTCATGTCGCGCATTGACAGGGACAGCGGCGAAATTACTGGCCAAATTGACACCGGCATGGCTAAGCCGCACCGGAGCCTTGCGGGCGTCGCGCAATTCCCGGGCTGAAAATAACCAGCGCGAGTAGGCCGGCTAGCGGCAGTAAGGCCAACAGGTTCATGCCGCGCCAGCCCAAACTGTTGATGAGTACGCCGGCCAACAGTGATGCTAGCGCCATCACGCCGAACATGATGAGTTCATTGCTGGCTTGTACGCGATAGCGTTCATTTGGCGCGTAGCAGCGCGTTAGCAGTGTAGTTCCAGCCACAAACATCAAGTTCCAGCCGATACCTAGCAAAACCATGGCCGCGCCATAGTGAAGAACGGCGTTGCCGGATAAAGCGAAGGCCACGCAGATGGCCTCACAGACCGTCCCGAGGATCAGCATTCTTGTTACGCCAAGCTTGGCGACCAGCCAGCCGCTGAGCAAAGACGGCAGGTACATGGCCAGCACATGCGCTTGGACGACCGCGGCGGTGGCTTCCACGCTATGACCCATCAATACGTGCATGCTCAGGGGCGTCGCCGTCATGATGAGAGCCATCACGCCATAGCCAATTGCCGCGGCAAGCACGGCGATACGAAACCTACTTTGCCTGGCAATTTCGCGCAGGCTGCGTCCGCCACCGTCAAGTTCAGAGGCTACCACCGGCGGGTTGCGTAGGAACTGTAGCGTGATGGCGCTACACAAATAGGCTAGCCCCATCAATGCGAAACAAGCAGCGTAGTCGGTATCGGTTAAATGGCGGGCAGAGACAATGAGCTGGGGCGCGAAGGCCGCGGCGACGACGGTGCCTAACATTACCCAGGCAACCACCTGACTCACCAACCGCGGGGCAACGCTTTCCGCGGCTGCGAAGCGGAACTGTGCGGTGAAGGCGAGATTCGCACCCATCAGCAAGTTTGCCGAGCAGTAGAGCCAGAAACTACCGACTTTCATCGCAAGAATAGCCAGTCCGGCTCCGGCGGCTGCCATCGCGGCCCCAAGCATAAATACTCTCCGGCGGCCGAAACGGGGCATGGCGAGCGCGGCGGGCGCTGTGGCCAGTGCGATTCCAACGACGCCAAAGCTTACTGGCAAGGTGGCGAAACGCGGATCATTGGCCAATAACGCGCCAATGATGCCGGCAAGGACCACTAGGGTTACATGTCCGCAGGCTGCAAAGAACTGGGCAATGATAAGGATGATCACGTTGAACATCTTGTTCTGTCCCAATTAGAGGACCCTTGGACAATTGATAACAACGTTAGACAATAGGGCCATGCAATCTTTAGCCTCGTCGCTGGAACGGCTATTGCTCAGCCGTCCCGGCCTCACTTTGCTCGCCCTGCTGCTACTAACGGCAGCGGCCGGCTATTTTGCCACCGATTTCCGCTTGGATGCGTCGGCGGACTCATTGTTGTTGGAAAATGATCAAGATCTACGCTATTACCGCGGTATCCGCGCGCGCTACGGTTCTGATGACTACTTAATCGTTACCTACTCGGTGCCGGATGACTTGCTGGTAGACGAAGTGCTGGAAGACCTGCGTCGTTTGCGGGATTCAATTCGTAGCCTACCCGGCATCGCCGCGGTAACGACGCTGTTGGACGTGCCTTTGGTGGCTAGCCCGGTGGTTAGCTTGGATTCGCTGCAGTCAGAGGTTCCCGACTTGCTTAGCCCGTGGACCGACCGGGAACTGGCCCGCCGCGAATTGACGCAAAGCCCCCTCTACAAACAACTCATCATGAGCGCCGATGGCCGCACAACGGCCTTGCTGGTGCAGCTTCGCCTGGATGAGGAATATCATGCTCTACTAAGAGCGCGAGATGAATTGCGGGGACGTTCCATTGAACGGCAGTTAACGACTGTAGAAGCGGCGGAGATCGCTAGCTTAAGCGACGAGATACTGGATCGTCGCGAAATTGTCACGGCAGCCCAACACACCAGTTTGGCGAATGTTCGCGGAATAATCGACCAACATCGTGATGTGGCGGAAATCCGTGTCGGCGGTGTGCCGATGATTGTCGACGACATGCTTACCTACATTTTGCGAGATGTGATCGTCTTCGGTGCCGGCATCCTGTTGTTCTTGACCGTGTTGTTATTCGTGATTTTCGTTCGCCTGCGGTGGGTTGTCTTGTCCATCGGTTGTTGTCTTGTGGCCGTGGTGCTGATGCTGGGCTTGCTAAGCGGTTTACGCTGGCCGGTGACCGTTGTGTCCGCCAATTTCGTCGCGCTGCTACTCATTTTTTCCTTGTCTTTAACGGTACATTTGATCGTACGTTATCGAGAATTGCATGCGGAAAATCCAGATGCTCAACAGTACTGGCTCGTAACGAATACATTGCGCGACAAGTTTCAACCTTGTTTCTATACCGCCGCGACAACCATGGTGGCCTTCGCGTCTCTGTTGGTCAGCGGTATTCGCCCGGTCATAGATTTCGGATGGATGATGGTTATCGGCATGGCTGTCGTGTTGGTTATTGCTTTTAGCTTCTTTCCAGCCGCTTTGTTGTTGCGACCGGCAGGCGAGCCGCAAGTGCAACGGGACTTTACCGGTGCAATCACGGCTTTGTTGGCTAGCTTGGTACGCGATCATCCCGCGGCAACTGCGGTGTTCTATGCATTGGTCGCGGTTGGAGGTATCACCGGCTTGGCTTTGTTGGAGGTCGAGAACCGCTTCATCGATAATTTCAAGGACAGTACCGAGATTTATCAGGGATTAGCCACCATAGACCGTGAGCTGGGTGGTACGACGCCCTTCGACGTGATTCTGGATGCTGATCCGGCCTTTTATCAGCAGGCGCAAGCCAGGGTCGCAACCGATAGTGCAAGCGAAGATGAGTTTGCGGATGAGGATTTTGCAGAGGACGAATTCGCGGATGAGTTCGGCGAGGATGAATTCGACGCAACAGACGAGCTGACGGCCGGCACAACGGCGGACTTGGGCGCCACCAGCTATTGGTATAACAGTTATCAACTATCGCGCCTTGGCGAAGCGCATCGTTACTTAGAAAGCTTGACGGAAACGGGCAAAGTGCTTTCTTTGCACACCGCCATGGAGACTCTCAAGGTGGTGAATGATGGTAAGACCCCCGGCACCTTCTTTTTATCGATCCTCTACAAACGCTTGCCGGAAACGGTAAAAACCACCCTGTTTGATCCCTATATTTCCGAGGACGGGAATCAGTTGCGATTGTCAGTGCGCGTTTTCGAGTCCGATCCCAATCTGCGTCGTGGCGAGCTATTGGCCAAAGTGCGTAAAGATTTCGTTGAAAAACTTGGTTTCAAACCGGAGCAAGTTCGTGTCACCGGCATGCTGGTGCTCTACAACAATGTGCTGCAGAGCTTGTATCGATCTCAGATACTAACCATGGGCTTTGTTTTTCTGGCTGTGCTTTTGATGTTTATTTTGCTGTTCCGGTCAATCCCGGTTTCCCTGGTGGCCCTGGTTCCCAATCTGCTGGCAGCCTCTACCGTGCTCGGTGCCATGGGTTGGTTAGGGATTCCACTGGATATCATGACCATTACCATTGCCGCCATCGCCGTGGGTATTGGTGTGGACGATTCCATTCACTACCTGCATCGTTTCCGGGAAGAATTTGCGCGGGATGGCAACTATGTAGCAGCAGTTCAGCGGTCTCACGACAGCATCGGCCGGGCCATGTACTACACGTCGATTATCATCACGGCTGGCTTTGCCATATTGGCCTTGTCTAATTTTATTCCGACGATTTATTTCGGATTGTTTACGGGCTTTGCGATGATTTTCGCCATGGTGGCGAATCTAACTCTGCTGCCGCTGTTGTTGATCGTTCTGCGCCCCTTCGGGCCGGGTGCGCGTAGTGAAACTCAGTCTGCCTGATGCCGAGCTCTTGCTGCCCAGGGTCGCTTATCCGCGGCCGGCTGATACCAAACCTTGAACGCAGCCGTAGCATGTTCGAAGGTTCCTAGAGGGTCTTCGCCCGGAATTTCGAAGGCGTCGAAACCGACTCGTTCCATATAGTGCAACTGATCTAGTAGCACGTCGCCGACCGCACGGATTTCGCCCTTAAACCCACAACGATCTCTGAGTAAGCGGGCATAGGAATAGGCTCTGCCATCGCGGAAGCTCGGAAATTCCAGGGCGATCATGGCGAAGCGATGCACATCATCGCCTAAGGCCTTGGGGTGCTCATCACTGCTTAGGCGAAGGCCAATGGCTTGTCTCCGCTCAAGGAGGGTTATGCGGTTTGCCTGCCACTGCTCAAGACTAATCAGAATAACCCCTTCTTCGGGAATCAAATTTGCATCCGATACGTCTGTAAATGCATCGGCGACTAGTTTTCCGTTATGAACAATCGCCACTACGCGACCCTCCGCGCCTTGGGGTCTTCGCCGTAGACTGCTCGTCGAAAAACCTCAAGTCCCACGCGACGATAGGTCTCTAGGAAAGTTTCATCCTCTTTGCGCAGCGTCAGATACGTGTCAACAATTGTTTGGATTGCGCCCGGCACATCTCGTTGGGCTAAGGCCGGTCCGAGGCGGTCGCCGAGGGTGGCATGCTGATCCGAAGCTCCGCCCAGTGTCAGTTGAAAAAATTCCTTGCCGCGTTTATCAACACCCAGAATGCCAATATTGCCAACGTGATGATGGCCGCAGGCATTCATACAGCCGGAGATATTCAGAGTGAGATCACCAATCGCCTGCAATCGATCGACGGCTGAAAAATGCCGGCTAATGTCTTGCGCTATGGGAATTGAGCGAGAATTTGCCAGGCTGCAATAGTCCAGTCCAGGACAGGCAATCATATCGGTGAGCATGCCCACGTTAGGCGTTGCCAGTTCCAAATCGTCAAGCAGTCGCCAAAGCTCGTACAAGTCAGCCTGCCGGACATCGGTCAATACTAAATTTTGCCTGTGACTCACTCTTAGCTCGCCCAGACTATATTTGTCTGCTAAGTCGGCGACCGCTTCCATGCGCTCTGCTGATAGATCACCTGGCTCACGGCCCGGCGCCTTCAATGACAAATTAACAATGGCATAGCCAGACGCTTTGTGCGCGGCGATATTGCTGCGCATCCATGCATCGAAGTTGTCATCTGCACTTCGTCGCGTCGCCAATTCTTTCTCGAGGTTTTCCAGTTGTTCATAGGCGGGCGGCTTAAAGTATGCGCGAATCCGAACGATTTCTTCATCAGGAACTCTTAGTTCGCTACCGCGGATTGCCTCCCATTCCGTCTCAACCAGGTCACGAAACTTATCAATGCCTAGGGCATTGACCAATATCTTTATGCGCGCTTTATAAATATTGTCGCGACGGCCATAGAGGTTGTAGACGCGCAAAATCGCTTCGCAATAAGACAAGATGTCCTGTGGCGCAATCCAGTCACGAATTGTCTTGCCAATAACCGGTGTGCGCCCCTGCCCACCGCCAACCAAGACTTCGAAGCCAGCGTTTCCTTGCTCGTCGCGATGCATCCGCAGGCCGATATCATGAACCGCCACCGCCGCTCGATCATTGGGCGAGCCCGTTACCGCGATCTTGAATTTTCTCGGCAAGTAGGCGAATTCTGGGTGCAGTATCGAGTACTGACGGATGATTTCGCACCAAATTCGAGGGTCTTCAATTTCATCCGCTGCTCGCCCGGCATATTGATCAGCAGTAATATTGCGTACGCAATTGCCGGAGGACTGCATACTATTCATTTCTACTTTCGCTAGTTCGCTGAGGATATCGGCTGTTTCCTCCAAACTAATCCAGTTGTATTGAATATTCTGCCGAGTCGTAAAGTGACCGTAGCTTCGGTCGTAGCGTCGCGCGATATCTGCGAGCTTGCGTAATTGTCGCGAGGATAAAACGCCATAGGGTACGTTCACCCGCAGCATGTACGCGTGTAGCTGCAGGTATAGTCCATTCATTAGTCTTAATGGTTTGAATTGATCCTCGGTAAGTTCACCCGCCAAGCGTCGCTGCACTTGGTCACGAAACTGAGTGACCCGTTCAGCGAGCAATTGGTGATCGAATTCGTCGTAGCGATACATGGCTTGGGTGTTTAGCTATTTTCGGTTTGTACCGTTGGTCCGAATGCACGGATCCGTTCTCGAAGTGAAGATGGTTTGACCAACCCGGGATCTTGCAACTCAACGTCCATGAGATAGCTGGCGATAACTAGCCCATCAGCTTCAGCTTGATTTCCCACCGTGACCAGTTCGTCGGCCTCTGAATCGCCGTTGGCAATCTGCGCCTTCTCCAACTCACTGACCCAATGCCGATCGCGGTCGAGGAATACAACGCGACCATCGCGCAGGCTATTTGCGGTTAGAACTTGGTGCATGTCTTCGCTCATATTTTTTTGGCGCAGCGCAAAACGGAGGTCATATTGACCTCCGAATTAAGGAGCTTAGGCGCCATGGGCGGAATAGCCAAACACGGATTGCTTAGAAGCTGATTACACAAGGTTATATCAGCCGACCGTGCTGGATTATCAGTCTGCCGGGGGGCGACCCCGCTTGCGCCGCATCTTGAACTCTTCCGGCGGATTCGCGGCCACCTTCATCATGCGTTCAAGTTCTTTGCCGCCATCGATTTCTTGAGCGTCCGCAGCTTGGGCCTCGTCCCAGGCACGAACCTCTTGGAGAATTTCCCTCATTTGGGCAATTTGCCAGGCGCGTTCTTTTTGACCCTCTTCGGTGGGTAAAAGCATGCGACGACGCCGGTCCTGTGGATCAATGGCTTCGCGGACAATGCCTTGTTGCATCTGCGCGGATATATACCGAGAGATAGAGGACTTGGGCAGACCCGTGGCGGCGCAAAGTTCGCTAACCGTGGGCGCATGCCCCATTTCATTTAGGATGGTTGCGGTCATGCCGGTGAGGGCTTGGCCCATGGGCGGACTGCCGTATCGCGCCATTAGTAGCTGCAGTATTCGCCAAAAAATGAGTTGCTGGGCGGCGGGACTCGGTGTCCAACCGGACAGGGCTTCAGTGATTAGATTTGGTGTTGTGGTGCCCACGGGTCAAATGCGCATTCTTGAGGGTCGGTAAGCCTAGCAAATTTGTTCCGCAACCGTGGTCATTCCCTAAAACCCTAATGCAATCAGCCCTGATTTTGAGCTTGATGGCTATAAAGATCAGTTACTTATGCTGTTGGCGTAAATTTTTCGGCCAGGGATCTAGACACCGCAGGGCAACAACACGCGCTTTTTTGCGCCGCGCGAAGCTCCGAATGTGGGATCATTCTTAGAAATGCCCCCGCACAACTCTCAAGTCGACCGTCCCAAGGGCCGCTCTTTGCGGCCTTTGCGCTCCCTGTGGCCCTTCATTTGGCCCTATCGGGGCACCTTGTTGCTGGCCATGATCGCGCTATTGGCCGCGTCCGGGGCATTTCTGGCGTTGCCCATTGCCGTGCGCTATGTAATCGATTTTGGCTTTACCGCCGAAAATGCCGCCTTGGTGGATCGATACTTCGGCATTTTATTGGCTGTGGCATTGCTATTCGGCCTCTTCGCCGCGGCGCGGGCCTATTTTGTCAATTGGCTGGGAGAACGAGTCGTTGCTGATCTAAGAGACCAGTTATACGCTCATTTGATTCGCATGGATCCGGCCTTCTACGAAACCACCAAGACCGGAGAGGTTCTTTCTCGTTTGACGGCCGACACTACCTTGATTCAATCGATCTCGGGTGTGGGCCTGTCCATCATTCTTAGGTCGTCGATTCAGTTTGTCGGTGCGTTGATCTTATTGGCCTTCACCAATTTGCGCCTCATGGGTCTGATTGTCGTCTTGTTGCCCGCGGTATTGGTGCCCATCATTCTGATCGGCCGCTGGGTTCGTCGCTTGTCCCGCGATTCTCAGGATCGAATTGCTGACGCGAGTGGCATCGCGGGCGAAACTTTGAATGCTGTGTCGACGGTCCAGGCGTTTACGGCAGAGGCGCTTGAAAGCACCCGCTTTAGCGCCATGGTGAAAGAAAGCTTCGATACGGCCATTCGCCGAATTCGCGCGCGGGCACTATTTTCAACCACGGCAACGACTTTCTTGTTCGGTGCTCTAATCGTTGTGCTCTGGGTGGGTGCGCGATCAGTCTTGGAAGGCGAAATGACGGGTGGGGTATTGGGGCAATTCGTTTTGTACGCCATGTTTGTAGCTATGTCGGCTGCCTCTTTGAGTGAAGTCTGGGGCGAGCTGCAACGCGCGGCGGGCGCCATGGAGCGCTTGTTAGAATTATTGGATACAGAGTCGGCCATTCAAGCACCCGCCAACCCGCTTCCGCTACCGGAAAGCCGGGAGGGCCGGGTTCAGTTTGAGTCGGTAAGTTTTAGCTATCCGTCCCGGCCACGCATCAAGGCCTTGGATCAACTGAGTTTCAGTATTGAGCCCGGCGAGAAAGTAGCTATCGTCGGTCCATCCGGCGCTGGCAAGAGCACGACCTTCCAAATTCTTCTGCGCTTTTATGATCCTCAAGCGGGTCGTGTCTTGGTTGATGGTGTTGACATTGCCCGTGCCGATCCTCAGGCGGTTAGAGAGCGAATCGGCATTGTTCCTCAGGAAACGGTAATTTTCGGTGCGACGGCGCGTGAGAATATTCGCTTCGGTCGTCCCAAGGCCACGGACGACGAGATTGAAGTAGCGGCTAAAGCAGCGGCAGCTGATGAGTTTATTCGAGCATTGCCCGATGGCTATGACACTTTCTTGGGCGAGCGGGGGACGCGGCTGTCGGGCGGACAAAAACAGCGCATTGCTATCGCGCGGGCCATCTTGAAGGACCCGCCGATCTTGCTGCTCGATGAAGCTACCAGTTCATTGGATGCGGAAAGCGAGCGTCTGGTGCAAGACGCCTTAGAGTTTCTTGAGAAAGATCGAACGACCCTGGTTATTGCCCACCGCTTGGCCACCGTGCTAAAAGCAGATCGAATCGTGGTGATGGATGAAGGCCGTATTGTCGATGTCGGCCGTCACGCCGAATTGGTCGCGCGTGATCCGCTCTATGCACGCTTAGCGGAATTGCAGTTTGGAGTTTCGTCGAGTCCACCGGCAGCCCGGCTCGCCGAGGCCTAGTCTAATGCGGCGCGGCTGGATCGGACTGCTGTTGCTTGTCCTGCTCGGTATCTTTGCAGTGGTACTTGCGTATACGCAACTTCCATGTTCTGCTGTGCAACGATTGTCATTCCGAACGTGATTGGACGTTATACGGAGGCTGGCCAAAACCACCCTTGGGCGCGGGCCGCGAGTGCATGGACCGCAGTACAAAGACCATTGAACTTGCTCATTCGAAGATTTATCGGCCATTTACGCTTTTTTGCGCACATTACCGCCGGTGGCGAGTGACTTGCACTAAGCGATCGCTACATCAGCAATGGGTTGTTTTTTCCGGCGGACTCGCCGCCGGAGCCGCTTTCCGAATCCATGGCAAGTGCTTGCATGCTGTCCACGGCATTGCGGAGCTTCGGTACAGCTTCGGCGATGACCGGCTCTAGATCACTGGCTGGAACAATACCGCCGCCGCCTAATTCAGCGCACAGCAAATCCAACAAACCATGCACTTCGGTTAAGTCTCCGGCCAGACTGCGTAGCTGCTCGGTTCGGGTCGCTGGGGCATTAGATGCATTCTTATTGTTATTCATTTGCGAATCCTCCATCCCCAAACTTACTCTGAGCAAGCTGTCGCCGGTGGCCTAGGGGACATAATTGCCGGGCCTAGGTCACACAATGGCGCAGTGGAGGTCGCGTAATGCCTGAAGAGCCGTTTAGGGCTATCATGGGCAGGCATCGGCAATGGCGGATTTGCCCATGGTGGAATTAGAGACTGACATTCCCGAAACCGAGCCGCTACCCATGCTGGCTCCCTGCAGAAGCCTGGCACCAATGGCCGCGTTTGGCTGGTTGCGAAAAGGTTGGGACGACCTATGCGCGGCACCCCTACTGAGTTTGTCCTACGGGCTTTTCGCCGTGGCTGTGAGCATGCTGATGAGCCTCGTCGCCTTTCGCTTTGGCAGCTATTGGTTATTGTTTGCGGCTTTGTCGGGCTTTGTGTTCATCGGTCCGGTTATGTGCCTGGGTCTTTATGCCATCTCAGCCCAGCTAGAACGTGGTGAAACGCCAACCCATCGTCGTAGCTTTCGGGAAGCGGGAGTACGGCGAATCGGCACGGAAATGATATTTGCCTTGATGTTGCTGGTGGTTTTCCTCGTCTGGGCGAGAGCGGGTTCCATGGTCCATGTGTTTTTTCCCATGGAGTCAGATCCCGAAATTGGCGATCTCTTGGCTTACCTGGGTATCGGTAGCGCAGTGGGTTCGATTTTCGCCGCCATTACTTTTACGGCCAGTGCCTTTTCCTTGCCCATGATCATGCATCGGGACGTCGATGCCGTAACCGCCGTGGTTACCAGTATCAACGCCTGCTTACGCAATAAGTTAGCGATGCTCGTTTGGATCACGGTCATTGTATTGTTGCTAGCCATTGGTTTTGGGACCGCATTATTGGGCCTGCTGCTGGTAGTTCCACTATTGGGGCATGCAACTTGGCACGGCTATTTGGAAACCATAGATGTCAGCGCCTTCCCGCGGCATGCACAAGGTGTGGCGTCACGCCCCAGGACAGGATCAACAACTAGTAGCTGACTCCGCGGTTGCTGATATTGTTTCCCGGCGGTCGCGGGCCAATAGCAAGTACATGGCCGGAACCACGAAAATCGTGAACAAGGTGCCCAATGACATGCCGCTTGCGATGACCAGGCCGATGTCAAAGCGCGAAGCAGCACCGGCACCGCTGGCCAGCAGTAGCGGTATAACGCCTAGAACCATGGCGCCGGTTGTCATCAGAATAGGACGTAAACGGATTACCGCGGCTTTTTCAATGGCGGCTCGTTTGTCCAGATTTTCTTGCGTTTGTAGCTGGTTCGCAAACTGAACAATCAATATGCCGTGTTTGCTAATCAGGCCGATTAGCGTAATCAAGCCCACCTGGGTGTAAATATTTACCGTTGCAAAACCCAAGGTCAAAAAGATCAAAGCGCCGGCGATGGACATCGGGACACTGACCAGCATGATGAGAGGGTCGCGAAACGATTCGAATTGTGCGGCTAGGACCAGGTAAATGACGAGTAGCGCGAAAAAGAAGGTGGTGATCAAAGTGCCACGTTCCTGCATGTATTGTCGTGATGCACCCGCATAGTCCAGGGTATAGCCGCGTGGGAGGATTTCCTGGGCTTGCTCTTCTAAATACTCAAGCGCCTGGCCCAAGGTAACGCCAGGCAGCGGCACGGCGGATAAGGTGGCGGCGTTGCGCTGCTGAAAGCGTTGCAGGCGCTGCGGTTTTACCGAAGTATCCACCGACACTATGGAGCCGAGGGACACTAGCTGTCCGTCACGGTTCTTTACGCGAAAAGACCGCAGTTGCTCGGGGTTTAGGCGATACTGTCGTTCAACTTGCGGAATGACCTTGTAACTTCGGCCTTGTAGATTAAACCGATTCACAAAGTTGCCGCCCAACATGGTGCCGATGTCTACGCCAAGTTGCTCCATGTCAATGCCCAATGCGGCGGCCTTGTTGCGGTCTATATGAATTTCGCCCTGTGCCCGGTCGAATTTCATGTCGATATCGGCGAATACAAACAGCCCGCTTTGCCAAGCACGGGCGAGCAATGATTGTGCTACTTGATAAACCGCCTCCGATGAGTCCGCCGAACCCACCACGAGCTGCACGGGCAACCCACCACCGGCACCGGGCAGAGTCGGGAGAGAAAAGGCGGCTGACTGAAGTCCCGCGATGCCATCTGCACGGGCTTGTACTTCCGGAACCAGGTCTTGCGCTAGCCGGTCCCGTTCGCTCCACGGTTTTAGTACGAGGCCGGCCAAGGCAAGATTGTTGGCGGCTGGTCCGCGTCCCGGACTGCCGTTGAACAAAAAGGTCGCATCCACTTCATTGAGGTCTGCGAGGTTTTTCGCCAATGCAGTCGTGTACCGTGAGAGTTGATCTGATGACGTATTCGCCGAGCCCGTGGCCGAAATTAGGACGATACCTTGATCTTCTTCGGGCGCCAGCTCCTGTGGTGCCGTGGTAAACATGAAATAGATGCTGACCAATAAGCTGACTGAAAATAAAGCAGTGACCGGCACGTAGTTCAAACTGTTTTTCAAGTGGCGTGCATAGACTTCGCGCAGTTTTCCGAACACGCGGTCGAGAAATCTTTCCAGTCCGCTGTGGCCCATGTCCGCGCGTAGCAGACGTGCTGACATGGTCGGAGACAAGGTGAGCGCAACAACACCTGAAACCAAAACGGCACCGGCCAGAGTGAATGCAAATTCACCAAATAAACTGCCCGTTAGGCCGCCGGAAAATCCAATGGGCGCGTAAACCGCTACCAAGGTTATGGTCATGGCAATGATGGGCGTGAATAATTCACGGGCTCCCAGCAAAGCCGCGGCCTGGGCTTGCATGCCGTCTTCTATGTGTCGCTGTATGTTTTCCACGACGATGATGGCGTCATCCACCACCAGGCCAATTGCAATCACCAAGGCGAGCAAGGTGAGCAAATTGATGGAATAACCGAGCAACAACATGAGGACGCCAACGCCCACCAGTGACACGGGAATCGCGATAATCGGGATAGCGACGGAACGAATATTGCCTAAGAATAGGAAGATGACCACTGCAACAATTGCGGCCGCTTCTAAGAGCGTCTTGATGACTTCGCTGATCGCGTCCTCAATATACCGTGTGCGGTCATAGGGTATGCGGCCTTCTACCCCAGGCGGCAGATCCGCCACAATATCCGGGAAAATTTCCCGAATATTGCGAATTACGCTGAGGGCGTTGGCGTCAGGCAGCGTATAAATGCCCATGGAGACGGCGACGTCGCCGTTGTAAGCAAAGGACACATCGTAGTCCTCGGCACCCAACACCACTTCGGCGACGTTTCTAAGTCGAACAATGGCGCCGGCCTCCTCGCGTACTACCAGCTTGCGAAAAGCATCAACATCTTCCAGATCTGTTTCCGCTTTTAGGTTTACCGAGATTGCATCACCTTTTGTGCGGCCGACGGCTGCTTGATAATTATTTCTAGCTAGAGCGGCGCGCACATCAGATGGTGTTACTCCTAGCGCCGTCATGCGCACCGGATCCAGCCAAATACGCATGGCGAAAAACCTACCACCGATTATTTCCGCTTCCTGCACGCCTTCGACGGCTTCCACGCGTGGCTGCACTACTCTTACTAAGTAGTCCGTAATTTGGTTCTGGGGCAGAGTCTTGCTATCAAAGCTTAGATACATGTCCGCGGTGGTTTCGCCCACCGCCACGCTAATGCTTGGGGCTTCACTGCCTTGAGGTAGGTCACTGCGTATGCGGTTAACTTTCGAGGTGATTTGCGTCAGAGCATCCCATGGGTCGTAGTCCAAATCCAGAAAGGCAGATATGACGCTGGTGCCCTGTAGGCTACTGGATTCCAGGTAGTCAATCCCATCGGCCGATGCGATCTCACGCTCCAAGGGTGTTGTAATGAATCCTTGAACGAGTTGCGCATCAGCGCCTGCATAGACGGTCGATACGGTGACGACCACACTCTTGCTTTCGGGATACTGTCTCACCGTGAGCACTTGAAAAGAACGCAGTCCCGCGAGCAAGATTAGTAAGCTGACCACTGTAGCTAACACCGGCCGCTCGATGAAAATATCAGTGAAGTTCATGCCAGCTTAGGAATTCTCCGGATCTGGCGCCGCACTATTGCTGACCGGAATGCTGTTATCGATTTTTACTGGCGCGCCGTCGCGGAGTTTATGCTGACCTGAAACTACGACTTCCTGTCCTTCCTTCAGTCCTCTGAGCACAGCCACTAAGTCACCGCGAGTTTCACCGATATCAATATAGACGTTGCGCACAAAAGAGCCCTCGTCGTTTGAATCCACCACGAAGACCGAATTCCCGAAGGGACTAAAGCTGATGGCGGACTGGGGCAAGAGCAACACATCTTGCTTAACGGGCAAGGCGACACGAATCTCGCCAAACATTCCGGGGCGCAGCTCGCTATCTGTGGAATCAACGGTCGCCCGGAGCGAGATATTTCTCGTTCCAGTGTCAATAGCAGGTTCAATGGCGGCAATGGTGCCCGCAAAAGTTTTCTCGGGCCATGCGTCAACATTGATGGAGACGTCTTGGCCCACCTGCACTTGTGGTAGAGATTGCTGTGGCAACTTGAAGTCCGCGTACAGCTCTTTGAAGGATTCAAGGCTAGCGATACTATCGCCGGGTTCGAGATATTGACCTAAATTGACTTGGCGAATACCTAGACGGCCGCTAAACGGTGCGCGAATGGATTTCTTCGCAATGGCGACTTGCACATTTTCCACCTCAGCTCTGACCCGGTCCAATTTGCTGACTGCCGCGTCGAGTTCACGTTTTGGCACCAGTTTGTCTTGCACCAGTTTTTCAATGCGCTGCACTTCGATTTCGGCTAAACGCAGGTCAGCCTGTAATGCCTTTAGTTCGGTTCGATCATCTGCGACGAACTGTTCGGCCAGCAAGTCGTCCTGAGACACTTCGTCACCGCTATCGAAGTGCAGGCCGGTAATTTGTCCGGCGACCTGTGCGCTGACATCCACCGATTGTGCCGAGCGCAGCGTCGTCACCGTGGTCAACGCGGGGACCCAGGCATCTGTAGAAGCGGTGGCGGTAGAAACCGTGGCCACCGGCGGACCACTGGCCGCAATGGCTAAACGAATCTGCTGGCCGACAAACGCTTTCCAGCCAAATAGCGCGCCGAAGGCCAGGACCAGAGCCAGGGCCATCAAAACCATGCGTTTCGCCAAGCCTATCGCTCCGTGTAAGGGTTAATGGGAACCGGCGTGGGGTTTTTTCCTCTTCGGGCCGGTAGTTGCGTCAGTTTAATCCTGGGCAAAAGCCATGGCCAGAGTTTGACGGAAGATGCGCCGCTTGCTGGAGCTGGCTGTTATCTAGTCGAAAAATGGTCTTATTTCCCGATTTGACTCTCGATAGCAATTTACCAGCAGCCATCTTAGATTGAGGCCAATCCGTTCTGCCCGCGGTTCGGTCCATCCATAAGTCAATTCTTTTACGCCCGTGCTGGTGCGCTCGCTCACATAGAGAACAAGAGAATTGCGCGTAAATGCCGCCTGTTCATTGTTCATCGGCCAGCGCACGTTACGCAGAGTGACGCCGATTTCGCGGCCGCCTTTTTCGCGAACCCATGCGTGGCCGCCTTGGTCATGAATGTTTGTTATCGAGTAGCGTTCAAAGGCTTCGTCTCGCCCGCCGGATACGCCCGGAATATCGATGTAACAGCCGAATTGACGGGCGCGACTGAGTTCGTAGGCGGGTTTATCAGCGTCCCAAGCAAACCAGATAGCATCGGGGGTCAACTGCATGCGGAGCCCACAGTTGGCCTCACCGGTGAACTGACCCGCGTCACGTCGCCAGCGCAGAATGCAGTTTTTTAGGCGCTTGTCGTCGCCGGTGACCTTCATACTGACCAGGCGCGGATCTTCATCCTCCTCTAGAGTAAGCCTGCCCTCGCTTGTTTCCTGGTTTTCTGTGTTTTTGAGGGAAAATCTAAAGACCGGATTGCCGGGCCCGGCTTCATCGGTTCTTGCAATCACTAGATGCAGGCGCTCATGGCGCAGATGTTCAGCCAATCCAAGACGACCGTCAAAGTAATGCTGATTGGCATTGTCGTAGGTTCCAACTAGCAACTCATTCATTACCTGCAAGTTGCGCTGGCCTGGTGTGCCGTCTTGTCCCTGAGCAAATGCGCCGCCGCAAAATCCAATCAACAGGGCGGCGAATGCGAATCGTCTATTCATCGCCCTGGGCTTCTACCTTCTTGCGAAAAACCGTCCAACTCGTTTCATTCGGGCGCGTATCATCCAACGGCGGTGGTTCGAAATAGCTGGGATAACGAGCCTCTAACACCGAGCGCAGGTTTTCAGGTATGGCACGGCGGTCAAATTCACTGGAACCGGTCGCATTAATGATCATTAATCCTGGCTTGGAGCCCATTTGCATCCAGGGTAGCCATTGGGCCACACGCGTCCAGGCGATCCACGAGCGTTCAACGCGTTTTTCGGGATTGAGCATCTCATCGGTGTTGTAGAAATTGTTAAAGATCTCCATGGCGTGGTACGTTCCGCCGACGTATTCTTGAAAATTGCCGCCCAGAGGATTGTCGTAGAACAGAGGCACTTCGCTGCTAAAAGCTAACAGGTCCCCGTAGCGCCGGGCGGTTATTTCCGTCGCTTCGTCCTCATAGCGAGCTGCACGCATATTGACTGGGTCGTTGGCCACGTGTACGACTTCGACGGTGTCGCCAGTCCAGGGATTTTTCCACTGGTCCATGAGTTCGTTGGTTTCCGGGTCTAGATAGAGCATTACTTCGCGCGATACGCTTCGAAAGGCTTGTCCGCGTTCCGCATCATTGAGCTGGGCGCATTGACGAGTATTGATGCCCAATACGTTAAAAATATGTCGGTCTTTTTCGCCCGGAACACGGCTAAAGGCCCGGCCCTCGAAAATCCCGTAGCGCGTGATACCTTGGTCCAGAGTGCCGCAGGTGGATTTGGCGCTGATTTCCCAGGCCGTGCGGTCTCTATAGGTTTCGGGGCTCGCGTGGGCTGCTGCGCCCGCCAGAATAAAAGCGATTAAGAGAATAATTTTGGTCATGGCATTGCTCCCGTGTGAATCTGGATGATACCGCGGGAAGCCACGGCTGGGTGTAGGATAGGCTTTCTCTACTAAACGGCGGAGCATCATGAGCAGCTTGCAAGATTTTCAGATCGACGGCATCAACGGTGGCGAGAACTTGGTGCCATCCTTGGCTGGGAAGTTGGTGCTACTGGTAAACGTCGCGAGTCGTTGCGGTCTAACTCCTCAGTATGACGGTTTACAAGCTTTACAGCGGGAACTCGTTAGGGAAAGGTTTACCGTTCTGGGAATTCCCTGTAATCAATTTGGCGAGCAGGAACCCGGTAGCGAAGATGAAATCCTTGAATTTTGTAGCAGTACTTATCAAGTGGATTTCCCCATGACCTGCAAGGTCGACGTAAACGGCCCTAACCGTCATCCTCTCTATAACTGGCTGACCAGCAGCGAAGGTGGCTTTCCTGGCGATATAGAATGGAACTTCGAAAAGTTCTTGTTGGATCGCGACGGTAAAATCAGGAAGCGCTATCCGCCAGCGACACCGCCCGATGACAAGGGTCTGCTACAAGACGTGGCGGATTTACTGGACGACTGAAAATGCTAATCTCTTCCGCGCCATTGACGCGCCGGCGTCTGTTGCAAGCGGTTGGCCTGGCCCCATTGGCTGCTGCCGCGCAGGAATCGCAATCCTTTGATGTCGACGACCCGCGGGCTCTGTTGTCGGCCTTTAGGCGCTTACGATTTGCGGCTCACGGCAGGCCGGTATTCTGGTGGTTGCGGGTGGCTAAGTACGGCGTAGTGAATGGCGAGCTCACGCATCTGTACGACATGCACATTGCGACGATTTTCCAAGCCGAAGATACCGACGATGGCTTCAGCGTGGTTTCCTTGGAGTTAATTTACTCCGTGGACCCGGTGGGTGGTGAACTATTGAATGAATTGGTTAACCCCTACACTGGCGCGCGCTTGCCCTGGAAGCATACGCCGGTCGGTCCCGCGCGGGTCAACTACAGTACCGACGGTATCGAGCTACCCACCGAGCTGCCTGGCGTGGACATCGAGATGACGCACAGTCTGAATAGCGGACTTGTCCAAGGTGGCCAAGTTTGGTTGCAAGATGACAATAGCGCAGTCGTCACAAGCCGCGAGGGTGACGAGCCACCCTTCAGGGTCAACGACCATTCGACTTTTCTAGGCCGCGTGGCTGATTTGGCCGATGACACTAATGCCAGCCCGCTCTGTAGCCTTGCTTTTCAGTCTGTCACGAGTTGGCAAAAGCCCCTGCGTATGGGCCGGCGTCCGGGCACGATGATCAGCCGAGGATTCGGTGCAAAAGTGGCATCCTACGAGGAGTTGCCCGCGAAGGTCCGCGGATTCATCGCGCGGGAGCATCCGGAAATAGCGCGCGATCCGGCGGCAGCGCTGCGCCGCAACCCCTATCGATTCGAGCACTAATCACCAATCCTTTTGAAGGCTGTGCGCGAAGGTCCTTGCTCAGGCAGAATGCGCGCCCATGACCCAGATCTCTAATCTAGAGCCCAACGTCGACTTGCTCGAGCACGAGGGCCGGCGCATCTACTTGGTTGGGACTGCTCATGTCAGCGAGACCAGCGCTGATTTGGTGGAAAAAGTCATCCGTGAGCATCAGCCGGATACGGTCTGCGTGGAACTCTGCGCGTCTCGTTTTGACGCGCTGTCGAATCCCGATCGCTGGAAGGAGACGGATTTGTATTCCGTGATCCGGAGCGGACGGGCCTATGTACTGATGGCCCAGTTGGCCTTGTCTTCCTTTCAGCGGAAGTTGGCCAAAGAATTTCGTCTGCGTCCGGGCGAAGAAATGCATCGTGCCATCGCAGTCGCCGAGGAGCTGGGTAGCAAACTGGAGTTAGTTGATCGAGACATCCGTACCACGCTAAAGCGTGCTTGGTCCAGCGCGGGTTTTGGCGCCATGCTTAAGATGGCCTGGTCCATGTTCTTGTCCATGTTTAGCCACGAGCCCGTCACCGAGGAACAAATTGAAAAACTAAAGGGCAGCGATGAGCTGGCATTGATGCTTGACGAGTTTTCTGGTGCGTTGCCGGGCGTTAAGACCGCGCTAATCGATGAACGCGATCAATACTTAGCTGCAAAAATTCGTGCCAGCACCGGGGAAAAAATCGTTGCGGTGGTGGGCGCGGGGCATGTGCCGGGTATTAAGCGCGTGTTTGGCCAGGAGATTGACCTTGAATCCCTGGAAGTTATGCCGCCACCGAATCCGACGGGCCGGATTATTGCCTGGGCAATCCCAATTATTCTGCTGTGCCTGGTCGTCGCCGGATTCGCCTTTTCGGGTCGTGAAACTGGCGAGCAAATGATCGTGGCCTGGATTTTGGCAAATGGAATATCCGCGGCCGTCGGCACCTTGTTGGCCTTGGCTCATCCAGTAACAGTCCTGGCCGCCTTCTTTGCGGCACCCGTCACGTCCCTAAATCCAACCATTGCGGCGGGTTGGGTATGCGGCTTGGTGGAAGCTTGGATACGAAAACCTCGAGTTCGCGATCTGGAAGAGGTTGCAGAGGATGTCGGCTCCATACGCGGTATCTGGCGTAACCGTGTCACCCGCGTTCTGCTGGTTGTCGTCCTGGCCAATCTCGGTAGTTCCGTAGGCACCTTCATAGGTGTCGGTTGGATCGTTTCCCTATTTGGTGACTAGGTTTTAGGCATGACTGAAGTCAATATTGAAGTAATCTCCGATCCCGTTTGTCCCTGGTGCTACATTGGTAAGCGTCGCCTAGAACGGGCCTTGGCCGAGCGTCCGGGAATAGCGGCCACGATACGCTGGTCGCCTTATCAATTGAGTCCCGATATGCCGCGCGAAGGTCGCGACCGGCAAGAGCACTATGCGCAGATTTTTGGCGAGGAACGGGCCCGCATGATCATGGAAAGCATGGCGGATACCGCGCGTGGGGAGGGCCTGAGCTTTCAGGTAAAGCCGGGTGCACGGTCGCCGAATACTTTGTCGGCTCACTTGCTGATGCATTGGGCGGAGCAGGTAGGGGATATTGATTTATCGATGTTGGCCGAAAAGATATTCGCCGCTCATCACTGCTTTAGCGAAGATTTGGGCGATCCAGAAGTGCTCGCACGACTAGCCGCTGAAGTCGGCATGGATGCAGACCAAGTGCGTGGTGATTTAGCTGCCGGCAAAGATGAAGAAACCGTTCGCGATAGGATTAGCCAAGCCGCGGGACGCGGTGTTTCCGGTGTGCCATTTTTTGTGTTCAATGAACGCTATGCTGTGTCGGGGGCTCAACCTACCGAGGCATTGGTCGAATTGCTAGATCGCTTGGCGCAGATCACCTAGCGATCCATGTCACAGCCCATGTTTGGATTCACCGCGCCGCCGATCTCACAATCTGGTGCCGGTCATTAGTTTATTAGTTTTAGCTTATTAGTGCTAAGAAAAACTTATAAACTAATGACCGGTACCAGAAGTCCGATCCACCAAGCCGCCAATCTCAAGCCCGGGTTCTGCCTTGCCGCGTAACAGTGCTGACAAATAGTTCGGCGCGAGGAAGTGGCAGTAATGCACGCCGCGAAATCTAGCGGGCGCTGCGGCGAATTGCGGGTCGCTAAAGTTGACCTGAAAGCCTTTACTGCGAATATGTAGCCTACCGGTGTCATCGACCCAGGTGGCCTTGTAGGGTGCGAGCCAATCCGGGCCCGTTCGGCCGGGCTCGTCCTTGTTGAACACTGTTTCCCTCGGTTCAAAGATCGGTTGCGGATACACCATCTTAGCCGGCGGAATCTCTTGAGCTAACAGCTTGTAGACGGCTCGATTCATGTCTTGGCACAGACCATCCGGCCCGGCTGTGCCCGCACCGAAGGTTAAATTGAGATGATCCGCGCTTTTCAGCTTGCAAGAGATGCCGTATACCTTGCCGTCGTCGGTGGCCCAGTTGATTTGTT
Source organism: Gammaproteobacteria bacterium (assembly GCA_965221985.1). Lineage (GTDB taxonomy): Bacteria > Pseudomonadota > Gammaproteobacteria > Steroidobacterales > J054. The sequence continues at coordinate 1,396,370 of OZ244928.1, forward strand.
GAATCTCGGGCCCTTCAATCACCGCCTTGGATTTCACAAAGGCCATGAAATCATCATGGACAATGAGCCGCATCGCTTGATCCGTGCGCGTTACCAAGCGTTGGGCCGTCAAACAATAGCTCTCCACGGCAGGTAGCTCGCTTAGAGTAGGTGGCGGCGCCGTGGCACAACCGGTGAGTATTAACAGAGGCCCGACAAAACTAAGCCGTTGCAACGGCCGGTCTCCACTTTATATTGCAGCCCATGCTGGGCACTTGGTCTTGAGTTGGAGCTTCACCATCTAATAGGGCGTCAACGGCCGCGCGTAGATCATCGCCCGTTACCGCGATATTGTTTCCCGGGCGGCTGGCATCAAACTGGCCACGATAAACCAACACACGCTGTTCGTCATACAGGAAAAAATCCGGCGTGCAGGCAGCCGCGTAAGCGCGGGCAACTTCTTGACTGCGGTCGAACAAATACGGAAAACAATAGCCGGCGGCCAGCGCTTCCGCACGCATGGACGCGGGGTTGTCGTCTGGATAACTATCAGCATCATTGGCGTTAATGGCCACTACCGCGAGTCCTCGCGCTTGATACTCCTTGGCGAAGGCAACGAAGCCAGATCGAATATGTTTTACATAGGGGCAGTGATTGCACCAAAACGCCACGAGCAGCGCGGGCGAGGAGGAAAAATCATCTCGTCGCACGATGTTGCTGTTGATGTCCGGCAACGCGAAGTCAGCCGCCGGTCGCCCCAGGCTGGGCATTGACGAGGGTGTTAGTGCCATTTGCAGTAAACCTCTAGACTTGTGGGCATGCTATAACTGTCGGACAGGCTAGCGGTAGAGGACGCGGGCGAATGCAGCATTTCATCCCACTACTGGTACTCAGTGCCTTCTTTAGTTTTGCCAATGCCACGGACGCAGACGCAGATCTCGATTTCGTGGAGAACTGCGTCAGCATCGCGCGCATTGATCATACGAAAATCATCGACGATCAGACAATCGTTTTTTATATGCGTGGTGACGATATTTATGTCAATAATTTGCCGAAGCGTTGCCCCGGCCTAAAGCGGGCAGATAGTTACAGCTACCGTACATCAATCAGCCAACTATGCAATGTGGATCTGATTCGCGTGCTGGATAGCTTTGCCGGCGACTTACCGCGGCCAGGCGTCGCCTGCGGCCTGGGCAAATTCACCCTGAGTAGCCCAGAAGCCGTAGAGCTATTGCTGGCGGAACCGGACGTCGAGCCCGACCCCGAGGCCATTGCAGCACCGGATGTAGAGTAGCCTGCGAGGGCTGATGCAATTTTCTCTATGATGCGCACTGCAAACTGATAGTTAGGAACATTAATTTCTAATATTTCAATAAGTTAGATAGCTATTACCTAAGATTCTCACCTGCGGTAGCGGATGCTTCGACAGCCCGCAAGCTGGCGCGTCGATGTTGGTCGTGAACTTCGCCAATCCGGATTCCGGGCCAACGACGCCGCCCACGACTCCGCCTAGCAGTGGCGGCGGTGCCATGGGTGGGATCTCCCTGGCGGTTTTGCTAATGCTTGGCTTTGTGCGGCGGCGACTAAAGCTCGGTTTTTAGTCGTTGTCCTTCGGCCGGGCTAAGGACTCGCTGAATTCTTTGGGAACTTGGTCTTCCAGCATACGGCGCACCATGGTCAGAGGTGCCATGGGGGCCTCCGCGTAGGCCACCAGTTTCCAATCGCCGTCGACTTTCCGCAGCACAGCCATGACTCGGTCCCAACTGGACATGGCGGCCTGCCGTTTCACTTTGATGTCGAAGCGCAGGTGATAAGTCGCGACGGCTAAATCCTCGCTTAGGTAGCTGGCGCGCACGTCGGAATATTCATTGTAGATTCCATCAAGAATTTGCACACCCGGCACCGGATTGAAATATTTATTGATTCGATCCCAACCGTGCATGGGCGGATCAACTTCTTCGGCCATGTAAATCGCGCCATCAAATTGCTTGTCCCACATGGCCAGCACAGTGTCGTAGTCCATGCGGTTGTAGGCTTTGGCGTATTCGTTCAAGAATGCTTGGATTTCCGTGCCCAGCTCGGCATCCGTGCTCTCCGGAATCCGCGAGAAATCGTCATGGGCGCCAGGCCATGCAATGCCGGAAACCACTATGCTGAGTATCGCCAATCCGGCTTTGAGTCCTATGCTGCGCATTGTTGTTCTCCTATTGGGAAACACTCTGGATTATGCCGCTCCCGCCATGGGATTCGGCTAGGATCTAACTCCGTGCCGCCCAATGGATGATGACATGACCGAATTTGGTATCGTGATGGAGGCCTCCCCCGGGTATACCGCAAAGCTGGCCGCTGAGATTGAATCCATGGGCTTCGATTTGCTTTTGTGTCCCGATACTCAGAATCTAAGTCCCGATCCCTTCGCCCAGCTGGCCCTAGCTGCGCAGACCACCGAGCGCATCAAACTGGGTACGGGCGTGACGAATCCAGTCACCCGTGATGTCGCAGTAACGGCTACGGCGCTGGCGACACTACAAGCTGAGTCCAATGGCCGGGTGGTTTGCGGTATCGGCCGCGGCGATTCCTCCGCGGAGCATATTGGCATTCGCAATGCAACGACTGCCCAATTAAAAACTTTTGTGCAACGCCTGCAGGCCTATGGTCGCGGTGAGACCGTGGACCGCGACGGGACGCCGTCTCGACTACGCTGGTTTGACTCATTGAGTGTCGATCCGTTTCCGGTGGATATTGCCTGTACAGGACCTAAGACCATTGCAATGGCCACGGATGTCGGTGACCGTGTCAGTTTCGCGGTGGGTAGCGCGCCGGAACGGCTGCGCTGGGCTATGGACACGGCCCTGGCACGCTTAGCGGAAACGGGCCGCGCGCGTGAAAACATTCGTATCGGTGCCTACGTAAATTTGGTTTGCGATCATGATGAGGAGCGCGCCATCAATTTAGGCCGTATGATTTCCGGCATGGTGGCGCACTTCGCGGGGATGAAAAATGCGCCACTGGATCATCTGCCACCTCAACTGCGGCCCATGGCCGAACACATGCAGTCGGAATACGATATGGCGCATCATGCCCAGGAAGAGGGCAAGCATCTCACGGAAGTCAGCGACGATTTCGTCGAATGGTTTTCCATTTGTGGAGGGCCGCAAAAATGTCTGGAACGTCTGCAAGTTCTAATCAATCTGGGCTTGGATCATGTCTATCTGCTTGGTGGTTCCCCAGTTCCTCATCCCCATGGCGAGCGCCAGGCGGCTATGGTCCAGCAAAGCCGCCTGTTTGCCGCTGAAGTCTTGCCGCAACTGCGTTAGTAGCTGTGATCGGGTTCACAGGCGCCAGGCTGTGATAAGCCTAAGCTTGCTAGTGTGGATTTTTCTGTTTTGTCAGTCATTGTCGGATCTGGAGTCGTCGCGACAGCGGTCGGCCTAGGCTATCTATTGCTGGCGAATATTTTCGCCTTACTGGGCCGATTTCAGACCCTCCGGCGCCGACGTGGCCAACCGCCGCGACCCGGCGAGGTCGTTCGGACCGCTTTGGAAAACACCGACGGCCGTTTGCATCGTCACGCGACGGCGAGCCTATTGTTTGCCGTAACTTTCGGCCTACTCATCCTATTGGGCGACCGGTCCTGGCTACCAGACCAGTCGACGCGTGTTTGGGTCGTGGTGCTACTGGCACTGCTCGTGCCGCAAGTCTACGGCTTGTTTAAGTTTGTACAACTGGCTCGCTATCGTCAGCGCTTGTCTAGGCTCTTGCATTTACAAGAAGAGATGGCTTCGCGATTGGTCGAAGCGCAGCTGCGGGGCAATCGCATACACTACGCTGTTGCTACGGGTGGTGTTTATATCGATGCTGTGGTTACGGGTACCAACGGTATCTACGCCTTGCGCTTGGTGGCACCACCGGCTGGTAGCAATGCCGTGCAGTTGCGCAGTGGCCAACTTGGTTTTCACCCGAGTCAGCAGGCTCTCCCCATGGCAAGCTTCATGAACGCCATTGGGGATTTGCAACGCGAAATTGGCATGGCCACCGGTGTTGGTGTGCTGGTGCAACCAGTGATCATCGTACCGGGTTGCCGTGTCAATCTCGGCGATGACGATTCGGCGCTGGTGGTCAATCTAGATTCTTGCGTGAGCTTTGTCGGCTGGAAGAATCCGAAGGCCTTCATCATGGAAGAGGAAGTGCGCCTAATCGACGAGTGGCTGGCTGGTCATGCCATCAAGCCCAATCGAGCCGCCCGTCAGGTTGCCGCCGCCACCCTGGGCAATTCCGTGCCGCGGCCCGCGCTGGTCTAGTTTTTCCCGCCTGCTTTACGGGCGTCTATGTGTTTCTTGAAATTGCCTGCCGAGCTCGTCATCACCGGCCCTAGCCACTCTGTTGGCGCTTCCAGGTACTTCGGGTAATTTTTCTCGGTGTAATCGAGAATGTAGCGGGGCAGGTCACCCACGCCCCCCATTAGTTTCATACTGTGGCTATGAAAAGCCATGGTGCCGGGGTTATTACCCATCTCCATCCACGGCAGCCAGTCCGCCACGCGGGTCCAGGACATCACGCAACTGGCGGAGGTGGTGTTGGGATCCAGAATCTCACTCTTGCGGCCTTTGATACCCCATAGTTCCGCGTGTTGGTCTTTGTCGCCGGATGAATACAGGGGATACTCGGAGCGGGTTAATTCCGCGGGTTTGAAAATAAAAAAGTTCCATTGAAAGACCACGTCGTCGCCATAGGCGACGTAGGGGTAGGGTGGAGATAACACAGGATTGCCTTGGCGTGAGAAGACCCCATTTACCGGATCGTTGGCGATGTGAAAGACTTCGACTTCACGATTGCCTAGCCAGGGGTTTTTCCAGGTCTCCAGAATCTCTCCTGTTTCTGGGTCTAGGTAGTACAGGACTTCACGGCTATAGATGCGCCAGCCCTCGGCGACTTCTTCGATGCGTGAAGCCCCAATCCCAAAAGTCTTGAAGCAGCGATGGTTGCTTTCTTGATCCACCATCGCCCAGGCTTCTCCCGGGAAGGCGGAAATACAATCAGCACCGGATAAGTCCGCCCGCAGCTTTAGCATGGCGAGGAAATTAGTTTCCGGGTTTTCGAGATCCAGTTTCGCATCGCGGGGGATGGATAGAAAGCTGGTGCGGGTCATTTGCAAGGGCCCGCTATTCGCTTCGGTCTGTGCCTGAGCTGTGGCCCCGGCTACCATGCTCCCAGCGGCCAGTCCGGCGCTGCTGTTTAATAGTTGGCGCCGGTTAAGACCGGCTGCTGACTTCGATTGCTTGTTTTTGGACATCGCTGCGCCCTCCGGCGGGGGAGAAGCGCCTATTGTTTCTCTCGTCGCGACGGGAACTCACGCCTATTCGGGCGAGTGTCCGCAGGCCGATCAATCCCAAAGATGCCGATCTTTCTCGATGACCTGAGATGGTGTGCCCACAATGAGCGGATCTGGCGCGGTGATTAGATCGGTGTCTTTGCCCGGGTAGTCCAGGCAATGCAAGAAGTGCTGCATACAGTTGAGACGCGCTCGCTTCTTGTCATCCGACTTGATGATGGTCCACGGTGAATCGGCTGTGTCCGTATAGAAGAACATGGCTTCCTTGGCCTCGGTGTACTCCTGCCACTTGTCCTGAGATACCCGGTCAATGGGGCTCAGCTTCCATTGTTTGAGTGGGTCATGCTCACGCGAAACAAACCGGTCATGTTGCTCTTGCTGAGTCACGGAGAACCAGTACTTGAATAGACGTGTGCCTGACCGGACGACCATGCGCTCAAGCTCGGGTACCTGTCGCATGAACTCCAGGTAGTCTAGGGACGAACAAAAACCCATCACTCTTTCGACGCCGGCCCGGTTGTACCAAGAACGATCAAAGAAAACCATTTCGCCTTGGGTTGGCAGGTGCTTGATGTAGCGCTGAAAATACCACTGGCCACTTTCGACGTCCGAAGGCTTTTCCAGAGCGACAACTCTCGCAGCTCGAGGATTCAGGTGCTCCGTGAATCTCTTAATAGTCCCGCCCTTACCTGCGGCATCGCGGCCTTCAAAAATCATGACGATACGTTGGCCGGTCTGTTTTACCCAGTTCTGAACTTTCAGTAACTCGGTTTGTAGCTCGCGCTTATAGGCTTCGTAGTGTTGCCGGCGGATCTTTTCTTTGTACGGATAAATACCATCGCGAAATAGATCGCGAATCTCGTCGGCGCTCCGTGAGCTGTTGCTGAGCAAGAAGTTCTGATTCTCGCGACGAACTCGTTGCGACTTTTTTTCAGCCCGTGACGGTTTCTTGCCCGCAGCTTTTCTTGGGGTCGTTAGCGCCGTGCTGCCGTTACTCTTGCGTAGTTCTTCCGCCACCTGGGAACCTTCTATAAATGTTGAATCAAAGCAGTCAATTATCCGGCTGCATGATAAACCATGGAATAGGTAGAATCCGCGAGACCTGTCGCAAAACGCTTGCCGCGACTGGTGATGGCAGCTGGGATGCTCAGCGCAGCGCCGGCAGTAAATGCTTGGCAATGCTGCGAATGGCGTAGGCCGGTTGATCGTAGACGCGCAGCGCAATTTCCGTAAGCCCGGCATCCTGAAATTCCCGCATTCGTGCGATTTCCCGGTCAACATTGTCGAGAGAGGAGGCGCTAGTGCAGCCACGGGCGAGTTTCGTCACGATGGCGTCGGGTATGCCCTCAATGTCCGGGCTCTTGCGGTGATAGGCTTCGATAAACGCATTGGGGTATTGCTTCACAATTTCGGCTTCTTCGGCCGTTAGTACCGTCTCTAGATACTTGGGATAAACCGTGCCTCGCACCGCCAGCCAAATTCGTGCTTCGCGCTCCGCGTCTTCTTGGCTGTCTTTAACATGCCAGGCCCAGAAATTGCTGACGGGAAAATCACGGGGGTCCCGGTCATTGGCGTCCAAGGACGCGTCGATAATTTTTCGCGCCCAGGCCAGGTGCCCGGGCACGAAATCGCTGACCATGATGCCATCGGCATAGCCGGCGGCCGATTGCAGCAGTTGTGGTCCATTGGCGCCGACGTAGATGCGTGGTGGAGAACTCACCGCCCAACTGGGGCTATACCAGCGCACTTGATAGATTTCGCCTTGATAGCGGACGGGTTTTGCTGTGGCGGCCGCCTGCAGAATCTCGACACACTCTCTAACGGCACGAACACGACGTTCTTGTACGGCGTCCATGGCCGTGGCGGTACCTCCGCCGGCACCCACTACGATTTGCCCACGTCCGCCGGCCATCTCATTAAAACTCAGCAAAGAACTGGCCATTTTCAGCGGATGCAGCTCAAAGGGGCTGACGGCGATAGGGCCGATGCGGACCCGCTGCGTGCTCGCCGCCAGGGGCACGAAATTTATGAAAGGGTCACGGGCATCGTTCATATTCGATACCCAGACACCGCCCAAGCCGCACTGCTCGGCAAGCTTGCCGAGTTTACGGATTTCTTCCGGCGAATTATTGGATTCTAGGATGACGTCAATGCGCATCCGCTGCTCCGTAAACCTTAGGCCTCAATACCCCAGCTGCGCAGCAAGTCTAGGTATTCCGCATTGACTTCCGCAAAGGCGTTGGGTGCGCCCTGTTCCAGCAAAGACCGGTTCGTTTCCGGGAATGACTCGCGTCCACCCTCTTCGGGCCACTGACGTGTGGCGTCGATGACAATCTTGCTTGTGCGCCCATAACTGGGTTGGCTGGGGTCAGTGAACAAGCCGGGACCATCTTCAACTATGTGATAGGCCTTGGCGGGTTGCCAGCGCGCACCCACGGCGGCGAGAACTTCGGTGTGATTGAGGATATTGATATCACCTTCGACCACGATCACTACTTTTGCGATGCCAAAGCCGGACACCACTTTCTTACCGGCTTCCAGGCCCTGGCCCGGTGCGGTCTTGTTGATGCTCATAAATACGCATCCCATCGCGTATTGGGGCGTGTGATAAGCAATGAGATTGGGTATGCGCCGGCGCAAAAACATATCGTATTGTGCTTCCATGGGTGCGGTGACCATGCCTTTTTGCATGCCGGTGAACGCGTTCATGAACCAAGGGTTCTTGCGGTGCGTCACGCTGGTTACGGTCATCCAGAAGTTTTCTTCTTTGTACTGGCCGAGATAACTGAACATTTCGCCGAAGGGTCCCTCGGGTTCCATGGGCTTGTTAAGCGGCACGATACCTTCGATAACCATTTCCGCATGCGCTGGAATCATCAAGTCGCTGTCTTCAGATTTCACGACCTCTACTGCTTTGCCACGCATGCCGCCGGCCAAAGCAACTTCGTCATTGGGTTTGTTGGTGCCGAATCGCGGTGCCACCTTTGTTCCGCTGATCATCCAGATCACCGGATCTTGCCCTAAAACGATAGAAAGCTTTGCGTATTCCTCACCGCGTTCCTTGGCGGCCATCAGCATCTTGTAATTGGTTTGATTGGGTTCCGGGTTGACACCCAGTTTGCGCGGCCCCTTAATTTGACAACGGTAGGTACCAAAGTTTGGTCCCATTTCTTTATCAACCAGGAAATGCGATCCGGTATTGACGTAGCGTCCACCGTCGGCCGGATTGGTTTGCAGGAAGGGGAAGCGCGTCAGGTCAATTTCGTCACCTTTCAATACCACTTCTTTGATGGGCGCCTCACTGCGCGAGATCTCTACAGGCGGTATCTGCGGGAAGCGACCTTTGTGCGGCTTGAGCATCTCGGTGAGATAGTCTTTGGCTTGCCAGTAGCTGTTGTAGTAATTGTCGCGGTCGGGTTCCAAGCCCCAGAGTAAGGATTCGCAAAACCAATGCGCTTGAACGTTGGCCACCACTGGACCTTTCATCCATTCACCGTTAATTTTTATTTCTTCAAAAATTACCGCGGGAGAGGCGTACTTACCGAACATGTCGGTCATACGGTAGAACAAAGCCGTCGCATGATATTTGTCCTGGTCAATGCGTGGTACTCGCATAACTAAGCCGTTTGCTTCCATCATGGCCATGTAGTCGCGCAAGCTATCGAATGGCGCTTGAGGAGCATTTCCCTGTCGCTTCTTGCTCCTACCCGGACGATCCATGCTGACGCTTGGGCGTGATGTGCCCATGACCGCGAGTCCCGATGTGGCTGCCAGCAGTTCGCGGCGCGAGAAGGGGTTAAAACTCTTTTTTTCTGTTTTTGCCACGGTAAGATCCTCTGTTTATGGGTCGAATCTCAGACCCGATTTTGTCTTGGGAAGACCGCCCGAGGGGAATACCGCTTCAATCTGTCCGTAGGCTGATCAATTCATATTATCGACTTGTTCAAAAATGCGCTCGCACTCTGTGGCATAGCGACGCTGCGCAAACAGCGTGAGCGCCAAGACTGGTAGGCCGAATAATATTGGCACTACGGCAGCCGAATGTCGTAGGTTCGTTTCGCCAAATATATTGTCGGTAAGCAGCGCGACGGCCATGGGGCCAACGATCAGTCCCGTCAGACTGGTGAACATGTAGAAAAGCGCTGCCAATTGGCCCCGCATTGGCCCCGGTGCAATGTTGAGCATGGCAATAGGGGAGGCGGCGGATACCGTGGACATCCCGATCAGGCAAAATAGCCAAACCATGAATGCCATCTCCCCCGTGGGCATGAGCGGCGCAAGCGTTCCCGCGATGACCAGCAGGAAACTACCCGCTAGCATGACAAGCATGGGGCCATCGCGCCGACCGGCCTTGGACAGACGGTCCGATAACCATCCGGCCAAGTTTACGGTCAGGGGGCCCAAGATCATTAACGCGATACCGCTCCACAATGCATAGCGGGCGATGGGCCAACTCCAAGTGCGTTCGAACATTGCCGGGAACCAATTCTGGCTATAGGCAACGGTAGTCATGAGCATGGGAAAGGCTATGAAGCTTGCGTAGGTTGGCAAATGCGTCCGAATGTAGTGCAAGGTTTCTTTAACGCTTGCGCCGCTTTGGCCGACGGCGCGCTCTTGGCGTGCCGGTTCGCGCAGCGCGAACAGCAGCAGCGCAATCAACAAACCAGGTAGGCCGACGACTACGAATGTGGTTTGCCATGGCTTAAGTGGCCCCAGCCATGGCCAGCTAAGTCCCTGCGCGCCAACTGCCCAAGCAAATACCGCTCCGCCTCCCAAAAATGCGAGCCCCGCTCCCAGCGATTGCGCCGCTGTGTAAAAGGCCACCGGCCGACCGCGTTCTTCCACCGGAAAGCTGTCGGAAATCAAGGATAAGGCGCAGGGTGCAAGGCTTGCCTCACCCACGCCTACTCCAATGCGTGCTGTAAAGAGTTGCAGAAAGTTCTTCGCTAGGGCTGATGCTGCCGTGGCGATGGACCAAAGGGCCACGCCCACGCCCAAAATTACGTTGCGGCGGTAACGGTCGGCCAGCCAACCAAGCGGTAGGCCGGCGATTGCGTAAAGAAATGCAAAAGCCGGGCCGAGCAAGATCCCCATCTGCGTGTCTGACAAGCCAAGGTCGGCCTTGATGGGTTCAACGAGCAGGCTGATGATGTAGCGATCAATAAAAGAAAATACGTAGGCCACGGTGAGCAAAACCACCATGTACCAGGCGTAAGAGCGCGGAGGATAATGAGCCGACATTGGCCCGCAAGATAGCAGCTCAGCGCGGTTTTCGGTTAATTCTCGCCATCCCAATAGTCAGCCATCTCGCCGTCGCGGGACATGAAACCGACAAATTCACCATCTGTTGTATGAAAGGCGCCCGTTTTCTTAGAGTCCGGGTAATAGCAAATCTCGGGACTTTCCATTGAGCTTAATGCCAAATAGCGTAAGGGCTCGTCGGAAGTATTGACGATTTGATGGGCACGGTCCGGACCAGGTGGAGTAAATACAACATCGCCGGTTTTCACGGGGTACTCGCCGTCGTGGTAACGAATGATTCCATTGCCCGCCAGAATCACAAATGCTTCTTCTTGGGCATAGTGCCCGTGCATGGGCCAAGCGCGCTTGCCGGGTTGAAGAATGACCAGGCCGCAGCCGATTTTTCGCATGCCCAATGTTCGGCTCACGCGCCCAAGCTTGGCTGAGAATTTGTCACCATGACCAAAGTCGTCCAACTTGATGTCTGTGAGATTGATCATCGGGGGTGCATCGGTCATTAGATTTCCTTTGTCAAAGGTTTCAGCGCAAGCAGGTCGCTGCCAGCGGGATTCTGATATAGGCGCAACCCGAATTGCGGCGCTATGGCCAGTAAGTGATCAAATATATCGGCTTGAATATCTTCGTATTCACCCCAGGCAGTCGTTTTCGTAAAGCAATAGATCTCTATGGGCAGGCCCTGGGGGCCCGGTGAAAGTTGTCGCACCAGCAGTGTCATACCTTTTTGATGAATGTCTTGATGCTTGCCCAAGTAATTCTTGATGTAGGTGCGAAAGGTGCCCACGTTGGTTAGCTGCCGCTGATTGGCTTGCGAATTCGCGCTTTGCGGCAATTTGGCGTTGTAGTCCGTCAGCTCGCGCTCTTTCCGCTCAATATAATCGCGCAGTAGTGCGACCTCCCTGAACTTTTCGATCTCTTCTCGGCTCAAGAAGCGTATAGAGTTTTTGTCGATGTGTAGGGAACGCTTAATTCGTCGGCCACCCGAGGCCGACATGCCCCGCCAATTCTTGAAGGACTCGCCAATGAGTTTGTGGGTGGGAACTGTCGTTATGGTCTTATCCCAGTTTTGGATCTTGACCGTGTGCAGCGCGACGTCGATGACATCGCCGTCCGCACCGTACTGAGGCATTTCAATCCAGTCGCCCACGCGCACCATGTCATTGGCTGTGAGTTGTACGCTGGCCACCAATCCTAGGATCGTGTCTTTGAACACCAACAGCAAGATGGCAGTCATGGCGCCCAAGCCCGAAAGCAAGAGCAGCGGTGAACGATCCAGAACCGCGGCGATGATCAATACGCCGCCAATGGAGAAAACCAGGATTTGCAGTAGCTGGGCCACGCCCTTTAGGGGACGCTCGCGGGAAATAGGGTAGCTTTCATATATTTGAATGCCGGCGCTGATGACGGCTGACAGGGTTAGCGTCAACATCAAAACCATATAACCCACGGTCACATTGCGTACTAGGCTGATCACCGTGTCCGATAAATCGGGCACAAAGCTGATACCGGAGTAAATGATTAGTCCAGGTACGAGCTGCGCCAATCGCCCAAATACATTCTGTTCAACCAGGGCATCATCCCAGGTCAAGCGCGTGCGCCCGGCCAAAACGCGCATGCTGCGCACCAGGATTTGTTTAACGAGAAGGTCGGCCACTATGGCCACCGCTAGCAATGCCGTGAATCCAGCGGCGGCCGGGAATAGCGGATGTAGGTTGCGAAGTTTCTCGAACATATGGCGAGCTTAGCAGGCCCTCGCAAATCGCGCGTTCCTAACGGCGGAACAGATTCCAGTGCTCGATTGCCGGGCTTGCGGCGTGCCGGGCTAGCGATCGCGAATGCGGATTCTTCCAGTGACTGCTTTCGCGCGGCTCAGGCGATTTGCCGTCGCCGGGTCTGCCAATCACGTACTTGTTCACGATCGCGAACCGCGCCGATGCGTGGCTCCAAGCGTTCGGCGCGCAGTGGCCGATCTATCGGTATCTCTATCTGCCTACAGAGGGGATACCAAGAACTGATAAGTACGCCGGATACCTCCCGGCGCCTAGCTTAACCGCTTGCCGGGACTAGCGGCACAGGTTCCAGGACCCAATTCTTGGAGTTGCGTCGATCGGGACAAGGAATCGAGTAGGCCATATCGCCTTTGCTATCCCGTAGCGCCTTTAGATCAATACGCCAACCCTTGGAATCCCATTCCTTCAGCCAGTCCCGATAGCGCAATACGGCCCCGTCGGAGGGAATGAGCACTTCCCGGGCTGTGCTGTCAGGTGTGCGCACTGGGTCCAGTTCCTCGAGAATGTCGATGTCTTCCTGGGCAACGACCAAGTTGACGCGGGCGATGCGATCATCATTCTCGGGCTCCAGCAAGAACGCGCGCATGTTCACGAAGAATATCCGTGTTCGGTTTTCATTCACCGGCGCTTCGAAAAAATACTGTGAGAATCGGTTGGTTTCTGAGAAGTTGATCCAGGTGATCATGGTATTCGGACCTACGTGTCCAGAACCTGCCTCTACCTCGGGTACCAAGGTTGACTCGTCACCCAGTGCTTCAGTCCCCTTGACTTCGTTTTCGAACTTCACCAAGAATTTGCTGCCCCAGGGGATGTCTTGTACATCCAGAGGTTTGCGGCGCAGATTCTCATTCATATTGGGCGAACCTTGGGCCGGATGCACAAACTCATTGTGCGAGGGGTCTAAACCGTTTTCCATGGATCGTTCATAGAACGCACCGACCTCAAACACCGTGAGCTTATTGGCTCGCCAGCCTTCCTTGTTCCATTCGGGAATCTCCAGCAGGGGCGGGCGCTCGTCTTCTGGCAAATCGCCGAGAAAGGCGAAAATGATGCCGTAGCGTTCTTCGGTGGGAAAGCTATCGACCTTGGCTCTTGCCGGTGGTTTATCGTCGGGTAAAGACGGGATGTGGTTGCATTTCCCATCACCGCCGAAACGCCAACCGTGATATGGGCAAACCACGGACCCGTCGCGGACCCAGCCCTTGCCTAGGGAGCCGCCGCGGTGAATACAGACATCACGCAGCACATGAGGGTTGCCATCCTCATCGCGGAACGCCACAAATCGAAGTCCCAGCACTTGCGTACGATGGGGTTTATCGGCCTCGACTTCTTCGCTACTAGCGATGGGATACCAGAAATTGATGTACATAGGTTCTTATACTCTGTTTTGCTGGCCGGCAATAATGCAGCCAATTTGGATCGGGGCACCGTAAGGGTAAACCGAAAAATCCGCTCTGCGGTTACGAGTGTACGCTCCAGCAACTAGCGAATACGTCCCCTAGCAAGGAATGCAGCAGCGCCGATGAAGTGTAAGAACGCATGTGCCAGTGCCAAACTGACTCCCTGCTCGTGCTTATGCCCGTCATCGATCATGCCGCAGGCTTGATGCGTAACTTGAATTTTGATCTTGCGTGCAGCCATTGCGATAACATTTTCATCCTAAGCGTAAGCGGCGCTATTGGACTGCCTTTGGTGAATATTTAAGGTACACCGTGTTATCTGAATCGGTGGATTCTTTGTTCTCAACGTTGATGACTAGGCACTGATCGAATGCCTCTTGCGCGATCACGACCAGCCCGCCAAAGGGCCAATCCGGCGGTCCGCTATCTGGCGCGTATTGATAGGTGAGGCGATCGGACAAATAACGATAAGCGCAACGATGCGCATGTCGCCGTTGCGGGACGGAATAGTCGGCGAACTCTTGTGACAGGGCGATGGCATCCAAGGCCTCGCCCGCGGCGAGCAAGAAGCCGTAGACAACTTCCACCGAGCCGTTGAGCTTCGCCAATTCGTTGTCACTCATGTCGCGCAAGGAGTCGACAAATTTCTTGTATTCAGGCCAGTCGGTGCTCGACCAGCTTGATTCTTCGGCCGCCGCTAAGACCACTGTAAACAAGGACAGTCCAACAAGCGCCGCACTGGCGCAATGTCCTAAGCGCGCGCGATTTGTTGCATTGCCGCGCGGCAATTTCCTGCCGCAATTTGCGCGTTTTCTAAGATAATTTGCAAGGCATTTGACCCAAGCACTTGAAAAGTCGAGACGAAAATTTGACATAATGATGTGCAGTTGCAAGCTCGCTGACCGTGGCGCAGATTCAGTCTGCAGACTAAACCGATTGCTCCCCATCAGTAGGCCGGAAAACAATACCAAGATCGTTGATCTTAGGATGCGGATCCAGCACTTCGTGGCCCGGTTAATGTCTCGGCCTTGCCGGGACGAGTTGATACGGGTTTTCGGTTTGATCGGAAGGCCGCAGTGAGTGTGGCACAAAAAATAAGAATCTAAGAATTTTAAGGGGACAGACTTTGGCCGAAGTTCGTTAAGGACTTCGGCCTTTTCTTTTTTGCTCTGGTATCTTTGCCCCATGAATACGCACGAGCTTGATACTTTCGTTCAGACCTATCAGTGGGCCAAGGATTGGAGCGAGCTGCCCTGGGCTCATGATGAGGCAACCTTGTTCTTGGCTGAAATCTGTACCAAACGGCCAGCCGGCAAGGCATTGGATATTGGCTGTGGCGCCGGCACTGATTCAGTGTATTTGGCCCAACGCGGTTGGGAAGTAACCTCGCTAGATTTTGTTCCCAAGGCCTTGGAGTTTACTGAGCATCGCGCCCAACAAGCGGGTGTTTCGGTTATCCCGGTGGAGGCCGACATCACGCAATGGCAAGTGCCGGAACCCTTTGATTTGGTACTTGATCACGGCCTATTGCATAACATGGACCCGGTTCGCTATTCGGCTTATCGTGACCGGATTATCGACGCTGTTGACGAGCACGGTGATTTTATATTGCTGCATTGGCATCCTAGCTATCCTGGTCAAGAAAACGGTGAAGTGGGTCCGACCCGCCGCAATCGCGAAGAGATTAACGAGTTCTTTGCGCCAGAGTTTCAAGAGCGATACTTCGCGCGGGAAGAATTTCAGGACTTACCCGCCATGGTCGGCGGTGGTATGTCGCAAGCCTACTACTGGTTTCGTCGTAACCAGGCACATTGGCGGCCGCAGGCGCTGGTGGACCAAGTTCGTAAGACGCTAGAGCGCCATAGCTATTCCGCGGACACTCAAGCTGCTCCGCCGATACCCACTGAAATCCTTGCGCGGCTCGTGGGTCCCGGGCGGCTGGGTATTCACCATGCGGTACCTGAGCCGGCCGATGCTGCTGGATTGCTCAGTGATTGGGCGAATTCTCTAGAAGACGATGCAGAAGCCTTGATCAGACATTTTGCCAGCGACGAACACGCCGCGCTATGTGGGGAAAACCCCCGATGCACCGAGTGTGAAGTCAAGTTTTGTAAGCGCTTGCGTTATCGCTAATAAAGCCGTCACCGAATCTCTTGAAAAGGCCAATGCGGCCTTGGCGAAGGCCTTTAATCATGCCTGGTCCGATCGCGACCTGGACGAGCTGTTGCAACTACTGGCCCCCGACGTGCGCTATATGATCTACGAAGATGGTCCCATCAAGCAGGGGCGGGCCGAGGTCGCGGAGGCCGTTGGGCGATTCATGGCTAAGTTCAGCCGAATCGAGTTTTCCATCCAGCGATTGACTGCCATGGGTTCGGTGGTCATTCACGAGCGTACGGAGGACTACTACGGACCTAGCGGTACACTGGATACGCATTTTCATGTCGTTGGCTTGCTGGTGTTCCACGATGGTCTCATCAGCGTATGGCGCGATTACACTATGCCGGGCGCTGAGCAAATCATCGGCCCCCTGTGTACACAAAAGGAGTAAGACGTGATCACGTATTTCTATTGGGCGCTCGTTTTTGGCGCAGCGCTGGTTCTTGTCTATTTGTTTGCTACACGCATGGACAATTGGCGTGGCGCCATGCTAGCGGCCGGTTTGACTCTATTGATGGGTTGGGCAGCCTATTTTTTCTATTTTCAGCAAATATTCGTCAAGCGCTACGGTGGCGTGATGGCCATTAAGGTTCCCGCGGGGCGCTACCACATTGCCGCCACCTGGAAGGATGACAATCTTTGGATCGAAAATTATGATCCAGCCAAGAATGAATGTATTTTTTCTGAATACTCCAAGGGCAACTTATTGCAGGGTAAGGTCACTATTAAAGACTGTAATCCGATTTTGATTGGTGGTATTGATGGTGGTCGACAGGGCTTAATTTCGCAATGACAAAGTTGAAGAAATCCAAGACTGACTGGCGATCGCTTATTGCGGCAGAGCGATTCCACATCTTGTTTGAAGAAGGCACTGAACGCGCCGGTACCAGCCCACTGAACGAGGAGAAACGTGCGGGTACCTTTATCTGCGCCGCTTGCCATTCTCCGCTGTTCAGTTCAGAAGGGAAGTTCGATAGCGGTACGGGATGGCCGAGCTTCTTTCAGCCTCTGGACGACGAGCAAATAGAGACAAGTCGAGATTTTAAACTGATATTGCCGCGCACCGAATATCATTGCGCGCGCTGCGGGGGACATCAAGGCCATGTTTTCAATGACGGTCCGCCGCCGACCGGAAAACGCTACTGTAATAACGGACTGGCCTTATTATTTGTGCCCGACGAGGAAGCGCTTCCGGAACTCCGTGAATAAACGCTAAATCAAATATTTGCTGGTTAGATTGTCGCTGACTTGCCATAGCTCATTGGCCATGTCGAAATCCTCGGTGAAACCACCAGCGCGCACTGGATTACAGTGTTCGAAGAAGTAGCCGCTTACCTTGGCAAGGGCGGGCGCCGTTGCAACATAGCAGGTGGTGGCCGCGCCTTGCGCAATGGTCTTGGTGAATAATTTGCCAAGGGTTTTCAATACCAGGGGTTTCCAAGCGGGCATGTGCCGGCCTAGATTGGTGGGTATCACACCTGGGCGCAAAACATTGGCCGTGGCCCGCGTATCGACCAAACGTTTCGCTAGCACGAGGGTGAATAGCGCATTGGCTAATTTCGATTGGCCGTAGGCCATGGCCGGGTCATAGCCTTTTTCACCCGACAAATTCCCAAACTGAATGCCCTCCGGCGGCGCATTGCGCGTGGCTTGTCCGCTGCTCACGTTGACGATGCGCCCTTGCGGAGCCGCCAGTACGGTGGAGAGCAGCTGATTCACCAAGATGAAGTGGCCCAGGTGATTCACGGCGAACTGGCGTTCAACCCCATTGACTTGTTGCAGCTCCGGGAGCTCCATGATGCCCGCGTTGCAAATCAGCATATCGATGGGTGTATCTAGTTCGCGAATTTTTTCAGCCGCGGCAACAATGCTGTCCCACTCAGCCAAGTCGAACACCGAGGTGGTAGTCATACCTTCGATTGAGTCGACGGTGGTTTGAGCTTTTTCCTCGCTGCGCGCCGCGCAAATGACATGGGCGCCGCGCAAAGCCAGTACCCGGGCTGTTTCGTAGCCGATGCCGGAGTTTGAACCGGTCACCAGCGCGGTCATACCGCTGAAATCCAAGTCGGCCGTAACTTCTTCCGCGGTGGCTGCGCGGTCATAGGGCCCCACAGGTACGCCCGCTGGCCGTTCCGGTGGTTCTCCAGTGCAAGCCGAAAGGCCCGGGGCGACAGCAGCCGCAGCCGTCGATTGCAGTAACAGTCGGCGGCTAATTTTTCCTACCACGGAATTTTCGTACCTTGATGCGATAGAAATGTGCCGCTCATGTCGACGCCATATTGCGCAATGATGTTGACAACGGCCTCGGCGCTTTCGGTCGGCGTGAGCAAGCGCATGGGAAACTTGGACCCGGCGAGGGCCGTAGCCATCATGTCCGTATCAACTGCACCGGGAGAAATCAATGCCACGGTAATTCCTTCGTCCTTAACGGCATTGCCGATCGCCCGCATGGACATGTTCAACGCGGTCTTGCTGGCGTTATAAAACTGAATGCTGTCTCCGCGTATTAGCTGAATAGACCCCTGTACGCTGGTAATCGCCACAATCTTCTTTTGGTCACTGGCCGCGACTTGCTGTGCGAAGGCTTGCGCCATGCGCAGAGGACCTGCCACGTTGGTATCTATGATTCGCGCAAACAAATCAAAGTCATAGTTGCCGAATTGCTGCGCTTCGGGCGCGCCGAGTATGGCAGCGTTATTGAGCAGCACATCAACGGGTTTATCGGCGTACTTTTCCGCCAGCGCGTCGATTTGGGTTTGGTCAAGCACGTCTAGTTGCTCGACGCGAATCTTGCCGTACTGATCGGCCAACTTGTTTAAGGCTTGGGCCTGGTCCGGCTTTCTTGCAGTTGCGATGACATCCCAGCCTCGGTCCGCATAACTGCGGGCTAGTTCTAGGCCAATCCCGCGGTTGGCGCCAGTGATCAACACGGTTCCCGTCACATCCGAGCGAAGACTGGGATCAATGAGCACTTCTTGCGGTGCGGATCTTGCGCCATGGCCCCCCGCATAGGCCAGACCGGTGGCCAGAAGTAGGATGATCAGTACAAGAAATATTGCCCGAATTTTTGTCATTTTTTTTCCCTCAATGAGCTAGTCATGGCCGTATTTTACGGTATGCGCGGCTTTGCTAGCGTCGCTATGCCATATTTGCCGCGGACCATAGCCATCCTTCCGCAGCCATTGCTGTGTATACACGATCCTTTCGGGATCGATGCGGATTAATTGCATATCAGGTGCCTTGTCCAAGGGCTTGCCGAGCTGCTCCGCCGATGCCGCCCAGCGATAAATCGACATGGCCTGTTTATGGTCCGCCGTGCCTGGATTGATAAATTCCGCGTTACCGAATAGCTGCGCGCCCTGCACACTGGCCCAGCCGGAGTTCTCTCCATAGATCGCGAAACAAACCCTTGGATCATGCTGTAGTGCTTTTATTTTCGGGCTACCTGGTTGCGGCAGGATGTAGACGGATAAATTGTCGGGGTGGTACTCAACAGGACTGCCGATGGGACCGTTCTTGCCGATGGTACACAGTACGCCCATCCAGTGAGTCGCAATAAAATGTTCCAGGCGTGTCTCTAACTCGTCACGCGGCAGTTGTTTGGTGGGCCAGGGTGTTTTACTAAGCCATTCATGAGCGGCCATTTCTTATCCTCGGCGAAATTCTAGGGCGTACCCTAGCAGTCCGTCCGATCCATGGCCTGACACAAGTTTTGTCTAAACCACGCAGGGGATAGAGACTATTCTTTGGGGATGAGAATACTAATTTCCTTAATGCTACTGCCTAGTCTAGCCATGGCGGCTGATTCCCCGGGCTCGTTTTGCCCAGAAATTTATCCGCGTGGCGTCATGAATTTACCGTTCAATCCTGCGTTTCTGCATGTCCAAGGTTTTGACACGGCGGATGCGGGCAAATCCGACGCATTACTCATGTCCAGTTTTTTCAACGCGCGTAAGAATGCCGCTGGCACCAAAGTCGAGGGATTTTTTCAACGCGATTTGATTGCCATGATTCCGAATCTCGGTGGCTTAGATATTGAAGCCTTCGATGCCGATCGAGATCTAAAAATTCTAAGCGACAACGACGGTATTTCGCGTCAAGTTTGGCCCAATGAAACGGCCCGTGTTCCCGATGGCGTGTTGCCCTTTCAAGCCATCGTTGCCCCTCAAGGTTTTCAGTCCACGCCGCGCCCGGGACGCCTGAGCGTGATCAATCTAGATGACCCCGACCTTCAGGAGCACATCGTTCATCAAAGCAGTTTCAAGCCGCCGCGCTGTGAACCGGGCAGTACGGACAATCAACCCTGGTTTTATCACGATGCGAAATTTATCGACATGGATCAAGACGGTCGGCGCGATATCGTGACCGCTCGCTCCAGTTTTCTGGTTGCCGGTGGTACATGCCCGCCCATGGGTCAGTTAGTTTGGTTCAAGAATCCCGGGGATGATCTCAAACCGGACGAGCCCTGGCGCGAAACGGTGCTGGTTGACGTGCAACCCAAACCGGGTGGTCCGGAAGTCAACATGGGTATCTTCGATTTTGAGGGCGATGGCATCCCCGAGGTGGTGGCCACGCATTTCTTCAAGTATGACGCCATGACGATCTACGGCGCGCCCGCAGACGGTCAATGGTCGGATGTGGATCTGGAAATGGGCATCCTCCCACGCCAGCATGATATCTCTCGCGGACAGGGCAATCCGTTTGCGGTGGAGATCCTCGACCTCAATCTTGACGGCCGCGTGGACATTCTTACCAGCAATCATCAGGGAGACAATTGTTTTCCCGCCACGCAGTTCGAGATTCCCGGTCGCGTGATCGTGTTGGAACAACCCGCTGATGGCCGCTTGTTTAGTAGTGAGTGGCCCGCGCATGTTATTAAGGACAATATCCGTCCTAATCCGACTTACCCGGCGCCACAACGCGGGCCCGGCCGTCTCGCGCCCAATCGTGCCGTAGGTTTTTGGCCGGCGCGGATACTACAAGGTCAAACTAAGCCATGGATTTTGGTGGGTGGGGATGAGGCTTCGCGTGTTTGGATGCTTAAGCCGCGGTTTCCGCTGGACAGCGAGCGCTGGGAATATGATTCGGCGGTTATTTTCGACATCAACGACTTCTATGGTGCGAACACCAGCCAAACTCTACTAGCGGATCCGCAAGGGATTAGCATTTCAACCATCGGTGGTCTGAGTTGGCGCTACGACCAGCCGGGCCCCCTGGGTTTCGCGGAAATCTATTTCCCGGTTTTCGAGGCAAAGGATGTGCATGTAATGAGTTTCCGGCCACAAGAAGGCAAGGCGGTCATCGACTGTCCGCCCGATGTCAGTATTGCCTGCCCTGTTTCGCCATAAACTAAAGCCCCCGTTGCCATTCCTGGCGTAAGGGCACGGCAGCGGGTTCTGCCAATGCCAGTTTCAGCGTCTCCAGTAGCTTTTGCTTATCTTTGTTGAGAGTGCCTTTCAGCGCGAGGTAGTTGGAGGCATGGTCGCTGCGAAAAATTGTGTTTTCCAACTCCAGCCCTGCCAGTAGCAACTGCATTTCTCGAAACAATCCCGGTTGATCTAGTGCCTCGAACTCGCCACCGAAGGCGTTTTGATAACGGTTCGTACCCATGGGGAAACTGACCACCAAGGTTGATAAATAGTCCGGTTGCGAAGCGTTCATCAAGCGGGCCGAGTTGGCGGCATGTTGTTCGCTATAGCGTTTGCCGCCCAGCCCGTTGAGTATCATCACTGAAGATTTGGCCCCGGCTGCCTTAATTTTCTGCAAGGCCTCTAGCGATGACTGAAAGTTCTCGCCCTTGTTGACCCGCTTAAGCACTAAATCGTCGCCGGATTCACAGCCCACGTAGTACAAGGATAGGCCCAGCTCTTTCAGCTCGCTGAGTTCGTCAACGGACTTATGGCGCAGGTTACGGGGCAAACAATAGCTGGAAACCCGTTGCACGCCAGGCAGGGCCCGTCGGATCGCGCGGAGGATCAGCTTCAGGCGGCGCACCGAAAGCGTCATGGCATCGCCATCGGCCAAGAAGATGCGTCGCACCGCTGCGCCCGAATTCGCTACCTCAGCCAAGTCTGCTTCTATCTCCGCCTGCGACTTCAGAGCGAAGCGTTTTTGCGGCGCTGTATACATTTCGCAAAAGCTGCATTGATTCCAAGAGCAGCCATTGGTGACCTGCAAAATGAGCGAGCGGGCCTCGGAGGGTGGTCGAAAAAGCGGTTCTATGTAGCGCATCAGGTTATTCTACGCGCCCGGAAGATAGGTGGATCAACATGAATCGCACAATACAGATAATTTTCGCCGTTTTCGCCTTGGTAATGCTCGGGCTAATTGTTTGGTGGATTACCCAAGATGCTTGGTCGCCCATTAACTGGGGCATGCTGAGTATTTCGGCTGTTTGTTGCCTGTTGGTGTTCAAGAATTTCCTATACGTCTTTAATTTTAGCTATTCCCTGGCTGCCATCTGCAACGGTTTGTTGCTCATGGTGATGCTGCCGTCTCCAGCGACATACGTCTTGGCGGGTGCTGCGATACTCTATGGTTTACGACTCGCCTCTTATAGCTGGATTCGCCAACACAGTACTTCCTATTCGCCCAGATTCGAATCCGTGACCTTGCGCAGCGCCAAGATGCCCATGGGCGTGAAAGTTTCTTTGTGGCTAATGCCCACATTGCTGTACACCTTCCATTTGATGGCGGTGTACTTCGCTGGCCTGCGTGGCGAACTGTCCACCGGCGTGATGATTGGTGCACTGGCCATGGTGCTGGGCACATTGATCGAAGGCACGGCCGACGCGCAGAAGTTTCGCGCCAAGCAGCGCGATGTGACACGGCCCATCACCACGGGCATATTCAGCCGTTGGCGTCATCCTAACTATGCCGGTGAAATTCTTGTCCAAATGGGGCTGTTAATTGCCGGCTTGAGCAGTATCGGATCTTTCCTGCCGGGGCTGGCAGTGGTTTTGGCGCCCCTGTACATCATTATTCTAATGATCTATGAGGCTGTAGATCTTGATCGTGAACAGCAGCAGAAGTATGGCAAGGATCCCAAATTTAATGCCTATACTGCGGCCAGTGGCTCATTGCTACCAAAGTTCTAACCCGCGTTTTTTTGGTCGATGGGCTCGCTCTCAATGGGCGGAGCAATTTCAGTTACTCAATAGTTGGCGGTCGATTTTCGTTGCTTATGTTAGTTATTGTAGATGTCCGGATCCGCTGACCGCCCCGGTAAGCATCCCAATTTCCCCATCGCCCCTTTTCGTACGGCCATGGGTGTGGCATGTTCCATCGCCTGTCAAGCTACTTGCCTGTTGACCAAAAACTGATTCGTCATGGCAACTGATCCAAACCGACGCGTCCTAATCCTGCTGTTTTTTGGCGTGCTCATGGGCGCACTAGACCTGGCTATCGTGGGTCCGGCCTTACCCGCCATGCAGTCGGACTTCGATATGAATAACCGGCAACTGTCCTGGTTGTTCAACGTATACGTGTTGGCTCAGTTGGTGGGTACGCCGCTATTGGCCAAACTGTCAGATCGTTTTGGCCGCCGGCAGATTTACATCGCCAGTATCAGTGGATTCGCGCTGGGGTCCTTGCTGTTGGTGCTGTCTCCGAGCGTCGATTTCCTAATCTTTGCCCGCGCTGTGCAGGGTTTTGGTGCCGGTGGCATTTTTCCAGTGGCCGCCGCCGTCATCGGCGATACCTTTCCACGCGAAAAGCGCGGTGGCGCGCTTGGGCTCATGGGCGCGGTTTTTGGCTTGGCGTTTCTCGTGGGCCCTGTCTTGGGTGGCATATTGTTGCGCTGGTCCTGGCATTGGTTGTTTCTCATCAACTTGCCCATTGCCGCAGCGCTTGTTTGGTGGGCGGCTAAATTGTTGCCCAGTGCGGGAGCCACAGAAGCTAAGCCCTTCGATGCAGCCGGTGCCGTCAGCTTGTCCGTTGCCCTAACCTGCCTCGCCGTGGCGGTGACGAATCTGGATAGCTCGCAATTCGTCAGTAGTCTGGGATCTATGAGCGTATGGCCTTATTTGCTGGTTACTGTCGTGGCTTTACCTATTTTCTGGCGGATTGAAAAGCGGGCGGTGGACCCTATTGTGCAGCCCCGGTTTTTCGACTCTTCTCAAATTCGGCTTACCGTTGCTATTGCCATGGGTGTGGGCACAGTGGAATCGGCCTCGGTGTTTTTTCCCGCTCTCGCCGTTTCGGCCCTCGGCGTCACCGAATCGCTGGCCGCATGGCTGATGTTGCCGAGTGTTTTGGCCATGACAATAGCTGCCCCAATCATTGGGAAGATGATTGACAAAACGGGCTCGCGTTCGATCGTGTTGCTTGGACTGATCCTGGTGTTCATCGGCATCATGATTTATGGCCAGGCGGTCATTAGCATGACGACATTTATCGCTGGCGGCATGATCGCCGGTTTGGGCTTGGCTGGCCTGTTGGGCGCGCCGTTTCGTTACATTATTCTCAACGAAACGGGTCCGGAGGATCGCGCTTCGGCGCAAGGCTTGCTAAATGTATTCATGGCGGTGGGCCAGCTCTTAGGCGCGGCCATTGTGGGTGGGGTGGCGGCATCGCGGGGTGGCGGGCAAGTTGGCTACCAGACCGCCTTCACGGTCCTGGCGCTGCTCAGCGGTTCGCTGCTTTTCCTAGCTCTTGCCCTTAAAGGGCGAGCGGCTGAGCAGGCGGCGGCAGCGGCTCAGCTTGCCGAATAATATCCAGGAATGCCTCGCCGTAACGGTCTAGTTTGGCTTGTCCCACGCCATTGATCATCAATAGAGCATCGGGATCGACGGGTCTATAAGTCAGCATTTCATGCAGAGCCGAATCATGGAAGATGACATAGGGCGGCACATTGTGCTCGGCTGCCAGCCGTTGCCGGCAGGCGCGTAAAGCTTCCCAGAGTTCCTGCTCCGCGTCGTTCATCGCAGGTTTTGGTGTACTCGCTTTTTTCCGGGTTTTCGGATCGCGCCGGTCTTCCCGCAGCTCAATGTCTGATTCACCCTTCATTAAAGGGCGGCTTTCCGGGGTTAACACCAATGCACCGAAGCGTTCCGGGTCCACGCGCAGAAAGCCTTGCACCACCAATTGTCGAATCACCGATCGCCAGTTTTGCGCGGCCAGGTCCTGGCCAATACCAAAAACACTGAGCCTCGCATGGTCGTGTTGCGCTACCTTGCCAGTTTTTTTGCCCAGTAATACGTCCACCACGTGTGCGGCGCCGAAGCGTTGGCCGGTGCGGTAAACCGTGGACAGCAATTTCTGGGCTATTTCGGTACCGTCGCGGGTAGCCGGCGGGCTCAAACAGTTGTCACAGTTGCCGCAGGCCTCGGCACTTTTTTCGCCAAAGTAGGCGAGCAGGGGTTGCCGCCGGCAGCTGGTGACTTCACACCAGCCCAACAGCGCATCGATCTTTTGCCGCTCGTGACGTTTGAAGTCTTCCGCGGCATCGGAGTCATCGACCATTTGCCGTAGGCGCACCACATCTTGGAGCCCATAAATCATCCAGGCCTCGGCGGGTTCGCCGTCGCGCCCGGCGCGGCCTGTTTCCTGGTAGTAACTCTCCATGCTCTTGGGTAGATCGAGATGCGCGACGAAGCGCACATCGGGTTTGTCGATGCCCATGCCGAAGGCAATGGTTGCAACAATGACCACGCCGTCTTCGTTCAAGAATCGTTGCTGGTGTTTCGCTCGAGTACCGGCGCTCAGGCCCGCATGATAGGGCAGGGCGGTAAAGCCACGCTGCGTCAGCCAATCGGCGGTACTTTCAGTTTTCTTACGCGACAAACAATAGACAATGCCCGCTTCCTCACGATGGTTATTGATAAAACTTAGCAACTGACCGCGGCCATCGGTTTTTGCTTGCACACGGTAACGGATGTTGGGCCGATCGAAGCCGCTGATAAAAATGTCGGGGTCGGTCAGCGCGAGCTTTTCGATTATTTCATCCCGGGTAATGCCCGTGGCCGTGGCGGTCAAAGCAATTCGCGGTACGTCCGGGAACCAGTCATGCAGTTGATCCAGGGCCAGGTAGTCCTGACGAAAGTCATGTCCCCACTGCGACACACAATGTGCTTCATCGATGGCGATCAGCGACAGTGGCAGCTCGCGCAGTATTTCCCGTGTGTTCGTTTGCACTAGGCGCTCGGGCGCGACATATAGCATCTGCAGGTGACCGGCTTTCAATTCGCCGATCACATCCTGCTGTGCGTCCCGGTCTAGGGAAGAATTCAGGAACGCGGCGGCAATGCCTAGCTCATGTAAGGCTGACACCTGATCCTGCATTAAGGCGATCAGCGGCGACACCACCAAGCCCACCCCGCCGCGCAGAATGGCAGGTAATTGATAGCAAAGAGATTTTCCGCCACCCGTGGGCATCAAGACCAAGCAATCGCGGCCCGCCAGCACCGCCGCAACGGCCGCTTCCTGCTGGCCGATGAATTCCTGGAAGCCGAAAACTTTCTGTAGCAGTTGCTTGGGACTCTCGGTCATGAATGACTTCGTTCTAGATGTTGGTTTGTAGTGATCATACCTTGAATTATCTCTGGCCCGGCCGGCAATAAAACCGCCATCCGTAAAGATTTGGATCTGTGGACTACTGAAAAACCAGACTAGCTTTTGTTGTCCAGTGGTTTAGGTTTCCGGTGGAAAATACCCCGGTAAGCCTCGTCAGCAGGAACTATGAATAATCTGTTATAAGGAACCCCTCGAGTTTTCATGGGCACTCCAAGACTTGTCAAAGCAGTGCGTACTTGCTGCGCCAGGGCCGGACGGTCATTACCTTGGCAACCGCTGTTTTAGGCGTTATGAGTCTTTCCAGGAGGAAGGACAGTGGATGCACTGATTAAAATTGCTAAATGGGTGTTCGGGTTGGTTGGCGGACTTGTGCTTGCTTTTTTAGCCGTATCAGCGGTGATGTCGATACCCGTGGAGACGATTAACGATGCCGAGAATATTAATGGTATCAATAACCTGCATTTAGTCGATCGAGATTTGGAGAGTGGTTTCACGCTCTATAGGCTTGGAGAGCCTAGCCGTGAAGACATCGCAGCCTTGTGTCGCCTACGCGTAGAAGAAATCGCTGTGTTTAGCGGTTCCGCCAATGAGGTAGAACAAAAATATCGTGATGCCTGCCCAAGTCTAAAGGTTGTTTATAACATTGATCATGATTCTAGAGAGCCTCTGACTACAGAATTTCTAGACGCATTTGATGACTGGATTACTAAGGCAAAAGCGGAAGGTAAAACCATAGCGTTTCGCTGCGACGGCGGCAGTCATCGCACGGGCAGGGTCGCGGCCTATTACCAGATGAAGCATCGGGGGCTACGAGCGAAAGACGCTTGGGATTTGGCGAAATCTCGTGGCGCAGTCATGCATATCGTTGACAAATATAGCGGCTTGCAAAAGCAGTTTATCGCTTTAGGTGAGCATTCCATGGGGCAAAAATGTAGCCAGCCTGGCTACTGTGTTCTCCACGACAATTCGGAGACCACGCATGTATGCAAGGATCCATTGAGTGGGTGCGGTTGGTTGAGATGAGCAAGATTTTTCAATCGATTCACAACCAGTGCGAGTAACGAACGCCATCGTTTGTCACGCTTCTTGCTGACGTAAGAACTCTACCGTCCGGGTGGTGCCCGTGTTGCAGGCGTTTGCCCGGCGGCGATTTGCATCGCGCCAGGTACTTATTGAGGGTACGCGCCTATCATAAGATGACTATAATGCAGCGCCAATCAAACATGTGCAGGACGCGCGTGGCCGTATATCGACAAGGAGTCAAGCATGAAAATCCTGAAACGAATCTTCACCCCGTTGAGTTTGAGCTTGCTAAGTCTGATGTTAATTGGCATCGGTACCAACAGCACAAGGGCGGCAATTGATTTATTACCACCGGATATTAGTATCGCCGATTTGCACTCGCCCCGGCTGACTAGCCAGGGCGCGCAGCTTATTTGCACCGTTAAGGTTGAAAACCCCAACGACATCGATTTGCCCGTAAAGGATTCTGTGTTGTGGCTTAAACT
Organism: Gammaproteobacteria bacterium; assembly: GCA_965221985.1. GTDB lineage: Bacteria > Pseudomonadota > Gammaproteobacteria > Steroidobacterales > J054. The sequence goes on from OZ244928.1 coordinate 1,424,310, forward strand.
GAATAATGAAGCGGCCGCCAAGGGACGCCTACATCGTCAGATAATCATTCCGGCCCGCGGGACGAAAAACGTCGACATACTGGTCAATGTCGGCAGCCAAGCTGTGTCTTGGCTGCCCATGTTTCTAGGCGCCAACGAATTTACGGTGCCCTATGAACTTAAAGGTTTTGTCCAGCTTGGCAGTCCCGATTTGGGCCGCCTTTCTATCCAAGGGCGAGGTAAAGTTTCCATGACATCCAATGGTTTAAAGCTGCGGCCCGCTGGCCAGCAGCAGCTGATCTAGGCCGCGCGATCAGCAGAAGGCGCAAGACATTGCCAATTAAACAGAACGACATGCACTGGATGCGGATTCCGAACATTGATCCAGCGGATAAATCCCCAAGACAAGTGGCCAAGGATTTTCACCGTTTGTTGGACCAGCATGGCTTACAAGTCGATGGTGAAGCCAAAGGCGATGGTCTGGAATTGCTGCGTTCCGGATATACGCCAAAGTACGAAATGGAGCTTTTTGGCACGCGGTTCTTTCTTTGCAATCGCCGGGATGTGGAAGGCTTGAAAGTTATGGCGGCCTACGTGCTACCCGTTGCGGCAAACAGTCAACGCAAGCGGAAAATTTTCGCCCGGGTTTTTTACAAGGACTCGTCGCTGGTTTGGCGCTGCGCATCCCACTATGTGAATACTCCCGATGAAAAATGGATTGGCAAGGGTTCCATCAAATGGGTAGAAAAACGGGGCGAGGGTGCTTGGTATAGCGCCGAGGAAACCACAAATCTGCCCTTTGAAATGCAGGCGGCCCTAGACGATGTCAGCCGCCGTGGGCCGCGTGGCCGCCGCGATAAACACGTACTCGCCTTGCTCTTGCGTTCCGCACCTGCGCATCGTGTGTGGCCTTATCAAGATTTTGAGGGGCCGCGCGAGGCAGCTATGCGGAGCAAGATCAATCAAATCAACGGGCAACGGCCCATTGCCTGGTTCGAGGATGATGATGATCCGCGCAGCCTAAAGTTTGCCCGCGGATTTGCGCCGGACTTTCGCCGGCTACTGGATCAATCCGAATCGCGAAGCACCATGTATGGCGGCAAAATTCTCAAACAGCGCATCGCCTCGCGTAACCAAAAAATTCAATATCTATTCGTTTCTGGCAAGCAGCATGTCTGGTTGATTCATCCCCAAACATTTACAACTGAGTTAACCAGCTTCGGCGTGCGTACCGTCGACGTGGTCGCCGATGAAGATCTATTTATTCCGGGCTATGAGTTTTCGGATAACACTGGCGAAGGTGTTATTGATGATCAGATTCCGCCTGGTTTTGCCGGTGATCCTTGTCCCTTCGACCCCAGCCGCGCTGATGCTTCTCCCTGGAACAACAAGCTGCCGATTATTCGGGCATTTAGGCGAACGAAGCTCAGCTTGGCGTGAATCCCCCAATCCAAAAAAGTAGCAGCCCAAGCTGGGCCTTGCGTGCACCGGTTTTTCAGGGCAAATCGTCTATTGCCATTCGGTTAAAGGCTGGCAGGCTAGTCGCCTACTAGCGTGAGCTGCCGAACTTAATCGGCGCATCGCCCGGTGACCACGACGAATACTTGCACATGACGCTTTGGAATAGTGGCGAATTGATCTGGGACTGCAACCAGGCATCCAAGGCGCGAAAGGGAGATGCTGAAAACCATTCTTGATCCACATGGGCAAACTGTCGGATGAAGGGCATTAAGGCCGCGTCAACAATGCTCATCTTATTGCCTAAAATGTAGGCATTGTTCTTCAGTCGTTGTTCCAAGTCGGACAGGAATACGCTCGCTTCATCGCGCCACTCTATCGCCGTGTGTTGAGGGTGGTATTCCGAATACTTGTAACCATCAAGCTTGGGTTTGAATTCTTGATCATTGCGTTGGACCCATGCATCGGCATCAAGGCTATCGACATCAAGCCAGTGTTCCGAATCCCGCTGGTCCAGCGCCCATTTCATAATGTCGTGGCTTTCATCGATAACTTCACCGTCGCCAAGTACCAGCACGGGTACTGAGCCTTTCGGGGAAGCAGTCAGCATTTCAGCGGGCTTGTTGCTTAAGGATACCTCCCGCAATTCCACGCGTTGCTCGGCAACTGCAATGGCTAGGCGGGCCCGCATGGCGTAGGGGCAGCGGCGGAATGAGTAGAGGATCGGGAGGCTTTGGTGCGGGATTGACATGGCCGCATGATATTCGGGGAATGCTCGTCGTGCCACCCGACAGCTATAATCAGTGGAAGAAGAACGAGCATTTTGAGGTCTCAGGATTCAGAACAAAAAAGAGCAAGACAAGCTGTAGATAAACTTCACTTTTTGATCCCTCCGCCTGGTGTTCAGATTCATATGAACAAGGTGGATGTGATGCTTCAGCTCCAAGTGGATACATTTTTTTTCGATATTGCTAAGGCAGCTACGCAGTGGCTATCAGATATTTCAGGTGATCGGGGAAAGATGGAACAAATAGAAGATATGCTGTTAATATAAATTCCTGATGCTCAAGGTGGCATAAGTTTTTAGCGTACTTAACCAGTCTGGTGAGTGCGCAACTGCTACGCAGTGCCGAGACGGCCAACAAGTTGGCCGCTGCCACCGGCCTTAGCTTGACAATCCTGGCTTCAAATATTCATGTCGCAATTCGTCGTAGCCGCTTTCTATAAGTTTGTCGCCATCGACGCGAGCGAAGAGCTGCGCGCGTCTATCTTGGCTGAAATGCAGGCTCATCATATACGCGGCACCGTTTTGATTGCCGCCGAGGGCATCAACGGCACCGTAGCGGGCAGTCGTGCGGACATGGATAGTTTTCTCGGCCTGCTGGGAGGCGATTCACGTTTTGCGCAATTGGAAATAAAGGAATCCTCGTGCCAAGCAATGCCTTTCGCGCGCACTAAGGTAAAGCTGAAGCGGGAAATCGTTACCATGGGCGTGGAGGGTATCGATCCTAATCAACTCGTCGGGACCTATGTGGAACCGGAGCAATGGAATGCTTTGATTAGTGATCCGCAAGTCACGGTGATTGATACGCGCAATGATTATGAAGTCGCCATAGGCGCCTTCGAAAATGCCGTGAACCCGGCGACGAATACTTTTCGTGAATTCCCCAGTTTCGCTGATCGCAAGCTAGATCCTAAAAAGCATAAGAAAATTGCGATGTACTGTACGGGGGGCATACGCTGTGAAAAATCCACGGCCTATCTGAAGCAACAGGGCTTTGATGAGGTTTACCATCTAAGAGGCGGTATCCTGAAATATCTTGAGGAAGTGCCTGAAGAAGATAGTCTTTGGGCCGGCGAGTGTTTCGTGTTTGACGAGCGTGTCGCCGTTGATCATCAATTGAAGCCAGGCCAGTATGATCAGTGCCATGCTTGCCGGCATCCGATCTCCGTGGCGGATAAGCAAAGTGATAGCTATGTTGTTGGCGTGAGCTGCCCCCATTGCATTGAGATCAAGACACAGGAACAGCGTCGAGGTTTTGCTGAACGTGAAAAGCAGGCCCGCTTGGCACGGAAGCGCAACGAACCGCATATTGGTGGGGATATCGCTGACTTATACGCTAGGCGTCGTGAGGAAAAATTGCGGCGTAAGAATGACCAACGACGAAAATCCGGGGGTGGATAGCCGGGTTAGAGGTGTTGGCGAAAAACACGGTTTATCGCAAGCTCAAGCAAATCCCGTATCGAGCGCCGTACAGTCATACATGGCCAACAATTCCTGGCGGTAGGGTTCGTGTCGAGGTTACGAGTGCCCTCGTCTTAACGAGTACAATGAAACCCCTTGTGAACTGGCACGACTGAGTTTGGACCAATAGGCAGGGCTTGATATGAAATGGACACGACTACTCAAAGCGGCCCCTTGGGGTGCACGCGCCATGCCTCGCGGCGGCGTGATGGACGGTTGTTTTTATGTGGTCAGTGGTCGTAGCGGCGCTTTTAAAGTCTACAGTGACACTTGGCGCAGCCCCGATGGTTTGAGCTGGGAAAAAATGTCGGACAAGACGGGTTGGGGCAAGCGTTGTTATCCGGAAGTCGACGTGGTTCAGGGTCACTTGATCTTGAATGGGGGCCAGAGCTTAAGCACTTTTTATAACGATGTCTGGCGCTCGGCGGATGAGGGCAGAACTTGGGAGCAGGTGTGTGCCAGCGCGCCGTGGGAGGTACGTGCTGGCCATCATTCTCACGTGATCGATGACGTGATCTATATGTTCGGCGGTGCGCGCAATTCCTTCGACCGAATCTTTTATCCGGAACTCTGGGTCAGCAAAGACTTGGGTGAGACCTGGGAGCTGCGCGCGGAGCTGCCGCTGGACATGGGCCGAGCCGGGATGCAAGTCGTCGATATAGACGGCAGCATCTACTTCATGGGGGGCGACCACGATAAGCCGGTTTTTCAGGCGAACTGGCCGGGCCGCAGGAACGATATTTGGAAGTCCGATGATCTGGGCGAGACTTGGGAGCTGCTCGGCCATGCGCCCTGGGCGCCACGCACAGGACAACAATGCGCGGCTTATAAGGGAAAAATAGTTTGTATCGGCGGTCACGCGCAAGGCAAGCACAAATATAAGCAAGTGCTAATGCATGATCTCTGGATGTGGGATCCGCGGGACGATGCAGACAACTGGCAGCTAGTTACCAATCAGGTTTGGAATTGCGAAGAGAGTTCTGAGTTCAGCGGCAAGAGCGATTTCTTGTTGGCCGTGCGCGACGATAAGATTTGGACATTCGGTGGCGATCGTGAAGTCTTGTCTCCCTGGCCGCAAGATAACGATGTATGGATTGGGGAGTTTCCGTCAGGCTAGGCGCGGTTTGTAGCGATCTTAGGTCAGGCGCTGTTGTGTGGCGATAGAAGATCCGCTGACAATATCGTGGATGAAAGTATTGCTTGAGCTGCTCAAACACAAAGGTGTAAGCGTTGCCGCCATAGTCATTGGGTCGCCAGAGCGACGCTAGACTACTTTCCGTTCGTATTGCATCCACATACACTAGGCCCCGCAAACCGAGATGCCTGAGGAGATGAGCTGTGGCCGAACTGTTTACGCTGGACAACCTGTTTACCTTGTGCATGCTGATTCTGTTGCAAGCCGTTTTGGGCTTCGACAACTTGCTCTATATTTCGCTGGAGTCTAAACGCGCGCCCGCGGAATATCAGCAGAGTGTTCGCCGCTGGGGTATTGGGCTCGCCGTCGGGGCACGTATCGTACTGTTGTTCTTGCTGCTGAATCTGATCAAATACACGCAAAATGTATTGTTCTCTATCGATTGGTCGGGGGTTGTGCATGCGGAATTCAATTTGCATAGCTTGATCGTCTTGTTGGGCGGTGTCTTTATTCTCTATACGGCGCTAAAAGAAATATTTCACATGCTCAACGTCCAGGATCTGGAGCATGAATCGCGGGAGCCCCAATCTGTTGGCAAGGTCGTGGCGCTTATTGTCATTATGAATGTGGTTTTTTCCTTCGATTCCATCCTCAGTGCGATGGCGCTTTCGGATGTTTTCTTCGTGATGGCAACAGCGATCATCGTGGGTGGTATTCTGATGATCGTCTTGGCCGATACCATTGCGACTTTCTTGCAGAAGAACCGCATGTACGAAGTGCTGGGATTGTTCATACTTTTTGTCGTGGGGATCATGCTGCTGTCGGAAGGTGGGCACCTGGCGCACATGACTTTCTTTGATCAAGAGATCACGCCAATGACTAAGGCAACCTTCTATTTTGTTATCGCTGTACTGGTGGTGTCCGACATTGTTCAATCTAGTTACCAGCGTAAGATTCTGGCTGAACGGGCTTTGGTGGAAAGGCGGAAAGTCTAGGCGGCTGAGCCTAGCAAGCGTAGTGGGGTCGAACCGAATTAATTTTTCCGCATGCTGGCGTTTGGGAGGGGCTAAACTACAGGTATTTAATTGCTCAATGGGGTGCAGTTTTTAGCGCACGGAAAAATTAATTCGGTTCGACCCCAGACTACTCGTTGACTACCCCACTACCAGCCACCACCACCACCCCCGCCGCCGCCACCCCCCGAAGAGCCACCGCCGCCGCTGCCCGATGAGGAGCCGGGTGCTTGTGACGCAGAGCTGATGGCGTTGCCGAGGGTGCCTGACATGTCGGCCGCGAATTGGCCAAAACTATGGATCGGTTTATTGCCTCTGTACCAAGTGGGCCGATAGCTTTGTTGTTGATCGGCGGCAATTCTCGCGAACAATTGTTCGAATTGATCCGCCCAGGGTTGTTCAACGCCCAGGGCTACGGCGTAGGGTAGAAAGCGTTCGAACAAGTCGGGTGATTTCTCGGGAGTTGGGCCCGCCAGGCCTTCGATTTGCTTCAGCTCGTCCGCCTCTGCAACCTCCAAGTACATGCGGAAGCCTTCGATTTGATCCATGGTTTTGCGGCCCTTGGTCGTGGGGGCTTTCATCAGCCTGACCGACAAAAAGATTAGTCCGACGGCGACTAACAGGGTAGCGACGGCTGCCGGCGTCAATGGGGCAAGGGCCAAGGCGATTAGAAACGTGACGAAGCCAATAATGGCCGCCGGCAAGATCAGGCCAAAGTTTGTTAAGAAATTCGTTTTTCTATAGTGTGATTTTAGTGCTGAGTCATGGGCTTTTATGGCCGCTCGTACGGTCTCGTGTTTGTCCTGGGTTAGCTGCAGGTAGTTGCCGGCAACGAACAAGTTTCCGAGCACTACCTCTTCGCCGGGACCTAATGCGGGCAGTTCCTCTGATTCAACGTTTTTTTCTAAGACAAAAACATCATCATAAATCGCGTCAATGGCGTTCTCGGCCAGATCCACCAAGGGTCCGATCAATCGATTGGCTAAGGAGTCACGATCCTTGAATTTTTCCCTCAGTTGATCCAGAGATTTATCGTATAGCGCATCGCCAGCGGCCGCTCGCAGGGCATCGTTGTGGCCTTCGTGAATCGTGATATAGCCTTTGGCTGCCAGGCTAAGCACCGCGGCGGAAAAGCCTTGCTTATCGTGTGACATGTTCAGGATATAACGACAGGCGCCCGGCGACAGGTCATCCGGAGGCGCGTAGTGCGGAAATTTTGGGCCGGGCCCGGGGTCGCGTCCGTAGCGGTTCCAGACGAAGTAGAGATATACGGCCATCAGGACCAAGCCAGTCAGGGTAACGAGTAGGCCGCGATTATCCTTAAGTAGCTGTGTCGTACGCTCAGTCTTTGTTGGTTCGGACACCACGCCTTTGGGCCAGCTCAAAACTACCGTTAGCCCGTGTCCCGGCGGCAGGCTTCCTGTTGCGGAAATTTTCGCCTCGCTATCGTCCGTCACGGATGCGCGATAGTCTTGCCTCTTCGCGCCGAAAGGTCCGGTGTAGCCTTCGATGGACATGGCCTTTGCTGGAACCCCGGCGGGTAGCTTGATGGTCGCGCTGGCGCTGTTGATGGCGAAATCCCAGCCATTGCCCGTGACGTTCCAATAAAGCTCATCATGATCATCAAAGTAGCCAAGCTGGCGTGAAGTGCGGTACGCAATGGCGTATTCGTATTCACCTGGCTTGAGAAATTTGTCATCGCGGCCAATGTACAAGCGTGTGCCATTGGCATATTTCTCCGTGAAGAAAGGCTCGTTGCTGCCATCGCGGCTTACGCCCTCGACGATGAAATCGACTCTGATCTTATTGTTCCAGCGGTCTCTATAATCTGTGGGAAAGTCGCGGTAAATGCCGCGCCGAATTTTGTCGCCCTCGGCGCGTATGCGAATTGTCTCGGTCACAGTCATCGAACTGTCCGCCAGAACTTGTATATCGCTGTGAAAGTTGAGAATTTTTTCCTGGGCGAATGCGGTTTGTAGCGCGCAAGCGAAAACGAGCGAGGTCAGCCACAGTAAACATGCGCGCAGCATCAGACCGAGACCTCCGGTGCAGCGCGGGTTTCGGCCTCAAAGAATTCCGCGGGATTGATGCGGAATAGTCTAGCGATCAACAAATCCGGGAAGGTTTCAACCCGGGTGTTCAATATTCTGACCGAACCATTGTAAAAACGACGTGCGTATTGCAGGTGATCTTCGACTTCCACAAGTTGTTTTTGTAGATCGAGAAAATTCTGGTTGGCCTTGAGGTCTGGATAAGATTCGGCAAGCAGCACCAACTTGCGTAAACCCGAGGCGAGCTGATCCTCCAGTCCCGCTTTTTCGGCCAAGCGTTTGGCGGCAGCCGACTGACTCCGCAATTCGGTAACCGCCGCCATGGTCGCGCGTTCATGGTCGGCATAGGCCCTAACCGCTTTCACTAATAGTGGAATTAATTCATGGCGGCGTGTGAGCTGCACATCGATATCGCTCCAAGCTGATTGCACCCGGTTGCGATCCTTGATGAGCCTGTTAAATAGTAAGATTCCCGCAAGAAGTAGCAACAGAGCTAAGAGGAACAGCAGACTGCCAGCAGACATGAAGATCAACCTGATACCGGTAACAGACGAAAACTAGCATAGTCAGGCGTTCAATTCGGCCAAACTAGACTTTTGGCTCAACAGATTGCGATGGTGACGATTGAGCCTTCTTGCGATTTCGATCGATTGCTACTGGAGTCCGGGTTCAACCGCGGCCTTGCCCGGCGTATAAACGGCGTACACGTATATTTTTGCGCCGCAATTATCTAGCTGTTGTTTGATTAGGGGTTGCACGTCTGGCCAATCTAGTCCGCCGACACCCGTAGCCAAGCGGGGGATTGCCACGGACTTCAGTTTTTCTTTCTTGATTAGTTTCTTCAAGGACCGCAGGGCATGATTCACGCTGCTAAGGCTCGCTTTCCCCGGCCGGCTGCCGTGTTCATAGCCACCTTCTTGCGTTATCAGGTTGATGATGCGCACACCACCCGCACCGCTCCAAATCCAGGCGCTGCCCAGCTTCGGATGCTGTTGATGACACCAATGGTGAAAATCCTTGTGCATAGCCGGATAGTTTTTATGTAGGGCCTGGGCAAGACCATTGTTCATTGGGTCATTGGCCGCTACGCCATGACCAATCGCCTCCGCGCGGGACAATAGAATGTCCCCTTCAACTTCATGAATCATCGACTATTCCTCAAGAGTTAATGCGCTTGACCCCCTATTTAAGAGTGGTGCCGGGAATTTGGCCATACGCGTTTTCCGATCTCACAGGCATCGCGATTTAGTCAACAAGATACTCGCTTACAGTGATCTGATTGACCCATTCTCCAACGGTCTCAAGCCCGGATAATTCTTGCCAAAGCTTGTCAGCCATTTCCCGGCCAAGCCCATAGCGCTGTTGCAGCAGGCCATAAACCGTCATGAACTGATGTTCGGTGTTTAGCAAATCCGCAATGGGTGTTTGCCTATCAATAGCGGTCAACTTGCCGTCTTTGCCGGATTCAACGCTGGTCGCGGCTTTTGATAACACCGTTGTGAGGATCTCCGCCGGCCCGACAATATTCTGCGAGTCGGCGACGAACCGGGGTTCATCGTCTTCAATTCGTACCTTGCCGGTGTAGAAGCTGGCCAGGTCGCCATAGTGTCGCCACGAATATTCGGCGATGTAAATCGATGGGCTGGCGCTAATTCGTTTTAAATTCGTGATTTCTAAACCAAAGCCATCATTGTCGTAGCTTTCGCTTTGCTGGACTAGCTGCCAGGCGGCCGATCTTGCTGCTTCCTCTGAGCCGGGATCCGGACCATGGCCGTGTTCGTCCCAGATCTCAACTTGGCGGTTGTTGACAGGCGCGAAAAAGTCAGTGTTAAATAAATGTTGCGATTCTTCATCGACATAAACCGTAAATGACCGTTCTCCCGCGGCAAATGGCGCAATTTGATACGGAGGAAACAGCAACGTCAGACTGGCATTAGAAACAAGCCAGTTTTCCCAGTTGGCTGCCTCGGGCGCCAAACCCGACACATCAAGCTGGTCACCGAGGGTTTCGCGAAAATGCTGCGTGGCGAGTTTGCCGATTTCTTCTAGACTTTGCGGGCTAGCGAGTATTTCGCTCAATGCAATAGGCAGATGGTCGGCCTTCTTATAGGAGAATGTTTTCAGGAAATGCTGATTATGAGCACCGCCGGTATAAGTGCTGCCACGAATGATGAAGGTATAGATTGCATCCGATTCAGCAGTATCCCAGTTAGTGCTGATCTCATATTGGTGCTCGTCAAAATAGCCGGGCAGAGGTTCATCCTTAGTCAGTTCAATGAAGAAGGCGGCCCTTTTCGTGACAAAATCCTGCATATGCTTGCTTGCGACGTCGTTGGCCGTAAGTGGTACACGCAGACTTACTGTGTAGCGGTTGGTTTTTTCGTAGTACTCGCCGTCTTGATTTAGCGAGATTTCTTTAGGCGTGGTTTTTTGGAGATTTGGCGCTTGACCATTCTCCGTGCCGCAAGAAACTGTAAGGGCGAGGATGAAAAGGCAGGTAATACACTGAGTAAAGCGCCGTAGCCGGTCCAAGAATGCATTCCAGCTAAAACCTCGTTCACGCATGACCGCCGATTATACTGAGCTTTACGGGCAGACACCGCCAGGCTTTCACGGGGACCCGGCAGCTGATTGTCCACCAGTAAAAAGAGCAGAAGCATTCTTCCGCCCGCTAGCCTAGTTGGCTGATAGGATACCGAGCTGACTGTCATGCCTCGTAAGCACGGCGATCAATTATATCTATATACGGGACGGGAGTAAGCCGAACAATGAACCATGGAAAGAAAGCCCTGTCGCTTGTTTGCTTCATATTGCTGGCAAGTATCGCCGGCGCACAAGATTTCTCCACGGCAGCCCTGAAGGCGGCCGACCCCATTTCCGGCGAACAGACTTGGCAGCAATACTGTGCGTTTTGCCATACGGCCCAGGAAGGCCAAGCTGATATTGCCGGGCCCAACTTATTCGAGTTGTTTAAGCGAAAAGTAGGTAGCAAGCCCGGATTCGATTATTCCCAGGCCTTAAATGAGGCGGAACAGCAGTGGACGCCGGAATTGTTCGCCCGCTATGTGCGTAAGCCCGGCGATGTTTTTCCCGGCAACACGATGGCCGCCGTGGACATCTCGGCGGAAAAAGTACTTGCGCTGACGGCCTTCGTCATGCGTGCCAGTGGGTCGGTGGACTGGGACGAGCCACAGGCGGCGACCTCATCCACGGGCGGTTTGGATGCCGAGCTAAAGGCATCGGCGCCGGAATTTTGGGCGCAGTACATGGAAAACACCATCAAGTTCACCCTGCCTCGAGACAATGGCGAGACTTATTCCTTTGTCGCCTACTTTAAAGAAGACGGCACCATTACCGGTAACAACCGGGGCCTGCAGGGCATCTGGCGCATGCGTGATAAACGCAGTTTTTGCTATTCCCTGGAGCGAGTCGGTGTGCATCCCTATGAATGGATGCATTGCCTGCGGCCGAAAGCGGATAAGAATTTGGAGTTTGGCAAAATCATCAGTAGCTTTGTGCCCGTCAAGGGGCATGATGATTTCAAAATCCAAGTAGGCTTCATAGAAGGTCGCCCCCATCCCTTAGAGGGCGACGCGCATCCAGATTACTGGACGTTCTTGTTTGGCAACACCAGCCGTTACGAGATAAAGGTGAACGGAGAAACCGTGGTTATCGACGCGCGCTTCAATCGTGACCAGACCATAACAAGCCCGCAAGGCGCCGCGGGTGAATGGCGCACCGAGGGCAAGGCCGGTAAGGACGACCGCATGTGCTATTTCCTGCAGGATGTACCGGGTGTCGATGGAAAATTAAGCGAGTGTTTCGCCCTGGTCTTGATGTTTAATCCGCGAGTCGGTGCGCGCTGGCCATCGCGATTTGATCAGGGTAATACCTATTGGGCTGAGATTGTTCAGGGCAGGTAGTCGTGTAGCTGGGTGTCTAAGTTCGTCGAGCAGTTTGCAAAGGTTTTACATTCTTAGACTAAATTGAGCTTGTGCTTTGGCGGAGTGTTTCCGCCGAGGGTGAGACTAGGACCATTTATGAAATTTCATATTATTTTGGAAGCGAATAACTCTCATGAGCGCATTGCCGAGCTGGCGAGGCTGGCTGAGAGCTATGGTATGGCCGGTATTTGGACTTCCAACATGCACGATTCGCGGGATCCTTTCATCAATTTTGTCGAGGCGGCACGCACCACAAAGAAAATACGTCTTGGACCGGTCGCGGTGTCGCCTTACGAGTTGCATCCGCTGAAAATGGCGAATGCCTTGTTGACCTTGAACGAGATTTCCGGGGGGCGAGCGCATATCGGCGTAGGGGCCGGCGACGGCGGGACAGCGACAGCCATGGGTATGAAAGCCGTCAAACGCGTTCGTGCCGTACGTGAGTGTGTTGAGATCATAGAGGCGGCCGCCACGGGTGAGCCCGTGGAATACAAGGGACAAATGTACGAGGTGATGTACTACCACTCGTCCTGGGTTAGTCAAGCGCGTCCCGAGGTCTTTGTATGCGCAGGCGGTCCGCAGATGATTCGCTCCAGCGCTAAGTATGCTCAGGGAATTTTTGTTGGCGATCATTTGCCCGAGCATGTGGCGGCGGTGAACGAAACGATTCAGTCTGAGCAAGCCAGTATCGGTAAGTCATCGGAGAATTTTCGCTTGCTGAATTTCTGGGCCTGGCACGTCAAAGAGGATCAAGAAGCAGCCCGCGCCGAGGCGCGTATTTGGTTAGCCATGAGAGCAACACCGTGGCCCGCTTTTTATCACCGGGGTATATTGCCGGACGAAGAGATGCAAGTGGTGTGGGACAATATCCTCGACATCAATACGGCTTACTACAAGCGCGATCCCAACATTAAGAGTGTGCCCAAGGATATTCTCGATCGCTTGGTGGACCAATGTTCATCGACCTCGGCCATCGCCGACATCGATCATGAGATCCAACGCCTGCGGCGCTTTGCAGCTGGGGGCCTTACGGGTATTGCCTTGAGAATCTATGAAGATCCCGAAGCGTCTATTCGCCTCATTGGCGAGCGCGTGATGCCAGCCTTTAGCTGAAGAGGGTTTCTTAAGCGATATAAGTGGATCGCCTAGCTATCCTGGCCGAATTATAGGTAAATCTGCTTGTGCGGGCTGCCTAACGGTAGCCATGATTCTAAGTGTTTTTACTGATTGCCGCGGTCGCGTCCGCAAATACCCTATAAACTCAGCCTAAATATGTAGAAGTGCCAACGAATGACTGACCAAACGCCCTACGAAATAATCGGTAAAGAAGAAGGCATAAGAAATCTAGCCGGTGCCTTTTATGAAGCAATGGATGAACTGGAAGAAGTGGCAAGCGTTCGCCAAATGCATGCGGAAAACCTTGAGGTGATCCAGCAGAAATTGTTCGAATATTTGAATGGTTGGCTGGGCGGTCCTCACTTGTACCGAGATAAGTACGGAACTATTTGTCTCACCGAGCCGCACCAGCCGTATCCCATTGGGGCTGACCAAAGAGATCAGTGGATTGTTTGCTGGGATCGAGCTTTAGAGAAGGTGGATGCCCCGGAAGAATTTCGGTCAATGACCAAGGAACCCATCTTTCGCATGGCAAATTTTTTGGTGAATAATTAGTTGTCGTTAGTAAATGCACCTTCAAGGGTACAAGATTAGCCCGCCTAAGGAGACTGTGTAAATAGTCCGGGTCCTTTGAGAAAATACCCGCAGTTCGGCTGCGGGTATTTTTTTGCATGTATAAGGACTAGATCGTGATCAGGCGACGCTGTTTCCGAAAGATTGGACGATCTGATTGGCGAGGACAATGCGGTGCGGATGATCGATGCCTTCGTTGACTCGCTGGATTTAAAGGTCTTGGGCTTTGCGCGCATTGAGACCCAAGCGACAGGCCCCGGCCCCCTTACCACCCCGGGGATCTGCTGAAGCTGTACGGCTACCTGTACCGGGTGCGCAGCTGCGGCGGCTGGAAGGCGAGTGTCACAAGAACATCGAGGAGCTGTGGCTCCGGATTCGCTTGGCACCAGATTTCAAGAGTATTGCCAACTTCCGCGTTGACAACCGCGGCGCTGCTGCGGGCGTGCGCCGCGTTCGTGACATTCTACCGCTCGCAGTCACCGTACGGCGGTAACACGATCGCAATCGACTGTAGAAAGATCACCGCCGAACGAACAGCCAGGGTGATGGCACGCTGTTCCATTACCAGGCGGATGGTGACAACTTCGAGTGTCCAGCCGGGCCGACGGTGCCGAAAAGAACCGAGAATACCAAGGATCGCCTGTACCTGCACAAAAGTGAGGCCTATATCGGCTGCCGCCTCAAGCCGCAGTGCACCATCGTAAAACGGCGCTGGGTACCACGCTACTTCGACGAAAATGCGCTCAACCAGATCGCCGATCGGATGGACGCCAACCCGCTGATGATGCGGTGACGCCAAGCGATAGTGGAACACCCGTTCGGTACGCTGAAGCGGCAAAGGGACGGCGGCTGCTTCTCCCTCCGAGGCTTGAATAAGGTGAAAGTGTAAATGGCGCTCGCCGCAACCTCCTACAACTTGACCCTCGTCATCAATATCCTGGGAACCCGCCGACTCTGCCATGCATTGGCAAACTGATATCAAATGAACAGCGGCCACCTCAAATGAAATGGCCGCTGGCTTCTTACCCGGCCTCCTCTTGTCGATTCTCACTAAATCTTCAGGCCGAACAAATTCCCAGACGCTACACAAACCTGTCAGCACCTGGTTGAGCTATTTAAACCATTCGGTGCTTGAGCGCGTCTAAATCATTAAGACCGCGTTAAGACCGCGGCACAAAGGGTGGCGGACAAAAAAATTAATTTAAATGGGGGTGCAATTAGTGCCATATCACGGCTGAATATCTGCAAACAAAGTATAGCTCGAGTGACTAGTGAATAAATTTCGCTGACTCAGAGTAGGCAACGCTGACTATAACAGGAGAGCTGAATCGCACTTTACCGTAACAAAAGACCGATTCTTGTGTTGCCGTAAGTCTTAGTCTAGCAAGGCTCTCCGGCTAGATTAGCTTTCAGGTTTTTTGGCCAGTAGGGATCAACTTTTTGTGACACAGGCTAAACCCTGTCGGGAATTGCCTGTTTATCACGAGCGAAGAGGTGTTCGAAAAAATAGGGATATTTTGACCACTCTTAACAATAGAGGTGACGGTTCGGCTAGTTAATTAACCCTCCGGGGTTCCGAGTCGACAGGTAACGATTCCAGCGCCCGGCGAGAAGTTACAACAACAGTGTTTGTTTTAAGAAGTTGATGAAACGGAGTGAAGCAATAATGAACATAGTTCAGGAGATGCCCGTGAGCAATCTAGCCGAAAAGTTCACCGATATTGATGCCGATTGGAATCCCGGACAAAGTTCTGCAGGACGGTCGAAGACCTTTTCCGCACGGCCGATCTGGCCCGAGTATTTCGCCCGTTTGGGGCAAGAGGATGCCACCACCTGGCACTACCAGGGGTACATGGCTGACACAATTAGGGTGTGGAGGGCATTTTATGGACTGATGATTTTTCATCCCTGCGTGTCATTTATCGGTATGCGGCAATTCTTCCACAGCCTTGTATATCGAATATTCGGTGAGAAGGTTGGGAAAATCCTGTCGCCGTTAACCGCGTTGCTAACGCCCATATTCATGGTGTTCACCCCGGTGTTGTCGCTTATCGCGGTAGCGGTCGCTCCGCCATTCTTGCGGATATTCGTCGATGAATTGCCCTCTCTTTTCACTCCTTTCAAGTTCATGGGATGGTCCAACTACAACATCATGTTGGCCACGGTGTTTACCTTGCATGGTTACAAGCAAGCGAAAAGCGGTCTGCACCCAGCCATCGCTCTGAAGCATTCCTCAAAAATGTTCTGGAACGAGTTTTTCCATGCGCACCTTCCGGAAGGGCACCGTCCGACGAAGGTATTTGCCACTCTTTCCGCGGGACGAATCCGCGGTGAGATCCCGAGAGCGAACCTGATTATCAAGCCGACAGCTGCCGGCGCGGGGCATAAATTACGCTCGATGATCTGGGATAGGGACAAGGAGGTTTATGTTTGTAATGATCCCGAGCGACTTCCGACGGAGCGTCATACCTATACGCCGGACCAGTTAGTTATCCACCTCAAAGAGGCTTACACGGAAGCCCTTGTGGAACGCATGGAGGTCGTCAGAGTGCCTCTTCCGGTAAGTAGCATCAGGGTACTTACGATAAATATTTCTGGGCAGTCGGAATTTCTATGTGGCGCATTTCTTCCAGCGCCTGAGGGGTCTTGTTCGACTGCTTACTTTGATCTCGATACCTACCTGTTTAATTACGATGATAGTTCGGTCGGTATTCCCATTCGTGCGAATAGCGATGGTCGTTTTCAGGGGCTACCGATACCGGAGTTGGGAGAAATCATCGAGGCATGTTTGGCAATGCATGATCATTTGCCCGGCCACATTGAAATCAGCTGGGACGTTCTTTTGACTGAAGATGGTCCAGTCTATCTGGAGGGCAATGTGTTTCCGCCAGGATGCGACTACAAGCTTTCGATATTTAAGACGAATGAAAAATGGAGCTATATGAAGAAACGAATTATTGGTCTGAGCTAGAAGTGTTTAACGGAAATTTCATCGCTGTAAAGGTCACACATCAGGGGCGCAAAACAAAATGAGATTTCAGCTGTCCACTTTCGGCCCGTGGCTATTGCTGGCTGACGATTCTCGAATCAATCGAGCAGAATCGTGTTAGGTCGCGAGAAAAGCAGTCAATACAGGGCCTTTGGGTCGGTGAGCTTTTTGGTTCTTGGCTTTCTAGCATCCGCGAATGTTGACGCTCATGGCGGCGAGGCCGTTGCTCGTTTCGGCTCGTTCCTGGGCGGAGTAACGCATCCTGTTCTGGGCATCGATCACTTAATAGCCATGCTAAGTGTAGGAATTGTAAGCGCCCAAATTGGTGGCCGCGCGATCTGGATTGTGCCGCTTTGTTTTGTTGCCATGATGGGTGTCGGTGGTGCGTTGGGGATGCTTGATATCAATGTGCCTGCGATAGAAGTCGGCATTGCCCTTTCTGTGCTATTTCTCGGTTTCATCATTGCGGCGGAAAAAAGTCTTCCTCTCTCCATAGCAATGGCCTGTGTTGGGATATTCGCTATTTTCCACGGGCATGCGCATGGTTCAGAAATGCCGGCTGCCGCGATACCCATTCGTTACGCATTGGGTTTTACGACTGGCACGGCGCTCATTCATATAGCGGGTGTGTTTATCGGAAATATTCCCGGCCATTATCAGCGCGGACCTTTCATTTTACGTTGCCTCGGTGGCGTTATCGCCATATCCGGTGCCGTATTCGTGTTAAATATTTTTTAGCAAGGAATTACACTTGTACATAACGTCGTTCAATGGTCAGACAGCTTGGTATTTCACCGCCTCTGACTGGTGTCGTGCCCGGCTGATTGGGCTTTGGGCGATAGCCAGCTTGATCTGTATTACCTCCATTGCTGCGTATTTGCACTTTGCATTCGAGTTAAGTGGATTCTGGAAACCGGTGGCATTTATTTCCAGCGTCAACGAAAGCACCTGGGAGCATTTGAAGATGTTTTTCTGGGCAACGGTCATTTTTTCACTGGTGGAATACACCTATATACAGCATCAGGCAAACAACTATTGGTTCGCAAAGGCAATAGGCATGTTAACCACGCTTGTTGTGATTTGTGTAACGTTCTATGGCTATCTGACGTATGCCATACCGATCTACGGTCGGGGATTTCTCGCGATTGATATCAGCACGGGAATTGTCGGTGTTATTGCGGGCCAGATTGTTTGCTTCAATTTTTTGCGAGCTGCGCCGCAGAGACGCAATTCCAATCTAGCAGGCGCCGCAGTATTGGTTGTGCTGTTGGCTATGTTTTCGACTTTTACCTACTTTCCTCCCAAGTTTTTTCTGTTTGAGCACTATTACCACAATGTTTATTCGGGAGAGTTTGGGATTCTGGATGATTACAGCCGCTATTTGGTTTTCAAATAGCAATCTCTGAGTCTTTATGAATAAAAAAAATCAAAAGGAGCGATAAATTAGAGTGGAAAGGGCGGCCAGTAAAAGTACCCCGATTGCCCGCGAAACAATTGGTGGCAAGTCTTCAACAAGTGATGCTTCGTCGGAAGTTATTGCTAAATCGCTTTATCCGATTATGCTTGTGATGGCCTTTGTTGTTTTCTACGTCTCATTTGCAGCGCTTGGCTATGTACTCGGTATCGGAGTTGGTTTGACGATCACGATGTTGGGTGTTTGGCTGGCAGAATGGCGCTGGCCACTCCGGTCCGATTGGACCAAGCTGGATGATCGACAGCTTGTTAATGATCTGACTTACAATGGTTTAACCGGCCCGGTCAGGACTTTCTTCCAGCACAATGTAGCCATTTTCATCGTTACGCCGCTTGCAATCTACGCCGGCGAACTGGGCTATGAAACAAATGTGTGGCCTCACCACTGGCCCTGGGCGGCGCAAATTTTTCTTTGTCTTTTCGTCGTTGATGGATTGCTTTATGTACTCCATCGATGGTGTCACAAGGTTAGCTGGTTGTGGTCGATTCACGCTTTGCATCATAGTTCTGACCGACTGAACATGCTGAAGGGCTCACGATTTCATCTGCTAGAGATAGGGTTGATCGCCGTCTTTGTTGCAGGACCCGTAATGTTGCTTGGCGCTCCATGGGAAATAATTCTATGGCATGCGACAGCCGGCATCGTAATCGGAACCCCGGCTCACGCGAATGTGCGGTTCAAGATTCCGAGATTCATGTATTACGTCGTCATGACACAACATGTGCATGCACTACACCATTCAAGTGATCCAGCGATTAGGAATAGCAACTACGCACTGTTTCCGATCTGGGATCTGCTATTCGGAACATTTATTCACCCGGATCGTTGTGTCATTAGCGATGTCGATGTTGGCATAAGGAACAATCCGGTTCCGGCGGGCTTGTTTGGCCAACTGATGGCGCCCCTTAATTGGTCGTCACTGGTAGAAAAAAATAGAAGTCGAGATGTAGTGTAGAGGTAAATAGAGAAATGAATGCAACAAAAAACACTTGTGTAATAACAGGCTGCAGCGCGGGAATTGGCAAAGCGACAGCGGTTGAAATGGCGAAGAGAGATTATCGAGTCGTAATGCTGGTACGCGACTGTGATAAATCGCGCAGGGCGTTCAAAGATGTAAGAACCAGCTCCCACAGTGATGATATCGAAATGATTTACGTCGACCTTGCATCGCAGGAGTCGATCACGCGAGCTGCCGATGCAATAAAAAAACAATACAAGGAAATCGATGTACTAATCAATAATGCAGGTGTGTATAGCAAGAAACACAGGCTTTCTCCAGATGGCTATGAAATGACGCTGGCGGTGAACTACATAGCACCATTTTTGTTGACCAGCTTGCTATTGCCGCTTCTGAAAAACTGTGAACGCAGCCGAATCATTAACCTGACATCGGATCTGCATAAGTTTGGCAGTATTGATCCAAATAACATTCTCCCGAACGGTAAATACAATGCCTTAAGAGCGTATGTAAGCTCCAAGCTGCTTATCGTTATTCATACGCAGGAACTGTCGCAAAGATTACAGGATTATGGGATCACGGTTAATTGCGTGCATCCTGGTTTGGTGGTGACCGATATCTATCGCGACTATCCCAAATGGTTTATCGCAATGATGAATGCTTTCATACCAAAAGCGGAAGCCGGTGCCAAGCCTGTAATTTATCTGGCGACCAAACCTGAATTGAAGGATATAACGGGCCAGTACTATTTGAAGACGAAGTTGAAGCAAAAATCAATCAGACCGAAATTAAAGAATTTTTCAGAAAGGATATGGAGAAGCACCGAGAGAATGATTTCCGCTGACACTGTCCAAAATTCTGCATAGAGAATTTGTGTAAAAAAATTATCAAAAGAGCCTGGATTGGTAGCAAGAACAATCTATACGGCCTGATCAATGAAGATACCGGCGAATTATTGAGGAGTTCCTAGATCATGGTGCATATCATGGATGCAGAAAATGTCACTAACATTAGTGACCGTAAGCCGATAGACGTGCCGGAGCATGACGATCTGTTTTCGATTATTGCCAGAGAAAACCCGTTCCGAAATCTTTGGTATGCGGTAGCGCCAATCGACGAGATGCCGACTGATGTTCCCTATGGTATCGAATTGTTCAACACCCAGTTGGTGTTGTTCTATGACAAACACGAGAAAAAATGGAATTGTGTCCACGATCGTTGTGCGCATAGGTGTTCCAGTTTGTCTTCCGGGTTTATTAGCACTGAGGGCAAGATCGAATGCCACTATCACGGTTGGCAATACGATGGTGAGGGTTACTGTACAAAGCTCCCGGGCCCGATGGTAAAGGATGGTGCGCCGAATCGAGTTGGAAAGTGGAAAATACCCGCCTTTGCAGTTTGTGTGTACAAAAAGATTCTTTGGGTATTCGCAGGTGAAATGGAGGATGCTGACACAAACTTGCTGCCGCCATTGCCTTATGACGAAGATAAGATTTTTCTGAGTATTTTCGTTCGCGATACCGAATTCGACTGGCTTATCTACAATGAGCATAACCTAGATCAAAGTCATATCAAATTTTCGCATCGCAAGACACTGTTTTTTGCCGCCAAGCCCATCGGGCTTGCAGAGCGTATTGAGGACTGGACAACAAATCCTGAGTTCAACGGGTTTCGTATGACCCAGGATATTGCTAATCCGGACAACATCGTTCGTGAAAGTGAGCTTATCTGGCATGCGCCGTCCAATTGCGTAGTTATAGAGCCGAACGGAAAAGACGGGGTGTTTTTTAGCGTTACTCCATTGGGTTATGGCCGTTGCCGGGTTTTATTCGGAAGATTTTCTGACTACTGGGCATTCAGAGTCTTGCCAATACCCGATACCATTTTTCATATTCTGTTCGCCAGAGTGACTGAAGAAGATGCGATTGTCGTTCGAAGTCAGATGAAACAATTGTCGCTGGTCGACAGTCTACCTGTCGATCTTTTTATCGACACGCCCCAGGATATCGCGGTTTCTCACTACCGAAAATGGTTAAAGGATAAGGGTGGATATTTCTGGCAACGGCAACTTAATACGAAACAGCGACAGGATCTCAGTTCGATCGCGGTCCAGGCTCGGGCGGTAGCCGGCCCATCAAAGTCGATATATGAACGTTGGTTCGGAAATCTGCATTTAATTCCTCGGGAAATTCAACATCTGAGGATTTGCAGGACCTGTTCACGAAGTGTGAAACGACTATCGTACTTAGAAAAAATTTCACTGGTAGTTGGCGCAGCGTTTTTCATTTCGATGGTATTGCCATCGGGATTAGGAGTTAGCGGCTTGACTGTAAGCGGCATCGCGTTATCGGCCGCATTGTATTTCTTTTCGAGGTGGTACAAGGAAATGCTCTACGGCAAGAGATTTTGACCAATCTCTGAGACTTGCAACCTGGCAGAAGAAAGCCGGACTTTACTCGAAGAGCATTGGATATTTCGAAAACGGTAATTGTTGATGGAAAACACTTCAGTAATCGATGTGCCGAAAAATACTCGGGTAAGTGAGCCGACGCTTTTACTGGGTCTGCCGCCAAGCGAGCCTGATTGGTATAGGGGCCCAGTGCAAAAGCCCGAGCTCTATGCGGTATGGCTTAGTCTTTTTTGGTTTTCATTGGTTGTTATCGGTACGCTCGTTGCTGTCTACATGCCCGGCAGCGTTGTTGCGGCGATTATGGCACCGCCGTCAACGGAATTTTGGGACGAAACACTCATATTCGTGCCAACAATGTTTTTGCTTTGTGTCGGAATGGGATGGCTGGTGGAGAACCGGGGTCTGAATGTCGCCTATACCAGAAAGACCGGACATATCTTCGCAAATTTCGTCCTTCCCATCATGGTGGTTCCGCCAGCCATTGTCGGCGTAGACCTCTTTCACAGTTGGTATATATCAGCCGTTTGGGGTTCGCTTTTCAAATTCATTCTGCCGTATCTAATTCTCATCCGACCGATACGAATGAAGATCTATATTTGCTACTTGAGCTTCCGGGCCTACGACAGACCCGAGGACCGGCCGTACACCATGATCTGGCATATCACTCAGTTACTGGCCGTAACCATTCTATTGGTACCGATGTCTCAGTACTTTGCGGCCAAGGGTATGTGGCCATTGTTTCTGATTGCCGCCTGCTCTGTTGGTCTCGGCGACGGTTTGGCTGAACCGATCGGTAGGATATACGGAAAGAAAAAATACAAAGTGAAAGCGCTTTTTACCCGCCGAGAATACACACGATCGTATGTTGGTTCTGCGTGCGTTGCGTTTTTTACCGTAGTCGGCATTCTTTTTAGCGCCAATTTCTTGAGCGTAAATGAATTATTGATTCTGTTGGCTGTATTACCGATAACCATGGTAATTGTGGAGGCGAAGTCGCCTCACACTTGGGATAACGCCTTTATGTATGGGGCGTGCTGGTTAGTCATCTATTTGGTGGTATTTGCTTAGTGTTGTACAGGTGTTTAAAGGACGAGGGCGATCATGATGAGTTAACTCAGAAAAGATGCCGCTTATTGAATGAACGCTACTAGTAGAAAATTGAAAATACAGGGGAAGAAAAATGTCATTGTTATCCATGAATAAACGAGTTGCGATCATAGGGGCTGGGCCCGCTGGCTTGATCACGGCGCATCAGCTAAAAGCATCGGGGCATCAACCGATCATTTTTGAGGCGTCTGATCGTTGCGGTGGTCTCTTCGCCAGGTATTCGAGCGAAAAGCCGTTTTGGAATGATTTACAACTCAGTTCATCCAAACGAATTACCGAATTCAGTGCATTTCCAGCGCCTGATGAATTCTATGATTTCATGGAGTTACGGGAAGTTGCCGAATACTACCAGCGATTTGCAGAAGAAAAAGACTTGGATATCAGGTTCCGATGTCCGGTGAAGAAAGTGCGTATAAATGCCGAGGATAGTGTCGAGGTGACTTTTGAAGACGGTGTTGTTAAGAACTTTGATCACGCAATCATTTGTAGTGGGGCGAATCATAAGAAGCTGAAGTGCTCTCCGGTTTTCTCGGGCTATGAGGGGGAGATACTTCATTCAGATGAGATAGACGACCTTGAGCATTTCGCCGGGAAGGATGTCTTGATAAAGGGCGTTGGTGAATCAACTATGTATGTCGCTGGAAAAATCGCAAGCGTGGCGAAGCGCGTGGTTATTACTTCAAGGCATGGCTGTAACCTAGTGCCCAGGACTCTGACGGAGATACCTCTGGATATGTTCTATTTTTGGAAGATGCGACCGTTGGTTGGCAAGCTTTATCATTCCTTCGGGTCGACGGGCGGGACCAGTGTCGGAGAAAATCGTACCCTTTCAAAGTTGTTAAAGAATCACTACATCACCAATGGGCACAAAATTGATCAATTCAAATCGAGAAGCTCATTTTCGACTGAGTACAGCATAAAGTTTTTTTGGGGACGCTCGGAAAATGGGAAATACGAAGACAACTTACAAATTCTGAATCGATTGCACAACATAGGTTTTGCTAAAGAGGTTATAAAATGCAACGGTGAAGACATCACCTTCGATGATGGTACGACCGAGCATATAGACATCGTCATATCCGGATCCGGATTTATGCCGGTTCCCAACGTAGATCTACCGATCACGGTTTCCCCGACTTTCTATCGCAAGTTGTATAAGGGAATTGTTCATCCGTCACTGGGTGACAAGGTGATGTTCAATGGATTCACCAGACCAAACGTTGGCTCGTTTCCCCAAATGGCCGAGATGAGCAGTTATTTGATTGAGAATATCGTCAGCGGTAAGCGAAAACTGCGCCTAAAAAACGTATTCGAGGTTATTGAGACGGACAATATTGACCACGCAATGCATAGTCCGCTTCTCGCCGATCGGCCATTTATTCGCGAATATCGCAGCTGGATGCAGAAAATGGCATCGCTTGTTGGACGAAAACCGCGATTGTCAAAGATGGGTCTAAATCCGACCCAATTGCTGTGCTTCTTTGGAGGTCCGCATATCGTGCATCGATACGACCTGGATTCAAGGGGTCGATTCAGTGATGAGTACGCCAAGATTACTCGGATGATGTTCCGGAACTCCAGCTACAGACAGGTATTTTTAAATTTCTTTTTTGTAGCCATATCTTTCTGGGTTTTGACTCCATTGAGCCTCGTGATGGCGTACCTGGTTTCGCCATGGTGGTTATTGGCGCCCCTGGGCGGTTTGGTACTGGGCAGGTTAAACAGCATTCCTTTCTATCGAAAGCTGCTGAAAAATGACATTCGGAAAATGAAGCAATTTGGTCAGCAGTATAGGAGCTGGGAATGGCCGAAGAGCATGGCAACCGCATCCAGAACGGAGCCGAATTCCGCGTCCAGCGCGATACCAGAATCACCGGTGTAAATGCGGAGGCGACCCGACAATGCGTTAACCAGATTTACGAAAAACGTCGTTGGCATTATGTTTCAGGCCCTTCGGGACCGGTTTGGCCATTTAAACGATTTGGTGTCGGAGTTCATCTAAATTTAGTAAGGGCAGACTAAGGCTTTGAATTGAAAAAAAAATATGGAACTCGATGGCGAGCGAATGACCAGTGAAGGAGTTCAGTTTGAAATCTGTCGTTACTTCGATGCTGATTGTTGGCCTGACTGCTACAGCAATATATCTGATCATGGTGACGCGGCCTCGCCTCGAGCCGGTCGATTTGCCGGAGCAGGTTTGGCCGGTTATCGCAATAGAAGCCCAACATCAGACCATACAACCCGAGATCAGTCTTTTTGGGGATGTTATTGCTGGTCGAAGAACAGATCTCAGGCCATCCGTGGATGGCCGAATTGTTTCAGTGAGTCCATTGCTTCGTGAAGGCGGTAAGGTCAGCAAAGGCGATTTGTTGCTCCAGATTGATCCTTTTACGTACAAAGCGGATCTTGCCGAGCATAAATCGACACTCAAAGAAGCAGAAGTGAAACTGCAAATGTTGCGCAGGGATCTTCAGAGAGCGAAAGAACTTTTTGATGCAAAAAATGTTTCGGAACAGTTTCTCGATAAAGCAGAGCTCGAAGTTCTTCAGCATGAAGCCATCGTAGAACAAAGAAAAATCAGTGTGTCTCGTGCCCAGCGTAACCTAAGAGATACGCGTCTAATTGCACCTTTTGACGGCGTTCTGGGTCAGGTTAATGCAGCTTTGGGTAAGGAATATACTGATCAAACTGGGGAAATGATTGCGGAGTTAATCGATACCAGTCGTCTCGAAGTACGGTTTTCTCTTACGAATGCTCAGTACGGTCGGTTTCGGGAAGGTACTGCTTCCATCATAGGGCGCCCGGCACAGGTCTTATGGAAGGTTGGGGATGAGGTTGCGATTTATTCCGCAGTTATCGAACGCGTCGGCGCGGAGATTGCCTCAACCACGGGTGGTGTCGATGTGTTTGCTGCAATAGATACTGGCGGTGAGCAAACTGATATGCGGCCGGGGGCGTTTGTTTCCGTTCGGCTCGCTGACAAGGAGTACGTCGATGTCTTACAAGTGCCGGATACAGCTCTCTATGGTACCGACATCATCTACGTGGTCGAAAATGGGCGGTTGGCCGAGCGACAAATCAAGATCCACAGCTATACCGGTACAGCGTTGGTATTTAGCAGCATTGGTGAGCAGCCGATCGTCGATGGCGACCTGATTGTTACCACTCAGCTCCGGGATGTGGGCGTGGGAGCCAAGGTCGAAGTGCGATGAGCCAGTTAGCCTCCAACGGTTTGATTAGTTTGTTCGTGCGTCATCCAGTGGCGGGGAATTTGCTGATGGTCATGATGCTGATGTTTGGGGCCTATGGTTTGACCAAAATTAATCGGCAACTCCTCCCAGACTTTGATCTAAACACTATTGCGATAACCGTTCAATGGCCCGGTGCCAGCCCGGAAGACGTGGAAGCTAATGTGATTGCGGCCATCGAATCAGAAGTTCGTTTTCTGGAAGGTGTCAGACGAGTCAATTCGACCGCAAGAGACAGCCTTGCTGAAGTGGGTATTCAGTATTCTGAGAGAACAAACATGTCGAAAGCGCTGTCGGATGTTCAGGCAGCTGTTGCACGAATAACCAGCTTTCCCGCAGATATCGAACAGCCGGTTATCAACCAGTTTATTGCGCCGTTTCGGGTATGTCGGATCAAGATCAGCGGCCCATATGCCGAGCAGACGCTCAAAAGTTTTGCCAATCATATACGCAATGATTTGCTTGATCGCGGTATGAGCCAAATAGAGATTCGTGGCGCCCGGGATTCAGAAATATGGGTCGAGGTCTCCGATAGTATCTTGCGGCGGCTTGATCTGACTTTGGATGACATTGCCTCCAAAATCAATCAATCCAGTCTCAACTTGCCTTCCGGTAGTATTGAAACGAGTGGCGTGGCACAACAGATTCGTACCGAGGCATTAGCTCGATCGGCCGCTGAAATTCAGGAAATAGAGGTTGTTTCCACCGCTGCAGGAAACAAACTTCGGTTAAAGGAT
Organism: Gammaproteobacteria bacterium; assembly: GCA_965221985.1. Classification (GTDB taxonomy): domain Bacteria; phylum Pseudomonadota; class Gammaproteobacteria; order Steroidobacterales; genus J054. Next base: position 1,450,747 of record OZ244928.1, read on the forward strand.
ATTGCGCGTATCCATGAGACCTTTGAAAAGAATGCTGTATCGCATGTTCGGAATGGCAGATCAGCGATTAGTCTGTATGTAGTTCGCGCAAGAGGCGCTGATTCGATCGCGGCACAGCGCATTGTCACTCAGTATGTCGCAGAGGTTCGTGCCGAATTGCCGCCAAACATGAGTGTAGACATGTTTGATGTGTTGGCGGATCAGACAACTCAGCGTGTTCAGATGTTGGTGAATAACGGTATCGGCGGTCTCATTCTCGTACTGTTGATGCTGATGTTTTTCCTGAATCGACAGGTGGCATTCTGGGTGGCGATGGGGATTCCAACTTCGATAATGGCTGCAATAGGCGCAATGGCATTGATGGGAATATCCCTCAACCTGATTAGTATGTTCGCTTTGATTATGGGTCTCGGTATCGTAGTAGATGACGCTATTGTTGTCGGCGAACATACGCAGAGGCTTCATCAGGACGGCATGTCCCCGGAAAAAGCCTCAATTACTGCAGCGAAGAAGATGATTACGCCCGTAATGGCTGCTTCCCTGACGACCATCGCCACTTTCCTTCCGATGTTGATGGTCAGTAGAGAGGTAGGTCAAATCATCTGGGATTTACCGCTGACGATAATTTTTGTGATTTTTGCCAGCCTGGTCGAATGCTATTTGGTTTTGCCCATGCATTTGAGGAAATCTTTGCAGGATGCCGACAGGATTGAGCGGAATCGCAAGCCTAGTCGATTCCAGCTGGCCTTTAGCCATTTTCGTGATACGCGTTTCCACGACGCCATAGCCTATTGTTTTGATCGGCGTTATGCCGCTGTATTGATCACAATATGCACGTTCCTGATTTCTTTGAGCCTGGTTATTTCCGGGCGGGTCAGCTTCGATTTCTTTCTGCCGCCTGAGGACAATACCGTTCACGCGAATATTGCCATGACGCCTGGGACGCCTAGAGAGAAGACCTTGGAGATGGTTGATGAACTCGCGCGTTCGGCAAACGTTGCCGCAAATAAGCTAACCAGTGGCAATGGTGGGCTCCGGTTTTTCGAGTTTGGCATGATCGGTGGTATGCAGGACCCGGGTAACCGGACCGGAGATCATGTCGGTGCGTACACTGTCGAGTTGATACCGGGTGATGATCGGGATATTAGAACCCAGCATTTTGTTTCCGCGTGGCGGAAAGAAATACGAGCGATACCTGGGTTGGAGTCCTTCGTTGTTTTCGAGAACAGCGATGCCGGCCCCCCGGGTAAGGATATCGATATCCGGTTGCACGGCGCGGAGCTGGACGTGCTGAAGAAGGCGGCGGCGGGCATGCGCCACGATTTGGCAAAGATTCCGGGTATCAACGCCGTGGAAGACAACTTGCCTTATGGAAAGCGGGAGATATTGATAGCGGTTACACCCGAGGGTCGGGCAATGGGTTTCACGGCGGAGTCCGTGGCCCGCCAGGTTAGAAATGCTTTCGAGGGTGTTGTAGCGAAGCGATTTTCTCAGGATCAAGAGGAAATTATTGTGCGCGTGAAACTGGAGGCTCCGGACAATGCTAAGCCTCAAACAATTCGTGATTTTTATTTGCGTGCACCGGATGGCACGGAAGTTCCACTGACGGAAGTTGCGCATCTTGATTCCGCCATTGGTTTTTCTCAGATTCAGCGTGAAGATGGCCTGCGTCAGGTGTCTTTAACGGCGGGAGTTGATCGGGGTGTGACCACTCCCAATGTGGTGCTGGAAGTCATATCTGAAAATGTCGCACCGAAAATAGAACAACAATATGGTGTCCGAATTAGTTTCAAGGGTAAGGCCGAAGAACAATCTGATGCAGTCAATGATTCCATCGTTGCATTGCTTGTGGCCGTGATAACAATGTATGTCATTCTTGCTTCGGTCTTTTCCAGCTACATGACACCACTGGTGGTAATGTCGATTATTCCGTTTGGATTTATTGGCGCGGTTGTTGGTCACTGGGTGCTCGGAATAAGTTTAAGCATGCTCAGTTTGATGGCTTTGCTGGGCCTTGCGGGTGTTATGGTCAATGATTCCATTATTTTGGTGTTGGCCGTTAATCGATTGCGTGCCGACGGCAAAGTGCTGCGACAGGCGATAATCCTTGCAGCGCAAGATCGGTTGCGACCGGTTCTACTGACCACATTAACAACTATTGGCGGGTTGACGCCGCTATTATTTGAGCGCAGTTTTCAGGCGCAGTTGTTACAACCACTGGCCGTGACCTTGATTTTTGGCTTGTTATTCTCACCGCTGCTGGTGCTTATATTCGTGCCGTCCCTATTGGGAATTGGCGCTGATTTGCGCTCTCGACCTGTTAGGGGGGCACCTGTTGACTCTGTATCGGCAGAATTTTCGAACTAGACAAGTTCGCTCCCATCCATACTGTGGTTTCGTTTCCAATGGTATAAATGGGTCTCCTCATCGCTTCATAATTCGGAGCGTTGATGCTCGATTGGTATTCAAGCCGATTCGGGCGGGGAACCATCTAATAGCTAGAGACGAAGGTTTTTCGGTGACAGTTACGGATAGTCGCACCAATGCAGCCGCTCAGGACGAGCGACTGCTGGTGCGTGATGTTAAGTCTGGTGACCGAAGAGCTTTTGAGGCGCTGTATCGCATGCATGTTGATCGTGTTTATGGCCTTTGCTTCAGGATGATGGGCAACCGGGCAGATGCGGATGATTGTTCGCAAGATACTTTCGTGAGAGCGTGGCAACGAATTGATGGATTTCGTGGTGACAGTGCGTTTGGCACCTGGTTGCATCGTATTGCGGTGAACGAATGTTTGACCCGCCAACGAAAACTCGGACGGGAACGGCAGCACCTGAGTCTGGCGGACTCGTTTCCGGGTGTTGCGAGCGCTCCTGATACCCATGATACCCAGATAGATGAATTGGAGAAGGCAATTGCTGGCCTACCGGATGGTGCTCGAAATGTTTTTGTATTGCTGGCGGTGTATGGATACAGCCACGATGAGGCCGGCAAGATGCTTGATATCGCACCTGGAACGAGCAAAGCACAGTTGCATCGAGCGAAAAGGTTGTTGGTGGCGAAGTTGGGCGAAGAAACTGTTAATGAAGACAAATAGTAGAGTAAACCAGGAGTGATTTCGATGGGAGCCCGGGGAACAGAAAAGGTATTCGAACCCGAAGAGTTGGCGAAAAAGCTGCCGCGTGATATTCGACCTTCAAAAGACCTCTGGCCAGGTATCGAAGCTCGGTTGGACGAAGTTGCTGGTGAAAATGGTCAGCCGCGTCAGTCGCCGCTACTGGCTGCCGCTGCTGTGATTCTGCTAGTTGCGGCTTCGATTATTGGCATCGTATCTATGAATGACCCTAACGGAAAGATCTCAACAGCGCAGACTCGGGCTGAGAACGAGGACGCAAGTGACGTCCTGAGTATTACAGCCTGGTCTAGGTATTTTGATAAACGTTTCGACGTTTCAGAGACCTTTGCAATTGAAGCATTGCCAGTGGAGGTTAGAGAGGACGTAGTTGCTAGTATTAATGACGTGCGATCGGCTCGGAAAGCCATTGAAGATGCGCTCATGCGAGAGCCAAACAATACATGGTTGCGTAGTCTTTGGATGCAATCCTACGAACAGGAAATGGACCTGTTGAATGACGCTGCCTGGGCGGCGAACTCGCTGGAAGAGAGGGTGAGAACATGAGAAGTCTCATTGGCATTGTCCTATTGAGTGCTTTCTGCGTTGCCTGGGCGGGCGAACCCGTTAATCGCAGCATGCCGGCTGAGATGAATGGTGTTCTGGTAATTGAGAACGTTCGCGGTTCGGTGACAGTCGAAGGGTGGAACCGACAAGAGGTTGAAGTCACAGGGGAGCTTGAACCTGGTGCCGAGCGGGTCGAAGTAATATCGGCCGACGGTCGAGTAGAGGTGCGAGTGGTATTGTTGCGGAATCCACGAGGAGGGCACGCCAATCTCGTGATCAAGGCACCGCGGTTTAACCGACTCGAAATCGAAACGTCGAGCGCCGAGGTTGAAGTCATTGATTTCGATGGCGCACAGCGCATTACCACAGTCAGTGGTGGCGTGACGACGGCCTCTTCAGGAAAAGAGTTGCGGATAAGATCTGTCGGCGGCAATATCAAAGTAAGAGGTGATGGCAAAACGACACGCTCGGTTATTTCATCCATGAGCGGTGAACTGGATATTTCGGGGCTCGTTGGAGATCTGCGCGCCAAATCTGTGAGCGGTAATGTCAATTTGGCGGGAAATGACATCAGTCAGTTGAATGTTTCCTCCACATCCGGAAATCTCGAGATCGTAGCCGGCGCGGAGCCTGGCGCGCAATTTGAGCTTTCGACGATGACCGGTGATGCCAATGTTCAGATTCGTGGTGACATAACTGGCGAATACACGCTAAGGAGTATTTCCGGAGATATTGAGAACTGCAATGGTCCGAAAATGCCTGAGCGTCCACATGCTATGGGGCATTTAATTCGCTTTAATAAAGGAGATGGCGAATCCGAGGTACGTATCAGCACGATGAGTGGAAACATTTACCTCTGCGATACAAGGAACCTTTCGAAGTGAAGTCCTCTTGAGAAGATCTGCTGCCGTAATCGACGTTTTAGAGGCCTGCAACTTATACAGGCCGCAACCTTGCTGTACGATTCCACGTGCGTCCCACTATTTTTAACCACGTCTACAAGTGCATATTTGAGTGGTTAATCCCTGCGATTGCCATATTGGGCCGTTCGATTCGCTGATGTCGAGCGAATCAATTTGAAGCAAAATGGCTCAAAATTATTGATTTCTGTGTGGGTGCCGATGTTGAGATAACCGTCGACAACCGATACCTGCGCCAGGCGATGGCTGGGGTAGCGTGATCAGTGAGGGACAGGTTCTCGTTTTTTGGCCACGGTGGCCCGGGATTCCAGGCCTACAAGTGCCCGAGGATATGTTTGATGACAGCGTCATCGTTAAGCAGCACACCGATGCGTATGGCTATACTTCCTCACAGATAGGTAAGATTCGGTTATTATTCGCTTAACATAATCGAACGAGCACACGCAATTCGGTTTGGTATGATTTAGCTCGATAACCGCAGTTCTAAGGAGACTCGAAACCATGGAAGTTATGCGAATTTTTGGCGCAGTGGTAGCGGTTTTTATGGCATTCGAAATATCTCTCGCCATCGCTGGAGGCCATGAAGGTGGGGCCGCTATTTCCGGTGATGGTAGCTGCACGTATGTGCAGGAAAATCTGTTTGCTGGACCTTTCAACGTTTGCCAGGAATCTGTTGGTGCGGACAGCTGCGCTGAGCTCGGCAAAACCGATAACAACGCAGATGCCGTGCATGCTGACAGTGCCTGTACAACAGACGGGCTGGTAGGAACCTGCGATCTGGGTGATTCTAAATTACACTACTACTCTGGTGATGCCCGCGAGTTGGAAATCGGTTGTGGATTTCAGGACGGTGACTGGGTAACAGCCGAGTAAGAAAGTCACGAGGTGGTTTCTTCCCACAAGAAACTCGGCTTTGCAGGGAGTTTTCTAATCCTGAACCAGTAATCGAGTCTCGTTATCGAGTGCTGAGCCAAATGACTAAGCGCCTGCCGGGCTTGGAACCACTGAACCAGAAGACGATAAGAAGCCTAGGGCAACTCGCAGGCGCTGATCGACCGCTGGTATTGTCCATGCTGGTGTGTGTCAGCAAATCACTATCAATGGCACTCTCAACTATAGATTGAAATGCGTTGTCGCCCAGAGCGACAAAGCTTGCTACAAAGTCGCCGAGATCCACTGGCTCGTCGGCAAAATTCAAGGGAGTGTTAGGAATTCTGTGTCAATCCATTGACAGGTATTCCCCATCGATGTCGAACGAACCATCTGCATCGGAATAGTAAACATCGTGGTACTCTGATGTGGCTCCTGAGATATCGTGATTTCCAGCGTCCAGCGGATCTGCAAGTCGCTTTGTGAGTTCACAGCAGTCTACGATGAATATATATTCCGGGGGGCCAGTGCCGCCCGTGCGTACCCAAAGCTGATCCAATCAAGGCCGGGAATTGCACGAACTGCAATTGCATTGGCCTTGTGACGAAGTAAGGTGCCAGTAAACAACAACAATGCAAGCAAAACGAGTAAGCTGCGATACCAAACTGAATTGCGCGAGGCTGGGAGGCAAGTTGTTGCGTTCATTTGCACTCAGACTTGAACTTTAGCTTCCGGAGTATCTTATGGGCGGGCAAAGTAAGCGAGTTTTCAACCAGCTATACAAATCAGCCAAGAAGCCGGAGGATTTGCCCTGGCATGAGGCTGATCCACCAAAATTACTCGTCACGGCTTTGGCTCAACATGATGTCGTCGGCAAGGCCTTGGATGTGGGCTGCGGTTCCGGCAACTATTCGATCTATATGGCCGAGCGCGGTTACCAGGTCACGGCCATCGACTTTATGCCTCAGGCCGTCACCATGCTTGAGCAGCGCATCGCCGGCCGCGGTCTTGCCATAGAAGTTATCCAAGCCGATGTCGGGCTTTGGCAGGGTAATCATCTTTATGACCTGGTGCTTGATGTGGGCTGTTTGCATACACCGGGGACCATCGAGCTCGCTGCGTACAAGAAACAATTGCTGAGCTGGCTAGCCCCGGGCGGTGCTTTTATTTTGCTGCATTTTGGCCGGCGTGCCTGGTGGGATTGGTGGCCTATGGGGCCAAAACGAGTCTACGCGGACACATTGCGCGAGACTTTTGCGCCTGAATGTGAACTCATGCAAACGCTGACCGAGGAAAGGCGGGGAATGCCGCTGGTGGTTGGAAGATCTGCGCTGATCAGCCAATATTGGTTTCGACGAACCCCCGATTAGATAAACGCGGTATTGTGTTGCCGGTGTCTTGCACCAAGAATCGTGTTCTGAGGCGTTTCGCTTGCCATTGATTAGACCAAGCTCTGGTGGGAATGAGCCGGAATAAGCCGGCAAAGCCGTGGTACCGATGCAAGTTGGTCATCGCATTGGGTTCGCTGGTTGCGATATTTGCTTGGTTGCAAGTTCAAGTTCCTATAAATGCGGGTCCCTGGCAAGAGGCTCAGGCCCGAGCGCCGAGTATCGAATTTTCTGGTCAGGACTTTACCGTCAATAATTTTCGGGATTTTCGCTATGACGAAGAAGCCAGGGTTGTGCGGCCGGCGTATAAGCAATCAAAGTTTAAGCTTGAGAATTTGGCGCGTGGCTGGATCGGTCTAGCACATTTCGGGTCCTACGGGCTTGCGCATTCCTTCTTTAGTTTTGAATTTGTCTCGGGTGAGGAGTCTAGGTTCCTAGCATTGTCCGTGGAAGCCCGCCTAAGGCCGGGGCAAAGCTACAAACCTCTGGCCGGCTTATTTCGGCGTTATACGAAGATTTACGTGTTTTCCACTGAGCAGGATGTTATTGGTCTTCGGTCCCATCGGCGCAACGAGCGTGTGCTCCTGTATCCGGTCAATGTGTCCAAGGAGGAACTGCAAGCGTTTTTTCTCGCCGTGGCGAGCGACGCCAATTCGCTGCAAGCAGAGCCCGCCTTCTACAATACGATTCTGGACAATTGTTTGACTAATTTGCTGAAACATACTGCCTTGGTCAATGAAATTAGTTCAACGAATATCAAGGTCTTGCTGCCTGGGCGTATAGATCGAGTCACCTATGCTTTCAATATTACGCCGAGCAATCTTCCATTCCATGAAGCCCGGCGGCGCGCGACCGTAAATCCCCGGCTCAAAACCATCGATGACCCAGAATTTTCCGCGTCATTACGTTGCGGATGGACGGGTAACTGCTAGTTGTGATGCGAGCATCTGCTAGTGTCTGACTGCGACCGTAGTACGAAGTGGTGCGCTGGATAGAATCCTTTCTACCTATCATTTTAAGCGTTTTCGTCTTGCTTTCTCATAGACGCCGTTGATCCTTAAATAAGAGGCGGCGTTATTCTCTTGTCGGTCTGTACTTCAGATGCACTGCATAGCCGGCTACTACCCGCTACCCTTGAACAATCTAGACATGCTCCATGCGGTGTGCTGGAATCCAAGTTCTTGAAGGGGGACTAGCTTGGCGTCGATCTACGATTTAAAGGCAAGATTCCAGGCTCTGCTACGGCCCAGCTGTCGCGCATTGGCCGCGGCGGGTATTTCCGCCAACCAAGTAACGCTTGCAGCCATTGTGCTTTCTTGTGTTGCTGGAGCGGCGATTGCCATCTGGCCAGCTAGCTCTTGGCCGTTGTTGCTAGTGCCACTGGTTTTGTTCCTGCGCATGGCGCTGAATGCCATCGACGGGATGCTGGCGCGTGAACACGATATGCAGTCCTCCCTAGGTGCTGTGCTGAATGAGTTGGGTGATGTGCTGTCCGACGTGGCCCTCTATCTGCCGCTGGCCTTGGTGGCCGGCGTCAATGCCGTCCTTATTGTATTGATTACCATACTGGCCGTAGTCAGTGAAATGGCGGGAGTCGTGGCGGTTCAGATTGGCGCCGAGCGACGCTACGACGGTCCCATGGGAAAAAGCGATCGGGCCTTTTTCTTCGGTTTCATTTGCCTGCTCCTGGGATTGCGCATTGAGACCTTGCCCTGGCTGGATTTCTTGCTGGTAGGCGTAGTCCTTTTATTATTGGTGACCATCTTTAATCGATCTCGACGTGCCCTGGCGCTAGTGGCATGATTCCCGAGCACTTTCCCGTCAACGTGGCCTGGTTCATGGGCGGGCTTTACGGCCTACTAATCGTGGCAAGCCTGATCCGGCTCGCGCTTCGGCGCAAATTGGCCGGTGAGGCCTACGCTGAATTAACCCAGCGCATTCAGTCTTGGTGGGTCATGGTCACGGTGTTTGTCGTGGCCATGCTGGTGAGCCGGACCATCTCGCTGTGGTTTTTTGGGTTAATCAGCTTTCTCGCGCTCAAAGAATATCTTTCTATGATCCCGACGCGGCGCGCGGATCGCCGCGTCTTGTTCTGGTTGTACTTGGCCATTCCTTTTCAGTACTACTGGGTCGCTCAGGAATGGTACGGAATGTTCATTATTTTCATTCCCGTCTACCTGTTCCTATTTCTTCCCCTGCGCATGATTATGATCGGCGAGACTAATAACTTTCTCCGCGCGGCCGGCACTTTGCACTGGGGTGCCATGACCATGGTCTTTAGCATTAGTCATCTCGCATTTCTGTTGGTCTTGCCAAAGACTGAGCAACTATCGGCGGGCGGTCCGGGCTTGGTGGTTTATCTGGTGTTCCTCACGCAATTTAACGATGTGGCGCAGTACTGTTGGGGAAAGTTATTCGGCAAGCACAAGATTGTGCCTTCAGTGAGCCCGAACAAGACCTGGCAGGGATTTCTTGGCGGTGTCTTGACCACTAGCGTTCTGGCCGTTGCCATAGCGCCCTTACTCACGGGCATGCAATGGCCCGTTGCTTTAGCTGCTGGTTTGATCATTAGCTTGGCGGGTTTCGTGGGCGATGTCAGCATCTCGGCGCTCAAGCGGGATATCGGCGTGAAAGATAGCGGCAGCCTGTTGCCGGGCCATGGCGGAATTCTCGATCGGGTGGACAGTTTGACCTATGCTGCACCCTTGTTTTTCCATCTCATCTGGTATTTGTATTACTGAGATGTCGAAGGTTCTACGGTTCCTTTTCTATAATGTTTTTGTACGCTTCGTCGTTGCCATTGTCTTGGGAACCAATGTGCGCCATCGCGAGCGGCTACCCAGCCAGGGCCCGGCCATCATTGTGGCGAATCATAATAGTCATCTAGATACCATGGTTCTGATGACCTTACTGCCGGCGAAACTGTTGCCAGAAATTCAACCCGTTGCCGCAGCCGACTATTTCCTAAAATCACCGGCACTGGCTTGGTTTGCGAAGAAAATCATTGGCATCTTGCCGCTGAAACGCAAGCGGGATTCGGCGGATGAGGATTTACTCGCGCCAGTTCACGAAGCCCTGGCAAAGGGGCGGATACTGATATTCTTTCCCGAGGGTAGCCGTGGTCAGCCAGAGGAAATGTCGGAGTTGCGCAGTGGTATCGCCCGTTTGGCTGAACGGCATCCCGCGCTTCCCGTCGTACCCGTCATCATGCAGGGATTGGGCAAGGCTTTGCCGAAAGGAGAAGCACTGCTAGTGCCGTTCTTTTGCGATGTGTTTGTGGGTGAGTCGAAGTTTTGGAATGGCGATAAGTCAAGTTACATGACAACTCTGCAAGCTACGATGAAATCCTTGGGCGCCGAGGGTAGGGCGGACGTGTGGCTTTAAGCCATGCCGGGGTCGCTGCTTTGACGCTCGACTGGGCGACTGAGGAATAACGGTTTTCGCCAACTGATTCCGGGACATATTGATACCATGCGCTATTCTTTGCGCCGGCAGACGCTAGGTCTGCTGGCCCGCGGATCCTTATAGCTCGCAGGCGGTTTGACACAGATCTCAGTTTTCCCATCACAAAGCGCTATGGAAACACTAGAATCACTACTACTGGGTATTTTGCAGGGACTGACGGAGTTCTTGCCCGTCTCCAGTTCTGGGCACCTGGTCATCGCTCAGTATTTCTTGGGATCTAGTTTGGGCGGCGGTATCGTTTTTGAGGTTGCCCTGCACGTCGCCACCATGGTCGCCATTCTCCTGTTCTATCGCCGGCGCGTCGGCGCCTTGGCCATTGGGGCAATGACGGGTAAAGCAGATTCCTGGGAGTATATTGGCAAGCTCATTGTCGGCACTTTGCCTGCCGTGGCCGTGGCACTCTTGGCGCGGGATTGGATTGAACGGAGCTTTGAGTCGCCCTGGGTAGCCGGGATATGTCTGTTGGTGACCGGTCTTATTGTGTGGAGCACTCGCTATACATTACCCAGCGCGAAAAAATCACAGCTTACTTGGACCATGGCCATACTTATCGGCTGCGCCCAGGCCATCGCGATTCTTCCCGGTATTTCTCGTAGCGGTTCCACCGTGGCGATCGCGCTAGCTTTGGGTGTTGCGCCACTGGTCGCTGCCGAGTTTTCATTCTTGCTGGGCGTCATTGCCATCGCTGGCGCTGGCGTATTGCTTTTGCCCGAACTCAGCAATGTTTCCGATGCGGTACTGAATGCCATCGCTGTGGGTGGAATAGCTGCCTTGGTCAGCGGTCTGATCGCACTGTGGCTGTTCGTGTGGCTGCTGCGCGAACAACGCTTTCACATGTTTGCTTGGTATACCTGGTTATTGGGGGCGGTGACGCTGATTTCGGTGGCGTTCGCCTTGGTATAGCGGCTAATTTGCGGCGATTGAAGACAGCGGCCCTAGCTTACGTAGCCTTTTACTTTGGCATAGTGGGAGTGTCGTCTTAGTCGTTTTTCTTTAGCGATTCATAAAAGTCCGCATAGTCTGGCGAGACATCCTTTTCAAACAGTTTCTGAATATACATATTGGGCGCTTGGAAGCCTTCCATGTAACAAAGATATCGCCAGCCCTCCTGTGTTCGACGAAACACAGCGCTGACTCGATTGTCCGATCCAAAGGGATTCGGTGAAAAAACAACTTTCATGTCCGTGCGCATCCAGTAAGCCGCGAAGGCGAGATCTGGTCCCAAGAGTCGTGCATGTATGTCGTAGAACTTAACCCGAATGGCTTCGGTGACCGGCCGTCCTTTAGGTGCTAGATAGTTGTTCAAGGCGTCCCAGCCGATGAACCAATTCTCTTGTTCTCCGGCCAGATAATAGGGGTCGGGATCGCTCTGGTCCCAGAGTCGTCTGAGGCCGGCAGTATCCTGGGCATTCCAAAGTTCTTCCGTTTCGCGGAGTAAGGCTTCGATTGCGTCCTTGATGTCGTTCTTAGGTGGGGTTTTTGCGGACAGCAAGTTGGGAGCGGCGGCGCCCGCAACAATGGTTTTTATGGCATCGCGTCTTTTCATGGCAGTATTCAAGCAGTCAACTTACTGTTCGCGCTTGGCGAGCATATCGTACAGCCATTTCAAAAATTCCTTCAGAGCGACGTCATAGGCATCAATGTTCTTCTTGCAAACTTCATGTTCCTGCACGGCTTGCCACCAATCGGCGAGACGGCCGCTACCTTCCGTTGGGTCCGCCACTTCGCTGAAGTTTGAAAAGATGGTTTCTTTGAGCATCACGATAAAGGGCGCCAGCGCGCAATCTCCGAGGGTCGGCGTATCGGCTACCGCGAACGGACCCGGCCCCATGTAGGCGCTGAGATAGCTGAACCCCTTGGCGAACTCTTCGGCTTGCTTGTCTATGACCGCCTGGTCACGTTCGCCGGTTCCACGCATTCGCGTCAGCGGCGTGTTGTGGGGTGCCACATAGAGATCGGTCATGCGGGCGACCATGCGAGTCTGTGCTTGCGCCAGTGGGTCACTGGGAATCAGGCTTGGCTGCGGCTGTAGGCTCTCAAGATAGTCGCAAATCACTGTTGATTCAGTGATGCAGGCATTACCAATATCCAAGGACGGAATTTTGCCTGTGGGGTTAATTCGCCTGTATTCGTCGGAACCCATTCCGCCCGGGGGAGACTCCTGCGGCAGGTCGATTCCTTTCAAGTCGGCGAACATCACAACGCGTGCGACGTAGGGTGATGCTAAGGATCCATAGAGTTTCATTGATTCTTCTCTCCACAATACTTGGCCACTAACGTTACCCGAAATTAATGGCGAGGGTCTGCAAAACGTGATGATGTCGGCTGCTGGTTTCGGTCTGCGGACAGGCGCTTATTTCTGCTTGTTCAAGATGGACGGATCGAGTCGTGTATAGCCTAGGTTTCAACAAGCCATAGAGCATAGTTCCTATTTCGTATTGTTGGCGTTCGCGGCAATCAACCGTATTGGCACCCTAGCCTGACCCTTGGCAGCCGTTTCTATTTGATGCTATCCATCAAGGCCCTCGCTAGTCGTTGGGCCCGTACCCGGCTAAGAGTTAGTGCTTGCTCAATTCTACCTTTATGCGCCAGCTTTTCTTGTAGACCCCGCTGGCTCACGACGCGTGCTAGCGTATTGAGGCCCGTCAAGGGGCGAATCCATACTTTCATTTGCACGACCTTACCCTCGTCGTTCAGCCGAAAACGGTCTATGCCCTGTAGCCGGAATTTCTCGACGTCCGCCTCAAACTCAAATAGTACTTCCCGGCCCTGCACCCAGGTGTTTGTCACATGATAGTTGTTGATAACATCGAAAACCGTGCAAAGAAGTTCAAAAACTTCTTCCTTGCCGCGTTTAGGTTGGAATATCGCCGGCGAAAAAAACTCGATGTCATCGTGCATTAGCTCCAACATGAGTGTCGGATTTTGCTTAGCAAATATCTCATGCCAACGCGTGATGAATCGCTGAACGGTATCTGTGGACATAGGCATTTGTCTGGAGCAGCCGATTGGCACACTATAACTCGTTAAGAGATTGTGACCCCAGCCTTTCAGCTGTAGGCTGCTTGTTACAGGCCGCTGACTTTGGCTTGTCCGATTTTTCGCCACATCAATAGATGTCTTACCCATGGCAAGCATTGACCCTGAATTTTCGGCGCAAACCAGAATGACGGCTAGATGGATATGATCTGAAATTTGGCAGCGCGCTTAGATATTCACCTGATTATCCGGAATTTTGCCACTGTTTCCTTACCATAACTCGCGGCGAATTATGCAAGCCGCTAGCGTGAATTCAGGGCAGACCCGCCGTAGCTAAGCCTTTGTTCTCGCAACCTAAATCGGACCGAACGTGATTTCGCTTGGGGCTTGCCAAATGTGCGAAAATAGAGCAACTGGCGACAACAAATACTGCCACTTGTGCTGATTGGACGTCTTGTTATTTGTGTTTTCAGTGCATGGAATAAGAACAGCAATGGCAGTATGCGTCTGCCGCAAAGAAATAAACCGACATTTATGAAGTGCCCGGTAAAGCAATGAGGGTGGGGTGAAGGAAAAGCGAAAAAAGTACTCGCTACTGATTTGCCTGCTGGTTCTTAACCTGCTGGCGGGCGCCGCTATTGCAGAACAGCAGAATCACGGCTGGCTAGATCGCTGGCTAGAGCCTTATCGCAGCGAAGAGTCCGACAAGAGAAAAGCCTGTCCGCCGGGTGAGCTTACCGCCGAACAAATGCGCCGTGATTTTCCTAATTGTCGACGCAGTTACGTAGCCGTGCGTCAATCAAGGGCGCGCGATGATCGCGCAGAAGCGGTTCGTGTTCCTCGTTACACCGAAGGGCGTGGTCTGCGCCTGCGGGCTATCAAAGATCGGGCGCAACTCATCAACGAAGTGCAGCTGGAGTTGCTCACGCGGGGATACTACCGCGGCGATGTCGATGGCGTGTTGGGCCCGGATACCCTGGCGGCGGTTAAGGACTTTCAGCAAGATGTTGGCATGCCCGCCACGGGTAGCGTGGATCTATTATTGTTGGAGCAGTTTGAACGGCGCGCGCTGGTTACGAGTTCGTCCTGGTCGCGAAATGATCCTGAGGGCGAATCGATTGTCGGCAAAGCGCAACTTGCTTTAAGTCGTTTGGGCTACTATGGCGGGCCCATTGATGGCGTACTCAATCCCGCCACGCGTTCAGCTATCCGCCACTATCGTTCACGCCCGCGCAATCAATGGACTTTGGCGGGCTATCCGCGTCGCTATCAGGCTCAATCTGTGGAGCTAGGTGACTTAATTCCCGCTGGTCCCCTGGCTGACTACGGGTTGGAAGAAGCCGTTGCCAAGGCCTGTGGCTTGCAGGCGTATCGCGATGCCGAGTTTGCCGATGCTCTAGGCTTGAGTACTGGGGTGTTGCGCGCAGCCGCTGCCGGCGAAGATGAGCGAGCCTGCGCATTTTTCGCCCGCGGCTTGACTCATTTGGCTAGTCAAGAAGCGCAAGCCGCCGTTCGGGACTTCACGAGTTTTCTGCGACTGAGGCCCACAGTCGCCGAGGCCTATCTAAATAGAGCCTTGGCTTATCGTGCCGCGGACTTACCCGAATTTGCACGCCGCGACTATCGCGAGGCATTGCGCTTAGATTCGAGTCTCACCACCCTAGCCGATGATACGACGATGCGGGTCAGGGTGAGTGCAAAATGATTCGTCGGATACTTAAGGGTATCTGTTATAGACTGGTTCTGCCGCTGGTCTTAGTGTTTGGTTTATTTAGCCTTGCCAATGCCCTGATTCAGGCACGGCTCCCTAGCTTGAGCATTCCGGAAATATCTACCCAAGCTCGCAAGCCCCAAATAAACATATTGGGCGTAAATGGCGAGCTCATCGCGCGCCGTGGTGGCGAGCGCTTCGATCCCGTGCCGCTGCATGAATTGCCCAGGCATGTCGCTGCGGCCGTGATGGCCATCGAAGATCAGCGCTTCTATTCGCACTTTGGTGTTGATCCGCTAGCCGTGGTGCGCGCATTTATTGCCAACGAACGAGCTGGCAAGATCGTGCAGGGCGGTAGCACCATCACTCAGCAGACGGCAAAACTGCTGTACTTGGATGCCGAGAGGACCTGGCAACGCAAATGGCGCGAGTTGGTCTTGGCGTTGTCTCTTGAACAGCAATACAGCAAAGAGGAAATTCTGAGCGCGTATTTGAACCGGGTGTATCTCGGCAGTGGCAACTACGGTATTGAGGCAGCGAGTTGGGAGTACTTTGGCAAATCCGCACGAGACCTAAATTTGTCCGAGGCGGCGATGGTGGCGGGACTACTACGTGCACCGTCAAGATTCGCGCCGACAAGAAATTTGCAGCGCGCCCAGAGCCGAGCGGCAGTCGTACTAGACCGAATGCGGGCTATCGGTGCAATCACTAAGTCCGAAGCCGCTCTGGCGAAACAGCATCCGGCCACGCTCGTCCCGCCTCTACGGCAGAAAAAATCGAGCTACTTTGTCGATTGGGTGCTGCAATCCTTGCCAGCGGAGCTGCGACAGAGTCGACAAGATCTTCATATAAAGACCAGTCTTGATCCAAATTTGCAGGCCGCTGCCGAACGGCAAATCGCGCAGGTCTTTAGTGTTTCCGGAGCGGAACTGGACGACACTCAGGTTTCCCTAGTGATGTTGACCCCTGACGGCGCGGTGCGTGCCATGGTTGGGGGGCGTTCCTATGACGCGAGTCAATTCAATCGGGTCACCAGCGCGAGACGTCAACCGGGATCGGCATTTAAGCCCTTTGTTTATTTAGCAGCCTTGGAAGCGGGCTATGCACCCGAGAATTTCTTGTACGACGAACCCGTTTCGGTAGGTGATTGGCGCCCGTCGAATTACAGCGGTGGCTACCGGGGTCCCGTTAGTTTGTCGGCGGCTTTGGCGAAATCCATCAACAGCGTTGCGGTAAAACTTTCGGAGAACGTGGGCCGGGATCAGGTGATCGATGTCGCTCGCCGCAGCGGTATCAGTTCAGCCTTGCGAGCGGTTCCCTCGCTGCCCTTGGGTACGCACGAAGTTAGTTTATTGGAACTAACAAGAGCCTATGCGCCGCTCGCTAACGGGGGGTTTCGTGCTCAGTCCTTTGGGCTGCTCGAGGTCAAGAACGGCGAGGGCGAAGTGCTCTATAAGCGGCGCCGGCCAGGTGCCAAGCGAGTTCTGGCTGCGCGGGTGGTGCGCGATATGAATCGCATGCTCAGCGACGTGCTCATTAGTGGCACGGGCCAGGCTGCCGCCCTTGAGCAGTGGCCGGCCGCGGGTAAAACGGGCACGAGCCAGCGGGCCTCGGACGCGTGGTTCGTCGGCTATACGGCAAATTTGGTTGCGGGCGTTTGGCTGGGGAGAGACGACGGTGCGCCCATGGGTGAGATGTCGGGTGGACAATTGCCGGCAGAGATTTGGCGAGAACTCATGCAATTGGCGCATGCTTCTGCTAAACCGAGATTCTTACCTTACCTCGACCGCATGAATTATTCTGAAGACAGCGATCCGCGTCATGCCGTAATTGTTCACGCCTTAGACGAATTCAATGGCGGTATCTCCCGCTATAACCCCGCGGCAAGTTGGCGGCGGGATAGGCTGCGTCGACAAACCCTTGCTGGCGAGTATTGATTATCAGCCGTCGTGAAGACGCACCACCTTCTGTATTCGAGGCAGATCGCAGTTAGTCATAGCACCCGACAGGACGCTCCGCCGTACCAATAGGTGGTATTTGCTAGTCCCTGATTGAGGTGCAGGATGCACCGCTACTAGAACGATAAGTTGATAGACAACTTAATTTACAATTCGGCTCCATGAAGCGGCGATCATTTATTCGCCATGGTTTGGCGATGGCGGCGGGTGCGCCCTTGACGGCGCTCGCAGGGCGCGTTGTTGCCGACGATAGCACTTGGGACTACGTAATTGTCGGTGCGGGTACCGCCGGCCTGCCGGCAGCAATCCATGCGTCGCGGCGTGGCGCTCGCGTCCTGTTGCTGGATGCAGCTAAAGACATTGGCGGCACCTTGCATTTGGCCATGGGGCAAATCAGTGCTGCTGGTAGCCGCTTGCAAGATGAACTGGGCATCGTGGATTCACCCGATGTGCATTTCGAAGATGTCATGCGTATTACTCGGGGTCTTGCTGATCCTGACATCGTGCGACTAACAGTGGATCAGGCGCCGGACACCATCAATTGGTTGCTCGACAACGGTCTGGTGCCTTTGCCGGGACATCCAGTTACGGGAGCGGCACCCGGGCAACCAGGCTATAGCGTTCGCCGGTACTTGTGGGGCGCCAATGAAGGCCGCGACATATTGCGGGTACTGCGCGAACAGTTCACATTGGAGGCTGGTGAGGGTCGCATTACGACACTGCTCAGTACTCGCGCGACGGGCTTGCTGTTAAATGACGCGGGCGTCGTTGAAGGCGTGCGGGCCAACGGCGCCGATGGAGATTTGGCATTTCGCGGTCGCCATGTCCTACTGACTAGCGGTGGCTATGCCATGAACAAGGAAATGTTTGAGCAGCTCGTCGGTTTTCCCTCCTATATGGCCGTTTCTTATCCGCACTCTCAGGGTGATGGATTGGAATTGGCGGTGTCCGCCGGAGGCTGGTTGCGCGGCCAGAATCTGCATCGTGCCGGCACGGGTAATATTTTGACTTCCGAAGAGTATCCGGCAAGGCCGCACGGTCGTTTTAATACCGCGCCCCAAGAACGGCCGCCCTGGGAGATTTGGGTCAATGTTCGCGGCGAGAGATTTGTCCGTGAGGATGAACCG
This sequence comes from Gammaproteobacteria bacterium, assembly GCA_965221985.1. Taxonomy (GTDB): domain Bacteria; phylum Pseudomonadota; class Gammaproteobacteria; order Steroidobacterales; genus J054. Next base: position 1,468,841 of record OZ244928.1, read on the forward strand.
TCGGTCTATGAACGGGCAGAAAAGTTGTTGGATCAACCGCGCCTGCGCTATTCGATTGTTTTTGATCAAGCAATTCTAGAGCAGGCGCCCCCGGGATTTCTCGATTGGAGTAGAGAGGAATTCTTAGCAGAATTCAATTCCCACCCTATGTTTCATCGTGGGGACTCGCTGCCTGAACTGGCGAAAAGAGCCGGCGTTGAAGCCGATCAACTGCTCAAAACCGTTGCTGCGTACAATGCAGCCGTGCAAGCCGGCCGAGATGGATTTGGCCGAGAACACTTGCCCTTGGCAATTCGTAAACCACCGTTTTATGCCATCACCCATTTGGGCAGTTCCGCCACTTCCTCTACGGGTGTGGTGGTGGATTCGTCCTTGCGAGTGATGCGCGGCGATGGCGAGCCAGTGCCGAATCTTTATGCCGCGGGGGAGGTGCTGGGCAGCGGGGTAACGCTCGGCAAGGCATTCACGCCGGGCATGTTGCTCACGCCGGCCCTGTCTTTAGGGCGCTGGCTAGGGATGCGCTTGCCCATGGCCTAATTTCTTATTACCGCACTAGAAAAAGTCTACAGACGCGAGTCTTAGTTTTCGATTGCGGCGCAAGTTCTATTTGTCTCATGCGATCCTCGTGTCCACGGCAATCGAGAGGGAAGATAGCAAATGAGTAGACTAGGTTTGTGGTTTGCTAGGCTTGTAATGCTGTATGCATTGCTAATATTTTGTTTCTTGGCCTATCTATACTGTGTCGAGCCTTTGGACCATATCGAAAACTTTGGTATTTCCGCATCCGGTGTTCCGGAGTCCATCAATTTTCTTCGCGCTGGCCCCGGGGCCTTATTTCTTGGCATGGCGATCACAGCGGCCGTCGGCCTATTGCGTCCTAAGAAATTGGTCGCTTGCCTGTGGGTTATTGTCTTGTTTGATGGTTGCGTGGTGTTGTTGAGACTATTCGGTATTGCCGTTGATGGTGTGACGGATTTGCAGCTGCGTGAATTGCGCGATGAAGGTGTCAGTTGGCTATTTTTCTTGGCTGCGCTCGCGGCGGCGTGGTACGCAAATAAGCAAGCGCCGCTGTAGACGTCGCATGTTTGCCTATCAGCTACCTTATGCTGGGTGGCGTTACTTCAGTAACGCCTGAACGCAGGATTTAGCAACTCGCTCGACTCCCGACGATGCCACCGCGCATCATCGGCCAAGAGTTCAGCCGAATCACGGTGGCTACGGCGGCAGTTCTCTTAAGGCTGCGATTCGCTCTTCCAAGGGAGGATGTGTCATGGTGAGCTTCTTGAGTCCGACGGCGCCAAGCAGTCCGCCGTTGACACCCATGGCCTGCATTTGTGCGGGTAGTTGCGCTGGCCTTTGCAGCTCCTGTAGCCGTTCTAGCGCGCTAATCATTTTATCGCGACCCGCCAGTGCTGCGCCGCCAGCGTCCGCGCCGAATTCACGCCAACGGCTAAACCAGCGCACGATTAGTGTGGCAAGAAAACCGAGTATGGTCTGCGTGACCATATAGGTCATTCGATAGCCTATCCCGCGCCCAAAACCATAACCGGTTCGGTTATACCCGCCGCCGCCTCTGCGGTCGACCAAGCTCGAGATAACTTGCGACAAGACCATCACAAAAGTATTGACGACACCTTGGATTAGCGACAGCGTGACCATGTCGCCGTTGGCGACATGGCTGACTTCGTGGCCGAGCACTGCTTCAACTTCGTTTTTCTCCATGGTTTCCAGCAAGCCGGTACTAACTGCCACCAGTGCGCTATTCTTGTTGGCACCTGTCGCGAAGGCATTAGGGGCCGGAGAATTGAAAATTGCTACCTCTGGTTTGCCGATACCCGCTTTTTCGGCCTGCGCATGAACGGTCGATAACAGCCATTGTTGTGCGTCATCGCTCGGCGACTCGATAACTCGTGCTCCCGCGGAGCGTTTGGCCATGGACTTGGACATCAGCAAAGAGACAAATGATCCTGCCATGCCCACAAGGCCTGCTGTGACGAGCAAGGGCAGCCAATTCGTGCCGGGTTGATTTAGCCCTAGAACCGTGATGATCAGATTGAGTACGAAGATAACGGCGAGGTTTGTCGCCAAGAAAAGTCCGATTCTGAGCATCTTTGCGCCCTTCCAAATATCTATGACGAAGCTAACTGTATAACTAAATCGTGTTGCTTGCAGCGGTGGTCCGGGCTTACCAAGGCTGATTTGCAGGTTTCACGGTGACGCGGCTCCCTGACGATTGCCTTGGCGAAGAAGATATACTTAAGGCCCCGCGGGTAGACTATCCCCGCAAGTGCCTTGCCTGTCATTTGGCCTCGCTGGGCAAGCGGCTCGTACTAGATTCTCGCGGCCGTCTGGCGATAAGCATGAATTGACTTGGGTTCGGCCGAGGCAAGGCTGCAGATTCGTAAGAGTTTTCTGCGTGGTGCGTGCTTGATGAGTATAGATGCTGATTGATCATTCGAGTCTTGGTAGGCAGCATAGTCATTTCTAAAGACTCGCGACTCATCGGACTTCAGCTGCATAAAAGGGAACATCATGTCGACAAGCAATGATCTGATTGCAAACTTGGGCCCGCTCGCACCCTTGGCGGGTATATGGCAGGGCGACAAGGGGGTCGATATCGCACCGACGCCTACCGGATCCGTGGAGTCACATTTTCGTGAGCATCTGGTCTTGGAACCCTTTGGTCCAGTGAATAATCGCGATCAAGTCTTATATGGACTGCGTTATTCAACAACGGCCTGGCGTTTGGGCGAGCAGGACTCGTTTCACGAAGAATTGGGATATTGGTTGTGGGATGCCGCGAACGGACAAGTCATGCGCGCCTTTCTAGTTCCGCGGGGTGTGGCCGTGATGGCTGGTGGTGAGGTATCTGCCACGTCGCGGGATTTTACGCTGACCGCAGAAGTGGGATCGGCGACTTATGGAGCGCTATCAAATCCTTTTCTCCATGCATCCGCGAATACTCAAGCTTATGAAGTCACCATCAGTATTCATGGCGACGACAGCTTTACCTATGTCGAAGACACGGTATTGAACTTTACACCTCTGGGCGAGACCTTTCATCACACTGATCGGAATACCTTGACGCGAGTTACCTAGTCGGCTGCGTGGTGAGGTAAGCGCTTCGCCAAGTGATCAATTGCCCTATCGTCCTTGTTTCTTGTGTCGGCATTACTTGGCTGGGATCATCGATCGTCAGATCAGGCCGGTACCAATTTCGCTTTCGGACATAGGCGCGGGTTGGCCAGCCTTTCATTCTTTTACATAAGCAATCCGTGGTAGTTCCGGAATTTTCTAGGGATGCTATATGTTGCTGATCACGTTTTCCGCTTAGTCGCCCGCCAATTTGCTTAGGCGAATACTCAAGTCGCGACCCAGTTCTACGCAACGGTCTGGAACCTAAAGTAATGTGCTCCAGCTAGCGGCCCGAGGGCCTAGGAAAAGCTTATCCCGGCCCATTGGCCGGATATTGTGGGCGATTGACATGGGAAGCTCGAAGAACCGGCGGCGCAAGTCCCCGGCCTCATTGAATGTAGCGTCAACAGCCGCGGCAAAGCCCAAGGCTTTGGTTGCCGATGATGATCCGGCTCAATGCGCCTTGATGAGCAAGGCCCTGAGCGATGCGGGTTATGCTGTACGCATGGCCCAGGACGGCGGCGAAGCAATTCGCCAAGTTTGTGAAGATCGTCCCGACATTGTTTTTCTAGATGTCATGATGCCGGGAATCACCGGACTCCAAGCCTGCCGCGAAATTCATCAACAACTGGGTAAGAACTGTCCGCCCATTGTCGTAGTGACCAGTTGTGATAGCGACGAGGAAATTGCCGATGGTTTTGACGCGGGTGCTAGCGATTATTTGATCAAACCGGTTAATTGGACATTATTTCGCCATCGGATTCAGGGTTGGCTGGCGGTCCATGAAGCGGCCAGCCATGCCCTTAAAGATGAGCAACAAGCCGAACGTCACTTGATGGTCTCTCGCCAGGGTGAGATTTTGTCAGACAGCCATGCGAATCCCGAAGCGTTGATACTTGCCACTGGCTCTCGGCAGTTGGGAGATTGTTTGCATCCCGATTTTGCCGATGCTTTGATGATTTGCCTGCGTAAGGTTCTTAAGAGTCGTGAGCCTGCGAATATTAGCTTCGATGATCAACAAGCGCACGTCGCACCGGCTGGAAGAGATCGAGTCAGTGTTGTTGTGACCGCTATAGCCGCGCAACGCAGTTCCGAACTCGAGCTATATCGCCTGGCCTACCTTGATGCGGCAACGGGACTTCCGAATAGACATCTATTTGAGCGCACCGCCAAAGATGCCCTAGCTGATGCGCAACTACGTTCGCGGAACTTGACGCTCTTATGTATTACGTTTGACGAGTTAACCGCCTCGGACCATCAGGACGATGAAACATCTCGCGCCTTGCGCGGCATCGCCGAGCAGCTGGTAACGCAATTGCGTAGTGGGGATTCTCTGGTTCGCTATGACCTGCCGCGGGGCGATGCGAGTCCCATCGCTAGTCTGGACAGTGTCTATTTTCTGCTGTTGCTTAACGACTTATCCGGTTCAGAGGCAACGGCCGCGGTGGTGGAGAGAATCCGCGCAGCTTGCGTTAAGGCGACTCGGCACGACAGGACGCTTGTTTCTCTGACGCCGCGCATGGGCTTGGCGCGTTTCCCCGATGATGCGCCGGATATCTCCAATTTGATTCGCTTAGCCGTTCTAGCTGCGGGAGAAGCTCGCGCGCAGCGCGCGCCGGAACCCAGACTGCTGGGCTCCGACCGATCCATGCCGGCCCATGTCCGGGCCGACCTGGCCGGCGAGTTGGAGCATGCATTGGCATCAGAGCAGCTATCGCTTTATTACCAACCGCGTGTCTGTGTGAAAACCGGACAAGTGCTAGGTGCCGAGGCTTTGCTGCGCTGGCATGACCCCTTGCGGGGGCCGATTGTTGCCGCGGAGCTATTAGATATGGCGGAGACGGCTGGATTGGCGGCCGCGGTAACGGATTGGTCCTTGCGGGAAGCCCTGCGGCAAATATCCATTTGGTCCGAAACTTTGGGCGTCAGAGCGCCCGTCTCCGTCAATATCGATGCGGCACAACTGGGGCGCAATTTTTCGCATAGTCTGGCCGAAGCCATTTTTGAGTTTGGCGTTGATCCTAGTTGGATTGAAATCGAAGTTCCCGAGGCTTGTTTAGACATCAGCGAATCAGTAACGCGTCAGCTCTTGGAGCTACGCGCGGCGGGCGTCGGCTTAATCATCGATGACTTTGGCGAAGGCAATGCCAGTCTCGCTATCCTGCGTCGGCTAAAAATCGATGGTTTCAAGGTGAACCACGGACGGCGAGGCGAGCGCCAGACCGGGGATGATTCTGATATTTATCTATTGGCCGGGTCAATCGCTCAAGCGCGTCACGCTAGCCTAATCGCTAAAGGCATTGAAAGCGCCGAAGAACTCGAATTTGCGCGCCGGGCCGGCTGTGATCAAGCCCAAGGCTTCCATGTCTGTCAGCCCTTACCAGCCAGCGACTTTGAGCGCTATGTAGCTGAAGCGCAATCCATCAAGCGCGCAATTTAACGCCTTGCTTATGTGATTCACGTCACAAAATCTCTTGACTCTAGGTTTCGTTGTTCGCCGCGATCACAGTGCGAACGTGATCATATAGGAACCCTAAAGGCGGGTCATCAATGCCCGCGAGGTTTCGAGAGGCAAGAGCAATGAAAACCCGTGGGAGATTACTACTGACGGCATTGGTGGGTGTTGTGCTCGGCGTAGCCGGTGGCAATGGCGTTGGTGAGAGACCGGCGTCGAGCGCGCCAACGGCGATGTCATCGACCGTCGCCAGCCAGCGGTATTTAGTGCAGGCCGATGGCGCAGCCTCGGCTGCTGAGGCGGTTCGGCGCGTGGGCGGCCAAGTCGTCGCCGATCTACCCATCATTGCGGCGGTCGGCGCTGAGCTATCCGATGCGCAATATGCCGCGCTTGCAGCTGAGAAGCAGCTTCGATTGTTTCGTGACAGTCGGCTTGAGCTCAGTGGTCGTTGGCGCGATACACACAAAGCCCATCCATCAAAATCCGCCGAGGCTCACACGACAGATTTGCTAGCTGAGGACGAAACGGCTCAGGAGCCGACCGAAGAAGAGTTTGCCCGGAGTTCTGAATCCGATGGTGTGCTGCAAGTTGAGGAAATCTCACGCAGCATGCTGGACAAAACCGACTATCACCATCCGAGCTTGTTGGGTGTGCCGGAACTTCACGAAGCGGGAATCAACGGTGAGGGTGTGACCGTTGCCGTGGTGGATACCGGACTATGGTGGGAAGCCGATACGCTGTTGAGTAAGTCGCCGGCCTTTCGTGTGGGCAGCTTGGGATTGGCAGCGGATGATGACCCTAACGGTCACGGCACGCATGTATCGAGCATCATCGCGAGCAACAATGTAGCAGCCAACTGGGTCCGCGAAGGCATCGCACCCAGGGCTAGAATTGGTGTCGTCAGGTCGTTTGCCTACGATGGTAGTAGCACCTATATCGACACCATCGCTGCGCTTGACTATGTTGTGAAGAATCGCAAGAAGCTGAACGTTCGAGTTCTGAATCTGTCATTCAGCGCGCGGCCGCAGTCCTACTACTGGGATGACCCCTTGAATCAGGCGGTCATGACGGCTTGGAAAGCGGGCATTGTGGTTGTGGCCGCCGCGGGCAATGATGGACCGAATCCTATGACGGTTGGTGTGCCCGGCAATGTGCCTTACATCATTACAGTCGGGGCCATGAGCGACAATTACACGCCCGCGGACGGCACGGACGATGTCCTCGCGTCGTTCTCATCCAGCGGTCCTACCCATGCAGGATTTGTGAAGCCGGAAGTGGTTGCGCCGGGCGGTCATATTCAAGGTTCCATGCCTTACGATGCGTGGATTCCCAGCCAGCACCCTGATTCCATGAGCGGCAGCGAGCGTCAGTTCGAAATGTCGGGTACTTCTCAGGCGACGGCGATAGTGAGTGGTATCGTGGCCTTGATGCTGCAGAACGATCCTGAACTTACGCCCGATGAGGTGAAATGCAAACTCATGGCTTCGGCGAAGGCCGCGGTGGATCCGGACGGTGCACTAGCTTATAGCGTTTTTCAGCAGGGCGCGGGAATGGTAGACGCCGTTGCCGCCGTCAATAGTACGGCCAGTGATTGCGCCAACCAAGGCTTGGATATCGACCAGGACCTCAAGGGTACTGCGCATTACGGCGGTCCCGCCAACGTCGATGAAGAAGGCAACTACTACCTCGAAGACGCGGATGGTAATCGTCTTAAGGATGAGGATCTGCAATGGAATGGCAGCTATGCCTGGGATGGTGGTTATCTGTGGAGCGACGGTCGTTTGTGGAGCCGCAGTGACCTTTGGGCCTCAGGCCGCTTGTGGAGCCGTGGACGCATGTGGTCGCGTTCGGTTTCCTGGGACGAAGGTCAAATGTTCAGTTCGGGCCTGACGGAAGTCATGTCAATCAATCGGTGGGTTGATCACGAGTAGGCGATCAATCGTCTTACCAAACCTGGATTGAATCGGGTACCGAACATGCTGGAAAGATCAACGAGAAAGGCCTTGCGTCGCTCGCTGTTGGTGATGAGTTTTTGCTTGGTTTTTTTGCCCAGCTACGCAGATCACCCGCCCATGGTCTTCACACATCTGACGGCGGAAGATGGCCTTTCGCAATCGACGGTGCTATCGATTTTTCAAGATTCCCAGGGCTATATCTGGCTGGGTACCGAAAGTGGTCTCAATCGATATGACGGTTATGAGGTACGCCGCTACAGTCGCGAGCGTGGACGAGGAAACGGTTTGGCCAGTGATCTTGTTTGGGCATTGGACGAGGATTCGGCGGGCGGTATTTGGCTCGCGACGGAAGGCGGCGGCGTCGCAGTTTGGGACCGCAACACCGATAGTTTTCGCGCTCATCGTCATCGGGCTAATGATCCAGCAAGTTTATCCAGCGATGTGGTGCGTAACTTGCTCATCGATAGCCAAGGTAAGGTCTGGGTTGCAACGCTAGATGCGGGTTTGAACCGCTTGGATATATCGACCGGGCGCTGGGAAAGATTTGAATATGATAGAACTCGCCCGGAATCCCTCTCTAGCAATCGCTTATTCTCTTTGTTGGAAGATCGGGATGGATCCCTGTGGATTGGCAGCGCGGCGGGATTGGATCGCTATTCCGGTTCCGGTGATCGTTTCGATCACTTTATCCTTCCCAACGCCGGCGATGAGGCGGGCAGCGTGTTGGCGCTGGCGCAAGATAGCCGTGGGCATATCTGGATTGGCAGCTTTGGTGCGGGCGCGTATCGATTAGATCCGGCCACCGGTGAACTGACCAGCTACCGGTACGCGGAAGATGATCCGGGTTCCATCGGTAGCGATTCCGTGCGTGCCATTTTCGAAGATGACGAGAAACGTCTTTGGATCGGTACGGAAGATGGCTTGAATCTTTTGGACCGGCGCACCGGAAAATTTCAGCGTTACCAACATGATCCGGCCCAGAATCGCAGCCTGGCCGATAATTTTGTTATGTCCATTGCCCAGGATCGTAGTGGACTGTTGTGGGTGGGTATGCGCAGTGGTGGCGTGGATCGTTGGAATCCACGGAGTTGGTCTTTAGGTCACAAACGTCCGAGTTGGTTTAAGAACAATCCTGTGGTGACTGCGCTGGTCGACGACAGCCGGGGTGCGCGGTGGGTGGCTAGTATGGACGATGGCCTACGGCGCATCGATCCCGTGACGGATGAGGCCATTGATGTAGCGGAGTTCATTCGCAATCAAAAAGAGATTCCCGATGGCAAGCGGGTCATGGCGCTATTGCAAGACCGTTACCAGCGCTTGTGGATCGGCACCATGTCGGGTGGTCTTTCGCGGCTAGATTCCAGCGGTGAGTTGATGACTTACGTTGCCAACGCCGAATCGGATGTGGGCTTGGCTGCCAATGGCATCATGAGCTTGTACGAAGACCAATCCGGGCGCGTATGGATTGGAACCTATGGTGGTGGCGTGGCCGTTTTTGATCCGCAGGTCGATGAGATTCGCCGGATTCGCGATATTAGCGGCCAAGACCCATGGCTGAACGGCATCCGAGCAACAGCCATTGTAGAAGACGCTAATGGCCTAATTTGGGTGGGTACAGAAGGCGATGGATTGTTGCTCATCGACGCAAGAGGAGGTTTGCTCGCACGCTATAAAGTGGATGTCGGCCGCCACGACTCCCTGGCCACTAACTCCATCTACGCCTTGCATGTTGATAAGCAGGATCAGCTTTGGGTAGGTACCGCCGGCGGCGGTTTGGATCGAGTCGTGGGCTCCTCTTTGCAGCCTGACAATATTAGATTTTCCAATGTCAGCGCGGCGGATGGACTGCCCAATGCCGTCATTTATGGTATCGAAGAAGATGATAGCGGCTTACTTTGGATGAGCACGAATTCCGGTCTCGTTCGTTTCGATACAGACGGCAACAAGACGAAAACTTTTCACACCAGCCACGGCGCGCAAGACGAGGAGTTTAACTTTGGCGCTCATCATCGGACGCGCGACGGGCGGCTTTTATTTGGTGGTATCAATGGTTACAACGATTTCGATCCCGAACAGGTTAAAGAGGGTAGCCACGAACCTAAAATATTGCTGACTTCGCTGTCCATACTGGATCGCGATCTGTTGAGTGGCCAAACTGGCGTTGCACCCGAGAAAATTGAACTGGTTTATGGTGACAGTATGTTGTCGCTCGGATTTGCAGCGACGGACTATGCGGATCCGCGCAAGAATCAGTACATGTACCAGTTGGAAGGCTTTGACGGCCGCTGGGTTAGATTGGGCAATCGCCGCCAAATAGATTTTACGAATCTTGACGCTGGCCAGTATCTGTTGCGAGTTCGTGCCGCTTCGTCCGACTCGGTTTGGGCTCCCGCCCCTCTGGAATTGCCGGTGGTCGTGCGGCCCGCGCCCTGGGCGAGCAACTGGGCTTACCTTGCCTATGTAAGTCTGGCCTTGCTGCTATTAGTTACCGCCGTTTATTACCAAGCCCGCCGCCGCCGCCTAGAGCTTGCCTATGCTCGCCGTCTTGAAAAGGAAGTGGAGGACCGTACCTCGGAACTGGCAACGCGCAATGCCGAACTGGCGGAAGCCAGCGCGGCGAAGAGTAGTTTCTTGGCCCGCATGAGTCATGAAATCCGTACACCCATGAACGGCGTAATTGGTATGACGGAACTGCTGTCCATGACGGATCTAAATACTCAGCAGCGTCAATATACGACCACCGTTGCTCGCTCGGCGCAAGGCTTGCTACAAATCATTAACGATATCCTCGATTTGTCTAAGATCGAATCAGGTCGTTTGGAGCTTGAAGAAACCAGCTTAGATCTTGAAGAGCTAGCGGATGACTGCCTTGGTTTGTTGGCGCCACTGGCGAACAAAAAGGGCGTGGAGCTAGTTGGTGCAATTTCTCCGGATATTCCGCGTACCCTAGTGGGCGACCCGCTGCGCCTGCGGCAAGTTTTCATGAATCTGTTGGGCAATGCGCTGAAATTTACCAGCGACGGTGAAGTCGTTCTGCGGGCCGAGATTGCACGGGTTGATCAGGAGGAAACCGTTATCCGTTTTGAAGTCTGCGATAGTGGTATCGGCGTTGATGAGGAGGCCATGGGCCGCATCTTTGACGCTTTCAGCCAAGCCGATGAGTCAACGTCGCGGGAATTTGGCGGCACGGGACTGGGTTTATCAATTTGCCGGCACTTAGTGCAGCTAATGTCCGGGGAAATTGGTGTAGACAGTAAGCCGGGCATTGGTTCTACGTTTTGGTTCGAAATTCCATTCGCGGTGAGTGCGGATAGCAACACCATTGGCATGGATGCAGATTTGGCCGGATTACGGGTGGTTGTGGCGACGCCGGTACGATCCTTGCAAGACGCTTTGTACCAGCGCTTTTCAGCCGTCGCCGCAGTGCCGATTCGGGTGACTTCCAGCGCAGAATTGGAGGCATTTGTTAGCGGCAGAAGTCCTTGCGATTTAATCGTCGTGGATGCAGATCGCTTGACTCGCGGTTGCGCGGCCGCTACGGCAATTCCTGCTAATTCATCGCTCATCCGCATCTTTCTAAGTGGTCGGCAAGAAACCTCGGCCGAGATTACCACCGCGATTCGCAGTAACGATCGCTTTCTACCGAAACCCGTGTCGTTTCCTGCCTTGCGTGAACTAATTCGTGAAGCACGTGCCCGCGTCAATGTCGCCGTGGTGAATGCTCAGATTAAAGAAAAGCCGTCATTGCCCAATCCGAGGATTGATGCCCGGGTTTTAGTTGCCGAAGACAATCCGGTGAATCAGGCGGTGGCCGAGGGAATCTTAAAACAACTGGGTTGTCAGGTAAGCATCGCCGAGAACGGGCGCAGTGCAGTCACGTTGCTCGCGGCCGAGCACTTTGATGTGGTTCTAATGGATGCCCAAATGCCGGTGCTAGACGGTTTTGAGGCGACCCGCTTGATTCGTAGTTCGGGAACGGCCCATGCGCAGCTGCCCATCATCGGTCTTACCGCTCACGCGTCAGATGAGGCCCGCAGCGCCTGCCTAGCCGCCGGGATGAACGATTACCTTAGCAAACCCTATAGCCTTCAGCAGCTTGCGGATGTATTGCGGCGCTGGATCGGCCCGCAATCGGAGCTGTCGACCGCGATGGAAGCTTAGTCGGCGTTCCGGCTTGCTGTGTGACTTAGTTTGCAGCCGGCGGTGAGACCGCGCCACGTCTGCGCGATTCTTAGGGTGGGCCTGGGTCCGGGTACTATTCTTTAAAAAAGGTTTGTTGCGCGTTCAGGATGCCTAACTCTTGCAAGGTATCGTTAACGGCGTCCAATAGTCCCAGATCCTGACGTGTCGGTTTACCCATCAGCGCCCGGCGCAAGGCGGCATAAAAAATCACCTCGCCTAGGGCATGTTCCTCAGTGTCCCCATCATGATCACTAATTGCTTGCCCATAATGGATCAGCTTCTGTTGAACAAAATCTTGCAGTGCCATTACTTACTCCCACGGTAGTGATTCGATATGGTACCGAATTATTCCATGGCAAGTTCGCAGATTGCTATTCAGGCCACTGCTTTAAGGCTTGTTTGCTAGTTGCGCAGCGCTAAACCTGTCCTAGCCGATATTAATTGAATCCACGGGGCGATTGTTCGCCGTGCCGGCAATTTTCCAACCACTGTCGTTCTTATTTACCAGAAAATACACCTCTGAGAACTCCAGAATCATGGGCTCTGCCTTGTTTTTCCTGTGTGTGATCGTTTTCGTATGCGTCCAAACGACTGCTAACTCACCGCTTACTGTCACGTCGGTAATATCAACTATCCGTTCGTAAGCGTCAGTGCTCGGGAACAAGATAGATGACACGGTTTTCCAGGACGAGACCATGTCGGTGGTCAGCGGGGGATCTTCGGGCATGCCCGGATGAGCTGGGTGTAAATTGAACTCGACGCTACCCTCGGCCAGTAGACGCATGGCGGCATCCATGTCTCGTCGCGTGACAGCAGCGTTAAATTCGGTCACGACCGTGCTTGCTGCTTCTTCGGCCGTCGCTGCGTAGGCGAACCCGCTGCCTAGGACCAATAGGCCAATGAGACTGGACGTAACTCGAATCATGCGAGTCTCCAAATTTTTCTGTGTCGGATGATTTTGGCTCGCGGTTACGCGGCGGGAAACCGTGGAATGTACGGACTTCTAGAAGTTGTGGCTGGAATCGCCGGATACTCAACAAAAATTGATAGCAAGGGCAATAGGTGGTGCGCTCAACCGGGCGTTACGCCTTGGATTTTTCCGGCAGGAAGTTCTGCGGCATAAACGGACCGCGGGAATCGCCGCGGTCATTTACCGTTCAGTGATTGGCTTCAAAGGCGACGGTGCTGGTCGGCACGATCATCGGCGCAATGGAGCCCAGTCCGTTGACGGACGTAAGTTCCTTGAAGAATTCGCCCCAGGCACCGTGCATTCGGTAGAGTTGATCGATCACGATTTCGGCATGCACGGCGAAATCCTCGCCGGGCACGTTGATGGCGCTTTCCATCGCGATATCGCCGTCTTCATCGAGAAACAGCCGCTGTGGAACCCATTTGGTCAGATGCCAAGTGTTAAAAAGATCAAGCAGCACGCGGCGCGCTTCTTCGGTTTTGGCACCATCGGGCAGGACGTAGAAAGCTTTAATGACGATTCGGCGTTCGGTGGTTACAGTCTCGCCGTCGACTTCTATGCTGTTGCTGGGTTCTGAATCAATGTAAACGGGGATCTGTGGAAATTCGTCGTCTTCAGATTCAAAGGTGTATTTGAGGAACAGGTCATCTTCTTCGCCGAACTCAAAATCCGCTGAGATTTCGTGGAATTTCTTGATGTAGCTGGCCACCCGTTTTTCCATGCTTTCTTCATCGGCGGCAACAGGGAGTAACCACTTTTTGTCCTTTACGTTCTTAGCCACGGCTGTGCCGCTGCCGAGGGATAGCACAGCGGTAGCGAACAATAAAACTGTCCATGATCGTAGGAGGTACCGTGAAAGTGGGTTCTGTATTGCAATGTTCATGGTTTACTCGCCTAGTAGTCGCCTAGTATCCCTCGCATTATGGTCAAATCGGCCTTATGAGGTCGTGATAGGTATCACATATCTCCAGGCTTGGGCGCCTTGGCATATCGTCAGTCTGAATCCTTAGCCACTTGCACCGGCAGTTCAAGATTCATGTCGAACAAGAAGCGGTCAGTCAGTGAAACTTTTCGCTTGGCACGAAACCCTGAACTCAGTGGTCCGTATTGCGCTCGCAATTCGTAGTCGCCTGGCGGCAGTCCGCCGAAGCGGTAGTAGCCGTATTCATCACTAAAAGCCTGGGCGCGGAGAGTACCTGCCTTGTCCACTACGGTTAGTCTCACGCCTGACAGTGCTTTCCCAAGGCTGTCACTAAGTTTACCCATAAAGCCATATTCAGCCCGCACATGCAGGTCGACTTTGGTTGTCGCGGCTTCCGCGACTTGGACCCATACGCCGTTCTCCGCTGGCGATAGTTCCATGGGCAGATGTTCGGCACCCAGCCGCACTTGGTAGTTACCCGGACGCAGATTGCCCAGATGGTAGTGACCATTGATGACCTGGGCAAAATGGGGAACGCCGTCTAGGTCGATGGCGATTTTCTCCACATCCTTTACCGGTGTTCCTGCGTCGTCCAGCATACGCAAGCGGCCGGCGATGGCGCCAAGACGGTTATTTGTAAAATTGTTTCTCGCCGGTATCGGTTTCCCACCGACAAATGATAGATCTAGGGAAAGGGTCCACATGGCTTGTAGTCCTGTGTCCAGGCCCAGATCGTTCTTGGGCTCATCGCGAACTTCCAGGGAAGAATACAGGCCGGGCAACAGCGCGGTTACCCAGTTCAGTCGATAGCCCGCTTCTGCTTCGCTGAGTAATACACTGGCCCGGATGAATGCGCGGTCGTCATGACTGCGCGGGTACCACAGAGCGCCAGCCTCGACCAAGCCACCTAGATCTCGTCGGTGGGCAGCCGATGCAAACAATTCGTAAGTCTCGCTGCCAAACCAGCGATACTCGGCTTGCGAGTAGTCTTTGCTGGCCGATAGCTGCAACCAATCTCGGTTTCGGTGATGCGTTCTGACATCGAGAACATAATCACCGTTAGCGTCGGGCCACAAGCGCATGCTGTTGCGGTGTCCAAAACGCCAACTCATGCCCGGCAGGAGAAAGGAAATTTCTGCGAACTCGGTATCGACATGCCGGCCATAGGCACCCAAACTCAATCGATCCGTGATGTTGTGCTCATAGCGTAGATCGATGTAATCGCTTTCAAGGCTATCGGGGCCGAGAAAACTGTCGTCGCGGTTTACCCAGTGCAGGTCGGCGTACCATCGCTCGCCACGTCCGAAGAGTTCCGCGGAGCTCGCTGTGCTCGAGGAGTGATTGGCTAGGGAAGCTGATGCGACCCACTTCTCACCCAAGCCTGCCGTCACGCCCATCACTTGGTAGCCGGTTATTCCGGTCTGAGCGCCAGCTTCGACCGTCACTTTGTCGGTAATACCGTATCGACTCAGCATCATGAGTGCCGGATCGCCGTCCGCGTCGGTATCAGTTAGCAAGTCGCCGGTAACCCCGAGGCCTAGGAAAGAAACGTTTTGGCGCTGGTTTAGTAGGAGGTCAGACGGCGTTTTTGAAAAATTCTCTACATCAAGAATACTGTAGTTTCTTTGGTCCAAAATACGCACGAATATTTCTTGATACTGTTGATCTGGTCGCTGCACGTCATCAAAACGATAGCTGCCGTCTAAGCGCACTCTTTGACGCTGTATGATCCGGCCATTGATTTGCAGCTCGGCAATGCTGCCTGGTTTAGCTTCGCCCTCGATGGTCTGCAAGCCCAGGCCCAAGCGGCGGATGTATTGGTTTCGTGATCGATCGCTCCAGGGGTCGAACTCGAAGCCCTCAGAGTTATAAATCTGCTGTAAGCCAGTTTGCTGCTGAATGGGCAACAGCGGGTTCAATGAGACAGGCCTATAGCCCAATAGGGTTTGCCCCTTCTCGAAGTCCCGCTGCCAATAGTATTCATCGGCAGTGAGATCCTGTCCCTCATACTGACTGAGTTCCGCGCGCCAGGTACCGCCCGCGACCCGACCGCGCATCAGCCAATCAGTCTGCGCGCTGTCGAAGCCGTCACTCCAGAATCGCGTGTGATCGACACGCATTTGACTCATGGCGAAGGGGAAGGGCTTAAACTCAATTTCTGGTGCTTGGTCGTCTTTGCTGATCTTAGCCTCCACTCGCCACCACGGGAGTACGACGTCGATCAGGTAGTTGGCGGGTTCGAATTTCCAATCCGCGTGCAACACTTCATCTATCAAGCGGTCACCAAAGAATATTTGTTCTTCAACGAGATAGAAATCTTTGACGCTTGCCGGAATTGATCCACTGGGCGTATCGAGCTTGAGATGTTGACCTTGGAGACTTGCTTGTACGCCAAACTCCTGCATGGTTTCCCTGGCGGGGAATAAGAAGCGGTCTCCCTGTCGGTAGACTGTAATGTAGGTGACGTCGGCCCCGTTCACGACGAGCCCCATGATTTCAAGATCGCCCACTTCTACGTTTCGCTGGGCACCAGTCTTGATGAGCTGCGCGGCGCTGGTATTGACCCATACCAAGTCGTCACTAGCCCAGGCTAATTGCGCCAGCAGTAGCAGCAAGCACAAGACAGACATGCCGATCCGGGCACGGCCTGGCCCCGCCTTGGATTGACAGTCATTCATGTGGCCTTTGAGGGCACGACACATCGCCATCTACCGTGTGCTAGATCCTGGACCCTAGATCTCGACGTTAAGTACCTCCTCGAAACTGCCTTCCTCACCGCTTAAATGCACAGCGATGACAAAATTTCCAGAATCACCCGGGAGTTGCAGGGGGCTGGAGACCTTCCGTCGTGTGCCCGGCATTACCGGTCTCGGGCTTAATGGCCCGCCCGAGGCATTTTTTGGCGGCGGACGGCTATTGTCTTTGGCTAGGCGGCGGACACTTTTCATGGCTTTCTTTTCACCGGGAAAACTGTCCTTAGGCCACAGCAGGTAGTAACCGGTTGGGCGGACGTGGGCATTGCCTAATGCCGAAATATCGAATTCCAAGGCCGCCTGTTCAGCTTCGCGTTGCAGGCTGACCTCGTGGACTTTTAGCGATAGATTTGCCTCACCCAGCCGTGCGTAGATCGGCATACCTAGGCGAAAACGCATCTTTATGCCAGGCCGGTCGGTGTCGACGATCTCCGAAAAGAACATCATGGCGCGATGTTCTCCTTCGCTTGCCAGACGCTCGGGCAATACCATAAGCCGTACTGTTTGGCTCCCACCTTCGGGAATACTGAAGCGCACGGGATTCATTATGATCGCCGCCGGTAGTGATCCCGCTTCCGGTGGCAATTCCCGAAATTCGTTGCGGTCATCTAGATCCCAGTTCACCAGGCTGGTGTCGATATTGACCGAGCGATTACCCAAGTTGACAATGGTCGCGGATTCGGTGGCCGGTTTCGCCCCTAGCTCGAGCACAATACGATTGGGTGCCACGGCAATGCTGGGTGGCGGTGCTGCCGTTTCTTGTGCGCCTGCACTAACTGCAAGGATGCTGCCCAGAAGCGACGGTGCTAGTCTGTTTAATATTTGCATTGATCTAATTCCTAAGAGAATCTTCAAAAACCGATAACGGTGACTTCTATTTCCGCCAGAGCTTGGCTACTGCTATTGGCAGGCGCATTCAGATCCAGTTCCAGAGGGACGTCGCCCGCGCGTGGCTCCATACCGCAGGGCTGGCCCTGAATACCGTCGATGGTTCCGTTGGCGGCCAAAATGCCCGGACCCAGTGGACGTACTTGATAAATGGCCGAGGTGTAGTTATTGCCGAGGCACCCTAAGGCCCTGGCCGCAATCAGCTTGCGTAGCATAATGACGGGCTGGGTATTCAGCGGCGTCACGTCGTTGACAATTTGCGCGTCGGCTGTTTGTTGCGAAACTGTCAGTAGCTTATTGCCGACATTGCCACAGAAATCCGCCGCGCAAGCTTGGCTGTTTGCGGCCAATAATTCTGCCAGGGCACCGCGCGATACTTGAGTTTCGACCCGACTGGGGTAGTACAGCAGTAGGAAGGAGGGCAGTTGGGCCGTTAGGCTAGTCGTCAACTGTTTGGGCTGGCTAGGACCCCGTAAAGCGGATACCTCAATGAGCAAGTCGCCCACGTAGTTACCATCCTGCACGGCGTTGGCGAGGTCTACCGCCATGTCGAAGCCGTAGCGAATATTGCGTGGGCATCGCGGACCATTGGTATTGGGTATGGCCTGCGGATTGGAAATGGTGACCCAGCCGCCGCCGTTTGCGTCTGCGTTGAGCCTGCCCGATCCGTTGCCAATAGTAAGCGTGACCTCAAGATCTTGCGCGGTTATGCAGTAGGTACGTCGTTCTGCGCGTGTGAGGGAAACTCTAAAATCTACTGATACTCTATCTCGGGCTTGCACGCTCACCATGGCGTCCGTCGCTACGCCTACATCCAAGTCTTGCGAAAAACTATTTAGATTAAGGACTTTCGTGCCGACATCGAAGTTTTGCTCCGTGGCATTGCTTAGGTTTTGTGTGCCATGAATAATTTCTGACCGAGAAATCTCGAGATCTGGCGCTCGACCGCGGATGCGCAGATCGAAAGCGTTGGCCGCGGTGCTAAAGACCACGGCGAAAATAAGCACAGAGCATATCCACGACGGATATGAGCCGTGGGTTCGCTGGTTTGACTTGGTAGGCTGTTGTTGTTCGCCGAAGATCATCGATTAACCGCTCACTACCAGGAGGCCTAAGCAAGCTGCCTGCTTGCCGGTAGCAGAGTTTTCCAAAGTCAATGCGCAAGAACACATCGCTTTCGCACTGGAAAGCGCGCTAGCTTCGCGCCACACAACTTGTTTCTGTCCCTTGCTGTCTATTTTTCCAGCCATGCATTTAGCCTCGCTCACCCACGACCTTTCAGATATCGGGCAGCCTCTTCAGCGAGGCAATCTCGCGTACACGAGCCTCGTCAAGAATCTGCTAGGAGACAGTGCCAGGCTGGCTTTCAGGACCCCGTGAATTGCATCACTACTTTTGACATATTGTCCGTTGTGGTTCTCAAGATTGGCTGAAATGTGATGTCCGTCACAATATTTTTGTGATCGAAATCACGAACTGGAGCCGCAGTTGTGCATTGACTTGTTGACCCGCCCCGGGTATCACGCTGCGATTCAGAACTCGCGGCTGCTGAAGACAAGCTGAGGTCTTCACGACGGCAACGCGCGATGATGAAGTTCGGCCGGTGAACTATATTGAAGCCGCGGACTTACAGACCAATCACGATGAAAGAGAAGATCGCACGTACCGAGTCTGTCGTTAGGCTGCTGACGTCGACATCGAAAACCAGATCGCCAACAGTCATGGCCAGGCTGCAGGGCGCATTGCGAATGTCTACTAAAGAGCTGCTACTGATGGTGACTGCCGCATCTGTTCCCGCGCCGACGGCTGTGGCGGCTGCATACTCGGTACAGCCTAAGGCACGTACACCCACCGCATTCGCAACAGTGAAGGTGGCAGGTGACCCGTTGCTATCCGACAACTGAGCATCCGTCGTTGCGGTGCTTAGATCGGTGATGGGTGAGCTGCCTAGGTCCAGCGTGTTGAGGTCCGCGCAGAAGTCGCTCGCGCAAGTGTCAGCGCTGCCGCCCGCCAAATAATCCGCCAGTGCCGTATCGCTAACCTGTAGCTGAATCCTGTCGTAATGATAGACGACCAAGGTGGTGGGCAGATTAAGCTCGATGCTGGTTGTACCCTGGGCGGCCCAGGCGGCAGTTGCGGTAATGAGTTGCGCGACGACTATGACCGCGGTGCCGAGTACCTTTGGGATCAGCTGTGGTCTCGGAACGTCATTTTGTCGGCTGAAAATGTTTTGCATCTAAAAATTACGCAGCAGCAAGTTCGTGACTTAGGCTCGGCGCATGCCTGCAGTTTGGGCAATAAAAAAGCCCGGACAGTTGCCGGCCCGGGCTCTTAGGGATCAATTGATCCGATAGTTGCCGCTACTAGACACCAGTAACGGTGACGTCGAAGACAGCATTGACCGTGGTGCCCGAAACGGCGCTAATGTCCACGTCGAACACCAGATCACCGACGGTCATCGCCAGTCCACAGGCCGCGCCGTCGATGTCCGCCAGCGAAGTCGCGCTGATGGTTACCGCGGCATCGTTGCCGGCACCCGCAGCAGCAGCGGCCGAGTAATTGGCGCAGCCCAGGGCCCTAACGCCCACGGCGTTTTGGACGGTGAAAGTCGCCGACGTCGAACCGCCGTTTAGAGCAGGGTTCGTGTCAGATAGCAGAGCGTCTACCGTGGCAGCGCTAAGATCACTGATTGGGTCAGAGACGGTAAGGTCCAGCGTGCCGAGGCTCTGACAAGAGTCGCCCGCGCAAGCAACCGCCGAACCACCCGTTAAGAAATTAGCCAGCGCTGGGCTAGTCACTTCCAGTTGAATGGTGTCGTAGTGGTACATGACCAATACCGTGGGGAAATTGACTTCAACGGTCGTCGTGGCTTGTGCCGCGTACGCCGATGGTGCTGCGACCAGCAAACTGGCGAGAGCTCCCGCAGTCGCAATACTTCTTACTACCTTGCCCATGTCTATAAACTCCTTGACAATTGACAACAACAACTAGGCTTTGTTTCAAAGCTTCAGGCGAGGCGTCTCCGCATATTCGACGGCCGACCCGAATTCAATGCACACTTTGCCAGTACTTAGCTTTGGCAACCAGGAAACCCATCACTACTTGCCAAAATGCGTCTTCAGTAAACCTAATGTATTGAGAAACTGTGACGGTGGTCACAGGCATCTCTGGTCAAAGTTTTTTTTCTCGGTAAGTTCCATCACTCGCTGATCAAGGCTGGCGCAAGATTCCAGATTTATAGAGTTAGTTTTTAGCCGCCTTATGTTGAGTAGGAAGTTTTTTTCTAGCGCGTAGTCACCGCGATAGTGGCAACTCCAGCTCCATCAATTGTTTTCGAGACCGGGCGCGTCGCTGCCTTCGTTTTACCTGCCACCGGCGTGTCCGGGGCCGGCGACCCGGGCGCAGGACAGGCGGACTCGTTCAGGGAAGCGGCCAATATAACTCGTCAGAATTCACGAGTTATATTGGCCGCTATGAAGACAATTAAGTTGACTAATTTGACGAGTTATTAGTAAATTAGCTATTAATTCGCCAGATTAGACGATTATGGATATTAGCAGATTCCTCTCAGACGACCGCATTTTGGCTGAACTGGGCGAGCGGCTGGCTTACCGGCGGGTGAAATTGCAGCTGACCCAGGCCCAACTGGCGGCCCAGGCGGGAGTGGCCAAACGCACGGTAGAACGAATAGAGACTGGTGCTTCCGCCCAAATGTCCAGTGTGATTCGCTTACTTCGCGCACTGGATCTATTGCCCAATTTGGAGCAATTGCTTCCACCGGCTGCTCCCAGTCCCATGGACTTGCTGCGGGGTAAGGGCAAGCGACGTCAACGCGCTAGCTCAAAGCGCAAACACCGTGCCGCCGAGCAGCCCTGGTCCTGGGATGAAGAATCGTGACCGACGTTGCCGAAGTTCGCTTGTGGGGTCGAACCATTGGTGGTGTATCCCTCACGTCGGGAAAAACGGTGGCTGACTTTGAATACGAACCTGCATTCGCTGCCAGCGGCATTCAAGTTGCACCGCTGACCATGCCCTTGTCGAAGCGCGTCTACTCGTTTCCGGAATTATCGCTACAGAGTTTTTATGGGCTGCCGGGTTTGTTGGCCGATTCCTTGCCGGATAAATTCGGTAACGCACTAATTGATGCATGGTTGGCCAGCCAAGGACGGGAAGCGAACAGCTTCACGGCCATCGAGCGCCTGTGCTACACGGGATCGCGAGGTATGGGAGCGCTTGAGTTCGTGCCCGCCATCGGGCCTCGCAGACAAAGCACGCAAGTGCAGATCGAGAACTTGGTAGCACTAGCCTCGGACATCCTGACCCAGCGAAGAAAATTTCAAGCTTCCTTGTCGTATGACCAAGAGGCTTTGGCTGACATCTTGCGGGTCGGCACTTCGGCCGGCGGTGCACGCGCCAAGGCAGTGATCGCCTGGAATCCATCGACCCATGAAGTGCGATCTGGCCAGGCGCCAGTAGAAGAGGGTTTCGAGCATTGGTTGCTGAAGTTCGATGGCGTTCACGGCAATCGCGATAAGGAGTTAGAGGATCCCCAAGGTTACGGCGTCATCGAGTACGCCTACTACTTAATGGCCAAGGATTGCGGTATAGATATTCGCGAGTGCCGGCTCCTCGAAGAGCATGGCCGGCGGCACTTCATGACACGGCGCTTTGATCGCCAAGAGAACGGTGACAAATTGCACATGCAATCCCTGGGGGCTCTGGCGCACTTCGATTTCAACTTAGCCGGCGCCTATTCCTATGAGCAGTCTCTATTAGTGATTCGCCAACTGGGTCTACCCATGACGGTGATTGAAGAACAATTTCGTCGCATGGCCTTCAATATCGTGGCACGCAATCAAGACGATCATGTGAAAAACATTGCTTTTCTGATGGACAAGTCCGGCCAGTGGTCCTTGTCTCCGGCCTTTGATCTGACCTACAGCTTTAATCCATCGGGGCAGTGGACCAATAGCCATCAAATGACCATGAACGGCAAGCGCGATAATTTTGAGCTGGCGGATTTCGAGGCTTGTGCTAAGTCAGCCAATATAAAACGCGGTCGAGCCAGGGGAATTTTGGCGGAGGTTCGTGCCACAGTGGCGCGCTGGCGGGACTATGCCAGCGAGGCGGCCATACCTGCTCAAGTGCAAGACTACATTGGCAAGACGCTGCGTTTGATGAATGTCTAAGTCGCGCGCGCTTGATGATCTATCGAGCGCGCCGTCCGCCGGTAGTTCGCTGACGGTTAGGCCCGCGGGAGCCCCGATTCGCCCGGCGCGTCTCGCCTCTATTAGTTCTCGCTGGCGCCGATTGCCTAGCTCGCGCCGGTCTGTTCTGCGCGGTTCGATTGCGCTGAGCTCTAGGCGCGGCGGAGCCTTGCTGCCGTCTAGGCGCCGCGTTGGCTGCGCGCCTCGTGGGTGCCGGTCGTCGCGCCTGGTTTTGCCGATTGGCCGCGCGCCGGTTTGCTGGCCGCGCCGGCTGTGCCACGCGGGTTCTGGCACGGCGGGTTTCAGTGCTGACCTGGCGCCGATTGTTCGCGCGCCGGGCTTGCCGGTTTTGGCCGCGGCGTTCATTTGCCGCTCGTCTCTTTTGTGTCCTGTCGCTGTTCGCATCGAATCGTCGCTGTTGCCCAGCGCCTGCGTTTTGCCTGCGGTTTTGCCGCCTATCGGTATTGAAGCTTTGTCCGCTTGGGGCCCTGCCTGCATCCGTTCTTAACCGACGCTGATTTCTCACGCCGTCACGCTGACGGCCACTCTGCGTTGCTCCCGCGGAGAATCTTTGGCGCGAACCTGTCCTGCGCGCGTCTCCCCGGCGTGTGCCGGCTCGCGCCGAGCCTAAGTCTCCGCGCCGTTGCTGCCGCTGGCGAAAATTCGTACCTCGTCGGGTACCCGTCCTATCTCGGGCTGCTCGGCGTTGACCGGCTCGACCAACAAAACGATCCGCATCCCGATGTCTTAACCGGGCACCCGCAACCCGGCGGTTGCCTCGGTGCTTTGCCAGCCGATGGCGCCGCTGCGCGCGCACCACGCGACGCGGTCGGTCGCGGTAGCGACGCGGTTGAAAATAATAATGTTGCCGCGCATAGCTGCGGCCATAGTAAGGGTGGTGGCGATGTCCGAAGCTGTGCAAGCGTATACCGAAGTCATGCCAGCCGATGGCAAATACGGTGGTCACACCCCAGAAAAATCCGGAACGGAAGCTGTAGTGAGCCGGATAGGGGTAGTAATAGACCGGGCGTCGATAGGGGTAGTAGTGGTAGACGGGATAGCTGTGATGGACCACGACTCGCTCGGGTTCGTAGTCGGGAATGTAGATGGCATCGGCCTGGACGGGCTCGATATAGATAATGTCATCATCGATACGCACGCGTTGCCGATCATCGCTGCGCAGATTGCCCGCCAGGACCGCCCGTTTCCGGAAGGCTTGTATGGCTTCTAGTAAATCACTTTCTTGATGTTCGGCGACCTCGCCCAGTGCCTCGGTCCATACCAAATCTTCATTGAGCTGGGCAACAACTTCGGGATAGTTGAGCAATGCGACGACAGATTCGTCCCAAGACTCGTCAGGTTTTAGGGTCGCATCGTTTTCAAAATCCTCGAGAAACTGCGCCGCTTGCACTAGCTGCAAGGGATAGGCTGAGGCACTGAGCACGATACCCAGAAGGTCGTCAGGGTATAGCGCGATGGGACCCGCTAGTTCTTGCAAGGCCTCCGGACTATAGCCGGTGACGTTTTCCGCCGATGCGGTGCCCCCGGCGAGCAGTGCCACGCACCACAGCAGAATCAAAGCCGGGAGCTGTCGTGGGCGGAATTCATTTCTATTGGTGGATAATCGCATGGTGGCGAATGATATAGATCGTCGCTGAACCATGGCTGAACGAGTCGGGCACTTATAAGTATTTGATAAATAGAATGTATTTCACCATCCAAGAGTATTCCGGCCGTGCCTAGCAAGCTGGTGCAACCGAAGCTTGGAATATGTAAAGCTCCGAGCTAGCCCCGGTCCCGAGTACGGATAATGACGCATGGCAAATAAATTCCTCATCGCACTCAAGCAACCTATCTATAGCCTGGAGCGAGCCTACTACTCGCGGCGGCCCCGAATGTTGAAGTTTCCCGATTTCATGAGCATCGGTTCGGGGCAGGCGGGGAGTACCTGGCTTTTTGAAAATCTTCAATGTCACCCGGAGGTTTTCGTTGCTCGGCAAAAGGAAACTCATTACTTCAGCCGTAATTTCAAGAAGGCTTCACTGCACTACTACAGCTCTTTATACGTTGATGCCGGTGAGCGAGTCTGCGGTGAGCTCACGCCGGCCTACAACTTACTAGTCCCGGAACGCATCGAGTTCATCCATCGCTTGATGCCGGACTTGCGCTTGCTATTGACGATCCGAAACCCCATCGATCGTGCCTGGTCTGCTGCCCGGCGTGTCATGTCAAAGCTTGCGGAGCAGCAAGGATGTCAGTTCGAGGATATGGCTGATGAAGAGTTTCATGCCTACTTTGCCCAGGAATGGGCCTATCGTCCGGAGCGCCACCAGGGTGGAGACTATGTGCCCGGCATGTTGCAGGGGCATTATTGTCAGGCTATCGATAACTGGACGAGTGTCTATCCCAAAGATAATTTGCTGGTTTGTTTTTTCGATGAAATCAAGCAGCAACCGGAACAGCTAATGCGGCGAATTTGCGAACACATCGGTGCGTCAACCGATGTCAACTGGGATGACTTTCCCCTGGGCAAGGTGGTTAACCAAAATCCCAGCCACGATATTCCCGAGCGCTTTCTTGTCAAGCTGCAAGAAATATACGCTGATGAAATTGCCGAACTCAGGCGGCGATACCCCGAGCAGGTTGCCGGTTGGCGGGTCTAGACTAGGCGCCTTGCGAATCGCGGGTCGTAGGTCTGATTCCGAGGTCAAGGACTAGACTGGCTTGCGCCAGAATCTTTGCCGTGCCAGGTCGAGCATCTGCTTTTCGGCACCGTCGGGCCGGCCTGCTACAACCCAAAGCAGGAGCACCGTCGCTACAAAAACGCTGGCGCCCAAGGCCACTGCTTCAGCCAGCAGCAGTATTGAGGCGCCCGCCCAGCCATCCAAGTCAACCATCAGTTGGCCATAGGCGAACAGTGACACAGCGCAATACATGCTGATGGCGGCAATTATCGGCCGGTATAGCGTGGCGAAATATTCTCCCAGGCCCAGCTTGATGTACCTGCGCAACATCAAAAAATGTACCGGGAAAAGAATGCAGGCCATGGTGCCGGAGGCATAGGCCGCACCAATCAGTCCGAAGCGGCTCACGAAGATCACCAGCAAAGCAATGAGGCATACGGCCCGGCAAGCATTGGTGATAGCTGAAACATGGGGCTTGCCCAGGGAGTGGTAGATGTAGCCGGCGTTGGTGTTGATTGAGACGAGCGCGAAAACCAGCCCCAGCAAATGAACCAAAGGAATCGTGGCCATCCAGTTTTCGCCGAGCACCACCGGGACGAAAATAGGCGCAATGGCGGCAATACCAACGCTACCCGGAATGCCGATCAGTGCGATGCCGCTGAGTGTCTTTAAATACAGTGTGCGCAGCGCAGATTGGTCGTGAGAAATTTTCGCGTATCCCGAAAAGGCGGCGCGGTTTACGCCGGCAACTAGCTCATTGTTGGGTAGCGAGGCAAACTCCGCCGATATTGAGTAAATGCCCGTGGCCTCTACATTCAATAGGCGGCCCATGATCAGGTAGACAGCGCGCCTATTGAAGAACTGCACGAAACTATTGAACAGCAGCCATGAACTAAAGCCCATGATCTCGCGCCATTCTCGCAAGGTAACTCTTGGGCGATAGTTCGACAGCCGGTATGAGAAGCCCAATTCTAGGATGGCCGAGGCGAGGCTACCCAGCACCAAGGCCCAGTAATTGCGCAGATAAAATGCCAAGGGAATAGTAATGGCCACAGTGACGAACTTGATGGCCGACCGATAGAAGAATTCCTTACGAAAATCGAGTTCTTTGCGGAAATTGACCACGCCGATGTTCACTGCGCCGTTCAGGGCAAACAGCAAGGCAGTGACGCGCGCAATGTTCTCCAAACGGGGATCTTCGTAGTAGCTGGCGATATACGGCGCGAAAACAAACATCCCCAAGCCTGCGATCAAACCGAAGCTGAGTTGCATGGTCCAAGCCGTGTTGTAGACGGAATCGCCGGCTTGTTGTTTTTGGATCAGGACAACGTCAAAGCCAAAAGATTTAAGTATGGCGATGAAGGCATAGATGGCCATAACGATGGCCACCAAGCCGAAGTCCGTGGGAAGCAACAATCGCGCGAGGACAATGGTATTGACCAGTGCCAAGCCCTTAATGGCAAACCGCAGAGCCACGGCCCAGATGGCAGCTCGAAAAACGCGTTTAGTGAGGGTGGTCATTGGTAAGAGGATTTACTCGGTGACGGCTGCCACAGCTGTGGTCGCGCGAACGGAGTATAGGCGATTCATACTGCGCGGATAGTCAGTATATGCGGGCTTCCATAAGCCGGCGAGTCCGGAGGAGTGGAGCAACGGAGAACATGGCGTGAAGGCGGCGCGGTTGTGCGGATCAGCCGCGCGCGCAGGCTGAAGCTGGTTACTGAATAAGGCCGGCGTCCCTGGCAAAGACTCGGCAGGAGCGGCTTACCGGAACGGTATCGCCATTGGTAAGTGTCAGCCAACACTGCGAGCCGTCTATTTCGAAGTCTGTAACGGCATCTCGCCGCACCCAGTGCGAACGGTTAACTCTCACGCCATCCAGCTCTTTAAGCTGTTCTAATGTTCGGGCAATGGCTTATAGCCATCTAACCTGTCGTCACATCGGGGGATAGTTAGTACAAGCGGCCTTCCATAAGCGGGCAAGTCCGGCTGGGATGGGTGGGATCGACAGCGTTGGTATCATGGCCGAGGTGCTTAAGAATCCGGGCGATGATGGGCGGCGTCTGGATTCGTGTCTCTGTCAACCAATCCGCCAGCAAGTCAGTCCCATGGGCGAGGGCGGTCCGGGAGTTTCGGCTGAGATAAGCTCCTAGCCATGGCTATACGACGAGTACTGCGCATGGGGCATCCGCTGCTGCGTGCAGGCGCGCGGGCCCTTGATGCCGAAGAAATCGCTAGCGCCAAGACCAAGAACCTTCTCGGCGACATGGTTGATACGCTGCATGACTATGGGGGTATTGGTTTGGCCGCGCCGCAGATCGGTGAATCGCTGCGTTTGGCGATTATCGAAATACCCGGCGGACCCAGCCGTTACGGCGAATTGGAGCCCCTGCCATTGACGGTATTCATCAATCCGGTTGTGGAGATTCTCGATGCTGAGAAATCGGGTTACTGGGAAGGCTGTTTGTCGGTGCCGGGTTTGCGCGGATTTGTTGAACGTCCGCGGCATGTAAGGGTTGCGTATCTTTCCGATCAGGGAGAGCCGCGAAAGATTGAGTTGGATGGTTTTCTCGCCACTGTCTTCCAGCACGAGTTTGATCATTTGGACGGCAAGCTATTTGTCGACCGCCTAGCTGATCCCAAGTTGTTAGCCTACGAGAAAGAATACGAACGCTATCATCTGCCAATTGAATAGAACGAAGAAATACTTAAGAGGAGAATGCAATGAGTCTCGCCCATCCCTGGTTGGAACAAGAGCCTTGGCCTACGAAAGCCATGCCAATGGATCTACTAGAGAAACGAATACAGCGTGTCATTACCATGACCAACTTGGGATATTTGGGCACGACCATGAAAAACGGTCAGCCCAGCGTGAGTCCCTTGGAGTTTTACAATGATGGGTTCTCCTTCTACTACTTTCCACAGCCCAATAGTCCGAAGGTCAAGGCCATGCAGCGCGATCCGCGCGTGGCTCTGGCCATCGCAAATCCCATGGCCGGCTGGGCTTGCATAATGGGTTGCCAAGTTTTTGGTACGGCGACACTACTCGATGTGGATTCTCCCGAATGGCAGCGCGGCATGCAGATTTTCAAGTGGCCAGCATCTTCCTTCGAGCTTGGCCGATCGCTAAGCGAAGCCCCACGTGGGCAATTGGCGCGTTTGGATGCAGAGCGAATTGTCTATACCGAGCACATGCTACGGACCGAGGGCTATGCGCCACGTCAGATTTGGCGAAAAGGCGCGGAAGAAACCCAGGTTGTACCAGGGCGTAACGTTTAGCGCGAGAGTGTGTTGACGAGTGCCGGATATAGAGAGAACTAGCCAGCGAGTAGTGTGTAATGACTGAACAACTTTTGAATCGACGAGAACTAATTTGGACCACAGGCTTGTTAAGCGCCGTGGGTATGGCCCAAGCGCAAGCGGGGGCACATACAGGAGCGCAGCAAGAATTGCTCAGCCCCGATCAACAGCTGGAACTGGAGCGATCTAATGAGGCTTTGGTTAACGAGTTTATCGCCGCCTATTCGACTAAAGATATCGATATCGTATCGAGCTACCTGGCTGATGATATTGTTTATCAGATTTCTGAAGGGCAGGAAGACATCCGGGGTATCGAAGCTTACAAACTGCGCAATGCACCGATGTTTGCCGGCCTGGAAAAAATCGATTGGAAAATTCTGCGATCTTTTGCCATCGGCCAGATTGTCATCAATGATCGAATTGATGAGTTTTATCCTTACCCCGACAGTCGGGTACCGCGCATGCGCTTTCGCGTATCGGGCTATTTTCTAGTATTGGATAATAAGATTAGGGTTTGGCGGGATTTTGGCTATCCCGGTGCGGAGCAATTGATTCAGCCGGCGCCGAAATCTTAGCGATATCTGGGCCTTATTGCGGATCACGGTGTGGGAAAACGGGGTGACAGGCGTTGCAGCTAAGAGGAAAAACAGTTTGGATTACAGGTGCTTCGTCCGGCGTGGGCGAGGGCATGGCGACGGTATTTGCCCGGGAAGGCGCTGACCTGATTATTTCGGGCCGCCGCGAACATGAATTGCACAGGGTAAAACAGTCTTGCAGGGGAAACGGCAAAATAACCATTCTGCCCTTCGATATTGTGAATGCAAGCGAGCGCGAGTCCGCGGTCCAGACGGTTCTGACGCGGAACAACCGCTTGGATGTTTTGATTAACAACGCGGGTATCGGCCAGCGTGGTTTGGCGTATGAAACCGAGCTTGAAGTTGAGCGAAGAATCATGGAAGTGGACTTCTTCGGTCCCGTTGCATTGACCAAACTTGTGTTGCCGAGAATGCTGGAACAGCAAAGTGGCCACTTGATCGTTACCTCATCGGTGGCGGGTAAGCACGCAGTCCCCATGCATTCGGCCTATTGTGCCGCGAAGCATGCCCTGCACGGCTATTTCGATACCCTGCGCATCGAGCATTTAAAAGATCGTATAGACGTGACTTTGTTAGTAATCGCCGGCGTGAAGAGCAATGTGTTCGAGCATGCGCTAACCGCCGATGGATCTGAGTATGGTCAAAATGATTGGGGGTCGGATTCCGGCATGACTGCAGAGGACTGCGCGGAGCGGGTTCTTGAGGCTATTGCCAAGCGTGAGCACGAGGTGGTCATTAGTATTAAGGAAGCAGCGGAGGCGATGAAGCTCAAGGATAAAGATCCCGCTGCATTTACCCGGCGGATGGCGAAAATGATGGAGTGGATGCAGAAGACGTAGTTTTCAGGTGGTCTGTGCTACTCCGGTCCGGTCTTCTGGGAGATTCAGGGGGCCGCCGAGCTATCGTGTTTCTCCGGCGTGGACTCGAAACGAATTAGATAGCGGATTTAGGGCACCGCGACGAATCGGTTCGCGCACGATGGGTGTTTGTAAACTATGTAGAGAATGTTACAAAAGGGGCGTATTTTTTCGTCATTATCTGTCTGAGTTAAACTGACGGTCTTAGAGAGAAATTAATAGAGGTGAACCTATGAGGATTTTTTCCCCAGCAGCCCTGGCAATGATCATCGCCCTATTGGGGCTCTCTGCCTCGTTGCGAGCGCAAGAATTGCCTGCCCCGGATTCCGCGGAGTTTTGCGTGACGGTGCAGCAGATTCTTGCCAATACCGACATGCGCGGGAACAATACGGTGTTCACCGATATGCCCGAATACCGGCACTCGAAACCGTCGGTCGATCCCCTGAATATCTACCAGGTCGCGACCTATCGCCGGGTGATGCCCATCATGGTGTCCTGCAAAGTAAAGACAGCGGCGCATTTGCGTTCCGCCTATGGCGAAAATGCGGCGGGCGAGCAGCGTTGGTGCGCCGATGTAACGCGTCTGGTGAGGGCGCAAGCCGTTGCGGAATTGCGTGCGGATAACCCGGCAGCCGCCGATAAGGCCGCGAGTTTCGTCGTTGATGACATTGAGCCCTATACGACGGGTCGTAGCTATTTGGCCGATTTTCAGCCCAGTTATGTGGGCGATGATGGCGCCATACACTTTAGATCGCCCGGACTTTTCCAAGACTATGACAGCTGGATTACATTTTTGCTGCCGAAAAATTTTCAAGGGCAAAGCTACTGTCATTTTCCAACCGTTAACTACATGAAGGCATTAGCTACGGGGGAGATGGAACCGGGCACCACTGTCACGACAGCCGATGATGCACCCGTAACGCCTAGCAAGTAGCGCTTACGGTGTTTAAGAAAATCCTGCTTGGCCTGCTCTTGCTGCTGGCGTTGCTTTTGCTGCTCGGTGTCTGGAAGTCTGGCGGACATGAGACACCGCTACGTGCCGGTGTTGGTGTGGCAGTTGCCAAGGCAAGTGATATGCCGGGCGTTAGCTGTGAGCGCCTGGTAATTCCCAGCAAATTGTCGCCCGATGCTTGGTTTGAATTCGATGTAGTAGGTGAGCTTTGTTCCAAGGGGCCCGCCACCGGAAAAATTCTTCAAGTCTTGGTGTCGGGCTTGGGATATGGCGCCAGCTATTGGGATTTTCCGTATCAGCCAGACACTTATTCATATGTTCGAGCGGCGCTGAGGGCTGGTTATGCCACCTTCAATTTTTATCGCCTGGGCATGGGTGAAAGCGACCATCCGTTTGGACTGTTGTTAAACGTAGACAATCAAGCTCATGTCTTATCGCAGATCATTGCGTTTTTGAAGGCAAGTCAAGACTTTTCTGGCGTTGTCACCGTCGGGCACTCATTTGGTTCCGTGACTTCCATTGCCCACGGTTTGCAGCATCCGGAACAAATCTCCGGCATCATCTTGACGGGTTTCGCTCACAACACCAATCCTGATTTTGTCATGGCCATGCGCACGGGCGTGGATCTGGCAGCGCTTAAAGGTCCGTTCGTTGGCAAGATTGTTGATCCAAGCTACCTCGTGTCAAAACCGAACACGCGGGGTGACACTTTTTACACCCAGGCAAATGCGGAGCCTGAGGTGATTAAGGTCGACGAACTCAATCGCCAGACCACGGCCGTGGGCGAGGCCATGTCATCCAGCAAGTATTTCGGCCCGCAATCGCGCGACTTATCTGTGCCGGTTTTCTCCTTGCTGGGGGAAGATGATTTTGTGGTCTGTGGCGGCGACCTTGATTGCCGGGATCATGACCAGACCATTGCCCATGAGCAAGGCTTCTTTCCTGGCGGCGATTTATTTGAAATGATCGTATTGGACGACACCAATCACAATAGTGCCCTGCATTTGAACGCGCCCGAAAATTTCGCGCTCATGCTGGACTGGGTTGCGCGGCGGGTAGGGCCGGGGTCAACTGCCTCGCCATAGTATCTCCAATTGCGTTTTTTGTTTTTGCTTAAGCGGCCTGTGCCTTACAAGGACGTGTAGACCCGCAACAGAAGCGCTAGCGCTACGGTCCGGCCAATGCACATATTCTTCCCTAGGTTTCGCATACTACGAAGGGTATGAGCTAGGCATGCGCTCTAGTCATTCCAGCCATTGGATTCACGCACGTAAGTCGCCAGCAAATGGATTTCCTCTTGGCTGAGCAGGTCACCGAAGGCTGGCATGCTCATGATATTGTTACCACCGGTGCGGATAGTATTCTCCACGGAGACGAAATCCTTGCCATACAGGCCCCGAAAATTTTCCTTGCCTTGATGACAGGCTAGGCAATTTTCCGCGAATAGTTTTCCGCCGGGACTCTCATCGCGCGATGTCGCAATGTTTGCCGATGCCTCTTGGTCAATGGGTTTTTCTGACGCAGCTTGCAGATCGCGAGCGACGCGAAAGCCCATATTCGTCGCGCGTCCTGAGCGTGGCCGGCCCACGCGAACCGTGGTGCTGGATCGCTCCACTCGATTCAAGAACGAACCACTGCGAATCAAGCCAAATTGGCAGCCCTCGGCATCCAGCCAGGCGCTGCCGTCCACTGGAGCTCCCACATAATCTTTGTGACTACAGTCGGCGACCCATTCCCAGGCGTTGCCTTGCATGTCATACAGGCCGAAGTCGTTGGGGCGAAATTGTCCGACCGGTGCGGCGTGGGGATACTCGTCATCACAGGGAAAACCGTCCGCCACGTCCGAATTCGCTTGGCGTTTGCTGATGGCCTTGGCGCCGGGGCTACGCACGTTCGCGTATTTGCAAGCATCCGCTGCGTCTTGGCCCCAATGATAGGGCGTAGTCGAGCCAGCGCGCGCGGCGTATTCCCATTCTGCTTCGCTGAGGAGACGATAGTTTTCGCCCGTTTGTTCGCTAAGCCATTCCGCATAGGCTGCGGCATCAAACCAGGACACACAAACTACCGGGTGATTTCGTGATTGCTGAGTTTCAATCTTGTTCCAATCGAAATCCTTGCTGGCCACGAACTTGTTCGCTTGGGTAAAGCCCATGCAGCCGTCAGCTTTCTCACGTCCCGTGGCGTTCACGAAGGCTGCATATTCCTCGACGGTCACTTCATATTTACCGATGTCAAAGCCCGCTTGCAGTACCACCTGATGTTGCGGGCCGTCATTAGTGGCGGGCTTGCCGGTACGGGGATCAATCAGGCGATCTTCGGGTGCGGTGCCCATGAGAAATTCGCCGGCCGGCAGACTCAGCATCTCCGGGCAAAAACTGCAGTCGTCTTGGATGTCTTCTTCCGATATGGCCAAGACCGGACTGAGGGATAAGATGGCTATGAAAGCCAGACCTTTGCTTACCACGATGCTTCGTCCTCACTGATTTCGCGAATGGTGGGTATAAATTGGCCGGAGCGCACCCGATGAATTTGCCAGCCTAACATCAGGGCACAAGCCGCGATCCCGGCCCAGAAAAAATAGGCGTTATAAGCGGGCAGGGGTCCGCCCGCCTGAGTGAACTTCAGCGCCCAAGTCGCCAGGACGATCCAAATCCCCTGTGGAAACAGCGAGCAGAAACCCGCGGCGATGGCTAGACCGCAAGAAGCCAAGATTCCTGCGGGCACTAGTAGCCAAACCCAAGAGGCATTACTGTGATCGGGCGTTGTGTTGGGGTCTAGCGAGAACATAGGCGCCATGATTGACAGTAGTAGAACCAACACAGCCGGTATCGCCGGTTGCGGCCGGCAGTTCGCGGTAATGGTTTCTAGCCAGCCTTGTGGCGGACGGCCGCTTTGTGCCTCGCTGTCATTCATAGCGTATATCCATGACCAAGTAGTGTTGTCGCTGGTCGCCGATCACTAACTCGACTTCATCGTCCCGGGCTTTTTTCAGCAGCGCCTTAGCCAAGGGAGAGTCCATACTTATGACCTGCTTGCCCGGATCAGCTTCGTCAGCGCCAACGATTCGGTATTCCACCTGTTTGCCGTCGTCTGCTTCTAGCTTGACCCAGGCGCCGAAGAAAACTCGGTCATTTCGAGGTGCTTCGCGGACCACCGTGAGATCGGGCAGGCGTTTTTGCAAGTAGCGAATCCGACGGTCGATGCCGCCCAATTCTTTCTTGCGATAGATATACTCCGCATTTTCCGAGCGGTCGCCCTCGGCTGCTGCCGCGGCCAAGGCGCGGACCACTTCGGCGCGGCGCTGCCAGATCTCCTTGAGTTCTGTTTGCAGCGCGGCGTAGCCCGCCGGAGTAATGTATGGCGAGGCTTTCGGGGAAGGTGGTCTCCAGCGGCCCATGGCCTAATAATAGACGGATAAGAACCAGGAGAATCAAGGTGCGACTCTACTCATTCACCATCACGCCGAACAATCGCAAGGTTGAAGCCTTCGTGAAGAATTTCGACCTGGACGTCGACGTCCATCACGTGAGCTTTAAAGACCGGGAAACTCAGAGTCCCGCGTATCTTGCCATCAATCCCATGGGTAAAGTGCCGGCGCTGGTGGACGGCGATCTAAAACTGTGGGAATCCAATGCAATATTGACCTACTTGGCCACAATGTTTCCTGAGACCAAAGCCTTGCCAACGGATCCCCAGGGGCGCGCCGATGTTGATCGTTGGTTGCACTGGCAAAGCTGTCATCTGATGCCCGCCATGGGGGCATTGAAGACGTCTGAAGAAAAAGACGTTGACGCGGTCACGCCCTTGCTGAAAATTCTTGAGCAGCAACTCGCGGGTAAAGATTATTTGCTCGGGGATATGACGGTTTGCGACTTTGCAATTTCAGCCTATTTGATTACCAAGATGGGCTACCAGTTGGACTATTCAGAATGTCCCAAGGTATTGGCTTGGCGAACGCGCATGGAAAATTTGCCAGGATTTCAAGCAACCGAAATGCGCAAGACACCCTTAGCTTCCTAGTCATGGCAACGCTTGAGCAACTCCAAGAAAAGAAGCGCGAGCTGGAAGAGAAACTCTGTGCTGGTGACTTATCCGTGGAGCCGGCGCTGGATCGGATCGACCGGGCAATTTCAGCGCGGCGCTTGAAGATACAGCACAGTCGCGAGCGACTCGTGGCGGTAAAAAAAGCCGTGGCGGCCGGCATGGACAAGGATGAGGCGCGGCGGCCGCGTCGTCGGGCCGATGCCAAAAAGCTCGAAGAAAAATTGGCCAAACGTCCTATTAATAAATTCTAGCAATGAGCGCGGAGACCATTGCACCGGCCATAAACCGGCGGGTTTTCACCTGCCCGCATTGCCGAGAAACCATCGAACAAGTTTGGTTCAATTTGTACGCCGACCGTGTAAACAATGAGCAAGGTCTGCCCCTGAGGCTTACGGCAGCGGACTTGCAGCGACTGCGCGATAACCCAACATTCAGCGAGGCCAAGCGTGAGCAAGTGGTGAATTATTGGGAACGCGTGACTGCCGGTGAGGTTTTCTTGGATCGCTGGGCGCCCGCGTATTCTGAAATCTTTGTCGCCAATCTGGCTTTGAGTGCTTGCACAGCATGCCAGCAATCGGCCGTTTGGATTCGCGATCAAATGGTGCACCCGGACCAGACGTGATTTTTCCGGCCTCCGCTATACACGCACCGAGTGCGCAGTGGGCCGGAGTTTTGCGGCGGCGCGCGTTGCGGCCTGTGCCTCCGGTGGATTTGCAATCGCTACTCACGGCATTTCGCGAGCAATCTGATTTCTATCGACAGCGTTTGGCAGTGGCGGGTTCTTGGTCCGCGGTGCCTCCGCTGGAGAAGTCCGACGTGTCGAAAGTACCGGTCGCCAATGATTTTCGCGTCAAAGAAGCGCGAACTTCCGGGACTACTGGCATGCAACTCAGCATCTGGAATACGTCGCCAGAACGCGAGTTTCGTCGTGCCTTGCTCTACCGGCCACAATTGTTCTATGACCTGCCCGAGACCGTAACGCAGTTGGTTTTCGTGGACGGCGACGCCTGCGCGCGGCCAGAGGATCGGCCAAAACGCTTCTATTATGGAGGGCGGCATTATGCCACTTGGTTTGCGGGCGCCGCTGGTAATGTTGATGCGATCCGGCATTTGTTACTGACTCTACGCCCTAAGCTTATCCGCGGCATCAGCAGTGGCATTGTTCGTTTCTTGATGGAAGCGGGCGAATCCTTCCGCAATTTGGGCGTGTCCATCGTCGGTCCGGGTGGTGAGTATTTGCAGCCTGAATGGCGGCAGATGATGGCTGATGCCTTTGCGGCACGGGTCCTGGATCGTTATGGATCGACGGAAACCGGCGCAATTGCTTGGCAGTGTCCTTATTGTGATGATTATCATGCGAATGTTGATGAAATACATCTGGAGACATCTCCGGAGGGCCTTCTGGCCACCCCGTTGTTTGTGAACTCGCAGCCTCTATTGCGCTATCGTCTTGGAGATTCAATTGGCTTTGAAGTGAGCGGGCAAGTATGCCAAGTTCGGCTGCCGACTGTTCGTATCCTTGAAGCCCGGCGCGACGATTGGATCATCGGGCGAGATGGTCAGCGCGTTTCGCCATTGAGTTTCCAGTTCGAAAAGTTGCCGGGGCTGCAATACTGGAGATTGCATCAGCTTGGTACTGGGGATTTGCGACTCTATTTCGACGCCAGTACGCCGGAAACCACCGGTCCTGAATTAGCAAGCGCGCTGGCCACAGTCGTGCCGGGGCGGAAAATAGATCTGGTGCAGGGCGTTTGGAAGTTGAAGCGGGGCGGAAAATTTAAGCGTGTCGTTTCAGATTATTCCGGGGCTTAGGACCATGTTGTTATCCGTCATTATTCCTGCATTCAACGAAGAAAAATTATTGCCCCTTTGTCTTAACAGTTTGCCGGCCGGCGATGACATAGAAATAATTGTGGTGGATAACAATTCGACAGATAAGACGGCGGAGATTGCCCGTGCCGCCAGTGCCCGGGTGGTTTTCGAGGCCATCAATCAGATTGGCCGGGCGCGGAATGCGGGTGCGGCTGTCGCTAGCGGCGAATGGCTACTGTTCTTGGATGCGGATTGCGCAATGAGCGAGGATCTGTTGGCCGATTTGCGCCGTGTCATGGCCTCCGGCGATGCGGTGGGTTGCGGCAGTCTGATGCGCATGCGCCATGTGCCTTGGTGGGCCAAGGCCATGCTGAGGTTTTGGTCCTTGTTGTCGGTCGTTTGCCATTGGGCCGCTGGGTCATTGATCTTGTGCCGCTCGCAAGCGTTTCGCGACGTGGGCGGTTTCAACGACGATATGTACGCGGCGGAGGAGGTTGACTTAAGTCGACGGCTAAAACGTTGGGGCCGCGCCCGTGGTCTGCGTTTCCCGATACTGCGCGAACATCCACTAGAAACGTCTAACCGTAAGCTGACGCTTTATAGTGGCCGTGAAATCGCGCTGCAACTTTTTCGTTTGATCACGCGGCCCTGGCGTTCCCTGACCGACAAGGGCCGGCTTTCTCTATGGTACGACGGTAGGCGCTAAGCCCTACATTGTTGGAATCGGATCAAGTATCCAGTTGCCATGCTCGCGACGATCTGGGCAGGGAATTGCGAAGGCGACGTCGCCGCGTAACTCGTTTAGGCGGCGAAAGTCGACTTTCCAGCCCCGTTCTTGCCAGTCATCTAAGAACTCACGATAGCGCACCACGGGCCGATCCGCCGGCACCAGCAACTCTTTGGTGGTGGTATCCGGGGTGCGTACAGGATTTAGTTCGACCAGAATGTCGATATCCTCTTGGGCAATTTGCATATTTACATCAATGATCGGCTGATCATGTTTCGGGTCCATCATGAAGTGACGCATATTGATGAAGAATATCCGCGTACGATTTTCGTCAATGGGCGCTTCAAAGAAATACTGCCGAAACTGATTCTCTTCACTAAAATGTAACCAGGTAATCAAGGCATTGGGACCTAGATGTCCGGAGCCAGCTTTTAGCTGATCTGGCGTGCGCTCCACTTCATCGGCCATGAGCCCCTCTTCTTCCTTTTCCTGGACGAAGGGAATCATGAATTTACTGCCCCAATCCGTCATGTCTTGAACGTCGATGGGTTTATTTCTAAAGTCCTGAGTCATGCCGGGCGCGCCCTGTTTAGGGTGCACATACTCGTTGTGTGCGGGGTCCAGTCCGTTTTCCACGGAGCGTTCGTAGTAATAATCGACGTCGAACACCACCAATTCATTCGCGCGCCACTCGGGATCGTCGTAAATGCTGATGTCATACAGTGGCGGGCGTTCACTTTCCGGTAGGTCGCCCAAAAACGCGAAAAGGATTCCGTAGCGTTCTTGAGTCGGATAACTGTCGACCTTCGCCCGCGCCGGCGGGTGTTGGTCTTTCCCGAGGGATGGAATCGAAGTGCAATGACCGTTTCCGTTATAGAGCCAGCCGTGATACGGACATTCAACGCAATTGCCATTGATTTTGCCCTTGCCCAGAGAGGCGCCGCGGTGGATGCAGGTGTCACTGAGTACATGTGCCTGACCGTCGCTATCGCGAAACGCGACAAAATCCAAAGTGAGAATGCGTGCCTTGTACGGCGCTTCGTTGGTCACCTCATCGCTGCGGGCCACTGGGTACCAAAAATTGATAAACATGTTTTTACTCTATCCTTTCACCATTCCAGACAATGGTTTGGCCTGTCTGGTCAATCTTGAGTTGATCGATCACGTGCATCATGCCCGCGACGCTGTTTTCTATGGCCACTACACCGGTAGCCCCGGGGTCGCTTGCTTCGCCATGAGTATAAACACGGCCAGGCAGTAGGGTCACGACTTTTACGCCTTGACGCTTCCAGCGTAGGGCGATTTCCGTCTGAATGGCGTCTAAGGTGGCCTTGCTGGTCTTGTACAGGCTGAAGCCGGGTATCGGAATGCCACGTCTGCCTTTGCCCGTGGTCAAGGCCGCCATGACCTTCATTTTGCCGCGCTTGATGTTGGGGTAAAAGGCTTCCGAGACCTTCAAGGGCCCCATGGCATTGATCCGGTAGAATTCGTCGAAGGCCTCGTAGTCGATGCTGCCTACCATTTGGCCGCGCTCGGGTCCGCGCATCAAGCCCGCATTATTGAGTAGCACATCTATCGGCTGCTGCGCGTACTTTTCCGCCAGAGCATCGATGCCTGCATGGTCGAGGAGATCAAGACGTTCAACGACAATATTGTCTCGACTTGCGGCAAGCTTGTTCAATGCCTCGGCAGAAGCGGGCTTTCGGCATGTCGCGATGACCCGCCAATTTCGTTCGGCGTACTGTTTGACAAACTCAAAGCCAATACCACGGTTAGAGCCAGTAATTAGGACCGTGGACTGTTCATCCGCTGTCGCTATTGGTGGCAGCAAGAGTAGCAGCGCTATTGACAGTTTTTGTAAGAATAATGCGTCTCGCATGTGGGTGTCTCTTAATGTTTTTGGCCAGGCAGAATCTGAAGTACCACTGAGGGTCTGAGTCATTATATTACCGGCTAATGGTACGAGCTGGTCATCCTTACTGAATTCAGGCTGCCGGGCCTGTGCGTCAACATGAATCCACGCCTGCAGCTGGTTCTTGGCGGCCATCGGCTGGGCACCACGGGCTGGTAGTATCATTACCCCCGCCCGTAGCCGCTCTCTTCTCAACGGGGACCTGGAATTTTCGCGGAAGTGGGGGCGTTTTTTTGGATATTGGCGAATGAAATATTTTCTATTTAGCGTTTTGCTATTCATCAGCGTTGCCGGCGCCCAGGAGCCGAGGGTTCCACCCGGAGAAAAACTAACGCCGATGTTGCGCGCGAGTATTTTTGTGCGCGACCTCGATGAGTCTTTGCGTTTATATCGTGACATTCTCGGCCTTAAGCCGAGACGTCAATTGGTGCTAGAGGGCGAGGCCGTAAACAGTGTACTTGGTACTAGGGGTCAAACAGTGCGAGTCGCCATTCTGCAATCAGGGGACACGCTGCTGGGCAATGTGGGCTTGTTCAGTTATGTAAAAGACGAACCCGCGCCCGCGCCGACCCGGCGCACAGATATTCGCACAGGCGATACTGCCTTTGTTTTCGTCACCACCGACATTCACGGCATCTATGAAAAGGTGAAGGCCGAAGGCTACACTATCGTTTCACCGCCCATGGTTCTGTTTCCCAATCCGGATGCGGAAGAGCAGGATCTTGAAATGCTATTTTTCGACCGCGATGGAGTGGGTATAAACTTGATTCAGCGCGGGCAGCCCCGGCTGCAGAATTCGGGAGAACAAGAATGAAAACAATGCGCGTAGTTCTAGGGCTGGCACTATTGGTGTCGGCTACCAGTTGGTCGGCGGATCATTTGGCCGCTTTGGAAGACCGTCTTGCCATTGATCGTGAGCGTGATGCCCATCGCCAACCCGCCGCCGTTATGGAATTTGCCGGTGTTCAGCCCGGCATGACGGTATTGGATGTAATGGCGGCCGGGGGTTGGTATTCCGAAGTCTTGTCCGTGGCCGTTGGGCCCAAAGGCGTCGTTTACGCCGACAATCCTCGCTGGTTGCTCGATGCCATGAATGGCGCACCGGCCAAAGCGCTCACTGAGCGTTTAAAAGATGGCAGGCTTAGTAACGTCCTGCGCTCGGATGCCGGCCTTGAGCAGGGCAAGATAAAGGCCGCCAGTATCGATTTCGCCTTGACGGCGCTAAATTTTCACGACACTTATTACAACGCCGGCGAGGAAGCTGCCCTGGAGCAACTCGGCCTTGTTTTCGCGGCCCTGAAGCCTGGCGGCGTGTTTGTCCTGATTGACCACTCGGGCGCGGCCGATGCGGACAACGCCAGGTTGCACCGCATTCCACAGGCTATTGTGCTTGAGCTGGCGACCCGCGCTGGATTTATCCTGGAGGCTGAGGGTGAAATGTTAAAGCATCCGGAAGACGATTTATCGAAGATGGTATTCGGCAAAGACATTCGCGGTAAGACAGATCGATTCGTTTTAAAATTGCGCAAGCCGGAGGCTGAGTAAATCGAGGTTCTGCTCGGGATTTTGCAGAAACGGTAAATTTCGATGACGTTTTTTGATTGGCAAAAAAGAAGGCCCGCGCAAGCGGGCCTTCGTGAGACTGGGTAACCCCAAGCTCGAAATCCTTAATCGATCGATAGTCTCAGCTCGGGTTAGGTCGGTGCTCCGCTGCCCGGCTAAGACGCGAGGGTTTTAGGGTTACCGTCGGAATCTCACTAGACATTGGATCACCTCCTTCTGTTTGTTTCAGCAGTTCTGAGTATCACGGCAAGACCTTTTAGGCGCAAGCACCTTAATCTGATTTTCCTGGCCGTTTGTCGCCTTGGATTGACTATCTGCACGATCCCCAAAATAGATCTATCCCGCTTATTTTTTTAGGCTGTGGTAGCTATCGGGCATCGTCGGTAATTGTTAGGCAGATGGGGATTCGCCGGCCAACAACGGCGCATCGAGAATCCCAATGATCTGCCCAGCCGATAGCTGGTGCCGGTCTGCCGTTGCCGGTCCCGCTCTGGTCGGGACGAGAGGTAAGATTCTGGCCAGATCATCATCCCGGGGATTTTGATGCTGCTATCCTCGGTATCTTTCACGGTTGGCCTCACTCATGCCCATCTTCGACTATCAATGCGCGGCTTGTTCGCATGTTTTTGATGCGTTGCAAAAAGTGTCTGACCCAGTACTGGTGCAATGCCCAGCTTGCGGCAAACCAGCGCTGAAAAAGCTACTGTCCGCGCCCAATTTTCAGCTCTCCGGCAGCGGTTGGCGTAAGCCGAAGGCGCAGCGGAAGGTGGCCAAGACTCGCAAGGGTCATATGTTTGATTCGCCCGTGCCTCATGCCGAGCACGCGCATAGTCATGATCATGAGCACTCGCCGGGCCATGCGCACAAGCACGACGACGGGGACTCCCATAAACATTGATCCGCGACTTGTTCCGCTAGTCGCGGCGATCCTAGGGCTGCTCAACGCCTGCGCACAACCTGCCACGCCCCAACAGTCTGGAATCGTGCCCGGGAAGAAGGGAGATTTTATTAGGGGCCGCGTCACCCATGTGGCGGATGGCGATACGCTGAACTTGCAAGTCGCCGACGGCCGTCAGCTGCGCATTCGCCTGGCAGAAATAGACACCCCGGAAAAGGGTGAAGCTTTTGCGAATGTAGCGCGAGCGGAACTCAGGCGCCTGGTCCAGGATCGGGATGTTTTCGTGCGCTTGTTCGATGTCGATGACTATGGACGGACTGTCGGTCGAGTATATGTCGATGACATCGACGTCAATGCCGTCCTGGTGGAAAAGGGATTGGCCGTAGTCTATCGACGTTGGGCGGAGGATCCGCGGCTTTTTCGATTGGAGGAGGAGGCGCGCCAGGCGAAACGGGGGCTATGGTCTGGTGAGCGCCTTCCGCGCGGCGCTGGAGGGCAACGGCGTGTCACGGATGACGGAAAACGTCACCCTGATTGTGGTGATAAACGGTATTGCCGTGAAATGGATTCTTGCGCCGAGGCTTTGTTCTACCTCAATCAATGTGGAGCGCAGCGTATCGACGGGGATAACAACGGTTTACCCTGCGAACGGAGTCTATGCTCATCGCGCTGAGATAGCGGGCGATTCGCCGGGTGTTGATAGACTAGGCCGATGGATTTCGATCTGGTGCTAGATTCTCATCTGACGCCCGCCGAGCTGGCCGAGCTTGGTTTGCTGGCAGAGCAAAATGGTTTCAATGCCATTTGGTGCGCCAGTTATTTAGATGGCCGCGACCCCTTCAGTAATTTGGCTGAGCTGGCACGCCTATCGAAACGCATCAAGCTGGGCCCCATCGCGCTTAGCCCCTATGAGCTGCATCCCTTCCGGATTGCCATGGGCTTATTGACATTGAACGAAATCTGCCCCGGCCGGGCTCAAGCCATTGTTGGTGGTGGCGGCGAGGTGGTCATGGCTTTGGAAATTGATCGTTCGCGCCGGGTGCGGGCCGTTCGCGAAGCCATCGACATTGTAAAAGGTGCAATCACGCAGCGGCCCTTTAGCTATCACGGTGAGTTGTACACCATCAACGACTATGACCCTCAGTGGGTAACGGCGCCACCACCGGCGGTTTTCGCAGCGGCGAACCGGCCGCAGATGTTGAAAATGTCGGCTCGAGCTTCCGATGGCATTATGCTCAGCGATTTGTCCCCCGGCCTCGCGGCGGAAGCCGTTGGACGGGTGCAGGGGCATATAAAGGATTTCGGGCGGGATGCAGCCGATTTTCAAATCAATAATTTTCATGCCTGGTACGTCTACGATGATCTGGCTGAAGCTCGGCACGAGGCCAAGCGCTGGATCGGTTTTCGCGCCATTTTTCGTGAATACATGATGCGTGAATTCATGAGCGCCGAGGACTTTGCCACCGTTTTGAAATTCATTCCGCAGATCTACGCCATGGCGCCAGCCAATGCGGACTCCGTTGAAGGCCTGCCGGATCGACTATTGGATGATTGTGTTGATCATTTGACGCTAACGGGCAGTACGCAGGACATGGATCATGTCATTGAGCATCTTTTCGAATTGAAGGCAGCCGGCGTTACGCATATGTCCCTTGAGTTGAAGAAACACCAGGTACATGGCATCAAACTCATTGGCGAACGTGTAATTCCCGCATTGCGCGGTGCCTAGCGAGCGTATCGCATGTCTTCGTAAGTGCCAGTTGCTCGGAGGCCAATAGGCCGACCGTTCGCTGAAGAACAACAACAGCTACAGAGGGCCTCACCCATGACCAGTGCTATAAGTCGACGTCAGCTATTGGCGGTTGGTGCAAGTCTAGCGGCCACCGCCAGTTTTCCCTCACGCCTACGCGCGGATATCGCTGATGTGCCGCGTAGCGAATTTGGTTTTGCATCAACGGCTGACGACGTGCTTGCCGGCTTAGATTTAGACGGACTGACGGCGATGATTACGGGGGTCAACTCGGGCATAGGTTTTGAAACCATGCGGAGTTTGGCTGCGCGCGGTGTGCATGTTATTGGCGCGGCGAGAACCCTGGAGAAGGCCGAGAAGGCTTGCGAGCAGGTAACAGGAAAAACGACGCCCGTGGCTTGTGAGTTGAGCGATTTCGCTAATGTTCGCGCTTGCGCCGACCAGGTGCGAAGTTTAGATCTGCCCTTGGATATTTTGATGTGCAACGCTGGGATTATGGCCTTGCCAAAACTCGAACAAGTCAATGGTTTGGAAAGGCAGTTTGTGGTGAATCACCTAGGGCACTATTTGCTAACACGGCGACTATTACCCCAGGTTGAAGCCGCCAAGGCTGGCCGAATTGTGACCGTCAGCAGTCTTGCTTATAAGAGCGCTCCGGCGGCGGGCATAGACTTTGAAAATTTGTCGGGGGAGCAG
The DNA here is from genome assembly GCA_965221985.1 of Gammaproteobacteria bacterium. GTDB lineage: Bacteria > Pseudomonadota > Gammaproteobacteria > Steroidobacterales > J054. The sequence continues at coordinate 1,513,099 of OZ244928.1, forward strand.
CAATATCGGCCCTTCACGGCCTATGGGCAGTCTAAACTAGCGAATGCCTTGTTCGCCTTTGAGCTCGCGCGTCGATACTCAGGTACAGCCGTCACGGCCAATACCGTGCATCCGGGCATGGTGGCGACCAACCTAGGCCGCTACTTCATGAAGAAGCCGCGCGATCCCGATGCTCCGTTGCGGGATGGGTTTAAGGACTCGAATCAAGGTGCCGCGACCCAGGTCTATGTCGCCACGCACCCAAATTTGGCGGGTATTAGTGGTTACTACTTTGAGGATTGCAATCCTGTCGCACCCACTGGACCCCATATGGGAGATCAACAGTTGGCGCGTAAACTGTGGGAAGTTTCCGAAGAAATAACGCGGCAGTATCTCTAGGCTAGACTGGCGAGTTCTGGACGGCTACCTATTTAGCGAAGTTTTGTTGCGCGCGCTGGCGCAGAGAAGAAGGATTGACCTTTAGCCGGGGGGAGCAATTATGCATCGACTGCAACGTACAGATTTACCACGCACAGAGTGTTTGAAATTGCGGCCACTTGGGTTGCTTTTTATATCCATTGTGTTCAATTCAGCGTATGCCGGTGCCCATATTGATCGCCCGCCGCCGGCCGAACCCTTAACGCCGGTTCCCACAACCATTAGTGAGAAGGCGCAGGACTTTTATCGGTCCTGGCGTCCACGCGGGGGCAATGGGGCGGATATGCGTAACCCGAAAATTCTAAAGTTTACGCGAGACTTTTTGGGCAAGATGTTTTTGAAGAATGCCGAACGGGCTGGACTAGACTATGAACTCCAAGCCGCTGAACTGGATTCCGTTGAGGCCTATTGGTTGCGTCCGCCCAGTGTCATTGCAGGCCCGGCGCTGATTTATCTGCATGGTGGTGGCTATATTTTGGGCTCCGCGAAGACGAATCTCGTGCTGCCCGTTCGAGTCAGCGAAGCAGCCCAGATGCCGGTATTGAGTGTCGAATACCGGCTGGCGCCCGAGTACCCGTTTCCGGCTGGCTTGGATGACGCCGTGTCTGCCTATCAAGCATTGCTAAAGGCTGGTTACGATCCGAAAGGCATTGGTGTATTCGGCGACTCCGCCGGCGGCGGTTTGACGCTAGCATTGGCTTTGCGGCTGCGCGAACTTGAATTGCCCCAGCCCGGTGCCCTGGTAGCTATCTCTCCATCGACCGATCGAACCCGTGCCGGTGATACCCAGGCGACCTTGAGCGATTTTGATGTCGTGCTGGGTCCATTGCGGCCTGGTGAAGCGGACTTGTATGCCGGCGATGCACAACTTGATCATCCGCTGGTGTCTCCGGTGTATGCAGACTTGAGGGGCATCGCGCCCCTGCTCATTCAAGTGGGTACACGCGAACGTTTATTGAGCGATGCGATTCGCCTGGCGCGCAACGCACGTCGGGACAAGGTGGATTGCACCCTCGATGTTTGGGAGGGTATGTGGCACGTATGGCAGGATCATCCAACTATACCCGAGGCCCAGCAAGCAACTCAGGAGATCGGCGAATTTTTCCGAGCGCGACTAGCCGATGGCGCATCGGAGGCGGTTGCCAAACACTAGCGGCGACTCGCCACGCGCCGGTAATCCGATAAGGCGACTGGGGGCTGAGATTCGCGCAACGAGAAATTTGGGTAAGTTTCTTGACAATTTGCTTCCGTATCCCGAGAAACTTCCCGCCTGCCGCTTTGCGTCTTCGAACGGTTTGTAGGACAGCAATATTGGGTTCTTTCCATGACCACAGAGAGGTGTCACCCGTCCTAGTTTATTTTCGCTTTGGGCAGGTACATGGACAATCAAAGCATGAGTAGTAGCGAAGTAAACGGCGATTCGGCAGTTCTTAATATTCTAGCTTTCATTGGCTCTCCGCGAAACGAAGAGAGCTGGACTTACAAGATACTGCGGCAGTTAGAGTCGCGCATGCAGGAAATTACGCCGACGAATTTTGAATATATATTTATTCAGCGTCTCGCGGTGCCATTTTGCGACGGCTGTTTGTCTTGCGTCAGGGTTGGTGAGTCGGCCTGCCCCGAGTATGAAAAAATCGGCCCAATCGCGGAAAAAATGAACGCCGCCGATGGGCTAATTTTGTCGGCCCCGGTTCACACTTTTGCGGTAACTGGTTTGATGAAGAACTTTGTGGAGTACTTCATGTACAAACGCAACCGGCCAAGTTTTTTCGGCAAGAAGGCGGTCGTTACGGCGACGGCATCGGGCGGTGGCCACAAAGAGGTTTTAGATTTCTTGGAGGGTACGGCCTCGGCTTGGGGTTGCGATGTTGTGAGTCGCTTAGGTATTTCTTCGCAGCAGATGGAGAAGTCAGCTTACCTGGACAAGGTTCGTGATTGTATTGACGATGTTGCCAACACTTTCATCCTGCAAATTCGGCAGGGAGAGTTGGGCTCCCCGAAATTCAACGCCCTGATGAATTTCCGTGCGATGCAAAACATGACGCGGCGGCAAAAGAATTCCGTAAATTACACCTACTGGGCAGAGCGGAACTGGCTCGATGCCGAATATTATACCGACGTACCCATTAACCCGTGGGCGCGCATGATGGCGGGCTACATCGCCGGCAAGATGCGCAAATCCATTCGGCGAGGGAATGCCAAACCCGTTCGTTGAAGCTAGATCGACCACTCTGTGGCCGCAAGACGCCGGTACAGCTTGTGATACGCATTTTCCCCAATCCGATGCTGGGCGGTAAGCGTATTATTCTGTTGTAGCTTCTCTAGATTGTACTTGTCAGAACACCGACGGAATAAAATCATGTACATCAATTTTTGGTATCCCATTGCCCGTGCCGACGAATTGGTCAAAGACAAATCCATGCGCGTGGAACTACTAGGTTTGCCGTTTGTGGCATTTCGTGATGAGTCGGGTGCGGCCCACGTCTTGTCGGACACTTGTATTCATCGCGGCGGTTCCCTATCCGCCGGGCTGGTGAAGGGCGATTGCGTTGTTTGCCCTTACCATGGTTGGGAATTCGACGGTGCCGGGTCGTGCACGAAAGTACCCTCACTGGCTGGACAAAAAGTTCCGCCGCGCGCCAAGGTCGATAGCTACCCCGTTCAAGAGAAGTATGGAATCGTGTTTGCCTTCCTCGGTGATTTGCCCGAAGAAGAGCGTCCGCCCCTCTACGATATCGACGAGTACGATGGTGGCGAGTGGAAAGCGCAGTTGTATGTGATCGACCTGAAAGCCTACTACGAGCGTTCCATGGAAAACGGCATGGACCCCATTCACAACGAGTTCGTGCATCCCATGCAGGGCGCGCCGCTGATGTCCGCGGAACGCCAACGCAGTCCGGTACCCATGGAAGACATTCCCTGGGGTAGTAAATTTTATGTGCCCTTCGGCGACAAACTCGATGCCGAAACGGAGTTGAATGACTCGAAGACTGGTGATCGTATCGGCGCGGCGGGATCTTGGTTTCAGGGTCCCAACCAGCTAGTGACCTGGATTGATCTAACCGCGACTAACTCCTTCCACCAGTATCTGTTTGAGGCGCCAGTGGACGATGCCAGCACGCGAATTTTCTTCGTGAACATGCGTAACTGGTTAATGGAAGATCAACACGATCAGCGCATCGAGGATGTGACTTTGCAGATCGTCCATGAGGACGTGGCGATACTGGAACGTCTATCACCCGTGCGGACGCCGAACAGCAATATTAAGGAAACTTTGGTGCCCGGTGATTCGGCCGTCGTGCGCTATCGTGAACTCCTGAAGGAATGGGACGCCAAGGGTTGGCGTATTGACTATAAGAAGCTGCAGGAAACCAAGGGAGACATCGCCTACGCGATTCCCTCACCGGCACGCAGAACGTCGGGTAACTGGGTGCTGGACCCCGTGCCGCTGGTTGAAGGGGAGGCGGCTGCCCAGCGAATCGCGGCGCGAGAGGCGAAGAGCGCCTAGGAAAAACAGTGGACGAATTGCAGATGGAGTCGATGCAGCCGCTCCTATCCGCAACCCCGAAAAACAAGATAAGCGTAGGGCTGGTAAGCGATGATTGTATGGAGGGAGTAAAGCGGACCGAAGGGAGCCATCCCGGAATACAATCATCGCTTACCAGGCCGAATCAGTGGGCGCATGGCGTGAAAAGCCAATTAAAGCGTGACGCGCGAAGAATGCCAATAAAAAGCAAGTCGAAAATGGAACCTCAGCAGCGCTTGAAATAATGGCTCAGTCGGCTACCAGACCGAACCCCTGGGCTCATACCGTAAATAGCAGAAACAAATAAGAGTAGGTATCCTCAGCTAAGGAATGAATAGAACGCAAGAAATATTTCCATACCGGCACTGGTGGGGCCTACTTGCCTGTGCCGTGTTCATGGGTCTAATTCTGCTGTTCGCGCCCTATAGCGCCAACATACAGTTTGCTCCGGATCAGGGGGATTGGTGGTACTACTGGCAACGTCAAGACGCGACGTTTTGGTCGCGCGCATCGGCCTGGGTGCCCTACGCGATCCATCAACTTGCCATTTGGTTTCTCATTGCACGCGCGCGTGATCTAAGGCCGCGCTACATTCTCGGTTTGCATCCCTTCAATCTACTGGCCTTGGCTGTAAATGGCGGCTTTGTGTTGTTGCATATCGCGCAGACCAAGATTTTTTACGATGGTCTGGCCCAGGACGTTCATGAAGCCACATCCATGATGTCCGTGGTGTTGATGTTGATATTGATTCTGCTGATGGAGAATCAGCGCCGGGGCTTGTTCTTCGGAAGAGCCATTAAGGCTTTGCACGGTCCCGGCGATGTAGTGCGCCGCTATCATGGCTACTATTTTTCGTGGGCGATTATCTATACCTTCTGGTATCACCCGGTCGAAGTAACTCAAGGACATCTAGCGGGCTTCGCTTACATGAGTTTGCTGCTGTTGCAGGGCAGTTTATTTTTTACGCGTTATCACACGAATCGTTGGTGGACGGTATTTCTAGAAACTCTATTCGTGATTCACGGTGCAATCGTCGCCTATACCATCATGATAGATGGCCAGGGTGGCCCATGGCATATGTTTTTGTTTGGTGGCGTAGCCGTGTTCTTGATTACTCAATTGCATGGACTGGGCTTGACGACGCGCGGTAAGTTGCTCGTCGCAGCACCGCTTGTGAGTGGCATGGGGATTTTTTACCTGGCCGCGCCGGAACATTTATTGGGCCTGGGTCGTCTGCCCTTAATCATGTACTGCGGCACGCTTGTCATAGCGGTGCTTGTATGGTTGCTGGCTCGATTTGGCGATTTGCTGGTGCATGCCGATCAGCGCGTCAGCATCGACGTGCCGTAATTGAAATAATGGGCCTCGCACGCACCTGAAGCCTAGACCATGAGCGCAGACTTAGTGTGTTATCGCTGCGGTAGCTCCCTCGGGGAATTGTCCCTGCCTTGGGGGCGCCATGATGAATGTCCCCAGTGTCGTGTTTCGATTCGGGTTTGCCGAATATGCCAGTATTTTGATACGACGGTCGTGGATCAGTGCACCGAAGACGATGCCGAAGCGGTGCGGGAAAAAACCCAAGCGAATTTTTGCGAATACTTTAAACCAAGAGTCAATGCTTACGACGAGGCTGGTAGCAAAGCGGAGCAGCAGGCGAGAGACCAGTTAGCGGATCTGTTCGGCGATGGTGGCGACTAACATTTGGTAGCTCTAGACCAAATTTACCAAACTCCGCGAGAAACTGGATTTACACCTACGCCCGCCATGTGGCTCCCGTCTCAAGAGCTATTGCGAATCTAATCGTGGAACTCGGCAAAAAACTTCGCTGTCGCGAGATTGGCTCGGTCGATTTGCTCATCCGGACCGAGATCGCCTTCCGCATCGAAAAATTGATGGGAGTATAGGGCGAAATCTTGATGATTCGCGCCGCGAACCGTGACATGTTGAGTGCCTGCAGGCAATCGGGTTTTTGTGCTTGCGTAGCGTTCCGGCCCAAGCAAACCGTCTTTATCGCCCCATAGGAACAGAATGGGCAAAGATAGATCGGTGAAATCCGCAGGCATGGCGGCGGCCCAAAGAGCGGCGGCGCGGAATCGGTCTGGCAGCCGACGAATTACGCTTAGGCTTGCCATACCGCCCATGGAATGGCCGATGGCATACCAATCCGCGATGTCGGATTGCGAGATCCGACGGGCCGCTTTATCAATGGCGGCAATGCTCATGCGATTGATGCCGTAGGGCAAGTAGACGCTATAACCTTGCTCGGCGAAGTAGGCGGCAGTTTTGGTATAGCTGCGGGGTTTGATTACCGCGCCGTGCATGATGAGCAGCCCACGGCCGTTGGCGATATTTGGCTCTAAGAACAAGCCGCCATCTCGCTCCTCCTTGAACGTGAATCCGGGCTTGTCAAGATATTGAGCCGTTTCCGGGAGCGGAAGGCCGTCAATTCGATAGTAGATCGTCATCAATGCGGCAATGACGACACAGAAAAATAATAGGGACCAGCCGATTTTTTTTAGCATGGGCATGCTCCTTGATAGACTAGCTGATTGAACAACCGATTGGACACTATAGATGACAATTGCTGTAACCGCCGCCTCCGGCCGATTGGGTCATGCCTTGTTGGAAAAATTGGCACGCGCGTCCGGATCGAGTCCCATTGTTGCCATTGCGCGGGTGCCAGAAAAAATTACGACTCCCGGCATTTCGCGTCGCAGTGCCGACTACACCGACTTGACCAGCCTAGTGGCCGCGTTTGCGGGGGTCGATACGGCTATCATGATTTCCGCTCCCGTCACCATCGGCACGGACCGCGTGGCCATGCATCGCAATGTCATTCAGGCGGCCAAGCAGGCAGGTGTGCGGAAGATGATATACACCAGCGTCATCGGCAACGGTGGCGAGACCGAGACCCTGTTCGGGGCTACCCAGGCGGTTAATCGTCAGGCTGAGCATGATCTTCAAGAAGCTGGCCTCGAATGGATCGTCGCCCGCAACGGTTTATATTTGGAACTGGATCTGGGGCACATCATGCTGGCGAATACCCGCGATGGGGTATACCGCAACAACGGGGGCGAGGGCCGTTGCGGCTACATCAGTATTGATGAAATCGCCGAAGCGACGGCCAACTTAGCCTTGGATGAACAGTGTAACGGAGAGACGCTGAACATCATTAGCGAAGTCTGCACGCAGGCGGAACTGGTTGCATGGGCAAATGAGGTATTCAATCTAAACGTGCGCTATGAAGCCATCAGCACTGAAGAAAATATTGCTAGATTCATGCGTGACGAACGGATTGCTGCCCGCGGTGAAGAAGTGGCCCGGATGTTAAGCGGTTGTTTCGAGTGTATTGCGGCCGGTGCTTTTGATGTAAGGCCCGATTTCGAGCGCGCAGCCGGTCGTCCGGCGAAGTCAATTCGGCAGCAAATGGAAGAGTATCGTGGACGAATGAACGCTGAGGAAAGTTAGCCATGGCGAAGAAACCAAACTTCAAAATGCCCGACGGGGAATACGGCGGTGACGTTTCGGCAAAAGATGCTTGGGCCGACTTGGCGTCGAACCCGGAGGCCCTGTTCGTCGATGTGCGAACCGACATTGAATTGCAATTGATTGGTGAGCCTGATTTTTCCAGTATTGACCGGGAGCCGCTGAAATTGCCGTGGGTTACTCGTGACGGGCCAAATCCCAATTTTGTATCGGAACTCGAGTCTGCGTTGAAGGCCCGGAATGTTGCTAAAGATGCTCCAATTTATTTCATGTGCCAGTCTGGCGGCCGGTCGAAGATTGCAGCTATGCAATGCACGGAGTTGGGTTATTCACGGGCACTCAACATTGCCGAAGGCTTTGAAGGTGCGCTCGACGAAAATAAGCATCGCAACAGCGTCGATGGCTGGAAGGTTTCCGGTTTACCCTGGACTCAATCCTAAGTGACTGAGGAAGCGCTCGACCGGCAGAAGATCGCTGCTGAAATGGGCGAGATAGCTTGGTCGTCCTTGCAGCGGTTTTTCGCATCGGGGAACACGATTGCCGTGGCTGAAGAATTGGACTTGCTGGAGGTGGCTTATCAATGTGCAGTAGATAACAGCGATCAGTTTCGTGATTGGACTTCGCGAGGCTGGATTGCTGCGGTCAGTGATGACCAAGCTCGGGAGTGGTTGGCGGCTAATGCTTTGATGCGCGCGGTTGTGGTGAAGCCTTGGGTGTTGGTGCAGCCGGTTTTGCTCAAGCAGTAAGAGTCGGGGGGTTTTCACGGCTTGATATCGATACCTATATTGTTTTGCGGTCTTAGTGCTGGTTCGTATCGCCTGTTGGTTTACGGTATGTGCCCCGGGGTTCGGTCTGACGGCCGGTAATTGTATTCCGGGATGGCTCCCTACGGTCCGCTTTACTCCCTCCATACAATTACCGGCCGTCAGACCTTGGCTTTTCCTGGTTGCAAGGGTTTCGTTCGGGGAAGCGAACGAAATTTGGTGCCCGCGAAATTTGGTGCCGGTCATTAGTTTTTTTGACTTGGACCTATGAAACTAGTGCCACTGCCGGTGGGCTAGTTATCCGGGGGCTAGCCAACAGGAACTTAAAATGTTCGTTAGTTGGTTTTCTCATGAATTTTTGACAGTGTAGTCAAATAACCTCTGACGAACTCTTAACGCAGCCCACAATAATGCGCCCTGGGCAAGCGTGTTAAAAATAATTTCACGAATCAGGCTCGGAAAGTATCTGTTTTCGAAGTCATTTTCCAATGGCAGAAATATAAACAATGCCGCCATAATGAAGTTTAGCGAGATAGCTGTAATTATCAGCAAGGATGATTTTTTATCCTTGAGAAAAAGAGCCAGCTTGCATGATAAGAACACAAACACAATATTAGAAATCGTCATCGCCGACATTAAAACTGGCATCCAGTAGCGCTTTTCTCGGAGCCCAACAGCCAACATGACAAGAGCCAAAAGAAAGAGCGATGGATAGAATATGGTTTGATAGCGCGAAGGATAAAAACATTCACCTCCAACAAGAACACGTCTTACCGAATAGACACATAAAGATAAGTAGTAATAACCCAGGCCTAGAAGAAAGAATTGGATATGGCTTTCAACATCAATCGCGAACCCATAACCACGAACCAGCAGGATGCCAGTAGCTTTATAAACACCACTGAGAAAAACCAGCAAGGCACCCAGACGAGCAAGGGCAACAAGATCAGGCGCGACCCTGCCTACCCAGTGTGAAATAAACCAGCCAGCGAGCCCGAAAAGAATCACGGGCAAATAATCAAGATACAGAAATATCACATTAATCAGTTAGTTCAGCATCAAGAATTCGTCCGAACCAGTCGAGCATCGCCTGGGCAATCATAGCTTGCTGTTCGTCGCGACTAATCGTTGCCTCTCTCTCCTCGGGCTCTGTACCTTCAAAAAATGCTACAAATGAATCCATCTCCTTGTACATACCGCCCACAGAGTCCCCGAACTGCCCATGATCTCCACCCGGGACAGGCACCCATTCAGTTGATTTTGGGTATAGGGGCTTTTTGACTTGGTAAATTTGTGGCAACTCCCCCTCCGGTGATGCGCGATGAATCAGCAAAGTGGGTACATCAGAATCCGAAAAATTGCTGGATTCAGGCGGATAGGCATCCAAAAAGATTAGCCCTGCCAGCTTGTCACCATTTTCAGACGCATAACGCCCGGCCATTGCCCCGCCGAGAGAGTGACCGGCCAGGAACCAGTGCTTTATGTTCGGATACGCCTGGTAAATGTCTTCAGCCCGATCAGGCGCCAGGAAGGCATAACCCAAAGGCATTTCCGGCGTTACAGCGAGATAACCCGCTTCGGCAACCTTGGTCATCACCCCCACATAACCACGCACAGCGCTATGTGCCCCCGGATAAATAATCAAACCGGCAGTCGGCTCCGCAGTCGTGGGGCGTATCACAAACCAGTCACCATGCTCGACCTTCACAGCCGTATTGCTGTCGATCCTTTCCAGGGCTCTTATTGCATCGGGTCCCGGAACGCTTTTCTTGGTAATACCCATCCAGACCATCAACAATACTGGTATCAACACAACTATTAAGGCACCAACTAAAACTTTCCAAACGACTCTATTAACTGCGATTTTCATAAAAGTCTTGCCTCCAGGAATTTGGTGCCGGTCATTAGTTTATTAGTTTTTTTGACTTGGACCTATGAAACTAGTGCCACTGCCAGTGGGCCAGTTATGCAGGGGCTATCCGGTGGTTATTGAAAACTATCGGGACGCCTACAATAACTCTGCATAAATCAAGGTGATTCGGCAAGTAACGCGCAGAGGCAATGTTGGGGTTCCTGCCAGTAGTCTTTTGTTTGGCTTGTCGAGATTAATGACAATACGCGGTGGACATTGGTTGATTGAGAGCTAGAAAATCTAGCCAGCCACCCCTGGTGGCAGACAGCTCACCGGCATTCGTTACATCAATTCATCCAGCAAGGTGTGTTCTTGCCCACCGCTTTTCACATCGAATAACGGATGATTCAATTTCCGTACCGACAAAGAAATCTTCATTGAGATGAGTGTAAAAATTAACCGGATTGCTGAATGCTAAATCTTGAAAGTTTTCCGGGCTTAAAATGTCTTGTTCAACCAAGCGCAAGCTGTCCTGGACAACCGTCTTCATGTCCGTCACATCCCAATGGCCTAAATCGGAGGAAAACATTGCCTTGAGTGCTTTTTCACCTGGCAGCCTGTCGGTATCGAACGCGCAAGCAGTCATCGGATCACCTGCGGCGCAGCCATAGTAGTAGTTGGGTACTAAACGGGCGAGCAAATCATCTCGATTGCGGAGGCCCGCTTCGGCGAAGTCATCAAGCTCGGTTAATCGTGGATTCCGGGCTTGCAAGTCCTGCAGGGTTCGTTCGGCTAGCACCGCCCCGCCGTAGTCTTCGAATAGTTGCTTGAGCAAGGGGTATTGGATATGCGCCGGATTGTATTGCTGAATCGCTTGCCGATTTCGCTTGGACCAGCGCTCTGCAATGCCGTTAACCATATTGGCTGCCCAACTGACGCCGCATTCTAAGAAGGCAAACGGCAAGTCTGGAAAGCGGCGGGTCACCCCGCCAAAGAACATCGCTTTTGCCACTGCCTGGGCTGCCTCCGCAAAGTGGCCCGTGTGGCTAAACATCCAGTTACTGGTTGACCGGCGGGTTTGCACCCCTTGTCCTACCGCGTGCGAGGTCACTGGGATATTCAGCTCGATACATTTTGCCCACAGTGGGTCATAGTCATACGGGCTGTCCAAAGCTAATGGATCTAGCCAAAACGCGTAGTCAGCGACATCTGGCGCCTGCGCTTGGACCGCGGCAATCGGTCGGCGGACGAGAGTTTGAAACATGGCGACTTTAAAGCCGAGTTCCCGCACGCAATATTCCAATTCCTCGATCGCTTCATCGGGCGTATGGCACGGAATCACCGCGGCCGGTGTCAAACGAGTGTTCAGTCCAGCAAACAGTTCCGCAACCATCATGTTTTCTGCGCGACAAGCCGCCCGACGAACGTCCGCATCACTGATGTCTGGTAGCAGAAAGCCGATGGTCGGATAGACGACGGCAAAGTCGATGCCGATCTCAGGCAAGCGTTCGTGCAGTAGTTGCGGCAGCATTGCCGTGGCTCGATCAAACGTGTTTGCGGCTGGCGCGGCCCAAAACGATGGGCGCATCGTATTGTGATACAGGCGTTCAGCCGTTGTTTGGTCATACCACGATCGACTGTGCTGAGCTTTAAAGCTGGTCCAAGCACGCTGAGCCATATCGGTTCCGCCGACTTGGCGTAAGTAGTCGAATAAGACGGGCAGACACTCGATCAGATGGGCGTCGGTGTCAATGACTGGGTGCGAGAGCTTACCGAGAGAATCCGAAGGTGTTTCCAAGTGTGCCATCAGTCAAGCGCTCAGTGTACAACACCAGACAATTACCTTGTTTGCAGTTTTGTTGCAAGCGCTAAAACACAATAGACGAGGCAAAAATGGACTTTGTGCAACAGCGATCAATTCGTTAGGCGCGTGACTGCAATCACTATCTAGTTGACTTTGGGAGTTCATAGACGGTGATCCCGCGTTGCCCGCTACCGATTAGTTTTTCCGCCTGTCAGCGTCGCATAGTCTTCGCTTGCATGCCGCTTGTGTTCTAGAAACAAAGCGACTAGGTTTATCTGCTAGTGACTGCGACGATGCCACCGATCTGGCAAAACGGGTGTCAATACCGCTTGATCCGGTTCTGATTGGTGACATGGATGTAACCGTCGCTCACGTTTTTTTTGACCGGTTGCGAGGGCCATTCGAGTCTAGATCATGTGTCTCATTGCACTAGCGCGGAACATTCACCCTGATTATCCATTGATCCTGCTCGCCAATCGCGAGGCAGTCCATACGCGACCATCGCAGGCAGCGCACTGGTGGACGGATTTTCCCCAAGTGTTCGGCGGGCGAGATCAGGTTGCTGGTGGCAGCTGGTTGGCCGTAAATCGGCACGGTCGGATCGCCGCAGTGTTGAATCTACTAGAATGGCCAAGAAGCCGACGGGGTACGCGCAGCCGCGGATTGTTGGTTAACGACTGCTTGGTTGGCAATCAAGCGACGGCCGAATGCTTAGCGCATATATGTGACTCTGCGAGTGGCTATGCGCCGTTTCGGTTGCTGGTGTGTGATGGACTGAATGCTTGGCTGCTTGATGCCAGCCAGTCGAATGATGTCGGGCACACGCACCTAGCAACTGGCTTGCACATCGTCACGAGTTTGCCGGGTGGCGCGATCCCGGTCAGAGGACAGCGCTTACAGCATGGGTTTATGTCTCTGCTTCAACAGCAAACCGCGACGCTGCCGGCGTTGTTAGATCTGTTAGGTCCTGAGACCGCCGATGATCGTTCTACGCACACTAGCCTCAGCGAACAAACACAATCGGCATTGTTTGTCACCAATGATTTTTTTGGCACCCGGGCGACCACGGTGGTGGGGGTTGATCACCACGGTGCATACCATTTCCACGAAAGGACCTACGATTCGCGGGGAAAATGTATTGGTGAGATAGGCGAGCGCTTTGCGCGTGCCTCAGCTCCTGTTTATGCAACGCGGTCTGAAACCATGGGTTGTCATGTATAGGCGCGCAACGATTGCACTGGGGCATTGGCGTTTTTTCTTTGCTAATTTGATACTTACGTACGATGCCAAGCACTAAAGCAACACCAATGCTGTACTTCGGCAACGCCCAGCACGCGATCGCCGATCTCGAGCAACGCGGCGCCTGCGCGGCACAATCACTCCGACAACACGGTATTCAAGACGGCGCGGTGATCGCCCTGGTATTGCGCAACGAGCCGGCCTTTCTCGAAGCCTTAGTTTGCATACGCTGCTTGCATGCGATACGGGTATTGGTGCCGTGGCATCTGAGCGCTGCCGAGATGCACGCGATTTTTCAGGACGTGCAACCGCAAGTTGTCATTGGTCATGCGGACGTCATGGGAAAAATTACGGCAGCTTTGGTCGATGTGCCAAATTCGGTGACCATTACGGTTGAACCGCACCCGGTGCTACGCCATCTGCTGGAGGGCGTGCGCCGCAAAGCGACTGGACGTGAATTAGAAACTGGCAGCCCGTGGACGGGGAAAGACGCCGGTAAATCCTTGGCGATATCGTGGGCTTACTTGATCGACGAGGCAGATCGAGCGCTATCGATTCCAACCACCGCGCCCCGGGTCATTGGGATCTCGTCCGGGTCTACCGGGCAACCAAAAATTGTCCGTCACAGCGGGCCAGCGCAATGGGCGACGAGTTATTCTCGCCGCGCGTTTCATCGTCCCAAAATCCACACTTCCATCGTTACAGCACCACTATTCCACGGTGCGCAGTACGGCGTGTTTAGCCAGGCTTGGTATAGCAACGCGGATATCGTGCTGCTGCCCAAGTTTGATGCGGTGGATTTCCTGACGCAAGTGGAACGTCACCGCGTCAATCATGCGTACTTGGTACCGACCATGTTCGTGCGCTTACTCCGGCGCAAGCCAAGTGAGCTCGCGCATTACGATGTCTCATCATTAAACTACATACTACAAGCGGGTGCCTTGTGTTCAGTGGCCATCAAACAACGAATGATTGATTGGTTAGGGCCGGTTATCTGGGAAGCCTATGGCTGCACGGAGTTGAGTACGATTTCCGTATGCTCCAGTCAAGAATGGCAGTCTCGCCCCGGAACGATTGGGCAGCCGTCGCGTCACGTCGTGATACTCGACAATGACCTGAATGATTGTGAACCCGGGCAAGTTGGGCGCGTGTATGTCGATGTGTCTCAATCTTCCCGGCCAAACTATGAGGGGGTAGAGTTGATTCGGCATGCGCAACGCGACGCCCCGTTGTTGGGTCTTGGCGATGCTGGCTATCTAGATCAGGACGGCTATCTCTATTTAGTCGGGCGCACCGACGGTTTGATTAACACCGGTCGCGTCAAGGTATATCCCTTAGAGATCGAGACGGCGTTGTTGGAGCATCCGAATGTCCAAGATGCCGTCGTATTTGGCGTGCCGGATGAGGAGTACGGTCAGCGTATCGGCGCAGCCTTGGAACTAGGTGACAGTCAGCAATCACTTAACCCGAGCTTGACCGCGTTTCTAGACGACAGACTTTCAGCGCACAAGATCCCGGCGCAGCTGTGGCTATTTCACGAGCCGATTCGGTTAGAGTCTGGCAAACTCAATCGCCACGCGCTATCCCAACAAATTCCGGCATCTCTATTGCACTGACGTTTTTGCGACCTTATTCGGTTAGTAGGTGCATGTGGCGAGTAGTTCATTCAGAATTTAGATTGAAGTTATCGTTCCACGCTTAACTTAGCTTAGCATGTTCGCTAGCTTACTATGGCTGCTAGGTAGCTGATGTTGCTTCCAAAAACGGCTGCAGTTTGGCCCTCCTCTTTTCGTCTTGCCCGACAAGCCGGCCGTGCTAGTTGGGCGCCTTGTCTTTGCCCTCGACTTCATCATTCGTGCGACTTAATTTGGGTCCCTTGACGAATTTACCTTTCATTCGATGACATCCACTCTTAAGCTGCTTGAGGCTGCCGTCTAAGAAAAACACAGTGCTCTCCTCAAGCTTGCATACCGCAACCGCGCGATGGCTGGGGCATTCACCTTTTTGAAATCGCATTGAGTTGTTATTTTTTTCCTCGGCCGAAGCCCAATGGCGATCTTCCGGTTTGCTTGGCCAAACCGCGCATCCGGTCACGTCATCCGCAGTTTGACATACCTCCAAAGAGCGACCAAGTGCCTGGCTATAGAGCATATAGGTACAATGTCCGTCATTCGCCAGAACATTCTGTGAGCTCATTAGTAGTACAGAGAAAAACGCTGTTCGCAACTGACGTGAGATGGGGCTTATCTTCATAATTTTTGACTCCATTATTCTTGTACCAATTGGCAAATTAAAGTTTTACTCATAGCAAGCAGCTATTCGAGCGCGTTGATCCGAATCAAAGTATTGAAATAACCGCGTCGGAAATGCAAGGCTGCACTAAAGTTCAAAATTGGCCGATTAGACTTACCGATTAATATCCCATGTATTCAAATTGGCACGCGCGCGATCAACTATTTTGCTAATACAGCCTAATCGTGAGCCCGAGAACCAGATGCCTACGGAAAGATTCTTGTGCTCCATTAGCGTCATACAGTTTACATTCTTCAGGCCCTCGATTTCGCTACGTCCCTTAGGTCGCCAACAATAGGCAAGTGGCTCATCCGCTTCCAAAGAAGTGTTTTTCGCGTGGGCGCGAACTACCCGCCAAGCGTTGGCAGGTTGATACGAACCGATGCCGCGGAATAGCCCCGCAGCACGACCGGGATGAATGACTTCGCGGTCTTGATTTTCTCTATCCAGGAATATCCTACCCTGCAATCTTCGAGGGAAATCTTCTACCACAGGGTCGGGTTGTGGTGATCCGAGCCAGATTGCGAATTGGTCTGTCGCTGCGACAGAGTGGTGTGGGGCCGGGCCATCTTCATCAACTCTCAAGCCCAAGAGTGCCCATTGTGTTTCGGTGCTCGCATTTCTATTCGGTGCGTCTAGTGAGATTTCGACAATGTAGTCATCCGGTACCGAGAAACTATTTCCGGCAATTTTTAGCAACGTGACAGCAGCCGGACCCTGAAGCGCTTGGCCAAGATCCTGACGACTATCCGAGAAGAAAAATATAGCGAAAAGAGCAACGGCCGTCGCTCCAATTATGCGCAAGATCTTGTTCGAAAAAATCGCCATTGGGAAGAGAACAAATTTAGATAGGAGTTGTAAATGTCTCTCTTTAAAGAACTAGTTGCAATTGGTTATTCGCTGCTATGAATGGTTATTTTGCAATTGATATCACGTTTAGGATACAAAACAAAGGCGATGTGTGAAACATTGAAATGTTTTGGTAGTGGGTTGCGGCGGGCGCACAGAAGCAAGACCAAGCTTTTTGGGTTTTGGTCAATTAGTTAGAGCGATATCGGGCACTTCCGTAGACACTTCAAATTCACCTTCAGTTTGAACATGGCTCAAACTATTTACGTAGCACATTGAAATACAGGGATTGAGAGTCAGAGTTTGTTGCGGGCAGATTGCACATCATTCGGGGGAAATCAATATGATCCTGCTTGAGAAACTAAAAATGTTTCTCGTCATTGTTTTCTGTTTGGTTTTCAGTACGGGTCTGTTAGCACAAACAGAATGGAGTGCCGCCACTCACCGGATTTCCATTGGCGATTTTAATGACGATGGCCAGACAGATTTGCTTGTCATTGCTAAGGACGCGTGGCGCAATAGCGGTATCGTCTTATCAAGTGGCGGAGTGCCAAGCCAGCTATCCCATGTGTTTCCTGGAAACTACATGGGGATCGATTGGGCCGGAAATCGTTACCAGCCGGTGGTTGCATCGGTTAATGCGCCTAAGTGTATATCGGATGGATGCGGCGGCTGCTCGGCCAATTATTACTATGACGATGTAATTCTATTGGATGGTGAGGGCAACGCTCATCACGTTCTGACAACGAATCATTTGACGGTCAAACTCGATAATGTCGCTAGATCGTTTATAGATCCCAATATCACTCTCGACTGGTCCCAAGACAAGCACCGGGTTGTCGCTGGGGAATTGAATATGGAAGCGAATCACTACGATGAGCTTTTCTTTCAGCCGCAAGTTGCGGGGCAGAATGCCTATATAGTCAGAGGCTCGAGCGCGACCGTGTTCGATGATCCGAGTAAGGTTGTTCAAACAATTTCCGACGGATATTTGGGCTTCAACTGGGCGGTTGAAGACGGGATAGCACATATCGGTAACTTTAATGGGGATAGTATTGACGATGTACTGATTCAAGGGCGAAGCAACAGCGATCAATTTGGGGTGGCGATAGACACTGATCTTGATATCCAAATCGATTCGGTATACCTGACGTGGTCGATTGATGATTTAGTGCCAGACTGGTCTGCGGATAACTACAACTTGCTGGTCGGTAACTTCGACGGTGATGCGTATGACGATGTTTTGCTCCAGCCTAAGAGCGGATCGGGTCCAGTTTACATCGTGCTTTTTAAAGCTCTCGATGGAAGCAATCAGCCGACGAATCATATCGTTAGCAGTTTTTCGTCAAATAGCGGCGGACTAGATTGGACCGAAGTAGGTAGCGTCCTGCACGTTGGTGATTTTGACAACGACGGGAAAACCGATATCTACTATCAATCTGTGTCAGCAACTGTTGCTAATCAGATTGCTGAACTTTCTGTACCCACCCAATCGGGACAGCTGACCACAGTTACGCTTGCGGCCGCGCCCGAGCCGCCCCTTGATCCTGCGCCAGACCCCAGCCCGACTCCGGGAACAGCTGTCGGTCACTTACCTGGTCAGTTTTCAGTGAATCACGCGGGTGCCGCAACCTACCAAATACCCCTCGCATTACCTCCGGGGGTGCGTGGGATGCAGCCGGATTTGACATTGAATTACAGTAGCGGATCCGGCAATGGGCTGTTAGGCGTCGGTTGGGGTATGTCTGGTTTGTCTACCATCGAACGCTGCGAAGCGACTATAGCGATTGATGGCTTCGCGGATGGTGTAGACCTTCAAAGTGACGATAATTTTTGCTTAAACGGCAAACGGCTGATTGAGACCCAGACGCCGGGCGAGTATCGCACAGAAATAGAGTCTTTCCAGCGCGTGCGAGCGCTTGGCACGCCAGCCGGATCAAGCCCCGGTTATTTCCAGGTGGAAGACAAAAATGGACTTGTGCGTGACTATGGCCGTGTTGCCTATAGCTCAAATAGCCGCATCCATCCCACGAAGTTTTCCGGGACTAGCGCTGAACCTCTCGTTTACGCAATTAGCAGAATTACAGATCAGTACGGTAATTCAATTCAGTACAACTATGGAAAGGACTATTACACAACCGAGTATTGGCCAACATCAATTGAATACAGCAATAGTGCGGGTGCTGCTGTCGGGCGGGTGGTCTTTGGTTACACGACAAGTCGGTCCGACTACCAAATCGGATACTTTCAAGGTTTCTTTACGCAGCGCAGCCGCTTGCTGAAGAAGATCACCACATACGCGCGAGGAAAGAACGGTAGTGCCACTGATATACCCGTTGCGGAGTATCACCTTGATTATGAATACAACCAGCTGACAAATTTGCCGCATCTCACGTCGGCGTTTCGTTGTGACCCGCTCTCCGGTAAGTGCGTGGAAGATACGCAATTTAAGATACAGACAGGTTCTCGCGGTTTCGTGACGGCCCGGGATAACGTAGGTGTAATAGTCGCGACCCGATCTGACAGTTACCGATCCTGATGGTCGTGCATGTGTCAGATCAGTTCAACGTACCGACCTTTGCCTCCCACAGTTCGCGTCCTTCGCGCAAAGTCTGCATAGGAGTTCTGCCGCAACACATCTTACCCTGATGCGAGCGATTGTTGTTGTAGTCGTCGACCCAGGCATCTAGGTCAGCCTGCAACGCGTCGAGTTCTGAGTACACTTTCTTTCGGAAAGCGATCTCGTAGAACTCCTCTTTCACTGTTCGATGGAAGCGTTCGCAGATACCGTTTGTCTGCGGACTGTAGGCCTTTGTCTTCGTATGCTCGATGTCATTGACTGCCAAGTACAACTGGTAGTCGTGACGCTCAGCACGCCCACAGAACTCAGTGCCACGGTCTGTCAAGATACGGATCAGGTCGACCCCGTTTTCCTCCAGCATCGGCAGTACACGATCATTGAGAAGATCCGCAGCCGTTATCGGTGTCTTGGTCGTGTACAGCTTGCAGGCAGCGACTTTCGCGTAGGTGTCCACGAACGTCTGCTGATAGATGCGGCCAATGCCCTTGATCGTGCCGACGTAGTACGTGTCCTGCGATCCGAGGTACCCAGGGTGCTCGGTCTCGATCTCGCCGTGGACTTCGTCTGAAGCGCGCTGCCGTTCCAGTGCGACGACTTGGGCCTCAGTCAGAACGATACCTTCCTCGGCCACTTTCGCTTCCAGGGCCTTGAGTCGGAGCTTGCGACTCTGCAGCTTGTGACGAAGCCAGATGCTACGTACGCCGCTGGGTGACACGAACACCCCGGTTTTCCTCAGCTCGTTGCTGACGCGGACCTGGCCGTGAGCCGGGTACTCCAGGGCGAAGTCCAGCACCGCCTGCTCTACCTGCGGCTCCACACGGTTCTTCGGATTGGGTTTACGCCGGGTCTTTTCCAGCAGCGCTTCAACGCCACCTTCATCTCGAGCCGATTGATAACGATAAAACGTGTCACGTGACACGCCCATCATCTGACAGGCTTTGGATACATTGCCGAGTTCTTCGGCGAGATTTAGCAGTCCAATCTTGTTTCGTATGATTCTCTGTGTAGACTGGTTCATGAGGGTTATCCTTATGGTTTTGATTGAAAGTTCGCACTTCCATCAAAACCGATAACCCTCGCTCTTTTCAAGCCAGGTGTCAGATCAAGTCGAAACTATTTCACGTAGGGCTCAGACTTAGCAGCCTCACAGGGCTAATTGTTGTCGATACCAATGCCAATGGCATTCGTGACTATGTTTTTGTGAATCACAATAATCAGTGGGAAGTTCGTTTCGATGATCCTCACGGCTCTGCTGGAGCTACTCAACCCGTCGCCATCGATTGGTCAGTAGAAAACCTCACCGGGCTGAGCCGGAAAGCCATCCCGCTGGACGTCAATGGCGATGGGCGGACCGACTTGCTGCAGATGAATAACTGGAACGACGATCAAACTACGCGTGTCCAGTTGCTAATGGCTAACGGCAACGGATTTTGGACGCTTACGACCAACATCTATCCAGGGTACCAGAGCGTTGATGATTTCTATTACGCAGCTCCGGCAGATATCAATGGGGATGGATTTGACGATATTGTCGCCGCCGCAGGCAATAGCGGTGAATTCAAAGCCTATTTGAGCGATGGCTCAACCCTTGCTTCAACGCCTGTGACGGGTGCGCTTCCGGACGTCGCGGGGGGTTACGAGAAGATTTATGCCTGGGAGGGCCAAATTGTACCTATCCAGTTTGATAGTGACGGAATTGTAGACATATTAGTGCAAAGTGGTGGTGGTTGCTGGGTTGAACCGTATGTCGTTGGAGAAGTTTGTGAGGAGTACCACTGGAGTGTGTACTCGTATTCTGCGACTCCTGACTCCAATGGTCATAATTTGATCAAGGTAGCTACTGTTGCGATTGGCAATGGATCGCCAATTTATGACAGGGTAAAACCGGTAGAGGTTAACGGAGATGGTCTAACGGATCTGATATTTGACAACGGTAGTGCTGGCAACAACATTTCTTGGGATATTTACGTCAGCACCGGTGAAGCTTACGATAAGAAATTCACGCAATCGGCAATTACACCGCACAAGATCAGTGATTTGTCTGTCCCTTCCGGCGGCATGGCTGCGACGGCATTCGATTACTCATCGGCACCCACTCTCTCAATCGATACGCCAACGCTATGGCGTTCGCATGCCCTTGACTATAACCACGATGGGCTAACGGACATTTTGGTCGATGTCGGTGAATCAACCTGGCATGTTTTGCTCGCTACGAATAGCAGTGTTATTCCAAGCTATGACCAGGTGATAATAGATACGGGTATTCCCGTGCAGGACAAGAATAAGACTTTCGTTGTAGATGTGGGCGGCGACGGTTTGCCGGATCTAGTATCCGTGGATCTGGTCCCGCCCACGCAAAATCCGGCGAACGATTGGATGCACGTTCATCATCACCGAGGCAAGCGACCTGGGTTGATTGAGTCTATAGAAAATGGCTTGGGCCACGAAGTGCGTATCGGCTATTCGCCTTTGACCGACCCGTCGGTCTATCTTGGGCATACAAATTTCATTGACGATGGGACAGGGGTTCAATTTCCCTATCGTGACGTTTTTGGACCTCTGGTGGTGGTAAAGCAGAGTACGCAGAGTGATGGGGTTTCTACGAACGGCGTGCTATCAACGCTCTACGAATATCTAGGGGCTAAAGCGCATATTCAGGGTCGTGGGTTCCTGGGTTTTTCGGAGATGCGAGTTTTTAATGAAAACCGCGAGACAGAGAGTACTACTAAATACTGGCAAAAATTTCCGAATTCTGGCATGGCGAGCGAGGTTGTGCAGCGCATTAGCGACGCCACCGGCACTTGGGTAACCTCAATCCAAGCAAATGCCGCCATTCAAGGATTGTTTGAGTACCCTGCCATTTGTGAAACAGCCCCGACCAACACTGCCTGCGCGCCGTACTTTAGGCCAGGCGATTTGTCACCGGCAGGGCAAACGGGCACGGGCGATCTAATTGCGAAGACTATATATTCTCTCGATTCGCTCGTGACACACAATGGTATGAACGGTGTAGGCGCCAGTGTGCTTCCATTTATTCAGAAAATTACCGAGCTCAGTTATCCAGTGGAAACGGCGACTCAGACGGTGAGCAGTGCCGTGTTTAAGAGAATCAGGACGACATACCATACGGCGACAGATCCGATGGATGCCTACGGTAATCCGACTAAAATAAAAGTGGTCGTGGACAACGGGACAACCGGTGGCAATAAGCATACAACCGAGACTACGAACCAGTGGGATTACTCGCATGTCAACGCGAATCAGTGGTGTACAAGCCAACTTTCGAATTCAACCGTCGTCAGTTCTGCGCCGAATTTCAGTCAAACGACGCGTACCACCAGCTACACCTATGATGGGAATTGTTCGTTGCTGACTCAAACGGTGATGCCCGGGGACGCGTTAGAAGCGCACACTGTTTTTACACATGACGTGCATGGCAATAAAAGTTCCGAAACGATTAGTGGGCCTAGCTTTGTGACTGCCACGAGTAGCACTTTGTATGGTACGCAGTACCACGGTCGTTTCCCAACGCAGGCGACCAACGAAGAAGGCCATATTATTGACCAGTCGTGGGACGTTAGGGTGGGTCAACGCACCGTGATGGAGGGGCCAAGAATTGGTGCGAATGGTACGCTGATGATTGCAACTTGGGGTTACGATGGCTTTGGGCGCGAAATAGCGGCTAACGGGCCCCGCCCGGGGGTTGCAGCATCGAGGTCCTACGAATGGTGTTCTGTTGCCGGATGTGACTCTGCTACCGCAGTGATCAAGACGACAGTTGATCATTCGGACGGCAGCCAGCAATCTGAGGAAATAGACAGCCTAGGACGGTCTGTGCATAGCACAACCTTAAGCCTCGGCGCGCAGGTCGTGCATGTAGATCGGGCCTTAGATATTTTAGGCCGCGAGTACGCAGTTTCTTCTCCCTATTTAGCAAGCCAAAGCGGTAGTCGTTGTTATGCTTTTCGTCAATTTGATGGATTAAGTCGCTTGGTCTATGAGAATAGGCCAAATCAAGGCTCGCAGTGCCAGCTAGCTGCTCCGCCAGCGGCAGATATCAACCCGGTGCCGAGCAACGGTAGTCGCAGAATATTTGCGCACGACAAGCTGGTATCGCAGGGGCTGGAAAGCACTGTCAACACTGAAACAACGGGCTTGTTCAGCGGGGGAGAAACATGGCGAGTTCGCCGCGAAGTTCGCAATGTCATGGCCTGGCCTGTACTTATCTCCGAAGACTGGAATTCGACGACAGTCGATTCTACTTACGTCTATTTTGCCGATGGAAATATCAAGTCCATTACCGATGCAGAAAATCATCAGACTCAGTTTACTTACGATGTATTAGGTCAAAAGAGTAGTGTAAGTGATCCCAATAGCGGTGATTGGAGTTATTACTACAATGCGCTCGGCCAATTAATATGGCAGTTGGATGAGAAACAGCAACGCACGGGTATGGAGTACGATAAAATTGGGCGGTTGACGAAGAGAATTGATCAGTACAATTTGGGTAATCCGAGCGATCCCAATCAATTTGTTAGCGATTGGATTTACGATACCGCATCCGGTAATGGAATTGGGCGCATCGCGAGTAGCGTTGGCCCGTATCGCTTAGGCGATGGCGAAACTAGCGCAGAGTATAAAGAATCCTATATTTATAATGATTACGGTCAGCCTTTAGAAACCATCCGGAAGATCAGCGATGGTGGGTTCAGCGATTATTATTGGATGTCTTCTACTTATGACAGTTTGGGACGGACTAGAACGCTAACCTATCCGGCGCGCAATGGTGATGCCACGCCGTCATCAGCTGGAACGGGGAGGTTTCCCGTAACTTACTACTACAGCAGCGAGGGTCTACTGCGAGAAGTTCGCAACGGCTCAAGAGTATATTGGCGAGCTACCGCGATGAATGCGTTCGGCAATGTTACTGAGTTTAGAAACGAAGCATCATTTTCCCATAAACAGATTATAACCGTGCGTAGCTACGATCAAGCGACCGGTTTGATGACGGGAACGTCGGCTTTGCACGGCAGCAATGCCACTACGGTTCAAAGTCATATTTACCAATGGACAGATGCCGGGGACCTAGAACGACGCGAGGATCTGAAACATGGCTACCACGAAGAGCTGATCTACGATGAGCTGCAGCGTCTAGAAACCAGCACCGTGAAACAGTCGACAACGGTGCTGCGCACTGTGGGTATGACGTATAGCGCCACAGGTCGGGTGTTACAAAAAGGCTCGGCTTATTCTGGCTACGTCTACGACCCGGCGCATCCTTACGCGATCAAAAGCGTTGTTGCGAATGGCGCAACCCGCAATTACGGTTACGATGCAAATGGCAATATGACCTCACGCGCTGGTAGCAGCGTGTCCTGGTCGAGTTACGACAAGCCCACCGAGGTTAACAGCGGCGCCTTGCGCAGCCGCTTTGCCTATGGCCCCCAGCGGCAACGTTTCCGGCATATTGCCGAGCGTGGCGATGGCACCGATACGACGATCTATGTGGGTGGGCTATATGAACAAGTCACCACCACCCGCAGCGGTGCGAGCAGTCCAGAATATCGGCATCACATCAGTGCGGGCACTGAGGTGGTGGCAATTCAGACCTATTGGGACACTGCCGGCGATCGAGTCGAGTATTTGCATAAGGATCATGTGGGCTCGGTGACAGCCATCTCTAACGAGGCGACCATTACGAATATTGCCTACGACGCCTGGGGCAAGCGCTATGATCCAGCAGACCTGCCCCTGCTTGGTAATCTAGTGCCGGGCAGCTTCTTAAGTCTGGATTTAACCCTGACTTCACTGACGCGTGGTTTCACTAGCCACGAGCAATTGGAGCACTTGGGGCTGGTGCACATGAATGCCCGGGTATACGACCCGGAGATTGGTCGGTTCTTATCCCCGGATCCGGTGGTGCAGGATATCTATAGCACGCAGACTATCAATCGTTATAGCTACGTTCGAAACCGGCCGCTGTCGGCGGTGGATCCATCCGGTGCAATTGACCTTCCGTTCGATACTTTTTTTGAATTTAGTTGGATTGAATTTGTTAAGTGGGCTGCCACCGAAACGATGGATCACTATGTCACTAAATATCTTAACGAGCAGCAACAAAAGCAACTGATTAAGCAGTCGAATTATTCGCAAGGCATCGTGAAAAGCATCATGAATGCGGCCGGCATTCCGGGCTTTGGCACCTTGCCGAATTTCTCCGATATATTTGAGTTATCGCCGGAGGATTTGATATTGAATATCCAGTCTTCAGGTTCAGGTTTAGGCCGCGGCTCGGGTCGCGATGGCGACAGTGGTGCGGCAATTGGCCTGCGACAACTGGCTGGTTTGTTGGGGCGCTTTCATTCGGGCAGTGATGCAGCGGCAAAGGGAGATGCCGGGGTTAGTGTGAGTACCGATAATCCGGTTAGTCGAGAGGTGGAAACCGGGGAGGGGGCTCAGGGTGCACAAGAGAATCAGCTATCTCACGAGTATCAGTTTGAAACGGAAATTTGTTCCCGCTCTGGTTCGGCCTGTACCCCTGGTAATGTTTGGAAATCTGTCAAAAATAATTCAGTGCCATTTCAGGATGGTGAATTAACAGATGGTGCATTCAATAAAATTCCAGGTATTGGCACAGTTCAGACTCGTGTGGATGATGCCAATTACACACTAACGAACAGAACATTGGGTGACCACTATTTTAGGGACGGGACAGTAACGCGTTCTTTAGTTGTTACCGAAAGCACAATTTCTGTGAGAACAGTTGGGGTTGGTACAAATATCAGTCGAACAGCCTGGGCTGCGAATTATGCAGCATCGCCTTACTTTAAGGTGTTAGATGCAAATGTCCGGGTGAATATCGGTTACCAGCAGCTTAGAAATGATGTTCGAGATTTTTTTAACTGACCTGGCTGATTAGGAGAGAGACATGGTAAAGCGTGTTGTTATTATCCTGATGAGTTGGATGTTGCTTTTGGGCTGCTCTCCAGCGTCTTCGGGAAAAGAAATGAAGTCGATGGATTTATATTTGGGTAATTCAGATTATGCTGAATTGGTTGATTTTCTATATTACTATGCAGGTAAGAATCGCCTGACGGTTTTATGGTTTGGCTGGTACAAAGTAGACAATGCCAAGCATTGGTACGAACGATCAGATAAAGAGTCTAATTTTAAAATTAAGTTGGAATTACTAACTGAGGAAAACGGTTCTTTATTTTTTAGTAACCACTTTGACGAGTCAATAGCCAATGTTGTTATTGATTATGGCGATGGGAAAGCGGTTTGGCTTGAAACCATTGAGGACTTTAAACAAGCGCTGGCAAGTCGAGGTTGGCGCTTAGAAGAGCTTAAGTAAAGCTTTGCCTGATTTGTTGGTCTTGCTGACTAAATTGCTTTAGCCACTTCTCAAATAGTTGTTGGTCGCCATTGGTATAGCCTTTGGTTTTAATTTTTATGTGCTGGCCTTCGGTAATCACAGTGCGTATTACCACGGATGGGTGGCATGGATGCCCAGGCTGTGTGAAGTAATACATAGTTTGTTGGCTGGGTATCTCAACGTGGATAAGGCCGCCTTCTTCCGTTGTAACTGCGTCGTTTATGGCTTGAGTGTCTTTTTTTAGTTGCTCAATATCGAAAGGACTGCGGCCTTGGTAGTTCACGTTATCTTCTCTGGTTTGTAGGTGGTAGCTTCTCAGCGGTCATCACTAAGCACCCATCCATAACACGGACTTTGCCGGGGTTAGTGTGAGTACCGATAATCCGGTTAGTCGAAAGGTGGAGACCGGGGATGAGCTTGCGGAAGACATGGCATACGATCAAAATGGTGTACGTGCGGCTATTCGAGGATTCGGTGATGGCGTGATTTCAATCTTTAAGGGAACTGGCAGAGCCGTTAGGTTCATTGGGAGAGGCACTGGTATTTTAGGCAAAGAAGAGCTTGCTGACTTTAATCGTGAAGGAGCTATCGTAGACAAGGCCGCTGAAGTGATTTTTACAAATGAGGCTGTTCGCAATGAAGTGGCTAGGCAGGCCCTTAACGCAGCTGAAAATATTGACCTTACATCCTATAACATTGGGAGGGCTACAGGCCGTTTTGTGACTGGAGTTATTCTTTCTCCCTTCGGTTTGGCGGCGGGTATAGGAGACATAACAAATGCGGTTGAAACCGGTATTGATAATGGCTCTCGTCAGCTTACAGATGAAATTGTTGAAAGTATAGTTTTTGGCGATTAAGTGTAAGGGAGCCATGAAAAATTTTGTAGTGATTGTCGGCCTAAGTATTCTCTATTTTGTGTTTTGCTTTCTCAGAGAGCAGGCGCCGTTTTTTTTCCTTGTAGTTACGCCAATTATTATCGGGATCGCAGGCTACGAATTGATTAAGGGCCAGCCTCTTATAAAAAGGATTTTGGCAGGGATTATTCCGATGATCGCATTGGTTTGGATGTTAATTTTTCTGGACGTAGAGAAAATATTTCGGGTAGCGATAATTCATGCGATGGTAATTGGGTTGATTGTCGTTCAGGTTTGGGAGATTTTTAGGGGCTGCTTAAGTATGGCAAAGAGAGGACTAATAGATTTGAATATCCTTAAGCGGGAGTAATTGAGCTTCGCGGACTCACAGTTGTCAGAATAGCCCCCAGCGGCAACGTTTCCGGCATATTGCCGAGCGTGGCGATGGCACCGATACGACGATCTATGTGGGTGGGCTATATGAACAAGTCACCACCACCCGCAGCGGTGCGAGCAGTCCAGAATATCGGCATCACATCAGTGCGGGCACTGAGGTGGTGGCAATTCAGACCTATTGGGACACTGCCGGCGATCGAGTCGAGTATTTGCATAAGGATCATGTGGGCTCGGTGACAGCCATCTCTAACGAGGCGACCATTACGAATATTGCCTACGACGCCTGGGGCAAGCGCTATGATCCAGCAGACCTGCCCCTGCTTGGTAATCTAGTGCCGGGCAGCTTCTTAAGTCTGGATTTAACCCTGACTTCACTGACGCGTGGTTTCACTAGCCACGAGCAATTGGAGCACTTGGGGCTGGTGCACATGAATGCCCGGGTATACGACCCGGAGATTGGTCGGTTCTTATCCCCGGATCCGGTGGTGCAGGATATCTATAGCACGCAGACTATCAATCGTTATAGCTACGTTCGAAACCGGCCGCTGTCGGCGGTGGATCCATCCGGTGCAATTGACCTTCCGTTCGATACTTTTTTTGAATTTAGTTGGATTGAATTTGTTAAGTGGGCTGCCACCGAAACGATGGATCACTATGTCACTAAATATCTTAACGAGCAGCAACAAAAGCAACTGATTAAGCAGTCGAATTATTCGCAAGGCATCGTGCAAAGTATCATGAATGCGGCCGGCATCCCGGGTTTTGGCACCTTGCCGAATTTCTCCGATATATTTGAGTTATCGCCGGAGGATTTGATATTGAATATCCAGTCTTCAGGTTCAGGTTTAGGCCGCGGCTCGGGCCGCGATGGTGACAGTGGTGCGGCAATTGGCCTGCGACAACTGGCTGGTTTGTTGGGGCGCTTTCATTCAGGCAGTGATGCAGCGGCAAAGGGAGATGCCGGGGTTAGTGTGAGTACCGATAATCCGGTTAGTCGAGAGGTGGAGACCGGGGAGGGGGCTGAGCGTGCACAACAGGAGCGAAATGATCAAATGCTTGATGCCTTGCGACCGTTTGCGGTGGATGGTGACATACGCGGTTTTTGGAATACGGCGAAGGCGTTTGGGGATCCTCTCGCCGAGTTAGCGTTGGACTTCCATGGATCGCTATATGGCGACTCCGCAGCGACGAGATATGCCATTTCCAAATTGGAGCTAGCTTTTACGGGCGGCGATACGAGGTTAAGTCCTAATGGGCTATTGCAATTAAAGGAGACCGTAGGTATTGGATTAATTCGTTCTCACTTCCGCGCTCTTCAGGGCGATATTCGAGACAATATAGGCACTCCGGGTGTCCTTAGCGTAGAGCAAATCGACAGTTATCACTATGATTATTTCGAGTCTATCGGCTTGCGAAGCAGCGCATACGGCGGTAGAGGAGTGCCTGGTAGCTTGTATTGTGCAAAATGCGATCCGGTTTCAAATTAGCGAGGTTTCCATGCGGATAGCTATCTCATCAATTGTGAGTAGGGTATTAATTTCTCTAACTTTTCTATTTAGCTCAGGTTGCTCGGCATCTAACGAGATTAATGAAACAATTTCTATCACAGGAAAGAATTACGGCTATTCAATTCCTTCTAGGTATATAAAGCCACCTAACTCTATCTTGCAAGTAGATCTAGAGATTGGTGATAAGGGTTCGTCAACGGCGTTACTAATATCAGATATTGAAGATTCGGAGTTAGGTTCTGACTTCTCTGTCTATTTACTCCTATTTTATGACAAGTTGTATGAGCAAGAGAAAGTCTTGTTAGACGCTTCAAAGAGTTTTTCTAACAAGTCATTACTGTTGGAGGAGGTTGCCGGCCTTTATCGCTACCAGCAAGCGCTTGGAGATAGCGTGGCAGATTATTACTTCAGCTTTGACCCAGCATATAGCGAATTGAGTCCTATAGATGGAAGTGATTTCTATGCGCGAATACAAAACGTTCCTGGGCTTGAAATAGACGGCGTAACTACTTATTCCAAGTCTTCGTGTCAGATACGTAGCGTTTACGATGGGATTTTGATCCAAGCTACAATCGTAGATGAAATTTGTATTGCTTCGAATTTAACGAAATTTAAAAAGTTGCAAGACAAGGTAATGGAAAGCTGGAGGAGCGATTCCTGATACAGCCTATGGGTGATACGGTTTGATGAGTCGATACTCTAGGACGGGCCTACCGGGAGGAGGTACATTTACCGGGGCGTTTACAACCACGGCAGGTTTTGGTCGAGGCTTGAACCTGTATGACGAAGGCGTTCGCGATCCAGTCGCACTATTATCTGGTTCTGTGGTTGGAAAATAGTTCATGTCTATGATGATCGTTTTCGCATGCCCGCACTGCGGAGAAAAAACATTTTCGCTCTTTCGCAAGAGTAGTCTTATTCGTAGGGGCATCCATGAGTGTGAGAATTGTGGGTCCTCATGTGAGATATCTTGGTTATTCAAGCTTGTGGCTTCGCTACTGATGGCATTTTTGATGCCTACTCTATTTATTGTTTTTTTCGGAATAAATGGATTCGTTTTTTCCACGGTGTTGACGACCTTGCTTATTTTGATGATCTATGTTTTTTTAATTTACATAAGTCCGTTAAGAATTGCGCAAAAAGCAGAGGGGAAATGAACTACCATTTTCGCAATTTCATCACGCTCTTGGCTCTATTCGCTAGTGCAACTTGCTTTTGTAGCGAAGAGTCGAATGTTGAGCATGCTATGAGAGCGCCGTTAGTTAATTTATTGGTAGACCCTGACAGATTTTCTGAGCGGCGAGTATCGACAGTCGGTTTTTTGGTTTTTATTGAAAGCGAATCTCGGTTGTATCTTAGCCCTGATGATGCTCGAATCGGTAATCCACTACATTCTATAAAAGTCGATATCAAGGGCACATCAATCGCTTTGGAAAGATTCAAGTCGGTCAACTTAGACTGGGTCTTATTGAGAGGGACTTTTGAAGAAGGAAAATTGTCGAAAATCGATGCTCTTGTTTCTTGGAAGAAGTGGGGGCGAACGGGAAAATGGCCGCCAATACCGTAACGAAATCAATACAGATGCATGTGGTCTCCGGAGATTTTTTTGCGGCGATGGGTAGAAGTAAATTGTAATCCCCACAAAAAACCGCAGGGGTCATAATTAGAAAATTCCATTAAACTGAAAGCAAAGGAGTTTTCTATGCGTAAATCTCGATTCAGCGATGGCCAGATTCTGGCAATATTGAAACAGAACGAACAAGGGGTATCGGTTTCTGACCTGTGACGTCGTCCCAAAAAATCGGCCCGTTTCAAATCAGATTAAACTGCTATGCGAGGTCCTCAAAAAAAACGAGGAGAAAGGCATGGCAAGGGGCTATTTTTCAGCGCTGTCTCAACGGTGATCTTGGCAGTTAGCATCTGCCGAAACTCGTTGAGATCTTCTTCGCTCTTGATGTTCTTTGCGGCCGCTTGCGCGATAGCCTGCCTATCCTTACCCGTATCCGGGTTTAATGATAGGTAGTTACACAAATATTTTTACAGTCTCTTTTTTTCTGATTTGCCTTAATGAATTCGTAAATTCGGCGGACATTCTTATTCACTTTTGGACACGCTGCACCCACCAAATCGCAGGCTTAATTATCTATAGTGTCCATCAAACTCTGGGAACTCCAGTGTTTGCCAGGGATGCAGCTTGATATTCTCGAACTCCAACGCTCAGATAGGCTCGAACAAAGGCTTACTATCACAATCACTCACAAAACTGAAAGGGCAGCGCTTCTGCTTCTCCCTGAGGTGAAAGTCTCAAGCCGGGTTTCATACCTCCTTCACTGCAGGTGGCGCTGAGATCAGATGAATTACAATTAGGTTTGCCATCGAAATCCCCCGTCATCGTTCCCGCGAGGTGATGCATCACAAATTTGCATTGGTCATTTTGAAAATCCGTGTGTCGGCGGGATTTTTGCGGAGAGCGCGGAACAAGGAAATCTCTCCAAGTGGGAGTGGGTTCGCTGAATCCAGGAAGCTGCAACAGCGCGCTTCTGGTGGAGACTAGAGTTGGATAGGCTTTGCCGTCGTGCGATTTGGAACCCGGAGCCATTGGTACCACCACCGTAAATTTGCCCTTTGCGGAATTTGGTGCCGGTCATTAGTTTATTAGTTTTTTTGACTTGGACCTATGAAACTAGTGCCACTGCCAGTGGGCCAGTTATGCAGGGGCTACCCGGTGGTTATCGGTAACGCTAGTTTTGCAATGCCGGAAGAACTTGCTCTCCGATAATTTTCAGACTTTCCATCGGTTCGTCGTGGACGCGTAAACAAAGTTCTGTGAGTCCGTTTCTGGCAAAGGCTTTGTAGCGGTCAATCTCTTTATCTAGATCGCTTAGGTCGCCGGCTGAGGCGAGGCCTTCGACTAAGCGACTGACTAGGTCGGGTGGCACGCCTTCGATGTTGCCGCTGCGTGTCCAGAAGGCTTTGCGGAAATTTTCCCAGTTGGCGAGGATGACTTGGACTTCGTCGTCGCCATGACAGAACTTTCTTAGGATGTCTTCCTCTTTGCCGATCACCGCACCTCGCCAAATGAGTTCCCGGCGGGCTTCCCAGAGTGAGGTCTCTTTGTCGGTCTTGATATGCCAGGCCCAGAAATTGCCGATGCGGAAATTCTCACGGGGTGACTCGCGTCTGCTTTGACCCACCGCTACGTTTTCGAGGGCTTCTGGAAGCATATCCACGGTGAAATCGCTGACTTGAATGCCGTCGGCGAATTCAGCACCCATGCGAATCATTTGTGGGCCGCTGGAACAGCTATATAAGAGTGGGCCGGGGGATTTGGCCCAGGCCATTTGGAAGGGCCGGTTTATATCGAAAATTTCACCGGGATAACCCATGGCGAGTTCGCCGCTGCGGGCTTGGTCGAGAACTTCGAGGCATTCGCGTACGCCGCGTACGCGGCGGTCGGGATAGCGGGTGCCTTTTTCCGGGTGGCGTCCGGGCCAGGGGTCCGCGGTGGCGGATGCTTTCCAGCCTATGGCACCGAGTATGCCGCCACCGCCACCCACGGCGATCATGGCTCGTCCCTTGGCTATTTCGTTTAGCGACAATAAGGCATTGGCCATTTTCAAGGGATGCATTTCCCAGGGGCTTAATGCCAGCGGACCGAGAATTATTCTCGATGTGGCTTGGGCGGCGGGCGCCAGGGACAAAAAGCAATCCCAATACTGATGGTAGTTCGAGGACCACAGGGCGCGGATTCCCAGCTTCTCGGCCTCTATCGCCAGTTCGGCGATGGCTGTGGGTGTCATTTCGGGGTCGAGAATAATATCGATGTCCATAGGAAGTCCGGAACAAAAGAATGATTATGCGGTGGGGCGGGCCTAGTAGCAGGCTGGGCGATGGCGGCGCTTACCCTGCGGATGCATGCTGGGTGCCGAGCATCCCCAAACGATCAACTACGCAAGCTAAGCACGGGCTTAGCACCTTGCTGAAACCCGCGGTATGCTGAGCAGATCGCATGCTTAAACTAATTCTTATTGTCTTTCCGCTCGTTTTTTCCGCCTGGGTCAGTGCGGCGCCTGGTTTGCCCATGGCAGACTATGACGAGAACCTCTGTATCACGGCACAGCGTATGTTGGTCAATGATCCAGCGATTTCCGTGCGCGTACAGCGCGCTCTGGGCAACGGCTTCCATAGTATTCAAATGAGTATTGACGAAGCGGCACGTGAGTTGGTCGTTGCCATGACTTGGGGTGCCGTTGATGTAGATGGTGAGGAATTGCGCACCCACGTCGCTTGCAAGATGGTGAATCGCGAGCGGGTCAATGATCAGTTGGGCCTACAACTTTCCGGGCCGCGCCGTGCTTGCCGCGATATCAATGTGCATAGCTGGTTGCTTGCTTGGCAAAGCCTTAGCGATGATGAACGCGAACGTTATGCTCGCGAGGGTCGGCCGGTTAATTTTGCCGTTGACGCCGTCCTGGCAAGCGGGGGAGAGTGGCTGCCGGCGGCTTTTGAGGATTACGTGGACAGCAGCGAGACCGCAATGGTTATTCGGGCGCCAACGGTTCGGGTGCCCTGGGATGTCCAGGAACGTGACTTTTATCAGGGGACTCAACATTGCAAGTTAATTACGCTGGCGGCATTGCGAAGATGGATGCGGGTTGACGCATTCGATCAAGAGGCGAGTGCTCTCTCGGCGCCTGCGACTGAATGTCGCGAGCCATCGTCTCTGACGTCCGAGGTAGGTAGTTGTTTGTTCTATTTCGCGCCGGTTGACGGCTTTTTTTGCCAGGATTATAGCGGTTCAGCCTGGACCGTCGCCTCGGCACAAGCCGAGTGCGCAAAGCGTCATGCCAGCAAAGCAGCGCTTCGGGCTGCCAAGAATCGCTACGAGGGCACGGGCGGTATTTATCGCCCGCGGGCCTGTGATCAGCGCGACGATGCGCCGGCCATCAGCGGTACCTGCGTGTTTCATTGCCAGGCGCCGGATGAAACGCTCTGGCATGTCAACGGGCCGGTCGGCGGACCGGTCAACAAAGCCTGTAGCCTGTTCATCGAACGCGGCGGGCCGTGATCTGTTGATTATTGCCCGTCGGCGAGCGGCGATAGAAGCGCTGTGTCATACGGTAGAAATAGCAGGACTTTGACAGTGATCACCTAGGCGCATACTGTCACGCGGTGCGCGCGCTGGTCCTTAATTTTTTGTTGTTATCGCTGAGTTTGCCGGCGACACAGGCCGTGGCGGATGATTGGCCAAACTATGGCAACGACCCGGGCGGCAGCCAGTATTCGCCGCTATCGCAAATCAATCGTAAGAATGTCCGTAAGCTGAGGCAAGTTTGGGAGCATCGCTCGGGCGATGTCATCGATGAGCCAGGTTTGGCCGGCACTAACTATGAAGTGACGCCCATCCACGCCAATGACCGACTGTACTACTGCACGCCCTTGAATAAGGTTTTTGCCCTAGATCCCGGTACGGGCGAAGAGCTATGGCGTTTTGATGGCCAGGCGCATGCCGAGGATGAAGAAGTCATTCCCGGTGCTTGTCGCGGCGTGGCTTATTGGGCCGCGGATAAACCCCAAGCAAACTTGCCCTGTCAGCGAAGAATTTTTAGGGGCGACACGGCTGGTCGCTTGTGGGCGCTGGATGCCGACACTGGGGAAGCTTGTGCCGATTTTGGTCAAGCCGCGGGCCATCCGGGCTATGTTGCCACCGCCACGGATTTCGATAACCACGGTGAAGGCTGGTGGTTCATCACTTCACCGCCCGCAGTTTTTGCCGATCTCGTTATCGTCGGCTCCGCGCTGGATGACAACGTCGCGAACGCGAACGACGGGATCTTGCGGGCCTTTGATGCGCGTACGGGTGAATTGCGTTGGTCCTTCAATCCGGTGCCCGAAGAGCAATCCAACGAAGTCGGCGGCGGAAATGCCTGGTCAACCCTAAGCGTTGATCAAAAGCAGGGTATTGTCTTTATGCCCAGCACCAGCTTGTCCACGGATTACTTCGGCGGGTTTCGTCCTGCGGAAAGTCCCTACGCAAATGCGCTGATCGCGTTGAAGGCAAGCACAGGTGAGCCGGTGTGGCATCGTCAGCTGGTTCGGCACAATTTGTTTGACTATGACCTGCCAGGTCATGCTTTGTTGATCAAGATTCGGGTCAACGAGTCACTGCGCGACGTGGCTGTTCAGCAAACCAAGACCGGTGAAATTTATGTTTTTGACCGTGAGACTGGTGAACCAGTATTTCCCATCGAGGATCAGCCAGCACCCAGTTCAGATGTGCCGGGCGAAGTGGCCGCTGAGACTCAGCCACGCAGTGTGGCCATTGATCCCTTTAGTCGACAGTCTTTAAGCAGCGATGATTTGTTTGGCTTGTCACTATTTGATCGAGCCTGGTGTCGTCGTGAGTTTGCCAACCGACGTTACGAGGGACTATTTACGCCGCCTAGCGAGAAAGGGTCGATTATTTATCCCTCGATTCGCGGTGGTGGCAATTGGGGCGGGGCGGCGTTTCACCCGGAGTCGAATAGTTTGATTGTCCGTAGCGACGGATTGGCCACGATCGTGCAACTTTTTAAGCCGGAGGATCCTGATTCCGAGCCGGTTTCCACGGATTACATGAATCGATCCTTGCCGCTACGCGGGACGGATTGGTGGGTGCGCATAAAACCGTTTTTGTCGCCCCTGGGCGTGCCTTGCACACCACCGCCTTGGGGAAGTTTAACCGCGATTAGTTTGGCCAGCGGTAAGCAAATCTGGCAGGTGCCCCTTGGCCGAGTGCGCCGTTTTGGTCTTGAATTGCCGGAAGCCACAGCCTGGGGATCGCCCGGCGTAGGCGGACCAATGGTCACTGGCGGCGGTTTAGTTTTTGTTGCGGCCGGTTTGGATCATCACATCGTTGCGCTCGATATAGATGACGGCATGCAACTGTGGCAGCGAAGCTTGCCGGCCCCGGGCATGGCCGTCCCCATGACCTATTCAGTAGATGGCCGGCAATTCGTCGTGATTGCCGCGGGAGGAAACGCACTCGCGGGTACGGCCGTGGGGGATTCCATTGTCGCATTCGCGATTCCCGATGACTGATCGCGTTTGCGACTTAGCTTAAGCGGGTCAGTTGTCCTGTGCGCATGAGTTGAAAAATGCCAGTGGCCAAGTTTCTCTCGCGGCCGTCGTGGGAAACTACCACTCGATTGCGACCTTTTTGTTTAGCGGTATCCAATGCTGCTTGGGCCAGTTTGAGTAGATCTTCGGCCGTGCGCTCGGTTTCGTGCGGGTGGAGGTGTGCAAGTCCCGCGCTCGCGGTGACTCTCTTGGAGCCTGAAGCACCGGCATGGGTGATGTTGAGCCCTTCGATCTTGGCCAATAGATCGGAGAGTTTCAGGTGCGCATGGTCCAGGTTTGAACCCGTCAGCATCAAAATAAACTCTTCTCCACCGTAGCGTGCAACTAGGTCGTTCGGTCGTCGGCAGGTTTCTTGCATGGCCGTTGCAATTTTCCGCAAACATTCATCCCCGGCTTGATGGCCATACTGTTTGTTGTAGTTCCTGAACTGATCGATATCAATCGCCGCTAAGCATAGGGGTAGTTCGTCGCGCTGACAGGCTGCCCAAACCTTTGCAAAATGACTCAAGAAATAATCGCGATTGGCGATTCCGGTTAGGTTATCGGTGCGCGCCTGGGTTTCACTCAGCCGAGCCTCAAGAAAATGCCGCCGCTGCTGGAATTCAAGCCGGTATAAGCAGGCCGCGCCGAGCAAGTTTGCAAGTAATAGGAGCAAAGCCGTTAAGGGCCAAACTGGCTGAACATTCCCAGACCAGATGGAAAAACCTGTGACGGCCAGCAGGATACCGATGCCTGCGGCTACAGCAGTCATAAACGGCGGCGTCAGTAACAAATACACGTAGATCGTCAAGAGCAGGAAACAACTTAGGGCAATAGGCGACATAGGAATGCCATCGATCTTGAAACTTGCCAGCGCCACCAGGGTCAGCAGTACCGAGGCGACGGTCGCGGTCGGGCGCAGGTAGGGTTGCAGGGCTCTAGCAAAGCTTCCCGCCAGCAAAATCAGTATTGAACCCAGGCACACCGCGGAAAGTCTGCGGGTCGCTGAAAAGCCCGGCTCACTCCCACCCATCATGACATCCACAAGCAATAGGCTGCCCACGGCGAAAAGGGCGGCCAGCAATGCCAAACGGAGTCTGGGCAGCTCATCAGTCCGCTGGGCTGCTTGAAAGCCATGTTCTAGAGGCGCTTTGAATTTCAGCCGGGGAAAACCAAGGGCTATTTGTTCTTTAGCTTCCATCTCGACCTTGCTGAAGTGCCGCTGGCTTAGCCGGCGCGCGATTTTATAGCCTCACATGATCCGGTTCGAATCCGCCTCCATTTATAGAGGCTTTCGATGTGGAATAAGCTGCGCCGGTCCACATTTCGCTCCGTCCGATATCTCGATTTGGTGATTTAGTTCGTCAGCTCTGCCTTTGGCGTCGTTCCCCGAGCGCTGGGCTTGCCATGCATTTTGAGTATTTGCGTGAAAGTCAGGTAACCCGGTCACTAGAGGCCGCTTGATAGCGATTGGCCACTACCCGGATGCAATGGTTCCAAGCCCAGCTAGCAGTGGCCGCGACGCTAGGGATTGAGTGATACTCAGGGCATGCATTTGCCCGACCACGAATTCATCAAGCCTAGCAGCCTTGACGAGGGACTTGCGGTGCTGAGCACCAGGGCAGGAGCCACCAAATTGTCGGCGGGCGGGACGGACGTCGTGTTCAACATGCGGGGGCGCTTATTTGAACCCGATGTCGTCTTGAGTTTGCGCAACTTGCCAGAACTGCAAGTGTGTCATGAGTTACCTGACGGGCGATTGTATTTGGGCGCAGCTGCGCGGCTCACGGATTTGGAAATGCTGCCGGAAATGCAGGCCTATCCGGCATTGCGCAAGGCTTTTCGTTCGGTGGCTTCGCGTCATATTCGGAATATGGCCACTTTGGGCGGAAATTTGTGTTTGGACACGCGGTGCTGGTACACCAACCAAACGGCCGAATGGCGGGCGGCCAAGGGAGCTTGCCTGAAGACGGGGGTATCCGTATGTCACGCTATTAAGACCTCGCCCGTGTGCGTGGCTCTGAACGCCGCGGATACGGCACCGCCGCTCATTGCCTTGGATGCCCAGGTCATCTTGCGCAGCGTGGATGGCGAAAGAGAGATGCCGCTAGCGGACTTCTATACCAGCGACGGTATCAATCACACGCGGCGTCGCGCGAACGAAATTTTAACTGCTGTCATCATTCCACCCTGTGAAGACCGCATGGTCTTCATCAAGGAAACAGCCCGCAAGGGCAATGACTTCTCCTACGGTGTGATTGCGGCGCGCCGCGAAAATTGGCGGCTGGTATTGGGTTGTTTAACGATTCGGCCGGTGGTCCTGAAGAAACCCAGCGAAATCCTGGCCCAGGATGGCTTGACGACACAGGCCATTGCGGCGGCGGTCGCCGCGGTGCGCCCGGAACTGGGCACGCTAACGAATCTGTATACGCCGGCTGCCTACAAGAGCGGTTTGGCCAGGATGCTGGTGGAAGATGCCTTGCTGAAGTTGCGGGAGCAGTGACTTGCCCTTGAGTAAGCGTCAAGTGATGAGCCTGACTGTCAACGGAGATACTCATGAATTATTGGTATCTCCGCAGCAAACTTTGCTAGATATTATTCGCGGCCCCATTGGATTGACGGGTACCAAGGAGGGTTGTGCCACCGGAACCTGCGGTATTTGCACGGTTAATAATTCTCGGGGCGAAGCTTTCTTGTCTTGCTTAACGCCCGCTTTGGAATGGGCCGGTGAGTCCATCACCACCATCGAAGGCTTGGAATCAGACGGAGAGCTGGCACCTATCCAACAGGCCTTTATCGAATACGGCGCGGTGCAATGTGGCTTTTGTACCCCTGGCGTGATCATGTCGGCCCAGGCGGTACTCAATCGTTCGCCGAATCCCAGCGAAGAAGACATCAATGACGGGATGGCGGGTGTGCTGTGCCGTTGCACCGGTCATATCAAGGTCAAAGATGCGCTGCGCAACGCGAATAAAGGCAAATCATGAAGGGCTACTTGCAGCGTGACCATGTCGTGCGCACGGGATTATTGCGTTATACCTCTAATAAACCGGAGCGTCTCGGCGAAGAGCGGGGCCGTGAGCGTTGGACTTTGGTCAAGCATGATGACGGTCGACGGTCTTTAGTGGCGCACTCGGAAATCGATGATCGCCCCAGCGTCTTGCGCTTTGTGCAACTCAATCTAAATTCGGACTTTAGTCCGGCGGATGCCTTTGTACGAATCACCGTGGGCGACCAATTCGCGGGCTCGGGTTGGTTTCGATTCGCACAGGGTTCGGCGGAATGTGAAACCACCACGCGAGCCGATGGCCGCGTGTCACAGCTGATGGATATGCCCGTGGGCGCCAGTTTTTTTGGCGGTCATGCCATTCAAAACGATGGCTGGGCGACGCAGCAGGTTGATCGCAATCGGCCTGGTGAAATACAGCAAGTCGTTGCGGTGTTGTCTTCTCCGGATCATCGGGGTGCCACGGGCCCCATGCTGTGCACGGTGAATGCCAGTATGGTTTTTGATGGTGAGGAAGACATTAGCGTGGGGGCCGGTAGCTTTACTGCTTGGCATTTTCGCTTCGTCTCAGTGACGGGTATGGCCGGTGAACACCCGGACTACGATATTTGGACCACTACCGATGGTGATTTCATTGTGCTCAAGGCGCGGGTAGCCGGCTACATGCAAACGGCCTACGAACTTACGGAACTGCGCGAGGCATTTTGATGCCTGAAGAATCGGCAGCTAAGACTGATGTCGAAGACCTCGCGGTGCTGGGCCGGCGCCAACCCCGTTTAGACGGTTTCGAGAAAGTTTCCGGGCGTTCGTTATTTACCGATGATGTGCGCTTGCCCGGCATGTTACAGGGCAAGATCCTGCGTTCCATACATCCGCGCGCGAGAATTCTGCGGATCGATACGCGCAAGGCTGAGGCCCTGCCGGGTGTCAAGGCCGTGATTACCCATGCTGATGCACCCGCGGTCATGTTTACCGAGCACCAGCCCGTCTTCGCCAAGGATTGCGTTAACTACGTGGGGGAGGAAGTCGCGGCCGTGGCGGCCGTGGATTTGCTGACCGCGGAGGAGGCCATCGGGCTCATTGAAGTTGAGTATGAGCCCTTACCGGCCGTGACTCGATTGCGCGATGCACTAAAGGACGACGCACCACAAATTCACGCACGCGCGCCAGGAAATATCGGGCCGAAGCTAGACCAAGATTGGGGCGATCCTGATCGAGGATTTGCCGAAAGTGATTTAATCATCACCGATGAATTCAAAACACCCATGCAACACAACACTTTGGCCGAATTGCATGTGGCTCTAGCCGATTGGTCGAATTCTGAAAAACTGCATCTGTATACACCGACGCAATCCGCGGCCATGTACAAGCTCGATATCAGCAAGGCTTTGGGTTTAAGTGAGAGTCAGATCCGCATCGTATATCACAACATCGGTGGCGCGTTCACAGGGCGCGGCAGGCCCAAGCCCCATCATCTAATCGCAGCCCTATTATCGCGGGCTGCTCATAGACCGGTGAAAATTAAAGCCAAAGCCGATGAAGAATTCATCATGTTTCGTGGTTCCGGGGATACCCTTTACCGCTTTCGCACGGGAGTGACGAAAGACGGCCTCATCAAGGCCTTGGAAACGGAATGTAGTTTTGATACCGGTGGCCATGACGAATGGCACATGATTTTGTGGTTGCCGTCGATCTATATGAACTGGTTGTACAAACCCGTCGGTGTTCGTTACCAGGGCCGCTTTGTATTCACCAACACAGTACCCAAGGGTTCGCATCATGGCGGCATCATGGGGCGCATGAGTGCGGGTTGGATGCAGCACATGAGTCACGTCGCCGAAGAATTGGGTATGGATCCCGCGGAATTTCACTTGAAGAACGCCGTGGATCCGGGTTTCGAGGCGGCTGATGGCAGCGTGTTTGCGTCCTGTGGTCTAAAGGAGTGCATCGAAAGAGTCGTCGAGCGTTCTGGCTGGCAGGAAAAACGCGGCAAATTGCCTAAGTTCCGGGGTATTGGCATCGGTATCGGCGCGCAGGCGTCGGGTAGCAAGGGTGCGGACAACGATACCTCGGCGGCCATGGTGAAAGTGGCCGACGATGGCATCGTCACGTTGTTTACGGGCATTCCGGATATGGGCCAGGGTTCGCACACGGTCATGAGCATGATCGCCGCCGAAGTGCTGGGAACGCAGCCGGAGAATATTCGGATTGTGCAGGGAGATTCTGACATCACGCCATTCGATTGGGGTGCTTTTTCCCAACGTGGAACTTTCATGACGGGCAATGCGGTAAAAGCCGCCTGCGAGGATGCGCGCGACCAGTTGCTGGCTATCGCCGCACGTGAATTGGCCGTGGATGTCAGCAAGCTCCAATTACAGGCGGGCTACGCGCAAGTTCAGGGAGACTCGAATAAGCGCATGAGCTTTGAGGAGATGGCTGCGAAAAGTTTGCACAGCGAGGAAGGCCGCTTCGTGATGGGCCGCGGTTTTTTCAATTCACCGAAAGCTATGGGTGCCTTGGCCTTTTCCTTTGGTGCGCAGATTGCCGAGGTTGAGGTTGACCCAACAACGGGGGCGGTCACCGTGGACAAAGTTTGGGCCGCCCATGACATTGGTCGCGCCATTAATCCTCTGGCCGTGGAAGGTCAATTGGATGGCCAGGTTTTTTCTGGCTTGAGCCAGGTGCTTTACGAAGAATGCCGGGTCGAAGAAGGCCTGGTGCTGAATCCTTCACGCCTGGAATACAAACTGCCCCGCGCCTACGAATTGCCGCAAGTCGATTACAGCTTAGTGGAGACCATTGATCCCTATGGTCCTTTCGGTGCGAAGGAGGTCGGTGAAGGCCCCATCGTTGTTAGCATGTCGGCGGTCGCGGCGGCGGTGCAAGATGCCGTGGGCGCCATGCTGCCGGAAATTCCCATGACGCCCTGGCGGGTATTGCGCATGCTGCGCGCCACCGCCGACGGCAGCACCGATGTGGGCAAGCATTGGTCCGAGGGGCTTGAACAATAGCAATGCCGGCCGCGTGCCGGTTCGCATTGCCGCTTTCTGGGGGCTGGGTACCTTAGCCACGACAACCATGCTCAATGGCGTGTCGGTCCTGCTGCTGTTCTATTTGGTGAACCTGGTAAAAATCGAGCCCGTCGTTGCCGGGGCATTGTTGTTCGGTTCGAAGTTGCTTGATGTTTTCACCGATCCGCCCATGGGCTTGTTGTCCGATCGCACGCGCTCACGCTGGGGTCGGCGGCGACCCTACCTGCTCGGTTCCTCGCTTTTTTGCGGGCTGTCTTTCGCCTGCCTGTTCAATATTCCAGAAACTGCCAGCGGCGGGGCTTTGTATGGCTTCTTGGTATTGTTCCTGGTGCTCTATGCCCTTTCCTATACCGCCTTCCAAGTGCCCTACATGGCCATGCCGGCGGAGCTAACTGACGATTATCACGAACGGACCCGTGTCATGGCCTGGCGAGTGGTGTTCATGACCCTGGGTAATTTTCTAGGCTCGGCTGGTGTACCGGGTTTGGTGGCGTTATTCGGCGAAGGCCGATCGGCCTATGGCAGCATGGGCTGGATCGTGGGCGGCATTATCGCCGTTGTGATGTTGTTAGCCGGCCTTGGAACTGTGGGTGCCCGGCAAACGGTGCCCGGCGACGAAAACATCAGTGTCACGCAGCATTTTCGCTGGCTGGCTTCCAACCAGCCCTTAGTCGTGCTCATGGGTATGAAGACACTTATATATGCCGGTATTTCTTCTTTTGTCGCCGTGATGCTGTTCTTCTTTTCCAGCGTTTTGCAAAAAGGGCCGCAGGTCTTGGCGATCTACGGGCTCGCCCAGGCATCCGCAACCCTATTGTTTACGCCTGTCTGTGCTTGGGTTTCTCGAATTATCGGTAAGCGGCTGGCCTACCTACTGTGCCTGGTTGGTTTCGTGTTGACCCTGGCCACCTGGTCGTTCGCGACTGCCGAGGAACACATCGCATGGATTGCCTTGCGGGGGATCGTACTCGGGATCTTTGCCGCCGGCAGTTTTCTATATGGGCATTCCATGCTGATGGATACCTTCGCCTGGGATTATCAAAGAACCGGAGTTCGCCGCGAAGCCGTGCTGTCAGCGGCATTCAGTTTCGTGGAAAAGTCTGCGCTGGCTTTGGGGCCATTGGTCATCGGTGCCTTATTATCGAGTATGGGATTTGACAAGAATCTGCCCACGGAAGCACCGCAAGCGGATTCGGCCGTGCTGGCCATGTACATCGGGTTCATATGGGTTCCCGTGCTGTGTCAGTTGCTCGCGGCCGGCTTGTTATATTGGTATCGATTGTCCCCTGAAGATCTGCAGCCCGCGGTGAGCTAAGCTAGCCTTATGCGACTTCCCGGTCCGTTTGATATTCACCGTGTACAGGAATTCGAGTGGCGCGAAAGAGAGCCAAGTTTCCTATTGCGCAATGTTTCTCGCACAGACGTATTGGCAACCCAGGCAGGCCGCGATGGAGCCTTCGCTGATCCGGCCACGGGCTTGCTGATCATGTCGTTTCATAGCCTCGTCATAAAAACCGCTGGGGGCAATTTATTGGTCGACGCTTGTGTGGGTAATCACAAGAACCGGCCGTTCCTGCCCGAATGGCATCAGCAAGAAAGGCCCTATCTTGATCGCCTGCAAGCCATCGGGCTTGGAGCTGCCGACATTGATTTCGTTTGTTGCACGCATTTGCATGGGGATCATGTGGGCTGGAATACGCGGCTAGAAGACGGCCGCTGGGTGCCCACTTTTCCCAATGCCCGATATCTTTTTGCGGCCGGTGAACTGAGTTATTGGGAAAACTATCACCAGGTTGATCCGGGCAATCCCTACTCGCGTCCTTGGGATGACAGTGTGCTGCCGGTAATTTCCGCGGGCCAGGTTGACCGGGTGGACTATGATCATGAGATTCTCGCCGGTATTCACTTGTCCCACGCGCCTGGGCATACGCCGGGGAATGTCGTCATCGAATTGGATGACGGCCGGGCGCGGGCGATACTAAGCGGTGATGTAGTTCATCATCCGGTACAAATAGAACGCGTCGATTGGTGTAGTCAATTCGACACGGATCCGTATCGCGCCATGGAAACCCGCGCAGCCTTGCTAAACGGAATTGCCGACACGGAGACCTATTTGATGGGTGCGCATTTTTCTGGCCCCTCGGTTCTGCGCGTACTGCGCGACGGCGACGGTTTCACGTATTCCCATTGTCATGACTAGCGACTATGACGTGGCCATTGTCGGCGGCGGAATTG
Source organism: Gammaproteobacteria bacterium (assembly GCA_965221985.1). Classification (GTDB taxonomy): domain Bacteria; phylum Pseudomonadota; class Gammaproteobacteria; order Steroidobacterales; genus J054. Next base: position 1,557,414 of record OZ244928.1, read on the forward strand.
CGGGTCCGGCCATGGCTTGCGCGCTGGCCGGAACAGGTGCGGCGGTGCTCTTGGTGGAACGCAGTAGCCAGGCTTTGGACACTGCACGGGGCGACAATTTACAACCCAAGAGTTGTGAGTGGTTGGAGACCTGGGGCGTCTTGGAGGAAATGTGGGCTCTGGGCGCGGAGAAACGCCTGGGTGCCCGCTATCTCACAACTCAGGGCGATTTAGTCATGCCGGTGCCTGTGGATGCCTTGGACATCCCGCATCCGTACTTTGTGTATCTGAATCACGAGTTGATCTCGCAGGCGCTGTTGACCGCCGCCGCGAGAAATTCAAATTTTTCCATTCGCCGACCGGCTGTTGCCAAGCTGAAGTCAGATGTTTCGGGCCATAGCTTGGAAGTCGAATCCGATGCCGGGCTCGAAAATATTTCGGCGCGTTTGATTGTGGCAGCCGACGGCCGCAATTCGCGATTGCGCCGGGCCGCGGGTATTGCGGTGAATGAATACGCGTACAGCAATCCAATGCTGACCCTATTTGCGCCGCGCTGCTTTCCCGATCCCCGCAACGAGGTGCGGGTTTATTTTTCATCCCAGGGCATGATCAGCGTCATTCCGCGCACGGGCGGACAGTGGAAAATCGGTTTGCCCCTGCCGCGGGGGGAGATCGCGAATTTCAAGCAAGCAACGACGAAGGAATTGGGTCGGCGGCTTGAGACCTGGCTGCCGGAATTAGCTGGGATTCATCCCGTGATGGGTGGCGTCTATCCCATTACCTGCGCCTACGCGCAGCGCTGGACCGATGGGAATCTTGTGCTGTTGGGGGATGCCTGCAATACCCTGCATCCGGGATTGAGCCAAGGAATGAACGTGGCCTTGCGGGCTGTCGCGGTATTGACCGCTTTATTGCAGAAGCATGACGCATTCCGCAGCGATGCCAATCTGCGCGCAAGCCTGTTGGCTTTTGAAACTGAACTCAAGCCAGACATGGATGCACGCTTGGCAGACAACCACGCGCGAGGTTTGGCGATGGACCGTCTGGACGCAGCCAGCACGCAAGCGATGCGCGAGACCTTGGCCGCCATCGCCGCCGATCCGGAGCGCCACGGGGCCTATTGCTTGTCGGCGGCGGGGTACTGGTGAAGGCCGCACTGGGCATCGATGCTTGTCGCGAGGGTTGGTTCTACTTTCGCTTTGTTGAGCACACCGTTACCTTCGGTGTAGCGGGGACAGTGGCCGAAATTCTTGCCGGTACACACCAAGATAGTTTTGCATTGATTGACATGCCCATGGGTTTGCGCGCTCGTGGCAAAGCTGAGCGCCAGTGTGACGTGCTTGCGCGCGCGGAATTGGGGCCGCGGCGATCGAGTGTATTTGCCGCGCCCCTGCGGCCGACCTTACGTGCCAAAGACTATGCCAGTGCTTCAGAGCAATACAGACGGTTGAGCGGGCGGGGTCTGTCACGACAATCCTGGAACTTGGTGCCGAAGATTCGTGAGCTGGACCAGTTGCTTCAGGCCGATGAGGCTGCCCGGGCGGTTTTGCACGAGGCCCATCCAGAGCTTCTTTTCGCTGCCCTAGCGGGTGGACCCATGACCGAAGCCAAAAAAACCCGCGCTGGGTTTACTGAGCGCATGACACTGTTATCGATCTTGCATGCTGACGCGGAGGCGTTAGTGGCTAGCGCGTTTCTAGCCCATGGCGGTTTCGAAGCGGCCCGTGACGACGTGGTGGATGCCTTCGTGCTGGCCTTGTGTGCCCGTAAACCCGAACAATTACTGGCGATTCCGGCTGAGCCAGAAATTGATTCCAAGGGGTTGGCCATGCAGATGCACTACTTGCCGGGTAGTCGTCTGCGTGCTGTTGGCGATTAGCGGTTAGTGAACGAATAGTTTGACTGATGTTTAACACCCCGGGTCGCGACAACTTCCCCAGCTATTAGTCGCGGCCGAAAACGTGCTTTGCCGTAAGCGCGGTAAAACCGTTGGGGCTTCATCTCCAACGGTTTGCGCTCAAGAATCTCGATGTCTTCTACCGTTCCCAATGCAGTGACGGTGAATTCGACCTTGACGTGACCTGCCGCGAAGTAGTCTGCACCTTTGCCCGTGTTGGCGGGCGCGCTTGGCAAACGGTAATAGAGCAATCTAACTTGCCTGAAGGTTTCATTCGCGATGTTCGGGCCAATGGTGGGGTGTTCTGCCAATGTCTTCCAGGCCCTAACGTAGAGTTCGGTTGAGTCGGCCGGGTCTTTGAATACCACCAGATAATCTCCCAGCTCAGCCAGTGTCAATGCTTGCACATAGACCGCCTGGGGCGAGTCTGAAAACTCTAGATTCGTTGCGCGTCGTAGCGCACGCTCGGCCTCTTTGGCGCCTTCGTTGTCAAACATGTAGGACGATGCGATACCGCGCAAGGGTGTGGCTAGGCGTTCATCGGTAACACCGTAGTTGGTTTCCATGATTTCAATGGCGCGCCGATGTAATTTGCGTTCACGGCCAAATTGACTGGAAAATCGGTACCAACGTGCGGCTTCGTGTAACCCGGGGAGCAGATTTTTGCTTTCCTTGCCGTGATGCGATTCTCTTGCCTTTAGGGCGCGAAGCGCATAGCGATTACCATCACGAACATCTTGTAAGGCTTCAGCCGCCTTAACCAAACGATCGCATATATCAGCTTCCCTCAGCCGGTCTACCGGCTTTTCTTTGCCGTTTGCGCGGAGTATTTCGTACAGCACAGCGCGCGCGGCTTTGCCGTCTTTCGCGCCCAAGTGTCCGTCGGCTTCAACTTGGGCGGCCGCATAAACGGCGCTGAATGGAACATCATCTCGTGCGGCAATGATTTGCCTGGCTTCTTGTGCATGCTCTATGGCAGCAGCCCATTCTTTTACCTTGACTTCGGTCCCGGCCAGATTGATTAAACTTGATATGAGTTCCGCGCTTTGCGCCCCGTATTTTTCCCTGCGCTGTTCTACAAGCAGACTCGCGGCATCGCGCGCCGCCAGGTATTGCTCATTGTTCCAGGCTGCCTTGAAGCGCTCGTATATCGCGGTACCGGTTTCTTCATTGGCCGATTGTGCAAACGCAGACTGTCCAATGAGCAAATAAAAGATAGCACAGCCGAGAAGCCGTGCCTTTGGACTGCTAGTTAAAGACATCACCAATCACCGTCACGCGATGCATCTCCCGCGGTTCAGTGTAGTCGCGAACCGCATAGTGGGCCGTGCAACGATTATCCCACATGGCAACGGAGTTTTTCTGCCAGTAGAAGCGGCAATGCAGTTCTTTCCAGTCTAAATGGCTGTACAGCATACTGAGCAGGGCATCGCTTTCCGCTTCATGCAGCCCTTCGATGTATGTTGTGGTGAGTTCGCTTACATAAAGCAGCTTCTTGCCAGTCTCCGGATGAGTCTTGACCAGGGAATGTAAAGTGGGTGGTGTCTTGCTAAATGTAGACCAATACTGTTCCGGCCCACCTTTGCGCTGTAATTCCTGGCGGCGATAAGTCTTGGTTACGTCGTGCCAGGCCGACAGGCCGGCTACGATTTCCTGCATTTTAGGTGACAGCGTGTCATAGGCTTTATAGAGATTGACCCACAGGGTGTCGCCCCCGCGGGCGGGAACCTGCTTGGCGCGCAAGATCGCCGCCAGGGGTGGGTCTTCGGTGTAGCTCAAGTCTTCGTGCCAGGAGTTGGCGAGCCTAAGTGTCTCTTTTTCACCGCTTTCGGCGTAGAGCCTGATGATTTCCTCATGGCCTTCCAAATTCGGAATGAAGGGATGAATGTGCAATTCACCAAAGCGGCGGCCGAAGGCAACTTGCTGTTCTGGCGTGATGTCCTGATCGCGAAAGAAAATTACCAAATGTTCCAGCAGTGCGGCCTTGATAGCCGCATAGCTATCGTTGTCAATTTCCTGACCAAGGTCGATGCCATCGACAATGGCACCTAGGGAACCCGAGATGGGTTGCAGATGAATTTGCTTTTTTGACATGTCGCTTGGGATGGTATCGAGTACTGCTGTTTTTATAGCATGAGCCTGCAGGTCGGCCGCCTCGGTAATCCCTTATGGGCGTGTAGTGGTCGGTAACGTAGTTTAGAATCAGCAAGAAAGGCCCTGGCCCTATGGCCGGGTTTTGCGGCACGTGCCGACTAGGCAGTCCGGGGGGGAGTTATGGGATCAGTGCAGCCTGTGGAAGTTGCGGACATCATGATTGCCGTAATTTCCGGTGCCCTCGTAGTTTTAATGGGCGCCCTTTACGCCGTGCTCTACGCGTTTGGCCGTTTGTGGAAGCAATCCACATTGTTGTGGTTCGCCTATGGGAGCTTCGCGCTCTTGGCCATCAGTGTATTGACCCTCGCGCGCGCTTTGCATCTCGATGGTACTTGGCAGGTCGTCACGTACACCATGTTAGTGGGGTACTTTCTTGCGCCGCGCGCCATTTGGCGTCTTTGTGTCGGCACACACTGGGACCACGAATCCGTTGGGCCCGCCGTACCATCCCAAGCTGGGGAGAATTGATCTATGAGTAGTGGACCTTGGTGGGCCGGTGAAGATTTTTGGCGAAAATGTGCGATCTGGGTAACGGCCGGCATGTTCGTAATCTTGATTCTGTTGAGCTTCGACACGGTTTCCAAGATTCGTTCTGGTACAGCGCGGGTGCCAGCTTACGATGTGGTCAACAACCGCATTTACTATCGTTTCGACAAGAGTCGAGGATTTCCGGTGCCGGTAATTGGTGATGAAGCACCGCTGTTTGGAAAGAAGCTCTCGGCCGAGGAAGCCGAAGAATTGGTGACCCTAGGCAAGCTGACCTTCCAGGCAAAAAACTGCATGAACTGTCACACCATGCTGGGTAACGGCGCTTACTATGCACCTGACCTTACCAAGGCTTGGCTGGATCCCGGGTGGGCCGGTGAGGCCGTGCGCGAGAACTTGATGCTGCAATTCCTGATGCATCCGGACATCAACGCCCGGGGTTATGGCACCCGGCGGCGCATGCCCGACCTGGGTATCACCGAAGCTGAAGCCCGCGGATTAGTTGCCTTTCTAAAGTGGACCGCGGCCATTGATACCAATGGATTCCCGCGTAATTTCCGGCCCATCGCCCAGGAGGGTGATCAATGAGTAGCGTCATCGGCAAACTCGATATGAACAATCTGAATGGTGGGCAGCGGCTGGCCGTGCACTATTTCGCGGTCGCCATTGTGTTATTCGCGGCGCAAATACTCTTCGGATTGCTGGCGGGATTTCAGTACTTACAGCCGGATTTTGGATACGGCTGGCTGGACTTTAGCGTTAACCGAATGGTGCATATCAACGCCATGATCGTTTGGATGCTATACGGCTTTATTGGCAGTGCCTATTGGCTGGTCGAAGAAGAGGCCGGCTGTGAAGTAGTGGGCTTGAAGTTAGGCCAGCTGGCGTTCTGGGTGTTTACCCTTGCCGTGGCGATTGTCGTCGTCGTCTATCTATTGGTACAGACCGGCCCGGGCACCATAGAGTCTATTTGGCTAATTAACGAAGGTCGTGAGTACATCGAAGCGCCGCGCTGGGCGGACATCGGCATTGTGGTTTGCGTGTTGGTCTTCTTCTACAACATGGCCGCGACTTTTATGAAAGGCAGCTGGAGCGGCATTTCCGGTGTCCTGGTATTAGATCTAACTGCCTTGGCGGGCCTTTATCTTGCTGGCATGTTCTACACCACCAATGTTTCCGTGGATCAATTTTGGTGGTGGTGGGTTATTCACTTGTGGGTAGAAGCCACTTGGGAAGTCATGGTGGGCTGTATCATGGCTTGGGGATTGATCAAGACCTTGGGCGCACGCCGACGAATCGTAACCACCTGGTTATACATCGAAGTCGCCTTGATGTTTGGTTCGGGTATTTTGGGCTTGGGGCACCACTATTTTTGGATCGGCACACCCGAGTATTGGTTTGCTGTTGGTGGCTTCTTTTCGGCCTTAGAGCCGATACCACTGGTGGCTATGGTTGTGCATGCCGTTTACGACTCAGGCGTGCATCGATTCAAGAATGCGAATCACCCGGCTTTGGCTTGGCTAATTGCCCACGCCTTTGGCAACTTCTTTGGTGCCGGGGTTTGGGGCTTTATGCACACCCTGCCACAAATCAATTTGTATACCCATGGTACTCAGTGGACCTCGTCCCATGGCCATCTCGCCTTCTTTGGAGCCTATGCCACGATCAATATCGCGGTGTTTTATATCGCCTTGCAAAGATGGCGCGGGAATGTGCATATGGGCGCCGATTTAGCCGGCAACGGTTGGAAGTGGAAATGGGCATTCGCTTTACTGAACATCGGCGTGCTGGGTATGACCATGGCCCTGCTGATTTCCGGTTACGAGCAATCCTTCATCGAACGTGCACTAGAGGGGTCGACTTGGTCTGCCTATTTCGAGGCACAGCGTAATTCTTGGTATATGCAAGGTATGGTTTGGCGTCAGCTATTCGGTTACGTCACGGCTGCCGGGCTGGTAGTGTTGATTTGGGATTTGTGCACCATTGGCAGTCGCGAAACTCGTAAAATGGAAGAGTTGCCGCCTGAATCTGCCCAAGTCGCCGTCTGATTTCGCAAGGAGATAGAGTCTTGAAAACATCGATACTGTTGATTGGATTTGTGGCGAGTCTGGCTTTGTCTGCGCCGGTGCTGGCTGATTCCATGGCGGCAGCCGAAAAAGCAAAGAGCCTGTGCGCGGGCTGCCATGGGCCCGAAGGGATTAGCATCAACCCCTTGTGGCCAAACATAGCCGGACAACAGGATCAGTACATGGTTAAGACCATGAACGATTACAAGAGCGGCAAACGCGATGATCCCAATATGGCTGCCATCGCGCAGACCTTAAGCGATGAAGAGATCTTAGAGCTGGCGGCCTATTACTCGGCTTTGCCCGCGGGCGGCTAGTTATAGTCGTAACGCGGCTGCCAGCCGTCGGGCCCTTCGGGAATCAGGTCGAAGAGATGCCAGACCAGGCAGAAGTCGTCCCCGGGTCCGAAGGCGGTATCGGAAACTCTAAGTATGTTGTCTCCGTCGCGGCGAAACACTGATACGCCGGGATGAAAGCCGTCTTCATTGGCGTAGCCCATATCCGCCGCAAAATTTGTGCCTTGGTGACTGATCATGCGGAAGTTCCAGCCACGCTTGCGCGCAAACTCCTTTTGAACCCGTGGACTGTCTGGTGAGGACAGCGCAAACGCTGCGCGATTTTCCAGATGCCCGAGTACGCCATTGAGGCCATCGGCCCACAGCGTGCAGTACATACAGCTAGTGCCCATGTTGTGCACAACGAAAAGTGTGTCGTGTTTACCGAATAGTTGGCTTAGGCGCAGCGAGCCCTCTGAGTTGCTGAAATCGTAGTCATTAACCATTTCAGGATCGATGCCGGTTTGTAAATCACGTATTTGCGCGCGCAGGGTCGTGATCTGTTGACGCAATTCCGCTAATTCTTGGTGCTTGTTGGCGTAAGCCATGGTTTTTCTCCTCAGGTTTATTTGCGGTCGTCTTGTTTAAGCTCATCAAGCCAGAGTGCCAGGGTTTCGAATTGTCGTTGCCAATATTTGGTGTAACGATTTAGCCAAATGGCGGCGGCGAACAAAGGGCCCACAGCCAGCTCACAGCGCGCAATGCGGCCGCTGCGCTCTTGGGTGACTAAGCCGGCGCGCACCAATACTTGTATATGCCGGGAGACGGCTTGCAGGGACATGTCGAAGGGCCGCGCAAGTTCAGAAACAGTCTGCGTTTCGCCATCCAGGCGTTCTAGAATTCGTCGGCGCACCGGATCTGCCAGCGCCGCGAAGGCGAGATTCAGCTGCTCCTCGGCGCAGTCTTCGTCGGCTAGGATCGGCCGCAGTGGCAAGTTCTCGGGCATGCCTTAGATTATCAACCGTATAATTGATAATCAACAATATGGTTGAGTATGTAGGCCAGAAGTCTGTGATGGGCGTCGTGGCGGAATTCCGGCAACATATGTCAAATACCGCGATGGTGCGGGCTTCCCGGAGGCGATTAGCCGGCAATTTTCGGCGTGGCTAGATACTTCTGGCTGTCTCGAATCAATGGTGAATCGTCGGTCGTGCTAAGCCCCCTGCGGCGGCGTTAGTCCAAGGGAGACGGCGCGCGCCGTGCCGAACTCGCAAACCTAAGACCCTCGACATTAAGGACTTGTGGAACGAGCAGTATGGAAGATCTCGCAGTCATATTGGCTTCTCGCGTGCCCATAGTGGTTGTGGAAACCCACGAGGAGCAGTGTTTTCTCGATCATCTCGTCGAGCTCTTTCGCCAGGCTGCTGATATTGATGAGCGGCCACTGTTCTGTTGGACGGTGACCGATGGTTTGCGGCGCATGGACAAAGCAATGGGCTCGCAGCAGCACAATGCGGATCCCACCAATGTCCTAAAGCATATTCGCAGCGTACGCGGGCCCGGCGTTTATGTACTCCTCGATTTTCATCCTTTCTTGGAGGACCCGGTTCATCAGCGGTTGCTGAAGGACATCGCGGTTAATTCTCGTGACGGACGCCGGACAGTCATTCTCTTAAGTCACGCAGTCGCCCTTCCGGCCGATATCGAACGAATGTCAGCGCGCTTCGAAATGCAACTGCCCAATGCGCAAGAACGCGCCCGGCTGATCGCTGGCGTCGTGGCGGAATGGAATAAACACAATCGCGGAAAGATTCAAATTGACCGGCCGGCCTTAGATCAACTGGTGCGTAATCTTTCGGGGTTGACAAGAACAGAGGTGGAGCGCTTGGCGCGCCGTGCCGCACACGATGGTGCCATCGCCGCCGATGATATGCCGGAGTTGATGCAAGCAAAACAAAGTCTGTTGAATCGCGATGGCGTATTGACCTATGAAGCGGATACCGAAAAATTTGCGTCTCTAGCCGGGCTGAACCGTCTCAAAGTTTGGTTAGAGCAGCGTCGGCGCGTCCTGGCGGGTAAGGTTGACGGATTGGATCCGCCGCGGGGTTTGTTGCTCATTGGCGTGCAAGGCTGCGGCAAGAGCTTAGCCGCCAAGGTGACCGCCGGCATGTTTGAGCTGCCCCTGTTGCGCTTGGATATGGCCGCGGTTTACAACAAGTTTCACGGAGAAACGGAACGCCAACTCAGAGAGTCTTTGCGCCAAGCTGAACTCATGGCGCCCTGTGTGTTGTGGATCGATGAAATCGAAAAGGGCTTTGCCACCGGTGAGGGCGACAGTGGCACCTCGCAGCGGGTGCTTGGTAGTTTTCTGACCTGGATGGCGGAAAAAACAGCGCCGGTGTTCGTCATTGCCACAGCGAATGACGTGCGGCGCCTTCCCCCCGAACTTGTGCGCAAGGGCCGGTTTGATGAGTTATTTTTTGTCGACCTACCCACCCTTGACGTACGCCAGAAAATTCTAGAAATTCATCTTAGAAATCGGGGTTTAGAGCCTAAAAGCTTCGATCTTCGGAAAATGGCCCGAGCCAGCCATGATTTTTCGGGCGCCGAACTCGAACAAGCCGTGGTGGCCGCCCTCTATGCCGCCCACGCACAGCGTAAACCAATGACCGAAGCCCAGTTGCTGGCGGAATTCATGCGCACCCGCCCCCTTGCCGTGGTCATGGCGGAACGCGTTGGTGCTCTGCGCCAGTGGGCCGAGGAGCGTTGCGTGCCGGCAGATGTTGTAAGTTAGCAACACCATTCAAACCCTGCCATAAGCCTTTGATCGGCGACCGCTAATCACTGTTGGCATTCCGACACAGTCCGTATACAGTTAGCCAGCCTGGCGAGTCGGCCGGGCTAGCTATTTTTGAATATTGTCGCCGTGCAGGCGACGAGTTTGGTCACTCCAGACCAACAATGCAGGGGAGTTCAAGTAATGCTGAAGCCGGAATGTAGAAAGATTTCCATCAGCGGTGTGATTGCGATCATCACCGCCGGCTGGGTGGTCGCGGTACCAAGCGTGGCGCAAAACGTCTTGATGGATGACATCCTCGTCACCGCGCAACGACGCGAAGAAGTTGCCCAGGATATCCCAATTGCGGTGACGGCCTATGACTCGGAACAACTCGAGCGCCTGCAGGTGACGGAAACTCTCGACATGACCAAGTTAGTGCCGAACCTGATCGGTCACAACAATACCGGTTTGGGCACGGCGAACACCTATTCCTTACGGGGCCTCAACAATACTGAGTCCATCGCGACCTTCGACCCTCCCGTCGGCAGTTATGTCGATGACATATATGTCACTCGCCAGAACGCGAACAATTTTACTTTGTTTGATGTTGATCGAATCGAGGTGCTGCGCGGCCCGCAAGGCACGCTATTCGGTCGTAACACCACCGGCGGCGCGGTGCGTGTCATTCTGAAGAAACCCGCCGAAGAGTTTGGCGGTAACTTTGAACTTGGCTTTGGCGAATTCTCCCGATTTTTAGGTAAGGGCAGTGTCGATATTCCGATAAGCGAACGTGTGCTCACCAAGTTCTCGGCCTACTACATTGAAGACGATGGTTTTGTCACAAGTCGAACCACGGGCGAGGACAATATCAACGCGGAAGAGAACTATGGTCTGCGCGGCCATGTGCTTTTCAACATTAGCGATGCTTTGGCTTGGGATGTTGCCGTCGATTACATTGAGAACGATCATGCCAATATGTTGAATTTTAAAGATGGCAACAATCGAGTAAGCGCAACCGGATTGAGTAAAAACAATAGCAACTTGGTAGGCTTGCTAACCGGCTCCAAGCAAGCTGAGCGACTTGGGAATCGCGTTGAAACTTTCAGCGCCACGTCGGTCCTAAGCTGGGATATCGGCGACGCTGGCAACCTGGAATTTATTACCGGCTGGCGGGATCTGGAACAGAAGTTTGCGTTAGACTTTTGTGACAATCGTCGGTTGTGCGTTACGTCCGCACTCCCAAACAACGCGCCCTGGGGATCGTTTACCATTGCCAATGACGGAAATCACGAGCAGTTTACGCAAGAGATTAAGTGGGCTAGCGATTTAGGCGAAGCTATTGACTACGTTGCGGGAATATTCTACTTAAAAGAAGAGAACACTACGGATTTCGGCGATATTTTCGATGTTGGTATACCCTTAATTTTGGCCGATCGAATTTTAGATAATGAAGCCGAGGCCCTCGCAGCCTATCTTCAAGCGGATTGGTCAGTAACTGATAGGGTTACCTTTACGATCGGCGCTCGTTATACCGACGAAGAAAAGACGATCGCTGTCAACGACAATCGCCCATGCTTGGTCGGCAATACGGGGGGGTGTAACTTCGACGACGACGGGAACCCCGCTACTCCTGGGGTTTTTATAGATACGAACGGTGATGGGATTGATGATTTTGATTTGGTGACCGCCAACTTTGCCCTAACACGCACGCCAAATCCCACCGATCCCGGGAATGCGGACGCTGATTTGTTCCAAAAGCAGCCTTTGCCTACTAAGCAGACCGAAAAAATCTGGACTCCCAGGATCGCAATCAATTTTTCGGCGACGGACGACTTAAATGTTTATGCCTCGGCGACGCGAGGCTTTAAGTCGGGGGGCTGGAATGCGCGAGGCACGGACCCATCTACACTACTGAATTTTGATTCGGAGAAAGTATGGTCATATGAAGTTGGCATGAAATCTGAATGGCTGGACAATACGCTTCGCCTCAATCTAAATGCTTATTACACTGAAGTCACTGATTACCAACTTCCGTCCGCCTTTCCTTCAGCAACTGGCGGAATCGTGTTCGTCACGCAAAACTTTGCCGATTTGGAGAATCTAGGCTTAGAGTTGGATGTTCTGTTTGCGCCGACGGATGAGCTTAGTTTGTTTGCCAATATCGGTATTCAGGATGCGGAATATAAGAACATTGATCCTGAAATTGTGGATCAGCAGCAAGAATGTCTCGGCACCGGTATCCGTTGCGGCCAGGGTATCGTTAATCCCGACGGCCAAATTGCGGAGCCCGTGCGGGCACCGGATTACACCATGAATGCGGGCTTTAACTATGTTTATCCCATTGGCAGTAGCCTGGAGCTGATTCCCGGCGGTTACGTTTACAAGATTGGTAACCATAGTGTGGGCACTAGCGGCGGGCCGGAGAGTCTAAATACAGGCTACACAACTTGGAATGGTTCGGTTGCGCTGAACAATCTAGATCATGACTGGAGTCTGACGCTTGAGTGCAAGAACTGTAATGACCGGACCATGGTGGTTTCCACACTTGCCGGTTTTCAGTACTTGCAAGATCCGAGAACTTGGATGCTACGGTTTCGGAAAAACTTCGGCGCCAACTGAGAGTTATAGCTTTGCTATAAGGCGCGGTCGCTTAGCGGCCGCGCCTTTTTTTTGGCTAAGATATAGCGCTTGGACTTAGGAGATTGTCCGTGACTTTCAAGAAGGCGATCGTCTGGATGGTATTGGCGTTCCTCGCCTGGTGGTGGTGGGACCATTGGTTATTCGTGAAACGCTACGGCAGTTACGTGCTTAATGACTACGATGCCCACACCACGCCAATTGAATGGTTTGAGCCTTTGGCGCCCTTGTCACACGGTTTGGGAAGTGTCCCGCCGTCGGCCGTGGTCCCCACGATTCCACAGCCCGTGCTCGATGAAGTCCTTGCCTATGCCGATGTGCAAGATTCCATGTCTTTGATCATCCTGCGCGATGGGCAAATCGAGTTGGAAAAATATTGGCCGGGTTACGATCGCGAATCCTTGTTTAATCCGCAATCCATGTCGAAAACCGTTCTGGCCATGGCTGTTGGTTTGGCTGTGGCCGATGGCGATATTGCGTCGGTAGATGATCCCATCGGCAAATATCTAGAGGAATGGCGCGACGATCCACGTGGTGAAATCACTGTGCGCAATTTGCTCAACATGTCGGGCGGCTTGGCGCAGATCTCCGAGGACTATCGGCCAGTGCCTTGGTCTAAAGCCGTTTGGCAACATTTTAATATCGATTTTAATCGCGCCATTTTTCGTTTGCCCTTGGTCGATGAGCCCGGCACTAAATTTGACTACAACAATAATGAAAATAATTTGCTCGGTGTGGTGCTTGAGCGGGCGGTGGGGGAGTCCTACCAAAGTTACATGGGCCGGCGTATTTGGGCCGCCGCCGATTTGGCGCCCGCGTTTATGTATCTCGACCGGCCCGACGGCAACGTGATGAAATCTTGTTGCATTTTGTCAAGGCCCATTGATTGGGCAAAGCTTGGTTTGTTGATGCTGAATGACGGCCGACTGGGCGACAAGCAGATCTTGCCGCCCGGTTGGGCAGCGGAAATGGTGCAAGCAGCGAACACGACGGATGTCTACGGTTATCAAATATGGCTTAAGCCCGATCAGGGGATGAATCCCTACGGCGATGCGCCCGATAGTACGCGGGTTTGGTGGGCGTCGGAGCCGTTTGCCAGCGACGATCTATTTCAATTCTTGGGTCACGGCTTTCAGCATGTTTGGGTGGTGCCGTCGCTGGATTTGGTCGTCGTTCGGGCCAATCGCGTCTGGCCCAAAGAGCCATGGGATCAAACGCGCATTCCCAATTTGCTCATTCGGGGGCTCGCGGCGGAGAATTCGTCGGCTTCCGCGGACTAAAAGACAGGATGTTCTTTCCCGCGGAGTTGCGAAAATAGAGCCATGCCGATTCGGCCTCGATGAAAAAACTCTCCGTGGCGTCCAGGGCTTGAAAGAACTGTTGTTCTTGATTCATGACCTGTACTGGACAAGCCATGCGCGTGCTGCCCACAGGCCCAAATTCAATTTCACCACCGTTCAAAACGTAGCTGCCGAAAAAGCGATTGCAGCCGCTAAAGCCCACGACCCTGAAGCCAGATACCAACTCTAGGGTTGGTCGCGCGCCTTCTAGAGTGTCTTGGCCATCGAGATTTTGCGCAACCCAAGTCTTGCCGAATATCTCGACGGTGGCTTTCTTGCTGGGTTTATTGGCGCAGCTCGTCATAACCAGGGCACATGCAATGGTGCCGAGAATCGACACGAGTGAAAATGGCTTCTGACATTGCGGCATTCTTGGTAGCCTAGACAGTAGTGCCAGTGGGTTGCACAGGTTCCGGTGCCGGCGGCGGAAATAACCATGCATAGCATTGTAGATTTTTCTAGTCCATGCAATCGTCAGTTTGCCAGGCTCGCTAGGAATTGCTCTATTTCCTGAATAATGCTGTCGCTGTCGCCAACAAACCACCAATGGTCATCGCCAGGAAGCAAACGAAACTGGGCGCCAGGGATGCGCTCGGCCATGTCTTTGCCCGCTTGATAGGCGGCGATGCGATCACCTTGGCGGTGCAAAACCAAGCTGGGCGTCTTCACCTGAGCCAACACGTCCCGCACATCTATGTCCCGCAGCGTTTCGAGAATGCCACGTATGCTCGTGGGTGTGGCTGCGCCCCGCAAGTAGCGCGCCCAGCCTTCTTGGGCCTCGGGATCATTGACCAAGCTGGGTGCGAAGTATTCCAGTGATGAGGGGCCACCCCAGCCTGCAATGAGTTTGTCTAGCCAGGCGTTATAGTCCTGCCGGCTTAGTCCCCAGGGATGATCCTCGCTGCGCGTGCCTTTTGCGAAACTTCCGTACATGATCAGGGCGCGAGTGCGCTCAGGATACAGGGTGGCGAATAAAGCCGCGGTGGGTCCGCTTTCCGAGACGCCGAACAGCACCGCCTTGTCACTGCCGGCGGCGTCTAAAACGGCGAGCATATCGACCACGATCTGCTCGGGCTTGGGTGCATAGGCGATTCGATCAGAGAGTCCGACACCGCGTTTGTCGAAACTGATCAGGCGGCCATATTTGGCCAATGCTTGGTCAAAGCGGGCTAAGGAACCGATTCGGTAGCGAATGTCTAGGTGCGAGACGAAACCAGGAACAAACAAGATGTCGGTGCCGTTTTTCCCCAAGCTGCGCCACGCGATATGCAGTTCATCACTTTTTGCGAAGCGGACGGGGGATAAGTCCAGGGGCTCACCGTATTCGTTGTGCGCGGTTGCCGATTCGAGTTCCGCTACGAAACGATAGCCACGTTTGGACAAGGTTTTGATCACGCGTTGACTGTGCGCATCGTCACCCACCGCCTTACGGGCCTTCATGACTGTTCGGGCGAGTGCTGCCTCGGTAACGATCACTTCCGGCCACAAGGCATCCATCAATTCGTCGTGACTCACCACGCGGTCGCGGCATTCGAGCAGGTATACCAGCAAATCGAAGGCCTTCGGTTCTAGGTCTTGGGTCAATCCGTCCACGCGCAGTTCGCGGCCCGCTAAGTCGAGCTCACAACCAGCAAAGCGATGACAGGCGGGGGTCTCGGGCACGGTCAGAAATTCGTCATAAAAAAGTCATGGCTCAGTCAATACCTCTGATGCCGATGGGTGCAAAGTACAGTTCTGGGCCGGATAGCCCTTAGATTAACGCTCAACGGGAGAACGTCGCAATGAATACTCGCCATCGAACACAAACTCTACTGGTCGCCGCTGCCTTGCTGTTGGCAAGTACTGCGGCCACGGCCCGCGAGACGCCTAGGGCCATCTACGCGAATGAGCTAGCGCGTTGCGTGCAGCTAGTGCGTGGAGACCTTCAGGATTCCAGCACGCGGCGGCTACGCCACACGGTTACCCAGGTGCAGACACGTGGTGTTTGGCATGAATTCACCATCCATTCCGAGGCTTTCGACGACGTGGATGGTGATGCCGTTCGGGTACGAGATTCGAGTTGCCGGGCACATCGGTGGACTGATGCAACCCAGATTCGAAATTGATTGGCTGTTGACCGATGGCAGGCGAACCGCAATGGTTCGCCTGCCGGCTAGTTAATGGATTAGGCTATGAACCGCGAGGCCTAGAATCCAGACCCCCAAAACCCACCTCGGCCGAAGCGGCCACGCTTGCGTTTTTCCAATAATTCGTCGGCGCGGATCCGCTGTGCCGGTGTCAATTCAGAATAAACCTGACTCATGGTCCGTATCCCCAGTAGCGTGAGATCCACGAATAGTGGTGAAGCATTTTCAACTCGAATTCGTGCTTCATCTTCGTCGTATTCGTTGTTGCGGATCATGCTTGTGACTTCGCCCCGCAGATCGGCTAGCTGGCTGCCCAGCAATTCACCTTCATCGCGGGCCTGGCGCATGATGGCGGCGATGTTTTCCCGCTGTTCATCGCTAAGGTCGAGATGGCGGCCCAGCCGGTGCATGGGTCCACGGTGTCCCTGACGCCACGGCCGGTCGTAACGACTATCGGGTTCCGCACTGGCCTCGCGGCCTATGTTTTCGTTGACACCCCAGGCGATGGCCGAGGCGGCGACTACACCGAGTGCGGCGGACGATAGAATGATTTTCTTGCGCTTATGCATGAGTGTTCTCCTATTAGAACGCAACGATTTTCGAATCTTGGCTGCCAGCAGAGCGAGAGAAGCGACACGGCTGATCCAGGTCTGTTCTTTATGGGCCTCCAAGAAAAGTGTAGAGCCAGTCTAGCGATACCAGTAGGCGGGACGTGAAAAGCTGGTGAGAAGATTTGCAAAGAAATGCAAAGGTTCGACTCGGGGTCTATTGTTGCGAGAGAAATAGATTTACCGTTGTTGCCCATGCAAGCGTCCATTTTGGTGATTGACGACGACCGCGAGCTATGCGCCATGCTCGCGGAGTATCTATCGGCCGATGGTTTTGTTGTAAGTCAGGCCCATGATGGAGCCGCTGGCGTTCAGGCGCTTCGCGACCATGATCACAGTTTGGTGGTGATGGACATCAGTATGCCGGTGATGGATGGTTTCGATGCTCTGCGTGAAATTCGCGGTTTCAGCGAGGTTCCCGTCTTGATGCTGACCGCGCGCGGTGACGAACTTGACCGAATTGTGGGCTTGGAGTTAGGAGCTGACGACTATTTGCCCAAGCCCTTCAATCCGCGCGAGCTTACCGCGAGGCTGCGGGCTATCTTGCGGCGCAGTCAGCCGCTCGCTGATGATCAAAGCGATTGTACCGTGGGCGATCTGCGCCTTGAGCCACGTTCACTGTCGCTCTATCGCGGCGATCAGCCTTTGAACGTGACTGCCACCGAATATGCGGTCATGGAATACCTCATGCGCGCCGCCGGCCGTATCATTGATAAGAACGATCTTTCTCAGCGCGCCTTGGGCCGTGCCTTGACGCCGTATGACCGCAGTCTAGATACGCATATCAGTAATCTGCGCCGCAAACTCGGTCCCTTACCCAATGGCGAGGCGCGCATAAAAACCGTACGTGGCCGCGGCTATCAGCTGCTTATACCCGCCGATCAAGCATGAGCCGATTTTACTGGCGACTTTTCTTGGCTTTCATTGCCGTGCTGGTGATTACCACGGTCTTGTCAGCGCTAGTGGGTGTGCTGTGGATCCGTTCCGATGTGGACAATACGCGGCACGAGGCTCTGCGCGGAAGCCTGACGGCCTTGGCCGAACAAGCACAGCGGGCATTGAGCTCTGACGGCGAAGAGGGCCTACGTTCTTGGATACAGATGCAACAACGAGAGTTGCCAGCACCACTTCTAGTCATTGGTCCCAATGGTCAGGATTTGTTGGGTCGGCCTGTTCCTCCCGGCCTTAAGTTGTTGAGAGCAGGTCGCGGGCTAGAGACCGAATCGAAGTCTGGGCGCAGATTTGCACGGCGTTGGCCGCAGCGTCGCTTGCATGATTCGGCTGGGCGAGCGTATTTGTTGTTACTTCCCCTGCGCCATGGTCCCTGGGCTAATTCCTGGCAGCGCTCGCCATTGCGCTTGTTATATCCGGCGTTGTTGTTGCTCGTTGGCGCCCTGGCTTGCATCGTGCTGGCGCGTTATTTGGTCCGCCCGCTTCGTGCTTTGCGTGCTGCCGGTCAAGCCATCACAGCCGGTGACCTTAGCGCCCGCGTCGGTACGCAAATGACTGAGCGCAAGGATGAGTTTGGGGCTCTGGCTAAAGATTTTAATCGCATGGCTGAACGCGTCGAACAGTTAGTCGGTAATCAACAACGTTTATTGCGTGATGTTTCCCATGAACTGCGGTCGCCACTGGCTCGCTTGCGACTTGCTGTCGGTCTGCAGCGGCAACGTGCGGTTGATGTCGATCAGTCAAATATAGATCGCATTGAACGCGAGGTTGAAAAACTAGATCGTTTGATCGGTCAGATTATGGACTTGTCGAGATTGGATAGCGGGCAAGCCCCGGCTGGCGAACTCGTCGACTTACAACAAATTCTGAAAAAAATAGTGGCAGACGCGAGTTTTGAAGGTAGTGCCTGCGGTATCGAAGTTCAGCTGTGTGATGTCGGTGCCTTGTGCTTACGGGGAGATCCCGCGCTGCTCAGCAGCGCCCTGGAAAACCTTGTTCGCAATGCTCTTCAGCATGCGCGGAGTGCCGTTGAAGTTGCCTATACTGAACAGGATGGCGTTGTTGCGCGGGTGACTATTCGCGATGATGGTCCGGGCGTCAGTCCGGACTTCCTCACACGGATGTTCGAGCCCTTCGAGTCAGGACCTGGCGGGGCTTCCGGCATCGGTTTGGCCATTGCCGCGCGCGCGGTGCGGCTGCACGGTGGACGTATTTGGGCAAACAATGAATCGGGCGGTGGCCTACTGCTATGCGTTGAGTTGCCCGGTCTGGTGCGCGAATCGGCAGATTCCGGCTAGCTATGCCGCGCCGGCTTTGGGTTCAGGTAGTTGAATTTGGTGGTCGGTGCTATAGCGGTAGTCGTTGAAGACATGCTCGGCGGTCAAGAGCTGGTAGCTACCGTCAGGTAACTTGTGCGTGGTGTCTTTAAGCCGATAGACGTAGTGTCCGCAGGTCCAAACGTTGTGCTGCCCGAAGTGATAGCAAATGCAAATCTTGTCCATCACCGGCAGCTTCTTACCCGCGGCGTCGATTCCCGTGCGTTCCCAGGCATCAATGTAGGGACAGTTTCCATTGGCGTCGAGGTTGTAGCCCAATGGCTCGCACTGGGGCTTGATGTTTGAGCCGATGGCTGGACTGTTCTTCAGCACTCGGATCAAATAACCCGTCGCCGATACCGAAGAAACTTCCACAAGATCCTCCGTCGCGGCGAAATAGGCTTGCTTGGCGCGTGGCGACAAGCCGCATTCTTCCGTGACTGTAAATCGGGTGGCGACTTGTACGCCGGCGGCGCCTAGCTCGATCATTTCCACTGCATCGGTGCCGGTGAATACACCCCCGGCCGGAATGACCGGGATGTCGATATCCTGGCCGCGCAAGAACTCCACGACTTCTACCACGATTTTTTGCAGGCTGTGTTCGGCCCAATCGTCACCGAAGCCCAGGTGTCCACCCGCCAACGGTCCCTCGACGACCACGTAGTCGGGCATGCGATCGACACGCTTCCCGCCGCGCAGGAAAATTTTTAGCGCTCGGACGCTGGAAACAATGATTCCGAAGTTCACGTCGCGGAACCGGGGATTGTCCGCCACCAAGCGCAGACTACTGGTATGCAGTCCCGCGGATAGTGTGATGCCATCAATACCGCCATCCATGGCTGCATCCAAGCGAGTTTTCAAGGTCGCCCCGGGCGCGCCCATTTGGAGTTTTTCCATGACATTGATGTGAATGGCGCCCGATCCTTGCTTACGCGCCATGGTCTTTTCCACGAAACTCCGTTGCGCGTCATACAGCGCGCTGAGGTCGAAACGGACGTTTGTCTTATCGAGCAAGTCACGGCTCGCGCGATTTAGTTTGGATTTGGCCTTGGTGTACTTGGTTGCGAAACGTCGATCGGAAACAAAGGGGGACATGGCATCGGAGATATGTCCGATACCCCCCAAACGGGCTGCCACCAGCGCGAGATCAGCGGTGGAGATGTCTACGCCCATGCCGCCGACAACGATGGGAACGTACTCGGCGGCCCCGAGGCGTAGCCGATAATCATCGAGTCTTTTGGCCATATGCGGCGAATATAACATGCGCCTAGCCAAGAAGGACTGCTCAGTCAGGCTTGAGCAGATTCCGTCTGTAGTGCGGGATCGAGCAGAGCTTCGCCCGTGTTCACCATTTTTAGTTCGATTTCCAGTTCGTGGTTCCGCGCGGTCAGTGTCTCCATTTCGCGCCGCAGACCGGATAACTCGTCTTTTAAGGAGGCTTGGTCCGCCTCATAAGCGTCGCGACTGCTCTGGGCTTCGGCCATTTTCTCCTGCGCGAGCTTGATTTCGTCCTCCAGGGCGGACAAACGAGTTTGCCGTGAATCTCGTTCAGCCTGGGCCTCTGTCGCTGACTCCCGCGCACGTTTGGCATCGGTATTGGCCACCTTGACCTCTGCTAGCAGCTCACGGAGCAATTTGTCCCGCCGATCTTCCTGGTCACTGGCGCTGTTGCGCCTAGTCATACGCCAGCGCATGAAGTAGCCGCCGCTCAAGGCTGAAACGGCGGCGCATAAAACCAACAGAAAAACCGAAAAAATTGACATAATCCAAATGTCTTGCGGAGTTCTCCCGAGAAAGCTACAAGAATTTGTCAGGGTGAGCCGAGTTCGGGTTCTCATATCTACAGTCTGTCTAGGGTTCGCATCGCGCATGTCAGATCAAACCGAGAGCAGTATCGTCGCGGCGAGTGGCCTGACCAAGCAGTTTGGTGAGCGCACCGCGGTGGATGGCATTGACCTGAGTATCCCCAGAGGTGGTTGTTTCGGCTTGTTGGGGCCTAACGGCGCGGGCAAGACCACAACTTTGCGGATGATCATGGGTCAGTCGCCCATCAGTTCAGGCACCCTTAGCGTATTCGGCTTGCCCTTGCCTGGGGGCGTGCGAGAAATTCGCCAGCGCACTGGCGTGGTGCCGCAGATGGACAATGCTGATCCCGATTTCACCGTGGCCGAGAACTTACGAATGTATGCACGGTATTTCGATGTCCCGGCCGCCGTGGTCAAGCCGCGCATGACGGAGTTGCTGGATTTCGTCGAACTCAGCGACCGCGCCGACAGTCCCATCCGTGAACTGTCCGGAGGGATGAAACGCCGGTTATCCATCGCCAGGGCCTTGATCAATGACCCCGAGCTCATTGTGCTGGATGAGCCCACCACTGGTTTAGACCCCCAGGTTCGCCGCATGATCTGGAATCGCCTGCGTGAATTACGCACGCGGGGCAAAACGCTCTTGCTGACTACCCACTATATGGATGAGGCAGAAAGATTGTGCGATGAGTTGGTTTTCATTGATCACGGAAAGATTATTGGTAGCGGTACGCCCGCCGAGCTTATTGCTGGTCAGGTCGAACCCCATGTGCTGGAGTTACAAGGCGAGCGGTCAACGGTTGAAGCGCTGTTGGGCGGTCATGGGGAAATTCGCCTAGAAACAGTTGGCGAGACCCACTACTGCTACACAAGAGATCTCGGTTTGGCATTGACGCAACTGGAGAATTCCAGGGGGCTGACTTACCTGCACAGGCCGGCCAATCTAGAGGATGTGTTCTTGCGATTAACCGGCCATGAATTACGGGAGTAGGGAATGACGACCGCTCAGTATGTGCTGCCCCGTCCCAATGCGAGTGCATTTAAAGTCTGGTTTAGAAACTTGTTGGTCTGGCGCAAGCTCATCGCGCCCAGTTTGTTTTTTACTTTCGGTGAGCCCTTTGTTTATCTACTAGGGCTTGGTTTTGGTTTAGGCCGATTCGTCGGGGACGTTGACGGCATACCTTATCTGACGTTTCTCGCCTCGGGTTTGGTTGCTGCGACGGCCATGAATACGGCTTCCTTTGAAGGCATGTACTCGGTGTTCACGCGCATGGTACATCAGCAAACTTACGATGCTTTGTTGGCTACCCCCTTGCAGGTCGACGATATCGTCGCCGGGGAGATGCTTTGGTGCGGGACCAAGGCTGTTTTCGCTGCCACGCCCATACTCGCCGTTGCGGCATTGCTGGGCGCGGTGACCGACTGGTCGGCGCTGCTGGCGATACCTTTGTTTTTCGTCATTGGACTTTGTTTTGCCGGACCCGCCGTGGTGGCGGCGTCCTTCGCTCCAAGCTACGACTTCTTCAACTACTATGTGACATTGCTGATCACGCCTATGTTTATCTTCAGTGGCGTCTTCTATCCCATTACGACGCTACCTGCCGCCGCCCAGGCGGTGGTGCAAATTCTGCCCCTTTCGCACGCCATCGCCTTGGTTAGGCCGCTAGTGGCCGGCCAGCCGCTGACGGCATTTTGGCCCCATGTGACGGTCTTGTTGGCCTATGCGATGGTGGGCTATTTAGCGGCGTCTTTTTTCATTCGTCGTCGCTTGATTCAGTAGCTCCTGCGTGCGTAGCGAGTCAAACTTGGCCGGGCTATGATCAACTTTTTCGGCATGATGATTTCGAAGAAGGGAAGCGGAATGTATAGGCGGCTTAGGATTATTTTTGCGCTCGGCGCGGCGTTTTCAGGGGTTGCGAGTCAGGCGGCAGTAATCGATGAGATTGTCGTGACAGTACAGAAGCGCGAGCAGACTTTGCAGGATGTGCCAGTCGCGGTTTCCGCCTTTGATGAATCCTTGTTGCGCAGTTTGAATGCTCAGGATTTCCGCGACGTGGTTCGCTTGACGCCGGGATTCAACGGTGCCACGGCTGATTCATTCAATGACGCCTTGGCGATTCGGGGGATTTCTTCCAACAGTTTTGGTGTGGGTGGTGATGGCTCCGTGCCTATCTTTGTAGATGGTGTCTATGAAGGCCGTGCCGGAGGCGCCACGACGACATTTCTTGACGTGGCGCGCACGGAGATTGTGCGTGGACCCCAGAATACTTTGTTTGGGCGTAACGCCATCGCCGGTGCCATCGGTATTACGAGCAACCGACCCGACCCGCAAGGTATCGCGGGGCGTTTTGGTCTTGGGTTAGAAGAATTTAGCCATGTTGATGTTTCCGCAACCATTAACCTACCGATTACTGATCAGTGGGCGTTTCGCGGCAGTGCTGGCTTTTTGACCGAAGATGGTTATCTAAGCAATCTTGGCGGCACACGGGATCTAGGCGACCAGGAGAATGCGGCCGTTCAGGCAGCAATTGCTTACTCTGGGGATACGTTAGACGCGGTATTCACGGCTTTTTACGAATCGCGGGAAGGTGATGGTTCCGCCTATCATAGTGTTGCGCCACTGAACGCGAACGGGGAACTGGATTTCACTGATCAGACCAGTCGCCTGCAGTCTGATGTGGTTGCCACCGACACCCTCGGGCGCGATGATGCCGATATCTTGCGTTTGTCACTGAACTTGAACGTAGAACTTGCGGGTGGCTACAGTTTGACATCCATCACTGGGTATAAAACCTATGAGTTCAATTATCTAGAGGACTACGATGGTACCGCGGCGCTGATTGACAACTTTAGTGTCGATCAAGATGTTGATTACTTTAGCCAGGAGTTGCGACTGCTGTCGTCCAGCGATGGCGAAGTCACTTGGTTTTTGGGCGCGAGCGTTTATAGCGAAGAGGTTGACGCGGATTTTGCCGATCGCTATACCGAAGATGATTTATGCCGCGCCCTGCAGATCACCGAAGACGAAGACTTTGATCAAAGCCTGCGCGTAAGCGGCTGCGACGATCCGATTTTCGAAGATTATTGGGAAGAGGATATCGATCCCGCCGATTTGGTGACTAACAAGGCCGAGGCGACTTTGGTGGATGCCGAAAACTGGGGCCTGGGCATTTATGGCGATTTGACCTGGGCACTGTCGGATCGCTTGGACCTCAGCATAGGTGCGCGCTACACCTTTGATGAAAAAGAGTACTCGGTCTGCGTGCCAGACTCCGGCGGTGCCCTCGGCAATAATTTTATCTATGATTTTTTCCTAACGGCTGAATCCCTTGCTGATTGTGGCCGGGCTTTTGATGGCACTGCGCCCGGTGGCAGCATTACCGACAAGGCCGATTGGAGCAGCTTTACCCCGCGCATCGCGGTGAACTTTGACGCCAGTGATGAATTAACAGTGTATGGAAACATTGCCTTTGGCTATAAATCGGGCGGCTTCGGAGATTTCGGTTTTACGTCGGCCAATGGTGGTGATGCCGAAGCAGAGGAAGATTCAGGTTTGGCTTTACCCGGTACAAAACCTGATCAATTCGACGAAGAAAAAGTGCTCAGCTATGAGTTGGGTCTGCGTAGCCGCCTGTTCGACAAAAGTCTGCAGGCGAACCTGTCGATTTACGCCTACGATTACGAAGATCTTCAGCTAACTTTCTTTTCCGGCGGCGCTCAGAGAACCGGAACCGTGGATGAAGCCTCGGGCTATGGTATTGAGTTGGACCTGCGTTGGTTGCCCGGAGAAAACTGGAATATCTTTTTCTCTGCAGCCTATAGCGATTCTGAAATAGACAAGGTTCAAGGACGCTTTATTGATCTGGGCATTTGCAACGCCTGCCAAGGGAATGAGCTGCCCTTTGCGCCGGAATGGACTACGGCTGCGGTGGTTACCTATTCGGTGCCGCTGGCCGATTCGGCGGAGCTATTGTTGACGGGTGAGCATAGTTTCTATGATGAGGTGTACGGTGGCCTGGATAATTTAGCCGCGGCTAAAACGGATTCCTGGAACGAGTTCAATTTTCGTGTGGGCTATGACAGCGGCCAGCAATGGATTGCCACCTTGTATGTGCTCAATGCCTTCGACGAAGAGTATTTCGAACGGGGTTGGGAAAATGCCGATGCAGATAATCTATTCGGCTACGGTATCGTTAATACCCAGGTGTGGCCATCCAAACCACGGACGTTTGGGGCCAGGCTTGACTACAATTTTTAGCAATCAGCGCGATTGCTGAACTTCAATCCGGAACCCGCCTGGCGATTTAAAGGCAATTACCGGGCCGGTACCATAGAGCATTTCGAGATCGCCGTAGTCTGTGACCGGGATTCCCCATTTTTCAAGATTGGCGCGCAAGCCATCGAGGTCCGTCACGCGCCAATTGACATGCAAAGTTCCCGTTGCCGGCGGTTTTGCCAGAGAATAGAGATCACGGCCGTCGGTTTTTTGGTACTCGATAATCTCAATGCGTCCCATGGGTTCGTCCTTGGCGCCGAGCACGCGAAAATCTAGCCCGGCACCCGGCGGTAAGCCGACCATTTTTTCGATCTCAGGTCCGGACAATAAGTCTTGCATGATGTTTTCCAGGCCCAAAACTTCGGTATAGAACAGCGTTTCTAGTTGGGCGTCGTCAACCACGGTAACCAAGGGCCCAATACCGGCGAAACCTTTATCACTGTAGCGGTAGTTGGCTTCGAGAATTTCCAGCAACGCAATGTTGGTGGCGTCGTGACCGGGCATTTGCGCCTCGCGAAAAGTCAAACCGCCTGGAGCCGGCATTTCTACCCAGTTCGATCGAAATTCGATGCCTTGGTCGCGCAGAGCTGCGTATTTTTCCGGCAGATTCTGGGTATACACATCCAAATTCTTGGGCACTCTGTCGAAGACTTCGGCCGTCGCGCGAATCGGCGCCGCGGGCTTCCCGAATTCAACCAGATGAAGACCCCCGAATTTGTTACCCGGTGTTCGCAACAGGGCCTGTCTGGTGATCTGATCCGCGTCTAGATCCCAGAGCTTTGCCAAGCTAGCATCTCCGCCCTCGGCCTCATGCACCACGGATAAACCAAAGGTATCCCGCCACAATCCCAGGGCCGCATCGAGGTCGGCCACGCCTACGGTAACGTGAGCGAAGGCACCAAGGCCTCCCTGCTCAATGGAGGGCTGCGCCGACGGCGAATCGGCGTGTTGGGCCGGCTGCGTGTTTGGGTTGCCGCAGGCGGTGAGTACTAGCGCAAGGCTGACAAAACTTAGACGCAACATTTCACGCTCCGTGGACTAGATTTCTAAGGGTATAGTTTATGCTCACGGCAACTGAGGACGTCAAAACCCATGGATCGATTTAAGGCAGTCTGCTGCGGCTTTTGGCTGCTAGCGGCATCAGTTTGCGCCCTGGCGGAAGATATTCCGCGTGGTCGGCTGCCCGGCAAAGTAGTGCCGACCGCGTATCGCCTAGATTTGGAAGTCATTCCGGATAAACCGCGTTTTCGTGGCCAGGTGGAAATCGATGTTGAAGTTCGTGACATCGTCGAACAGATTTGGCTGCATGGCAAAGATCTAGATGTTTCGGCGGCGAGCATTAGTACCGAAGACGGCCGGAGGATTCCCGGCGACTACACCCAAGTCAGCGAAGACGGCATCGCACTACTTAGCTTTGATGAGCGCCTGCCGCGCGGTAGCGCGAAACTGGCTTTGAATTGGTCCGCCACGTTCGGACAAGGACTGGCCGGGCTTTACCATGTGCGGGCGGCGGATGCGGACTATGCCTTCACCCAATTCGAGAGTATCTACGCGCGCCGCGCCTTCCCAAGTTTCGACGAACCGGCCTATAAGACGCCCTTCGATATTCGCGTAACGACTCGGCAAGCCTATCGGGCTTTTTCGAATACCCAAGTCACGGATGTTGAGTTGCTAGATGATGACTTGCAACGCTTGCGCTTCCGCACCACCGAAAAATTGCCGACCTATCTAATTGCTTTCGCCGTTGGTCCCTTGGATTTAGTGGAGTGGGAGGCCATTCCGGCATCGGCACAACGGCCGCGGCCGTTGCAGTTGCGTGGCATTGCGACCAAGGGTCAAGGCAAGCGGCTGGACTATGCGCTACGAAATACGGCACCCATCCTGCTGGCCCTAGAGGAATATTTCGATTCCCCTTATCCCTACGACAAACTAGATATCGTGGCGGTGCCGGATTTCGCTGCGGGTGCCATGGAAAATGCTGGACTCATTACTTACCGCGAACCGCTAATTCTGATGTCGGAAGATCCGCCCGTGAGCCAGCGGCGCTACTACGCGGCGGTTCATGCTCATGAGTTGGCGCACCAATGGTTTGGCAATTTGGTCACCATGCCCTGGTGGGACGACATTTGGCTGAACGAAGCCTTTGCCAGCTGGATGCAGGCCAAGGGCGCCCAGGCCTGGGATTCCAGCTATCACTTCGAGCGCGACGTGCAGGTTCGAGCCATTGATGCCATGGCTGCGGATGTGCTGGCGAATGCCCGGCAAATTCGCGAACCTGTCAGCGATGCTGGCGGTATCGTCAATGCTTTCGACTCCATCACCTACCGAAAAGGCGCGGGCGTGCTGCAGATGCTCGAACGCTACTTGGGAGGGGAGGTATTTCGGGACGGTATTCGCTTGCACATGCGCCGATTTCCGCATGCTTCAGCGACGGTTTATGACTTGTTGGATTCCTTGACGGAAGTCGCCGGTGAAGAGCATAAGCTGAAAGAGCTCGTTGAGAGCTTTCTGTTTCAGTCCGGCGTTCCCTATTTAATGGTGACTCCGCAGTGTCTGGACGGAAAGTTTTCGGTGACGCTGGCACAAGAGCGGTATCTGCCTTTGGGTTCCACGGCCGATCCGCAACGCAGTTGGTTGGTGCCGGTTTGTCTCGCGATGGGCACGGCCAGCACACGCCGAGAAGAGTGTGTCGTGCTGGAGAAACCGAATCAGTCTTTTGCATTACCGGGCGCTTGTCCGAACTGGGTAATGCCCAATGCGGGCGGCAGTGGTTACTTTAGATGGCGGCAGCGCAGCGCCGACCTGGATAACTTACAAGCCGTGTTCTTGTCGCAGTTGGACGCGGGGGAGCGCTTGAGTTATGTGGACAGTCTGGTGGCGAGTGTCCAATCGGGCACCGTGGCCTTGCCGGAATTTCTTGCTCAGCTGCCGATGATTGCGTCAGCACCTGAGCGCAGCGTCGTTCGCGCACCGGTGGATTTTCTCAAGCGTTTAGTGGACGAAGTGACGCCGGTTGAACAGCGTGAGCCGATTCGCGCTGCCATTGCCCAGGCATATTTGCCGCGGTTGGCATTGTTAGAGTCGGACAAGGGGGGCGAATCGCCCGCTGAAAGGACGAGTCTACGTCGCAGCCTGACGCAGTTTCTCGCCTTGGACATCGCGGTACCGGCGGTACGCGAAAAATTATGGCCACAAGCCGTGGCGTATTTGGATTCGAAGCAGGCGGACGAGACGGTCGGGGCACTGTCTGGGGACCTGCTCCAAGCCGGTCTATCGCTGGCCATTTTGCAAGGCGGTAAGGAGCAGGCGGAGCGGCTCATTAGGCGATTCCGCGGCAGCGATGACGCAAGGTTTCGCCAAGCGGCAGTCCGGGCTTTGGCCGTGGCAGCCGATGAACCGACTTTCGAGCGGGTACGCGAATTCATGAGTTCGGGGCAGGTACGGGCCAACGAATATCAGACCTGGCTAGCTGAGCTGCTGAATCCGTGGGCACGACCCATGAGCTGGCCTTGGATACAGGCGAGCCTTGACCAAATCCTCGATGGGGGCTCGGAGCGTTTGCGGCGCGACAGCCCGCTGTGGTTCGGTCAATGGTTGTGCACCCGAGACGACCGACAGCGGCTGGCCGAGTTGTACGCTCCCCGCGTGAATCAAACGGTGGGTGCCCCGCGAAAACTAGACCAGGCCTTGGAAACCGTGGATCTCTGCATTGCACAGCGGGATCATTTGGCGGGGACCAAACTTTAGCTTGACCACGGTTTGGGTTTGCCGGGCTCAAGCGCGAAGATTCGTGCGCGGGGCTGGGTCCGGCCCTGGGAATAGCTGCATACCCGCACGGTTCTTAGGATGCGGGTATTCGACACCGTATGTCTAGACTATTGTGAATACTATTAAAGGTCTAATATCAGGACAGATATCGGCGTATATGGCTTTGTGTCAACATAACGCAGGGCTATACTTAACGCCGGTTGCCCGTTATCAGGACAAACTGGCGGCGGGACTGGGTTCACATACAGGGAGAAGAACCAAGATGAATCAAAGACTAGTGAGTCTTCTAGTCAGCGTGATTGCGAGCGCCGGATTGGCCGGCTGCGCAACCAGTACTGACACCACGAGTTCGTCTCGCACCGCGGAGCAGGAAGCCATGCTTGCAAAGCAGCAAAGCGAGATCGATCAACTTGAAGCGCAATTGCGCAATCGCGAAAACGAGTTGGCCGCGGCGCGTAATGCGCAGCCATCGTCGAGTACATCCATGAGCAGCTCCAGTGCCACGGGCCTGTTTCCGCCGGATGCTGAACCCGGCCGCTGCTACGCGCGCGCCTTGATTCCCGCCCAGTACCGGGATGAGACCGAAACGGTATTGTTAAAGGAAGCTGCCGAACGTGTG
The DNA here is from genome assembly GCA_965221985.1 of Gammaproteobacteria bacterium. Taxonomy (GTDB): domain Bacteria; phylum Pseudomonadota; class Gammaproteobacteria; order Steroidobacterales; genus J054. Next base: position 1,586,496 of record OZ244928.1, read on the forward strand.
GAAATTATTCCAGCTCAATATGAGACGGTGAAAGAGCGAGTTTTGATCAAGGAAGCGTCCACTCGCCTCGAAACGATTCCGGCTCGCTACGAGACCGTCGAAGAGCGTGTAATGATTCGGCCTGAGACGAAGCGCATCGAGCAAGTTCCGGCGACCTTCAAGACGGTTTCCGAACAGGTCTTGGTGTCACCGGCGCGTACCGAATGGAAACGTGGACCGGCGTCTAGCTTTGATGGCAACGTTTTGCAAACTTCCACGGATACTGGCGAAATCATGTGCCTTGTTGAAGTGCCCGCGCAGTACCGCACGGTCACTCGTCAGGTGGTTGATCAGGCTGCAAGAACGCGCGAAATCGTGGTGCCCGCAGAATACAAGGTTATCACCAAGACCGTACTGGCCGAGCCCGCTAAGACCCGCGAAATTCCGGTGCCCGAAGAATACGGCACGGTGGAAGTGACCAAGCTGGTTTCGGCGCCTCAAGAGCGCAAGATCAAGATTCCCGAGGAATTTGGTCAGGTCACCAAGCGGACGAAGGTTAGCGAAGAGCAACTTGAGTGGCGTGAGGTGCTTTGCGAGGTCAATCTGACCGCGGCGAATGTTCGCACTATCCAGTCGAGCTTGAAAGCCAAGGGCTATAACGTCGGTACAGTGGACGGCCTCTTGGGTGCCAATACGCTAGCGAAGGCTAATGAATACGCGCGTAAGAATGGCATGCCTTATGGCACCAACTACATTGCCATCGAGGTGGCCGAGAAGTTGGGTGTAGAACTGTAAAATCAGCCTAGCTTAAGAAGCTAAAAAGGCGCCGCAGGCTAGAAGCTTGCGGCGCTTTTTTTTGCCACGGACTTTGACCTAGTCTTGCGCGGAAGCGAGCAGGTCATTGAAGCTCGGGCTTGGGCGCATGGCTTGGTCGGCCTTGCTAGCGTCCGGATGGTAGTAACCGCCGATATCAACGGGACTGCCTTGGGCGTCGTCGAGCTCAGCCATGATATTGGATTCCTCGGCTGCCAGGCCCGACGCCAGGTCGGCGAAGCGTTCCTGTAGCTTTGCGTCGGATGAATCTTCCGCCAAGGCTTGTGCCCAGTAAAGGGCAAGGTAAAAGTGGCTACCCCGATTATCGATTTCGCCCACCTTGCGGGACGGAGATTTGTTTTCGCTGAGATATTTCGCATTGGCTTGATCGAGGGCTTTAGCCAGTACGCGGCCTCGTTCGTTGTTGGTCTTTTCCGCCAGGTCTTCAATGGACACGGCTAGGGCCAAAAACTCACCCAGCGAATCCCATCGCAAATGGCCCTCGGCCAGAAACTGCTGCACATGCTTAGGCGCAGAGCCCCCGGCCCCGGTCTCGTACAGACCGCCCCCGGCCAGCAAGGGCACGATGGAAAGCATCTTCGCGCTGGTGCCGAGTTCCAGAATCGGGAACAGGTCGGTGAGGTAGTCTCGCAGCACATTGCCCGTGACTGAAATGGTGTCTTGGCCGTTCTTCACGCGCTCAAGGGTTGCGCGCATGGCTTCAACGGGCGCCAAGATGCGGATGTCGAGGGCATCGGTTTCATGATCCCGTAAGTAACGATTTACCTTAGCGATCAGTTGGGCGTCATGGGCGCGCTTGGCGTCCAACCAAAAAATGGCCGGGGAGCCGGTTGCTCGTGCGCGATTCACGGCTAACTTGACCCAGTCCTGAATCGGGAGATCTTTGGTTTGGCACATGCGCCAGATATCGCCCTGATCAACTGAATGTTCCATGAGGACATTGTCAGCCTGATTTATTACGCGAACTTTGCCCTTGGCGGGAATTTCGAAAGTCTTGTCGTGGGAGCCGTATTCCTCGGCTTTTTGCGCCATCAGGCCGACGTTGCTGACGTTGCCCATGGTGGTCACATCAAAGGCGCCGTGTTCTTTACAGAAGCTAATGACTTCTTGATAAATACCGGCGTAGCAGCGGTCGGGAATCATGGCCTTGGTGTCATGCAAACTGCCGTCCGGGCCCCAGGCTTGGCCGGAGGCCCTAATGACCGCCGGCATGGATGCATCAATGATCACGTCACTGGGAACATGTAGATTGGTAATGCCCTTGTCGGAATTGACCATGGCAAGCTCTGGCCGCTGTTTGTAGATCGCCTTTAGATCAGCTTTCACCTCGGCGCCGCGCTCCGCGGAGATTTCATCGAGTTTTGCATATAGATCGCCAATGCCATTGTTGGGATCGACGCCCAATTCCTCGATCAGGATCGCGTGCTTTTCGAAAACATCGGCATAGTAAGTCGTGACTGCATGCCCAAACATGATGGGGTCCGAAACCTTCATCATGGTGGCTTTCAGATGCAGCGAAAGCAGGATGTTTTCATCTTTAGCCGCAGCGATTTGCTCCGCGAAAAACTCGCGCAAAGCTTTGCGGCTCATCACGGCTGCATCCGCCACTTCACCGGCGAGCATTGCCACGCTTTCTCTAAGGAGAGTTTTCTGGCCATCCTCGCCGGTCAACTCGATTTTGAGGCTAGTCTCGGTATCCATCACCACCGACTGTTCCGAAGCGTAAAAGTCGCCATGGGACATGTGTGCAACATGGGACCGGCTATCGGCTCGCCAAACTCCCATGGAATGTGGGTTCTGTTTGGCGTATTCCTTTACCGGTGCCGCCACGCGCCGATCTGAATTGCCTTCCCGAAGGACGGGATTGACCGCACTGCCTAAAACTTTCGCGTAGCGTGCCGCAACATCGCGCTCTTCGTCATTCGCAGGTTCCTCGGGGTAGTCAGGGAGGTCGTAGCCCTGGGCCTGAAGTTCCTCTATCGCTGCATTGAGTTGTGGGATCGACGCGCTGATATTGGGAAGCTTAATGATGTTGGCATCCGGTGACTTGGCCAGTTCGCCGAGCTCAGCGAGGGCATCGGGATGCCGTTGTTCCGGCGCCAGACGTTCGGGGAAGCTCGCGATGATGCGGCTGGCCAGTGAAATGTCGCGAGACTCCACGCCGATGCCGGCCGCTTGCGTGAAGGTCTTGATAATGGGCAACAACGAATGCGTGGCCAATGCAGGTGCTTCGTCGGTGTAGGTATAGACAATTCTCGGGGCGCTCATTCTTATCCTTGTATTCCCTGAAGGGGTCGAAAGCTACGAGCCTTCGACCCTCGGCTGCGGATTTTGGCGACGGGAAGGGTAAGGGCTACACGCCTTCGCAGCAAGGCCCAGGAGCTATCCAGGACGGTAGGTCACTCGGCGATTGATGGGCCCGACCGGATGGTAGTCAGGGCGTGGGCTGCGTGACTGAGGGGCCCAGCTTGGGCTAGAGCTGTCGTTACAAGGGTGCTGTTTCGGTTTCCCGCTCGTCGAGTAGTGCGCGAACGACCTTGGTCATGGTGTCCAGGGGTGCTTCGTATAGTTCGGCACGCAGTCGCCCCTCAGAATCCAAGACAAACACCTGTGTGGAGTGGGAAACACTGTAATCGTCTTCTTTACCTGTGGGTCCGCCCTTGAAATACGCGGCCGAGAAATTTTTGGCGACGGGTTTGACCTGGTGGGCACCGCCGCTCAAGCCAATGAAATCTTCCGAAAAATGGCTCAAGAACTCTGCCATGGTGTCCGGCGTGTCGCGTTCGGCATCGACCCCGATCATCACGTAGGCGAGTTCCCCTGTGTCGAAAGTACCCGTTGCATTGAGTTGCTGAAATCGCTGCATGGCTAGCGGGCATATGTCGGGGCAGTGAGTAAAGCCGAAAAATACCAAGGCGACGCGGCCTTTGAGTTGGCTAAGGCGAAAAGGTTTGTTTCGCTGATCACGCAGTTCAGCGTCGCGAATGGGTCTGGGCGGCTCGAACACGCGCACATGATCCATGGCGCGCAGCGCACCGGGCTGCGCCGCGCTTGGCAGCGGCGCGGCCAAGACTGCCATGATCAGGCATAGCCCGACGGGATGTCGGCCGATCATCTAAATAGCCCCCGCTAGTTGGTCCGCAACAGCCGCACGGCATCCGCGCTGGCTTGCCCATTCTCGCTGGAAACCGAGATGTCGCCGTTGACGCCCGCCGTTAGGTTGTAATTGCCCAAGAGCACCCATTGACCCGCCAAGTTCGCATCGTTTTGGTTAACGATGACCGTAGCTTCGCCGCCGTCATGTGTAATTCGATACGGCACGTTAGTGGACCGATTGTTGTGATAGGTCCACCAGGCATAAACGTTGTAATTGCCGGAAACCGACACGCCCGGCTGCCAGGTAAACAGGCCGCCGCTATTGGAGTAAACGGAGTTGCCCGCATAGGGGTTGGCGCCGCCGGAGTTCCTCCAGGTCCCCACGGTACTGGTGTTGGCATCCTGATTGTCCACGATGGTTTCGGGGGAAGCGGCCAGTGTTGTGGCATTTGCAACATTGGATAGACTGGACTCGTTGCCCGATCCATCCACGGCTTGTACTTCGAAGGTATAGCTCGTATTCGGGCTGAGATTTTCCACCGAGTAACTGCTGCTATTGACTACTGTGCCGATGGGACTGGCGTGGTTGCCATCTTGGTAGATGCGATAGCTGATGATCGGCGATGCATCCGTGGACGCGGTCCAGGTCAAATCGATCTGCTGATCCGTCACAGCCGTGGCGACCAAATTTGTCGGGTCAGTGGGTGGCGTGGAATCGGGCGGTCCTGTGTCTAGCAAGACCCAGCGCACCGCATCAGCACTGGCCTGGCCGTTCTCGCTCGATACGCTCACTTCACCGTTAACACCTGCTGTGAAATTGTAGACACCTAACAGTACCCATTGGCCCCCGAGGGCTTGGTCTTTCTGATTGGCAATGACGGCGGTCGTGCCGCCATCATGGCTGATGCGATAGGGCACGGTCGTGGAGCGGCTGCTGTGGTAGGTCCACCAGGCATAAACTTGATAGCTACCAGAGCTTGCCAGGTTCGGCTGCCAAGTGAATGTTCCACCGCTGTTGGAATAGACCGAATTTCCGTCATAGGGGTTGGGGCCACTGGAATTAGGCCAAGTTCCAACGCGGCTGGTATTCGCATCGAGATTATCCACGATGGTTTCTACCGCGGGCGCTAAGGTTGTCGCATCGGCTGAGTTCGATAGTCCGGATTCATTGCCAGCTGCATCTATGGCACGGACCTCGAAACTATAGCTGGTACTCGGACTGAGACCGGTCACGGTTTGGCTGGTCGCATTAACCGCTGACCCGACCGGGTTGGCGTAGTCGCCATCTTGATAGACCCAGTAGGTGATGACCGGTGAGTCATCCGTGGATGGATTCCAGGCCAGTGTAATTTCGCTGTCGCTAGTCGCGTTGGCGCTTAGACTCGTGGGCGTGGAAGGTGGGGTGGTATCCGGCGGCCCGCTGTCCAGCAACTCATAGCGGACGGCGTCCGCACTGGCTTGGCCGTTTTCGCTGGAAACGCTCACGTTACCGTTGGCGCCCGCGGTCAGATTGTAGCTGCCCAATAGCACCCATTGTCCGGCCAAGGCCGCATCATGTTGATCCACGGTAACCGTGGCGGTGCCGCCATCGTGGCTAATGCGATAGGGTACGTTCGTCGAGCGACTGTTGTGGTAAGTCCACCAGGCGTAAACATTGTAGATTCCCGAAGCCGGGATGGTGGGCTGCCAAGTAAAGGTACCGCCGCCATTGGAGTAAATAGAGTTTCCGGCATAGGGATTCGCGCCACTGGAATTATTCCAGGTACCAACCGCGGCTGTATTAGCATCGAGATTGTCGATGATCAGTTCCACCGCCACATTGGGTGTCGGTGCGGTCGCTTCGCGCGCATCAATTTCTTCGATGTAGCTGACGAGTTGGCTGAGTTCGCTGGCATTCAGCGAGATGCCGTTGTGCGCTTCGATGGCCTCGCTAAGGCTGGCCGCCGACCCATCATGCAGGTAGGGCGCGCTTTCCCAGGCGCCGCGTAGGCTAGGCGTATCAATACCTGTCAGGGCTCCACCCAGTCGATCACCGCTGCTGGGTTTCAGTGTGCCTATGTCATGCAAGCCAGTGCTGGTGGAGCTGTCGGTGAACTCGCTGCCGCTGTGGCATTGCGCGCAATTCTCGCTGCGGAATACCTCGAGTCCATCACCGGCTTCTGCTGTTAGAGAACCATCGGGGGCACGATTCGGACTGTCCGCGAAGCTGTTCAGGGACGCGACGTAGGCTGCGAGGGCATCGAGATCGCTGCTGAGCCCAGCCTTGGGGTCTCCCAAGGGTTCGCGCGTGGTGCCGGCGTTGAATAGCGTATCAGACATGAGTCCGGTACCTTCGGCGAGGTCGCGAATTTGGCCTTCGAAATCCTGAACTTCATCGAAGTTCGCACTCCAATGCAAGGGACCATGCGCGGCACCGGAACCCGATAAATTGATCGTATTGCGTAGGCCTTCGCCCATGCCGGTTAGATCCCAAACACGGCCGTCTTGACCGCCGTCGTTGTGGCAACTGGCGCAACTCATATAACGATCGCGAGCTAGGCGGGTGTCGCGTGCGTCATAGAACAGTTTCTTGCCTTGCAGAACTTCAGCGCTAAGGTTTTCGTTGGCCACCCGCGGCAGTTGTGCCAAAGAGGAAATATTCCACTGTCCGGTATCGCGCAGATCCGTCAGATCGAAGACGCTGATGTTGCGATCCATGAAATTGGTGACGAAGAGTCGCGATCCGTCGGCGGAAACCACCAGGGCTTGCGGCGCAATACCCGTATCGATGCGGAAGATTTCGAAACCGCCATAGGCGTCCACCACCGCAACCTCGCGGCTGGTTTCCAGGGCTACGAATAGGTAAATGCCCGTAGGATCGAAAGCCGCGGCACTGGCGATACTGGCATTGTCGTGGTCTATACGGCCTGCATAGTCCTCGCTATCGGCGTTTATGTCGATACGCGAGCTGATGGCGCGCACGGTATTCTGAAAGTTGATATTTGCGCCACTGCGTAGCATGCCGCGGCCGATATTGTCTTGCTTGGACGGTACCCAGGCCGTTAATCCATCGGGCGAGATGGTCGCCGCACCCAGATAGTTGGGGACCCCGCCGCCTTGGTTCTCGGCATCGGGTTTGTCGCTATGTTGCAAGATAATCGTGTCATTCACGGCAAGGGTATCCGTCGCGACAACGACGATTTCACCACCAAATTTTTGTCCGCCAATCTCGCCCAGCACCGTGGCTGTTTCCTCACCCGGCTGACGCGGGGTGATAAAACGCGACACGTAAACTTTGGTACCCGCCGCGTTAATGGCCAACTGGCGGGGATTCGGCCCCACATCCGTCACGGCCAGCTGAGCACCGGTACTGCCGTCCAGTTTTGCTAACTGACCTGTGGCCGCGAGGCTTACATAGGCCTCGTTGGCCGCCGGTGAGAAGACAATGCCGTGGGGCTGTGACGCAGGCGCTAAGTTGAGGGTTTGCATGACCGTCAAACTGTTGGCGTCGATAATGCTGATGGTGGCCGTGGTCTTGTTGCTGACCCAGACTCGGCCGTCGGGCGCGATGGCCAGAGATCGAGGTGCGGTGCCCACGGGAATTTCCGTGAGCTTGGCGTTGGTCACCGCATCGAAAATACTGACCGAGTCGTTGTCCGGGTTGACGGTCCATAGACGCGGGTTGCCCGCGGTGGGTACTTCATAAGCCAGTTGCGATGAACTGCTCGGTGCCGCGGCGGTGGGTGGAAGATGAACGGTTTGCACAAAGGTTTGTATCTGTGGTGCACCCAAATCATCAGTGGCCGTCAAGGTAATGAAGTAAATACCCGGCATGGAGAACGCGTGTGATGTGGATGGCGACGCCGATGGCGTCGTTGCCGGCGTGCCGTCGCCAAAGTCCCAACTAAACACTGGATTTTGGCCGCCGCTAAAGCTTGCGGTGTAAACAATGGCCGCATTGACTGGCTGCGCGGCCTGCGGCGGCACGGGATCAACAACCAGAGGCGGCGCGGGATCGATAGTCCAGTCAAAAACGGCCGAGTCCGATTCCTCAGCGTCGCTTGCGCTAACCGTGACGGTGTAAACGCCCATGGCCGTGGGCGTACCCGTTATCAGGCCCGTTTGGTTATCAATGCTCAGGCCGGTCGGCAGTCCGGAGGCTGAGTAGATCAATGGATCGTTGTCGCCGTCTGATGCGTCGATTTGCAGGGATACCGGCAGGCCTACAGCGCCAGTTTGCGGTCCGGGATTGGCTACCACCGGCGTTGAATTGATACTGATAGGTGTGATCGGTGCCACGCGGCACTGCACGCCGAAGTTATCGAGCCAGCCGCCTGAGCGGCCATACAGAGCGTAGACCGGGTTCTCCGTGCCGCAGCGCTGTAGCGCTTGAAACGAGCCACCGGTGCCGCCGGTCGCGCCGAGAAACTGTCCCGCGCCGCTAACGCCGCCGGCGGGTGTCAACGCCCGGCATTCAATTTCAATTTGATTGACATAGTCTCCAGAGCGACCGCGAAATCCGCTCATGGCAAAATCTTGCGGGCAAGTCTTGCTGAAGGCCGTACCCGTTGTGGTCGAGCCCGTCACCGGACCGTTGTTGGGTGAACCGATCCAACGACCCAGTTGGTCCATCTGTACGCATTGCGCACCAATTTGATTCACATAGGTGGCATAGCGTCCATGCACGCCAACCAATACTTCATCGGCTGCACAAGCCAGCTGAAAGGCGCTGCCGCCCCCGCCGCCGATGGTCGGTGTGTAGTCAACGGCGGTGTTGGGGGTCGGATCGATGTTGATGCGCAACATGCTCGCCATGGACGGGACCCCGGCGTCATCGATAACGAACATTTGGTAGAAACCGGGTGGGGTGTCGCTGGCACGAACTGGCAGGTCCGCTGTCAGCGAGGTCCCAGAAGCGACGAAGGGTAGTTCCAAGAATCGCTGGTCCATATTGAAGCTGTGGGTCACAGAGCCCGTCTTAACCAGCGTCACGCGGCTGATGCCCGCAGTATCCACTTGAATACTGAGTTGATCCCCGACATTGACTGAGTCGGGTGCGCTGAGAATTTCGGGGCGGGTTGCGAAGCCGCCGCCTGCAGAGAAAAGATACGGTGGGTAGTAGATTTCCGCGTTGGTGTTGTTGAGAGGGCCGGGGGCGCCACCACCGGACACTAGCACCGAGCCATCGGGTAACAGTAGTCCCGAGGAATGGTAGAGCCGCGCGAGGGCGCCACTGGATCCCACATGCCATTGGCCCGTGTCGGGATCCCAGATCTCGGCACTGTTATTGACATCGGTGAGCGCGTTGTCGATGCGGCTACCGCCGGTGGCCAAGACTTTGCCATTGGCTAGTACGGTGGCATTGACCCAGCGCCGTTGCGAAGACATGGATTGGGTCGCGGTAACGACAGGTTGCGGCCCATTGATATCGATGACCACGGCACCATTGGAATTACCGCCGAACTGCAGGATTTTTCCCGGCTCGAACATTGCGGTGCTGGAGTTCCAGCCCACATTGGAGGAGCTGAACTGGCCGACTTGCGCGATGGACCCGCTGCCCGCGGGGGAGACAAAGTACATTTTACCGCTAGTGTCGTAGCCGAACACGCGGCCGTCTGGCGCGAGGAAATTCCTTGGGAAGACAGCGGCGTAGCCGCCCGTGGGTACGCCTGTTAACAGTCTAAAAGCGCCACTGGTTTCCCTCACTTCGGGCAGGTCGCCACCACTGGTGCCCCCTTGTATATACACTTCGCCATCGACGAGCACCGTTGAACTCGAGTACCAGCGCGCGCGGTTCATATTGGCGGCACGAGTCAGCGAATTTGCACCGGGATCGAAAATATTAGTGTTGTTGTTGCCGCTGTTGGTGGTGCCGCTGCCGGTCCAGTTGTCGCCACCCGCAATAAAAATATTTCCCGATTCCGGCAGAATGACCTGCGAACTGCAGAAGATGTCCGTCATGGTCATGTTGTTGAGCGTCATGTGGCCGCCGTTCAGTCCGGCGCTGGGGTCCCAAACGTCATAGATAAAATAGCCGGTTTGCGTGCCATCCTCTTTGGTGCCGTATGTCAGCACGCGTCCGTCTGGTGTCATCACCGCGTGTACGGTAATCAGCGGCCAGTCATGGACCGCTGTCCAAGCCCCATTCACGTTGTCGGCGGAACTTGTTCCCATCAGCATGAGGCTGCTTGCAAGCGTATACATGGCAGCGACGAGCCAGTTGGATTTCTGCGGCGCTGCGGAAGTTTTCGACGGTGCTAAAACGGACATGCGGATTAACCTTCTTGCTGCTTGATCTGCCCACGCTGCAGTCCGGCTTGTATTCATGCCGTCGCAGGCCCGCGATGGGCATACAGCGGCGGCCTGGGCTGGTGATTCGGACTCCAACATTAGATATATGCAAGAATCGCGCCGGGCAAGGAAAATTAATAAAAGCAGATACTTATGGGTTATTTGGCGCGGCGCGGCCAACTTCTTGTAAGGTATTTCGACAATCACGATTGGGCAATTCGACCGCCGGCGCTTTGACGGTGAAGTATCCTCAGGCCGGCGGAGCAGTGCATATGGCCGCTTGATCTTTGCCTAGCCATAGCGAATTCAGGCGCGGCGCCTCCAAGGACGCCGCCAATTAGCCGCCGGCCCACGCGTTTTGTGTTGCCCTTAGGCCCGTGGTTTAAGCGGTTAGGAAGTATTGCAGGCCCTCCATGAGTCGACGGCAATCGAGTCCAGCAACGCGGAGCAACGAAGCGACCCGGAGAGAGCAGCTGAGTCGTGCCCATCACCCCGATGCAGGCGTCGAAACGCGAATCAGAGCAGCCGATCCCGCCCAGATGGCGCGTGGCTCGGATGGGGACGGACTCGGTATCGCGGCCGAGGTTCGCGAGAATTCTCGCCGTGCCAAGGTGTAGACAATTCTCCCTTGCCGTTCTTTGCTTGGGGGATTTGCAGGACTCTCGGTTACCCGTAGTACGTTGCCCATGGGTGATGTGCTAATTTAGGCGCTTGCTGGAAATGGCTCCGGCAATGGAATTCTTTTATTTTTCAACAGGGAGCAGCTGAATCGCGATGTCCACCTTCGACGACCAACTCAACAAAGTTCGCACCAAGCCCGGGTTTATCGCGGCGCTCGACCAGAGCGGCGGTAGCACGCCCAAGGCCCTGCGCCTGTATGGCATCGACGAGGACGCCTTCAGCAACGACGAGGAGATGTTTACGCTGGTGCACCAGATGCGCACCCGCATCATCACCAGCCCGGCCTTCAACGGCGACCGGATCCTCGGCGCCATCTTGTTCGAGAACACGCTGGATCGTGACATCGAGGGTAAGAACTCGGCGCGTTATCTCTGGGACGAGAAAAATGTCTTGCCGATCCTCAAGGTAGATAAGGGCCTCGATACGGAGGCGGATGGTGTGCAGCTGATGAAGCCGATCCCCAATCTCGGTGATCTGCTTGCTAAGGCCAAGGCCCAAAATGTCTTCGGTACCAAGATGCGCTCTGTGATCAAGTCAGCCAACGCTGGCGGTATCGCTGCCAATGTCGCCCAGCAGTTTGAATTTGGCCGTGAGATCTGTGCCGCCGGCCTGGTGCCGATCATCGAGCCGGAGGTCGACATCAATGCGCCGGACAAGGCCAAAGCCGAAGCGCTGCTGCGTGAGCAGCTGCTGGCCAATCTCGGCAAGCTCGATGCTAGCGAACTGGTGATGTTCAAGTTAACGCTGCCGGAAGAGCCGAACTTCTACGCGGCCTGCCAGGACCACGCCAATATGCTCAAAGTGGTAGCACTGTCGGGCGGCTATTCTCGCGAGGAAGCCAATCGCCGGCTGGGGCAGAACAAGGGCATGATCGCGAGTTTCTCGCGGGCGCTCACCGAAGGCCTGTCGGCACAGCAGAGTGATGCCGAGTTCAACGCCATGCTGGACTCAGCCATTCAGTCGATTTTCGACGCTTCCAGTACCTGATTCGGCCCCGCGTCTGCGGGCTAGCCGAGCCGAGGCCGGTAGCCAGTCATCTACGACTGCTGCCGGCGTTGTCGTTTCAGCGGCCGGACTAGCCGTGGATCGGTGAAGAGAGTAGGCCGGACGCGGCATGCTCGAATTGGCCGGGTCGACGATTCCGGTTTGTGATCGGTGCCGAACAACTGCAACCAGTGTGCCTTTGCCCCTGACGCGAGTCATGCATGCGGCGTCGGTTAAGACTTTCTCGCTGACCAGGGCTACTTAGGTGATCAAAAGCCAAGGCCTTGCATGGAGTAATGGGCCCGGGAGGACTCGAACCTCCGACCAAGGGATTATGAGTCCCCTGCTCTAACCAACTGAGCTACAGGCCCCGTGCAGGGGCTGAAGTTTATCGCAAGATTTCGTCGGCGGCAGAGGTTTGGGGGCATGGGTGCGTATAATCCGGCTCCGGTAAAGCTGCGGGCGGCTGAGTGTCGCTGATGGGTGAACATGGGTAATCGGACGAAGGATCTGCCGCCACTAACAGGCTTACCGGGAGCGCTACGGGAGCTTCGCTACCACGAATTTTCCCGGCAAGCCCTGGGTTTGCTGATCATGTTGGTTTATGCCTTGCTGGCCCGCCCTGAGCCCACGAGTTTTTGGATTGGGGCCGTCATCGCCATTGCGGGCGTGCTCGTGCGGCTCTACGCCTCGGGCTTCATCGTCAAGAACAAGCAGTTGGCGACAGTGGGGCCTTATTCCATCGTTCGGCATCCACTGTACACCGGCAACTTGCTGCTGGTCATCGGGTTTAGCTTTGCCAGCGGTTTGTGGTGGAGCCTTATCTTGTCTTCACTTTTTTGGTGGTTCTACTATCCGCCGGCCATTGAATACGAAGACCGGAAACTGCACGGTATCTTTGGCGATGATTGGTTGGTGTGGAGCCAGACGGTCCCCGCGGTTATCCCTCGAGGCTTGGGCGTGCGTTCAGGATGGAACTGGTCATTTATGACGAGCTTGCGGCAAAATTTTGAGCCCTTGGTGGTGATCTATACCTTGTTTTGCCTCGGCTACATCGCCAGTAAACTGGGCTAGGTAACGCCCTCGCTCGGTGGAGACCTTACTCAGTCAGGGCTATCAAGGCACCGTGTACCTGGTGGAGAAAGCGGGCCAAAAATATGTGGTTAAGAGGCCCTCTGGCTCCTGGCTGACAGCATGGCTGCGCAAGCGCATGCTCGATAGAGAGTACGCGGCTTATCAGCGCTTGGCCGGTATTCCCGGGGTGCCGAACTGCATCGACTACTTGCCCGGTCGCGAACTCCGTTTGGAATTCGTTGACGGTGAGTCACTACGTGCCGCCGGCGAGGACCTAAGCGACAAGCTGGGGTTTTTTGAGCGCTTCCAAGAACTCATTCAGGCGATGCATGCTGCTGGCGTGGCGCATGCGGATATGAAACGCAAAGAGAACATCCTGGTGGATGCTCGGGGCCGGCCATGGCTGATTGATTTCGGGGCGGCGGTGCTGGCCAATGCCGCCGGTGGCGGTTTTCTGTTCGAGCAGGCGCGGCGCACTGACTTGAACGCGTGGTTCAAGCTTAAGTATCAGTTGCTGCGGGTGGAGCCGTCGGCTGACGACTTGCGCTTATTCCAACCGACGGGCGCGGAGCTAGTCGCGCGCCGGCTGCGTCGGTTTTGGCGCAAACTCACGCGAAGACAGCAGCGCAATGCCGCGCGCAAACGCAGCAGCTAGCTAACTGCTTTGTAGTGGCGGGCAGGCCGACACAGCCTGCGGGGAGACGTGGTAGAGATAGCGACGATTGTCGTGGAGCAAACCCACGACATAGCCGCATTCGCGATTATCTTCGCAGGCCGGCTGACATCCCGGCAGGACTGTTGCGGAGCTATAGCTATCGATGCTCAGGATGCTGACGCTCGATAGGGGGATCTGCAGTTGCTCGGACAAGTCTTGTCGCGCCGATTCAGCGAGATCGGCCGAATCGGGCTCCGCCGTTTGGCTTTCGCGGGCTGGCAGTGATTTGTGCCGACGGCAAATCCGTGCATGCCCATTGCTAACGCGTACGTCGAAACGCCGGCCGTCGGCTTCTATCAGAACCCGGTGTCCCGGCGTAATGACTTGTAAATAGCTCATGCCGGGCTCCGGACAACCCAGGCTGGAATCCGAAAAATCTCTAGCTTCGACTTCTATCAGGCGCAGCTCATCGACACTGATGCCCTGGAGTTCCGCGACGGTCTTCAGGGCCAGAATTTCCGGCGCGCCTAATTGCGATGCGGCATGCTGTGAAGTGGGTTTCGCGCAGGCGGCCATCACTAGGCTCGCAAAGATCAGCAATATTTCACGAATTCGCATTTTATTTGCACTCCAGCGGTGGGAGTCGCGCGCCGATACGCTCCTGGACTTCGCTGTGCAAGAATAAATGGCCATGCCGAATAAAACCATCGCGGATCACGGCGCCGGCCGTCGAGCAAGCATTGCCCAGGTCGTCGCAAACCTTGCCAAGGAGCTACGCCGAGCGGGGCTCTGGGAGTCCCGCGAACCATCAGCCGATGCTTTAGCGAGTGCACAGCCGTTTAGTTGCGATACGCTGTCGTTTCATCAATGGTTACAGTGGCGTTTTATTCCACAAATGAACGCTATTCTTGAAAATGAGCAAAGGCTCCCCCGTTGTAGCGCCATTCACCCCTATGCCGAGGAGTGTCTGGCCGATGCAACGGCTAGTCCAGAAGCACTGCTGTTCTTGTTACGAAGTTTCGACGAGCTAATTTCTGGCCAAGATCAGCAGGTTTTTAATGATCCGCAATAGTATCGGTGCTGCTGCTGGCAACGAGCGACGCATTAGCCGCTTGCTCATGTGGGCTGTGTGCGCGGCATCTATTTTTTGCAGTTTAATGGCTTTGTTTGCCCGCTGGCATTGGATACCGGAGCTGTTTTCGCATTTTCGTTTGTACTACTTGCTGGCGCAGGCATTGCTCGTCATCGTGTTTCTCAATACGCGCCGCTTTGCTTGGCTAACGGCAATCCTGCTATTGGCCATACCCAATGCATGGTCCGTGGGGCCGTACCTATTGCCCCTGGCCAGAAACGCGCTATTTTCCAATTCGGTTGCGCCCCCGCCGCAGCTCATCGCGATTAATTTGAGCTATCGTAACGATGACCATGAGCGGCTGCTTCGGTACATTGTCGCAAGAGAGCCGGAAATATTGCTGCTGGCCGAGTACACAGCGGCCTGGGATCAGGTTTTGTCTGCCCGGTTAATCGATTATCCCCATCGGTTTCGTCGCGTGCGCCAGGATCCTTTCGGCATGGCGGTTTTTTCGCGGCGGCCCCTACTCGAGATTGAGTCATTGGATCTGGGTGATACGCATAGTGAGCAAATCAAATTTCGGGCACGGATTGGAACCAAGGAGTTTTCTGTTTTCTCCATACATCTTTTTCCGCCCATTACGGCCGAACGAGCCCGTAACCGAAAGATTCAATTGCGTGAATTGGCCATGGCGATTAATGAAACGCCCGGCTTGCGTCTAGTAGCGGGTGATATGAACTTGACCCCATTTTCCCCGCTGTTTCCCGAATTATTGCGTGCGACGGGTTTAGTCGATGCACGCCGCAAACAGGGCTTGCAGGTTAGTTGGCCCAGTGCGCCAATCCCCCTTTGGTTACCCATTGATCATTGCCTTGCCGATACAAGCCTGGGCGTGGTTGACGTTCGCGTGGGCCCTGCGGTGGGTTCGGACCACTATCCCTTGGAAATTGCCCTCGAATGAAGGCCCTTGAATAGGCATTTAAGAAGACTATGAATCTAGTCACCGATATTCTGAGCTTTTTGGTTTACTTGTTCGTGTTCATGGTGGGCGTGGGCGTCTTGGTCACTATCGTCCTGTACTTCATTGACCGTACGCAAACCACGCACACCATCCGCCGCAACTATCCGGTCATTGGCAGGTTCCGGTACATTTTTGAGGAACTGGGCGAGTTTTTCCGGCAATATTTTTTCGCCATGGACCGCGAAGAAATGCCGTTTAATCGAGCGGAAAGATCCTGGGCCTATCGCGCAGCCAAGGGTGTGAACAACACCGTGGCTTTCGGCTCTACTCGCGACTTAAAACGCGTTGGTACGATTATTTTCGAAAATACGCCCTGGCCCACCTTGGATCAAGATGCCGCACCGACTCGGCGAATTACCATTGGCCCCGACACAAAGCATCCCTATTCCACGGATCGTTTTTTACACATTTCCGGTATGAGTTTTGGTGCAATTTCGCGCCCAGCCGTTGAGGCTCTCTCGCGGGGGGCGAATTTGGCGGGTTGCTGGTTGAACACGGGTGAGGGGGGTCTGTCTCCTTATCACTTAGCGGGTGGCGGCGATATCGTGTTACAGATCGGCACGGCTAAGTACGGGGTGCGCGATGCTCGCGGCGCGCTGAGCGATGAAATGCTCCGTGAGGCGGCGGCCCATGAGCAAGTGCGAATGGTAGAACTCAAACTGAGCCAGGGGGCTAAGCCGGGTAAGGGGGGTATGTTGCCCGGCGCCAAAGTCACACCGGAAATCGCCGAAATTCGCGGCATCGCCGTTGGCGAGGATTCCATCAGTCCAAATCGTCATCCCGAGATTGCCAATCCTGACGAATTGCTAGAGATGATTGCGCATATAAAGGGCGTCTGCGAAAAGCCCGTGGGCTTTAAAGCAGTGATCGGTACTTCCGATTGGTTGGAAGGCATGCTCCGCAGGGCGAAGGAGCGCGGGACAGCGTACATACCGGATTTCATCAGCGTGGATTCGGGCGATGGCGGTACCGGTGCCGCACCCATGACCTTGATGGACAACGTTGGTCTAACGATTCGGGAAAGTTTGCCGCTGGTTGTCGATACCGTGGCAAAAGTTGGATTGCGCAATCGGGTTCGGGTTGTGGCCGGTGGCAAGCTGATTAATCCGGAAGGCGTCGCTTGGGCGCTATGCGCTGGCGCTGATCTCGTGGTGTCGGCGCGCGGCTTCATGTTTGCGCTGGGCTGTATTCAGGCAATGAAGTGCAATAAGAATACCTGTCCTACGGGCATAACCACCCATGATCCCGACTTGCAGCGAGGCTTAGTACCGGCCGATAAAGCACAGCGAGTGATGCGCTATCAAAAGAACATGGAGAAAGAGGTCTGCGTCATTGCGCATTCTTGCGGAGCGGCGGAGCCGCGGCAGTTGCGCCGCCGTCATTGCCGCATCATGCAGGCCAATGGCCGCAGTGTGCCCTTGGATGAGATTTTTCCCGACGTTGCGCCGAGATAAGCTGGTTTAGTCCTCTAGCAGAAAGCTGCGCAGTTGATCACTCCGCGATGGATGCCGGAGTTTACGCAGCGCTTTTGCTTCAATTTGACGAATACGTTCGCGTGTCACGTCGAACTGTTTGCCGACTTCTTCCAAGGTATGGTCTGTATTCATGTCGATGCCGAAACGCATGCGCAGGACCTTGGCTTCACGCGGTGTTAGGCCGGCCAATACATTGCCTGTGGTTTCCTTGAGTCCTTCGGTGGTCGCTGAATCGACCGGGGAGAGAACGCTGGGATCTTCAATGAAGTCACCCAAATGCGAATCTTCGTCATCGCCAATGGGCGTTTCCATGGAGATCGGTTCTTTGGCGATCTTGAGGACTTTCCGGACCTTGTCCTCGGGCATTTCCATACGAATAGCCAATTCTTCAGGCAGGGGCTCGCGGCCCATTTCCTGCAACATTTGGCGTGAGATTCGGTTTAGCTTGTTGATGGTTTCAATCATGTGCACCGGTATGCGAATTGTGCGTGCCTGATCCGCGATGGATCGGGTAATAGCTTGCCGGATCCACCAGGTCGCGTAGGTTGAAAACTTGTAGCCGCGCCGATATTCAAATTTGTCGACCGCTTTCATTAGGCCAATGTTGCCTTCCTGGATTAGATCCAAGAACTGTAGTCCGCGATTGGTATATTTTTTCGCGATGGAAATGACCAGGCGCAGATTCGCTTCGACCATTTCTTTTTTGGCGCGACGAGCCTTGGCTTCGCCCAAGGACATTTGCCGATTAATTTCTTTGATCTCTGCAATACTGAGTTGCGTGACGACTTCAATGGCGATTAGCTTGCGCTGGTTACGCTGAATATCTTCCTTGAGCTTTGATAGCGTCGCGGAATACTTGCGCTTCGCGCGGATGTGTTTCTCGACCCAACGCAGGTTTGTTTCATTACGCGGAAAACTGGCAATGAAGTCACGGCGGGACATGCCAGCATCGCGAACGCAGAGTTTCAAGATCCGGCGTTCGCAGCCGCGAATACCGCCAATGGTTTCGCGCAAGTTCGCGCACAGACGTTCAAACAACTTGGGCGCCAGCTTTATTTCCATCAGCTCCGCCGTCAGCCGGTCTCGAGCGCGCTGGGTCTTGGGATCGGCCGTGCCGTCCTTCTTGATCGCCGTGAGGATGCGCTTGTGGCGGCGCATCATCGAATCAAACCGCTTCTTGACCTCTTCGGGATCGGGACCGGTATCTTCCGGCTCGTCATCATCGTCGGTTTTCTGGCTGGCTGGGACGACTTCTTCGGGTTCGTTGGGGTCAACAAATCCCACGAGTAAATCTTGCAAGCGGCCGTTCCCCTCTTTAATGGGGGCATAGGCATCGGCCAGTATTCCAAAGGTCAGCGGAAAATAGGCGAGGGAGTTTTTAACTTGATCCAAGCCTTCTTCGATACGCTTGGCGATACGAATTTCGCCTTCGCGAGTTAATAGCTCAACGGTACCCATCTCGCGCATGTACATACGCACCGGGTCGGTGGTGCGTCCGAATTCAGCATCAACGGTGGCCAAGGCCGCGGCGGCTTCTTCCACAGCTTCGTCATCGTTGGTCGCGGCATTATCCGACAGCACGCTGGTATCCACATCGGAGGCTTTTTCGTAGACCGTAATGCCCATGTCGTTAATCATGTTGACAATGTCCTCGATCTGCTCGGGATCGACGATGTCATTGGGCAAGTGGTCGTTAACCTCGCCGTAGGTTAGATAGCCTTGCTCTTTGCCGCGGGCAATTAAGAGTTTGAGCTGCGACTGTTGATCGGCTTTGGGACTTTCGGCGCGTTCTGTCACCCGGGCTACCTCAAGATGCGTACGTAAAAAAACGCGTAAGTATACACCACAATAATTGCCATACCGAGGCACACGGGGCCAATGGTAAAGACGGTCTAAGTAATTGACTAAGTAGAGTTTTTTCCATAACTTCTGCTCTATTCAGCTGGGGGCCTGTTACTCTCCGCTGGCCCTAAGGTTCCGCCGGTTGCCGGTTGCCGCGGTGCAGTCCGCGTAGCTCTTCGCGTTCTTCGTCCGTCAATCCTTGGTCGTTGGCCTTTTCGACCAATTCCGCCAATCGTTTATCCCGCTGGCTTTGGACGATTCGGTCTAGACAATCAACCAACTCGCGTTCCGCGCCCGCCTCATCAAGCAAGATTTCTTCGGTCAAGAGCGTTTCCAAATGCCGCCCTTCGGATCGTTCGCGATAGCGTTCCAGTAAACCTGCGCTGTTTATTTGGGGATTTGCGCGGGCAAGTTCAAGGAGTTCGCAGAGCAGAACAATGCCACGCTGTCTGACGGCGGATAGTTCAGCCGGTGCCTGTATGCGCCGGCCCAGTCCGGGGTAGTTAAGAATGACTTGGATCGCGCGGCGCACCAAGGTTCTTTGGCCGGGGGCAGGCGATGATCTCCTGGCACTGCTGGGTACTGCGCGGTCTGTGGTTTTGCTACCCATCAACTTGGTGAGTCGGGCTTGGGGCAGTTGGACTTCCTGCGCCAGTCTTTCCATGAGCAGCTCGCGATAAACGCCTTCCGCAATGCTGTTGAGCAGGGGACGAGCCAACTCGGCCAGGCGCGCGCGGCCGTCCACGCTGTCCATGTCTGTTTGCTCTTTGAGATTCTGAAATAGATAGTCTGAAAGCGGCAGGGCGTCGGCGAGCCGGCTCAGGAGTCCCTCGGCTCCCTCGCGTCGTACTAGGCTGTCAGGATCTTCGCCGTCGGGTAGAAAAAGAAAGCGTATCTGCCGGGCGTCGCGCATTTCCGGCAAGCTGTTTTGCAAGGCGCGCCAAGCCGCATCCCGCCCCGCCCGATCCCCGTCGAAACAAAACACCACTTCTTGGGTGGCACGGAAGAGTCGGCGTAGATGTTCACCCGTAGTGGCAGTCCCCAAGGTGGCCACCGCATTGCTAACACCATGGGCTGCCAGACTGACCACGTCCATATAACCTTCGACGACCAGAATCCGGTTGAGTGCGCGGTTTGCACGCCGGGCTTCATACAATCCGTACAATTCCCGGCCTTTGTGGAATAGTGCGGTTTCCGGCGAATTGAGATATTTGGGTTCTTCTTGATTGAGTACGCGACCACCAAAGGCAATGACTCGACCACGGCTGTCACGAATGGGAAACACGATGCGTTCGCGAAAGCGATCGTAAAAGCCACCGTTATCGCGCGCGATAATCAAGCCAGCAGACTGAAGTTTCTGGCGCTGCGCGTCATTGCCGCCTATACGTTGGAGCAGGAAGTCCCAGCCCGAGGGGGCATAGCCGATCCCAAAATTAGCCGCCGTTTCGCCGTCCAAGCCACGGCCGCGCAAATAATCCACGGCGATGGGGTGTTCACGTAGCGCCTTTGCATACAGCTTGGCTGCTTCATCCAAGGTCTCAAAAAGCGGCGCAATGGGTTCTCGATGCTCGCTAGACGTATCTCTTGGTACGTCTAGACTGAGCATTTGTGCCAATTCTTCGACAGCTTCGACAAACTCCAGGCGGTCGTATTCCATCAGGAAACCGAGGGCCGTGCCGTGCGCGCCGCAGCCAAAACAATGATAAAAACCCTTATCAGGACTGACGGTGAACGAAGGGGTTTTTTCGCCGTGAAAAGGGCAGCGGGCTTTATATTCTCGCCCGGCCTTTTTTAGCTGCACACGCGAGCCCACGACGGCGACTATGTCGGCGCGGACGGAAAGATCGTCTATGAAATCCTGCGGTATGCGGCCTGCCACGGCTATCGCTGTTTATTACTGTTGTTTGCCGCCGTGAACGCCCGGCGGCTTTGGCGGTGGCTGAGCAGTCTAGCAGATGCTTGTGGAGTGGCCGTTGACGACTACCGCTAAGCTTGCAGTTTGGTTTTCACCTGCTGGCTGAGGGCACCCATGTCCGCGCGGCCCTGGGCCGCTTCGCGCAGTGCCGCCATGACCTTGCCCATGTCGCGGGGGCTGGTGGCCCCGCAGCTTTCGATGACGTGATCCACGAGCTGCTCTAACTCTTCCGGGCTCATGGGCTCGGGTAGGTAGGCTTGTAAGACGTCGACTTCTGCCAGTTCCTTGGCCTGCAGCTCGGCGCGGCCAGCGGATGCAAATTGAGTAGCGGCTTCCCGGCGTTGCTTGACCAATTTTTCGATAATTTTCAGTACCGCCGCATCGTCTAGATCCGCCCGGTCATCGATTTCCCGCTGCTTAATGGCCGCCAGCAACATTCGGATGGTGACGAGTTCCAGTTTGTCGCCCGCGCGCATGGCGGACTTCATATCGTCTTGAATTTGGCTCTTGAGGCCCATGCGATGGCCGGTAGGGCTAGCGCGGAATCAATAGAGGCGCCGGCGCCGATTGATATCGCGCGAGGTGCGCTTTAGCTGGCGTTTTACCGCCGCGGCTTTCTTGCGCTTGCGCTCTTGGGTGGGTTTCTCGTAGAACTCGCGGCGACGAACTTCGGTGAGTACACCCGCTTTTTCGCAAGCCCGCTTGAATCGCCGCAAGGCGGCGTCAAAATGCTCGTTTTCTTTTACGCGGACGCTAGGCAATGTTGTCTTCCTTAAAACCTAAAAAAGCCGGCTGTTTGCCGGCGAGTTGACCGATTAATATAGCTTCTGGATCTGGTAAATGCAAAGTTCTCTTCCGGAAAAAGCCGGGGTAGATGGCCCGGTCATGGGGATCGAAACGAGCTGCGATGAAACGGCCGTCGCCGTCTATGATCCGGCGCGCGGCCTCCTTGCGCATCAGCTTTATAGTCAGGTCGATTTGCACGCCCTTTACGGCGGCGTGGTGCCGGAATTGGCCTCCCGTGATCATCTGCGCCGCTTGCTGCCCCTGGTCGATGCCGCTCTGGAAGAAGCTCGGCTCAGCGGGCCACAGTTGGCCGCCGTGGCCTATACCGCCGGTCCGGGCCTCATCGGTGCTTTGCTGGTGGGCGCTACCACGGCAGTAGGCTTAGCCATGGCCTGGCGTATTCCAGCGCTGGCCATTCATCATATGGAGGCCCACTTGCTAGCACCCTTGTTAGAGCCGGACCCGCCAGCGTTTCCTTTCGTCGCGCTGCTGGTTTCCGGCGGTCATTCCATGCTGGTGGACGTGGCGGACTTCGGGCGATATGAAATTCTCGGTCAGACCTTGGACGACGCGGCAGGGGAGGCCTTCGACAAAGTCGCCAAGCTGCTGGGCTTGCCGTATCCGGGTGGGCCAGAATTGGAAAAACTGGCTCGATTAGGAAATTCGGCGGCAGTGGAGTTTCCGCGACCCATGCTCGCCCGGCCGGGATTGGAATTTAGCTTCAGTGGCTTAAAGACGGCGGTGATGCTCAAAGTGCGCGACTATGAGAAGAACGACTTACTCGATGATGCAAGCCGGGCAGATTTGGCCGCCTCATTCCAAGCCGCGGCGGTGGATGTGCTGGTGGCCAAGAGTTTGCGAGCCCTCGCCGCGGCCAAGCGGCAGCGCCTCGTGGTGGCCGGCGGTGTCGGCGCGAATCGGTATTTGCGTGAACAACTGTCCCGTGCCTTGGAGGGTGGCGAGGCCAAGGTCTACTATCCGCGAATTGAGTTTTGTACCGACAATGCCGCCATGGTTGCTTACACAGGTTATTGTCGGCTTAAGCATGGTGCGCGGGGTGACTACCAGCTGCGCGCCGAGGCCCGCTGGGCACTGCCGGCGCAACGGGTATAGGAGTTGGGGGGTGGCCTGGTGACGGACAAGATTTTCTTAACGGATCTGCGTGTCAAAGCCGTGCTGGGCATTTGGGAATGGGAGCGCGCTATGCCCCAGACCATCAGTATCGATCTAGAAATGCTAACCGATGTTGCGGCCGCCGCCGCGCAGGACCATATTGACGGGGCGCTAGACTATCGCGCGGTGGCCAAGCGCTTGGTCGAGTTCGTAGAAGCCTCTGAATTCCAGCTGGTGGAAACGCTGGCAGAACGGGTTGCGGAGATCATCAACACGGAATTTGCGGTCCCCTGGGTCAAAGTCACGGTGCACAAACCCTGGGCCGTGCGTGGTTCGCGCGACGTGGGCATATGTATTGAGCGCACAGCTTCGTGACACAGTGCATCCGGCCGCAGCCGGTGGAAGTTTATGTCGGTGCCGGCAGCAATATTGATCCGGAAGTGCATTTGCCCGCTGCTTGCCGACGTTTGGCGGAGGTTTTCGGTTGCCTGCGCCTGTCGCCGGTTTATCGAAGCGCGCCCGTGGGTTTTAGTGGCGATGACTTTCTAAACTTGGTGCTTAGCTTTCGCACGCAGCGTGATCCATTGGCCGTGATTAACTTGCTGGAGTCCTTGCACAAGCAGGCCGGCCGGATTCGTGGTGCAGAATCGTCGATGTCGCGGACCCTGGACCTGGACCTACTGCTTTATGGGAACGAAATTATTGCCGATGCCAAGATCCGCGTTCCGCGGGATGACATTCTGCGCTATGCGTTCGTGTTGAAACCGCTGGCAGAACTGGCACCGCAGCTTGTGCATCCGACTGCTCGTGAACCCATGCACAAACTTTGGTCTGAATTTGTCGATCAAGAAACGCCGATGACGCTTGAAGACCTGAGCATGATTGCTTAGTGGGTTACCAACCTGTGCTGCGGCCGCCATCCACCGCAATGATTTGGCCGGTCACGTAGTGCGCATCGCGGACTAGATAGACAATGCAATCTGCAATGTCCTGCGCGTCGCCCGGCCGTTTTAGGGGTACCTGGCGCAAAATATCCTGCTTTATCGACTCCGTCATGCCTTCTTCGGGCCAGAGAATAGCGCCGGGGGATACGCCGTTTACCCGAATGTCCGGCGCGAGGTCGCGGGCAAGGCTGCGGGTGAGCATGGCCAGGCCGGCTTTTGCCGGACCGTAGATCGTGTGATGACGTAAGGGTCGCTGCGCGTGAATATCGATCAAATTAACGATGCAACCGCCGCGCGCTTTTAGATGCGGTGCGGCTGCCTGGCACAGAAACAAGGGCGCCTTGAGATTGGTTCCCATGAGGTCATCCCAATGTTCCAGCGTAAGCTCGGCCAGTGGTGTGGGATAAAAGCTCGAGGCATTGTTCACCAGAATGTCGAGACTGCCGGTGCTTGCGAGCAATTCATCAACCAGGCTGCGCAAGCTATCGATATCCAATAGGTCGGCTTGCACCGCCAGTGCGGAGTTTGCACGCTCGGCATTGAGTTCGGCTGCCAGGTTTTCCGCATCTTCCGCGGAACTACGATAGTGAATGGCCACGCCTGCTCCTGCTGAGTGCAGAGCGCGGGCGATGCAGGCGCCGATCCGTTTACCAGCGCCCGTAACCAGGGCCCATTGTCCGTTGAGCTTGTGGCCCGTATCCGACATGCTGCTTCATACCATGGCGCGGTGATAAATCCGCCGGGCGGGTAAGATAACCGCCCCGCCGCCTCATTTCACCATGCCAACAGACCTCTTGCAGCCCCAGCCTGATGAAGCCGGCCTGGTTCACAGCCAGCAGCTTAGCGATTTGATTCGCCGCGAAATTGACGCGCGTGGCGGCTGGATGGATTTTGCCGACTACATGCGCTTGGCCTTGTATGCGCCGGGACTGGGGTACTACAGCAGCGGGACCGAGAAATTCGGGCCTGCGGGTGATTTCATCACCGCCGCCGAGCTCGGCCCGGCCTTTGCGCGGTGCATCGGGCGATGGCTGGCACCCCTGTTGCGTCAATGTGCGCGGCCTTGCTTAATGGAAATCGGCGCGGGCAGTGGTGCCGTGGCGGCCGAGCTGCTATCGGCTGCCGCCGACGGGGCTTTCGAGCTGGCCGAATACCAAATACTGGAAGTGAGTGCTGACCTGAGGGAACGCCAGCGCGCGACCCTGACCGCGCGGGTTCCGCAGTGTCTACCGCGAGTCGAGTGGCTGGATCGGCTGCCCAAAGACTTTGGTGGTCTGGTCATTGCGAACGAAGTCATGGATGCCCTGCCGGTGAGTCGTTTTGCGGTGACGGCATCTGGGGTTCGCGCCTTGGGTGTTCGCGCCGAGGCCAAGGGTTTTACGTGGGCCGAAGCCCAAGCGCCGCCGACCCTGCGCAAGGCAGTGGCCGAAGTCCTGGATCCCGATTCGTCGCTGCCGGTGGGCTATCGTTCAGAAGTCAGCCTTGAACTAGGGGCGTGGATAAACAGCCTGGCGGCGATGCTGAGCCAAGGTGCAATCTTATTGGCTGACTATGGTTGCTCGCGTCGTGAATACTATCGGCCCGAACGCACCGACGGCAGCTTGATTTGCCACTACCGACACCACGCTCATGACAATCCGTTTTTATATCCAGGCCTCCAAGATATTTCCGCCTGGGTGGATTTCACCCGGGTGGCTTTGTCGGGGCAAGCTGCGGGTCTGACTCTTGCTGGCTATACCACCCAAGCGCATTTCTTGCTCGCCAATGGCTTGGAGCAGGAAATGCAATCGGTGACCAGCGGAACTGAGTTGGAGCAGTTGCGAATGAGCCAGGCTTTGCGGCGGCTGTTGTTGCCGGGTGAAATGGGTGAGAACTTCAAAGTCATGGTCTTTTCCCGAAATATGCAGCTAGATGATTTGCAGCTAGGACGAGATTTATCTTCGCGACTGTAGTCACTCTACCCAATCGCCCGCAGTGACAGGTATTCAAGCTGAATTGCCAGGTATCGGAGGTAATGACCGGTGGTGATGCGGCTGCCTAAAGAATGGCCTCAATGGCCTCAAGGCGGGCATCGCGCAGCGCGAGGCCGAGTTCTTTGCCCGTGAATCCCTCGCTGCGTAGACGGCCTGTGTCAATACTCGACGCGGCCTGCTGGGCGCGGTCAAATAATCGTTCGGGGTTTGCTTCCGGGGTGGAAGGCGCCGGTTGTGTCGCTTCGCAAGCTTTGAGAAATCCGGCCAGGCGATCCGGCCGGCGCAGCGCATCCACTGCTTCAAGAATCTCTAGCACATCTGCCGGACCTAGTTTTTCCGCTCTATGAACTTGGTCGTGGAAGCGGGCCACTAAGATTGCGATGTCCAGGTAGCGTTTCGGTGCACCGATGCGCGTACAAAGCTCTCTGACCCTATCTAATCGCGCTTGCCTAGAGTCATGAGCTGCGGCCTTTTGATCCGCGGATGGCAAGCTGCCGAGATTATGGACGAGTACCGCGAACCTAACTTCCGGTTCTGCCGACAAGTTTGCGGCGCGTTGTAGTTGCCGTAGGCGTTGTGTCCCGTCGTGTTGTCGTCCCGCTCCTTCTCCCGCTGGCCGTTGAAATAAGGCCTCGATTTCAGGATAGACAACGGTCAGCGCGCCGCAGTCGTTTAATACGTCGAAAAACTTTTCTGGATTCGCCGTTTTCAATGCCCGTTGGGTTTCTCGCCAGACGCGCTCGGCCACCAGCGCTTCAGCTTCGCCCGAGGCGACCATGGCTTGCATCATGGTCATGGTTTCATCCGCCACGGTAAAACCTAGGCGGGTGAAACGCGCGGCGAAGCGCGCAACCCGCAATATACGCACCGGGTCTTCGCGAAAAGCATCCGACACATGTCGCAGTTGTTTCTTTTCCAGATCAGCCCGGCCACCCCAGGGATCGATAACAACACCGTTCGGCGATTCAGCCATGGCGTTTATGGTCAAGTCGCGACGCTGAAGATCTTCCTCGAGAGTCACCGAGGAATCGGCGCGCACCTCGAAGCCTCGATATCCAGGACCGGTTTTCGTTTCCGTGCGCGCCAGCGCGTATTCTTCCTGTGTTTCCGGATGCAGAAAAACCGGGAAAGTTCTTCCCACGCGTCGGTAGCCCAAGGACTCCAACTCATCGGCTTGCGCGCCGACGACGACCCAGTCGCGCTCCTGAATGGGTTCGCCGAGCAATCGATCGCGAACCGCGCCCCCCACAAGATAAATCTGCATGGCCGTATTCTAGCTGCTTGGATTACTCTTGCCGTATGAGAAGTAATCAGGCGATTAGACTGCTTGTTTTGCTGGTGCTGGGCAATTGTTTGAGCGCTTGCAGCTTGGGTTATTACTGGCAGGCGGCAAGCGGACATCTGTCATTGATGAACCGCCGTCAGAGCGTGGAGGCATTGCTGGCAAATCCGCAAACGCCGCCGGTGCTAAGAGATCGGTTGCGCCTGGCCATCAGGGCGCGAGAATTTGCCAGTACCCAACTCGGTTTGCCTGACGGCGGCAGTTATAGACACTTCACCCAACTAAATCGCGATTACGTGGTGTGGAATGTCGTTGCGGTGCCGGAATTGTCACTTGAGCCGCGCAGTTGGTGCTATCCCGTCGCCGGCTGCGTGACCTATCGTGGCTATTTTAATGAGGCCGATGCGCGGAAATTTGCAGACCAGGCCAGAGTGCGTGGCGATGATGTTTTGGTTGCCGGTGTGCGGGCGTACTCGACGCTGGGGCGTTTCGAGGATCCTCTGCTAAGTAGCTTCATAAATCTTCCTGACCATCGCCTGGCCGGATTGATATTCCACGAGCTTGCGCATCAGAAGATGTATGTGCAAGACGATCCCGAATTCAATGAAGCCTTTGCTACCGCCGTGGAGCGGCAAGGTCTATTGCTTTGGATGCAGAATGATCGTGTCCAACTTTGCCAATTTGAAGAATGGCTGCAACGCTTGGCGGCGGCGAATCAGTTGTTGGCGCAGGCGCGCATGGAGCTAGAAGCGATTTATTCCAGTGATCGATCGCCGCCGGACAAGCGAGCGGCCAAGGCCGCGACCTTTGTCGAGCTCAGATCGGCCTATCAGCAACTTCGCGAGACATGGCCGGGGCCGCCGTATTTCGATGCTTGGTTTCATGAACCCAGCAATGCGAACTTAGCGGCCTTGGCAACCTACGATGCTTGGGTGCCGGCCTTTGCGCAACTCATGCGGGATAGCGACGGCGATTGGAAGGAATTTTATACGCGAGTGCGCCAGCTCTCAGAAATGCCGGCGGATCAACGCGATCAACGAATGACGGCATTCCTCAAGCGTGCTAGGTCTGTTGAAGAAGATTTCAGCGCTTGCCGGAATCCGAATGATACCGATCGATACCCAGGGATCGATGCAGGTTGAATTCAAGCGATCGCGCCTCAAGGCCCAAGGCGGCAAAGCCGTCCGTGGCGCACAAATTGGGCACGCCTAGGCTTCGGTAGTTATCCAGGGTAAAAAGTTTGCCAGGCAGTTTTTCCATGATCCGCGCTTGCAGGCCGCCTAGGAAATCCGGTAGGCCAATGATCCGTCGCCGCAGGCCAAGGGCCGTGGTCACCATGCTCAGGAGTTCCCGCAGACTATAGACTTCGGGGCCACAGAGTTCGTACTGCTTGCCGTGGGTGGCCGGATCATCAATACAGCGTTGTATGGCATGCGCCACGTCATCGACATGCACGGGTGCCAGCTGTGCGTTGGCACGTGCTAGCGGAAACACCAGGGGTATCCAGCGCAGCAGAGCCGCGAAGCGGTTCAAGAACGAATCTCCCGGACCGAAAATGTATGCCGGTTGCAGGATGCTCCATTGTAAATTCTCGTCGCTTGCTTGAATCAAGGCCTCAGCAGCGCCTTTGCTGCGTAGGTAGTGACTCGGTGCCCCATTAGCCTGGGCGCCCAAGGCACTAAGCTGCACGAATTTTCTTACGCCATTGCGACGGCTGGCAGCCAGGGCGCGCTTAACCAGTTCGACATGCGCCGCTTCGAAGCTTTCACCGTGGGCCTTATCTTCATTCAGAATGCCGACCAAATTGACCACTGCGTCGCAGCCGCGAAAGAGCGACTCTAGGTTTTCCGCTTGATGAATATCGGCCGTTACTAGCTCCGCGCCTGGCAAGACCAATATGTCGCCGGGTACCACAGAATTGCGCGTGGGTATGCGCAGCGCCCAGCCTGCATTGCTCAATCGCGCGGCAAGTCGCCGCCCGAGAAAGCCCGTTCCGCCGAGCAGGCAACAGGTTTTCGATCTTGTTTGGTGGCCGTCTAACTTGTTCACTACCGGCCCGATTGCTAGCGCACCTGCAGTAATAGATTGCGGCCGCTGCGGCGGATCCCCAGTATTAATAGGTTTTGACCTTTCGCCACATCGCGCAGTTCCGCCAGCTTGCGCACGCGCACGCGGTTTACCGTGACGATCAAATCGCCTTCTTCCAGGCCGCGGGTCGCGGCTGGACTACCCGGTGCCACCGTATCGACACGAATGGCCCCACTTCCCAGGTTACCCAGCGCTTCGTTGTAGTCTGAGAGTTCCGCACCGGCCAGACCCGGATGTACATCATCGGCGGCAAGTTTGCGCATGTCGTCGAGTTCTTTGAGGGTTGCGGTAAATATTCTGCGTTTGCCATCACGAATTGCGACTAATCTCACCTTGTCACCACTGCGCAATAGCCCGATGGTGGTACGTAAATCATTGGCGCTAGTGATGTTCTTGTCATCGACCTTCACGATGACATCACCGACCTCAATGCCGGCACTTTCCGCCGCCGAGTCCGCAACAACTTCCTGGACTAGGGCGCCTTGAAGATCGTCTGTGATGCCGTAGGCTTCGGCGGTTTCGGCCGTGAAGTCACTGATGCTGACACCCAAGAGTCCGCGCTTGACCTCGCCAAATTCGATGAGCTGCGACATGATGGATTTGGCGATGTTCACCGGTATGGCAAAGCCAATACCAATATTGCCGCCGCTATTGCTAAAAATAGCGGAGTTGATACCGATCAATTTGCCGCTCAAGTCAACCAGAGCACCACCGGAATTTCCCGGATTAATCGAGGCATCGGTTTGAATAAAATCTTCATAGCCGTCACTGCTAATGCCGCGACGACCCAGGGCGCTCACAATACCCGAGGTCACCGTATGTTGAAGGCCGAAGGGATTACCGATGGCAAGGACAAAGTCGCCTACCTGTACCCGGTCGGAGTCACCAAAGGCCATTTCCGTCAACTGCAGTTTCGCGGCGTCTTCGATCTTCAACACGGCGATATCGGTCCCAGGGTCTGAGCCGACAATAGTGGCTTGGAGACTACGATCGTCATCGAGCATGATTTCGATTTGATCGGCGTTTTCCACCACGTGGTGATTCGTCAAGATGTAGCCATTCTTCGCATCGACGATGACGCCGGAACCCGCACTGCGTACTTCGCGCTGGCGGCCGCCCCGCTGGTCCGGAAACCCAAAAAAGCGCCGGAAAAAGGGATCCTGCATGAGTGGATTATTGGGCGCATCCACGGTCCCTTGCGTGGCGATGTTAACGACCGCGGGCGAAGCTTGCCGCACCAAGGGCGCCAGACTGGGCAGGGGTTGGTCACCAAGTTGTGCGGGTAAAGCCGACCAAGTTTGTATGGCCGTGAGCAAGCCCAGCACAAGGATGGTCATGCGAAAGATTGGGCGTTTCATTTCCGTTGCCTTTCCCCTGAGTGGGTGGTGGAGCGCGAATAATAGCGGGTTTATTGGTTCATGTAGCCTTGAGTGCACGAGCCCGTCGTGTCATTGGATGCGCCTCGCGGTCAATGCGTCGCAAGGCGCGAGAATCGGGCATGCCTTCACAGCCAGCAATGGGCCGCCGAGCTCTTCGCAGCCTGCGCCCCTCGCCTAGGAAAACAGACGCCGCGGCTGTTTTAGCCGCCCAGCCTGGGTCCGGCCGGTGGATAAACTGTGCGTAAAACCTGCGTATTCGGGGGAAAACCAGAACACAAGATGTAGTGTTCCGGTTTTATCCGCCAAGTGGAAAATAACAATTTGAAAACCTTAGCTTTATTGAGCTTATGTAAGCTAAGCTACTGTTTATAAATAAATTTATATATCATTAGAATTTGGCCAAAGTGCTTGACAGAAACTTCATGTAGACATAACCTAGTGGTCACTGGCACAAGATCTTGTGTCATGCGTTTTCATCAGACTGCCTTAAGGGCCGCGTGTCTGCACCTCCGTGTGTCATGGCCGACGGATGACTGTTGCCTGATGAATGGGACGCGGAATTTGGGTTATTCCGTAAGAGCAGCAAACACAATCCGCTTGGTTTCGGTCAGGCGGCAGATATTTGGGGAAAGTTCGTCGCGATGAAATCCTTAGCGCAGTTGAGCGAGAGAATGCAGTCCACCATTGGTTTTCAAGAAGCCTCAGTCGATATTTGGGACAAAAAGTATCGACTGAAGTCGAAGTCGGGAGAAGTCATCGACGAGACCATGGACGATACCTTTAAACGGGTGGCTCGCGCCTTGGCCGACGTTGAAGCGCCTGAGAATCGAGCAAGCTGTTTTGATGCCTTTCTTTGGGCGTTACGCCATGGGGCCGTCCCGGCTGGTCGCATCGTTTCCAATGCCGGCGCCCAGGATCACAAGCCTGCGACTTCAACCATTAATTGCACCGTGTCGGGCACTATCGGCGATTCTATGCATGAAATCCTGGATAAGGTTCACGAAGCAGGTCTGACACTCAAAGCCGGCTGCGGCATTGGCTATGAGTTTTCCACCTTGCGGCCCAAAGGTGCTTATGTGTCTGGCGCGGGTGCTTATACCTCCGGACCTCTGTCGTTCATGGATATTTACGACAAGATGTGTTTCACGGTGTCCTCAGCGGGTGGTCGGCGCGGTGCGCAAATGGGGACGTTTGATGTATCCCATCCCGATGTCATGGATTTTATCCGTGCGAAGCGCGAAGACGGCCGCTTGCGGCAGTTCAATTTGTCTTTGCTGGTTACCGATGAATTCATCAAAGCTGTTAAGGCCGACCAAGAATGGCAGCTCGCGTTTCCCATTGACCCGGCTCAAGTGGAGCAAGCTGAGGTAGATCTTAGTGACGAGACAAAAGTCTTGTGGCGCGACTGGCCCGACAATAAAGGCTATGTGAACAATGAGCAGGGCCAAACGGCCTGCGAAATTTTTAAAACCATACCCGCCAGGCGTTTATGGGATTTGATCATGAGCTCTACCTATGACTTCGCCGAGCCCGGCTTTGTCTTGGTGGATCGTGTGAATGAAATGAACAATAACTGGTTCGATGAAAATATTCGGGCCACGAATCCATGCGTCACTGCTGATACCTGGGTGCATACGGCCGACGGTCCGCAACAGGTTGCGAATTTAGTGGGTCAACCGTTTAAGGCTTTAGTGGATGGTCAGCCTTGGCAGTCCAGCGCCGAAGGATTTTTCCGTACCGATACAAAGGCGGTTTTCCGGCTGGAAACGGGTGCCGGGTATTCGCTGCGCTTAACGGACGATCATAAACTCAGACGGGTAGTGCGGTTTGATGATGATGTAACCGAGACGCAGTGGTGTGCGGCTGGCGAACTGGTTCCGGGTGATCGAGTACTTTTGCATGATCATCGTGACAATGCCAACTGGACTGGTCGCCGCGGTGGCAGCCAGCATGAAGGTTACTTGCTCGGTATGATGCGCGCCAGCGGTGGTTTTGTGGCCAAGCAAGAAGCCATCGTATCGGTGTTTCGTCGGCCGGTGGCGGCGAACGGGCCCTATATGCCCATTCCCAAACAGACCAAGTCGGTTATGTCTCAGGCCATGTCGGCCGCGCGGGCATTCGTCGCGGAGCCCACGCAGGTAGCTTGGCAGAATTTGGGTGAACAGGGGGAGTATCGTTTAGCGGTGCCTGGCTTGGAAGAGCTGGCGCATGGCTTGGGCGTTGCCGAGGCGGCCGCGGCCCTTAGTCCGGCGCTGGAACAAACTTCCAGTGATTTTTATCGTGGATTTTTGCGCGCGCATTTCGATTTGCGGGGCGAGGTGCTTGAGCCTGATCAGGCTGGCCCAGCTTTACGTTACAACTGCCGGCTAAATGCCGATGCCCAAACCATCCAAAGAATGCTGTTGCGCCTGGGTATCGTTTCCCGGCTCAGCGGCCAGCGCTCTTCCACGGTGACAGGTAGCTGTTTGTGGATAGGCGGTAGTAATTTAGCGCAGTTTGCCAAGCGTGTGGGCTTTAGCGATGAAGGTAAGTTGCAAGCTCTAGAAAAGGCGCTGCAGCACAAATCGGTCAGCCGTGCGCAAGAGCGTTTCGCCGTGCGCGTGAAAGAAGTCTTTATGGATGGTTACGAGGATGTCTATGACTGCCAGGTACCCGGCGTCAACAGCTTCGACGCCAACGGTTTGCATGCCCACAATTGTGGTGAGCAGCCATTGCCGCCTTACGGTTCCTGCTTGTTAGGATCGGTCAATCTCACCAAATTTGTCACGGAAGCATTCAGCGACAATGCGACTTTTGATTGGGAAGAATTCCGTAAGGTGGTGCAAATTTTCACGCGCATGCTCGACAACGTCGTGGAAATCAATGGCTTGCCGTTAGAGGGGCAGCGCCAAGAAATTTTCCGCAAGCGTCGGCATGGCATGGGATTTTTAGGGTTAGGCTCAACGCTGACCATGTTGCGCATGAAGTACGGTTCTCAGGAATCGATTAAATTTACCGAACGGGTAGCTTGCGAACTGGCCTTGGCGGGCTGGGAAGCAGCTCTGGAATTAGCCCTGGAGAAAGGACCGGCACCCATCATGCTGGAAGAATTCCGGGTTACCGCCGAAATGTTGCGGCGCCGGCCAGAAATGGAAGCCGATGGTTGGAAAATTGGCGATAAAATTCCTGGGCGCGTGCTACACGCTCGCTATAGCCGCTATATGCAGCGTATTGCAAAAATTTCACCGGAACTGGTTAATCAATTGGAACGCACGGGCGCCCGGTTTACCCATCATAGTTCTATAGCGCCCACCGGGACGATTTCACTCTCGCTGGCTAATAATGCCAGCAATGGCATTGAGCCCAGCTTTGCGCATCATTATTTTCGTAATGTGATTCGTGAGGGCCGTAAAACGAAAGAAAAAGTGGACGTTTATTCCTTCGAATTGCTGGCTTATCGGGAAATGGTGAATTCGCGGGCCACGGCTTCCGCGGATAAGCCCGACGAGCAACTGCCCGACTATTTTGTGGCGGCGGATGAAGTGACACCTAAGCAGCATGTGGATATTCAAGCAGCTGCCCAGCGCTGGATAGATTCTTCCATTTCCAAGACCGCTAATGTGCCAACGAATTTTCCCTACGAGCAATTCAAAGACATTTATTTGTACGCCCACGAAAAGGGTTTAAAAGGTTGCACGACTTTTCGTTTTAATCCGGAGGCTTTCCAAGGTGTGTTGGTCAAGGAACGCGATTTAAAGAACACCAATTATGTTTTTGTCCTGGAAGATGGCAGCGAAGTGACGGTGCCGGGTGATCAGGAAATTGAATATGACGGCGAAAAGCATACAGCCGCGAATTTGTTTGATGCCTTGAAAGAGGGCTATTACGGCAAGTTCTAGTTAGCCATGTGTGAAATGCCGCGCCAAGCAATCTAGATAGAGAACAATCATGACAGATATCACTATTGACCAGCGAATTGTCGATTACCGTGTCGACACCCCTGAGCAGGCCGAAGCGGAATCGAATAAGCCAGCGCCAATTGTAGAAACCAGCGCGGACGGCAAAGTTGTACGCATGCATGAAAAGCTAGAACGGCCCGAAATGTTGCGCGGTTCTACCTACAAGGTAAAAACCCCCGTGTCCGACCACGCTATGTATGTGACTATTAATGACATCATTTTGAATGCCGATACGGAATTCGAAATTCGCCGGCCCTTCGAAATTTTTATCAATTCGAAGAACCTGGATCACTATCAGTGGATCGTGGCTCTTACCCGCATCATGTCGGCCGTTTTTCGCAAGGGCGGCGATGTCACATTTATCGTGGACGAGCTTAAAGCGGTCTTCGATCCTCGCGGGGGTTATTGGCAGCCGGGCGGCAAGTTTATGCCGTCAATTATTGCGGAATTAGGGCATATCGTAGAGAAACACCTGCAATTTATCGGCATGTTGCCTGGCGAAAAACTCGATGAGCATCAAAAACAGCTCATCGAGGCCAAACGGCAAGAATTCGAAGCCCAAAGAATGCAACAAGATGCGTTTTCCACCAGCGAATTTCCCGAAGGCGCGCAACTTTGTGGTAAATGCAATGTCACCGCGGCCGTGATGATGGATGGTTGCATGACCTGTCTAAACTGCGGCGAATCGAAGTGCAGTTAGGCTAGCTCGCGCGGGCGGCTTTGGCCCGCTGTGCTAACATCCCGGCACGTTATTCGGCGTGTCCGGTTGTTTCATGAGTCTAAGGGTTCCTGACTTTTCTGCTGTCAAAGTCCTGGTGGCGGGAGATCTGATGCTGGACCAATATTGGTTCGGTGGAACTTCGCGTATTTCTCCTGAAGCGCCCGTACCTGTTGTGAAACTTGATGCGGCCCAGGCTCGTGCCGGCGGTGCGGCCAACGTGGCCGTGAACCTGGCAAGCTTGGGTGCCCATACAAGTTTGGCTGGTGTAATGGGAGCCGATGACAACGGCGAGCGTTTGCATGCCTTGCTCGCGGAGCAAGGCATAGAACTGCTTGCCGCGCGATCTGCAAACCAACCAACCATTACTAAACTGCGGGTGCTCAGCCGCAATCAGCAGCTCATTCGCCTGGATACAGAGAATTGCTACGGCCCCGAGGAATCGAGCCAGTTCGAAAGTCTATTCACCGCGCAGTTGGACCAGGCCGATGCCTGCGTATTGTCTGATTATGGGAAGGGAACTCTGCATGACATCGCCGGGTTAATCGCAGCCTGTCGTGATCGGCAAGTGCCGGTTTTAGTTGATCCGAAAGGAACGGATTTTTCTAAGTACCGTGGGGCAACGCTGCTGACGCCGAACCTGGCCGAGTTTGAGGCGGTCATGGGCGCATCTCCTGACGATGAAACGCTGATCAGTCGCGCGCAAGCCCTGCGCGCGGAACTCGAGCTGGAGGGCTTGCTCGTCACTCTGAGCGAGCGGGGCATGTTGGTGGTGGACGCCAGCGGTGATGTGGTGTTTCTGGGTGCGCGTGCTAGAGAAGTCTTCGATGTCACGGGTGCCGGGGATACGGTTATCGCGACTTTAGCGGGCGGCGTAGCACTCAAATTACCCTTGCAAGATTCAGCGGCGCTGGCCAATCTGGCTGCGGGTTTGGTGGTGCGCAAGATCGGTGTCGCGTCGGTCACGCCATCGGAGTTGCGCTCGGTGCTGCACGAACACGGCCAAGGTGGGCGCGACCGCTTGCTGCGCGAAGAAGCCATTCATGTGGCCGCCGAAGCGCGCGCGCGCGGCGAACGCGTGGTCATGACCAATGGTTGTTTCGACATCTTACACCGAGGCCACGTTGCCTATTTAGAAGAAGCCAAGGCACGGGGTGATCGTTTATTGGTGGCGGTGAACGATGATGCTTCGGTTACGCGTTTGAAGGGTAAGGGCAGGCCCATCAATTCCCTGGATGATCGCATGGCAGTTCTATCCGGGCTGGCGTCGGTCGATTGGGTGGTGTCATTTTCTGAGGACACACCCGCTGAGCTCATCGCCGCGGTACAACCTGATGTTCTAGTGAAAGGCGGTGACTACCGCGCCGAGGAAATCGCCGGGGGTGCTGAAGTCTTGCGCAATGGCGGCATCGTGGAAGTCCTAAGTTATCGTGAGGGCCGTTCTACTTCCGCTTTGATCGAAGCCATTCGCCGCCTGCCCTGAGGTTCCGCATGCGCTTTTTGTACGCGCTCCTCACTTACCTAGCGGCACCGGGGCTGCTATTGCATCTTTATTGGCGAAGCCTCAGTAGCCCAGAGTACCGTCGCCGGATCGG
Organism: Gammaproteobacteria bacterium; assembly: GCA_965221985.1. Taxonomy (GTDB): domain Bacteria; phylum Pseudomonadota; class Gammaproteobacteria; order Steroidobacterales; genus J054. The sequence goes on from OZ244928.1 coordinate 1,623,210, forward strand.
GGAGCGCTTTGGTTACGGCATGCCGCGCCTGCCGCGTTCCAGTATTTGGGTGCATGCGGTGTCCGTGGGCGAGGTACAGGCGGCCGCATCGCTGGTGCGCGCTTTGATGGCGCGGCATCCTGATGTGCCGCTGGTGTTGACCACGATGACGCCCACCGGCTCCGCGAGGGTGAAAGATTTATTCGGCGATCAAGTGGTGCATAGCTATTTACCCTACGACCTAGCTGCGGCGGTGCGGCGTTTTTTTGACTGGGCTCGGCCGCAGATCGTCATCATCATGGAAACCGAGCTTTGGCCGAACCTATATCATGAATGTGGCGAGCGTCAGGTACCGCTGGTACTGGCTAGCGCGCGTGTGTCGGAAAAATCTACCAGGCGTTATCGACGAATGTTGAGTCTATTTCGGGCGACACTGGCGCACGGAATTTTCATCGCGGCACAGACCGAAACAGATGCCGAGCGCTTTAACTCCTTGGGTGCCAGTCCGCAACGCACTCACGTCACCGGCAATATCAAGTTTGATTTTCGCCTGCCCGACGATGTGGCCGAACGCGGTCGCGCGATTCGCCAACAACATGCGCCCGAGCGGCCCGTTTGGATTGCGGCTAGCACCCATGCCGAGGAAGAGCAGGCCGTCATGGATGCTCATCGAGTTGTTTTGGCGAGTCAGCCTGAGGCCTTGTTAATTTGGGTGCCGCGGCATCCGGAGCGCTTCGCGCCGGTGGCAGCGGAGCTAGAACGTGCCGGGATGCCCTTCGTGGCGCGCAGCAGTGGCGAGACTTGTACCGCCGACACGAAAGTGTTTCTGGGCGATACCATGGGCGAGCTAACCAGTTTCTATGCGGCTGCTGATGTTGCCTTTGTCGCCGGCAGCTTGGCGCCCATCGGCGGACACAATCTGTTGGAACCAGCAAGCTTGGGTATTCCCGCCATCACCGGCCCGCATAATTTTAATGCGGCTGATATTGCCGAGCTGTTGGCGGCCAGCGGCGCGACGGAGATTGTGCGAGATGCCGGCGAGTTGGCGCCGGCCGTGATTAGACTGTTGGCTGATCCGGATGAGCGATTGCGGCGAGGCGACGCGGGCCGTGCGACCGTTGAGCGCAGCCGCGGCGCATTGCAGCGACTATTGGCGCTGCTGGACCCACTCTTAAAGGATGCCGCGGCCGGCTAGCTTAGGATTCTTCGTCAAGCCAGCTGTTGACTTCGGCCACGTCCTCGAAGTTGAGGGTGCCGGCGGCTTTCTTAAGTGCCAGTACATTCACGATATAGTCGTAACGGCTGCGCGCATAGTTCGTTTCGGCCAACAGCAAAGCGCGCCGACCATCAAGCACATCCACGGTGGTGCGGGTCCCCACCTCGAAGCCCGCTTCGGTGGCTTGTAACGCTGTGCGAGCCGAGGCCAAGGCCTGCTGCAGAGCTTTTACCCGGGAAATTTCAGAAATCACACCCAGATAGGCGTCTCTTGTTTCCCTTTCCGTGGACCGTGCCACGCGTTCCAGTGCTTCTTTCGACGCGCGATGACGATAATTTGCTTGTTTGACACGGGAAGCCGTAGCACCACCACTGAATAGAGGCAGCGCAAACTGAACACCGATGGAGGTGTCGTTGGTGTCAGTGGCTAGGGGAGAGGTCCGGGTGGTGATGGTCGGGCCGCCTGGCTGACCAATCGTACTGAAATCAGGTCCGGTGTTTACACCTATTCCGTCGGTGTCCGTTTCACCATAGCGCACGACTAGGTCGACCGTCGGCAGATGGGCGCTGCGCGCAATGCTGACGTCTTGTCTACTAATCTCCGCGGCAAGCTCCGCGGACAAAAGCTGTGCATTTTGCTGTAGGGCAACTTCGACCCACTGATTCTCATCCGCCGGTTGCGGGCTTAGCAGGGGTATATCCTGGCTAGGCCCGGCAATGTCGATGGTGTACTCACCGGTTATTTCCCGCAGCACTTCGCGTTGATTGGCCAGTGCCCGTTTGGCGAGAATTTCCGCGGCCACAGCATCGTCGTAAGCTGCCTGGGCTTCTTGTACATCGGTGATGGCAATCAAGCCGACCTCAAATCTCTTTTGCGCCTGTTCCAGTTGCCGGCCGATGGCAGTTTTCGCGCCTTGCTCGGAAGCCAGCGTGTCTTGCGCGGCGAGCACGTTGAAGTAGTTTTCGGCGACCCGCGCAATGAGGTCTTGCTGGGCCGCGCGAAAGTCGATCTCCGCCTGGGCAACTTGCTTGTCTGCTTGTTTCAGTGCGATCCATTGGTCCCAACGAAACAAGGTTTGCCGAAGCTGAACATTCCAATCCCAGCCATCGGAATCATTGTCGAAAATGGTTGGAAACGTGCCTGAGCCGATGGTCGTGTTGCGCGTGCCCTCGTTGGCCGTGTCTTGCCAATTAGCCGCCGCATCGATGGCCGGCAATAGGGCGCCCAGTGCCTGCGGCTTTGATTCGCCTGCCGCCAATCGATTAGCATCCGCTTCGCGTAAGAGGGGATCGCTCACCATGGCCCGTTCTAGTATGTCCGTCAAATTCGCAGCGAAGCTCGATTGACAGATCGCGAGGCTCGCTAGAACCAATAGGTGACAAAATAGTTTAATCACGGCTTTGTAAACTCTCGCTATATATTTAACTGATAGAGGGTTGGACCAGTCTGTACTGAGGCATCGTATACCAGAGTAGGCTCGCGCTGTCATTCGTTTAAGCCACTGCGCCTAGGCGGCGAATTTTAGAATATGAATTGTTGCGCCTGCTCGGCGCCGATCAAGGCTGGAATCTGGGTTTCGAATAGATTTTCATCAGTGGTTTGGTTATTGGGCAGTTTGCGTCTGAGCACAGCCTGCATCGGTTTGCCGCGGCCGACGACCAGGACGAGACGCCCGCCTGGCTTCAACCAATGGTCAAACGAGCCCAGGTAATCGGGGATTGAGCCCGTCACGGCTATGGCATCAAACTTCTCCGTTGCTTCCCAGGTGAAGACATCCTGACGACGAAGCTCGCAATTGCAAATGCCCAGCGAGTCCATGCGTTGCTGGGCTGCCTCGATGAATGCCGCGTGAATATCTATGCTAATGACCTCTCCAGCCAGCTTGCTCATGCAAGCAGCGAGATAGCCACTGCCAGTCCCCACGTCCAGCACTTTATCCGCGGGTGAAATTTCCAATGCCTGAGTGATGCGGCCTTCCAGCGAGGGCGCCATCATGATCTGCTCATGGTCCAAGGGGATGGGCGCATCGGCGTAGGCCACGCCGCGAAATGCCGGTGGGACAAACTCTTCCCGCGGCAGTGTGGCGAAAGATTTCAGCACCCGGGGATTGAGTACGTCCCAACACCGCAGCTGCTGGCGCAACATTTGCTCCCGCGCCAATTCTAGGCCTTGAGTCATGAAAAACTCCGTACTTGATCCGAATTTGTACGAGTCGCCGCGGCATCGCGGCGCACATGGTGGCTCATTATGGTGAATGCACACGAACCCAGCATAGTGCTGGGATATTCTAGCAGAGCAAGCGTTTAGAGAGGACTTTGGGTCGGCGAAGGCAGCTTAGAAGCGCCGGGGTCCGTTTGTCCTAATCAACAGTTCAGTTACCCCCCGAAATGCCGGGTGGACAGGCTAACTCGGGGCGGCAGTATATTGAAAAACAACTACCAAGAAGCTTGGCTGCCTCGGCGCCGCTCTTCATTCCAATCGTTGCTCGAAGCTGACTGATTTCATCATGATTGTTGAATCTTGGATTGTCGTTTCAGTTTTGCTGCTGACCATCGCTTTGTTGGCAGCTTGCGTTTGGCTGTGGCTGGCCCGCGCCCGCGCGGCTCGTCAGCTCAGCGCGCTTGAAGACGATATCGTTGATGCGGCGGAAAATGCGGCGTTCGGCAAGCGAGTTTCCGGCGGCGGTACGCCCGAGTTTCGGGCCCTGAGCCACACTGTCAATCAGCTCTTTGATGCGCTGGGTCGCAAGGACGCGGAACTGCGCAACCAGGAGGCGCTGCTTGAAGGCATTGCCAATACCATGCCCGAAGTGGTGCTGTTGCATAAAGACCGGGTGATTTTCGCTAACCAGGTGGCTGGCAAGTTGTTGGGCTTGGCACCGGATAAGCTCGTGGGCCGACCCGTGGTTGATCTGATTCGTCCCGCCTACCGGGCCATGACACGAAAAATGCTCAGTGGTTTCATGGACGGTTCCACCGATCGGGGCGAACTTGAAATCCAATTGATCAATGGCGGAGAAAGCGGGGGTTGGGTGCAGACTAACAGCAGCCTGGTGGACTACCGGGGTCAAAAAGTCGTTTTGTCCATCGCTCGCGATATCAACTACCGTAAGAGCATCGAAGCAACATTGGGCCGCGGCAAGCAGCAGGCGCAATACACGCTGGAATCCATCGGCGAAGGCGTGATCACCACGGATACCCACGGCGTGATCGACTATATGAACGCGGCCGCCGAGCAACTGACCGGCGCATCGCGCGCGGCCGCGGTGGGTAAGCGCTTCGCCGATATTGTGCGGCTTGTAGATGCCGATGATCGGCGTGATCTGGGCGACCCGGTGAGCCGCAGCCTCATGGACCGACGTCGAGTGAGTATCGGACGCCGCGGCTTGCTGATTTCCGCCGATGGCGAACGGGAACTTTCGGTGGAATTGACGGCCTCGCCGATCTTGACCCCGGGGAAAGAAGACGCGGCGGGTGCGGTAGTGATCATGCACGACGTGACGGAGATTCGCGGCTTGACTCAGAAAATGAGTTATCAGGCGGCGCACGATCCCCTGACGGGCTTAATCAATCGGCGTGAGTTCGAAAGACGTTTGGAACAGTCCCTCGCCAACATGGGCGATGACAGTATGGCCCATGTGCTCTGCTATTTGGATCTGGATCGATTTAAAGCGGTCAACGACAGTTGCGGACATTTGGCTGGCGACAACCTCTTGCGCGAAATTGCGGGTTTGCTCAAGGAGCAGGTCCGCGAATCTGACTTTGTCGCGCGACTGGGTGGCGATGAATTTGGCATGTTGCTAATCCGCTGCCCCCTGGACAAAGCACGGCAAATCGCCGACGACGCCTGTCGGGCCGTGCGCGATCATCGTTTCGTTTGGCAAGACAAGATATTCGATTTGGGCGTCAGCATCGGCTTGGTTGAGGTGGGTCGAGAGAGCTCTTCAATCAAGGATTTGTTGGCAGCAGCTGATTCGGCCTGCTATGTAGCCAAGCAGCAAGGACGCGGCAAAGTGCATATGTATTCGGCCAAGGACGAGGCAGCGGCTCGTCAGCGGGGCGAAATTCATTGGTTGCAGCAGTTGCAGGCGGCCTTGAAGGACGGACATTTCCGAATATTTACCCAGCCCATCATTGCTGTCGGCGGCGAAGTCGACGAGGGTCCGGCCGTGGAAGTCTTGTTGCGCATGAGCGATGAGGCGGGGGCCTTGGTGTTGCCGGGCCAATTCATTCAGGCTGCCGAGCGTTACCAGCTCATGGGCGAAGTGGACCGCTGGGTTGTGCAAGCGGCCTTGGCGGCGATTGGGCAAGGTGCCATTCGATTGCCCAAGGGACGCAGCTGCACCATCAATTTGTCGCCGCAGACCCTGGGTGATGAGAGTTTTCTGGACTTTGTCGTCGACTGCTTGGACCGCAGCCAGGTGGATCCCTCGCAGATTTGTTTTGAGGTGAGCGAACGTGCGGTGGCGGCGGACCTTGCCCGGGCGCGACGATTTATCGGCGTCTTGCATGGCATGGGCTGCCAGTTTGGGATTGACGATTTCGGCAGTGGCGTGGGATCTCTCGCTGGCCTAAGGGGATTGGCCATCGACTACTTAAAAATTGATGGCGCATTTACAAACCAATTAGCCAGTGACAACGTGAACCATCAGGTCATTGCCGCTGTCACTCAGCTAGCGCGTACCGTGGGATTTAGGGTGATCGCCGAGCAAGTCGAAGATCAGGAAGACTTCGACGTATTGAGGGAATTGGAAGTTGATTTTATCCAGGGTTATTTTGTAGATCGCCCCGGCCCGCTGGGCAAAGCCGCCTAAGAAAAAGCCCCACCAAGGCGGGGCTTTTTTCACGAGGGTACTCGCCACGAACTACAGTAGCGGCACCATCAGCAAGGCAACGATATTTATGATCTTAATCAAGGGATTAATGGCCGGTCCGGCGGTGTCCTTGTAGGGGTCACCCACGGTATCGCCGGTCACCGCCGCTTTATGCGCGTCGGTACCTTTACCGCCGCAGTTACCGTCCTCGATGTATTTCTTGGCGTTGTCCCAGGCGCCACCGCCAACGGTCATGGAAATGGCCACAAAAATACCCGTAACGATCGTGCCGATGAGCATGCCGCCCAGCGCCAAGGCCCCGGCATGTTCGCGATTGGGAAAGGCCAAACTCGCCACCACGACTAGGACGGCGGGTACCAGCACAGGCAATAGTGACGGCACCACCATTTCGCGTATGGCTGACTTTGTGAGCAAATCCACGGCTCGCGAATAATCGGGCTTGGTCGTGCCTTCCATGATGCCGCTAATCTCGCGGAACTGGCGGCGCACCTCTTCCACCACTGAGCCCGCGGCGCGACCGACGGCCTCCATGGCCATGGCGCCAAACAAATAGGGGACCATGCCGCCGATGAACAAACCGATGATGACCACCGGATCGTTGAGCTGGAAGACTACGTCGATACCTTTGGCCGCTAGATTGTTGGTGTAGTCGGCGAACAAGACCAGGGCCGCCAGGCCGGCCGACCCAATGGCATAGCCCTTGGTCACGGCCTTGGTAGTATTGCCCACGGCATCGAGGGGATCGGTAATCCCGCGAATCTTCTCGTCCAGTTCGGCCATCTCGGCAATACCACCGGCGTTGTCGGTGATGGGGCCAAAGGCGTCCAGCGCGACAACCATGCCCGTCATGGACAGCATGGCAGTGGCCGCGATGGCAATGCCGTACAAGCCGGCGAATTCGTAAGCGCCCCAGATGGACACACAGACGGCGATCACCGGTGCTGTCGTCGCCTTCATGGAAACGCCCAGGCCGGCAATGATGTTCGTGGCATCACCCGTAATGGAGGCTTCGGCAACTTTGCGCACGGGTTTGTACTCGGTACCGGTGTAGTACTCCGTGATCCAAACCATGAATGCCGTCAGTGCCAGGCCAATCAATGCCGAGCCATATAGGCCGCCCACTGAATAGTCCGCCAGGCCGCTCATCATCATGTCGGTGACGAAATAAAAGGCCACGGCTGCGAGCAGGCCGGAAATGATCACGCCCTTGTACAGAGCACCCATGACGCTGCCGCCTTCCTTAATTTTGACAAAAAATGCGCCAAGCACGGAGGCAACGATAGATACCGCGCCCAGGACCAAGGGGTAAAGTGCGCCGACTTCAGCCGCATCGCCCAACAGCAAGCCGCCCAACAGCATGGTGGCGATAATAGTGACCGCATAGGTTTCGAATAGATCCGCGGCCATGCCGGCACAGTCACCGACGTTGTCACCGACGTTGTCGGCGATAACCCCCGGGTTGCGAGGGTCGTCTTCCGGAATACCGGCCTCGACCTTTCCTACGAGATCGGCGCCAACATCAGCGCCCTTGGTGAAAATTCCGCCGCCCAGCCGGGCGAAAATGGAGATCAGTGAGCCGCCGAAGGCCAGGCCGACCAGGGCGTGCAGAGCGTCGTCAATGCTGGTGCCATTGGCCGTCAAGATCCAGTAGTAGCCTGCAACGCCGATGAGTCCTAAACCGACGACGAGCATGCCGGTAATGGCACCCCCGCGAAAGGCGACATCCAGGGCTTTGCCCATCCCATCGTGGGCCGCTTGAGCCGTGCGTACATTGGCGCGGACGCAGATATTCATGCCGATGTAACCAGCCGCGCCCGAGAACAGCGCGCCGATCAGGAAGCCGATGGCCGTGGACCAATCCAGTAGCAAGCCCAGGGCCAAGAGCAGCACAACACCGACGATACCGATGGTGGCGTACTGCCGGTTCAGGTAGGCGCTGGCGCCTTCCTGAATGGCGCTCGCGATTTCTTGCATGCGGGCATTGCCAGCCGGTTGCGCCAGAATCCAACGCACCGAAAAACCGCCGTAGATCAGTGCGATGAGACCCGCACCAACGCTGAGCAACAAGGCAGAGTTGCTAGACATGTTTATCTCCTCCCGAGATATACTGCCGTCTAATCACCACCCCGGTGATTAGACGTAAATCATTGATTTTTAGAGGCTATTTCCGATGTTTGCCAGGATTCGGCGCCGGAAAAGCCGGCGATCATAGCACAAAACCGGCGGGTAGTTTTCTAGTCACGGGCAGGTTCTTTAGGCTGACGTAGTCCGGCAGGCCTTGGCGATAGCGCGGATAATCTTCGCCGCGGATGAGTGGTTCCAGATAACGCCGACAGGCCGCCGTGATGCCGAAGCCGTCCCGGCTGATATACCGGCGGGGGAGCATTTTTTCCCGATTGGCAACACGACTTAGGGCCACGCTGCCTGTGGTCCAGCGATAAGGCTGATCTGATTTGCGGACGATGGTCGCCATGACGGAATTCTTGCCAGCTAGGGCGAGTTTCACAGCAGCCTTGCCCACGGCATAGGCTTGTTTGACATCCGTGGCCGAGGCGATGTGCCGCGCCGAGCGTTGCAAATAGTCCGCAATGGCGTAGTGATACTTCAAATTCAATTCGTCCTTGACCATTTGCGCCACGACCTGAGCGACACCGCCCAATTGTTTGTGGCCGAAGGCATCCACGGTACCCGCGTCGGCTAGGAATTGTCCGTCGGCATAACGCGCGCCTTCGCTGACCACGATCACGCAGTACTCGTGCTTGGCGACGCAATCATTAACACGTTGTAGTAGCTGGTCTTTGTCCACCGGGACTTCCGGGAACAGAATAATGTGCGGGGCCTCCTTGGGTCCGCTGCCTGCTAAACCCGCGGCGGCGGCAATCCAGCCCGCATGCCGGCCCATGACCTCCAAGACGAAGACTTTCGTGGATGTTTTCGCCATGGACGCGACATCTAAAGCAGCCTCTTTGGTGGATACGGCCACGTATTTCGCGACGGAACCAAAGCCAGGGCAGTTATCCGTGACGGGTAGGTCGTTATCGACGGTTTTGGGAACGTGAATCGCTTGCACGGGAAACCCCATCTTGCGACTCAGCTGTGAAACCTTGTAACAAGTATCGGCGGAATCGCCACCGCCGTTGTAGAAAAAATAGCCAATATTGTGTGCCTGGAAAACTTGAATCAGGCGTTCATATTCGGCTCGATTTTCATCCAATCCTTTGAGTTTGTACCGCGCCGAACCGAAAGCCCCGCCGGGCGTGTGGCGCAGGGCTGCAATACTGCGCGCGGTTTCCTTACTGGTGTCCACCATGTCTTCGAGCAATGCGCCGATGATGCCGTTGCGTCCCGCATAGACCTTGCCAATGCGATGCTTGTTTTGTCGCGCCGTTTCGATGACACCGCAGGCGGAGGCATTGATCACTGCTGTCACGCCGCCGGATTGGGCATAAAAGGCATTGGGTTTTGACATGCTTGTGAGGTCCTATATGAGGGTCTGCGTTTGATTCGCAAAATAGCACAAGCGGGCGAGTACTTGACGCGTTTGACCTGCCGACCATGGACAGTTAGCGTACGGCGTCCTGGCAGGCACGCGGTGCGGTCACATCATGAGAATAGTATTCCTTGGCGCCCCGGGTTCGGGCAAAGGCACTCAAGCCCAGCGGCTCGTGGCCGAGCAGGGACTGGTGCAAATTTCCACGGGTGATTTATTGCGCGCCGCTGTTTCGGCAGGCACGGACTTGGGTCAACGGGCTAAACAGGCCATGGATGCGGGCGAATTGGTGTCCGATGAAATCGTACTGGGCATGATTCAGGACCGCTTGCACCAGGGCGATACGAACAACGGCTTTATTCTTGATGGCTTTCCTCGCAATTTGGCGCAGGCGCAGGCGCTAGACGACATGCTGGCTTCCGAGGGCTTACCCTTGCAGGCGGTGGTGTTGATTGACGTGGATTTTGACGTGCTCATGCGGCGGCTGACGGGAAGACGCAGTTGTTCTAAAACCGGAAAACTTTTGAACATTTACTTTTCGCCCCAAGCTGAAATTGATGCTTGCCTGGCGGCCGGCGGCGAGTTGATACACCGCGCCGATGACAATGAGGATACGATCGGCAAGCGCTTGAGCGTATATCGGGAGCAGACCGAACCTCTGATCGAGTTTTACCAGCATTCGGGGCTGCTGCGAGAAATCGACGGCGATGACGCGGTCGAAGTGGTGTATCAACGGGTCCAGGATGCCCTAGACCTCTAGTTCAATAGGCTTTTTCCGGCTACCTATCGCTGCATCACAGAGCCGCCAGCAAAGCTTCTCCGGCGAGTTCGCGCCGCCAACCTTGGGTGACGCGCTGCTCGAGTTCACCTTGCAATAAACCCACCAGTTCGCGTCGCGTGGCCAAGATTTCCGGCGCAATTCCCGCCCGCTCTGCCTGCCGTCGCAGGATTCGGGCGAGGCCTTTGACTGCCGCCGGATCCGGACCCATGCTGCGCGTCCGTTGAACGATGTTCAGCTCACCGCGATCTAGGGCAGCACTAGCGTCCTGCAATGCCGCGAGAATTTTTTCGCCCTGCTTGCGGACGACTGCTGGAGGTATATCGGGCGCGTTCGCCAATTGACGGGTAGTTGCGGGATTGTCTTGCGCGATTTTCAAAATGACGACGTCGCTCAGCACCCATTGCCGGGGTCGATTGATCTGCATGGCTTGTTTTTCACGCCATGCCGCGAGCGCCCGCGCCCGTGCCTGCACGCCCACGGGTAGAAACTTAATGCTCGGTATTCGCTGCCAGGCATCCTCGGGCACCACTTCATAGAGACTCGGGTCTAGCAGTCGTGCGCTATCCTCCAGGGCCCAGGCGTAGCGGCCTTGGGCTTCAAGTTTTTCCACTAGCACATTGTGCAAATCAAAAAGATATAGGACGTCCGCTGCCGCATAACTCAGTTGCGTGGGACTTAAGGGTCGTCGCGACCAATCCGTTCGGGTCGCGGATTTATCCAGTTGTATGCCCAGCAGATCTTCCACCAGATTCGCGTAGCCCACTTGCGCGGGCCGGCCAATCAAGCTCGCGGCGATCTGTGTGTCCAGCATTCGGTTCGGCAATAGACCACAGCTCTGGTACAGCGCTTCCATGTCCTGTTTGGCTGCATGAAATAATTTCATTGCCCTTGACTCGAGAACAATTTCTTGGAGGGCCGCGAGCGGTGGTTCCGAAAGTACATCCACCAGCGCGAGATCGCCATTAGCCGACAATTGCACCAGACAGAGCTGCGCACGATAGGTGTTGGTGCGATTGAATTCCGTGTCCACGGCAATGGTATCCACGCCGGCGAATCGTTCCGCCAGTTTCTCTAGGTCGCTGGCGGAACTTAGCAGCTGAAGTTGCCGGTCTGATACATCCATGGCGGCTGAGTGTAGATCATCGTGCTGCTGTTGGCGCCCGCTAGGCAGTTGCGCGGCGCGGACGGTCTTGATGGGGCATTGCCTTATAATTTTGCGACTCTTCTTCAATTTAAGGCGCGCGGCGGGCCCATGCATGTTCATATTCTAGGAATTTGTGGAACCTTTATGGGCGGTGTCGCCGCCCTTGCGAGGTCTTCTGGTCACCGTGTGACAGGCTCTGACCAAAACGTCTATCCGCCCATGAGTGATCAGTTGGTCGATCTAGGCATTGAGCTCACCGTCGGTTTTGACGCACAACAGTTGCAGCCTCGAGCTGACACTGTGGTGGTGGGCAATGTCATGTCGCGCGGCATGCCGGTGGTGGAGGCCGTGCTGGATCAAAAGCTTGATTATTGCTCCGGTCCCCAGTGGTTGGCGGAACATGTGCTGCGCAGTCGCCGCGTGCTTGCTGTGGCGGGCACCCATGGAAAAACGACGACCAGCAGCTTGCTGGCCTGGATACTTGAGTACGCCGGCCTGAAGCCGGGGTTTCTTATTGGCGGTATCGCGCAGGACTTCGGTGTATCGGCTTGCCTCGGGGAGGGCGAATTTTTCGTGATTGAAGCGGACGAGTACGACACCGCGTTTTTCGATAAGCGGGCCAAGTTTCTGCACTACCGGCCCGAGGTCTGCATCATCAACAATCTCGAGTTCGACCATGCGGACATCTACGCTGATTTGGCGGCGATCCAATGGCAGTTCCACCAGCTGCTCCGCACGGTACCGGGCACGGGTTGCATTGTCGCGCGCGCGGGTGACGAAAATCTCAACGAACTCTTTGCGCAAGGTTGTTGGACACCTCGTCAAAGCTTCGCCAGCGATCTGGATCAGTCCGCCGACTGGATAGGTCGGCCTACCGCGGCAGGCCTGGAGCTGTTTTCAAACGGCAAGCCGCTAGGTTGCGCCGATTGGCAAATGTCCGGAACCCACAATGCCGAAAATGCCACGGCCGCCTTGGCCGCGGCGGTGCATGTGGGAGTTGATCCCCGGTTGGCCATCGAGGCCATTGGCCAATTTCGTGGCGTAAAACGACGTTTGGAGTTGCACGGCCGCTACCAGGGTGTTGCTCTGTATGATGATTTTGCCCATCACCCTACGGCCATCGCGCGCACGATAGACGGGCTGTGCCAGAATGCCGAGGGACGCTTACTGGTTGTATTCGAGCCTCGTTCCAACACCATGCGTATGGGGGTTCATCGAAAGCAACTAGCGGCCGCTTTCGCGCAAGCTGACGCGGTTTGGATCTACAACGCGGGCGCCGTCGAATGGGATATAAAGGAGGTGTTTTCCGGCCTTGACCCAGTGCGCGTCTGCGAGGACATCTCCGCCATCGTCGCGGAAGTTGCCGCCATGGCCGCTGGGAGCGATCGCGTCGTCGTGATGAGCAATGGTGGATTCGGCGGTATTCATCAGCAGTTGGCCGAGGCCTTGGCGCAGAGGGATTAGAGCGCTCTTTGGAGCGGGACTTTTTTGGTTATAGTTGCTTTAAGCTACGTGGTTCTGTGTGTTGAGTAACGAAACGATACCGCTATTTCCCCTTCGTACCGTGCTTTTTCCGCAAGGGCCTCTGCCTCTGCGTGTCTTTGAGCCCCGCTATCTCGACATGGTCAGCCGCTGCATGAAAAACGACAGTGACTTTGGTGTTTTGTTATTGAACGAAGCTGAAAATGAACAGGAGGCGCAATTGGCCAGTGTGGGCACTCGTGCACGCATTACCGATTGGTACCAGGGGAGTGATGGCTTGCTAGGCATTACCGCAGTGGGCTCGAAGAGATTTCGCGTGCTCGAAATTGATCAGCAAGCCGACGGCTTGCATCTGGGCCGTGTCGATGATTTGCCGGTTGAGCCCGAGCAGCCCTTACCCGAAGAATATCGGTCCATGGCAGGCTTGCTGCAGGCGATTATCGACGACTTGGGGAAACTCTACGAGCCGCTGCCCAAGCGCTACGATGACGCAAGCTGGGTCAGCCAGCGATTTGCAGAAATTCTGCCCATGGAAATCGAACAGAAGCAAGCTTGCCTAGAAATGAACGATCCAATCGAACGCCTCGCAGTATTGCGACCACTGCTGCGTTCCATTCGCGTGGAACGCTCTCAATAGTGGATGCGCCATGACCGAAGCACCTGAATATCGCAGTTACCTGTGTTTAATTTGCGGCTATGTTTACGACGAGCGCCGAGGTATGCCCGAGGCCGGACTGGCTCCTGGGACGCGTTGGGAAGACGTGCCATTGTCCTGGCGCTGTCCAGATTGCGGCGCCGGCAAGGAAGATTTTGAATTGCTAAGTGCCGAGTAAAGGGCGGCACGGCGATCCTTTAATCTGTTTACTCAAAAACTTGTCGATGTTCGATGCCATAGTCGGCGAGCATCTGTAGAACGCTATCCTCGCCGATCAAATGCAGAGCGCCAACGACCACAAGATAATCCTGTCCGTCGCCGGCGAATTGACGGATACTTTTTACCCAGTTTCGATTTCGGCGGCGCAGGATTCTTTCGTAGAGTTCCGGTTGCTGTTCGACACTTAGCAATAGCTCTCGTTCCAGCGTGACAACATCACCTTGCCGCCACGCATTGATCAGTGCGTTGACCCCGACCTCCATATCGCGGGCCTCGTCGATGGTTTGGAGCAAGAACTTGCGTTGGGCCTTGCCCGGGAGGGAATCCAGCGCGCCGAGTTGGTCGCGCAAGGTTTCTAGGCCATGCAAGGGTTTGCCATCTTTGCTTGCTTGCGTGACGAACCAAGCTTCAATACCCAAGCCATGCTTCAATTCTGATTCAGCCAGCTTAATTTGAGTGACTTGTAAGGCGACAAACCAGGGTTCGTAGGCTGCCAAGGGTTCGATGGCAATGGCCAGTTGATTGATGCCTCGTTTGGCTTTTTGAAAGTCTTTAGGTCCCATTAACGAGGCTAGGTCGCGGCCGCGGGAATCGATGGCCAAATCTTGCACGATGGCTTGCATCTCCAGCGGGTCAATGTCGTCCAGGTCCAACTCCATGATCAAGACATCGGCGGCGTCATAGGCCTGCTGTATTTGGCCGGGCAGCGGGTAGTCTTGCTCACGGAGAAAATGCACTGATCCCAGCACGCGAATATTCTTTGCTTCGCCTTGCAATTCCCACAGCGGTAATGATTGGGCATTCCCAAACATTAAAACCGTGAACAGCGCCAGTAGTGCGTAAAAATACAAGTGTTTGGTCATGACTAATCTATCCAGACGACGCGGCTATCGATACGACCATTCTCGTTGAGGTCCAGCCAGCGATATCCCGGTGGCCGGGAATCAACTGCAAAACTGTCGCTATTTGGCAGCCATTGAACACAGGTAGACGGCGTACTCATCATGCGGACGTTTTGCCGCTGGCGATCGGAGGCTTGATGGACATGTCCCCACAGCACGCCGCGCACTTGCGCTGCCGCATCGATTATTTCCAGCATTTCGTCTCCGTTTCTCAAAGCGACGCCGTCTAGCCAACGGCTGCCCATGGGTACGGGATGATGATGGACGCACACAAGGCAGTGATCCGCCTGCGTGTCGACGAGGATCTGCCGTAGTCTCGCGATTTCTGTCTTCGCAAGCCGGCCCCCGTCGTCGCCAAGGGTGTAGCTATTCAGCAATATGAGGCACCAATTGTCGCGGACGACTTCACCGCAAATCTGAAAAGGCTCGCCGGACAGTATTTCGGCCATGGCCGTGGGTGCGTCATGATTACCGGGAACGCAGTAGACGGGCAGCCCGAGCGGCGCAAGGGTGTCGCGTAATCGTTCATAGCCAGCGCGAGTTTCGTCTTGCACCAAATCGCCCGTCGCCAGGATGGCATCGGGTGGGTCCGCATGCTGCATGGCGTGATCCATTACCGCGGCGAAGGTATCGGCCGTCCGCACGCCGCGCATGCGGCTTTGGGCTGCGGCATGCAGATGAGAGTCAGTGATATGCAAGAGTCGAAGTACGCGTCGTGCCACGAGGGTTTACTCGTTCAGGCAAGGGTTAGCCACTATAGCCTTTGCTATCAGCTGGCGGCGGGACGCGGTTCTCAACCGCGAAAGCCTGCTGCCGCTAGTAGCGGTAGTGTTCCGGCTTATAGGGACCTTGCTGCGGGACGCCAATATAGTCCGCTTGCTCCGTGGTCAGACTGGTCAGCGTGGCGCCTAGTTTCTTTAAGTGTAGCCGCGCGACCTTTTCGTCTAAATGTTTGGGCAAGATGTAGACATCATTGTCATAGTTATCGGGTTGCTGCCACAACTCAATTTGCGCCATCACTTGGTTTGTGAACGAATTCGACATCACGAAACTGGGATGGCCTGTACCACAGCCAAGATTTACCAGACGTCCTTCGGCGAGCAAGATGATGCGTTTCCCGTCCGGGAATATGATGTGATCAACTTGTTCCTTGATGTTTTCCCATTTGTACTGTTTGAGGCTGGCAACATCAATTTCATTATCGAAGTGACCAATGTTGCAAACGATGGCTTGGTCCTTCATTGCCTGCATGTGCTCATGGGTGATGACGTGGTAGTTGCCCGTGGCGGACACAAAAATATCCGCCCGGCTACAAGCATCTTCCATGGTCACCACACGATAGCCTTCCATGGTGGCTTGTAAGGCGCAGATGGGGTCGATTTCCGTGACCCAAACCGTCGCACCCAAACCGCGCAGGGACTGCGCACAGCCTTTGCCCACGTCGCCATAGCCGGCCACGACGGCGATCTTCCCGGCAATCATTACGTCGGTGGCACGTTTAATGCCGTCAACCAACGACTCGCGGCAACCATATAGATTGTCGAACTTCGATTTGGTGACGGAATCGTTCACGTTTATGGCCGGGAAGGGCAACTGGCCTTGCTTTTTCATTTGGTATAAGCGGCTAACGCCGGTGGTGGTTTCTTCAGTGACACCGCCAATGGCATCCCGCCAACGGCTATAGCAGCCGGGATCGGACTCTAGGCGTTTGCGAATGGCCGCAAAAAGAGCAACTTCTTCTTCGCTGCTTGGATTGTCGAGCACCGATGAGTCGATTTCAGCTTGGGCACCGAGGATGATCAACAGGGTGGCATCGCCGCCGTCATCGAGTATTCGATTGGGCGCGCCACCGTCATGCCAGGCAAAAATCCTGTGGGTGTACTCCCAGTACTCATCAAGGCTTTCACCTTTGTAGGCGAATACCGGTATGCCCGCCGCGGCGATGGCGGCGGCCGCATGGTCTTGGGTCGAAAAAATGTTGCAGGATGCCCAGCGAACTTCCGCACCCAGGGCGACTAGGGTTTCAATCAATACTGCAGTCTGAATGGTCATATGCAGAGAGCCAGCGATGCGCGCGCCTTTTAGTGGCTGTTGGCTGGCAAATTCTTCCCTGACCGCCATGAGGCCAGGCATTTCTGTCTCTGCGATGGCGATTTCCTTGCGGCCCCAATCGGCCAAACTCAAATCTGCGACCTTGGCATCGGCCTGAATGACTTCGGCGGCTTTCGTGCTCATGCGGGGAAACTCCTGGTTAATTATTGTGTTAGGCCGAGGGTGCGGAACTAGGCCGCGGCGGCGCCGCGTAGTGCCTCGGCGCGATCAACGCGCTCCCAACTCAGATCTAGGTCTTCGCGTCCGAAGTGGCCGTAGGCTGCCGTTGGACGGTAGATGGGTCGTAACAAGTCCAGCATTTCACGAATGCCATAGGGCGTTAGGTCAAACACTTCGCGCACGAGTTGGATTAGCCGTTCTTCGGAGAGTTTGCCGGTGCCGAAGGTTTCCACTGCAATGGAGGTGGGTTCGGCCACGCCGATGGCGTAGGAGATCTGGACCTCACAGCGATTAGCCAGACCCGCGGCAACAATATTCTTTGCCACGTAACGGCCGGCGTAGGCGGCCGAACGATCGACTTTGGATGGGTCTTTCCCGGAGAACGCGCCGCCGCCATGACGAGCCATGCCGCCGTAGGTATCGACGATAATCTTGCGCCCGGTCAGGCCGCAATCACCCTGGGGGCCGCCAATTTCAAAGCGGCCGGTTGGATTAATGTGGTAGCGCGTGCGCTCGCTCAACCAACCCGTGGGTTCCAGCACGGGCTTGATGATGTTTTCCATTACGCCTTCATGCAGAGATTTGTTGTCGACATCGGGCGAATGTTGCGTCGACAGCACCACCGCATCGATGCCAACGGGGCGGTCATCTTCGTATACCAGAGTAACCTGGCTTTTGGCATCGGGGCGCAGCCAGGCGAGGGCGCCGGATTTCCGTTCGCTGGCCTGACGTCGAACCAGTCGGTGCGCAAGCGTAATGGCCGCGGGCATCAGCACATCGGTTTCATCGGAGGCGTAGCCGAACATCATGCCTTGGTCGCCGGCGCCTTGGGCGCGTTCGCTGTCGCGATCTACCCCTTGGCGTATATCGCCGGACTGAGGTCCCAGGGCATTCATGACACCACAAGTGGCGCCGTCAAAACCGGCGGCAGAATCGCTATAGCCGATGTCCAGGACCACGTCCCGCACCAGCTGTTCCATGTCGAAAAAGACCTCGGATGCAGTGGTATTCACCTCACCGGCCAGCATCACGAAACCCGTTTTGATCAGGGTTTCCGTCGCGACCTTGGCCTGGGGATCTTTGCTGAGAATAGCGTCTAGAACCGCATCCGATATCTGGTCCGCCATCTTGTCGGGATGGCCTTCGGATACGGATTCGGAGGTAAACAGCTTCTGGATGGGCATCGTGAGTCCTAAAAAATTTTTGTTATCCGACAATTATAGCCAGGTTTTGCCTGGGCATGTCTCGCTCATGTTGCCAGCCAGCAACGAAAACGCGACAATGCGCCGCCCTTTATGACAATAAAAAAGCGGCCAGCGGTCGACTTATAAAATGGCAACGAGCCCTGCATCTGCAATAGAAAGACCAACGCGGCGTCAAATGGCCAATGCCTTGCGCGTGTTGGCCATGGACGGTGTTCAGCAAGCCAATTCCGGACATCCGGGCATGCCCATGGGCATGGCCGATATGGCCGAAGTGCTTTGGAACGATTTTCTTCGACATAATCCTGGAAATCCGCGTTGGCCAGATCGCGATCGCTTTGTGCTGTCCAACGGACACGGCTCCATGTTGCTATACGGATTACTGCATTTATCAGGCTATCCGCTGAGCATGGATGAGCTGCGAAACTTTCGCCAATTTGGTGCACGCACCGCCGGCCATCCGGAATACGACCTGGATATTGGTATCGAGACCACTACTGGACCTCTGGGTCAGGGCGTCACCAATGCCGTTGGCATGGCATTGGCGGAAAAACATCTCGCCGCGCGATTTAATCGACCCGATTTTCAGGTGGTGGACCATTACACCTACGTGTTCCTGGGCGATGGCTGTCTGATGGAAGGTATTTCCCACGAGGCTTGTTCATTGGCGGGCAGCCTGGGCCTGGGCAAGTTGATTTGTCTGTACGATGACAATGGCATATCCATTGACGGGGATGTCGCCGCTTGGTTCGGCGATGACACGGCCAAGCGCTTTGAAGCCTATGGCTGGCAAGTGATTCCCGCCGTGGATGGCCACGATCCCGAGGCCGTTGCTCAAGCCATTGAGCAGGCGCGTGCCGATTCGAATCGCCCGAGTCTGATTTGTTGCAAGACGGTGATTGGTTGGGGTGCGCCTAACAAGCAGGGGAGTGAGGCGACTCATGGCGCGCCCCTGGGCGAGGCGGAAATCGCCGCGGCACGCGTCGCACTTGAATGGCCGCATCCCCCTTTTGAGCTCCCCAATGAAATTTCCGCGGCCTGGAACGCGCAATCCCGGGGCGCTGAGCACGAGCGTCAATGGCAGACGCTTTTTGAAAACTATGCGCAGGCCCATCCGGAGTTGGCGGCCGAGCTTCGGCGCCGGTTGGCAGGAAAGCTTCCCGATGCGTGGCCGGAATTCGCCGCGAATGCCATCGCCGGCATAGCCGCGGCGCCAAACAACAATGCGACCCGTAAATCTTCACTGCAGGCGCTCAACGCGTTTGCGCCTTTATTGCCAGAGTTAGTCGGCGGTTCGGCGGATTTGACCGGGTCGAATCTCACTTTCCATCAAAGCTCGTCGCCCATAACGGCGGACGATGCGCGGGGCAACTACATTCACTATGGCGTGCGTGAATTCGGCATGACCGCCATCATGAGCGGTTTGGCTCTGCATGGCGGTTGTATTCCTTACGGCGGCACCTTCTTAACGTTTTCTGACTATTCACGTAACGCCCTGCGCATGGCGGCCTTGATGCGCATACAGAATATTTCGGTATTCACTCATGATTCCATTGGCCTGGGTGAAGATGGGCCGACGCATCAACCGATAGAGCATGTGGCCAGTTTGCAGCTCATGCCCAATATGACCCTATGGCGGCCTTGCGATGCGGTGGAGACTGCAGTGGCTTGGCAAGATGCCATTGAGCGGCGCGACGGACCTACCAGTCTAGTGCTGACACGCCAGGGCGTGCCGGCGCAGACTCGCAATGCTGAGCAAACGGCGGCTATTCGCCGTGGTGGTTATATTTTGTCTGATGATGACGAAGCTGAAATCATCTTATTGGCCAGTGGCTCGGAGGTGGGCCTGATTCAGGCCGCCGCCGAGCAGTTACGCTCGGCCGGACGCGCGGTGCGCACAGTTTCCATGCCCAACGCGCCGTTGTTTTTGGCGCAGGATGTGCAGTGGCGCGAGCATGTGCTCCCGGCTTCGATACCCCTGCGTCTCGCCGTGGAAGCAGGTGTTACTCAGCTCTGGCACCAAATTGTGGGTTCCAGCGGACGGATCATCGGCTTGGATCGCTTTGGCGAGTCCGCGCCGGCCGAAAAGTTATTCGAACATTTTGGATTCACGCCTGAGAATGTCGCGGCGACCGCCCAAGCCATGCTGGCGACTCGTTAGACCCGGGCAGTTTATTTGTAGGAGTAGAAACCATGTCCGTAAAGATTGCGATTAATGGCTATGGCCGTATCGGGCGCAACGTGTTGCGCGCTTTATATGAGTCCGGCCGCAACGGCGAGATAGAGATCGTTGCTGTCAATGATCTCGGTGACGCTCAGACCAATGCGCATCTGACTCGCTATGACACCGCACACGGCCCGTTTCCGGGTACGGTAGCCGTTGACGGAGATTCTCTCGTCGTCAATGGCGATCGCATTAGAGTTTTTGCGGAACGCGATCCGGCGAAATTGCCCTGGGGCGATCTGGGCGTAGACGTTGTTTTGGAATCAACGGGTTTTTTCGCCAGTCGCGACAAGTCGGCGGCCCACTTACAAGCTGGAGCGCGCAAGGTGGTGATATCCGCGCCGGCGGGTAAGGATGTGGATGCCACCATTGTGTATGGCGTCAATCATCAATCGCTCACGGCTAAACATGAAATTATTTCCAATGCATCTTGCACGACCAATTGCCTGTCACCTTTGGTGAAGCCGTTGCATGAATCCATTGGCTTAGTCCAAGGCATCATGACGACTATTCATTCCTATACCAATGATCAAGTGCTCACAGACGTGTTCCATAAGGATCTACGTCGCGCGCGCTCAGCAACCATGTCGATGATTCCAACCAAGACTGGTGCTGCTGCGGCTGTTGGACTGGTCTTGCCAGACTTGGATGGCAAGCTGGATGGTTTTGCCATGCGTGTACCGACCATAAACGTGTCGGTGGTCGATCTGACCTTCACCGCGGCACGCGACACTAGCGTTGAGGAAATCAATGGCTTGCTGAAAAAGGCCAGTGAGGGTGAACTCGCTGGCGTGCTGGGCTACAACGACGGACCTTTGGTCTCGATAGATTTCAATCACAATCCCTTGTCGTCAATTTACGATGCAACTTTGACCAAGGTATTGGGAGGCAATCTAGTGAAGGTTTGTGCTTGGTATGATAATGAATGGGGATTTTCAAACCGCATGCTTGACACCACTTTGGCCTTGGTGAACGCTAAGTAGCGCCGCGGGCTTGCGCCAATGAAAGTCTTGCAAATGTCCGATTTATCCCTCGCGGGTAAACGGGTGATGATGCGCTTGGATCTCAATGTTCCCTTGCAAGGCAACCGGGTAGCCAGCGATGCCCGGATTCGTGCCGCTCTTCCGGGAATTAAGCAGGGGCTAGAGCAGGGCGCGGCGCTGATCCTGCTCTCGCACCTGGGTCGGCCCAAGGAGGGCGAATTTGATCCGCAGTTTTCCTTGGCGCCCGTCGCCGAACATTTGTCGAGCCTGCTAGGCCGCGAAGTTCGACTGGCTGCGAACTGGTTGGACGGTCTGCAGCTTGATCCCGGTGATGTCGTATTGTGCGAGAACGTGCGTTTCAATGCCGGTGAGAAGGCCAATGATGAAAGTTTGGCGAAGCGTATGGCCGAACTTTGCGATGTGTTTGTCATGGATGCTTTTGGCACGGCACACCGCGCCCAGGCGAGTACCCATGGTGTTGCAGCTCACGCGAGGGTGGCGTGCGCCGGCCCATTATTGGTTGGCGAGCTAACGGCCCTGGCGAAATCTTTGCGTGAACCCGCGCGACCGGTTGTTGCCATTGTGGGAGGTTCCAAAGTCTCCACCAAACTTACCGTGCTGGAAAGCTTGGCCGCGAAAGTTGATCAGCTCATTGTTGGCGGTGGTATTGCTAACACATTTATTGCCGCCGAGGGTCATGCCGTGGGTCAGTCACTTTATGAAGCTGATCTGGTGGCTGCGGCAAAAGATTTACTGAAGCCGTCCACCGGACGTGCGCAGATACCCATCCCGACCGATTTGCTTGTCGCCTTGGAAGTGAGCGCAAGCGCGCCGGCGTATCCGCGTGACGTCGACAAGGTCGATAGCGACGAACTCATTGTTGACATTGGGCCGGCCACGGCCGAGGCTTACGCACAAATTCTGGCTCAGGCGGGCACCATCGTGTGGAACGGCCCCGTGGGTGTGTTCGAAATTGATCAATTCAGTGAGGGCACCCGCAGGCTTGCCCAGGCGGTCGCCGATAGCAAGGCATTTAGTATCGCCGGCGGCGGCGATACTCTGGCCGCCTTGGACAAGTTTGGTTTAACCGATGGTATTTCCTACATTTCTACAGGCGGTGGCGCCTTCTTGGAGTTTCTAGAAGGTAAGACCTTGCCGGCGGTGGAAATCTTGGAGCAGCGAGCCGCCAATCGCTGAATGCCTTGATTGAGCTTAGCGCTCTGCTGCGCGCGCTTTGGGACGTGGGCATCGGCGCCGTGGCGCCCGAGTTGCGCACGGGCGAATTCATCTTGCCGCCCCCGCAGGGGCGCACGCTATTGGTCGGCGCCGGCAAAGCGGCGGCTAGCATGGCCGCAGCCTATTGTGCGCAGGCACCCGCGCCCGCTGAAGGCTTAATTGTCGTGCCCTATGGCCACCGTGTCGGTTCGCAAGACCTCCCGGCCAGTATTGAGTGTCTTGAGGCCGCGCATCCAGTACCCGATGAGGTGGCCGTGGAAGCTGGCCGCCGGGTTCTGGATCTAGCCCACCGAGCGGCCGTCGAAGATCGTCTTATATTCCTGGTTTCCGGGGGCGCATCGGCCTTGCTCGAGTCGCCCGTCGCCGGCATTTCCCTGGCCGATATACAGACCCTCACGCGCCAGCTTTTGCGCAGTGGTGCCACGATCAGTGAGATCAACGCGGTCCGGCGTCAGCTATCCAGCATTAAGGGCGGCGGCTTGGCGGTAGCTGCGGCGCCGGCCGAAATCCAGTTGCTGGCAATTTCAGATGTGCCCGGCGATGTTCTCGCAGATATCGGATCGGGCCCCTGTAGTCCAGATCCCGGCGGCGTGGCGGCTGCTCGTGCGGTGGTGCGCCGCTACCATTGCCGGTTGCCCGTCAATGTGCGGCGATTATTGTTTTCAAGCAAGGGTGAATCGCGCCGGGACGGCGCTGAACCCTTCGTGACCCATGCCAGCATCATGGCCTGTGCCGATGACGCTTTGGCCGCGGTGGCTTCTGCCGTTGAAGCGAGGGGATTTCGGCCCCTGGTCTTGGGCAGCGCGATTAACTCACCGGCGACGGATTTGGCTCGGGAACATGCAAGTTTGGTACGAAGCCATCAGGGCATGGGCCAGCGTATTGCCATTATCTCGGGTGGCGAGACGACGGTAGCGGTGCCCTCCAATGCGGGCCGCGGGGGGCGGAACACCACTTATCTGTTGCGTTTGTTAATGGATCTGCGCGGGCTCGACGGAGTTGCAGCTTTGGCGGCAGATACCGACGGGATAGATGGCCAGGGCGATCACGCTGGGGCCTGGTTTTTGCCCGCGAGCTATCAACGTGCTCAGCATCTCGGGCTAGATGGCGAAGCGATGCTCGCGCGCGCGGGCAGCGCAGTTTTTTTCGACGCCCTTAAACAGCTCTTAATCACCGGACCGACTCTGACGAATGTGAATGACTTGCGGATCATTCTGGTCAATACCGGCTGACAGCATGGGACGACTGGGATACCCTGCGCGCAAGTTTTGTTACTGAATCACCATGCGTCGCACTAAAATCATTGCCACCCTTGGTCCTGCCACGGACGATCCAGAGGTCCTCGCCGAACTAATTCGCGCCGGAGTCGATGTGGCACGAATCAATTTTTCTCATGGCAACCATGCTGACCACGCACGGCGAATCGCCGCCGTGCGATCAGCCGCCGCTAAAGAAGATCGCTACATTGGCATCTTGGGCGACCTCCAAGGACCAAAGATTCGTATTCAGGGTTTCGCAGAGGGGTCCATCGAGTTGGCCGAAGGCCAGGAGTTTGTCCTAGACCCTGATCTCGATGCTAAGTCTGGCACGCTGCAATCCGTCGGTGTTGCCTATGAAAATCTTGCCGCTGATCTAGCCCCCGGTGACACACTGTTGTTGGATGATGGAAATATCGTTCTCAGTGTGGGCGCATTAGCGGGTAAACGGGTCGTTACCGCGGTTGAGGTAGGGGGCGAGCTAAGTAGCAATAAAGGCATCAATCGCGCAGGTGGTGGCTTGTCAGCGCCCGCATTGACGGATAAGGACCGAGAAGATATTCGTTGGTGCGCTGAACAGGCCTTGGATTGGTTGGCCGTGTCTTTCGTGCGCACGGCGGCCGACATGGACCAGGCACGCGAATACTTGCGTGCGGCGGGTGGCCAGGCCTTGCTCGTGGCAAAAATCGAACGTGCCGAGGCCATTAACGAACTCGAGGCTATCGTGGCGAGTTCTGATGCCGTCATGGTCGCTCGCGGTGATCTGGGCGTGGAAATGGGTTACGCCGGGCTAACGGGTTTGCAGAAGAAAATCATTCGGCTGACCCGCAACCATCTCAAGGTTTCCATCACGGCGACGCAAATGATGGAATCAATGATCACGCACCAACAGCCCACGCGCGCGGAAGTGTCCGATGTCGCCAATGCGGTGATGGATGGTGCCGATGCCGTGATGCTATCGGCGGAAACGGCAGCCGGAAAGTTTCCGGTAAAGGCCGTGCAGTCAATGGCGGAGATATGCGTCGGGGCGGAGGCCTATCATCAGTCTTCTGCGCGTATGAGCCGTCACCGCATGAACGACCGATTCAAACGCGTTGACGAAGCAATCGCCATGGCGGCTATGTACACCGCTAACCACTTAGATGTGCAGGCCCTTATTGCACTGACGGAATCCGGCTCAACAGCCCTATGGATGTCACGCATTCGCTCCGACATTCCCATTTTCGCTTTGACCCCGCAACTGGGTACCCTGCGTCGCGTTGCTTTATACCGAGGTGTCTATCCTGTTGCCTTCGATGCTGTGCATACCTATGGCCGGCGTGTTTTTGAAGATGTGTTTCGTGTACTGATTGATCGGCAACATGTCACCCCCGGTGATCTCGTGATTGTGACCAAGGGCGACTTAGATGGAGTATCCGGGGGCACGAACGGTCTCAAAATCTTGCGCGTGACCAGCCAGTGAATACTTTCCAGTGCTCGCAGAGGGCGCCGCTGGCCGCTGGCTATACTGCGCCGTTGGCCGCAGATTGGGTAAGGACCGTGAGTCATGAACAATGAGACCACCGGCTTTTTTGCCCGCTTCATGAAGGCGGCATCCAAGGTGGAGCCGAACGAGGTCAAAGCAGTTTGGCTGTCCTTTGCCTTTGTGTTTATTTTGATGGCTGCCTACTACATCCTGCGGCCCGTTCGCGATGCCATGGCCAGCGATTGGACCGATACAGAAGTCAGTCTGCTGTGGAATATTAATTTCTTTGTCAGTGTCTTGGTGGTTGCCATCTATGGCATCGCCGTCTCTAAACTCAAGTTTAAATTACTAGTGCCGATGGTGTACGCGTTCTTCGCGGTGAGCTTTATTGCTTTCTACCTGGGAATTGAATCCCTCGATGATCGCGTTTTGATCGATAAGACCTTCTACGTTTGGGTCAGCGTATTTAGCCTTTTTCATATTTCCGTTTTCTGGAGCTTCATGTCAGATATGTTCGACAAGGAGCAAAGCGGTCGAGTGTTTGCATTTATTGCGGCGGGGGCGAGTGCCGGCGCGCTGGCGGGGCCCGCGGTTCCGACCTTGTTCGCGGGCGCTTTGGGTACCGATACGCTTATGCTGATAGCCGCCGTGGCGTTGGTTATTCCGATTCCCATTATTTTGTACTTGGAGCATTTGAAGGTTTCAGTCTTGCACAACGAAAACGTGCATGCGGATCCCCGCGCAAGCACTATTGGTGGCAACCCCTTCGCGGGCTTCAAGATGTTCTTTAGTAACCCGTATTTGTTGGCCATAGGCCTGTTCATATTGTTGTATACCGCCATTGGATCATTCGTCTATTTCGAGCAGAAAAATTTATTGGCAGGCTTTGATCGAGAAACGCGTACGCAGATTCTTGGCGGTGTGGATCTAGTGGTGAATATTTTGACCTTCGCCATTGGAATGTTCGCAACCAGCCGAATCGTCACACGTTTTGGTATGCCCACCACCCTGGCTCTAGTTCCAATATTGATTGCGGCCGGGCTGCTTATTCTTGCGTTTGCCCCTATTCTCACAGTGGTGTTGGCTTTGCAGGTTGCTCGGCGGGCGGGCAATTTTGCTATTACGCGCCCCGGTCGCGAAATGCTTTTCACGGCTGTGGATCGTGAAACCCGCTTTAAGGCCAAGCCTGTGATCGATATTGCTGTATATCGCGGCGGCGATGCGCTAAGCAGCATCGCCTTTGCCGGTTTAACAGACGGTATTGGCTTGGGCTTGGGAGCCATGGCCGCCGTCGGCGCGGCCATCGCCGCGCTCTGGGCGGCCGTGGGGAGATACTTGGGCCGGGTTTTTGAGCGTGGCGAGGTGTCCGCGCGACCGGGTAATGCGCAGAGTTTGGGATCTAGTTAGCTATTGATTCGTCCTAGTATCGGCACTATTGATCAGCATTCTTAGGTCGGCCAAAACTTCGTCGGTGTGATTTGCTGGACGTACTTTTGCGTAGTGCTTGGCGATTTCACCATCGGGGCTAATTAAATAAGACTGGCGTTTGGCCATACGCAAGCCCGCAAAGTTGCGCAAAATCCCATATCGTTTCGCCGTCTCACCGCCGATATCTGCCAGTAGGGAAAAGGGTAGGCTGTACTTTTCCGCAAATTCCGCGTGGGAATCGACGTCATCAAGGCTGACGCCGAGTACGGTCGCGCCTAGCTCTTCAAAGGCAAAAAAATTGTCGCGGAAAGCGCAAGCCTCCTTTGTACAACCCGGCGTGTCATCTTTAGGGTAGAAGTACAGCACAAGCCAGTGGCCCTGGTATTGTTCCAAACTATGCCATTGGCCGTGTTGATCTTGCAGACGAAAATTTGGTGCCGCATCGCCTTGAGTTACCTCGGCTTGAACCGCAGTGTTGATTCCTAGAGTCATGAGCAAAGCCCCTAGCGTGCGAGACAGAATCGATGTCATGAAAAAATACCTCCGCAGATCAGAACTGGCACATTGCTCCGCAGATGCTTAGCAAGCTAGTGCCCATCTAAGTTAAGGGTTAACATTTCGCCACCATGCGTGGCAATGATTCTAATACGGCGGGCGGCTGGGATCGCAATATAGGACTGGTGCTGCCCGGAGGTGGCGCCCGCTGCGCCTATCAGGTGGGCGTGCTCAAGGCCATCGCCAGTCTCATGCCGCGCCGCGCGCCGAACCCGTTTCCCGTCATTAGTGGTACATCGGCCGGCGCCATCAATACGGTGGTTTTGGCCACCCGCGCGCGGCTCTTCCGGCACGCCGTTGCCGACATGGAGCGCGTATGGGCGAACTTTAGTACCGATCAAGTCTTTCGCAGTGACACGGCAACCATGGCCAAGAGCAGCGTGCACTGGTTGGCGACCTTGGTATTTGGCGGTTTGGGTGTGCGTAATCCGAAGTCCCTGCTGGACAACTCGCCGCTGGCCGAGCTACTCAAACGGAATATTCGTTTTGATGCCATTGCCGAGTCCATTGATCGGGGCTATCTAGATGGCATTGCAGTGACGGCCGCTGGCTATGATTCAGCGCGGTCAGATTGTTTTTTTCAAGGGCGCGAGGGCCTAGAGTCCTGGACGCGGGTGCGACGCCGGGGCCGGTCCACCAAAATTCAACTACACCATCTCATGGCCAGCGTTGCTGCACCCATGGTATTTCCGCCGGTGCAAATTGGTTCGGAGTACTTTGGCGACGGTGCCATGCGTCAAGCCACACCTTTGTCGCCGGCGGTGCACCTAGGTGCCGAGCGCTTGTTGGTGATTGGTGTTCGCAATGAGGATCCCGATCCTGAGCCACCGCCTGACGCACCCGTCGCCTATCCAAGTTTTGGGCGTATTGCGGGCTACATGCTCGATGCTTTATTGATGGACGGCTTGTCCTCGGATTTGGAGCGCTTAACCCGTATCAATCTCATTCTCGATCGAATGCCGGGCAAACGGGTTGATGGCGAATTCGGGTCTCTGCGTTTTATTGAGGCCATGATCATGATGCCCAGTCGCGATATTCGCGACATTGCCCTGCGCTACGTGCATGAAATGCCGCGCCCGGTGCGCCTGTTGTTGAGCGGTCTAGGCGCACTGAATTACGGTGGCCGTCAATTGGTCAGTTATTTGCTGTTCGAAGCGGGTTATACGCGCGAACTTATTCAACTGGGCTACGACGATGCGATGGCGCGTAAAGAAGAATTAGTGGGATTCATGGAAGGCGCGCCGCTGGATTCTCACACCGGTATTCTTGGTTGGCAAGACCTTAGTACAGAGTACGTTCAGGCCAAGTCGGCGTAACAGTGGGCCCAGCCCCGACGGGCATCGATTTACTAGAGAAGAAACAGGGTACCCAGCCCGAGAAACACTAAGAAACCCACTACGTCGGTGATAGTTGTCAAGACCACCGAGCCCGCCAAGGCTGGATCGATATCCAGTTTTTTCATGATGAGCGGCAAGGCGAAGCCCGAAAATGCGGCCACAAGAAGGTTCAGGGTGATGGCCGCCGCGATGATGAGCCCCACTTGCCAAGTCCCGAAAAACAGGACCGTGACAATCGCGACGACCAAGGCCCAAGCCAGGCCGTTGAGCAAGCCCACCGTGATTTCTTTTGTCAGTAGCCAGCGCGCGTTAGATTCCTGGACGGTTCCCAGTGCCATGCCGCGGATCATCAAGGTTAGAGTTTGACTTCCGGCGATTCCGCCCATGCTCGCCACAACCGGCATGAGTACGGCCAAGACCACCACTTTCTCCAGGGTGTCGGCAAATAGCGCGACCACGCTGGCGGCCAAAAAGGCCGTGGCGAGATTAACGCCTAGCCATATGGCTCGACGTCGGGCGCTGGTGACCACCGGCGCGAACATGTCATCGTCTTCATCTAGACCCGCCATGCTCAGTATGTCGTGGTCAGCTTGTTCCTGAATGACGTCCACCACGTCGTCAATGGTGATTTGACCGATCAGACGGCGGTTATCGTCAACCACCGGGGCGGACAATAAATCGCGATTGCGGAAATCGCGGGCCACTTTCTGCGCGGGCACATTGCTGAGAATGGGTTCAACGGAAGTATCCATTACCGAGGTCACCGGGGTGTCTGGGTCATGGCTGACTATTCGTGCCATGTGTAAGGCCCCTAAATAACGTCCGTGCCGATCGACGACAAAAATGGCTGCCGTGCGGTCTGGAATATCCCCCAGAATGCGTAAGTAGCGCAGCACAACCTCGAGACTGACATCGGGTCGTACCGAGACGGTATCCGGATTCATCAATCCGCCGGCGCTGTCTTCGGGGTAGGCCAACACCGATTCCAGCCGTTCCTTGTCCTGATCGGATAATGAGCGCAAGACTTGTTGCGTCACGGCCTCGGGAAGATCGGCGACAAAGTCGGCCATGTCATCGAGATCCATGCCTTCAGTCGCGGCGACAACTTCCGCCGCGTCCATGGCTTCGATGAGTTTCGCGCGAACCTCGTCGTTCAGGCTGAGGAGCACTTCGCCCTCATCTTGCTCATCGACGAGCTTCCAGACGATGGCGCGTTCAGTGGGAGGCAAAGACTCCAGTAGCTGAGCTGTCTCGGCGGTATGTAGGGAGTTGACCAATGCGCCGACCTGGCGCAGCGTGCCGCTTTCCAGGGCTTCCAGCAGTCGGCCGAGGTTGGATTTTCCCTTGAGTCCCACGTCCATGGTGGTTGCTCCGCAGGCTGCGCTGATGGCGCCGGGCAGAATCAGTCCGCGGCCCGGCCATGGGGGTCAAAGTTTAGCGAGGAAAACCCGGCAAAGCGACCAAGCGCGTTTTGGCTGCTAGTCGTCGCTGTCAGGCAGTTCGTTGTGCCGGGTCAATACTTGATCGTAGTGTTTGGAGAGTTCCTTGGCCAGTTTCTCCGCCATGTAAACGGATCGATGCTGGCCGCCCGTGCAGCCCAGGGCAACCGTGAGGTAGTTTCGATTGAATTCGTGATACTCAGGAATCCATCCCTGCATGAAAGCAAGGATGTCGGTGTACATTTTTTGCACCAGCGGGCTGGCATCCAAGTAGTCGGCCACGGCCTGGTCCTTTCCTGTAAAAGGCCGCAAGCTCATTTCCCAGTAGGGGTTGGGTAAGCAGCGAAGATCGAAAACAAAGTCGGCGTCAGACGGCAAGCCGTGCTTGAAGCCGAAAGATTCCACCTGAATAGATAGGCTCGCTGCCCTACGCGGTCCAACACGTTGCTGTATAACGTCGCGCAACTCATAGACGCTGGATCGCGTGGTGTCGATAATCAACTCGGCGCAATCAATGATGGGCCCCAAGAGTTCCCGTTCACGGGCGATGGCCTCATGCAGGCTCAAGTCTTTTTCACTTAAGGGGTGTTTGCGCCGTGTTTCCGCATAGCGCTTCAGTAGGATGTCGTCATCCGCGTGCAGGAAAATGACTTCACAGCTGATACTTCGCTCGCGTAAATCTCTTAATAGTGCAGGTACATGATCAAGATCAGCTGCGCGATTGCGCGCGTCTACGCCAACGGCTAGATTAGCGTAACTTTGGTCATCCGTGGCCAGAATTTCTGTGACCAAGGTGTCCAGTAAGGCGGCCGGGACATTATCGATGCAATAGTAGTCCAAGTCTTCCAGGACATTGAGTGCAACGCTCTTCCCCGAGCCAGATAGTCCGCTAACAATAATCAGTCGCATTAAGAGCGCGCACCCACCGTGGCTAGGAGATATCGCGCTTAGGATTTTCCCGCGCGTGGTGGTCCGTTAGCTTCTCTTTATGTCGAACGACTTGCCGGTCGAGTTTATCAATCAATGCGTCAACGGCCGCGTACATATCGTCTTCGACCGCATCGGCGAACAAAGTTCGCCCCGATACGCTGACGCGCGCCTCGGCCTTATGTCTTAGTTTCTCTACGGTGACGATGCAGTGGACGCCGGTCACGTGGTCAAAATGTCTTTCAATTTTTTCAAATTTTTCGCCAATATAGCTGCGCAGGGCAGGGGTAATCTCCACGTGGTGACCGGTCAAGTTCAGTTGCATCTGTATTTCTCCTTACTTTTATTTCCAGGTTTAGTTGATCGTTTGCCGTTTTCGTTCGCTGGATGTCGCAATTTTCATTGCCTCTCTATATTTTGCCACTGTTCGGCGCGCGATATTGGTCCCATCTTTGGCGAGTAGCTGGGTTATCTTGTTGTCGCTTAGCGGTTTGGCAGGATTCTCTTGGCCAATCAGGCGTTTAATTTTCGCTCTTACCGCGGTAGAGGATTCCTCCGAGCCATCGTCGCTGGTCAATTGGCTAGAGAAAAAATAACGGAATTCGAAGACGCCTCTGGGAGTACGCATATACTTGTTTGCTGTTACGCGAGAAATGGTGGATTCGTGCATGTCCACCGCTTCGGCGATATCGCGCAGCACCATGGGTTTCATCGCTTCTTCACCCTGTTCAAGAAAACCAGTCTGCCGCTCTACAATGCATAGGGCAACTTTCATCAGCGTGTCGTTGCGAATTTCCAAACTGCGAACAAGAAAACGGGCTTCCTGCAACTGGGCACGCAGGGTTTCATGGCCACTGTTGCCTCGCAACATCTCCGCATAGGCCTGGTTTACCTTCACTCGGGGGGCTGCGCTACCGTTGATTTCCACAATCCAGCGGCCGTCTTGTTTGCGCACGTAGACATCCGGGGTCACATAATCCGGCGTGCTGGATTGTATAGCTGCGCCCGGGCGAGGATGGCAGCCTTTAATGAGGGCCAGGGCCGCATCGAGCTTGGTTTCGGAAACGCCCAGTTCGCGCCGCAGGCTCGCGTCGTCACGGGCAGCGACTAGGTCTAGGTGATCAGCCGCGATTTGCAGCGCTAGCTCACGCTCGGCAACGGATGCATCAAGTTGGCGGAGCTGGATGGCAATGCATTCACTTAAACTGCGAGCGGCAATTCCTGGCGGATCGAGTTGCTGTAGTTTTTCCAAGGTGTGTTCGATTTCGTCAGCCTTGAAATCAGCTTCACCGCTCAAGGCCTGTCTGATATCGGCAAGTGACTCAGTGAGATAGCCATCGTCATTGAGCGCATCCACCAAACCGTGACCGATGACCATCTCGCGGGGTGTGAAATGCTCCAGCTCCAATTGCCAAAGGAGATGTTCGCGAAGACTCTCCTTGCTGCGGTCAGCAATCTCCGGCCGCGAGTCTTCTGACCAGCCATCGCCGCGGCTGTCACTGCCACCCCGGTCGGCCCAGAGATCCGTGTCGCTCATTTCTCCGGCGACCACTTCCGCCGCGGTGTCTAGGTCCCCAGCCTCGTCGCGGTCGGGATGGTCGAGCTCGGATGTGTCGGTGGGCTCCTCGGCTTCTAACATAATGTTTTCGGCCAGGGCTTCTTCTAATTGGCTGTTGAGTTCCAACACGGGCATTTGCAGCAAGCGCAGTGCTTGCTGGAGTTGGGGCGTCATGACCAGCTGTTGGCTGACCTTCAGCTGCAAGGAGGGTTTCATTGCACTCATGCGTGAACGATAGGTCTACAAGCGAAAATCCTCACCGAGGTAAACTTCGCGAACTTGCTGATTTTCTAAGATTTCCTCTGGGGATCCTTGGGCAATCAATGTACCGTCGTTCAGGATATAGGCTCGGCTGCAAATGCCCAGTGTCTCGCGCACATTATGGTCGGTGATTAGTACGCCAATATCTCGTTCTGCGAGGTGGCGGATGATGCGCTGAATATCCAGGACTGAAATAGGGTCAACGCCCGCGAAGGGCTCGTCCAGCAGCACAAATCTTGGTTCGGCGGCCAAAGCCCGGGCTATTTCTACGCGGCGGCGCTCCCCACCTGAAAGGCTAAGGCCCAGACTGTTGCGGACATGATTAACGTGAAGTTCTTCGAGCAGCTCTTCGAGTATGCGTTCGCGATCCGCTCGCACTAGCTCCTGGCGCGTTTGCAAAATCGCCATGATGTTTTGTTCAACACTGAGTTTGCGGAAAACAGACGCTTCCTGGGGCAAGTATCCAAGTCCCAGCCGGGCGCGCTCGTGCATCGGCAGATCTGTTAGATCTTTATCGTCCAGCCGAATGCCGCCGTCGTCGGCAGCTACTAAACCCACGATCATGTAGAAAGCCGTGGTTTTGCCCGCACCGTTGGGGCCCAGCAGGCCCACGACCTCGCCGCTAGATATTTCTAGAGAGATGTCTTTGACGACTTGTCTGAGCTTAAATCGCTTGGAAATATGCTCTGCGATGAGAATGGACACGGAAACTCAGGGCTCAGTTTTTTTAGGGGGCTGAATTTTCATCCTGACTTGACCATTCTCATCACCGTCCGCAACGATATATTGCCGCTCTAAATCATAGGCAATGCGGGCGCCGGATACTTCATTGGCACCATCACTCAACCAGGCGTTTTCGGACATCTTGATGTTCGATCCCAGCAAGTCATAGTCAATGGTGGATGCTCGGCCGCGGGCGACTTCGTCGCTGTCACTGCGTTGTTGCTCGAAGCGAGCGGGTTCGCCGCGCAGCTGGGCTTGCGCCAATTGATGATTCTTGAACTGCACATCCGCCTCATCACACCAAGCTTGGGTGTTGTCGCTCTTGATCACTACGTTGCCGCGTAAGGTCCAGACACTATTTTCGAAGTCTAGGCGTGTCACTTCGGCATCGTCCGCCTCAATTCGCAAGCCGCCTTGGCGAATACGCAGCCCCTCGAATTTGAGCTGATTATTTTGCCGGTCAAATTCAGACGAAGTCGCATCCAGCGTAATGGGCAATGATTCGCTGATGGCCAGATCGGGGAGTTCCAAGCCCGTGGGTTGTGCCCAAGCGATGTTCGCTATCATCCCAATGAACAAACTGCTGAATTGAAAGGCGCGCTGCGGGCCAATGGGCGGAACTAGCTGTTTTAGCCACGCCCACGCAATATGGCATTGCTCGTTCGACGCGTATGGATATTTTTTGCAGCCGCGATAGTGCCACTTGCGCAAAATACGCGGAACCAAGTTTGCACGGCAGCTAACGAACAAATTTACCATTGACCTTAGACAGTAGCTGTAGTCGGTCTTCTTTGAGAAACGCGCGCATCCCAACAGCGAATACCTCACTCCCTGAATAGTCGATCGCTACCTTGCGATCTGTGAACGCGACGAAAGTTTCGGGATCTAGCTCCAGGAAATCCGTGCGTATCGTTGCAGGCTCGCCAGCATCCGCGCGGGTTATCGCCACAACATCGTCTATCAATTGCAATATCTTACCACCGGCCGGAATACGCCCCGATGATGCCCTTAACTCCCACGGCACGTCGGAGTCGGTTGCGTAGTCGATGGCGACTTCATCCAGGATGACAGAGCCATCTTCCGGCTGCTCCGTTGCTTGCTTGGTGCGGGCCCGGTAGAGCACCTCACCGTCATCACCGGTGCCGATCAATTCCGCATTGTCCACATAGTAGCCTGCGCCCAGCCGCGGGCTATTGGCTCGCGGTGTCTCATTGTCACCCAGGCGTGATAGCAATAGGCCACTGCCTAAAGCGCAGACCATGAGTAGGATTAGGCCGATGCGGTTGCGCACTTCCACGGGAATTAAGCCTGCCCGCGCTTGCGTGTCTTAGTTAGCAGGTCACAGATTTCGCGGACGGCGCCGGCGCCACCGCGCCGTGCCGTGCAAGCCTGAGCCGCCGAAAGCACGTCGGGGTGCGCATCCGCGACCGTTAGCCCTAGGCCCGCGGCTTTGATCGCTGGCAGGTCAGGTAAATCATCACCGACATAGGCAACCTTAGCCACGGAGGTTATGCCGAGTTGCTCCATCAATTCTCGCAGAGCAAGCAATTTGTCTTCCCGTCCGAGGATGACGTGCTTCACGCCCAATTCCGCCAAGCGAACTCTTAGAGCCTGGGATTGGCGCCCCGAGATCACACCCAGCCCAATGCCGCAGCCCATGGCTTGCTTGATACCCAAACCGTCGCGTACATGAAAGACTTTGGCTTCGCCGCCCTGTGCGTCGTAGTGCAAGCGTCCGTCGGTCATCACGCCATCAACGTCTAAGACCAAGAGGTCAATGTCCCGCGCCCGGGAAACGATCTCCTTGGACCAATGCGCATCGGTATTCATGAAAATACACTGGCCATCTACATGACCCCGGCACGTAACAAGTCATGGAAATGTAAGACCCCGACAAGCTCCTGCTCAGGGCTGACTACCAACAGCGCGGTGATTTTATTCTGCTCTAAAGTTCGCACTGCCTCGGCGGCGAGTTCGTCCGGGCCCACGGTCTTTCCTTGGGCCGTCATCACGGCCCGCATAGCGGTGTCATGGATGTCGATACCCTGATCCAGGGTGCGTCGCAGGTCGCCGTCGGTAAATACACCGGCCAGGCCGCCATCGTCATTGACCACCGCGGTGATTCCCAAACCCTTGCGGCTCATTTCCAGCAGCCCGTCGCGCAGGGCAGCATCAATGCCCACTCGCGGAATGTCATCGCCGCTGTGCATGAGATCGCGAACGTGCAATAAGAGGCGTCGGCCAAGGGCGCCGCCGGGATGCGAGCGGGCAAAATCATCGGCGGTGAAGCCACGGCTTTCCAGCAGCGCCACCGCCAGTGCATCACCCATGGCCAGCGAGGCGGTTGTACTGGCCGTGGGCGCTAAGTTCATCGGGCAGGCTTCTTCGCTGACACTGGTATCCAATACCGCGGTGCTCGCGCGTCCCAGGGTTGATGAACGCTTGCCAGTTAATGTGATTAAAGGCAGATTCAGGCGCTTAAGCAACGGCAGTATGGTGACGATTTCCGCTGTTTCGCCGGAGTTTGATATGGCGATGACTAAATCTTTTGGTGTGATCATGCCGATATCGCCATGGCTAGCCTCGCCGGGATGTACAAAGAAAGCGGGCGTACCCGTGCTAGCCAGGGTCGCGGCCAGTTTGCCGCCAATGTGGCCGGACTTGCCCATTCCCGTCACGATGACGCGTCCCTGGCAGTCCAGGCAGGCGCGGCAGGCTTTGGCGAAATCGGCGTCTATTCGTTCCGACAACTGCGCCACGGCGCGCGCCTCGATTTCCAGCACGCGCCGCGCGCGCATTTGCAAATCGCTGTCTTGAATTTGTTCGCTCATTAAAAACTCGCAGAGGTTTTTTGCGCGCTAAGCGGCACTGACAACCACATAGCTTAAATAGGCTAAGAAACCACCGAGCAACAAAACCCCCGCGGGTCTGCTGACGCGCATGGTGTCCGACTGATTGTACGCGATGAAGAAAAAGGCCAGTGTGAAACCCAGCATGACGGGCAAATGGACTCGAACGGCCTCGGTGTCCAAGGCCGCCGGCGTAATGGCTGCCGCGACGCCAATGACCGCAAGCAAATTAAAGGCGTTGGAACCAATTACATTGCCCAGGGCCAGACCATGTTCGCCCTTGCGGGCGCTAACAATGGATACTGCCAGCTCCGGCAGGCTAGTGCCTACCGCGACTACTGTGACGCCGAGCACTAATTCGCTCACACCCAGCTCCAGGGCGATGGCCTGACTTCCCCAGACCAGGGCATTGGCACCGGCCATCAATACGAGCAGTCCAATGAACAGCCAAAGACACGCCCAATTTAGGCTCAGGTTAGACGGTAATTCCGCGGCGAACTGGGCTTCGATGGGGTCCGAGCCGCGCGTTGCTTGACCCAAGCGCACAATCCAGATCATCAGGGCGACCAGTCCGCCCAGGAGCAGTAAGCCGTCGAGGCGGCTGATCAATTCGTCCGGGAAGAGGAATACGGGCAAGACGCTGACGGCCAGCATGACGGGCAGTTCTTTTCGCAAGGTGCGGGATTGGATGCTCAAGGGCCGTATCATGGCGGCCACGGCAATGACCAAGCCGATATTGGCAATGTTTGAGCCCAGAGCGTTACCCACGGCCAGGTTCGGTGCCCCAGCTAGAGAAGCCGTGGCGGCAACGATGACCTCGGGTAGCGATGTGGCAAAGCCCACGACCGTCAAACCGATGAGCATGGGTGAGATACCGAAATTGCGGGCGATGGCGCCTGCACCCAATACGACCCGATCAGCCCCCCAAATCAAGAGCACCAGACCAATGACGACGGCAACAAGATAGATCAGCATGGGGATGATTATAATGTCGCGCGTCGAACGCCCTACGATTAAATAAATGCAGCCGTCTGAAATTGAAGAATTGATAGAAAACGCGCTACCGGAATGTTCCGCCACGGTTACCAGCGACGACCAAACGCACTATGAGGCGCAGGTGATTAGTCCTGTTTTCCGGCAAAAACGGCCGCTCGCGCGTCATCAAATGATTTATGCAGCCCTTGGCGAGCGCGTGGGTCGGGAGATTCATGCCTTGTCGATAAAAGCCTTCACGCCCGACGAGTGGCAAGCAAGGTCATTTGAATAGCCATCCATCGTAAACAATGAACAAACTGGCTATAGAGGGCGGGGTCCGTCTGTCGGGTGAAGTGCGTATCTCCGGCGCGAAAAACGCGACTTTGCCCATTCTCGCTGCGACGGTTCTGAGTGGTGAGCGTGTCACCATCGGCAACGTACCGCACCTCAATGATGTAACCACGACCATTGCTTTGCTCGGGCGTATGGGTGTTGAGGTCACTATGCATGACGGCATGGTCTTGGAAGTCGATGCGGGCCCGCTACACGATTGCTCCGCACCCTATGACTTGGTGAAGACAATGCGTGCTTCCATCCTGGTGTTGGGCCCACTGCTGAGCCGTTTTGGCCGTGCGGATGTCTCTTTGCCCGGTGGCTGTGCCATTGGCGCGCGACCGGTGGATTTGCATGTAGCGGGTCTCCGGTCCATGGGTGCTGAGGTGGTCATTGAAGACGGATACATTCGCGCGCGCGCTGACGGTTTGCGCGGTGCGCCGATATTGTTGGACAAAGTGACTGTCACGGGCACCGAAAACTTGCTCATGGCGGCCGTTCTGGCTGAAGGCGAGACCGTGCTGGAGAACGCGGCCTGTGAACCCGAGGTAGCTGACCTCGCGGATTTTCTCAACAGTTTAGGCGCGCGGATTCAGGGCGCGGGCACCAATCGGATCGTTATCGAAGGGGTTGAGCGCTTAAACGGTGGTGACTACCGGGTGCAGCCTGACCGTATTGAGGCCGGTACTTTTCTGGTGGCGGGGGCCATGACGGGCGGGGAGCTGCGTCTAAAGGGTGTGCGGCCGGATCATCTCGAAGCGGTGCTGGCGAAGTTGCAAGAATCGGGGGCAGAGATTTCGACCGGTGCCGACTGGATCGAACTCAAAATGCTCGGGCGCCGGCCTCGTGCAGTAGATGTCAATACGGCTCCGTACCCTGGATTCCCGACGGATATGCAGGCGCAGTTCATGGTGATGAACGCAATTTCTCAAGGCGTTGGGGCGGTTACGGAAAATGTCTTCGAGAATCGCTTCATGCATGTGCCAGAGCTGCAGCGTATGGGTGCCAAGATAAAGTTGGAGGGGCACACCGCCATTGTTGAGGGTGTGGATCAGCTGCATGCTGCTCAGGTCATGGCCACGGATTTGCGCGCTTCGGCCTGTCTGGTCCTTGCCGGCCTGGTGGCTAAAGGAGAAACCGTCGTCGACCGGATCTACCACATTGACCGCGGCTATGAATGTATAGAGGAGAAATTAAGCCTATTGGGTGGCCGAATTCGTCGTCTTGTATAGTAGCCAGGGGCACAGCCCAGTAGGCAAGGCGGTTTCGCCGCGTGTATAATCCGCGCGTTTTTCCCCCTGCCTGCAAGGTTTCAAAGAGAAACATCCAAGGGCGACATTGAATTAGCAACCCACTGTGCTAGGGATTACGTCCTGCGGCGAATTGAGCACCGCACGGACCATTGGAGGATGAGCTCGATGAGCGAAGAGTCGGGGCTGAGCAGACGCCACTTTCTGAGTGTCGCGACCACTGTTTGCGGCGTAGTTGGTGCGGGTTTCGCGGCCGTGCCGTTTGTGGCTTCTTTTAAACCAAGCGCCCGGGCCCAGGCATTGGGTGCACCGGTGGAAATTGACATCAGTAAGTTGGATGAGGGTTCGATGGTTCGCGTATCTTGGCGTGGCCGGCCCATCTGGGTTTTACGTCGTTCGCCCGAAATGCTCGAGCGATTGAATAAGATGCAGGACATGCTGGCGGATCCAGAATCCGACAGTTCCGATCAACCCAGTTACGCGAAAAACGAATTTCGTGCCATTAAGCCAGAGATATTGGTGCTCGTGGGTAACTGTACCCATCTGGGTTGTGCGCCAATTGAGCGTTTCGATGTATCGCCCGAAGACCTGGGTGAAGACTGGATGGGTGGTTTTTACTGCCCCTGCCATGAATCGAAATTCGATCTATCCGGGCGCGTATTCGCCGGCGTCCCCGCACCGA
Source organism: Gammaproteobacteria bacterium (assembly GCA_965221985.1). Taxonomy (GTDB): domain Bacteria; phylum Pseudomonadota; class Gammaproteobacteria; order Steroidobacterales; genus J054. The sequence goes on from OZ244928.1 coordinate 1,662,866, forward strand.
CGAATTTGGTGGTGCCGCCATACCGATATGTGGGCGAGAATTTGATCTTAATCGGTGATGACGTCGGGGTGGCCGCATGAGCACGCAATCTGAAGCCATGGGTGGTAACAGCCGGATGGACCGAGCCATCGCCTGGATCGACGCGCGTTTTCCCATGAGCAAGATGCTCAAGGAACATGCCACCGAATACTACGCTGCTAAGAATTTTAACGTTTGGTATGTCTTCGGCGTCCTGGCCATGGTTGTGCTGATCATTCAGTTGGTGACCGGCATATTCCTGACCATGAGCTACAAGCCCTCGGCTGCTGATGCATTTGCGTCGGTGGAATACATCATGCGCGACGTGGAATGGGGTTGGTTGATTCGTTACATGCATTCAACCGGTGCCTCGGCGTTTTTTATCGTGGTTTATTTGCATATGTTCCGCGGCTTGATGTACGGCTCGTTTAAGCCTCCACGCGAGCTACTGTGGGTTATCGGTATGCTCATTTACTTGGCGCTAATGGCCGAGGCTTTTCTCGGTTATTTGTTGCCTTGGGGGCAAATGTCGTACTGGGGTGCGCAGGTCATCGTATCCTTATTTGGCGCTATCCCGGGCATCGGGGAAGGCTTGGTTGAGTGGATCCGTGGTGACTACTATATTTCCGACATCACGCTGAACCGTTTTTTTGCCTTACATGTGGTGGCCGTGCCCTTGGCCCTCATCATGCTGGTGGTCATGCATATATTGGCCTTGCACGAAACGGGTTCTCTTAATCCCGACGGCATCGAAATCAAGGAACGTAAGGGTCCTGATGGCATACCCTTAGACGGCGTGGCCTTCCATCCTTATCTCACGGCAAAAGACCTGGTTGCGATAATCGTATTTCTGGCTGCATTCTCCGCCGTGGTATTTTTCGCGCCGGAAATGGGCGGCTATTTCCTGGAGCATGCGAATTTTGAGCCGGCCAATGCTTTGAAGACGCCGGATCATATCGCGCCGGTTTGGTATTTCACGCCGTTTTACGCCATCCTTCGCGCGGTGCCGAGTAAAGGTGGAGGTGCCTTGCTGATGGCCCTAGCCATCGTCGTATTGTTCTTGCTGCCTTGGCTTGATCGTTGCAAAGTGAAATCGATTCGCTACCGCGGCGTATATTTTAAAGTCGCCTTGGCAGCCTTCGCTGTGAGTTTTATCGCCCTAGGCTACATTGCGACCCAGCCGGGTGGTGGTGTGCTTTTTTCACTCCCGTTCGGTGATGTGACCTATTTGCATGCCGGTCGATTTTTCACTGTTGTTTACTTTGCGTTTTTCTTGTTCATGCCGATTTATACAAGGCTTGAGAAAACCAAGCCCGTACCTGAACGAATTAGGTATCACGACTAATGCAGATGAAACCTTTAGCTCGAATGAAATCTATTGCCGCACTACTGTTCAGCGCAATGTTCTTCCTGCCGGCAGTGGTCAGCGCTTCTGGTGACGGCGGCCCTGCCTTGGTTCCTGCCATGAATGACGTCGGTAATGTGGCCTCATTGCAGCGCGGTGCTAAGTATTTTGTGAACTATTGCATGGGTTGTCATGCGGCGAAATACGTTCGCTACAACCGGCTCGCCGAAGATTTCGGCATCAGTGAAGACCAGTTGGTCGCGAATTTAATGTTCGCTGCCGATAAGCCGGTTGATACCATGCAGGCGGCAATGCCGGCCGATGATGCCCAGGCCTGGTTTGGGCAAGCGCCACCAGACTTGAGTTTAATTGCCCGCAGTCGCGGCACTGACTTCATATTCAATTTTCTAAGGGGTTTCTATATCGATGAAAGTCGGCCCAATGGCGTGAATAACGTGGTGCTTGAGAATGCCAGCATGCCCCACGTGCTTTGGGAGCTGCAGGGTTTGCAGCGACGAGTCGTTGAAGAAGACGATGAGGGTCACGAAGTCGTTAGCTTCAAGCCCGTCATTGAGGGCAGTCTCAGCGCCCAGGAATACGATCAGCTTGTCCGTGATTTGGTAAATTTTCTGGACTATGTTGGTGAGCCCGCGCAGCTGCAGCGGCGTGAATTGGGTATTTGGGTCCTGTTGTTCTTGCTGGTGTTTGGTCTTTTTGCCTATCTCCTTAAGAACGAAATCTGGAAAGACATAAAATAAGCTGAGACCGCATGGCGCTGCGGTCTCTCATAAGAAATGAGCAAGGGTACCGGGCCTTGAGTGCTGGGCACCGTTAATACATATGAAAATACTAACAGCTTACCGGCCACGGCCGAGGGGTCTGACCGCATGACGCTATATTCTAGTCCCACCGGTTTCCACAGTCATCGCACGCGGCTTGTGCTGGCTGAGAAGAACATCAACATCGACATCATCAACGTTCAAGGGCCCGATCTACCTGAGGATTTGCGGGATCTCAACCCTTACCACAGCGTGCCGACATTGGTCGACAGAGACCTGGTGCTCTACGATTCTCGGGTTATTGTCGAGTATCTTGATGAACGTTTCCCACACCCGCCATTAATGCCCGTGGACCCGGTAACCCGTGCACAATTCCGCTTGGCCTTGTATCGCATTGAACGGGACTGGTATTCCTTGGCTGAAGAAATGGACGAAACCACAGACGGCAAGCGCCTGTCCCGGCTGCGCAAGCAACTAAAGGAAAGCATTCTGTCTAGTGCTGAGATTTTCGCGGCACGTCGTTTCTTTTTAAGTGATGAGTTCTCGCTGGTGGATTGCTCTATAGCGCCGATACTGTGGCGATTGCCGGCCTATGGCATTGACTTGGGTGACAATGCGCAGGGCATGCGCAAATACATGGATGAGGTTTTTTCCAGACGTTCCTTCCAGGAAAGTCTGACGGAACTGGAACACGAGATGCGCCAGTAGCTGTGTCGATGCCACTATCATGACTTCGCTTTCCGAAACGACTTCACAGCGGCCCTATTTATTGCGGGCCATGCATGAATGGATGACGGACAACGGCGCCACGCCACACGTGGTGATTGATGTGGGAGTCGATGGCGTTGATGTGCCCGCCGAGTATGTGAAAGACGGTAAATTGGTACTCAATGTTAGCTATGCAGCGGTTCGCGATTTAGACATTGGCAACGAGTTTCTGAGCTTCGAAGCGCGGTTCGCCGGCCGGGCGCGGCAACTTCACTTGCCAATTGATGCGGTGCTCGGCATTTATGCCCGGGAATCAGGACGCGGCATGATTTTTTCGCCGGAGGAAGATTTGCAGGATCAGCCCGAAGCCGGTGAAGAAACTACCGATATTGATAAGACTCCAAAGCAGGCGGCCAACCGCCGGCCCGAGCTAAAAATCGTCAAGTAGCGCTCGGCGGCTAAGCAAATAGGGCCTGGTCAATCTCGTCGCACAAGCAGTGAATGATCAGAAGGTGCGTTTCCTGAATACGTGCCGTTCGCTTGTCCGGCACGCGAATTTCTATATCTTCCGTGGTGAGTGCCGCAGCAATGGTACCGCCGTCACCGCCGGTCAAGGCGATCACCGTCATGCCTCGCTCCTGCGCGGCCAAAACCGCGGCCAAGACATTTGCCGAGTTACCCGAAGTTGAGATTGCCAGCAAGCAATCTCCCGCTTGTCCCAGGCCCGTCACTTGTTTGGCAAAGATCTGGTCGTAAGCGTAGTCATTGGCGATGGCAGTGAGTGTGGAGCTGTCGGTGGTCAAGGCCACAGCGGCAAGGGCAGGGCGCTCCATTTCGAAGCGATTCAAAAGTTCGGCCGAAAAATGTTGGGCGTCTCCCGCTGAACCGCCATTGCCGCAGCTTAAGATTTTTCCCGTGCTCCGTAGGCTGTCGGTCATTGATTGCGCGGCGGCGTTAATCGGCTGCAGTAAGTTTTCCATCGCACGCTGTTTTACCGCAATGCTGTCGGAAAAATGAGTTCTTATTCGGGACTGCGACATGGCTAAAGCTCTCCCTGGCAATCAGTGCACGCCATCATCAAATTCAAATGCGCCTTGTATCCACTCAAGTCTCGCCTGGGCGAGCGGTCCTGACAAGGCTAAGAGGTCGAAGCGCATGGGCATCTCCGCGAAATCAGGCGAGACTTTTAAAAAGTGTCGGGCGGCACGCGCCAGCCGCAGCCGTTTGCCGCGGGTAATGCTCTCGGCGGGCGATACTGGTTTTTCACTAAAACGATAGCGAACCTCGACCAAAATCAATTCTCGACCATCGGTCATGATCAAATCGAGTTCACCGACGGTACATCGATAGTTGCGTCTAAGGCAGCTCAGTCCTTGCTTTTGCAGGTAGATCCGGGCCAGCCTCTCTGCCTCGCGCCCCGCCTGCAGATGAGCAGGGGATTCTGTTGGCTCATTCAGGAAGCAATTCCTCGGCGCGTTGGCTGAGGTCTTGAGCCGGCGAGGGCGGCAAGGCCTGAATCTTGCCTCGCCGTATGGTAGCCAGGGGCAATCGCCGATGAACGCGCCCGTCCTCCCCGAGATAAAGCTTGCCGGTGACGCCCGGCAGCTCGCCGTCGCGAAATCCTTGTCCTGAAGCCAGCTCCGGAACCAATTGGTAGGCGTCAAAGCCCATGGCGAAAAGCCGTGAGCGTCGCTGTGCCTGCGCCGGCCAGTGATCTTCAATGGTGCTTTGCAGCTTTTGTGTGATCGGGTCCGGCGCGATGACCCAGGGCATATCTGCAAACCTTAGGCCGTTGAGATCTGAATTCTTGCTGCTGTCGCCCTGATAAATTGCCGACGTGGCGTAGGTGGGCACCTTGCCGGCGTAATAGAATTTTAGTTGTGGGCGGATCAATCTAGCGGCCTTGTCCGTGGCGGCTAAGAAGATTAGATCAATGTCGGCTCTGCGCCGAGGTTCGAATCCGAGTTCAAGTCCTAGATTTGCAGCAAGACGGGAATGGCGAGCACTGCTCTCGCTAATGAGTAGCAAGTCACGAATATCGGCACTGAAGTCAGCCGCCTGCGGATCGTAAAAGTGATAGTCGATGACCGTGCCGCCGAAACTCTGAAAAGTGTCGGTGAAACTGGTCAGCAAACGTCGTCCCCAGGCATTATTCGGCGCCAGCGCGATGGCCCGGCGTTGATCTAGCGCCAGCGCGGTAGTCGCGACTTCGCTGGCCTCATCTTCTGGCGCCAGGGCGAATTGATAGAGAGGTTCGCTGGGTACGACATCATTTGGCAGGTAGTTTAGAACCATGCTGGGTACGCGCTGGTCCAGGGCGGCGACTTCGGTGACGGCGCTTTTTAGTAGGGGCCCGACGACGAAATCCGCACCGTCCATGACCGCGTTGCCATAGGCTTTGGCGGCTCCGCCCAATAGATCGACGTCGTAGATTCGTAAGCTGGGTCTTGGGCTGTTTGGTGGCGTATCGTAGTGAGCAGCCAAGAAGCCGTCGCGCAGCGCCGCGCCAGCTTGTTTCTGGCGACCGGAAAGCGGTAAGAGTAAGGCCAATTGCTGCGGCATTTCTGCCGTAAAGCCCTGGTCTTCCAGTAGTCTCGGAATGAGTAGTGCGTTGGCCGGATGATTTGGATACTTCGTCTGCCAGCTCATCAGACCTGACCTGACATGACGGCGGCCGGTGGGCGCCGTGGCAGCCACCAGGCCCAATTCAAGCCACGCTTTGAGTTCTAAATCATCGAGGGTTTCTAACTTCGCTGGATCAATGCTGCTGCCCCAGCGTTCGTATTCTGCCCATAATTGTTGCTGATTGTCGGCGATGGATTCAGCGTCTTCCAGCCAGACCTCACGATCCAGGAATGCGCGCGTCGCGGCTGCCGGTTTTCCCAGTTGGAATAACGCCTGGCCACGCACGCGATGCAATTCCGAGGCGGCCGGGCCGCTGGCCGAGCTTGGTGCGCGTTCCAAAGCGGCCAAAGCTGCATCCGGTTCTCCCTGCGCGAGGGCCAGTTCGCCCGAAACAATGGCCCAGCCGCTTAGATTTGCCGTAAATATTGGCTGGCTTAGACCGTCGAGTATGGCCTGCGCGCCGCTTAGTTTTCCGGCTCGGCGTCTTTCTCGTGCCGCGAGAATCAAATAGCGTTGTTGTTGTTCGGGTTCTGCATTGTCCGCTTGGCGCAGATAGACTAGAGCCGCTTCATCATGCCGTCCGTCGGCAGCCAAGCGTTCGGCCTGGCTAGCGGGGGCCATGGCGGTGGGCTCGGTTTGTCTGCCCGGCCGTTGTAGCGGTTCGCAGGCCGCCAGCCAGAACAGGTTGACCAGGATGCCGCCGCACAGGAAGGATTGCAGAAATTTCTGGCGTTGTATGCGGCGTGTCTTCTGACTCATTGGCTTCGTCTTTGTATTCAGGTTTTAAGGATCGACATGGTGGCTGAACAAGCCGGTAAGCTTTTCGTGGTTGCCACGCCCATTGGCAATCTCTCCGATCTCAGCCCGCGTGCTCGCTTGGTCTTAGAGCAGGTGGATCTAATTGCTGCCGAGGATACTCGGCGAACCGGGCAATTGCTAACGTCTCTGGGGCTGCGCAAACCACTGCTCGGATTGCACGAACACAATGAGCTGGAGCGCAGTGAAGAGCTTCTGGCTGCCCTGCAGGCGGGCAAAACCGTTGCTTTGGTGAGTGATGCCGGCACGCCCCTGGTGAGCGACCCTGGCTACCGGCTGTTGGCCGCCGCGCGCCGCGCTGTGATTCCGGTGAGTCCCGTACCCGGTCCCAGTGCTGCCCTGGCGGCCTTGTCGGTGGCCGGATTGCCCACGGATCGATTTCACTTTGAAGGTTTCTTACCGGCCAAGTCCGCTGCCCGCTTGCAGCGCTTGGCAGCTTTGGCGACCGTGCGCAACACAATGATCTTTTTTGAAGCGGTGCATCGTATCGATGCTTGCTTGGCGGATCTCGCGCAGGTTTTTGGGCCTGACCGGCCCGCGACTTTGGCCCGGGAAGTCACCAAATTGCATGAAACCTTTTATCGCGGCAGCCTGGCGCAGCTGCGGGCCAAGCTAGGTAAAGACCCGGGCGGTCATCGTGGCGAATTTACTCTGGTTGTTGCGGGCCACGCCGATTCACCGAACACGGAGAATCCTGAAATTGCCAGAATTTTCAATATCTTGGTGAATGACTTGCCGCCGGGCAAAGCAGCCTCCCTAACGGCCAAGATTACGGGTGCCCGGCGTGGGGAAATCTACCGACTGATGCGCTTGTCGAATTCGGAGTGATCACCTACAGTCGCCGGCGGAGTCGGCCAGGCAGTCGCTCGATCTTGGCGGATCGGGAGGAAAGTCCGGGCTCCGGCGAACAGGGTGCCAGGTAACACCTGGGGGGCGCGAGCCCACGGAAAGTGCCACAGAAAATATACCGCTGGCTGCGGCCAGTAAGGGTGAAATGGTGCGGTAAGAGCGCACCGCGCGGGTGGTAACACGTCGCGGCAAGGTAAACCCCATCCGGAGCAAGACCAAATAGGAGAGCGGCCATTTCCTTGAAAAAGGGCTTGGCACCGGTGTTCGCCCGGGCTCTCGGGTAGGTCGCCAGAGGTAGCCGGTGACGGTGACCCCAGATGAATGGCTGCCCTTGACAGAACCCGGCTTATCGGCCGACTCCAATCCTCCCATTCCCCGCTTTTGGCGTCGAATAAGAGCAATTTAACAGCAGTTCACGTATTTTAGGGGGGTTTCCGACTAGGAGTCGTGGCGTCTGCGCCCGGCCGGCGGGGGCGACACGCCGGTTTGCGCAAATTTTCCGCCCAGCGGGAAAACCGCGGTGGGAATTTCAGTTTTTTCTCCGTCTTTCTTCTTCTTAATGTCAGTCTAAGCAATCGGCAATAAGCTCCTGATTTATGTCAAGCCAAGGACCGATTTCTGCTCCCAAATGCAGCCCATTTTGCCACCTAAGTCGCTGTGAATAAAAGATTAATCACGAAAACCGGTTGACCGCTCAAAAGTGCCTACCTATAGTGTCACCAAGTGGTAAAAAGTGGGGAGAAATGGGCAAGATTGTCTAGCTTGGGATGTTTCGTGGGGCAACAAAAATCACCTTGGATGCGAAGGGACGTCTGGCGGTCCCCGTGCGCTATCGCGAGCGTTTGCAGGCTCGTTGTGAAGGACAGCTGATTTGCACCGTGGACCAAGACCATTGCCTCTTGCTCTATCCCCTTCCAGATTGGGAAGACATTGAATCCAAGCTCATGCGTTTACCCAGTTTTCAGCCGCGGGCGCGGCGCCTGCAGCGACTCATGGTGGGCCATGCGTCAGAAATGGAAATGGATGCGGCGGGACGCATTTTGATTCCTCGCGAGCTGCGCGAATTTGCCGAACTGGATCGTTTGGCGATCCTGATTGGTCAGGGTAAGCGATTTGAGCTGTGGGATGAAGCGCGTTGGGCAGAGCGGCGCGAAGTCTGGTTGTCAAAGGGCGATGAAGACGGGACAGATCTCTCCGGTGATCTTGAGTCCTTATCGCTTTAAGACGGCGAAGCATAGAAAAGCAATATGACCTCGAACGGGTTCGGGGAAGTGGTGGGGTGAATCAGCATGTTCCGGTATTGGCGGATGAAGTACTCGAACAGCTTCAGTTGCGCCCCAATGGAAATTATGTGGATTGCAGTTTCGGCCGAGGCGGACACAGCCGCGCAATTTTGTCGCGGCTGGGTGCCGACGGCCATTTGTTAGCGATGGATCGCGACCCCTCGGCGGTGGCGGCGGCTGATCAGCTGGTCGCGGAAGATGAACGTCTGACAGTGGAGCAGGCGTGTTTTAGCGAGTTGGCGAAAGTGTTGCAGCGTTGTTGGAAAGGGCGTCGTGTGGACGGAATCTTGGCGGACTTGGGCGTGTCTTCACCCCAACTGGACGACGCTGAGCGTGGGTTTAGTTTTTCCCATGACGGTCCGCTGGACATGCGGATGGACCCGTCCGGCGGAACCAACGCGGCTGAATGGTTATCCGTCGCTGACGAAGGAGATATTGCACGGGTATTGCGACGGCTTGGCGAAGAAAAAGCGGCGCGACGAATTGCCGGGGCAATTTGCCGGTATCGGGAAACAAGGCCAATTCGCAGTACCCAACAGCTGGCGAAGATTATCGAGACGGTGGTACCACGCAAGTTTGGCGCGAAGCATCCCGCGACCCGGAGTTTTCAAGCGATTCGTTTGTACATCAATCGTGAAATAGAAGAGCTGGAGAGCTTGCTGGAACAAAGCCTTGAAATCCTGGGTTCCGGTGGGCGTCTCGTCGTGATCAGTTTCCATTCTCTAGAAGACCGCCGGGTGAAGCGCTTTTTTCGGGATCATTCCCGCGTCGATCCCGCTTTAGCCGATCTGCCCGTCATTCCCGAGTCTGCTCAACCCCGCCTGCGCGCGCCAGGTAAACCCATTCGTCCGAACGCCGAGGAGATAGCGACGAATCCGCGGGCTCGCAGCGCAACCCTTCGCGTGGGTGAATGGCTATGACTCGATTGTTCATCGCCAAGCGAATTGTCGAGGTTTTGCTGTTGGTGGCGGTTCTAAGTTCAGCGATTGCCGCGGTCTATGCGAAGCATGAGTCACGCAAGCTGTTTACTGAACTGCAAGCCCTGAAGAATGAACGCGATCGTCTGGAAGTCCATTGGGGGCAGTTGCAAATCGAACAAAGCACTTGGTCCGGCCACGCCCGGGTCGAGAAATTGGCGCGCGAAAAGATGCGGATGCGCGATCCACTCAGCAATGAAATTTGGTTGTTTGGTGAATGACTAAGCGTAGGAAAAGTGCAGCGAAGCTTGGCTCGTACTTTCGGCTGCGGGTATATTTTGTAGCGGCCTTGCTGGGCGCCGGTACTTTGTTGTTGCTGGGCCGCGCAATTCACCTACAAGTTTTCAATACCGAGTTCTTGACGGAACAGGCAGCCGCCCGGCATTTGCGCGTGTCACAAATCGCCGCCCATCGAGGCACGGTTACCGATAGAAATGACGAGCCCCTGGCCGTTAGTACGCCAGTTGATAGCGTATGGGTCAATCCCAAAGAGCTGGTGCAAGTGCCCGAGCACATTCCCGAACTATCTAGAGCGCTGGATATGGACGCGGATGACTTGGCGCAGCGGCTTGCGCGCAATGTTGGCAGGGAGTTCATGTATTTGCGGCGACATATGAGCCCCGCGGCCGCAGCGGCAGTCCGGGACTTGGGCATCCCGGGTGTCGATCTCCAACGGGAATACCGGCGCTTTTATCCTTCCGGAGAAATTCTAGGCCATTTACTGGGCTTCACGAATGTTGACGATGCTGGGCAAGAAGGTCTGGAGTTGGCTTTCGAACATTGGTTGGCCGGTCGGCCCGGCAAGAAGAAAGTTCTAAAGGATCGCCTAGGGCGTGTGGTCGAAGATGTGGAGGCTATTGAAGCGGCGAATCCAGGACGAACGCTGGTGACGTCGGTGGATCTTCGTATCCAGTACTTGGCTTATCGCGAGTTGAAGACCGCTGTGCAAAAACACAAAGCCAAGGGCGGTTCGTTAATTGTCTTGGACATCGACACCAGCGAAGTGTTGGCAATGGTCAATCAGCCCAGTTACAACCCCAACGATCGAGCCCAACTCGATCCGAAGCTTTATCGCAACCGCGCAATCACGGACATACTGGAACCTGGCTCGGCCCTGAAGCCTCTGATTGTCGCTGCTGCCCTAGAAAGCGGTCAATTTGAGGCCCATAGCCGTGTCGATACGCGGCCCGGGTTCATCAAGGTTGGTGCCAAGACCATCGAGGACAAGCGAAATTTTGGGCGTATCGACTTGGGGACATTGCTCGCGCGCTCGAGCAATGTTGGCGCCATCAAGGTTGCCATGTCTTTGCCATCGGAACATCTGTACGAGGTGCTTTCGCGCTTTGGCCTTGGCCGGCTCACGGCGAGCGGCTTTCCCGGGGAATCCGCGGGCTTGCTGAGTCACTATTCCAATTGGCGCGAGATTAGCCAGGCGACCTTGGCGTATGGTTACGGCTTGTCGCTCACGCCCTTGCAGTTGGCACAGGCCTACGCGGTTATCGGAGCCGGCGGTCTGCAACGGCCGATTTCGCTGTTGCGGGTGAATGACCCACCCATTCCGCGGCGGGTTATTTCCGCGGCGAATGCCAGTGCGACATTGGCCATGTTGGAGACCGTGGTAAGTCCCACGGGAACCGGCGGCAAAGCAGCCGTGGCGGGTTATCGCATTGCGGGCAAGACCGGTACTTCGCGCAAGTTCGCGCCTGGTGGCTACTCGGAAGATCGGCACACTGCCATTTTTGCCGGCCTTGCGCCGGCGTCTAAGCCGCGGCTGGTCGTGGTTGTCGTGATCGATGAACCCTCCGCCGGTGAGTACTACGGTGGTGTTGTTGCCGCTCCCGTTTTCTCCGAGGTTGTTGACGGCGCCTTAAGGATCTTGGCGGTGCCCCCGGATAATTTCGAACCTCGCAGCAATCGCAATGGTTTGACTTTGGCAGCCCGCCAATGATTTCTAGTCATCATAACCGGCAGCTGCAGCACTTGTTTCAGGGCTTAGCGCCAAATATTCCGAGTCTGGTAGTCGATGACATCAGCGACAGCAGCAGCCGGGTCGTCGCCGGCGGATTATTCTTGGCCTGTACGGGTGGCCGGCGACATGGGCTTAGTTTCTTAAGAGATGCTTTGTCCGCCGGTGCCAGGGCGGTCGCTTGGGAGCCGACGTCTGGTCAGGCTAATCCGGAGCTGCCTGCCGGCATTCCCGGGCTGGCGGTGCCAAATTTGAGACGACACTTGGGCCTGATTGCGGACCGGTTTTTCGGTGAGCCTTCCGCGGCCTTATCCGTGACGGGCGTGACCGGGACCAACGGCAAGACGACGAGCGCGTATTTGGCTGCCCAGGCCTTGGGGGCGGTGGCCGGGTCCGCGGGCTATATGGGAACTTTGGGCTATGGTCTGCCCGGGGATTTGCAGCCAAGTTGTTTGACGACGCCGTCTTGCATAGAAACCCATCGGCGCTTGCGGCATTTGGTGGACGCTGGCGCAAAGCATGCCGTCATTGAAGTTTCGTCCCACGGTTTGGACCAAGGCCGTGTTGATAATCTCCGCTTTCAGGTCGCCGCGCTAACGAATCTGAGTCGCGACCACCTTGACTACCACGGTGACATGGCGAGCTATGCCGCCGCGAAGAGTCGCTTGTTTTTTGACCATGCGCCCCATACCGCCGTTGTTAACGTCGGCGATCAATGGGGCAAAGGATTGGCGGGACAGCTTCGCGAAACCATGGAAGTCGTGACCGTTGCGCTGGTCAGCCATGATCATTCCAGTTTGCCCAAGGCGCGCCTTTTGGGTCGACTGACAGTTGCCCAACGTGCTGGTTTAGGGATTCAGCTCAGCGGTGACTTCGGCGAGACACTGTTGCGCAGTGCTCTGTGGGGAGCCTTCAATGCTGAGAACCTAGTCGTCGCTTTGGGGATTTTGCTGGCCCACGGGCTAGAACTCGGTCAGGCCGCCGACGCCTTAACTGAAACTGCCGCGCCACCGGGTCGCATGCAGCGCATTGCACCGAACTCGGCGGGCCCGGAAGTGATTGTCGATTTTGCGCATACACCTGATGCTCTAGACAAAGCATTGCGCGCGGTCCGCGCGCATACCGACGGGCAACTATGGTGTGTGTTTGGTTGTGGCGGCGATCGCGATCAAGGCAAGCGGCCTGCCATGGGGAAGGTGGCGGCTGCTCTAGCCGATCATGTCTTGATCACGACCGACAACCCTCGCCATGAGGATCCCCGCAAGATCGCCGCGGAAATTATTGCGGGCCTGGGCCCTAATAAGTCGGTCGAAGAAGTGGCGGATCGGCGCGCTGCAATAAAACGGGCGATACAAGCGGCACGCGCAGCGGATGTGGTGCTAATCGCCGGCAAGGGCCATGAGACAAGCCAGCAGCTTGGCGACCGAGTACTCCGTTTTTCCGACGCGGATGTTGCCACCGAGTTCTTGAGTGGGACTTCATGAGCATGGGTAGTTTATCCATGGTTGCGGAGTCCGTCGGTGGCCGGTTAATGGGGCCCGACCGCGAGTTTGATGCCGTTAGCACCGATACTCGGACCCTCCAAGCAGGCCAATTGTTTTTCGCTTTGCGGGGCGAGCGCTTCAATGCCGCTGAATTTGTGGAACAAGCGGCATGTAAGGGCGCTGCGGGTGCGGTGGTTGAGCAGCCGGCAGCCGCTTCCATCAGTCAGGTGGAAGTTAACGATACTCGCCTTGCCTTGGGTGACTTGGCACGTAGTTGGCGCAAAAAATTTGACCTACCGGTAGTTGCTGTTACCGGCAGCAACGGCAAGACCACGGTTAAAGAAATGATTGCGGCCATACTCGCGGCCAGGGAAGGTCAGGCCGATGCTGTGCTAGCCACGCGCGGCAATTACAACAATGATATTGGTTTGCCCTTGACGGTTCTCAAGCTGCGCGCAAATCAGGCCTTCGCCATTTTTGAACTCGGGGCGAACGCGCCTGGCGAAATCGGCTATTTGGCCAACATCGCCGCCGCTGAGATTGCTCTTGTTAACAATGCGGGACCGGCGCACCTAGAAGGCTTTGGCGATGTGGCTGGCGTGGCTCGAGCAAAAGGGGAACTGTTTTCGGCGCTGCGGCTTGGCGGCATCGCGGTCATCAATCGGGACGATGATTATTATGACTATTGGCGCGGACTTTGCGCGGGCCGTCAAGTCTTTACTTTTGGCATGAGTGACGAAGCCGACTATCAAGCTTCGGATATTCAAAGCTTGGCGGACCCGAATTGCGCCGGTGTAAGTTTTAGTTTGCGGTCACCCCAGGGGCGATTCCCCATTCGCTTAGCCATGGCGGGTGAACACAATGTTCGTAATGCACTGGCGGCCATCGCCGCAAGCGTGGCCGCGGGGGCTGATATGGCGGACGTGAGCCGGGGCTTATCGTCTGTGAGTAACGTCACCGGCCGCTTGCGCAGCGTTGCCACAAGTTCCGGTGCCGTCTTGTACGACGATACTTATAACGCAAATCCGGCCTCGGTCCACGCGGCCTTGCAATTCTTAGTGGCCCAAGCGGGGGAGACTTGGTTTGTCTTTGGTGACATGGGCGAATTGGGCGCGAACGCTGCGGCCTTGCATGCTGATGTGGGCGAGCAGGCGCGGCGACTCGGTGTTGATCACTTTCTATGTGTCGGTCCGCAGAGTAAGGCGGCCGCGCGCAGTTTCGGTACTGCTGCGGAACACTATTCAGACTACCAATTGCTGGCGGCGGCGGTGGAGGCTCGTCTGCAGTCAGGCCAAGTTTGGTTGGTAAAAGCCTCGCGCTACATGGGCCTGGAAAAATTAGTGCGGCGGCTGGCAGCCGTCCCGTCGAGCTAATTCACGATGCTGTTATATCTCACAGACTATTTGACGCGTTTTGTTAGCGGCTTCAATGTATTCAACTACATCACCATGCGCGCCATCTTGGGCGCCCTGACAGCGCTGGTGATTTCCCTAGTCTGTGGCCCCATCATGATTCGTCGTCTGACCGCCGGCCAAATTGGGCAAACGGTTCGCGACGATGGGCCGCCCACACATTTGCTAAAAACGGGCACGCCGACCATGGGCGGCTCCTTGATTTTAGTGGCCATCATTGCCAGCACATTGTTGTGGGCTGATTTGAGTAATGTCTATGTGTGGATCGTGGTCGCGGTTACCCTGGCTTTCGGTTTGATTGGCTTCATCGATGATTACCGAAAACTGATTCTCAAAGATCCGGCGGGCTTGTCGGCACGGGCAAAGTTGGTCTCGCAATCGGTGGTCGCCGTGGCGGCCGCTCTAGCGCTTTATCGTCTTGCCGCGAACGGCGGCGATACCTCGTTGCTTATTCCGTTTTTTAAGGACTTGTTGATTCCCTTGGGCATTTTCTTCGTCCCCTTCGCTTACCTGGTGATCGTTGGCAGTAGTAACGCGGTCAATCTGACGGACGGATTGGATGGCTTGGCCATCATGCCCGCTGTCTTGGTCGGCGGAGCGCTAGGCATATTCGGCTATGCCGCCGGAAACGCTATTTATTCGGAGTACTTGGACATTCCCTATATCGCGGGTGCGGGCGAAATGTTGGTGTTCTGCGCTGCCATGTCCGGCGCCGGCCTCGGGTTCTTGTGGTTTAACACCTATCCAGCCCAGGTGTTCATGGGCGATATCGGCGCGCTGGCATTGGGAGCGGCTTTGGGCACGGTGGCGATTGTGGTTCGCCAGGAATTGATATTGGCGATCATGGGTGGCTTGTTCGTCATAGAAACGCTGTCGGTGATTATCCAGGTGGCTTCATTTCGTTTTACCGGGCGCCGGGTGTTTCGCATGGCGCCGCTTCATCATCACTATGAGCTTAAGGGCTGGGCAGAGCCCAAGGTCATTGTTCGATTTTGGATTATCACCGTGATCCTGGTTTTGGTCGGGCTTTCGAGCTTGAAATTACGTTGATGTCGGCCGTTATGATTCCACAAGATCCTCGCGCCGACGGCAGCACCCATGAGCCGCTAAAGCCCCGCGTCCTGGTTTTGGGTATGGGTGCCACGGGCGCGTCTTGCGCTCGGTATTTTGCCACTCGCGGCGTCGACCTGATGTTTGTCGATACGCGGCCGAATCCGCCCGCGCGGGCCGAGATAGAAGCCGCAATGCCGCGCGCCAGTTGCATGACGGGTGAAAACTTGCCCGAGCTGCCGCGCACCGTCGAGTGCGTGGTTTTATCACCAGGAGTTTCCTTAGACCTGCCTTTGCTCGCCACGGCGCGAGCACGAGGTTTAGAAATTCACAGCGACATAGATTTATTTATTCGTGAGGTTCACGCGCCAGTTATTGGCATCACCGGTTCCAATGGTAAGAGTACCGTCACGGCCATGTTGGCAGCGGCCCTGAAGGCGGCCGGATGGCGGGCGCCGGCAGGCGGCAACTTGGGCACGCCGGCTCTGGATTTGCTCGATCCCAACGCCGACGCTTACGTCTTAGAGTTATCGAGTTTCCAATTAGAGCGCAGTCAGAAATTGCCTTTGGAAGTTGCGGCGATACTCAATATATCGCCGGATCACTTGGATGTGCACGAAGGATTCTCTGCCTATGCGCAAGCCAAGGCGCGCATCTATGCCTGTTGCCGTCACGCCGTCGTCAACAGAGATGTGCCCGGCTTGCAAGAGTTTCTATCGTCCAAGGCCGCGGTGACGGGTTTCACCCTGAATAAGCCGCGCAGCGATGATTTCGGCATTCGCGAATTTGACGGCCGGGACTACCTGGCCTGCGGTCGTGCGCCCTTGCTGCCGGTAGCTGATGTCTCGGTGGCTGGCCGGCACAATCTGGCGAATGCTCTCGCGGCCTTGGCCTGTGGCGCGGCGGCCGGCGCTGACTTGCGCGCCATGGTGCAAGGACTGAGAACGTTCAAGGGCCTACCGCATCGCATGGAAATCGTTTCCCGAGCGCACGGCATTCAGTGGATCAATGATTCCAAAGCCACCAACGTTGCGGCGGCGGTGGCCAGTATCGAGGGAACCGACGGTCCGCTGGTACTGATTGCGGGTGGTGATGCGAAGGGTGCTTCCTTTGAGCAACTCGCCGACAGTCTGCGCGATCGTCGCTGTCTTGTGCTAATCATGGGGAAAGACAGTGAACGCATGGCCGCTGCCCTGCGCGATATTTGTCCTTGTGAAACCGTGGCGAACATGCTGGCGGCGGTGCAGACTGCCCGCGACGCGGCCGGACCGGGATGGACGGTTTTGCTAGCGCCCGCGGCGGCTAGCCTGGACATGTATCCCAGCTTTGCGGCTCGCGGTGAAGACTTCGCGGCAGCCGTGGAGGCTTTGCCGGCATGACGTCCGTTCGCTCCAATAGCTCGGCGACGCCATTTCGCGGCGATCTTGTGCTCTGGTTGGTCACAGCGGCCTTGCTGGGTGGTGGTTTGGTCATGCTGACCTCGGCTTCCATTTCCTTGGCCGAGCGCAACACCGGCAATCCATTTTTTTATTTCGAGCGCCAATTGGTCGCAGCCTTGATCGGCATTCTGGCTGCTTATGCAATGCTGCGAATTCCAACAAGGATATGGGAACAAGTCGGTGCCATGTTGGCGGCATTGGCGCTGGTCTTGCTGGCCATGGTCTTAGTTCCCGGTTTGGGCCATACGGTCAATGGCAGCACAAGATGGCTGCGGCTTGCCGGCGTGGCCATTCAAGTGGCTGAACCCGCGCGGCTGTTGTTACTGATATATCTCGCAGCTTACGCCGTTCGCCACGCCGAAGACTTGCGCAGCGGATTGCTGGGCTTTTGTAAACCCATGATCGTGGTCGTGGTTGCCAGTGGCCTGCTGCTGATGCAGCCGGACTTCGGATCCGCAGTTGTGCTCCTGGCGATTTGCCTGGCGGTGTTGTTCGCGGCGGGTGCACGGCTGCGGGATTTTCTTTTGTTCACGCTCGCGGTTGCCGCCGTGGCGACATTCGTTGCTGTGACTTCGCCGTATCGATTGGCCCGCATCACCGGGTTTATGGATCCCTGGGCGGACCCCTATGGGTCAGGTTTTCAGCTCATTCAATCGCTCATCGCCATCGGCAGCGGTGAGTGGTTCGGCGCGGGTTTGGGTAGCAGCATGCAAAAGCTGTTCTATTTACCCGAAGCGCACACGGACTTCGTGTTCGCAGTGATTGCTGAGGAATTTGGACTGCTTGGCAGTGTTGTCATGGTCTTGCTATTCGTTTTGTTGGTTTGGCGAGCACTGGCCATTGCCTTGGAAAGTGCGAGGCAGGGTCGTTTGTTCCAAGCTAATTTCGCGTTTGGCTTCGCGGTGTGGCAAGGCGTTCAAGCCTTCATCAACATCGGTGTGAACATGGGCATCTTGCCGACTAAAGGTTTGACTTTGCCCCTGGTCAGCTACGGACGAAGCAGTCTGATCATTACGCTCATGGCTATTGGTTTGCTCCTGCGAATCGATGCTGAAAATCGGCAGCCCGCGGCGCGTCCGCGCGGACGTCGGCGCGCCGGAGGCGTGGCTTGATGACCGCGCCTATCTTGATCATGGCCGGCGGCACCGGGGGCCACGTTTTTCCAGCCTTGGCCGTGGCCAGGATCCTGCGGTATAGGGAAGAACAGGTGGTGTGGCTCGGTACGCGCCGGGGTATCGAAGCAGAGCTAGTACCCGCGGCCGATTTTGAACTGGAGTGCATTCGCGTGGGCGGGCTGCGCCGCAAGGGTGTCTTGGGCTGGTTGCTGGCCCCGGCGCGCTTGGCTGTCGCCATTGTTGATGCCTGGCGCGTCTTGCGCCGCGTAAAGCCGCGCGTGGTGCTGGGCATGGGCGGATTTGCCTCGGGCCCGGGTGGACTCGTGGCTGGCTTGATGAAGTGTCCGCTGGTGATCCATGAACAAAATTCAATTGCAGGTTTAACCAATCGTCTTCTGGCTGGTATGGCCCGGGAAGTGCTGACGGCCTTCCCGGGCAGTTTTTCCAGTCGGGTGAAGACGCGGGAAGTGGGTAATCCTGTGCGGGACGAGATAACGCAGCTGCCAGAACCAGCAGTGCGCTGGTCTGAGCGTAGCGGACCAGTCCGCTTGTTAGTACTCGGTGGCAGTCAAGGGGCTTTGGTCTTGAACGAGATGGTCGCCGAAGCGGTGGCCTTGCTGGCGGCCGATGAGCGCCCGGCGATACGCCATCAAGCGGGGCGGGCGACCCTAGAAGGGGCACGCGATGCCTACGAGTTTGCGCGCATACCGGCGGAGGTCGATGCGTTTATCGATGATATGGCGGCCGCCTATGCCTGGGCCGATCTGGTCTTGTGTCGCGCCGGCGCCTTGACTGTTGCTGAGCTTTCCAGCGCTGGTGTTGGTGCGATTCTTGTGCCTTACCCTTCTGCCGTGGACGACCACCAAACCAAGAATGGCGAACTGCTAGTCAACGCCGATGCGGCTGTCTTGCTGCAACAAGGGGATCTGACGCCCGCTTACCTAGCCGCCGAATTGCGGACCTGGACGCGTAGTCGCGCCCTGTGCCTACAGCGTGCGGAGCGCGCTAGATCTCTAGCACAGCCCAGGGCGGCCGAAGTTGTCGCCGATGTGCTGCTGTCTCACGCGCTTGAAGAGGTGATGGCATGAAAGATCGCATGCGCAAGGTCAGCCGTATTCATCTGGTCGGCATCGGTGGTGTCGGCATGGGTGGCATTGCCGAAGTTTTGGTGAACCTTGGCTACCAAGTGCAAGGCTCTGATCTAAAAGAATCAGCCATTACCCGGCGATTGCGGGCCCTGGGTGCGAAGATTCACATCGGTCATCGCGCCGAAAATATTGGTGAGGCCGATGTCGTTGTGGTCTCTAGCGCCATCGATCCGAAGAATCCGGAAATTGCCCGGGCGCAATCGCAACGCCGGCCCGTGGTGCGCCGCGCGGAGATGTTGGGCGAACTCATGCGTTTTCGGCAGGGCATCGCGGTGTCCGGCACGCATGGCAAGACGACGACGACTAGCTTGGTGGCCAGTGTGCTAGCCGAAGCTGGCGAAGACCCCACCTTCGTTATCGGCGGACGCTTACGCAGTTCGGATACCAACGGGCGCCTCGGCGCCGGTCGCTATCTGGTGGCTGAGGCGGACGAAAGCGATGCGTCTTTTGTGCACTTGCAACCGCTCATTTCCGTGGTCACAAACATCGACGCCGATCACCTGGCCGCGTACGGCGGTGACTTTGAACGGCTACAGCACGCGTTTGTGGAATTTCTGCACAACTTACCGTTTTACGGTTTAGCGGTGCTTTGCATAGACGATCCCGGTGTCGCAGCGATACAGGAGAACATCAAGCGCGCGACGCTAACTTACGGTACGAATTCGCAGGCCGATGTTCGCGCCATCGATGTTGTCACCGCCGGCACGCAGACTCATTTCAAGGTGTGTTTTCCGAACCGATCAGAGCCCTTGAGTATTAGCTTGAATCTCCCAGGCCATCACAACGTGCTCAATGCCCTGGCGGCCTGTGCCATTGCTCATGAATTGGAGCTTGATGACGAGGCGCTACAACGCGCCTTGAGCAGTTTTGAAGGGATTGATCGACGCTTGCAAGTCTTGGGTGAAGTGAACCTACCAGCGGGTAGACTGTTATGCGTGGATGACTATGCGCATCATCCAACAGAGTTAGCCGCCAGTCTGCAAGCGGCTAAAGCTGCCTGGCCCGAGCGTCGGCTGGTCGTTGTATTTCAGCCGCATCGATACAGTAGAACCCGAGACTTACTGGATGATTTCGCGGAAGTCTTGTCAGAGGCGGATCGCCTCTTCGTCTGCGAAGTTTACGCTGCCGGCGAAGACCCGATTGCCGGCGCTGACGGCCGTGCAATTTGCCGGGCCGTCCGCACGCGCGGTCAAGTGGAACCAGTGTTCATCGCTGAGCTTGACGATCTGGCCGAATTGCTGCGCGCGGTGGTGGCGGACGGGGACTTAGTCCTGACGCTGGGGGCCGGGAGTATCGGTGCGGCCGCGGCGGTGCTGCCCGCACAGTTGGGCCGCGTCAGCACAGTACGGGCGGTGAAATGAACGGGTTGCCCAATCAGCTCCCAAGCAATGAGTTGCGCCGTGACGAGCCCATGTCGCGGCATACCTCTTGGCGGGTCGGCGGTCCGGCCGACATATATTTTCGCCCGGAGTCCCGGGAGGCTCTGGTGGCGTTTCTAAGAGAGCTCGACGTGAACACTCCGCTTTACTGGGTGGGTTTAGGTAGCAATCTTTTGGTCCGGGACGGTGGTCTGCGTGGTGTTGTTTTGAATACCTCGCGTGCTTTGTCGACGGTTCGGCGTGTCGATGCTGCTGTGATCGAGGCGCAAGCCGGTGTGCCTTGCACCAGTTTTGCGCGACGCTGCGCTCGCTGGGGGGTCGGTCCCGCGGAATTTTTTGCCGGTATTCCCGGCACTATCGGTGGGGCTTTGAGAATGAATGCCGGTGCTTTTGGCGGTGAGACTTGGGACCGCGTCATCGAAGTGGAAACCATAGACCGCCAGGGCCAGCTACGCAGGCGAACGCCCGATGATTTTGAAATCGGATATCGCCAAGTACTTGGTCCTGAGAATGAATGGTTCTTGGCCGCAAGTTTTGAGTTTGGGGATCAGGCCGATGGTGCTTTGGATCGAGTCAAAACCATGCTCAGCGATCGTCAAGCGAGCCAGCCTTTGGGCCTGCCCAGTTGCGGTTCGGTATTCCGGAATCCGCCCGGCGATCACGCGGCGCGCTTGATCGAATCCACGGGCCTAAAAGGGCATCGGATCGGTGGCGCCCAAGTTTCCGAGAAACACGCCAACTTCATTATTAATACCGGCAGCGCCACAGCCGCGGACATCGAGGCGCTAATCGAGCAAATTCGCCGGCGTGTAAGAGGGAAGCACGGGATTGAGTTGCAACTAGAGGTGCATGTGGCTGGGGAGCCGCAAGCAAACGGGATTAGCCATGTCCACTAGCCAACGTATCCCGGTAGTTGACCCGGCCAGTTTCGGTCGCGTTGCCCTATTGCAGGGAGGGACCTCGGCCGAGCGCGATATTTCTTTGATGACAGGGGCTGCCGTCTATGAAGCTCTGTGTCGACGGGATGTCGAAGTGCAGCAGGTGGATCCGGCGGATGGTTTGCTGGAGCAACTTGGGCAGGGCAATTTCCAGCGGGTCTGGAATGCGCTGCATGGCCGCGGCGGGGAAGACGGGTGTTTGCAAGGCCTATTGGCACACATGAATTTGCCCTGCACAGGTAGCGGAATACTCGGCAGCGCCATCAGCATGGATAAGTTGCGCAGCAAGCAGTTAATGCTGGGTGTGGGATTGGCAACACCCGACTTTGTTGTGCTCGAGGATTCCAGCGACTTTCCATCGGCGTTAGAACAATTAGGCCTGCCACTCATTGTTAAGCCCGCGGCCGAGGGCTCCAGTCTCGGATTAAGCAAGGTCAATCGCAGCGACGAAATGCCGGCCGCGTTCGATGTGGCAAAGCAATACGACTGTGCGGTTTTTGCCGAGCGCTGGCTCACCGGTGGGGAATATTCGGCCGCGGTCTTGCAGGGTGACGTGCTTCCGCTAATCTGTATTGACGCCGCTGATGGCTTCTACGACTACGAAGCGAAATATTTTACCGACCAAACCCGCTACGTTTGTCCCTGTGGCTTGAGTCCCGAGCAGGAAAAAAGTTACTCCGGTTTATGTCAGCGCGCCTTCGATGCTGTCGGCGCTAGCGGTTGGGGCCGCGTGGATTTCATGTTGGACGCCGAGGGTCGCGCCCAGATACTCGAGGTCAATACGGTACCTGGTATGACGAATCACAGTCTGGTGCCCATGGCGGCGAGTGCTGCTGGTATCGAGTTTGACGAATTAGTTTGGCGGATTCTTGAAACAAGTTTTGAGGTTCAGCACTGATGGCGACACGAAGAAATCGGAAACGTGCCGCGCAGAAAAAATCGCGGTGGCGTTTTCCGTCATTGCAAGTAAACTGGCACCGACTGCTCACCGCAGCTGTCGGGTTGCTGATGGTGTTGACAGTCTACATTTCCACTATTTGGCTCATGAATCGTCCAATTCAGGCCGTTGTCATCAACGGTTCATTTGAACGGGTGTCTGCTGTGCAGCTTGAAGAAGCGTTGGCCGATCAGGTCCAAACTGGTTTTCTTAGCGCTGACTTGGCGGAGATTCGTGCGCGGGCGGCGGCGATTCCCTGGGTGGCTCGAGCGACGGTGCAGCGCCGCTGGCCGGGCGAAATCGTATTAACCGTTTTTGAAGAAAAGCCCGCGGCTTGTTGGGGCGAGTCGGGCTTGTTGAATACCCAGGGCGAACTATTCGTCAGCGATGCCCTGCATCGACCTGCCGAACTACCGCGTTTAAGCGGTCCCGAAGGCACGCAAGGCCGGGTCGCCGAGTTGTACTTCCAGATTCAGGAGCGTCTTGAGCAGCGGGGTCTCAGCGCGGTAAAGCTTGATTTGGATGCCCGTGGTGGCTGGAGCTTCCAACTCAATAACGGCGTGCTAGTGCGCTTGGGCGACGACGCCTTGGACCTGCGGCTTGAGCGTTTCTTTTCGGCCTTGGACGGGGTCATTGCGACGCGGGCAGAACAGGTGAACTACGTGGATATGCGCTATACAAATGGCTTTTCCATCGGCTGGAAAGACAACAATGCGGCGACGGCGGCCGTTGGGGGTGGGGCGAACAACGATGTCTAAGCGCGCGGACAAGAACATCATTGTTGGTCTTGATATCGGCACGTCGAAGGTCGTGGCCATTGTGGGTGAGATACAAGAGGACGGTGAACTCGAGGTCATCGGCTTCGGCATGCATCCATCGCGTGGCTTGAAAAAGGGCGTCGTGGTCAATATTGAGTCCACGGTTAGCTCGATCCAGCGTGCGGTGGAGGGTGCTGAGTTAATGGCGGCCTGCGAAATCAATTCGGTCTACGCAGGCATCGCCGGTAGTCACGTTCGTAGTCTGAATTCCCACGGCATCGTTGCCATTCGTGATCGAGAAGTGGTCCGCGGGGATGTCGATCGCGTCATCGACGCCGCGCGCGCGGTGGCTATTCCGGCAGACCAACGGATCTTGCATGTCTTGCCCCAGGATTTCGTGATTGATGGGCAGGAGGGTATTCGCGAGCCCATCGGTATGTCGGGCGTGCGCCTGGAAGCCCGCGTGCACATGGTCACGGGTGCCGCCAGCGCGGCGCAAAACATCGTCAAGTGTGTACAACGCTGCGGCCTCGAGGTCGAGGATATTGTTCTCGAACAACTGGCATCCAGCTATTCGGTACTGACCGAAGACGAGATGGAGTTGGGTGTTTGTCTTGTCGACATCGGCGGTGGCACCACGGATATCGCAGTGTTCAACGGAGGTGCCATTAAGCACACGGCGGTGATACCCATCGCGGGCGACCAAGTCACCAACGATATTGCGATCTCCATGCGTACACCCACGCAGTACGCCGAGGAGATCAAGATCAAGTACGCCTGTGCCTTATCTCAGTTAGCCAATATGGACGAGACCATAGAGGTACCCAGCGTGGGTGACCGTCCACCGCGGCGTTTGGCGAGGCATACCTTGGCCGAGGTGATCGAGCCGCGCTATGAAGAGTTGTTCGGCCTCATCCGCGATGAATTAAGGCGTAGTGGATTCGAGGACATGGTCGCTGCCGGCGTCGTGATGACCGGCGGCAGCGCCAAAATGGAGGGCGCGGTGGAATTGGCCGAAGAGGTGTTCCATATGCCCGTGCGTTTGGGTACGCCCCAGCATGTGCGGGGCTTGTTGGATGTGGTCCGTAACCCGATTCACGCCACGGGTGTGGGCTTATTGTTGTATGCGAAAAATGCCGCGGAAAAAGTGGTTGAAGAGCAGGCCCTTGCCGGCAGTTTTCGCGACATTTGGGAACGGATGAAGGGCTGGTTTCACGGAAATTTTTAGGTATGCCTCTTAGTAGGTAGTTGTTGTTGAGAATATGTGCGAGGAAGCAAGGAGAAACTTCAATGTTTGAGCTAATGGATGCTTATAGCCAGAACGCGGTTATAAAAGTATTGGGTGTGGGCGGCGGCGGCGGCAACGCTGTAAAGCATATGGTTGCGACGGGAATTGAAGGCGTGGATTTTATTTGCGCCAATACCGACGCACAGGCTTTGCAGAGTTCCACGGTAAGAACCGCGCTGCAAATCGGTTGCAACATTACCAAAGGATTAGGCGCGGGCGCTGATCCCGAGGTGGGTCGTCAAGCTGCCATGGAAGATCGCGATCGGATTCTTGAAGTCATCGAGGGCGCGGACATGTTGTTCATCACTGCCGGTCTCGGTGGTGGTACCGGTACCGGTGCTGCGCCGGTCGTGGCTCAAGTAGCCCGCGAGCTGGGTATCTTGACCGTCGCGGTGGTCACCAAGCCCTTCGGCATGGAAGGCAAGAAGCGCATGAATATTGCTGACCAAGGCATTGCCGATTTGGGCAAGTATGTGGATTCGCTCATCACGATTCCCAACGAAAAGTTGCTGTCGGTGCTAGGCCCACAAACGACACTCTTGGACGCTTTTAAGTCTGCTAATGAAGTGTTGCAAGGGGCGGTGCAGGGAATTGCGGAACTCATTACGCGGCCCGGCCTCATCAACGTGGATTTCGCCGACGTGCGTACGGTGATGGCGGAGATGGGCATGGCCATGATGGGATCCGGTACGGCCGCCGGTGAAGATCGCGCGCGCGAAGCCGCGGAAGCCGCGATTTCCAGTCCCTTGCTTGAGGACATCGACTTGGCTGGTGCCAATGGTATCTTGGTCAATGTCACCGCCGGTATGGATATGGCCATCGGTGAGTTCCAGCAGGTGGGTGAAACGGTCAAACAGTGCGCATCCGACGATGCCACGGTGGTCGTTGGCACGGTTATTGATCCTGAGATGAGCAACAATATTCGGGTCACGGTGGTGGCTACGGGCTTAGGGCAGCCACTGCGCCAAACCAAGCCCGATATGCAGGTGGTCAAGCGTCCGGCGCCGGCGGTGGCAACCGAGGCGGCCGACCCGCAAGCGCAGCAGCAGCCTAACTATGGCCAGTACGAGCAGCCGACGACGATTCGTCAGCAGGCGGTGGGTGATGGCTTGGCGCCGCCCGCGGAAACGTCCTTCGATCTCTTGGATATTCCGGCCTTTTTGCGCCGCCAGGCGGATTGAGCTTGATTAAGTCAAATAGCCTGGCCGCTTGAGGGCTCAAGGAGGGTGTGTTAGCGTTCGACCCGTTCTACGTCACCACTGTGCGTTAGTGCTATGAGACTCCAAGAGTTTCAAGGGCTTGTGACAACTACGGGAGAGGGTTTGTAGGTAATCCCAGCGCTTTCCAGCGCGTGTTCGAAATTCCTCGGCTGTGGGACTTAAGTCCTTGCCTAGGGAAATGGAACGGGCATGCCCATGGCCCACGTGCCTATGCTTAAACAGCGAACTCTAAAGAACGTCATTCGTGCCACGGGCGTTGGCCTGCATTCGGGCCGCAAGGTTTACATGACCCTGCGTCCGGCCGCGGAAAATGTGGGCATTGTCTTTCGGCGAGTCGATCTCGAGCCGCCGGCGGATGTGCGTGCCGATGCCTTTTTGGTTGGTGAAACCATGCTGGGTACGACCCTTATTGATGGTGAGGTAAAAGTGGCCACCGTGGAACACCTCATGGCGGCTTTGGCCGGTTTAGGCATTGATAATGCCTATGTTGATTTAACCGCGCCGGAAGTACCCATCATGGACGGCAGCGCGGCGCCCTTTGTATTCCTGTTGCAGTCAGCGGGTATTGAAGAGCAGAACGCATTGAAGCGTTTTATTCGCGTGAAGAAAGCCGTGCGCGTTGATGAGGGCGACAAATGGGCGGAGTGTCGTCCTTTCCCCGGGTTCAAAGTGAATTTTCAAATTGATTTTGAGCACCCAACCTTCAAAAAGCATTTGCAATCGTCCAGCGTAGATTTCTCCACCAATTCGTTTTTGAAAGAAGTCAGTCGGGCGCGAACCTTTGGCTTCCTGCGCGACATCGAAGCCTTGCGCGCGCGCAATTTAACCTTAGGCGGCAATATGGACAATGCCATTGTCCTGAATGATTATCGTGTACTTAACGAAGATGGTCTGCGCTATGAGGATGAGTTTGTTAAACACAAGATGCTTGATGCGATCGGTGATTTGTATTTGCTCGGTCATAGCTTGTTGGGCGAGTTCACTGGTTACAAGTCGGGTCACTCGCTGAATAACAAATTGGTGCGGGCAATTTTGAGCGACGAATCTGCTTGGGAAATTGTTAATTTCGAAGATGCCGAGAAGGCACCGGTTTCTTATACTTCCCCCATTTTGGCGCGCTAGGCGAAGCGGTTAGTTTGCTTGCGGTGAGTGCATCGCGTGCGTAAGGATTTCGCCCACCGTCTTTGTACTAATTTCGCTAAACCCTACGTCGCGAACCGAGCGCGCTCGCAAATTTTGACGCTATGGCCTTACTGAGAATGGGCGACGTTGAATCGAATACGCGCGGTGGAAGGATATTTTTCCCGGCAGCGACTGAGCAATGTCGAGCCCTCGTAGCGAAGGCGGGCGGCCCATTCCGGGCTGTCGGTTAGTACCACCAGGCAGTTGTCGTCACGAAGATTCGTGGCCAACACATGGTCCCCCAAGGCCGGGGACAAGCAGCTGCGCAAATACTCCGTGAGATCAAGGCGTTTGGCCGCGCGCTGGGCTAAATCTTGCAATGGGGATTCTGCATCGCAAAATAACGCAGACAGAGACTTAGGCTCATTAGTTGACATAATAGATTAAGAAAATTCTTCGATTGTGAAGGCAGTTCCTTGTTTCCCTAGGGGCCATTCGGCATAGTCTAAACCGTTTCCAGGCGAAGCTTGGATTCATTCTCGGCGGGATCTGCGAACTCGTACAGGCCAAGCATGCAGCCTTCGCATGGCTTTAAGTTTCCGCTGAAAAATAAAGCGAATCGGGGCCGGTGTTTACCGGTCTTTAGATGCGGGTGCCAGTGCAGAGTTAGGCCACGCCTGCTAACGATGCTGGTAAAAAAACGGCTCGGGGATGAGGCGGATTTAGATGAACATTATCGTGTTTGGCAGCGGCAAGGTGCCGCGACATCTTAATCTCTCTGCTTCCTTTATCGTGGTTTTTCTCTTTGCTTGCGCTTTGATTGCTAGTGCCGGTGCAGTTTCCGGTTATTGGTTAGCCAACCGCAACCTCCCCGTGATGCCCGTTGCGGAAATTCAACACTTGCGTCAGAGCATTGTTTCGCAAAAGAGCGAAGTCAGCGAAATCCGCGGGCAAGCCAGTAAACAGCTAGACGCTTTGGCCATACGTGTGGCGGATCTAAATGCCAACGTAATTCGGCTGAACGCCTTGGGCCGTCGTTTGACCGGCATGGCGAATTTGGAGTCCGGCGAATTTGATTTCGATTCCGCGCCGGCCTTGGGCGGGCCCGAAGCACTGGCCGTGTCCGCGAGTTCTGGCCAGGTCGTAAATTTGGTCGCAGACATTGATTCCTTGGGTAGCCAGCTTTATGACCAGGAACAACAGCTGACCGTGCTGGAAGGTCTGTTGCTCAATCGTAAATTGCACCAGCGTGTCTATCCGCGAGGACGGCCTGTCAAGGCAGGTTGGATGTCCAGTGGTTTCGGTCGGCGCACCGATCCGTTTACCGGCAAGGCCGGTCAGCATCGAGGTGTAGATTTCGCCGGGAAGGCTGGCAGTGAGATCGTTGCCGTTGGTGCCGGAGTCGTGAGTTGGTCCGGTGATCGCCACGGTTACGGCAAGATGATCGAGGTCAATCACGGCAATGGCTATGTGACGCGCTATGCGCATAATCAAGAAAATTTTGTCGCCGTGGGCGACTATGTGCAGCAGGGGCAGACCATTGCCTTGATGGGTTCCACGGGCCGGGCCACGGGGCCAAACCTGCATTTTGAAGTATGGCATTTGGGCAAGCCGGTGAATCCGGTGCGCCATATCCGCGAGACGAGTTAAGTCGGGGATCGACGGGGGCCGGCCATTCTGGCCTGGGCCGGCCCCGGTCACCTTGCCCTTGGCACAGTCTGTCGCTCGCCAGGCGAAATCCACTTCCGTTGATCGTACAATAGTCCGCTTTGTTCCCAGGGGCGCGGTCGCAGCCCAGCTGTGCGCTACATAGACTAGGAGATATCAGGTTTTGGCCAATGTGCTGACAAGACTTTTTGGCAGCCGTAATCAGCGCTTGTTGAAGCGTTACGGCAGGCTAGTTGGGAAGATAAACAAGCTGGAAGACGGGCTCCAAGCTTTGGATGATGCGGCATTGCGCGCCAAGACCGCTGAGTTTCGGGAGAAAGTCGCGGCAGGCGCCGAACTGGACGCTTTACTACCCGAAGCCTTCGCGGCGGTTCGCGAGGCTTCGCGCCGAACCCTAGGTTTGCGTCACTTCGATGAGCAACTCGTCGGCGGCATGGCCCTCCATGAGGGCAAGATTGCGGAGATGCGCACGGGTGAAGGTAAAACCCTGGTGGCGACCTTGCCGGCTTATCTCAATGCCTTGACCGGTCAGGGTGTGCATATCGTGACGGTCAATGATTACTTGGCGCAGCGCGATGCTTCGTGGATGGAGCCTGTCTATAACTTTCTCGGCTTGCAGGTTGGCGTGATTCGTAGCGGCCAGTCGCCCATAGAAAAGCGCGACTCCTATGCTGCCGATATCACTTACGGTACTAACAACGAATTTGGATTTGACTATTTGCGCGATAACCTAGCCCTGCATAAAGACGATCAAATGCAAAGGGCGCTCAATTTCTCCGTGGTTGACGAAGTCGATTCCATATTGATCGATGAGGCGCGAACACCACTGATTATTTCCGGTCCATCGGAAGATTCTTCTGAGCTGTATGCGAAAATCAATAAGCTCATTCCAAACCTAAGAGTTCAGGAAGAAGAAGACGGCCCTGGCGACTTCAGTATTGACGAAAAGAGCAAGCAGGCTTATCTCACCGAAGACGGGCATCAGACCGTCGAGGATTTAATGACTAAGATCGGTCTTCTGCAGTCGGGCGAAAGCTTATACGATGCGGCCAATATTCGCCTCATGCATCATTTGACGGCGGCGATGCGCGCGCATGCTTTGTTTAAGCGGGATGTCGACTACGTGGTCAAAGACGGCGAGATTGTCATCGTCGATGAGTTTACCGGGCGCACCATGGCTGGCCGGCGCTGGTCCGATGGATTACATCAGGCGGTTGAAGCCAAAGAAAATGTACAGATTCGCGAAGAGAACCAAACCGTCGCGTCAATAACGCTGCAGAACTATTTTCGCCTCTACGACAAACTCTCCGGAATGACGGGCACAGCCGATACGGAGGCCTACGAATTTCAACAGATTTACGGACTTGAAGTGGTCGTAATTCCGACACACCGCGATATGGTCCGCGATGACCAGCCCGACCTTGTATATCTGACGCAGAAAGACAAATTCGCGGCCATTATTGAAGATATTCGTGAATGCCAAGCCATCAAGCAGCCCGTGTTGGTGGGTACCGCGTCTATTGAGACTTCTGAGTTCTTGTCGGGCCTGCTCAAGAAAGAAGGCATTCGGCACGAAGTATTGAATGCCAAGCAGCACGAGCGCGAGGCGCAAATCATCGTCGAAGCCGGCCGGCCAGGCGCTGTGACCATCGCTACTAACATGGCGGGCCGGGGTACCGATATCGTGCTGGGCGGTAACTATGAGGCCGA
The DNA here is from genome assembly GCA_965221985.1 of Gammaproteobacteria bacterium. Taxonomy (GTDB): domain Bacteria; phylum Pseudomonadota; class Gammaproteobacteria; order Steroidobacterales; genus J054. Next base: position 1,692,900 of record OZ244928.1, read on the forward strand.
GCTAAAAGATTTGGGCGAAGATGTGGATGAGTCTTCGAAGGCAAGCTTGAAGGCTGACTGGGAGAGTCGTCATCAGCAAGTTCTCGATGCAGGTGGTTTGCGAATCATCGGCACCGAACGCCATGAATCGCGGCGCATCGATAACCAGCTTCGCGGGCGGGCCGGCCGCCAGGGTGATCCCGGCTCGAGCCGTTTTTACCTGTCTATGGAAGACAACTTGATGCGCATATTCGGGGATCCTGATCGCACCAAAAACATGCTGACCAAGGTGGGAATGCGCGAAGGAGAGGCCATCGAAAGCAAATTACTGACGCGGCAAATCGAACGCGCGCAGCGCAAGGTGGAAGCCCATAACTTCGATGCGCGCAAGTCCCTGCTGGAATACGACGATGTGGCGAACGACCAGCGTCGGGTTGTGTATCAGCAGCGTAATGAGCTGATGGATACTGATGATATCAGCGATGTCGTGGCAGGTATTCGGGAGGAAGTCGTACGCGGTTTGGTTGCTGAATATGGTTCCGATGAAATATCGCCCGTGGATTGGGATCTCGAAGGTTTGCGGCAGTTATTGTATAGAGAATTTGGCGCAGAGTTGCGCTTTAAACGACTAGTGGCGGAGAACAGCGATATAGACCTGGACGGCATTGGCGATTACGCGGTGGAAGAAATCGAAAAACTCTACGAGAAAAAGGTCGGCGAAATCGGCCCAGAAATCATGCGCCCCTTCGAGAAGGTCGTCATGCTCAATCAGCTAGATACCCATTGGAAAGAACATCTGGCAGCCCTGGATTATTTGCGCCAGGGGATTCATTTGCGTGGCTATGCGCAAAAGAATCCGAAGCAAGAATACAAGCTGGAAGCGTTTGAGATGTTTGGCGCCATGCTGGATCAGGTGAAGCAGGCTGTCGTTACCATCTTGTCGCGCGCACAGCTTGAATCTGAGGAGGACGTGGAAGCGGTCGAGGCTCGGCGTTCAGCTGGAAAAATTGAAGCTCAACACGCCGCGGCACCGTCAGCCATATCGGCATCCAGCGACGCAGCGCCCAACGGTGACACTGGGCCACGCAAGCTATCGGCGCGGGTACCAGGCGACGCAATAGCCGCTACACCCTTTGTGCGCAAGGCGCCCAAGCTGGGCCGCAATGAGCCTTGCCACTGCGGGTCCGGCAAGAAATATAAGCGCTGCCACGGGCGAATAACCTAAACACGTGATTCCAACGATTGATGCTTGAGCCACAGCGTCTGGAAATTACCGTTGCGGCGGGCGTGCTCCGAGACTCCGCCGGGCGGGTCTTACTCGCTCAACGGCCTGCCGAGAAACATGTGGGCGGCTACTGGGAATTTCCCGGCGGCAAGTTGCAAGCGGGAGAATCCGCGCGCGCGGCATTAGATCGGGAGCTCGGTGAAGAATTGGGTATTCGTGTGTTAGAAGCAAAGCCGCTGATTGGCTATCGCCATGAGTATCCGGACCGGGACGTGATTCTGCGCGTCTTTGATGTCGTGGAGTTCAGTGGTGAGCCGGTGGGCCGCGAAGGCCAGCCCTTGCGATGGCTAGACTGGAATCAGCTGCAGCGCTTTGATGGATTGCTGCCGGCCGATGAACCCATCATTAGTGCGATTGCTAGCAAAGCTGGAGATCGAAACTAACGTCCTCGTCTACCTGCACCGCGCGGCTGGAAATATCCGACCAATACATGAAGCGCACGGAAAATCGGTGCTGACTGGCGCTAATCTCCGGATAAATGCCGGCGCTAGTTGGTAAGAATACGCGCAGCATATTGCAGCTGGCATCTCTGCCGAGACTGTGCTGATAGACGCCGTTGGCCGCGATGCAGGCGGCCGTTTGCCCGCCCGCGCGCATGAGCCAGAGCAATTCCGCCACGCCTTCGCACAGAGGTTTCAAGCCCTCCAGCCAGCCATTGACATCTTGCTGACGCTGAGCGACCGGCATGCGCAGCCAGTGGGTGTAATCGGGTAGATCGAACTCGCAAGTGCCGCCGGGAATGGCACTGCGATGCTTGACGGCATTCAAGAATTCATTCTCACGCAGGAGCATCAAATATTGTGACGGCACGGCCGACAGGTTATCCCGGTGCATGCGTAGATTGCGGAGGATGCCGCGCAGGCGTTGCTCGTCGACCTGCGGCCTGTTCATCAGTGGGTCGAACACGGCGACTTGCCGTTCTAGTTCCTTCACCACATCGGTGCGCACGTCGCCTCGCGTGAGGATCGCGATGATATCCAGCATGCTGCTCACCACGGCCCGGGTATCCCATGAAGATGATTGGTCTAGATGGTGGCGAAGCTGGCGATAGAGAAATTCCAGGCGCAAATAGGTGCGCAAGCGCTCGGTCAGCGGCTGCTCGTAGCTGACGCCTTCGTTGTCCTGTTCCGGCTCATCCACGGCCTGGAGATTAGAACTCACGGAGTCATGCCCTGATCGGATGCGGCCATCATGCAACTATTCTGCGTCAGTGAGGGTTGCTGTCGCAATGGCCCGGCGCCAAAGTCCCCCAAATTAATGGCTTTTTGCCGCGAGACCGAGGTAGAGCCGGTGTAATTGCGCCACTTGCAACCGGCTGGCTTGCCGTCCTTGCGCATTGTCGATCACGTCGTCGGCGCGATCCAGGCGTTGCTCGCGCGAAATTTGTGCTGCCATTATCTGCAGGGCATGGCTGCGGTCGATATCGTCACGCGCGATCAATCTGTCGATTTGCAAGTCATCGGGGCAGTCCACCACCAGGATACGCTGGACCAGCTGGTCGAAGCCGGTCTCAATCAGCAGGGGGACCACGAGGATTTGATAGGGTCCGCCGACATTGTCAGCTTGCACTAGGCTGGCGGCCCGAATCGCCGGATGCAATATGGATTCCAGCGCGGCACGCTCGTCGGGGTTCGCGAAGACACGCTGACGCAGTTTGGCACGGTGGAGTCGTCCACCCTCGTCGAGGATGTTCTCGCCAAATCGGTCGACCAGCGCAGCTAGCCCAGGCGTGCCCGGCTCCACCAGCTCTCGCGCGATCACGTCAGAATCGACAATGGGCACGCCGAGGTCTGCGAACATGTGGGCGATGGTGCTCTTGCCGCTGGCGATACCGCCGGTCAAGCCAACGCGGAACCCAGGTCCGGTCGCCTGCTCAGCAGTGGTGTCGGCTAAATTTCTGGGCATTCGATGAGCTGCAGTTCTCGATGTCGGTCTGGTCAGCGGCGACCAGCTTGCTGGCTGTCCGCCTGCGCCGACTGCTTAGATGCGGATTGCTCTAGCCGTTCAGCAAGCCACACCTTAATTATCGACTGTCTGGTGACACCGAGTCGGCCGGCTTCTCTATCCAGCATATCAATCATCCAGGTAGGAAAATCGACATTCACCCGTTTCTGCCGTTGCTTGGGACGCTTGGCTTTAGACAAATCCAGTTCGCTGGTAATGTCTTTACCCTGGTCAAAATTATGATCGAGTTTTTTAGCTTTCATACAAAGTGACTTCCTCAATTCGCGAGCGGCGTACGGAGATGATCCGAGTATCTCCGCCGCGGGGAGTAACGATGGCCGACCAATGCTGGGACCCGATCAATCCGATAACGATAGATCGTGGTTCATCCTCTGTTCTGGCCGGGATCTCCAGGAGATTCGGATCGTTCCAGAGTTGCTGGGCATCAATGAAGTCGATGCCATGCTTGGCGAGGTTCAGATCACTTTATCTTTGGATCGAACTCGAATCCCATAATGGTATAGAAAATATACCGAAAAGCGTCTCAGGGCAAGGATTTGGGTGCGGCGATTATGTGAAATCCATTGTTGTGGATTACCGCGAACGCTTCAAAGGGATCTAAGCTCGTGGGTAACCGTGTTTGCGGTGACGGTGATTACGGCTGCGAGCTTCTTCTTATTGCCCCATGGTAGCCAGGTAGCGCGATACCAGGTCCGGGCCCCACATCAAGGCGACCCAGCCGGCGGCGGCCAGAAATGGGCCAAAGGGTATGGGCAATTGCCGGTCACGTCCACGCACCAGAATTAGCGCAATACCGGTCGCCGCACCCACCAGCGCTGACAACAAGATGATCGGCAACAGCATTTGCCAACCCAGCCAAGCGCCCAAGGCCCCGAAGAGTTTGAAATCGCCATAGCCCATGCCTTCTTTGCCGGTGGCCAATCGAAACAGCTGATATACCGACCATAAACTCAGATAGCCGGCCATGGCGCCAATGACCGCGTCGGGCAAGCTGGTGAAACCCGCCGGGGCGGGAAACCACAGGGCAAGCCCGAGGCCCATCCACAGCAGTGGCAGGGTGATGGAGTCCGGTAGCAACTGGGTGTCGAAATCGATGATGGCCAGGGCGATCAAGCACCAGGTCAGCAGCAGCGCCGCCACGCCTTGTACGCCGAAACCAAAGCGCCAGGCCACCACGGCCGACAGCAAACCCGTCAGCAATTCCACGACGGGATAGCGCGCTGAAATCCGGGCATTGCAGGACGAGCAGCGGCCGGCCAGCAGCAGGTAGCTGACAATCGGGATGTTGTGCCAGGCTTTGATGGGTGCATCGCAACGCGGACAGGCCGAGCGCGGCTTCAACAGGTTAAAAACCGGGTCCTGCTCTTCCGCCGGCGGCAGACTCAATCCTTCGGCCGTCAATAGCTCACGGGATTGCTCGCGCCAGTCCCGCTGCAGCATGATGGGAAGCCGGTAGATCACCACATTCAGGAAGCTACCCACGGTCAGGCCCACCAGACTCGCCAGGGCCACAAACAGCCCCGGTATCTCGGTGAACAATTCAGTAATGCTCAGACCACCGCGCCCATCTTGAATATGGGTAGGTACATGGCCACCACCAAGCCACCGACTAGAACGCCCAAAATCGCCATGATCAAGGGCTCCAGCAAGCTGCTCATACTGTCCACGGCGTTGTCCACGTCTTCTTCATAGAAATCGGCAACCTTGCCGGACATTTCGTCCAAGGAACCGGATTCCTCGCCCACGGCGATCATTTGAATGACCATGTTAGGAAACAGTTCAGTATTGTGCATGGCACGCTGCAGGCGTTGGCCGGTGGACACCTCATCGCGCATTTGTAATACGGCGTTCTCGTAAACGATATTGCCGGTAGCACCGGACACTGATTGCAACGCTTCCACCAAGGGTACGCCGGCGCTGAACATGGTTGACAAAGTTCGTGCGAAACGTGCGATGGAGGCTTTGACCATGATGGCTCCCACGACTGGGAGTTTTAGCATTATGCGATCTTGTATTTCACGCATACGCCGTGAGCGTTTCTTAAGCCATAGATAGCCACCGATTGTTGCGACGATGCCTATTAGAATCAACCAACCCTGGCTACGGACGAATTCCGAGATGTTGATCACCATGCGGGTGAAGGCGGGCAAGTCCGCGCCGAATCCCTGGAACAGGCTTTCGAATTCCGGGATCACGAAAATGAGCAAGATGGCCGTAACCACGACGGCAACTACCATCACCGCCGCCGGATAAAATAGGGCTTTCTTGATTTTCTTCTTAATCGCTTCTGTTTTTTCTTTGTAGGTTGCAATTTTATCTAATAAGGTTTCCAGAGCACCTGCCTGTTCGCCGGCTTCCACGAGGTTTACAAATAGATCGTCAAAATGCAGCGGGTGCTTCGCCAAGGCCTCGGCCAAAGCAGTACCGCCTTCAACATCGGCTTTAACGCTAAGAATGAGCTCAGCCATGGCGGGGTTTTCATGCCCCGTGCCCACAATTTCAAAGGCCTGCACCAGTGGTATGCCGGCCGTGAGCATGGTGGCGAGTTGCCGGCTAAAAATTGCGATATCGCCGGGCGTGACCTTACCCTTTGACTTGAACAGCGTCATTTCCTTGCGGACACGCACGGGCACCACGCCTTGACGGCGCAGTTCCGAGCGTACCGCGGCCTCGTCCACGGCAAGGGTTTTTCCTTTTACCTTCTTGCCACGCTTGTCCGTGCCTTCCCAGGCAAACGGGGATTCTTTCATTGCGATAGTTTGTGCCATGGCTTCCGTTCCGTCGGTGCCGATTCCGGTCTACTCAGTCCGCGCCCATCGCCGACCGTAGCTCCCAGAATCAATCAATAGTAACTCGATTAATCTCCTCAAGGCTGGTAATCCCGTCCTTGACTTTCTGTAGCGCAGAGCGTCTCAAATCCCAGACGCCGTCCGAACTCGATTGCTCGGCGATTTGTACGGCGTTGCCGCCCTCCAAAATAATGCGCGCAATCTCCTCGCTCACCGGCATTACTTGATAGATACCTACCCGGCCTTTGTAACCTTCATTGCATTGCTTGCAGCCCGTCGGGCCAAAGATTTGTAGACCGGAACCGACTTCATCGCGATCAAAGCCCTCTTGCAGCAAGGCCTCGGCGGGGACATCTCGAATTTCTTTGCAGTTTTCGCAGAGCCGGCGTGCCAGCCGTTGCGCGATAATCAAACTGACGCTGGTGGCAATGGCGTAAGGCTTGACGCCCATGTCCACCAAGCGCGTTAGCGTCCGGGGCGCATCATTGGTATGGAGCGTTGACAGCACCAAGTGGCCCGTTTGCGCCGCTTTAATGGCGATCTCGGCCGTTTCCAGGTCACGAATCTCACCCACCATGATGACATCCGGATCTTGGCGCAGAAAAGCTTTTAGCGCCGAGGCGAAGGTTAGGCCAACCTTGGGGTTGACATTAACCTGGTTGATACCTTGCAGGTTAATTTCCGACGGGTCTTCCGCCGTCGATATATTGCGATCTTCGGTGTTGAGGATATTCAAACCGGTATAGAGCGAAACCGTCTTACCACTACCCGTGGGACCCGTCACCAAAATCATTCCATAGGGTTTGGCCAGGGCTTCCATATAGAGCCGTTTCTGCTCCTCTTCGTAGCCGAGTGCGTCGATGCCCAGCTTCGCGCTGCTGGGGTCGAGAATACGCATCACGATTTTTTCGCCAAACAAAGTCGGGCAACTGTTTACCCGAAAATCGATGGCGCGGTTCTTGGATAGACGCATTTTGATGCGCCCATCCTGCGGCACGCGGCGCTCGGCAATGTCCAGCCGGGACATCACTTTCAGCCGCGCGCAAACCTTGTTCGCGAGCGCGATGGGCGGCGCCGCCACTTGGCTCAGCACACCATCGAGACGGGTTCGCACGCGAAAAACTTTTTCATAGGGTTCGAAGTGAATATCCGAGGCGCCGCGTTTGATGGCATCCAGCATGATTTTGTTGACGAACCTAACCACCGGCGCGTCGTCCACTTCGCTGGCCGTCACCTCTTCGCCGATTTCCTCCTCACCGCCGCTGACATCCAGGCCTTCCAGGTCGAAGTCGTCTTCATCGAAGCTGGACATGGAGGTGTCCACTGCCTCGAGGGCCCGAGTGACCAATTCGTTGAGCTTGTCCTGCTCCACCACGACGGGGTCAATCCGAAAACCCGTCTGAAACTTGATGTCATCGATTGCCTGCAGGTTGGTGGGGTCGGCGACGCCCAGGAACATTCTTTGGCCGCGTCGTAACAGGGGCAGCACTTTGTGCTTGGTCAGCAACTTCTGGTCGACGGCGCGGACCGCATCCAAATCGAGCTCCAGAACGCTAATGTCCATCAGGGGCACGCCAAATTCATGGGAGGCGGCCACTGCGATCTTGCGTGGCTCGGCCAGTTCCTTGTCCACCAGATAGGTGACTAGACTGACCCCCGCGGCACGGGCCGCCTCACCCGCATCCAGGCAGTTCTCCTCGGTCAGGAGTCCATCTTGGACCAGCCGGCGCGGGAGTCCCGACAATGTGGCGGCGGTTGCTGAAACGGCCATGGACGCTGGTTTCCCTTGAGAAATTTCTGATCTATCAGTCGGATAGACCCAACTATGTGACATAGTCTGACCGAAATATTGCCACAGGTGCAACTAATGAATGCCCGTTTTTTGACCTACTTCACGCAGTATCTGCAGCGGCCATAAAAAAAGGGGCCCGAAGGCCCCTTTTTCAAGGACTTGAGGTCCTTTGCCAGTCTGACTAGCCGCCCACGCGACAGTTAGAAGGCATGTACTGCGGAGGTACTGTGCTGGCACCGCCAGTGTTACCACCGATCACGCCGACAGCCGTGGCTGGATCGTCGCCCAGGGCGCAGCGCCAGGACACGCTGTTATCCTGTGATTGGAAGGGTGTCAGGATAATTGTCAAGCCGCCAATCAGAGCGTTGGCGGAATTGCCGTAGGTCACGATGACTTCACCGGCGACAACGTCAACCTGTGTTACGTATTTACCATTGGTGTCGGTAGCGTTAAGCGTCATACCAGCCTCTACGCGACCAGCCGGGGCGATACCGCGGGTCATCCAAGTCTCAGCAACGGCAGTCTTAGCAGCCGACGCGAGCGACAAGCCTTCAGAAACCTGCGCACGAATCGTGTAGTCCTGGTAAGCAGGAATAGCGATGGCGGCGAGGATACCAATGATCGCAACCACGATCATTAATTCGATGAGCGTAAAGCCCTGTTGAACCTTCTTCATAAGTGAACTCCCTTTCTCTAGAGTTAGTTGTGTAACAAAAACGGCGTAAAGCCTGCCCTGTATGAAGCAATTAGCGTGCCAGCTTTGCGCTGACCGCTTATAAGTCTTTTATTTTAAAGGTTTTTATTATTTTGAGATTCGTTGATGTTGCGACCGGTACGACATAAGCTGCAATGGCCTATTGGCGTTTGGACGCTGAGCGTCACAATGTGACGTTCTGCGTCCCGCGGCCTAATCTAGGCCCAGCTTCGCCATGCGATAGCGCAGCGCCCGCAGGGTCAAACCCAGGCGCTTCGCGGCCTGGGTCTTGTTGTAGCGAGTTTCTTCCAGTGCCTTTTGGATGGCATCGCGTTCCACGGATTCCAGTTGTTCGCCCAGTTGTTCGGTTTCGCTATGGGTATTTGAGCTATCGTGAACGTGGATATCCTCCGGGCCAATATGGGCATCGCCGGATAAGGCTAGGGCCCGTTCTAGAATGTTCTCAAGCTCTCGCACGTTCCCGGGGAAGCCATAGTCAGCCAATTTCTGTTGTGCTGCAGCATCCAGGGCGGGTGCCTCAATGCCTTGCTCCTGGGCGAGGCGGTTCAATATGTGTTCACTGAGCACCACGACATCCTTGCCGCGCTCTCGCAGGGCCGGTACCCGCAGTTCAATGACGTTAATCCGGTAAAAAAGATCTTCCCTAAACTGTCCGGCAGCCACCATGGCGCGCAGATCACGATGGGTGGCGCTGAGGATGCGCACATCCAGATTTTCCTCCGATGTTGCGCCCACGGCCCGCACGGTTTTTTCTTGGATGACCCGCAGCAGCTTGACTTGCATGGGCAGCGGCAGGTCCGCAATCTCGTCCATGAACAGCGTGCCGCCTTCGGCAGTTTGGAATAGGCCAGGCTTATCGGCCACCGCGCCGGTGAAAGAGCCCTTCAAGTGCCCAAAAAATTCACTCTCCATCAGCTCACTGGGAATGGCGCCGCAGTTCACGGGCACAAACGGACCTTCGGCACGCGCACCCTGGGAATGAATCAAGCGGGCCACGAGCTCTTTGCCCGTGCCGGAGTCGCCGGTGATGTGCACCGGCGCCTGGCTGCGGGCGACTTTGCTAATCATTTGCCGCAGCTTGATGATGGCCGGCGATTCCCCCAGCAGCTGGCTGCCGCCACTAGACTGCTCGTCGCTTGGCAGCTTAAGGGCTGTTGCAATGAGTTTGCGCAGTGCTTCCAAATCCAGCGGCTTGGATATGAAATCAAACGCCCCGAGTTTCAAGGCGCGTACCGCGGTTTCCACGTTGCCGTGGGCGGTAATGACAGCGCAAGGCATGGATGACCCTTCGCCTTGCAGCCATTCCAGCAGTTCCAGCCCGTTGCCGTCGGGCAAGCGCATGTCCGTCAAGCACAGTTGATAATCTTGCTTTTGCAGTTGCGCGCGCGCCGAGGCGACATCCGGGCAAGTGTGCGTTTCGATATTCATGCGCTCTAGCGTGATGGCCAACAGCTCGCGAATATCGGGTTCGTCGTCAACCACCAATGCGACGGGCCGGGTCATGGGCGTTGCCCCCAACGGCTTGGATCGGCGAACACGATGCGGAAAATACTACCGCCGCCAGGGCGAGGTTCGTGACTTAGGGTGGCTCGATTACACTCGCACAGTTCACGCGAGATAAATAATCCCAAGCCCGTGCCGCCTTGCCGACCAGTGGCGAAGGGTTCAAAGAGCCGTTCCAACATGTCCGCGTCAATCCCGGGCCCACGATCCAACACTTCCATAAAAGGACGTTGCGAGTTGGCCATTCGGCCAATGCTGATCTCAACATGAATGGCGCCCGCCGCTTCGCTGGCATACTTCAGTGCATTCTCGCAGAGGTTCCAGCAGACTTGGTGGAGGTGGCTAGGATCCATGCGCACCTGGAGTGCGTCGGTCTGACCGAGGATTTTGACCTGGCCTTCCGGCAACTCTAGCGTGGAACAAAACTCTCGCACGAAGTTCTGAGTCCATTGATAAAGTTCAATGGACTCTGGACGTGTGCTGTCCTTTCTAGACAGCTGCATCACATTTTCGACGATCTCACTCACGCGTCTTGAATTGACATTAATAATGTCCAGCAGCCGATTGGCTTGATCGCCCAGCTCGGGCGCTTCTTGCAGCAGTTGTGCGGCATGGCTCAGGGCGCCGATGGGGTTGCGAATTTCATGGGCGATACTGGCGCTGAGCCGGCCTAGGGACACAAGCTTGGTCTGCCGGACTTTTTCCGACAAGATGCTGGCGTCTTCCAAAAACATCAGCAGAGGGCCGTGGCGGTCATTGGCCAGGGGCGCGAAGTAGGTATTAATTTGAGTATCGCGGCCGGCGGAACTAAAGCCCAGGGTTGATTCGGGTGTATGCCGCTGATATCTCCAGCCGGCGAGCACCTTATAAAGTTCCGGGGACAAATCGGCGAGCTTTGCGCCCGGTTGCCTGCTCCCGCTACCCAGCAGATCCGCGGCCGATTGGTTCATGAGTCTGATCTTATCCGCTTCGTCCACCACCACGATGCTTTCGCGTAGGTTTTGAATCACATAGTCATTGAGCTGCGCCAGGTTAGCGAGATCGATACCGCGTTGCCGGGCCAGGGCTTCACTTTCTTGCAAGCGCCGCGCCATGGGGCTGGCGGTGGCCGCGATGACGAAAATAATCGCACCCAGGACCCCCGCCGGAACAAAGGCGTTGGCGGGCGATAGCCCTTGGTATAAGGAAACCGTTTGCTCGCCCAGGACCGCCAGCGCACCCACGGCGGCGACGGCCAAGGCCATTTCGCCGCGCAGATGGAGACTGGCGGCGCCCACGAGTACCACCAGCACCGCGCCAATGCCGCTGGAGATGCCGCCGCCGGTGTGCATCAATAAAGTCACGGCCAGAATGTCCACCGCGAGTTCCAAGCCAATGAGTTGTTCCCGGGTACTGCGCCAATGCAGTGCTAGCGTGATGGCGCCGAAGGCGGCATAGGCCAATGCCAAGGTGGCGAACAGCTCCGGGTAACGGGCCTGCAGCAGGGGTGGGTCCCGTTGGAATAGGGCGACGCTCAATAGGCCCAAAGCCACCAGCAACCGGAACGACCCCACCAGGCGTTGAATGCGCAGGGCACTATCAGCCGCGATGGCTTCGTCGAGTCCCGCTGGGGGTACTGAAATCTGCTTGGCTAAACTGGGTTCGGCAATCGCCATGAAATACTGCGTTGGCCGTAGCGGTGGCGAATATTATGTCTGATTATGCCTTGGCCCGCGTGAAGCAGCTCTCAGTTTTTGTGCACATCGGTCTGGTTTGGGCTTGGTTTAATTGCCTGCTCGATTGCCGCACAATACGCGCTGCCCGCGATATCGCCGCGGGATATCGGAAAACTCCATGAATCTGCACGAATACCAGGCCAAACAGCTGTTCAAGCGCTATGGCATTCCCGTCACCCGGGGCGAAGTGGCGACCACGCCGGGCCAGGCGGAGGCGGCGGCCGGGCGTCTAGGCGGGAGCCTGTGGGTAGTCAAAGCCCAAGTTCACGCGGGCGGTCGCGGCAAGGCCGGTGGCGTGATCTTGGCTCGCAGTGCCGATGAGGTGCGCAAAGCGGCGGCGGATTTGTTAGGCCAACGTTTGGTAACGAAACAAACAGCTGCCGAGGGCCTGCCCATCAATCAGGTCTTCGTGGAAGCCGGCAGCGAGATCGAACGCGAACTCTATATGAGTATGCTGGTTGATCGCAGCCAGGAGCGCATTGCCATCATCGCGTCGGTGGCCGGTGGGATGGACATCGAAGAAGTTGCCGCCGAGACACCGGAGAAAATTTTGACGGTGCTAGTGCATCCCGCGGCCGGTTTACAAGATTTCCAGGCCCGGCAGTTGGGTTATGGACTGGGATTGACCGATGAACAGTTGAAACAGTTCGTGCAGCTTGCCGGCGACTTTTATCGACTTTTTGTCGAGAGCGATGCGAGCTTGCTGGAGATAAATCCCCTCATCGTCAACAAAGCGGGCGATTTGTTGGCTCTGGATGCCAAGTTTAATGTTGAAGAAAACGCACTGTTCCGTCAGCCGGAATTGCAGGCTATGCGGGACCCAGCCCAAGAAGACGAACGCGAGCGCACCGCAGCCGAGCATGATCTCAACTATGTGTCCCTAGACGGCAATATCGCCTGCATGGTGAATGGCGCCGGTTTGGCCATGGCCACCATGGATTTGATCAAGCTCCACGGCGGCGATCCCGCCAACTTTCTCGACGTCGGTGGTGGAGCAACCCCCGAACGCGTGGCGGCGGCCTTTAAGTTGATTCTTTCCAACCCCGCCGTAAAAGCGATCTTGGTTAACATTTTCGGCGGTATCGTACGCTGCGATGACATTGCCGCGGGCATTATTCAGGCAGTCCGCGAAATTGGTGTGCAAGTGCCCGTGGTTGTTCGTTTGGAAGGCACGAATGTGGACAAGGGCAAAGCATTGCTTGCTGACAGCGGATTGGCCATTACCCCGGCCGAAGATCTCACTGATGCGGCTTTAAAAGCCGTAGCAGCCGTCTGAGGCGAAAGGATCTCATGAGTATTCTGATTGATAAGAATTCCAAAATCGTCTGCCAGGGCTTGACCGGTCGGCAGGGATCGTTCCACGCTGAACAGTGTATTGAATATGGTAGCCAGTTTGTCGCCGGGGTGACGCCGGGACGGGGTGGTGAAACTTGTTTGGATTTGCCCGTGTTCAATACCATGAATGAAGCCGTGGATGAAACCGGCGCGGATACCAGTGTAATTTTCGTGCCCGCGCGCGCGGCGGCCGATGCCATTGTCGCGGCCGCGGACGCCGGCATTAAATTGGTGGTTTGTATCACCGAGGGTATTCCGGTTTTGGATATGGTGCGCGTCAAGGCCGTCTTGAAAGACTACGATTGCCGGCTCATCGGACCTAACTGTCCTGGGGTCATAACGCCAGGTGAGTGCAAGATTGGCATCATGCCGGGGTTCATTCATAAACCCGGCCGCGTGGGTATTATTTCGCGTTCGGGCACGCTGACCTATGAAGCCGTGTATCAAACGACGAACCAGGGCTTAGGCCAAACCACTTGCGTGGGCATCGGCGGCGATCCTGTGCGCGGCATGAATTTCATCGACTGCCTGGAATTGTTTGAGCAGGATCCGGCCACCGAAGGCATCATCATGGTGGGCGAAATCGGGGGTACCGATGAGGAGGCTGCCGCGGCGTATATCAAGTCGAGTGTTACTAAGCCAGTGGTGGCCTACATTGCTGGCGTCACGGCGCCGCCGGGTAAGCGCATGGGCCATGCGGGCGCCATCATTTCCGGTGGTGAAGGCACGGCCGCGGCGAAGTACGAGGCCTTGGAAGATGCCGGCGTGACGGCCGTGCGCTCGCCTGCCGAGTTGGGTAGCGCGATGGCGGGGTTGCTGGCCTAGATCGCGATCAAGTCGCAACCGAATACAAGCCGGCCAGTGACAGGCTAGGTGGGTGATGCTTCCGCAGCCAGTTTGGCTGCAGTGATGGCAGGGGAAATCAGAACATGCTGCGAATAGCCCTGGCACAACTCGATCTTAACGTCGGCGATGTTGCGGGCAACACGCAACGAATTATCGAGACCATGCAACAGGCAGCGGCGCAGGGGGCTCAGCTTGTCCTGTTTCAAGAGCTGGCCGTTTGTGGCTATCCACCAGAAGACTTGCTATTTCATGCTGGGCTGCGCGCCCAAGTTGCGGACGCGCTGACTGAGATTACCGCAGCTGCTAAGGATGTGACCGTCGTGTTGGGGTACCCCGAGTATGTCGGCGAGACAATCTATAACTCAGCCGCGATATTGGCCAGCGGAAACCAAATCGCCAACTACCGCAAGCAATGTTTACCCAACTATGCGGTCTTCGACGAGCAAAGATATTTCGCGCCCGGCAACCAACCGCTTGTTATCGAGGTGGGTGGGCTGCGTGTGGGCATCACCATTTGCGAAGATGTATGGGAAGCTGAGCCCTGCGTACAGGCAGCACAAGCCGGGGCTCAACTAATTACCGCCATCAATGGTTCGCCGTTTCGTTTGGGCAAGCAGCCCCTGCGCGAAGAAGTGTTGGCACAACGGGCGCGGGCGTCGACTTTACCGATGGTCTATCAGAATGTTGTCGGCGGGCAAGACGAATTGGTTTTTGACGGCGGCTCTTGTGTGCTGGATGCTAGTGGCGAGACTGTGTTGCGGGCACCTGCCTTTAAGGAAGAGCTGCTCCTTGCCGATTTCGATCTGATCAACGGCGAGGCCCACTGTGCTTCTGGGCTTTTGGCGCCGCTGATGTCGACGGAAGCGAGTATCTACGATGCCTTGGTTTGTGGTGTTCGCGACTACGTGAACAAGAACGGTTTCCCTGGAATCGTTTTGGGCTTGTCCGGTGGTATCGATTCGGCACTGACTTTATGCATTGCCGTGGATGCACTGGGTGCGGACCGCGTGCGGGCCGTGATGATGCCTTATCGGTGGACCGCCGATATCAGCCAAGAAGACGCGGCAGCTCAGGCGCGCAAGCTCGGCGTCGACTATCAGGTGCTGCCCATTGAAACCATGGTGGCGGCGACAAGCGACGTTTTGGCCGAGTTATTCGCGGGTCTGCCGGCGGATACTACGGAGGAAAATATTCAATCCCGTTGTCGCGGCATTCTGTTGATGGCTATCTCCAACAAGACAGGCTGCATGGTCTTGGCGACGGGCAATAAGAGCGAAATGGCGGTGGGCTACGCGACTTTGTACGGAGATATGGCGGGCGGCTTCGCGCCCATTAAAGACTGCCCAAAGACGCTGGTTTATCGGCTGGCCAATTTTCGCAATGCTGACGAGGAAGTCATACCGCAGCGAGTGATTGACCGGCCACCGTCGGCGGAGTTGGCGCCCGATCAGAAAGACACCGATTCCTTGCCGCCTTACGATGTGCTGGATGGCATTCTCGATGCGCTCATGCTGGATGATCTATCTGTCGATGCCATCGTCGCCCAAGGCTTTGATCGGAAAATCGTTATCCGCGTTGTCGAATTGGTTCGGCGCAACGAATACAAGCGCCGGCAAGCACCACCGGGCGTAAGAATTAGCGCGCGGGCTTTCGGGCGCGATTGGCGTTATCCCATTACCTCCGGTTACCGCCACGGTTAGATTTTCGAATTTCCCTCTACAAGATGGCGGAGCTCACGAAACCGTGGTGTTGAGTTCATCGATAGTCGTTTTGTGATTGGCGGTATGAGCAATAGATTCGGCTTGCTTTTCACACAGCGCACGCGGAGCAAAGGCTAGCCCGCGTTCAAACACTATGAGACAAGATCGCGAGTGACCGAAGTAGCTCGATAATTTCAGAAAACCTCTAACGTCTTTCGGCAGAGCGACTAGAACAGCACAAAACGTATCCTAGGCGTTGAAAGCCGTGGGCCGAGGTTCGTGACCATATGATTTCGAAGCTGCGTAGTCGATGATAAGGGCGCATGTGCTAAGCGCCGCATCGATCGATCGCGTGGAATGACGCTCAACGCGCAGTTAGAAAAACAAAAACCGTTTCTTCTTTTCTTCTGATTGCTTATTTGCTACGTCGGGATAACTGGTTTGCAATACTCGGCGCGTATCCGCCGCTAGATCCTGCATGCCGAGTTTCTGGTAAGCCTCAATCATCAATTGCAGCGATTCGGCAACGGCAGGCGATTCATCGTAAGTTTCCATCACGTATTTGGCACGATTCAAAGCCGCCGCGTAGGCGCCTCGTTTCAAGTAGTACTTGGCCAAATGGTTTTCATGGTCGGCTAGGCGGTTGCGCAAGAACACCATGCGTTGCCGGGCGTCCGCCGCATATCGGCTGTCGGGGAAGCGTTTTAGGAGTTGCGAAAAAGCGGAAAACGATTCGATGGCGTCCACGGGTGGCCGCAAGGCCAAGTTCACATTCATTAGTTTGTGAAACCAGGCATGTTGGCCACTAAACTGTGCAAGGCCGCGCATATATAAGGCGTAGTCGACGCGCGGATGGCGCGGATTTTCCCGTTCGAATTGAATGGCGGCTTCAATGCAAGAATCTGAATCGCCGTTCTTGTAATAGGCGTAAATGAGATCGAGCTGGGCTTGTTTCGATTGATTGCTAAATGGAAAGCGGGCCACTAGCGCTTCGTAGTAGGCGATGGCATTGCGGAAGTTACCGCTGCTCATGGATTTCTTGGCTCTTGCTTGCAGTTCTTGCGCGCCCGATCGCGTGTCGCGCTCGTCTTTGCTACCGCAGCCGGCGAGCATGAGCAGTGCGCTGAGGATGACAAGGGCTAAGGTGAATTTGTCTTTGTACATCGCTGAGAAGTCTGGATCGGAATTTCTGGGCGCATCGGGAGAACATTCGGGGCGGCGCGAATTATACCGTAAACTTGTGGTTCTACTCGCCGTTCATTTAGGCGCAGCATGACCCTCGCGCAACATCGACTGACCATACCGCCTGAGCTTGCCGGGCGCCGGCTTGATCAAGCCGTAGCTGCACTACTGCCGGACTATTCACGCTCGCGCCTGAAGGCATGGATATTGTCGGGCCACGTCAAGCTCGATGGTGCCGACAGCACGCCGCGCTCGAAGGTGGTAGCCGGGCAGATCGTGGATGTCGTTGCCGAATTGCCCACGGAATCAGCGGTGGAATCTTTGGATATCCCCTTGGACGTGATCCACGAGGATGAACATTTGATCGTGCTCAACAAGCCGGCGGGTCTGGTGGTGCATCCGGGCGCGGGCAACCGTGACGGCACTTTGGTCAGCGGGCTATTGCACCGTTGGCCCGAACTCGCCGGACTACCGCGCGGCGGTTTGCTGCATCGTTTGGACAAAGACACCACGGGCCTACTGGCCATCGCCCGCAGCCTGCCCGCCCATACGCGCCTGGTCCGGGACTTACATGACCGAGCGATCACGCGCGAATATCGAGCCGTGTGCGTCGGCCGCCTCACGGCGGGTGGCTCAGTATCGGCGAAAATCGGGCGGCATCCGCAGCACCGAACAAAAATGGCCGTCACCGAAAGAGGGCGCGAGGCAGTCACTCACTACCGTGTGTTACAACGTTTCGCCGCGCATAGTTTCTTGGCCCTGCGTCTGGAGACGGGGCGTACCCACCAAATTCGAGTGCACATGGCGCACCTGCGCCATCCCCTGGTGGGTGATACCAGCTACGGTGGCCGGCGAGGTTTGCCGGCGGGTGCCGATACCCAGTTAATCTCTGTATTGCAGAACTTTCCGAGGCAAGCTTTGCACGCCAGCCGGCTAGTGTTGCGGCATCCCATCAGTGAAGAAATCCTGAGTTTGCACGCCGCCTTGCCGGAAGATTTCCGGCGGCTGTTGGCCGCGCTGTCGGGTGGCAATGCAGATCTGGATGATTTGGATGCGTTGGAGTGGCCCACGGTGACGCCGTGATTTACTGCCAAAAAACTTGGACGGTAACGTTCGCATCATCGCGTGATGTTCTGGTCATCAGCCGCGGTACCTGGGTTCGCAATGCTTTCGAAGTATTCTCGCGGAGCAGTGCCGTGTTCATTTGCCCGCTGTTGCTTATTCAATTGGCTGATAGTCGGAAACGTATCCAAACAATATTCATGGTGGTCCGGAGTTTTACATGAAGCTGATACGGCCCGATTGGCCAGCGCCATCGATTGTTCGCGCGGTCGCTACCACGCGTCTCGGCGGCGCTAGCAAGTCGGCTTGGTCAAGTTTGAATCTAGGCGATCATGTGGGTGATGTGCCCGCTGATGTGGCTGAGAACCGGCGTCGGCTGAAGCATGCTCTGGCGCTTTCCACTGAACCACTGTGGCTCCAGCAAGTTCACGGCCATCGAATTGTCGATGCGAGCCAAACCTCCACACCGATCGAAGCAGATGGGACCATCGCAGTGGCCCCGGGGTCGGTTTGCGTGGTGCAAACGGCAGACTGTTTGCCCGTGCTGATCTGTGACCGTGATGGCCAAGCCGTGGCGGCCGTGCATGCCGGCTGGCGTGGCTTGGTCGGCGGTATTTTGGAGGCGGCCGTGGCCGCTTTTGTCCGCCGGGATATTCGTCCGGCGTCGCTCTTGGCTTGGCTAGGTCCCGCCATTGGCCCTGCGGTTTACGAAGTCGGTGAAGAAGTCTATGAGGCGTTTACTATCGCGGCTGATCGACGCGCTTTCGTAACCAATGACCGCGGACGCTGGCAGTTGGATCTATACGGTCTCGCGCGTGGCAGATTGGCTGCCCTTGGCTTGCGCGACTGCTACGGCGGCGATTTTTGTACCTATAGCGATGCCGATAACTTTTTTTCTTATCGCCGCGATGGTCAATGCGGACGCCAGGCCAGCCTAATTTGGATACAAGCTTAGTTGCGTGACTGACCAGGATTTAGCTTGCACCGTTGGTCGTGCGGCGAGTCTTCCGCGCCGCCACCAGAAGGTATTCGTGACCCCATAAGTTACGTGGCGCTAACGGGGGTTCTATAAAGCCGACAGGATGTGTGTTTCACCCCGTCCGTTACGTGTCGCCAACGGGAGTTCTTTAGGGCTAACAGGATGTTTGTATCACCTCGTACGTTGCATGTCGCTAATAGGTAAGCTTTTATGATTTAGGTAGCGCGCCGATCCGCTCAGCTAGGCCCGTGGCAAAATCAGTTCGCAATGATCCACAGATTCGATTTGTTTCCGTAGATCCGCCGCCGCACTTTCTACTGCCGATTGCCGACCTATCCTTGCTGAAAGAATGCCCGCCTTGACCATCACAGGCATTCGATTGCGCGCATAGCCGCGGTGATAATTCGGCAAGATACCCCCCTTTCGCCGAATCGCTCGCCGATCTACCTCCGCTACGCTGCTCAATAGTCATGCGGTACTTCGACGCTGATGCCGCCCAAAAGCATTGAATTATCCGCCGGCGGCCCCATCTCTGCTGCAACGAACAAGATTTCGGAGCCTGCCCAATGCGCATGGACAAACTGACCAGTAAGTTTCAATTGGCCATGGCCGATGCGCAGTCCTTGGCTGTGGGTCGCGATCATCAATTCATTGAGCCCGTTCATCTGCTCTTGGCATTGCTAAATCAACAAGGTGGCAGCGTGCGCCCCTTGCTGCAAAAAGCCGGGGCCAACACCAATTTACTGAGATCGCGTCTGGGTGAGGCTCTGGATCAATTGCCTCGCGTGGAAGGTACGCCGGGCGAGGTGCATATTTCCAATGATTTGGGCCGCTTGCTCAATGTGATGGATAAGCTTGCCCAGGAGCGCGGCGATGACTACATATCCAGCGAGTTGTTCGTGTTGGCGGCCTGCGATGACAAGGGCAGCATTGGCCGAATTCTTGCCGAGGCGGGTGCCATCGGGGAAGCGGTGGCCAAGGCCGTGGAAGAAATGCGCGGCGGTAATCAAGTGAACGATCCCAATGCCGAGGATACCCGCCAAGCGCTGGAAAAATACACCATCGATCTGACCGAACGGGCAGAGCAGGGCAAGCTCGACCCCATCATTGGCCGCGATGATGAAATTCGCCGCACCATCCAAATTCTGCAGCGGCGCACGAAAAACAATCCGGTGCTGATCGGTGAGCCCGGGGTGGGCAAGACCGCCATCATCGAAGGTCTAGCGCAACGCATTGTTAACGGCGAAGTCCCCGAAGGTATTCGCGATAAACGGATTCTAGCCCTGGATTTGGGCGCGCTCATTGCCGGCGCAAAATTTCGCGGCGATTTCGAAGAACGCCTCAAGGCCGTGCTCAGCGACTTGGCTAAGCAAGAAGGCCAAGTCATTTTATTTATCGACGAGCTACACACCATGGTGGGTGCCGGCAAGGCCGAAGGTTCCATGGACGCGGGCAACATGCTGAAGCCGGCACTGGCGCGCGGCGAACTTCACTGCGTGGGCGCCACGACCCTTGATGAATATCGCCAGCACCTAGAAAAGGATGCGGCGTTAGAACGGCGCTTTCAAAAAGTGCTGGTGGATGAACCCAGTGTTGAAGATACCGTTGCGATTTTACGCGGCCTGAAAGAACGCTACGAAGTTCACCATGGCGTGGAAATTACCGACCCAGCGATTGTAGCGGCCGCCACTTTATCTCACCGGTACATCAGCGATCGGCAATTGCCCGACAAAGCCATAGATTTGGTGGACGAAGCCGGTTCGCGTATTCGTATGGAGATTGATTCCAAGCCCGAGGCCATGGACCGCCTCGAACGGCGGGTCATTCAGCTGAAAATCGAACGCGAGGCGCTGAAGAAGGAATCTGACGATGCGTCGCGCAAACGCTTGGAAGACCTGGAAAGTCAGCTTCAGGATCTAGAAAAAGAGTTTGCTGATCTCGACGAAGTTTGGCGGGCTGAGAAAGCCGCCATGGCGGGTGCCACCCAAATCAAGGAAGAACTGGAACGCACGCGTTTAGAGCAAGAAGCTGCCCAGCGCGCGGGCGATCTGGCGCGAGTCTCGGAATTGCAATACGGACGTATTCCAGAGTTAGAAAAGGAATTGACGGTCGCCCAAAGCGCGGAAACTCAAGAAAACCAATTGCTACGCAATCGCGTCACTGACGAAGAGATCGCCGATGTCGTGTCCAAATGGACCGGCATTCCCGTGGCGAAAATGCTCGAAGGTGAAAAGGACAAACTCCTGCGCATGGAAGAGGCCATCCATGATCGTCTGGTGGGTCAAGAGGAAGCGGTGACCGCCGTGGCTAATGCCATTCGGCGTTCGCGCGCGGGTCTGGCCGATCCTAACCGGCCCAATGGTTCTTTCTTGTTCTTGGGCCCAACGGGCGTGGGTAAGACCGAACTCACCAAGGCTTTGGCTGAATTCTTGTTTGATACGGAAGACTCACTGGTGCGCGTGGATATGTCGGAGTTCATGGAGAAACATTCCGTGGCGCGACTCATCGGGGCACCGCCGGGCTATGTGGGTTATGAGGAAGGCGGTTACCTAACCGAGGCCGTGCGGCGCAAACCTTATTCGGTGATCTTGCTGGACGAAGTAGAGAAGGCGCATCCAGATGTGTTCAATGTGTTATTGCAAGTTCTCGATGATGGCCGGTTGACCGATGGCCACGGTCGAACCGTGGATTTTCGCAATACCGTGGTGGTGATGACGTCGAATCTCGGCTCCCAGCAAATCCAAGCCATGAGCGGTGAAGAGAACTACGCGGCCATGAAAGGGGCCGTCATGGAAGTGGTTGGTCAGCATTTTCGGCCCGAGTTTATCAACCGTGTGGACGACATCGTGGTCTTCCATTCGTTGAATGCGGAAGAAATTCGGCAAATTGTCGAGATTCAATTGCGCTCGCTACAACGGCGGCTCAAAGATCGTGACATTCAGCTTGAATTGGGTACCGAAGCTTTGGACCAGTTGGCCGCCGGAGGCTATGATCCCGTCTACGGGGCGCGGCCATTAAAACGCGCGATTCAGCAGCAAATCGAGAATCCTCTGGCCCAGGAAATCCTGCGCGGACGCTTCGCGGCGGGCGATACTGTACGTGCCGTGCTCGAAGACGGGAAAATTAGCTTTCAGAAGAGCTGATCTCCAGGTATTGTCGCGGCGCCTAGGGCGATAATCAGAATTGAGAGCGGAGCCACAGATGCCCATCTACGAATACGCCTGTAAAAAATGCGAGCATGCTTTCGATGTGCTGCAAAAAATAAGTGATCCGGTGCTAACGGACTGTCCGGAATGCGGTGAATCGGCCCTGCGTAAATTAATCTCAGCCCCCAGCTTTCGATTGAAGGGCAGCGGCTGGTATGAGACAGACTTTAAGTCGGATAATAAGCGCAATTTGGCCGGCGATGGTGACGATAAGCCAGCGAAACCGGACGAGAAGAAAGATGCCGGCAAGAAATCCGAAGATGGCAAGGCCGCTAAGACCAAGGCTGACAAGCCCGCCAAGACAGACAAGAGCGTCAAGCCGGCCAGCTCTGGTAAGAAAGACTAAGTTTACGCTTGAGCCCCAGCCTGAGCTGGGCGAGGATAGTGCTTCTAGTTTAGGATTTCGTTAGCGCCGCCGCTGGCTACATCAACATGAAATATTTTCGCCGCTACATAGTTGCTGGCCTGCTGGTTTGGGTGCCGCTGGGCGTAACCTTACTGGTGCTGAAGCTGGTGGCCGATGTGGTGCAGGGCCTGGTCAAGATTCCGGCGGCTTGGCAACCCGAAGCGCTGTTCGGTGTGCATATTCCCTATTTGGATGTTTTCCTCATCCTGGCTTTCGCTTTGATCATTTTGGCGGTTACCGGTTTGGTGGTCACCAACATCTTGGGGCGCCAGCTTGTGGGGCTTTGGGAGTCGATTCTCGAGCGAATTCCCTTAGTGCGTTCGGTCTATTCCGCGGCCAAGAAATTTGCCGAAGTTCTGTTTGCCGATAGCAGTGATTCCTTTAAGAAGGTGTTGCTGATCGAGTATCCACGCAAAGGTTTGTACAGCATCTGTTTTCAGACCTCCAGCGAACTGGCGGAGGTGCAGGACCGCACCCGTGAACAAGTGATATGCGTGTTCATCCCCACTACGCCAAACCCCACCTCCGGTTTGATTTTGATGGTGCCAAGAGAGGACGTGATCGAACTCGATATGGACGTTGAGTCGGCCGTGAAAATGGTGGTCTCCTTGGGGGTGGTGGTGCCGCCCCGACGGGGCAAGCCTGGGGATGCTTCCCTTGCGCCACCTAGTGAGGCCCCGTAACATTCGCGGCCTTTTTAGCCAGTAGCGATTCTTCGCACAAGAAGTCCATCATGCGTACCCATTACTGCGGCGAACTCAATGCTCAGGCCGTCGGCCATGAAGTCACGGTGGCCGGCTGGGTCCACCGCCGCCGGGATCATGGTGGCGTTATTTTTATCGATTTACGGGACCGGGAAGGCCTGCTGCAAGTCGTTTTTGATCCCGATCGCGCGAATATTTTCGCTCAGGCTGAGCGGGTGCGGGGCGAATATGTCTTGTCCGTAACGGGCACCGTTCGGCCGCGGCCCGAAGGCACGGTGAATAGCAATTTGCCCAGCGGAGAAATCGAAGTGCTCGCCAGTGCGCTTGAAGTTCTTAACGAAGCGGAAACACCGCCTTTTCATCACGATGAACACGCCAACGAAGACTTGCGCTTGCGTTATCGATATTTGGATTTGCGTCGTGAAGAAATGGCGACGCGGTTGCGCTTACGGCATCAGATCACCCGGCAAATTCGACACTTCTTGGATGATCAGGGCTTCATTGATATCGAAACGCCCATACTAACGCGTGCAACACCGGAAGGCGCGCGCGACTATGTGGTACCCAGCCGCACGCAGCCCGGACAGTTCTTCGCACTGCCGCAGTCGCCGCAGCTGTTCAAGCAGTTGCTCATGATGTCGGGCTTCGATCGTTACTATCAAATTGCCCGGTGCTTTCGTGACGAAGATTTGCGCGCCGACCGGCAACCGGAATTCACGCAACTCGATGTGGAAACCTCTTTCATGGACGAGGAGGGGATCATGCAACTCATGGAAGCATTGATCCGTGAGTTGTTCAAAGAAGTGTTGGGCGAAGAGCTGCCGAATCCCTTCCCACGCATGAGCTATGCCGAAGCCGTTGATCGTTTTGGCATTGATCGCCCGGATCTGCGCAATCCCTTAGAGCTGGTGGAAGTCAGTGATCTGATGACCGACGTCGACTTCAAAGTGTTCGCCGGGCCCGCCGCGGATCCGGAAAGTCGCGTCGCCGCATTGAAATTGCCTGGCGGTGCAGCGCTGACCCGCAAGGCCATCGATGACTACACGGCCTTCGTTGGGCGCTATGGCGCCAAGGGTTTGGCTTATATCAAGGTGAATGACGCGGGAGCCGGTCGCGAAGGCCTGCAGTCACCCATTCTAAAGTTTTTGCCGGATACCACGGTTGATGCTTTGGTAGAGCGCTTGGAGCTTGCGGATGGTGACCTGGTATTTTTCGGCGCCGACAAATCGCGGATAGTCAATGATGCGCTGGGTGCCTTGCGGGTTCAGCTGGGTCAGGATCATGACCTGGTTGATGCAGGGTGGCGCCCCCTGTGGGTGCTTGAGTTTCCCATGTTTGAATGGGACCAAACCACCAAGCGTTGGAGTGCCTTACACCATCCCTTCACGGCGCCGAGCAACTCTGACCCCGCGGTCCTAGAGGCCGAGCCGGGCAAGGCCCTATCACGGGCCTACGATATGGTGTTGAACGGCAGCGAGATCGGTGGGGGTTCGGTGCGTATTCATCGCGAAGAAGTTCAGTCCGCCGTTTTCCGCATACTTGGCATTACGCCGGAAGAAGCGGAGAGCAAATTCGGTTTTCTATTGCGTGCTCTGCGTTATGGTTGCCCGCCCCATGGTGGCATCGCCTTCGGCATTGATCGCTTGGCCATGCTGATGTCCGGTGCGACAAGCATTCGCGACGTGATTGCCTTTCCCAAGACGCAGACCGCCAGCTGTTTGCTCACCGATGCACCCAGTCCTATCGATGCCGCGCAGCTGCGTGAAGTCGGCATTCGCTTGCGCAAGCCGGCCGAGAAGAGCTAAGCCTAACTACCAGTAACCGTTTGCAAACTGCGTCTGGGCTTTTTGATTGAAGCACGACTTGTCGCGGACTAGCGGC
Organism: Gammaproteobacteria bacterium; assembly: GCA_965221985.1. Taxonomy (GTDB): domain Bacteria; phylum Pseudomonadota; class Gammaproteobacteria; order Steroidobacterales; genus J054. The sequence goes on from OZ244928.1 coordinate 1,717,944, forward strand.
TCTTGCTGGCTTGGCAATCAGTCAATGGGGCTAACGACACCTCGGCCACCTTTGTTGAGCACGTGCGTATAAATTTCCGTCGTACCGATGTCAGCGTGACCCAATAGTTCTTGGATGGTGCGCAAGTCATAACCTGCTTCGAGTAAGCGAGTGGCAAAGCTGTGGCGGAACGTGTGACAGGTGATTTGCTTATTGATGGCGCTGGCGATCACTGCTGTTCTAAGCGCCTTACGAATTGTACTAGGGTGAATGTGGTGCCGGCGCAATTCGCCCGTGCGTGGATCGGCGGCAATCTTTGAGGATGGAAATAGATACTGCCAAGCCAGACTGCGGCTGGCCGAGGGATATTTCTTGGCCAGGGCGTTGGGCATATAAACTTCGCCGAAGCCATGCGCGGTATCGGCCACATGAGTTTTTGAAACACGTTCTATCTGTCGTCGAAGCGCAGGCTCAATGGACCCCGGCAACAAACTGCGCCGGTCCTTATTGCCCTTGCCGCCACGAATGATTATTTCGCGCATGCCGAAATCAATATCCTTTACGCGCAGTGAACAACACTCGGCTTGACGGAGCCCCGCCCCATACATGATGAGAATCATTAACTTCGGTTTTCCCCGCAGCTTGGAAATTATCGCTTCTGACTCATCGTGCGTTAAGACCTGAGGAATACGCCGCTTCGGTCGAGCACGTTGAAAGTCCAGCTGCCCGAGCTCCCGCCCTAGAAATTTCTCGAATAGAAAAACCAGCGCGTTCAAGGCGATGGCCTGGGTCCCTGGCGCTACGCTCCGGTTACGGCCCAGCCATGACAAAAACCTATCCACATCCGCCGGACCAAGCTCCGTGGGATGTGTGTAGCGGCTAAAACGAATAAAGCCCTTTATCCAGTAGACGTAAGTTTTCTCCGTCGTATACGCTAAGTTCCGCTGACGCATCGCTTCGCGCAGGTCGCTCATAAATGGTGATTTGTTATGTCGCAAAGATGAAGGAATATCGTCCATGGAATCCGAAAGTGGTTTATTTGATTGACGACTGCGCCGAAAAAGCGAGACCAAGAGAAGTATCATGAAAACAGAGCCCCTCAAGAGCAATCCGTATTTCCCTAGATATTTCCGGTATTTATGCTAGCCCAAAGCCAGTCCCGCAAAAGACAACAAGAGACCCGTACGATTCGCAATCGCACTTTTTCGGCCGTTTCGAAAACAACGGAACGCGTAATTTGTTGACTCTAGGGGATTTGAGGACTAAAACATTCCTTATGAGTCGAAAACAGAGGAAGAAAACAAAAGTCTTCCCACTAATCAGCTGTTATATGCCGCCCCGTGTTTAGCAAATTAGAGCTGTTGGCGAAGTGGTCAAGCTAAACGTTGTTGCCGCGGCTAAATTGGTAGAGCAAGCAACGCAAATCCGCTAATCAAGCCGAGTGCGGTTTGCTAGGTTGCCGGTAAGGTTTTCTTGGCACAAAGCAAATCAGCCCTCGATAGGCACGGTTCTCTAGTTGCTGGTGTGATAGGTTAGTCAAGAATTTAAAGGTCCAAAGAGTTTTTCCAGAATGTCAGGCACGGCACATAACCAGTGTGGTCAGTACGCTCCCGTTGGTCGCCGGACGGTTGACCCGGTGCTTCCTTCGCTATCGCTCCGGTCGCCCCGCCTCAACCGCCGCTGCCACAGGCGTTATATGCCGCCCCGTGTTCAGCAAATTAGAGCTGTTGGCGAAGTGGCCAGGCTAAACGTTGTTGCCGCGGCCAAATTGGTAGAGCAAGCAATGCATATTCGCTATTGAGCCAAGTGCGGTTTGGTCGGTTGCCGGTAAGGTTCTCTCGGCCCATAGCAAAGCAGCCCTCGATAGGCACGGTTCTCTAACTGTTGGTGTGATAGGTTAGCCAGGAAATTAAAGGTTGTAAGAGTTTTCCCTGCATGTCAGGCACGGCACATAACCAGTGTGGTCAGTACGCTCCCTTCGGTCGCCGGACGGTTGACCCGGCGCTCCCTTCGCTACCGCTCCGGTCGCCCCGCCTCAACCGCCGCTGCCACAGGCGTTATAGGGCTTAGGCCGTGGCTTCTATCTCACAATCAATCAAGTCTTACTCAATAGTAGCCGTTGCGCTAGCCCTCTATACAGCAGCATGGGTCGGGTTACTAAATTTGCTAGAGACAGCACCAAATCTCTTCTTAATGCTCGTTGCGGTTGCCGGCGCGATCATAATCGCGATCATCGCAAGATTTGCAGAGCCGCTGTTCATATATCGCTGGCGCTGGAACAAATTTGCATCCAATTTCCGCCGAAAGGATATCGACAGTCTCGAGCAGACCAAGGCCAACGGTATGGGGTTTTTGGGCGGAAGCAGATACTGGTTAAACACCGCAATTTTGTCAGATGGCGTGTTAATGCGAAGCATCATGCATCTTGGACAGCCTACAGCCCTTATTCCTTGGGAAGCTATTTCTCGGATTACGCGCTGTACTGTCGTATCCAGTGGTGGAAAACCCTGCGAGCCACGGGAGGTGGCTTACCTCTATTTATGGAAGCCAAATGGCAGTGTTATTGTTTCTCCGTGGGAGAACGAGTTTGACTCAAGCATTCCTAGGGATATTGGTTTCGAGAACCTGGGTAGTCGGGATGTCGCCCTATAACCAGCGCAAGCAGTGTGCGCCCTGCGGGCGCGGGACGCAGCTACCGCTGCGCCCCTGTTGCGGGCGTTATGCACACAGCCGAGCAACAAAGGGAGAAATCGTAAAATGCGTTTATTGCTGATTTTTGCACTCAACCTATTTCCGTTATCGTTGTTGGCGGCGAATAGTTCTTATGACTGCAAACAGGTTGCTGATACATCTGTTAGTTGGAGTCTTGGTCGACAAGAGTATACGGCGGACGCTAAAAAGGAAATTGAGGATGGAATACTTGTTAAGCTCATTGACCTCAATACTAATAACCCGAAACTGGCAGGCCAGTCCATCGCGGAATTGACAGCTGTCGCTTCTAGCAATCGTCATCTGGTCTTCGTAGAAATTACACCGGCCGGGACGGTTGTAACATGGACGCTCTTTTTGGCGAATGAATCGTCCGGACAGCCTAACGCGATCTTGATAAGTAGCAAAAGTTATGAGTTTATGGGCCCAGTAAACTTCACCACCCTTTTTGAGTGTGCATAACCAGTGTGGTCAGTACGCTCCCGTTGGTCGCCGGACGGTTGACCCGGTGCTCCCTGCGCTACCGCTCCGGTCGCCCCGCCTCAACCGCCGCTGCCACAGGCGTTATATGCCGCCCCGTGTTTAGCAAATTAGAGCTGTTGGCGAAGTGGTCAAGCTAAACGTTGTTGCCGCGGCTAAATTGGTAGAGCAAGCAACGCAAATCCGCTAATCAAGCCGAGTGCGGTTTGCTAGGTTGCCGGTAAGGTTTTCTTGGCACAAAGCAAATCAGCCCTCGATAGGCACGGTTCTCTAGTTGCTGGTGTGATAGGTTAGTCAAGAATTTAAAGGTCCAAAGAGTTTTTCCAGAATGTCAGGCACGGCACATAACCAGTGTGGTCAGTACGCTCCCGTTGGTCGCCGGACGGTTGACCCGGTGCTTCCTTCGCTATCGCTCCGGTCGCCCCGCCTCAACCGCCGCTGCCACAGGCGTTAGGTGTACTTGTGGGTATCACGACTCGCGACGAATACGATGAGGCCTTTGCCCTTGTCAAAGCCGCGATAGCTGACTGGGACCCATATTCGCTTTTGGCGACTGGTAGTCCTGACGATGAATTTGATGATCAAGTGGCGCGAATCCTGGCGGGGCTATCCGATATATCATCGGATAAGGACCTATCGAAGTTAGTTTCAGCTGTGTTCAGCGCGTCATTCGAGAAGGAATATTTTTCGCCATCCGACTGTGCAGAAGTTGGCGGTGAGTTATTCCGGCTGTTGCGGTCCAGGGGCGTCCTATGACGCAACGTACACCTAACCAGAGCAAGCAACGGACATTTGACTCTGTCGCTCCCTTGGCAGAACGCCAAGCTCACGCCAGCGTCAAATGCCGCTGTTGCTGGCGTTATGCGGCTTGTTGCGTGATGCGCAACGTGCTACACTGGACGGGTGATTCGGTCGTTTCGGCATAAGGGGCTCCAGCGTTTCTACGCGCGCGGCACAAAATCTGGGATTCAATCCAAGCATGCCAAACGCCTGAGAATGCAGCTAGCAGCTTTGGATACTGCCCTAACCATTCAAGATCTGGACATTCCTGGCTATAAGTTGCATCAGCTAAAAGGTCGTGCCAAGAATCGATGGTCTATTTGGGTCAGTGGGAATTGGCGCTTAACTTTCGAGTTTGTAGATGGAGAAATACACGTTTTAAATTACGAGGATTATCACTGATGTCTATGCACAATCCTCCTCACCCGGGTGAGTTTATCTGGGATACATACCTTGAGCCTTACGATGTAAGCGTCCGGTCTTTTGCGGCCAGCTTAGGTGTAGCTGCTTCTACTGTGACGCGGTTGGTAAATGGCCAAAGTGGTGTGAGCCCTGAGATGGCTTTGCGACTTTCTAAGGCTGTTGGCCGTTCTCCTGAGAGTTGGCTGGCCATGCAGCATGCGCATGATCTGTGGAGCGCACGTAAATCCACTGATCTTTCGCAGGTGGAGGAGATTCAATTTGGTGCCGGTACCGCCTAACCAGTGTGGTCAGTACGCTCCCGTTGGTCGCCGGACGGTTGACCCGGTGCTCCCTGCGCTATCGCTCCGGTCGCCCCGCCTCAACCGCCGCTGCCACAGGCGTTACATGCCATGGAATTCTTGTGCCAAAGTCTAAGAAAGGGCCCTTGACCGTAATATCAATAGTGATACTATTCTTGGGTGGCTTCCACGGATGACATCCTGACGCGGATGAAGCGCAACCCGAAAGGGGTGAGCTTCAAAGACCTTAGCAAGGTATGCGATAAATACTTCGGGGAGCCTAGGCAGTCGGGAACCAGCCATCGGGTCTATAAAACACCCTGGCAAGGTGACCCGCGAGTCAATATTCAGAGCGCCAAGGGCAAGGCGAAACCTTACCAAGTGCGCCAAGTGCTACAGGCGATCCGTCGCCTGGAGGAAGAAGATGGCTAAGCACGTCGATCGATACACCTATAGAGTCACCTGGTCCGAGGAAGATAAGGAACACGTTGGGCTATGTGCAGAATTTCCCAGTCTTAGCTGGCTGGAGAAAAATCCGGAAAAGGCATTGGCGGGTATTCGTAAGCTCGTTAAAGCGAGTGTTGCGGACATGGTCGCAAATAAGGAAGAGGTACCAGAGCCAATATCTGCCCGCAACTTTAGCGGTAAATTTATGGTTCGCGTACCGCCGCAAACGCATCGCTTGCTAGCCATTCAAGCTGCGGAGTCGGGCGTGAGCCTCAATCGTTTGATCGCCAGCAAGCTTTCGTAGCGATGGCATGTAACCAGTTGGGTCAAGCGACCGGGAAACCCGGTCGCTATTATTACGCCGCCTACAGCGGCGCATGCCCAAGGCGTTATATGCCTAAGTTTCTTCAATTGTCCCTGCTAGTAATGCTTATTCTTGGGAGTGGTAGCACATTGATTTCAGGTGTTTTCGACTGGCCCGCATTACCCGAAACCGGTTTTCTAACCGGACGTGCCGCTACCACCGAGGATGTCGATTCTGGTATAGCAGTTTTCGCCCTAAAAATTGACGATAAGTATGTTGGCGAACCCTTGGATATCGATATTCCTCAGTATGCATTTCATATTGACGAGGAGTCAGGAGTAGAAACGCCCGTAATAATTATCCAAGCGGAAACAAACGGAGCAGTTTCTGCTCTGGGCTATAAGTCTTTAGGCGGAACTGAAACCGGGGTGGGTTTACTCAAAGAGTTTCATTTGCTGGGACTTGAACCTCCACAGTGACTCAGTCGGCATATAACCAGTGTGGTCAGTACGCTCCCGTTGGTCGCCGGACGGTTGACCCGGTGCTTCCTTCGCTGTCGCTCCGGTCGCCCCGCCTCAACCGCCGCTGCCACAGGCGTTAATAGGCATGAAAGATCAGCTCCCGTGGATGCTTTCAGCGCTCCGTTTGCTAATTGGTGTGCCACTGTTTGCTACGGGGTATATGCTTGTGGGAACAGGCAGTGAGTTCCTTGGTTTTATCGTTAGCGTAGCTGGTCTAATTGTTGCCGTGCCAGGGAGCTTCCCGCTGGTCATAACTTTGGTTTATCTAATGGTTGCGGTGCCTCTTTTTATTTGGGCCATGTGGCAAGTGGATCAATTTATTTATCAAACAGACATTGCGTTTGCGGAGTGGGGTCTGCGGGAATTACGGCGGCTACCTTTCTTCTTGATAGCTGGTGCGTTTTGGTGGTTTTGGAGGTCTGGTGATCCATTCAAAGATCGCAAACTGTAGGGTTTGGCCGATAAAGCCAATTAACCAGTGTGGGCAGTACGCTCCCGTTGGTCGCCGGACGGTTGACCCGGTGCTTCCTTCGCTGCCGCTCCGGTCGCCCCGCCTCAACCGCCGCTGCCACAGGCGTTAACTGGCTGCCAAGCGTTCAGCGTACTTCCTTGACATCGGTGTACACATGTACATACACTAGGTTGTATGGACTTTGCGTGGGATTCAGCCAAAGCACGTGGCAATTTGCTCAAACACGGGGTCGATTTCGCCGAAGCAGCCGTTGCCCTTGAGGATCCTTACGCTAGGCATATAGCTGATCCAGATGCCGAAGGTGAAGAGCGCTTCATCGCTCTCGGGAGGGATGGTCGGGGACGTGTTCTTTTGGTGGTCTACGCATTCCGCAACGAGCATATTCGCGTTATCTCTGCCCGCAAGGCGTCGAAAGATGAACGAGCGAGATATGAGGAATATTTATGAGAAAAGAATACGATTTTAGTCAATCCAAGGCTTCTCCATTTCGTAATGCGGCCAAGGGAAAGACCCGGATTACCATTCGTCTGGACGAAGACATCGTCGCGTGGTTCAAGCAGCAAGTCGATGAAGCTGGCGGTGGTAATTATCAAACTCTCATCAATTCTGCGTTACGGCAGTACATGAGTGAGACAAGAGAACCGATTGAGGCTGTGTTGCGCCGAGTTCTTAAAGAAGAACTGCGCAATGCCAGTTAACCAGCACAGGCAAGCGACGTTTGACCCGCTGCGGTTTTTGCTTACGCAAAAATCCTCACGCCTCAAACGCGCCTGCTGTGAGCGTTATGGGGCTATGCCCCTCTAGCAGCGCGGAGGCCTGGGAACGTTGGGATTAGCTTTTGTCGTTCTGGTCATCTGGTCGCTCGTCGGCTTCGTAATCGGATACGGAATCCGAAGAGTGCTTGGGCGGCATCGAATACTGCTTATTCCGATTCTGCTCGGTCTCTTAGTGCCCTGGATGCGACACCATTTGTTCTTCCTTCATCAGGCCAATTCATGGTTAGCTCAAGAGTTTGGGACACATATGTGGGTATCGACAACCGCGGCCTTAGTTGGGCCGATCATTGTCTTTCTCGCAACGGCCATAGTTGTTGCTACAAGTGAAAAGTTGAGATATCTGGTCATAGGGGTGCCCGCTATCGCTTTTTACACCACCTATTATTTGACCTTTTCTTTGGTTTTTGCGGAAGTCTCGGGTCTGAACTTTGATAATGTGCCTAATATATGGCTATTTATATGGAGCGTGGGAGCAACGATGCTCCTCGCAGCATATTGGTTGCCAAAATCATCCGCTAGCCTTTCTAGCTCGTCTTAATGGTGGTCCTGTGATTTCGCCCCATAACCAGTGTGGTCAGTACGCTCCCTTCGGTCGCCGGACGGTTGACCCGGTGCTTCCTTCGCTGTCGCTCCGGTCGCACCGCCTCAACCGCCGCTGCCACAGGCGTTAGGTGGCGCTGTGCCAAATCGCACACCCCTCACCAAGGAGCTAGGCGCTATCGTGCGCCTGGTCACGACGGGCGCCGCATTGGCGCCGGACGCCGCTGCGGACGTGCTGGAAACCAATCGCAAAGCAATAGCCGCTGAGCTACGCGCTTTTGGAGAGGATGCAATCGCATCACAAATAGAATCAGCCACCCTCGAGAAGATCGCTGAGATAACGAAACGCGGGTCGGCGATTTCGTTAGCTGGTGAAAGGATTGACCGCGCTTGTTGCCTCGCCGCGGTGGAGCTCGTCGAAGGTAAGCCAAGACCGCTCGCTAGAAAAAGGCGGAAAAATGCCACCTAACCAGCGCAAGCAATTTGGCCCTGCTGCGCAGGGCCGGGACGCCAAAAGCGCTACGCGCTTTCGCCGCCCCTGTTGCGGGCGTTATGGGGCGAAACGTTGAATCGTCATCTATTCCACCGCAAGAGGAGCGTATGAGCAGAACGTTACCGCGATTGCTCTACTTGACTGTTGCAGCAAGCTTGACCGTTGGATGCGATACCGACGATCAATACACGCTGCAAAGTCTGCCTGCACCCGAGCCATCCACCGAAGTTGTCGCCTTAATGAACCCTTTTACGCTCAAGTATGGATCTGTGGTTCAGCTACCGCCAGAATCTCCGACACGCCCTGATTCGTGGCGTGGCCCAACCGATCGTTTTGCTGTTCCGCTATCGATAGAAGCAGAGCTTCCGATGTTTGTAGATTTTGATATCACCACCATACCGCCAGACGGCATCGTTTACGCGTCGTCTGCTCGGCGTGTCTATCCAGATTCAATCAGCTGCCTCAAAGTGCGAGAGGAACTCTCGCAGATTGTAGAACGCAAGATCCCCAACCTTGCCGAAACCGAACTCGGTTATGAAAATGATGAACTAGGAGTTTACGTAGATTGCTCAAGAAACCCTGGTAGCAGATTCATTGGCCTTGACCTTCAGATCTTTCATAAAAAGAGCAGGTCTCTTATAGATCTGCCCGATGAAATCAAAGCGCAATTTGAGGATTAGATTACTTTTGTGCCAATTGCCCCATAACCAGCTGAAGCAGTTTGCTCCCTACGGTCGCCGGACCGGCCTACCGGCCGGCCGCTGTTCAGGGCGTTAAATGCCCCCCTCGTCGTGAACAGAGCTGAACTGGTTGAGATTCTGAATGCTGCGATTCCCGAAATCGCCGATGCGCTAGACGACGAGACATGGCGAGGTCTGTGCACGCTGGAGGTTGCTTGCTTCCGAGAATATGCTCAAACACAAATCGACTCTGGCAAATCGTTGGAGCTTAAGCGATGTTACGAAATTGCTCGTAAGGCCTTTCTAAACGGAGACTCTGAGGTGAAGAACGCAATCGGGGTAAGTTTTGTAGAAGATCTCAACTTCAGCGATGGCCATAAGCAAAGATTATGGGCAAGAACGTTGCTGCCGCAGCCGCTTAGCGACATTCGAGCTGAGTTGTGTGATGACTAGAAAGCTTGGGGCACTTAACCAGTGTGGTCAGTACGCTCCCGTTGGTCGCCGGACGGTTGACCCGGTGCTCCCTTCGCTGCCGCTCCGGTCGCCCCGCCTCAACCGCCGCTGCCACAGGCGTTAGGCGGCGAGTGAGGCATCGTGAAATTTTTTGACCTCGCAACAGAATTCCTGTCCGGGGAGTGGCTCTTGACTAGGACCGACCTACCTAACGGCGGCACCGTTGTGTTGTTGCGGTCTGTAATGACGAGCCTGCTGATTATCGCGATGACTGTAGCGTTCCGAAATGTTGTTGACCCTACAAGAACATGGCAATTTGATTTAGTTGAACTTCAAAAACAAATTATTCAAATGTTGCCTTGGTTCGGCGCAATTTTTGCAGCAGTTTATGTCGCCTTTTATTCCCGTTTTGCTGCTCAATGGACATATCTGGCGAATGTATACAATCAAATTAAAGCCGTGGAGACTGTCAGTTTTACATGTGCGGATGCGCTTGCGGAATGGAAAGCGGGCTTCCTTGAAGACGCCCAAGATCTCCATCTGGTCCGAAAACCTATTTTCGCTGGCGTAATTCGTGCTTGGAGCAAAGAAGAAACTGTTAAAGCGAAGTTTCTAGAACATACGCCGGGCGGCGAAGCGCGATTTGAAGAGTTGGTAAATACCGTCCAGGCAGCATTCGATTTTCAGGCCAGCAGATACAATGAGACACAGTAGCGCAAAGCCGCCTAACCAGTGCAAGCAATGGACGCTTGACCCGTCAGCCAATTTGCTGACGCAAATCGTCCGCCGCCTCAAGCGCCACTGTTGCAGGCGTTAGTTGCTAGCCATAGGTCAGGTCAGAATAAAATGGGACTACATGTACATAACTTAGGAAACTTGCCAAATACTGTAGACGGAAGAGACTACTTTGTTTACGTGTTAGATTATGGGTGGAAAGAGCCACTAGCGGATACTTTAGTCGCTAACTTTACCAACATGGCAAGGAAAGCTTCTGATACAAGGTCAGCCGTAATTGCTGGTATTGACCCAGTTCATTTTGCCAATGAAGTTTTCTCTTGGCATTCAATCAATGGCGAAGATGGTGAGGCTATTTTACCTGCTATTATGATTTCCACTCTAACCCCAGAGTATTTCTACAAAGAGCAACGCGGGCCTCGAAGCACTGATGAGATTGATGACAAATTATTACTCATTCCACTCAAATCCGTGTGCGAAACAACTGATGATGTGATTCGGCTTATCAATTCTATTTTTAGTGACATGAAGCAAAAGAAAGTACTAACCGGCTTCGATGTTGTAAGGACTCTTAAAAAGAATAGTGGTCGTAGTTTGGCGGATGCCTTTATTTTGCAACCCAATATTAGTGGTCTTGGCATTGATCTTAGAAAACTGTTCAATTCAGGCAACTAATCAGCTGTTATGGGGCTAGATCGATAGAATAGGGAGAAAAATATGCAGCCAGACTCATTTTCAACCATCCTTACATTCCTGCCTCTATTTGTAATGTCAGCAACTTCCGCCATCGCGGCGTTTTTGCTGGCTCGTGAGAAGGGCCGCAATGTAACGGAATGGACAATACTTGCTGCGATTCCATTTATTGGGGTTATGTTTGTATGGTTCTTCGTGGGTGCCGCGAACCTAAAGCATGAAAAGAAATTGGACAAAATTCTCGAGAAGTTGGCAGCCCTCGACACTCGCGGCTCATGATTCTCGCGCACCTGGTTCCGCAATTTTCATGGAATCCATAGTCATACGTGTAATAGATAAGTTGAGTGCAGAGTTTGTCGCAATTGTTGAGTGTCTTTTGGAGTAGAGCGATATCGACAATAGAATAGAACTAATTTTAGAGAAGTTAGGCGAAGGTGTGCTACTTGATGGTATTCGCTCCGATATTGCTCGGCTAATCACGGAAGTCATTGGCGATCTGGGAGAGGATATGGGCCGTTGGGAAAAATTTTATCTTGTCGCGGCTATCGCGGAGTTGCATCGAAATGCTGCGCAGCTTAGCGAATCATCTGACATGTGGTTACGCCTATGCCTCGTTAGTCTGAATAAGGCTCTTGTTCGTCCCGGCAATCGCGACGAGGACTATGCCCCCTTTAACGATTCGATCGATCGTATTTCAACTCATGAACTCTTGCGATATGTTCGTGAGTTCTAACCCGCCCCATAATCAGCTGTTATGGGGCCGGCTAAGGTAACGCAATGAACATCGCAATATTTTCCCTTATCGGTGTATTTGTCGGCGCCCTATTGCAATACTTTTTTACTCGCCATCTTGAAAATCAGCGCCACCTACGTGAACTGAAAACGAAAGCATATACGGACTATATGTTGTGCGTGTGCCAACTAGCCACCGTAGGTACTCAGGGCGGCGAGGACGCAGCATATGGCCTTAATACAAGAACAGCGGATGCCAAGTCACGTATATGCTTATATGCATCATCGGAAATAATTGAGGCGTTCTCTCGTTTTGAACTCCTTGGCGCAACTATGAACACACCGGAACAGCGTAAAGCATTCACAAACATGGTCGCCCTAATGCGGAAAGACTCTGGGGCTAGTGAGGCAGTCAATTTGGGCAACATTGAGACTGTACTACTTGGTGTGGACTCGAATGCCCCATAACCAGCACAGGCAAGCGACGTTTGACCCGCTGCGGTTTTTGCTTGCGCAAAAATCCTCGCGCCTCAAACGCGCCTGCTGTGGGCGTTATGCGTACTAAGATGCACCAGCGAGTACCCATAGACCCACGACGTTGCAATATCCTGGTGGATTCCTGCGCCTTCGATCCGAAATACTCTCCAGAAGATGAGGCGGCTCAGGCCCTATTTAGTGACGAGGCGCTGAATCTGGTTATTGCTCATTCGAATATGAAGGAAATTGATCATCCGAGTACGCCCGCGTGGGTTAAGTCTAAAGCGGCGGACAGAATCTACACAATCGAAACAAATCTTACCGCCGAGGAACAACAAATAAAGCAGAAGATACATCGGATTCTTACCGGAAATGGCAAACCAGAAAAGATGGCTGCTGACGCCTCGCATGTATTTGAAAGTCATAAGTATGGTACCTATTTTGTAACGACCGATGGGCGCATCATAGATAAACGAGACGAGCTGGCGGCGGTAGCCAACGCAAGAATCGTAAAGCCAAGTGAGCTATTGAAAGGTCTTCAGGATGCGCACGCATAACCAGTTGAAGCAGTGCGCTCCCGTTGGTCGCCGGACCGGCTACGCCGGCCGCTGTTCAAGGCGTTATGTGCCTGGGTCAAGCAGACTTTCGGGGCCCTTGCAGGTTACTAATGAGGACCTTACATATGGGTAAAACGTACGAAGCCATCGATGCAAAGATCGAGAGATGGATCTCGCGTCAAAAATTGTTCTTTGTCGCAACGGCGCCTCTCGGTATCGAGACTCTCGTAAATTGCTCTCCCAAGGGCAGGGACACACTGCGAGTACTAGATTCCAAAACGCTAGCCTTTATAGATGGAGATGGGAGTGGAATCGAGACTGTGGCGCACGTCAAGGAGAATGGCCGAATCGTGTTAATGATGTGCGCGTTTGAGGGTCCTCCGAAAATATATCGTTTCCACGGGCGTGGCAGTGTCATCGAACCACATAACGACGAATTTCAAGAGCTACAAGCAAAGTTCCCGCGGGAGAACTGCCGCGCAATCATCAAGATTGCATTATCCCGAATATCTGATTCTTGTGGGTATGGCGTTCCCAACTATGACTACGTTGGCGAACGACCATCCCACGCCAACATCATGGCCAAAATTACGCCGGAAGAAATTGATGAATTGCGAGGAAAGAATGCGTTTAGCCTCGATGGGCTGCCCGGTTTGGACGGGCCCATGGAATGAATTCGGCACATAACCAGTGTGGGCAGTTCGCACTTGCTGCGCAAGTACCGGACGGCCAACAAGTTGGCCGCCGCTGCCACAGGCGTTATGTGCCTTCGTAAATTTCGAATTCTGTGCTTCTCGTTATTGTTGTCATCTTGTGTGGCCCAGGACACTCAACCACCGCAACAAACGGTTGAGCTAGCAAAGGAAATCGTCAGGGAGGTGTCAATTGAAACGGGCTGCAAGTTATCTGTTGATTCCGTCAAACGCAGCCCCTCGAAACTCGGCGGCAAGAAATGGCTCGCTGTCGTAAACGTTGGAAGCGGATGTGATGGCGCGATCGATGCAATGCAATCTAAGTCGAAATCTGATGATCTCGGTTTTGGCCAAATTGTTATATTAGATCTATCTCCACCAACGCCGGCGCCCTACAACACCGATCTGCTCCATGAAGTCAAACCTTAAACGGCACATAACCAGCTGGGGCAAGCGACCGTGATACAGCGGCTCTCTGCATCATTGCTTTCCCGCGGCGCGTGCCCAGGGCGTTAGTGTGCCTACCGGATGCTAGATACGAGCTGCATTTCGCGCGAGATTTTAGAGTTGCACAACTTCCTCGAACGGTGGTTCAAGGGATCAATACCGAAATCCGAAGCTTCTTTTTCCAGGCTCAAAAACGCTTGGCGACCGCCATTCAAGCTGGTAGATCCTCAAAATAATATTCGCGAGGCGGATTCGATTATTGAGCAAACATACGCTGAACACGGCTCATCACGGACACTGGAAATACGAATAAAGCTGTTGAGTGTAATATTCTCAGAACGTAATGATTTTGCAGCTGCTACTTACGAAGAGTGGCATATCGAGGGCCGTACTGACGAGGGTCGCTTATGTAGCGCCCTTCTTTTTGAACCGGCCAACTCTGCGCAGCGATTGCAATGGTTATATATTCATGAGTCAGGCATTGTCACTGAAGAATCGGCACACTAACCAGTGTGGTCAGTACGCTCCCGTTGGTCGCCGGACGGTTGACCCGGTGCTCCCTTCGCTATCGCTCCGGTCGCCCCGCCTCAACCGCCGCTGCCACAGGCGTTATATGCCGCCCCGTGTTTAGCAAATTAGAGCTGTTGGCGAAGTGGTCAAGCTAAACGTTGTTGCCGCGGCTAAATTGGTAGAGCAAGCAACGCAAATCCGCTAATCAAGCCGAGTGCGGTTTGCTAGGTTGCCGGTAAGGTTTTCTTGGCACAAAGCAAATCAGCCCTCGATAGGCACGGTTCTCTAGTTGCTGGTGTGATAGGTTAGTCAAGAATTTAAAGGTCCAAAGAGTTTTTCCAGAATGTCAGGCACGGCACATAACCAGTGTGGTCAGTACGCTCCCGTTGGTCGCCGGACGGTTGACCCGGTGCTTCCTTCGCTATCGCTCCGGTCGCCCCGCCTCAACCGCCGCTGCCACAGGCGTTATATGCCGCCCCGTGTTTAGCAAATTAGAGCTGTTGGCGAAGTGGTCAAGCTAAACGTTGTTGCCGCGGCGAAATTGGTAGAGCAAGCAACGCCAATCCGTTATTGAGCCCAGTGCGGTTTGGTCGGTTGCCGGTAAGGTTCTCTCGGCGCACAGCAAAGCAGCCCTCGATAGGCACGGTTCTCTAGTTGCTGGTGTGATAGGTTAGTCAGGAATTGAAAGGTTTAAAGAGTTTTCCCTGTATGTCAGGCACGGCACATAACCAGTGTGGTCAGTACGCTCCCGTTGGTCGCCGGACGGTTGACCCGGTGCTCCCTGCGCTATCGCTCCGGTCGCCCCGCCTCAACCGCCGCTGCCACAGGCGTTATGTTCCTTAGAGCAACAATATTGATCGCCGCGTTACTACCCACTTTCGCAGGCGCGTCAAGTTGTGTCGGAGAGCAACAGGCTTCTAGTGAACTCGAATCCGAAGTCTCCCTGACAAGGGTGGCTATTCGCGACGATCAAACCACCTGGTTAGTGATTGCGCCGGGCAATCTGCGGAATCATTACCTAAAGAACATCTTCCTCACAGCAGGCTCAGACGAGATTGTCGCTTCCCTGGACGTTTCTTTAATGAATGAAAAATCTCACGCATTATTCTCAATTCCAACGGGATCCGAGTCGACGCACACTATTCGGCTTTGGTATACAGATGAGCACGATGGCAGTCTATGCGTCGTTATGCATGATGTTGAGGTCGGAACATAACCAGTTGAAGCAAGGGGACGTCAAAACCGCTGCGCGCTTTTGCCGCCCCTGTTCAAGGCGTTATATGCCGTCCCGTATTTAGCCAATTGCGTTGAGCAGCGCATCAGTTCATCTAAACCAAGCAGCCGTCAGCAAAAAAAAGCGCAGCAATATAGGCCGGTTGGCCGGCAAGCGTTGTGGGGTTTTCAACCTAGTCGGCCAGGTTCTTCGGCCCGCTGCTGGGTGCCACCAGAAACGCGTGGTTCTCTTCGTGTTGGCTGTGATAGCGTAGTGCTATTACGCAAGGCAGGCAGGTCGTTTTCCAATCATGTCAGGCACGGCATATAACCAGTTGGGTCAAGCGACCGGGAAACCCGGTCGCTATTATTACGCCGCCTACAGCGGCGCATGCCCAAGGCGTTATGCGGCTTGTTGCGTGATGCGCAACATGCTACACTACTTGGGTGATCAGGTCGTTCCGACATAAGGGGCTCCAGCGTTTCTACGAACGTGGGACAAAGTCTGGAATTCAGTCCATACATGCCAAGCGACTGAGGATGCAGTTAGCAGCTCTGGATACCGCGTTGACCATCGCAGATTTAGATATCCCTGGCTATAAACTGCATCAACTAAAGGGCCGTGCCAAGAATCGTTGGTCTATCTGGGTCAGCGGAAATTGGCGCTTAACCTTTGAGTTTATTAATGGAGATGTACACGTTTTAAATTACGAGGATTATCACTGATGACTATGCACAATCCTCCACATCCTGGTGAGTTTATCTGGGATACGTATCTTGAGCCGCATGGCGTAAGTGTCCGCTCGTTCGCGGAAAGCTTGGGTGTGGCTGCATCAACGGTTACTAGGCTGGTAAACGGCCAGAGTGGAGTTAGTCCTGAAATGGCGCTGCGGCTTTCTAAAGCTGTTGGTCGTTCTCCCGAGAGTTGGTTAGCTATGCAGCATGCATATGATCTTTGGAGTGCGCGAAAGTCCACGGATCTTTCCAAAGTTGAGCAGATTCAGTTCGGTGCCGCATAACCAGCACAGGCAAGCGACGTTTGACCCGCTGCGGTTTTTGCTTACGCAAAAATCCTCGCGCCTCAAACGCGCCTGCTGTCGGCGTTAGGTGGCAGCTTCTTTTACATCGCGACGGGACTCCAGCTCGGAATTGGACTCATCCAGGTTCGCGTGGCATAAACCATCACACGAGATTCACGCAATACCTAGCCTAGGGGATCAACTAAATTGAAAATTAAAACCGTCAAACTCCTCGTAATTTCATTAGCCGCATATTGCTTTCTTATGGTAGCGATCGCAGCAGATCCTGCTCCTGAAATAGAAATTGGTGAATTTATCTATCGAGTAATTGATGGCGAAGATTTTGCTGGGAGAGATATCGTTCTTTCCGGCGTAGTTCTGAGCATGTCAGAATCTGGATTGCTAAATCTTGGAACTTCGGAGACATACCTTAGCGGGTCCTATACGAATTTCGCGTCAGTTTATGAAACCGATGTGGCGATACCTAAAGGCAGATCGGTCAAAATTCTGATAAACGTAGAAGAATCTTCTTCTATGAAACTTGGTGCGGAAGATTTCGTGACGATTAGCGCCAAATTTCGTACTTGTTTAGTCTGTTAGCACAATGTCGGTTACATTTGGCCCATCGCATGAAGCAGCCACCTAACAAGTCAAGGCAAAAGGACGCCAGCTTCGCTGGCGCCTCTGCTTGAGGCGTTAGATGTCAGCCCCATGGTCAATCGCCTCAGATACGTCTTGGCGCCGTTGGCCGGTACCGCCGCGGGCGTGGCGACGTGGCTTGTAGTTGCGCCTTGGATGGTAAGTCCCCTCAACCTCGGGTTATGGAGCGGGGTTGTTTCAGGATCAATAGCAGGCTTCATCGGGGGCACAGCGGTTGCCCTATTCACTCCGCACAACGGCTTAAGAATAGCTACCTTCACCGGGGCGTTTGTTTCATCCATTTTGGTTACTTGGTGGTTATTTTTCGGAGCCGACCGACTTGGTCGACCTTTGCTATTGTGGTATTGGCCGATTTGGATTGTTCCTGCGTTTGCACTCGGAGGTTGGGTAATTGGAGTCCTTCGCGATGACACCTAACAAGCGCAAGCAATTTGCGCCCTGCGGGCGCGGGACTGGCCTACCGGCCAGCCCCTGTTGCGGGCGTTAGGCAGCCTAAATTAGTGACCCATGGGACAACTCTGGAAACAACTTCTTACCCGCGAGACTATTACCCGTGGCTGGCATCTAGCGAGGTCCGACACACGGCAAGATTTTTCCGAAGACATCTATTCCACCGACGCCTACGGACAAGACCTGAAGAACCAAGTTCAAGAAGCGCTAAATCGTTTAAGGACCAACACATACCAAGCAAGGCCCCTTTTTCGGATTGAAGTTCCGAAGGGGCCGTTGGCATTTCGGCCCGGTACTGTAATACCAATCCACGACAGGGTAGTGCTCTCTGCCATCGTGTTGTTGCTTGCCCCAAAGATAGAAGAACAGCTGCCTGAATCGGTTTACAGTTGGCGCCTAAAGGATCCAATTCCAAAAAAGGGGCCGATCTTTAGGGAAACAGACATCACCGATTTGCCCTTTTTGAAGAAAAAGACCATTCAGCTAGAGGTCGACCCCTTTGAAGGCTGGTACAGGCTATGGCCGAAATTTGACGAGGCATCTCGTCGACTCTTTCAGGCCGAAGGCTACAGATACCTAGCTACGTCAGATATTGCTGCGTATTTTGAGAATATCCAACTACCGATACTAAGGGATCAGCTACTACAGCATTTCCCGAAGGAGCCGGAGTTAGTTAATCTTCTTTGTCATTTTCTGGAAGCGTGGGCTGAACGCACAACGGATGGCAGAGCCCATTTTAGGGGTATTCCCCAAGGCAATTTTGTGTCTAATTTTCTTGGGAACCTTTTCTTGTTGCCGTTAGACGCTTACTTCCTTGAATCAACCAAGAGTTCCGACGTGAAATACTTTCGTTATATGGATGACGTAAGGATTTTCACGAAGACTCGAGAGGAAGCCCGAGTAGCGCTATTGGAAATGGCAAGGAGGCTGAGAGAGCTACACCTAAATGTTCAAACTGCAAAAACCAGAATCTACGATGAATCGCGAGGCGAGGTATCTCGCTTTCTTATCGATGAGCGCGTGGACCGCCTATCTGACCTGATTAAAAACATACAAGATGATTACAAGGGCGAAGAACCAGCTAGGAAAGAAAAGGCCGCGATCGTCAAGAAACTGAACAATATTGCGCGCGCAGAATCACCAAGCGGCCAGAAAATCCTAGGCGCCAGAGGGGTTCTCGAAGGCTTAACTTTGAGGTGCTTCAATCGCTGGATTACCGCACATATGTTGATATACAGCGATGGATACGTAGAGAGGCTTCTATCGGAAATAGCCAAAAGCGCCGATCAGAAGCTCACAAGAAAGCTTGTGGCAACGGCAAAGCGATTTCCCAGAAAACGAAGCGTTGAATCAAGCGTCCTTCGCATGATCAATCGCGGGGAAATCATCTTTCCGTATCAAGAAGCAGAGTGCCTCCGCGCCATTCGGTATCTAAGCGTGATATCGGAAGAAATGTCGAATCACGCTTGGTCAAGACTGCGAGACCAAAGTAAGGAGCGCTATCTGCGGATGCAAGCCGCTTATTTGCTGGCTCGGACATCCCTTACGCAGCAGAGGCTCCGCTCTCTTCAACAACTGTTTGCAAAGGAGGCAGATCCATTTGTCCAGGTAGCAATATCACTTCTGCTTGTGCAACAACGAGAAAATCCTCAGGAAGTTATTCGCAAGTTAGTGTTCCATCCTAACGAGAAGGTTCGCGATATCGGAAAGCTTTTACGAACAATTAAGAATGACCCGCATTTCTGTAGAAAGACGCTGAAACATATCTTTAGAAGCGAGGTGACTTGGTTCACATGTGACTACATGCCGCTAATCCATGCGATGGCAAATAGCACAAAGGCCGAGATCCGACAGCTTCTTTTAGATGCGATCAGAGAGCCTCGAAACAATCACCCTATTGGGGGAATTAGAGATATTTTGTCCGCCGTCTTCACAAGAACTAGGAAATCTTTATCTGGAGCTGCTGGTGGCGCGGCCGCCTAACCAGCGCATGAAGTTCGCAATTGCAATGCAATTGCCGGACCGGCCACCGGCCGGCCGCTTATGCGAGCGTTATGAGGCATGAACATTTTTCGGGCAATCCTTGGATTGTCGGCCGGCATTTTGGGTGCTGCTCTAATTCCAGTTTACAGCGCTCCGTTCAGTGGGTGCGAAGCTACCGGGTTCCTGGCAGATGAGGCAGGCTGTAGCAGTTGGCCCGAATTCATGCGTGGGTTTGTCTTCGTGATTTGTTGTACGTTAGCGCCGGTTGAGTATCGGCTGCCGCTTATCGCTCTACTAGTGTTATTTTTGCTCGCTTTTCTAGGCGGTGTTGAATCAATAATGACTGGCGAGTATTTCCGATTTTCCACAACGGAGCCATTTTCTTTATTCGCTTATTGGGCGCTTATTGGCGGTTTTCTTGCCTACGTTGTATACCGCCTGATTCATTTCGGGAGCGTTAAATATGCTGCCTCATAACCAGCACAATCAGCGGGACGCAGCTTCGCTGCGCCCTTGTTGTGGGCGTTATATGCCGTCACGTATTTAGCAAATTGCGTTGAGCAGCGAATCAGTTCATCTAGACCAAGTCGCCGTCAACAAAAAAGGGCGCGGCAATTTACGCCGGTTATTCGGCTAGCATTGTGGGGTTTCGAACCCGGTCAGCCTGGTTCTTTGGCCCATTGCTGGGTGCCACCAGAAACGCGTGGTTCTGTTGGTGTTGGCTGTGATAGGTTAGAGCAAGTCCGACAAGTTGCAGTAGGTATTTCCCAGCATGTTAGTCACGGCAAATAACCAGTTGGGTCAAGCGACCGGGAAACCCGGTCGCTGTTATTACGCCGCCTACAGCGGCGCCTGCCCAAGGCGTTACATTGCCTAAGTACCCTTAGTGTCGCTCATCAAAACAATTCAGGGCGTGTTAACGGGCGGGCCATACTATGTTCTCATCCGTAGAGACCGACTTCATGTCCGAGATGTATCCGGCACTGGGGTGTTTGACGAAGAACCACTTATAGCCATCGAGCCTAGTACCGATAAAGTTGTGGCTTTTGGCAATCAGGCCCGAATGTCAGGGAACTTTGTCAATCCACTAGATCATCCCAGAACGCTCATAAATGATTTTATATTGGCAGAAAAATTACTTAATGCAGCTTTTCGCCACGTTGCAAAAAATAAAGCGATTGCGCCCGCACCTGTTGCCGTGATTCATCCTAATGAGCAATGGGAAGGCGGTCTTACTCAGGTAGAGCTTCGAGCATTGAGGGAACTGGGGGAAGGCGCAGGAGCCAGAAAGGTGTATCTTTGGGAGGGTCAGGATTTAACCGATGAGCAGTTACTTTCAGAGCGCTATTTGGCATCGGCAATGTAACCAGTGCGGGCAACGGACGCTTTACCCGGCAGCGCCTTCGCTGTCGCTCACGGCTTGCCGCGTAAAGCGCCGTTGCCGCAGGCGTTATAGGGCAGAGTGACGAATGAGGGTCATTCCGAGCTTTGTCGTGCTATTCCTATATGCGCTGCTATCCGCGTGTACGACAGGCAGCGATGTTCTATCACCCGAAGAAAAAGAGGCAATTAGTGGCAGCTCTTTGATGATCGTTCAGCGGCCTCCAGCATCCTTTGATCTCTATAAAACATCCGACGCGTGGCTTGAAGCGCTTGCTTACACGCTGGGACCCGTGGCTATATTGGCCGCGGGCGGTTTAGCGATAGCAACTGATTCAGTTCGAGATGATAAATTTTCGAAGGAATTTGAGCTAGTTGATCCCAAGCAAAAATTGACAGCTGAGTTGGGGAGATATCTTGGTCCGCGTTATGGTATGTGTTTTGTTGGTTTAACCAAAACAGTTTTTGATACGAGTAACAATGAAGAGATTGCAAATGCATTGAAGGGTTCTGCAGACTTCGCATTGAGCGTAAAAACGCACAGATGGCGCATTTATGGTTTATTCGGTGGCAGTTATCGGTACACCTACGCGGCCAGCATGCATTTATTGGATATTTCGGCAGGCGAGGTTATTGCGTCTGGTCAATGCCAATACGAAACTCCGAAAGGCTCCACTTTGCGTTTTAAAGAGTTTACGAACGACAACGCGGGAGCCCTAAAGCTAGAATTTCATAATGGTGCGAAGGCGTGTGCGGCCCAGTTCGCAGTGGATATACTGAAAGCTACCGAAATAGAAAAATAGTCCATGCGTACGAAACTACAGGTAGTTGAAGCGGCATTTTATTTATGCGTCATTGCGCTACCCTATAACCAGCACAATCAGCGGGACGCAGCTTCGCTGCGCCCTTGTTGTGGGCGTTAGGGCGCAAAGAACCCGTGAAGGTAGACAAGGCTTTGGAAACCGGTGTCTGGCTGATTGCATTTTCTCTATGGGTAATTTTCCGAGCCGACGATATCGGCCCATACTCAGGACCAGGGTTAGTCGAAACTGATTTTCCAGCGATATTCTCTTCAATCGAGTTCGTTCGAGTAGAGCAGTTCAATCAGGCTGGAAGCTCCGATTACTTTGAACTCGCAATCTACCTTCCACTGTACGGCCGCTACTATCTCCGAAAACCCAATGATTATGAGTTCGACAAGTATCTATCGGAGCTGAGCGCAGGAGATCTGGTAACGGTTCGACATGACACTAAAAAAGAAGACCGTGGATATAGATTGGTAAGCATCTACAAAGGAACTAGACCAGTTCTAACATTTGAAGAAACTGTATCTGCGTCACGTGAAGCAACGACCGTGATCAGATTCGTTGCCGCCGGAATTCTTGTGATCGGTTTACTCTCTCTAGTTTATGGCATTAGAAAATTCAACCAGGAAAAAACCAGATTCAAAGAAACAAAACAGGGAGTCACAACGCCAAGCACGATCGCTGTAAAGGCGGATCGCGCAGACACAACAGAAAAGCGGCCCGAGTGGTCAAAAGGGCATACTGGTGATCTTGAAATCACGGCAGACGCACTAGTTTTCAAAGACTGGAGAATTCCCTATTCAGATATCAAGGAATCACTTTTTGGCTCCAAGAGTTACGTTTTCTCCACGCAGCAGGTATTAATGCTGAAAACCAGCGATGCAAGTTACGACTTCAAAGTTACTGACCCGATTGCTATGCCTGTAGTCTTTCCATTTACTACAGAGATTCGAGACGAAACCAGCAAATCGGATGTTATTTGGCTTTTCGGCGCACCGTGCATAACGGCGATATTGTTCTGGTATCTTGGGATTCTGTGATATGCGCCCTAACCAGCACAAGAAGGATGCGCTTGCTGCGCAAGCACGGGACTCGCGTTCCGCGAGCCCCTTTTGTGGGCGTTATAGCGCTTGACCTTAGGTATAACGATAGTTATACTCCGTATTCATGAAAACAGCTATTTCCATACCTGATGAAGTATTTTCAGCTGCAGAGCGTGCCGCTAAAGCCCTAGGTGTTTCTCGTAGCGAGTTATATACCAATGCTGTGCGTGAATTTGTTGCGCGATATGGCCGCGAAAATATCACGAGGAAGCTTAACGACGTCTATCTAGAACAAGATGATGCTTCAAAATTAGATCCAGCCTTGCAGGCTATTCAAGAACAGTCTCTACAACACGAGGACTGGTAGTGAAACGCGGTGAGGTCTGGTGGGCAAGTCTCCCGGAACCAAGCGGATCAGAGCCTGGCTATCGTAGACCAGTAGCAATAGTTCAGGCAGATGAATTCAATCGCAGTAACATTCGCACGGTAATAGCAGCCACAATTACTTCAAATCTTGCATTGGCATCTGCGCCAGGAAACGTGCGCGTTCCTAAACGGGGAACTGGTCTCGGCAAAGTATCCGTCGTTAATGTTTCTCAAATCATAACTTTGGACAAATCGTTTCTGGTAGAGAAAGCGGGGCGCTTGTCGGAATCGAATTTGCAAGAAGTTGAGGCGGGCCTGCGTCTTGTATTTGCGCTATAACCAGCTGAAGCAGTGCGCGCAGCAAGCTGCGCCGGACCGGCCTTTGGCCGGCCGCTGTTCAGGGCGTTATATGTAATAGTCGCGACCCGATCTGACAGTTACCGATCCTGATGGTCGTGCATGTGTCAGATCAGTTCAACGTACCGACCTTTGCCTCCCACAGTTCGCGTCCTTCGCGCAAAGTCTGCATAGGAGTTCTGCCGCAACACATCTTACCCTGATGCGAGCGATTGTTGTTGTAGTCGTCGACCCAGGCATCTAGGTCAGCCTGCAACGCGTCGAGTTCTGAGTACACTTTCTTTCGGAAAGCGATCTCGTAGAACTCCTCTTTCACTGTTCGATGGAAGCGTTCGCAGATACCGTTTGTCTGCGGACTGTAGGCCTTTGTCTTCGTATGCTCGATGTCATTGACTGCCAAGTACAACTGGTAGTCGTGACGCTCAGCACGCCCACAGAACTCAGTGCCACGGTCTGTCAAGATACGGATCAGGTCGACCCCGTTTTCCTCCAGCATCGGCAGTACACGATCATTGAGAAGATCCGCAGCCGTTATCGGTGTCTTGGTCGTGTACAGCTTGCAGGCAGCGACTTTCGCGTAGGTGTCCACGAACGTCTGCTGATAGATGCGGCCAATGCCCTTGATCGTGCCGACGTAGTACGTGTCCTGCGATCCGAGGTACCCAGGGTGCTCGGTCTCGATCTCGCCGTGGACTTCGTCTGAAGCGCGCTGCCGTTCCAGTGCGACGACTTGGGCCTCAGTCAGAACGATACCTTCCTCGGCCACTTTCGCTTCCAGGGCCTTGAGTCGGAGCTTGCGACTCTGCAGCTTGTGACGAAGCCAGATGCTACGTACGCCGCTGGGTGACACGAACACCCCGGTTTTCCTCAGCTCGTTGCTGACGCGGACCTGGCCGTGAGCCGGGTACTCCAGGGCGAAGTCCAGCACCGCCTGCTCTACCTGCGGCTCCACACGGTTCTTCGGATTGGGTTTACGCCGGGTCTTTTCCAGCAGCGCTTCAACGCCACCTTCATCTCGAGCCGATTGATAACGATAAAACGTGTCACGTGACACGCCCATCATCTGACAGGCTTTGGATACATTGCCGAGTTCTTCGGCGAGATTTAGCAGTCCAATCTTGTTTCGTATGATTCTCTGTGTAGACTGGTTCATGAGGGTTATCCTTATGGTTTTGATTGAAAGTTCGCACTTCCATCAAAACCGATAACCCTCGCTCTTTTCAAGCCAGGTGTCAGATCAAGTCGAAACTATTTCACGTTATATGCCTTTACGTTGCTTTACGTCCGGAAATGGCTTTAGCCACATCTCTCTTCGAGGCGCCTAAAGTAATCATCGACTTCACAAGCAAGTCGATAGAAACGCTAGGATCACCGGCTTCCATTTTTGCAATTCGAGACTGGCTGGATGAAATGGCTTTAGCCGCGGCTTCTTGCGTCAATCTTTTCTTTTGGCGCCTGTGTTTAAGTGCATTTCCAAGTGAAATCTTTAACTCAATAAGCGCCATTTCTTCCTCGGCTAAGCCCAGAAAGTCGCTTGCTGACCCAAATTTCCAGCCTTTGGCTTCAAGTGCTTTGCGTTTACTTCGTCGCATTATCGTAATCCTTCAATCTATCTTTGCACGTATCAATAACTTGTTTAGGTGTTCGGCTTGTTTTCTTCTCGAACACTTCCAATATGACAATGGCGTCTTCATCAATTCTGTAAATAATTCGCCAGGTCACTTTTTCGTCGTTTATTCGCAGTTCATGGCACCTTCGGCCGATGGTTTGCATTGGCCGAGAATGCGGCAAAGAGAGTCGTTCTCCTTTTTGCAATCGCCTCAACAATGTCCCAGCTTCGAATCTGGCGTCATCGGAAAACGGCGGCGTTTTAATCACGCCATGTAGCCAAGCTAGGGGCTTGTCGGTCATTGCCATGGCTAGCTATAATATGTCATATCTGACATAATTGCAATGTTAATAGTTCACACAAATCCGAAGTTCGCTGCCTTCGCTCATTATGTATATATTGAGCAATTGCAGTTGCTTTCAAGGCGCTCATATGAAAACGGCATATAACCAGCGTGAGCAAGCGACGCTTGACCGCGCGCTCCCTTCGCTGCCGCTCCGGTCGCCCCGCCTCAACCGCCGCTGCCACAGGCGTTAGGCTGCTTAGAATCTAGCATTTTCAGTGCGTGTCAACTGTAGTTGACAATTCAAGCATAGTCAACTATAGTTGACACATGATCGACATCATCAAGAGCGCAACTTTTGATAGGTGGCTAAGGAAATTACGGGATCCTCAAGCTAAAGCGCGCGTTGAAACGCGAATCCGGCGTCTTAGTCTAGGCAACCCGGGAGATGCTCAGCCCATCGGCAGTGGCCTGAGTGAGATGAGGATCGATTATGGTCCCGGTTATCGGGTGTATTACATGCAGCAAAGTACTGTCTTAGTCATTCTTTTATCTGGTGGCGATAAGCGCACCCAGCAAAACGATATTGCCAAGGCCAAAGAGTTAGCTGCTGAGTGGAAAGATTAAATTATGGCTGAGAAATTTAGTCGTTACGAGACGGCGGACTATCTGGAGACAGAAGAAGATATTCGCCTGTATTTAGAAGCCTGCCAAGAAGAAGGTGACCCATCGCTTATTGCTGCTGCTTTAGGTGATATTGCTCGAGCGCGCAACATGACTCAACTTGCTAAAGAAGCTGGTCTAACACGCGCAGGACTATATAAAGCGCTATCCGCGGAAGGAAATCCAAGCTTTACTACTGTATCCAAAGTCGCTAAAGCGCTTGGCCTTAAAATAACTGTTCACCCTGCATAGGGTTACAACGTGGGTACAAATTTGCAGCCTAACCAGTGTGGTCAGTACGCTCCCGTTGGTCGCCGGACGGTTGACCCGGTGCTTCCTTCGCTGCCGCTCCGGTCGCCCCGCCTCAACCGCCGCTGCCACAGGCGTTATGTGCCCTAGCAAGGTAAACAAAATGTATCTAAGGATTTTTCTCTCAATTACCTTGCTAATTTCTGGCTGCGCAAATCCAATCAATCAACGGACGGCAGAAAATTATCAAAACTTGGGTCGGCAGGCCGAGAATGCAGGCAACTACCAATTGGCTGAGAATAACTACGAAAAGTCACTGCTCAATGCACGTATCGGTGGCTCTCCCGAAGCCGGAATCTCTATGGCGGCCTATAACTTAGGTCGAGTAAAAAGGCTTCTTTGCAAGAATCAAGAAGCCGAGACGTTGTTACTTGAGGCGTTGGAACTAGAGCAATTAGCGAGCGGCGAAAACTCCGGCTTAACTTCGATGCGCCTTTTCGAACTCGCCAGACTCAAAATGAGTACACAGCGGTATGAGGCAGCAGACAATTACTATAGCAGGGCTGTCAAAAATGTTCGGTCGCTTGGAATCAAACAATCCGACCCAATTGGTTTTGCCACGGTGCTTGATAATTACGCTAATGTTCTAACTCAACTTGGGAATTTGGAAGAGGCAGAGGCCACTCGCAGGGAAGCGGCCGCTCACAAGCAGTAGCATCCGGCGGCAGAATCATGCGTATATACGTTTGACCATATATATGGATATACGTATATTCGTGCCTCATGAACATTCAATTCAATCAGTTTTTTCAATTGTTATCTGACGAAACGCGGCTCCGTTGTCTGTTGTTGATGCAGCAGGAGGGTGAGTTATGCGTGTGCGAACTCGTCCATGCGCTGGGCCTAATCCAACCCAAAGTCTCCCGTCATCTTGCGGCGCTTCGTGACTATGGAGTTGTGACCGATCGGCGTTCCGGGCAATGGATTTACTATCAGATTGATCCGGATTTACCTGCGTGGGCAGGTCAGGTGATCGAAGCGGCCGTCAGTGAGGCGTCGTCGCGAGAGCCATTTGTGAATGATCTGGCCGCCTTGGCGCAAATGCCCAATAGACCTGATGCAGCACGTTGCGCCTGACGCAAATATCGAAATGAACATCTTGTTCTTATGCACAGGCAACTCCTGTCGCTCGCAAATGGCGGAGGGTTGGGGCGCCACTTCGGTGGTGACCTATTCGAAGCTCAGTCGGCTGGTATTGAGATGCACGGCAAGAATCCCCTGGCTATCGAAGTCATGCGTGAAGCGGGTGTGGATATTTCCCGGCAGGAGTCCACCAAACTGACTTATGAGATGCTGACCACGGCCAATTACGTAGTTACCGTTTACGGACACGCGGACGAAAACTGTCTGCTCTTACCGGCAGGAACACGCAAAGAACATTGGCCGCTTAATGATCCGGCCAAAGCGACGGGCTCAGAGGATGAAGTAATGGCCGCCTTCAGAGACACCCGTGATGATATTCGGCGCAGAGTTGAGGGTTTGATCATTCGTTTGAGTGATGAGTTAGGGAAAAAGTAGTTAATGACTGATAAAGGCGGTAGTGCACAGATTGGTTTTTTCGAGCGATATCTGACTGTCTGGGTAGTGATCTGTATTGGCGGTGGGATACTGCTTGGGAAAGTTGCGCCAGGCATCGCCAAAGCACTCGACGGAATGGCGATCTATGTTAACGATGCACCGGTCGTCTCGATCCCGATCGCTTTGTGTCTGTTTTTCATGATGTACCCGATCATGGTCAAAATAGACTTCCACGCAGTCGTTAAGGCCGGAAAGACGTTGC
Organism: Gammaproteobacteria bacterium; assembly: GCA_965221985.1. GTDB lineage: Bacteria > Pseudomonadota > Gammaproteobacteria > Steroidobacterales > J054. The sequence continues at coordinate 1,746,042 of OZ244928.1, forward strand.
GTCCGGTAAGCCTTACCTTGTTTCTCAATTGGTGTATTAAACCTTTCGCCATGTATGCGATAGCAAGTCTCTTTCTGGGTAAGTTGTTTCTTACGTTTATCGGTCCCGATGCGGTCGATCTCGTCAAGATACCGTTTGGAATAAACCTTTCCGTGGGCGAAGTCTATGGTGAGGGACAGGTGGTACTTGTTGATGGCATAAAGATGCTTGAAGCACCACTTTGGCGCAGCTACCTCGCCGGATGCATATTGCTTGGTATTGCCCCCTGCACAGCTATGGTGCTGGTGTGGGGTTATCTTGCCAAAGGTAACGACGGGCACACTCTTGTCATGGTCGCTGTCAACTCGCTAATCATGTTAGTGCTATTTGGCTTCTTAGGTGGATTCTTGCTTGGTGTAGGCAAGTTGCCGGTACCCTGGCAAGCCTTGCTGCTGTCTATTGGCATTTATGTCGCGCTACCTTTGGTCGCGGGGTACATCTCGCGTAAGTGGATCATTGCGACGAAAGGCGAACAGTGGTTCAGGGATTCGTTTCTGGGATTCTTAGCGCCCGTAACAATCACTGCGTTATTGCTAACACTGGTGCTGCTCTTTTCATTTAAGGGTGAAACGATCGTCCAAAAGCCGCTAACAATACTTTGGATAGCCATTCCATTGTTTTTGCAAACGGTACTGATATTCGCATTAGGTTATGTGCTGGCAAAGATGATGGGGCTCTCGTACGAAAGTGCTGCACCGACAGCGATGATAGGTGCATCAAATCATTTTGAAGTTGCCATCGCGACGGCTGCTATGCTTTTTGGTTTATCGTCCGGCGCCGCGCTGGCCACTGTAGTCGGTGTTCTTATAGAAGTGCCGTTAATGCTATTGCTCGTAAGGTTCTGCTTGGCAACACGGGGTTGGTTCGAGCCTCAGTTCGGGCAATAAAGGGAGAAAAAAGGGCTATTGCTGAGTGATCGCTAATGGCCGGAAGCAGACGCTTAGAACCTGATTCTGGGCCGTTCTGGCCGGATGGCCATTAACGACCCAAAGCAGACGTGCGCTTATGCGTCCGTGGAAATGCACAAGGTTCATGAGCCAAAGCAGTTGGTGATGCATATTGGTGGTCTGAGCCACGCGTTTCTGACTAGATGCTGGCTGATCCGGCGCTGAGCTGTGCCAATCCATATATTGACGCCGCGATACACAGGCCGAGCAGAACTACTTCCACAATCGCTTCAATAAATTTTAAGCCATCGAAGAGTGCCCGATTTCGCACTAAATCTTGCATTTTGATTCTCCTTGTAATTCGCTAATTGACGAGGCGAATCATCGTCCGGAATCGTTTCACTTCGGCTGCAATCCTATTACGTATTTGTGAATTCTTTGGTCCGAAAACGGACAAGTCGCGACCACCCGTCAGAACAGGATGAGAATTGCCAGAATGAACAACATATAGGCGCCTGCTATGCCGGCGACTATGGGGGTAGAGAGTGCGTAAGGATTTTCCTCGTGCATTCACCAATCATGCGCTTCAAATATGACAGATGAATGACCGCTTCTGGCGGTTAGCGGACGTTCAACCTATTGTCAGCTAAACTAACCGCTGATTGATCTAGAGGACAGTGGCATGTTGTCACATAACCAGCACAATCAGACGGACGTCAAAACCGCTGCGCGCTTTTGTCGCCGCTGTTGTCGGCGTTTCCTCGAACCAGATATGAATGTTTACTTTTCCGACTACTTCAACGTAACGAAGCAGCAGCTTGATGCTTACGGCGCATTCAATATTTCACTGATCAACGATCTTCCAATCTTCACTCCGGATTTTCTATCGCGGAGTGTCTAGATAATCGGGAGGGTGTCACTTGCGATTCAGCGAATACCTGCCTTTGATCCAGTATTCGGGTGTTTAATAAAAGCTGGGTTAAGCACGTCTGTTGGTCAAATATTGGAGTGTTACTCTAGCTCAAGAGCTTTAGCGAGAGTCAAGCAACGTATATGGGCTACGCTTCGCTGTTTAGGGGCTAACTCGCTCGTAATGATTTCAAAATTTACCCTGCGAACCATTAAATGTGCACTTATGGGAGGGTGGGATATTGTCTAGCGTACAAGAACATAACAAGCAAAGGCAGCATCGTCGTTTGGGCTGGACGCGCTAACACGCGCCGTTGCTTTGGGCGAGGGCGTTATTATTTCGCGCATACCGAAATCAATATCTTCTTTGCTTGGAGCGCCGTTCCTTCGGCGAATTGTGGCCGTTGAGGAAAAGTGCGACCCGACCCGATACCCTTTCAATATCCGTGCCTTTCAAGGTGGAATCGACCTACACCTAGATGCAAGGGTTACATTCCTGGTGGGCGAAAACGGAAGCGGAAAATCTACTTTGCTCGAGGCTCTTGCGGAGTGCTGTGGATTCAATCCTGAGGGTGGCAATCGCGATCACCATCGAGCAGCGTTTGCCGACCGCTCCGAATTTGCCCAGGCATTGCGCCTGTCATGGTTGCCGAAGGTGACCGAAGGCTTCTTCATGCGTGCCGAGAGCTTCTACAATTTTGCTACCTATATTGACGACGTATCAGATTTTCGTGCATATGGTGGCAAATCATTACACCAACAATCACATGGGGAATCGTTTATCGCCTTGTTCGAAAATCGATTCGAACAAGGCCTTTACATCCTCGACGAACCGGAGGCGGCGCTGTCGCCTCAGCGACAGCTTTCATTTCTGAAAATTATTCACGATCTCGAAACACCAGGTCATGCCCAGTTTCTGATAGCGACTCACTCGCCGATCTTGTTAAGTTATCCTGGCGCGGTTCTTTTCAGTCTCGACGGTGATGCCATCGAATCAGTTCAGTACCATGAAACCGATCATTTTTGGTTAACGCGGGACTTCCTAAATGCGCCTGACCGGTACCACAGGCATCTATTTGAAACGGAAGATATTGAAGAAGGCGATGCCTAAGCAGTGGCTGTGATGTCAATTTTATCCCATTTACACCAAATCAGTGTTCCATGATATGTAGTAGACGCTTTTATCACGTATGCCTTTTACCTACGCGAAAGTCTATCTGGTTCGCGGTTACCGCTGATTGCGGGCGTTAGATACCGTGAAGCAGGTTTTCAAAAACTACCTCCTGATTTCTCTGGGTTGGCTTTTTGTGGCTTTGGGGCTAATCGGCATTGTGCTACCGATTCTCCCGACTACGCCGCTACTGATTATTGCAATGGCGCTCTTCTCTAGAAGCTCACCAAGGTTTCATCAGATGCTGCTAGAAAACGAATGGGTGGGCCCTAGCTTGAAGCGCTGGGAAGAATCAAAGACTATGTCCCGGAAAGATAAGCGTTGGGCAACAATCGCAATCTTTGTCACATTTTCGATTTCAATAGCGGTCCTCCACGGTAAATTGGAGCTTCAATTGATGCTGCTTTGTATAGCTATCACCTTGCTCTTGTTTATGTGGCGCATAAAGGAATAGTGCAGATTTCGAATTCTAGTGGGTCGAGTGGGGGCGTCAAGAGATCCGGGTCAGCGAGTAATTTGACGTTTAGATCGGATCGATTCACGCACTCTTTATGAATGCTGAAAAACTTGCCGAGTTAGGCGAAGCGACAAAGAAATTTGTTGAGCTAGGTCAATCTTCATTTTGAGGCGGCGGTATTTTGCGCGCGCAATCAGGCACCGCAGGCCGTTTTTTTAGTGGCTCGGCGAGGCTGTCGCTGCGGCTTCGTTGTCAGATTTATGTCTCGATTTTCGCCGGTTTTGGACCTTTGAATTAATATTTGGTGCCTATACGATCGGTTTCGATGAGGGTTATAGAGAAGAATGGCTGGACGGTGTATGTCGAAATTTTCCGTGAGGGCGACAGTGGCTGGATACTTCAGATTGGGGATGGGCGTGGTAACGGCACTGTTTGGAAGGATTTTTTTCATACGCAACAGGCTGCTCTCGACGCGGCGTATCACGCCATCGATAAGGAAGGGATCGAGGCGTTTATCGGGCCGGATAGCGAAATGCGGTTCTTATTCGATTCATGATAGGTAAACTCACACCAAGGCGACCGGAGCCGCTCTTGCTGTTCGCGGCGCGCGGCTGTCGTCCGCGCCTCTGTTTTTGTCGTCAGGCGCCTAGTTCTGGCTCGCGTATACTCCCAGCCCCAGTGAGCAAATGATCTGATCCCATAAGCTGTGCCGTGGTTAAGAACAGGATCTTCGATACATTATCCTTTCGAACTTGCCATCGGGTGGCGCAAAGGCTACTCGCTGAGACTATGGTCAAAGGCGGCCAGCGTATCGTAGGCGGCGACAAGTATTTAGTCGAACGGCCTGGCCGCAATGATCCTTGCCGCTGCGGCTCAGGCATCGGTTTCAAGCAGTGTTGTATCCGAACCGTGCGGTTCGAAGACAGCGATCGCGGTGACTACTTTTGGGTGAAATGCGCCTACACTCTTGAGCCATGAACGCAAAATTCTATTTCTCTCTGGACATTTTTCAGCGAATAAATCGCTGGGAGAAGGCAAATGTCCAGGAATCATCGTTACCGGGATCGCGGCACGGATGGACGGCTGCGGCGAGTATATCGGCATCCTCAACGAGGGCTGAATTTTCCGCGTGGAACACCTAAGTGGTGGCGGAAACTTTACATGACACGGCCCCGACGTCGCCATAATCGTGCGCTATGCCAATTGATTGAGAAGGGTATCGATTCTGATACGCTGAGTTTTTCACTTGGAAGCAGAAAGCCACATGTTTACTACTGGTAGTAGAGCCAAGGGTAAGAGTTGTGAACAACGGGCATTACGCGGTGTGGCTGTTATCATTTCGCGGCAATTCCCAATGAATGCATCACAGAATTAATGCGGACGAACGATTCAATCGCCAAGGACAGGCGGATAGCGATCAAGACCTGCTTGGCCGCCACGCTGGGTGCTACTCTAATTTTCGTCTTCCTAGTCGCATTTAGCCTTCTGACCGCGCATTTCAACGCCGGTAATTGGCCGGCGTTGCCCTGGTTTCCGATCCCGGTTCTCGCAGTCGTGTTCGGCGTGATGCTTTACTGCGATAGACGTTGGAACATTGGCTTGCGAAACCCATGCAGCGCCCCGATTCCGTTGATCGCGGCATTTGCCGTCACTTCCAACATCGCGGCGCATGCGGTTTGGGTATTGGAAAAGACCTGGCACGCAACAGTTTATGCGGCGCCGAGCGGACCGGCGGGGGTTAGCCCATTATTCTCAGTGACCTATTGGGTTGTTATCTCGGTCGCTCTGTCGACGTCCTCAGAAGTCTGTTTTCGCGGCATCATGCAAACTCAGCTGTCGCGTTATCTGAGTGTGGCGGCGGCTATCGGTATTGTTGTTGCTTTCAACACTGTCTCGCATCCATGGGATTCTCTGTGGCCGCGTTTCTTTGGCGTGCTCGCCATTCTGTTCTCCTGGGGCTGGCTACGGCATATCGGCGGTTCACTGAAGGCCTGCATTCTTACGCATATCGCGGCGGTGATGATGGGTGATGCAATTTTCTGGATGACGGGGCCGGTGGCTTTTGGCGAATATTCGAACCTCGATCGGCTAATGGTGGTGGGTGTTGGTCTGGCATCGCTTGTGTTGTCCATTTATTTTTCGCGTCGAATTGCGCGTGCGCCAGCCGCGACCGAATGAGGCTTGGTTAACAAAGCACTATTTGCCCTAATATTGCGATGCAAGCCTCTTCCTAGGTGGTTGGTTCGAGTTTTGTGACGGGCTTAGCTCTCACAGCTATGGCAAACGCGATCAACTTTGCCTCTATCGCTAAGGCTGCATTGTTCAAGCGCTATCACAAACCGTTGGCGGATTCTTCTGTTATAAGCTACGTCTCATGACTTCAGCCAAGGAAATCATCGTTCTAGTCCATGGTTTATGGATGCGCGGTGTGGTGATGCGACCCCTGGCGCGCCGCCTGGCCACCGAACTGACTTGGCCGACGGAAATTTTCTCTTACCCGACCCAGCGCAAAGGCTTGTTACCGAACATGACTGATCTCATGCGCTTTTTGTCCGTGCAAGATGCCGCCACGATTCATCTGGTTGGTCATAGCCTCGGTGCCGTATTGGCCTTGCACACGGCGCTGGAGAAAAATCTACCGCGGCTCGGCCGCATCGTTAGCCTTGGCGGACCCTTGTTGGGTAGCAGTGCCGGACGCACGGTGGAACAATGGCCCGGTAGTGCTTATGTGCTAGGCCGAACTCTCAGCGAGTCCGTGATCACCCGGCCTTTGCAGCGTTGGACTGGTGAACAAGAACTCGGGTCTATCGCCGGCACCATCGGTGTTGGGCTCGGCATGGCACTGCCGGGGCTCAAGCCACCGCATGATGGGATGGTGAGGGTGGCCGAAACCAAATTACCCGGTATGGCGGATCATCTTGAGCTGCCGGTTAGTCACACCGCCATGTTGCTCGCACCGAGCGTGGCGCGGCAGACGGCGCATTTTTTGCGCCACGGACAATTTGATCACGCGTGATGCAACGCCTACTCAGTTTCTTCCTTGCGCAAGCGATGTAACTCATAGAGTTTGTCCAGCGCGTCGCGCGGACTCAGACTGTCGGGATCGAGATTCGCCAAGAATTCAACGAGTGCCGGAGTCACGTCATCTGCCGTGGGGTCGAGATCCGGCGCGGACGCGAGATCGAGTTCTTGTTGCGGTGTTGCCTGTGCGCGGACTTTGGCGGATTGGTCTTCGAGTTGCCGCAGGTACTCGCGCGCTTGGCCGATGACTCGGCGAGGCACACCGGCTAGTTGCGCAACCTGTAGGCCGTAGCTTTGGTTAGCAGGCCCCTCTTTCACACTGTGCAGGAAAATCAGCCGATCACCGTGCTCTGTGGCATCCAAATGAACATTGGCGCAGCCGGAAATTTCACCGGGCAAGCCAGTCAGTTCGAAGTAGTGGGTGGCGAATAGCGTGTAGGCGCGGAGCTTTTCACCAATATGCCGGGCCGTGGCCCAGGCCAAGGACAGTCCGTCGAAGGTGCTGGTGCCGCGGCCGATTTCGTCCATCAGCACCAGACTCTGTTCGGTGGCATTGTTCAAGATATCCGCCGTTTCAGTCATTTCCACCATGAAGGTTGAGCGGCCGCCGGATAAATCGTCCGCGGCACCGATGCGCGTAAAAATTCGGTCGATGGGACCGATGGTGGCGGCATCGGCAGGCACGAAGCTACCCACATGGGCTAGCAGCACAATCAATGCCGCTTGGCGCATGTAAGTGGATTTGCCTCCCATGTTAGGACCGGTGATGATTAATAAGTGATGTTGATCATTCATCAATAGATCATTCGGAACAAAGGGTGTCGGCGACAGTTGCTCAACCACCGGATGACGCCCAGCACGGATGTCCAGCACGGGCGTTTCAGTCAGCTCCGGACAATTTAGTTTTAGCGCCGCGGCCCGACTCGCGAAATTATTCAGCACGTCCAATTGTGCCAAGGCTTGGGCCATGGCTTGTAGTTCTTTCAGCCGGGGCAGATGGGCCTCGAGTAGCGCTTGGTAGAGGCGCTTTTCGCAGGCCAGTGCACGCTCGCGGCTGCTTAAGACTTTGCCTTCGAAGGTTTTTAGTTCGGGCGTGATATAGCGTTCGGCGCCCTTGAGGGTCTGCCGCCGCGTGTAGTCATCCGGGGCTTTTGCCGATTGGGCTTTGCTGATCTCGATGAAATAGCCGTGGACGCGGTTATAGCCCACCTTTAGCGAGGGCAGGCCGGTGCGTTCGCGCTCGCGTTTTTCCAGGGCGACGAGATAGCTGTCGGCATCGCCGCTGATGCCGCGCAATTCGTCGAGCTCGTCATCGTAGCCTTCGGCGATGACACCGCCATCGCGAATGAGCAGAGGCGGGTCATCTATTAGGGCGCGCGTTAACCGATCCAAGAGCGCGGGTTGGTCTTGCAGTTGCAAGGCCAAGTCCTCCACTAAAGCTGCGTCGGATCCGGGTAGTGAGTCGCGCAGTTTGGGCAGCAGATCCAGTGCGCTACGGAGTTGCACCAGGTCGCGCGGGCGGGCCGTTTGTAATGCGACGCGCGTGAGGATGCGCTCCAAGTCGCCCACCTGTTGAAGTAATTCGCTCGTTTCCCCGGTCCCCGCGGCTTGCAGGGCCGCGACGGCTTGGTGACGCAGGCGTAGCTGGTCGTGGTCACGCAGCGGTCGGTTGAGCCAGCGGCGCAAGGCCCGGCTGCCCATGGTGGTGGCGCAGCGGTCAAAAATGCCCACTAGGGTATCCGTGTCGCGCCCACTCAGGTTGGTTTCAATTTCTAGGTTGCGGCGGGTTGCGGCATCCAGCATTAGGGTTTCCGAGCGCTGTTGCGTCGTCGGTGTCGCTAAATGCGGCAGCGCGCCTTTTTGCGTATCACCGACATATTGAAGCAGGCAGCCGGCCGCGCGGATGGCGCCAGACAGCTGCGCACAGCCGAAGCCATTTAAATCGCGAACCCCGTAATGGGAGCATATCTTGCGGGTGGCCGTGTCCAAATCAAACCGCCAGGGCGGTAGTTGTCGAACGGCTGCGGAATCGGTGTTCAGCGATGGATCGTGGTCTTCGGCCACGAGCAATTCAGCCGGTTGCAGCCGGGCCAGTTCCGCACTCAGAGCATCGGCCTCGGCCAGTTCGCTCAAGGCAAAGCGCCCGGCGCTGAGGTCAATCCACGCGAGACCCGGTTTGGGATCATCCAGGCAGATGGCCGCTACCAGATTGTCGCGGCGGGCATCCAAGAGTGATTCTTCAGTCAGCGTACCTGGGGTCACTACGCGCACGACTTGTCGTTCCACCGGTCCCTTGCTGGTGGCTGGATCGCCAATTTGTTCGCAGATGGCGACAGATTCACCCTGGCGCACGAGCTTGGCTAGATAATTGTCGGCCGCGTGGTAGGGAATCCCGGCCATGGGAATGCTTTCGCCGGCTGATTTACCCCGAGCCGTGAGGGTGATGTCGATGAGTTTGGCTGCCCGGCGGGCATCGTCATAGAACAATTCGTAGAAATCGCCCATGCGATAAAACAGCAAGGTGTCGGGGAAGTCCGCCTTGATGCGCAGATACTGCTGCATCATGGGGGTATGCACTTTGCTTGCGGCGGCAGGCTTAGTTTGCGGTGCGACGGCGCTCATGAACGCCATATTGCCCTAAGCCGTCGGTTGGCCAAACCCTCCAAGGTATGATCGGGTTATATCCAATTACCGTGGTATTTACAAAGTTCCTGCAAGTTAATGAACTTAGATAAGTTACTACAGTTCTTTTCGTTATTTATCGCGATGGTTCACGGCGGTTCGAGCCGGTGTTTATCGCGAGATGTTTTCGGATTGATTACCTAAATGCGATTTCGCGGCGGCCTTGCACATCGCTACCACACACTGTCGGCTCGTGGCAGGCGTAAAACGGGTTCAGCTTAGCCTGTGCATGTCTTGCACCTTGAAACAGGCCGGCATCTTTATGGTGGTGCTCGCCAGGTCATCGAACTGGCCGCCGGATTGCCGGCCTTGGGCTGCGCTAGCTCCCTGGCTTGTGGCGCGGCGAGCGAGGTGGAGCAGGCGGCCTACGCTCGCGGTATTGATGTACGACCATTGCGGGCCGGGGGCGATCTTGATGTGCGTCTACTGCCCAGGCTTAAGAAGATTTGCAGCGCCGTGGAGCCGGATCTGGTCCATATTCACAGTCGCCGCGGTGCCGATACTTGGGGTCTTCTAGCCGCTCGATCCGCCGGCTACCCTGTAGTGCTATCGCGGCGGGTCGATAATCCAGATTTGCCGGGGCTAAGCCGTCTTCGCTATGGCCTTTGCCAGCGGGTGATTGCGATTTCCGCGGGCATCGAGGCAGTGCTGCGCGGCACAGGTGTTCCTGCCAGTAAGCTGCGGCGGGTGGTCAGTGCGGTGGACCTTGAATCTTGCCAGCCGACTTGGACCAAGGCGCGGTTTAGAGAGGAGTTTTTCCTGGCGGCGGACGACTTGGTGGTTGGCGTCGTGGCGCAAATGATTCCTCGCAAGGGTCACCAGCATCTCGTTTCCCTGGTGCAGACGCTTCGCCACGTGGTTCCGAATGTTCGGCTGATCTTGTTTGGCCGCGGCGAGTTCGAAGCGCAATTACGTGGGCAAGTTGCCAAGAATGGATTAGATAAATTTATTAGCTTTGCTGGCTATAGATCTGATTTAATGGAATTTATCGGACATCTCGATCTCTTGTTACATCCGGCACGCAGCGAAGGATTAGGGCTTGCGCTATTAGAAGCGCAGGCGGCGGGTGTTCCGGTGGTGGCGTTTCGTATCGCCGGCGTGCGTGAAGCAGTGGTCGATGGAGAATCAGGATTATTGGTACCACCGGGCGATGTGCCAGCCTTGATCGACGCGACCCAGCGCCTACTGCTGCAATCTGACCTACGGTCTGAACTTTCCGCCGGCGCGCGCGCGCACGTTGGCCAGAATTTTTCCCTCCAGGCGATGCTGGCCGGCAATCTAGCTGTCTACCAAGACTTATTAGAGGAGATTCACCGTGGTGCCCAATGACGAGAAACTCCAGGCCCTCGCCGTTGAACTGGCCGAAGTGGTGTCGGAACGCGGCTATCGTCTGGTTACCGCGGAGTCTTGCACCGGCGGTTGGCTGGCGAAAGTCCTAACGGATCTACCGGGCAGCTCTGCCTGGTTTGATCGCGGCTATATAACTTACAGCAACGCGGCGAAACAGGCTGAATTAGATGTTTCGTCGAATTTGTTGCGCGAGTCGGGCGCCGTGAGTCGGGCGGTTGCACTGGCGATGGCCAGTGGTGCTCTGCGTCGTGCCGAGGCTGACTTGGCCGTTTCCATCACCGGTATTGCTGGACCGGATGGCGGCAACGAAGAAAAGCCTGTGGGCACTGTCTGGTTTGCCTGGGCTCGCGCGGACGCGGCCACCGCGGAACAAGAGTGCTTTGCTGGGGACCGTGAGGCTGTGCGGCGCCAGGCCGTGCAACGAGCTTTGACGGGCTTGTTGTGGCAGCTCCGGAGTCCTTAGTCCATGGCCCAGCGGCGTTTATTTTTTGCCCTGTGGCCCGATGAAGAAACCAGGCGTGTATTGCGGCTTGCAACCCGGGGGCCTGCGCGAGCGACGGGCGGCCGATTAGTCCCCGCCGATCAGTTTCATGTGACACTGGCCTTTCTCGGCGCCGTGCAGGCGACGAAGCTCGACACCATTATAGCGGCCGCCCGCGACGTTGCCGGTCTGCACGAAGACTTGGTCTTGGACCAGCTGAGCTATTGGCCAAAGCCCAAAGTTTATTGCGCCGTGCCCCGCAAGGTACCCAAGAAAATCATGGCTTTAGCGACGGAACTGAAAAGAGTTTTGCACGCAATCGACGGTGTAAACCTCAGCCATGAATTTCGTCCGCACGTGACTTTGTGTCGCGGCGTGTCGCGTGCGCCCGCCGCTGCCGAGCTCGACGCTGTGCCTTGGTCCGTAAAAGATTTTGTTTTGGTGGAGTCTCAATTGAGCACTCGTCAGTACGTGGTACTACAACGATTTGCCTAGGGCTCATCCCACGAGCCATAACCGCGTTAAGCTCAGGTTTTTATCAGGCTGTCTGCTGCGGGTATCTGTGAAATAATCGAAGCCGAAGCCTCTCCTCTCACCTTCAAAACACGGTAAGCATTAACCATGGATGACAATCGCAAAAAAGCCCTAGCCGCGGCGCTGGGACAAATCGAAAAGCAGTTCGGCAAGGGTTCTGTAATGCGCATGGGCGATGCCGGCGCGGCGCGGGATGTGGAAGTCATATCCACCGGCTCCTTGGGGTTGGATGTGGCCCTGGGTATCGGCGGTCTGCCCAAGGGCCGCGTGGTGGAAGTTTATGGCCCAGAGTCTTCGGGTAAGACGACACTGACCCTGCAAGTGGTGGCGGAATGTCAGAAAGCTGGCGGCACCGCGGCCTTTGTCGATGCCGAACACGCGCTGGACCCGGTGTATGCTGAAAAGCTGGGTGTCAATGTCGAGGACTTGCTGGTTTCGCAACCCGACACCGGTGAACAGGCCTTGGAGATTACCGATCTGCTGGTGCGTTCCGGCGCGGTGGATGTAATCGTTGTCGATTCCGTGGCGGCGCTCACGCCTAAGGCGGAAATCGAGGGTGAAATGGGTGACAAGCATGTGGGCTTGCAGGCGCGCTTGATGTCCCAAGCTTTGCGTAAATTGACGGGCAATATCAAACGGTCCAACACCATTGTTGTTTTTATTAACCAAATTCGCATGAAGATTGGCGTGATGTTTGGCAGCCCCGAAACCACCACCGGTGGCAATGCCTTGAAGTTCTATTCTTCGGTGCGGCTGGATATTCGGCGTATCGGTGCTATTAAAAAGGGCGACGAGATCATCGGCAACCAAACTCGCGTGAAAGTGGTGAAGAATAAGGTGGCGCCGCCCTTTAAGATGGCTGAGTTTGAGATTCTTTACGGCCAGGGTATTTCTCGCGAAGGCGAAATCATCGATATTGGAGTGCGCGAAAATATCGTGGAAAAATCCGGCGCTTGGTATAGCTATGAAGGTGATCGCATCGGTCAAGGCAAAGAAAATAGCCGGACCTTCTTGTTGGACAATCCGGAGATCGCCGCGGAGATTGAAGGCAAGGTTCGCGCGCGCTTACTACCAGACAGCGTACCGTCTGCAGAGCGTGCGGACGCCGAGTCTGATAGCGACGCCGAAGTCGCCTAAGCTTAGCCCGCTGTCGGCCAGTCAAGACTGATGGCGGGGAAAAAGCAGCCGCGTTCACCGCGGCGGATTGCCATGGATCTGCTCGCGATTCGGGAGCACTCGCGCGGAGAGTTGCGGCGCAAACTCCAGCAGCGTGAAGTTGCTGCCGAGGATATCGACGTTACTCTAGACGCCTTGGAGGGCGAGGGGCTGCTATCCGATGCGAGATTTGCCGCGTCCTTTGTGACCTATCGCGCCGGCCGTGGCCAGGGTCCGGTGCGGATTCGTCATGAGTTGGAATTACGAGGTGTGTGTTCGTCCCTGGCCGAAGACGCGCTGACCGGGCATCCTTGGCAGGAGACCGCCCGGGCTGCCCGAATAAAGAAGTTTGGCACGGAGAGTCCCGAAGGTTTCAAAGAGCGCGCCCGGCAGGCGCGTTTTTTGCAGTATCGGGGCTTTACCAGTGAACAGGTTCGTCACGCCCTGGGCGACATTGAAGCGCTGGACTGAGTAGCATTGTCCCGTCATGACCACATCTGAACTGCGAAAACGATTCCTCGACTACTTCGCTCGCCAAGGGCACCGGCTCGTGCCCAGTTCGCCCCTGGTGCCCGGCAATGATCCCACCTTGTTGTTTACCAATGCCGGCATGGTGCAATTCAAGGATGTTTTCCTGGGCAAGGATTTGCGCGACTACTCGCGCGCGGCGAGTTCTCAGCGTTGCGTGCGTGCCGGTGGCAAGCACAACGACCTGGAGAATGTCGGTTACACGGCTCGTCACCACACCTTCTTCGAGATGTTGGGCAATTTCAGCTTTGGTGATTACTTTAAGCAGGAAGCCATTCGGTTTGCTTGGCAGTTCATTACCGAGGAGTTGGCTATATCGCCGGAGCGTCTATGGGTCACGGTATACCAAGACGATGACGAAGCCGCGGATATTTGGTTGCGTGAGATCGGCGTTGATCCGCAGCGCTTCGGGCGACTGGGCAAGAAGGATAATTTTTGGTCCATGGGGGACACGGGGCCTTGTGGTCCCTGCACCGAAATTTTCTACGATCATGGCGCGGAAGTTGCCGGTGGTCCGCCGGGTTCGCCCGATGAAGATGGCGATCGCTATGTAGAAATCTGGAACCTGGTATTCATGCAATTCAACCGGTCGGCCGACGGCCGGCTCAGCGATCTGCCCAAACCGTCGGTGGATACCGGCATGGGCTTGGAGCGCATCGCCGCAGTCATGCAATCGGTGCACAGTAACTATGACATCGACTTGTTCCGCCGCCTGATCGACGATGTGGCGACCCAAGTGAACGCCGGGGATCGTGATGCGCCCTCCCTGCGCGTAATTGCCGATCACATCCGCGCCTGTGCTTTCTTGGTAACTGACGGGGTGTTGCCCGGCAACGAAGGGCGCGGTTATGTATTGCGGCGAATTATTCGCCGCGCTCTGCGGCATGGGTACGAACTCGGCGTGCAAGAACCGTTTTTTCACGGGTTGGTCAGTCCCTTGGTTCGTGAAATGGGCGACGCGTATCCAGAACTTGCGCAGGCGCAAGGGCATGTGGAAAAAGTGTTGCGGACCGAAGAAGATCGTTTTGCCGAAACCCTGGCCCAGGGTATGCGCATTCTGGAACAAGCCTTTGACGAACTTTCTGGCGATACCTTGCCGGGCGAGTTGGTCTTTAAGCTTTACGACACCTACGGATTTCCCGTGGATTTGACGGCTGACGTGGCGCGGGCGCGCGATTTGCAGGTGGACCGGCCGGGCTTCGAGGCCGCCATGCAAGGCCAGCGCGAACGGGCGCGGGCGGCGCAAAAGTTTTCCATGGCCGAGGATTCGGACTTGCAGCTGTCTGACAGCACGCGCTTTACTGGCTATGAGTCGCTGGTGGGCGAGGCGCGCGTAACGGCTGTGATTAAAGGCCAGCAGCTGGCCGACTCGCTGACCGCGGGGGAGGCTGGTGCCTTGGTCTTGGATCAAACGCCGTTCTACGCGGAAAGTGGCGGGCAAGTGGGCGACGTGGGCGAAATTCGCGGTGCGGATGGCAGCGTATTTCAGGTGAGCGATACCGTGAAGAATGGTTTAGCGCATGTCCATCTGGGCCAATGTTTGACTGGTACGTTTCGTCAGGATGTGGAGGTGACGGCCGCGGTCGATGCCGACAGTCGCGCGGCGACGGCCCTCAATCATTCCGCGACGCACTTGCTACACGCCGCGTTACGCGCTGAGTTAGGCGGTCATGTGACGCAGAAGGGTTCCTTGGTTGCCCCGGATCGTTTGCGTTTTGATTTTTCCCATTACGAAGCTATGACCAGCGCTGAATTGAAATCCGTGGAGCGGCGCGTCAATGCTGAAATTCGTCGCAACGCCGTGGCGGAAACCAAACTCATGTCCTACGACGATGCACTCGCCGCCGGGGCCATGGCGTTGTTTGGGGAAAAGTATGGTGATGAGGTGCGGGTCTTGCGCCTCGGCGATTCTTCCGTGGAGCTCTGTGGTGGCACCCATGTGCGGCGTGCGGGCGACATTGGTTTGTTCAAGATAATTTCGGAGTCCGGCATCGCGTCGGGTGTCCGGCGCATTGAAGCGGCTACCGGTGAGCGCGCTCTGGAGGCCGTGGAAGCCGCCGATGAATTACTGAGTCGACTGATGGGATTGGTCAAGGGTGGCCGGGCCGATTTAGAAGGCCGCGTTCAACAGGGCCTGGAGCGCAACCGCCAGCTAGAAAAAGAACTGCGGCAGCTCCAGTCGAAAATGGCCGGCGCGGGTGATATTTCCACGGAAGCTATTCAAATTGGCGACATCAATGTCTTGGCTCGACGCGTGGCTGACGACCTTGACGCGAAGACCTTACGAGAGACCTTGGATGGCCTCAAGGCGAAGCTAGGCGCAGCGGCCGTGATCTTGGGCTGTGCAACCCAGGATGGCAAAGTGCGCTTGGCGGCGGGCGTGAGCAAGGACTTAACGAAGCGCTTGCGGGCTGGTGACTTGGTCAATGCCGTGGCCGCCCAAGTGGGGGGCAAGGGCGGTGGTCGGCCGGATTTTGCCCAGGCAGGCGGCAACAATCCCGCTGCTTTGGACGCCGCTTTGGCCTCAGTGCCCGACTGGATCAGCGAACAGCTCAACCAACCTGCGGATAAAGGCTCATAAGCGGCTGTTTTAACTGTTCCTTTTTTCAAAAATTTTCGGTTCTTGCTGGCAATGCTGCGCCGCGCTGCGTTATGATTCTAGTTACTCAAGCGGCTTAGGAAGAGCTGCAGCCCATGCCCTAGAAAGGCCCAGACTGATTACCTTCCACCGTTTTCTAACCCGCCGCTTTAGGCAGTGACGCTTGTGCGGGCCTACTAGAGAGGGTCAGCTTGGGAGGCGCCTAAACGGGGCGCGCAATAAAAATAAGAAAAACTAGGGGGAAGGGCATGCTCATTCTGACGAGGCGAGTTGGTGAAACCGTCGTCATCGGCAATGAAGTAGACGTCACCGTGCTGGGCGTCAAAGGCAATCAAGTTCGCTTGGGCGTTAAAGCCCCGAAAGAAATCGCCGTTCATCGAGAAGAAATCTACGAGCGCATCTGCCGGGAGAAGCAGAATGGCGCCGGCGATCATGATTTGCCCGAAGCCGTTAACGAATAGACGGTAAATTCTCGTGCTTGGACTTTGGTCCGCTCAGCGAATCAGTTAAGGTAAGCGCCGCCCGACGGCGAGCTTCGCCGTCTCGCTATTACAATCCCAGTCGCAAGCGGGATTGCTCATAAATGGAGAGGTGGCTGAGTGGTCGAAAGCGCTCCCCTGCTAAGGGAGTAAGGGTTAAAAGCCCTTCGAGGGTTCGAATCCCTCCCTCTCCGCCACATACATAAACGGCCCCTACTGGGGCCGTTTATGTATGTGGCGGAGAGGGAGGCCTTGGTGAGAAGCCTTCGGTTCGACCCGGGTCCACCAGCTGGAGCGCGCAGCGATCCAACTGGTGGGGAGGGCGACGAGCGGCGCAGCCGCGAAGCCCGTAGGGTGAACTGCGGAGCAGGTCATCAATCCCTTGCGCAAAGCCGCCAGCAACCGAACTGCCAGTAGGGGCCGTTTATGTATGTGGCGGAGAGGGAGGCCTTGATGAGAAGCCTTCGGTTCGACCCGGGTCCACCAGCTGGAGCGCGCAGCGATCCAACTGGTGGGGAGGGCGACGAGCCAACCGTCCGCCGATATTCGGCCGGCCGCCCCAGGCGAAGCAGCTAAAGTCGCTATCCCGACAATTACCCAGAATTAGCCAGGTGCTTCGCCCAGGAAAAACCACCGAATACCGAGTTGCAATTGCGATTCCCGCATCGTTCGGGGCTGTCCTTGGAAGACCCAGAAACAAACGTCTGTGCGGCAGCGATCGCTGGCAATCTGTAGATATTCGGCACCGATTTGCAATTTTTTTGTCGGCGTGTAGAGCCAGGCGATGGTCAGGGCATTGCCTTTGTCTTGATTGGTGATACCGATGGGATCATTGAAGGGTTGCAGGTCGAACCATTCGTAGCGGCCGGTTAGCCGGTGTTGCGCGAACTTTCGCGTTAACAGCAAGAAATGAGATTGAAAATCTAAATCCTGGACTCGCCAAGGTCCGAGATCAGGTCCTGTGACGGTGCTGCCCTTAATCCACTGCCCCAGTAGACCAAACTTTAGCGGCAGCGCAAGTTGCGCTCCCAGGTGATGGTAGTCAGTTTCCCAGGCAGCGTCGTTGCCAGAAACCGCCTCCGGATCGGCATGATTATCATAGCGTTGGTAACGAAGCATGAAGCGCTTGCGCCAACGCCATTCGGCGCCAGCATAGTACCCCAGCTTATGATCCACTTCCTTGAAAGGCTTGAAACTCGGTGGTGGGTTTCCCGATGGTGCCCAGGCTTCGATGGCTGAAACCTGCGGCAAGGGAATGCGTCCGCTAATCCCGGTTTGCCGGTCATGCGCGGACCAACCCCGCCAAGCCAGCAGGGCGCCAGTGGGGTCATTGCCATAGAAGGCCGCAGCTTCAACGGAAAAATGGTGATCGGGCCAACGTGGAAATTCCCGGATCACCCGCCCTTCGAGACCCAAAGTGCGTATTTCTTCGCCAATCCATGTGTTGATGGCCGATGACGACAGCGCATAGCGATTGCTCCAGCCGGCGGCTGAATTTTCTAGCGACAGGCGTGGATAGAAAAAACCCAGGCGGCTGCGCAGTCGCCACGCGGATTTCGGCAGCGGTCGCCACTCGAGAAAGGCTTCGGTGATATCAATCTTTTCTTCAATGCGATCATGGGCGTTGATGGTGGCGTGGGCCAACCAACCAGGTCCGAGTTGGCCGCGATACTCGAGGAAGGCCCGGCTGACTCTTAGTCCATCATGAGCGTCGTCGAATCGAAGTTTACCGGCGCCGCCATGTAGCCATGAAGCTTCGTCGCTGTTCGCGCCGACCAGCGTTAGATCGACACGGCCGGTTACATTGTGCCGCTTGGAATTTGCCTGTGCCGCCGGATTCGCCAGCAGCAGGGCGACAAGAAGGATTGACCAGCGACGCATCAGTAGTGATCCCAATCCAGGGAGTTTTCCGGAGCTAGCGAGTGGGGTGCCCGTTCTTCACTGAGTGTGATTTGCAGCGTTTCGTCAATGGCATGCTTAAGGCTGATTTCCTGAATATGTTGCGTTTTAAGGGCATCAATCTCCGGGCTCCATACATACAGCTGATAGCTATCTGGCGGCAGGTCTCGGAGTGTTAGTCGACCCTCACTGTTCGTCATACCAAAGTACGGCGTGTCGACAACCACGACATAGCCCAACATGGAGTCATGAATATTGCAGCCTAAGGTAACGATGCCGGCATCATCGAAACGGACACTCGGTCGGATCTTGCCAGTGTAGAGGGGCAATTCGAAAGTGTTGGGCCGCGCAAAAGAGTAGACGTGGTGGCCGACCGAATCGTTATTGGGGAACTCTACTACGGTGCCCGTTTGTATGACGGAAGTCCGGGGAACAAAGCGCTTGTTTCGTTGTTCAATGATCGCGGTGCTGGGGTTGGCTGTCTGGACGTCTGCCGAAGCTTCCAGAATCACAACGAGATCAGGCATGATCGCGCCATCGGCGGTCCGAATGTCCAAATTCAGTGTTTGCGTGCCATAGGCTAGCGGCCCTAGTGCGGTTAGTAAGGTCACCAGGACAAGAATGCGAAGCTGCATCATCCTTCGCTCAATCTCTTGAGGTTGGCCACACATTATTAAAAGATCGATTGTCCGGACGTGATGGATTTCACGTAATCTCGCGCCCTTGGGCCGTAGCATCTGATGTCTATCTTTAGATGTGACGGTGCAGAGCGTTGCTCAGTCTTCGTAGCAAGATTTTTGCGGTTGCGGCTACTTTGGTCTTACTTAGCCAGGCCGGTACCGTCATGACGGTGCTGGTCACCGCAAATCGAGATGTGACTGCAAGGGCGGGATTGGCGCTGCAGTCAGCACGGCGAATCCATCAACAAACCTCCGAGACAAGGGCGCGGCAAATTGGCAGCACGGTCAAAGCCTTGGCGGCAGATTTTGGCTTCAAGCGTGCTCTGGCGACCGGCGAAACCGAAACCTTGAGTTCAGCCCTGAGCAACCACGCCGCGCGCGCCGGCACCGATATCGCGCTTCTACTCGATAGGCAGGGGCGGATCATGGCCCTCAGCGAGGGTACTGAGATTGAATCTTCGAATGAATTTCGGCTTGTCGATTCCGTAAAGGAAAATGAGGTCGGTCGTGTGTCGCTGGTAATCGAAGATGCGGTTTACGAGTTTTTTACCGTGCCCGTTAAGGCGCCGCTTCCCGTGGCATGGATCGCCATGGGCTTCGCAATAGATGAGCAGTATATCGGCGAACTCGAAGAAATGACTAGCCTTAATGTTCTGGGAGTGGCGAATTCCGACGCAGGTCTGGTTCCCATCACTGCAAGACCCGATGAGCCCTTGCATTCGCATTTGGCGGAAATTCCGATAACGGACCGCGGACTAGATGTAACCCGCATGGAATTCGGTGGCAAAGAACATCTCATGGTTACTAGTCCACTGATTCCGGGTAGTGACGATGTGTTGGTAGTTTTCAGTCAGTCCGTGGCCGAGGCGATGGCCCCCTACGCAATCCTGCGCACGGCGGCGATTGTATTGGGCGCCGTGCCTTTGTTGCTGGCTTTATGCGGTGCGTTGTTTCTGTCACGCGCATTGACCCGTCCCGTGCAAGCATTGGTCGCGGCTGCCGACCGCCTGCGTGTGGGTGACTATAGTCAGCCTGTTGAGTTGCAGGGCGCCGATGAACTCGGGCAATTGGCTGACACGTTCAATTCCATGCAGGCCGATATTGCCCGCCGTGAAAAGCGCATTACCTATCAAGCAACCCATGACAGCCTGACGGATCTGCCAAACCGCGACTTTATCTTGGATCGGCTTAAGGACCATATCAGTAATGATATCGGTCGACGGAACACCTTAGCTGTCATGGTTTTCAAGTTGAACGCCTTGACTGAGACCAGTGAATCTCTCGGCCATGACATAGCTGACGTCTACGTTTTTCAGGCGGCCAAGAAAATCGCCGCGCAACTGGGTCCCCAGGATTATCTTGGGCGTATCGAAGGTGACTCATTCTTGTTGATTGCGCCGACGATTGACGCGGTCCAAACTCGCGCTTTCGCCAATAGAATTTGCCACTCGCTAAAGACTGGCATTAGCTTGCATGATGTCAAAATCACGGTGCGTCCTGTTGTCGGCATTGCGATGTACCCAGTCGATGGTCTTGCGCAAGACCAGCTACTTCTGCGCGCGACCATTGCTTGCGGCAGCGGCGATCTGGGAACTAAGACTGTACGACTCTATCAGCCCGGCGACGAAGAGCGCCGGGTTCGCAAGACAATCATTCTCACTGATCTTCGCAATGCGATACTTAGTGAGCAACTGATGCTTTGCTATCAGCCGAAGCTTTGCCTACAAACTGGCAAGATCATTGGCGCGGAAGCGCTGGTTCGCTGGGAGCATCCGACCCTGGGAGCTCTGGCTCCGGCGGAATTCATACCCTTGGCCGAACAGTCGGGGAACATATCTTCCCTAACACGATGGGTGCTGCGCAAGGCCATTAGTGACTGCCAGTGTTGGCAGAACCAAGGCTACGATCTCGCGGTATCGGTGAATATCTCGGCTCACGATCTACTGGATCAAGACTTACCGAGCTATATTCAAGAGCTGTTTAACACCCACGGCCTTGAGCCCCGCAACTTTGTGGTGGAAGTTACCGAGGAGGCGGTCGTGCAGGATCTTGAACAGGCTGTTGCAGTGCTGGAAAGTTTGCGCCGCATGGGTGTGAAGATATCCATTGATGATTTTGGCACGGGTTATTCGTCCCTAGCGCAAATACGCGAGTTGCCGGTTGATGAACTAAAGATTGATCGTTCCTTTGTCATGCGCTTGCTTGAAAGTCGTGATGACACTGCCATCGCGCGCGCTTGTATTGAATTGGCTCACGAGCTTGAGCTCCGCGTGGTTGCTGAAGGCGTCGAAGAAGAGAAAGTCTTGTCTTGGCTGATTCAGCAAGGCGCTGAACAGGCCCAGGGCTATTTAATCAGCCGGCCGCTACCCGCTGAGGCTTTCATTGCGTGGCAAAAGCGTTTCCAAGCCGCGCCCGCCGCGACTGGCAGTTGGTTAATGAGAGCCTGACTTGGTTCGCCACTGTAGAGCGCGAGTCTTGTCTGAAACTGCCGTGGTCAGTTGATTATGAGTATGCGTGCTAAAGTCACTCGCGTAAGGGTTCCTTCGCCAGCAACTGGCCGTCAACTTGTGAGTAGCAACATATCGACACCCGCGGCCGACGCTTCGTTGGTTCCTGCATTGCGTATTCGCGGTGCGAGCAAAATGTTGGGCAACTGGCGTGCGCTGAATAGCGTTGATCTTGATCTCGGCGCCGGCGAAATATTGGTCTTGCTGGGGCCGAACGGTGCTGGCAAGAGCACGCTCTTGGCCGCCGCCTGTGGGCGAATCGGGCTGGATGCCGGTGGCGTGGAACTCTGCGGCAGCAATCCGCGGCTGGTTCCCGGTATTCGCCGAAAGCTTGGCTTTGTGCCGCAACATCTAGCTGTGTATCCCTATCTGACGGTCCGCGAGAATCTTGAGGTTTTTGGTCGGATCATGGCGGTTCCGCGCAAGATACTTGACGAGCGCGTCGACGAGGCCCTTGCCTGGGCGGATCTCGAAGACCGAGCGAGTCACCGCAGCGAAAACCTTTCCGGCGGTATGTTGCGGCGTTTGAATATCGTGGCCAGCCTGCTGCATCACCCCGATGTTGTTTTGTTGGATGAGCCCACCGTTGGCGTGGATATGGATGCGCGTGAGCGTATTCACGAGATGTTGCGGGGTTTGCGATCAAGGGGGCTATCGATGTTGCTGACTACTCACGATCTTACCCAAGCAGAGGATTTGGCTGATCGTGTGCTTGTCATGGTTAGCGGTGAGGTGCGCATGGAAGGCCGGCCCGATCAACTGATTCGCGATGAGTTTAAAGACATGCAAGAGCTAAAGATCGTCTTGCGTGGCCGGCCGAATGCCGACGGCCGTATTTTATTGAGAGATCTTGACCTGCGTCCGGACAAGAGTTCTACCACATGGACCGGACCCGTGGACGGAGACCTGGCTCATGTGGGCGAGTTAACGGATCAACTGAGCATGGCAGGGTTGGCAGCCTCCGAGGTGCGTGTTCGCGAGCCCTCTCTAGAGGGCGTGTTATTGCGTTTGACCGGTGAGGAGCTGTCGGCGTGAGTATCGCGGTATTGCGAGCCATGTGGCTTGGTTTGTTGCGCGATCGCGGCGCTTTGTTGATGAGCTTCATTTTGCCCGCGGTCTTTTTTGTGATTATGGCCGAGATTTTTACGGCGACTTCAGGTGGTGCTTTGAACCTAAATGTGGCCGTAGTCGATGAAATTAGAAGCGAAACGTCGGGGCGACTATTAGCCGCGCTGTGGGATATCGAAGGTCTAAAGCCCGTCCATAGCGCACCGGGCGGGGCCGGTCTTGATCGTGACAGTTTGCGCGTTCTGGTACGCAGTGGCGACGCAGACGTAGGTTTGCTGCTGCGCGCGGATGCCGAGCCGCTAGATAGCGTTGGGGGTTTTGGCCCTTCGCCGATTGTTATCGTCAGCGATCCGGCTCGCGGTGTGGCGGTACCCATGTTGACCGGACGAATTCGTCAGGCCTATTTCGGTGCTTTGCCGGATGTTGCCATGGGTAATGTTGTGGATGAGCTGGAAAATCAGTTTCTAAGCTTAACAAGCGAGCAACGCGATGAGGTGGCGGAAGGCCTGCAAGAAATGCGCGGTGAAGCCGCCGAGGGACGCCAGGTTGGCTGGTCCTTTGAGGATTTGTTGGACTACGACGAAGTTGCCGGGACTGGGGATACATTGAATCTAGTCGCCTATTCAGCGGGTGCCGTGGCATTTATGTTCTTGTTGTTCTCTTCGGTGCACGGTGCTGTGTCCTTGCTCGAAGAACGCGAGACGGGTGTACTGGATCGTGTCTTGGCCGGTCCGGGCGGTATCGGCGTTTTGATCAATGGGAAGTTTCTGTTTCTGGTGGTGCAAGGTATTTTTCAGGTCGGCGTCATTTTTGTAATGGCCTGGCTGCTTTATGGCTTGGATTTGCCACGTCATTTTGGCGCCTGGTTTGTTGTCACGCTGGTGGCTTGTCTGGCAGCTTCGGCATTGGCCATGTTGTTGGCGTCGGCCTGCCGTACCCGCCGCCAGGCGCAAACCATCGCGAATACAGTGATACTAGTGATGTCGGCCATCGGCGGCAGCATGGTGCCGCGCATTTTCATGCCCGAGGGCTTGCGCCAGCTGGGTTGGTTAACGCCCAATACTTGGGCCCTGGAAGCCTACAGTGGTGTTTTTTGGCGTGGAGAGTCTTTAGTCGAGATTGCGCAGCCATTGGCGATGCTACTGGGTATCGCGGTCTTGGCTTGGGCCCTAGCTTATTGGTTTGCCGGGCGCCGGGCGTACGGTTTGCAGCTGCCCGAACGTCGACGGATTGATGATCCCAAGCCTCTGCCCGGCGAGAGTTTGATCGGCTCGTGACGGGAATCGCTAGGATTTGGTCTTTCGCTTTAGTCCACCGCTGCTTCTAGTCGCTGCTCTGCTTTGATCAACAAGTCAATATCAGCAGCAGCCTGAGCGAATGCTTTGTTGTTAAACATGCCGTGATGGATTGAGCGCAATTCACCCTTAGCATCGAAAACAACAATATTGGGCACGCTGGAATCCAATTCTAGAATCGCCGACCATTCGCCCTTAAGGTCAAGGCCAACTGGAAAGTTCGGTGGTAGCCGTTTTTTCAAGACCTCGGCAACATCCGCATGGGTAACTGGCGTGGTTTGGGGTATGTCGGCCACGCGTAAAATTTCCAGTTCCGGGAACCTATCCCGCAGCGCTACTTCCCATTTTTTTAACCGCCTCAAGCGTTTTGCCGACACAACAATAGCGATAGCGACTTCCGAATCCACTTCGTCAATTTTCATAGCTTCGCCATATTGGTCGATCAATTTAGGCAGATCGCTAAGCTGCTGAGTATCAGCCTGCGATGCAGCGGCTAGCAGAAGCAAAATCACTAGGCAGAAATGATGCGCAGTGACGGACTTACCAACAGAATGAATGCGATGCGTCATGGTTTGTCGTTACCTATGTAGCGCGTCTTCTGAAAAAGGAGTCAATGGATAGCCCGCCGTTGGATTTCTCAAGCGCTACGGGCGCCTTAGATCCTTATCCTGACGCCCCGGCCACACCAATATTGGCATTTCGCAACGAATACCATGGCCTTCGGTCACTCTGCATGCAGCCGAGCTAGTAGCCGACAGCCGCAAAACCTTGCGGAGGGCGATTTGGTCCGTTGAACTCACTTGAACAATTATAGCCGTTGACGGGTGATGCGGCGTGAACCAATATGCGGTCTAGTAAATGTTCCGCCTGAAGCAAGCAACAAAAGAGGAAAAGAATCATGCAACTTTACGGCGCTCTAGCATCTCCCTATGTCACGCGTGTAGTTATGTTGGCGCGATTAAAAGGTATCGATTTGCCCTTGGCCGAGATACCCGGCGGATCTCCGCGATCCGCGGAATTCTTGGCAATCAATCCCATTGGTAAGATTCCTGCCTTCGAAGTCGATGGCAAATATCTCGCGGAATCCGAGGTCATTTGCGAGTACTTAGAGGATACGGCAGGCGGAACTCCGGGGTTACCTGCTGATCCCTACGGTCGGGCCTTGTCGCGGCTAATTTCCCGCAACGTTGATTTGTATCTGGCGCCGCATACCAGCACGTTCTTCAGGCAAGTCAACCCGGCAACTCGCGACCAGGCAGTCGTTGATGCTGCCGCCGCAGAATTGGCCAAAGGATTTAGCTATCTGGAACATTTCATGGGCGCTGGTCCCTTTTGCGTAGGCAGTGAGCCGACTCTCGGGGATTGTGCGGCAGCGCCGTACGTGATGTTGATCAAGAAAGTCGTGTTTGCGAATTTTCCAGGTATTAGCGACCCGACAGCGGCTTCAGGGCGTCTCGCAACATGGTGGCAGGCTATTCAAGGGAATGACATTTGCCGCGAAACCGTCGAAGAGTACAGTGCGGCCGTTGATGCTTTCATGAAGTACATGGCCGCGCAGGTCACGAAAGAAGGTTAGGCCGAGTGGCACCGGTACCAGGCGACACCCTGCGCATCGTCCTGCTGGTCTAGTTTTCCCTGCGCGAGCAGGTAGTTAATGTGGGCGATGGTTTCACCCACGGCCATGATTCGGTTGCCATCTTTAATGGCGCCACGGAACAAATCCGGAAAATAGTCCACCGCACGATGCGGTGTGGTGCTATTTTCCAATATCTTGTCTAGCCCGGCCTCATGCTCGTCGAGTATCTGCGTCAGCCGTGGGCCGATGCCGTAAAAAGGCCGCCCGTGCGAGGGAAGTACCAGCAGATCGTCGTCGAAGCGTTGCCGGAATGCCCGGCAGGATCGCAGCCAGTCGTCCAAGGGATTGGCCTCGGGTTCGGTGGGCCACACACTGACATTGGGTGTGATGGTGGGTAGAACCTGATCACCCGCGATCAGTACATGGCGCTCAGAGCAATATAGGCAGGCATGTTCCGGCGCATGGCCTTCACCGATGATGACTTCCCATTCAAGGGCGCCAATACGCAAGATCTGCCCGGCCCTCAAACGACGGTAGCTTTGGGGTAGCGGGTAAACCATGGCCCCGAATTGCCCGAATCTCTCCGCGTATTGCGCGAGCTGTTCGGCTGACAATCCCGCGCGATGGTAGAAGTGGGTGGCCTCTGCCGGTGGTGGTGCGCGGTCAGCGGCCAGCATTCTTGCCGAAAGGTAGTCTTGCCGTGTCATCCACAAAGTCGACTGCCAGCGCTCGCAGAGCCATCCGGCAAGTCCGACATGGTCGGGATGCAAATGCGTCACGACGACGCGTTGCAAACTTTGTTCGTTGAGTTTGTCGTCGAGTA
This sequence comes from Gammaproteobacteria bacterium, assembly GCA_965221985.1. Lineage (GTDB taxonomy): Bacteria > Pseudomonadota > Gammaproteobacteria > Steroidobacterales > J054. The sequence goes on from OZ244928.1 coordinate 1,772,182, forward strand.
TTGATGTCCAAAGGGATTTAGAGTCGTCGGTGTTGAGTCCAGTATCGACAAGACACCAACCCTCCACGTCTTCCAATAGCCACAAATTGATATGGCCGAGCACGAATGGTAGGGGCATGCGCAACCAGTAGATCCCCGGCGAAATTTCTAAGATTTCGCCCAGTCGAGGCTTGTCCGGGAAGGCGTAGCGGATTTCTGACATTAGGCGAGAATTTGCAGAGAGTTCACCCAGAATGGCAGCAAGCGTATCAGGATGGTAGTCAGACCGCTTTTGCTAGTTCACCGAACTGTAAATACCCGGATGCATCTATACAGCCGGTTTTCGTCGGCTTTTTCCGCCGGCCATTCCGACCAGTCTCAAGTACCCAGTGAGTGGCGAGCTGTCTAAGCCTGGCTGGATAGCAAGCCGACGGTATTGGTTTGTCCGCAATCGCGGCGGTTGCCGCTAGGACATTGGCTAAGGCTACGCCGGTAGGGCAACTTCGTCCTCTTCCACAGGCGCTGGCGCTAAGGGCATCCAGTTTGGGCGAACTTCCGGAATATTGACGCCGGCCAGTTTGTCAAAGCAGGCATTGCAAAGGCCCGTATCGTATACATGCAGCATTTGTTCCCAAGCGGGCGTGGTATTGCAAGCTTCGCAGCTGCTCACGTAGGGTTCAACGATTTCAGCGTCCAACACAGCCCGCTCTGACGGCTCGAGAGTGCCTAAGCCGCTGCTGATGGCAGTGCGGGCCAATTGTTCATGCGCGTCGTCTAAGCAATCGTCATCAACGAGTGCCTTTAAAAATTGCATCAAACTTGGATCGGAGAAGTCCGCGGATTTGTTCGCCATTACTGCTTAGCTCCCAGGTATTCATTGATTAGCAAATACAATTCGTTTCGCAATTTGATGAGTTGTTGCATGACCACGCGGGCATGACACTCATCTCATTGCCGTGATAGCGTTGTTCATCATGGATCCGAGCAGATATCCACCCGAAGTCCGATGAATCTGTCTTATTCGCATGCCTGCGAACGAAACAGAGAGCCGATACTCCGGGTGTTGCGAGAATCATTCCGTGAGGTGCTTCACGTCTTGGAAATTGGTAGCGGTACTGGTCAACATGCCACGTATTTCGCCCGCGCCATGCCCCATCTGCGTTGGCAGGCCTCCGATCGAGGTGACTATTTGCCAGATCTGAAGGCACGAATCGCGGCGGAAGGGCCTGAAAACTGTCCGCTTCCACTGTGTTTGGATGTACGCGACGCCCAGTGGCCGAGCTTGGGCTTCGATGCCGTGTTCACGGCGAATACCTTGCATATTATGAACTGGCAGGCTGTGATTGCCTTCTTTGCGGGATTACCGGCCGTGATGCCGGCGGGTGTGCTTTGCGTCTATGGGCCGTTTTGTTATTCCGGCAACTACAGTTCAGAGAGCAATAGGCAGTTTGACCAGTCCTTGATTGCACGCGACCCCGACAGTGGCATTCGGGATTTCGAGCGCGTGAACGAGTTGGCTCATGATGCTGGATTTAGATTGCTCGCGGATCATTCTATGCCGGCCAATAATCAATTGTTGGTTTGGCGGCGGGATTCATCTTAGCTTGCCGAGGGCTCGCCGCGAGCAGTGCTTATTAAGCCGGACTCGTGACATGGCTGAAATCAGTCGATTCGCGTCAGATCCTGACTCATTACGTAACTACGCAACGACGGCAAGGCGTAGCCGAATATTGCCAAACGTCTAGGTTCGGCGATGGGTTGTTTTGCCGTTAATAGCCTCTGTCTAAGTTCACTTCAGAAAGCAAGGCTTCGCCAGCGACATAGCGGCGCAGGTTTTCTTGCACGACGCTGAACATGCGCTCCAGCATTCGATCCGAGCCAGCCGCGACATGGGGCGTGATGATGACATCCGGCAAAGTCCAGAGGGGGTGATCTGGTGGCAAGGGTTCCGGATCGGTGACATCCAATCCCGCGCCGGCGATTTTTCCGCTGCTTAAGGCGTCGACCAAGGCCGCGGTATCGACGCTTTTTCCGCGCCCCACATTGATGAAATAGGCCGAGCTTCGCATACGGGAGAAAAATTCAGCGTCAAACAAGTTCAGAGTGCTGCTAGTGAGCGGGGTGCTGTTGACGATGATGTCGGCGTCGCCGGCTAGCTCCAAGAGTTTTTCAGGGCGGGCAACGAGATCCACGAACTTGGGTCCAGGACGGCCGCTGGCGCGCACAGCGATGATCTTTAGGCCGAAGACATCGGCCCGCCGTGCGACCTCGGTGCCGATTCCGCCTAGCCCAACCAAAAGCAGAGTTTTACCCCGCAGTTCCCAGCTCGTCGATGTGCCCAGGGCAGGCGGTGCCCATCGGCCCTGGGCCTGCGCGGCTTGGTAGTCAGGCAGGCCACGACTGAGGGCAAGGATCATGGCCATGACATGTTCGGAAATTTGTGGCCCGGCTACACGTTGCATATTGGTAACGACCAGCTCGCGGTTCTTGACCGCGGGAATTTCCACACAGTACTCAGCTCCCGCCGAATAAAGTTGTATCCAACGGAGCTTCGGCGCAGCGGCCAGTAGCTCTTTACTACAGAATCCGATTAGGCCATGCGCTGTGTCCATGAATTGCAGCGCTTCCTGGGCAGAACGCACGGCGATGAGTTCGGCCTTACCCACGGCTGCTTGCAAACTCTCAATTCTCGCGGGTGAATCAATGCGCACGACAAAGGGCCCGCGACTGGACCAGTGCTCGCGATCACGCATGGCGATCTTGCTTTCGCGTAAACCTAACTGGTCGGCAAGCTTCACTTCCTGCGCGAAAATAGGCGCCGTGACGACTAATAGCAGTAGGCAGTATTTCATCATGACTGGCGGTCCTCGATGAGTTCTAAGCATTCAGTGGCCCCTCCGCTAATGATAGTGACTCTGCTGCCCGAGTAGGGGAAGCCTTCAATGCAGCGCGGCAGGGGCGCTGGCGCATTCGCTAGCTCATCCAAGCTCTTAACATGAAACGACACCATGGACATGCCGGGTGCTAATTGATCGCGGCGTTTGGGTCGCGGCGGCAAGCCATGTGGACATTCATCCATTTCGATCAGAAAACGCCGTCCGGGTATAGGCGATATGGCCGTCGGAAAAATGGTGTCCGCCGGGGCGCCGCAGCTATGAGCAAGAATGCCATTGACAAAGGCTAGGGGCGGCATCACACGTAGCCCCAGTTCGCCGCCGTAGAACCGGTTCATTGCGGTCATGGAATCGCCGGAAATGGTCACAATGAAGGGCCGATCCACCGGTGAGCGGGCTTGCTTCATGCCATAGCGGCTGCCGCCGGGCAATATACGCGTGAAATAGAGTAATTCTCCGCAGGGTCCGATGGTTTGCATGGCCCTGGGGGACTTAGGCCCGGGAAACAAATCGCCCGGGCCTGCCAGTATTTGCATAGGCGAGCCACGCAGAGACAGTGCCAACTCATCGGGATCTTCCACCAACAGTTCCGTGGCGGTCCAGCCTTGCGTGGCGGGCGATTCGTAACCGTAACGTTCACCCGTTTCGATGTAGCGCAGATAAACGGGCTCGCCGCTCGCCGGCGCTAGTATGCAATAGCGTAGGCCAGCGGCCGCGGGTGTGTTCCAAGCTTCGGTTAGTTCCGAGTCGAGTTTGCCGGAATCCACGACACGATAGCCGAGGTAATTGACCCAGGTGTCGCGCGACAAATCCATATCGTCCACGCAGTAAGTGACCATGCCGAGGGCTTTGACAAATCTATGTGCCATGTCCCAGCTTATCCGCGCCAAGCCAGCGGTGGCTCCGCCATTAACGCGACCTGTTCGCGCAAAGATAGAATATGCTCATCCCAATAGCGCTGGGTATTGAACCAGGGAAACGCAATTTGAAAGGCGGGATCCGCCCAGCGCCGAGCAATCCAGGCTGCGTAGTGCATGATTCGAAGGCTGCGCATGGCCTCTACTAAGTGCAACTCCCGCGCATCGAAATCCCCAAACTCGAGATAACCATCGAGAACTTCTGAAAGTTGCGGTGTTTGTTCGTTGCGGTCGCCTGACAGCAACATCCACAGGTCTTGAATGGCCGGCCCCATGCGTGCGTCATCCAGATCGACGATATGCACGCGGTCTTCCTGCACCAGCACGTTGCTGGGATGAAAGTCGCCGTGCACGCGCAGGTAGTGGGGATTATCAGCCCGGTCAAAACAGGCTTCTATGGCGATAAACAAATCGTCGCAGATACTGACATAGGCGGGCTCGAGATCCGCGGGAATAAAATTATTGGCCAGTAGAAATGCCTGCGATTCCTGGCCATAGCTTTCTAAATCAATACTGGGCCGGGCGCCAAAGGCGTGGATTTCACCGCGTTGGTGAATCCTTGCGACCAGCCGGCCCAACTGTCGCAGCAAATCGAGCCGGTCCAAGGCGGGCGGGTGGCCACCGTGGCAAGGGTAGACCGCAAAGCGAAATGCCTCGCGGTGATGTAGGGTTCGATGATCGTGGATGAGGGGCGCGACCACCGGAATGTCCACAGCCGCGAGTTCTTCGGAGAACTCATGTTCTTCCAAGATTGCCTCGTCGCTCCAACGGCCCGGCCGGTAGAACTTGGCGACCACGGGTGGGGCGTCTTCCAAGCCCACTCGGTATACCCGGTTTTCATAACTGTTCAGTGCCAGTAGGCGCCCGTCGCAGCGCAGGTCTAGACTTTCGACGGCGGCCAGGATTTCGTCCGGCTTGAGGTCTTGATAGGCGAGACTTGAATCGGCGTTGGACATACGATCTGGCTGGCGGCGGAGCGCGAGTGTAACACTGGTTTTCAGTTTCGCGATTCGCTCGGCAGCGGCCTGCGCGGGCTGTTACCCTAGCGTTCTGAATAAAGTGAATAAGGATCGATTCCATGGCTCAGTCAGAGCGCGAAATTGACATCAAGATGGATGCAGACAGCTTGTATCGGGAAGAAATGTTCACCGATCGCCGTGTTGGGACCATCCAACGGCTCACGCCCATTGATGGGAATGGCCAAGTGGATTCGTCGCGGGACACGATTTACGTGGGTCAGACTCAGCTTATGACGCAGGCGGGGCCGCTTCCCTTGAGCTTCGAAATACCAGCCAAGACCCTGGCCGAGGCGGCAACTGGTTTTGCCGCTGGCGCCAACGGAGCCGTTGAAGAAGCCATGCAGCGCTTGGAAGAAATGCGGCGGGAGCAAGCATCCTCCATCATCGTACCCGATGCGGCTGGTGGTGGCGTACCACCAGGTGGCAAGTTGCAAATGCCCTAGGACGCTTTGCGCCGTGCAACAGTCCAGGTCGCCGGTAGTCCAATACTGCGACACCGGCGAAATGTCTGAGTGATTCCTGATCTAATCTTGGTCGGCGGCGGTTTGGCGAATTGCCTTATCGCTTATCGATTGCACTGCGAACGGCCTGATTTGCGGGTGCTGCTCATTGAGCAGGGCTCGCAATTGGGGGGTAACCACACCTGGTCATTTCATGGGTCTGACCTGTCGGTGTCGCAGCGGGCGTGGTTGCGGCCTTTGATTGGTTCCAGCTGGCCTCGTCACGAGATTATCTTTCCCGCGCGGCACCGCGCGTTAGAGGGTAGTTATCACAGTATTTATTCCGAGCAACTGCATCGGAGGATCTGCTCACGACTTGGCGAATCCGTGATGACCAGCGCGACCGTCGCCGAACTTCGGCCTGATGGGGTGACGCTTGCGGACGGCCGCCGTATTGCCGCCGCCGCTGTCATTGATGGTCGCGGCAGCTTAGGCGACCGAAGCCTCGATGTGCGTTTTCAGAAATTTCTCGGTTTGGTTGTACAGCTGGCCAAGCCGTCGGGATTGGAAGCGCCCATCCTGATGGATGCAACGGTAGAGCAAATCGATGGTTTTCGGTTCATGTACACCCTGCCACTCGAGCCGACTTGTTTGCTGATTGAGGATACGCGCTACAGCGATACGCCGATTCTGGATGAAGAGGGCATGCGCGCGGCGATACGCGACTATGCGAAATCTCGCGGATGGGAGATCGTAGATGTCTTGCGCGAAGAGGTGGGTGCTTTGCCGGTGGTATTGGGCGGCGACTTGGAAGCCTTTTGGAAGGATGCGCCGGATGTGCCACGAGCCGGCGTGAGAGCCGGACTTTTTCACTTCACGACGAGTTATTCATTACCCGAAGCCGTTCGTTTGGCTGATGTCTTGGCCGTGCGGCGACGTTTAACCAGTGCAGTCATCGCGCCACTGGTACGCGCCCGCAGCTTTAGGTTATGGCGACAGGGTCGTTACTACCGAATACTCAATCGCATGTTGTTTCTTGCTGGGCCGCCCGAAGAACGTTATCGAATTCTTGAACATTTTTATCGTTTGCCCTTGGATTTGGTGAATCGGTTTTATGCTGGAAGACTGCGCATGGCGGATAAATTGCGCATTCTATCCGGCCGTCCACCGGTGTCCGTGACCCAGGCTGTTGCAAGTCTTATTGCGCCCTTGCGCGATACCGAGTCACCGCCGCAGCGGGGTGATTCTTCGTGAGCGCGCCGCGCGTCGCCGTTATTGGTGCTGGTTTTGGTGGCTTGGCGGCTGCGATACGTTCCCAGGCTGCGGGTGTGCCCACCGTCGTGATTGAGCAGCGTGATCGTCCCGGCGGTAGAGCCTACGTATACGAGCAGGACGGTTTTACCTTCGATGCCGGGCCTACGGTCATTACCGCGCCGACCTGTTTGGCTGAGCTATACGACTTGGCCGGCCGTTCCATGGAAGACTATATCGAGCTAGTCCAACTAGATCCCATGTACCGACTCGCCTGGGAAGACGGTTTTACTTTGGACTATACCGCTGACCTGGAACGCATGAATGCGCAGATTGCCGCGCGCAATCCCGCCGATGTGCAGGGTTACGCGCGTTTCCTGAAGTACTCCGAGGCGGTGTTTGAACAGGGTTATCAGAAACTTGCCGCTGAGCCGTTCCTGAACTGGTGGAGCATGATTCGCGCGGCGCCACAATTGGCTACGCTGCAGAGCTACCGTTCCGTGTACAGCATGGTCTCGAGCTACATTCAAGACCCACAGTTGCGCCAGGCTTTGAGTTATCACACTTTGTTGGTGGGTGGTAATCCATTCAATACGTCCGCCATTTACGCACTTATCCATGCCCTTGAGCGGCGCTGGGGTGTGTTGTTTCCTCGCGGGGGTACGGGCGCACTCGTGCGCGCGCTGGTCAAATTGTTTGAAGACCTGGGTGGCGAACTATGGCTGAACAGCCCCGTTGACAAAATTGAGACCCAGGGCGGTCGAGTCAGGGCGGTTAATTTTGCTGACGGACGTCGTGTTCCAGTAGAAGCAGTCATCAGCAACGCTGATGTCGTGCATACCTACGAACGATTACTTCGAAATGAAGCGCGTGTAGCAAGTGTTCGCCGCAGCCTACCCCAAAAAAAATTCTCCATGTCCTTGTTCGTGGTCTATTTTGGTTTGCGCCGGCAGCATCCGGAGCTTGCTCATCATACGGTGCTGTTTGGTCCGCGCTATCGTGAGCTGTTGGATGACATTTTCGACCGCGGTCATTTGGCCGATGATTTCTCCCTCTATATCCATGCGCCTTCCGTGAGCGATCCGAGCCTAGCGCCAGTAGGTTGTAGCAGTTATTACGCTTTAGCGCCGGTACCTAATTTTTCACGGACCCATATCGATTGGGACCAGGCTGCGGAACCCTTCCGCGATCGGATCTTGGCCTATGTTGAGGATCGCTATATCCCTGGCTTACGGGATGATCTGGTAACCTCGAGTATGCTGACACCGCAAGATTTCGTGACCGAACTCAATGCTTATCAGGGCTCCGCTTTTTCATTGCAACCCATTCTTACGCAAAGTGCATATTTTAGAGTCCATAATCGGGACTCGCGCATCGCCGGTTTGTACTTTACCGGCGCGGGTACGCATCCGGGTGCGGGCGTGCCCGGCGTTGTAAACTCGGCCAAAGCAACGGCAAGACTGCTTTTGGAAGATCTCGGGGTTAGTTAACTTGGATAACGTGGTAGCGAGAAGCCGGGAAATTATTCGCAAAGGGTCCAAGAGCTTTGCTGCCGCCGCGCGCCTGTTCGATAATGGCACACGCGATGATGTACACATGCTCTACGCCTGGTGTCGCTACTGCGACGATTTGATTGATGGCCAGGAGTTGGGTTTTGGTCGCGAAGAAATATCCCGGCAAGAGTCGCGTGCAAGACTGGATAGTCTGCGAACGAGAACGATCGATGCTCTAAGTGGCATTGCAACTACTGATCATACATTCGCAGGTTTGCAGCAGGTGGCTGCTAAGCATCGAATACCGCGGCGCTACCCCCTTGAGCTCATTGAGGGTTTTGCAATGGATGTGGCTGAATTCCAGTATCGAAAACTCGAAGACACGCTGTTGTATGCCTATCATGTGGCCGGCGTTGTTGGGGTCATGATGTCGTACGTCATGGGCGCCAAGGACCCAGCTGTTTTGAATCGGGCAGCGGATCTAGGAATCGCATTCCAGCTAACCAATATTTCCCGCGATGTTATGGATGACGCGCGGAATGGTCGTGTGTACCTACCCCAAGACTGGCTGCTGGAGGCAGGCGTTCGCCCTGAAGATGTGGCGCAGCCCGAACATCGAGAGGCGGTGCATCAAGTGGTCCGGCGCTTGCTGGAAGTGGCGGATCGCTATTATTTGTCAGCGAATCAAGGTCTGCGTGCCCTGGGCTTTCGCGCGGGATGGGCCGTGAGTACGGCCAGTGGAGTTTATCGGGATATCGGCTCTTTAGTCTTGGAACAAGGTAAGAATGCCTGGGACCAGCGTGTCGTTGTGCCGGGATCCAGCAAACTCCTGTGGTCTATTCGTGGCATGTTCATTGCGTTAGCGGCCGTCGGTATCGACCGTCGGCGCACAGCGCCACCGCGCGCGGCGGATCTGTGGATCAAGCCTGATTTGTGTTGAGATCGAGCAGTCGGCGTCGCTCAGCATCGAGTTCCTCGGCCGGGCGGGTATATAAGAAACCAAAGGACACAGCGCCCTTGCGAGTGGTCGTCGCGTGATGAACATAGTGCGCTTGAATGATTCGCTTCATATACGGGTTTTTGCCGTGGTAACGCACGGGCAGACGTCGATGCACTATGCCGTCGTGAAACGCGAAGTAGGCGATGCCATAGGCGGTCATACCCAAACCCACCCACAGTAGCGGTGCCATGTGGTTGACCCCTAGCCATATGAAAAAAATCGACGGAAGCGCGAAATAAAAGACGAATAAGTCGTTCTTTTCGAAAAGGCCATCGCGCGGGGAATGATGTGATTTGTGTAGTGACCACAGCCAACCATGCATCACATATTTGTGCGTAGTGTAGGCAACGCCCTCCATGAAGACAAAGGCACTGACAAATAGCAAGAATTTAATCATAGAACTATGGACCGCCGTATTTTCAAGTAGCCACCGTAGTCACCGACCGCGGGCTTTGGCGCTTCAAGCGCCGAGTGTCGATCACCTAACACAGGCTGCGGTAAAATCAACGTTGATGCTATACGCGATTTCCTTAACATCGGCTGGCCACCGTCCTGGATATTCCCATTTCCCTGGATCCGCTGTACCAGGCCTGCGGTGAATTATCGCAGCTTGCCTGTCCGCAAACCCATTAATGGTGTCATCATAGGCGTTTCCATGGAAGTCCGCTGGCGATCCGTCGGCGCGACTGGTGCCTAGCAAAGGGGTAAATGTGCAAAACGGTGCGGAGCTGGCGATCATCGTGCCGACTTTTAATGAGGTCGGCAATGTCGAGTCCCTGGTGAATGCCCTGGACAGCTGCTTGGCCGATTTATCCTGGGAAGTTATTTTCGTGGACGACGATTCTCCGGACGGCACGGCGGATTTCGTGCGCCGTTTGGCTCGAAAAGATGGCCGCGTTCGTTGCCTGCAGCGTGTGGGTCGTCGTGGTTTGTCGTCCGCCTCTATTGAAGGCATGTTGGCCACAGCCGCCCCGTACGTGGCCGTGATGGATGGCGATTTGCAACACGACGAGCGTTTGCTGCCCGAAATGCACGCCTTGTTGGTTAGCGGAGACTTCGATGTCATCGTGGGTAGCCGCTATGTAGCGGGGGGTGGCAGCACCGGGCTAGCAGGACATCGGGCTGATTTGAGCCGCTTGGCAACCCGACTCAGTCGCCCTCTAGTGCCCGAGGGATTGTTGGACCCCATGAGTGGTTTTTTCATGTTGCGCCGTGAGGTGCTGGAAAAATGCTTGCGTCGCTTGTCGGGCATCGGTTTTAAGATCTTGCTGGATATTTTTGCCTCTGCGCCAGAGCCCTTGCGGTTTCGAGAATTGCCTTATGAATTCCGCAGTCGGCAAGCCGGCGATAGCAAACTCGATACCCAGGTTCTTTGGGACTACGGTATGTTGTTGCTGGACAAATCATTTGGCCGCTGGATACCGGTACGTTTTGTGTCCTTCATGCTGGTGGGTGGACTGGGCGTCTTCGTGCACATGGCAATTCTGGCTACACTGCTGAATATTTTCGGTCGCAGCTTCTTGGTCGCGCAACTTAGCGCGACCCTAACCGCTATGGCTGCAAATTTCGCCTTAAATAACATCATTACTTATCGAGACATGCGATTAAGGGGTTGGGATTGGCTGCGTGGTTGGTTCTCCTTCACTCTGGCCTGCAGCGTTGGGGCCCTGGCCAATGTCGGTATTGCGCAATATCTATTTGACAATGACACGACTTGGTTTTTCGCGGGACTAGCCGGCATTCTCGTTGGTGCCGTCTGGAACTATGCGATCACGCTAGTCTATACCTGGCGCGGTGCTTCCATTAAATGACCAGTGAAGAGCGTATCGGTGGGCTCGGAATAGGGCTCATATCTTTTGTAGTTCTTGCAAAGTTATTCATTTGGTTATTAACGGGCGAGCGCTATGGCTACATGTCCGATGAGCTCTATTTTCTAGATGCGGGGCTTAGGCCAGCTTTCGGTTACGTAGATTTCCCTCCGCTGATCGCTTGGTTGGCTGGATTATTGCAATGGCTGGGATTGGACTCCTTGTTTGCCTTGCGTGGTTTTTCTCATGCCCTGGGTATCGGGGTGACGCTTTTGGGCGCCGAACTTTGTCGCTTGTTGGGCGGTACCAGATTTGCGTGCTGGCTTACGGCTTTGGTGTTGCTACTTGTGCCCGGTCTTATGTCCGTGCAGGGCCTATTTACCATGAACGTCTTGGATCAATTGTGGTGGGCATTGGCCTTTTGGGCCGCGCTTTGCTATCTGCAAAGGGGCAAGGCTGGATTCATGCTCGCACTTGGGCTTGTATTGGGTTTGGGCGTTTTGACCAAGCTGTCGATCTTAGCCCTTTGTGCGTCTCTGCCGTTGGCATGCCTGCTTTGGAACCGGACCCTGTTGATGCGCCGCGAGGCGGTTTGGGCTGCCGTGCTGGCCATGGCGGTCGCCGCGCCATTTTTCTTGTGGGAGTGGCGCAACGATTTTCCGTTCGTGGACTTTGTTAGCGCCTACAACAGTGCAGCACCCGTGGCCTTGGTTTTGCAAAATCCCTTACTCGGTATGGTCCTGACCATGAATCCCTTGTTCGCGTTACTCTGGGGGCCGGGTTCATTCTATTTGTTTTTCGCTGGGAATTCGGCTTTGCGCTTACTGGGCACGAGCGCCTGGCTATGTCTCTGCTTGTTTGTTTTCGCGGGCGTAAAGTTCTATTTCGCTGTACCCGTTTTTTTACTTTTCATCGTGTCAGGCGCCTTGTTTTGGGACCGAATCTTGGCACCTCCGGCCTCCAGGATACTGCGAGCAGGGCTTGTCGCGATCGTCGCATCAGGCATCCTGGTATTGCCGACGGCTGTGCCATTGCTGCCCGCGCCACTTCTCAATCAGGCGGTGGAGTTCATGGCAGCTCGGGAGCAGGCGGTTTACGGCCAGGGCAAAGCCCAGATAGAGCGTTACTTTCCGCACTTTGCGGAAATGGGCGGCTGGCGGGAGTTACTGCAGCTCAGCGTCCAGGCTTGGGAATCCCTAGAGCCGGAACAACGGCAGGGTGCTGTCTTAGTCGCTGCTCACTACGGACAGGCAGCGGCTTTGAATATGCTAGATAAGGCGGATCAATTGCCGCCCGCGCATGGGCGCCATATGAGCTATCACCTGTGGTCTAAAGGTCTGCGTTACGACAAAGGACTGTATATCGGGTTCGGCGAGGCTGAACTGACTGAGTTTTTTGGCAGGGTCGAATACATTAACAAACTAAATTGTCAGCTTTGCACGGCACGAGAGCAAAATCTCAGCATTTACTACGCTGCGGAGCCCAAGCTGAAATCCCAGGAAATTCATCGGCGTTTGCGTCGCTACTATGCGTTTTAGTGGTCGTGAAGGAGCTCGAAGCTTTGTTCTCGATATAAGGCGTAAACTACAGATTCCGGTCCATTACCAGTTCGTGCTATCGGTCCGAAGCCTTTGCGTTTGTCTTAGCTCATGAAATTCATGCCTGGACTTGGAAGGGACAGCTAGCTTCTTTCTCAACCAGATCGAAGGCAAAGAGGAATTTCGCCATGCCGCAGAGGACGGCCATGATCATCCCGAGTTCGTAGATTTCGCCATCGCTGAAGTGTTTGCTGAGGCGAGCATACAAACTCGGTGTTAATCGGCCCATGGGTTTTGTCAGTGCCAGCTCGTCCGCCAGCGCAATGGCCGCGCGTTCGGCCGGGCTGAATGGGCCATTTTCATAGTCGGCAAGGGCATCTAGTTCATCGTCGGTAAAACCAGCGCTAATGGCTTGCGCTCGATCGCCTTTATTACAAAAAGCACAGCCATGCAGGTTGGCCAGCCGTAGACGTACCAATTCCAGCACGCGCCGTTCTATCCGCTGCGCGTGAAAAACCTTGCCGTAAAAATCTTCCATGTACCAGGCGAACATTTGCGGATTGTTCCCCGAAACTTCAATGAAGCTGGCGTCTCCGGTGACCTTTGTGGCTTGTTCCCACGCGGCTTGCATCCCGGCATTCAGTGAGTTTCGCGGCACGCGGCGCAGCAGTGGTTCGGGCATTGACATGGCAAGTAGTCTCGGACCGGTGAGTCGCTGAGTTTAGCGTAGTTTTCCCATGCCCCGGCGCCGTTTGATGAGTAAGATGAGCGCGGACCCAAACAGCCAGGCGCTCGCCGGCAGTGGCACCACGGGTGAGTCGAACTGGGTGTTGCCTGCCCGACCCGGTGAACCGAAATTGCCTAAGTTCAATGATGCGGTGGCGGCGCGGTAATCGTTTCCAAGTATTGGTCCCAGTAATTCCGACTTGCCAGCGTCGCCATCCAGCAGTTCGTGGGCAACGCCGGCGCCGAACGCATCGCCATCGGAGTACCTGAGAATCTGCAAGACTTGGTTGGCATTCCCAATGAGGAGAATTTCGTCGTCGGTATTGGTCAGACTCATGCTACCGCCATAGACATGGTCTGGCGAAAACGCTAGTGCGCTGCCGTCCCCATTACTGAAGACCGCGAAAGCCCTTGCTCCAATGACCAAGCTGTCAACCGTAAAACTATTGCTGCCTTCGTCGCTGACCATAAGGCCAGATAAATCCACGGGATCACTCCGCCGATTAAAGACTTCAAAATATTCGCCCTCGCTATCGGCGACACCCACTGGGTTGGCGAGGTATTCCGTAATTTGAAGGTCGCCGGGACTTAAGTCGGTGAGGCTTAGGCTAGCGGCTGTGATAACTGGTGAACAAAGGCTGGCAAGCGTGATGACGCCGGCAGCCGAGCAAATATGCTTCATGGATGAATCTCCGTAGATTGGTACTAAAGTGGTTGAAGCCCGTCAGATGGGCGAGCCACGGAAGGCGTATCTTGGAGAATGATTTCGAATCCAGCGACCGGGATTTGTTCGCTGTTCGTCGGGATTCTAGCGGCTAAGATCTTTACCCTTCGGGGGTAGTTGTTGGCCTTCGGCAATTAGACTCGCGTTTTTCTAGTCGCTGCGCCGCGTTCCGCGCCAGTAGATCAACCATAGGAATCCAAAGTAGGCGGCTGCCATGAACCAAAATTCATGCACGCCCTGATTGACGCCATAGCGCGCGATGTTTTCGAAACCGATGAAGGCAATTGTAAAGACGATAGCCGTGAGCGTGGCACCGGTTTTCCACGCGAAGCCTCGAGACTGTGGTTTAACACAAACCGAAAAATAGATGAGCAAAAAAATCAAGCTGTAGATATTAAGCAGCCAAAGATAAAAGGGCGCATGTTGAAAATAATGATTGACCCAGAAAAAACTTGCGCCTAGGAATGTGATGAGTATGTACTTCCATTCGACCAAGTTCGTACGCAGCACCCGCTCCCACATCAGGACCAGAAAAGCGTAAGTCAGCCAGGTACCGAAAACTAGCTCGTAGAAGGCGACTTCACCTTGCCAGGTGGGATCTATTTGTAGCATTGGTCCTCACAATAGTGATTGTTAGGTTTGGTCTGTGCCTGATTGTCTAGACAAGCTGCGTATTGCGCAAGCCGCCCGCAGCTAAAGATGCGATGCGCATGGATATCGGTTTATGCCGGTACAGCGCCCGGCAGCACGGCACGCGATGCTGCGTCGGAATTTCGCTCACGTGGCGGAGTTTATCGGGCGTTCTCGTTGGTTCCTGCTGGCTTGCTTTGATGTCAATGTCGTTTTGCGCGTGACATACTAGCTGCCGTGTGGTCGGGCCCAACATTAAAGGTCGGCGCGCAAAACGAATGTCGCATAGTGATTAGAAAGATTGGCCTTTGCGGTTCGGCATTCCTCTGCAGCCGTGTCGGGTTTTTACCCTAGGCCGTGGCCACGCAAGGCCCGATTTATTGGCTCCGTTTTATGACTATCGACATAGGGGTTCTTCGTGCATCAATAATGTTGGCCATTTTTAATGACTAGCGAGCCCGAGCTGCAATCCTGTGCCCTCGATCTCGGGAGTACGCGGGTGAAGTGCGCTGCCTTGAACGATGGGGGTTCATTGGTAAATATAAGTTGGCGCGCTGCGCCTGAGTTGCACGGCAGTGGTTTGATTCGCGAGTCTGATCCCGAAGCATGGATCGCGCTGGTGGACGAGCTACTGGCCGAGCAGGCTGAGTCTGATCTACCCCTCGGGATTGCCAGTCAGCGATCAAGCTTTTTGTTGTGGGATCGCACCACCGGCAAGGCGCGTACACCGCTGATTTCTTGGCAGGATCGTCGTGCTCAAAATTGGTGTGCTTCGCACCGAGATTTTGAACCCCTGATGTCAGAGCGCAGCGGATTGCGTTTATCGGCTCATTACGCCGGACCCAAGTTAGCGAGCATGCTCGCCGTAGATAAGAATCTGGCGGCAGGCCTGGCTGACGGTCGTTTGCTGTTCGGCACATTGGAAAGCTGGATCGTCTGGCGATTGAGCCAGGATCAGGCGCACGAAACTGATGTCGGCATGGCCGCTCGTACGGGTATGTTGAATATTGGCACGGCTGATTGGGATCCGGATTTACTGTCCGTCTATGGCGTCCCTGCATCGGCTCTACCGCGTGTGGTTCCTAGCCGGGGCCGTGAAACCCCACTGAAGCATGGGCTACGGCTTACCACAACCCTGGCCGATCAAGCGGCGGGCGCCCTGGCTGTAATGGCGGCGGATGGAAGTCATGCGCTGGCGAATTTCGGTACCGGCGCGTTTGTTTTGTGGCCGGGTGCTGCCGCGAATCAACGCCAGCGCGGTTATCTGACCGCGCCTTTGTACCTGCACAACGGTGACATGCCCTGTGCAATGGAAGGCACCATCAATGGCGCGGGGCCATCGCTGGATGGCTGTGCACCGCCACCCACTATCTTAGGGCGAACTGATGCCGCCGCCGATGCCTTCGCTTTGCCGGATCGCGCGGGCATTGGTGCGCCGCACTGGCGGGCTGGTTTGGGCCCGCTGCTCTCGCAATCCGCCCGTCGTTTGCCCGGTGCTGCACAACGGCGCGTCATGCTAGAAGGCTTACTTTTTCGCGTATACGAAATTCTCCAAGACTTGGGCGCGGACCGCAGGCCGGCGCGCTTGCTGCTCGCGGGGGGGCTAACGCGCGATGCCGCTCTGGCAGAAGGTCTGGCAACTTTAATTGGACGCAGCGTTTACTTGCCGAGTGAACCCGAAGCGGGCTTGATGGGTGCGGCGAGGCTAGCAGCCGGGCTGCCTGCTCCGGCTGCTTCTGCAATGCAAGTGATCCACGCTAGTGCTCGGGGCAAGTATCTGCGAGAGAAATACACAGCATGGCGAGAATGGCTCCACCAAGAGTTGGCTAAGCCGCCTAAGCCCGACAACTCATTGCCCTGAGGATAGTTCCTCATGGCGTCAATTGACCGACGTTAATAATCGATTCGCTCGCGGTGGTTGGCGGTCTAGAAAAATTGAGGGCTGCCAGTGCAGTTCGTGGCCTCGCTCCGCCGGTGAACTAAGCGATTTGTAGCGCGGGGCTCCGGGATCGGCGCTGAGTTTTGGCCTGCTTCTGGTCATTTCGTGTCCGATCTGCGGTTTGCCAGCGCGACGACCCCGGCGAGTTTATGGGCCAACACATGGGTTATTCCGGTTTCGTTCGATGCATAACTGGCTAAGAATATTAAATTTATTTCCTACTAAGGCCGGAAAAAAGATTGGTTCAGTTTTTGTAATATAGTTCTTTCTCATATAGTTAGTCCAATAGCGGTATTGTTGCAGGCGGCTATCTGACATAAGATCTAATTCGAATTTGTGGCGCTGGATCCTCCAGGTCTTCCACTGCGCCGGTTGTGACGGCCCGGGTCCCCTTAACCGGGAGTTACGTCGCTCCGGCGCGTTTTTTATGTACGGAATTTTTGCTCGGGAATTCCTGTACTTTAGCTGGCCAGCTTTGCTCGTCTTGCCGCTGACATGGCCGTGGGAATGAAAATCAACAGCGCGAGTAGGCAGCCGCCCATGGCCACGCCGTTCGCAGCCAGTAGACTGTTTCCGGTCATCAGATTTCCGGCCAGGGCAGTGCCCACGGCGAAGCCGCCGGTCTGCGCAGCCGGCATGAGCACGGCCACGCGGCCAGTTGCGTCATTACCTGCAACTAGTCCCATCAAGTAGGGGCCGGTGAAGTTCCAGAAAAAATGAAATACGCTGGCGATGACGGCGAATTGAATCCAACTCATTTCGCCGCGCAGTAGGGCCACGGCCGCCACCTGGGCTAGCAACGCGACGGTGACCGGCGGTATTCGCCCCCAACGATCAGCGACCCACGAGGCCGCCATGGCGCCTAGAAAGCCCACCGCCACGGCCAGGGCTAGGGCCGAGCCAGCACTTTTCGGTTCAAGGCCGGCGGCAACGGCGATTCGTTCTTCAAAAGCGTAAATTCCACCCAGGCCAATGCACCAAATCAGTAGTGCAGCCAAGGCGATCAGAGCCGGTGCGACAGATGATTGCATCGGGCCAGCATCATTGGCAGCCAATTGTTGCGTGTTACCCGCCGGAATTTGCCGCAGCAAGGGCGCGAAGAGTAGAGCAAGTACCGCCAGGGGTAGCAAGATGCCGCCTAGTTGCCAGCGAGCCACCGCGAACGGGAGGGCGGCGAATGCAACGACACCGAAGGCGACTTGCGCGGCGATGGAATAGGCGAAGTTGCGTTCTGTTGCTTGGGTGTTGCTGATCACACTAATGGCAATGGCGAAGGCCGTGCCTTGTCCCAAAAAACCAACTGCGAGGCGCAAGGCCAAGAGTCCGCCGTAGCTGGTTTGGAAACTAGATAGAATATTGCCGACCACAACCACCGCAACGGCAAATAATGATGCCGTGCGCCAATTCACGCGCTGAATCCAAAACGACGCGAGAATACAGGCCAGTGCGCCGCCGAATACCTCGGCAGCCGCAATGAGTCCCGCTTGCTGATTGCTAAAACCCAGTACGTCTTGCAGGGCTCCGACGAATATGGGTTGTGGAATTAGCCCAAATACGCCGATACAGCTAAGGGCAACAGCCGCGGCGACAACAGACGCTTTGTCTTGATCCATCTGCATTTCCTCTAATTTACGACGGCAACAGCCGCGGTTTCAGTGTTCGATCTTGCCCATTTGCGCGAGGGGGAAGTCGCGTCTAGGGATAGTGATGGTTTTTGTTTCGGTGAAAAGGTCACGACTCCAGTCGCCACCGTCTCGGCCAACTCCTGAGTTCTTATAGCCGCCAAAGGGCGCCCGCAGCTCCCGGAATAGGGGTGTGTTGATCCAAACCACCCCGGTGCGCAGTGCATCGGCGCCGCGCATGGCTTTATCTAGCTGACTTGTCCATAAATAAGAGACTAGTCCGAACTCGCTGTCGTTGGCCATACTGAGGGCCTCATCAAAATTGTCAAACTCGAGTATGGCGACGAAGGGGCCAAAAATTTCTTCGCGGCAAACCTGCTGACTGTTGTCTTTCGCGCGCACCACGGTGGGTTCAAAGTAGTAACCTTGCTCCAGCTTTGCTCGCGCACCCCCGGCTAAAATTTCCATGCCATCTGCTCGCGCTGTCTCGGCATAAGCAGCTACGCGTTCCAACTGTGATGCCGAAATCAACGGGCCAACTTCGGTCTGCGGATCGTCTGGCGGTCCGATACGCAGGGACTTTACTCGTGGTATGAATTTTTCGAGGAATTGCTTGGCGATACCGCGCTCAAGAAAGATCCTCGTCCCCGCCAAGCACTGTTGGCCGTTGTTTGAAAAGCCCGCCAGCAGTGCGCTATCTACGGCCCGTTCGAGATTCGCGTCGGCACAAACGATGTTGGCGGACTTGCCACCAAGCTCAGTGACGACTCGCTTTAAGGTTTTACCGCCCGTGGCGCCAATCAGCCGCCCTGTCGCCGTGCCGCCGGTAAAGGCAATGACCTGCGCATCCGGGTGCTCTACCAGGGCGTGACCCGTGACTGGACCGCGTCCGTTAACCAGATTGACGACGCCATCGGGCAGTCCGGCTTCTGCCAGCAAGTCCATGAGTAGCAGAAACGGCAGAGGCGTGAGTTCCGAGGGTTTCAGGACACAGCTATTGCCGAAGGCGATGGCGCCCGCCAACTTCATGGTTGCCAACGCCAACGGCGCGTTCCAAGGGGCGATGAGGCCGGCCACGCCGACGGGTTCATGGCGGACCAGAGATAGATAGTCAGGATGTTGATCGTATAGGCGATCCGTTGTTTGGCTAATGTACTCGGCGAAAAACTCAAAGTTCATTGCCGCGCGAACGACGTGCCGGCCGCGAGCTTGGCTAATGGGTATGCCCGTGCCCAGGGTTTCAAGTTGCGCCAATTCTTCCGCGTGCTCGGTGAGCAGCGCATGCACGCGCAATAATAGTTGCTTGCGTTCGGCGACGGACGCACGGGACCAATGTCCCGCGGAAAAACTGTTCTTGGCCGCAAGCACAGCCCGGGAAACGACCTCGGCGTTATTTTCGGCAAGCTGGCTGATTTGTGATCCGGTCGCGGGATTGATCACCGGGATTTTCCAGGAATCGAGGCTTGGCTCCTGCCACTGACCATTGATATAGGCACCAATGAGTTCTGGGATGTTTTTTCGGCTGTGCATGCTGTGCTGAATCTAGGTGATGGCTGCGGCTTGGCGGAGTCCGGCAATCATTGAGGACCCTAGCAGATATTCTCGGGCCGCGGCGCAATCGGCCGCGATGGCTTGCAGCCGATCCAATTCCGCTCGCCGCCAGGCTG
This sequence comes from Gammaproteobacteria bacterium, assembly GCA_965221985.1. Taxonomy (GTDB): domain Bacteria; phylum Pseudomonadota; class Gammaproteobacteria; order Steroidobacterales; genus J054. The sequence goes on from OZ244928.1 coordinate 1,791,829, forward strand.
GGTCGCGCTGCTGCATACGCTGGCGGTTTTCATTCGCGCGCTTGAGAATGTCATCCCTGGCCAAGGGTCGTCGCTGGCGATCGTAGAGATCCAGTAGGGCCGGATCTGCCCCGTCGAGGATCGCGGCCAGCTTTTCCGCCAAATTGAATGCGTCGTGAATACCACAGTTCATCCCCATGCCGCCGCTGGGACTATTAATGTGGGCCGCGTCACCGGCAAATGCCACACGGCCGACCCGATACGATTCCAGAATTCTTTGATGAATCCGGTAGGGCCTAGCCTCAATAACATCGTAGCCTTGTTCATTGGGTACGATTTCTTGTAGCCGTTCCTCAATCCGAGCCGGCTCTAGGGCATCGGCGATGTCTTCGCCTTCATCCGCATACAGACTAACCCGCCAGCGATCCGGCACGCGCAGCAGAGAGAAGGTTCCGCGGTCCGACCAACAGTAGTTCACCCATGATAGGCCCGGCAGATGATTTTCGAAGGGAAACTTGGTGGTCGCCAAAATCGTTGTTTCTGGATAGGTCAGGCCCGCAAAGGGCAAGTCCAGTAGGCTTCGTGCGGTACTTGATGCGCCATCGGCCGCGATTAAAAATTGGGCATGAACGACCTGGGCCTTATCGGTCGAGTAAATCGTGATGGCATCGTCGTGTTGTACGATGTCGGCAAGCTCAAAACCGCGCCGCAGTTCGATGCAGGATTCTGCCCGTACCTGGGCCTCAATCAACGCGCAAAAGGCCGCTTGTTCATACTGCAGCCGGTAAGGGTGTTGCGTATCAGGCTCCAGCACAGACAAATCAAAAATCGCGGACTCATGACTGGCATGCAGCCTGACTTGCCAGGTAGGTACGATGAGTCCGTCTGCGATCATTGGCTCTGTTAGATTGAACTCGCCGAGCATCTCCAGGGTGGGAGGATGAAAAGTTGACGCGCGGAGATCCTGGGAAATGCTCTGGTCGCGCTCAAGCACAATTGAACGCACGCCCAGTCGCGCAAGCTTCATGGCGGCGCATAGACCGACGGGGCCGGCGCCGACGATGGCGACAGGCCAGATGGGGCCTTGCTCAGTCATGCGGGTTAACTGAGGTTTTCAGCGTATCGATTGTCACGGCCACACTATAGCGAAGGAAACACGGACACCAAAATATTAAGCGGAGTTTAAATCGCGAATACTTTTTCGAATGCGTCTAAGGATTCGGTTTTGTTGACCGGCAACTCGATCCGTTACTGCGGCGACGGCTACCACGCAGTCGTGATTGCCGACACGCGCGGGAACACAGATACTGGTTACGCCTTGAAGTAACACATCAGCCGCAATGTAGTAGCCATCGCGTCGGATTTTCGCTAACAGCTTTGGCAGGTTTCTAATCGTTTGGCGGTCGGCAGGGCGACGTGTTTCCTTAGTGGCGATAGCCAAGTAATCAGTGATATCAGCCTTAGCCATATCCGCCAGTAACGTGCGTCCGGCGACCGAGCGCCATAGAGATTCGCCTAGCCCTGAGCTTAAGCGCACAGCCACCGGGTGGGTTGCACATTCCGCATGGAGTATCTCAAGCTGTTGACCTTGACGGTGACTAGCACTACAGGTTTCGCCAATGGCTGTACATAAACCCTTTAGCATCGACGCCAAGCTGGCGTCCGGAAGCAGGGGGCCAGTTAGCCAGGCCCCCAGGCGGCGTAAACGGAACTGAGGAAAATAATTGCGCGCAGCAGGGTCGTAGCTTAGATAGCCCAAAGCCACCAGTTCTTGCAGCAATGCGTGTGAACTGGGTTGAGGTAAGTTCAAGGCTGTTCGAATTTCCGGCGCCGTTAGCGCTTGCTGCTGTTGCTCGAAAAGCTCCAATACCGCAAAGGCACGGCCTACGGACTTGCTAACGTTTCGGTTTACCGTCGACATCTACGATTCGTTTGTCCCGCCATGCAAATAGCTAGAGTCCAATTGATAGAACCACAGTACAGCAGCACTGAGTAGACTGGCCGCGGCCGGCAGCACGGCGGCGCCCAGAAGAATTGCATGATTGGCTTGCGAGTTGCTAACTGAGCGGTCTTCCGTGCTGTAGCTATAAGCTTCCAGCAAGATGCCAAGGATTAGCGGTCCGAGAGCGAAGGCGGTTTTCTCCATGAAACTGTAACCTGCCGTAAACACTCCCTCACGGCGTAGGCCGCAGCGTTTGGCGTCATGATCAATGGTGTCGGGCAGCATGGCTTGTGCCGCCAAAGTTAGCCCGGCCGTCGCGACACCTATGCCTAGGCCACGCAGGCCGAAAAAGAAAACGGACTCACTTGGTGTGGCAACTAGCCAGCTCAAAGTAAACGGCAGAAGAATTGCCATGGCTAGCCAATAGCAGTTTCGTTTACCTAGCCGTTGCGCAATTGATAGCCAGATAGGCACCGATGCCAGGGTGCCCCCTGTGGATATCAGCACTAAGAACGCGACAGCGGCGGTATCGCGCTGGAGGACACCGGTGACCAAAAACAGCAGAGCGCTATTCGCTAAGGCGACACCAAACATGTGTAGCAGCTTGGCCCCCATTAGAATGATGTAGGGTTGATTGGTGGCCATGAGCTTGAGTTGCGCACGCCAAGAAAGCGTGCTGGTTATGTGCTGGGTGTGAACTGCCCGACTGGTGCCAAAGAACGCCGCCAGCATGCTACCGCTGATGATTGCGGCCAGCACCCAAGACATGTTGCGGTAAGCCTCACGATCACCGCCCCAGTAACTGATCAATGCTGTGGCTAAAGAACCGCCCGCCAAAATACCTAGGGCGGCGAATACCACGCGCGCTGACATGAGCCGTGATCGTTCGTGGTAGCTGCTGGTCATTTCAGCGGGCATGGCCAGGTACGGAATGTTGAACAAGGTGTAGCCAGTGGCATAGAGCAATAGGCTAGCCAGTAGGTAGCCGGTCAGCGCGCCGCCGGAAAGCGTCGGTACATTGAATAACATCAGGAAGGCCGCACCGCTTAGCAGCGCAGCGACGAGCAAAAAGGGCCGGCGTCTGCCCCAGCGCGTATTGCTGCGGTCGCTGATATAGCCCATGAGGGGGTCGGTGAAAATATCGTAGAGTTTGGCGATGAATAACAGGCTACCGGCTAGCGCCGGGGAAATACCCAAGATGCTGCTGAAATAGAAGAGCCCGACAAAGCTGACGCCATTGATCAAGGTAGTGGATCCCAAGGAGCCGACACCCCAACCGACTCTTAGTCCCCAGCCCAGGTCTGGGGATGGGTTGGTTTTTGAGCTGTCTTGATTAAAGGAAGCTTGGTGCACGATAACTATATATATATTTTGTTTAATATAATTATATTGACAATTTTTCGGCTGGGATACTAGTATCTTTGCAGGGTATTGATATGGAGTACCCGATAATCCAATGATTGAATTGCAGCATGATGAGCGGTCTCGGCAACTTTTTGCCCTAGCACTGAATCGCTATGTGCAAACAAGCTTGGCGGAGGGCAGTCAGCAGCGCTGCGAGCAGATCGTTAAGGAAGAGTCGTTAAGTGCCAAGCTGGACCAGGAAGCTCGGCGGGCGTTACGACGGCTCATGGAGGCCGAACCCGCGCACCAGTATTGGTTAGCCATGATGCAAATCTGGCAAGATTTGTTGTGGCGTTACTGTGGTGAAGCCGTTGACCGGCAGTTGCAGCGCTTGAATAAGGCCTGTCTTCCCGCATCCGGTGACCGGGGCAGTCTGCGCCTCGATCCAGATCTTCAGGTTCCGAAGTATCAAGCGGCCATGGACAACCATTCTTTTCCCGGCGGCTATCACGCGGAAACCTGTGCTGACGATGTGCGACAAGGTGCTGTCTATGCTTTGTCTGCCCAGGCCTATCTATTGGAGCAAACTGGTGAGGATCATGACTACCGGGGTCAAACTTTGCTCGGCCACATACTCGGCCGTTTTCCCGGCTTCGCACCTGCGCAAGTCCTTGATTTGGGTTGTCTCTGCGGCGCGAGTACCGCAGTTTATTGCGAGCAGTTTCCCGGCGCAAAGGTTTTCGCCCTCGATACCTCGGCGCCCGCGCTTCGATACGGTCATGGTCTGGCCGAGCAGCGTGGGTTATCGATCCACTTCTCACAGCAAAATGCGGAAGCGACAGATTTTGAGGACGGCAGTTTTGACTTGATCGTTTCGCATGCATTGTTCCACGAGACTTCAACCGTGGCGGCTAAAAATATTTTTGCGGAATGTTTCCGCTTGCTGCGACCGGGCGGTATCACCGCGCATATCGAGGTGCCGGCGCGCGAGGAAGTGATGGGCACCTGGGAATATCTGCGCAGCTCCTATGAGGGTTTCTACAATCAAGAGCCTTTTTGGAATGCCCTGACCCACTTCGATTGGGTCGGCGCTAGCGAAGCCGCGGGTTTTGTTGACGCAGCTCAGGGATTTCAGCGGACCATGAGCGATGGCCGCGAGCAGGCTGATCCCGCGGCCTTTGTATCGGCCAGCGATGGGGAGTTTAGTTTGCGCAATTGGTTTGCCATGTCGGCGCGAAAACCGGATGAATAGAATATGACCGACGAAGATCTACTCGATCGTGTGGCTTACGTACAAAACGGGCGGCCAAAATTTTTCGATGATCCCGTGAATGACCAATTACTTGCTATGGTGATGACCTTGCTGGGCGAAGTCACGGTGCTGCGGGATCGGATCGATACTCACGAGCGCCTTGCGGCGGCGCAGGGACTTTGGTCTAGGGACGAAGTCGATGCTTATGTACCAGATGCACCGGTAACAGCAGAGCGCGGCTGCGAGCGACAAGCTTTGATGGACAGAGTATTAAAAGTGCTCACGGAAGATGTGATAAGGGCGCGCTACGAATGATCCGCTCTTTCGTTTTATTGCTCACCTTTTTTTTCATGACATCGGTCCTAGCGCTCGACTGTGAATCCTTGGTTTCCGTTACCGGATTTGCCGATCTTGTCGATGCCCCGACGCAGCTCACCGCCACTGAGATTGTAGCCGCGAGCGAGGGTTTGCCGGCCCATTGCCGCGTGCGAGGATTTGTTGAGCCTCGAATTCAATTCGAGCTGCGGTTGCCCGCCTTGACCTGGAACGGGAAGCTTTTGATGCAGGGTTGTGGCGGATTATGTGGCGAGATTCGCAGTGCCAGTTGTGACGATGCTTTGGACCGGGGCTATGCGGTTGTCGCGACTGACATGGGTCACGAAGGTCCGGCCTATGACTCGACTTGGGCGCGGGACAATTTGGCCGCGGAAATTGATTTCGCGTATCGGGCGACCCATGTCGTTGCCGTTGCTGCAAAAGCCATTGTCAGCCAGCACTACGAGAGGCCCGCGGAGAAACACTATTTTCGGGGCTGCTCCACGGGTGGCCGACAAGCTTTAGTTTCGGCCCAGCGATTCCCGTCGGATTTCGACGGCATCATCGCCGGAGCCCCGGTACTTGATGAGACGGGCACGGCGGCGCTACATCTGATCTGGTCTGGTCGCGCCAATCTAGACGCGGGAGGGGAGCCGGTGCTAACGGCGCAACGCGTCGACCAAGTGCGCCGGCGCGTGCTTGAGGCCTGCGATGACATAGATGGTGTTGCCGACGGCATTATTGCCGATCCGCGGGCCTGCAATTGGCGCTTGGCCTTACCGGCTTGCGAAGAAGCTTCTGGGGATGACGAATGTTTTCGGCCGGAAGAACTCCAAGTGCTTGAACGTTTATACACCGGCGCGAAGAATTCTCGCGGCGAGTCTCTGGTACTGGGCGGACTAATGCCCGGGTCAGAGTATGAGTGGGTGCCTAATTTTGTCGGCCGCGATGGCCCCGCGGTCTTTCACCCCGATGGTCCCATCAAGCAGCTTTATCAAACCTTGCTATTTTTTGACGACCTGCCGCCGGATCGCTCGGCTGTGGATTTCGATTTCGATAAAGATCCGCCACGGCTCGCATTAATGGAAGTTTTGTATTCCGCGAAAAACCCAGATCTGCGTAAATTTCGCGCGCAAGGTGGAAAAATTATTGTTTATCAAGGCTGGGACGATGTTGAAGTCACGCCCCTGAATACCATCGACTATTTTGAAACAATGGAGCGGACCGTGGGCGGGCAGGCGGACACCGCGGATTTCGCGCGCCTATTCATGCTGCCAGGTGTTGCGCACTGTCGTCGTGGGCCCGGCGCGGATACGGTTGATTGGCTAACTCATTTGGAGCGTTGGGTGGAAACTGATCAACCGCCTGATGAACTTACTGCCTACAAGTTGACCAAAGACCAAAACTACTTAGGGTTGCCGCGCCCGCGATTTCCTTTGCCGGAGACGGAGTACCTTAGCCAGCGGGTTTTGTTGCCTTACGGGATGGATGATTGAGGCCAGTTGTCTTCCGCTTGCAGTCGTCCTCGCGCTGCGGCTGTTATAGCTCCGGTCCCATCACATCGGCGATCAAGCGAATGGATTCTTCAGGGTCGTCATAGAGCCTTAGCGCCATTTCAGTCACGCCGGCAGCTTTGAATCGACGGCAGCGTCCCAGAAGCTTGTCGATATCGCCATAATCGCCGCAGAAGGTCAATTCATCGACTAGTTTGGCAAGCAGTGCGGGCGGAATGTCGTCGATCTCCGGCGAATCCGTGATGTAAGCCTTGATAATTCCCTCCATGTGATTTGCTACGTAATCCACCTCCGCTGCATCTAAAAAGGGTTCGATATACCAGCGTTCTACCATGCCTCGAACCCAAAGTTTTCGTTGTGCTTCGGCGACTGCGTCAGATTTGTCCGGCTTCACATGCCAAGCGAAAAGATTATTGATCCGGAAACCTGATGCGCGCTGATGTTGTGCTAAAGATTTACTGAGAATGCCCATGGTTTCATCCAGGCGACCAAGGGTTAAGTCACTGAACATGACGCCATCGCCGATTTCTGCTGCAAGGCGCAACATCTTTGGCTTGGTCGCGCCGACATAGATCAATGGTGGCGTCTCGTGTCGCCAATTGGGTTGATAGTCCTTGACGCGATAAAGTTCTCCGTCGTAGTTCAATACATCTTCGCTCGTGGCACCGCGTAGAAACTCAACACACTCTCGAACGCCGCGTAGCATCTTGGGATGCATGACGTAGCGACCCTGCTTTAGGTCCATGGCAATGGCGGTGCCACCACCACCGCCCACAACGATGTTTGCGCGTCCTTGGGAGAATTCGTTGAGCGTGAGTAGCTGATTGGCCATTTTCAGCGGATGCAGTTCGAAGGGGCTTACAGCAATAGGCCCCAGCCGGATTCTAGAAGACTCGCGTGCCAACACCGAGAAAGCCATGAAGGGATCGCGGGCGGACAGGTGATTGGCTGTCCACACCGCATCAAAGCCAAAGTCTTCCGCAAGCCTACCCAGGCGTAGAAATTCTCCGGCCGAATCCGGTTCGAAGATTAGCTGTATGCGCATCGGCGATGCTAGCTGGCTTTCCTCTCTCGGAAGCGATCGAAGAAGTCAGGGCTCATGCCAGCTTCTTCCGCCAATTCCTGAAAGCGGGCTAAAGAGACCTTGTCGTCGCCCTTATCTTGGCAGTGTTTCTCGGTTTGTTCCGTGACCATTTTACGTACGCCGGGCGGAATGGTCATAAGGGTTTGCAAGGCGTCGGCATCCCAAGTCATGCCGAGCTGAACTTCGCCACCCTTGAACGCATCCGGTGGCTCACCTAGCTTATGCATGGTCACGTCGTAATTAACGGCATGAAAATAATCCATGCGGCTTTCGTCACCTAAGCCAATAGGTAAGTTCAAAGCCTTAATGCGTTGTTCCCTCGGCATGTCGATAAGTTCTTCATCGAAAACCAGGGCGTTAATTTTCGCGATCACAATCCCGCTGCTTTTTGGTAGCCGGATGATTTCATCCGCTGTGCACTCGGCAATCTGCGGACATTCCTCAATGCTGGGCGGCTTAACTTTCAGAGACGGGATCGGCGTTAGACTCGTTTGTTCTAGCTCGTTAACACCTTCGGGATAAAAGCGTGCCGTATTCATCATGTCATCCAAGTTTTCGGCTCGGGGGCAATTGATGACGAATTCGCTGGTTGCGCAGATGTTTTTAAATGTGTGTGAGTCCTGTCTGAAGCCAAGAATCATTCGGGGGTTCTTGGCCATCACATCGTATTGCATGATGTGTGAGTAGGGCGCGGCATTCACTGTATCTTCTTCGTCCAAGCTTGTGATGATCGTGATCAGCTTGGGAAATAGCCAAATGTCTGAGTACCAGAACGGTCGGATCTTGGCTTCTTTTTTCATGCTGGGCCTACCTATAAACGTTTCCAGTTATCGAAAGTACCACGGTGGGAGGGGTGTGAGTGCGGCGTTCCATGAGGCAGCCGCTCAGCGGAACGGCTGCGCCCGTCCCGGGCACAGCGATCAGTCGGCCCATATTCGCATACAACTTAAGCCGAGTTTCTATTGACGTGCCGTGCGTGTTGCTGCGATTTCAAGATCTTTAGTGCATACACGACCGCGGATTGCTTAGTACCCTTGCTATCCGCAGTTGATCTGCGGTTGGCAAGGAAGCTTGACCTGGGTTGCTGGCAGCGACGGAAAATTTTTCAGCCTGCGTAAATAGCACGCTGAATGCGGTACTACTTTGGTTTGTCCTCGCCAAGCAGGTGGAAGCGCTGACCCCGATGCTGAGCTGGTGTTGCGGGCACGATTTCAGCCTTGAGCTGGTGATTCTCGCCGAAGTCCGAGAGGCTATGAAAGAACAAGGGTTCGTCGTGTTCTAGCATGCTTAGCCTTTCGGCATAGTCCGCGACAATCTTGGCTCGGCCGTCATCGCCGACCCAGGGAACAGCCCAAGCCACGAAGGGTGGCAGTACGGAAAATCCACACAAGGCCAACACTCCGCCGTGCAGGGGCCATAGCACGCGTTCCAGGTCACCACTGCGCCCATCTGGCTCAAATACACCGGGTGGGGCACCGGTGGTAAACGACAGCATCGCACGTTTGCCCGCAAATACACCTTTATCCCAGGTTCGGCCAAAGTCATAGGCAACGCCGAATGCAAACACTCGATCGATCCAGCTTTTGAGTATCCCCGGCACGGAGAACCACCACATGGGGAATTGGAGAATCAATAGGTCCGCGGCAAACACACGCTCCATTTCTTGCTGAATTTCCGGCGCGAAAGCCCGTGTCGGCGCGGCCGCCATTTGTTCGGCGCCTAGATCGAATCGTTCATTGTTTGATTGCTCCAAGACATCTTCCGGGCCCGCAGCCGCTAGGAAGCGCTGTGCGTATAAGTCGGAAACAACAACTTCGTGACCGGCGGCCTCCAGCGTCTCAATGGCCGTGTCGCGCAATAGGCCGTTGAAGGACTTTGGCTCCGGATGGGCATAGACAATGAATACGTTCATAAGCAAAATCGCCGGGCATCCTCAAGCATGCCCGGCGATCCGTGTGCCAATCCGCGATGTAAACACCGAAGCTAGCGTTAAGCTCTAGCTTTCCAGCGGTGGTGCTGGCGTTTGTTCGCGCGCGTAATACTCCAGGCTGGAAATACTCGGCCCGTAGTCTTCCGTGGGCGCCTGCATCATGCCCGGACGCTGTTCTTCGGAAAATTTCCGGACATGTTCAGGAATAATGCTGATGTTGTCTGATTTCGTCATGGTCGATACATACATGCAATGTCCCGGCGTCGATCCCATGAGCATCCACGGTAGCCAGGGTGTAATGCGATTCCATGAACCGACGATGGGAACCGAAGTCAAAGCCGGGTTTTCCAAATCATCTTTACGGACGATGAAACGCATCATTTCCGAGACCTGCGCTAGCTTGCCACCGGATTCGCGTGGCCACTTATCAGGCTGCAGCGCATTGGGGTAACAAAGATGCATATCGGTATTGAGTACTAGCCGATCATCACCCATCGGATACCAGGGGAAAATTAGCGGGATCTTACGAGGTTCTGGTTTGGAGCCGTCCTTCGGGAAATCCTCCGGCGCTAAGATTAACCATTCGCTGATGGTGTAGTTGAAAGGATCGTTGAATACATGAACGACATTGACCTTTTCGCCGGTCCAAGGATTGGTCCACTCATGAATGATTTCGTTGGTCCGGGCGTCTGTATAGAAAATGACTTCCTTATTGAGACGGCGAATACTGCCGTCGTCTTGCGGGATCAAACGCGTCGCTAAGAAAGTTTCAAAACTGCACAATTGTTTAACAGCTTCACCTGGCTTGATGCCGAGAATTTCACCGCGGCAGTGGGTAATGGCTTCCTTCTCGGGATTCAGGTCAGCTTGGATGCGTGCCCAGGCGTCCCGGTTCCAGATGGGGTTCTTGACATCGATCTTGGTTTCAAACTTGATGCTCATGCGCTTAATCCTTATTAGAATTCTTGTGCTGGCTAGCCGCCTCGCGGCGCTTCGGGCCAGTTTCCCGTCATTGAACGGGCAGGCGAGTTTAACGGACTGGGCCGCTACCGGCACGTCCCGTGGGTGTGGGATTTGCCAGCGTTCGGTAGGTGGACCCCGCAACGGTACAGCACTAAGCTGCAGCTCGTGCATTCTGTAGCTTTAGAGGTGACTTGCAGTGCCTGAAACTTGCCAACGGCTGGTGCTGACGAAGCCACTGCAAGCCATTCCCCAACCTGACGATTTCTCCGTGGAAACCGTATCCATGCCGCAGCCGGGCCCGGAAGAAGTTCTTTTGCGGCACATCTATTTGTCGCTAGATCCTTATCAGCGTCCCGCCATGGCCGGTAGACACGCCTCGGGCGACGGTCCGCTGGGCGCTGGCGATATGCCGCCGGGGGAAACCATCAGCCAAGTGCTGGCTTCCAATTCACCCGCTTTTTTAGCTGGCGACTATGTGCGGCACTTCGGCGGTTGGCAGACACATTCGGTGGCTGACGCCTCGGCACTGCACGCGCTGCCGATTAATGCTCTGCCTCGCTCTTACTACTTGGGTGTGCTTGGGATGCCCGGTTTGACCGCTTGGGCCAGCATCGTTCGCCTCGCTAATGTCCAGGCGGGTCAGATGGTGCTGGTTTCGGCCGCCGCTGGTCCCGTGGGCTCTACCCTGGGACAGATCGCCCTGAAATTGGGTGCGACGGTGGTTGGCATTGCCGGTTCCGATGAAAAGTGTGGCTTCGTTATCAACAAACTCGGTTTTGCTGATTGCGTGAACTACAAGAAGCCCGACTATCCGGCATCCCTGCGAGCTGCTGTACCGGATGGCGCGCACATTTATCACGACAATGTCGGTGGTCCCATGCTGGTTGAAGCCATGGGTGTGTTGCGTAGTTATGGCACTGTTGTGTTGTGTGGTTTGATGAGTGCCTACAATGATCCCAAAGCCGTGGACGGCTTGTACTTGGGATTGCCCATCCTGAAGCGCGCGGTCATGAAAGGTCTTGTGGTTTATGACTTTGAAGAGCAGCGCGATGAGTTCCTAGCCTTGCTGACACCCTGGATTTTGGACGGGAGCGTGCAGGTTCTCGAAGATAGAGTCTTCGGTTTGGATAAAGCGGGCGCGCATTTCTGCCGACTCATGCGCGGCGAGAATTTTGGAAAAGCCTTGGTTGTGCTAGGGGCCGAAACGGAATAGCGGTCTAAGTTGATGCGGCTGGTCGCTGTTGTAGCGCGATCTGCCCGCATCGTCCCCGTCATGCAAGCACTGTTCGGCAGCGGCCGGCCAGGCGGTCACATTGAAAAAGCCAAGGTTTGGCGGCCGGTAATTGTATGGAGGGAGTAAAGCGGACCGCAGGGAGCCATCCCGGAATACAATTACCGGCCGCCAAACCGAACCCCCAAGACAAGGACGGCGAGAATGGGCAGTGCTCGGGCTTGGAAAGCTATAACGGCGGCACCAATGAAAAAGCCGGGTACCTAAGCGCCCGGCTTTTTCCTAAGTCTTGGACTTTTTCACTAATCGCAGACGAAGCTACTTAGAACATATATTCCAGGCCCAGGATCACAGACCACAGATCCGCGTCATCGATGTCGTACCAGTTATACTCGGCTTTCACGCCAAAATTGTCGCTGACATGCAAAATGCCACCGGCGCCTACCAGGGCCCCATCGGCATGACCACTTTGGCTCACGCCCGCATTGGTGCTTAGGTCGCCATCAAAATCGAATAGCCCGAGCTTTAGGTAGACGTCAATTTCGTCTTCCGGAATCGGCAGGTAGCCGAGCACGGCTGCGCTAAACCCAGAATATGAAACGGAGGCTTCTGAGGGTACGTTGTTGTTGGGTAAATTGGCGTCAAAATCGGAGGTGTTTAAGTAGCTGCCTTCTAAACCCGCCCAGTCATTGATGCGATAAGCCACGCTGAGGCTAACCCCGGCATCGGCATCATCGAAGACATTGTCGTCGCTACTCAAGTCAGAGAAGGCAACGCCTGCGCCCACGCGCCAGCCGGAAACTTCATCGTCCGCGTATGCGCCAGATATGGCCAATAGCAAGGCTAGTGCTAAAACTCGTTTCATAAAGACCTCTCCCAAAAAACTGTAACGATGAGCCGGGCAATGTTCTTAAGTATTCTGCCAGGCTGGCGCGGTAACTCTTGATTCTTCCGCCGATCGGTTACGGCCGGTAACCGGTCCCTGCGTTCTGATTGCTGCTGCGAATTGCCTTCCGCCCCATTACTTAGCAAGTATACGGTCGGCCTGGAGCAGGTCAAATGAAATATGGTTTCACCCCAGGGCGCATCTGCTAGGCCTATATCCCCCGTCAGGGCTGGAAGCTAGTTTTTGGAACAGTTCCAGGCCGCGCACTACTGCAGGGCTAGGGGTTTGCTCGCGGAGCGGACGGATTTACCGTAGCCCTGCGGGCCGTGTGCAGCCGTACCAGAATAGGCTAGTCCGCCGCCGCGCGTTGCAGTTGTGCCCTAATTTGCGCATTTGCTGGGCGTAGCTATCGTTTCCGTGGGTCGGTTTACGATGCGGACGATCGCGCCGTAGCGGATTTTTACCGAGCGCTAGCGACTCGCCTCCGCGGGCAGTAGCATGCCGTGTTAGACGGCCAGGTGAGCCAAGTCACTGATGATAGTCAGTCATTGATCAATCGATAGTAGGCAGAAATGATGAGAAAGTTTTTGTGGCCGATTTTTTCGCGATGTTTTGCGTGTGCGTGTTGGTTACTGGTGATGACATCGTCACAAGCGGCGGGTGCGGATGGTTGGCAGTATTACGGCGGAGACGCTGGCGGTAGCCGCTACGCCGATTTGGATCAAATTAACCGCGAAAATGTCGCGGGCCTGGAGCTAGCTTGGCAGTATCGCCACGGTGCCGTGGCCGCCAATCCCAAGCTACGCACTTTTATCGATTACCAGGCTACGCCCATCTTGCTGCCGCCCATGGCGGGCCAACATCTTGTTGTTTGCGATCCCTTCCAGCGAATTATTGCACTAGACCCCACCACTGGAGAGCCGCGTTGGGAATTTGATCCGCAAATCGATAAACGACCCTTGGCGGGCCGTTTTAAGTGCAAGGGTGTTGCGTTTTGGCAGGAAGCTGAACCCAATCTGGAAGAATCATGCCAGTTTCGATTATTCATGCCGACAGCTGACAAGCGGCTGTTTGCCGTTGACGCCCTCAATGGGGAGCTTTGCGAGGATTTTGGCCGTAACGGTTTTGTTGATGTGGATCGCTTGCTCAAGGAAACAAAGCCTGCAGAGGGTCTAGAAGCAACGCAACTACTGTCTCCGGCCGCGGTTGTTGGCGATGTGATTGCGGTAAGTTCGACATCGAACAAATTTGAAAGCGCCAATTCGGTAAACGGGGCCATTCGCGGATTTGATGCTCGCAGTGGTCAGTTGATTTGGACCTTCGATCCTTTGGTGCGCGACCCGGCGACGGGCTTTGAGCCCACACCGGACGATGTGGGCGGCGGCAATAATTGGACGCCTATGTCCGTGGACAACGAACGTGATCTATTGTTCATTCCGACTGCCAGTCCGGCGCCAAACTATTGGGGTGTGCATCGGCCGGGGGACAATCGCTACGCGAATTCGATTATTGCCGTGCGCGGTGCAACGGGTGAAGTGGTTTGGCACTTCCAGACTTTGCATCACGATGTTTGGGATCGGGACGTCGGTTCGCCACCCATACTGGTGGATATTCAACGTGATCAACAGAGCGTTCCTGCGGTCATTCAATTGGTCAAGACGGGCATGGTGTTTGCGTTGGAACGCGATACCGGTAAGCCGATATTTCCCGTAGAAGAGCGTCCAGTTCCCACGGATACAGATATTCCCGGAGAAACTTTGTCGCCGACGCAGCCATTTCCGAGCAAACCGCCCGTACTCGTGCGTAATACAATTTCACCAGATGATGCTTGGGGATTCACGATCCTGGATCGCAATGCCTGCAAGGCGAAAATCGCGTCCATGCGCCATGGTAGTCACTATGAGCCCATGATGACTGGTGGCACCATCATGTATCCGCAGCCGGGTGGCGGCAGCAACTGGGGCGGTGGCGCCTTCGATCCGCAGCGAAATCTATTGATTACTCCCGTGTCGCAAATTCCTTACTACGTAAAGTTAATCCCGCGGGAAGAGGTTGATCCTGTTGCCGCCAGCAAGCCGGGTGCCGGAGCGCCCATGCAGGGCCCTGGATATATTGGTGGTACACCCTATGCCGTGGAGCAAGGACCATTGATGTCACCCTCTTTTTCGCCGTGCACAGCGCCACCCTGGAATCTGCTCGTGGCGGTGGATATGTCCGTGGGCGAAATCAAATGGAAAATACCCTTTGGCGTGCTGGATAAATTAATGCCCGTACCCATTCCGCTTAATTACGGTGCGCCTTCGGCGGGTGGGCCTATTGTGACCGCGGGGGGATTGATCTTTATCGGCGCGACTTCAGATTCGCGTATTCGTGCCTACGATATCGATACGGGAGAAGAACTTTGGCAAGTGATGGCGCCAACATCAGCGATGGCGACGCCCATGAGCTATGTCATCGACGGTCGGCAGTACGTGGTATTTGCGGCCGGGGGACACAGTTGGTACTACGCGCAGGGTATCGATGACTATTTGCTTGCCTACGCGCTGCCAGACGAGAAGAACTAAGCAATGTCTAAGGATATTATTTCTCGCCGCCAGTTTTGTGCTGGTCTTGCATTAACCGGGGTTGGTGCTGTTGGCTGTAGCGCCATTGATCCTGCGCTGGGTTCGAAACTGAACCTTGAGGACCCACAGGATGCGCTTACCGCCATGATCAAGATGCGCGGTAGCCTCCTTGCCGAAGATGTGCCGCAGTGGTACTACGGCACCATTTATGGTGTTTTTCCGGGTGAGTCACCCGAGCCCTTGGTTGATTTCGAAGGTTCGGAAATCGATTTTTATCAACGCCAAGACGATGGGAGTTACCACGCCCATGCTGCTACGGTGAGTTTCTTTCGTGACCGTCGCAGCGGCAAGCGGCTTACCGAGTACACAAATCCTTACACGGGCGCGCGCAACGAAGTACTGGGTAATTCAATTTCTGTTAAGGCGCATTACATTTATTCCATTCATGGTTTTAAACGTTCCGACGACGACCGACCATTGTCGAAAGAGCCAATCCTGCACAAGCAATTGGAATGGCGCAGCTCGGGGGACCACATCTGGTTGACCATGCGCCGCAGCTATCCGGCCGGATTGCCGATGGGGGAGCACCAGTTAATTCGTGGCTCTTTGACTGAATTGCATGATCCGCGGCAGCCGAAAGTCTACACGACAGCTACGCCCACCTATGTTTCGCCGTGGTTGCCGTGGATGGGTATGGGCGACAAGGCCGGTCATGCCATGTGGGTGGGTCCGGCGCGGAAGCTCGATAGTGTGACGCAGTATCCGCGGGAGTTACTGGACTTTATGGAGCGCAATTTTCCAGAGAAATTGACGGCTCGCCCAGCGTAAGGCCGGGCCGGTATCGCTGACCGGACCCCGGCCACGATTCAGATTTTGAGACCCAAGCCTCGGCAATTGCCCCGCCACAATTCATAGACTCGCCAGGTCATTCCTTGCATTTTTTTGATTTATGTCAAATCTAATGGACATGCAGCTTGGCCTTAGCGCTGCCGCATTCTTCGCGGGATTTGTCTTGGCTCGGCTTTTGCCAAAGTTCCGTGCTTCGAGCGATGTCTCCGAAACCAGTTCTGAACGGGATCGGAAGTTTCGCGCCTTGGAAGCTGAATCGCGCGTCGCCAAGCGGAAATTGGAGCAAGCCGATGTCGACCTTGCCGCTGCTCATACCGAAGCTGAGGAGTTGTTGGCCGAGCTTGAGCAATTTCGCAAGCAAGAGGACGGCAGCGCCGCTGAACTTCAGGATTTGCGCGCGCAGCTGGCTGAAGAATGTGAAAAAACGAAAAGCCTGCGTGCGGCCTTGACCGAGCGGGCGGAAGAGGGCATTCGTGCTAGTGTCGAACTGCGCGATGCTCAAACTGAACTGAGCGTTGTACAAGCGGGCACCGAGGCGGTGCAGGATGAAATCAACGACTTGCTTGCGCAGCACGAAGAACTCACGGCACGTTTGCACGCTAAGGATCTCGAACAATCTCCTGCGGAAGGCAGCGAGGAACTTACCAAGGCTGCAGAAAAAGACAGCGTCTACGCCCAAGATTGCTGAGCCGCTGTAATGGGCTAGACTAGACCCCAGCCAACAGCGCAGGGGATTGCGGATGCGACTCGGTCTTATGGCTGGCTATTCGCCGGCCAACGTCAACTTGCCCATGGAACAAATTCTCGAAGCCGAGCGGCTTGGCTTTTACTCTGTGTGGACTGCCGAAGCCTACGGTTCGGATGCGGTATCCACTGCCGCCTGGGTCTTGGCGAAGACGGAACGGATTAAAGTCGGCACCGCCATCATGCAGATGCCCGCGCGCACGCCAACTTGTGCAGCCATGACTGCCATGACATTAACGGCATTGTCCAAAGGACGATTCTTGCTGGGCATTGGGCCCTCCGGCCCAAGGGTTGTCGAAGGTTGGTACGGCGTGCCCTATGGTCGCCCCATGACGCGAACGCGGGAATACATCGACATCATTCGTCAAGTACTGGCGCGGCGGGCGCCCCTTGAGCACGTTGGTTATCACTACCAAATCCCATATTTGGGCGAAGGCGCTACCGGTTTGGGCAGCCCTATGAAAAGTATCTTGCATGGTGACCCGAATTTGCCGATCTACACGGCTTCCATTACGCCTAATGGTCTGCGCACTTCGGGCGAGCTGGCTAACGGGGTCTTTCCCATTTGGATGAATCCCGATCGATTCGATATTTTGGGTAAGTACCTTAGCGAAGGATTTGCCAAGGCTGATGGCGAGAAGTCCCTAGCAAACTTTGACGTGGCACCAGTGGTGTCCGTGGTATTGGGCGATGATCTCGAACGCTGCCAGCAGCCGGTGCGCCAGCACCTCGCTCTATATATTGGGGGCATGGGTCCGCGTGAGAAGAATTTTTATGCGCAGTATGCGGCACGCATGGGTTACGAGGCCGAAGCTCGTAAGATTCAAGACCTATATCTTGAAGGGCGCAAGGTGGAGGCTGCTGCTGCTGTGCCTGCCAGCTTAATTGATGACTGCGCTCTCGTGGGTACCGCGGATCGCATTCGTGATCGCTTAAGCCGCTGGCGCGATGCGAGCAAGCGGGGTGAGGTTGGCACAATCTTGCTGGGCGGCGTATCCACTGATGCTCTCAGACTCGTTGCCGAAGAATTGTTGTGAGCAATCTGCCGACTTTTGGCATTCCCATCCCACAGGTCTTCATGGATGGCCGGGCTGACATGGATCTGGTAGAGCGGAGTTTGCAGCGCGCTGAAGAACTGGGCTTCGAAAGCGCTTGGGTACAAGACCAGGTTGCTGGCGACGTACCGCTATTGGAATCGGTCAGCCTGCTTTGCTACGCGGCGGCCGTGACCCAGCGCTTGCGGCTTGGGGTCTCCGTGATTGTTTTTCCCATTCGCAACGCGGTCCAATTGGCAAAAGATTTCAGCAGTCTAGATCACATGAGTAACGGCCGGGCGATCTTGGGTATTGGTTTGGGTCCGGTTTTTGCGGGGGATCACTATTTTGAGATTTTTGGTACTCGAGCTGATGAAGCACTGCGCCGATTCAATGAAGGCTTGGAAACCATACGCAGCCTATGGCGTGAATCCCGGACGACCATTAAAGGTGAGTTTTATACCCTAAAAGGTGCGGCCATGGAGCCTAAGCCACTCCAAAGCAATTTACCGATTTGGTTTGGTGGCCAGCATCCGAAAGCTCTAGAACGCGCCGCCCGTGTTGCCGATGGCTATATGGGGGCGGGGCCAACGACCACGGAAGATTTTGCCCTGCAGGTACATCAGCTGAAGCGCTTCCTCGATAACGCGGAACGCGATCCAAGCAGTTTCCCAATTTCCAAACGCGTCTATTTGGCCGTTGACAAGGACGCATCCCGCGCCAAACAAGGTTTGGATAAGTTTTTCGCGGCGCGTTATCCATGGATGATCAAAAGCAATCCAAATTTCGTGGCTGATATCTGCGCCTGGGGTTCACCGGAGCAAGTTGCCGATGGCTTACGGCCAGTCTTGGCGGCCGGTGCCGAAATGATTGTCCTCAATCCCCTCTGGGACTATGTCGAACAAATGGAGCAGCTGGCCGAGGAAGTTATTCCTTTGCTGCGCTGATTGCTGATGGATATTGACATCATTCTCGATGCGCGCGCATCGGCCGATGAAATCGCTGCCCTAGGCCGGGCCGCGGAGTCGGCGGGTATTCGTGGGATCTGGGTGTCTAGCTTGTTGGACTCTCGCGATCCCTTTACCAATCTGTCGGTGTTGGCCCGTGCGACTTCAAAAATTCTCTTGGGTGCCGTGGCTGTCAATCCTTTTGATATGCACCCTGTCCGCATCGCTTCGGGATTGCTGACGCTAAATGAATTGGCCCTCGGCCGTGCGCGTTTGGTGATTGGTGGTGGCGGTGAAGCCCTTGAGGCATTGGGCATTCAGCCGGCGCGCCGCGTGCGCGCCGTTGCCGAGTGTGTCGATATCTTGCAGGCGGCAGCCGATGGCCAGTTGGTGAACTTTACCGGTGAGTTGTATCGCGTGCGGAATTTACAATTTGCTTGGGTTGAGGCCGCGCCGCCGCCCATCTATGTCGGCGCGAGTCAGGCACAAATGTTGCGCATGGCCGCGCGGGTCGCCGATGGCATCATGATGAGTGATATGCCTGCCGCATTGACGGCCAATGCGGTGTCGACCCTTGATGTGGCGCTGCAAGCCCATGGTAAGTCTCGGCCTGATTATGCGACCAATGCCTTCACTGCCTGGCATGTCTATCGCGACGCCGAGGCCGCGCGGCTAGAGGCCCGGAAATGGTTGCTCTTGCGCGGCATATTCCGACCGTGGTTGCTGGCGGAGTTTCTAGGACCTGATGACGTGCAGCTGGTCATGGATGGTCAGCCGGCATTTGCTGCGGCTTTCCGGGCCGGCAGCGCGACAGTTGAGGGCGTACCCGACTCTGTCTTGGATGCCTTGGTGGACAATATTACTTTTTGTGGTGCTGTGGCCGACTTGGATGGAAAAATTTTGAAGCTGCAAGACTATGCGCGCGCCGGACTCACGGCCATTGCTTTGCGGCTGTACGACAGTCCCATGGAATCCATTCGCCTACTGGGCGAGCGCGTTGTTCCCGCCTTGCGGGGCAGCGAAGTTCTGACCGTGGCTCATTGAGTGCTTGACTAGGCCACGGCTTTCTATACGTCAATCGACAGTTAATTTTTTGATTGTCGATGATCTAGCGCGGTGGTAGGCCGTTGTGCTGGGTTAGTAGCCGATTTCCGCCTTGGCCACGCGCGCGCTTATCGTTTGAATTTTTTTGCCTTGGCGATCGATGTTGTCGGGTTTTGCCTGGCTGGGTGGCCGGCACCAGTTGGCTCGCGTCGGACCCGATAAGCCGCGACAAGCCCATGCATTCCAAGGCCTTGCGAATCTGTGGCCAGTTGGCCGGATCATGGTAGCGCAGTAAAGCTTTGTGTAAGCGTCGTTGCTCGGGCGTTTTCGCCGTTTCCACCGCGGCGCTCTTGTAGCCAATTTTAGCCAGGGGGTTTTTCCCTGAGTGATACATGGCGGTAGCCGTGGCCATGGGTGAGGGGTAAAAAGCCTGCACCTGATCGGCGCGAAAATTATTGCGCTTAAGCCACAGCGCCAGGTTCACCATGTCCTCGTCGGTGGTGCCCGGATGGGCTGCAATAAAGTAGGGAATCAAATACTGTTCTTTGCCGGCCTGCGCCGAGAAGTGGTCAAATAATTCCTTGAAGCGTTGGTAGCTATTGATGCCCGGCTTCATCATTTTAGCCAGCGGTTCCGCTTCGGTATGTTCCGGCGCGATTTTCAGATAGCCACCTACGTGATGAGTCACCAATTCCTCGACATATTCGGGATCTTCCACCGCTAGGTCATAGCGTAGTCCTGATGCGATGAGAACTTTTTTGATACCGGGGAGGGAGCGCGCTTTTCTGTACAACTGTGTTAAAGCAGAGTGACTGGTGTTCAAGTTGCTGCAAATACCTGGATACACGCAGCTTGGCCGCCGGCAGGCGGCTTCAATATTGCGGCTCTTACAAGCTAGGCGATACATGTTGGCTGTTGGTCCACCAAGATCCGAAACCACGCCCGTGAATCCGGGAACCCGGTCGCCCATGATTTCAATTTCCCGCAACACAGATTCTTCTGAGCGGTTTTGGATGATTCGACCTTCATGTTCGGTGATGGAACAAAATGTACAGCCACCGAAACAGCCGCGCATGATATTCACCGAGAACCTAATCATTTCGTAGGCCGGTATTTTCGCCTCGCCATAACTGGGGTGCGGCAGCCGCGCATAGGGCATGTCATAGACATAGTCCATTTCAGCGGTGGTCAAGGGTACCGGCGGTGGATTCAGCCAGAGGTCGCGGCCGTCGTGTGCTTGAACCAGGGCGCGGGCGTTGCCGGGATTGGTTTCCAGATGCAGCACGCGGCTCGCATGGGCGTACAGCACGCGGTCTTGACTGACTTTCTCGAAAGAGGGCAAGCGCACAATACTGCGTTCGCGATTCTTTCGCGGGTTTGGCACAAAACGCAAAGGCTTCTCTGTGTCCGCCGGTTGCGACGGGCTTTGGTTTTCCTGTAGCGCTGAATCGCAGTTTCCAGTTTCTCGCGAATTGAGGTAAGGATTGACGATGTGGTTGATTCGGCCTGGCCGGTCAATGCGCGTGGAATCGATTTCCCACCAGTCTTTGGGTGTATCGTGCCGAATAAATACGCTGCCGCGAATATTCGTCATGTCACGCACTGCTTCACCGCGCGCTATGCGATGGGCGACTTCAATCACCGCGCGCTCTGAATTGCCATACAGTAGGATATCGGCACTGGCATCCAGCAAGATGGAACGGCGCACTGTCTGCTGCCAATAGTCAAAATGTGCCACCCGTCGCAGTGAGGCTTCAATGCCACCCAATACGACCGGCACGTCGCTGAAAGCCTCTTTGCAACGCTGCGAGTAAACGATGGAGCAGCGATCCGGGCGCTTACCTGCCACGCCGCCGGCCGTGTAGGCATCATCATTGCGCACTTTTCGATCGGCGGTGTAGCGATTGATCATGGAATCCATATTGCCGGCGGCGACGCCGAAAAATAGATTCGGCTTGCCCAGCGCCATGAAATCATCTTTTGAACGCCAGTTCGGCTGCGCAATGATGCCGACGCGAAAGCCTTGGGCTTCTAACAATCTACCGATTATCGCCATGCCGAAAGACGGATGGTCCACGTAGGCATCACCCGTCACGATGATGACGTCGCAGGAATCCCAACCCAGCTTATCCATCTCTTCGCGAGAAACCGGCAGGAATGGCGCCGTGCCGTAGCATTCGGCCCAATACTTGTTGTAGTCGTAGAGTGGTTTCGCGGCAACGGCCATGGCAATAGAATCATTCGCTGGGCCGCCCATGGTAGCGCAATGCGGCTCATCCACGAATTGGCTATTCTGCCTGTAGCCTGAATGCTCTACCGATTGCTGCGCGACGATAGATATCGTGCCTGATCGGCGTGGACTGAAGATTAGGCTAAGGCCTTGCTGGCCAATTGGGCACCGGCTACCAAGGATTCAAGTTTGGCCCAGACGATATCGGGGTGCACGCTAGGATATTCGCTAAAGGTGGCAAAGCCGCAGTCAGCGCCCGCCATGACCCGCTCCGGTCCCACAATCTGCACGTAGTTATCAATTCTTTGTGCGACGACTTCGGGATGTTCAATGTAGTTGCTGGTGGAGTCGATCACGCCCGGTATGAGCACTTTGTCATCGGGTAGATTTCTCCGGGAAAAAACTTTCCATTCATGAGCATGGCGCGGATTAGCGCCCTCTATCAACAGGTATTTCACCTGGGCAGTGAGAACAGGCTGGATAATTTTATCTAGCGGAATGTCCCGGTGATGCGGTCCCGGGTAGTTTCCCCAGCAAATATGCAGCCTGATAAGTTCAGCCGGGATGTTTCTTAGCGCGTGGTTCAGTGCGGCGACGTTTCGGTGGACCACGCGAAGAAATTCTGCATCGGAAATATCGGCACAAGCCAGATGTCTGCCCATGGCCAAATCGGGGCAATCTACCTGCAGTAGAAAGCCCGCTGCTACAATCGCTTCGTACTCCGTTTGCATGGCTGCGGCTACCGATTCAATGTAGGCGTCTTCGTCGGGGTAGTACTCATTTTTTTGGAAAACCGCGATTACGCCCGGGGACGCTGCGTTCATGAACGCGCCCTGTGGACTCGCACTGTCGACGGCAGTGCGAAAGTTCCTGATATCCCGATGTAGGCTCGCAAGATTCTTAACTTTTACAGGCCCCTGGCAGCAACTGCCGCCTGCCGTTGGGATCACGCTGCCTTTGGCCACGAGTTGTTGCGCAAGATCGGGATAGTCCCGCAAGTCTTGTGCGGCGTGGCCGCGAAAGTTCCCGCCAAAACCCGCTAATCGTTCTGACACATAAGTGGCGTAGCTTGCTTTGCTCAACTCGCCGTCGCTAACGACGTCTATGCCGGTTTCGACTTGTCTCCGCACTAAGTCTCTTGTGGCCTCGGCGAGTCTATCCGCGAATTTTGTGGAGTCGTCACGCTCATGGTGGCGACCCGCCAGCATCATGCTTAATAAATCGCCAGGTCGTGGCAGACTACCCACGTGGGTTGTTAGAATTCTATTCTTCGCCGATGCGCTGGGTTGAGCCACTGCCAAAACTCAGTATTTCACCGCGAACTCAGGCGCTTCGCCGCCGCAGCAGGTCAGTTGAAATGACTTGTTCGGTTTCGCTCAAGGCTGCAGGGTGACGACCGGCGGCGCGGCGTTCTTCAGGCACCGTTGTATACAAAGTCGTGCGCTGCTGCGCCGTACGTCCCGCTTTGCTGATCAACTTTTCCATTGCCAGTGGCGGCAACTCTTGGCCATGGCTGGCGCCGGCGGCGCGGGAGATAGATTCATTCATCAGGGTGCCGCCGAGATCATTGACGCCGGCCGCCAAGGTATCTTCGACGCCGGCGGGGCCCAGTTTTACCCAGGACAATTGAACATTCTTGATCACGGGATGTAAGACCAAGCGGGCAACCGCATGCATTAACAGGGACTCACGATAGGTCGGACCGCGTCTTGCCAGTCCGCGCCGATACATGGGTGCTTCCCGGTGCACGAAGGGCAGGGGGACGAATTCTGTAATGCCGCCAGTTTCGGCCTGCAGTCGGCGCAGCGCTAGCAGATGTTGTGCCCAGTGTTCAGTGCTCTCCATATGGCCGAACATGATGGTGCTGGTGGTGGGCAGTCCGACCTGATGCGCCGTGCGCAATACACTTAACCATTCCGCGGTATTGAGTTTGTCGGGACAGAGTATTTCGCGTACATCATCCGCGAGAATTTCCGCGGCGGTACCGGGCAAGCTACCAAGCCCGGCGTTTTGCAGTTCTTTTAGAAAAGCTTCAATGCTCATGCCCAATGTGCTGGCCCCATGGGTAACCTCCAGCGGGGAAAAAGCATGGATATGTATGTTGGGCGATGCGGTTTTTACGGCCCGACAGATCTCAAGGTAGGTTTCACCGGTGAAATCCGGGTGAATACCACCTTGCAAACAAACTTCCGTGGCTCCGCGTTCCCAGGCTTCCGTTGTGCGCCGTGCGATTTCAGCACGATCAAGCACGTAGGGTTTACCGCGCAAGTCTTCGCTGGTCTTGCCTTTGGAAAAGGCGCAGAACTTACACTTATAGAAGCATAGATTCGTGTAGTTGATGTTGCGATTGACGACATAGCTGACTCTGTCACCGCAGACCTGTTGGCGCAATTCATCGGCGGCGGCGCAAACCGTCGCCAAGTCATCGCCGCGTGCGCTAAATAGCGCGACAATCTGTTCCTGATCCAAGCTGTTGTTGTCGCGCACGCAATCCAGTGCTCCGGCGATACCTTGATCGCGAACCGGGAACGACTTTCTTGACAGACGATAAGGCGGCTCGGGGCTTAGGCCCGCATCCCAGTCATCGTCGCGGGCCAAGCTTTCCGCATCGGCATGCTTTAACACATGCCCCAGTAATTGCGGGTCTAACCAGCGTGTATGGTTCTGAAGATACTGCGGATAAATCGTCAAGCGTTGCACCAAGGTTTTGCCGGCCTCGGCCGTTTGCTTGCTGAGTTTATCGAGCTCGGGCCAGGGTGATTCAGGATTCACGTGATCAGGCGTTACCGGCGATACGCCGCCCCAGTCGTTAATACCGGCATCGATCAGCCCTTGAAGTTGTCCCGCGCTCAGATTGGGCGGCGCTTGAATCGACATGGCCGGCCCAAAGATCTGTCTCGCCATGGCGCAAGTCCATTGCAGATCTTCGATGCTCGCGGCGGGCGCGGTCGCCATCTTGGTGCCGGGTTTCGGCACAAAGTTCTGAACAATGATTTCCTGGAGGTGACCATATTGCTCTTGGAGTTCGCGTAAAGCTAGCAAACTGTCCAAGCGTTCCGCGCGGGTTTCTCCAATGCCAATAAGAATGCCAGAGGTTAGCGGAATGCTGGCTTCCCCTGCCGCGGCTATTGCGGCCAAGCGAACTTTCGGAATCTTGTCGGGTGAGCCGAAATGCGGACCACCGCGCTCGGACAGTCTATCCGCCGCTGATTCCAGCATGATTCCCATGGAGGGCGCGACGGATCTCAGGTTTTTATAGTCCTCCGCGGTCATCACGCCTGGATTCAGATGCGGCAGCAAGCCTGTTTCATCTATAACGAGTTTTGCCATGGCCGCCAGATATTCCAGCGTGCTGTCGTAACCCAATTGTTCCAACGCTTCGCGAGCGGCCTTATAGCGAAGTTCCGGTTTGTCGCCGAGGGTAAATAAGGCTTCCCGGCAGCCGGCGGCTTGGCCGTTGCGCGCGATTTCTAGAACCTGTTCCGGCTGCAGGTAAGCTTGTTGCAAGCGTCGGGGTGTTTTCGCATAGGTGCAGTAGTGGCAAACATCGCGGCAGAGTTCGGTTAAGGGGATGAAAACCTTTCGGGAATAGGTCATTACGCTGCCATGACCCGCATCGCGTAAATCAGCGGCATTGCTCAACAGCTCGCCCAGGGGTTGTTTCGCAAGGGTTTGAAGCTCGGTGATGGTCGGTGGATGCCAAGTCATCGTCATATGGCGGGTCGGCCTAGTTGTCGATTCATCGCGGTGTCCGTGGCCAAATTCTGTCAGACAGGCGCTAGTGTGTTTACCCAAGGAGTTAGTCCGCAATTGCGCCAGGTCATCGGCGGTGTCAACATCGCGGTCGAAAGCTGGAAGTTTGATTTGCCGCACTTTGAGCCCGGCGCTCAGGCCGGCTTTCAAATGCAGTGCCGCGCTGTCATCGCCGTAGCAAAACTCGATGGCATCCGGTGGATTTAGAACCAGTGCGTTGGTGCCCCCGTCACTTTGCGCCGGACAAATGGTCATGCCATCTTGATGCCGACTCAATAGCTCCAACAAATCGTCCGTGTCTACCGCCGGCAGGTCACTGGGTAGTACCATGAGCCGTGAGCAAGCTTTATTTGCGGCGGTCCTTGCCGCCAATTCAACGGCGGACGAAAGACCAGAACAATGTGCATCGTTTAGGTAGTCGCAACCGAACTCGGCCGCCAAGGCTTTTGCATCCGCAGCACCAACCAGCAGGCAGTTATCTATTTGCGCCGTGGCCATGATGGCCCCAATCACATCTTTCGCCATGGCCCGGGCCAACTGCTCTGCTTGGCGGTCGGACAATAATTCGCGTAGCCGTAACTTCGCCTGAGCAAAGTTCTTAATTGGCACCACGGCCCAGGTCGTCATTGTGTGGATAGCCGCTTGGCGAAGGCGAGGCAGGTCTCGGCGAGGGCCTGCTTGTGTTCGATGCGGGTCATGACGGTATTGCAAATCTCGGTCGCCATTCCCAGTTCGGCGATGGCCGGAGCGAGACTGGCGTCTTCCGTATCCAGTATGAAGCCATCGACGCGGCCTTGGTAGTGGCGCGCCACGCTTAGGGATGTTACGTCTAATCCCAGTTCCGCCATGATCTTCGCCGTGGGACCTTTAATCGCGGCACCGCGGACGATGGGAGAAACGGCGATGACGGGTGGTTTACTTGCCCGAAGCGCGGTTGCAACGTCTGGGATGGCCAGCATGGGATCAATGCTGAGCCAAGGATTGGACGGTGCAATGACGATGGCTTCTAGGCCGGGTTCGTCTAGGGCGGCGAGCAATTCCGCACTGGCGCGGGCCTGTTCTGCACCGCGGAATTCTAGCCCCAGTACCTTTGGCTTCGATTGCCGGCGTACGAAGTAGTCTTGAAAATCGAGATCGCCCTCGGTGGTTTTCACGATGGTGGCTACGCGATGGTTTGTGGTGGGCAAGATACGCGTTGCCACGCCAAAGCGTCGTGCCAGATCGAGCGTGACTTCCGTCAGGGTGGCGCCCCCGACCAGGGCTTGGCTGCGGAAAATATGGGTTGCTAAATCGCGGTCACCCAAACGAAACCAAGTTTCGCCACCCAATTCATCTAGGGCTTCCAAGAATTGCCAAGTCTCATCGCGGCGTCCCCAACCCGTTTGGGGATTAACTTTTCCGCTGAGCGTATAGAGCAAGGTATCTAGGTCTGGCGAAATTTTAAGACCCAGATGCTCAAAGTCATCGCCCGTGTTGCCGACGATCACCAGCTCTGGTTCAGGCAGACAAGCCTGCATGCCGAGGGCCAACTTTGCACCGCCGACTCCACCGGAAAAAACAAGGCAGCTGGTCGTCATCGGAACAGATCCTCTTGACTGGGGCGAACGATGTCCGCGGCTGACTGCTTGTTCTTGGTCCACGGCCAGCCGCGGATCAGCGTGACCGGCGTGCCTTCCGGTCCTTCCCCCATGGCCAAAGTGGCCACCGCGGCTAAGGAGTCCGCCGGTGAGACTTCACTGGTTTCCATGACCCGCCCAAACAGATCGACGCTGCCGCGCAAATCGCGCAGGGCCGGCACGCCTGAAGAGCCAATGGCGACACCTTGGGTGCCCAGGCGCCACGGACGCCCGAGGCTGTCGGTAATCAAAACCCCCAGGTCGAGGCTGTCGTGTTGACTGAGCTGCTTGCGCAGGCGAGCAGCTGAGGCATCGGGGTCCACCGGCAGCAGCAATGCATGGTCGTCAGCGGATTCTAGATTCGAGCGATCGATTCCGGCATTGGCCAAGACCAGTCCGAGGCGGTGTTCAACGATGATCGCGCCGGGTCGCTGGCGGACGATGCGCCGCGACTCATCGAGAATCAATTGCACCACGCGTGAATCTTTTTCGGTTTCTTTCGCAAGTGCTTTGGCGCGGCTTGAGACTTTGACGTCGGCAAGTCGAACGATGCGGTCTTCGGACTTGGAAATGATTTTTTGTGCGACGGCGATGATGTCGCCATGCTCTAAGGATAAACGCGCCCGATCTAGGGCGTCGATTATAAGTTGCGCAATATCGTCGCCGGGCTGCACCATGGGCAATCCCGGCAAACGATAAATGGATAGCTTAGGCGCGTTCATTGCACGCGATGAAAATCGCTAGTCGTCGCTGAGTCCCGATATCCGAATCCCCGCATGCTGATTGGGGTGGCTGCGGTTCAAAAATATCAGCACCGAGGTAAGTGCTTCCGCGGCCGCCGAATTGGCAAGCGGTCCAGCATGCCAGGCTTGCAGGCCGGCATCCGTGGCTAAATCGACGACGACTTGCCGGGCGGCTTTTTTGTCGCCGCTAACGAGCACGTCGCAGTCAAGATCAGCGTCTGTGGCGAGCAAGTCCGCCGCGACATTTTGAAATGCCGACACGACCATCACGTCGTCACCAACTATTTCTTCGGCGATGTTCGCGGCAGAGCCCGCATCGGGTAGTTGGACGCGGGCAACTTTGGGGGGCACCAGTGGAACGGTGGTGTCGACAAGAATTTTTCCAGGCAGGCTGCCGCGAATGTCTTCCAGGGTGCCTTTTTGATGCGCAAAGGGCACGGTTAACACGACAATGTCTCCCGCGGCGGCCGCGGCCGCATTGTCGAGGCCGGTGATATCACCCGCACCCAAATCGTCTCGCAGTTGCGCGGCGGACGACACAGCCTTGTCCGCTTTGCGGGAGCCGATCACTAAGCGATAGCCGGCCTTGGCCCAGCGACGTGCTAGTCCACCTCCCAAGGCGCCGGTTCCCCCGATAACGGCGATGGTCTTGATTCTAAGCTCTTGAGTCATTTCTTAACCTAAACTCTTGTTATGTAAAATAATTATACGATTTTAGCCCGATCAGCTCGTGGGCGGCTGGCGGCCCGGCCCGCGAGTATTGCAGAATACCGACTATAGAATCGACTTAATTAATAAGAACAGGCGGTTGCGGCCGCCACCCGCCGGCCGCGCCGGTGAAGTTTATCCCCCTTAACCGAACATCAGAGCAGCTAACGAGCGAGGCTTGTTGGCCGCGGAGAAAGACATGGAGATTTACAAGGAGTTTACCCTGGAGGCTGCGCATAAACTGCCCGGCGTTCCGCCTGGGCACAAGTGTGGGCGCCTGCACGGACACTCCTGGCAATGCGCGCTGCATGTTGCGGGTGATATTGATCCTGACACAGGTTGGATCATGGATTTTGCAGAGATCAAAAAGATTTTCGCGCCAACTTACGAACTTCTCGACCACAATTATCTTAACGAGATTGAGGGGCTGGAAAATCCGACGAGCGAGGTGCTGGCCCGATGGATTTGGCGGCGCTTGAAGCCGGATCTCCCGTCGCTTTGCCGTGTGGTGATCAATGAGACTTGTACCTCGGGCTGTATCTATCAGGGCGAAGATGACTAGCGAGCTAAACGCGAGCGATGACGATTTGATGGCAGCAGCCATAGAGCAAGCGCGGCTCGCATTGTTGGCGGGGGAGCCACCCATTGGCGCGGTATTGGCCCTCAATGGGCAAGTCCTGGCGGAACACAACGCGGTTGTGGCTGAGTTTGATCCCACGGCACACGCCGAAATTCGCGTCATTCGGCAAGCCGCGCGTGACTGGCGCAAGCTGGATTTGGCTGGTGCTGGTTTGTTCGTGACCGTCGAGCCTTGTCCCATGTGCATCGCCGCTTGCCACTATGCGGGGATCAAAAAAGTGATTTTCGGCGCAGACCTGGGGGACATGCAAAAAATAACCGGCGACGAGTTGATGGTCGATACGCACGCCATGTCCACGGTAGAAATGACCGGGGGCTTGCGTCGCGCCGAGTGTCTGGACTTGTTGCGTGCCTGGGGCGCTCGTCGCGCGTCATAATGGACGCTCAGTACGATGCCATCGCTGAGCATTATCAGCGCAGCAAGGACTCAGCCTTACGCCGATGTATTGAGCAGCCGACGTTTTTTGCCTTGACGGGTGATGTGGAAGGCTTGCGCGTGCTGGATCTAGCCTGCGGCGACGGATTTTATTCGCGCGAGTTGGCCGCGCGGGGCGCGCAAGTGACCGGTGTGGATGTTTCCCCGGCAATGATTCATTTGGCACGTGAAGCGGAGGCGAAAGCGCGACAAGGTATCGAGTACTTTTGTGCTGACGCGGCGTCGTTGCCCCAACTGGGTTTATTTGATTTGGTCACCGCCGCTTACTTGCTTCACTACGCCATTGATTTGTCTAACTTGCAGGCCATATGTGCCAGCATTGCTAATTGTCTACGTCCAGGCGGGCGCTTCGTCACGATTAATGAGAATCCGGCGCAGCCGGCGGAAACCAATGGTCGCTATGCCGCATATGGTTTCAGTAAGGATCTCGCGGAACCGCTAAGCGAGGGTGCGCGCATCGTTTATCGGATGCTTACGGGGCGCGAATCCTTTAGTTTTCATGTGCACTGGTATTCGCAGGATAGCTATGACCAAGCACTGACTGTGGCGGGGTTTGCCAGCGTTGAATGGCAGCCGTTGGTTTTCGATACAGCATCCGATCCGGCAATCGACGCGCAGTACTTTTCCGCCTATTTGCGACATCCGCCGGTGACGGGTTTGGCGTGCCGCCGCTAGTCGCAGCTCGTGTCTGTATCCATGATCCGCAACCGTTGTCATTGCTTCGCCCGGCTAATTCGCCATGCATTAATTCTTATGCCGGGTTGGACATTACTCTCACCGCCGCGTGGGTTTGATTGGCATTTGCAGGGCGTGGCACTACCCATGTTGAGTGTCGATTTGTTGCGCGTTTTTTCATGTCCCGGTCGTGATGATTCACCGCGCCCGCAGCGGCCGGTCCGCGCCTGAACTATGTTTGCTTTCCATCAGCGATTTGCCGCGCATGCACGATGCGATCCTGACGCCGTTGCTTTGAGCGGGGCGGGTGACTCCCTGACTTATGCGGCATTAGACCGTCGCGCCAATGCTCTTGCTGACTGGTTGCGCCGGCAGGGCGTCGGTGCCGGCAGCCTAGTGGGTCTATGCCTGGATTGGGCGCCAGATGTGCTGACGTCCCTGTTGGCAGTGGCGAAGGCGGGCGCCGCTTATTGTCCTTTGGACCCACTGTTGCCGCCAGCGCGTATTTCGACTCTCTTGGATCGTGCGCAACCCCTAGTGATTTTGACTTCCGTGGTTTGGAAGAATCGCTTCGTTGACCAGCAGTCCGTCACCCATTGTTGGGAAGATTTGTCCCCGGAACTTGAGGCTGTGGATCCGCCGAGCATCAGTGAACCGGTAGACGCGCAGCAACTTTTCTATGTCATGTTCACTTCCGGTTCTACTGGCATGCCCAAAGGCGTGATGGTGACCCATGGCAACGTGGCGGGATTATTCGATCACTTCTCCGATCAGTTTGCATTTAGCGAAAAAGACGTTTGGACCTGGTGTCATAGTTTTGGTTTTGGTTTTTCGGTTTGGGAGATCTGGGGTGCCTTAGTGCATGGTGCGCGTTTAGTGGTCGTGCCGCCCACAACTCGCGCGGATCCCAAGGCCTTGCAGGAGCTACTGAAGCGCGAAGCAGTCACCATCGTCAGTCAAACCCCGTCGGCATTTCGACAGAATTTCCTGGGCGATGAATTTGCTTCCTTCGCCGATCTCGCGCTGCGCCTGGTGGTGTTGAGCGGCGAGGCCGTGCCGAAAGCAGATGTCGGCCGCTGGTTCGCCCGCCACGGCGATGCGGCGCCCACCCTTATCAATACCTATGCCATCACTGAAACCGCCGGCCAGGTAAGTTTTCGGGAATTCCGTGCCGAGGAAG
The DNA here is from genome assembly GCA_965221985.1 of Gammaproteobacteria bacterium. Classification (GTDB taxonomy): domain Bacteria; phylum Pseudomonadota; class Gammaproteobacteria; order Steroidobacterales; genus J054. Next base: position 1,823,431 of record OZ244928.1, read on the forward strand.
CCGATGACATTGCCGAGAACAGTGTGGGTTGTCCGCTGCCGAGCGTCCGTATCTTGCTCGTCGATGCAGGCGGTCAAGTGGTGCCGCCGGGCCGAGCCGGTGAGTTGCTGGTCGGCGGTCCCACCGTTGCGCGCGGCTATATCGGTGATTCTGAACTCACGGCGCAGCGATTTGTCACCCGCGACGGCGAACGCTGGTATCGCAGTGGTGACTATTTCCGGCAGGGAATAAATGGGCAATTGGAATTCCGGGGCCGTCAAGATGGACAGATAAAGTGGCGTGGCTATCGCATCGAAACTTCGGAAATAGAAGCCGCACTGCAAGCACACCCGCGGGTACGCGAAGCCGCGATAAGCTTGCGTGAAGAAACACCGGGCAAGGAGCAACTTGCCGCCTATTGGGTGCGCGCTAGGGATGAGCAAGCCACCGAGTTTTGGCCAAGCCTGGGGCCGTATCAAATCTACGATGAATTTCTTTATGACTTGATGAGTACCGAGTCACAGCGCCTGGAAATTTATCGGCAGGGTTTTGAAGCTTCCGTGGCTGGTAAATTGGTCTTGGATATAGGTACGGGCGAACATGCACTGCTGGCGCGCCTGTGTGTGGCGGCCGGGGCCAAGCATGTTTATGCCATTGAAGTATTGCCCGAGGTTGCAGAACGCGCGCGGCAATTGCTTGCGGACTTGGGATTTTCCGAGCGTATTACGGTGATTAGTGGGGATGTGGCTGACTTCCCAGCTCAGGCCAAGGTGCAGGTGGCCACACAAGGCATCATCGGTAACATCGGTAGCGCCGATGGCATCATTTCCCTTTGGAACGCAGCCGGTGACTGGTTCGCGGCGGACTGCGTGGCGGTACCCGCGCGTTGCCGCACGCTGATCGCGCCGGCGGAGTTACCCGGCAATCTCGCGGATGCGCCGGCATTTAGCGCCATGGCCTATGACTATGCCCAGCGCGTATTTGCCGCGGCTGATGGCCCCTTTGATATCCGTTTGTGTGTGCGCAATTTTCCCACCGAGGGCTTGTTAAGCGAACCCGAGATTTTCGAAGACCTCGATTTTTCTGCTCCTTTGGTAGAAAAAGATTCCGGCAGCGCTAACTTCAAATTGCAGCGTGCGGGTCGTGTGGATGGTTTCTTGCTGTGGACCGTGGTGACCGGTGTTGCTGATCGTGAGATGAATTACTTGGATCAGCAGCAGGCTTGGTTGCCGGTATTTTTTCCATTGCCCGACGACGGTTTGTCGCTAGAGGCAGGCGAGGCCATCGCGGTGCAGTGGGCCCGTCAAGTTGTGCAGGGCATTTGTCCTGATTACGAGATCACGGCGCAAATTGCCGGCCAAAGTTTGCACTATGTCAGTCGCGTAAAAGAATCAGCTTATCAAGCGACGGCAATTTATCGGCGGCTATGGGCGGCATCACCCTGTGCTGACGAATTGACCGCCGATGCCCTCAGGTCCTGGCTGGGCGAAAAGCTGCCTGACTACATGTTGCCGCAGGTTTGGACGGAGCTTGACCGGTTACCCCTCAGCCACAATGGCAAGCTTGACCGCGCCGCTTTGCCCGAACCCTCGCGCCGCCGGCCGGAATTAGGCGCAGATTGGCTCGCGCCCCGCGATGAATTGGAGCTCGATCTCGCCCGGTTGTGGGCGGAGGTTTTGGACTTGGATCGAGTCGGTGTCGCCGATAACTTTTTTGACCTCGGTGGTGATTCCGTGCGCGCCGTGCGCTTAGTCAGTGCGCTACAACGTCGGCTGGATAGGCCCATTAGCCTGGCGGCACTTCTGGATACGCCCACGGTGGCAGGTCTGGCCGCGGCCCTGCGCCGGAAACCGGTCATGGCGACCTTTGAGCAAGGCGAATTGTGAGCGCGACCGAACTATTACAGGAGTTGGCCGCGGCCGGAGTTGAGTTGAGTGCCGCCGGCGGTCGCCTGCGCTACCGCGCCCCATCCGGTGCCTTGACCAGCGAGCTGCGCGAACAGCTAAAAATTCACAAGGCAGAACTGCTGAAATTGCTAAGCGTGTCGGCGGACGCGCCGGTTCCCTTGGCCTGGGCGCAACAGAGCTTTTGGTTGCTAGAGCAGTTGAATCCCGGCAGTCGCGCCGCCGGTGAACAATTTCTCATCAGCTTGTCCGGCGATCTCGATGTGCCAGCCTTGGGTCGGGCCTGGCTGCGTTTGCAAAACTCGCATCCGGTCTTGCGTATTCGACTGCAGTCCTCGGGCGACGAAGTTTTGCAGCGGCCTCTACCGCCCATCGCCGAATTGGATTTGCCCTGCGAGCCCTTGAACAGTGGGCCCAATAAGAACTTGCAGCGGGTGGCAGCGGCGGAGTTGGCGCGCGGATTTAATCTTAAGGACGATGCGCCGATTCGCGCGCGGCTATTCCAATTCAGCGAGCAGCAGCATGGTTTACTCATCACTGCCCACCATATGGTGGCGGACGGGCCCACGGTGCAAGTCCTACGTCGCCAATTCGCGGCTTTTTATGCCGATGAGGTCGCCGGTGCTGGCGCACCGAAGCTGGGGCCTGATTATCTGGCCTATGTGCAACGGCAGCGCGCTCACGATCATGGGGAAAGACATTCCGCCGATCGGGACTATTGGTTAGAACAGCTACGTGGCCTGCCCGAGAGTGTCCCTCTGCCGCGGCGGCAGAATGCGCGACCGGATGGACGGCAAGAACGCTTGGCGCTGGAACTACCGACAGCCCTGGCTGACAACTTGCGGGACTTGGCGCGCGATTTGCGAGTCACACCCTTCATGTTGCTCTTGGGCAGCTTTCGGTTATTACTGGCGCGTCTGTCCGACTCATGGGATATCCCCATCGGCACCGCGGTCACCGGGCGCGATGACGAGACCACGGCGGCTATGGTGGGTTGTTTCGTGAATAACGTCGTATTGCGCAATGTCCTGAATTCCGAGCTGCAATTCAAAGACGTGGTGGCGGCCGAACGGCAGACCACCCTGCAAGCCGTGGAGCACGCCGGCCTGCCATTTCAGCAGTTAGTGGCCGCGATGAATCCCGCGCGCCGGGATGCGGTGCATCCGCTGTTTCAAATCCAGTTTCTTTACGAAACCGTGGCCGAAAAGTCGGTGGCGGCGGAGGGTGTGGATTTTGGTTTGGAAACTCTGGCCGTGCCGCGTGAGAGTTTCTGGGAATTGGAATCTGCCTTGGTGGATCATGGCAAGGAGTCAGCCATCACGGGCTATTTGGGCTATGCGCCGGCCTTGTTCGAGCCACAGTTTGCGGAGGCCTTGCCGCGGCGCTGGCGGTGTCTATTGCAATCAATCGTCACGGACCCCGAAGTGCGCGTTGCAGATCTACAGATATTGTTGCCGGATGAGGAGAGATCGCTGCTGGCGCAAAGCACTGGGTCAAGCATCTCCTGGTCTGGTCCCGAAAATCTATGGACGCTGGTGCAGAAACAATGCCAGGCCACGCCGCGGCGAATTGCTCTGCGTGATGGGAATGAACATTGGCGTTACGAGGAACTGGCTCAGCAGGTTGGGGCACTGACGGCGGCCCTGGCGCAGCGAGGCGTGGGTCGGGGCCAACGAGTCGCGATTGCCTTGAGTCCGTCGGCCGAGCTGGTTGCCAGTGTGCTGGCTGTTTTGGCCAGGGGAGCAGCCTATGTACCTCTGGATCCTGCCTATCCGCAGTCCAGGCTGGAATTCATGTTGGCCGATTCTGACGCCATGCTCCTGTTGGGCGATGCCCAATCCACGGCCTCGCTCTCAGTCGACCTGCCATGCTTGCTGTTAGATGATTTCGATTGGCGCGGATCGGCAGCCGGCGAGCCGGTGAGCATTAATTCCCAGGCACCCGCCTATCTGCTGTACACCTCCGGTTCCACCGGAAAACCCAAGGGCGTCGTTGGATTGCACGGCGCTGCGGTCAACCGCTGCCGGTGGATGTGGCAAGACTATGGCATCGCGGCCGAGGAAACTTTCTACCTGCGGACCAGTTTGAATTTCGTCGATTCCTTATGGGAAATTTTTGGTGCCCTCGGCAGCGGCGCGAGTTTGGTCATACCGTCGCCCGACGCCGCGCAGGACGCGCATTGTCTTGCCGACGATCTCGCGCGCGAAGGGGTGACGCACCTGGTCGCCGTGCCAACTATCTTGAGCGCTCTCATCGACGCGCAAGCGCAGCGCGCGGGTGGTTTGCCAAGGCTGCGCAGCGTAATCACCAGCGGTGAGCCCTTGCGGCCGGACCTCTTGCGGCGATGGCGCCGTGCCTTTCCGGCTGCCCGCCTAATTAATACTTATGGAACTTCTGAAGTATGGGATGTAACTCATTGTGAAATAAGTAATATAGATATCAATTCGTCGCATGTGCCCATTGGTAGGCCGCCGGCCAATGTGCGGGCCTATGTGCTCGATGAGTCCCTGAACTTGTTGCCGCCGGGTGTGACGGGCGAGCTTTATGTCGGTGGCATTGGCGTTGGGGGTGGTTACTGGCAGCGGCCGGAGCTCGACGCCGAGCGATATTTGCCCAGCCCCTTTCACGAGGGGGAGCGACTTTATCGCAGTGGCGATTTGGCCCGCTGGCGATTCGATGGCCAGCTCGAGTGTCTGGGCCGCCGGGACCACCAGGTCAAGTTGCGGGGGGTCCGCATCGAGCTGGGCGAAGTGGAGTTTGCGCTGATGCAGGATGCAAGCGTCGTGCAGGCGGCCGCGCGCATCAGCGAAACTGCCGGTCATGCGGCGCGCTTGTTGGCTTGGGTAGTCCCGGCGGACGGGCCCAAGGTCGGTGCGGCAAAACTGCGCCGAGTATTGCGGACCCGGTTACCGCCCGCCATGGTGCCCGCGCAAATTTATGTGCTGGACCGCTTGCCGCTAACACCCAGTGGCAAGATTGATCGCCTGGCCTTGAAGGAAGTGGCCGTTAGCGCCGGGGATTCCCCGCGGCCGATGACGGCGACCCAGCAGCGAGTCGCGGGCATTCTTCAAGACTTGCTCGATCATCCGGTCAAGGCAGCGACGGATGATTTCTTCGCCTTGGGCGGTCATTCCCTGTTGGCCACCCGGTTGATGGCTGAACTCCGGAAGACCTTTGATGTGTCGCTGAGTTTGCGGGACCTATTTAACGATCCTAGTGTCGCGGGTTTGGCGGCCATCATCGATTCCAGCGCCGGTCATGCTCAGGATGATGGCTTACGGCCCGTGGCTCGCGCCGCGGAATTGCCGCTGTCCTGGGGGCAAGAGCGGCTGTGGTTTCTAGAGCAATTGGATCCCGGTAGTCCGGCTTATCACATCGCGTTCACCGTGGAGGTTCGGGGGTGTCTCGACCGGGACCGATTGCGCCAAGCGCTGGCGAAGCTATTCTCGCGCCATGAGGCTTTGCGTAGCCGGTTTCGGGTTCGCGCGGGGCAGCCCTTTCAGACCATCGCTGAACACTTGGCGGTGGATGTGGACGATTTGCCCGCGGGCGGGGGCGAGCAGATCCTGTTCGACTATGCCCGGCGTGGCTTCTCTATTGGTGACGGGCCCTTGCTGCGCCTCGGCCTGCGTAGCCTCGGTGATCAGCGCCAGCAACTGCTGTTCGTAGTTCATCATCTGGTTGCCGACGGCCGGTCCAGCGCGATTCTGGTGCGCGATCTCGCCGCACTGTATGGCGAATGCCTGACTGGCGAAATGGCAGCATTGCCCGCACTGCCGTTCCAATATCCGGAATTCGTCGACTGGCAAGGCCGCAGTCTTACGGCGGCGGCAAGGGCGCGCGAACTGACGTACTGGCGAGAGCAATTGGCGGCGGCTCCGCCGGCGCTAGCTTTGCCCACAGACGGTCCCCGGCCCGTCCGGCAGAAATTCCGCGGGGCCTCGTTGCGCCGTAGGCTGGATCAGAATCAGTTGGCCGCCCTTAAGGGTTTGGCGAAGGGTCAGGGCGCCAGTCTATTCATGGTGTTACTGGCGGCTTACTACCTGCTGCTGCGTCGCTACTCGAATCAGACGGATCTGTTAATCGGCACACCGGTGGCCGGGCGGCAGTTCCCAGAATTAGAAAACGTTATAGGTTTATTTATTAACTCATTGATATTAAGAGTTAATACAGACGAAGATCTTCGGTTTTCTCAAGTGCTTTCTCACGTGCGCAAGGTGACTCTGGCGGCCCAGGCGAACCAAGCCTTGCCCTTTGAGCATTTGGTCAAGGAGCTGCAGCCGGAGCGGGATCTCAGCCGGGCACCCTTGTTTCAGGTCATGTTGAATCTGACGGAAATTCCGCGGCTGGAGCATGCCGCGGGTCCTACGCGTTGGATCAACGGGCCACTCTTGGATCATGGGGTCGCCAATTTCGACCTCAGTCTGAATATCGGCCAGCATGTCGAAGGGGCCGAGCTCATTTTTGAATATGACCGGGATTTATTTTCAGCGGCGGTCATCGAGGGTTTTGCCGATAGCTATTTGCAACTACTCGATGCCGCTTGCCACGACCCCCAGCGTGAGCTCCCGGTTCTCAGTGATGTGCAGGTCAAGTGCCTGTTAGATCGCAATCCTGTCGCCACGGCAGTAAAAGCTTTCCCGGCGGTTCATTTGCAGTTCGTGCAACATGCAAGACGCCGTCCCGATGCCGTGGCATTGCTAGACGACGACGGCGAATCTTGGTCCTATGCGCGGCTGGATGTACGATCACGGCAACTCGCCACGGGCTTGCGGCAGCATGGCCTGAAGCCCGGCGACCGAGTCGCCCTGTTGCTCGACAAGCGGGCGGATTTATTGACGGCCATTCTCGGCGTCTTGCGCAGTGGCGGCGTCTATTTGCCCATGGATCCCGATTACCCGGCAAATCGCGTGGCCTCCCTGTTGGCCGATGCTCAGCCTGCCTTGGTCGTCGGTGGTGATTTGAATTCTGCCGCCGAGTCTTGGCAGGCTTGCGAATTCGACGCATTGCTCGCAGCTTCCCCGGATGCGGTTGTCGATTTTCAGCCGCCTCCCGGTGCCGCGGCCTACGCCGTATTTACTTCCGGCTCCACGGGCCGACCCAAGGCCGTGCTGGTGGGGCACGACAATATAGCGGCGGCCGCCGCGTCATGGCAACAGACCTATGAGCTCACGGCTGGTGACCGGCACTTACAAGTCGCCAGTCCGGCCTTCGATGTGTTTACCGCCGACTGGGTGCGCGCCTTGACCACCGGAGCCTGCTTGGTGGTTTGTCCGCCTTTGGCGCGTCTAGATCCCTCGGCCTTGTCAGCCTGTCTTCGGGAGAGGCGGATTACCTGTGCGGAATTCGTTCCGGCGGTTGTTCGCACATTGCTTGGGCATTGGTGTGATCATCCGCCAGTATTTCCCGATCTGCGGCTGGTGGCCGTGGGTTCTGACAACTGGTTCGCGCGGGAATATCGCGCCCTGCGCGATTTCTTAGGCGCCGGCGCGCGCGTTATCAATTCCTATGGCGTGGCCGAGGCCACTGTTGATAGCAGCTGGTTTGAGTCCACTGAAGGTCCCCAAGGCGACGGTCCCGTGCCTATTGGTCAGCCCTTCGCCCATGCCCGCCTTTATGTGTGCGACGTTAATTTGAATCTTCAGCCGGTGGGTGTGCCGGGCGAATTGTGCATAGGTGGGGCGGGGGTGGCGCAAGGCTATTTGGGTCAGGCGGCGTTAACGGCCGAGCGTTTCGTGGCCGATCCATTCAGTGCGGTTTCGGGGGCACGTTTGTATCGCACGGGTGATCGGGCGCGCTGGCGTGCTGATGGTGAGCTGGAGCTGCTGGGCCGCTTAGATCGCCAGGTGAAGCTGCGGGGTTTCCGCATTGAGTTGGGTGAAATCGAAGCGGCGCTGTCGGGTTGCCAAGGTGTCTCGGCGGCGGTAGTGGACTTGCACCGCCGTGGCGATGGCGAGTCGCGTTTGGTGGCTTGGGTGGTGGGTGAGGGCTGGCAGGCGGAGTCGCTGCGCGCGGAACTCGCCCAAAGCTTACCGGATTACATGTTGCCCAGTGCCTGGGTGGCGCTGGAGGAACTGCCGTTAACGCCCAATGGCAAAGTGGATCGGCGCGGGTTGCCGGCACCGCAGATTGCTGCTCTGCGGGTGGCCGGCCGAGGGCCTGGCAGTGCATTGGAGGCGTCGGTCTGTGACGTGTATGCGGCGGTTTTGGGCTTAGTGAGCGTGCCGGCGACGGCGGACTTTTTTGCCTTAGGGGGGCATTCGCTGCTGGCCACGCAGTTGGTGGCGCGCTTGCGCGATGTCTTGCAGGTGGAGTTACCGCTGCGGGTGGTGTTTGAGGCCCCCACACCCGAAGGACTCGCGGCATGGATCACGGCGGGTTCTGGCCAAGCTATGCTGCCCGCGCCGCGGGCTGTGCTGCGCGGCACGCGCGTTCAGTGGCCGGTTTCACCGGCGCAACGCCGTCTTTGGTTTTTGTCTCAGTTGGAGCCGGATTCCGCTGCCTACCATTTGCACTGGGCGACCAAGTTGACCGGCGCGCTAGATAGAGAGGCTTTGCAGATCGCGGTCAATACTCTAATACATGGACAAGAGATCTTGCGGACTGTGATTTCAGCTCGCGATGGCGAGCCGCAGATTGAGTTGCGGACGGAGTTACCCTTGTCCGTGGAATTCGCCACGGTCGAAAGCGACTGGACGGAAGCCGCAATGGCCTCGCGTATTGCCGAGGGCTTTGTGCTGGATTGCGGGCCTTTATGGCGGGTCAGTGTTTTACAAAGCTCGCCGCAAGAGCAGATTTTGCTCATCGTCATTCACCACATCATTGCCGACGGCTGGTCTTTGAGCGTGTTGGCGGCGGAGCTTGGCGCTGCTTACACCGCGGCTCTTCAAGGCGGTGAAGCAAATGGGTCCGGCTTGCCGCTGCAGTACATCGACTATGCACAGTGGCAGCGGAAGCAATTGTCGGGTCCTGTCCTAAAGCAACAAATGGCCTACTGGAAGCAGCGTTTGTCGCCACTTCCCCCAAAGCTTGTATTGCCGTGGGACCGGCTGCCAGACGCGACCCTAAACGCTCGCGGAGCCTGGCTTAGCCAGCGGCTATCCGGCTGCGAACTGGCTGATATGAAAGCGCTTTGTGAAAAGGAAAAAACAACATTATTCATGATGTTGTTAGCATCCTTTAATGTATTACTTGCACGATGGAGTGGTGCCGAAGATATCGTCGTGGCAGCACCCATTGCTGGTCGCAGCCACAGTGAGCTGGAGGGTTTGATCGGCTTTTTCATGAACACGCTGCCGTTGCGCACGGATCTCGCGGGCAACCCCCGCTTTCGAGATTTACTCGTCCAAGTTAAAGAGTCGGCCTTGGATGCTTTCGCGCATGCGGAGCTGCCCTTCGAGAAATTGATTGAAGGCTTGCGCCCCGACCGGGCCGTGGGCCGGCATCCCTTGGCTCAAGTTTCCTTTGTGCTGCATAACCAGCCTCAGCTGCCCATCAGCCTAGCTGGACTAGAAGCCGAGCTTTTGGCCGTGGAATCGCCCGTTACCAAATTCGATTTGAGCTTGCATGTGGCGGAGGATAACGACGGTTTGCAAATTAGCTTCAACTACAATGCGGCGCTGTTTGATCACAGCACCATTGGTGACTTAGTAGCCCAATATGCTTTGTTACTTGAGCAAGTGAGCGATTCACCGGAGTTGCGGATCGGTGAGCTGCGTTTTGCCGCCGAGGCGGCGATGCCGGCGGCGGCGTTACCGCGCTGGTCGCAGGCGGTGAGTATCGGCACGGTGTTTGCGCAGGTGGTGGCGGCAGATGCCAGCCGCTTGGCGATCAGTACCCCGGCGTATCGCTGGAGCTACGGTGCGCTGGCGGAGTACACGCAACGGGTGGCCAGTGCGGTATTAGCCCAGGGCGGTGCGCTGGGCGATTGCATCGGTTTGTTGGGTGCCCAGGATGCGCCGGTGGTGGCCGGCCTGTTGGGTATTGTCACTGCGGGGCGCGCCTATGTACCGCTGGATTCCAGCGTGCCGGTGGCCCGCCTGCAAGCCTTGGCCCAGACCACCGGCTTACAAGCGGTGGTGGCGGATAGCGAACACCAAGCCTGCGCTGCACAGTTAGGTCTGCCGGTGTTGGTGATTGATACCCAAGCCGATGGCCGCCACACGCCCCCGGTTGAAGTGGCCGTGCCGGCGGCGACCTTGGCGTATGTCTTAAGCACCTCGGGGAGCACCGGTGCGCCGAAGCAGGTGGGTCAAAGTCATGCGGGGGTGTTAACCCAGGTGGCTCGTTATGTGGCTAGCTTGGCTATACAGGCAGATGACCGACTGAGTTGGCTGTCCAGTGTGGGCTTTGATGCGGCGGTGCAGGATATTTTTGGGGCGCTGTTCAGCGGTGCTTCACTGCATCCGGTAGATATGCGCGCCGGGGTGGCCGCGGCGGTGCAGGTGGACGCGCTGGTGGCCGCCCAAGTGAGTGTGGTGCATGCCACCCCGACGGTGTATCGGCACTTGTTTGGCAGTGAACTGAGTTGCCGGCATGCCCTGGAGATGATTCGGGCGGTGGTGCTGGGCGGGGAAGTGGCGCGGCGGGCCGACTTTGAGTTATTCCGCAGCCGCTTTGCACCGGGCACGCGCTTTATCAATGGCTATGGTCTGACCGAATGCACCCTGGTGAGCCAATGGCAGGCGGAGCATGACACGGCGGTGGCCGGTGAGACCTTACCGGTGGGTCATCCGGTGCCGGGTCTGACGGTGCAGATCGAAGACGCACCGGGTGCGGCGAGTTGGCAGGGGGAGATTGTGCTGCGGGGGGCGGGTTTGGCGCACAGCGATTGGTCGGCGGGCCAAGGCTTTGTGGCGCCGTCGAGCTATCGCACGGGTGATTGGGGCCGCTGGTTACTGAGCGGTCAGCTGGCGTATGTGGGTCGGCGTGATGATCAGGTGAAGTTGCGCGGCTTGCGGGTGAGTTTGGGTGAGCTGGAAACGGTCTTGCGGGCGTATGGGCCGGTGGCCGAATGCGCGGTGCGGTTGCACGGTGAGCAATTGGTGGCCTATGTGAGTGGTCTTGAGACGGCGCAGCTGGCGGGCTTAAAGGCCTATGCCCAAGCCCACTTAGCACCCTGGCAGCAGCCGGGTGCCTGGGTGGTGTTGGCGCGTTTACCGCGCTTGGCCAATGGCAAGCTGGCGCGCAGCGAGTTGCCGGCCCCGGCGCGGGCGGAGGGTCTGCCGCCGCGGGGGGCCTTGGAGGAGGCCTTGGCGGAGATCTGGCAGGGCTTGTTGGGCGTGGACGGGATTCATCGCGAGGACGACTTTTTTGCCTTGGGTGGACATTCCCTGTTGGCCACGCGCCTGATCGCCCGCATCCGCCAACAATTGCAGATCGACATCCCTTTGCTCGCCATCTTCGAACATCCAGTGCTGACCGATTTTGCCCAGCGTTTAGGGACAGCCTCTGGCCTTTCGGACGAACCCCCGCTGAAGCGCTTACCACGCGTCGGCGGATCGGGTACCGAGCGTGCCGCCCAGTGGCTTGAACACTGAGTGTGCCCGTAGCGATGAATGCCCGACTTGAACCGGCCCGGCTAAGTACTGCCCTTGAGGAGTACCGCTTTCCGTTGTCCTTTGCACAACAGCGGCTGTGGTTCTTGGAGCAGTTGGAGGGGCCCGGTGCGACCTACAACGTACGATTACCGGTAAAACTATTAGGGCCCTTGGATCTGACCAGTCTGCAAGCTGCGGTGGACTACGTCGTATCCCGCCACGAAACTTTGCGAACACGTTTGGTCATGCAAGCCGACGAACCACAGCAAGTGATTGCGGCATCGGCCAAAGTGCAAATAGAAACTCTCTCGGCAGCGGCTACGGACCGGGGGGGAATCGCGGAACAATTGTCGAAACTGGCGGCCCAGCCGTTTGATTTAGCGACGGGCCCGTTGTTGCGTGTTTACTTGCTGCGCGTTTCATCGACTGAGCACCGACTGTTGCTGTTGACCCATCACAGTATTTCCGACGCCTGGTCATCGGGTGTGTTGTTTCGTGATATTGCTGCTGCCTATACCGACTACGCCCAAGGTCGGGAACCCAACCGGCCCGAATTGCCGGTGCAGTACGCCGATTACGCGGTTTGGCAGCGCGAATGGTTGCAGGGTCCGGAGTTGGACAAGCAAATCGAGTATTGGCACGGCCAGCTAGCCCATGCGCCGGCCTTGCTGCCCCTGCCCACGGACCGGCCCCGGCCGGCCCGGCAAACCTATTCTGGTAGCCGTTGGGGTCATGGTTTGGATCCGCAGCTCAGCGCTGGATTGCAAGCCCTGGCCCGGACGGAATCCAGCACGCTGTTCATGCTGCTGCTCGCGGCTTACGCGGTTTTGTTGTCGCGCTATTCGGGCAGCGATGATCTAGTGATTGGCGCTCCCGTGGCTGGCCGGCAGCGGGCCGAGTTAGAAGAACTTGTTGGCTTCTTTGCCAACACCTTGGCTTTGCGGGTGGATTTGAGCGGTGCGCCGAGTTTTCGGGAGCTGCTTGGGCGGGTTCGTGCGCTCAGTCTCGAAGCTTTTGCTCACCAAGAGCTGCCCTTTGAGAAATTGGTGGAGGTGTTAAAGCCAGAGCGTCAGCTCAGTCACTCACCGGTATTTCAGGTGATGTTCGTCTTGCAGAATACGCCTTGGGATGCGCAGCCGATGCACGATTTGGATGTATCGCCTGGAGAAATTGATCCGGGTAAAAACGCAAAGTTTGATCTGACTTTGTCTGCCTCGGTCTTTAACGAATCGCTGTGGCTGAACTTCGAGTACAACACGGACCTGTTTGATCAGTCGACCATAGAGGCCTACGCCTCGGCCTATGAAGAATTGCTGCGAAGTATTGCCGCGGATCCATCGCAATCAATCTTGACCTTGCCACTGTCCGCCACCGCGCCCCTCGATGGACCTTTGCAGCGGTGGAATGACACGGCTCTTGACTACGATAGCTCGGCCAAGCTCGCGGAATTGATTGCGCAACAAGCACGCCGCAGTCCTGATGCTATCGCGGTTCTCTTCGAGAAAGAGCGGTGGTCCTACGCCGAGTTGCAAGCCCGAGCTGAAGCAATCGCTGCGCAATTGCGCGGCGCCGGCGCTGCGGAAAACGTGCTGGTGGCCCTGTGTTTGGACCGCGGATTTGTGATGTTGGCATCGGTGCTGGGTGTGCTAGGCAGCGGCGCTGCATTCCTGCCTTTGGATCCGGCTCACCCTCCGTCACGTCGGCGAGACATGTTGCTAGATTCGGGTGCCGCGCTGCTCATTACTGATCAACCGGGACTGTTCGAGAATTATTCCGGTGGGTTGTTCAGCATCGATCCACAGGCACGGATTCTCGAACATGCCAAAGGGCATCGTCATCCGGAGCCCATGGAAGCGGACGAAACCCTGGCCTACCTCATCTATACCTCGGGTTCTACCGGGCGGCCCAAGGCCGTGATGGTGCCGCAACGCGCGGTAATTAATTTTCTGAATAGCATGGCCCAGGAGCCGGGCATTGCGTCGACTGATGCCTGGCTGGCTGTCACCACCCTGAGTTTCGACATATCAGTATTGGAATTGCTACTGCCCTTGATGGCCGGTGCGCGCGTGATTGTCGCGCCGGCGAGCAGCGTTAAGGACGCGGAGTCTCTTGCCAAATTGCTTGAGCGCACTCAGCCGACCATCATGCAAGCAACGCCTTCGACTTGGCGCTTGCTGGTCAATATCGGCTGGCAGGGTGCTCCGGACCTTAAGATACTTTGCGGCGGCGAAGCTTTGGACCCAGGATTGGCGGCCCGTCTGCTGAACTGCGGTGACAGTTTGTGGAATCTCTACGGGCCGACGGAAACCACCATTTGGTCGACCCTCGCGCAAGTCCGCGATGCATCTTCAATAACCATCGGTCAGCCCATTGCGAATACGCAAGTTTGGATTTGCGACGTTAATTTGAATCTTCAGCCGGTGGGTGTGCCGGGCGAATTGTGCATAGGTGGGGCGGGGGTGGCGCAAGGCTATTTGGGTCAGGCGGCGTTAACGGCCGAGCGTTTCGTGGCCGATCCATTCAGTGCGGTTTCGGGGGCACGTTTGTATCGCACGGGTGATCGGGCGCGCTGGCGTGCTGATGGTGAGCTGGAGCTGCTGGGCCGCTTAGATCGCCAGGTGAAGCTGCGGGGTTTCCGCATTGAGTTGGGTGAAATCGAAGCGGCGCTGTCGGGTTGCCAAGGTGTCTCGGCGGCGGTAGTGGACTTGCACCGCCGTGGCGATGGCGAGTCGCGTTTGGTGGCTTGGGTGGTGGGTGAGGGCTGGCAGGCGGAGTCGCTGCGCGCGGAACTCGCCCAAAGCTTACCGGATTACATGTTGCCCAGTGCCTGGGTGGCGCTGGAGGAACTGCCGTTAACGCCCAATGGCAAAGTGGATCGGCGCGGGTTGCCGGCACCGCAGATTGCTGCTCTGCGGGTGGCCGGCCGAGGGCCTGGCAGTGCATTGGAGGCGTCGGTCTGTGACGTGTATGCGGCGGTTTTGGGCTTAGTGAGCGTGCCGGCGACGGCGGACTTTTTTGCCTTAGGGGGGCATTCGCTGCTGGCCACGCAGTTGGTGGCGCGCTTGCGCGATGTCTTGCAGGTGGAGTTACCGCTGCGGGTGGTGTTTGAGGCCCCCACACCCGAAGGACTCGCGGCGTGGATGAGTCAGCACGATAAAGCTGTCGTAGGCGCGACATCCGTGCCAATTCCGGCGGCCGGCACCCGCGATGCAGTGCCGGCATCCGCCATGCAGCAGCGCCTGTGGTTTCTCGATCAGCTGCAACCCGGCAGTAGCGTTTACAACTTGGCCTGGTCGGCGAATTTGCAGGGCGAACTTGATGTTGGTGCCTTGCAGGCTGCCGTGGATGCCTTGGTTTTGCGGCATGAAAGCTTGCGCACGAGTTTCAGGGTTCTGGACGGTGAACCGCAACAATTTATTGATAATAAAGCGCGTTTGTCCGTTGATCATCAGCAAGTTTCAGCCGATGAACTGGCGGCGACGCTGCAGGCCTATGTGTCACGTCCCTTTGATTTGCAGCAGGCGCCGTTGTGGCGCGTCGGCGTTTTTGCGCAGTCTGCCACCCGCCAAATTTTGGTGGTTTGTATCCACCACATCATTGCCGACGGTTGGTCTTTGGGGCTGCTGTTTCGGGAGCTGGGCCAGCTGTATTGCGATTCGCTTGCCGGGCGTGAGAGCAAGCTCCCCAACAAACCGCTGCAATACGCCGACTTCGCGCTCTGGCAGCGTGACCTATTCCGTGGTCCTGAGTTGGCAAGGCAACTCGACTATTGGAAAAAGACTTTGGCCGGCGCGCCGCCGCAGCTGCCGTTGCCAACGGATCAGCCGCGTCCAGCCGTGCCCGCCCATCGAGGTGAGCGGCTATCGCAGCACTTCGACGCGGATTTGCTGGCGAAGCTGCATGAGCTATGCAAACAGCAAGGCGCGACTTTGTATATGGTATTGCTGGCCGCGTTCAAAACGCTGTTGGCTCGTTGGACGGGTGCCGAGGATATGGTCCTGGGCACGCCCATTGCCGGGCGGGCTCGCACGGAGCTTGAAGGGGTTATTGGTTTCTTCGTGAACACCCTGCCGTTGCGTACGGATCTTTCCGGCAATCCGAAGTTTTCTACCTTGCTGGCTCGCGTGAAGGCTTTGGCCCTTGAGGCCTATGCGCATCCGGATTTGCCCTTTGAGCGGCTGGTTGACGAACTCAAATTGCCCCGCGATCTGGGCCGCAGTCCACTGTTCCAGGTCATGTTTAATTTGCACAACGAGCCGAAAGGCAGGCTTGACATGACCGGTCTGGACGTGTCCTTTCACCACATCCAAAGAGCGACGACAAAGTTCGATATGAGTGTGTCGGCGACGGAAACTGCCGAGGGCTTAATGCTTACCGTCGAGTACGACCGTGACCTATTTAACAGCAGCACTATCAGTAACTTAGTAGCCCAATATGCTTTGTTACTTGAGCAAGTGAGCGATTCACCGGAGTTGCGGATCGGTGAGCTGCGTTTTGCCGCCGAGGCGGCGATGCCGGCGGCGGCGTTACCGCGCTGGTCGCAGGCGGTGAGTATCGGCACGGTGTTTGCGCAGGTGGTGGCGGCAGATGCCAGCCGCTTGGCGATCAGTACCCCGGCGTATCGCTGGAGCTACGGTGCGCTGGCGGAGTACACGCAACGGGTGGCCAGTGCGGTATTAGCCCAGGGCGGTGCGCTGGGCGATTGCATCGGTTTGTTGGGTGCCCAGGATGCGCCGGTGGTGGCCGGCCTGTTGGGTATTGTCACTGCGGGGCGCGCCTATGTACCGCTGGATTCCAGCGTGCCGGTGGCCCGCCTGCAAGCCTTGGCCCAGACCACCGGCTTACAAGCGGTGGTGGCGGATAGCGAACACCAAGCCTGCGCTGCACAGTTAGGTCTGCCGGTGTTGGTGATTGATACCCAAGCCGATGGCCGCCACACGCCCCCGGTTGAAGTGGCCGTGCCGGCGGCGACCTTGGCGTATGTCTTAAGCACCTCGGGGAGCACCGGTGCGCCGAAGCAGGTGGGTCAAAGTCATGCGGGGGTGTTAACCCAGGTGGCTCGTTATGTGGCTAGCTTGGCTATACAGGCAGATGACCGACTGAGTTGGCTGTCCAGTGTGGGCTTTGATGCGGCGGTGCAGGATATTTTTGGGGCGCTGTTCAGCGGTGCTTCACTGCATCCGGTAGATATGCGCGCCGGGGTGGCCGCGGCGGTGCAGGTGGACGCGCTGGTGGCCGCCCAAGTGAGTGTGGTGCATGCCACCCCGACGGTGTATCGGCACTTGTTTGGCAGTGAACTGAGTTGCCGGCATGCCCTGGAGATGATTCGGGCGGTGGTGCTGGGCGGGGAAGTGGCGCGGCGGGCCGACTTTGAGTTATTCCGCAGCCGCTTTGCACCGGGCACGCGCTTTATCAATGGCTATGGTCTGACCGAATGCACCCTGGTGAGCCAATGGCAGGCGGAGCATGACACGGCGGTGGCCGGTGAGACCTTACCGGTGGGTCATCCGGTGCCGGGTCTGACGGTGCAGATCGAAGACGCACCGGGTGCGGCGAGTTGGCAGGGGGAGATTGTGCTGCGGGGGGCGGGTTTGGCGCACAGCGATTGGTCGGCGGGCCAAGGCTTTGTGGCGCCGTCGAGCTATCGCACGGGTGATTGGGGCCGCTGGTTACTGAGCGGTCAGCTGGCGTATGTGGGTCGGCGTGATGATCAGGTGAAGTTGCGCGGCTTGCGGGTGAGTTTGGGTGAGCTGGAAACGGTCTTGCGGGCGTATGGGCCGGTGGCCGAATGCGCGGTGCGGTTGCACGGTGAGCAATTGGTGGCCTATGTGAGTGGTCTTGAGACGGCGCAGCTGGCGGGCTTAAAGGCCTATGCCCAAGCCCACTTAGCACCCTGGCAGCAGCCGGGTGCCTGGGTGGTGTTGGCGCGTTTACCGCGCTTGGCCAATGGCAAGCTGGCGCGCAGCGAGTTGCCGGCCCCGGCGCGGGCGGAGGGTCTGCCGCCGCGGGGGGCCTTGGAGGAGGCCTTGGCGGAGATCTGGCAGGGCTTGTTGGGCGTGGACGGGATTCATCGCGAGGACGACTTTTTTGCCTTGGGTGGACATTCCCTGTTGGCCACGCGCCTGATCGCCCGCATCCGCCAACAATTGCAGATCGACATCCCTTTGCTCGCCATCTTCGAACACTCCACAGTAACCGGGCTCGCTCAGGCGATTGAGGCGGCGGCGCAGGCAGTGTCCAGCGACGGCTCGCCGCCAGAATTGCAGCGTCAGACCCGCATAACAACCAGCAGACGGCCGATGTAATGGCCCCCGGGGAGATAGAATGTCAACTCAAGCGCAGCGACAGATTGGGCAATTAAACGTGATCGAGCAAAAACAAGCCATCGACAATATGTCTGAACAATTCAGGGAAATCATTACCAACCTGGGCGAGGATCCGAAGCGCGAGGGGTTGGTAAACACACCCATGCGTGCAGCCAAAGCCTTACAATTTTTGACGCGGGGCTATCGTCAGAATTTGGATGACCTGATTAACAAGGCGGTTTTTACCAGTGACACGGATGAAATGGTCATCGTGCGTAATATCGAGATGTATTCGCTTTGCGAACACCATATGCTGCCCTTTATCGGCAAGTGTCACGTCGCCTATCTGCCGCAAGGTAAGGTTCTTGGGTTGTCTAAAATTGCGCGAATCGTCGATTTGTTTGCGCGGCGCTTGCAGATTCAAGAAGTCTTGACGAAGCAAGTGGCTGAAACCGTTTTGGAAGCCATTAATGCGCGGGGCGTGGGTGTTGTCATCGAGGCTCAACACATGTGCATGATGATGCGCGGTGTCGAAAAACAGAATTCCACCATGACTACATCCTGCATGTTGGGCGCCTTCCGGGAGCATTCGACAACGCGAGAAGAGTTTTTACGGCTTGTGCGGCCCTAGATGATCTTGTTACCCGCTGTTGTCGCTTGGCTCCGAGTGCTAGCTCGATGTGCTGGGCGAGTGCTCGGAAACCGCCGAGATTCGATGCATATAAGGGGTGTTGGTTTTTCTTCCTAGCTATTTGCGCAAGCCGCGAATAATCGTGTTGGGCAAGTAAGCATCGTCCCAATCCAAGGCGATATCGCCGGTTCGCACAATAACCAGCCCCTGGGACGGCACGACATACACGCGCGATCCGCCGAATCCGTCGAAATAAATTACATCCTCTGCGGCAAAGGGCTCCGACTGGTAAACGCTGGTGCTGGTCTTTTGGTTGTAGCCGCGTTCTTCTGCATAGTTTGTGCCCAACCATGTTAAGAATCCGTAGTTCGGATTTTGCGTGCTGGGGGTGACGATTTGCCTCATCCACCATTGCGGCACCACCTGCCTATCGCTCAGACTGCCATTGCCTAGATGCAGCAGTCCGACCATTAGCCAAGATCGCGCCGTCGCGCCCAGGCAACAAAAAGTTCGCGCCGTCGCATTGTCTACCGAGTCTAAGACGACCCGCGCATCTTCGGCGCCGATATGCCGCCAAAGAGCTGAGGACAAATATTTTGAATATTTTTGTCCCGTTGCGCGCTCTAACACGATACCCAAAATTTGTGGGTTGACGCTGTTGTAGTCGAAGCGTGCGCCAGGCTTGTCAAGAAGACTTTGATTGAGCACGACGGCCTTAGTGTTTTTGCCCAGCACTAACTGAAAAAATCCTTGCAATGGATTGAAGCCGATGGTGGGGTAGTCGATGCCACTGGCTTGTTGCAGCATTTGCCGCAGCGTGATTTTTCCTCGTTCATCCTGTGACCATTCTTCCAGATACTTGCCGACTTCGTCATCAACTGATTTTATGTAGCCGTCGCGAATTGCGATTCCCACCAGCACGGCCAAGACCGACTTGTGCATGGATTGGGTCGGGGAAATGCTGCCGGCGGAATAATCTGAGTAATACTTTTCCAGTTGCAGCGCGCCGTCATGAAATACAATCAGGGCATGCGAGTCCGTTTCCTCGCCATAGGCCGTTGCAAGGTTTAGAGCGTCTGGCAGAATGCTTCGATCTTCTTCGCTGCTAACCGGAATTTCGAATTTAGGCCCGCCATCCACAACTTCCAATGGGCCTTGGTTGCCGGTAATGGGAGATAGGACCAAGCGCGAGGTCAGTACTGGGTCTTGTAGGTACATCCAGACCAGTCCGCCTAATACGACGAGTAGGGCTAGTTGAATTAGGCGTTTAATCCAGCTCAATATTTTACGCATGGGAGTAAGTATAGCCGTGGCGATGATGGTGATTGGCCCGATTGCGCGGCGCCTGTTGATCACGTGCTCATGCAATCTTTCTAGGATGAATCTAAGCTAGTAAAGGCGTTTACATGATTCGTTAGCTTGCGAATCTGATTTTCGTCGTGGGCAAGGCACAGGAACCCTACTTCGTAAGGACTAGGCGGCAAGTAGAGGCCTTCCGCAAGGGCGGATTGAAATAATGCCGAATAACTGCGCGCCGTCTGGTCGGGTATGTCCTGTGGTCGCCGCAGAGTTTGTTTTGAATTAACTTGCGGTGCGATCCAAAAAATCGAAGCCTGTCTTTCCAGGTGGACACTTAGGTTGTTCTGTAGGCCTCTATCCAGTTCCCTGCCGAGTTCTTCTAGCTGCTGATAGGCTTCGCCGTCAGACAAAGCTTGAAGTGTTGCTAAACCGGCGGTCATGGCTACCGGGTTGGCGCTGAGGGTTCCTGCCTGATAAACATCGCCCAAGGGCGCGAGCTGCTGCATGAGTCGCTTTGATCCAGCCACCGCACCCACGGGAAATCCGCCACCGATAATTTTTCCATAGGTGACGAGATCCGGTTGTAAATCGTACAGCTGCGCGCAGCCGCCGAAGGCCACGCGAAAACCTGTGATGACTTCATCAAGAATGAGTAAGCTGCCATGCCGATGGCAGTGCGCCTGTAGCGCATGCAGAAACTCCAGACGCTGGGGGAGTAGTCCATGATTGGCTGGCAGTGGCTCGATAATGGCCGCGGCCAATTGTTTGCCATGCGAGGTAAACAGCTTGGCAAGTCCTTCCCTGTCGTCTAAGTCAGCGACGAGGGTGTCTGTGGTAATGCCTGGCGTGATGCCCGCGCTGTTCGCCTCGCCAACCCCGGCAAGGCCTGACCCGGCTTTGATGAGCATGGCGTCGCTGTGCCCGTGATAACAGCCGGAGAATTTCAGAATCTTGTGTCTTCCGGTAGCGGCGCGTGCGATTCGCAGTGCCGTCATGACCGCTTCGGTACCAGAATTCATGAAACGGATTTGCTCAACCCAAGCTAGGCGCCCACAGATTAGCTCGGCGAGCTCTAACGATGTGGATTCGGCTGTGCCATAGCTCCAACCGCGCGCCAGCGCATCGCTAACGGCTCGGCCAATGGTCTTATCCGCGTGACCATGAATCAATGGCCCAAAGGCCAGGCAGAAATCGATAAGTCGTCGCTTGTCCGCGGTTATGAGTTCGGCACCCCGCGCGCAATTCACGAATAGTGGTTTGCCGCCGACGCTTCGCAGGTCCCGCACGGGCGAATGCACACCGCCAGGGGTAACCGCTTGCGCGCGGGCAAGCAGTGTCTGCTGGCGATCATTCACGCTCTGAGACCTGCTAACAATTTGCGCGCCGGGCCGCGTAGGTGATGATCATGCTTGCCCCCGCACGGAGGCAGGCCGTCCAAGTTTCTTCCTGGGCGCGATGTGGGTCGAGAAGCCCAGCGGCGGCGGCAAGGTCTATGCCGGCTTGCTCGCCACTGGTTTGATAAACGGCCCAGGGTTGATCGATGGCAGCCGACAGATTCGCAAGTATGTCTAGGTAGGGCAGGGCGGGTTTGACCATGAGTACGTCGGCCCCCTCTTGCGCGTCTCGTTGAGCACAGCGTTGCGCATCGTCGACCCGTCCGGGATCCAGTTGGTAGCTGGCGCGGTCAGTCAGCGGACCGTTGCCGCGGGGCCTTGACTCGGCGGCTGTGCGAAATGGTCCATAAAAATTTGATTGGAACTTAGCCGCGTAGCTCATGATGATTGTTTGCTCAAGCTCAGCTTGGTCTAAGGCTTCCCGAATCGCAGCGACACGGCCATCCATCATGTCACTGGGGGCCACACAATCAGCACCTGCCTGGGCGTATTCAAGCGCCGCGTCGGCAAGCTGCACGACGGTGGCGGCATTGTCCACGTAGTTTTGTTGACTATTCAATACGCCGCAGTGGCCGTGGCTGGTGTGCGAGCAAAGACAAACATCGGCTGCCAGCCATAGGTCTTGTCCAAATTCTTTCTTGACGGCCGAGATTTGTGCTGCCGTGAAATCGTGCTTGAAATTTTTTTCTTGTTTTTCTCGCGGTACGCCAAACAACAAGAACTTATCGATACCGAACGATAAATCCTGTTCTATTTGCCGAAGCAGCGAACTGGGCGTATCTCGATAGACATTATCCAAGCCCTGGATTCCTTCGCGCTCGGTCAAACTTTCGACGACGAACAAAGCTTGCACAAGCTGCTCTTTATGGACGTGGAATCGGCGGCTGAGCTCACGTGTGTGCCGATTCAAGCGCATGCGGCGCAGGCCTAGCTTAGCCACGCTTGCCACTCGCGTTGACTTGGGAAAATCGTGGGTTTGATGCCCATGGATTTCAGCGCAGCGGCGGTTTTGCCCGCGCCGCAGGCATGTTCCGCATCTTTGGCCGTGCTGTGGTGCAAGGCGTCAAACTGTCTTGGACTGTGCCAATAGCAGTGTGTCGCGGCGCGCATGTCTTGATCTGTATCGGCTGCATTCGGAAAGCTGGCGGTGTAGCTGGCCACCACTTGTGCAATGCCCGAGCCAGCCCAGCTTTCCACGGCATCTGCGTGCGTCAAGGCCGTCCATTCCGCCAAGTGGGGCAGCTGAAGTACTTCGCTTTGTAAGGTCGGTACAAGATGTTCGAAGCCAAAATTCTCCGCGCAACCCTCTATCCAACGGCCGCGTAAGGCAAGTTTTCGCCAACTCGTGGTGCCGCTTACCCAAAGTCGATGAGCATCACTGGCCACGAAACCATCCGGCAGTGCTCGCCAATGCGCAATGAATATCGCTGGCCCGAGTTGTTGATTGATGTTGATGCGCTGAATTTCGAGGGCCGTGGAATCCAGTTTTCCGCACCAAGCCTTGGCCATCTTCGGCGGCGGTGGTTTGGCCCACAAGACCTTGCGCCTGCCGCTGGCATCGCGAGTGAAAGTGACGCGGCCCAGGTGTGGATTCCTAATAGTCGTCGCGCCGAAGGCGGGCTGATTATTGACTCGGATTGCGGCCGCGATTTCGTCTTCCAGTCGTTTGGCCGTTGCCGGGTCGTGCAGGGGGCGCAATAGTGCTTGTGTGCGAACATCCATTCTGCGGCACTCTAGACTTAGCGCGCCTTGGCCCGGCGCCGTTGGGCAGTGGGTCAAGGGCAGGACCATCTTCGGGCTAGCGGCCAGCGCATCTTCAATTGCATTGCATCCTGCCGCATCTCGCCAAAGTCTCGCTAAACCGGCTAAGGCCAGCACGACCGCATCCAGCGCATCTGGGTCAGAGTCGGGCAGCAGGATGCGTTGTAAGCGCCCATCCACCGTCCCGCGTAAGGGCAAGAATTCCAACTGTGGGGGCCTTGCGAACTGCGGCAAGTGTTCTCTTAGGAATGCGCCGCTGTGCGTACTGCGTCGCAAAGATGAGCAGCCGACGCGCAAGCTAATTCCACGTCGCAGCTTTTCCATGACATCGGCGCGGAACACGACCATATCCCGGGGATTTTCGCGCACTGGGACAGCGGCTCGATAGAATTCCGCCGGTCTGGCGGCGGCTAGATCTTTTGCCGAGTGAACGACGCAGTCAATGTCACCCTTGGCGAGCAGTGCATCCAGTTCGGCGGAAAAAAAGTCTGGATCTTGGACCTGCTGCAAGGGCGTTTGTTGATCCTGATCGCCGCGGGTGGATTGGGTAACCAGCTTGACCCGCAAGCCCGGGTGCGCCATTTCGAGCGCGTTTGCCACCTGCCGGCTTTGGGCCACGGCGAGCAAAGATGCTCTACAGCCCAGACGCATGATTCGGTTCGTCGGTTTCACGCCCGGGCGCGTCGCGGAGATTTGCGCGGCCATCGCTCCATATCGCCGCGGCTGCTGGCTGCGCGACAGGCGTTTCGCGCCTGTTGAACGCCAAGTAAACGCACATTTGCTTGCTTGGTTTGAAGTTCGAATAGATGATCTAGGTCGTAACAGCTTGCGACGCTGGCGATTCTTAAATGCTGGTCTCGCCGGCGACCGAAATGCACCAGCGACTGGGCAGTGGTATCACCAAGGGCATTGGTCCAGCGATCATCATTGCTCATATCGGCCGGTGTGGTGATGACGAGGTGATCAGCCCATTGTGCCGCTTGCACCACTTGTTCTTTTGTAAAGCGATAAGCTGGCAGGCCGCTCTGGACGCGTGGCTCGCGACGGTTCCAGTAGGCGGTGGCCCAAGCCTGGAAAAATGGTGCAAGTGATCGGGCCAAGTTGCCACTGCCCACAAATAAAATCCGCTCGTTCTTGCCTGGTCGCAGTAACTTACGCAGCAGACTGCCGTAGGATGTCCCGCCGATGTTTTGCAGATAGGTCTGGTGAATTACTTTTGCATCCGCAAGGGCGGATTCAACCAGCGGTGAGAGTTCTTTCATAAGTTGCGGATTGCCGTTGACCTGATAGCGTCGCCAGGCTTGCTTGAATTGTCCGTAGACATTGGTTTCGCCCAATACTTCGCTGCGCAAGCCCGTGAGCACTTCGAGCAAGAACTCGTAAGCCTTACTGCCAAGGAGTACTTCGGGTCTGTCACGCCATGCCGCCGATGCATTGGCGACCAGATCGATTTCTATTCGCCGTAGGCAGGTTTCCACGACGAAACCGGATGCTTCGCGACGAGTCGCCGCCGAAGGCATGGACCAATGGGCCAGGCACAAGCTTTGCGCCGATGTAAGAACGGACTTCATGCAGCTTAAGCGGCGGCTAATCTAAACTCGCCAGCCAGTCATCGTCAGAGCCCTCATTCAGCTCTTCGAACAAGAAGGTACTGAGATAACGCTCGCCGGTGTCGGGCAACATGGCGAGGATGCTCGAACCTCGCGGCGCTTGAACCGCAATTTGCATTGCCCCGGCGAGGGTGGCGCCGGCGGACAAGCCAACGAAAATGCCTTCTTCGCGGGCTAGCCGCAATGACCAGTCCTTGGCGTCGTCGTCGGTGACAGACAGAAGTTGGTCATGCACATCCGGGTTGAGCACATCGGGAACAAAATTCGGCGTCCAACCTTGAATTTTGTGGGGTTGCCAGTCGGCACCACTCAACATGGCGGCTTCGGCGGGTTCCACGGCAATAATTTTCACCTCCGGTCGCGCGGCTTTGATGACTTGACCGGCGCCGGTCAGAGTGCCTCCGGTGCCCCAACCAGTGACCCAATAGTCCAGACCTCGATTGGCGAAGTCGCGCAGAATTTCCGGCCCGGTGGTGGCTCGGTGATAAGCGGGGTTGGCGGGATTTTCAAATTGTCGGGCCAAAAACCAGCCGTGCTGGGCGGCCAGCTCTTCGGCTCGTAAAACCATGCCGGTGCCTTTTTCAGCGGCCGGCGTCAAAATGACCTTGGCGCCGAGGGCCCGCATGATTTTGCGTCGTTCGATGGAAAACGAATCGGCCATGGTCGCGACGAAGGGATAGCCGCGGGCCGCGCAAACCATGGCCAGGGCGATGCCTGTGTTACCGGAGGTTGCTTCCACCACGGTTTGGCCCGGCTCCAGTGCTCCGCGGCGTTCGGCATCATTGATGATGGCTAGAGCCAGGCGGTCTTTCACTGAACCCAGTGGGTTAAAGGCTTCCACCTTCACGAACATGTCGATGCCGCTGGGTGTGATGCGATTCAACTGGACGACGGGCGTGTTGCCCACCGTGTCGAGAATGCTGTTGTAGATCATTGTGCTGCGTTCTCCATTCGATTGTTATCCGTTGGCGGCAAACTGTTCAGCTGCGGTTTCGGCTTGAAACCAGTTCAGTTGTCCGGCCATCTTTACGACGTCTCCGACGATCAGCAGCGCCGGTGCATTGATTTCGACTGCTTTCGCGGGCAGTTCTTGAAGCTTGGCCTGCACAACTTTTTGCTGGGCCCTTGTGCCTTGTTCAATCAACAGCGCAGGTGTATCGGGGGAACGGCCATTCTCTTGCAGTTTAAGACAGATTTCGTGCAAACGGCGCAGTGCCATGTAGATCACCAAAGTCTGATTCGTCCCGGCCAATGTGGCGAGATCTGTTGAGTCTTCATCGGTGGCATGGTGACCTGTGAGCACTGAATAGCCACCTGCCGTGTGTCGATGGGTCAGCGGGACGCCGGCGTAGGCGGCGCAAGCGTTTGCCGCGGTAATTCCGGGCACGACTTCGTAACTGAGCCCGGCCTTTGCCAGGGCCTGCAGCTCTTCGCCGCCCCTGCCAAAGACCATAGGATCACCGCCCTTCAGTCGACAAACACGTTCGCCGCGGGACACACGGGCAACGAGCTCTCGATTGATGTCGGCTTGCGCAGTGGACGGTTGACCGCCTCGCTTGCCTACCGCCACCAAGGTGGTATCCCGTCGCGCTAAATCGAGGATTTCCTGCGAGACCAAGGCGTCGTGCATCACCGTATCTGCTTTGCGCAGTAGCTCAAGTCCTCGCCGGGTAAGTAGCCCAGGGTTACCTGATCCGGCACCCACTAACCATGCCTGTCCAGGTTTGGCGCAGTTGCCGGTTTGCAGTCGTGTTATCAAGTGCTGGTCAGCGTTGGCCTTGCGCCCGGCGAGCAGATGTTCAGCGGCTGGTCCATCGAGCAAGTCTTGCCAGAAGTGAACTCGCTGGGCATGCGTCCTAATTTTTTCAGCGACGCGCTGCCGCCAGCTGCCTGCCCAATTCGCCAGTTCGCCGATGCGCTCGGGTAACCAATCGTCCAGTTGCTGACGTAACCATCTGGCCACGATGGGTGCCCGGCCGCCGCTGCTAATAGCGACCACGATGGGTGAACGGTCTACGACCGCGGGCATAATGAATGCCGAAGTTTCGCCGTCGTCCACGACATTGCACAAACGTTGCAGCCTATCGGCGGCGTTCGCCACCGCTTGGTTCACCGTTCGATCATCCGTTGCTGCGATGATCAGCCAGTGCGACTCGACTAAACCAGGGTCAAATTCCCCGCCATGCTGCGTAACTTTTTCGGCTGCGGCGAGAGCCCGAAGCCCACTGCACAAGACTGGTGCATTGATGCTGACGCGAGCACCGGCCCGCAGAAGCTGACGCGTCTTACGCAAGGCAACTTCACCGCCGCCGACTACTAGGCAAGGCTTGTCTTGCAGCTTGGCGAATAGAGGTAAGTAATCCATGCAAAGGGCCCGCAGCGTCGGGCCGCTACCTTACTCTGATTCGCAAGCTATTAAAAAATAATCAAATTGCCTGCACTTATGGCCCCGCGCTATATCTGATCCACAGCGTTGACAGTGGCATGTAACCAATGGTTATATGCCGTCTGACTGTGCAAAGCGAACAAGCATGACTCTCCAACAACTCAAGTACTTACTGGCTATTGCTGATGCCGGTTTGAATATTACAGCGGCAGCTGAGCGCCTTTATACCAGCCAGCCTGGCATCAGCAAGCAGCTGAAATTGTTGGAGCAAGAGCTCAATGTTCAGCTATTTACCCGCAAGGGCAAGAGCTTGGCCGAGATCACGCCGGCCGGGATTGAGGTCATCGCTCGGGCCCGCAAGATCATGCGGGAGGCGGACAATATTCGTAGCCTCGCCCGTAATCTGTCCGATGAGCAAGAGGGTACCTTGTCCATCGCCACCACCCATACCCAAGCGCGCTATGTATTGCCAGAGATTATTCGGGAGTTTCGCGAACGCTTCCCGAAGGTCAACTTGGAATTGCATCAGGGTACGTCGGAACAAATTGCTGAGTTGGTGGCCGATAATCGCGTGGATTTTGCCATTGCCACGGGTTCGCAGCATTTGTATTCAGGTTTGGTCTTGCTGCCTTGCTATCACTGGGACCGCATCGTGCTCGCGCCCCGTGACCATCCCCTTGCGCAGTTGGAAGGCCAGCTAGATTTGCAAACCTTGGCTGAGTACCCGCTGATTACCTACGTGTTTAGCCTCACGGGTGAATCTTCCTTTAAACGGGCTTTCGCCGATTTAGATCTAGAGCCCGATGTGGTTTTCACTGCTCGTGATGCGGACATCATCAAGACCTACGTGCGCATGGGAATGGGTGTCGGCGTGGTGGCCGGCATGGCCTATGAGTGTCAGGACGAGCGGGATCTCGTTGCCATCGATGCCCATGGCTTGTTTCCGCGGGTGACCACCTGGCTGGGTTACCGACGCGATGCGGTGCTGCGGAATTTCATGACCGAGTTTATCTATCTGTTCGCACCCCACATATCGCGGGAGCTGCTCCGCGATGTGCGGGAGCTGAGCACGCAGGCTGAAGTGGACAGACTGCTAGAAGATATCGTCCTGCCAGTGCGTGGCGGTTGTGGCAATGAGGTAGCTGACGCCGCCTAGGCATGTCTCAGAGGGACGCCAAGTCAATTTGGTGTAGACCGCACTCGCGCTTCAGTCCAAAGAATCGAGTTTGTTCTTGATCGCCGACCTCGTGGATTGATCGAGTCGTGTGCACGTCACCGATTGAGACATAGCCTTTTTTCCACAGCGGGTGATAAGGCAGATCATGGCGCTGCAGGTAATGATGCACGTCACGATCATTCCAATCCGCGATAGCATGGACTTTCCACCGGTCACCCGCCCAGGCCAGAAAGGGCGTATTGCGCCGACTCAATGCTTGGTCACGCCGAAGGCCGGCAAACCAAGTGCCTGCGCCAAGTTCCCGCAGCGCGCGTTCCATGGGCTCGACCTTGTTATCGCGATTGTAGGCCTCCAAACCGCCCACACCCTGTTCCCAGCGTTTGCCATGTAGCGCTTCTTGGCGAGCGGGCGTTATGGGATTGGAAAAAACCCGTAGCTTTAGATTCAGTCGATCGACTAGTTCTTCAACGAATCGGTAGGTTTCGGGAAACAAGTAGCCGGTGTCGATAAAAACCACCGGAATATCCGGCTGCAGTTGTGTGACCAGATGTAGAGAAACGGCCGCTTGGGCGCCGAAACTTGAAGACAGAACGGTATTGCCGGGCAAGTGTTCTAGCGACCAGGCCACGCGTTCCTGAGCGCTAAGGTCTGCAAAGTGATTATTGCAGCGTTCCAGCGCGACGCTTCGGCTTTCTTCCTCGTCATAGGCGACGATGCAAGGTTCCGCCGGCACGTCGTCCAGCAGCCTCGCCGTGTTTTGACCCGAGCCGCTCATGATTCTCGTAAATACTCTGCCGATGCCAGCTAACCCAGGACACAGGTTAAGCTTCCACTGCGGTGCCGTGAACGTCGGACTTGTTATCCCGGTATAACTGCAGACTATTAGGCGTCATGCCTAGCCGTCGCCAGTTTCTTCGCGGGCCAGCGCTGTTCTATTGAAATATATATAAAACAGTGAGTTACTAGCGGTGTGCATAGAATCTACTGTCTTTGTGCGACAAATCACAAATTTGTCGCCTTGTTCGCGGATATCGGGAAAAGAAGGTTTAAGAGGATTTCGCGTTAGGCTGGCGACCACCGTCGCCTTGGTTTGGCGGTGACTTGTTTGTAGCTGAGGCTGTTCATGGCGATCATTTTCCGCACGTCTGTTGTAAGCCGCATCCCGCATCCGTCATCGTGGCGGGTGACGACCGGTTCATCTTGCGCCGAGTGCCTGCGTCCGTGACCCAGTTCCAGGCGTCCACGGCTCGCGGCATCGCGCTGATGTGCGGTGCTTCCATGTCCATGGTGGGACTGGATGTCACGGCCAAGCTGCTGTTGGACACTTATTCCTTGTCCCAGCTGGCAATGCTGCGCTCGATATTCTCGGCAGCATTTATCGGCTGGTTTGCGCTAAAGCAAGACGGCATTGACAGCCTCAAAACTAAGCAGCCGTTTTGGCATTTTCTACGAACCTTGCTGATGGCCACCTCAATGTATGCATTCTTCTATGCCTTACCGCAAATTCCCCTTGCCACGATATTGACCATCGCGTTTGCTGCACCCTTGGTGGTAACGGCATTGTCGCGACCTTTTCTAGGCGAGCCCGTGGGTGCGTGGCGCTGGGGCGCGGTGCTAGTCGGATTCTTTGGGGTGCTGGTCGTGCTGCGGCCCGATACTGGTTTCTCGGAGCCAGCCGCTTGGGTGGCTCTATTCGGCGCGCTGACCTACGCATTGTTGTCACTTACCGCCCGCAAACTCAGCGCGACGGAATCGACGGTTGCGCTGAGCTTCTATTTGTTCTTAGCGCCAATGTTTATCGGCGCAATCGGGGCCTGGTTTAGTTGGCGGACGCCCACGCCCTTGCACTGGCTGATGTTTGTGCTGTGCGGTAGCTTCGGCGGTCTGGCTTTCATGTTAATGAATGCCGCTTTCAGACACGCCCAGGCTGCGGTTCTCGTGCCCTTTGACTACACCGGTTTGATTTGGGCCGCCGGTGCCGGTTTCTTGATTTGGGGTGAAGTGCCCGCGCGCGCTACTTGGATCGGTGCGGCGATTATCGTTTCCAGTGGCCTATTCATACTTTACCGTGAGACTCGCGCACATAAAACTGATTTACAAGCAGATTTTCCTCTTCAAGAGGCGCTGATTCCGCGCGTGGAACGCAAGTCCAAAGCGCCTGAGTAGTTTCCACAGAACCGCTTGTGGGTAGAATAGGTGGCCGGGCTTTTTGAGATTTCCAGGCAAAGAGATTCCACCGTATTTCCCAAAACAAAATGACAGAAACGCTTAAATTGGTTTACCACGCGGCGAAGGTCAGGCTTGGCTTTCTAATCATGTCCTGCGCCCTAGCGGGTATCGCGGTCAGCCCGAGCACACAGACGGGCTTGCGGCCTTGGCAAATTCTCGTCTTGGGGCTGGCTGTGCTCGTTTCATCCTCCGCCGCCGGTGCTTTCAATCAGCTCTACGAACGCGATATCGATGCCCAGATGACGCGCACAAAAAAACGCGCTTTTGTGACGGGTGAATTGAACGCCAACCGGTATTGGTTGCTGGGTTTGGCTGGCGTGACCTTGCTGTCTCTGGTGGCGGTGGCCCTTGCATCCAACGTGCTGGCCGCTTTTTATATTTTTCTGGGCTCGTTTACTTACGGTTTTGTTTACACCGTGTGGTTGAAGCGTCGCACCTGGCTCAATATTGTGGTGGGCGGATTGGCGGGGAGTTTTGCCGTCATGGCCGGCGCGGCGGCCGTGGATTCGGCCATGACGCCCGCGCCCATCATTTTGGCGGTGGTGCTATTCCTGTGGACGCCCCCGCATTTCTGGGCCTTGGCGTATGCCTGTAAGAGGGATTACGCGGCGGCGGGGGTGCCCATGTTGCCCGTGGTGGTGGAAGAGGGCGTTGCCACCCGCGCGATCTTGTGGCACGCGATTCCGCTGGTGCTACTTTCTCTGGTGCCGCTGTACTATGGAATGAGCTGGATTTATGGGCTCTGTGCCGCGGGCGGCGGAGTCTACTTTATTCGCGCCAGTCTGCGTTTGGTGAACAAGCCCAGCGTTCCACAGGGCTGGCGGACCTTTGCAGCCTCCATCGTTCAATTGGGCTTGCTGCTCACCGGTGCAATTTTCGACAAGTTGCTGCTTGGATAGCGTTATCCCTGCCGAGGATGCCCGGCAACAACCGTTGGGCGCCCCAAATTCATCGCTCTAACCGACCGAAGCCGCCAGCCTCGGCGATTGGTCATGCTGGTCCTACTCGGCTGCCCCGAGTTTCTGAATTCAACACACCGAACTGGCAGCTAGGACTGCGTGGCGCCGGTCCGCCAGTCTTGGGCGGTCACTTGGTTGCTACCTAACCCAGGCTGGTTGCCGGATCGGATATAGCGATAAAGTTTGGGTCAGGCCGGTGGTTCGCGAGACTGCCCTTTTCCAGCCGGAATGGCCTGAATGCCTTAGCCGAGCCTCGACTGATGTCTCTTTTTTGCGACAGAACGAGACTGGGTTTCCTTCAACGCATCAGGGAGTTACACTCAAAACAGCTGAGATCTGTAGCTTGGGGGTTACAGGCCTCGCGTCACCAGATGCGAAAGTCTCAAAATTCAGGGGAGAATCTTATGATGGGCATGCGTTTAGTTGCAGCTAGGTTCGGACGAGTTCTGCTTTTTTTGTTCGCAGCTTTCGCCGGTGTTCAAGCCTGGGCCGCCATTGAAGAGATCACCGTTTCAACGCGTAAGTTGGAAGAGGACGTGCAATCGGTACCTATCGCGATTCAGGCCATTGGCGCCGATGAGATATCTCGCAAAGGCATCGTGAGTTTGGATGGATTGCTACAGCAATCATCAAGCCTGATTTTGGATAAGGGCTTCTCCCCGCAAGATCAGCGCATCGTGATCCGCGGTCTTTCGCCGACGCGTGGACGACAAAACGTTGCGGTGCTGCAGGATGGGATCGATATCTCGAGTGAGGCAATCAGCACTGCTGGCGGATCTTTGCTGATTAATCCCCGACTGTTTGACCTGGAGAGGGTTGAAATTGTTAAGGGACCCCAAAACGCGCTCTACGGACGATCGGCATTTGCCGGCGCCATCAACTACATCACGCGCAAACCCGGAGACGAATTTCGTGCTCGCGTCGGGATGGATGTGGGCAACTATGGCCAGCAGGAATTTAGTGCCGATGTGTCCGGGCCACTAAGCGACAGTCTCGCCTTAGGCTTCACGGGAATGGTGTGGAACCATGACGGCTACTACGACAATGCGTTAACTGGCGGCGACATGGGTGGTTCCGAGGGTACCAGCGTGGCCGGCACCGTTGTATTGACGCCCACTGACAATGTGTCCATCACGGCGCGTGTCGAGCATCTTGATGATGAATTTGGTACGACCCCATTTGCCGTGATGCCGTTTAACGCGACATTCGCAGTTCCGCAATCGGCCATTGATGCTGGCATCACCGCGGCGACAGAAGTGGCGGGTGTTAATGGCGACGCCGTGGACGGCGATCAGTTGACGCCGATGATGAGTGAGCGCCCGCAGAGTTGTCTTGATCCAACGGACGTAACGACCTGCGGTGACTACGAGGGTACGGATCGCAATAACACCCGCGCGACCCTAACCATTGATTGGGATCTGGGTAACTTGGCGTTCACCTCACTGACTCACTTTGCAGACACCCGCAGCGTGCAGCGTGAAGGCCAAGAGGACACAAGTGCCAGCAATGCGCCCACCGCTGCGGAATTGTTCTACGACAATCGCACGGACTTGTTCAGCCAAGAAATTAGACTAGCCTCTAATACTGATGGGGCGCTGACCTGGGTCATTGGTGGACTTTTCTGGAATGAAGAGGTGCGCTTTGACGATGGTGCCTACACTTGTTTGAACTACACGGACGTATTTGCTGGGTTTCCTGCAGGCCCGCAGCCCTGTGGCCCAATCATGGCAAATATCGGTGGCACAGTTCCTTTGAACCCTGATCGATGGGAGCGCGATACCGAGCACTATTCTATTTACGGCTTGATCGAGTGGGGTTTTCTAGAAAATTGGAAAATTGCTTTCGAAGGACGTAATACTTGGGAAGATTTGGATGTTGGCGGCCCAAACACCGACAACGGTATTTTCGATCCCTCGGGTAATCTATGTATCTTCTTTGGATTGGCGCCCTGTCCCGAGCTTGGACCGGGAACTGATGCTTTGGGCAATACAACGATGGCCGATGTCCGTCGAGCCACAGACGACGATGATTTTTTTGCACCCAAACTAACCTTGACCTGGGATGCGACCGACAACTCCATCGCTTATCTGTCTTGGGCAAGGGCTTACAAGCCTAAGGGTATTAGCCTCCTGCTAGGCGGCACCGGAGGTTTTTACGACGATACATGCGGAACGGCGGCTAATCCGGATTGTGTGGATCCGGTGTCGGGCTTCAGATTTGGTCAGGAAAAGTTGGACGCCTACGAAGTGGGCTTTAAATCCGATCTGGCGGACAATCGGGTTCGGTTAAATGCGGCTATGTTCTTCCAAGATTTCAAGAACAAGCAAGTGTCCACGCAAATAGCCGATCCCAACACTGGGGTTCTGTCTCCGCGAATTGTTAATGCGGGTAAGGCCGAGGTTTGGGGGTTCGAGCTCGAGACAATGTGGGTGCCGACCGACAACTTGAGTATGTCGCTTGCCTATACGTGGCTTGATACCGAGTACACAGAGTATCGTCAATTCACCACTGGGTCGGGCACTATTGGTTACGTTGGTAACTGTACGCCTACGACTGTAGCAGGCCAACTTGGTTGCCTAGTCGACTATTCCGGAAACGAGCTAGAGGATGCCCCCGAGAATGCCTTGGTTGGCAACCTTCGTTGGCAAAGTGGACTTGTTGGCGCCACCGATTGGTTTTTTGAAGGTGGTTTTACATACCAAGATGATCGTTTCGATAGCGCCCAGAACACCTTGGTATTTCCGGCTTACGTATTATTCGATTTTCGTGTTGGCATTACCAATGAGAACCTAGATTTGACGTTATATGTAGACAATGCCTTTGATGACGATACGGTGAAAACCGGTTTTGGTGACGGATCAATACCAACGTTCTTCGCGGCCGGTGCTTTTTTGAATCAAGGTACGCTCTACATGCCGGACAAGCGTTCCTTCGGAGCGCGATTGGTTTATCGATTTGGTGCGACGAATTAAGATTTTACTCTATGGCGAAAAAGGCCGCGCTTTACGCGGCCTTTTTCGTAGATGCCCCCAGCGGTGTAGTGATTGGACCGTCAAGTAGTTTAGGCGATGGCAAAGATCGCAACAGGAGCCGCAATCTTTGTTATGAAAAGAGATTACCGATGGCATAGGCCATGTGCTTTGTTGGCCTTGGGCCGTCGGGCGATCGCTTCAACTTCGCCGGCAAACCATGATCTTGCGCTCGGTAATTGAACCCACCAAGACTAAATCTTTGTGGCTGACGCCCACACTACTAGCGGAAAATTTATTGCCATCGTCAAGATAAACATTTTCTTGACTTTTTGCTTGGCCGCTGGCGTCCAGCGTCAGTCGCAACACTTGCGACGGTGCGGGTTTCTTGGCCGCAAAATGCTGAATCAACTTGAAGGTATTGGCATGGGCGCCGACCCATAGGCTGCCATCGGTCGCGACATCCACATTGTCTGGCGAAGTGCCAATGGGAATGCGTTGCAGATCTTTTACATTACCCGTTGCTAAATCGCGTTCCAGGACCCGAATTCTTTGGGCCGAGGTCTCTGCCACATAGAGGCGTTGGCCGTCGGCCGACGCGTTGATGCCGCCGCCGGATGCGATATCGTCCAGTACTACGCGGACCTTGTTGTCATCCACATAGGTTAAGGGCGAGCCGCCTAGACCTAGCTGCTGCATCGCTGCGCGTAGCCCACTGGTGGCTTTGTCGTTGGCCACGTAGAACTGAGCAGGCCCCACCGCAACTAAATCGTTGGGTGACAAAAATTTCTCGTCGGTCCAAGTTCGGACATGCCGAAATGCGCCGGGCCTAACTTCGAAAAACAGCTCCACCATTTCTGGCTCACTACCGCGATTCTTCGGATGATTCAAGACGAATAGATGTCGGCGGCCCGCCGAATCAATATAAAGACTCAGGCCATGTGGCCTAAAATGAGCGGGTTTGTCGAGTAGTGCGACTCTGGATGCGGGAGCGTTGGCGTTTAAGTCGATCAGTGCTACCGTGCCTTGCACATCATCTCGACCTTCCACCAGTCCAAGGCGATCAAGTAAGGAGATATAGGCGAATCCGCGTTCGCGGTCTACCACGATATCTTCACTACTTCCCTCTAAGGGCAATGCTTCGCAGCTGCCGGCAAAGTTGGATTCCACTTGACGAAAAAAATTGCCTCGCCAGGCCACGATTGCCGTAAAAACTAGACTAATAAGGATTAGCAAGCCCATAAGTTTGAGAATGCCTTTAAACAGGCCGCCCATATGTAGTCTCCTGGTTCAGTAGGCTTAGACGCATCATAGTGACGGCGTATATTCTAGCGCCAAGTATCGCTGCTAGGTAAGCCTGTCCTTGAAACTAATCAAGCGGCGGCAGCGAAAACCTATTCTATGCGAAAGACACTCGTAGTACGATCTACTCAAGACGCTATCCCCGATGGATATCTTAATCTCAGTGCGTCACTAGATTGAAGATCCTGGCGATCAGAGTAATAAATTATGGATAACTCACAAAAAGCAACCGGCATCGATATGCGCGGCTTGAAATTCGGTCCGCTGCGAATGAATCCCGGTGTGAGCGCACGCAATCTTTTCGCCCTGTATTTTGCGTCGTTCTTCGGCATTGCGACCATGAGTTTCATTAACACCAGTCAGCCCTACATCTTGACTGAAATCTTGAATATTCCCTTGTCGGAGCAAGGGACCTTGTCCGGCCGCTTAACTGTTGTTCAGGAAATTGCGCTGCTGATTTTGCTGGGGCCGGTGGGTGCCCTGTCCGATAAATTTGGTAGAAAGCCGATCTACATCGCCGCGTTCTTGTTCTTGGCATTGGCCTATTTACTCTATCCCCTGGCTAGCACCGTGTTGATGTTGTTTCTGTTTCGCATGGTGTTCGCCATTGGCGTGTCCGCCAATTCGGTGATGCTGCCGGCCGTTGCAAACGACTATACCCAGGAACATTGTCGCGCCAAGATGATTGCCTCTTGCTTTATTTTCAATGGACTGGGCCTGGTTGTATTGATTTCTTTGTTGCGCGGATTGCCGGTCCGCTTTACGGATATGGGCCTGAATTCCGTTGTGGCCGGACAATACTGGCTATGGACCGTAGCGGGACTTTGTTTGCTGGTCGCCTTAGTCCTCGCATTGGGTTTGGCGCCCGGAGCGCCCAAGCAACTCGACAAACGCGAGCCACTGCTAGCAACCTTCAAGGTTGGACTCAAAGCCGCGCGGAGCGGCCGAATACTGTTGGCCTATGCGGCGGCCAGCGTTTCGCGGGGCGATCTTTCGGTCATGAGCACTTTTTTTACGCTCTGGCTCACGCAGGCAGGTATTGAACAAGGCTTGACCACTGCTGAGGCGAGTAAAACGGCTCTAACTTTTTATGTCGTGGTACAGGGGTTTGCGTTGCCCTGGGCGCCCATCGCCGGCTATATCTTGGATCGCATTGATCGTATTGCGGGGCTTGCTTTGGCAATGAGTTTTGGTTTTGTGGGCTACGGTTCATTATTCTTCATCGACAATCCCATTGGCCCATGGATGTATCTCTGTGCCGCGCTGATTGGCATGGCCGAGATGACTGCTAATCTGTCGGCCACGTCGCTCATTGGTAAGGAAGCGCCTGAGCGCGGTCGGGGTGCTGTGCTTGGTACCTGGACCTGGTTCGGTGCTTTGGGCATTCTAACCGTGGCCATCGTTGGCGGTTATCTGTTCGACAATGTCAGCCGCGTTGGACCTTTTTTATTCATGGCTACGGCCAATCTGCTGCTACTCATTTGGTCCTTGAGTTTGCTGGTCCGGCGTGGTCAACGGCAGCCAGCACCACTATCGGAATGACATAGCTGAGAGTTGCACATCCTCTGAGCGCAGGCCATGATCTCATGGTGGTTCTTTTGGCCGACAAGGAAGAATAAAATGCAACAAGATCGCCGCCGTTTCATGAAATCTTTTGCCAGCGTCGGCGCCTTTGGCGCCATGAGTATGGCCACGGCCGCCATGGGCCAGCAGGCGCAGGCAAAAATGGCTGCCAAGGCTAAATACGGTGTCGGCCCAGCGCTGGAGGGCCCCTACCTGAATTTGCGCACCGGACGCGGCAATCAACTCGCCTATGCTCGCATTCAAAGCGATATTGATTTTGGCAAGCAAAAATATTTTTGGTTTAAGGGCTATGTGGCGGGTAACCGGCCCGGCGAGAAAATTAAAGACTTGTTTGGCGCTCAGGGATTCGGCGTTATTCGTCTGAAGGAACGCGAAGATGGCGTTATCGAGCGTCTGTGCCGAGAAATTATTTTGTATACCGACTTGCGCAGTGGGGAAGTTATTTCAGAATGGAAAAATCCATACATTGACGAAACCGTCAAGGTGGTTCATGTCGACAACGATCCTTACAATTACACCATCGAAGAATATTTCCCGGCCCCGCCTGAATTCGGCGGATTGAACAAAGAAAAAGCGCCGCCGCGCATCCCCTTTGTCCTGCCCTGGTATCAGCACGGTGATTGGCTAGAAATGGAGATGCATATCCATTTGGCTTATCCCAGTGCCTTGCAGCCGGATGAATGGCCACGTGAGTCCTCGGGTCCCATTGTGCAAGTGTCGGAAATGTTTGCGCACCATGTGAAGGCCGAGGATATGCAAAACCCGGATATCACCAGTCTTGACTACCACGGGACCTGGAATCGTGTCACACCTTGGCTTCCGTGGATGTTGATGGGGCAGCAACCAGGGCTTTGCCAATATCAGTGTTTCATGGGGACCTGTGCACATCCATCGGATGTCCTGTCGCGTTCCGCGGTTGATTACGCGGAAAAGCACTATGCAAAATATTTTGACGCACCGACGGTCATGGAAGGCAACAGTCTTTCGAGTCTAGAGCGCTATGCAGAAGAACAAGAGCCGGCGCCCGCGAAGAAATAGTTTTGTAGTTTCTTTACTGGAGTTGTTTGGGCTGGATTTAGAATCTTAGCTTCAGACTCGGCAGTCTCTGTAGATTCGCCTGGTCACCGTCGTTTGGCGTTTGCATAGTATTTGCCAGTTCGCGCAAGCCTAAACCTTGCAATGGTTTGCGTGCTGGATTGGTATCTGCCTGTGGTGGCGAACATGAGCTTGCCGCAACCAGGTTCGTAGACCGTTGGCCGGACCATCAAGCGCGTTGCAAGCTGTTTCTGCTAGTTTTTGCGCCGACAGGTGAACCAGGTGCACAGATTCCTTCCGGCTCCATCGCAGCTTGCCTACATTAGCTGTGTTCTTATAAGCAGTTCTGGGAAAAATCGTGAGTCTTGAGTTTGGAGACCGCTTGATGTTCATCGGCGGTGAGTTCGTTGCGAGTGACAGCGGGCAATGGATGGATTCTGTCAATCCGGCGACCGAAGAAGTCCACGGCCGCGTCCCGGCCGGCAGCGTTGCTGATGTAGCTCGGGCTGTTGCAGCCGCTCAAGCCGCGCAGCCGGAATGGAACGCGTTGACAGTGCTCGAGCGCGGCGCTCTGTTGCGTCGTGTGGCCGACGAGATGCGTCGGCGCGCCGATGATGTAGTGCCCCTGGAAGCGGCAGATACCGGCAATACCATCGCGAGTCTTGGCGGCGACATTACCCTCGCTTCTGGCTATCTAGACTTCATGTCCGGGCTTGGTATGGAAATGAAGGGGGAGAGCGTGCCCGCGACCCCCGGCAACATACATTTTACCCTACGCCAACCCTACGGCGTGGTCGGACGTATCGTGCCTTTTAATCATCCCTTTCTTTTCGCAGGCGCGCATTTGGGCGCGCCATTGATGGCGGGCAACACGGTGGTTTTGAAATCCCCCGATCAAAGCCCGCTATCCGCGAGTTTGATGGGGGAAATATGCGGAGAAGTGTTACCGGCTGGTGTGGTCAATATCGTGTCTGGTGTTGGTACTGTTGTCGGTGATGCCATCGTTCGTCATCCGCAAGTGCCGCGTATTGGCTTCACTGGTTCAGTACCCACGGGCATGGCCATCCAGCGCGCGGCTGCCGAGGTGGGTATCAAACATATTACTTTGGAACTAGGCGGTAAGAATCCGCTCATCGCTTTTCCCGATGCTGACCCGCGGGCCGTTGCGCGAGCAGCTGTCGCTGGAATGAATTTTGCCTGGTCGGGCCAGTCTTGTGGTTCCACAAGCCGCTTGTTGTTGCATGAATCCTTGCACGATGAAGTGCTCGAGCAAGTACTGGCTAAAGTCGGCGCAATTCAGCTGGGTGATCCCCGGGATTCCAGCTCACAGATGGGGCCGGTAAATTCAGCCGGGCATTATCGGCATGTGACCGGAATGATCCAGGCGGCGCGCGATGAAGGTGCATCTATTCTTGCCGGAGGCAGCCGGCCGAAGGGCGAACAGTTTCAGCGTGGCTACTGGGTTGAGCCCACCGTAATTGGTGATGTTACCCCGAACATGCGTATCGCGAAACAGGAGGTCTTTGGGCCTGTGCTTAGCGTCTTGAAATGGCGTACTCAAGCCGAGGTACTGGACATTGCGAACGGCACGGAATTCGGCCTCACAGCCGGCGTGTGGACCAAAGATGTACAGACCGCCATGACAATGGCGCGGGAAATCAATGCGGGTTGCGTGTGGATAAACGGCGGTGGTCGCCACTTTCTGGGGACGGGCTTTGCCGGTTGGGGTAACAGCGGACTGGGCCGCGAAGAGTGTTTGGAGGAACTGCTGAGCTACACTCGCGCCAAATCCGTCCATGTAATCTTGTAGCGATTCGTTCCGAAGAAGAATAGGAATAAGAAAATGATAGCTGCTAGGGAGTCGAGTCTTGACCGAGCAAACTGCTAGTTCATCAGCAACGGCCACGGGCCGAAGATTCTTATTTATGTGGTTGCAGCCCGGGATCTCGGCCTTAAATGCCGTTGTGTTTTGTTATTCGGCTTTCGCAACCATCGGCCTGCTGACATTCGTATCCACGGGCACGGCCCTAGTCTTGAACGCAAATTTTGGTATTCCCACGGATGAGCAAGGCACGGTAGTAGGCGACTTGGTGATCGTCACTGAAATCGTTCAACTGCTAATTTTCGGCGTTGTTGGGGTTCTGTCTGATCGCATTGGTCGCCGGGAATTATTCGCCGCCGGTATTTTCATAATGGGCTTGGGATATCTGCTGTATCCCTTTGCCACATCGATGCCGGAACTCATCCTTTACCGCGGCATTTACGCTCTTGGCCTGGGCGCATCCACCGGCATGTTGGGCACGATCTTAGCGGACTATCCGCAAGACCGGTCGCGCGGCAAGTTCGTTGCCGTTGCCGGCATGTTTAACGGCATAGGTGTGATCTGCGTAACGGTTTTGTTTGGCCGATATGTACCGCCTGCCTTGGTTGAGGCGGGCTACGATGCCGTTGCCGCCACGCGCATCGTGCATGGCATCGTTTTTGCAGCTTGTGCACTATCAGCGGTCATTTATTTGCTGGGACTGCAATCCGGGACACCTGTTGCCAAAGAAGAACGATTGCCTCTGCGTGAGTTGCTGATAAGCGGGTTTATCGAGGGACGGCGTAATCCAAGAATCGCCTTGGCCTACGCTGCAGGCTTTGTTGCGCGCAGCGACCAGGTCGTATTGGGTACATTTACGGTGTTGTGGGGTACGATCGCCGGTATCAATCAGGGTATGGATCCTGCTGTTGCCTCGGCCCGCGGCGCGGGATTGTTCGGGATTTCCGCTGGTGCTTCGTTGATCTGGCTGATGTTTCTTGGCCCCGCATTGGACCGCTTCAATCGGGTGTCGGGGACAATTTTTTGCATGGCAATTGCCGTTATTGGTTATATGTCCATGTTGCTAATCGATGATCCCTTGTCTAAAGATGCAATTCCCTACTTTATCTTGCTCGGGATCGGACAAATTTGCGCCTTTTTTGGTGCCACAACATTGATTAGCCAAGAAGCGCCGAAAGTGTCGCGGGGTGCGGTTGTCGGCGCATTTAACATGTGCGGTGCCATTGGGATTTTTATTGCGTCCGGACTGGGTGGCCGCTTGTTCGATGCGGTGGGTCCAGCAGCGCCCTTTGCGATGATCGGCTTCTTTAACGGGCTCGTATTCCTCTTTGCCATCGTCGTGCGAATTAAGTGGCCCGGTGAGTTACGGTCGTCGTCATGACGTGGCATTGTCGGCGCGGTTGAGATGCTCAAGCTTCGTGGGTTTGCGGCGATTCTGATTCTTGGGTTCTTACTAGGTGCTTGCACGCAGAACGTGCTCGTACAGTTTGCAACACCGGGCGCATATTCCGTCACTAGCCAAGCTGATATTAAGCTCGAACGGCGCAATGCCGATCCGCCACTATCTCTAAGGGTCGTCTATCCGCAAGGACAAGGTCCCTGGCCCCTCATTGTCTATTCTCATGGCACTTTTGCCGGCAACGCAAAGTATGACCGAATTGTCAAACACTGGACTTCCCATGGGTTTGTGGTGGCGCTGCCTCAGCACATCGATGCGGATCGCGGTGTGCCGGTTCGGAGTTACGCCGATATGGAGGATGTTATTCGCAGTCGCGCAAGGGATATGAGTTTGGTATTGGATGCTTTGCCCCAGGTGGCGGCCGCGATACCGGATTTAGCGGGCGAGATTGCTCCGCCGCCTTACGTTGCCGCTGGTCACTCCGTTGGTACCTATGTGGCTCTACTGGCGGTTGGACTTGAGACCCGCAATCCGGAGACGGGCGATACGATGGCGCATCATGACAAGCGCTATGGGTACGTGTTGATGTCCAGCGATCCGGGCAACATGGCCTTGATGCCCACGGATTTATGGCTCGGTGTGTCGATTCCTCGCTTTGTGGTGCGCGGTAGCGAGGATTTTGGTGAAATGGGCAAGGGACGCTCTAACAGTAGTTACGAAACCGAGGTCGCTAGCAGTGACGCTGGAGTGCCGGGATCTCGTTATCTATTGGAAATCGCCGGTGCCGACCATTATTTCGGTGGTTTGGTGCACAAGGAGCCAAAAAGTGCCGTCGCTGATCATGAGGGTCTAGAGATTTTCAATACCTTGTCGACAGCATTTCTTTCCGCCTATATGCGTGATGACGCGCAGGCAATGGAGGCGCTGCGTAATCCGAATCTGAAAGAACTAGGCTATGACCGAGCGATTTTGCGAATTTATTGAGGCGCGATTTTCAAGGGCGAAAATTCTTCGCTATTTCTCGTGACTAAGGTGCACAGGCATCGATGATCTATATTCGCTTAGCTCGAGTCTGGGGGATACAGAAACTAAGGCGTAGTTTTCTACTTTGGCTGAGTGATCGGTGAAGCTGTACCGAGCAGCCGCCGGGGACGGCTGGCTGCGGCTGCTAAATTGCTCGCCTGGTTTCTATTCTCAAGAACGGTGAGATGCGGTTAAAAATTGGCGCTCAACATCAACCAAGCTTTGGTGGTGTCTGAGCTAAAGCCGTCTTCCGACTCAAAAGCCGCGATGCCGGCTACGACTGAATAGTGGTTAAGGAATGGCCAAGTGCCGAACAGATCCCATTCAGTGCCGTAGTCGTTGCTGCCGGTTTCTTGCCCAAAGCGATGATAGACAAGGCTGTATTTGCCAACAGGGCCCTTGGCCGTTGCTTCTAAGTAGAGATCTTCTAGGCCACCGGCCGGCGTGGCGAGGAACTTGTCGGCCCGGCCATTGAATTTATGCAGAGTGGCTAAGGGCGTTTGAAAAGACTCTCCCGCGTTGCCGCTGCCGCTTAAAACTTCGTAGCCTGCTTTTAAGCCGACCCGTGGCCAGTCAATACCAGCGCTGAAGTGATAGTAGTCCTCGTCGTAGTCGTTTGGGTTCTTCTTGTAGTCTTTTTGCAGCGCATATTCAGCCGCGTAAGAAAATTTTTGTGCCTTTTCAATGGCACCGTCGACGCGTAGGCCAAAGGTCTTATTTGATGCCGCCGCGGCATCGCGCAAATCGAGCCAATACGCGTAGGTGACCACCCTCAAGGCCGGACTCACGCGGTAGCTTGCGTCAACCAGGTGCGAACGACTGCCGAAGCTATCTGTCGGCGTGCCATCCTCCGGACCAAAAATTCTCTTAACACCATCAATGTAACCGTAAAACACTTCGAGGTTTTCCGCTGCTTTATAGTCCAAGGAGAACGAATCATAGGTCTGTTCGTTCTGGCGCCAGCCCACGTTACCGACGAAACGCGCGTTCTCTCGAATGATGCGTTGGCGACCGAGAACGATGGTGGCATTTTCGAGGCCGGTGAAGGTCAGAGAGGCCAGATTTAAGTCAGTGCCTTTCGGGTCGGCGACAACTGGATACTGCGTTTTTCCATTGCGGGTGTCATTGAAGCTGTCACCGACGATGGGCCGCAAGTCATCCATGTTCAAGGTCAGAAAAGTGTTCTTGAATTTTCCGCTCTTATAGACCAAGCGTGAACGCAGTGTCGAGGCATTAGCCGATTTCGCGATGGAATCTTGGTCGACATACTCGTAGCGATAACGAAAATTCAAGTTGAAGTTTCCATCTTTGAGAGCATTGGCAAATTCAGTACTCAAAGCTTCGGCTAGGGAGACCGAGGTGGCTAGTGATACTGCGCTGACGCCGCACAGTAAGGCGGCCGTCGCCACCCAGCTTCGTCGCTGTGTAGATTTTGCCTTGCAAGGAGATGCCACGCCTTTGCCTGACCGGCGGAGGCCCGTATTTGCCTGAGTTTTCATGAGTTACAATCCGTGTATGCTTAGTAGGTGTCGTTGACCGTGTTATAGACGTTGAATTTGCCCGTGGGTGTCACCACGCGCTCACCTTTGATGACGTGCTTGAGTTCGCGCGTCTTGTCGTCCACGACCACGATGGCGGATTCCTCATCCATTCCGCTCCAAACCGAGAACCAAACTTCGTCACCGGCCTTGTTGTATTCGGGATGCACAACGCGTTTTGCGCCCTCACCGATGCCAGCCCATTCG
Source organism: Gammaproteobacteria bacterium (assembly GCA_965221985.1). Lineage (GTDB taxonomy): Bacteria > Pseudomonadota > Gammaproteobacteria > Steroidobacterales > J054. Next base: position 1,867,483 of record OZ244928.1, read on the forward strand.
GCAATGGGTAGGACTTCGAAGCCGGCATCCAGATTATCAATGTCGAATACCGCGACGGACTGGCTGATGCCGGTATCCGGATTGAGCGGTGAGTCAACCCAAAGGTTTGAGGATTTCGGATGAGTCTTGACGAACAGTGATCCGCCGCCCTGACCTTTTAGGACATCAACCGCTTTCCAGGCATGTTGCGGATGACCCTCGGGATCGGTACCGATCAGCGTAATGTTGTCGTTACCTAGCGCACTAGTCACCCAAACTGGGCCAAACTTGGGGTGGTTGAAGTTAGCGCCGCGGCCAGGATGCGGAATCTTTTCCACATCGACCATCGCTGCAAGCTTCCGATCTTTCGAGTCGATCACCGCGATTTTGTCTGATTGGTTAGCCGCTGTTAAGAAGTAACGTTTTGTCGAGTCCCAGCCGCCGTCATGCAGAAACCGGGCTGCGTCGATGGACGTCACCGCCAGGTTTTCAATATCGCTATAGTCAACTAGCAGAATCCGGCCGGTTTCTTTGACGTTGACGATGAAGTCAGGATGTTGGTGCGAGGCTACAATCGCCGCCACCCGAGGTTCGGGATGATATTCCTGTGTGTCTACCGTCATGCCCCGGGTTGAAACGATCTTCAATGGTTCTAGCGATGCACCGTCCATGATGACGTACTGCGGGGGCCAATAGGATCCAGCAATAGCGTACTTGTCTTCGTAGCCTTTGTACTTGGATGTTTCGACCGAGCGTGCCTCAAGACCGACACGGATTTTCGCAACCGTTTGAGGCGGATCCATATAAAGGTCGATCAAGTTGATCTTGGCGTCACGACCGATGGTATAGACGTAGCGTCCCGAGTGTGACAAGCGCGAAATATGCACGGCATAACCGGTATCGATAATGGTGTTAATTTCTTTGCTGTCGCCATCGATTAATGCGACTTCACCACTATCACGCAAGGTGACCGAGAAGACGTTATCGAGATTCAAGTCGTTCTGGGGTTTAGTGGGCCGCTTATCGACCGGCACAATGATTTCCCAAGTGGCTTGCATTTCTTCCATGCCAAACTCAGGAGGAGTCGGCGGTTCGTGCTGAAGAAAGCGTGCCATTAGGTCAATATCTTCGTCGGTAATTTCGCCAGAGGTGCCCCAATTAGGCATGCCCGCGGGTGAGCCGAAGCTAATCAGCGCCTTCAAGTATTCGGTACCCTTCTCTTGGGTGATATCCGTAGTTAGGGGCTTGCCTGTTGCGCCCTTGCGCAGCACACCGTGGCAGCCGGCGCAGCGCTCGAAATAAAGTTGCGTCGCGCGCGCAAATTCGGCCTCTGTGATATCGGGCGCTCCGGGGGTGATGCGAACTTGCACATCTTCACCGAGCTGGCTTGGCGCACCCTTGTAGGCTTGTTCGACTTCTGCCGCACCCGGATGCCGTTCACCGGCCCCCATTTTCGGGCTAAGGCCGACGGATTCGCGGTACACGGCGACCTGCTGGGCGGTAAATCCCGCTCCGCTATTGCCCCAGCTGGACTGCACATAGGTGAGAATCGCTGCGAGATCTTCATTGCTCAAATACGCAACGGCGGGCATCACATTGTTATAGGTCTCGCCGTTGACCACGATGGGGCCGCTCAGGCCTTTGATCGTGGCCTCCAGCAGCGCTTGTGGCTTGCCTTCAATGTAGTCAGACTGCGCCAGTGGGGGAAAGGCGCCCTTTAAGCCTTCACCGTTGGCCTGATGGCAGGCCCCGCAGTTAGCTGTATATAGGGCTTCACCCGAGCCACTGCTGGTGTCTGCCTGGGCTAATTGCATTTCCGCCTTGTGCTGCAAGGGAGCCGACTCATCAACGCCGGTGTTTTCGCTGTTGCAGGCGGCGCTGAGCAGCACAGCGAGGAGACCTAGAATGACCCGTTGTAGGGTATTTGCGGTAATTGAAACTTGTAACGACATCACTAACTATCCCCCGATGCGGCAATACCAAATTTGAGAAGCCATAGCTTCTATCAGTCTTTTAGTCCCATCTTTGGCTATGTTCTATAAGGGAATGACGCAATGCTTAAAGGGCAATTTTCGGTAGAATTATTGTGATTCCATGGCGCACATTCCGCGTCAGCCGCTCGTTGATATTCGCTCGATGGACGGTATTGTTCGGTTAGTTCTTTACGCTGGCTGAGTGACCCAGTTGCGGCGACGGCTTGTGTTTAAGCAAGAATAGGCACGGGTGTATCCCAGGTCTAGTGGTTGGAATCCGGTCCGACTTGACTGTCGATGGGGGCCACATGGGTTTTCATTCAGTACCGGGAAAAGCCATTCATGGCTTGCTGCGATACCGGGCTCTCTTGATGTGACGAAAATACCCGCGTCGCCGCGCGGCGGTCCATCATAGGGGCTCCAAGTTTTGCATGGCATAGAAAGTGTGAACTGCGTCAAGTTTCGTTAGGGCTTGCGCCCTGTATAGGCTGTCCAGGAGGCTAGTTTGCTATAGCGGTCACGTCGCTCCGGTAGCCGCTTCTCACATAATTCAGCTGCCAGCAAGTTTGTCGCTGGCCTTGTGTCATGTCTGAGGTGGTGGTGCTAATTTCTCTAAACTGTGGCCCCTGCGGTCGCCTATTTCAGCGGCCGTTCGTTCGAAAGGCAAAGTGGTCGCGCCCGGGCGTTTTCCAGCAGCAGTTTTTGCTTGCCGTTTTGTTGCTCTTGTGCGTGACGACAGCGCAGGCCGACTTTCGGTCGCGAGATCTACTGCCCAACGCCTGGCAAAACAATTTGCGCTTCGCAGTCGATTTATCAGTGCGCCCAATCTACGAAACGAAATCCGATGAATTTTCGCACATCGAGTTTATTGGATTTGATCTTCATAAAGTTTTTTCCGGCGCTCAGGGCGACAGTGGTACCCTGCTATTGCAGGGTTATCTCACGCGACTCAACAACCGACGTATGCGTCCTGCATTCTTTGACGACAAAAACGATTGGGAATTCGTATATCGAATTTTTAACTACAATCAAGCCCTATTGTCGCGTGGTCGTTTGAATCTCCGCGTCGGACACTTCGAGATTCCCTTTGGTCTAGAACAGCCCATCAATACCAACGGCACACTGCGTGACTACATGCATGGCCGCAACCTGGGCGTGAAGGCAGATTGGGGTGCCACCGTTAACGGTGATTTGCCCAATTTCGAATATGAATTGGCCTGGAGTCGTGGCTCGGGGAACGAATGGGAAAATAAAGGCAGCCCAGGCGTATGGTCAGGCAGGCTGGGTTCGTCACGCGAAAATTCGGTGGTTGCCGGTTTTTCGGTGTTCGACGGTGAGGTCTATTCCGAGAGTCAACCCGATTTCACCATTGAGCGGCGTCGAATCGGTGTCGATCTGCAGTGGTACTTCCGACGTTATGCGCTGATGGCTGAGATTGCCTACGGCGACGATGACAATCGTGACGTCCTTAATGGCTTGCTGGAGTTTGATGTCAATGCGACAGACGGTGCCTGGCTTGCATATCTGCAGCTGTTGCGTTTCTCGGTGGATACGGACCTCTACGGTTGGGAACACAATCTTAAATCGAATTTAGGCCTGCGTTACGAGCCGACCAATCGATGGACTCTTAGCGTTCAGTGGAGCAAGGACTTGCGTGCTCAGCAAGGCGCAGGAAAAACGAATGCGATCGCAGGACAGCTGCGCTATCGGTTCTAGAGGTTTGGCACTATGAGAAAAAACTTATCCATCCAATTGCTAGTAGTCTGTTGTTTACTTACAGTGATGTCCATCGCGAGCGCAGGATCGCCTTTCTGTGCGTTGCGTGATCCCAGTCATCAGCTCTATGAAATGTTCCCGGACGCCACGGCTTTTCGATCTGTAGTGCAGCTGGTGGATGACGATGTGCGGGATAAGGCAAGCCAGTCTTTACCGTTCACGATTCACAGTCGGGAGCTGGGCGAGCACACCTTGTATGTGCCTGTTAAAGGCTCGACGCCCTTAGGATTCCTTCACGTTCGTACCGAAGCGAGTCCATGGGGTTTGGTGGAAATTGCCTGGGCTTTGAATTCGGCTCTGCAGGTTCGTGATTTTCGTTTTCAGCGTTGCCGTGGGGCCGCCTGCGATGAAGTGTCCTCGGCAGAATTTCGTGCCCGACTGCGAGGCCGAGGTGTCGACGAACTGCGCAAACTGCTGGATAGCGAGGGCAAGCTGAGAACAAGCGGTTTGCTGGGTGCTTCGGAAGGTACGGCTTTGCACGCGGCAGTTGTGAGATCAGCGATTAAGACCATTTTCGTGACTCAATCCACTTGGGATCGCGAAGTGGCGGCTGTCCAGCGGTCTTTAGAAGTTGGTGATACCGGTTAGGCAGAACCGCGCCAGTACGAAACCTTGTGACTATTCAAAGAATCATTGCTATCCAGGCGCTGCTTGTGTTGTTGGGCGGCTTGTTGTTGGCCGTGGGATTTTTCGCCGCCTTCTTGGACGTGGGCGCGCGTCAGGCACAGGTTGCCAGTGCGGAGATCGCGGGAAATGATTTAGAGCGACTCAGCGATGCGGCGAGGAATTGGATCGTGCTGAATGATCTAGTTTACGGCAGCGGCGAAACTTACCTGGCCGAGGGGGCACAACAGGCGGGACGGCATTTGACGGTGCTGGCGAAACAGCTGAGGGTTCGGCCAGCCGCAGGTGCTTTTGGTCAAGCTCTGCAAAGCATAGCCGACATTGCCTTGAACAATGAAAAACGGCTCATGGATGCAAGTCGTGTATCACCAAGCGACGACGGCACCAGGATAATTGCCGATTGGGATAGGGATGCCGAGCGGGTCGTTGAGCAAATCGGCGTCGTCCAGTCCGGGATGCGCGCGTCGATGGAAGAATCGATTCTGGACTACGAGAAATACCGAGTGATGGTGATGGCTATCGCTTGTCTTTGCTCCTTGGCTTTCTTGCTGGGCGTCGTGGCGAGTTGGCGATGGTTGTCTCGGATGATTGTCGAGCCCATATCCGGCTTGACCCGTGCTGCGGATCAAGCCCTACAACATGGTCAATCGTTTGAGTTTGAGATCCGCGGACCTCAAGAGGCACAAGCCCTTGCTCACAGCATGAGCGCCTTCGTGAACGAATTGGAGGCCAGGGTTAGGAGTCGAACGCGGGACTTGCAGCAGCGCGAGAAAGATCTGCTCGCGGAAATAGAGAATCGCCATGAGGCGGAGCGAAGTGCCAACGAAGCACGCGAGGCCGCAGAGGTCGCAAGTCAGGCGAAGAGTGAGTTCTTGGCTAATATGAGCCACGAAATTCGTACGCCGCTAAATGGTATTTTGGGTAGTGCGGAGCTGCTCCTACAGACCGAGCGCAACCCAGCGGATAGCTCTCGAATCAATACCCTAATAAAGTCTGGCCACCATCTTCTAGATCTCATAAACGGCATTTTGGATTTTTCCAAATTGGAAGTGGGTCGGTTGGAACTGGATGTGCGCAGTTTCGACTTGCGGGAGTTTCTCACGGATATTGCGAACCTTTTCGAGCCCCAGGCCACCGCCAATAAGCTGGGCTTCTTTATTGACGTCGATCCTGATATCCCTCGTCAGCTCATTGGCGATGAACTCAGGCTGCGTCAGATATTGACGAACTTACTAGGCAATGCATTCAAGTTCACCGCGGCAGGAGAAGTCGTCTTGCGGGTCAAACTAAACGGACTCAGCGGCGACAATGTGGTCATTCTTTGGCAGATTGCAGATACCGGTACAGGTATTTCACCCGACCACCAAGCCGTAATTTTTGAGCCATTCACGCAGGCAGACAGTTCGACGACTAGGAGATATGGTGGAACTGGCCTAGGACTGAATATATCCCGGCACCTTGCCCAATTGATGGGTGGTAGCTTGTCCTGTGAAAGCCGTTGCGGCCAAGGTTCGGTGTTTACGGTCACTGCATGTCTGCGGCTTGATTGTAGTGATTCAAGACCCTTGTTTGATCAGCCGGCGCTGCCGGTTAGTAATGCACTGGTCATGATAAATAGCATTCGGCTGCGGGATGCAGTCATTCGCTTGCTCGTCGAAGCTGGAGTTCGGATATGCGGCTCGGAAAGCGACGCTGATGAAGCTGCGGCTTCTGCTTCTAGGCAGGGCGCGGATATAGATCTCGTACTCGCGGATGCGGAGAACGCCGCGACAGCCTTAGAGATATGTAAAGCGCTGCCAGTTTGCGAGCGACACTATATTGAAGTGCGAATCAGCGGTGGTGAGCCAGGTGTAAAGTCGCCTGAAACGTTCATCCCCATCAGTAACCCTTTGCTTGCCGAGCAACTATTCTCTGTTTTTGAAGAATCTGGCAAGGCTGATGATCTACCGCAGGCGAAATTGATCGCGCCACCGGTCGTAAGGGCCGGTCTTGAGATTCTGGTGGCCGAAGACAATGCGGTAAATCAAGAAGTGATTCGTGCCATGTTGGAGTCCTTTGGCTGTCACGTGACCATCGCCGCAGACGGCCTGGCAGCCCTGCAAGCGTTCTCAAAGCGGGCATTTGACTTGATATTCATGGATTGGCACATGCCCAAGATGGACGGTTTGGCAGTGACGACGAAGATTCGCGAACAGGAAGCACAGACGGGTTCTGGCCGAATTCCAATTGTCGCCTTGACTGCGAATGCCTTGGATCAGCATGCGGAACTCTGCATATCGGCTGGCATGGACGCCTATCTCACGAAACCGGTGGCTATCAGTGCTCTTGCCGATGCTCTAAATCATTGGTGCTCAGCTTCGCGCGAGGCCGGCGATGGTGCGCGTCGTTTGCAGAGCTTGTCGGCGAATTGATCTGTAAGCAATGGATTGTTACCGATTCTTCGTTAGAGCTCGTGCACTTCGTTGAAACTGGCAAATAGCGCTCCCTGGCAAGCTTCTTAGCTGCCTTAGTGACCGATCAGCAAGCTTTGATCGATGGGAACATAACGGCTGGCCTCTCTAATCAAGAACAGAGAGGTTAGTTCTGGCACGCCGTAGACTTCAGATCGGGTTTTAAAGCGCTGTCGAATACGTTGCAACAGCAGGTCGAAATCACCATCCCCAGAAGCGAGTACCACGGTATCGCAGTGCGCGGCTGCCTCATAAACATCCAACGCAATTCCAACGTCCCAGTCAGCCTTTTTAGTGCCGTCCTGCCGTTTCAGCACTGGCTTTAGCTTTACCGTGAAACCGATGGCCCGGAGAATATTCTGGAATTGTTGTTGCTTTTCATCGCTACGGTCTGTTGCGTAGGCGAAAGCACTAACCACGTCTCGATCTCTTGTCGCCTTCGCCCAGAATTTGTTGTAGTCGAAATTCGCCTGATAGGTTTGTCGACAGGTGTAGTAGATGTTTTGTACATCGACAAAGATGCTGATTTTTTCCAAGGGGCGTGGTGTGTTTGTCAGCTAAGCCGCAACGTCAAATCCCGCATCCTCGATGGCTTTGACCAAGCCATCGCGTTGAATAACTCCGGCATCGAATTCAATGCTGACCATTTTGGAATCTAGGTCAGCTTCCGCCTTGCTAACCCCGTCTCGATTGCTCAGTGCATTTTGAATGCTTTTTACGCAGCCGCCGCAGGTCATCCCGTCGACTTTAAGTTTTACTTGTTCCATTGCCTATCTCCTACTGGGCGTAGATCACTTATGGTCATTGCCACATTGAGTCATTTTTGAAACTTCGGTTTCCACCTGCGCAACAGCAGCGAGTTGGTTACGACACTGACGCTACTCATGGCCATGGCCGCGCCTGCCATGGCCGGGCTCAGCAGACCAGCAGCTGCCAGCGGAATGCCAATAATATTGTAGATGAACGCCCAAAATAGATTTTGCTTGATCTTGCGGAAAGTGGCGCGACTGGCATCGACGGCTGCGCCAACCAGGCGAGGATCCACGCGCATCAGCGTAATTCCGGCGGTTTCCATGGCGATATCCGTGCCGCTGCCCATGGCAATGCCCACATCGGCAACGGCCAGGGCAGGGGCGTCGTTGATGCCGTCGCCAATCATGCCGACACTATGGCCTTGTTGGCTCAGGCCTGTGACGGCTTGGGCTTTTTCGTCGGGTTTGACGCCGCCACGGGATTCGTCAACGCCAGCCTGGCGGCCGATTTCAGTGGCTACTAGAGGGGCGTCGCCGGATAGCATCAGTGTCTTAATGTTCAGCTTGCGCAAAGCGTCAATGGCGTCTTTGGACTCCGCCTTCAATGGATCGGCGATGGCGATGATCCCCAACAGGCCGTCTTGATCAGCAACCCAGATGACGGTCTTACCGGTCGCTTCCCAGGCGCGTGCCCGTTGTGTTTCAGCGCTAGGGTCAAGCTGCCGTTCAGTCAGTAGCTGCTCGTTACCGATGACGATGTCACGGCTATTCGCGGTGCCGGCAACGCCCCGTCCTGTGTAACTTTGAAAATTTTTGACCGGGTACAAAGAGAACTCGCGTTCGGCCGCCAGTGCCAGTAGAGATTTCGCCAATGGATGTTCGCTACCTTGTTGAATCGAGGCCGCCAACCGGATCAATTCAGCCTCATCGCCGCGTAACACATGCACATCAACAACCTTCGGTTTGCCCTCCGTGAGGGTACCGGTTTTGTCGAATATGATCGCGCTGAGTTTATGCGCGCGTTCCAGGGATTCAATGTCCTTGATTAGGATGCCCGAGCGTGCGGCCGCTCCGGTGCCTGTCATGATCGCCGTGGGCGTGGCCAGCCCCAGTGCGCAAGGACAAGCAATGACCAATACCGACACCGCGGCGACCAAGGCCTGTTCGAAATTGCCGTTGTTCATATACCAAGCAGCAAAGGTTATTGTGGCGATGCAGACCACGGTCGGTACAAATATTTCGCTGATGCGGTCAACCAAACGCTGAACTGGCGCCTTGCCGGCTTGCGCGTTCTCAACCAGGCGAATAATGCGTGCCAAGGTGGAGTCCTCGCCGACGTCTGTGGCGCGAACTTCGAGTAGGCCCGTACCGTTAATTGCGCCGCCTGTCACTTGGTCACCTTTCGTTTTGTTAACAGGTAGACTTTCGCCGGTTATCAATGCTTCATCCAATTCGCTTTGGCCGCCGGCAACGATTCCGTCCACCGGCATCCGTTCGCCGGGCCGGACGATTACGATATCGCCGGATTTGACTTCCGCGATGGGTACTTCAACTTCGCCGTTATCGGCGCGGCGCAGGCGTGCGGTTTGGGGGCGTAGGTCCATGAGTTGCCGGATCGCGGCCGTGGTGCCGCGTTTGGCTCGCGATTCCATGAACTTTCCGAGCAACACCAAGGTAATGATGACCGCCGAAGCTTCAAAATATAGGCGTCCCGTCGCGGCATTGCCGAGGCTCGCCAGCAAGTAGACGCTATAGCCGAAGGCGGCTGTCGTGCCCATCACCACCAGTACGTCCATATTGCCGGAGCGGTTCTTCAAGGCGTTCCAGGCCCCTTTGTAAAAACGCGCACCAATAATGAACTGCACGGGCGTTGCCAGGACCAGTTCCAGCCATGGCGAAAGCTGCAGCATCGGACCTTGCAAGCCTGAAAGCATTTGGAAGTGCGTAATCATTTGTGCCACGAGCGGCAGGCTGAGAGCGGCAGAGGCCAGCAGCATCCACTTCTCACGGCGTAGCAAAGCCTGGTCTCTTAGCGCATGCTCGGCATCCAAGCGCGCTTGCTCTTCTGAGGCGCTGGTGATGCGCGCTGTGTACCCTGCGTCTTGGACGGCCGTGGCCAAATCTTCCAAGGTTGCGCTGCCGGTGATGACTTGCACGTCGGCGCGTTCCAGAGCGAGGTTGATATTCGCCTTGGTGACACCTGGCACGCGATCTAGAGCCTTTTCCAGCCTGGCGGCGCAAGCGCTGCAGGTCATGCCTTCGATGGGAAAGGCATAGGTTTCTTGCTCCACACTGAAGCCCGCGTTGGCCACGACATCGGCGATGGCGCTCACGGTGGTTTCATCTCCGGCAAAATCTACCGCCGCGCGTTCCAGTGCGAAATTCACAGCCGCATCGCGAATACCCGGCGCCCGCCGCAAGGCCTTTTCCAGTCGCGCTGCACAAGCGCCGCAGGTCATGCCTTGGATGGGAAAATCGGCATGTGTGGAATGGGCCGAAGCTTGGCCAGCGGTGTCAATGACGCTACTCAATATTGTGATCTCGTGGGCCCGGAAAACCTATGGTAGTGCCCCAGGCGGGAGCAGCCAGGCTTGAAAGACCGATCCGTTCACTTCGCGGAAATGGCACCACCTAACGGCAGAATATGGGGACGATTTGAGGCTAATTCAAGCTCTATACGGGTCTGGAGCAATCTATCGGGATGGGAGACGGCTCCGCCGCGGGTGCTGATGGCACTGCAGGATGTAATCTGAAAACAGCTTTTCACCCAGCTCCATGGAGTGCTGGATATAGCGGCCTGTATCAGCTTTGATCTGCGCAACTCTACGCTCGGCACCGCCGAGGCCTTCTAGCTCGCGAACATTAACGGGTGCGTGCAACCATCTGTCAATGAGGGGCTCATCCACTTCCAGGTGAAATTGCAATCCGTAAACATTGTCTCCATAGCGGAAAGCTTGGTTCGCACAATCAGGCGAGCTGGCTAGGCGAACAGCATGTTCGGGAATATCGAAGCTATCGCCATGCCATTGAAAAATCTTTTGCTGCTGACCAAAGTTCCGAAACACAGAATCTTGTTCGCCGGCTGCTGTGGGGTAGAGGTCGTACCAGCCGATTTCCTTTACCGGGTTCTTGCGCACCTTGGCCCCCAGGGCGCGGGCGACAAGTTGCGAGCCTAAACAAATTCCCAACACGGGTTTACCGGTTTCAATAGCTTGCTGAATGATTTGTACTTCCGTGTCGAGATGTGGATACCGCGCACTTTGGTCACAGTTCATGGGTCCACCCAGTACGACCAGTCCGTGGTAGTTTGACATCTCTGGTAATGCGTCAGGTTGCCGCCCAAAATTTACATACCGAATCCTAAAACCTGCATCGCGCAACAGAGGATCCAAAGTACCAAGAATCTCGTGGGGCACATGCTGGAAAACTAGTAGACGTCGCACTCTGAGCTTCTCCCTGACCAAGTCCCGCCTAAGATCTGACAGCTGCGCCTTGGTGTCAATCGGGACTCTTACAAGTCTGCGGGAATAACGAAGAGCTCGAGTTGTCTTGGTAGCCTGGCTGCTGTGTAAACTATCTATAGCGACTTTGGCATAAACTCCTATAATGCGCAGATAGTCTTAGAGATAGGGAAAGATTATGGAACTCACCCTGGGGTTTGAAGTAGTGAATTGGTGGGCCGTGCTCAGCGCCACTGTGGCGGTCTTTCTGCTTGGTGGCTTGTGGTATTCCCCAGTGATGTTTGGTCGTCCCGGAATCATTTCTAGCGAGGCGCAAAGTCGTGGCGGACCGCCGCGGCGTATGGAGCTAATTTTTATTGTCGCCTTCTTATTGCAATGGTGTGCAGCCTCGATGCTAGCCGCAATATTGGGTCCGAATGCCACCGCCGGCCGCGGGCTCCAGGTCGGTTTGCTCGTCGGGGTATTCTTCGCCACGACAGCCATTGGTATCACTTATATATTCGAGAAACGGCCCATGAGCCACTTTTTTATCAATGCGGGATACATCATCCTGAGTTTTGGCATCATGGGTAGTATTATCGGCTGGCGGAACTAGATTGGCCCGATAGATTCGCTGATCAAAGATTAAAGGGGTCGGCGTCTAGATGAGCCGGGAATTTCTTTCGGTATCGGCTCAAGGCTTCCGCATCAAGCCGGACGTGTGTAATGCTCTCCTGGTCGCCGCTGTCGAGTAAGCGATGACCGTAGTAGTCCCAGACCCCGCTATCACCCACGTAGTCTACGCCGTTGCCGTCACTGCCCACGCGATTGACGCCTGCGCAATAACAGAGGTTTTCAACGGCTCTGGCAGGTAATAAGGTTTCCCAAGCCGAGCGCCGACCAGACGGCCAATTGGAAACATACAACAGCAGATCGTAGTCGTTGTTGCCGCGGCTCCACACCGGGAAACGCAGGTCATAGCAAACCAATGGGCAGATTTTCCAATCGCCGAGTTTGACGATGAGACGCTTTTCGCCAGCTGTAAAAGTTTCTTGCTCGCCGACCATGCGAAACAAATGCCGCTTATCGTAATATTTTGACTGCCCATCGGGTGGCATCCAAATTAGGCGATTAAAGTAACGGCCGTTATCGCGAACGATTATGCTGCCGGTGATGGTTGTTTGCAGACCCGCCGCAAGATCCCGCATCCATTCCTCGGTCGCTCCATGCATGGGTTCAGCTTGTTCGGCTGCCGCCATGGTGAATCCCGTCGTAAACATCTCTGGCAGCAAGATGAGCTCGCCCAGTTCGCGTTCGGCGAATAATAAATCTGCAAGCTTTTGCCGGTTAGCAGCCGGCGATTCCCATTCAAGATTTGGTTGCACTAAGCTTAGCGTCATATCTTGCATAGTTTTTCCATGGCGGCATCAATGGTGGCCCCGTCTTTGGCGAAACAAAATCGCAGCAGCCGTTGCTTGGGTGGTGGCTCTGCTTGAAATACCGAAACAGGTATACAGGCGACCCCATGCTCGCTAGTCAGTCGTCGGGCGTAGTCCACATCCTGCTCTGTGGTAATGTCACTATAGTCCAACAGTTGAAAGTAAGTCCCCGAACTGGGCCTGAGCTTGAAACGGGAATCACTCAATAAGCCGCAGAAGCGGTCGCGCTTTTTCGCGTAGAAAGTACTCAGCTGCATATAGTGCTCGGGCGAGGATGCCAAGAAGTCTGCGAGGGCGTGCTGCATGGGCGTGACCACGCAAAACTGAACGAATTGATGGATACGTCTAAATTCCGCGGTTAAGTTTGTGGGTGCCACGACGTAACCGATTTTCCAACCTGTTGCATGATAGGTCTTGCCAAAGGAAGACACGGTGAGACTGCGCTTGGCCAGTTCTGGGTGGCGCAGCATGCTCTCATGGTCGCGCCCGTCGAAAATGATGTGTTCATAAACCTCGTCGGAAAGTAGAAGAATATTTGTATTTCTTACTATTTGGCGCAAGCACTCTATATCGTTTTTACTTAGCACCGCACCCGTTGGATTATGCGGGCTATTTATGATGATCATCCGCGTTTTTTCGCTGATGGTATCTGCCACCCGATCCCAATCAATGCTGAAATCCGGAGCCGTTAGCGGCAGGTGACGGGCGCGCCCGCCGGCAAGGCGGATGGCCGGGTCATAGCTGTCGTAGGCCGGATCGAAAACTATGACTTCATTGCCCGAGTGAACAAAGCTTTCAATGGCACAGTACAAGGCCTCCGTGGCTCCGGAGGTAATCGTTACCTCGCTTTCAGGGTCCGCTTGCCGGCCATAAAGCGCCAAGGTTTTTGCTGCAATTTCCCTGCGCAAGCGCGGCAGGCCCGCCATTGGGGCATATTGATTGTTACCGGCGTGCAAATGGTGGGCCACGCGCTCAAGCAGGGCATCGGGGGCCGAAAAATCCGGAAAGCCCTGGGACAGATTGATGGCATCGCATTCTGCCGCGAGCTGCGACATGATTGTAAAAATTGTCGTGCCGACGTCCGGGAGCTTGCTGTCAGGAAGCACTAGAATATTCCTCAGTCACTCGACCAATGTGCCACGCGCGGCAGTCGGCTGTCGATCTTTCGTCGGCTTGGATGCGCGTAACAGCTTCAATGACCGCCGCGGGATGGGCATTGATATGATAGAAACCTCGGAAATCGTGGAGTGGGTTCATGCGTGTAATTCTTGTTCCAGTTGCTAACCGTCCGGAGTGTTCCCGTGCCTTGGATGCGGCTTTTCAATTGGGCGTACGCTTGGGATCGGATATTGTCGGTTGCCACATTCGTCCACATCGCGAATCCGCCGTGCGCATGCCCATGCCCTTGAATACCACCCGCTCTGACTGGCAGATGGCCACTAAAGGTTGGAATAGCGGCAAGCTGAGCCGCGATGCGGAGGCTTTGTTTTCCGCGCGCGCTGAGCGCGCGGGCTATTCACTGGCCAAGCGCCCACGGGCGAGTGGAGAGCGCGTTGCGATTTGGCAAGAACGCGTTGGTTCACCGGATAAACTGCTGCCCATCATTGGGCCCACCGCCGACTTGCTGGTTCTTTCCCGCCCAAAGCTCAAGGGCGGACGACTCGCGTCACTGTTTCTCTTAGAATCCCTATTGCAGAGTTGTCGTCCGGTATTGGTTCTGCCCCAAACCCGCATCAAGACGGTAGCCCAGCGGCCGCTGATCGCCTGGAATCAGAGCCAGGAAGTCAGTCGCGCCGTGGCCATGTCCATGCCTTTGCTGGTGGCGGCAAAATCCGTACATGTCGCGGTAGCGGGGCGCGAAGGTGGTGCGGGACCCAAGGCCGCGCAGTTGGCGCGGTATCTGGCACACCATGGCGTTGATGCACAAATCCTCAAGGGCAAGGGCCGGAACGTAACTCGGGAAATTGAATTGGCCTACGGTCGTGCGAATGCTGACCTTGTATTGATGGGTGCCTATAGCCGCAATCGTTTTAGGGAAATGATGTTCGGCGGATTGACCGAACATATGTTGTGGCGATCGAAACTGCCGGCTTTGCTCTATCACAATGGTTAGGTAGGTCATATGCTGGACATCGACAGGCTCGTTCTATTGAGCGCTTTGCTCGCCGAGATTTGTTTTCCAATAGCGGTTGTTGCTCCGCGCAACACTGGCTTGTTGCTGCCGTGAAGATTCATATTCTCACTGATAGCCATTCAAAGGTCGGGCAAAGTTACGGCGGTATGGCAATGCGGGCAGTCTGAGTCTAGCCGGTACTTATGCCATGAGCAGGGGGGATTCAGATTGTTGGTTCTTCAGACGGCGAGCTCGGCGCATCGTGACGGCCGAGGGAAACCTTTGTTGCCGTCAACAAATTGGCGCTGCTAGGGCGGGCCAGAGTCCATCATCTTTGCCCATATCTTCGGTAAGAAATCTTGAATATGGATAGCCATTTAGGGCTGCCTATTCCAAGCAGCGGCGATAAGGTACGCCGCAGAAACCCCTTGTCTGGCGGCCCCTAGGGCGGGCCTGAACTTGGTGTCGACGGTTCGGGATTGTCATCCCGAGCAGGCTCAATAGCGCAAGCTTTCTCGGCGCGGTTTGACTCGCGGGGCATTATGACAAATCATTCGACCTCGCAATCCGCGACGATTCGTAGGCGCTGGGAGTTCGGGGTTCCTGAATTTATTGCCCGAGGGCGTTGGGAGTTTCATGAATCAACACGGTCGTAGTGCGTCTTCGCTAGACATGCTATTCCAAGCGAATGCCGGGGATTCTCCCCAGGTTGCTTATCTATTTGCCGGATCCAGTGAGGCGATTTCGGCGGCCCGTCGATCACTGGTCAAGGCGATAGAGATTGAAGGCAATGTTTTGCTTGCTGGTACATCCGGTACCGGCAAGGAATGGACGGCGCGGTATTTGCACGCTCGCTCATCTCGACACGAGCAGCCCTTCATTGTGGTTGATTGCGCATCCAAGTCTGCTGATGAATTGTCACAGGAATTGTTTGGTAATCGCATAAATTCGATGGGAGCCGTTCATGAGGAACCAGGTGGGCAATTAGCAGAGGCCGCGGCTGGCACACTCTATTTGCGCGATATCGATGCTGCAAGTCTGGACGTGCAAGACCGCATTTTGTATACGACTCGCCGGGAAGATCTGCGGCAACAACACAGTTCGGAAGGCCACAGTCCTGCGGCTAGGATTATCGCGGCCAGCGATATTGATCTAAGTCAGTGTTTACGCAACGGTGATTTTAGAGCGGAACTCTACGCGGCAATCAGTGAATCAAAAATCGCGATACCCATGCTGGGTGACCGGCCCGAGGACCTCAAGTTGCTGGTTGAGGCCATTTTGGATCACGGATATCTAGCGGCCCGGCCGTCGAAGTTAACCCCTGGGGCAGTTCGCGTGCTGCAACAACATGCTTGGCCAGGCAATACGCGCGAGCTGGCGACTTTGCTGGAACGACTGGGCGTGCTATTTGATCGCGCTTGCGTTGATATAGAACATTTGCCCAGTCAGTTCACCGACAATGTATCCCTAAGAGACTCCGATCGCGCCGTATTGGAGGCCAACCGCGTTACGGGGCCGCAGCCACAAGACTTCGATTTGCCCACGGGCGATCTGCCGCTCAAGGAATACTTGGGAAAAATCGAGGTCTCGTTGATCCGCCGTGCTTTACATGCGACGGATGGTGTCGTTGCGCATGCCGCTGATGTATTAAAAATTCGCCGTACGACTCTAGCCGAGAAGATCAAGCGTTACGATTTAACCACCGGACGCGATTAGGCATCGCATCGATGGTCCTAGGCCAACATCAAGCAACTGGATTGGCCGGCGGTGAAGATCCGGCTGCGGTTTCTCACGCGTCGTTGAGCGGCTGAATATTCTCTAGATTTTCCCGTGGTTCCCCGCATGACGCGGGCGGCTGTTGCGTAAACCACTCGACGGCTGCCGCAACTATTGGTAGGTTTTGCGGACTGGCCCGTTTAGCTTCGGCAAATGGACGGCGTTATTCGATAGAATTTTTCGGTTTGATCCTAGCCTGAGCCACAGGGCACGACCAGCCGCGTTGTAAACCGGCCCGCTCTTGACATAGGTGTTTTCCGCGCTTGTTCATGGGGCTGGTAGCGGGCCTAATTGATCGGTAAACAGCCAAATAATTGGAGGTGTTGACAGCATGGCCTCAAACAATGTCATTGTTTTTCCCACGGATTTTTCCGAAGTCTCTTGTGCGGCACTTCCGCTGGCTCGACGTATGGCGGCACTCATGGATGCCGAGTTGCACTGTGTTTACATTGTCGAAGAACCGAGCATATACGCCACATTGGATATGGGTCCCGTACCGATTCCAACAGCTGAGGAGCTCTCCACCAGTGCGGTCACGCGCATGGAACGATTTGTCAGCGAACAACTGGGTGGCATGGATAAAGCGCCTGTTGGCAAGGTGCTGATCGGACAGCCCTCCGACGAGATCGTGCGCTACGCCGGCCAGGCAAACGCGGAAATGATCGTGATGACGACCCACGGTTATAGTGGCGTTAAACATGTGGTGCTGGGCAGTACCACAGAAGCTGTGCTGCGACACGCGGCTTGCCCGGTATTATCTGTGCGGGCATCCTAGCCGATTTAGGACCGAGAGGCCGCGATTGGCTTAGCTTCTAGTTCAGGACCCTTGGCGCTGGTCGCCATGCGCGTTAGGCTAAGACCATAGGCGGGCGGCCTTCGGTCGTCTCAATGCCGTGCAAATGTGAAAACCATGGGGGATCAGTAGATGGTGACCTATATTGCGACTCTGTTCGCAAAAGTTGGCTCCGAGGACGAGGTGGCTAAGTTTTATCAAGACATGGAGCCGCAAATGAGCACGGCGCAGGGGTTTAAGGGCCGGCAAATCATGCGCGCCAAGCCGGGCACCATGTTCAGCATCGTCAAGAACTATCTCAGCGAAGAAGATCTCGCGAGAGCCTCGGAAGCGCCGCACGCTGAGGGTGTGCATTTTGTGATGATCGAAAAATGGGAGACCGCGGAGGATCGGGTCAAGTTCTCGCGTAGCCAGGATAAGTCGCGCGCGGCCAGTCTGTATCCCCACTTGTTACCACAGCATACCCACGAGTTTTACGAGGACATAACACCTTAAAGGTTGTTTGCTGCTTGAGCTACTTTCCTACCGATGTTGTAGGCTAGTATTCACGCTTGTTTTAAAGGGGAAATCGCATGCTAATGCGCATTATGCTTAGTTCTTTGGCGCTAGTGCTTGCTGCCTGTGCTGGTGCGGATGATGCCGCCACCTCGACGGCGCCGGCTATAAATCAAACGGGTCCCGTCACGACATCATCCGGCTTGGTTTATGAGGAGTTGCTTGCCGGACAAGGTGAGTCACCGAGTATCTCCAGTGTTGTAAAAGCGCATTATCATGGGACTTTGGCTGATGGCACTGTGTTCGACAGCTCGGTTGACCGGGGCGATCCCTTGGTGATCCCACTGAATCGCGTGATCCAGTGTTGGCAGGAGGGCATTCCGATGATGAAAACCGGCGGTAAGGCTAAGCTCACCTGTCCTGCTGCGATTGCTTACGGAGATCGCGGTGTCGGCGCCATTCCGGCGGGTGCGACGCTAAGCTTTGAGGTCGAGTTGCTAGAAATCGTCCGCTAAGGCTTTCTTGGCCTGTTCTTGTGCAGGGTGCTTACTCAAGAAGGCGCTCGCGAGCGCGCCGACGACGCTCTTGATACTGGCTTGACCGAGCCATGATCTCATCATGACCCTGGCATTGTGGTTCTGTGCCCGGCGACGCATGCTCCGGCTTCAGCAGTTTTTAGGCGTGGGCTCGGTGCCCAGTGACCAGAGGTATTTGCCATGCAGTCGAATTTTCTAGCCCAGCTCGCCATGAATCGGCGTGCTGTGCTCAAGAGCTCCGTCGCCTTCGGTTTAACCGCGGGTGGATTAGGAGTGGCTGGGCCGACCCGGTCCGGCAATCATTCCGAAAAGTCCGGCCGCACTGGCTTGGACTATAGCGATCCCGTGGATAATTTGTATGCCTTCGGCAAGCTTTGGGCCAGCTACGACGAGCCGAAAATCGGTGCGTTTCATGGCTTGATGTACGCACGGATTGGTGATGCGCGCATGGTTCCGGTATTCGGTTATACCGGCACGGGAATTGTGTTGGCGAAGATTGATGAAAACCAAGATCTTTGGGTCAAATCTCGCGAAACTGGGTATTTCACCGACTTAGAAACGGGCGACATACTTGAGACTTGGCACAATCCCTTCACGGACAAAACCGTGGAGGTCTACCATTTTTATAATGATTTACTGGTGGGCAAGCTTGGCAAGGAAATTCCTAAATTTTTCTTTGGGCAAGAAGGTGATTCGCCAACCTTGATGAATGAGGGCACGGTGTTTCCCGATGCCGACGGACGTTATCCCTTCATCTTACCGTTCCAGCAATACGGCGACCACATGCTGCTGTCTTGGGACTATACCCATGAGTATACGAATCCCGTGACACCCGAAGGCTGGCCGCGTTCTTCCACGGGCAAGAAGATTTCGCCCTCGGAGCACTTTACGTTCAATGTGTCGCGCCGCGAATTGGAAGACCGGGATTTGCCCAGTGCCCGTTTTACCGCCGGCTTTTCGCGGATTTCTCAGTTTTGGCCATTCATGGAAATGGGCGGCACGCCCTATGCCAACGGTTCTTTGTTCGGTCGCATGTTTAGCCACAAGGGCTTAGCCGGCTATGAGGAAGTTCCGCCGAAATTACTGGCTTATATCGAGAAGCACTCGCCCGAATCCCTGACTCTGCCGGATACTTGGGAACTTGATAACAGCCGTGTGGAAACCTGGAAGGCCTATGCCGAGGACGTGCCGCCGGAAAATCCAGACTACGAATGGGCGCCGTCAGATTTCAAGGTGCCTACTGGTCGGGGCGCGCGCCGGTCTTGAATGATGGACAGGCTGCCTGGCGGACCGGCTTCGCATATGAATTGGCAAATAAACGCCGGCGCCTAATGAATTCAACCCGTTGACGAGGATTGTAAGCTGGGTTGTGCTTGACGTAATTCAACGCCGCGCCCAATCATCGCGCATAGCAACACAAAGCCATTGGCAAGGGCGATTGCAATGAAGGGTGCATTGGGTCCAAAGGCATCGAACAAACGCCCACCCACCGCGGATAAGGCCAATATTCCCAGGCCGCCGCAAAAGGCCTGAACACCGAAAGCCGACCCGCGTATGCGCACAGGTGCTTCCTGTGCCAGTAACACTGTCGAGGCGAGCTGGCCGCTCGATAGGCCCATGCCCATGAGTAGCAGAGCCGGAATCGCCGCGGGGTCAAGGATATTGTCCAAGGAGGCTACCCAGCCGTAGCCGGCGGTGGCAATGACAAAAGCCATGACCAGCAGCGTGAGCCGATTAACTTTGTCGCCGATGATGCCGAATATCGGCGCCCAGATGACGGCGGCCATCTGCGCGGTACCCACCATCATGCCGGCGCGGGCCGTGGCTTCGGCTGTGGTGCTGGCGACATCCGTCGCGGCGCGAACCACCCACAGGGTCAAAAACAGCGTGACAATAGCCATGTCCGCCCGGGCTGCGAAGGCACTCAGGTACGACAAGGCAATGCGGTAGTTGCGCGCGGCACCTAAACCTTCGCTGAGGAGTTTGAGAACCGGTTCATGGGCAGCGTTATTGTCTGGGCGGCCTGGTTTTAGCCCCAGCATGATGATGGCAGCGAGCAAGGCAATGCCGGCAACGATTAAGTAGGCGTAGCGGCCCGCCCATAATTCAGATACACCGGTGTTTGCGAAAATTTTGGGTAGTCGCGTTAGCCCGACGAAAAACGCCACTGACCCGATACCATTCAGAAAAAATGCGATGCCCGTCAATTTGCCGCGGGAATCCTCCTCGGCATAGTCGGCCAGAATCGCGGCAAGGTTCGTAGTGGTGGAAGCAACACCCAGGGCAAATACCAGGCGATAGGCGATGAGTTCGGCAGGCGTGGACGCGAAAGCATAAAGTGCATAGGCCGCGAACAGAATCAAAAACCCAAGAACGTAGGTGATACGACGGCCAAGGCGATCAGACAGGGCACCCCAAATACCGATGCTTCCCAGCAGCATGATTTCCTGCCAGAACTGCAGATCGCCAGAGATGCGCCCGTGTTCGGATTCAGGTAGGCCTAGGTTTACCGTCAGTACGTAGGGTGTCAGCGCGACGAGATAAGTGTAGACGCCAATACTAATCAGGGCGGCGAATAGATAGCAGAAGACATGCCGCGGCTTGACGCCCGGGCTAAGTCGTATCGGCCCCAGCCGGGCGGAACTTGAACTCATGATTGGCGGAGTAGGCGCATACCGTTGAGTGTAACAAGTAATGTGGCGCCTACGTCAGCGAGGACCGCCATCCACAGTGTCGCGATGCCTGGTATGGCCAGGGCGAGGAAAGCGAGTTTCAAGGCCAGGCTTAAAACAATGTTTTGCTTAATCACCTGGCGAGACTTACGTGCCATGCGCAGCGCGAGGGGTACGTGGGAAAGATCGTCCTGCATGAGCACCACGTCGGCGGTTTCCATGGCTTGTGCGGTTCCGCCGCCACCCATGGCAATGCCGATATCGGCGCGCGCCAGCGCCGGCGCATCGTTTATCCCGTCGCCGACCATGGCCGTGGCGCCGTGTTTATCACGCATGGCTTCAATGGCCTTGAGCTTTTCATCGGGCATCAATCCGGCATGCACCTCGTCGATATGACCCAGTGTCGAGGCAACACGTTGGGCTGCGCCCGGGTGATCGCCCGTTAGCATGACGCTTGCGATGGGCGGCTGAAAGCTGTTCAATTCCGCCAGCGCGGTACGTGTGATGTCGCGGATCTCATCTTGCACGCCGATGTAGCCGATAATCTTATTGTCGCGGGCTACATACATAACGGTTTCGCCCGACTCACGGGCCGCGTTGGTAGGTTGATCCATATCTTGGCGGCCGGCCATGTTCGCATCGAACATGTCGCCGCTGCCCACAGCCACTTGTTCACCGTTGCTTAATTGTCCGCTCACGCCCCGGCCTGGATGCGCGACCACATCTTGGGCCGTTTCGAAACGATGTGCTACATGGCGTCGCCCGGCGGCGGTCACAATCGCGTGGGCGACGGGGTGTTCGGAAACGCGTTCCACCGCAGCGGCGGCCGCCACCACATCGTCGCAGCTGTCGCAATCGAGGTTCTCATCCCTGGGATGCGCGCAATCGTCCGCGAGAATGCCGGTTACTTGTGGCTTACCGTGGGTCAAGGTGCCCGTCTTATCGAAGGCAACGGCTTGGACATCGGCCAAGCGATCAAGCTGTGCACCACCTTTGACCAAAACACCAAGATTAGCTAGCCGGGTCAGCCCGCTAACGACTGTAACGGGGATACTAATTACGAGCGCACAAGGACAAGCAATAATTAGCAAGGTTAAACCACGATAGAGCCAGCCATGCGTCCCATCGGGCGCATCGAGGAATGGCTGGCCGAACAATAATACGGGAATGGCGACGGCTAGCACTGCCAAGGCGACTACCGCTGGTGTGTACCAGCGTGCGAAGCGATCAATAAACCGTTCCTGTGGACTGCGCTGCGCCTGGGCTTGTTCCACGAGCTTGGCGATGCGCGCGATAGTGCCATCGGCGGCCGGTCTGCTCACGCGGACTTCTAATGCGGCTTCGCCATTCACGGTGCCCGCCATCACCTCATCGCTAACACTGACTAGCACGGGAACACTTTCGCCAGTGACGGGTGCTTGGTCCACGGATGATGCACCTTTTGTAACCTCGCCATCGACGGGGATGCGTTGGCCCGGACGAACTAATACGCGGTCGCCGACATTGACCTGTTCTACAGGCAAAATCACTTGATGATCGTGTGCGCCTTTTGCCTGTTCACGCGCGGCATTTCCCTTATGGTCATGGTGGTCCTCGTGTCCGTGATCATGGTGTTCGTGCTCGGCATGATTGTGCGCGGGATGAGCAATCACTCTATTTTCATCGTGATCATGCTCGTCGCCGCAGCTGCTACCAGAATGGTCGTGCTGGCCTTCATGCGGATGATCGCCACCGCAACTGTCATCATCATGGCCGTCCGCATGGTCGTGTCCGTGATCATTCCCGTCATCATGCGCGCGCAGCACCGTGGCTTCTTGCGGTTGGAGGGACATTAAACTGCGTAGGGAATCGCGCGCGCGCTCCGCGCTGAAGGCTTCCAGCGCTTCGCCCAGCATAAACAACAAAATAACGGTAACGGCTTCACCGCTTGCACCGATGCCCAGTGCACCGATACAAGCAACGGCCATCAGCAAATCAATGGTAATGCGGCGTGCGAAGACCAGCGCCCGAACGCCTTTGACAAAAACCGGAAATCCCGCGATGAGTACGGCGGCAATGAACAGAAGATCCAAGGGGGGGAACCCGGCGATTGCATTCATGCCCGGCAATAGGAGTAATCCTAAGGCTACGGCGATCGTGACAAACAATGCACGACGCAAGGGGGGTTGTTCCCACAAGAAGCGGACAAAACCCATGGCGCCGCGATGCTCCACAACATCTGCAGGGTTGGCCGTCGTCGTTTCGTCGGCGATGCGATAGCCGAGTTCTTGCAGGCGCTTTTCGATGGCAGCCAGCTCGACGTTTCCATCCACCTCCATGGTTTCGGTGGTAAAGCTGACGTCGGCAGATTTCACACCGTCGAGCTGCTTCATGCTGTTTTCGATGGTTATCGCGCAGCTGCCGCAGTCCATGCCGACGATTTTGACCTTCAGGGGCGATTCGGCCGAAACATCCGTTGCTTGGTTCATGTTTTACATTCCTTGCCCAAGGTCATCCTTGGGCTGAAGGTAAAGCATGCCCCTTAAAGTAGGGTTTAAGGTCAAGCTTCGGCGGCTTCCAAGGCAAGAAATAGCTGCGCGAACAAGAACGCGTTCGCGCCGCGAGCGCGGAACAGCAGGCCGCTCTCCGCGCTGGAAATTTCCGGTTCCAGATGGGCTTCGCAGTTTGATTCGGACGCAGCGAGGCGAGCTAGCGCTTTTTCCAGTGGGGCATTCGGATCACTAAACAAGATAGAGTAGCCGTCGTCATCGCGCCAAATGTGTAAATGTTGACCGCGTAAGTCCTTAAATAGAGTGGCCCACTCCGCCGAGGCTAGGTTGCAGCCCAAACGTTGGGTAAGTTTTTGCAAGGACGAGGTCTTGGCATGACCGTGACTATGGCCACAAGCCTGTTCTAGCAATTCCCGATATTGCTCGCCGGCGGATGCCCCCACGGACTGATCAAGGTGCAGCGCAACATCATCCAGGAACAACTCTAGTTCATGGCGGAGTACAAGCATTTCGGTCACCCGTTGCTCGATCTCCATGAAGCGCTGTTCGGCAATGGCGCGGATATTCGCCCCCGCGTCATCGCTGGCTCGCGTGGCGCCCAAGATCAGCCGAATATCATTGAGCGAGAAACCATAGCGTTGGGCGCTACGAATAAATCTAAGGCGCCGTTCCGCGTCGGGCGCATAGAGACGATAACCGGCGGTACTGCGGCCGCTGGGCTGAAGCAGGTTTTCTTTCTCGTAATAGCGCAGCAAGGACGTCGCGACGTTGCCACGCTTGGCCAGTTCGCCAATGGTGAGGGCTTGGTTTGGGGCTTTCGGCGACATGTTTGGACGGAGGCTTGACCTTAAACCTTACTTTAGCCTCTAGGATACCCTGATTCGCGTATTCTCGGGCAAGCCTGGGAAACATAACTTATTGATCAATAAAAGGCCGGAGCATTGCCATGCTGGGAGTCGATGACAGGCTGATCACGCCTGAAACCATGAAGTGGGTCAAAGTCGGTTTGATCGCCGGGCTGGCCACGGTCCCGACCACCATTCTCCTGTACTACGTCTTGGGGCTGACAGTGGATGCAGCCGTGGACGGCAGCAACCTGGTGCGTCAGTGGTTTTGGATTCTGGCTGCCTTGGTCTTGGCAAAAGCCGGACTGGCCTGGCTGTTCCGTACTGGTCAATTCCGCGCTTCTAGCGCGGCCAAGTTGAATGTCCGCGATCAAATCTACAAGCAAGTTGTGGCCCTGGGTCCCGGCGTCTTGGGTAAGCGTCGCACTGGCGAAATCGCCAATACCGCGACCGAAGGTGTTGAGTACCTCGATTACTACTTCAGCGTCTATTTCGTACAGATATGGGTCGCCATCGCAATACCGTTATTCCTGGTCGCGGCGATTTTCTGGATCGACTGGGTAGTGGGCTTGTGGATGCTCGCGGGTGTGCCCTTAACGCCCCTTTTTGTGGGTTCTTCCGCGCGAGGCTTCCGCCGTATCAGCTCGCAAAACGAAGATGTCAAGAATCGGAATAGTGCCCAGTACTTGGACTCCATTCAGGGTATGTCGACCCTGAAAATGTTTAATCAAGATGTACGCCGCGGCCGGCAGATGGAGGATGATAACGAAGTACAGCGCAAGGTCACCATGCGCTTGCTGCTAGTGGCCCAATCGCAGTTCGTATTTCTTGAGCTAGGTTTCGCGTTGTTTTCGACTGCTGTTGCCATGGGCGTGTCTTTGTACCGCTATACCGGTGGCTTTATGACGCCGGGCGAAGTTGTGGCGGTGGTGTTGCTCAGCCTGGAGTTCAGCCGAACCCTATTGTTGATTGGTGAATTCTTTTTTGCCGGTGCCTTGGGCCGCGAAGTTGCGGCTAAGATCGTTGAGTTCCTTGACGAAAAAGCGCCCGTTAAGAATCTCCTGGGCAAAAACAAAGGTCGCAGCGATGGCAAGGCAATCAGTATCGAATTTCGGGATGTGAACTTTACCTACCCCGGTGCCGAAGATCCTGCCATCAAGAATCTGAGTATTAAGCTTGAGCCTAATGAAACTGTGGCGCTCATTGGCAAGAGCGGCTCGGGAAAGACCACTGTCACGAACTTGATGCTGCGCACCTTGGATCCGCAATCGGGGCAAATCCTATTCGATGGTATCCCCGAGGAAGAACTTTCGGTGGAGTGGATTCGCGAGCAGATCGCGCTGGTGCCGCAGGATCCCTTCCTATTTTTTGGGACCATCGCGGATAATCTGCGCATGGCTAAGGAAAATGCCAGCGATGAAGAGCTGATGGCCGCACTCAAGGCTGCCGAGCTGGAGGATTTCGTCAAGGCCAATCCAGCGGGCTTAAATACCTTGGTAGGAGATCAAGGCATGGCCTTGAGTGGTGGCCAAGCTCAACGTCTGGCCATCGCTCGCGCCCTGCTAAAGGATGCGCCCATCGTTATTCTCGATGAGCCCACTTCGCAAATCGATGTGGAAACCGAGTCGCTATTGAACAGAGCTCTGGAGCGCTTGTGCGCGAATAAGACTGTATTACTAATTGCGCATCGTCTCAGCACCATCGAACGCGCTGATCGAATTATCGTGTTGCAAGACGGGGCATTGATCGAAAGTGGCACTCGTGAAGAACTGTTGGCAAGTGGTGGTGTCTACGCTGGCATGATAAATACCAAACGTGAAATCGAACAGTCGGCCATGATGCCTGCCACCGCCGTATCGCACTAAATCCGAGAGCAGTACCTATGAATACGCTAGACACAACCGCCGGACCGCTTCCCAAGATTAGCAACTACAAAATCATTCGGCGGCTGCTGACCTATATGACGCCGTTTAACAGCATCATGATTACTTCCCTGGTGGCTCGGGTCCTGAAATTCTGCGGGCAGGCCGCGGTTTTGGGCATAGCGGCAGCCAGTGTGGGCATTTATGTCAATAACGCGGAACCGGGCGTCGTTAACTGGGACATCATTTGGACGCAAGTGAAGTGGATTGCCCTAGCGGGCACAGTGGTTGGTTTAACGTCGTATATCGAGAACTACACAGGGCACTACGTCGCCTTCCGTATTCTTGCGGCGTTTCGCGATAAGTTTTATTACTCCATGCTGCCGCTGGCTCCCGCCAAGACCGCCAAATTGCAGTCAGGTGATGCCGTTAGCCGTGTGATGACGGACTGTGAGCGTATCGAACCGTTTTATGCTCACACTATTGCACCTGCCATCGCGGCGATCTTTGTGCCGCTGATCATTTTAGCCTGGTGCTGGACGGTGCATCCGTCATTTGTCTATGTGCTGGGGCCTTTTTATCTTGCCAATACACTATTGTTGCCCTGGCTAGTTTCCCGGCTAGGTGGCGATGGCGTGAAGTACCGGGAGCAGCTGGGCTGGGTGAATGCCTTTGTGTCAGACAGTATTCAAGGGGTGCGAGACACGGTTGCCTTCGGATACGAAAAGCAGCGGGCTAAGAAGTTGTTTGAGATTGGCGCTTCCATGCAGGAAGGCCAGGAAAAACTCTATGGGGCGGATGCCTGGCAGCGCGCGCTGGCGGAGATCTTTATCACCGTTGGAATTCTCGCGTCTGCTTGGTGGGGTATTGAGTTAGTTCTCGCTGGTGAAATTGATCCTTTGGTACAGCTGCCAGCGATTATTGCTGTATCTGTTGTTGGCTTCTACTTGTCAGTGGGATTGGCGAATAACTACACCGATTTCCGAGTGTCCATGATCGCGGCAAGGCGATTGTTTTCCATGATGGATCAGGCGCCCGCCGTCTCCGATACCGCCACCGCCCCGGTCATTGACGAAGTTGAGCCATCCATTCATTTTGACAAAGTCACATTTGAATATGATGCGGATGATCGCGAATGGAGCCGCGATAGCAAAGTATTTGACGAGCTTTCCTTGGACATCACCCCGGGGAGGCACGTGGCCTTAGTGGGCCCCAGCGGAACCGGCAAATCTACTATTGTTAATTTGCTGCTGCGCCAGTGGGATCCGCAGTCCGGAAAAATTCGCTTGGGCAATAGCCCGCTAACGGATTTCCCCCTGGCCGATTTGCAGCGGTATTTTGCCGTGGTGTCGCAACGTAGTTTCATCTTCAATGACACCATTAAAGAAAATATTCGTATGGGTAGGCATGATGCAACGGATGCCGAAATTCAGGCAGCGGCGGAACAAGCGGGTCTTGCGGAGTGGTTGGCGACGACGCCCGACGGCTACGACACACAATGCGGTGAGCGAGGCAGCAAGATATCTGGTGGGCAACGCCAGCGCGTTGCCATCGCACGTGCCGTGCTTAAGGATGCACCCATCGTATTGCTGGACGAAGCCACATCGAGCCTGGACATTGAAACCGAGCGCAGTGTGATGGCGGCCTTGAAGCGACTCTGCGAAGGTCGTACGACACTAACCATCGCGCACCGCTTATCGACCATCGTTGATAGCGACGAAATCCTGGTTATGATCGAAGGGAAAATCGCCGAGCGTGGTAGTCATGAAGAACTGATGTCTCGAGGCGGCTGGTATGCGCGAATGTTCGAGATGCAACAAGACGAAGTGGACGCCACATTGGTCGCGGAATGATTAGATTCTCTGGCTATCTGCCGGCTGCTTAGAATTTTCTCAATCTTTGAACAGTAGGTGGTCCAGTGAAAACCTACCGGCGCCATAAGTTACCAGCGGCAGCAACATGGCGGCCCAAGGTAAGTGAAAGTTCATCCAGCCATCGGGGATGGTCAATTGAATCACCGCCGTCATAATCAGTAGGCCCAGTGCCGCGAAACGCGTTCCCAGGCCTAGCACCAACAGCACCGGTAGCGCGATTTCTCCCACGCTTGATAGGAATGCTAAAGCTTCCGGAAACGGATAGGGGATTTCCGCGCCCAACAAATGCAACTTAAATTCGTTGGTGAATAGGTAATTTGTGGCGGGTGAAATCTGTAAAAAGCCATCCCACTTGGTTAAGCCAGAGTTCCAGAACGGCAGTGCAGCGGTCAGACGCAGCATCAACAAGGGGATCCATTCTGGGATTCTAGAAAGCAGATCGTTAAAACCGGCAACAAGATTTATTAGCGGATTGCCGGATGCTTTTTCTGAGCTCATGAACTTCCTCCTAAGGGGAATTTAGGCCGCTGTGGTATCCGCAGATGGCGCCGTGTTCAAACATCGCTTGGAGCGTGCTAGCAAGATCGAATTCGGTTTCATTGGCGAGCGCGAGCTTACTGGCCGTTCCAAGAGATTCGCCGTTTTGTAGTGCGAGGATGAATTCGAATCCGCCCGGTAACAAGTGATGAATGTTGACCTGTGCCTGGGGTCGCAGCAGCATTAGGCTTTGTCCGCCGCCTTTGAGTTCAACGGGTCGAACTTGCTCGTCTGATCGATTGGTTTCCCAGATTGCGTGGATGGGCCAGGGTGATTGCAGCAAGCGAAGCGACGGGTGTAGCTGAAATGTGGTCGCATTCACATCGGCCGGGGCCATAGCGGCCAAGGCCTGCGGGTTGATGGGCTCTGCCTCGGCCTCGTGGTATGAGCACTGCTGCGCCCACTCTAATCTCGCGATGTCAGCGAGGTAGGGAACTTGACTTAGACCGGAGCAGAATTCGTCAATAAGCAGTGCGAACTCTTCACCGTATTCGGTAAGCACGGGAGATGCTGGCAATTCCTTGGCGATGAATTTTTCCGCCATCGCATCAAAAAACGCAGGGCCTACCAAGCGCTTAACGACTGGATAAGTTTCTCCCAATGCTTTTCTTAGGCCGCTATGCACATTGTTTCTATACGCGGAGAAGCGGTGAGTAGGCACCAGCTCCGACGGCACTGTGGCTTGCAGGTTTGCCAGCGCCGTGGCGAAGCGAGTTTGCGAACTAGGCGTTGCCGGCATTCGCATAGTCCTGGTGGCCGGCGCAACGGTCTAACAGCATTTCGGCGATTTGTGCTTCCGCGAACAGTACCGGCCACTCAGGAATGTTGCCATCGCGTTCCAATAAAGTGGGCAACGGCCCCGTCTGTGCCAGACAGTGTTCGTACAATCGCCAAACGCTGCTGGCAATTTCGTGGTCGTGGCTATCGATTAGCAAGGGCTGACCCTCAGCATCGATTTCCGTCGCGTGCCCAGCAATATGAATTTGTGCAACCTGGCTCAGCGGAAACTCATCAATGTACTTTTCTGCCGAGTACGCGTGATTTACGGCAGACACGTAGACATTGTTGATGTCCAGTAGCAATAAACAGCCACTGCGGCGCGCAGCATTCGCGAGGAATTCCGTTTCTTGCATTTCGCTTTGGCGAAAGCGCAGGTAAGTTGCGGGATTTTCGAGCAAAATACGGCGGCCCAGTGCTTCTTGAGTTTGGTCTAGATGGGCAACTAGGCGGTCCAGTGAACTTCGCGTGTAAGCAACGGGTAACAAGTCATTCAGAAACTTGCCATCGTGGCTGGACCAGGCCAGGTGCTCAGATACTAATTGTGGCTGGTAGCGATTAACGACCTGGCGTAAGCGTGCCAGGTGATGCTTGTCGATGGGGTTCTCGCCGCCCAAAGACAAGCCGACGCCGTGCACCGATAAGGGGTATTGCTCACGAATCGCAGTCAGGTAGCGGTGAGGTGGGCCGCCAGCTCCCATGTAGTTTTCCGCGTGGACCTCGAAGAATCCGATATCGGGGTTTTCTTTGAGTATGGCTTGGTAGTGTTGCGGCTTGAGCGCGACCCCGGCACGCGCCGGGATCGCTTCAAGATTTCGATTCGGAACGCATTGATTCTTCTTCATCACGACATTGCGTTGCCTGGCGAACAGCACGTCGCTAGACGACTTTACTCAGGACAAGTCGCGATCAAGTGGTTCCAAGCTACCCATGCGTTCGCCGGGCAAGGAAATAGATTCGCAAGTGCCAGTCGGCACAAGCTTCCACGCATTGCCTTGATAGTCTACTGTTGATGATCCAGCGCAGCTAGTGCCCGGTCCCGCGGCGCAGTCATTCTTACCCGCCAAGGACACGCCATAGCACTTTTCCATGTTTCCGGCATCGCCATCAGCCTGTGCTGCTCCGGTGGCGGAGCTGTCCTGCTTGGGGCCGGAGTCACAGCCGGCCAGAGCGAGGGCGACGGCGGTTGCTACACCAGCGGCGGATAGAGTTGTTTTTTGGGACATAGAGATCTCCTGTTGATAAGCAGTCGTTTGATTACTTGCATTTCGATTCAAAAGGACACGTGCCACACGTTGCAGGAGCTTCGCATAATGGGCCTTTCAAGCTCGGAACCCAATTGTATGAAAAAGTTCCCGGCGATGGTCGTTTTGGGGTGATATCTGCTCTCGATAAGACTTGGCTTTAAGTATCTTGCCGAACGACCGGTAAGCAAGAATCTCGCTCTGCCGTTAGGCTTTGTTGTCGATAGTGGGTGCCTGGCGCAATATCGCATAAACACGCTCCAAATAGGCCTCTCGCCAGGCCGCTCGTGATTCTTGAACATGCAAATCGCCGGTGTACTCCTCTAGTTCATCGGGTTCAAGAACGCCTTTATCCACGACTAGCCTTTCCAGGCTATCTTGCCGTTCCCGTAACACGGCGACTTCCGTGGTCAGCGCTGCCACAATGGCTAGCAAGCGATCAGCGGCGGGCTCTTCCGGAAAAAAATTAGGCCTGGGTGCTTGGCCAATGTCCTTATAATCTTCGTCCCTGTTCATGGCATCGTTCCAGTCTTGCGTATGCGTCTATTTTTTCTGTGCACAGGCCAGATACCACTTGAAAGATAGATCAATTTGATCCGCAAAGCCGACAAAAATCTGCTGGTCGGCGAAACCCGCCTCCAAAAGCATGGCTTTGCAATCATTGGTGGCATAAGTGGACCAGAAAGGCTCGCCGTTGTAGTGCTCATCCCACGATAATTCAAAGCGGTCATAGGGGGATAATCGTTCAAAGCGCAGGGGGACATCTTGGTGTAGACAGATGCCGCCAGGTCTGAGCAAGCGAAAACTCTCACGCATCATGGCCGCGGTGGTCTCGTCGGACATTTCATGCATCGCATTGTGTGAAACTACGAGATCGAAGGATTCATCGGGAAAGCCTGTATCAGAGACACTGCGCTGGTGAAAATGCACTGCCGCGCCGAGGGCTTCGGCGCGTGTGTGGGCATAGCGCAGCAGACCCGGTCCCACGTCAATGGCATGGACTTCAGCCTGGGGAAGCTTGAGGGCGTAGGGCACTGATGAGGCACCAGCGGAGCAGGCCATATCTAGAATCTTACTCGGTGCGAAACCAGGATAGCGGTCGCTGAGAAAGCGCATGATGACCTCTGCTTTGCTTTCTGTAACGCCGATACCCTGCGCTTTGGAGTACAGCGCGCCTCCGGCTTCATAGAACGCACCCGCCAGCAAGTCGTCGTCATCGCGATTCAAGGCATAAGTGCCCGGCTGTAGATGAATAGCGGTGTCGCGCATCACGGCTGGTATTTCAAAGTCCGGATCCAGCTCCAGTGAACCGAGTTTATTGTCATTGGCTTCTAGTTCGCGAAAGCTTGCGCGCAAGCGGGGTTCCTCGCGGAGCAACGATTCCCCGACGGCGTCCCACATTTGTTCCTGAGTTACGCGATGCAAGGCACTCCAGCATTGGTACCCAAGGTTGGCACGCATGGCACTGGCAATCTCACTCTCCTGCTTAGGGTGGTGGCCATGGGCCGCAGCAAAATCCGGTGCCGCTTGCTTTTCGAAGATGGTCCGGTTAATCGGTCTTAGTTTGCGCCCAGAAAATAATTTGAACTGCCCGACAAAGTCTTGGCGGGCACGCTCATCATGCGTGGGGCGAGGAAGCAGCGAATGTTGTGGGTTTCTAGACATCAAAACTTACCAAGCTGAGGCGAAACGCCATTTTCTGCCTCGAAATGCCAGCCACTGAGTTTACTCTCGCGGCGCGAGGAATTCGATTGTTGTACTAGCATGATCCCGCTGTTTTGCATCGGAGTCGCTGGGCTTGGCCTGCGGCTCCGTTGATCGGCATGCGATGAAAGACGCGCGTACTTTAGGGCGCAGTCATCGGCCATCAGCAGATCCGTTGGAGAGCCGCGTTCATGACGCATTGCAATGGTCCGGCAGTCGCCGGTGCCTCAGGTTTCGCTGGATTCGACCACCAGTCGGCGCACTAGCAAATCGATCTGGGATTGAGTCGGTGTGGGTATTGCCTGGCTTGCCAGGGATGCGAAACTAGAGCTTATCTCCATGTTGTTCGTCAAGCGCGAACATTAACGATTAAGGATCCACGAACATGACAATCAAGCGAACCAGGCCCCTAATCTTAGTTCTGGGAATGCTAGTCGTCCTGCCGGCTTTTGGCGGAGCGCACCATGGTCCTGATGCGATGGAGCCCGACAGCTTTGCACGGCGCACTGACTTCAAAGGCCATGAGCAGGAATTGGGAGCGGCCGTGGCCGCAGCCATCAAGGAAACCAGTCCAACGCAAAATCCTGAGCACGATTTTTCAGGCCGTGAAAAAGAATTGGGCATGGCGGTGGAGCAGGTCATTAAGGCCATGAACAATCGGCAGCCCTATCAACACGAACCCAACGATGCCTTAATCAAGGCCACCATGACCAGCCTGCAGTTTGCAAAGAACAACGGTGATTTGGCAGAAAAAATCAACCATGAGGTACTGACGCAAATGCCCATGCTAAGACGTGTGGGCACAATGATTGAGAAGACTGGCGATATTGAACTCGGCTTAATCGCTCTGACCGAGCGCACGGCCTGCTTCTATCAACTCGTGTTGGACTATCAGCGCGATGGTGACGCCATACGCTGGAAGTCGCCCTACGGAAATGTCCTCGAGCAGTCGAGCCGCCTGGGTCAGCATGAATTTACCGAGCAGTGGATTCATGAGAATTACACCACGCCGCTGATGCGTCAGCAGGCGGCGGTCATGGGTTTAGAGGCGGAAATATCGCCGTGGCAAGACGATGGTTGGATTACCATGCGGGTGGTAGCGCCTAAGAAAATTTCAGCAAACTAGACTCTAGTTCAACTTAGACAGCTACTCGGGTTCCGCGATACGCTGATTCAAATTGCAAGAATCCGGTGGCGGGCAGCCCGGTTCGTCGTTGCAGGTCCAAAAAGCGGGTTTCGTGAAGTACCACTCCGAAACCATGATCTCAATGGCTTCGTAACGCTGGGCCCCGGTGGGCGCTTCCACATCGTCTAGAGGTGCCATTTCTTTTACACACAAGGCGATGGTTTCACTGTCACCATCGTCGATTTCCGCTTGAATCAAGGCGGCAATCTCATTGGTTAGGCTGGGGCGGCAGCGCTGGTCGGCGCCCTGATTATTACGAAACGGTACAAAGCTGGTAGCTAGTCTGCCATTGACGCTGCCGCTGATGGTCAGCCAGGTATAAACACACTGGCCATCCTTGTTGCGGCTGCCGGGAACAACCGCGGCCGGCTTCATCTCGACACGTTGGCCAGGGTATCTATCCTGCGTGTCTTGTTGTTCGCTACCGGAGCAGCTCGCTAGCAGTAAGCAGCATAAAAGTTTGAGCGCAGCCGCTACGTAGAACGATCCATTGCTGCTTTCCACCTGAATATGCTCCGGTTTCTGGCTTTAGCGACCAGTGTACCCGCAATTCATTCGCGCTGGCCAGTACTGACGCGATGCCCGTTGGATTCAGCTTTTCACGTCTTGTTTTTCGCTATGGAATGCCTCGCGACGCCTCGCTCGCGAAGGCGCTCTCATTGCCGGCATTGTCCACCGCTGTGATCGTAAAGTAGTAAGTGCCGGGTGATAGTCCATCGACCACATAGGTGGTAATGCCGGCATTGTCGATATCCACAACGTTGGGGTAGACCCCGGACTGGGTTCCGTAATACAGCTTGTAGCCGGCGAGATCCGTTAGCGTGCTGCCGTCCGCATTGCTTGTCGGTGGTTGCCAGGAAGCGGTAAGGCTCGCGGTGGCTGTGCCAACAACTTGAATACTGAAGGCCGGCAAGCTAGTACTGTCTTGCCCATCGGACACAGTGATTACAATGTCGCCGTAGCTACCCACATCGTTGACACTGGGGCTGCCGCTCAAGCGACCCGTCGTGTTGTTAAAGCTCGCCCAGCTGGGTAGACCGCTGACGGTGAAGCTGAGGCTGCCGCCGTCGGGATCACTTGCCGTGGGTGTGAAACTGTAGGCGGTACCAGCGGTAATTTGTCCGGCCGGCGAGCCGCTAATCACGGGCGCCTGGTTTTCCGGCGGTGGGGGTTCAACGATGTCTTGGTCGACCACGAAGCTTGCGTCAATGGTCGTCGTCTCACCGCCATTGAAGGTGACGACCGCGCTAACGGTATAACTGCCATTGGCGAAGTCCGCCGTTTGTGATTGCCCATTTGCGAAGGGCATCCATTCGAAGGGTGCGGCACCCTCGGTGCGGCCATTGCTGAATGTCACCGAATCGATTTCGTTGCCGGGATTTACAAATAGATATGCGGGGTTGGTAAGCGTTGCGCCGTCTAGGCTTTGGGGATTTGTGAAGCCAGCGTTGTAGCTAAACTCAAAACTTGCTGTTGGAGTAACCACCGGCGGTGTGACCTCGGCGCCCAAATAGTTTTGCGCATCTGCTGGGGTACCGCCATCGTTACTTGTTAGATACCAGTAGACCATGCCTGCATCGGAGGCATCATTCAGTTTCTCATCGGCGTTGAGCATGGCTGCGCGCGCGGCTTGATTGACCGGATCAACGGCGCGGTCCAGCCATTCCCAGTCTTCGCTGTTGAATCCGGCATTCTGATCCTTGATGTCAACGAAGCTCACGGCGGGATAGGCAGCTTGCAAGTCAGCCCAGGTATGTGTGCCATTGCTTGCATATTGCTCATTCGAATCGCTATGAGAAATCAGCGTGATGTTGCCCAGCTTGTCGGTATCTGTTTGACTGAGAGCGCGATAAACCGCCTCCATGGGCCCGCCTTCAATGGCAATCACCGGGTTTCCTGAATTGAAGATGGCAGCGATGCTGGCGACCGCGGCCGTGGTACCCGCTTCGTAGTCGACAGTATTAATGCCGAGACTGGCGGCAAACGCGGCCGAGTTGCGCATGGCATTGATCTGGCTGCTGTTGCTGCCACCGAGAATATTGTTGTTGTAGGCAATCGTAGTGACCGCATTTAGCTCAGCCTTGTCAATCAATAAGGCGGCGACGGGTAGCGAAGCGATGTCATGTTTATCATTCGTGTCACCATCGTAGTGCAACAATATTTGCGTTACTGGCGGTTCGACGGGTGGTTCAACGACACTTTCCACCGTTAAGGTGAAGGCGGCAAGGCTGGCCGATGTTTCATCATCGGATACAGAAATAACGATATTCGCGTAGTCGCCGGCGTCCGCATTGGTCGGTGTGCCACTTAGGCGGCCGTTGGATGCCGTGAAGCTGGCCCAATTCGGCTTATTGGCAATGCTAAAGACCAAGTCGTCACCATCAGCATCTTGGGCGTTGGGTCTAAAGCTATAGTTTTGGCCCGCACTGACTTGTGTGGCGGGCGAGCCGCTAATGCTTGGTGCGTTGTTGGGCTCAGGCGGCGGCGGTGGTGCTGGGTTTACCGTGATGCTGAAGCTCGGTAAGCTGGCCGTGGCTTCTTCATCGGTGACGCTAATGCGAATACCCGTAAACTCACCGGCCGTCGAGGGCGTTCCGGACAGGGTGCCGTTGCTCGTGTTGAAAGTCGCCCAATTTGGCTTGTTCGCGATCAGGAAGCGCAGTGAGTCGCCATCCGAATCCGAAGCAGAGGCTTGAAATCTGTAGACCGTTCCAACGTCGGCCTGATTGGAAGGTTGTCCGCTGATTACCGGCGCGGTATTTTGCGGTTCAGGCTCGGGGTTTGGCTCGGGTTCAGGTGTTGGTTCCGGAGCCGGTTCACCACCCGATGTACTGTCCAACGCTGTGCGAATTTCGGTCTCGGAACTCATCACTGTTGCATTCAAGGCATCGGCCAGTGCGATATCGCTACCTACGGGCAACATCGCTTCAATCTCTTGCGGGTTTAATCCTTCGCGTAGGCCGCTTAGACGATTAGCCAGGGTATCTAAGGTGGGGTTGTTGTCGAGGGCTCGCGCCAGGCCTACGGATTTTTCGGCTTGTACCAACATCTTTTTTGGTATAGGCAGTTCTGCCGTACTGGGGATCGTCGTATCCCCGCTCATGACTTGTTGAACAGCCATATCCATGGCATCCGTGGCTCTGACTTTATTGACCTTCAGGCCATCAGTCATGGTCTCAATCAAGACCTGCGCGGCGGCCACCGACGTAGCGGCGGAAACCTTGGGATCTGCTTTGCCGGCTCCACGGCCGTCCAGTTTGCCGTCGATGAGGTCAGCAGCAATGCTTTCCACGATGTCGTTCGCGCTGAGGTTGCTACCGCTGACCATCAGGGCATCGCGACTGCGTCGAATAGATTCAGTTAGTGCTTCACTGCTGCGGGTGAATGTAGCAATGTTGTCCTTGTTGATGGCGGTAATACTTGGATTGTCATTGCCGCCAAGGCTAAGTCCGAAGCCTAAATTGTCAGCGACAATCGTGGTTGCAGTACTAAGGTTTTCATTTGTGTGCCCGCCGGGTAGGCGCGAGGAAACCTGGGTAACGAGCGTACTAAATGGCGTAATGTTGAGAACAGAGCTAGCACCGGGGCTGACGATAACCGCTTCCAAGGGAAATTCCGGCGCTGTGCCGGTGACGAGATTGGTGCCGTTTTCCACACGTAGGATTAATGGAAATTCTCGGCCCTTAGCACGGGCTGTAAATCCGTAGACGGCGTCTTGACCAATCGTTGTTTCGCCGATAACGATGCCATCCTTGTTTAGCGCCATCACGTCGCCAGCAATCACCGGCCCGTCGATCACCACACCAGACACTTTTGTGTCGGCGTTCTTTTTCTCGTTACAGCCTAGTAAGAATACGCTTGTCATCGCAATAACAAGCATCATCGGTACCGTATTCCATCGCGTTAGCGTCATACCTTCATTCCCGTTAGTAACGGTTTGAAAGCAGAGCAAGCTGCCTGGCGGTGACGGGGGACCAACTAGTTGGTTAGACAGAGCCTCTCATCAGTCACGCACAATGACCGACGTCGGCGCTGGCAACCCCGCTGTCCTGGCTGAGCCGTAGGACCGGTGGCTTTGCGTCCCCGCCTTCCGACGGGTATGCCCTGATTTCAGAACCGATGGTTACTTCTGAGTCGTTTAGTGCTCCAGCGGCATGACTCGCGTCTAGATCGCAGCCCTGATAAACGACGGTTGGTGGCCTAGAGCCAATGGCCGGCATGATCGCCGGCACCGCTGATTACCTGGTAACCCCGCTATCTTAGGATTTTTTTACCCTTAGATCGGTGGCTTTGCGTCTTCGCCTTTCGACGAGTTTGCCCTTAGTACAAGTAGGCGCGAGTATTGAGCACCCGAAGCTAAATGTGCGGCATGTTTTACAATATGCACTTGTATATTGTGGAATTGTGACGCAGGTTTTTGCTCGGTGTTGGCGGCGCAGCAAGTTATTGCATATGCACATAAATTGCCGGCGGCGGCACGCATTTTGACGTTTTGGGGTGGCATCTGTTGCCACGGCTTCCCGACCCGGATGGGTGTCGGTATAGGCCGCCCATTGCGAACCGGCGAGGCCCACCGATTTATCCCTATTGTTTTAGCGGCCGCCGTTGGTGAGTGGAAGGGCCACGCCTAGTCGTTTGAGTGCATGGCCGTGGGACTTCACACGGCCATGCACGGATGTTTCAGAGTTTTGGCGGCACTTACTCTGATGATATGGTTTATGCCGTCAGCTTTGGGATGATCGCTATGGTCTCGGTCGAAAAGTCCAGCTGGGTGCAATGCTGGACAAACAGCCTTGCGACGATATTTTTGCTCGCTTTTTTAACCGATATGTCCGTCGCGACCGCGCCAGCGGAGCGAGTTACGGTGATTGATGCTGATGACTTGTCGGCCCTTCTCGATGAACGGAAAGGTCAGCTCGTCCTGGTGAATTTTTGGGCAACTTGGTGTCGGCCTTGCCTGAAAGAAATTCCGGTGTTGATGTATCTCGCGGAAGAATATGCGTCACGGGGCTTTAGTTTGGTGCCCGTTTCCTTGGATGATCCGGATCAGTTTTCCAGTGTGCTATTGCCGTTTCTCGATGAGTTTTTCCCAGATTTTCAGACCTACGCGAGCTCTGATAGAGATATGGACACTACAGTTAGCGTGATTGATCCTGCTTGGAACCAGGTCCTCCCGACGAGTTATCTATTGGATCGTCAAGGCCGTGTAGTGGCAAAAATCCAAGGGGGTCGCACACGGGCCCAGTTTGTAAAAAAGATCTTGCCTAGCTTGGACGCAGACGACGCTAGTCAGTGATGGCAAGCTGAGAAAACAGTTGCCTTTAGTTCTTCGGACAGAATGAGGATAGGTACAGCTTGGCTTAGCAATTTGCCCTAGCTACAAGCTTGCGTTTGCGGCAGTAGTGAAATTATCGATATTTCGGTCGCGATAATATTCCGTTGTCCCCGGTTATTCGTGTTTATCCGCCAAAGGCTGCGTCAGCATCCTATCTAGTCGCAGTTCCTTGGGCGACGAGAAAGGGGCTAAGCCAATCCGCATGTTCAGGTGACCATCCCGAGGTTGTGAGCGGTAAGTGTGAAACAGCCGGTCCCACCAAGCTATGTTGAAGCCATAGTTGCTGTTGTGCTCGACTGGTCTTTCAGAGTGATGCACACGGTGCATATCCGGGGTGACGATTAGCCAACGCAAAATTCGATCAACGGATTCCGGGACATAGATATTACCGTGATTAAAGCTGGCCCCCGCATTGAGCACTATTTCAAAAATGACCACGCCCGCCGGCG
This sequence comes from Gammaproteobacteria bacterium, assembly GCA_965221985.1. Taxonomy (GTDB): domain Bacteria; phylum Pseudomonadota; class Gammaproteobacteria; order Steroidobacterales; genus J054. The sequence goes on from OZ244928.1 coordinate 1,906,603, forward strand.
GTGCGCCCAGCGCAGTTACGGCAAGAATCTTAATGCCCAAGGACACGAGAATTTCCAGGGGGTGGAAACGCCCACCGGAGCTGACATCCAAATCCCTGTCCGTATGATGCATGCGATGCAGGCGCCAAAGCAGCGGCACGCGATGAAAGGCCACATGCTGCGCATAAATCACTAGGTCCATTAGCACCACCGTCAATGCAAGGGCTGGAATTCCCGGCAGCTGCAATTGGTTGAATAGTCCCCATCCTCGAGCTTGCGCGGCTATTGATACTCCCACTAGGGCGGCGGGCAGCAGCAAGCGAGCCAGAACACTATTCATCGCGAGGACGGCTAAGTTGCTCGGCCAGCGTTGCCAACGCGAATGGTTTCGGCGGCGCCGGGGAAAGTAAATCTCCCAGACGGCTATTAAGCCGAAAATGCTGACGAAGACGGTCAGCCGTAGGCCCAGTTCAAGTTGCTCTTGCATTAGTGAGGTTTCCCAGGACTTGATTTTCGACCTGCATGGCATGTTGAGGCGATTGGCTTCACTCCCTCACTGAAACGAATACAATTGGCGGCACGCTAGGGCCCAATTTCGAACATACGATTCGATGTGGTAATTAATTACGAATGAGTAGTTCGTAGGTTTTTAGTATGGAAATATTATCATCGCATCGAAGCTTCGGTGGCGAACTTGGTTACTACCGACACGCCGCTGTTAGTACTGACTGTCTCATGCGCTTTAGTGTGTTTACACCGCCGCAAGCGAAGCAGGGGCCCGTGCCCTTGCTCTGGTGGTTGTCGGGTTTGACCTGCACAGCCGAAAATTTCACCACCAAGGCGGGTGCCTACGGTGAAGCAGCAAGGCGCGGCCTGATGATTGTTGCGCCCGATACGAGTCCGCGCGGTGCGGACGTTCCCGATGATGCCGCTTATGATTTAGGTCAGGGTGCGGGTTTCTATGTCGATGCCACGGAGCCGCCCTGGTCGAAAAATTTCCGGATGGCGAACTATGTGGCCGAAGAATTGCCGGCCTTGCTACTCAAGAATTTTCCGATCCGCGAAGATGCACAGGGCATTTCGGGTCATTCCATGGGCGGGCACGGCGCTCTAACGCTAGGACTGAAGTACCCGGATCGCTATCGGTCGATTTCCGCCTTTGCACCCATCGTGGCGCCCATGCAATGCGAATGGGGCGAAAAGGCATTCGTAAATTACTTGGGAGACGATGAGGCCGCCTGGTCCGAATATGATGCTAGCAAGCTGATGGCCGGGTCAGATGATCGATCCAGCCATGCAGAAATTCTAATTGACCAGGGCCTTAACGATGAATTCTTGGTTGACCAGCTTAAGCCGGGCCTGTTTGAACTTGCCTGTAAACAGGCGGGTCAGTCCTTGCGCCTGCGCCTACAGGAAGGCTACGATCATAGCTATTTCTTCATCGCGAGTTTTATCGCCGATCACATTCAGCATCACGCGTCGATATTGATGGACTAAGCTAGCTGATGCGTTGTGTGGCTTTAAGCCGGGATTCACTGAGATCATAAAATCTCAGCAAGAGTAATTTTAGGCTGTACATAGCGGCAGGAATCAGCGCGATACAAATCATGATGCCCCAAAGAGCAGACTGGGGTTGTTGGCCCACCGGCAGCGTCTTGTCGAATTGAGTGTAGGACAACAGCCCGCCAATGACTAAGCCGGCCATGGCTCCGGAGGTTTTTTCGATGAAACTGATGGTGCCTGCGTAGATGCCCTCGCGTCGGAGTCCGGTACGTCGATAGTCGTATTCCATCACATCGGGAAGCATGGCCTGCGTTCCCAGCAGCGTGCCGCAGCCTGCGAGGCCTATACATAAGCCGCGTAAGCCAAATAACCATAGGGGTTCTTCCGGGCCGCAGGCCAACCAAGTGAGAGATATGCCCACCATGAGTAGGCTGGAGACTACCAAGACGCGTTTTTTACCAACGCGCTTGCTAAAGCTCAGCCAGGCGGGGATGGCAACGACCTGGCCAACCAGTTGTGCGCTACCGAATATCGCGAATACGCCTACCGAGCGCTCCATGATGTATACGACAACGAAAAACCCGGTGGCAAGAACGCTTGCTAGGGAAAATAGGCCTGCTAGTTTAACCGCAAGGTATATGAGAAACGGCTGGTTCCCGAGAATCAGTTGGATGCGTTTTGACAGCGGTAAATTCGAAACAACGGGTTCTGTGAATCGGGCGCCGCGAGTACCGAAGAAGGCTGCGACCATCGCCATACTCATGAGTACACCGATGATCATGCCCATGCTTCGGTAGGCGGTGTTGGCGGAGTAGTCAAGGCCGCTCTGCAACCATGCAACGAGCGCTGGAGATCCAGAGATTCCGATAAAGGTACCGATGGCAATCAAGAACACCCGATAGGACATCAACACGGTCCGTTCATGATAATCCTCAATCATTTCCGCGGGCATGGCCAAGTAGGGGACGTTAAAAATGGTGTATGCGGTCGATAGTAGAACGAGGCCCGCAGCGGCGGTGATATGGAGCATAAGGGGCTCCGCCAATGGCGGAATTGCGAATAGTCCAGCAAAGGCGAGGCCGCAGCAGATACCGCCAAGCAAGAGATAAGGTCGTCGTCGACCCCAAGGACTGCGGGTCCGGTCGCTGATGGCCCCCATGATCGGATCCGTTGCTGCATCATAGAGCTTGGAGCCGGTGATCAATGCGCCGGCAATCCATGGTTCAATCTGCAACACCGTAACGAAGAAAAACAAGGCTGCTACGTTAAAAGTGTTTAGCAGCATGGACGCGCCCAGTGTGCCAATGGCCCAGCCGAGATGTGTGGGCTGGATTTTCGGTAAAACAGTTTTCATGGCGCGTGGTTTGGCAGGCGACCTGTTGAAAAATTAGTTGGTAAGACGTTGTGAGGCCGCTAGAGTATTTTCATCCAGGTCATACTGCGTGAGTACAGCTATGGCAAACAGCGCAGCGAGGGCGGGAAATAGGCCGACGGCAAGATAAATGACGGTAACGGTTGCATCGGGTTGCACCACGGTTTCGCCAGCCTTAGAAGAGACGAAACCATTCGCGGCAAGGTACATGCTAAATAGCAGCGGGCCAAAAGCCGAAGCTGCTTTTTCCATGGTGCTGTAAACGCCTGAATATAAACCCTCGCGATTGAGACCAGTTCTCCGTCGATCGTATTCGATGGTATCCGGCAACAAGGAGAAGCCCAGTATGATCACACCGCCGACAACCAGGCCCAGGCAGAGCACGCGTAAATTGGTCAACCAGCTGGGTTCCTGCGGGCCAGCGAGTAGCCAGGACGCGACAACCACCGCGTACAGAAAGGCTGCCAGCATGAAGGCATTGCGCTTGCCCCAGCGCCGCGACGCCCAGTTCCAAGCTGGCGCAGCGACCACCGGCCCTATAGTCAAGAAGATTCCGAGTGAAGTCAGCAGCGCTGTGCCGCGTTCCAATACGTATTGGGAAAAAAACAGGAAGGCGGAAACCTGGCTGGCTTGTGCTGTGAGCATTCCCAGCTTGGCCAAGATAAAGACGATAAACGGCTTATTTCGGGCAACTATTATCCATTGTTCCACCAAGCTATATGGCGATTGTTCGGTTCTTTCAATGAATTTTACGCTCGCCGTGAGTCGATAGCAGATCAGCATGCTGACCAGGATGCTGGTACCAACCGACCAGCCGAGCAAGGGGTAGCCCTGGGCATCGCCAAATTTTTTCAGCAACAGAGAGCCACCTAGAATTGCGGCGAGATTGGCCGTGGCAAAAAATATCACTCGGTAAGACATCAAAACAGTTCGTTCATGATACTCGTCGGTCATCTCCGCCGGCATGGCCAAGTGGGGTACGTTAAAAACCGTGTAAGCCGTGGCATATAACAATAAGACGAGGGTTACCGCGACGACGGTTGTGCTTTGATTGTCGTAGCTCGGCAAATTGAAGAGCAGAATAAAGCTGCCTGTACAGGCAAGAGCACCCAGCAGTAGCCATGGTCGACGCCGGCCCCGCTTGGATACTGTTCGATCGCTGATATAGCCCATCAGGGGATCAGTGACTAAATCATAGAGCCGTACCACGAAAATTATTTGGCCAGCGCGAAGCGCATCGATACCCAAAACACCCGTTAGGTAAAAAAGAAGATAAAAGCTATAAATGCCGATCATGACTTGCGAGCCATGCGCGCCTACCGCCCAGCCGAATTTCTCTAGGCGGGTCACTTTTTAGCGGGCGAGTACATCGTGCTTTTTGGTATCAACTACTGCGCGGTCTAATTTCGCTAAACGAGGGCGCTTTGTCGCCCTCATCCGCGATGGCTACGATGCGCGAAATATTCTCACTGTTTTCAACTTCATCGAGTAGATAGTGGGCTAAGTCCGATCGGCTGATCGCCAGACCAGCGGGCAGGCTGCCGTCGTTGGTTAGCAACCAGTCATTCCGCGGTGGCCGGTTGTGCAGCATGGGTGCCCGTACCACGGTGGTATTCAGGCTAGACCCTAGCACGAGGGATTCCATTTGCTGCATTTCATCGTAATACTTACGGCGTAGAAACAGATAAATATTTCGCCGTATGCCTTTACGTTTTACATTTCGCGCGGCGCCAAAGGAAGAGATTACTATCAAGCGTCGCACCTCGTTCGCTATCGCTGCATCGAGAACATTTTGATGGGATTTGGTGTTGAAGTCGCTGCGCTTATCCCTGAGATCCGTTTTTCCCACGGACGTAATGATGGCATCTGCCCCTGCCAGTCCGGTTTGTAGCGATGGCGGATCAAATACGTCGGCCGGGCGAATTTCCAAGCGCGGATCTTGCTGGTCTATTTTCTGCGGGGACCGCGCTAGGGCTAGTACGTCGTGACCACGGCCCAGCGCCTCCCGGGTAATTTGCTGGCCCGTTTGTCCTGAAGCACCGACGATGGCGAGTTTCATGGTCTGTTGAACCTCCATGTAAGCTGCAAACTACATCGGGCAGTTTGCAAAATCCACTCGCTCGCTGTCCCATCCACCTAGTCCTCCGCGTTATCATGCGCGTGAAAATTAGGGGAGTGTGGTAATGAATGAGCTGGTGCAACGCGTACATGAACAGACGGAGGCCTACAATCAGAAGGACCTGACGAAATTGCTGGGGAATTTGGCGGAAGACTATGAGTCATATGAGGTGCGGTCTGAAGGTCCGTGCCGGCGTGCGCAGGGTCGCGAGCAGGTTGAACGTGCCCTCGCTGCAATGTTTGCAGCCAGCGGCTACGCCAGTTCGCGGGTCGAAGAGGTACGCGCCTACGGCAATTTGGCGATAGCCGTTGAGATCGATACTTTCGAAACGGATGAAGGCGCCAAGACGATGAGATCTCTGGGTCTCTACGAGTTTGCTGACGGCAAGTTACGTCGATCCTGGAATTTCCCGATTCAAGAATAGCCTTCGTAGACTTGGGTTTTCTAATTGAACTCCGGCCTTGCTATCAGCGATTGAGCGTTCTTAGCAGCACAGACCATAGGGTAGTCGCCGTGCTTGCGCGTGGTGATTCCGGGCCAGGATTAGTGTTATTCATGTCATGATTGACGCCAGTGCCTTGAGGCTATTTAACGGCCATAAACGGGCAAGATTCTTCACGCTTGAGGGAGTGTTCTGAATGACTAAATTCTATTGGCGTGGCCTATTCTTGGCCGCCGCCCTTTTGCTCAATGCTTGTTCTGCCTCGGCAGGTGCCCACGGCGGCGCTAAAGCTTCAAAGATTGACGAATTGCCGGTGCGCTCGGGCGACTGGTCGCCCGCCGAAATCGCGCGTGGCCGGGAACAATTGGTTCGCGCTTTTGATGCGGCTTGGCTACGAATCGTCGCCAGCGGTAGAGATCAGGAAATCGTTGCCACGCAGCCGCCGAATCAACCAGGCGCGGCGAAAAGTTACATGGTTCGCCTAGTTGATTGTTTGCCGCAGCCGGAGTTGGCGCCTTGGCCGGAGAAACCGGTGGGCATGTTTAAAGATATTCTAGAGACCGGCGTGATTCGGCAGCTCACTCAGGGTGTTCCCGAGAATCCCCAAAATACCTCATGGTATTTTTCGAGTATCAGCCAGGCCTATCAGACTGAAGTACTCAAAATGATTGGTGAACACTATGGTGTTGAGCTCGAAGTTGAAAATGTCGTTCTGCCGCCCGGCCGTTTGCCCGCGACCTCGCTGTTGGTGGATAACAAGATAGATTTCATTTCTCAGCTCAATGCCGTAGGCGGCAATACGCAAGAATTGCGGCGCCGGAAATCCCGCCGTTTTAGTTGCACCATGAGTGCATCCAGCCAGTTTATTCATATTCCGAAGAAATCTGAATTGGTGGATCAAATCAAGAGTCTGAATGACCTCATCGCACGGCCAGCTGTGAAAGTTTGTGCGGGGCCGCTGACGACACAAACGGCCCAGGCATTTATGCCGAAGCACACTGTAAAAACGAAATACGTCAATGACTTAACGGCTTGCGACAAAGCGGTGAGAGACGGCAAGCTGGATGTCATCGTCAACCCCCTGAATGACTTGGCGGTGGCGGGGATTGAGGGTTACCACTCTGTCCACACTTTATTGGTTGCGGGAACGCCATTGTGGGTGGCCGCCGAAGGGATTGTGTGTCCTGCCGATGATGATCCGCGTACCGAGGATGCTTGTTTTGAAACCGACCCGCCTTAAACGAAATGCTGGGTCATGGTCATGAGGAATAGCAGGATATGATTCTAATCACAGGTGCTGCGGGCAAGACAGGGCTTGCAACGGCTCGTCAGTTAGCGGCTGCGGACGTTCCATTTAGTGCCTTGATTCGCAATCCGGAAAAGGCGGGTCCGCTAGAGGAACTGGGCGCCGATGTCGTTTGTGGTGATATTGGTGATGAAGAATTTTTGGCGAAGGCCTTGGCGGGTATCACCCAGACATTTCTCATCATGCCCAATGGGGAAGAGCAACTCCGCCTAGAGAAACAATTTACCGATGCCGCAGCCCAGGCCGGTGTACAACACTTGGCCTACCTTTCATCCATTGAGTCCGTGCCGGAAAATTTGAATCCCATTACTCAAATGCACGTCGCCGCCGAAGAACATATTCGGAAATCTGGTATGGCGTGGACCATGATTCGGCCGAGTTTCTTCATGCAGATTTTCGAGGGCTCCGCGGCGAGAATTCGTGAGCAGAACCAAATCGTCATGCCGGCTGGCCGGGGAACAATTGCCACGACTGATTTACGCGATGTGGCTGAGGTCATGTTGCACGTGTTTACCGAGCCTGGCCATGAGAATAAGAGTTATGACTTGACCGGTCCGGAGCTATTGACCTTTGCAGAGGTCGCCCAATGTTTCTCCGAGGTGTTGGGCCGAAAGATCGAGTATGTCGATCAGCCGATGGAGGAGTTTGAAGCCCGCTTGCGTTCTGTTGGTTTGCCCGAGTGGCGAGTCAATGCCGTGTGTAAAGAATTTGTCGCTATAGCGGCGGGCTCCATTGATCACACCACGGATACGGTTAAGAAGCTACTGGGCCGGCCCCCGCGGTCATTGGCGGAATTTGTTAAAGACAATGCCGATAAATTTTCCGCTTAAGTTCGCCCACGACGCATGCTTGACTACGGTCGCCGAAGGAACCTAAATGCGAGATGGACATCTAGCAGGGTGCTGGACTCTCGGCGATATCGAAATGAATACCCGCTAGATTCTAGTGCGGTCAATGGACTTAACTGGCTTAATGCCAATCATAAAGAAGTAGAGTCAGGCACTTTGCCGATCCGCCGGCCTTGAGAAATTCATCGAGTGGTGTGATCTGGACGTTAAATCCTGCTCGGGACAATTTTCTGCGCAGGGTCGATGAGACATCGTGCATGAAGATTTCCTCGCCTATATTAACAGCGTTGCAGCTGAAGCGAATGGCATCTTGCTCGGAAACTTCGATTCTTCTTTCGGCGAATGTTCTGCTTTTTATTTTTTCAAGAGATTCCGAGTCAAAGGCACCCGGGTAGTACATGATCCAGCCTCTGTCCAATACGCATAGGCAGGTATCGATGTGGTAGAAGCGCGGGTCCACGAGTTTCAGAGTAACGATATCTAGCCCAAAACATTTTTCCAGGTGCTGGTAGGCAGTAGACTCGGTGCGCGGCCCGGCGGAAGTCCAAAGCCATTGGCCGCTGCTATCCAGCAGGCAGTCACCCTGGCCTTCAAAGCCGACATCATCAGGCAGGGGGTAGAGCTTGAATCCGTTCGACTCGAACCAGTACTTAAAGTGATGCTCTTCGCCACGCCGCTCCATGGGCATGAAGTGGCTGGGTACGGCGTTTTCCCCGATAGAAATACCGGCGTTGGCGGTAAACACCATGTCGGGAAGCCCTGCCTGTGGTTCCAAGAGCTTTACCTGGACATGGGCTTCGAGGGCTCGACGAAGGTTTGTCCATTGTTGTCCCGCGAGTTTCAGGTCAAGATTGCCGACGTTATCGGCCATCCAGGGGTTGATAATGTAGTCCACCGAGAAATACTGGGGCGGACACATCAGTACCTGGGAGACCTTCCCGAAGTGCTTATTCATGACACAAGCCTTTGCCCGGTATTGCTATGCTTCAAGTCATCTCTGGCATTGGTCGTTTCTCTCAAACCTATCAACGCCGTGATGACTATTTGCGCTGAATTTACCGTATTTCATTTAGCTTCGCTTGCGTCCTTGGCTAGGCTGAGTATCGTTTACTGACTAGGAGAGTTTTTTCGTGTCACTGCAGCTTTACGGTGATCCCGCTTCCCCCTACGTCATGCGCGTCATCATGTATGCGCGGCTGAAGGGTCTTGAGTTGGAAATCCCGCCGGTGCCCGGCGGCAATCCGCGATCAGCCGCCTATCATGAGCTGAACCCGCTGGGTAAGGTGCCCGGGCTAATGGTTGATGGAGAAATGATTCCCGAGTCCGAGGTCATCTGCGAATATCTTGAGGATGCCTACCCACAAAATCCAGGTCTGCCCACCGGTCCATGGGAACGAGCGATTTCGCGCATCGTTGCACGTACTACGGATCTCTATATCTCCCCCGGCTTCAATGCAATGTTGCCGCAATTAGACGTGGAGGGGCGCGAGCCGGCAACAGTGGCTTCCATCGGTGCGCAGTTCGAAAAGGCATTTAAAGCCCTAGAGTTCTACATGGGCCCCGGCCCATTTTGTGTTGGAATGCACCCGACATTGGGTGATTGCGCACTGGGTCCGTATATCAAGCTTTTGCAGCAGCTGGGCTTTCCGGATTTTGAGCAAATCTCTGATCCGACAGTGGGCAACGGCCGGTTGGCAAACTGGTGGCAGGCAATGCGATCGCACGCCGAGTGCGGTCGCCTCCTGCAAATGTACGAGCAATCCGTACAAGAATTCTTGCGGGTTAATCGCAGTTCAATCACCCGTCACAGTTAACGGCGCGAAGTGGCCGATAGCATTCAGGCAAAGAGACGCTTAAGCTTCACGATATGCAGGTTTCTATAAAGCGCTGGTTCTTCCGGTTTATCCAGGCGGGGCTATTCGTGACGGGCTTGCTCGTCATGATCATGGGTTGTGAACCGAAGTCTACCGTTGTGGAAACGACGGCGGCGCCCACCAAACCACGCATTTATAGCGAAGCGGATGAAGCTGTATATCGGCAGCGTTATGAATTGCTAATGGCTGGGCCCGCTAGTCGTGGTGAAGGCCTTCAACTCTATGACATTCTGGAGACCATCCATGGCGCGCCGGCTTATTCGCCATTGCCCCAGGCAGTGGTTAAGGCGCTTTCGAGCTCAGCGATTGAGGCAGCGACGGACTACGCCGCGGCGAACAATTCCACTGCTCTGATGATTTGGCGCGAAGGTCAATTGGAAGTGGCCGAGTACTTTGGCGATATCGATTCAAGAACGCAGATAGTTTCGCGCTCCCTGGCAAAACCCCTGGGTGTGATTGCCGTCGGTCGCGCTATTGCCGAGGGACATATTGATTCCCTGGATCAGTCGGTTGCCGACTTCATTACCGAGTGGCAGGGAACGAATAAGGCCGGTATAAAAGTTCGCCACTTACTCGATATGCGTAGCGGCCTGTTGCCACAGTCGCCAGAGATGGAACTGGACAGTATCTTGAGCCGTGCTTACCTGCATCCTCGTCACGACGAGATCATTATTAACGAGTATCCGCTCAGTCATGAGCCAGGCACACGCTATGAATATTCGAATGCGAGCTCCGATCTGGTCGCCGTACTTATCGAGCGTGCGGCGGATACCCGCTATGCCACATGGGTATCTGAACAAGTGCTGAAACCCCTGGGCGCGGCGGGTGGTGAGGTTTGGACGACTCGCAAGGGCGGCCTCGCGCATGCGGGTTGCTGCGTGAAACTACCGGCGGAGTCTTGGTTACGGCTGGCGATCCTATTATTGAATGACGGCAATTGGCTTGGATGGCCGTTGCTGCCAAGCGGCTATGTCCAGGCCATGCGCACGCCCACTCCCCAGAATCCCCATACCGGTATGGGAGTTTATATTGGCCAGCCTTACACCGAGCGCCGGGGTGCGGCAAATCCCGATCGTTTCCCGGAGCTGGGTACTTATCACAGTGAGCCATATCTCGCCGATGACTTAATCCTATTCGATGGGAACGCCAATCAAGTCGTCTATATTGTCCCATCGAGGGATCTTGTTATCCTGCGTACGGGCGGGCAACCGCCTAAATCGCCGGAGTGGGATAACGCTTATTTGCCCAATTTGATTCTGCGCGATCTCGCCGGGGAGGCCGATCCAAAGTCTCCCGAGTGAGGCTTCCTGGTTTTCAACAAAGCCCCAATACAGTTATTGGCTCTTAAGTCATCGGCGGCCGGCCTGTTGGCACAACTCCCTCATGATGATGAACACGCCGCCACTCGCCCTCTATCCGTCTAGCTACCGTTGTAATGCGCACTCTGCCGGCTAATGCGCCTGGGGGCTCAAATTCGTAGTCTAGGTAGTAGCGAGCGATGGCCACGTCGTCGTAGATATCAATAATTGGTTCTTCGATGTTAATGCTTAGGGCGCCGCGTTTGGCTGAGTCCGACATATCCTGCTTGCGGAACTCTTCGCGCGCCGCGCTGTCGCCGCGGACCAAATCTGGTTCGAACAGATCCCAGATGGTGCACTCGGGGGCATCGCAAAGATCTACTTGGGAGGGTTTGAAAGTTTGGTAGGCGGCAAAGACATCAGCCACGAGTTTGGCGACTGCCTGCTCGTCCTGGCTTAGATTGCTATTCGTGGACATATTGTTTCCTCACATGATTCTGCTACCAATGGTCATTCAGTTCCCCGCTGGGCCATGAAAGCTTCTAAATGTTAACGAAAAATCTGGTACAAACTGAATAGCCCAACGATGAGTAGGCTTAAGCAAGATAAGAGTAGTGCCGTGTCCCATAGTGGCCCCGGCCGTAAACGCTGATCCGTTAATCTAAAACGCATGTAGAGTGCGCTAAACCCAATGGCCGGCAGTACCAGGGACTGGACTAAACCACCCAAGACGATTAGTCGCAGTGGATTCCAACCCGTGAGAAAGATTAGAAGGCAAACTAAGGGAAGTAGTAGCGATAAAGTGGCCAAGCAGTGTTCCTGGGTTCTTGAAGATTCCGGCAACAAGCCCGTGATTGCAAGACAGTCGGTAAACAGTCGCGCCGCACCCGCGTTGGCCACGAGAAATGAGGAGTACAGAACCGCCAGCGCGCCGGCAATGAATAGGCCTTTTGCGTAGGTACCGAATACTGGCACATAGGCAGTGGCCAAGTTCGCGATCATTTGCATGCCATCGACGTTGCCCCCGGTGGCATGTAGCACGGCGGCTCCGATAAAGAAAAATGCCACGGTGGTACTGGTATAGATAGTTAAGGACAGAAAAGCATCGATTTTCATTACGCGAATCCAGGCATTCGCGCGTGCTGCCCAGGTGGCATCGCTAGAATTGCTGCCAACATAAGCACCATAGCCGCGCTCTAGGCACCAATAAGGGTAAATGATTAGATCCGTTCCGCCGACGCCGATGATGCCAAAGGCTGCTAGGGCGGTGAGCCATACTCCCGGGTCATCCGGCCAATCGAACAATAGACCATCTAATATGTCGGCGGCCGGCACCGCAAAATTCGTCGTCTGAAGTGCGATGGCGTTGCCCACGGTGATCACAGTGAAGCACAGCACCAGACCCACGCAGAGGGTTTCTAATACTCTGTACCGGCCGAAAAATAGCAGTAGCGATGTGGCGATGGCCACTATGATTGCCCAGTATTGTGGATCGTGAGCAGCTGGGGCCTGATCACTTGCTAGATCCCGAGCGTAGTCACCGGTTATCGGGGCGGCCATGGACAAGGCCTGACCGACGCCACCCAAAATTCCAGCCAACATGCCGTAGGTGGTAACCATCATGACTAACCACAGCCAGACCAGCCAGTTGATACGCCACCGCGGACCGGGAATCCGGTTAAGGGCCCTCAAAGTTGTTTCGTTGCTGCTAATGGCATAGCGAGCTAGTTCGACCTGGACAAACACTTTTATGACGCAGCCGACCACTATGATCCACAGTAGACCAATACCCGCCTTGGCGCCGGCATTCGTTGTGGCGATGAGTTCGCCAGACCCGACCAGTCCGGCCGCCACGATGAGACCTGGGCCAAGATAGCGCAATACTTCGCTAAATTTACGCGGTGCTTCGCGCGTTCTCTTAGCCGATAGTTTCATGCCGCTGAATTCGCCTTGCCTATAGTTGGGCTTTACGCCGAGCTCGAAGCCTAGCTGTTGCCGCAGCCAGCAACAGAAACCAAAAACCCAAGTTGAAGACTAAATTAAAGAACAATTTACCCATGTGGAGTCCTAAGCTTAGATAGGCTAGCCACAATGGTTCGGCTGGTAATCCCATGACTAGCGCTACAAAGCCAAGGTTTTCCAACCAATCCAACAGAACGGTCGCGTAGGCGCTGGTAACCAATGCGACAAACCATTGCTGTGCCCGCGGTGATAAGTACCGAAATAGCCACGCGCTAATAAACAGCATGGTCGTGAAAGTAATGAAAGGCCAGGCATAGTCGAACAATGACCAGCCAAGATAAAAATTAACGGTTTCTTGCGAATAGCTAGTAATTTGCTCGAACAAGCTATCTGCATCAAGCCGCGGCTGCATGTCGAGAAAGCTCAGTCCCTTGCTCAGCCGTTTGAAGCGATTTACGGACCAGAACAAGCCAATCCAAGTCGTCGCCACTGTGGCAATCAAGAGCGGCAGGAAGTAGCGCAGCCTTAGACGCTGTTCAATAAACCTAGCGACGTATTTCACCGCAATCCGCCATAAGCACCGCCGAGAAAGTCATCGCGGCGTAGATTGTCAAAACTAAGGCAATGGTCCCATGTGGACCTGTCTCGCGCCAGTCTATTGGCGGGATCGGTCAGTCGGGCAAGTCCTTGCCATGGCGAGGATTTTTTGCGCTATAAATGATTCTGGCAAACATACTATGGAGTCCTACGGTGGACACTGCATGGTTGCGTATGATTTGGGCGACGCGGTGAGATAGGAAGATAGGCATCAGTGATTGATTGTGTCCAAACGATGAACTCGGTAAGTTGGATGATGATTTCCGGCTGAGTAAGCTAAGTCCAGATGTTCAAGAGCCGTTGCAGCTAGTGATTCAGATTGATCGAGCCTTACCTCCTTTTATGACTTAGATGAATATGGTTGCCGCAGTTTGCATTAGGCTGACTGATTGTTCACGCCATGGTACGGGAGAAAAGATAAATGACTGAAGCTAATCAAGCGATTGAACAGTATATGGCCTTGGCCTTGCAGCCAATGATGGTCGGTGCTCAGGAGCGTGGTGATATACAACGCAATCTCGATCATATCGCGGAACTGGCATTCGCGGCCAAGAATGTTACTGAGATCGAGCTACCGGTTCGTTTGTACGCCATACCCGAAGGGGCCTTACAGGGATTTACCGACGAAATTTTCGATTGGGATCATGTGGATTACATCAAGCGCTTGGCAATTGATGTGCCTGGCAAAGAAACAAAATACTTGGGGGATCTGGCGCGAGGCTTGGACGCATTTGTTATCGCCCAAGCCAAGGTCACGCATCCGGAATTTCCTGAACGCTTTTTCAATTGCGCGTTTATCATTGATCCGCAAGGGGAGGTCATTCACAAACACTACAAATTGCAAGTGTTTGCTCGCGAGCATTCCACCGTGCCCCATGATTTATGGGATCGGTGGATAGAGCTTTATGGCGAGGGCTTAGACGCCTTTTTCCCTGTCACCGACACGGCCATTGGTCGCATTGGTTGTCTGATTTGCATGGAAGGTAGTTTTCCGGAAACCGCGCGCGGTTTGGCTATGAACGGCGCTGAAATAATCTACCGGCCAAGCTATCCGGAGCCCTATGTTTCCAACGGTCTTTGGGAAGTGCAAAATCGTGCTCGGGCATTGGACAATACGGTCTATCTGGTATCGCCCAATCCCGCCGGCTACGCACCCTCCGGGAAGACCGCGTTCCCTCTGGATATGTTTGGAGGTCAATCCATGGTTGTGGACTACCAAGGTCGCATGATCGCAAACCATGCCTCAGGCGGCGCGGCTTCTTATGCCGGTGCCATTATTAATATTGAAGGTCTGCGGGAGTATCGGCAGCGGACTTTGTGGGGAAATTGGCTCAAGGATTTGCGTACCGAGCAATATCGGCTAATTTATGATCAATCGATGTATGAGAAGAATCGCTGCATAGATCAACCCCCTCTAAAACACGAGCCCAACGATGACGTGGTCCGGGAGGCCGTTGATCGTGTCTTTGAAAAAGGTATATGGCGCCGGCCCGCGCGATAGTTCTCACGCAAGCTTAGGCCGACTGGATTTGCAGTCGATTGATTTAAGCCAATGTTGTCTTTTTCCGCATCGAAACTAATGGCGCGTACTAAGCATTCCTCAGTTTGCTTTGGCGGCCCGGACGCCGGGTCGTATTTACTTGCCATTTCTGTGCTCCGCCTGCAGCCTTATTCATGAATAGCTATTTTCCGCGAATGAATGAAAGATCCAAATCATTCGGACTTTGGCAACCGATCAGCGCCAAGTCTCGTTTGACTTCATCTTTGAGGATTTTTAGCGCGTGATCAACGCCTGCTTCTCCCGCCGCGGCTAAACCGTAGAGATAGGGGCGGCCAATCATGCAGGCTTTTGCCCCCATTGCCATGGCCTTTAGTACATCAGTTCCACGGCGAATTCCGCCGTCTAGGATGACTTCGGCCTCATCGCCCACGGCGTCAGCAATGCTTTGCAAGCAGTCGATGGGCGCGGGTACCGTGTCCAATTGCCTGCCGCCATGATTTGACACGATGATTGCCGAGGCGCCGATGGCCACGGCTTGTTTCGCATCGGCCGGGGACAAGATCCCTTTGATGGCAAAGGGCCCATTCCATTGTGCGATCATTGCTTCGGCATCGGCCCAGCTTACGCTGGGATCAAATTGCTGGAATATATAGCCGAGACGCTCGGTGATGTTCGGTAATTGCTTGTCCATGCGATGGCTGATGTTGGGTAGGTCGAAGGATGGCCCGGTCATCCGCGCCAGCGTCCAGGCCGGGTGAGTCAAAAAGCTGAGCCGGCTACGCCATGGAAAGCGGGGCGGCATGGTCATGCCTAGGCGCAGGTCGCGTTCCCGATTGCTGCCGGTTGTTACATCCACGGTTAGGCATAGCGCTTGATAATTGGCGGCTCTAGCTCGATCAATGAACTCCGTGTTCAGGCCCTGGTCTTTCAGCACATAGATTTGAAACATCTTCGGTCCGGCAGCTGCTGCGGCTACGGACTCAATACTTTCTGTGGCAACGGTCGAAAGACAGTAAAGCGTGCCGTGTTTCGCCGCAGCTCTCGCGACGGCCAGTTCCGCATCAGGATGAAAGAGCCGTGACATGCCAGTGGGCGATAAAAGCACTGGAAAATCCATCTGTGTTCCCAATACTCGCGTGCTCATTTCCACGTCACTGACATCGACCAGAAACTTGGGTATCAGTTCATAGTCTGCAAACGCGTCGCAGTTTCGTCGCAGGCTATATTCGTCGTCCGTACCGCCTTCCAGATAGGCGAGAATCGGTGACGGTAGCGCAGACTGGGCAGCGTCGCGCAGATCCCAAATATTGAGGCAGTCTGAAAGTTTTCCGCGTCGCATGCCTTAGCAACGAAGCCTCGGGGCCTTGCCAAATGAAACGGAGTTCACCGCCTCGCATCGAATCGTTTGGCTTGGAATCACGAAACAGTCAGTTCCGCGAGACGGGACCGGCGAGTGACCGTGAGCGGTCTGGCGCTAGCTTGCGGCTTGTAGGCTAGCACGACTCTTGCTAGGTCTCAGGGGCACGGTCTTGTGCACCCAGTTCTTTGGGCTCTCCTTGTGGCCAGGGCAGGGTATGACGCGGATATGCGTACCGGCCAATTGCCCGAGCGCCTCAGAATCGATGCGGCCGAATTGCTTGCCATAGTCGAGGGTTAATTTGCGGACCTGCGCCAGGGTTCGATCGGCATCGACTAGTAGTTCTTCCGTGGGCGATGCGGCTTGGCGCGGGCGGGTTTCTTTCAATACGGCATAGTCTTCGTCCATGACGGTATCGCGAGTCATGGCTACCATCTCCGCATGTTCTTCGAGCGTTGCGCCCCGAACCTTACTGCCGTCGAGAGTCGTTGACTCATGCTTCGGCATCAAAATGACCATGTGGATCTGCGTATTGTATTCATCGATTGGAGTGACATACGCGGTCACGATTTGCGGCGGGTAGTCCGGCTGATAGTTAGTGTTTCGGGAAACGCAGCTGATGACATCGTATTCCATCATCAGGCCCGAACTGTCGCTAAAATTGCCTTGGGTATCCCAAGCGGCATGCCAGGCCTTGACGTAACGGTCGGTTAGCTCGTGATCAATGATAGTGACGCCTTTGGGTAACCACTTGGCGAATTCATGAATGTAGTGAACATGGCAAGGATCATTGTAGTTTTCTGCCATACGCAAATAGCTAACATCTTTCTTGCGTGGGATCACATCCTTATGCCAATCGTTCGAATCCCATTCGGGCATGATGTCTGGAATAGCGGGCCGTTCGTTATCTCCTAGATCTCCTAGGAAAACAAAAACCAATCCATACTTTTCCTGCACCGGATAGGCGGGCACACGCGCCCGCTTGGGCGGCTCCGTGGGTGTTTTGATGCCCGCTGGAATCAATGTGCATTGGCCTTTGCCGTTGAACTGCCAACCGTGTTGGGGACAGGCAATCTTGCCATTTTCACATTTGCCCAAGGACAGCGGTGCACCGCGATGTACGCAGAGGTCGCTGAGGCAATGAATACGTCCTGTCTCATCGCGAAAAAGGACGAAGTCGCAAGCCAGCATTCGAACCTGTTGCGGTTTTTCGCCGATGTCATTCGCTATTGCGGCGACGTACCAGTTATTAATTAGCATTGATTTTGCTCTCCTGCGGCATGCCCCTGGGTGTCGGCGCTTGACTGGCTAGGATTATAGAAGTAGCCGCATGGTATAGAGTGGACTTCGGGTGTTTGGCCCAGAAGCTGACCAAATGGCGGTCAGCAAATATGCCGATAGCGTGATGGTCCAAGGGTCCGGCACGGCTTCTTTATTGCTGCCTTAGATGGTTTTTGTCTTGGCAGTTGACGCGCGAGTGGGCTTCCCGGTGCTGCAAATCTACAGCGTCAATAGTCGTGTCACTAAGCCAATCCCTATGCATAGGTTCATGGGTTCCCCAACTTGAGACATGTTGGCGCCCTGGTTGCCAAGCGCGATTAGGTATGCAAAAAGCGATAGGCAAAAAAAACGGGCGGACCCTAATCTAGAGCCCGCCCGTCATCTTTTCCGCTAGGAATTAGCGGCTAATCACTCGCAGCACGACTCGGCGATTGGCTGCTTTACCTTCGGCGGTTACGTTATCCGCAACCGGTTGGGTTTCGCCATAACCGCGTGAGCTTAAGCGCGATGCATCAACGCCTCGATCAATGAGGTACTGACGCACCGTGTTCGCGCGTCGCTCGGACAGGTTTTGGTTATAGCCCGCATCGCCATCACTATCGGTATGGCCGGCGACTTCAACCACCAGGCTCGGATTTTTTTCTAGCGTCCGTGCCGCGTCATTGAGCACACTAGCCGCGGTGCTAACCAGCTGGTCCGAGTTCGTTTCAAAGTTAACGCCCGGCAGGCGAATCTTGTCCTTGATTTCGCAGCCGTAGACATCAACGGCAACGCCTGCTTTGGTTCCCGCGCAGCGATCTAAACGGTCCACAACGCCGTCACCGTCACCATCGAGCTCACAACCGCGGTCGTTGACCTTGGCGCCTGCAACCGTATTGGGGCAGTCATCGCGATCATCTGATACGCCGTCACCATCACTGTCCATGGGGCAACCACGAGCATCGACCTTAACGCCGGCTGGCGTGTTAGCGCAGGCATCTTTGTCGTCTGCCACACCGTCGCCGTCGCTGTCCGACATTTTCGCGCAGCCGTATTGGTCAACGGCGACGCCCAAGCGTGTACCTGGGCAGCGATCCATATCGTCAGCGATGCCGTCCCCGTCAGCATCGACCACGCGCGAACTGCCTGAGCCCAGCGCGAAGGCGTATTGCAGGCCAACATTGATCAGCAGATCAGTGGCGTTGCCGCCGCGCAGATCTTCCCAGCGCGCCAGTGCTTCGGTACGCAGCGTCCAGCGATCGTTGAACAAGTCCGTCAGAAGACCGACACCGCCTTTTAGCTGCAGGTTGTCATCCCCATCGAAACCCTTGGGATCGGTATTAACCCAGCCCAGGCCCGCCAACAAATATGGCGAGAAGCGGCCCGCGCGGTTGTAGACATTCATCAAGTTCGTCGAGATTGACCATTGATCAACATCAGGAAAACCAGGATCCCCAGTCAGTTCTAGCCATTGACCATCGACTTCCCAATTGAAGTGCTCGCTCAAGGCGTAACCGAACTCGATCTGACCACCCGCCACTTCATCGTCTACGCGACGGTCGCTATCAGCCCCGATGTAGGTACCCATGGCGCCGAAATAAAATTCACCCACCTGTTCGCTGGCTTGGGCTGACGCCGCTCCCAACAAAAAGATAGCGCCCACACAAACCGCGCGCTTTGCGCCCGCAACAATATTCATAGTTGTTCCCTCAATAACCCAGGCCGTCATCACAAACAGTGACGGCATTTCCGTAAAACAACCGGCGTTTGTAGCGCACAAGCACGCCGGTCAGACGCTACTACAGCATGACTGTTGTGACTTTACAACCGTGAAATAACGCAATTTCGGCGATTTCCTGTATTTGTTGCGATTTTGTCGAAAAATTGGCGGCTGGACTATGCGGGATTCCACGCGCCGTCGGCCGCTGTCGAAGCGATAATCATGACGGCAGAGAGGCTGGCGGTGGCGGAATCCGCCGCTCTGGATGCCTCGGCGATCAAACAATCCCGCCTAATTACGCAACATTTGCATAAGTGGGTAAATTTTTAGGCGTCCATGCACATTCAATGCAGTGCGTTGCCGCCTGGGTGACCACCGTAAAGAGCAAACAAGATTATGTAAAGTCGATACAAGTGGCCTGGAGGACTGCATCAGAAGCCTTCGCGCCAACAATCAGCCGGTGTGGTTACGCACGTGAGTGATTGACCTACCGCTTATGAAATAAGTTAATCAATAAGTGTGACGCAGTCGCCTTTTGCGCGGGCTCAGCGTAGTAGAATGCTCCAACAAGATTCTATCTGCCCATGGTGTCAAAACTTGTTTGGCGGATCCAACATAATTAAGAAGAAGAATTGGCATGAGAAATCTCCTTGCTGTGCTAGCAGTCCTACTGATGGTGGGTATCGTGGCGCCGAGCTACAGCGCTGATGTGCCCCTCACGCTCAGTGATTGCGAAGACATCATGAACCGATGGGCAACAGATCCCGATTCGGTACCTGCGGAATTGGTGGATCGCTGCCGCGAGCGAATGGCCGAGGTGCCCGCAGCCGATGCGCCCGCGGATGATGTGGCGTCGGAACCGGCGGAGGCGATGGCTGCGGTTGATCCCTGCGCCGACGCGGCAGCTGCAAACTCGGTGAATTGTTGGGGTCCGTGGGGCGCCTTATCGCCTGCGGCCGGCGCTGCTATTCCGGTTGTCGAATTTGCCGATACCACCGACTGGGACGAACGCCCGGAGCTTTCGCCCATATTTGCCAACAATCTAATCGATCCCGATGGTGGCGATACCGTTGTGGTTTGCACGCCCGGATTGCCGTGCGGATTCGCCACGCTCGTCAGCGGGCCGACGGGTTATGCCGATGCTGAGGATACGGATTTCGTGGTGCTTGAACTGGCCCCGGATGGCAGCTTTTTTGTCGTCGATACCGACGGCGACGGCAATGGTGACGTTAATTCGGTGAGTGGCATGTCGCCCATATTCGTGGCCCGGGCCGATGGCTTGGAAAATTTAATCGCGCGTGGCGCAGATGGTGACCAGCGTTCGCGGGTCGCGGCTCGAGTGTTGCGCCGGCCCGACGGGAGTATCGCTTTGGCGGCTGATGCCTGGAGCAACGGCAATGTCGCCACTGGAGAATCCGAATCGGGATTTTTTGTTTGGGGACAATCTAGCAGCCAAGCCGATTTGGATGCACTGAATGGTTCTGCGGTAACGCGCAGTCTGAGCTTCGCCGGACCCATGTCCGTGGACAACAGAACTAATGCGGCCATAACCGTTAACTTTGGCACAGACCCCAATTGGTCGGGTAATTGGACTAACCCAGACTATAGTTTTGATGCTTCAGGACCATTACGCGGTGTTGAATTGATTTCCGATTCGGCTGGTTTTTCCAGCAACGTTCAAGGCGGATTCGTACAGGGCGCCTTGCTTGGCGAAGAGGGAAGTCGAGGGGTAGGCCATATCATCGACGTGACACTTGATGATGTGGGTCAAGTTAAAGATGTTGGGCTTGCCTTGGAGACCGCGCTTTAAGCTTTAAAAAGGATGAATCGCTAACAACCCCGATGACGCAAACAGAGGGTGTGTTTAGTAATCAGGACGATACGATGATTCAGTTAATTAGGAATAGGAAAATACTTCTGGCAGTGGCCTTGTTGTTACTGACCGTCCATGCCGGTGCGGCAACGGTCAGTCTTCAGGTTCAGCCTTCGCCGCTGGTTGTGGGGGGCAGTCTAACCGTCGATTTATTGCTTGATGCAAGTGATGTTGCCGTGGGTTGCCAAGTGGGCAGCGACCCCGCGACCCGCTGTGCTGAATATTTCGGCGAGGTGGATCTTAGCTTCGACGATAGCAAGTTGAGCTTCACCAGTTTCACTTTCAATGCGCCGGCCGAAGAGCTTGTGCCGGTGACGGAAGATTCGGGCAATGTGCAATTGGGTTTTCGCAACGCTGCGGAGGATACCGTGATTGGTAGCTTCGAGTTTGAAATTGTTGCTTCCATCAGCGGCGGGACTTTTATCGGCGTGGACGACGTTGAACCGTTTCTCGGAACGTTTGGCTACAAGCAGCCGACGGACGCGTTCTTCATGCCCGAATTTGTTGGCGTGCAAGTTGTTCCGGTGCCAGCTGCCGTTTGGCTGTTTGTCAGCGCCCTAGGCGTGGCCCTTAGAGTGGGCTCAGCTAGACGCTAAGCCTTCAGTTTGGTCCGCTATAGGATTCTAGATCTTGGATCGCAGTGCCCGCGTCATCATGATGCGGGCACTTGCGTTTAGGTCCCCGTTTCTATTTTTCTATCGCCGATGCCATCGGCGTGCCAGCAGTAAGGCGAAAATTGCGAGTCCGCCCAAGCTGCCCCCGCCGCCGCCATCACCACTGGGAGCGGCAACTGGCTGATTTATTGTCACCGTGACGTTTTGCGTGCTGACCTCGTTGTTCTCACTGTTGCTTAGCGTCAGGGCAACTATGTTGCTACCCAATTCACTGCTGGTAAAGGTAAAGCTCACCGGTAGAGTTTGACCGCTGCCTAGATTGCCAAAATCGCAAACGGGCGGCGGGCTGCTAGCGAGATCGCAGGCCGCGGGCGCATCAATTAACATTAGGGGTGCGTCGAAATCTATTTCTAAGGTGACGCCACTAATTTCCGTTAGACCCGGGTTAAGGATCTCAAACTCCAAGACACTGTTGGTATCGGGTCTTGCTTGCGTGCTCACGGGCACATTGGCGAATTCCACGCCGTCTTCACCCACTTCCGTCACGCAAGCCGCGGTAGGGGAGGCGAGGAAGTTCTCCATCTGAGTTAGGCTACATGTCGAAAATGTGTTGCTAGAACTGATGGTTGGCGCCATCAAGAATCCTAAGGGAGTCGACTCACAGGGGTTCGGCGGTTCGCCGGGGTCCGGCGCTTCCGCGTCGTGAGGCGCGTTTAAATTGTGACCAATTTCATGCGCCACGGTCAGAGCTCCCAGCGTTAGATTCGTGCCCAGTTGCTGGCTAAGTGCGGCACCGAAGCGGCTGCGGCAAGCACCGCCTAGCCAGGCGATCCCGCTGGTATTGGTATCGAGATTCCGGTACGTGAGTAGATGGGTTAAACCGAACTGGGTTTGATTGGCTTGACGGTAGGTGGAGACTTCGTCGAGTAGGTTGTTGGCGTTAGTACTTTCGAAAGGATCATCGGGTGTCGTGAACACGGTGATGTCGGCGACGGTGATGGTGAGATTGAACTGATCGCTGAAAATGCCGTCAACGATATTCATGCGAGCCAACAGCTGGGCTTCGCTGTCGTCGCCAAAGGCTTGGTAGAACTCATAGTCGCCTACAATGCCCACGGATATTCGCCGGGTCGCTCCCGTCGCCGGTAATTTCACCGGTACTGTTGCTTCCGTGCCGAGACTTGTTAGTGCCTGTTTCGCGGTTACTCTCTCTTCTTGAGTAGCGGCGGTACCGTGATCAACCGTAACTCGTCGAATGTGGTCACGCAGTTTTCTTTCGGTTACGAGAACATCGGCGAGCCGGTAGACAACATTGACGGCTTTCTGCGCTGTATCGGGATTAAGCAGTTGAATCTCGGTACTGTCTCGCGGTTCGATGGCATACCAGTCGACGCCATCAAAAAACATACCAGACAAATTCTCACCGCTCTTCATCAATCTAACCCAGGAGCCGGGTATGCCGGCTACTGTGCCGCGCAGAAGACGGTAGCTTCGGTTGCTGCGATGCCGATTGAGCGCAGAATTGGATTGCAGTTCGAAATCGAAGCGCCGTCCAAAAGCCTCGAAGCGCAATCCCGTTAGGCCGCGGATATTCTTGCCGGTTTCTTCTTGAGTCTCGATGGGCTCTAGCAGGCGCAAAGGTTCATGATAGAGAATGCGATCATTGGCCATGGCCAGATTGGTCAGGCAGCAAAGGCTGCTGATCAGGCCTAGCTGCAAGAGTCTTATGTTAAGTTTTTGCTTCCTGGCCATTCCTGCTGTGACTCTTCACCGGTCGAACCAATATCGATTTATCTTCGGGCCGGGTCACTATGGTGCTCTATCGAGACCCTCTTGGCAGCACGATCCTTGCGAGTTCGCGGCGATCGAGCACCCGGTATCCGCCGATGATCGCTGATCACCATTGCGAATTCTGTGAACCTGCCCAGGACTTCTGGTTTCTGGCTGGGACTTTGTGCGCAAGCGTCGGGTTGCAAGTGCAGCCTGAATGCTCGCACCGCGACCTCGAACGCGGAGGTCCGCAATGCCCAATGCGGTCGGTCGCTAGCGCAACGCGGGCAGCACTCGTTCGCCGATGGTGCGGATTGCATGGGCCGGGTCGTCGTGTATGCGCAGCGCAATCTCAGTAAAGCCCGCCTTGCCGAATTGCCGCAACCTGGCAATATGATCGTCAATGCTGGTCATATCGCCGGCCAGACTCAGGCCGTCAACTAGTTTCTGCGTGATACTCGGGTCAATGCCTTCAATATTGCCGTGCCGTTCCCTAAAGGCCTTTAGGTAGGCGTTCTTTTTCTTGGTGACAATTTCAGCTTCTTCAGGCGTCAAGAATGGTTCGAGCCAGGCTTGTTCCAGCCAGCCGCGAATGATGAGTTCCCGTCTCGCCTCCTCATAAGAGGTTTCGACATCATCTTTGACATGCCAAGCGACGAAATTATTGATGCGGAATTTCGGTAAGTTTGCATCACGATTCTCGAGCGCTTTGAGCAGTCCGTCTAGATGATTGGGGAACATGGGTATGTGTACGTCACTCATCATCACGCCCTGGGCATGGCTCGCGGACAATTTAAGCAACTTCGGGCCGCTCGCGCCGCTGTACAAGAATGGCGTCTTGCCTTCAAACCATGGAGTGGCAAAGCCATAGGCTTTGAAAATATCACCTTCATAGTTGAAGGACTCGCCATGCAAGGCCTTGGTGATAATTTCTAGCGCCTCCCGAGCGGTGCTCACACGCTTGCCATAGCCTTGACCCATGACGCCATTCCATTCACCCCCGGCGCCCACGACAATGTCCGCGCGTCCATCGGCGTACTCGGCCAGGGTCAAAATCGCGTTGGCGATTTTTAACGGGTGCATTTCATAGGGGCTGACCACCACAATGCCCGTGCGCAGTGTCTTGGTCTGCATGGCCAAGGGAATGGCGCTCATGAAAACGTCGCGGGCACGCGCATAGTTTTGTATCCACAGGGTTCTAAAGCCGTAGCCTTCAGCCAGTTGCCCCAATTCGACGATCTGCGAGGGGCTTAAGTCTGGTTCCAAAATTAGATCGAGTTCCACGGCTGTTCTCCGTTGTGTTATTGCTCGTTGTTTAACGTCTAAACTACCATGCGAATTCGTAGTGGCCAAAATTCGCCGGTAGGAGAAATTCTATAAGGGTTCTGTCGTTGCTGCCCCTAGACCTTTAAGCGGTAGGTCTTACCGTCTGTTACGATATAACCAGCCGACGGTGTTGCGAAGTGCGAACCGATGACCAGAATGGCTTCGTCGTTGCAGGCATCAATAAAATTTTCTCGCGTGGCCAGGGCGCGCGTACTGTCGAAATCAAAGGGGCTGCACCATTTGGGCCGGGCGATTTGGCAGGGATGGTGAATCATATCCCCCGTCACCACGGCGCGTTTTCCGGCCGATTCGATCTGCACGCTGACGTGTCCTGGCGAATGGCCCGGCGTGGACTGCAGCCAGACTTCGCCGGTGATGCGATGGTCCGGTGTGATCAGGTCCGCCAGCCCGGCATCGATAATGGGCCGCACTGAATCCCCACAGTAGTCGCCTAGGGGAGTGACCGGCGCTTTGTCCAACCATTCCCAATCTTTGGTGCTGAACAGGTATCGAGCTTTGGGAAAAGTGGGGACCCACTCGCCGTTCACCAGCATGGTGTTCCACCCCACATGGTCAGGATGCAAATGCGTGCATATCACATAGTCCACGGACTCGCGGGGGAAACCGGCGGCCTCGATATCGTTCAAAAAATGGCCCTGGCGCTGGTTCCAATCCGGCACGGCGCGGGGTTTATCGTTACCGAGGCAGGTATCAATGATTATTTTTTTATCCTGACTTTTCACCAGCAAGCAAAATATGCTTGAAATGAGTTGGCCGTCATCGGTAACAAAATGTGGTCGCAGCCAATCTATGGGTCGCAGCTTCTCTGGCGTTGCCTCCGGCACCATGAATTCCGCGCTCATGGACGTGTCTTCTGTCTCGATGATGCGGGTGATCTTGACAGCACCAACTTGCCACTGCTGCATGCGGCTATGCCCTAAAATATTTAAGATTGGCCTTTAGCTTAGGCTTGAAACCCCGTTATTCGCAGCCGCCGGGCCGGCGACTACCATCTGGCGGTGGCCCCTGCCCGGAAACGGTTAAACTGGTGGCCTAAGACTTGCCAGTTAGTCATGCACTCTTTTATGTCCGGATTCGATCAATTATCGCGGTACTTGGATGCCTTGCGCGACGAGGGAATGTATCGCCAACGGCGAGTTTTGGAGTCGCCGCAGGGCCGTGAGGTGAAGATCAATGGCCGGGCCTTGGTGAATTTTTGCAGCAATGATTACTTGGGCCTGGCCAGCGATGCGCGAGTTCGCGCGGCGTTTAAGCGCGGCATCGATCGCTGGGGTGTGGGGTCTGGCGCGTCGCACTTGGTGTGCGGTCATGCCGGGATTCATCATGAATTGGAAGAAGCCTTGGCCGCCTTCGTCGGGCGGCCCAAGGCGCTGCTGTTTGCCAACGGCTATGCCGCCAATCTCGGTGTCATCAACGGGTTGTTGAGTCGTGATGATGCCGTGTACCAAGACCGCTTAAATCACGCATCTTTGTTGGATGGGGGTTGGATCAGCCGAGCGAAGTTCTATTGGTATCGTCATGCCGATGCGGTGGATCTAGGCCGTAAGCTTTCATCTGAAAAAGTACCGGCGCAACGAAAATTGGTAGTGACTGATGGCACCTTCAGCATGGACGGTGACCTATGTCCCCTGGAAGACCTAGTGGCTATTACCCGGGCAGCACAAGCCTGGCTGATGGTTGATGATGCCCATGGGTTTGGCGTGCATGGGCCGGGCGGACGTGGTTTGGTGAATCCCAGTCGATATTCAACCCAGGACGTGCCAGTACTGATGGCAACCTTGGGCAAAGCCTTGGGTTGTTTCGGTGCATTCGTAGCGGGTGATGAGGAGCTCATTGATACCCTAGTACAGCGTTCCCGCAACTATATTTTTACCACCGCATTGCCACCGGCCGTGGCGGCAGCCACGCTGCAGAGTTTGGCTTTGGTGCAAGAAGAGTCTTGGCGAAGAGAACAGTTGGCGACGCTCATTGCCCAGTTTCGTCAGGGTGCTGAGTCTCTCGCAGTTGAACTATTGCCTTCGAGCACGCCGATTCAGCCGCTAATCATTGGTGAACCGCAACGCGCCGTGGCGTTGAGCCAGGCATTGGAAGATAAAGGTTTTCTAGTCGGTGCCATTCGACCGCCAACCGTGCCGAAGGGCACGGCACGGTTGCGTATCACGCTAACGGCCGCGCATACGCCAGATGACGTGGATCGACTACTGACCGCCTTGGCTGAGGCACTTGTGGAGTTGGAGAACATCAGGTGAGTCGGCGTACGTACTTCGTGACCGGAACCGATACCGGTGTTGGCAAGACCTTGGTCGCCACGGCCCTGCTTCTAGCAGCACGAGAGCGGAGTCTGCGTAGTATTGGGCTAAAACCCGTGGCCGCAGGCTGTGAACTGCGCGATGCCAGTTGGCAAAATGCCGATGCTATTGCCTTGCGCGATGCCGCGACGATTCCCTTGGCCTATAAAGACGTTAATCCCATCGCTTTGCGCGCGGCCATCGCACCGCATATCGCCATGGTGGAGGAAGACATCCAGACAGATGTTACTGAGCTTGCGGCGCATTGCGAAGGCTTAGTCGTCGAGCATTCACCTGACTTTGCACTGCTTGAAGGTGCCGGTGGTTGGCAAGTGCCATTGAATGCCAATGAGACCCTGGCCGATCTTGCCGCCGCTCTTCATTGCCCAGTGATCTTGGTGGTGGGGCTGCGTTTGGGTTGCATCAATCACTCCTTATTAACAGCCGCAGCCATCCAGGCCCAAGGCTTACCCTTGGTAGGTTGGATTGGCTCCAGTCTTGCAGCCATGGAGCGCCGCGATGAAAATCTAGACAGCTTGCGCCAGCGATTGCCAGCGCCGTGTTTGGGTGTTATTCCCGACCTCGGGCCCAGTCCTAATGCAAAAGACGCCGTGAGTTATTTAGATTTCGATGCGCTCATGCGGCCGGTCCGATGATTGAGTTTGATCGCGAGCATATTTGGCATCCCTATACTTCCATGACGGACCCATTGCCGGCCTTTCCTGTTGTATCCGCGGCTGGGGTGCAACTGCGGTTGGCCGATGGCCGGGAGCTCATCGACGGCATGTCATCTTGGTGGTGCGCGATTCATGGGTACAATCATCCGGCGCTCAACGAGGCGGTTACCGATCAGCTTGAACAAATGTCACATGTGATGTTTGGAGGCCTGACCCACGCGCCCGCGGTCAGTTTAGCGGAGCGTTTGCTTAAGATAACGCCACCGGGATTGGACAAAGTATTCTACGCCGATTCAGGTTCGGTGTCTGTTGAAGTCGCCATCAAAATGGCCTTGCAGTATTGGGTGGCTCAAGCTCAGCCAGAAAAACACAGATTGCTCACCATCCGTGGCGGCTACCATGGCGACACCTTCGGCGCCATGTCCGTTTGTGATCCGGTGACCGGAATGCACAGTCTATTTAGTTCCGTGTTGCCGCAACATTTGTTTGCCGATCGGCCCCGCAGCCGCTTTGGCCAGGCGCTGCAGACTGAAGATCTCGAGAGCATTGCCAGGCACTTGTCGGAAAATAGTCATGAAGTGGCGGCCGTCATTCTCGAGCCCATCGTGCAAGGCGCCGGGGGAATGTGGTTTTACAGTGCGGAGTACCTCGTAGCCGTCGCTGAACTATGTCGCCAACACAATGTTCTGTTGATCTTCGATGAAATTGCCACGGGATTTGGCCGCACTGGAAAACTGTTCGCGCTGGAGCATTCTCAGGTTACGCCTGACATACTTTGCTTAGGCAAGGCCCTAACGGGTGGCTATATGACACTAGCTGCCACGATTACGACCGAACGCGTCGCCGAGGGCATCTCCGCCGACCGCGGCGTGCTCATGCACGGACCCACATTCATGGCTAATCCTCTGGCGTGCGCGGTGGCGAATCGCAGCATTGATCTATTGTTCGAGGAAGACTGGCAATCAAGCGTCTCATCGATAGAGCAGCAACTGACCGCGGAACTCGCCGTGTATCGAGGAAAGCCTGGCGTAACCGACGTGCGCGTATTGGGTGCCATTGGCGTGGTTGAATTTCGCGATCCGGTCAACGTCGCCGAACTACAAGCACAATTCGTCGAGGCCGGCGTGTGGATCCGGCCCTTTGATCGCTTGGTCTATTTAATGCCACCGTATTGCATCAAGTCGGGCGAACTGACTCGTCTTACCGAGGCTATTTCTCTAGCACTACCGGGCGAATAATGCTCAAGAACTTTGTTGCGAAAAGCGGGCGAGGGGATGGGTGCGGACTATGTTGCGAAGGCCTCGACATTGACTAGTATCATGAAAATAGAGGCCATATAGAGCGAGCTATTTTTCCATCGGAATTTCAGCATCTTGTGTTACTCCTCGCTGCGGCCTGTGAAATGAGAACATAGGAAGTACATTATTTTCGGCGCGTGTTTTCGGGTGCTCCGAAAACAAAGGAATGCGTAACTTGTTGACTCTGGAGATTTTACGGACTAAAACACCCTATATGAACCGAAAACAGAAGAAGAAAACAAAAGTCTTCCCACTAATCAGCTGTTATATGCCGTCGCGTATTTAGCCAATTGCAGTGGGCGGCGAATCAGTTCATCGAAACCAAGCAGCCGCCAACAAGACAGTCCGGCAATTTACGCTGGTTGGTTTGCAAGCATTGTGCTGTTTCCAACCTAGTCAGCCAGGTTCTTCGGCCCAGCGCTGAGTGCCAATCGAAACGCGTGGTTCTCTTGCCGTTGGCTGTGATAGCGTAGTGCTATTACGACAGGCTGGAAGAGGCTTTTCCACTCATGTTAGGCACGGCACATAACCAGTTGGGTCAAGCGACCGGGAAGCCCGGTCGCTATTATTGCGCCGCCTACAGCGGCGCCTGCCCAAGGCGTTATGTTTCTAAGTAGGAGCAATGAACCCGATTCCAGTAGACTTTGATCTGTCCAAGCTTGTTGGTGAAAGCCTGGATCAGATATGCATCGGGAAATTCCAAATCCAGCTACGTTTTAAGTCAGGTACGATAGAGGGAAGTGGCAACGTCGCTTTCGAGCGGGCTTCTAGGCGCGAGCAGCTGGTCGGAGAAGAATGGGAGTCGACTGAAGGGCTAGAAACAATTATCGGTTCGAAAGTCGAGGCGTGGGAAAAGCGGGGGGACTTCGAGTTTGCGTTGAGTTTTGAATCAGGTGGTACTTTGGTTTTAAAGTCCGAAGAATCACCGTACGAAGACTTTACCGTCAACATCTTCAATGAGGCGTTTTGGGTACTTTGAAGCTGTCGAAACATAACCAGTTGGGGCAAGCGACCGGGAAACCCGGTCGCTATTATTACGCCGCCTACAGCGGCGCATGCCCAAGGCGTTATGGGGCACTCATCGCAGATCGCAGGCCGAGGTAGGTAACGAACGGTTTGAAGTCCTTATCGGCAAATAGCAATGGGTATTTTTGGTCAATGCAGAAAGTTGCAATGAGGGTATCTATTGTCTTTCGAACAGTAATACCGTTCTTACGAAGGAATCGATAGTTGTCTGCGGCTTTGATGGCACGCACTGGTCCGATTATCTCAAAAACAGGTAAGTCGGTTAACAATGATTTTGCAGTTTTGTAGCCTGCATCGGAGCGAAACCCCTGCAGCACTTCGGTGAGCATCAAATCGCCTATGCCCACCGGTTCGGTGCCCAAGACGTTGTCGAGGTAGTCAGTGTGGGAGTTATTCTGGCCGTTAAAATACTCGATCCAAACGCTCGAATCGACCAAGATCACTCGTCTGTTCTCATTTCATCGAGATTGCCGTGCCATTTCAATTTACCGCGATAGCCGCGAATTTGTTGCTGTTTGCTGAGTCTCACTAGGGTGCGCAGTCCCATCTCCACTGCTTCGCGTTTGGTTTTGGCGCCCGACGCCTTAATGGCCGCGTTCATCAGCTTGTCATCGATTACAATATTGGTTCTCATCATAGATCCAAATGTGTATTAATAATGATAATTATACACATCGTTAGCCATGGCACAAGCGCCCCATAACCAGTCAAGGCAAAAGGACGCCAGCTGCGCTGGCGCCTCTGCTTGAGGCGTTAGGTGTCATGCGCACCGACTTCGTACAACTCAACTTCGGCTGGAATGCCGAACCAAACGCGCCAGAACCCCAAATCAAAGTAGTAGGTAGCGACCTACTATTGAGTTTCAGTCCCAATCCGTGGCAATTCCCGGAATATGAGGGTGTAGATACGCTTACGCTTAGATTCAAAGGATGTCGAAAATACCGACTCGGAAGTACGAATGACGAAGGCTGGTATATGGGACAGTGTCGATTTAGTCGCATTGCTCCAGCGTGGGGCGAATTTTATGAAGTTAAGGGCGACCTAAAGCTCGACGAAGTGAGGGACGAGTGGCACAAGGTCCAAGATGCAGGATCGGGCGGGCGACACTTCCTTTTTTACTTTCGGGATAGCACTTTTGAGTGCGAAGCATCGGACTGGGTTAAAGAAAATGACACCTAACCAGGGCAAGCAACGGACATTTGACCCTGTCGCTCCCTTGGCTGAACGCCAAGCTCACGCCAGCGTCAAGTGCCGCTGTTGCTGGCGTTACGGTGCCAGGACAACTTTGTAGATGCTGCTAACCTTTGAATGGGACCTTGAAAAAGCGCTAGACAATGAGCGCAAGCATGGAGTTACATTCGAGGAAGCGTCTACTTGTTTCAGTGACAGCGAGTCAAAAACCATATACGACCCGGACCATTCGGACACTGAGGATCGTTATGTCCTATTGGGTATGTCGACGCAAGGCAAGCTGCTCGTTGTCGTGCATACCGAAAGGGGTGATAAAATACGCCTCATCAGCGCGCGAGCGGCCGATCGTCGAGAATCGGTTCAATATAGTCAGGTTCAATAATCATGCGAGACCACTACGATTTCAGCAAAGGTGTTCGCGGCAAGTATGCCGAGCGATACAAGCAGGGCACGAATATAGTCTTGCTTGATCCCGATATTGCTAAGGAATTCGCGGATGCGGCGGCCGTTAATAACGCCCTTCGTGACTACCTGCGCAACAAGAAGGGTACGCCAGGCGAGGCACCGTAACCAGTGTGGTCAGTACGCTCCCGTTGGTCGCCGGACGGTTGACCCGGTGCTCCCTGCGCTATCGCTCCGGTCGCCCCGCCTCAACCGCCGCTGCCACAGGCGTTAAGTGGCTAAGCAATGACAGCCATAATCATCGGCGTGATTGTTATTTTACTAGGCGCCGCTTTTTGGTTCTGGAATCAACGCCCCGTCGATCGAACGCCCGAGGAAGTTTCTAGGTTACTTCAGTCACGGCTGGACGAGGAATTCGATGATGGCGAGTGGGATTACTTCAGCAACTGCCGAATCAAGGATAAACGGTTAGAACGGATAAGACGATCTGTCGAAGAGATCGATGTAATCGGTTCGCCCTACTTGCAAGCGGGCTCTGCTAGCCTATTCGCACTTAGCGAGCTAGGCCGAAAACGTTTCGAGGAGCTGATTCAAGAATGCAAAAATCTCTCGACATAACCTCGCATTTGCCACTTAACCAGTTGAAGCAAGCGGACGTCAAAACCGCTGCGCGCTTTTGCCGCCCCTGTTCAAGGCGTTAGGCATCCCTGTGATGAACGATCTGGTCACATCTCTGTATGTTCGTCCGACCGGCTGGCAAGTCGATATTTCTGTAGCAGAAATAGGTGATGAGACGACTAGATTTATCAAGCTTTGGGGAAGAATTGGAGAACACAGTTCGATCGACGTAGTAAAAAATGGCGAGAATCTGCCGAAAACCCTAGACGTTGAGTTGCAGGTTCACACTCTGAGCCACCTGACCGGTGACGCCGATATACGCAATCGGGGCCAAATTGTTTTCAAGGAAGGTGTTACGACGCCCGAAATAGACATCCCTAACTTTCTGTCAGGGGGATTTTACTTGGAGCCAGACCTATTCGACGACTTGCTTGCTCGGGTTCGGACTTTTGCTTCTGACAATTGCCAGGTGGAAATATCGCTATCTGTCCGGGGAGAGGGGGCTGTTCCTGGCCGGCAGACATTCTCGACACGTTGGAATGTTGATACCCACTCAAGGCTAGATATAGAGACAGTTAAGATCGGCTATTTCTATTCACAACAGGGGGAAAGGGATGCCTAACCAGTGTGGTCAGTACGCTCCCGTTGGTCGCCGGACGGTTGACCCGGTGCTCCCTTCGCTATCGCTCCGGTCGCCCCGCCTCAACCGCCGCTGCCACAGGCGTTATAGTGCATGAGTGCATTGACATACCGTCAGATGCATCTGTCGATCCCGAAGGACGTTAGTGATCTGCAAGAACTGGTGGTTCAATCTACCGACTTCTACCTGCTTACCGAGGGGAAGCCTCCGGAACCCAATCAATCGGTAGAGCTCCTGCGCGAATTACCACCTGGCAAAGCGGCGGAAGACAAGTATTTCTTCGGCATTTCTTTGTCGGACCAGCTGATTGGCTGTATTGATCTCATTAGAGGCTATCCTAAGCCCCAAGTGGCGTTTATTGGTTTGCTACTATTTATCGAGTCAGAGAGAAGCAAGTCCTATGGCTCACAGGCGCTTAAGTACATCAAGGCGCTATCCTGGGAATGGGGCTGCACGCATCTCAGAGCTGCGGTGGTTGAAACCAATGTTCGTGCCAGCGCTTTCTGGCTAAGAGAGGGGTTCTTAGAAATTGGTCGCAGGAAATCTAGGCGTTATTCAGACAGTGTCTTGCTATTGGAGCACGCACTATAACCAGTGTGGTCAGTACGCTCCCTTCGGTCGCCGGACGGTTGACTCGGTGCTCCCTTCGCTATCGCTCCGGTCGCCCCGCCTCAACCGCCGCTGCCACAGGCGTTAGGGTGCCTTTAATGTTATGAGCACCGTGGAAAATATTTGGCCTAGTATAAATCTACCGCTAGCAATCGCTTTTCTCAGCCTGTTACCGTTTACTAAGGTAGCAGGAGACGAAGCTCGAAGTTTCAAAGTGCCAGAGTATCCTGCGGAGTTCGTTGATCCGTGCACAGGCAAGAGCGTTGGAGCAAGTTGCTCAATTTTTTTGAATGATGAATGGCAGGAACGTCGCTGCGTTGAGGCCCGGGAAAGAGTATTGATCTGCGCTGGAGGGGAACCGAAGGAGCTTGATCCAAAGTTATTTGAAGCCTGTGATGGCAAAGTAGAGAAGGATGCCTGCGTTGCGCCAATTAAGGACCGCCGAACAGGGAAATACCTAAAGAATAAAGGTCATTGCAATAGGTATCGGCCAAACCGCCTTATATGCCTGCCAGGGGAATGGCCGTGGAGAGATTAGGGTTGAGTAATGCGAGAGCGGTCGGGCACCCTAACCAGTCAAAGAAGCGGACCGCCTTCGGCGGCCTCTTTTTGAGGCGTTATGGGGCAAACGTCTCTGCCATAAGAAAATCCTCATATACACTTTCGTGTGCGTCAATAGCTTGTTATTTGTAGACAAATTGTCATCCAGAAGCCTATTGTAGGCATTGTAACGACAACTCAATCGGTTACCGGGGAGGTAAAATGGTCACGATTCCAAAGAAGGTCCAGGACCGGCTAGTAAAACAAATCCCCAGATTTCAGAAAATCTTGCGCGAGGCAAAAAATCGAGATATTCACGAATCAGATACAGTGACTATCGTTGTTGATATGCTTGAAAGCGTATTCGGATTCGACAAATACACGGAGATCACGAGTGAACACGCCATTAAGGCAACTTTCTGTGATCTTGCGGTTAAGATCGATGGCCACGTAAAGTATCTCATTGAAGTTAAGGCGATCGGTCTTGACTTAAAGGAAAACCACCTCAGGCAAGCCGTAAATTATGGCGCAAATGAAGGAATTCCGTGGGTAGTTCTTAGCAATGGAATGGAGTGGCAGATTCATAGAATCAGCTTCGAGCGCCCCGTATCCTCAGAATTAGTTGCTCAGATTAATTTCGACGAAATAAGCCAACGCAACAAGGATCATTTGTTGCAGGTTTTTCTACTTTGTCGCCAGGGAATTAAGAAACAAATCATCGAGGAGTATCACGAGCGATCGCAAAGTGTTAACAGGTTCATGATCGCTGCTATTGCGCAAACCGACCCAGTGATCTCAGTAATTCGACGAGAGCTGAAGCGAGTGGCGCCCGGAATAAAAGTAGAGAAAGAAGAAGTTGAGGAGCTACTAGCTGAAGGCGTTCTCAAGCGCGATGTAACCCAAGGCGATAACGCAAGCCAAGCGAAATCACGCGTGAAAAAGGCATCTGCCAAAGCAATTCGCAAGAAGAAAAAAGCTGTAAAGAAGATGCCGGGTGACTAAACCATGCCCCATAACCAGCACAGGCAAGCGACGTTTGACCCGCTGCGGTTTTTGCTAGCGCAAAAATCCTCACGCCTCAAACGCGCCTGCTGTGGGCGTTATATGCCGCCCCGTGTTTAGCAAATTAGAGCTGTTGGCGAAGTGGTCAAGCTAAACGTTGTTGCTGCGGCCAATTTGGTAGAGCAAGCAATGCATATTCGCTATTGAGCCAAGTGCGGTTTGGTCGGTTGCCGGTAAGGTTCTCTCGGCCCATAGCAAAGCAGCCCTCGATAGGCACGGTTCTCTAACTGTTGGTGTGATAGGTTAGCCAGGAAATTAAAGGTTTAAAGAGTTTTCCCTGTATGTCAGGCACGGCACATAACCAGTGTGGTCAGTACGCTCCCGTTGGTCGCCGGACGGTTGACCCGGTGCTCCCTTCGCTATCGCTCCGGTCGCCCCGCCTCAACCGCCGCTGCCACAGGCGTTATGCGGCCTAGAATTCTCAAGCGATGCATTTCAAAATAGTCGGCAAAATTCGCCAGGAGAAAACCTTTGCAACAGGCAATGCAATCAGGGAAATTGCCCGTCTTCGGAAGACTTATGGTAAAGGACGTTGGCGAAAGCGGAAGGGAATAGCTGACGTGGAGCTAGACAATGGCAGCGTACGACAGGCAGAGGTACACTGGTACGAGGCCACGGGTATTGGGCGCAAGGAATACAAGATAAAGTACTTTATAGATTAAGCAATGAAAGATTCTAAATTTGTAATTTGTATAGACAATTCGGCATACCCTGCGGCACTAGAAAAACGCAAGATTTATGAAGCGCTAGCAGACTCCGAAGCTGAAGAATTGAATATGCTTCGCGTAATCGATGAATCCGGGGAAGACTATCTTTTTCCATCATCAATCTTCGTTGATGCCAATTTATCTAAAGAAACACAAGCGGCAATCGTGCGGGCCGCATAACCAGGCAAATCAGGCCGCTCCCGTTGGTCGCTGGACGCGGCTGTCGCCGCGCCCCTGTTTGCGGCGTTAAATGCCCCCCTCGTCGTGAACAGAGCTGAACTGGTTGAGATTCTGAATGCTGCGATTCCCGAAATCGCCGATGCGCTAGACGACGAGACATGGCGAGGTCTGTGCACGCTGGAGGTTGCTTGCTTCCGAGAATATGCTCAAACACAAATCGACTCTGGCAATTCGTTGGAGCTTAAGCGATGTTACGAAATTGCTCGTAAGGCCTTTCTAAACGGAGACTCTGAGGTGAAGAACGCAATCGGGGTAAGTTTTGTAGAAGATCTCAACTTCAGCGATGGCCATAAGCAAAGATTATGGGCAAGAACGTTGCTGCCGCAGCCGCTTAGCGACATTCGAGCTGAGTTGTGTGATGACTAGAAAGCTTGGGGCACTTAACCAGTGTGGTCAGTACGCTCCCGTTGGTCGCCGGACGGTTGACCCGGTGCTCCCTTCGCTGCCGCTCCGGTCGCCCCGCCTCAACCGCCGCTGCCACAGGCGTTACGTGGCCAAGGCAAAGTGAATCTCCTATTTGTATGCAGTGAAAACCGCCTTCGCAGCCCAACCGCGGAAGCTGTGTTCAGCGAATATCCGGGTGTAGACGCAATCGGCGCAGGCACTAACTCAGACGCTGGAACCGTCGTGACTGGAGACCTCATAGAGTGGGCCGACGCAGTTTTGGTAATTGAAAAATCCCATCGCAACAAAATCAGCAAGAAATTCAAAGTGCAACTAAAAGGCAAAAAACTTGCAGTTCTAGATATACCGGACAATTATGAGTACATGGACCCAGAGCTAATTAAACTTTTGAAGTCCAAGGTTCCGCGTTATGTGCGCATTTAGGCCACGTAACCAGCACAGGCAAGCGACGTTTGACCCACTGCGGTTTTTGCTGCCGCAAAAATCCTCGCGCCTCAAACGCGCCTGCTGTGGGCGTTAGATGCTATGTCGTATGACCAAGGATATTGGCACACTGACACTTGCGCGGAGCGAGGTGTGGAGGAAGCTTACGCTGGCACCCACATAGCGATAGTAGTCCGATGGTGTATAGAAAGAGATCTGCTGGCCGAGGAAAACTTATCCGATCAGGGGCAAATCAATGCTGCTTCGCAAGTAATGCAGGGCTCACTAGCAGCGAATGAATATTTTGAGAAATATTTTGATTGGAAGTTTGGTGAATGGAATCTTAAGCCGGCTGCTGCCGAATTTATGAACTCTTATTACGACCAGTATTTGGACGACATTGCAGTTGAGCAGCCGAATGCGATTTACGGACCTGAATCCGCAGTTGATTGGAATGCTGCTTTCGAATTACTAGACCGCAAGCGTACGGAATACCTTGAATCATGCGCTAAAGACGTATCGCAAGCAAAGAATAAGTGGTGGAAGTTTTGGTAGGGGGCTCTCGTGAATGGAATCGTCACCTTGCAGATGGCCGCATCTAACCAGCACAATCAGCGGGACGCAGCTTCGCTGCGCCCTTGTTGTGGGCGTTAAGTGGCGGCATGATTAACCGCGGGGCAATAATTATCCGTCCCAAGCAGCCGTATATTGATTGGGCTGACCGACTTGATGATTCAGACATCCTGCCATCAACAGACGGCGAGCGAACTGTTTATCTTGTGCCGGAATACGAAGATGATCTGGAAGCTATGGACGTATTGACTAGATGTTATGACATTCTTTTTGAAGCGGAACTATTTGGCTGGTGTACCGATGAAACGACGTGGCCAAAGAACCGAACCCTCGCAATGTTTCGCGATTGGTTCTTGGTGGAGTTTCATTCAGTTGTGGAAGATCTATGTAGCTATGAAGTAGTCGATGACGAAGCCACTTAACCAGTTGAAGCAAGGGGACGTCAAAACCGCTGCGCGCTTTTGCCGCCCCTGTTCAAGGCGTTATGTGTACTACCCGTCATGATGAACGAAAACATTTTTTTACCCTTGCTTCCTCTTAAAAATATGCTTCCCGATATTGTCCCGCGCGAATTTGGATGGCTATTAAGCACCCGCAATCTAGTAGAGCATGGCAACAAGGAACAACAAGCAGCGATTCAAAAATCAGTTAATCGATGTATTCAGGGCATATTGATTGTTTACCTGTTCGCGTTATGGGAAGAGTACGTGCCCCGGAATTTAGAGGAAAATTGGCTTAGCTCGAGCGAGAGGGAACGTCTCAGAGCTTTCCGGCACATTCGGCACTCATTTGCTCATGGCTTTGGTGGCGCGAGAGCTAACCAGTGCCGGAGTGAATTCGAGAACGTAATGAAATCGACTCAACCATTTGCTAAATTGAATTGGGATAACAACAAAATCGAGCTGTGTGATTCCCAGATTGCTCTAGACTGCCAGCGACACATGGAAGACTTGTCGAATAAATTAGTTGACCGCATTGCTAGAGATGAATCGCCATAATCAGCCCCGTACACATAACCAGTGTGGTCAGTACGCACTTGCTGCGCAAGTGCCGGACGGCCAACAAGTTGGCCGCCGCTGCCACAGGCGTTATATGCCGCCCCGTGTTTAGCAAATTAGAGCTGTTGGCGAAGTGGTCAAGCTAAACGTTGTTGCCGCGGCTAAATTGGTAGAGCAAGCAACGCAAATCCGCTAATCAAGCCGAGTGCGGTTTGCTAGGTTGCCGGTAAGGTTTTCTTGGCACAAAGCAAATCAGCCCTCGATAGGCACGGTTCTCTAGTTGCTGGTGTGATAGGTTAGTCAAGAATTTAAAGGTCCAAAGAGTTTTTCCAGAATGTCAGGCACGGCACATAACCAGTGTGGTCAGTACGCTCCCGTTGGTCGCCGGACGGTTGACCCGGTGCTTCCTTCGCTATCGCTCCGGTCGCCCCGCCTCAACCGCCGCTGCCACAGGCGTTAAGTGGCGGCATGATTAACCGCGGGGCAATAATTATCCGTCCCAAGCAGCCGTATATTGATTGGGCTGACCGACTTGATGATTCAGACATCCTGCCATCAACAGACGGCGAGCGAACTATTTATCTTGTGCCGGAATACGAAGATGATCTGGAAGCTATGGACGTATTGACTAGATGTTATGACATTCTTTTTGAAGCGGAACTATTTGGCTGGTGTACCGATGAAACGACGTGGCCAAAGAACCGAACCCTCGCAATGTTTCGCGATTGGTTCTTGGTGGAGTTTCATTCAGTTGTGGAAGATCTATGTAGCTATGAAGTAGTCGATGACGAAGCCACTTAACCAGTTGAAGCAAGGGGACGTCAAAATCGCTGCGCGCTTTTGCCGCCCCTGTTCAAGGCGTTATGTGCTTTAGAGCTTTAGTTCTGGCGGCAGTTCTTTGCGGAACCGTTCCTGCGTCGGCAGATCTAGTTGATCCTGCATATCTTGTGCCTTTGTTGCTGAATAATTTCACCAGTCAGCGGGCCGAATTCAAGACTGCTGTAACCGAATTTGGTGCGATTGATGTAGATGCTGTTAGCGTCGGTCTTGGTACAAGCGAATACGATCTCGATATTGAAGGAAGTGTTCTAGCCTTGAAGGACAGGCTCAATAGCCTGCGAGTGGTGAAAATCGCTAAGCGTAGTTTTGTGAGCCGGGTTGATTTGCCAGGAACCGAGATTCTTGTCACAAGTAGCTGCTTGAGATATCCGAATTCCTCAGGCGAGAGGTGTGCTAATTCTAGCTTCCTATATGCCAATTACGAGCTTCAGAATAGCGAGGTTTGTACAGTAGATTTTTCTTATCTTGAAAGCGATCACGGCGCGTGCATGTATAAGCTAGACTCAGAATGGTGGTTATGGGTTGTTTGGACGCCTCATGAACGCACATAACCAGGCAAAGCAGGCCGCTTCCTTCGGTCGCTGGACCGCCTACGGCGGCCCCTGTTTGCGGCGTTAGAGTGCTTGCGTACGATCAATGATCAAAACCTGTCCAATCTGTCATGCAAACTCAATAACTCTAGCCGTTCGTGTTCGCGCTTCATTCGACGACGTAGTTCGCTGTAGCAACTGCGGAGGAGGTCTCTATCGGTCTAGGTCATGTGAGCCGACTCTATTAGCAGGGTTTGGAGGAATCTTGGTTGGGGCTTTGGTTTTCGTTGCTACCCTGGACCCGATTTTTACTACGATCGCATTTGTTCTTGTCAGCGCTTGTGTTCATATTTTGTACCCGCTTCAATCGGATACCGATGATCCAATCAGCGAGTACCAGTCTATTCGGAAAGAAATCTCGGCGGACGATCCCGATGCACCAAAGGAATAAGCACCCTAACCAGTGTGGTCAGTACGCTCCCTTCGGTCGCCGGACGGTTGACCCGGTGCTCCCTTCGCTGCCGCTCCGGTCGCCCCGCCTCAACCGCCGCTGCCACAGGCGTTATATGCCGCCCCGTGTTTAGCAAATTAGAGCTGTTGGCGAAGTGGTCAAGCTAAACGTTGTTGCCGCGGCTAAATTGGTAGAGCAAGCAACGCAAATCCGCTAATCAAGCCGAGTGCGGTTTGCTAGGTTGCCGGTAAGGTTTTCTTGGCACAAAGCAAATCAGCCCTCGATAGGCACGGTTCTCTAGTTGCTGGTGTGATAGGTTAGTCAAGAATTTAAAGGTCCAAAGAGTTTTTCCAGAATGTCAGGCACGGCACATAACCAGTGTGGTCAGTACGCTCCCGTTGGTCGCCGGACGGTTGACCCGGTGCTTCCTTCGCTATCGCTCCGGTCGCCCCGCCTCAACCGCCGCTGCCACAGGCGTTATGGGGCTACGCGTAATAACATCCGCTAGCGAAAGGAACATGAAAAAGCTACTGATATTTTTACTCGCAGCTTGCTGGTTACAAGGCTGCATAATAACTCAAGATGGTACTAGCTTAGGATGGACAAAAAGGGCTGAACAAACCGAGATGCACACGGGCGTTGTGATCGGTGTATATAGACTAACTGAGAAGGACAACACTCGTAGATTACTGGGTCAGCACGGCAAAATTCAGCGGGAAATGCTGGATGTTTGGAAGAAACGCCAGCTGGTACGCGTATTGTTGGATGAGCACTGGCATATTCCTCTTGTGGCATCGTCGGCTGACCATGCTGAACTTGTTGCTTTACCGTCTGATTGGAGGGTAATGTCGAACGAACTCGTGAATGATGGCAAGACCATCAATATTGGGGACATCGTACGAACCGAAACGGTAATTGGCGCCACTTTAGAACAAGTCACTGCGATCGTTAGAAAATGTAACGCCTCTCCAGCGGTTGATGAAAATGTCGATTGGCAGATTGGCTGCAAGTTTAGAAAGTTGAGGAAGAACAGGTCATATATTGGACTGAGATATTGGTAGCGATTCAGCGAGCAATGTGTCGCCCCATAACCAGTCAAGGCAAAAGGACGCCAGCTTCGCTGGCGCCTCTGCTTGAGGCGTTAGGTGTCTGCACTCATGCAAATTCGACAGTTAACCCCGATCGACCTATCTCAGTTCAGGGCTTTTAGGCTATCCGGCCTTGAGGAATGGCCAGAAGCATTTGGTGAATCTGTAACAGACTTCTCAGGTAAATCAGACACCGAAGTAGCCGATATGCTGTCATCTCATGGGCGTGGCGATTTTGTCTTAGGGTGCTTTGTTGACGATTCATTGGTTGGGGCTGTGGGCTTCTTCACTCACCCATTTGAAAAAATGGCTCATAAGGGCACTATTTGGGGGATGTATGTAGAGCCTGAACAGCGAGGCCGCGGCATCGGTCGATCTCTGCTCAAAGCAGCGATTGCGAAAGCGAGCGCTCTGCCCAAGATCAGCCAAATTGACTTGACTGTTGTTACCGATAGTGGTGCTGCAAATAAACTCTACGTTAGCGAGGGTTTTGAGGTCACTGGGACTGAAAAGTCTGCGATGATAGTAAATGGGCGGCAATGCGACTGGCATTTTATGCAGAGGCACATCGATGACACCTAACCAGCGCAAGCAACGGACGTTTGACCCGGCCACCCCTTTGCTAACGCAAAGCGCCGTCCGCCTCAAACGCCGCTGTTGCGGGCGTTAGGGGGCAGCAGAAACAAAGTGCCGCTTGACACCAATGGCTACCTCGATCCGGACATCCAGTCTTGGATTAACAAGCACCGCTTTGACCACGCGCTACTTTTCGAAGTCTGTGAACGCCTCAACTGTCTTGCTCAAAAACACATCTTCAAAATCAATATTCATAGCGAGGACGCCCAAGAAATCTTGGTGGCGCTATTGTTTATTCGGGCCCTTAGTGCTTATCAGGGTAGTATCTTGCTAATCGAACGGGGCATGCACATTGAGGCAAAAATTCTTCTTCGAACCTTTATGGAGCTGCTTTTTCGCATTCGTGCAATTTCTAAAGACTTGGAAGTTGCAAAAGCATATGTTCTTGAGGATGAAATACACAGAAAAAAATTCATTAACAAGTTCAAGATGCTAAAGGACTCTATCAATCTTAGTGAGCAAAACGCCAAGCTTGATGAGCTAAAACAATCGATTGAGGAAAACATCGCCGCGAATGACATAAAGGCGACGCAGACGCAATGGTATGCCCAGAAAGCAGGACTAGAGGATTACTACAATACTGCTTATTCTGTGTTTAGCTCTTCCGTTCACGCGAACATACGTGACATAGAGGAATCATTGGTAACCGACGAAAATGGAAAAATCGTTAGTTTCACGCATGGTCCAAATGTTGGCAATCTACGGCACTTGCTACTCGCCGCAGGAGAATCAATGATATTAATTCTAGAAAGCATTTCAAATCTATTTGGACTGAATCTTGAAACCCAGCTGGCTGAGCTTCACAGTGTGATACGCGATGAGTTTGCGGCGAACGAGTAAGCCGCCCCCTAACCAGTGTGGTCAGTACGCGCAGCAAGCTGCGCCGGACGTCCAACAAGTTGGCCGCCGCTGCCACAGGCGTTACAAGGCCTGATTAGCCCGGTAGCTCGTCATTGGCTATAGTGCGATAATTGCAATTATGAAGCTTGAATTCGAAGTTAGCTCTGCTCAAGCAGCCCGCCTCAAATCTTTGGCGGCGCGGTTGCGTGTGCCCGTACATCGTTTGGCTAGTGCCGCCGTAGCGGACCTGGTCGCCGATTCTGCTGAAGAGTTTGATGCTGCTGCGGAGCGGGTACTGGATAAGAACCAAGAACTCTATAAGCGGCTGAGTTAGTGCGATACCTAGGGTTGGCGGAGGTGCTGCGCCTTCATCAACAAATCCTGTCAAGATCTGGGGGTGTAGATGGGATTCGCGATCTGGGTGCACTTGAGTCAGCGCTATCACAGCCAAAGCTTAGTGCCGGCGGTTCAGAGGCTTATGCCACGCTGATCGAAAAAGCCGCGGCCCTGGGCTTCTCGATTTCGAGTAATCATCCCTTTGTCGATGGCAACAAGCGCACAGCGCATGCGGCAATGGAGGTTCTTTTGGTTTTGAATGGCGTAGAAATTGACGCGCCCGTGAATGAACAGGAGCAACTAATGCTCCAACTCGCGAGCGGCCAGCTGTCGCGACAAGAGTTGATGCGGTGGCTAGTTGCTCACGTTCGTGCGGTCAAGTAGTTGTGTATTCACATGATTTGTCGGTATCACAAACGGCGTTGTAACCAGCACAATCAGCGGGACACAGCTTCGCTGCGCCCTTGTTGTGGGCGTTATATGCCGTCGCGTATTTAGCCAATTGCAGTGGGCGGCGAATCAGTTCATCGAAACCAAGCAGCCGCCAACAAGACAGTCCGGCAATTTACGCTGGTTGGTTTGCAAGCATTGTGCTGTTTCCAACCTAGTCAGCCAGGTTCTTCGGCCCAGCGCTGAGTGCCAATCGAAACGCGTGGTTCTCTTGCCGTTGGCTGTGATAGCGTAGTGCTATTACGACGGGCTGGAAGAGGCTTTTCCACTCATGTTAGGCACGGCATATAACCAGTTGGGTCAAGCGACCGGGAAACCCGGTCGCTA
Organism: Gammaproteobacteria bacterium; assembly: GCA_965221985.1. Classification (GTDB taxonomy): domain Bacteria; phylum Pseudomonadota; class Gammaproteobacteria; order Steroidobacterales; genus J054. Next base: position 1,950,540 of record OZ244928.1, read on the forward strand.
TTATTACGCCGCCTACAGCGGCGCCTGCCCGAGGCGTTATATGCCGCCCCGTGTTTAGCAAATTAGAGCTGTTGGCGAAGTGGTCAAGCTAAACGTTGTTGCCGCGGCCAAATTGGTAGAGCAAGCGAATGCATATTCGCTATTGAGCCAAGTGCGGTTTGGTCGGTTGCCGGTAAGGTTCTCTCGGCCCATAGCAAAGCAGCCCTCGATAGGCACGGTTCTCTAACTGTTGGTGTGATAGGTTAGCCAGGAAATTAAAGGTTTAAAGAGTTTTCCCTGTATGTCAGGCACGGCACATAACCAGTGTGGTCAGTACGCTCCCGTTGGTCGCCGGACGGTTGACCCGGTGCTCCCTTCGCTATCGCTCCGGTCGCCCCGCCTCAACCGCCGCTGCCACAGGCGTTATGTGGCCTACTGATCCAAATTCGCGTAAATGCTAAGATTTAGGTATGGCTACTAGCCCCAAAGATCTATATCACAAGGCAATGGATCTATCCGATCAGGATCGTACTGAGCTTGTCGCTATGCTCTTGGAAACGCTTGATATCGAAGAGGAAGAGGGCGTTGAATCAGCTTGGTTGGTGGAAATCGAACGCCGCGTTGCTGCGCTAGACTCAGGGCAAGTCAAGTCAGTGCCCTGGTCAGAAGTTCGGGCTCGAGTTTTCAACAACAGTGCCGAATAAAGTTCGGCTTCACGCAGACGCTGAGCAGGAACTTCGCGAAGCTTATTTGTGGTATTTGGAGCGCAGCGAAACAGTAGCCGAAGCGTTTGTCTCAGAGGTTGATCATGCAATTGAGGTTGTTGCTGAGCATCCGAATCGTTGGCTAAGGCTTTCAAGTTCAATACGTCTTTACGTGTTTCCACGCTTTCCATTCACACTAGTTTATCGTGTCTCATCAAATGGCATTGAGGTTATTGCGTTTGCTCATCAGAAAAAGCGACCAAGATATTGGCAATATCGCAATGCCCCGGCCACATAACCAGTCAAGGCAAAAGGACGCCAGCTGCGCTGGCGCCTCTGCTTGAGGCGTTAAGTGACGACCGAGTTATTCACCATGCAATATACAAACTTCAATGACTACGTTGGCGCAATGTCGGTCGACTCACCGTATGCACTGATGTTGGACTGGTGGTGCCGATTGGAGCGTGAGATCCGCTCGTGTTGTAAACAACGGGGTTTTAAGAGTGATGTTTCTTCGGCAAGGCTGATTGAATCTCTCGCTGAAAGCGGAATTATCAGTTCGAGTACGGCTAAGCAAATACACAATTTAAGACGACGACGCAATAAAATTGCCCATGACTTATATATCCCCACAATAACAGCTGCGGACGCCGAATCGTTTGCTCGGGAATCATGGAAGTTAAGCTGGGAGTTGCATAGAGCCGTTGATGTCACTTAACCAGCACAATCAAGCGACCGGGAAACCCGGTCGGTTCTTGGACGCCGCTTACAGCGGCGCATGTTGTGGGCGTTAGAGGGCACCTTTACCAACGTCCTGAAATTTCGTCCCGTTTTTAGTACTTCCTATTTTCGCTCATATTTCGCAAGAACATGCTATATACTTGCGAAAACCCCTAGCCCTCTAGCAAGTACAAAATGCTTGACGCCAATCACCCATATTACGATTTACCAAAACTACCGCCGGCCCAACCGCTGGAATCGATTGATTTACTTAAGTCCCTCGTTCAGGCATCGGAGGCATTGGCTAAGTTGTCAGCTACGGCCGAACACCTGCCGAATCAAGCAGCGCTCTATCAGAGCGTCATCCTGCTTGAAGCTCGGGCCTCATCTGAAATAGAACAAATCATCACTACCGATGACAAGCTTTTTAGTACCGACTCGCCTGCGCAAGCGATGGACCCAATGACGAAGGAAGTTCATCGATACGCAGAGGCAGTCCACTACGGGTGGATTGAGAAAAAACCTCTTTGCACTAACGTAATGGAAAAAGTTTGCTCGATCATTAAGGACAAGCCAATGCAGGTCCGTAAAGTGCCTGGCACAGCACTTACACAATCGAGCGGTAAGATTGTATATACGCCTCCCGATGGCGAAACGTTACTCAGAGACTTGCTAGATAACCTATTTGCATGGATGAATGACGAGGACGAAATCCATCCAATCATAAAGTCTGCTGTCGCTCACTATCAGTTCGAGTCAATTCATCCATTTACAGATGGTAACGGCCGAACTGGAAGAATCATGGTGGTGCTATACCTAGTAGAGCAGCAGCTGCTGACGGCACCAGTCCTATTTCTTTCCGGAGAAATCTTGGGAGACAAGGAGAGATACTACAATCATCTCCAACACACGCGTGAGACTGGCGATTTCCTCCCGTACCTCATCTGGTTTACGAACTTGGTTCATCGGGCATCAATTAAATCAATCATTCGAGCGAACAAAGTCCGTATTGCAATGCTTGATCTAAAGCACCAGCTTCGTAGTCTCGACTCCAATATGTACTCACAAGACTTGGTTAATGTTTTGTTTCGTGGGCCGTTGGTATTTGCAAACCAACTAGTCGAACATGATGTGGCGGGAAGCCTCTCGACCGCACACACATACCTAAAGAAAATGGAGGGTGCAGGGCTACTAGTTCGAGCACCTCAAAAATTTGATAGGAAAGTTGGCTATATAAACCAAAGGCTCTTCGATGCCCTTAGAGGAGAAATTGAGCTGTAGTGCCAATGCCCTCTAACAAGCACAAGCAGTTTGCTCCCTTCGGTCGCGGGACGTCGCTAACGCGCCGCCCCTGTTGTGGGCGTTAGATGCTCTCTTAAATTTCAAGCGATGCGATAGAATTTATTGCCATCCCAAGTTTCGTTGTGCTTGAACATCGCCCATATGGCTAGCAGTAGTTTGCGCATGATGGCGACAATGACTTGTATGGGCTTTTTGCCCCGCGCGATCAAGTGAGCATAGAAAGCTTTCACATGTGGATCATGTCTAGAAGCAACCAGAGCAGGAAAATACAAAGCGTTGCGTAGATAACTGTTACCTTGCTTAGTAATGCGTCGTGGTTTGTGTGTTGAGGTGCCGGATTCATGCGGTCGGGGATCTAAGCCCGCATAGGCGACCCATTGGGGTCCGAGCATGTCGCTAGGCAAGGGGGTGATTTCGGCCAGAATGCGTGAGCCGGTCTTGTGCGCGATGCCGGTAATCGAGGTGAGTAACTGCATACGGTGTTGCAGGGGAGCCACGGTGTCGATGAGTTGCTCAACGGTGGCCTCCAAGCGAGCGATGCGGCGCTGAATATGGCGTTGGTTCACCGCTGTGTCGTTGGCGACGATCTGACCGATGGCGCCTAAGCGCAGGGCGGCTTTGTGGCGATTGTCCTCGCGGGTGTATTCGCGCTGCAGCTGCACCACACGGCGGCAGATATGTTGGATCTGCAAGGCCTCTCGAGTGGGCGGCTGCCAGGGCCGAAATTCCATCCGCTCGAGAAATTCCCGGATCACCTGGGCATCCATCAGATCGGTTTTAGCGCGGGTGAGTCGCGCGGTGGCAAAGTGTTTGATGGCTTTGGGGTTTACCACCATCACTTCGATTTGCTCGCAATCGCTTAAGAACAGGGCGAAGGCTAGGGAGTAGACGCCCGTGGCCTTCATGCACACCCGCGCGGGTTGTTGCCGCTGGGTGGCCCATTGCAGGAATTGGCGGTAGCCACTGGGGCGGTTAGCAAATTGTTTGCTGCTGGCCACCGTTTGGCCGGCGCGGCGAATGTGGCAAACCAGATACTTCGAATCAACATCAACGCCAATGGTGTTCACTTGTTTGTCTCCTGATAGCTGACTATATTGCTACCGGGTACCCCGACCTTGCACCATGACAATCCGACCTTGTGATGCGAGTTCGATGACTCAGGATGCTTCTGGGATTTTGTCATTAAGGCGGGGTGCCTTTCTAACGCACAAGGTCTAGGCCTTCAGGTGTCAGCGGCTTGCCCCAGTAACCGATACAAGGTAACTCAGCTATGCTAAGTACTCGACGGTTAAATTGAAGATACAAGGTGGCACAAAATTGGAGATTAATTCATGACCGCACAAAGTGCTCTTATTTGGACATGCGTTGCAGTCTTTATCTTTACTTCTATTATTACTTTGTTAGGAATAATAAAGCGCCCGAGAATAATAGAGATCGGCGATAGATGGTTAAAGCCTCTTTTCTCTGCTCTTATTCTGCAAGTTATAGGAATTGGAATAATCGCATTCAAGATCGAAGTAACACCTGACGACGCTACGGCGATGAAGTTTGAGGTTTATCATACTGGCGCCAATGACACAGGAATTGGAATCCACTTCATGTGCCAAGAAAGAAGTCAGAATCTTGCGGCTCGGGTGTGTGGCGCCGAATTCAATGTTAAATCGAATGAAAGGATTCACATCCATTCAGGCGATGCCTGCGGGTACGAGTATTTTGTCGCTAGTTGAAATAGTTTCGACTTGATCTGACACCTGGCTTGAAAAGAGCGAGGGTTATCGGTTTTGATGGAAGTGCGAACTTTCAATCAAAACCATAAGGATAACCCTCATGAACCAGTCTACACAGAGAATCATACGAAACAAGATTGGACTGCTAAATCTCGCCGAAGAACTCGGCAATGTATCCAAAGCCTGTCAGATGATGGGCGTGTCACGTGACACGTTTTATCGTTATCAATCGGCTCGAGATGAAGGTGGCGTTGAAGCGCTGCTGGAAAAGACCCGGCGTAAACCCAATCCGAAGAACCGTGTGGAGCCGCAGGTAGAGCAGGCGGTGCTGGACTTCGCCCTGGAGTACCCGGCTCACGGCCAGGTCCGCGTCAGCAACGAGCTGAGGAAAACCGGGGTGTTCGTGTCACCCAGCGGCGTACGTAGCATCTGGCTTCGTCACAAGCTGCAGAGTCGCAAGCTCCGACTCAAGGCCCTGGAAGCGAAAGTGGCCGAGGAAGGTATCGTTCTGACTGAGGCCCAAGTCGTCGCACTGGAACGGCAGCGCGCTTCAGACGAAGTCCACGGCGAGATCGAGACCGAGCACCCTGGGTACCTCGGATCGCAGGACACGTACTACGTCGGCACGATCAAGGGCATTGGCCGCATCTATCAGCAGACGTTCGTGGACACCTACGCGAAAGTCGCTGCCTGCAAGCTGTACACGACCAAGACACCGATAACGGCTGCGGATCTTCTCAATGATCGTGTACTGCCGATGCTGGAGGAAAACGGGGTCGACCTGATCCGTATCTTGACAGACCGTGGCACTGAGTTCTGTGGGCGTGCTGAGCGTCACGACTACCAGTTGTACTTGGCAGTCAATGACATCGAGCATACGAAGACAAAGGCCTACAGTCCGCAGACAAACGGTATCTGCGAACGCTTCCATCGAACAGTGAAAGAGGAGTTCTACGAGATCGCTTTCCGAAAGAAAGTGTACTCAGAACTCGACGCGTTGCAGGCTGACCTAGATGCCTGGGTCGACGACTACAACAACAATCGCTCGCATCAGGGTAAGATGTGTTGCGGCAGAACTCCTATGCAGACTTTGCGCGAAGGACGCGAACTGTGGGAGGCAAAGGTCGGTACGTTGAACTGATCTGACACATGCACGACCATCAGGATCGGTAACTGTCAGATCGGGTCGCGACTATTACAGCTAGTTGCACACCAATTCATCAAGGCATCGCATCAGATGAGAGCGCCACCTAACCAGCACAACCAGTTTGCTCCCTGCGGTCGCGGGACGGCGCTAACGCGCCGCCCCTGTTCAAGGCGTTATATGCCTTTACGTTGCTTTACGTCCGGAAATGGCTTTAGCCACATCTCTCTTCGAGGCGCCTAAAGTAATCATCGACTTCACAAGCAAGTCGATAGAAACGCTAGGATCACCGGCTTCCATTTTTGCAATTCGAGACTGGCTGGATGAAATGGCTTTAGCCGCGGCTTCTTGCGTCAATCTTTTCTTTTGGCGCCTGTGTTTAAGTGCATTTCCAAGTGAAATCTTTAACTCAATAAGCGCCATTTCTTCCTCGGCTAAGCCCAGAAAGTCGCTTGCTGACCCAAATTTCCAGCCTTTGGCTTCAAGTGCTTTGCGTTTACTTCGTCGCATTATCGTAATCCTTCAATCTATCTTTGCACGTATCAATAACTTGTTTAGGTGTTCGGCTTGTTTTCTTCTCGAACACTTCCAATATGACAATGGCGTCTTCATCAATTCTGTAAATAATTCGCCAGGTCACTTTTTCGTCGTTTATTCGCAGTTCATGGCACCTTCGGCCGATGGTTTGCATTGGCCGAGAATGCGGCAAAGAGAGTCGTTCTCCTTTTTGCAATCGCCTCAACAATGTCCCAGCTTCGAATCTGGCGTCATCGGAAAACGGCGGCGTTTTAATCACGCCATGTAGCCAAGCTAGGGGCTTGTCGGTCATTGCCATGGCTAGCTATAATATGTCATATCTGACATAATTGCAATGTTAATAGTTCACACAAATCCGAAGTTCGCTGCCTTCGCTCATTATGTATATATTGAGCAATTGCAGTTGCTTTCAAGGCGCTCATATGAAAACGGCATATAACCAGCGTGAGCAAGCGACGCTTGACCGCGCGCTCCCTTCGCTGCCGCTCCGGTCGCCCGCCGTCAAGCGCGCCTGTCACGGGCGTTACGGGGCTTGCTGTCAATGCTTAAACGAATATGCACGCTCAATGCGCCGCTAAAACCTCAGCTATAATTAATGAAAATCGATGTTCAGGTCAGCAATTAAGCTTTCTTTGCCCAACCACAGATTTAAGGAGATTCACGTCATGCAAAAATTGTTGTCGCTAGCATTTTTGATACTTGTCACTGGCTGTACCAGCCTAAAGGTTGTGGAAATAGATCCGTCGACTGGCTTTTTCCCCGGAGCAAAGCGGGCGACCGTTGTAAAGAATATCGCTATAGAACTAGACAACCGGAAAGATCTTATCTTAGTTCCGAACGGTGACTTTACCGGTGCCATGGTCAAGAACATTGGTTATTTCAATCAGGTTATTGATTTTGTGGAACTCGAAAAACTTATTATTAAGAATAGTCTCACGGAAGAGGTTCCTTCCGTGGATGACCGGATAGGCTTGAATAAAGCAGCCAAGGCATATAAGCCTTTTCTGTGGTTAAGGTGGGGTTTGCGAAGAGATGGTTCGAAAGAATATCGCCAAATTATTTTAACCGACCCTGTATCGTTAGAGGACTATTTTATAGCTGAGACCTTCCTCGACGTTGTATGGGCCGGTGTAAATGACCAAAATAATTATTACCCCATGATGAACTCCTTTATAGAATACATAAAGGAGCACTCGGACGATTTTTAGATTCTTACGCATGGGGTGAGCGCCATAGTCATCGCCGTTCGGGTGTTCGTCTGCCTAAACGAAAGCGCAAATGTCATGAATCCGCCGGTGTCAGTAATTAGTTCTAGTAAGCCACTGGGGGTGTATTTGCCCCGTAACCAGCACAAGCAAGCGACCGGGAAACCCAGTCGGTTTTTGGACGCCGCCTACAGCGGCGCATGTTGTGGGCGTTATGGGGCACTCATCGCAGATCGCAGGCCGAGGTAGGTAACGAACGGTTTGAAGTCCTTATCGGCAAATAGCAGTGGGTATTTTTGGTCAATGCAGAAAGTTGCAATGAGGGTATCTATTGTCTTTCGAACAGTAATACCGTTCTTACGAAGGAATCGATAGTTGTCTGCGGCTTTGATGGCACGTGCTGGTCCGATAATCTCAAAAACCGGTAAGTCGGTTAACAACGATTTTGCAGTTTTGTAGCCTGCATCGGAGCGAAACCCCTGCAGCACTTCGGTGAGCATCAAATCGCCTATGCCCACCGGTACGGTGCCCAAGACGTTGTCGAGGTAGTCAGTGTGGGAGTTATTCTGGCCGTTAAAATACTCGATCCAAACGCTCGAATCGACCAAGATCACTCGTCTGTTCTCATTTCATCGAGATTGCCGTGCCATTTCAATTTACCGCGATAGCCGCGAATTTGTTGCTGTTTGCTGAGTCTCACTAAGGTGCGCAGTCCCATCTCCACTGCTTCGCGTTTGGTTTTGGCGCCCGACGCCTTAATGGCCGCGTTCATCAGCTTGTCATCGATTACAATATTAGTTCTCATCATAGATCCAAATGTGTATTAATAATGATAATTATACACATCGTTAGCCATGGCACAAGCGCCCCATAACCAGTCAAGGCAAAAGGACGCCAGCTTCGCTGGCGCCTCTGCTTGAGGCGTTATATGCCGTCACGTGTTTAGCCAATTGCGTAGAGCGGCGAATCAGTTCATCTAAACCGAGTAGCGGCCAACAAGAAAATCCGGCAATTTACGCCGATTCAATGGCAACTATTGTGCCGTTTCCAACCTCGTCAGCGAGGCTCTTCGACCCATTGCTGGGTGCCACCAGAAACGCGTGGTTCTCTTCGTGTTGGCTGTGATAGCGTAGTGCTATTACGCAAGGCAGGCAGGTCGTTTTCCACTCATGTTAGGCACGGCAAATAACCAGTTGGGTCAAGCGACCGGGAAACCCGGTCGCTATTATTACGCCGCCTACAGCGGCGCCTGCCCAAGGCGTTATGCGGCCTAGAATCCTCAGGCGATGCATTTCAAAATAGTCGGCAAAATTCGCCAGGAGAAAACCTTTGCAACAGGCAATGCAATCAGGGAAATTGCCCGTCTTCGGAAGACTTATGGTAAAGGACGTTGGCGAAAGCGGAAGGGAATAGCGGACGTGGAGCTAGACAATGGCAGCGTACGACAGGTAGAGGTACACTGGTATGAGGCCACGGGTATTGGGCGTAAGGAATACAAGATAAAGTACTTTATAGACTAAGCAATGAAAGATTCTAAATTTGTAATTTGTATCGATAATTCGGCATACCCTGCGGCACTAGAAAAGCGCAAGATTTATGAAGCGCTAGCAGACTCCGGAGCTGAAGCATTGAACATGCTTCGCGTAATCGATGAATCCGGGGAAGACTATCTTTTTCCATCATCAATCTTCGTTGATGCCAATTTATCTAAAGAAACACAAGCGGCGATCGTGCGGGCCGCATAACCAGGCAAATCAGACCGCTCCCGTTGGTCGCCGGACGGTTGACCCGGTGCTTCCTTCGCTATCGCTCCGGTCGCCCCGCCTCAACCGCCGCTGCCACAGGCGTTATGCGGCCTAAATCACAGTTTTAACCCTTGACATACTATATTCAGTATATATACTGTTTTTGGTATGTGGCAGGTATTGGAACATCGGCGCGTTGTTCGGCGCCTTGCCAAAACACCTGTTGAAGTCCTTAAGCGCTATGAGAAGTGGAAAGATATTGTCACGATCTCCGGGCCACAGGGATTACGGTCCATCAAGGGGTTCCGCGACGAATCCCTGAGCGGTGAATGGAAAGGACATCGATCTTCGAGATTGGGTCAGCAATTCAGGGTTATCTACAAAGTAGACACCCTGAATATAGCGGTAAAGGTTATCGACCTCACCGCACATGATTATCGGAGAAAAGGGAAATGAGCGATTTTCGTAAAGCCAAACAGTCTGTCGATGTATCGCCGGGCGAATCGGTGAAGATTTTGCGTGAGCTGCAGGAACTCAGCCAAAATGAATTAGCCGAACTATCTGGAATCCCGCAATCCACTATTTCGGCTATTGAGAATGACCGCGTTCGGCTTGGGGTGGAGCGCTCCAAGGTTTTGGCTCGTGCTCTAAAGTGTCATCCGGCGGTTCTTGTCTTTCCTGGCTGGGACGTAAACATTGAGTCGGCCGCATAACCAGTGTGGTCAGTACGCTCCCGTTGGTCGCCGGACGGTTGACCCGGTGCTTCCTTCGCTACCGCTCCGGTCGCCCCGCCTCAACCGCCGCAGCCCGAGGCGTTATGTGCCCTACGTGCCGTGATTCTTGAGGTCGCCACACTCGATGTTAAAGCTGGTCAAACGGAGGAGTTCGAACGGGCATTTTCTCAAGCGCAAGAAATCATTGCTTCAATGCCTGGCTATGGATCTCATCAACTTCGTCGATGCATAGAGAATCCCGATCGTTACGTTTTGCTAGTGGAGTGGGTAAAACTCGAAGATCACACTGTCGGGTTTAGACAATCTCCGGAGTACCAAGAGTGGAAGTCCCTGTTACATCATTTCTACGATCCATTTCCTACGGTAGAGCACTATGGCGCTATTGCTAGCACGGGCAAATAACCAGTGTGGTCAGTTCGCCCAGCAAGCTGCGCCGGACGGCCAAATCGCTGCGCGTTTTGGCCGCCGCTGCCACAGGCGTTATAGCGCCCAGTTGACAACTCTCCATATATACATACAATGTATGTATGATTGAGTTCGAATGGAACTCCGCCAAAGCCCGGGCCAACCACAAGAAACACGGCGTCTCTTTCGAGGAAGCCCAGTCAGTATTTTACGATGAGTATGCGCGGCAGTTCGATGACACGGCACATGCCGACCGTGAGGAGCGCTTCATTCTGCTGGGCATGAGCATCCAATCTCGCGTGCTGGTTGTTTGCCATTGTGAACGGTCGGGCGGCAGTACCATCCGAATTATTTCTGCCCGCAAGGCGACACGCAAAGAGCGGAAGTTTTATCAGAGGCCGATGCAATGAAAGCTGAGTACGATTTTTCGACCATGAAGTCGCGAAAGAACCCTTACGCGGCAAAACTAAAAAGACAGGTTACTATCCGTATGAGTGACGACATTATTGGCTACTTTAAGGCCATGGCTGAAGAAACGGGTATTCCCTATCAAAGCCTTATCAATCTATATCTAAGAGATTGCGTTGCGCACAATCGCAAGCCTGATCTTTCATGGCGTTAAGGCGCTATAACCAGCACAGGCAAGCGACGTTTGACCCGCTGCGGTTTTTGCTTACGCAAAAAATCCTCACGCCTCAAACGCGCCCGCTGTGGGCGTTATATGCCCCTTTAAACTAGTACCATATAATGGTACTATCCATGCATGAAACGCAAGCACCAGAAGACGCTGGCGCAGATATTTCAACGGCCCACCAGTGCAAACATTGCATGGAAAGACGTTGAGTCTCTGTTCAAAGCGCTTGGGGCAGATGTATCTGAGCGAGCGGGATCTAGGGTAGCGGTTGTTTTGTTTGGTGAAGTTCGAGTGTTCCACCGACCTCATCCCTCGCCAGATACCGACAAAGGTGCAATAACGAGTATCCGAAAATGGCTCGAAGAATACGAGGTGAGGCCATGAGTATTATGGAAGTAGATGGGTATAAGGCCAAAATAGAATATGACCCGCAGCTAGATCAATTTCGCGGTGAAATTCTTGGTTTAAATGGCAGCGCGGATTTCTATGGCAAGAGCCCTGCAAGCCTAAGGAAGGAGTTTCGGAATTCTCTGAAAGTATTTCTCGAGGTATGCGAAGAAAAAGGAATAACACCGACCAAGAAATACTCTGGCAAATTTAATCTTCGCATACCACCGAAGCTGCATAGCAAGATTGCTGATCGTGCCACAGCTGAAGACAAGAGCATCAATCAATGGGTATCTGAAATGTTGAGCGATTCGCTTCGTGACTGACGCAGCATATAACCAGTTGGGTCAAGCGACCGGGAAACCCGGTCGCTCTTATGATGAACCACCCCGGGTTTGCCGGAGACCTTTTATGTTGAGAGGATACTCCGATGACAAGAGCAAACCGATATTCCCCCGAAGTCCAGGAACGCGCCGTACGCATGGTGCACGAGCAGGAATCTGCACATTCGTCCCGCTGGGCAACGATCGTCTCGATTGCCGAGAAGATCGGCTGTACGCCGGAGACCTTGCGTAAGTGGGTACAGCGATCTGAAATCGATGGTGGCCAGCGTACCGGAATGACGACCACAGAGCGTGAAGAGCTCAAAGCGCTGAAGCGTGAGAACCGCGAGCTGAAGCGTGAGAACCGCGAGCTGAAGCGGGCCAACGAGATATTGAAGACGGCCTCAGCGTTTTTCGCCCAGGCGGAGCTCGACCGCCGACTGAAGTGATGGTCCGCTACATCGACGATCACAAAGATCGATATGGGGTCGAGCCGATCTGCCGCACGCTGCCGATTGCCCCATCGACGTACTACGAAGAAAAGGCCAGGGAGCGAGATCCGAACCGCCGGCCAGCCCGCTATCACCGGGACGCAGCCCTAAAGCCAGAGATTGCGCGGGTGTGGAATGAGAACTTCCAGGTGTACGGTGCTCGCAAGGTCTGGAAGCAGCTTAAGCGCGAAGGCTTTGATGTCGCACGCTGCACCGTAGCGCGCCTGATGAAGGATCTGGGCCTGCAGGGAGCACGTCGTGGTAAGGCGTTCAAGACAACGATACCGGATGACAGTGCGGTACGACCGGCCGATCTGGTGGATCGCCAGTTCGTGGCAACCCGACCGGATCAACTTTGGGTGGCCGATCTGACGTATGGTGCGCCCAGCCTTGGGAGGCGTCTGGATGACGCTGCCTGAGCCTGAGCATGTCTGGAATGCAAGTGGATAACAAAGGAGGAAGTAATCCGAATGTCCGTCCGCTGCGATGAGCGGATGAGAGCCGAAGCGGCGGTGGCCGATTGCACATTGATCGGGTGACGTAGCCCGCGGGAAACGGGGCGTGAGGCGAAGTCGTTACGCCAAGATGCGTCTCTAGGCTGAGCATTGGAAGGTTGAGGAACACGAACCGGTTGATCCGCGTCTGTGGGCTGAAATGTCGCCTTCATCTACACGGCTTAATAGGTGAAATGCGGATGCGATCCGATGACAGGAATGCATTGGATAGCTAAAGGGTTGTCGTATACGTACGCCGACAACTCTGAGCTGCGAGGAGAGCATCGCTAGCGCGCGGCGTCTGCATCGACTTGCGGCAAGCAAGGGTAAAGACTGCGACCGGCAACCTCACCAATGCGTTCGAGTCCGGCATGTGAACTGGGGAAGGTCCATTAGTGATGAAAAGGGAATGTGGCCCCGAGGCGCGATGGACTGGCGGAGCGCTCGTAGTAGTCAGCGGTCGGGAAACCCGGCTACAGGGCGAAGGGGCGCAGTTCGAGAGGCTTGTGCGGTGGATTAGCTGACCGCAGCGAGGTGAAGACCTTTGATAATCAGCGAAATGCAGCGCAAGCTGGCAACGTGGTCCACGACGGACAACGAACGTAAGTTCGATCGTCTGCTCAGGATCATCGCCGACCGGTCGTGGTTAGCCGAGGCGGCCCGGATCACTCTGGCATCGAGTGGTGCCAGAACACCGGGCATCGACGGTGTCGACAAGCAGGCCATGGTGGCTGATCTCCCGGCCGAGCTTGAGCGCATCCGCGCAGAGTTATTGGCGGGAAACTACCAGCCGCTACCGGCGAGGCGAGTCTACATCCCGAAAGTCAACGGCAAGCAACGACCACTGGGTATCCCGAGTCTTCGGGATCGTATCGTGCAGCGCGCTATGCTCATGGTGATGGAACCGATCTGGGAGAGCGACTTTCATCGCTCATCCTACGGGTTCCGGCCGGAGCGCAGCGTGCATCACGCCATCCGAACCGTAAAGTTCCAACTGCAGGACAGTGCGTACGAGGTCGGACGCTGGGTCATCGAAGGTGACCTGGCGAGTTACTTCGATACCGTGCATCACAGACTGCTGATGCGATGCTTGCGGAAACGGATCCGTGACGGCCGGTTCCTCAGTCTGGTCTGGCGAATCATCAAGGCCGGTCATGTCGACCGGAACTTGTTCCGTGCCGCCGGCGAGGGTGTTCCACAAGGTGGGGTCATCTCGCCGCTCCTGTCAAACATCGTTCTCAATGAGTTCGATCAATGGCTGGAGGCAAAATACCTGAGCAAGAAAGCACGGAAAGACCGCTGGGCGTGGAACTTCGGCATCCAGCAACAGCGTCCCATCGCCGTTCGTGAGAATCGGCAATGGAAACCTGCCGTTGCGTACTGCCGATATGCCGATGACTTTGTTGTCATCGTCAAAGGGACCAAGGCCGAGGCAATGGCTGTCCGCGAAGAATGTCGCGCGTTCTTGGAAGGTGAGCTTAAGCTGACGCTGAACATGGAGAAGACCCGTGTTACCCACGTCAACGACGGGTTTACATTCCTCGGCCATCGCATCATTCGGAAGCGGGGTTCTCGTGGCACGATGCGACCGGTAACGACGATACCCAAGGACAAGCTCCGGAACTTTGCTGCATCTCTGGCAAAGGAGCTGTCTGGCCATCACAGCGAGAACACGATAGACCGGATAGAAAGCCTCAACCGCCGACTGGCGGGCTGGGCCAACTTCTATCGCTTTACGGACTATACCGCAGTCATGTACAGCAAGATCGACAGAGTCGTCTTCTGGAAACTTGCTCACTGGCTGGCAAGGAAATACCGGACCTCGATCAAGTCGCTGATGCGACAATGGATCCGACGTCCGGCGGACGGCACGGCGAAGACCTGGGTGCTGTTCGGCCGCAGCGGTAACGGGCATTTGTGTGGAATTACCCTTAAACGTCTCGTCACGAGCCGCAAGGATCAGTTCCGCTGGCGGAATCCTCCTGCCAATCCGTATCTTCTCCCGGATGACGGCCGGAGTACTGTCACCTCTCGTTACGGTGATGTTGCCATGGCTTTGAGCCACTCGTGAATGGAGAGCCGTATGCGCTGAGAGGCGCACGTACGGTTCGGGGAGGAGAAGCAGGGAGATAGTTCGACTACGCCCTGCTTCTTACTCCACTGGCAACCTGGCGCGGCTTTGTCTTTGTCGCCTTCGTCATTGACGTGTTCTCGCGTCGTATCGTCGGCTGGCGTGTCTCGATATCGATGAAGACCGAGCTGGTACTGGACGCCCTTGAGCAAGCCATCCACGTACGCGGCGGATCAGAGGATCTCATTCACCACAGTGACCGCGGCAGTCAGTATCTGTCGATCCGTTACAGCGAGCGTCTGGCCGAGGCCGGCATCACGGCCTCGGTTGGCAGTGTGGGTGACAGTTACGACAACGCACTGGCTGAAACCATCAATGGGCTTTACAAAACCGAAGTGATCAGAAAACGAGGACCCTGGCGTAACGTTGACGAGGTTGAGTACGCCACCCTCCAGTGGGTTGACTGGTTCAACAACCGGCGCCTGCTGCAACCGATTGGTGATATCCCGCCTGCTGAATACGAGGCGTTGTATTATCAGGAACAGGATCAGGCATTGGCCGCCTGACCCAAACTATTTACCCTCCGGAATACCCGGGGTGGTTCATAGTGACACCAAGCGAGCTATTACCGACTCAAGGCAATCTTTTAGAAAATGCTATTTAGGTCTATTTGGTAATGCTAGTTCTTACTAGCGACAGATGCCTTTATTCGGAGGGTTTATGAGAGTTAGTGCTTTAATGACGAAGAATGTGATTACTGTATCTCCTGAGGACATGGTGGATAAAGTGTTTATCCTTTTTCACTTTGAAGGCATTCGCCATTTGCCGGTGGTGACAGACAAGGGTTCTCTGGTAGGGGTTATTTCTGATCGGGATATCAAGAAGATACTGGGGCCACGCCGTAAGCCGTTTGTAAATAAGGACGGTACAGTAAGTTATGTGTCGGCCAGGAAGGTGAGGACGATTATGCGTCGTAAGCCGATATCAATAGGGCCGAATGAAAAGGCTGCGGATGCCGCGGCTATTATGGTGAAAAGAAAAATCGGTGCCTTGCCGGTTATGCGTAAAAAAAAGTTGGTTGGAATTGTCACGGCCACTGATGTTCTCAAGGCCTTTGTTAAACTTAGTAATGCCGCAGACAAATTTCGCGAATCACAGGAATGAGTTAGCGTGGCAGCTCGACTAGCACCTAACCAGTACGCTCCCGTTGATCGCCGGACGGTTGACCCGGTGCTCCCTTCGCTACCGCTCCGGTCGCCCCGCCTCAACCGCCGCTGCCACAGGCGTTAGGGTGCAAAATTGCGGAAGGTGCACGAAATGAAAGTCACGCGAATCGTCGCCGATCTCCCTGCTTCGAACTTAGGCGAGGTCAAACACTTTTACGGCTCAGTGTTGAATCTTGACCTACTTATGGATCTTGACTGGGTTCACACGTACGGAACACCAAAGGAAATGCCGGTCCAACTTACTGTCGCGACACAAGGTGGCTCTGGTACAAAATTACCCAAAGTGTCTATCGAAGTCGACAATCTAGATGAAGCGCTCGAACGAGCCGAACGTTTCGGGTCGGAGATTGAGTATGGACCAGTTGAGGAGCCTTGGGGTGTCCGGCGGTTTTTTGTTCGTGATCCAGCTGGCAATTTGTTAAACATACTTCAGCATGTGTAGTAAGCACCCTAACCAGTCATCTATGGACTGCCCTGTCAAGCAGTAGTCATTTTTTCATACACTGTCTCCCTTGGTTTAGCACAGGACATCAAGCGGTAAAGCTGATGCAGTCGTCTATCCGGCCTCTAGGGGTGATGGGACGTGCCATCGGGCCACTATGAGATACGCACCGGCCGAGCCTATCGAAGCAACGAGCTTGAAGTCTCCAAACTGGTTATCGGCTTTCTGGCCGGTACGGTTTACCGCGTTAGTTCATAGCACTGATGTTTCGCATGTGGTGAGCGGATTAAGTGTGGTATTGAATAGAGTGATTGCCATCGAACGGACGTTGTTTTACCCACACGGCCCAAATGATCCGCGCCATCTTGTTGGCCAATGCCACGGCTGCCTTGTTGTGGCCGACCCGGTCGTTCAGTTGCAGCGCCCAGCGTTGCAGGTCAGTCAGTGGTGTGGCGGATTGTTTTGCTCGATGAGCAGCCAGCATGGCCGCCCGGGCACCGTGGATGAGCAGTGTGCGCAGGTAAATATCACCGCGCCGTGAAATGCGGCCCAGGTTGCAGTTGGCGCCCGCGCTGTATTCCCGCGGTGTCAGACCGAGCCAGGAGGCGAAGGCGCGGCCGCGTTTAAAGGCGTGAATGTTGCTGACACTGCCGCGCATCGCGCTGGCAATGGTGGGACCGACGCCGCTGATCGACAGCAAGTGCTGGCCGGCTGGATCGGCTGCGGCCTGCTGGTGCAACGTTTTGTCAATCTGCTTGAGACGCGCCTGCGTTTCGCTGATCGCTGCAATCAGTTCGGCAAACGTGAGCTGCAACAATGGGGGTAGCTGGTCGACGACGTGGTGTAGGCGTCGCGCGATATCCTGCGTGCCGCGGGGCAGGGCAATGCCGAATTCGGCGAGTAAGCCCCGGGCTTCGTTGATGCGCGCCACCCGCGTGCGTTGCCACTGTCGTCGAATACGATGCAGGCTTTGCAACGCTTGCTGATGGGTAGATTGAATGGGCATGGGTTTAAGATCCGGATCGCCACCGGCGCGTACTCATGCCTTCGCATCGGCAGCATCGGTCTTGTTTCGCCGCAGGTAAGCGCGCACGTAGCCGGCGTGAAGCAACTTAACTTCATGGCCTTGCGCTGCAGCCACTCGTCCCCAGTGGTGCGCCGAGGCGCAGCCTTCCGTGACGAGTCTGGCCGGTGGTGTATGCGCCAGAAAGCGCTGAAACTGGTTACGGCTGAGCCGCTTACGCTGGGTGATGTGGCGGTGTTTATCTGCCACGGCAACTTGAAACACGGATTTTGCCAAATCGATTCCGATAGTCGTAGACTTCATGGGATGGACTCCTCTATGCCGCATTGTGAATTAACCAGGCACTATGATGCCGCTATTCCCTGGCAAGGGGAGTCCATCTCATCAGGGCAAGTGGCCGGGACGCACAAGTGCGCGTCCCGACATATCATCCGCGGCACGTGCTCAAGGCGTTACGGGGCTTGTAGCTTCAGATTTCCGTATTTGTACTAATTCCAGGATCGATTTATTGAGCGCAACCTACTCTTGGTTTCGGTCATAAAATGCAGGTATATATCAATGAAGCCTTCAAATCGTCTCACCCTTATTAAGATCCATATGCTACTTGCCGCATTTATTTTCCCGGTAGCCTTAATGTTTTTGATTACTGGCGGGTTATATACATGGAGCATAAAAGGCTCCTATTCCAATACAGTGCACCGTATTAATTTAAGTCAGCCATTGATAGCTGATGCAAATACATTGAGAGAATTTATGCAACTTGAATTGGATAGACTAGATATTGACCCGCCTAGCGGAAATGTAACGATTAAAAAGGGAGGGACATCTTACAAAGCAGAATGGACCGGTTCTGTACGAGATGTGGTATTGCATCCTACTGCCAATAAGTTGAAGGCTAAGATGGTTATTAAAGATACCACTTGGTACAGGCAGCTCGTTCAGTTGCATAAAGCTAAAGGTGGCCAATTCTTTAAGGTATATGCAGCGCTGCTTGCAGTATCTCTGTTCACTATACTCTTGACCGGTTTTGTTATTGCGCTGCAGATTCCTAAATACAGGAACTCAGCTATATTAGCGACACTAGCGGGCATTGCTATGTTTGTGGCGATGATTGCATCAAGTTGAAGCGTAAAGGCTTAAAAATTGCCCCATAACCACCACAGGCAAGCGACCGGGACGGTCACTTGCTCATCAGACCCCGCTTACCGCGGCGCCTGCTGTGGGCGTTATGTGTCATGTTAAGCGCCAGTAGTGGAAAGTACGCCCTGGCATGGGTTGCGGCTGCAGCGACCATCGTCGTTGGCCTTTCCCTCATTTTTGGCGTTGCTTACATATACTCGCTGCTTGGTATTGCTGCCTTGGTTTTCGGTGGCCACTTCGTAACGCTAGACGACGATGTTCCAGGCGGATGGTCGAATCCGGAGAGCTCTGAAAAGTTGTGGCATAGCTCAATTAAAGTAGCCTTGGTTAAGCTAGTGGTGCTTGTTGGTTTGGCTGCTCCGTTGTTTGTGTTCCCAGGGTTGGAGCAATATGGAGCGCGGTAGTGTCATGACACATAATCAGCTGAAGAAGGCGCCTGCTGCACAGGCTGGCACGCACTACGTGCGCCCTTTTCAGGGCGTTAGGCGTATAGATATTGGAGAAAGAGGAAAGGTATGACAGTGCCAGCAGAATATGGACGGGCTTCAGAAAAATTTTATCACTACCTTGTTGACGCGAGAGACACAACAGGGCTCTGGAGTACGCACGTAACATACACAATGACACAAGGTGTATTTCAAGTTTTCCGTCGCAGACTTTCAACTCAGGATGCTATAGCCTTTGCAAATATTTTACCAATTTGCCTTAGAGCGCTGTTTGTCACTGATTGGAATATTGACGAGAAAAAGATGCTTTTTGAGAGTCGTGAGGCAATGACAAGAGAGGTTAAGTCATTGCGTGAAAAACATAATTGTTCAACAGAAACAGCAATTCGAGATGTTGCCGAAGCATTACGGCGGCACGTTGATGAAGAAGACTTTGATAAATTGCTTACGCAACTACCGGAGGGCGCTGTTGAATTCTGGATGCCATGAGCACTCATACGAGATGGTGCCTAACAAGTAGTCGCGCCAGAAAAAAATACTCGCTGGGGAGTGTTTTTCCGATGAGCTAGGCGTTATGGGGTAGTTACCCACTGATTGCTAACGACTCATAGCTGACGTTATGCATTCTTTCCTCAATGACTATTTTCGTTATAACCAACCTAAACTTGTTGTGTGATACAAACCAGCCGTAATGGAGCTACTGATATGTCTCACTTCACGCTGTATACACTCGACACCGCGCCCGATGCCGCCAAAACTTTATTGGAACATTCACAGAAGCTATACGGTGGCATGATTCCGAATCTGCATGCAGTGATGGCTGAGGCACCGGCGTTACTTGAGGCCTACCAGCGACTGAACGAAATCTTTGAGCGCAGTTCGCTGGATCTGGTGGAACGAAACATCGTCTGGCTCACGGTCAATTATAAGAATGGCTGCACCTACTGCATGGGTGCGCACACTGCCATCGCCCAATTTGCAGGATTGGCGGATACGGACATCGAGGCATTACGTAACGGTACGCCGCTGGCAGAGCAAAAACACGAAGCCCTGCGCTCATTTACCGCACACATGGTCGAGGCCAGAGGCTGGGCAGAAGACACTGAGTTGAAAGTGCTGTTTTCTGCAGGCTATACACAGCAAACCGCACTTGATGTAGTACTGGCTATCGGCATTAAAACGCTCAGCAACTACACTAACCACATCGCCCATACACCGCTGGATAAAGGGTTTACGAAGTACGCCTGGGAAAAACCCACAACAAATCGCTAATTTGGAATATCTTGTATATGCCCATAACCAGTCAAAGAAGCTGACCGCCTTCGGCGGCCCCTTTTTGAGGCGTAGATGTCGTCCAATCAGCGCCAGCGCCAATTTGACTAAAACGCGACCACCGCGATTGACCAAGCATTCCGAAAACAACGTTGCTGCCAAGTAATCGGCGGCCTGGTGACGCTCATACTAATTGTCGGGCTGCCCTACGGATATTACTTCTGGCGAAGCTTTGTAGAGTTCGACTATGTGCGAGGTTCCATCGTTGAGGGTGCAGGATGCACCAGAGCATACGGAGGGGATGCATGCAGAATCGTAAGGCTCGCAGACCGCTATCGTTGGCATTATCAACTGAATGCTCTTACGCAGAAAGTTGCTGTGCTGCGGATCCATGGAAATCGTGGATATCGGTCGGTTTCCCTTATCAGTTCGATAGTTCATTCGACTTGGGAAACACTGTTTTCACCTGCCGTTGTATTTCGTCCACGGAAAGCGTCATTGATCCAGATAGCGCTGAGAATCGGCACCAGTAACAGCGGAATAAATGCGATGAACTGAAAAGATGCAATCGAAGCAATTCTTGTCACCTCGGCCAATGCGTCGGGCGAAAGTTCAACCAGTTTGGCGGCACCTCCCGCAGCTTCCGTCGTGGCCGAGTCGAAAATTTGACCCCTACGCGGCAGAATGAACTGGATTGACATGCCTTCGGCGAAACCCATCAAGCCTAAGGCTAAAGCCCCACCGCGAGGGTATTTTTCGGCCACGATGCCGAGCATTGTTCGCCACATGTAACAAACGCCAATACCCCACGCCGTCGCTGCCATTAAAGCGAGCAGGGGCGAGCAGGCGATGCTGAGAAGATAAAGACCTGCAGCTGCTGCCATGCAACTGACGAACATCAGGCCAATGGACGAAATTCGATCGACAATCGGACCTGCGAAATGTCTCATTACGAACATCAGCAAACTGACATACACCAATACGAGAATTCCCTGCATTCCAACAACATTGGACAGGCTCATATTCACCCATTGTCCGGGGGCCAGTTCCGCGGCGGCGGTGAGAAACATGCATGCCCAGAAAACCCAGAATAGCGGCCGTTTGGCGAGCTCGGTCAGCATGCCGGCATAGCTCACGCCGGATGCAACCCGTTCGGTAACGGGAAAATTGGCCGTTGCGACCAGCCAGGCCAGGATGAGCGCAGGAATTAGGAGCACTAGCAAATTGAATTCCCAAGGCAAATCGATCTTTGAAATTCCTACGCCCAATAGTCCGCCACCGACGATACCGGCGGGCTACCAGGCACGCAGAATGTTCAGACGCCGGGTTTTTTCTTCTGGATAGAGCGCCGCGATCATTGGATTTGAAGCAGCTTCTACAGCGCCCCATCCCAGACCCGTCAGTAAGAGACTTGCCAGAATGAGCGTTTCGACGACATTGCTACTCGGAATGACCGCAGCGGCGAGCAAACCAATCGAGCCGGCTGTATATTCGAGAGCAGACAGCAACAGCATTCGTTTCATTCCGACCAGATCGACCACGGCGCTCCCGAATAACAGCGTGAATGCAAAGCCCGAAAATGTAATGCTCAACGCCTGGCCAACTTTTGCGGCCGAATTTGCCGAGTCAATCTGATCGTAAATGCGGGGTTCAGAGTAAACACCGGGGTCGCTAAGCCGTAGATTTTACTCTGGCCCCATAGATTGGTCACAACGGCGTTCAGCAGTTGTATCATTAGCCATTATGGAAATAGATATCATCCTCAATGAGTTTGCCAGCCCTGCCGAGGCGGCGGAATTGACTCAACTGGCGGAAAGTTATGGTTTGCGGGGTGTTTGGTCCAGCAGTTATGGCGATGGCTGGGATCCGTTCATGTCCCTCTCTCTGGCGGCAAACCAATCTAGCAATATTCGCCTTGGGCCTTTAGCAGTCAGCCCCTATGAGCTACACCCATTAAAGATGACTAATGCGCTGCACTCGCTGAATGAACTCAGCGAGGGGCGGGCCATGATTTGTGTGGGTGGCGGCGGTGGCGTTATTCAGCACATGGGAAAAAAGCGTGACCGAATGATTGGTCATTTGCGTGAGTGTCTGGAAATAATGAACCGGGTGTCTATGGATAAAGACCTCAATTATAACGGGGAGTTCTACAGTACCTGGGGCTACAAACTGAAGTGGGCGATACAAAGTAAGCCGCAGATATATGTTGCTTCCAATTGGCCGCAAACAATGCGCTTGGCCGTCAATATGGCCGATGGCTTAATGACCAGTGATTTTTGTATCCCACTGATGCGTCAACGTATCGAAGAAATCTATGCAGAGCTGGATGCAGTAAACCGGCCCCGTGATAGCTTTCGGATTAGTAACTTTTGGGCCTGGCACATTAAAGAGGATGCGGAAGCATCGTGGGCGGAAGCGCGACGGGAACTCATATTGCGTGGTTACCTGGGTAAACAGTATTTTGAGCCATTCCTGCAAGCCGATGAGTTGCAACTTATGCTGGATCACTTTGATGACTTTCTTGATGCCTGGAAGCAGGGCAGCGATAAGATCAATAATGTGTCTGATGAACTGGTCCGCAAAATGATTACCAATATTTCCTACGTTGGGGGTCTGGATGCTATTGACCAGGCTGTTGATTCTCTGCGTGAATTTTCTGCAGCTGGACTTACTGAAATTGCGCTGCGGGTACATGACAAGCCAGCTGAATCAATTCGTCTTATTGGCGAGCGGGTAGCACCAGCTATTCGGTGAATTATAGACTTCCGGCTTTTTCTGTAGAGCGAGTGTGCGCGCTGGCCCGCTGCTAAGGGTGTTGGTTTTCTAGGTGATATTGCATGTACATTCCAAAGCACTTCGAGGAGCAAGATACTGAAGCGCTATTCGAGTTAGTCCAGCGCTATCCACTGGCAACGCTAGTCACAAATAGCGCGGTAGGTTTTTGCGCGAATCACGTACCGCTCCGCCTAGAGCAAAACGAATCTTGCCATATCGTTTTTCAGGGCCATGTAGCGAGAAACAATCCTATTTGGCGGGACGCGGCTGGGGAAGCTCTTGCCGTGTTTCAAGGGGCGGAGTCCTACATTACCCCCAGCTTGTATCCGAGCAAGAAGGAGCACGGAAAAGTCGTGCCGACATGGAACTACATTGCCGTGCATGCCTCCGGGCAGATACGGTTCATTGATGACCAAGACTGGAAAATGAAATTTCTAAACAGCCTAACCAATGAGCACGAATCGAAACAAGAGCATCCTTGGAGGGTCGCAGATGCGCCAGCTGATTACACGGAGAATATGCTTGAGCACCTAGTTGGCTTTGAGTTATCAGTTGAAAAATTGGTCGGTAGTTGGAAGCTTAGCCAAAATCGATCCGTAGCGGATCGGAATGGTGTCATCGAGGGGCTTACGCATCGTCCTGATGCGAAGGCCAAGGAATTGGCTAATGTTATGGTCGAGCGCTGGAAAGATGAACAATGACCAGTTGTAGGAGTACGCTTGTTTTACGTGCCGGGCGCCTGGCTTCGCCAGATGCCACGGCGCAAGGCCATAGGGCTACTAAATGATGAAGCGAGTTCTTGCTGCGATCGCTATTCTTGTTTTCATCGCCGTAGCGATTGTGATGGCGAAGCCTTCGCGATATGACGAACAGCAGCTTCGGCTAGAGGACGGAAGGATTTCCTATAAAACCGCCGGTAGCGGAGATGTGGTTATCTTGATACATGGATTTGCCGCGGAGGATTATCAGTGGGAAATGCTTGGTCTGGTCAGCGAACTTGCGAAAACTTATCAGGTTGTTATCTATGATGCGCGTGGGCACGGCGATAGCTTCAAGCCGATTGACCAAGGAAGTTACGGCTTGCACTTGGTTAATGATTTGCTGGAGCTGATGAAAGAACTTGACATACAAACAGCACATTTGATTGGCCATTCGATGGGTGGATTGACGGCTTTCAAGTTTGCATCGATGTATCCGGAAAAAACTTTGAGTGTCATTTCTATGGGCATGGGGTGGCTGAAACCTGGGCGTTACGCGGATCAGCGTTTTAGTAAACCGGATGGGAGCGCATGGTCAGATGTACTGAAAGCATGCTTTCCGACGCTCAAGGAGCTTTCTTTAACTGGCCAAGATATGGTGGACCTAAAAATACCTGCTTCCGTAATTATTGGTACAGATGATGAGAACTATGCTCAGACCGTCCCACCACTTAAGAAAATACGCCCCGATATTGAGGTGATGGAAGTCGATGGAAGAGGGCACGTTAATATTCTCTGGTGGTCAGAGCTAGAAAATAATATCTTTCGCCTGTTGGCCAATGCGGGGCATGTGTCGCGTAACGCCCTATAATCATCGCGAGCAATCCACGTTTGATCCGTTGACCAATTTGCTGCCGCAAATGATCCCCCGCTTCAAGTACGGCTGTTAGGCGCCTTGTATGGAATCACGTATGAGCCAGATTGACATCCAGCCAATATTAATTGGCAAGACGATAAAACTACGGCCTTTGGAACGAGAGGACTTTGAAGCGCTATATCTTGCCGCATCAGATCCTAAGATCTGGGAACTTCACCCCGATTCGGAGCGCTATAAACGCGATATTTTTCAACAGCGTTTTTTCGAGGGTGCTATAGCTAGCAGAGGTGCTTTGGCAATTGAAAAGGTTGATTCGGGGAATATTATTGGTTGCAGTCGCTACTACGAATGGAAACCAGAAACAGAAGAAATTTCTATCGGTTATACATTTATCGCTCGAAGTCACTGGGGTGATGGCACAAATCGAGAGCTAAAGGAGCTCATGCTAAACCACATTTATCAATGGGTCGGGTTGGTATGGTTCCATGTAGGCAAGAGCAATATTCGTTCTCGCAAGGCTGTAGAGAAGCTTGGCGCGACGTTTTCACATCAGAAAGAATTGGAGCTGGAGGGCAGGTCGTTTACTCAGCAATTTTACAAACTAGAGACGTCGAGGTTCTGCGTCTAACTAGGCCGCTTGCACGACACCAAGAAACCGCCGCATTGCTGTGCTTTTTCGGTCCCTACTGTCGGTGTTATGTTTCCTAATACCCGAAATCTCGACATGTCCGCACCCGAAGCCTTGGGAGCCATAGAGGCAGCAACAATTGCGCTCGGATTCGGCATCTCATCGGAAGCGGCAACAGGTGCTCTGCTTCGCAAGCTCGCCAGCCTAACGCCTGGTGGGAAGATACTAGAATTGGGCACAGGCACGGGCCTTGCTACCTGCTGGCTGTTGGATGGAATGGATGATTCTGCTGAACTGGTATCGGTGGATAACGATGCCACGGTTCAAGCCGTTGCATCCACTTGCCTTGGCGAGGACCCTAGACTCACCCTAGTTTGTGAAGACGGTGAAATTTTTCTATCCAAGTGGACTAAGAAATTTGATCTCGTATTTGCAGATGCTTGGCCAGGAAAGTTTAGCCACCTTGAAGAGGCGTTAGCTCTCTTGAGCTATGGCGCCATCTACGTGGTAGACGATCTGCTCCCACAAGCAAACTGGCCTGAAGGACACGCGCCCAAGGTGCCAGCCTTTATTGCTGAAGTTAGTAGCAAACAGGACCTAGATGTTGAGTATCGTGAGTGGTCTAGTGGCATTTTGGTCGCCCAGAAACATAGCCGGTAAGACAAGGCGCAGCCTCGTTTTCTGGAACGTTAGGACCTGAGGAAGCAAAGCGCGATGAGACCCGGCGGAGAAACAAGCGACGTTCGACCACGCACTTTATTCGTTACCAATTCGGTAGCGCGTCCTAAAGCAACCGGGTTATTGCGTTACGGCGCGTGACGTCCTAGTTCACCTAAGTACCAGTTTCCGATCGTTAGTCTATGCTGTTCCGGGTCCCATAGGCATCGGGCATATGCCTAAAATGGCCCA
This sequence comes from Gammaproteobacteria bacterium, assembly GCA_965221985.1. Lineage (GTDB taxonomy): Bacteria > Pseudomonadota > Gammaproteobacteria > Steroidobacterales > J054. The sequence goes on from OZ244928.1 coordinate 1,976,579, forward strand.
TTGACTGGCGTTTGCCCGATTCTTTCTCCTTCGACACGGCGCATGATTTGCCTCAAAGAGCGACTCATGCATAAACAGGAGAACGTGATGACTATCCAAGATTACTCTTATCCGTGGTACGCCAAAGTCTTGCATTTGGGTATGGCGGGCTTTGGTATTGCGGCATTCTTCACGGGTGAATTTGCCGAAGATGGCGCTAATACTCTCGGGTACTTGCTCCATGCGTATCTGGGCCTGTCCCTGGCAGTTTTTGTGCTAGTGCGGATGTCGTGCGGTCTAATGGGCACTGGACCACTGCGGTTTTCCGATTGGTTGCCGTGGTCCCGCGGCCAATGGACAAAGGCCCGTCAAGACCTAACTAGTTTGCTTCGCTTCGAAATTCCCGAACGGGGGATGCACGAGGGTCTCGCCGGACTCACGCAGGCCTTTGGTATCGTTGTTTTCGCTTGGATGGGCGCAACCGGAACCGGGCTTTTCCTACTGGGTGGCAGTCTGGAAAATGAGCTTTTTGAGTTTACGGAGGAAATTCATGAGCTTGGTGAAGCCCTTATTCCCGTTTATCTGGGCCTCCATGTAGGATCAGTTCTGTTGCATTCATTGGCGGGTAACCCGTTATGGCGCAGAATGTGGACAATCAGCGGGAACTAATACCGCCAAGAGGCCGACGATTTAACGTGAAGCTCAAACAATATGTTCCAGCAATTATTCTGGCATCCGCTATGCTGTTCTTCGCCTACGACATCGTGGCCGATCTTCAGGATGATAGTGAGCGTATTTTGCATATCACAATCGAAGCATTGGTCTTTATTGCTATATCGACAGTGCTGTACGTCGAGCTAAGGCGGGTGAGGCAGTTGAAGGCAGAGGTCCACTTGGAGCGGGATCGAACCGCTAGGTTGTCCGGAGAATTGCTCGTCGTTATGCGCAGCCAATTTGCCGACTGGGGTTTGTCACCGTCGGAATGTGAGGTAGCACTTTTGCTGATCAAGGGTCTAACGATGAAGGAAATTGCTATCGCCCGTGACGTGAAAGAGAAAACTGTGCGTCAACAGGCAACTAGTATCTATGCGAAGTCGGGCTATGCTGGCCGTCATGAGTTAGCGGCACATTTTATCGAAGACTTAATGAGCTATGATCCAAAATAGTCGTGGCTCTTCGGTATTTTTTATCGACTGTTAGCAGAACACCGTATTTGGCATTCATAAGATCGGATTTGCCGCTATCCTAAGTGTTCGACACGTAAATTGAAGATACGAGATGTTCTCGAAATGTCCAACGGCACTGTAGTCGCGGTTTTTGCGAATCCAATCCACGCTCTAAGCAAACCGAATTTGCCAAGTATCACACTGGTCGCCGGTCTAGGTGCTGATGGCGATGCGCATTCTGGTGAAACCGTAAAGCATCGTTCACGAGTTGCTCGCGACCCAACACAAGCCAATCTTCGGCAAATTCATTTGATACACAGTGAATTGCATGAGGCACTACGAGGGCAGGGATTCTCTATCGATCCTGGTCAGATGGGTGAGAACATCACTACATCAGGCGTTAATCTTTTGAGCCTTGCAAAGGGTGCTATTCTGAGAATTGGCCAAAAAGCCATTGTCGAGGTTACGGCTTACGAAACCCATGTGCTCAGTTGGAGGAAATCCAGGCGGGTCTCATGCAGGCCACACTGGATAGAGATAATGACGGGAATCTCATACGTAAGGCCGGAATAATGGTAATTGTCTTGGTTGGTGGGGTAGTCAAGGCGGGCGACGCCATCGTTGTTGAGCTCCCGCGGGGCCCGCACCAAGCACTTGAGCCCGTTTGAAAGGAATTCGGGATGGAAGTATTTCGACTCTTGGAAACAGCAGGATACAAGGCGTGGCAACATGTTTGCCGCGCAAGGGGGACGTTTCAAACGCAGCCCTCCAAATACAACGAATATCCTGCATTTTCCGCGCCGTGTTCAAAGCGCGGTTGCCTGCAAGATTAGACGCTAGGAGAGATCGGCATGCTTTTCTCCGGAGCCTGTCACTGCGGTGCGGTTAGATTTGAAGTCGAGGCACCCGCGAATTCAGTGTGTCAAGAGTGCAATTGCTCTATTTGCGCCATGACAGGCTATCTTCACCTAATTGTTCCGCAGTCAGCCTTGAAGCTTATTCAGGGGCGCGACGCCCTTGCTACATACACCTTCAATACCGGCACTGCTCAGCATTTTTTCTGCAAGACTTGTGGCATCAAATCATTCTATGTTCCTCGATCAAATCCTGATGGCTATGATGTCAACGTTCGCTGCTTGCATCCGCAACCCACGAATTTCACAATCGAGGCCTTCGATGGCCGAAATTGGGAAGATCATGCACATACGCTTAAGGATCTTAGCAAGGCCACCTAAGCAGGGCGGGCTGGTTCTTGAATTCGTGCGGCGTGGTATGAGGCCGGAGCTTGAATTAAGCGTTGCTGCTAATGTGTTTGCCGACTTAGCTCACCAGCGTTCATTCTGCCGCCTATTTATATAGAATCTGATTGGAGCTGATGTAGCCTGCCGCTGATTCAGGATGTACTTATGAATAACAATGAAAATACTGTCTCCGCACCCGTGAGTGCCGTGGTGATCAGTGTCGAAAACCTCAATGCCTCCCTGCGATTCTATGGCGAGACTCTCGGCCTAAGAGTAAGCGAGACGCGCCACTGGGACGGGGCTGACTTCGAGCGCTATTGGCATCTGCCTAGCGGGACAAAGGCGAGATGCGCTTTTCTCGCCCATGGTCCAGATCCCGTGGGTCGAATTCAGTTGATGGAGTTCGATGTTCCCCAGCGAAAAATGGTGCGATCCGCAGGCGTACGGCGAGCAACGGGTTTGTTTAATTTAAATTTGTACACCCGGGATATTGCAAAGGATTACGAGCAGTTGAGCGCCCAGGGATTTCAATTTTGGAGCGAACCGGCCTACAACAATTTTGGTCCCGCCGTGGGTGAAACCATGGAGGTGGCTTTTGATGGACCGGATGGTGTGGTAATAAACTTGGTGGAATTGCTGACCAAAGATCCGCAGACCATGGTTGGGCATATTCATGAATTTGTTGCTGAATACGGCCGCACCGAAACCGGTTTTACGGCCGTGGTGACAACGGCCCACAGTGTTGTGGATATGGACAAAGCCTTGGCGTTCTACTACGGGACCTTGGGTATGAAGCTATTCGTGGAGTCCGTGCTAGAGGGCGCGGAAACGAATCGCGCCCTAAACTTGCCCGAGGACTCTCGGACTCAGAGCGTACTGGTTCAAGGTCATCACGAGTACGGCAAGATTGCCCTCGCGGCACCCATGAACTACGAAGTTCCGAATCTGGTACCTAGCGCCGAGCCGCCGAACATTGGCTATCTAGTGCAGTCATTTGAAGTGCTTGATATGGACGTCGCCATGACCGCCTGCGATTCGGTGGGCGCAGCAGTTTTCTCTGGGACCATGGAAATTGACCTGCCGGGTCGAGGCTGGTGCAAGTCGGCCCTGGTTCGCAATCCGGGCAGCGGTGCGTTGCAGGAGTTGTTTGAAGTCATATAGTGGCGGTGCCCTGTACCGTCGCGGTTTCTTCGGGGTGGCTCACCAACGGTGCCGCGGGATCCTCTCTCTTTGTCACAGCCGCTTACGACTTGACTTTCCTGGCCTTACCTCGTTCCGACGCCTACTTAGACCAGTGCCGCAGCGACTGAACGGCCTTTGTCTAGTGCTTGTAGTCGCGCCAGATTCGCTGTCGCTGACATTTGTCACCACGGGGAATAATTGAACGTTATAGTGTATTCCTGGGGCCAGAAGCTAAGAATATGGCCGCTGTTTGGGTCTGATAGAGCCGCCGAGGCCGGCATCCGGAAGGCCAGTTTCATTGCTCAGAGCAGGACCCAGACGCGGCAGCAATGCACCGGTTGCTAGTCACCAGCGGCCGTAGCTAATAACGGCGCGCAGATCAGGAGAATCAGATGAATATATCGATGATACTTTGGGGTATTCCGCAAGCCATGCGAGTCACTGCTCGTGTCTACCCAGAGTTTGCAGCGCTGCTCAAAGAGCGGAATGTCATTGCGCAATTCAAGCTCAAAGATCGACCCGTGGGCCGGTGGGTCCAACTCCACAACGGCGAAATCAGCTCCAAGAGCGGCATGCACCCAAATCCTGATGTATCCGTATGGTTTAAGAACAAAGCCATCGCCGAAGAGTTCATGACGCCACCCTTTGATCAATTGGTGCGGATTGACGCGGCGAAGAATTTCAAGATTGGCATGGAGGGGCCGGATGATCTAGCCGTTTGGTTCATGTCTACCCTAGCGCGCATGGAAACCATGACCTGGAAGAGTGGCACCGATATGGGCAACGGCGTCACGCGCTACACGAATGGGACTAACGGCGGGCCAATCTTCGTCTACGTTAAAGACGGCAAGATCATCAGAACCACGCCCATCGAGTTCGATGACGACGATGCACAGCCCTGGTCGATTAAGGCACGCGGGAAAACACTGACACCCCCGCGTAAGACTTCCTTGCCCGCTCACGGAATCTGCCAGAAGTCCATGGTGTATTCAAAAGAGCGAATTTTGTATCCGATGAAGCGCGTGGACTTCGATCCTGATGGTGAGCGCAATATTCAAAATCGGGGTAAGTCAGAGTTCGTGCGCATTAGTTGGGAGGAAGCGCTGGATATCGTTTCCAAAGAGATTAAGCGCTGTAAGGCAGTGGGCCCGGGCGCCATCGCCGTTGCCAATGGGTCCCACCATCAATGGGGTAACCTCGGTCATTACCTGAGTGCCTTTAACCGCTTCTGGAATCTTATCGGTGTCACCAAATTGGTACACAATCCGGACAGTTGGGAAGGCTGGTTCTGGGGCGCCATGCACCATTGGGGCAACAGCATGCGTCTGGGCGCCGCGGAGCCCTACGGTACCGTTGAAGATTGCCTAAAAGAAGCGGAAATGATCGTTTTTTGGTCCAGCGATCCCGATGCGACCTACGGATTTGACGGCACCCGGCGGCGCGCTTGGGCTAAAGAACTGGGCATCAAGATGGTGCATATCGATCCGTACATGAACCACACGGCCGCTCATCTGGGTGGCAAGTGGATTTCGCCCAAGCCGGGTACCGATCCGGCTTTCGCTCAGGCCCTTTGCCATGTGTGGATCACCGAGGACCTCTATGACAAGGAGTTCGTAGAGAAACGCACCACGGGCTTCGATGAATGGAAAGCCTACGTGCTCGGCGAGACCGACGGTATCCCAAAAACACCGGAGTGGCAGGAATCAGAAACCGGTGTGCCGGCCCGGGATGTTCGCGCTCTCGCTAGAGAGTGGGGCCGCAAGAAAACCTATCTGGGGGCCGGCGGCTGGGGCAGTGGTGTGGGCGGCGCCTGCCGTGGACCCACGGGCGTGCAATGGGCGCGCATGATGACGATTCTTGGCGCTATGCAGGGACTAGGTAAACCGGGTTCTAACTTCGGCAATCTGCAATTTGGCACGCCGCTGGATTTCAATTTCTATTTCCCGGGTTACGCCGAAGGCAGTATGTCTGGCGACCTGGCCTATAGCGCCAATGCCGCGAATAACTACCAGCGCATGCCCCACATCGTGACCATGAGCTCGGTGAAACAAGCGATTCCGCGCATGTATTTGCCCGAGGCGATCATGCACGGGAAAGCCATGGGCTGGTTAACAGCCGTGGACTCGGTGCAAGGTCAGTTTTTCCCCTTTGGCTATCCGTCGCCCGGCCATGTGCCGGTGGAGATGATTTATAAGTATGGCAGCGCGTCTTTTGGCACCATGGTGAATGCCAACCGATGGGTCAATATGTACCAACATGAGAATCTAAAATTCGTTGTTAATCAGTCGGTTTGGAATGAAGGTGAAACTAAATTCTCGGATGTGATCTTGCCTGCCTGTTCGGTTTTCGAGCGTTGGGATATCAGCGAAGAGCTCAACGTGGGTGCGGGCTACGTGCATCACATGTATTCCATGTGTAATCACCGCGTGATCAATATGCAGCACAAGGCCATTGAGCCCCTGGGCGAGTCCAAGTCCGATTACGATATTTTCTTGGCCATCGCGGAAAAACTTGATATGGGCGCGGTCTATTCGGAGGGTGGCAATACCGAGCTTGATTGGTGTAAGCGCGTGTTCGATTCCTCGGACGTGTCGAAACACATTTCTTGGCGTCAATTCTTGAAGAAGGGCTATTTCGTCGTTCCGCCGGAGCCAGAGCCTTCGCGAGCGCCCACCGCCTATAACTGGTTCTACGAGGGGCGAAAAAAGGATGTGCCCGAACCCTATCCGTTACCGTCCGACTACGTGGGAGATTTTGGCGAAGGGTTGCAAACGCCCTCGGGCAAATATGAGTTTGTGCCGGAGACTTTAGGCCGCTTCGATGACCCGGAACGGCCGCCGGTGAATCAATACATGCCGACTTATGAAGATCCGCAAAAGCATGCGGAGCTTGCGGATTATCCGCTGCAATTGCTTTCCCCCCATTCCCGGTACCCCTTCCACGTGATGGGTGACGATGAGGGCAGCTCGCTGCGCGATATTCGTGAGCACCGCGTTTTGGTCGACGGTCATTACTACCTGGTCGCCAGAGTCAGCCGTCAAGATGCCGAGACGAGGGGAGTTAAGGACGATGACCTCATCCGGCTCTGGAACAATCGGGGGTCAATCGTGTGTGCGGCTCAGGTCACTGATCGCCTGCGACCGGGCATTGTCAGTGCTTCGACGGCATCGGCCGAGTATCGGCCCGCGGGCGAACCGGGTAAGTCCACCGATTTGGGTGGCTGTGTGAACTTGCTGAACCCCAGTAAGTCAATCACTCCGAAGAGCCACGGCATCAAGCCCAACAGCACGCTGATCGACTTCGAAAAATGGACTGGCGTTGATACTTGGAAACCAGTGGAGGCAGCGTAATGGCGAGCAAATGGAATTTAATTGTCGACGTTGAGCGTTGTGATAACTGTCGAGTTTGTTTTCTCGCGGCCAAGGACGAGTACATCGGGAACGACTTTCCGGGTTATTCGGCCCCGCAGCCGCCGCAAGGGCATAACTGGATTGAGATCGAGCGAAAAGAGCGCGGCAGCTACCCCATCGTTGATGCGAACTTCATGCCGGTCATGTGCAATCACTGCGACGATGCGCCCTGCGTAAAGGCAGCGAAGAATGGCGCTGTTAAAAAGCGTGAAGACGGCATCGTGATTATTGATCCGGTCAGGGCGAAAGGGCAGAAAGACATTGTCGACGCTTGTCCTTATGGCGCAGTTTCCTGGAATGAAGAGCTGCAGTTGCCCCAGGCCTGGATATTCGATGCCCATTTGCTAGACGAAGGCTGGACCCAGACTCGCGCCGAACAATCTTGTCCCACGGATGTGTTTCGGTCGCTAAGAATCGAAGATCAGGAAATGCAGCGCATCAAAGAAAAAGAAGGCTTGGAAGTCTTAAAGCCTGAGCTGGGTACCAAGCCTCGCGTGTACTATAAGAATCTGCACCTGATGACTCACTGCTTTGTCGGTGGCACGGTGGTGACGTCCATGGATGGAATCGAGGAATGTGCCGAAGGCGCGGAAGTCGTGCTGAAGCAAGACGGCAGCGAAATCAGTCGGGCGACGACAGACACCTTCGGTGAATTCAAGATCGACAAGTTGCCGCCGAATAGCGGTCGGTATGAAGTTAGCGTTACGGGAGTAGCTGGTAATTACTCCAAAGAAATTGATCTTGGCGAAGAGAGTCTCTATCTGGGTACCTTGGCCCTGGGGTAACCCGTCAAGACGCTGTCTATTGTGGCCTGGACTGACTCTTCGTCAGCTAGGTAGTTAGGGCAGGGAGTGCGCCACATGCCTGGATTCGTCTAGCTCGATTGCGAAGCGGCCCTTCGCTGCCAGCTTCGCCCTTAGAGTGAGGCTAAAGCATAGGCCAGCAAGACTGTGCCAGCGGTGGCAATACCATAGAACACGATAGCCATCGCGGTATCCGCCCGGATGCCAAAGTCATGCGCGGTGATACGCAAGCGGTGCGCCGCATGCCAAATCGTCAGGAATATCACGCCAAATGTGATTAGCCGTACGAATGGATTTTGCATTAGGCGCAGCATGTTCTCGTACGACAATACCTGATCGGGCAACAGGCCGAGCGGTACGGCAAAGGCCGCGATTACGATCAGCACGGGCGCCAGAAAAGCCGCTACGGTGCCGCCTGCGGCGAATAAGCCCCACACGATGGGTTTATGCGATGGCGCCACGGCTAGCTACTCACCAGCCACCACACCAAAGCGCTCGCGATGACAAACGCGACCCAATGCGCGGCGATGATTGCGGACCCGGGTAGCTGCTTACCCCCTAGCGCGATCGGCATGGCTTTTGGTGTCACAACGAACCAAGTATAGCTGTGGTAAATCGCGAAAATCATTGTCAGCGCCGCAAAGACCATAAAGGTCATCGAGCCAGCGCCGGCCAAAAAGGCATCGTACACGGCCCGTCCTTGCGACAAACGAAATAGCCCAACAATAAGCAACAATCCAAACGCCCCGATAAAGAGCGAGCTGAGTTCGCGTAGCATGTAGCGGGTGTAACGCGCTTGGCGTAACCACCAAGTTGTGCGCGAAACCGGTCTTGTGTAGGGATGCCGACTCATTGACTTTTCCAAGGCATTAAGAACTTAAGAAAATAATCACCGGTAGCGGCAATTTTCGCTTGCTGAATGGCGGCGGCTGGATCTACGGATTTAGGGCAGACGTCGGAACACGCGCCCACAAAGCTGCAATCCCAAACACCGGGATTGCTGGCGACCACCGTCTCCCTCGCGCCGCGGCCTTGATCGCGGCTATCCAGATTGTAGCGATGGGCCAGCGCGAGCGCGGCCGGACCGACAAAGTCATCGTTTAATGCGTATTGTGGGCAGGCCGAGTAACACAGCATGCAGTTGATGCAGGCCGTGAATTGCTTGAAACGGGCGAGTTCAGCCGGCGTTTGCAAGTTCTCATGCGCAGTATTAACTTGTTTTTCCCTCGCCACAATATAGGGTTTGACGGACTGTAGCTTGTCCATGAAGTCATCCATCACCACGACGAGATCTCGTTCGATGGGAAAGTTCTGTAGGGGCTCGACGCGAATTCTTGCCGGCAAATCGCGCAAGAATGTGTGGCAGGATAGGGCAGGTTCGCCGTTCACTAGCACGCCGCAGCTACCGCACACGGCCATGTGGCAAGACCAACGGTAGCTCAGCGTTCGGTCCAACTCTTCCTTGACGTAGTTAATGGCGTCGAGAACTACCCAGTCTTCACGGTAGGGCACCGTATAGGTCTGCACGTAGGGTTCGGTATCTTTTTCAGGGTCGTAGCGCAGTATCTCAAGTACAATTGATTGCTCGCTCATGTCGCGTCACCGCCGTAAACGCGTTCGGCCGGCTGAGACCGCGTGATTGTCACGTCACGATAGGTGATTGCTGGCATCTCATCTGCTGACCAAGCCGCCATGGAATGACGTAGGAATTTATTGTCGTCCCGCTCGGGATAGTCAAGGCGCTGATGCGAGCCGCGTGATTCGGTGCGTTGTAGCGCGGAGCAAGCCATCGCGCAGGCAACATCGATCATGGAGCCTAACTCTAAGGCTTCGATTAGATCTGTATTGAACACGTTGCTTTTGTCCACAAGCTCAATGCGTTGATAGCGTTCGCGGATTTCGGCCAGGCTTGCAATGCAGGCCTGCAGCGTATCCGCGCTGCGATAAATGCCTGCGCCTGCTTCCATGGCGGCGTTCATTTCACGGCGCAGACCGGCGATGCTTTCCTTGCCGCCACTGCGTCGAAATAGTGCTAATACCTTTTCTTGGACGCGACTGGCTGCGGCATCGATGCTGCTCGTAGCGGCTTGGTCCCTGGCATCGCGCGCCATTTCCACCGCCACTTCACCCGCCCGGGCACCGAAGACGAGTAACTCGCTAAGAGAGTTCGAGCCCAAACGATTGGCGCCATTGATACTCACGCAGGCACATTCACCCGCGGCCAATAGACCTGCCAAGGGTGTTTTGCCATCGATGTTAGTGTCGATACCGCCCATGGTGTAGTGCACAACGGGCCGCACGGGTATGGGGTCTTCGACCGGATCCACACCAGCGTAACTCTGCGCGAGTTCGCGCACCATAGGCAAGCGTTCATTGATTTTCGCTTCGCCGAGGTGACGCAGGTCTAGGTGTACAACATCACCATAGTCGCCGGCTATGGTGCGGCCGCGCTGTTGTTCATGCCAGAAAGCTTGGCTGAGGCGATCGCGTGGCCCCAATTCCATGGCTTTTTTGCGGGGCCATGGATCCGGTGGGCCAAGATTGTAATCTTGTAAATAGCGATAACCTTCATTGTTAATCAGTATGCCGCCTTCGCCCCGTGATCCTTCAGTGATAAGTATTCCGGTACCCGGCAATCCCGTGGGATGATACTGCACGAATTCCATATCTTTGAGAGGTACGCCAGCTCGATAGGCCATGGCCATGCCATCCCCAGTTTTTATCGCTCCGTTGGTGGTAAATGGAAAGACGCGTCCAGCACCCCCGGTAGCAATGATGACGGCTTTGGCGCGAAACAAACGCATTTGGCCACTGCGCATTTCGATGGCCGTCACGCCCTGGCACTTGCCATCGATGTTGATGAGATCAGTACAGAAATACTCATCGAAGCGCTGTATCGATGGGTACTGCAAGGATGTCTGGAACAGGGTGTGCAGTAAATGAAAGCCGGTCTTATCCGCCGCGAACCAGGTTCTTTCAACTTTCATGCCGCCGAAGGGCCGCACGGCGACGTGACCGTCGGCTTCGCGGCTCCAAGGACAGCCCCAATGCTCAATCCGCGTCAGTTCTTTGGGCGCTTGTTCAATAAAGTAATCCACGGCATCTTGATCGCAAAGCCAGTCGCCGCCCGCGACGGTATCGTGAAAGTGATTCTCGAAGCTGTCATTGTCTTTGATCACGCCCGCGGCGCCGCCTTCGGCCGCCACGGTATGGCTGCGCATCGGGTAAACCTTGGAGATTAGTGCCACTTTGAGGGCAAGGTCGGCCTCGGCGGCTGCGATGGCGGCCCGCAGGCCCGCGCCACCGGCTCCGACAATCAGGATATCGGTATCAATCGTTTCCATCATTCCTTGCGCGATACCACGACTTTTTGAAACAGGCCGCCAAAAAATGTTTCCTTATGCCACTGGAATTCCGCCGAATGCGGTCCAGCAAGAGTTTCTACTTCCTTGTGCCAGAGACCCTTTGCGTAGGGTTCGAAAAGCTTGAAAACTGCGCTCGTCAACAGTTTGGCCGGATGGGCCCAATGGGGCTTATGATAATCGACGAAGACAACTTTACCACCGGGGCGAATGCTGCGTAGGAGTGCCGCGATTGCCTCGCTCTTAGCGTCGTCTGGTAACTCATGCAGTAGAAAATAGCAGCAGGCCACTTCGAAATCGCTAGGTGGTAGCTGCCGCACGTCTTCGTGCCGTACCCTTGTATTGGTGAAGCTGGCTAGCTTTTCGTGACACCTGCGTACCTGCAAAGCGGCGACGTCGACAACTTCAAGTTGACCATCTGGACCGATATGCTCTGCCAGTAAATTAGAAAATCTGCCGTATACACAGGCTGATTGTAGAACGCGCTGACCCGGGGATATCTCGGCAAAGGCCGCTTGTTCCAGTCGCCGATGTTGCCGCCACAGGATAGTTTTAACCACCAGCTCGTGATCTAGGTAGCGCGCGTTGCGCTCGTCTAGGTAGGCCCAGTGATAGGTTTGGCTCAGGTAGGTCGGAATCACCGGCCCATTGGCGCCTGTGGCGTTGGATCGGGCGGTCGAAGATCGTGCCGCCACGGCCTGAAAGTTCGCGCTATTGGCGGTACTTTGGACTGAATCTGACATCGGTACCTTTCTTCAAGGCCGGGTGCGCAAAGTTGGGCGGGCGTCCGACAGTTTGCATGATACCCGGGAGAGTGTTGCCTTGTCGTTACATTTTGTCGTTGACGACAGTGGGCTTATTGGCCTTGGTGCCATGTGCTTAGTCGTTTTCCGCGGCGATTGCAGGTCGGGTAAGTAGAAGTACGACTTGGGTGAGATGATGGCTCGCGACTAGGATGCCGATCCAAAGGGCCGTACGGCGAGAAATTCGCGCTTAGCGTGAATAGTCCGCTCACGTTCCAAGTGAATAGCATGGTCTAGCAGCGGTGATCGTCGCAGTTGGTAGCGTGCCAGGTTCCGCCACGAATAAGAAAAGTAGGGAGTGTTATGTATATCAATTTCTGGTACCCAATCGTTCGCAGCGAAGACTTAGGCTATGACCAGCCCGAAAAAGTTCGAGTGCTCGGTGTGGATCTCGTTGTGTTTCGTGATGAAAACGGCGATGCGGTTGTATTGAGCGATACCTGTACCCATCGCGGCGCTTCTCTTGGCGGCGCATGGTCACAAGGCAACACGCAGCGCGTCATCAATGGCTGCATCGTTTGCCCATATCACGGCTGGGAGTTTAATCGTGATGGCGAGTGCGTAAATATCCCTTCCGTTGGATATGGCACCAAGACTCCGGCCCGCGCCAAGGTTGATTCCTACCCAGTACAAGAAAAATACGGCATTGTATTTGCCTTCCTGGGAGATGAGCCTGAAGAAACTCGGGTTCCGTTGCTTAATGTCGAAGAATACGGACAGGAAGGCTGGGTTGCTAACGAAGTTCTGGTACTCGAGGTGCCTTACTACTACGAGCGTTCCATCGAGAACGGCATCGATCCGGCGCACAATGAGTTTGTGCACCCGACGCACGGTCACTCGGCCATCGACCGGGAGAATTACCGGGTGCGGGATTATGAAACCGAAGATCACCGCCAGGGCTGGGGTTTTTGGTTCATGCACTTATTTGATACGCCGCCGTTGCCACAAAAGGGCGACGACACGGCGCCCGATTCCGAAACCCCTTGGGGCGATACCAGGACTGAAGAAAGCCAGGCCTACGTGGGTGGCGGCACCTATGGTCCCAATATTATGCCGACCTACATCAATATTTCTGAGGGCAAGATGTTCCGGCAGTACTTCTTTGAGGCTCCAATAGACGACAACAACACGAAAATCTTCTTTCTGAACATGCGCAACTTCTTGTTGGACCCCAAGCACAACGGTCCGATTCATGCGCGCAACAAAGTGATCGCCGGGCAAGATATTCAGATCATGGCGACCATGAATCCGTTGCGTACTCCGCTTAGTTTGACCAAGGAAGTTCTGACGCCGTCTGACAATGCGGTTGCGGCTTACCGCAACTGGCTGGAGAAGTTCGATGACAAGGGCTGGCGCATTGATATCGATAAGTTCAACGCCAGGCATGGCAAGGACAGAGCCTTTGCCATTCCGTCTCCGGCCCGCCGGAATTCGGGTAACTGGGTTCTCGATCCTGTTCCGCTGATCAAGGATCGGGCTGAGCGTAAGCGATTGGATCAAGCTGACTAGGATAGCCATCCATCGTCTTAAGCCGGCGCGGATAGGGGGCTATCCACGCCGACAAGCGCTTGTGTTGTCATTTTAGGTAGGCCGTACCTGTTATGTTTTCTGAAGCTTGCCGCGATAGGCCACGAGTCGACCAATCACGGGCGCGGTAATTTCAACGTCAAAAGTGAAATGACCATTGTCATCGCATTCGAAGCTATCGCCTTTTGGGAGTAGGAGGCCAGGCAATGGCAGTCGCCATAGTCGCCAGCGCCGAGGAATGAGATAAAGCCTGTCTGCCCGCCAAACGAGCGCCAGTGCCACGGTTATGGGTCCGAATTTTTCGCAAAGCAGATGGTCTTCGCGACCCTGGCCCAAAGTCAGGACACTGTGAAATTCATTATCGCCAATTTGGCGATGCCAGGCCTCGCCATCCACCGTTTTTTTAACGCGAACATGAACGGTGCAATTCTCGTCGCGCGTGGGGAAGCCAATGATGCCGGCAAGGAGTCGGCCGAGTGGATTGCTTGCTGAACGAACCGTTGCTTCGCCGCTCCAATCGCTGTCTTCCGCGAGGTGGAATGCGCGTAGCGACGGCGGCAATTCGTCAAGGCAGTCCCCGAGAACCTGCGCGAATAGCGACCTTCGTAACGGCGGCTGCCGGCGAAAGCCAGTGTAAATTTCTCGGCCGGCAAATGCTCGGTTATAGTCATCGAGACTCAATTCCTTGACAGCGGGACGGGCGCCACTGGCGGGCCGAATACCGTCTATGAGCTTACGAATAATGAGTTCGATGGCCATTGAGGGGATATACGGGCCATCATCGCCTTCGGCGAGTAAGTGCCAGGACAGAAGTTCTTCTCCCTGGTCGCCGGTACCGGATACTTCTATGAACATGCCGCCACGATGTTCGCCAAATTTCATCAAATTGAGTACCCGGTAGAACAGCGGTGCTAAAGGTGCATATGAGGGCAATCGGAAGCGGGCGCGCAGTTTCGCCAGTAGATTTAATGCACGGTGCAAAGCCTCCGGCACCGGGCCGGCGCCCATCCAGATGTCCGTGATGTGATCGAAGCTGCGCGGAATGACTTGCAAATCGGGTACGTCGACTAGCGAGTAGTGAATGTTATGCAGTGGCAGTCGTCCCGGGACCGCGACGGTGTAGCGCATGCTTTCCGCCAGGCCCTTGGCGTTGATTAACTCGCCATTTCGCTTTAGCTTCACATCACCACCAGCATAGCCGACTACCGCGCGCATCACGTTCATGCCTATGCCAGCATAGGGTGAGGGCGCAATACCTCCGATCACTGATCGTACGGTTATGTGCTGGCTAAATTCAGCGACCACCGCGGCAGTCAATACCGGGAAACTACTGACTCCCGATAGAACAAAGATGTCGGCATCCTTCGCTCGAGTATCGAATTTATCGATGCCAAACACAAAGTCGGAGCCATCCGCGAAGTCTAAATAGTCTACTTGGTATTTTATGCAAGCATGAACGACACCGTAGGGATCATCGCCGTATTCTTGGAAGGGGCCGGATGCATCGACGAGTAGATCAGGTCTATGCTTATCAAGCTGCGTAGCAATTCGATTCCGCTCTATCTGCAACGGTAATAGTTCACCGGCGACGCTGTTAGCCTTGCAAAACGCCTCTGCTTTTTCCAGTGTTCGGCCGCCGACAAGTAATTCAAGATTGTTTAAGTCAGCTAACAGCTGAATTAGACGGCCTCCAAAAACGCCGTAGCCGCCGAGAATTAGAATTTTCATGTCAGCAATGAACCCGCAATCGCGCTACTGAAAATGCGAAGTCTCTGTGTTTCAGCTCCGGGCTTCACAAAAAATAATCACCACGAACTAATTGGGCAAATATCGAGATGTCGATAAGCAGCTTTGATTGCCGCGAATTACTTGCTGTTTGACTTGATCGGAGGAACTCCCGGAGTCAATCTTGGCGCTAGCCTGTAGGATTTCTGCCGTCGAAGTTGCCGAGCATCTGCAGTATTCTCTGTACTGATTAATGCTTAATTTGGCCCGCCTACGCTGATCATTGTTCAACAAACAGCGATTATTCAGTGTGTTGATCGTGCGCATTCTGCCAACTGGCGCGGAGGTATCTATCTGTCTCGCCTTTCGATGGCCAAGTTGTGATTCACTGAACAGGTATAGCCCGAAGGGGGGGATTAGTAGACTCGATATGGCCATCTGCAGGCTATGCTGGTTAAAGGCATGCCAGCTGCCGTAGAGCCATGAAGCAATTAGCATGCCTGCAAGCATCCACACCAGCGCGGCTCGCTTTTCTTCATTGTTTAGCTTTTGGTGCCGTTTCATTCAACCTAGGGAGAACGGCCAAGTGCCAATTCTTTCGTCCATAAAATGATGCCCGCATTCTGTTGTAGCGGACCCGTTTCCTGACCGGTTAGATGGGTCCCGCCATTCGGTCGATTATCGGTCGGTATCCGCCTCCGCAAGAGATGCCATAGTGAGGCTATGATGAATTGGCAGTAGAACCATGCATCTTAGGCGTTTGATTATCCGAACTGCTCGGTCGCTATAACGGTTTCTGTTGTAAATCAGCTAACCAATCTTCTCCAAAAAATCTTTGAATGAGTTTCCCGGTCGGCCCATTATTTCTTGAAAAGTATTAGTCTTTATTCCAGGTGTGGCGCCATTTGCGATTTCAGCGAACAAGAATGCGACGGCATCCGAGTGCCATTGATTTCTGTGGTAGGGACGAATAGCTTCCTGGAAGGCTGCGGGGTCGCAGTCATCGTATTCAACGTCCTGACCGATGAATTCACCAATAAGCTTAGCGATCTCATGGAAATTCATGACGTCGTCAGGTCCGGTGATGTCGTAGCACTGGCCATAGTGCTGCTCTGGTTCCGTCGTCAAGACGTGGGCGATGAATGCACCGGCATCCGTGCAGTCGGTCAGCGCGACGGTGCCATCGCCCATGGGCATGGATAGTTTTCCCGTTGCTCTTGCCTGAGCCACCGTGCCGCGCAAGTTTTGCATGAAAAAACTAGGACGCACGAAAGTCCAGTTCATACCAGATTCCATGATGGCGTCTTCGGCCGCAATGTGCGCCAGCGGAATTGGACTGGTGGTGCCTCGCACCGCCTCCGGGGAGGAAAGCTTCAGAATCCAGGGCAGACCGGCATTCTTCGATGTTTCTATGAACGACAGCTCGAGTTGTTGCTGGGCTTGGCTGTTGGGGAGAATCAGTACCGCTCGGTCGATGCCTTCCAGTGCGGCCTGCACCGAGGTTGGATCATTCAGGTCGCCTGGCACCAATTCGACGCCCTTGTTTGCCCATTCAGCCGCCTTATCGAGGTCGCGAACCAAGGCGCGAAATTTAACGCTTTTTTCTAGCAAAGCAGTCGCAGTCGCGCCTCCGTTATTGCCGGTGATACCTGTCAGCAAAATCATCAATCTGTTTCCTTATTAGCCAGCTTCATCAGCGACGGTGGTACGCCACCTGATTATTTTTGGCGGGATATTGTACACGCAAAAAGCCTGCGGCACGGCTAACGACAATTGGCCTCGCCGTGGAAGAGTATTGGGGTTTTCAGGCGTTGATGAATCCAAGATATACTGACTGATCTATTTCTCAACGGCCTGGGTCTTGTCGATTATGGAACCTTGCGCCATTTGAATACCGTCGAGTTACAGCGCCTCGGTACCCAGAAACGGAAATCGGCGCAGGTAGTACCGAATGCCGGTGAAACGCGGGCAATTCATGTACCGCCCAAGGTGTAGTTTAGGCAGTTTATAGGTGAGGCCATGCAATGCTAGGGAAATCGCGACGATTCGGTCCGATCGAACTCGCAGCTGGAGTTAAGCCGTCTCATGTGGCGTCTTATCTTTTCGCGACATTCATCGGCATTAGTCTTACGACGTTCATTAGTGTTATTCAGCCGTATGTATTGACGGTCAATATCGGAATTGCGCCGGGCGAGCAAGGTCAGGTAAGCGGCGATATGGTGTTTTACGGCGAGATCGTCATGTTGGCGCTAAGTTCATTGGTCGGCGCCATTTCTGATCGCTATGGGCGGCGAGGAATATTTGCGGTTGGTGCCATCATATTAGCGATAGGATATCTACTTTATGGTTACGTTGATAGTGTTGCTTCGCTGACAGCGACACGAGTCTTTCTGGCTCTTGGGATTGCCATTGTCAACGTAATGGTGCAGGCGATACAGGCGGACTATCCGGCGGAAGCTTCGCGCGGAAAACTCGTGGGTCTATCGGGTTTTGGCATCGGTATAGGTGCCGTTCTTATTGGTGTTGTGTTTTCTCGTTTGCCATATTGGTACATTGAGTCGGGTTACGATGAACTGACGGCCAGTCGCTACACCATGTTGACCATGTGCGCGCTGGCGTTGTTTCTGAGTTTGCTAATCTTCTTGGGGCTAAAAGGCGGACGTCCATCGCGGTCGGTACGAACCGTGCCGCTGGCGACGAGTATCGGGCAAGGATTCCATGCCGCACGCAAGAACGCTCGTATCTCTTTAGCCTACGCTTGCGCATTCGTGGCTCGCGCCGATTTGGTCGTGGTCGGGACGTTTTTCACCCTGTGGCTAAATCAGGCTGGCATCGCGGCTGGCATGTCACCGGGCGATGCAGCGCGATCGGCGGGTGGCTTCTTCGCGCTGGTCATGACCAGCGCATTGATATGGGCGCCAATTGCCGGTCTAATCAATGATCGCCTGCAGCGAACGCCGGCAATGGCGCTGGCAATGTTTCTTTGTGCCGTCGGATACTCAGTCACGGGTTTCATCGATGATCCGCTGGGTAAAGCCATGTATCCCGCAGCCATATTGTTGGGTATTGGTCAAATGAGTGCGATTACGGCCAGCCAGACGCTTATCGGGCAGGAAGCATCCGCGGAACAACGGGGTTCGGTCATTGGCATGTTTTCTTTTTTCGGAGCTGCGGGGGTTATGTTCATTACGAGTGTCGGCGGACGAATCTTTGATGCCGTGGGGCCGGCCGCTCCGTTCATGTTGATCGGCGCTATTAACAGCTTGCTTTTTGTCGCCGCGTTATTGGTCATGAAAATACCGGGTGAACGGCGACTGAATGACACTGCGGTTTGACGCGCGATTCAGGATGATTTGATTGGTAGGTAATTAATGGGAGAGTATGCATGAGTCATGTAAAAGGTAGTCCAGTGCAAACGCTGGGACAGGCTTTGGAGGGCAGAATTCTCTCAGAACTTGAGACTAAGCCACTGCCGCAGTACGCAGATCTTCTTGACCTAAAAAACCTAGCCGGTGATAGCACCGGTTACGTAAAGGCCTTTGGTGGTAACAAGATTGAGAAAGGCTCGAGTGTTTCCATCGAAATCATGCCTGGAGTCCGGTATTTCAATATTCATATTATTCCCGAGGCGCAATACGACATCCCACGCTTTATCGCCGAAGGTATTCTTATGCCCAACGGCAGCCAAGTATCCATGGATCTATTTCCAGATCGGGATATCGTGACGCAAATTGATGCATATCTTGAAAAATATAGCCGCGTTGCTGAAATCTACGAGGAAGCGCGGCTTGACGACCGCTTCACGTTAGAGCCTTCGAGGCTCGTGCATATGCGGGCATTCTGTTCACCGGTATTTTTACTGGTAAACCGCCTACCTGAGAAATATCTAGCAGTTCTCGAGTCTTATGCGGAACGCTATTTCGATGCTTGGAAGACCATGTATCTCAAAGCGTCCCGATTATCCGACGATGAAGCGGCAGCTCGCCGGCAGCTAAGAGAGAATATCGGCAAGACCATTATGCGTTTGGATCCAGACCGGCACATGGTTGTGCAGGTCTATGGCGAGGAGACCACGCAAATGATAGAGCAAGCGAATATGTACTGATTTTGGCAGCCGTGTTGAGAGCCTTTTTCCCTGCTACTAGACGGAAGTATCATTGCCGATCGCTCGCGAGTATCGCCGAATTCTTGTCGCCTAGCGATGCGCTGGCCGGGTGCCCAGTACTGCCCTCGCTTGGGCGATCGAATTTGGTGGATTCACAATAATTTCGTCGGTATGGGTTCTAAGTTAGAAAACCTATAATCGGCATCCTTGATGCCAAGAACCCGGGCTGTGGGCCGGGATACCGATTCGCACTTACGGGTGGCTGAATCAGGAGTAAACGATCACAAATGTCCAAGTTCGGATATGAAGAAGCATTACTACTCTACGCAATCGGTTATCGATGCCGTCACCATGGGGTGGCTACCCTAAAAGGTATCATTAGCGCGGAAGATCTGATTAATAGAAGCGCGCCACTGTTTGAGGAGTTGGAGTATCAATTGAACGCTTTGCTGTCGGCAAAGCTTGTGGAGCAATCGAAAGAAGGATATATCCTGACGGCTGATGGAATAGATCAATATCAGGGGCGAGAATCTGAAGATTTGGGCGTGGTTGATGAAGTGCGATTCTTGGCGAAGCGTCTCAATGAGCAATTCGGCCATATTCAAATCGAAAGCGTTTCAATACTTAAACCAGAAGATTATAAGAGAGCTTACGATGCTCACTACAAGGCTACTTGATAGGGGAAGCTGATTTGGATAGCCAAAATATCTTTCGGCTGCTGCGGTCGCAGCTTGTAATTGCTCTTGCTCCGAAAAGACGCTGACCAGTCGTGCAATGTTTCTGCGATGGTTCGACGCTTCGAGCGTGTCGGGAAATAGGTCAATCAAACCGCTTGTCAATGCCATTGATCGCTGAACTGAGGGGCTTGTGGTTTCTCGCGGTGTCGCGAAGCCTATTTGCTGCGATATGCTTGCGTTTAAGCGCTAGATGGGTCAGGCTTCGTCCGCGATCTTAGTTTTGGCCTGCCTTCAGCTACCCGTCCGGTCCTCGGGCGTTCGTTTCAAGACATCCACTGCGTCCAGATTGTTCGGAACTGCGCCCGATTTGTGCGTGGACTATTGTTATGGAGGCCATAATGGCTATAGGTACTGTTAAGTTTTTTGATAGCGGCAAGGGCTTTGGATTTATCCAACCAGAATCTGGCGAGAAGGACGTTTTCGTGCACGTGAGCGCCGTCCAGCGCGCGGGTATGGATACATTGGTGGAAGGCCAGCGTATTAGCTATGAGGTTGTTACTGAACGCGGAAAATTGGCCGCGGGTGACCTCAAAGCCGCCTAAGTCGGACAGAGTCTGACTCTTCGAAATCCCAAACCTGCGGAGCTGCGTGAAAACGGTTTCGCAGTCGGGTCGAGACGAGGCCCCGCCACTAGTGGCGGGGCCTTTTCACACCGCCTAACCTCGCCTTGAGGGCTTAGTCGATAAGGTCGGCCGAGATCAGTGGTCCAAGTCGTTCGCAATGGTTTTCCAGGCCGCCAGCTTTTCGCGAAATCCTAGACTGGCCATTGCCGGGCTTGTTGACGGCAAGCGTTCATAGTTCAAATAGGGGGCCGAGAGCGCGACATTTGGCAAGATGCGACGTCGAAAAATGTCGGCAGCTTTGCTGCCATTGAAAAACACCCGACGAATACTGCGATGGCGTCGGAAAAAACCACCGAAATCATTAATCTTTGCGCTGCGCAAATTTATGGCCGAATCAAGGCTGCCTTGCCGCTGGCACTCTGCCAGTACATCCCAAACGGCGATACCGCGTTTCTGGAGTACGGCGATTCGCTCAGCATAGGCGAGTTCAAGCCCAGCTCCGAAGAGTTCGCCCATGATGGGCCAAAATGCATTGCGCGCCAGGCCATAGTACTCATTGGCTGCCAAGGATGCCTCGCTTGGCATCGAACCGAGGATCAGTGTTTGAGCTTGGCGGCCAATTATGGGCGCGAATCCTGAAATTTTCTCGCTGTTCTTTGGCATTCGCTTAGCTGCGAAATCTAGTTAGCTCTCTATGCTTGTGTTAATGCAGGTGCTTTACAAGATTAGTAGCCGTTGTCAGCCCAGCGTGCGTTACCAGGCGAAATTCCCTAATGACAACGCATTGCGCTGGATGTCGGGCGCGAGGAGTAATCTGCGGACCTACTCATAACGTAAAGCATCGATGGGGTTGAGGTTTGCCGCCTTTCGAGCCGGCCAGATTCCAAAAAACAGTCCCACGCCCGCGCTGAAGGCAAAAGCAATTGCTATCGCCGCGGGCGAGACCATGGTTTGCCAGCCTGCAAATTGTGCAATGGCCGCAGAGATACCGGCGCCCAGTAAGACGCCGACGAACCCGCCAAGCAGGCACAGAATCAGCGCTTCGACCAAGAACTGCATCATGATATTCCAGCGTGTAGCGCCTAGGGCTTTCCTGATACCGACTTCCCGAGTGCGTTCGGTAACCGTGACCAGCATGATGTTCATGATGCCGATTCCGCCAACGATCAGGCTGATGCTGGCGATCCCGGCCAGTAGATAGGCGAAGATATCGGTGGCTGCCGCGCGTACGTTAAAAAACTGGGTTGGATCGCCGATGCTGAAATCGTTGTCTTTGCCGGGCAATATTTTGTGTTCGCGGCGCAATATGCGTTCCAGGTCAATGATGCCTTCCTCCGGGGAGAATCCTGCTTTGACCTGTGCACCAATTCGATCGAGTTCATCGTTGCCGAAAATACGAAATTGGGCAGTTTCCAATGGTATCCATACTTGCTCGTCCACGTTCCGCCAGCCCACTTGTCCAACGGGTTGCAATACGCCAATCACTTCGAAGGCAATGCTATTCATATAGACGGTTTCGCCGAGCAAGCCGGCGTTGTTAGTCTCGAATTTCGCGGCCACTTTACTACCCACGACGGCGAGCCGGCGTTTGGCCGCGCCGTCTGCCAGGCTGTAAATTTTGCCGGCTGCCAACTCATAGCGATTGACGGACTGGAAATTCGGTGTGGTGCCAACGACTTGCAGGCTTTGATTCTTATTGCCGAGCTTGACTTGCAAGCGGCCGGATTTTTCGGGGACGACACTGGCGATGGTGTCGGCTTCATCGGCAATAGCTTGTGCATCGCTGATGGTTAGCGTGCCGAAATCTTGCGACACTCCGCGGTGCATCATGCCGCTGCTGCTGACAGAAAGAATGTTGGCACCCAGGGCGTCAATTTGTTCGTCTATGGCGGCTTGAGCGCCCGAGCCGAGGGATACCATCGTGATGACGGAGCTAACGCCGATGATGATGCCAAGCATGGTCAAGAAACCCCGGAATAAATTGGCCCGGATGGATTGCAGCGCGACGGCGATCATTTCTCCAGCTAGCATGCCTAGTTCTCCTTGTCATCGCTGCGACTCATGCCCGGCAGACTGGTGAATTGGCGCATTCTTTGTTGCAATCGCTGTTGTGATTGAACAAGTCCCGAGCTTGGTAGCAATATGACGGTTTCGCCGCCTTCAAGTCCCTTAGTAACCTGGCTATAGTCTAAATCAGTCAGGGCCGTTTCAACATTTCGAGCGGCGATGATTTCGTCAGTCTTGACAAATACCCAATAGCGATTGGCGAAGCGATAACCATCGGGGTTTTTCTGCTCGGTTGCGTCTGGGCGCATTTGTCGACCGTTTGCTGACGGCGTTTCCTGGGATTGGCCTAACTGCTCGCGCACCAATTCTGGTGTCAAGCCGACAAGTCCCGCGGCCACGGGAATGTCGCGGAGGGTACGCAGCGCGGCCGTGGGTACCGCCACGACATCATCGGCTTCAGCGACACGAATTTCGACATCAGCATTCATGCCTGGCCTAAGCAGGCCGGCGGCATTGTCCAAGGTAATGAGTACCGAAAACGTCGTCACGGTTTGTTCCGCCATGGCTTGCGGTTCGACCTTCAATACCTCGCCGGTGAATGGCTGATTGGGATAGGAAGTCACTGTGACGACCACCGGCAATCCCGGTCGAATCTTGCCGATGTCGGTTTCATTTACCAGGGCTTTAACTTGCACTTGGCTCAGATCGGCCATTTTTAGTAACAATGTGCCGCCCCCCACATCCATGGTGGGAGAGGAGATCACTTGGCCGGTTTCGACGAGCTTTTCAATGATGGTGCCGGTGATGGGCGTGCGAACGTCCGCGTCTTCCAAGGCTATTCGCGCGTTCTCTAGGGCCACGGATGTGCTAACAACCTCCGCCTTCGCATTGGCCAGTTCGAGTACGGTTTGGTCATAATCTACTTCGTTAATGGTGCGTGACTCAAACAAGGTTTTGGCACGTTTTGATTGGGCCGCAGCAATATTTCGCCGTGCGCGAGCTGCTTCAAGCTGAGCCTGAGCCTGGGCCAACTGATTGCGGGGTACACGCTTGTCGATTTGCACCAGTAACTCGCCAGCTTCTATTAGGTCACCGCTTTCCCCCGTGATTTCTAGTATTTCTCCTGAGGCTTTTGACTTGACTTCCACGGTTAAGAACGGCTCGATGACGCCTGCTGCTTCAACGGCTACTACGATATCTTTTCGTGTCACCTCGTCGGTGCGATAAACACTTTTTTGTTCGGGTTTTTCGCAGCCCTGTAGGGCTAAGAACATGCAAATTAGACTTAGACTTTTCTTTCTCACGATTTCTCGTTCCTTGTGTCTGATTCCACGCGTCCGTCGAGCATGCGAATCACGCGTTGCGCGCGCGCGCCAATATTACGATCGTGGGTAACCAGAATGATGGTGTTGCCAGCGGCATGTAATTCATCGAATAGCTGCATAATTTCATCTGCGGTTTGGGAGTCGAGGTTGCCTGTTGGTTCATCGGCTAGCAGAATGCTTGGCTTCGTAACCAGAGCACGGGCCACAGCCACGCGTTGACGTTGTCCACCAGAGAGTTCGTTAGGCTTGTGGTGTGTGCGGCTATCGAGGCTGACTTTGGCAAGCGCTTCACGGGCGCGCGCCTGGCGTTCACGCCGATTGATGCCGGAATAGATCAGTGGCACTTCGACATTGTGTAGTGCCGTGGCCCGTTGAAGTAGATTAAAGGTTTGAAAAACGAACCCGATTTCTTGGTTACGAATCTTGGCAAGCTCGCTGTCTTTCAGGTTTGATACCAGTTTATTGTTGAGCCAGTATTCCCCGTCATCGGGCTTGTCCAAGCAGCCGATGACATTCATCAGCGTGGACTTGCCTGAACCTGACGGACCCATAATGGCCGCGTACTCGCCGCGATCGATAACGAGATCAAGGCCATCCAGGGCATTGATGGTCGTGCCACCCATGGTGTAACGGCGACAGAGATTCCGCGTCACGATGACTGCCGCGGTGTCCGCTTCGGACGGCGCCAAGGAATCCGCGCTGCTGCTGGGTGAAGCTCGACTCATAGGCATCTGATTCTAAGGGCTTTGCAGGGTAAATAGGCTGTCTAGGGGTAACAACTTGTAACAGGTCTGTGTGGAAAAAATAAGTAAAAACAAACGTTTGTTCCCACTAAAGACTGAAAAACCGCGGTTCGTGAGCATCTCCCCACAGTAAGGGAGGTGTTGCGGGTCAGTCCATCAGGCACGCTCAACAGGAATTTCCCGGTCTGGTTCAGATTTGGCTGCGGACCGGCGGTGCTCGATTCAGCGTCACCGTTCAGACCTGGCGGGTTTCCGCCAAAGTTCAAGATGGCCTCATTCCAGTACGTCAGAATCTCCTTGCGGCGCTACCCCTGAAAAATGCGTTGCGGTCTAGATTTTCGGCCCTTCGTCCGGCCACGGGCTAGGAACCGTGGGCAGTGCGAGACCTGCGAGCCTAGCGTCAGGTGAGTCATTTGAGGGTATTTTTTTCTACTGTTCGGAAATTGGCGCCACGAGAAAGCGGCGTAGATGTTTTGTGTGCTGAATTTAGCAGTTTCGCATCAAACATTGAGAATAGGTCACAGAATGGCAATTGGCAGTGCCTTAAGCTGCCTGGTTAATAGCCATGCGAAGGGTATCCATAGTGAAATCAATCATCGGGGTCTTGTTATGCCTGATCAGTGCGTCGGCCAGTGCATTATTGCTAGGCCGTGCGCCGATGACAGAGGGTGGTATGGATTACCAGGCCTACTATGATACGGGGTTGGGTGTGACCTGGATCGCTGATCTGAACCTCGAATTCAACCAATTCGGTGCGGAGAGCTCAGTTGAGTACGACGTGCAAAGTGGTGCGGCATGGATATCTGAGCTAAATACCATGGCCTATCTCGGCGTTTCAACATGGCGGCTACCGCGCATCGAGCCCCTGAACGGCACGGCTTATGACTTCACGCCGTCCACGGATGGGAGCACCGACTACGGTTCGGGAATTTCGGCACCGGGAACTCTGTATGCGGGCAGCACAGCCAGTGAGTTGGCCTACCTGTACTACAACACATTGGGTAATCTGCCGAATGCGCCCCTATCAAACATGGGGCCATTCATTGACTATCCGACCGGCTTGGCTCTGACCGGCGTGCCGTCTCGCGAAATAGAAGAATTCGGTAGCTTTTACTGGGTCTTTGATATGGGCAGTGGTTACCAGTTAGATAATGCCTCAGACGGGGTAGCCCTGCTGGCCCTGGCTGATGGTGATGTCGCGCTGATACCGATTCCGCCGGCACTGTGGTTCTTCGTTTCTGCCTTAGTGGCCTCGGTTGCCCTACGAAGAATCAGTCCATCGGTATCGCATATCCACATCCATTGATAATGGGTTTGGGCCACACTGCCTTAAGGATATCGCTCCCCGATAGTTTTTCTATATTGCCTGTCTTGCTTTGTCGGCCACCATTTTTCAGACGAGGCTCGACCGTTGCGATTTCCGCGTTCCGGCCATCTGCGTTGTCGTGCTGCCGCGGCGCCGAGGGGTGTGTGCTCCGAAATTCGAATACGGTGGGTATTAAATAAAGCGTTACGTGATTTCCGATGGTTGTTCGCCCTCATCTATGACAACGGCTAGCCGCGCCGCCATCGGTTATAGCGCTGAGCAATTCGCAGTAGGGTAGGAGATAGCCGTTGCTTCTGCCACTCGCCCGCTGCAAAGCGATTGGCCTCGGAAAGCGTCGGATAAATATGAATCGTGTTGAGTATTTTGCGGAGTCCCATGCCATATTTCATGGCCGTGACGTACTCCGTAATGAGTTCTCCCGCGTGGTAGCCCACGATGGTGGCGCCGAGAATTTCGTCGCTGCCTTTGCGAGTAATAATTTTTACCAAGCCATGGGCTTCACCATCCGCAAGGGCGCGGTCCAGGTCATCAATTCCATAGCGCGTTATATCGAAGGGGATGTTTTGCGCTTTGGCTTCTGCTGCAGTCAGTCCAACCCGCGCGATTTCCGGATCGGTAAACACTGCCCAGGGCATGACGCGGTAGTCAGCTTTGAAGCGCTTGATGTTGCCGAAAAGCGCATTCATGGCGCAGAACCAGCCCTGAAAACCTGCCGCATGGGTCAATTGATAAGGACCGGAGACATCACCACACGCTAAAATGTGTGGCTGGGAGGTTTGCAAGTAGTTGTTGACCGGCACCATGCCTCGCTGGTCTAGTTCGATACCGGCGTTCTCAATTTCCAACCCCTCGGTATTGGCGCGGCGACCCACCGCCACGAGCACATGATCGAACTCGATTCTTTGTTCATCCGTTTCGGAGGTGCAAATCGCCAAGTTCGCTCCATCGACTATTTCGAAGTGGGCCGCCTTGTAGCCGGTCAACACGCGGATACCGTCCTGCGAAAAACTTGCGGCTACAGCCGCAGAGACTTCTTCGTCCTCGCGGCTTAACAAGCGCGGCGCCATTTCTACCAGGGTGACATCACTGCCCAATCTCGCGAAAGACTGGGCAAGCTCGCAGCCAATGGGGCCGCCACCTAGCACCAGTAATCGCTGGGGTAGTGAATCTAGTTCCCAAATATTGTCGGATGTTAGGTAGTCGCATTGATCTAGACCCGGGATCGGTGGCACCGCGGGTTTACCGCCGGTGGCAATGACCATGCTACGCGTTGTTACGGTTTGGCCGTCTATTTCCACGGTCCACGGCGATGTGATTCGCGCGGAGCCGCGGATACAGTCCACTCCCAAGCTGGAGTAGCGCTCGACAGAGTCATGGGGTTCAACTTTGGTGATCACATCCCGAACGCGCTGCATAACTTTCGCGAAGTTGACTTCGACGGGCCCTGTCGCCAGACCAAATTCATCAGCTCGTCGAACGTAGGCGGCAATGCGTGCGGAACGAATAATAGCCTTGCTCGGAACGCAGCCGGTATTTAGGCAGTCGCCACCCATTTTTTCTCGTTCGATCAGCATGACCTTGGCCTTGGCTGCTGCTGCCACATAGGCGGTAACCAGCCCGGCCGCACCGGCACCGATAACCACCAGATTGGTATCAAATTTCCTGGGGCGGTGCTGGCTATTTCCGGGCACGGCGGATGAGATCCAGTGTTTTCTTAGCCAGTAGTGGGAACACGCCTAATAGCACGAATGAGCCGATTAGCTGCGGGGATAAAATGTCCTCGGTGCTTGCAATTTGACCGAGCTGTGTACCAGCATTCACGTACACTAGGGTGCCTGCCAGCATACCGACTTGACTTACCCAGTAGAATGTCCATGCGCGCAAGCGAGTGAGCCCCATGACTAAGTTGATGGCAAAAAACGGAAATACCGGTACAAGCCGCAAGGTGAATAGATAGTAGCCGCCTTCTTTTTGAATACCTGCATTGATTTTCTCCAGCGTGCCCGAAAACTTCTTCTCAACATAGTCCCGCAAGAGAAATCGGGACAGCAAAAATGCCAAGCTTGCTCCAATACTGCTAGCGAAAGACACTAGAATGCTACCCGTGACCAGCCCGAAAATAGCGCCCGCGGCCAGGGTCATCACCGCTGCTCCCGGAATACTTAAGGCTGTGATTGCGACGTAGAGCGCGAAGAAAGCTCCTATTGCTAATATGCGGTTTTCCGCGACGAAGCTAGCTAAGACTTGTTGCCGCGCGCGTAGCTCTTCAAGTGACAGGTGTTGGCCAAGATCTAAGTAGATAAAGCTTGCTAGACCCACGGCCAATGCGGATAGAACCAGAATTTTTCGCTTAGTCATGGTGGGAGTACTCACCGGCAATAGGACCGCGCTGACGCTGGTCAGTTACCTGATTCGATTGCGCGAGCCTGGGTCTTGGTTTCTGTCTGGCTAGATCTTGGCGATTTCGGTCCATGGTGGCGAATCGCTATGCCATTTCAACCCGTATGGGTTTAGCATTCTAGCAATCATCAATCTTTTGGTAGTAGCCCGAAAGACGGACCACAGGTCGAGTGGGTATCTATGTACGACAGGAGAGACTTTTACATCGATGGTAACTGGGTAGCAGCTTCAGCGCCGCGGGATTTTCCCGTCATCAATCCAGCCACCGAAGCTGTCATCGGCAAGGTCTCCTTGGGTAGCGTAGCCGACGTAAACCGCGCAGTACTAGCGGCCCGGCGAGCCTTCGATGATTTTTCAATGGCTAGCGTGGAAGACCGCAAGGCGATCTTGCAGCGCTTTATCAAGATCTACGACTCTCGTTCTAATGAAGTTGCACAAGCAATTTCCGAGGAAATGGGCGCGCCTCTGGCGTTTGCGCGAAAATCGCAAACCTTCCTGGGTATTGGTCATATGCAGACCGCGCTGGACTTATTGGATACCTTCCCGTTTTCCCGGACCGAGGACGACCTGCGCATAGTTCGCGAGCCCATTGGTGTGTGCGCCCTTATTACACCTTGGAACTGGCCTATCAATCAGATTGCCTGCAAAGTGGCACCCGCGTTGGCGGCTGGGTGCACAATGGTGCTAAAGCCTAGCGAGATTGCGCCGCTGAGCGCCCATTTGTTCGCCGAGATATTGCATGAGGCCGGTGTTCCGCCCGGCGTTTTTAACCTCGTTAATGGTGATGGCCCAGGCGTGGGCCAATGTTTGGCGTCGCATCCGGAAGTCGATATGGTCTCGTTCACCGGTTCAACACGTGGCGGTATCGCCGTGGCGAAGGCGGCGGCGGAGGGCGTAAAGCGTGTACATCAAGAATTAGGGGGTAAGTCGCCCAATATCATTTTGGATGCAGCGAGCGTTGAACGCGCGGTGGCGGCGGGCGCGCTTGAATGTTTTAGCAACACCGGGCAGTCATGCAACGCTCCCACACGCATGCTCGTGCCCGAACGGCATCACGATAGGGCGGTGCAACTAGCCTGTGCCGCCGCGTCAGAAGTGGTTGTTGGTGATCCGGCGGATGCTGCCACCAGCATGGGTCCTGTGGTTAGCGATACTCAATGGGAAAAAATCCAGCGCTTAATACAAGCTGGTATCGATGAAGGTGCCCGCTTGGAAATCGGAGGTTTGGGTAAACCCGATGGTATTGAGCGAGGCTATTTCGTTCGGCCCACGGTTTTCTCGAACGTGACTAACGATATGACTATTGCGCGCGAAGAGATTTTTGGTCCGGTGCTTGCCATATTGCCTTACAAGGATGAACAGGAGGCGATTCGCATAGCCAACGATAGCTTATATGGCTTGGCGGCCTATGTTTCTGGTACCGATGCACAGCAGCTTGATCGAGTTGCGAAGGCATTGCGTGCCGGGATGATTCATTGCAATGGTGCGGACATGACCTTGTCCGCACCCTTCGGTGGCTATAAACAGTCAGGTAATGGGCGGGAATGGGGTGCCTTCGGCCTGGAAGATTTTCTGGAAACGAAAGTGATCCTAGGCCTGAGTGCATAATCAGGCGCGTTGTTTCTTCGCGGGCATTTCCTTGTGATCTGCGCGTCCACTCCAGCTCAGCCGCGTGTCTGTATACTGGCCGTCCAAACCCTCAGGCCATAAGACGATGAACAAGGCCAGAAAATCTCTCCGCCGGAATCCTAGGTACCTTGTTAATGATGAACCTTTGGTTGCTTGCCGCCGCTGCTAGTGCCCTTGCCATTGGGTTTGCGCATTCGGTCTTGGGCGAACGCTATATCTTGATGCGACTATTTCGCCGTAGCGACTTACCGGAGCTCTTTGGCAGCGATGCATTCACTAGACGAACCCTGCGTTTCGCCTGGCACCTGACCACTGTTGCATGGTGTGGATTTGCAGCGCTGATGCTCTTGCTGGCGCAAAATGCGCTAACTTTCCATGGCGTTACCCGCGTGATTGCGCTGACGTTCTTGGCAACGAGCGTAGTCACCTTTATCGGCTCCCGCGGCCGTCATTTCGCTTGGCCCGTTTTCTTGTTCATTGCTTGGGCTTGCTGGATTGTTACCCTTGCCTGATTGACGATAGGTGGCATTTCTCCGACCGGGTAGACAGCTACCAATAGTGAGTCCAGCGCGCTCGCTTCATGAAGTGTCCGAAGGCCTCGCGGCCGTCGTTCGGCAAATAATCGATATAGCCGCCAGCGTCATAGCGTTCCCGATATTGATCGAAGACTGGTCTATACAGCTTCATATGGCAGTCGGGAACTCGATGCTTGTTGCGAAATTCCGCAATGGGAATTTGGGCCATTTGTTTGCTTTCGAATACGTCGGCCTTGGCAAGTTCGATCCCGCGCGGGCCGAAAATTGCGGACCGGCCGCAACCACCGTAGGCGGTGTCCTCGAAAAAGCCGGGGTTACGGCCGTGGGTGCTGACGGAGTTATTAGTGATGAGCGTATACAGACTGTTGTGATATGAGGTCAGCCGCATATCGTCAAACTCAAAGCCACCCGTCGCGACGCGGCAAATGATCTCGGCACCTTTCATAGCCATGCAGCGGAATAGCTCCGGTTCGAATTGCACGGCGGACATGGCGATGTTGCCGATGTCAGTGCGTTCAATCGGTATCACGGCGTCCACCCCGTACATTTCGACAAAACGGTCATAAACGTCATAGATCGTGGAGGTGTATTGCTCGGAGCCCGGAAACATGCCGCGGACATTGCGTTGTTTCCAGTGGCTGGCGACTTGCCCGTCAGGTCCCACCATGATCATAAGATGTAAAATATGGTCGGGCCAATTCTCTGGATCCTTCGCATAAGTGCCGAATACGATATAGCTCTTGTAGGCTTCGGCTTTCTTCTTGACGGCTTCTATTTCCGGTCCACCCAACTCTAGAGCCAATTCATAATGTTGTTCACGGGTCCACCGTCCAAAGCCGGTGATGGGGAACTCGTGGAATAGTAGTAGGTCACTGGGTCCGCCGTAGCCCTGCGCGATATCGATACACTCTAGGAAGTAATCTAGATTGGCGCGTATATCCTGTTGGATATGACCACCGCGGACACCTTGAACGCGTGTCTGGACGACAGACGCCGTAATCGTATCTTTACGCAGATCAGCAACCGGGTAGGTTCCGTCTTCACGGACCATTTTGGGTTCAGATTGACTCATTGTTGATTTTCCATTGTCTATTCGTACGGTACTCTTCTTTTTCGGGGTATATCACGGCTGTTCGTATAATTTTCCGAAGCGCGAGGTTCTAGCCAGCGTCTTTGTGCGTAATGTTCCCCGCAAAACTTGGCTTGCAACTAGGTGCTTGATCCACCACTCATCAGGACCCTGTGTCCCTGTTCGCCGACCGCCGTATACGGCGTTTAGCAGCTGCTAGGGTCGGAATCGGATCTAGCACCCAGCCTTTCGATGTGCGTCGCTGTGGACTGGGTATCGCATAGGCTACTCGCCGCTGATTCCGTTCAACTTCGTCCACATCAATTCGCCAACCGCGTGTTTCCCATTCTTTAATGTGTTCACGGTATTGGGCAATGGGCCCGTCGGCACCGACGAAGAATTCATGATTGTTGGTTTCCGGCGTTTCCACAGGATGAATTTCCTCCAGCACATCACGATCTTGCAGAGCCACGATCTCATTGCGCTGCATTACCCGGGCATCGTCACTGGAGTCCGTGAGGAAATTCCGCAGGTTCACCAGGAATAGTCGGGTGTGGCTGGCATCGATGGGTGTCTCCCAAAGATACTGGTGGATGTGCATGTCGGGTGTGGGATGAATAAACGTCCAAATGCTGGATACACCGTGGTAACCCGTGCCGGCTTCAATCACGGCATTGTCGCTGCGTCCCGATGCCGCCTGCATTTTCTTTTCAGCCAAGGGTGGAGCAAGGCGGCGTGACCAGAATCCCGCGCCCCATTCGGTGGTGATTAAATCAGGGGCCGGTACTTTGTAATCATCTCGCGCTCCTGAAAAGCCATGTGTCGGATGCACAAATTCATTATGTGCGGCATCGATGCCATTTTCCATGGAACGCTTGTAATCGAAATCCCACTCGAAACTTTGAATGGTGGCTGCCCAGCCGGTTTTGGGGCCGTCCTCACCGTACTCATAGATCTCCATCATGGGTGGCCGATCGGCATCGGGTAGGTCACCGAGGAAGGCGAAAACCAGGCCGTATTTTTCTTGCGTTGGGTAAGCATCCACCCGAGTTCGGCCCGGAATTTTGGCATTTGGTCCCAGGGAGGGAATTCGTTGGCAGTTTCCGTCGCCGTCAAAATGCCAGCCATGGTAAGGACATTGCACGCAGTCGCCGACCACCTTGCCGCCCGCGAGGGAGCCGCCGCGGTGGGTGCAGGTATTGCTCAGTACGCGTGCTTTTCCCTCGGCGTCGCGGAACAACACAAAATCTTGGCCCAGCATGCGCCGTTTTAAGGCTTGATCGGTGAATTCTTCGGCGCGACCCGCTACGTACCAGAAATTAATAAACATCGGCTGCTCCCGGCTTTCTTTGCTTATTTCAAGGCTGTTTAGACAAAAAAACAGGGCCGGCGCGAACGCCAGCCCTGTTGTTCTTTCGCGGTCCCATCCCCTGGGATTCGCCGATCACCCCTGATTGTTGTGGCAGCGCTACATGCTGCAGAAAACCATGGATGGCATCGTAGCAAAGAAACCACGGATCACTGAGTTTGTAGCTGCCTGGTGTCATTGTTGATCCGATAGGTGGTCGCTCCGGCTAAACTCTTGGGGTCGGCCTGCGGTGCATTATTCTCGTCGTTCTCCGGTGGATTTCAATATCCATAAGCGCCGGCTTTAGCCGCAATCTGCACGCCCGTCTTGGCCATCAGTGGCCGGCGTTACCAATTCGAAAGGCCTATGCACCTCTAGCGGTTCAACTGCCGCTAGTTTCTCGGCGAGGCTGCTCTCGGCCAACGCGTCTTCATGAATTGTCGATAACTGCTTTCTGGTGGGCGGGTGTCTTGAACGCTGCCACTGCCGCCACGATCAATGCCACCGCAATCAGGCTTAAGGGCAGGGCGAAATCTTGGGGACGTACCCAAAAATCGGTAATCAGGCCCCAACGTTCGGCTATCTCCCAACTGTTGTAAGCAATAATAGCCGTTGGAATGCCGTAGCGAATGGCTGTGGTCACCCGCCAAAAACGCAGTAGCCGCTGCAGCAGATACAAGGCCCAAGCCGTGTTGGCGAAGAACAGTGCGTAAGTGACGGGGTGGCGATCACCGAGAATGCTCTCGTCATAGATAAAGAGCAGCGCGATATAGAAGAACCAAATCACGTAAATGGTTTCTAGTGCGGTGATGGCCGCGAAGTTGCGCTGGTAACCGCGGCTTGGCTTGCCGGTGCGCAACTTTAGATTGCGTTGTAGCCAGACAAACATATTACATTTGGTTTCTCGATTCAGCATGAAAAAGGCCAGGGTCGCGGCCAGCACACCCACGGAAGACATCATGACCAAATATTCCGCCTTGGTCGCGATCTCGCCCGGGTTATAGCGGTCCATCAGGTCCGGGACGCCTAGATAGTTGGCATTCCATACGAAGGCGAACTCAACCCAGCCGGTCCACATGAAAGTGCCGGCCCAAAAACCTAGCCAGGTGGCCGCGACCTCGCTGGGGTGTTTCATGCCGATGAAAAGCAACACGGCGCCCAGCGCGCCGAGTAGGGCGGCGCATTGCAGCACGTACTTTTCGCCAAACAGGGCTTCCATCCCGACCATCACGGTGTGGCCTAGCCCCTGTACGATGAATACGACGACAAAAGCGAGCAAACCGATGAAAGGCGGCCGTGCGAACAAGGTTTTGATTGCAGTCATAGAGAATACTCCGGCTTGAGTAGTAGTCCTCTCATCGTTAGGTGAAACATTTCTTCCTGCCGCGGATGGGTGGCGTAAACCTCGAGGATTGGCACGGCGATACGGGCAATGAGGCGCCCACTCGCGTCGGCATCGTCATTGAGCAATGCACCGGTACGCGCAACTGTTGCCAACACGCGCAAAATTTCACTGCGGTAAATCGCGTGCAGATCTTTAAATAGAGAAAAATGCACGCCACCAGCACGGGTCGACAGTCGAAGAGCGTTAGGGCTGCATCGCCATATACGCAAGTAAGCATTGAACAAGCCGGCCATGGTTTCTTGGGGTTCGGTGCAGTGGATCGCGGCCATTTCTTCAATGCCTTGCTCGAAAACAGGCCGAATGATTTGGCTCAGCACGTCTTCGCGATTGGAGAAAAAGCGGTAGAAGCTGCTGCGGGCAATCTCGGCGGCTTCGATAATTTCCTCGACGCTAACGTTTTCAAAGCCCTTGTCGATGAACAGGGCTGCACTCTTGGACACAATGCGCTCGCGGGTGCGGCTTTGCCGCTGTCTCACCTTTGGACTTAGGGGAAGAATGTTCGCTTTGCCAGTCACGCTACGTCCTTGAAGGGACTGAAATCGGACATCAGTGTACCATTTTAAGTCGAGCCCACCCGGCGGCGGTGATTTGATCTCGATTCGGGATGAAATGCCTAAATTTATTCCTTGTGAATTAATTATTTACATCGAGTATCGAATGTTTCACACGATATCTTCAGCTAGTGGCCGCTAGCTTATTGCAACAGAATGAGGCGATCCATCGCCCGGCTATGTCATTCAGTTCTGACGGCCCCGCGTTCGGGGCAGCCATCCGCTGCAGCGGGCGCCGGGGCCTTTGCCCTTGGCCCTGGGCCGCCTATCCTACGACGGGCGCACGACGCCTTCGGCATCCCTGAGATCGCGTCCTCGTAGGGAATTTTGCATGACTCAAGACAGCGCCCACCTCGATCACTTCCGGCGGCGGGCATTGAGTCGCCCGGCCACCCTGGAGGCGTACGCCAATTCCATAGCAAAGTGGCTTGCCGTCGGTTGGCTTGCTGGTTTTTCTTATTGCCATCTTGCGGACCGCGGCGCGGCTAGTCTGGTCCGTCCGATAGGGGTTATGCTTCTATAACAAAGGTCCATAGGCCGTACCTAATGTTGGGGGCGCGGCGCAGGGGCCGAGGGGGATTTTCGATTGAAGGCATTGATTATTGGGCGGCCTCTGGTTGCATTCGCAGCGGCCTTATCGACTCTGCTGTTTTCCGCCAGCAGTTTCGCGCAAATCGATGAAATCATCGTTACGGCGCGCAAGAAGGAGGAAAATCTTCAGGACGTGCCCCTGAGCGTTACCGCCTTCGACAAGAACACCATAGACCAGAAGGGCATTAACCGAATCGGCGATATTGCCAAGCTAACTCCCAGCTTACAGTTCGACGAGTCTTTCTCGCAAAGCGATACAAGAATTGTAATTCGCGGCTTGTCCCCCACGCGTGGCCGACAAAATGTCGCGGTGCTCGTGGATGGCATCGATGTGTCCAGCGAGGCTATTACGAGTTCGGGTGGTTCCTTGCTAATTAATTCTCGGCTGCTTGATGTTGAGCGAATTGAAGTCGTTGCGGGGCCTCAAATAGCGCTTTACGGTCGGGCCGCCTTTAATGGCGCGCTGCAGTTTGTGACCAAGAAGCCGGCGGAAGAATTTGAAGCGGATGTACGCTTAGACGCGAATGCCGAAGACCAATATAGTGTCAATGGAAGCATGAGCTTTCCGATTTTCGGCGAAGCCTTGGGTGTTCGGATTAACGGCAGTATCTGGGACGAACAGGGCTTTCACGAAAACGAACTCACGGGTAACACTGTGGGTGACCAGGAAGGCGTTGGTCTGGCTCTGAGCACCCGCTCTAGCTTTGACAACGGCTTGGTATTTAGCTTCCGGGCGGAATACACTGCCGACGAAGGAAAACCTTCGCCACAAACCCTAATACCATTTAATACCTTACTAAACGTCCCCGAAGCCGCACGGGGAAACGATCGATTGTCGCAATGCTACGAGGATTTTATCGCGACCATTGGCGATCCGGGGCAGGTGTCTGGTCCGGGTGAAATTAACGACGTTCGTCTGGTTGAACGTGCGCGCCGCCTGATTGATCCGGCCTTGGCGCAGTCCCTGGGTTTTCCGGACCCTGCAACCGCGACGCCAGCTGACTATCGAAACGTGGTGCTTGCCAATCCGTTTCTCAGTCCCCATTGCGAGCACCAGGTATTCGGATACACCGGGGCCATCCCCGATGGCGATGACATATCGCTTCGGCAGGGTACCGATGCCACTCGACGAGGCGATGACTACGCAGGATTTGATCGCGACTTGTGGCGGCTTGCGCTGACCGGGGAGTGGGAACTGGAGCAGGGTGGATTTAATTTGTGGGTTGGCTTCCTGAGTGATGAGAACTCCGAGACCCAGGACACCAATGCCTTCGGAATTCCTGCGAACAACATCTATCGCGATGGCAACGTAAATACCTTCTCTTTTAACAATGACAAAGAGACCAAGCAGATCAACCTTGAACTGAGGTATGCAACCAATCTAGACGGACCCATCAATGCGTCCGTAGGCGCTTTGTATTGGCGGGAAGAGGTGGATAACAACAGTATGTCCATTACCGGCCAGGCTTCGGGCAGCGCCTGTGTTTGGCAGAGTAGCGCCGGCCAAATTATCCCCATTGCTGCTGATGCCTGCCCCGGCTACACCGAAACGCCCATTGCTCCTTATCAGGCCGCGGCGGCGCCGCTTCGAAAGCCGAGCCCGGCGGATCGCGACACGAACCATAAGTCTATCTACGGCCAGTTGGAAATCGACTTCACTTCTACCCTGACCCTAACCCTCGAAGGGCGTTACAACGTGGAGGAAAGTGACGTCTTTGGGCCAATTTTTTATGATCCGGGCGCGTCCGGCGGGCCTGGCGGATTAAATCCTTGCGGGATTTTCTTTCGTCCTTGTCAGCCCTACGCTAACAGTTTCGTGTTTGCCGACACCTTTGATCCCGTTGATGAGCCTGAGCTACTAAATACCATTCCCGATCTCTGCCGTCGTCAAGATCCGGCGGGTGTCCAGCGCTCGATTAACTATGGACCTAATGACGATATTGATGGTGACGGCCAGGCCGACGGCGTTGATACCTTTAATCCTTGGTGTGTGGATAGCCTGAGCGGCAAAGAAACTTGGTTTATTCCGAAAATTCTGTTGGATTGGAAGGCCACGGAGGACGCGCTGATCTATTTCTCTTGGGGAAACTCGCAAAAGCCGGGCGGGTTTAGCCTACTGACGGTGGGTGCTTCGGGCCTTGATCGTGAACTGACTGAATTTAAGCCCGAAAAAATGACCGTGTGGGAGTTGGGCGCCAATACCGAGTGGCTCGATCGAAGCTTGAGAATCAACGGGTCTTTTTTCTTTCAGGACTACACGGACAAGCAGGCGCTAACATCTGCACTCGGCAATGACGGCCGTTTGGTTTCGAAAATAGAAAACGCGGGTGCGGCGGAGGTGTATGGCGCGGAGGTTGATGTTACCTGGCAACCCGCGACGGAGTTTCTTGGCGGTTCTTGGACCGTGCAGGCCGGCTACACTTGGTTGGATTCAGAATACACAGATTTCGTGCCCAATAGCACTAGCCCCGTCAGGGCCGCCACGACTGGGAATTGTACCTGGGACCCGATCAACGGCTTGTGTCAGCTGAACTTATCGGGAAACCAGTTAGAGGATGCGCCCGAAGGATCTTTCGCGGGTTCGCTGCGCTTCGACAGGCAATTGAGTGGCGAGCTCAGTCTGTTTGTCGAAACGGATGTGCAGTGGACCGATGATCGGTTCACCGACATCGATAACGCGGCATATACCAAGGCTTACTGGAATACGGATCTGCGCCTCGGTTTGCGCTCGGATACCTGGGAGATCTTGGCCTACGTTAACAATGTTTTTGATGACGATACCGTTCGTTTTACCGGCGGCGGTCCAGGCTTGGGTTGTTGCTTTGTGCTGGGTAGCGGCATCGATTTACTGGAGACTGCGCCGACAACAGCCGATACGGTCATGGTTGATCTGCCCTTGTTTACCTCAGCCTTTTTGCCGCCGCCGCGGGTTATCGGTCTGCGTGCAGCCTACCGATTTGGTGCCGCCGTTCAATAGCAGGTATTCCCGCTATTCAGGCTTTGGATCGCAAGCGGCCTGGTGAGTTAGCCGCATTTTTGCTGCGGTTCGCTGCATTCTGAATTTCAATTGAAGTCGCGCTTCGGTCTTGCAAATTGATGTCATGGGCTTTGGCGTGCCTGCCATGTATCTAGCTAGCGGACGTCTAGCTGGCTACGGGTTATGCTTGGTCTGGACGGCTGGGGAGTAGGGCTTTGTCAGTCGTTGCGACTCAGGGAGGTTAGCAATGCGTGATTTACTCAAGCGATTTGTAGATCAAGAAATTTCCCGGCGAGATTTGGCAAAGGGCCTGGCAGCCCTCGGCCTGAGTGCAACCGCCGTGGATTCAGTGCTGGGTTCCTTTGCGGCCGCGCAGGTGCCGCCGCCTGACCTGGGTCAACGAATAGAAGGAACGGGTAGCGAGATCCTGCTGGCCACGCTGCAAGCTGCCGGGGTCAGGACGATTTTCGGTACTACCGCGACGGGTATGTCGCCGTTTTTTGACGCCCTGGCTTTGCAAGATAAGACCCGCCTGATTCTGTCATTAGCTGAGTCGCAGGCCACCAGCATGGCACATGGCTATGAGTTGGCCAGCGGTGAAACCACGGTGTTGTTTGTGCCCGGTGTGGCGATCCCCAGCACGATGAACAATCTGTACAACGCCTGGAAAGATCGTTCATCCATTGCAGTGTTTTCTGATGGGCCGAGTAATGAGCGCCCAGGTCGGGATGCCTTTCAGCAAATGGCGGACTGGTTGGAACCCATGGAGCAATTCACCAAATGGCGATGGCAGGTGGATAATGCCAGCCAAGTCAGCGAGATGACGCGACGGGCTTTGAAGGTAGCTGGCACACCGCCCGGTGGTCCGGTGCACTTGCGTTTCCCGCTGAATATTCTAGGAATGCCGAATTTGCGCCAGCAAATCTATCCGCAGGCGCGCTTCCATGTGCCGATGGACATGCAGCCCAGTCCAGAGGCCATTGAAGAAACGGCCAAGCTATTGTTGCAGGCAAAATCACCATTGCTGTGTGTCGGCGCGGAAGTGACGAGAGCGGGCGCCAACGATCAGCTGGTCGAGCTCGCTGAACTGCTGGGTGCACCCGTAGCCCAAGGTTTCAGTGTTTACGGTGATATGCCTTTTCGACATCCTTTATTTGCGGGCTTTTACGGATTGGGCGTACCGCGGGGGCTCGGCGGTACAGATGTATTTGTGAATCTTGGTGCGCCGGCGCCGGATCCTGGATTGTTTACCGCACCCGTGCCTCGCAAGGCGCGGACCGTGCATGCGCGCGTCGAGTATGAATCCATAGCCAATACCTATCCGACCGATATCGCGATTGCTGCCGGTGTGGGGGAAACCATCGGTGCGCTAACGGACGCCTTGAAATCCATGGCAACTGCCGATCGGCTGCGCAAGCTGGCGGCACCGCGTCTAGCGGCGGCTCGCGAGCAACAAGCAGAAGCAGATGCGAAGCGCGAGGCCGACGCTAAGACCCATTGGGAGGCTAACCCCTTATCTTGGGAGCGCTTGTCTTGGGAGCTGGACAAGAGTCTTGAGGACGATGCTATCGTGGTTGCGGAACTTGACTATCGGACGCCATTTTATTGGCTGGACTTCAACCGCGGCAAAAAATGGTTGGTGGGTCAAACTACTGGCTTCGCCTTGGGCTGGGGGCTTGGCGCCGCCATGGGAGTTAAAGTTGCGCAGCCGGATCGCCAGGTTGTGAGTTTGGTCGGGGATGGAGCCTTGTTGTTTGGGCAGGTTGAATCCTTATGGACCGCGGCGCGTTACGAAATCCCGCTGATCATGGTCGTCTTTAACAACCGTAGCTACGACAATGAGCGAAATCGAATCCAGGATCGGTCCCCTTTGATGCGCAACAAGGCAACGCGGGATCAATGGCGTGACATTACCTGCTACCTTGGTGATCCGTTTGTTGACTTTGCCGGACTGGCTCAGAGCTTCGAGATTGAAGCAGCCACAGTCACCGATCCGGATGAACTGAAGCGTGCCCTGCGTCGTGCCCGGGATGTTACGCGCGAAGGGCGACCATTCTTGATTGATGCTGTGATCATGCAGCTAGATCGCAAGGGTCAGCCCACTGTCCAGGACTGGTATCCGAAAATATCCATCGCCGAGGAACGGCAACGTCAGGTCTAGTCGCTACTCTCTATCCGAAAACCACGGGGCGCATGCTAGTGTCAGGGCGCGGGGCAATTCCGTGTTTCACCGCTTGTTAAACAGCCTTGTTTCGTTTCGGCATATATTCGATTCCGATAGTCCGAAGGCTTGTTGAAGCATTAGCTGGTGTTCGACTGTCTATATAGCAGAGCTTTTGCGAAAATGACTTGCCTGCTGTTCAGTTCGTTTGCTTAGACTTCTCGATTCCGTTATGAGACTTTCAAAGTTCGGTCAACGCTTTACCCGCAAAACGGGCGCACTAGAGCTTATGGAAGATCTAGGTGAGGCCATGGCCAGCGAGTCACCGGCCATGATGCTGGGCGGGGGTAATCCAGCTCACATACCCGAGATACTGGAGCTGCTGGGGGAACGGCTGCGTGAGGTCGCCGATGATCCACGTGACCTGCGTCGAATGTTGGCGGACTATGCATCTCCCGCAGGTGAATTGCAGTTTCGAACTGCGTTGGCGGGTTTGCTCAGGCGCGAATACGGTTGGTCCGTGGGGCCAGAGAATATTGCTCTAAGCGGTGGTAGCCAGAGTGGTTTCTTTTTCTTGTTCAACATGTTGGCGGGCCGATTCGAAGATGGCTGCTACCGTCGAATCTTATTGCCGATGGTGCCGGAGTATGCCGGCTACAATGACTTGGGCGTTACTGAGGAACTTTTTACCGCCAGGCGGCCTGCCATCGAGCAGCTGGGAGATCGTCTTTTCAAATACCACGTAGATTTCGATGGAATCGAGATTGATGAGGATACATCCGCAATTTGCGTATCCCGTCCCTGTAATCCCACGGGTAACGTGCTGACCAACGATGAGCTGAAACAGCTTGTCGGCTTGGCGAGGAATAATGATATTCCACTGATACTCGACAACGCTTACGGGTTGCCGTTTCCGCAAATCATATTTACCGATGCGCAGCCTTATTGGGACGAGAACATCATTCTGTGCATGAGCTTGTCGAAGATCGGTTTACCCGCGGTGCGCACGGGTATATTTATCGCGCGCACCGAGATTGTTGAAGCCTTGGCAAGCGTGAACGCCGTTGCCAGTCTTGCTGTGAGCAGTGTTGGTGCGGTAATCGCGCGGGACTGGATCGCAAGCGGCGACATCATGCGTCTAAGTAGTGAGGTCATACAGCCGTTTTATCGCGACCGTGCCCTACAAGCTTTGGCATGGGTTCGTGAACATTTGGACGGTTGCGAGTATTTTGTGCACAAGCCTGAGGGGGCTCTGTTCCTGTGGTTATGGTTGCCAAGTCTGTCGGTGACTACTCAGGCGCTTTATGAACGACTGAAGTCGAGAGGTGTTTACGTGTTGCCTGGTCAACATTTTTTCCCGGGCCTACAAGACGAATGGGATCACAAGGATCAGTGTATTCGCCTAAGCTATGCGCAAGATCCGCAGAGTGTTCGTGCGGGTATTGTAATAATCGGTGAAGAAGTCAAAGCGCTTAGCGTCTAAGAGCCTACCTTAGCCGCTGAATGTTTACATGCAGTTGTTAACAAGTGGCGCTAGTTCGCTACGTCACCGCCGCTGGCGAGGCAGATGTCAATTGCGGTCTCTAGCGTGAAGGGCGGAGGTTGGTATGTGGATTGGAGTTGGTCTTTGGTAAGACAGCAATATCGCGCAAAGGTTTTTGTTCGGTCTTGCCCGCGGCTAAGCGCAGCCATATTTGTAGGTACGGTATCGTGGAGAAAAATCAGTGAGTGATCCAAAGACTATGTTTGTGTTTCCGGGCCAGGGTTCGCAGTACGCTGGTATGGGCAGCGACTTGCACGCCGAGTTTCCGGTTGTCGAGGAGACGTACGCGGAGGCCAGTGAGGCCCTCGGCTATGACATCGCTCAACTGTCTTTCCAGGATCCGAAGGGGGAAATTGGTCTGACACGATATACGCAGCCTTGTCTAATGACGCATCAAATTGCCTGTTTGCGCGTCTTCAACGAGCTTACTGGCGGACAGGTGCAAGCCTGCATGGCTGGCGGCCATAGTCTGGGTGAGTATACGGCCTTGGTGGCGGCCGGCAGCCTAAGCTTGAGCGATGGATTGCGTTTAGTGAAAACGCGCGGAGAACTCATGGGGGAACACGGTGAGGGCGGGATGTTGGCCTTGACGGTGGATAGGGAAACGGCACGCGAGATCGCCGATAAATTCTATTGTCAGGTCGCCACTTGTAACCTGCCAGAACAAACCGTGGTCGGTGGTCGTCGCGCTGACCTAGAGGCTTTGACTGCATTCGTGGCCGAGCATTATCCGCGTAAGCGGGCCGTGCCATTGGCAACAGAAGGCGCGTTTCATACTTATTTCATGGCGAAGGCGGCGATGCTATTTCGGGAAGTGCTGGATACAACAGAATTCAAGCTACCTAAATTCCATGTGTTGTCCAACTATACGGCAGGCGTTCACGCGGCCGAGCCGGGTAGCATACGCACACGGCTGTTTTTTCAGCTCTTTAGCCCGGTTAATTGGGTCGGTTGCTTGACCACAGCCTTCGATGAGGGCATTGAACGATTCATCGAGTTTGGGGGCGGACTGGGTAAAGGCGATGGGCCTGGCGACAAGCGGCCAAACCTTGAGAGCATCATCAAGAAATCCGCCAGAGTCGGCCGGCGTGAAGTCGCCTATGTCGGGGCGATCAATCTTTCGAGCCTGCGCGAGGCGGCTAATAGCTTAGCCGGTTGATGTCGCGCCCTGCTGATTGATCCGTTGGTTTTCCTTAAGGGCTTTCTTCCGAAAACAGGCTTTCGGCCAGTCCCTCGGTCAAGTCTTCCAGGCGCAACATACCCGTCGCCGTGTGATCATTCGGGTCCATGGCTGGTATGCCGGCGGGTGCGAGTTGGCCAACGGGTCGCGGATTTTCACCCGTACCGGTGGCCATGGCTGGGTCCGCTTTATCGACTGACTCAACATCAGCTGGGCTGCTCATGGATGCTTGTAAGGACGCCGTAAGCTCGCTATGAGTTGCTTGTGCGGAGGCCTGCGGCGAAATGACGACATCCTGTGCGTTGGCGGTCAGTGAGGCTTCTTGGGCCGCTGCATCCAATGCGCTGACTTCAGGCTTGGCGTTAACCGCTATGAAGCCGGTGTCATTGGCCGTTTTTACCGGCGTGACGAGT
This sequence comes from Gammaproteobacteria bacterium, assembly GCA_965221985.1. Classification (GTDB taxonomy): domain Bacteria; phylum Pseudomonadota; class Gammaproteobacteria; order Steroidobacterales; genus J054. Next base: position 2,020,387 of record OZ244928.1, read on the forward strand.
ACGGGCGGCACAGCGGCTTGACCCGTTGGGCTCGGCCGAGGTGCATTTTCCAGTGCCGGCGAGTTCGTCGGTGCCGCGGGCGGATTTAGCTGCGCCGCCGGTTGGAGGGCGGCGGGCGTGGGCTGGGCTTGAGTTTGCGCCGCGCGCTGCGGGGCTACCGGCGCGGATGGCGTTGCTTGAGTCACGGCGGGTGTTGGCTTGCTTGCTGCTGCCACACCCAGTTTTTCAACGGGTAGCAGGTCTTCAGACTTCTCGGCCGCCGGCTTAGCCGGCGTTTTTGTCGCCGCCGGCGTTTTTGTGGCATTCGCTGCCGGTTTGCCAGCATCGTTCTGTCGGGCGGCCAGCGGTTTCCAGCCTAAGGTTTTAGCAACATCTTCTACGAGGCTGCCGGTGATCTTATTGTCCTGTCGTACTGCTGCTTCGGTAAAGCTCGCTTCCATCAGTGAGTTGATTAAGCGTGGTACACCGGCCACGTACAAGTAAACAAAATTCGCCACACTACCGTCGAATAAATTGTTCGGGTTTCCGCCAGCTGCCTTAATCCGGGTCGCTATATAATCGGTGGTTTCTTGCGGCGTGAATGGCCGCACGCGATGGCGGTATACAACACGCTGACGCAGGTGAATTAAGCCGGGTACATCCAAGAGTTTGTGGAGAACGTGGGGGCCGTGCAGGACTAGATTTAACTGCATGCCAGGTTCGCCCATGAGATAGGCCAATCGCAGTAAACGTCGAGCTCGATCGGCCGTTATGCCGTTGACGTCGATGGCGGCAGTGACCATTCGACCTTCCTTGTTATGTCGCGAAATTGCCTGTCGTAACAAGCTCAAAGACTTGGGGCCGCTGCCGTCACCCGCATCTTCGCCCATACTCAGTAACAGAGAATCCAGGAGATCTTCTGCTTCAGTTTGGCGAAGATCACCAATGGCTAGAACGGTCTTGTCGCCAAGTTCCTTCCGCGCATGTTCCAGCAGGGCGCTCTTGCCTACGCCGGGGCCGCCGGAGACCAGCGCAATGGCATCGCGGGACATCAAGGCGTCTTGCAAATGCACCACAGCCGCTGCGACCTGGGCATTGGGTACCATGAAACGTGAAGTGGGCCCGCCAACGAAGGGGCGACCTCTGAGTTTGAAATGTTCGGGGTACATGGTCCTGACTCTGGCGCTCATTGAGTTAACAGAACTATGCCCGGCACGGAGCTATATCGCGTTGAACACCGTCACGAAATGACATTGCATAGACCAGACTAGGAAGAGTCGGGGCCCTATTTTTCGACCTTCGTCGCGGGTCAGCGAATTTGCGCGGATTTTTGTGCACTGAAGAATAGTTCTCGGCCAGATTGGCTTATTGCTGATCGAAAAAGGCGGTCGCTACGGTGTCAGCGTGTGGCTCAGGAGCTGCCTATTTACATAAGCCGCGCTGATTGAATCTGTGTTATGTGAACTCTGTGGGGCTGTGTACGCTGCGTCAATCCGATTTGCCGTGGAAAACCTTTGCTCGCTTTGGTTCTTTTGTTGCGACTTTTTTTGCACTCCAGTTATCCTGATGTGCTGCCGCCAAGCCGCCTCTGCTTGCCTGCGTCGTTGATCTATACGGTGATGACGCCAAGATTATCGCTATTTCCAGCAAGTGGTGGTGTGGGGGCCGGTGGCAATTAATCGAGACTGAGTAGATGTTTACCGCTGACCTGCCCTTAACAGCTCATTGGTTTCGCTAAACTTCTTCGAGCTCGACTAGAGTGCCGCAGAAATCTTTCGGATGCAGAAACAATACCGGTTTGCCATGAGCGCCTTCACGCGGATTACCGTCGCCGAGAACTCGCGCACCCTGTGACTGGAGCTGATCGCGGGCGGCGATAATGTCAGTCACTTCATAGCAAACATGGTGCATGCCGCCCGATGGGTTTTTCTCCAAGAATCTGGCAATGGGTGAATCATCGCCCAGGGGTAGCAGCAACTCGATTTTCGTATTGGATAGCTCGACGAAAACGGTGGTAACACCATGGGCCGGGAGATTTTCCGGCGCGGACACGGTCGCACCCAATGTATCGCGATAAATGGCCGCCGCTGCTTCTAGGTCGGGTACGACAATGGCCAAGTGGTTCAATTTTCCAATCATTTTATTTGTCCTGGCGAGGCATGGCTGAAGGCGTCAATGATTTGTTGTGCGGCGGCCCGTGGAGAAGATTCGCCGGTCGCAACGGAGGCTTCAAGTTTCCTGATGTGACTGGCGATACTGTGATCGCTTCTTAATCGATCTAGCAGGCTCGCAGCAATTTCGTCCCACAACCATGCTACGGACTGTTGTGATCTCGCCTTATCCAGTTCGCCGCTATTCAGCATCGCCGTTCGAAAATTCTCCACCGCCGTCCAGACTTCTGTGATTCCTTCATCATGTAGCGCGGAGCAAGTAAGCACCGGTACTTCCCAATTGGCATGTCGTGGATGTAGAAAGCGCAGGGCATTGCGATAGTCTGCCGCAGCTCGGCCGGCCGCCGCTGCCATGTCGCCATCGGCTTTATTGACGACCACAAGGTCGGCGAGTTCCACGATTCCTCGCTTAATGCCTTGTAGTTCATCACCACCACCGGGAAGTAGGAGCAACATGAAGAGATCGGTCATTTCCGCCACTGCCGTTTCAGATTGACCTACGCCGACGGTCTCGATAATCACCACATCAAAGCCCGCGGCTTCTACCAGCAGCATGGTTTCACGAGTATGACGTGCAACTCCGCCTAGAGTGCGGCCAGCGGGCGACGGGCGAATAAAGGCTTCTAGCCGCCGCGACAGGTCTTCCATGCGGGTCTTGTCACCCAAAATTGAACCGCCGCTCAGGGCCGAGGAAGGATCCACGGCAAGCACTGCCACACGATGATCTTGCTCAATAAGCTCCGTGCCCAGGCTTTCGATGAAGCTTGACTTGCCCACGCCCGGCACGCCTGATATTCCGACGCGTATGGATTCGCCGGCGTGGGGCGCGAGCAGGTCCAGCAAGGCATTCGCCGGCTCGCGATCGGCCGAGCGACTTGACTCGATCAAAGTGATGCCGCGGGCTAGGGCACGACGGTCTTTGGCCAGGATCGCGGTGGCCAGCGACTCCGGTTCAGTAAGTTTTGCCGCCATTGATTTGCTCGTGGTCTGCTTACTCGAATTCAAGAATGGCTTGATCGACAACCAAACTCTCGCCTTGATTCGCGAGGACTTTAGCAATTACCAGGTCTTCGTTAGCCCGCAAACTGTTTTCCATTTTCATCGCTTCTACAACGGCTAGTTCCTCGCCAGCCTTCACTTCGTCGCCTTCACCAACGACAAGTCGGACCAATAGGCCGGGCATGGGTGACAGTAAGAACTTGGAGAGATCGGGCGGCTCTTTCTCGGGCATGAGTTTGGCCAACTCTGCCGTGCGTGGCGGGACCACTAAGGCGTCCAATTGGCTGCCGCGGTGGGACAGCCGATAGCGCAAGCCCACGCGATCAAGCTGAAAACACACCAACCGACCGTTAACGTCGGCTTTAATTAACGCATCGCCCAGTTGCCAGGTGCTACGTATTCGATAGAGTGTCTTTCCGTTTTGTACCTCGAAGCCACCATCAACCGGATCCACGGTGATGGGGTGATGCTCCTGGCCCACAATGACGACATATTCACGACCGACTTGGCGTTCATGGCTGGGCAACTGAGCGCTAAGTTGCGCCGCACGGTCCATCAATCGCCGGTGCACAGCGCCGGCGATGGCGATGGGCAGTCCGGGTTCGTCATGGACAACATCAGCCGCGTGAAAGCCATCTGGGAATTCTTCCGCGATAAAGTTCGTGGATAGACGACCTTCAACGAAGCGCGGGTGCGCCATGATGGCGTTTAGGAAACTAATATTGTGGGATACACCGCGGATAAAATATGCGTCTAGGGCATCATTCATATGATCGATGGCTTGATCGCGTGTATCGCCATAGCTGACCAGCTTGGCGATCATCGGATCGTAGAACATCGAAACTTCTGAACCTTCTTCAATGCCCGTATCAACGCGAACATGATCGTTTTCGGCTGGTGGATTGTAGTGAGAAAGGCGGCCGATGGAGGGCATGAAATTGCGAAAGGGGTCTTCAGCGTAGACACGGGCTTCCATGGCCCAGCCCTTTAGCTTGATGTCGTCCTGTTTCAGGCTCAAACGTTCGCCGGCGGCGATACGAATCATGTGCTCAACAAGGTCTTCGCCGGTAATGAGTTCCGTTACCGGGTGCTCAACTTGCAAGCGCGTATTCATTTCCAAAAAGTAAAAATTACGCTTGGCGTCGACGATAAATTCCACCGTACCCGCCGAACAGTAATCCACGGCTTTCGCCAAGGTCACGGCTTGCTCGCCCATGGCTTTCCGCGTGGCTGCGTCTAAGAACGGGGAGGGCGCTTCTTCAATGACCTTCTGATGGCGGCGTTGGATGGAGCATTCGCGCTCACCCAGATACAGAGCATTGCCGTGGGTATCGGCCAAGACCTGAATTTCAATATGTCGTGGTTCTTCAATGAATTTCTCGGCGAATACGCGTCCGTCACCGAAACTGGAGGTGGCCTCGTTGGTAGCTAGCGTGAAGCCGTCACGGCATTCCGCATCGTCCCAAACCACGCGCATGCCTTTGCCACCACCGCCGGCACTCGCCTTCAGCATTACCGGATAGCCGATGTCTTTGGCGATTTCTACCGCATGATCTGGACCGTCGATCACACCGGTGTAACCGGGGACGGTGTTGACCCCGGCGTCCCCGGCCAGTTTCTTGGATGTGATCTTGTCGCCCATGCTGGTAATGGCATGTTGCTGCGGGCCGATAAAGGCAATGCCGGCCTCGTCAAGTTTGCCAACAAAGTCAGCGTTTTCAGATAGAAAGCCGTAGCCCGGATGAACCGCTTGGGCGCCGGTGTCTTGGCAGGCTTTAACAATGTTATCCATGACGAGATAACTTTCCGCCGACGGAGATGGGCCGATATGCACGGCTTCGTCCGCCATGCGTGCGTGCAAAGCGTTTCGATCCGCATCAGAATAAACCGCCACGGTCTTAATGCCCATTTTGCGAGCACTCTTGATCACGCGGCAAGCGATCTCACCTCGGTTCGCAATCAGAATCTTGTCAAACATACAGCTCTTCTTACAGTTGGTTTTACTTGATGTGGCACATTTTCATGGTTTGACCAAGGGCGATCAAAGCGGAATATTGCCGTGTTTCCGCCAGGGGTTCTCCAGCTTCTTGTCGCGCAGCATGGCGAAGGACCGACAGACCCGTGTACGCGTGGCATGGGGCATGATCACGTCGTCAATGAATCCGCGACTGCCCGCGATGAAGGGATTCGCGAACTTCTCTTTGTATTCTTCGGTGCGGCGTTCAATCTTATCCGCATCCCCAATGTCCTGTCGGAAAATAATTTCCACCGCACCTTTGGAGCCCATGACCGCGATTTCGGCACTGGGCCAGGCGAAGTTCACATCGCCGCGTAGATGCTTTGACGCCATCACGTCATAGGCACCACCATAGGCCTTGCGAGTAATGAGAGTGACTTTGGGTACCGTGGCTTCCGCGTAGGCGTACAAGAGCTTGGCGCCGTGCTTGATGATGCCGCCGAATTCTTGGCTGGTACCTGGCATGAAGCCGGGTACATCCACCAGGGTTAGAATCGGGATATTAAAAGCGTCGCAGAAGCGGACGAAGCGGCCGCCCTTCTTCGAAGAGTCGATGTCCAAGCAGCCGGCCAGGACCATGGGTTGATTCGCAATAACGCCGACGACATGGCCTTCGAGACGAATGAAGCCCACGACGATGTTCTGTGCATAGCCTGGTTGAATCTCAAAAAAATCCGACTCATCGGCGATCTTATGGATGAGTTCTTTGATGTCATAGGGTTTGGACGGGTCATCGGGAACCAGGCTATCCAGTGAAGGCTCTGGCCGCGTTGCAGGGTCTTGCGTGGGCCAAATGGGTGCCTTCTCGCGGTTATTCGCAGGTAAAAAATTAAAGAACCTTCTGGTGGCAAGTAGCGTCTCCACATCGTTTTCCAGGGCCAGATCGGCGACACCGGATTTTGAGGTATGCGTAATTGCCCCCCCGAGTTCCTCGGCGGTCACGACCTCGTGGGTCACGGTCTTGACGACATCGGGACCGGTGACAAACATATAGGAACTGTCTTTCACCATGAAAATAAAATCCGTCATGGCGGGCGAGTAGACGGCACCGCCTGCGCAGGGGCCCATGATGAGTGAAATTTGTGGCACGACACCCGAGGCTAGAACGTTTTTTTGGAACACATCGGCGTAACCGCCCAGCGAGGCCACGCCTTCTTGAATTCTTGCGCCGCCGGAATCATTGAGGCCAATCACCGGCGCGCCGACTTTCATCGCTTGGTCCATGATTTTGCAGATTTTCTCGGCATGAGTTTCGGATAAAGAGCCACCGAAAACCGTGAAGTCTTGGCTAAATACGAACACCAAGCGACCGTTGATGGTTCCATAGCCGGTGACTACACCGTCACCCGGCGTTTTTTGCTCGGCCATGCCAAAGTCGGTGCAGCGATGCTCGACAAACAAATCCCATTCTTCAAAACTGCCTTCATCCAGCAACAATTCAATTCGTTCCCGCGCCGTGAGCTTGCCCTTGCCATGCTGCTTGTCGATGCGTTTTTGCCCGCCGCCTAGCTTCGCGGCCGCGCGTTTTTCGCTGAGTTGCTGAATAATGTCTTGCATATTGTTTTCCTTGTCCAAGGCGCCGGCCCGTTAGCGCAGAAGCCCGACGCGACCGAATTATGGCCGTTTAACTGTACAGCTTACTTCGCCTTGGCGTTGCGCCCAAGAGTTCTGAATTTAGCTGCCTGTCCGGCTTGCGCGAATCAGACGGAGTACCTGTCCCGCCGCCACCGGGATATTCGTACCCGGGCCGAACACGGCTGCTACCCCCGCTTGCTCTAATTCATCGTAGTCCTTGGGCGGAATGACGCCGCCGCAGACGGTTAGTATGTCTTTGGCCCCCTGGGCCCGCAGGGCCTCAATGAGTTGGGGTACCAAGGTCTTGTGGCCCGCTGCTTGGGACGACACCCCGACCACATGCACATCGTTTTCTAAGGCGTGCCGGGCGGCTTCTTCCGGCGTTTGGAACAGTGGACCGATATCCACGTCAAAACCGATATCGGCAAAAGCGGTGGCGATGACTTTGGCGCCCCGATCGTGGCCATCCTGTCCGAGCTTGACCACGAGCATGCGTGGGCGCCGGCCTTCTTCTTGGCTAAAGCGTTCAATGTCGGCCTGAATCTCGGCGAAATCTTCATCGCCTTCATAGGCGGATGCATAAACGCCGCTGATGGATTGAGTCACGGCTTGATGCCTCCCAAAACTATTTTCCATGGCGGAGGAAATTTCACCCACGCTGGCGCGTGCTTGCGCTGCCGCGACGGCCAAGTCCAGCAGATTGCCGGTGCCAGTCTCGGCTGCCTCAGTCAGGTTTTTCAGTGCGGCAGCACAGGCTTTTTCGTCGCGTTGCGCGCGGACTTTGGCGAGTTTTTCCAGCTGCAATTCCCGCACTGCCGTATTGTCAATGTCGCGCACTTCAATTTCGGGCTCATCCTCGCGCTGGTATTTGTTAACGCCCACGATGACTTCCTCGCCGCGGTCTATTCGCGCTTGTTTCAATGCGGCCGCCTGTTCAATGCGCAGCTTGGGCATGCCGGATTCCACAGCCTTGGTCATGCCGCCCATTTCTTCTACTTCTTGAATCAGCCTGCGTGCTTCGCTGGCTAGAGATGCGGTAAGACTCTCGACGTAATAAGAGCCTGCTAAGGGATCAACCACGTTAGTGATGCCGGTTTCCTCTTGCAGAACCAATTGCGTATTACGCGCGATATGTGCGGAGAACGGGGTGGGGAGGGCCAAAGCCTCGTCGAAGGAATTGGTGTGCAGCGATTGAGTGCCACCTAGGGCAGCCGCCAGTGCTTCCACGGTGGTACGAATAATGTTGTTGTAGGGGTCTTGCCCGGTGAGGCTAACGCCGGAAGTTTGGCAGTGCGTACGTAGCATCAGAGAGCGCGCATCTTCAGGGCTAAAGAGCTTTTCCATCATTTCCGCCCAGAGCAAGCGGGCGGCGCGCAACTTGGCGGCTTCCATGAAGAAATTCATGCCGATGCCAAAAAAGAAAGAAAGCCGCGGCGCGAATTCGTCGACTTTCAGTCCGCTGGCCAGTGCCGCGCGCACGTACTCGATACCGTCGGCGATGGTGAAGCCTAGCTCTTGCACGCAAGTGGCTCCGGCTTCCTGCATGTGGTATCCGGAAATAGAGATAGAGTTGTAGCGCGGCATATCGCGTGCGGTGTAACCGATGATATCGGCCACAATGCGCATGGATGGAGCGGGTGGGTATATATAAGTGTTGCGCACCATGAACTCTTTAAGGATATCGTTCTGCAGGGTACCGGCTAGCTGTTTGGGGGACACGCCTTGTTCTTGGGCAGCGACGATGTACATGGCCATTATGGGAATCACTGCCCCATTCATGGTCATGGATACAGACATTTTGTCCAGGGGAATCCCATCGAAGAGTATTTTCATGTCCTCGACGGTGTCGATGGCGACACCAGCCTTGCCGACATCGCCCACCACGCGCGGATGGTCCGAGTCATAGCCGCGATGGGTCGCTAGATCGAAGGCGACGGACAAGCCGGTTTGCCCGGCCGCCAAATTTTGTCGATAAAAAGCATTGGATTCTTCGGCCGTGGAAAACCCGGCGTATTGCCGCACCGTCCAGGGCCTGCCGGTATACATGGTGGCCCGCGGTCCCCGGACGAAGGGCTTGAAGCCGGGCAGGCTGTCCAAGTGCTGCAATTGAGCCAGATCGGCGGCGGTGTACAGCGGCTTTACCGGAATTTCCTCAGGCGTTTGCCAAACCAGCTCGTCCGGGTGGCGGCCCTTGCCTTCCTTGGTGGCGAGCCGATCCCAGTCGGCGAGGGTTGGTTTTTGTGTTTCGGCCATGCCTTTGGGTCCTTTCAGCGCTGTGCAATCGCCTCGCCCAGCGCCAATAGGCGCCGCGCGTCGGCGGCATGTAATTCTTCGATCATTTGGCCATCCGCCACGGCGATTCCCTCGCCGGCCGCAGCTGCCTGCTCCCAGGCGTCTACGATCTTCCGAGCTCGGGCCAGTTCAGGCGCCGAAACACCGAAGATTTCGTTGGTGGCTGAAATCTGCCGGGGATGAATCAATGTTTTCCCATCGAAACCCAGCGCCTTGCCCTGTTCACAGGCCGCTCGGAATGCTGGCTCGTTGGTCAGATCCCCATATACGCCGTCAAGTATATCAAGGCCGTGCGCGCGGGCGGCTAACACGCAGTGTGCGAGTGCTGCTTGGAGTCCCACTCTCTTACCGTCTTTAGGTAGCCTGAGCGCTTTACCCAGATCCGAGGTGCCCATGACTAAGACCTGCAGTCGGGGATCAGCGGCCGCGATGCCGACAATATTGATAATTCCCAGGGGGGTCTCCGCCATGGCCCAGAGTGCCAAATGCGAGGGCGCGCCGGCTTGGCGCAGGCTTTGGGCCGCTGCTTGTAGATCATCCGCACTATCGATTTTTGGCAGCAAGATTGCGTCGGCGCCACTGGTGGCGGCGGCCGCCAGGTCCGTGGGTCCCCATGGCGAACTCAGGGCATTGATTCGCAATACTACTTCGCGATGGCCATAGCCACCCTGGGCAATGGTGGCCAAGGCTCTGTCACGGGCGTCTTCCTTGGCGCTGGGTGCCACGGCGTCTTCTAGATCCAGGATCAGGCCATCGATGTCCAGCTCGCGGGCCTTTTGCAACGCCCGCTCATTGCTGGCCGGCATATATAAGATTGATCGGCGAGGGCGTGGGTGTGAGGTCATGGGCTTGATGAGCGGTCCTTATACGTGGCGAGAACGCGGGTCAAAGCTGCAAATTCCTCCGAGTTAGATTTCAAATATTCTATAAATGATTAAAAAGAATAGCTATTTGACCGTGCCATTCTTTTCCACTTACCCGTATTCTGGACTGGTTTTGCGCAGCCTTAAGTTCGCTTTGGCTGCGATGGTCCGAGGTGCCGAAATCGGGGCTCGCGCAGGAGAATAATCGCTCGGCACACAGCGAATTTCGCGGGCGATTCGATGAATTCATGGCTGGTTTGACCCCGGAGCCACACTCGATGCGGGCATCCTGGATCGCGGACATTTCCGGCAGTTCGATGCCGCTGCTCGTTGAAGGGCAAGCAATTGATATTTATGTCGTTTATTTAACATAAAACAAGACTTGGCCTAGGTGAGCCATGCTCAGGCCCAATTGCTTTCTAGCCTGGCTGAGGCTACAGTAGGCGGTGGAGCCATTTCACATTTCGCCGTTTTTAAGGGGCGGCTATGGAAGTGGACTAATGACGCAAACAAAAAGGGGTTCCATCATGTCGATGGGCATTTATCGTCTCGCAGCCGTTGGTTGTGTGTTGTCTCTGGTGGGCGGAATCGCCCAAGCTGTCCCCGTTACGCTGTGCGGCCCGAATATCTGCTACGAATATGATGATGACCCGCTGGTGAATGCGGGCGTAGCCGGCTTCGGTCTGCCCACTTTACTGGGTGGCAGTGACTCTCTGGAATTTACGCCGACAAATTTCCAAGCGGCCGCAAGTGGGCCGAATGGTTTTGATACAAATACCCAAATTTTTCAGTTTGATCGTGTTTACTCCATCAGCGGCGAGGATATCGCAAGCATAACGGTGGCGGAGTCGGGTGACTACCAGATCATTAACGGTGGCACCGTTAACGTGAATCTGCGCTTGCAGGTCGTCGATCAGGTGGATGATGGTGGATTACCAGGGTTTCCAGAAGTCTTGGTCGACAATTTCAACTGGAATACCTCGACACCCACCGGGTTGACGACGGATGAATGGGCGCTCACGGGTGAAGTTTTTCCGGGCGCGGAATTCGTGGACCTGGCCAACGACGTGGATCTGCAAATTCAAAATACCCTGCAGGCTTTCACACCCGCCACGGGTGGGTTTGCGCAAATTGATAAGAAATTGGTGTTAACCGTTGCGACGGTGCCTGTGCCGGCGACGGTTTGGCTACTAATTTCCGGCCTGGCAACGTTACTGGGCTTTCGGGGGCATCGCCAGGCATAGCGGGAGTTTTTTTGTCATAAGGGGTTGCTATATCGTCCGGATAATTTCAAAAAGATAGGGAAACCCGCTGACTACTGATCTAGAGTCGGCAAAATTGGTTTGTCTTGTTCCGGACCTGTCCGTTGGTGTGAAAAAATCAGACCTGACTCTCAGCATACTGTTAATACGGTAGAGCTTGGGTGTACTGCATGTCGTAGAATCAGTGCGGCTGTTTGCCGGGGTGTATATAACAAAGTTAAGAGCTCGATGAATATGAATTTGCTTAGTTCTCGCCTGCGATGTTTGGCAGTCGCTTGCCTTTTTACGTTTGCCTACCCGGTTAACGCGGCCCTGGTCACCCTTTGCGGTCCAAATGTTTGCTACGAATACGATGATGATCCCTTGGTAAATCCGGGTATTGGTGGGGCAGCGTTTGGAACGCCCACCTTATTAACGAATAGTGATGTACTGGCTTTCACTCCCACGGCCTTTTCCGCTCAGGCTCAGGACGCAGGGGGTAGCGACACCAATGTACAGTCGTTTAACTTCACGCGTATCTATAGCTTGACCGGTGCTGAACTGGTGAATTTGTCAGCCAGCGAATCCGGCGACTATCAGATTATCAATGGTGGCACAGTGTCGGCGCAGCTCGATTTAGAGATCACGGATCTGGTGGACGATTTCGGTACCACGGGATTTCCCGAGTCAGCGACGGGTGGCGGCAATTTTTCTTCCAGCACGCCGACCGGTTTCGTGCCGGCGGAATGGTCGCTGGACGGTTCCATCAGTCCAGCGGCGGCCTTCGAAGACTTGGCGAATGATATTTCCTTGATGGTGACCAATACCTTGCAGGCCGATACCACAGCGGCTGGAGAATTTGCCCGCATCGACAAGAAGTTATTTCTCACGGTGACCACGATTGTGCCGGTGCCTGCGGCTGTTTGGTTATTTGGTTCTGCCTTGTTGGGTTTGGGGGGGCTGTGGCGGATGAGTGGGTCGCGGGATTAGCAGCGTCACGCGTATAAATCATCGTTAAAAGGCCCGCTCCACGCGGGTCGTTTTTGTATCGCACGGGGAAGCTGCAGCTCGTCGCTAATCGCGTGGCCGGACTGCCGATGTGGACTCATCTAGTTGGCAGGCTTGGTGCACGAATCTAGACGGTAGTTCCATAGATCCTACTTAGCTCCTGGCGGCGCAGTGCCGGCGAAAGTACCGTCTTCTGCTTGTGTTGTCATTTCCGCTGGGGTGATCAGGTGGCAGAACTACGTTATCGCAAAATACATTTTCAGCGACTGAGTTTCGGGGAACACCCAATGTCTTAGGTTGCCGGGCTGACTGCAGCGCCCGGCTGCCCGAGGATCTAGCCTAATGAGCGTCGGCTGGTCCGGCGCAGGCTGAGTCGGGCTTATTGCGATCTATGTTCAAATCCCTGGCCGCTTGTTCCAGTTCTTCGGTAGATACGGCGCCGTGCTCAGCCAGAGCAGCCACGGCCGCGAAGGCAATGTACTCAGCGCTAACTTCAAACCAGTTTCTTAAATCTGGCCGTGATTCACTCAGGCCGTAGCCATCGGTACCCAAAACGACGTAGGGGCCCGGTATCCAACGCGCGATACTGAGTGCCAGGGACTTCATATAGTCCGAAGCCGCCACGAAAACTCCCTGTTCATTCTCCAGCAATTTTCGGACATACGGGGTTTTCGGCTTTTTCGAGGCGGCTGCCAGCCGGTTCTTGCGCTCGATGCTTAGGGCTTCACGACTAAGTTCGTTATAGCTGGTTACGCTCCAGACATCGGTGGCAATTTCTCTGGCTTCCAAGAGTTCCCGGGCGCGGAGCACCTCGTCCATGATGGCACCGCTGCCGAATAGCTGGGCGCGGCGGCCTTTGCTTGGCGTTTTGTCCGACGCCAAGTATCGGTACATGCCGCGCACAATACCTTCCTCCACGCCTTCCGGCATTGCCGGCATGCTGTAGTTTTGATTATGAATAGTGATGTAGTAAAAGACATTTTCTTGCTCGGCATACATGCGGCGTATGCCATCTCGTACGATTACCGCGAGTTCATGCGCGAAGGCCGGGTCATAACTGAGCAAATTGGGCACGGTATTGGCCACGACCTGCGAATGGCCGTCTTCGTGCTGCAAGCCTTCGCCGTTTAGTGTCGTGCGGCCCGAGGTTCCACCCAATAGAAACCCACGGCTGAGCATGTCGCCGCAGCTCCAAATCATGTCACCCACGCGTTGAAAGCCGAATATGGAATAGAAAACGTAAAAGGGTATCGTCGGGACACCATGAACCGCATAGGCTGTGCCCGCCGCCATGAAAGATGCCATGGCGCCGGCCTCGCAGATGCCCTCTTGGAAAATTTGGCCGTCTTCCGCCTCGCGATAGGGCATTAGCGTGCTGCTGTCCACGGGCCGATACTTTTGGCCTTCGGAGGAGTAGATACCGGCTTTCCGGAACAGGGCTTCCATGCCGAAAGTTCTTGCTTCATCGGGGACGATGGGCACGATGTATTCACCGAGATCTGGATGATCCATGAGTTTCGCCAACATGCGCACGAAGGCCATGGTGGTTGATAGTTCTCGGTCACCGGAACCCGTCAATTGATCCTTGAAAAAATCGAGATCTGGTGTCGGCAAGCTGGGGCAGTTCACGGTTCGCTGTGGCCAATACCCACCGAGGGCTTCGCGGCGCTCACGCAAGTATTTGAGTTCTTCGCTGTCTTCGGGCGGGCGGTAAAACTCCGCACGCTCCGCCGCGCCTTCCTCGAGTGGAATGCCCAAGCGTTTGGCCGTGTCGATGCGTTCTTCGGCGCTGAGATTCTTCTTTTGATGCACGGCATTAGATCCTTCGTAGCCCTGCATACCGAACCCCTTGATAGTCTTGATCAAGATGACGGTCGGGCGGTCGGAGTCGGCTGCGCGTTCGAAGGCGGCGAATATCTTGCGGTGATCATGACCGCCACGTTTGATACCGCGAATTTCCTCGTCGGATAAGCTGCTCATGATATCCGCGAGTTTTTGATTATCGCCAACCCAATGACTGCGTACTTCGGGGCCGCTAGAGACGGAGTACATCTGATAGTCGCCGTCGACGGCTTCTTCCATTCTGTTTTGTAGGATACCTTCGTCGTCGATGGCGAATAAGGAATCCCATTCACCGCTCCAAATGACTTTAATGACTTGCCAGCCGGCACCCCGAAAGCTGCGCTCCAATTCTTGAATAATTTTGCCGTTCCCGCGCACCGGTCCGTCCAGGCGCTGCAGATTGCAATTGACCACCATGACGAGATTATCGAGGCGCTCGCGGGCGGCGATATTGATTGTGCCCAAGACTTCCGGTTCGTCCGACTCGCCGTCGCCGATGATGCCCCAAACCTTGCCCCCATTTTTCGGCTTTAGCCCCCGGCTTTCCAAGTACTTGGCGAAGCGTGCCTGATAAATGGCGCTGGGCGTCGATAGGCCCATGGACGCGCAAGGCATTTGCCAGAAGTTGGGCATATTGCGCGGATGCGGATAGGAGGACAGGCCGCCCTCGGCTTGTAGCTCACGGCGAAAGTTCTGCAGTTGCGCTTCGCTTAGGCGTCCTTCCAAGAAAGCCCGTGCATAGATGCCCGGCGCGGCGTGGGCTTGCATACTGACCAAGTCGCCGCCGTAGTCCGGGCCCTTGTTACGAAAGAAATGGTTTAGCCCGACTTCCATGATGGTGGCGGCTGAGGCATAGGTGCCGATGTGTCCACCCACACCGGTGCCGCTATCGTAAGCCTGCAGCACCATGGCCATGGCATTCCAGCGCAGAATATTTTCGATTCGCTGTTCTAGCTCGATGGGTCCAGGATAGGCGGGTTGCTGGGCCAGCGGTATCGTGTTTCGGTAAGGTGTATTCAGAGTGGCATCTTCGACAATGACATTCTCGTCACTGAGGAAATCCCGCAGCGCGCGGAAAATCAGTTTTGCTCGGTCAGGACCTTCTAGCCGCAGGAGCGACTCCATGGACTCCAGCCATTCAGCCAGTTCCACATCTTGTTCGGCGATTAGGTCTGCGCGACGGGTTGCCATTTCTGCTACTCCTGGGCTCGTTCAGGCTAGCCGAGTTCTACCAGACCGTGTTTCGGTTGACGGCTGATCACTGGTCGACAGGCTCTGCGCGAGATTGTAGTTTGGTTTTGCGCTCTCGGCAGCTTACCCCGGAAAACCGCGGTGCACGGTCTGTCCAGAGTGGCTTGTTCGGGAGAATATTCTAGCTTAGATATTGGAAGTAAGCTATTGAATTTGATTTGAAATAATCTCAGGTACCTGACTGATTCCGAATCGATCAGGACAGCATGCAGGAGGATGGTGATGGACGAATCGACCCTTAACAGCTTTGGCCGACGAGAGGCCTTGGCCCTGCTGCTTGCCGTGGGCGGCTTGAGTGCGACGGGCGTAGCCCAGGCGGGGGCGCATCTTGGAGGACAGCGCAAGCCGGGCCGGCCGGTACCACCCGCAGAGCAGGGGCAGCTGTTCAAGGACATCGAGGCCCTGTTAATGAAAACCCAAGAGATATGGAATAGCCAGGATTTCGCCCGACTAAAAGAGGTTTGGGATGCCGACGATCCAGAGCCCTGGTACGTTCCGGAAGAGATTAAGGAACCTTTTTACTCATGGCCCGAGATTGAACGCTACTGGAATCCCGGGCGCAAAGTTCTCGACGCTTTCCGTTGGGAATTCTCAAACCTAAAGGTCAAAGCGCTGGGTTCGGATCTTTGCTTGGCTATTTTTGATCATTTTTACGAGATTGCCCTGGGTGTTGGTCCGCCAACTCCACCCACGGCGGGGTTCGATCGCTGCCTAGCTCTGTTTAGGCTCAAGCCTGAAGGTTGGCGACACATCTTGTATGCCCAGTGTCCCTTAGGTCCGGACACCTATGTGCGCGCGCTGCGGCAGCGAATCGTGACGCCTGAGTTCAGCGAACAAACCCAGAAGAGCCGCGGCAAACATGACTAGTGCACCGCTTGTAGAAGCATCGCGGGGTTTAGAATTTTGTATCTCGCCGCCCTTAGTGCGTCGTCGAACATTTCGGTGGCATCTTGATCGTCGTCGGCGTGTGACCTACGGAGTGCTTCGCCATGGCTAGACAGCCATCCACGCCGATGCGCCGGAAATCTCGGCGGCAATTGCTACGTTTCATGCTCGAGTCTCCCTTGTGGCTGGGTGCTGCAGGGACAGCGGCAACTTGGCCGCGAGCTGCCACGGCCCGCCCGGAACTTGCATTACCCGACCGCGCCTCGCGGGCATTGGATGTTTGGCAAATCAAAGCAGCGGCCCAGCGCAAACTCGATGTACCCACTTGGCATTTCATCGTCAATGGTGCGGACGATGGCAAGACCATGCAGGCCAATCGGGAAGTTTTCGATGCTTGGCAAATTCGTGCGCGCCGTTTGGTGGATGTTAGTCGCATGGATACGTCCCTAAACTTGCTGGGCGAGAAATTGGCCAGTCCGATCCTATTGGCGCCGGTGGGAAACCAGGGACAAATTCACCCCGATGCGGAGTTGGCGACCGCGCGCGCCGCGGCAAAGAAAAAACATTTGATGATCTGTTCCACGGTGACCAGCGCCAGCCTGACTGAAATCGCTGCTGCGGGCGGGGGCCCCAAATGGTTTCAGTTGTATGCGTCGCCTGATGAGGCCTTGATGCGGCATTTGCTGAGTAAAGCGGAATCTTCTGGTTGCAAGGTTCTGGTTCTTACCGTAGATTCCGCCGCGCGCGGCAACCGTGAAGGGGAACGATGGTTTGCGCGGGATGTAGATCGCGGCAGCTTTCGCTTAGGCAATTTTTCGGATTATTCGGGACCGCCGCGCATCGGCCATCCGGGGATGAACTGGGACATCGTTGACTGGCTACGTGAAAACACCAGCATGCGCTTGGTGCTAAAGGGCATCGTAACGCGCGAGGATGCGGCCCTGGCGGTGGCAGCCGGTGTTGATGGGATTATTGTGTCCAATCACGGCGGCCGGCAGGAGGAGAGCGGCCGGGCGACCCTGGATAGTTTGATCGAAGTGCTCGCGGGCGCAGCTTCCATGCCGGTATTGGTTGACGGTGGCTTTCGCCGTGGTACCGATGTGTTCAAGGCCCTGGCCCTGGGAGCCCGTGCGGTTTGTATCGGTAGGCCCTACCTATGGGGCTTGGGGGCATTTGGCGAAGCAGGCGTCAACCGCGTCTTATCGATCCTTGACGCTGAATTGCGTCGTATCATGCAGCTATCTGGGCGGCCAAGCTTGGGGTCAATTGACGCCGATGCGATTATTCGGGCTTAGCCTCCGGCCGGCGAGCTAGCGGCGCAAGCGCAGTCTTGAAAAAGAAAAAGCCGGCCCTATTGGGCCGGCTTTTGAACGACTCGACTAGGATCCAAGCGCTCATCGTCGCCGGTCTGAGTCCTTTGGTGAGTTAGCCGAGAGCTAGCGTATCAACTGAAAGTCGTCAAAATAATAACGGACGTTGAAGCCGAAGGCGGTTTCGTCATCGCCCAGCAATAGGGAGCCCCCGACTGCCAGGTTGGGCATAACGTTATACAAGGCTTCACCGCGTAGACCGGTTTCATCGCCCGCTCGATCAAGATCCACATGCTCAATAAAACCGGCGATCTCCAGTTGATCATTGACCATCCATCGGGCACCGGCTTCGAGGAAATAGCCATCATCATCGGCTTTCACAGAACGGCCCGAGACATCGGCATCGGCGAATCCCAAGCGGCCAACGAGATCAATATTTGGCGCAATGGCATAATTCCCGCCACCGCCGATTTTCAGGACTTCGTAATCAACGCCGAAATCCAGGTCTAAATCGCGGTACTCCAGGATGCCATGGGCCCAATCATTGATGGCCAGGGATCCTTCTAGGACGATTCCATCGCCGTCCAAATTGGCGTCATCGATGTCAACGAATTCGTAGCCAATACCACCATAGGTGTATCGAGGTGCTTGGCTGGCCATGGCCGCTTGCAGGGCCAATAGGCTGAAAAGAACGACTGTAAGCTTGCGCATTCAAATAATTCCCTAATTTACAACAACAATCGCCGGGGATAGTAGTCGTATGGGCCTGACAAATCTAGGGGAACTGACTGATGGATATAGAGTCATGCGCAGGCCTTAGAGACCCTCACCAGATGCTGTTGTGCTATCGCTACAGCGCCGCTGAGGTCTGTTACGAACCTAGGACGGTTCAAAAAATCTGTGGCGTCAGTACGGTGTCCGTCGCCTCATCATCCGGAAAGGTTTCCGGATGATCGCGATTCCAATGCAGACCGCGACTTTCATGCCTGGCCATGGCACTGCGAATGGTTAGCTCCGCCACCAGGGCGAGATTGCGTAGCTCGATTAAATCATTGGTAACGCGAAAGTTGCCGTAGAAGTCGTCGATTTCCTCGTGCAAGAATTCGACCCGGCGTCGCGCCCGCTCGAGACGTTTATTGGTTCTAACGATTCCGACGTAGTCCCACATGAAACGGCGCAATTCTTCCCAGTTATGCGAGACGACCACTTGTTCGTCAGGATCGGTGACCCGGCTTTCATCCCAAGCGGGTAGGCTGAAATTATCCGCCGCCAATTGAGGTAAGTCGGCCAAAATTCTTTGTTCGGCGGTGGCTGCTAAGACAAGACATTCCAATAATGAATTACTGGCGAGACGGTTGGCACCGTGTAAGCCAGTGCAGGTGGATTCGCCCACCGCAAACAATCCCGGAATGTCCGTGGTGGCTTCCAAGTCGGTGACGATGCCGCCGCAGGTGTAGTGGGCCGCGGGTACGACGGGGATGGGCTCGGCAGTCATGTCGATGCCAAAGTCTTGGCAGCGCTTGGCAATATTGGGGAAATGGTGAAGTATTTCATGCTTGGGTTTATGCGTGATATCGAGGTATACGCAGTCGTAGCCACCGCGTTTCATTTCAAAATCGATAGCCCGCGCAACCGTATCTCGGGGTGCGAGTTCGGCGCGCTCGTCGTGGCCGGGCATGAAGCGATCGCCATTGGGCAGTTTCAGCAGACCGCCTTCGCCGCGCACTGCTTCAGAAATTAGGGCTGCTTTGGCATGTGGGTGATAGAGGGCTGTTGGATGAAATTGTACGAACTCCAGGTTGGCCACACGACATCCGGCACGCCAGGCCATGGCGATACCGTCACCGGTGGAAGTGTCCGGATTGGTTGTATAGAGGTAAACCTTGGATGCCCCGCCGGTCGCGATTACGACGATGGGGGCGGACAGGGTACGCACGCGTTGCGTGCGGCGGTCCAGGGCATAGGCGCCCAGAACTCGATTGTCACCGGCCAGGCCCAGTTTCGAGCAGGTGATCAGATCAATGGCTAGCAATTCGGTCATCATTGTGATGCCGGTATGCTGGGCCGCCGTGGCCGACAAGACTTGCATAATGGCATGACCCGTTGCGTCCGCGGCATGCACCACGCGGCGCTGGCCATGACCGCCTTCCCGGGTCAGATGCAAGCTGCCATTTTCTTGCGTAAAGTCCACGCCGCGTTCTTGCAACCACCGAACACTCTCTGGCGCGCGGGAGGTGACCAGCTCGACAGTGTCAGGTTTACACAGACCGCCGCCCGCGACCATGGTATCCGCCGCGTGATTGCTGGTGGAGTCGGTGTCACCCATAGCCGCGGCAATCCCGCCCTGGGCCCTGTTACTGGAGCTGTCGCCCGTACCTTTCTTGGCCATCAGGCCCACGGAAACGCCGGCATCCGCCAGGCGCAGCGCTAGTGAAGTGCCGCCCAAGCCGGCGCCTATGATGAGCACATCAAAGTCGGGTTGATTCACGATGCCTGGTGGCTATTGCAGCTGATGTTTATTTAGACTCAACTAGTCGCAGATCCGCGACCTACTTCCAGCATTCGCTCTAGGGAGCGTTTTGCGCGCGCAGCGGTATCGGGGTCCACCTGTATTTCGGGCTGCAGCGTTTCCAGCGTACGCAGGATTTTAGGCAAACTCATGCGCTTCATGTGCGGGCATAGATTGCAAGGTCTGATGAAGTCGACGTCGGGATATTCCACGGCCACGTTATCGCTCATTGAGCATTCAGTGATCATCACTACCTGTTCTGGGCGAGCTTGATCGACATGTTTAATCATTCCCGATGTAGAACCCACAAAATCTGCTTCATCCAGCACCTCAGGCGGGCATTCCGGATGCGCCATGATATGAATGTCGGGATAATCACGCCGATAGCCGCGCAGTTCATCGGCGGTAAAGCGCTCGTGAACCTCGCAGGCGCCCTCCCAAAGAATAATTTCCACGTCCGTCTTAGTAGCCACATAGCGACCTAGGTAACCGTCTGGTAGGAAAATTACCCGGTCCGTGCCGAGGGACTCGACAACCTGTACAGCATTAGCAGAAGTACAGCAGATGTCTGCTTCGGCACGTACATCGGCATAGGCATTGACGTAAGTCACAACAGGTACGCCTGGATATTGTTCCTTCATGCGTACGACATCTTCGCCGGTTATTGATGCCGCCAGTGAACAGCCTGCCTTTAAGTCGGGCAGTAATACGGTTTTTTCCGGGCTTAAAATCTTGGCGGTTTCCGCCATGAACTTTACGCCGCAAACGAGTATGACATCGGCATCGGTATCGGCTCCAAATTGCGCCATGCCGAGAGAATCACCGGTGTAGTCGGCAACGCCATAAAAAATTTCTGGAGTTTGATAATTGTGTACGACCAGTGTCGCATTGCGCTCGCGTTTAAGGTCATTGATACGCGCAATCCAGGGCGCGTGAATGGGCCATTCCACATCCGGTATCACGTGTTTAACGCGGTCGTAGATGGACCTCGTTGCGGCTTCCACCGCGGGTGTAAATTCCATTTTTTCTGCGTTAGTCGCCATATTCTTCTATCCCTTACAGGGTGTTCTGTGATTGGATGAGTGCTCGCTAGCTCAAATCACCCAGGTTTCAGCCCACATGCTAGTCGCCCCAGGTCAAGACGGTCAATGTGCTTGCTGCCGGGGTCTGAGTTGCGCGGCGG
Organism: Gammaproteobacteria bacterium; assembly: GCA_965221985.1. Taxonomy (GTDB): domain Bacteria; phylum Pseudomonadota; class Gammaproteobacteria; order Steroidobacterales; genus J054. The sequence goes on from OZ244928.1 coordinate 2,041,512, forward strand.
CTGGGCCACTGATCTATGGCGAATGCCAGCTGCCGCGGCGGATAAGACGCATCGCGGGGGGGTCCCCTGCGGTGACCTAAGGACAGTACAATCACGTCGATGCGCAGGCTTTGGCTGGCCAGATTGAACAGATGGCAAACCTAGTCGGCTATTTTGCAAGCTCCTCGATGTCTCTGGCCAAGCTTTACGCTAAGCACCTGTGGACCGGTCGTGCGCGCTACCATTGCTCCAGCGAAACCGACCTTGGATACCGGCATGGCAAGCTTCGATCGTCCGCAAAGCCCGGAAACTGATATCTCACCCTGGGTGCGTCGCTTTTCTGCGCTAGTGCGGCCCGGTGGCGCGGCGCTGGATCTGGCCTGCGGCCATGGCCGCCACGCGCGATGGCTATGTGATCGGGGTTTATCCGTGGTCGCTGTCGATATCGACGTGTCAGGGCTTGCAGACCTGTCGGGGAATCCTGCCGTGGAGGTGATTCAAGCAGATTTGGAGGGAGCAGCTTGGCCGCTTACCGGGCGATTGTTTGACGCGGTGATCATCACCAACTATTTGCATCGGCCTCACTTTGAGCGACTGTCTTCGCTCTTGCGGCCTTCCGGATTACTCTTGATTGATACGTTTGCCGCGGGCAACGAAAAATTTGGTAGACCTCGCAATCCAGATTTCTTGTTGTCGCCCGGTGAATTATTGCGTATCTGTGATGCGGATCTACGTCCGATCGCGTTCGAGCAGGGCTACGAGGAGGTTCCGCGACCGGCTATCCGGCAGCGCCTATGTGCTTGGCGCAGTGCAAAGCCCGCGCCCTTGGCTCCGCATTCGATATATTAAACGGCGGCCAAAACTTTATCTGTTTTTAGCGTCATTAGATGTTCTTCTAGAGCTACTGGCTGACCAAGGTAATAACCTTGACCCCAGTCAATGCCCAATTCTCTTAGTAGGTTTACCGAGGCTTCATCTTGCACGTATTCGGCGACGGTCTCCAGTTCCATGACACGAGCAACTTCGGCGATAGCTGCGACAACTGCCTGCGAGACTTTGTTGCCTGTAATGTCTTCGACGAAGCTACCGTCGATTTTTAGTGTGTCTACCGGGAATAGCTTTAGGTAGGCAAAAGAGCTAAGCCCGGTGCCAAAATCATCCAGCGAGAAGCTGCAACCCATTTGCATGAAATGTCGCATGAAATCCTGCGCGCGTTGCAAATTCGCCATCGCGACGGATTCGGTAATTTCGAAACAGAGCAATTGCGGCGCAACTTTCGTATCAATAATCGCCTTTTCCGCAAACTCCATGAATTTCTCGTTGCCCAGGCTTTGACCGGACAAATTAATTGCGAGTTTTACTGGCGAGGTATCGGTGTGTAATCCGGCTTTGCAAAGTTGTCGTAAGCTGTTGCTCAAGACCCAGCGATCAAGCTCTTGCATCAGTTGAAACCGTTCCGCGGCAGGGAGAAACGCTTCAGGTGCCACGGGATCGCCGTTTTCATTCAACATGCGCACCAAGATTTCCATGTAGTGTAGATCTGAAGTGCCGTTCAAAGTCGTAATAGGTTGGCCGACAAGTCGCAAACGGTTCCCCAGGATGGCCGCCTGGACGTTGCCGACCAGTTGTATATCATCAAGTCGCCTGATTATGCTGGGGTGCTCGACTTCATAGCATTCAACTCGGCCTCGACCTCTGTCCTTGGCGGCTTGGCAAGCAACCTGTGCCGCCGCCAGGCTACTGCCAGCGCCTTTTTCGTCGTCCGCTAGTGGGCCCAAGCCAATGGATACCGCCGGATTAATGCTGCCATCGGTGTTACCGATTCGCAGCTGACTAAATTTGGCGGCAATTTCCTCGGCGGATTTCCTCGCGGTGCTCATCGGGGTGTCGGGGAGCAATACGGCAAAACGATCACCGGCGATGCGTGTGATTGAATGCCCGCTCAGTTTCTCAACCAGCAGTTTGCTGAGCTCCGACAGCATGCGGTCTCCGGCATGCCGGCCGTAGTTTTCGTTGATGACCGTCAGTCTGTCCACATCCAGGTACATCAACAAATGGTCTTCGCGTTGCGGGCTTAAGCAGGCAACCTCTAACTCGGCTTCGAATCGAGGCCAGCTGAGCAGGCCCGTGAGCTCGTCATAGTCTTGCGCGATGACGGATTCGATCTTGGAGGCGATGTTGCGTGCCAGCCTTTGCCACCGGTTTTCCCCCAGCCCTGTGTTCGCCCAGCCTGACATCATCAACAGTGCGGGGCCCTGCGAATGTGATGTCCCGACGGGCAGGGTTACCGAATCGTGATCGGTATCTTCTATGCTGGTGCGGACCGGATCAGGAGAGTTCTCCATGTCCTTCACTTTCGACAGCTTGATATCGCGATCAGGAATACTCAGGGAGATTTGTTCAATCCCCAGTTGCTCGGTACTGATGAGTAGAATTTTCTCTAAGGATTGAATGCCTTTTCCCGGCTCTGGAACGATGGATTCCAATGTGTCAAGGAAGTTCTCTTCTTTGGCTTGCTCTTTGAAGTTTCGTTGGTCCCGAACGCGTTGCCGGCGCAGAGTTAACTCGCGATCCATCGTGCGCAGTACGGGTCCCAGAACATTCCCCATCGCCGCGGGACTGGGCGCCGGATCACTATTGACGATTACGCTAATGGCACCATGCGGCTCTTTTTCTCCGGCGCTCGTGGCGAAGAAATAGGCTCGGATACCGTCGTCTAACGCAATAGCTTGCTTCGGCGTTTGCTCGCTGTCCTTAAGAACCGCGGTAACCGCGTGTTCATATTCCAGCGTTAGTTCCGCGCAATTCTCAGCGGGGACATGCCAGAACAAACGCCCCAAATGGTCATAGCAATAGAACCCCAATACCTGTGGCACGAGCGCCTTGAGAAGGCTCATGTAATCGGGTACCGGAGTACTGTGGGAAGCTGGGGGCATGGGTGTCCATCAAAGCCTTATGTCTAAGGGTGACAGAGTGCTGATAAGCCATTGAAATCTCTGTGATCACTCTCCCAATTCAGAACTGGAAACCGGAATCGGCAGTGGTCACGCCTAGGGCCTTAGCGGTGCTACCGGACCGAATTCAACACTTGCCGCCGCTTGTTGTTCACGAAATCTAGGCCTAAGAGACTGTTTTACAGACAAAAAAAAGCCCCGCCGAAGCGGGGCTTTTTCAGGCCTGGACCGAGGTCTGCCTTAACGCTGTCTGCGGCGTCGCAGCAAGGGCAGACCCATCAGGAAGGCCAGGGAACCGAGTCCCAAGGCTGACTTGCCGCCCGGCAAGCTGACGGGTACACCACCGCCACCACCACCGGTGGGTGCTTCGGCCACCGTGACGGTCACAGTTCCGTCGGCGGATGTATCGCCGTTGGCGTCGGTCACGTTATAGGTGAAGGTATCGTCACCCTCGAACCCGGCATCGGGTGTATAGGTGGCGACGGCCCCGGCTACGGTTACGGTGCCATTGGCGCCGTCGGTTGCCGCAATGCTGTGATCGGTGACCTCACCATTACCGGCCGTGACGTTCAAGTTGATGTCAACGGCGGTGTCCGGCGTGGTTTGTGCCGTGCCGTCTCCCGCTGCTGGCTGCGTATCCGTCAAGTTAACCGTGACGGTCGCCGTGGCTGCGTCGTTTTGATCATCGGTAATCGTATAGTCAAAGGTGTCCGTGCCCACGAAGAAATCTGCGTCGGGCGTATACGTTACCGTGGTGCCATTAACCGCCGTGGTGCCGGTTGCGGGGTCTGTTGCAGTGACCGTTGAGGGTGCATTACCCAGTTCGTTACCCGCGATTGCCGCCACGTCTATGTCACTGGTCTGGCTTTCCGGCGCCACACCTGTGGTATCGATGTCCGGCGCCGTATCGTCGTTGGCAATAGGCGTGCTATCGGGTTGCACATCAATCGTTACCGTCGCGGTGTCCGAACTCGTGCCGTCATCTACTTGGTAGATGAAAGTATCTTGGCCGCTAGTTCCCGGGTTCGGCGTGTAGGTAATGGTGATTTGATCCTGCGTACCAGGATTTGTGCCATTGATCGCAGCTACACCGTTGGCGCCTTGGGTATCGATGCTGACGGTGACCGGGTCAACGAATCCAGTGTCGTTAGCCAGCACGGCAATGGGATCCGAGGCCGTGTCTTGCAGCGTGCCCTGTCCAGGATCGTCAACGGCAGTTCCGCCCGCGCCTTGCGCGGTTCCCGTGAACGTCCACAGCGGTGAACCCCATTGCGGCTGATTAAAAGTTGCTTGCGCGAGTTCCGATACGGGGTAGACCTCCGCATTGGTGATATTGCCGGCCGCGTCGGTGGTGACCTTCCAAATAGAGTTATCAATTGTGGCGCGGTCGCCACTGGTTGCGATTTCGTGATGAGCGCCGCCTGCCGCGCAGGCGCCTAGCGACCCGTCAAAGAACTCACAAACAAAACTCGCGCCATTGGCTACGGTCATGGGGGCGCCGGCGTTTGGATCGGATTCGAAGGTTGAAAGGGTCGGTGTGTTGCCGCTGTAGTCCGTGCCATCGTTGGGAGTCCAAAGGTCGACGAACGGATCGATATCATCACCGTAGATTGCACCCGAATCCGAGGTTAGCAGAGGTGGTGCACCGGCATCGCCGATCACGTATTCGCATCCACCGCCATTTACCACGGCGGAGTCTACAGTAGTCTCGGCCAGGGAGAAGCTGAGATCGCCGTCACCCCAAGATTCTTCACCGGTGGAGGTTTGACCGCCGGCGAAGGCGCGAACCGCGGCGCCGTAGCTGATTTCCGCGGCTAAGCTTGCGCCAGTTGTGCACCCTGGTCCCGGCTCATTGATGGTAACGGTGCCGCTAATAGCAATGGCAGATTTTCCATCGCCTGGAACCCCGCCGGTGCCGCTGGGTGTCCCGGCAACCTGCCAAGGCGAATCACCGTCTGCATAGTATCCAGCCAACTGAACCGGACCTCGGTCGCCGAGGCCGGGAAAACTGGCTTCGTCGAAGCCGACGCCGTTGAAGGTACAGTTAGGTTGTCCGACAACCATGAGCAGTCCCAGGCAAGCAAAGTCCGCCTGGGAAACCGTGCCGGTTATGTCGTTGATCACTTGGGCTGATGCGCTTGTCGCCAATCCAAAGGAAAGGCTGCCAGCTGCCAGTGCGCCAAGTAGTGCGCGAGTTCGAGTCATGCGACTATCCTCCATCCTGCATGGAAATCTTAAGAATTATCTAAGGCCTAATAGCCACGTCTATCGCATACGAATCGTCCCAGGCAAGTGGGAGATCGATAGACTTGGCGATTCGGCTTCCCCCTGAATTTAGACGCATTCGCCGCTCAGAGTGAGGCTAACACTAACGCGCCCCAGGGGTGCTGGCAAGGGCAGTTTGCAATGTCGAAATCCTTTTGAAAATTCATGCTTGTCAAGCCGTTAGCAGGCGTTGGCCGTTGTCCGTGAAGCGATCTTCGATGCGGAGGCTAAGCCCATGAAATTAGGGCTTTTGTAAGCGAATTGAGATTTCGACCTTGGAAGTAAGCTGCTTAGCCAGCGCGAAACTCGGTATGGCCGTCGCGACCTACGCAGGGCACAGGGGCGCGCGGCCGTTGGCCTGTCGATCCGCTAAACGTGCATGACCAGCCACTGTTATGGCGAGGACGCGGGCCGATGCCGCACCGCGATTGTCGCAGATTGTGAACTGGCCCGTATTTTCGTCAATGTCGTCAACCATGATTTGGCCGTTGGCTCGGTAGCTGAAATAGGCTACCAGCTCATCCGAGCGGATGCTGATACCGTTGCCAGCCGCGGTACCGACAAGCAAGACATCGTTTTGTGCGGCTCGACGGTCTAGATCTTCATCAAGAAATGCTATCCAACCACTTTCCCACTCCACGGCATTGCAGGTCTCGCCGTCGTTGCTAGCGCATAAGCTCACGGTTGAATTTCGAGTAATGGCTGTGCTGCGCGCCAGTTGCACCGCGGTCACGAACTGGTTAATGGTGCCAGCGCGCCGTTGATCGGACAGCACCGACGTCATGCTGGGCACGGCCAGCGATAAGCTCAAGCCCGCGATGGCCGCGACAGTCAGTGTTTCCATTAATGTGAAGCCGCGGTTATGGCTTCTGGCGGTATTCATCGCGGGGACTCCATGGAGCTGCTCTGTAATGGGGAAGCTTAGGTAAAGGCTGGGAATTTGGCGGTGAAACCGGTCACAGGCTTGGTCGAGAGCCTTGTTATCCTAATTGCCTGAGCCAATGTTGCGCAGTGGCAACCGCGCCAGCCCCTGCCGATATCGCAGAGCTTGCGGGTTCGATTTGGCCACCAATTGCCTAAATCGGTCGATTCGATGCAAGATTTCCTGCGCGGTATGATGCGAGCGACCGCTTGTTTGTCGCCTTGGAGGTCATGATGGAAGCCGAAGCAGCGCAGCTGCCCAATGAAAAGAATGGATTTACCGGCGCGCAGGTTGCCTTAATTGTCTTGCTTACTTTGCTGTTGGCGGCCGGTGGGACTTACTGGCTAGTAAGAACTTATGTGTTTCCGAAAGAATTCAAACCCGTTGCCCTGAGTGCGAGAGAGGAACAAGTACTAGAAGACAAATTGCGGCGCCTTGAGGGCGTAAGTCCAGCCCCCCGCCAAGCCGACTCAAGTCAAAAAGATGATGACGCGGCCTGGTTGCGGCCGGAAGCCTACTCGGAGGCGGGTGCAAGCCGGCGGATTGAATTTTCCGAGCGGGAGTTGAACGGGCTTATTGCGCGCGACCCGCAATGGTCTGACAAAGTTGCTATTGATTTAGCCGACGGCCTAGCCAGTGCGCGCGCCTTGATTAACGTCGATCCTGATTTTCCGTTGATTGGCGGGAGGACGCTGCGGGTTAATGCCGGTGTAGAGCTCAATTATGCGAACGGGCGTCCCGTGGTTATTTTGAAAGGCGTGAGTGTAATGGGTGTGCCCATACCCAATGACTGGATGGGCAATCTAAAGAACGTAGATCTAGTTTCTCAATTTGGTGGTAGCGGCGGGTTTTGGCAAGCTTTTGCGGCGGGTGTTGAATCTTTGAGTTTAGAAGATGGTCAACTCGTCGTGCAGTTGCGCGAATAGTCAAGGTCGCCAGCTTAACTTTCCCGATGAGTGATTTCGGCGAACCGGTGTATTCCAGTGCTGGTTATAGTGGCCAATCTTCGCCATTGCGAAAACATGGACCAGCTCGCGGGCATGGACGACATCCGCCGGCGGACCCGCGGCCGCCTGGGGTTACGCCCAGCTAGAGCCGGCTGGCCGAAAACGTATCGCAGCTAGACGAATCGCCAGAGGCGAGGCCCTGCTTGAACCACCGCACACGCTGCGTGGAGCTGCCATGGGTGAATGAATCCGGCACCACACTGCCTTGGGTTTGTTTTTGAATGCGGTCGTCACCAATGGCGCTCGCGGCATTCAGCCCTTCTTCGATGTCCCCTTGTTCCAACAGGCCGCGCATCCGGTCAGCACGATTCGCCCAGACACCGGCCAGGCAATCTGCCTGCAATTCCAGCATCACCGATAACCGGTTGCCCGATGCCTTATCTAGCCGTTGGCGCTGCTGCTGAACGCGCGCGGAAACTCCCAAAAGATTTTGCACATGGTGGCCCACTTCATGGGCGATGACATAGGCTTGAGCAAAATCCCCGGGCGCGCGAAATCGATCACGAAGCTCCCGATAGAAGGCCAGATCGATGTAGATTTTTTGGTCGCCGGGGCAGTAGAAGGGACCCATGGCGGCAGAGCCCATTCCGCAAGCGGAATTTACGGCGCCGCTGAAAAGCACTAGCACAGGTTCGCGGTACTGCTGACCGGCCTGCGCAAACTCATTGCGCCAGGTTTCTTCGGTGTCACCCAAGACCACCGAAACAAATTCGGCCAATTTATCGTCGGGGCGAGGTCCTGTTGGTGCCTGCGGCGCCTGGGTTCTATTCTGCACCCGGGCGCCCTGCAGGAGAGGAGTCGGGTCTACGCCGAAATAAAGTGCTGCCAGGACTAGCAGAATAGTTCCGATCCCGCCGCCAATTATGCCTTGCTTGACGCGCGCGCCGCGCCGATCTTCAATATTTGTGCTGCGGCGTTTGTCTTCCCAGCGCATTGTTTGTTCCTCACACGCGGGCCGGGGCTGCCGACCAGCTTTTCTATAAACCAGACGGATTATATCGCTCCCTTGCACCAGCGTCAGACTGACCGGACTTGACGTGGCTAAGTGGCTGGAATTGGTCAAGATTGCGACTGTGGGCGAAATAGGCTGCGGGACAAGCCACCTACGCCTGATCCTGGTCTACTGCTCCGGCTGCGCAGCGGTGGTGTCGAAGCGAAACCTGCCGAAAGGCAAGTCTTAAGGTAGGTTTCACAAGCCGGGGTCTCAGCATTCTGAATCCGGCGGGGCATGCTGGGCATACGCCTTGTGGATTATAGTGTCACCCGTTTTCGAAATAACTTCGGACGATCTGTGTTCCCAATTCGCGACGACAATCCGCAGATATTGACGCCCTATGTCACCTACACATTCATCGCGCTGAATTTGCTGGCCTGGGGGTTGTTGCAGGGCTTCGGTACCGACCCGTCGCTGGCAAAATCAGTCTGCCGATTAGGCTTGACGCCCGGAGAATTGCTGGGTGGTCTTCCAGCGGGCAGTGGCTTCCAAATTAGCGCCGAAGCATTTTGCGTGATTGGCGACGAGCCCGTTTGGTACACATTGCTGACTTCCATGTTCATGCATGGTAGCTGGATGCACATCTTGTCAAACATGTGGTTTTTGTGGATTTTTGGCGACAATGTCGAAGACTCCATGGGCCCTGTTCGCTTTGCGATTTTTTACCTGTTATGCGGCTTGGCAGCCGCGGCGGCGCAAATTGCCGCCGATCCCAATTCTGGTACGCCGATGGTGGGCGCATCGGGTGCCATCGGTGGTGTTATGGGCGCCTATGTATTGCTGTATCCGCGCGTCAACGTGCACTTGCTGATTTTTCTCCTGGTCATCGTGACTACGGTCGCCGTGCCGGCCTACTTGATGCTGGGGTTCTGGTTTTTGATTCAGTTGCTGAGTGGTTTCGGTTCCCTGGGTACCACGGGGGGTGGCGTTGCCTTTTGGGCGCACGTGGGAGGCTTCGCGGCCGGGGTCGCGCTGATCAATCTCTTCCGCGATCCTCAGTTGCTGGCTCAGCATCCCTATCACGGCTGGAAGAAACCTGATTCGGCCCATAAGCCGTGGCGCAAGATTCGTTGAGTTAAGACTTGGCGATCGCAAATACCGGAAATTAGTGGATGAGTGGTCGGGGTGACTGGATTCGAACCAACGACCTCGTCGTCCCGAACGACGCGCTCTACCAGGCTGAGCTACACCCCGTGTTATCTCTAGATTACCGGCTGAACAGGCCGGGGGTGGACTTTATACGCGCGCGTTTGGGTGCGATCAAGCTGGCCGCTCACTAATATCGTCGTTCCACCGCGAAATCGGCGAGCTCCAGCAAAGCGCGTTTCCAATCGCTATCGGGTACCTTGTCCAGTGCGAGTGCCGCCCGTGATGCAGCTTTGCGGGCTTGGGTCATCGTGTATGCCAGCGCGCCTGTTGATTCGATGGCGCCCACGATGACCTCAATATCTTCGCGACCGCCTTGCTCGATGGCCCGTCTTATCAGGAGTTGCTCCTGCGGACTACCTCGTTGCAGGGCGTATATAAGAGGTAGCGTGGGTTTTCCTTCGGCGAGATCGTCGCCGATATTTTTGCCGAGCTGAGCCGAATTCGCGTCGTAGTCCAGCGCGTCATCGACCAACTGAAACGCTAAGCCTAGTTCTTTGCCATATTGCTCGAAGGCATGTTCCACGGCTCTAGATTGGTCTGCCAGAATGGCGCCGATGAGCACGCCAGCTTCAAAGAGTTTAGCCGTTTTTCGATAGATAACCTCGAGATATTGCTGTTCGCTGGTATCAGGATCTTTGCAGTTCATCAACTGCAATACTTCGCCTTCGGCAATGGTATTCGTGGCATCGGCGAGGACATCCATGATGCGCATCTGACCGACTTCCACCATCATCTGGAATGAACGCGAGTAGAGGTAGTCACCGACCAACACACTGGCTTCATTGCCGAATACGCTGTTCGCCGTGTCCTGTCCGCGCCGCAGATTCGATGCATCCACGACATCATCATGCAAGAGCGTGGCCGTATGAATAAATTCAACAATGGCGGCTGCGATGACGTGCTTGTCACCTTGGTAACCGCAGGCCCGGGCGGATAGCAGCACCAGCAAGGGCCTAAGACGTTTACCACCGCCACCAATAATGTAGTGGGCGACACTGTTCACCAAAGCGACATCGCTCTTGAGCTGACGTTGAATTTCGTGATTAACGGCAGACCAGTCGCCGCCGAGCTGCGCGCGAATGGCATCTAGGTCGAAGCTTTCGGGTCCGGATGTGGCGAGTTGCATAGCGCCGCCATGATGCCCGCAGGAAAGCATCGAGTACAGCCTCTTGGTGGACATAATGCCGAAAGGAGCCGGCCCTTGGCCCGGGTCATTGAGCTGCGTGGCTCCCGGCCTTCCGCCTCATCTGCCCGGTAGGGTGTTTCTAGCACTTGGTTACTGATCCTCCGGATGCCTGTAATTGGCAACTAGTCCTGGCAGCGCTTAGTTGATGCTGGTTGGTGCTGCCGGTGGGCATCGCCGCCAAGTCGGCTGGGGCTAGGCGCTGTTCGCCAGGCGTCCCCGGGCGAATCAGCCGCAATTCGCATAGGCCGTTGATATCTACAAGGCCAGCCATTAGAATCGCGCGTCTTTTCAAGACCTTGTGCAAGAGCACAGCGGAGAATCCAGATGTACGCCGTATTCAAGACCGGTGGCAAGCAATACCGCGCCAGCGCGGGTGACCGGCTAAAGGTCGAGAAGCTGTCTGCGGATGAGGGTGATGCCGTAGAATTTGATCAGGTGTTGATGCTGGGCGAGGGTGACGATGTGAAAATCGGCGAACCTCTAGTCGCCGGTGGCAAAGTTGCAGCCAAAGTGCTTGAGCAGGCTAGAAGCCGCAAGGTGGAAGTTATCAAGTTTCATCGCCGGCAGAATTACAAGCGTAACAAAGGTCATCGGCAAGCCTATACCTTGATCGAAGTAACTGGTATCAGCGGCGCCTAAGCGCGGCTGTTTGGGGATTCTAGAAAATGGCACATAAGAAAGCAGGTGGCAGTTCTCGTAACGGCCGCGATTCGGAGTCCAAACGACTGGGCGTCAAGAAATTTGGTGGCCAATCGGTAGTTGCTGGAAACATCATTGTTCGTCAGCGCGGTTCGAAATTTCGTCCGGGCGTGAACGTAGGTATGGGCCGCGATCACACCCTTTACGCGAAGGCCGACGGCCGCGTTCGTTTTACGCGCAAAGGGCCCGCGCAAAAAACCTTTGTGTTTGTTGAGGCCGACGCTAGCTGAATATAAGTGCCGCGAGTCTTTGGATGCTGAAACGAAGCCCCGCAGTTGCGGGGTTTTTTGTTAGTGATGGACGGTTCCTCAGGCTAAAAGTGTAATGAAGTTTGTCGACGAAGCGCGCGTGCAAGTACAGGCCGGTAACGGAGGATCGGGATGTGTGAGTTTCCGCCGCGAAAAGTACATTCCACGCGGCGGACCCGATGGTGGTGATGGTGGCAATGGCGGGTCGGTTTTTTTTGTGGCCGATACCAATCTAAATACCTTGGCGGATTTCCAGGTCCAACGGCGCTTCGCCGCGGGTCACGGCCAGGGCGGCATGGGCAAGGATCGCACGGGGGCGGGGGGCGCTGATTTGTTGGTCCCGGTGCCACCGGGTACCCGCGTCTTCGCAGAAGAGACCGCGGAACTCATTGGTGACTTGGAGCATCCGGGCGACAAGCTCTTGGTCGCGGCCGGCGGTGAAGGCGGCAGGGGCAATACGCGTTTCAAGAGTAGCGTGAACCGCGCTCCTCGCCAATCGACACCGGGAACGCCGGGCGAGCGGCGTCGCTTACGTTTAGAGCTTAGTGTGTTGGCTGATGTTGGCTTGTTGGGCGCGCCTAACGCTGGCAAGTCAACCTTGCTGCGGGCCGTATCGGCGGCCCGCCCAAAAGTTGCCGACTATCCGTTTACCACTTTGCGGCCGAGTTTGGGTGTGGTTGCGGTCGATGCGCAGCGCAGTTTTGTCATGGCGGATATTCCCGGGCTCATCGAGGGGGCAGCGGCGGGCGCCGGGCTAGGAATTCGGTTTCTAAAGCACTTAAACAGAACCCGGTTGCTGCTGCATGTTGTGGATATCGCACCGGTGGATTCAGCAGAGGATCCAGCGACCCAAGCTCAGTCGATCATTCGGGAATTGGCGGAATTTAGCGATGAATTAGCCCAGAGGGAACGTTGGTTGGTGCTGAACAAAGCGGACCTATTGCCAGCCGCCGACATTGATCTGCAACGAGAAGCGCTTGTGGCGGCCTTGGATTGGTCGGGGCCGGTATTCGTTATCAGCGCGCACACCGGCGCGGGAACTGATGCCTTGATTGCTGCGGTGATGGATCAATTGGTTCAGCAGCGAGATACTTTGGCAGCAGCCGAACAGCGGCGCGAGCAGGAGCCGTTTAACCCTGCAGACTTTTGATGTCTCGATTAAGCCGGCTCTTGTGGCGAGCCGCTTTGTTGCTGTGGATCAAACCCTTGCCCGCCATGGTGTCAATTTGCGGAATGGCCTGGCGATAAAGTTGCGTCGCTGCGTCCGCGTCTCCGGACTTGATGGCAGCAATGGTTCTCTTGATTGCGGTGCGCATGCGCGATTTCAGCGCGATATTATGTTGCCGTCGTTTTTCGGCTTGTTTGGCGCGCTTCGCTGCTGATTTAATATTGGCCACTGGCTAGAGGTCCTGTCATTTCTGAATTTGCCGCCCATGGAGTGGGAAGGCCGCGTATTCTTTCGATTCGGCCTGCGCATGTCAATAGCTGAGCTGGCCCAAGTCTTTGTTTCTTGAGCGATACCTTAATGCTTGCCGTGGCCTGGCGGGGGCTTGGGGCTGCCGCGGTCATCGCGCTGAATCTACAGAACCCCGGTAGGGAGCTGGTAGACTTTGCGCCCCATGGCTGAGCCGTCCCCAAACCCGCGCCCAACGGTTCGCCGGCTGTTGCAGTCCACTTCGGTGGTGGGTGGCATGACACTCTTGTCGCGCATTTTGGGATTGCTGCGCGATATGGTTTTCGCGCGTTTGTTCGGCGCTACCTACGTTATGGACGCCTTTTTCGTGGCGTTCAAACTGCCCAATATTTTTCGACGTTTTTTTGGTGAAGGTGCCTTTTCTCAGGCCTTTGTGCCTGTCATTACAGAATATGACGAACAACGATCGGCGGAAGAAGTTCGCGGACTTATCGACGGTGTCGCCGGCACCTTGGGCATCGTTTTGTTTGGTTTCACTGCCACGGGTGTCATCGCCGCGCCGATAATGATCGCCGTGTTCGCGCCCGGGTTCATTGATGAGGCCACGGCTGATGCGAATCGCTACGGTTTGGCCGTGGACATGCTTCGTTTCACCTTTCCCTATCTGTTCTTCATCTCCATGACGGCACTGGCCGGTGGAATTCTGAATACCTATCAACGCTTCGCGGCACCGGCCTTCGCACCTGTGCTGTTGAATATTGTGCTAATTGTTTTCGCGGCCTTCGTTTCGCCCAGCTACGCGCGGCCGGGCATGGCCTTGGCCGCCGGTGTCTTCTTCGCTGGCTTGGCGCAACTACTATTCATGTTGCCGTTTTTGGCTCGTTTGAAACGATTACCGCGGCCACGATGGGGCGGACAGCATGCTGGGGTTCGCAAAATCATGCGTTTGATGGTGCCGGCCATCTTCGGTTCTTCAGTGGCGCAGATAAATATCTTGTTTGATACCCTGATTGCATCGTTCTTAGTGACGGGCAGTATCAGTTGGCTTTATTACTCTGATCGTTTGATGGAATTTCCCTTGGGGGTATTTGGTATCGCGCTGGCAACCGTGATTTTGCCCAATTTATCGCGGCATCATGCCGCTAGCGCGCCCGAGGATTTTGCGGCGACGTTGGATTGGGCCTGTCGTTTGGCAATTTTAATTGCCCTGCCGGCGGCCGTGGGCTTGGCACTATTGGCCGGTCCCTTGCTGACAACGATATTCTATGGGGGCCGATTTGATGTTGCTGATGTCAACATGGCGAGCTTGAGCTTGATCACTTATTCCCTGGGTTTATTGGGGTTTACCTTGGTTAAGATTTTGGCGCCCGGTTACTACGCACGCCAAGACACAAAAACGCCCGTGCGCATCGGCATCATCGCTTTGGTGACCAACATGGCCATGAATGTCGTGTTTGTGTTGTCGTGGATTCAACTCGAGTTACCCGGGCCCCACGCCGGACTGGCTTTGGCAACATCGCTCACGGCTTTTCTGAATGCCGGCCTGTTGTGGCGTGGCTTAAGAACTGCCGGCGTTTGGTCGGCGCGCCCGGGCTGGCTGCGTTTTTTCTTACAGGTGGCTGTGGCCTGTGCGGTGATGGCGATGCTGTTGTTCCAATTTCTGCCCCCGCTAGCCGCTTGGTTGGAGGCGGGCTGGGTGGTTCGCTGCGGCTGGCTGGCCATGGCTGTACTGGGTGGGGCGCTGGCCTATGCGGCGGTGCTATTGGCCGTTGGCTTGCGTCCGGCGGCGTTGCGGATGACATCCCCGACGACCACCTTATAATCGCGCCTTTTTGCGGGCATGCTGTTCTCTGCCTCACCTTGACAGCACAATAGGGATTCTGACATCTGTTATCGGCTTGTGGCGGAGACTCTTGTCGCTGACGCAAATAGGTAAGGATAGTTTTAACCGGCCGAAAGATTCAGCGTCGGCCTGTTGAAAGCGCCGATTACTGCCAATGGAAATTGAGTGACAGACTACAAAGACACCATCAATCTACCCAAGACAAGTTTTCCGATGAAGGCGAATTTGGCTCAGCGGGAACCCAAGGCTTTAGCGCAGTGGCAATCACAGGATCTGTATGCCCTCATTCGCCGGGCTGCCGACGGACGGCCAAAATTCGTTCTGCTGGATGGGCCGCCCTACGCCAATGGCAAGATTCACTTAGGTCACGCCGTCAATAAAGTCTTGAAAGATATGGTAATTCGCTCGCGTACCTTGGCGGGCTTTGATGCGCCTTATATCCCCGGTTGGGATTGTCATGGTTTGCCCATCGAACTGCAGGTGGAAAAAAAACACGGCAAAGTCGGCCGCAAATTAGATGCGCGCGCATTCCGCCAAGCCTGTCGCGAGTACGCGCTAAAGCAAGTCGATAGTCAGCGCCAGGACTTTGTGCGCCTGGGAATTCTTGGTGATTGGGAGCGACCTTACCTGACCCTGGATGCAAATTTCGAGGCCGAACAGATTCGGGCTTTTGCCCAAATTGTCGCTAACGGGCATTTACAGCGCGGCTATAAGCCCGTGCACTGGTGCTTGGACTGTGGTTCGGCATTGGCGGAAGCCGAGGTTGAATATAAGGACAAGACTTCATTGGCCATCGATGTCGCTTTCGATGTTGTCGACGCAGAGGAGTTCTATTCGCGTCTAGGCTTAGCGCCAGATTCCGCACCGCTGGCCGTGCCCATTTGGACGACCACGGCCTGGACTCTGCCGGCCAATCAGGCGGTGGCCCTTGGGGGGTCTTTTGAGTACGGACTTTGGGAGTTAAGCATCGCCGGCCAAAGACGACGATTGGTGCTGGCGATGGATTTGGCGGCCAGTGCCTTGGCTCGCTACGCGGCAGAGGCACCGAAGCAGTTGGCAACATTTTCCGGCGAGCAACTCTCGGGGCTGAGATTGCAACATCCCCTTAATGATCGGGATGTGCCTATTATCAACACTGATTTCGTCACTCTGGAGGCGGGTACTGGTGCGGTGCATATTGCACCAGGACATGGCCAAGATGATTTTGCTGCCGGTGTGGCCAATGATTTGCCGCTGGACAATCCCGTGGGCGGTGACGGTATCTATCTTCCGTCAACGGAGCATTTTGCGGGTCAGCATGTGTTGAAGGTGGGCGACGAGATCATTCGCCACATGGATGACGGCGGACGGCTGTTGCACCAAGTGCCCTTTAGTCATAGCTACCCGCATTGCTGGCGACATCGTAGCCCGTTGATTTTCCGCGCGACACCACAGTGGTTCGTCAACCTTGACCAGCGCGGTTTGCGTAAGAACGCCCTTGATGCCATTAATCAAGTGCAGTGGATTCCCGACTGGGGCCAGCAGCGCATTGAGTCCATGGTCGAAGGCCGACCCGATTGGTGTGTGTCGCGACAACGCACTTGGGGTGTGCCGATCCCCTTGTTCGTGCATCGCGAGACCGCGGAGATTCACCCGGATACGCCGCGACTGATTGAGGCCGTGGCGCTGCGGATGGAAAAACAGGGCATTGATGCATGGTTTGAACTGGATCCCACGGAACTGCTTGGCGACGATGTGCAAGACTATGAAATGGTGCGCGACACCATGGACGTTTGGATGGACTCGGGCATGGTTCACCATTGCGTCGCCACCGCGCGCGAAGAAATTTCCGCGCCCGCGGATCTCTATCTAGAAGGTTCCGATCAGCATCGCGGCTGGTTTCAAAGTTCTTTGTTGACGTCGGTTGCCATGCATGGCCGTGCGCCCTACCGGCAGGTTTTAACCCATGGGTTCACGGTGGATGAAAAGGGCCACAAGATGTCCAAATCCGTGGGTAATACCATCGATCCGCAAAAGATTGTTAAGACATTGGGCGCGGATATTTTGCGTTTGTGGATCGCCGCCACGGATTACCGGGGCGAGATGAGTTTGTCCGATGAGATTCTAAAACGCGTTGCTGATTCATACCGGCGCATGCGCAATACAGCCCGTTTCTTGCTCGGCAATTTACATGATTTCGATCCTGCGGGAGATTCGCTGCCTGTAGAAGAATTGGTTCAATTGGATGCGTGGGCGATCGCGCGCGCGGCCAGTTTGCAGCAGCAATTGGAGCAGGCTTATGAAAGCTATGAATTTCATCGTGCCTATCAGCAGCTACACAATTTCTGTGTTTTGGATATGGGTAGCTTTTACTTGGATGTGATCAAGGATCGTCTCTATACCACCGGCGCGAACAGTCAGCCGCGACGCTCAGCCCAAACAGCGATGTACCATGTGGCGGAAGCCATGGCTCGCTGGTTGGCCCCCATATTGAGTTTTACCGCCGAGGAATTTTGGCAGGCTCTGCCGGGTGAGCGTAGCGCTACGGTGCTAATGTCCACCTGGCATGAATTTCCGGCCACGCATGATTTGCCTTTGAATTGGTCGGTGCTCATGCCAGTGCGAGATTCGGTATCACGGGCGCTGGAAGCCCTGCGGGCTGACGGCGAGATTGGGTCTGGCCTGGAAGCTGAAGTGGAAATTTATGCTGATGATGACTTGCTGCAGACCTTGCAAGGCCTTGGCGGTGAACTGCGCTTCGTTTTTATTACTTCCTCAGCCATTGCCCGGCCCTTATCCGAATGTCCGGCTGATGCGCGCGACGGCGAGGGCTGTCGCATCGTGGTACGAGCCTCTGCGGGCGCCAAGTGCGTTCGCTGTTGGCATCGCCGATCTGACGTAGGCAGCGTTAGTGATCATCCGGAGATCTGCGCACGTTGTGCGGAAAATGTTGAAGGTCCCGGCGAGGTTCGTCACTATGCTTAATTCCCTGTGCGGAGAGTCCTGTCCGTGAGCGAAGAGAGTAGCGCCGCGCAAAAAAACTTGGTGCCCAGTATGGGCGCACGAACCCTCATCTGGCTCAGTTTGTCAGTAGTGGTCCTAGTGCTCGATCAGCTTTCCAAGCTGGCCATCACGGATAATTTGAGCTATCTGCAGCGCGTGGCCGTACTGCCGTTTTTCGATTTGGTGCGGCTGCACAATCCGGGTGCCGCCTTTAGTTTTCTTGCTGACGCTTCCGGTTGGCAAACGACACTACTGACCACGGTGTCCGCTGTTGTTAGTGTCGCTTTGATCTGGTGGCTGGCTACTTTACCGCGGTGGGGTCACGGGGTCTTAGCCTTGGGCATTGCACTGGTCTTGGGCGGTGCGATAGGCAATTTGGTTGATCGTGTCTTATATGGCTACGTGGTGGATTTCTTGCTCTTTCACTACAAGGATTGGTCTTTTCCCGCGTTTAATGTTGCCGATTCAGCGATTACCTGCGGCGTGGCATTGATATTGTTCGATGGCCTGGTGCTAGAGCGGCGGCGCGGAAAATCGTCGTCCTAGTCAGCCGGTTTGCATTGCCCGGTTGACGCCGCTGTGGTTAATCATGCGATATGCACTGCTAACGCCAACAAACTTCGTCGTTGGGAATATCATTTTGGTCGAAGGCGCGCCGAACACCACGTGCGTCGATCTCAAATCGCCAGCAATCCGTGTCGTCGACCTGATCGCCGCCAGCCTTCGGTGTGGCAGAGGCGATAAAATTGACGCTTGGTTCGGTGCTTGTGAGCGAGAGGTCGTAGTGGTCCCGTTCCGTGCCCTCAATACCCAGACCGTTGGGATGTGGTGCGGCGAGTGCCGCGTTGTTCGACGCGTATCCACTGTCGTTGACTAGATAGAATTTCTCCTGCGCGGATGCAATCCTAAGCAGAGCAGTGGTGGCATCGCTGCGATTGGCGCGCTGTATATATTGCCGATAGCCCGGGACAGCAAGCGCCATCAGTAGCGCCGCAATACTCACGACAATCAATAGTTCGATGAGCGAAAATCCTTCGCTTTTCATTCCGACTAGGGTAGCTCGCGTTGTAGCCAGAAACTGCGGCGCCAGGAGCGTCCACTACCGAAATTCGATCCTGAAGAATCCACATCTCCCAGGTCGACTTGCTCCGGGCCGGCTAGCAGCACTGGTCCCTTCGATTGGTCTGGGAACAAGAACGCCAGCTCGGGGGCGATTCCGCCTTGCCGTAGCGTGACAAATCGGTCCGTGGCCGTAATTTCACCATCGATTGATTGGTCTAGGTTGGTTATTGGATTGGCGGCCCGCACGTCAACTTGATAAACACGGTTTATGCCAGCCGACGGCGTACAGGCATTGGCTGAACCCCCTGGCTGGAAGGAAGTAAAAAATATCGTATTGGTGAAGGTCACCGAGCGATTGAGAATTTTTTCACCAGCGCCCTGAACCATACGGAGTCGCCAGCCCGCCTCATCGCCTAGCTCCGCGTTGACGTCACCGGTCACGTCAACCAACTGGTCAATGGTAATGGGAGTGTCGAAATCCGCCCCGGTGAGGGCATCGAAAATTCGGTAATCCCGAATCGAGAAGAACTCGTCTTGCGTATCCGTATCCAAGGGATGCGCGCGATAGCCTGAGCCGATATTGATGGCGGCGAAACCACCGCGGCCATCAACAATTCTCACCACGTCAGCCGTGCTGTAGAACCGCCGCACGTTCTCGTTGCCTTGCGCCGGGTCGAGGTCAGCGCCGCCTAGGGATGCCAGCACGCCACCATCCACCAGTGAACTTGCCGGGTTACCGTTGCGCACATCCAGGCGCCAAACCTGGCCGCCCAGATCACCAAAGAAGATACGATCCGTCAAATCGTCGCCGTCGAAATCCAATGCCGTGAGACCGGCCGGAATCGAGAAGTTCATGCGGGCCAGTTGCAGATCATGACCCCCGTTATTACTCGCGCTCCACAGCAGAGTACCGTCGCTGAGATCGACCATGTAGACGGCATTGCCGACGTTGTCTTGGCGAAAACTGCGATTGTCCTGGCCGGTGTCGTAGCCCCCGGCGAAAAGTACAACTTGTCGCGTAGTGCCACCGATCTTAATTTTCGTCACGCGCGGTGTGGACCAAGTTTGACCCAGATTCGCAAAACCCGTTTGACTGCTATCGATTTCCCACAATACTCGCGGCTTGTTGCGGTCGGTCACATCCATTGCAAACAAGGCATCGCCGCCACGGCGCATCCCGAAGAGTAAAATCACACGTTCGCTACCGGTGATGCCCGGTTCACCGTTGCTGTTTTCGATAAATACGGTGATATCGCCGTCTAAACCATAGGAACGAGTGGCGGAGATATTATTGGTGAAGAGGGGGTAAAGGCGATTGAGCAAGCGCTGCGGGATGAAGGCCCAGAGTTCGTCGCCCGAGCGACTGTCTATGGCGTGCAGATAGCCGTCATTGGTGGAGACGAATACCGTGGCGTCCGGAAGATTTTGCGTGCCGCCATAAATTACCGTGGCGGGCCGCGAATGCAAGGGGTCGCCCATGCTCAGCCTCGCCTCCTGCGTGTCGCCGTCACCGTCCTGGTCCAAGACGTCGCGGCCGCGTGCCCATTTGATGACCTGGTCGCGTTCAGCATCTCCAGTACCTAGCATTGCAGCGCTAATAGCCGCATTGCTAACGCGCAGCTCATTGCCACCGCCGAGGGCATTTAAATCCCCCGAGTCAATATTCGTGTAGACGCGCCGCTGATCGGGGTCTGGCAGCCGGCTCGCGGCACCGCCAAGATCTGGCCTGTCACCATCCACTTCGCTTGACCAGAAGCTGCGCGAGTTGGCGACGAAGAACCCGGTGTTTGGATCCACGGCTGGCAGCCCGTCTTGGTCTTGTAGTTCGACATCCAGTGGGGCCGCTGGATCGTCCGGCGCGCCGACTCGGTATTTCTTCAAATTTCCTGGCCAACGCACTGTGGCACTGGGTTCGAAGATTGACACAAAGACGTCGTCAAAAGTGGTGCTGCGATTGAAGCTATTGACTGCCACGGCTGGGGCCGCAAACACGCCTGCGTCGCGATTAAAGGAATCGGCTAGATCCGTTAGCGCGGCAGTTAAGCCCGCGCTATTTTCCGCCTGAAAGTAGCGGCCGCCGCCGCGTGATGCTGTATCTCGCAACAGGTCCAGGTCTAAAGTGAAGCCGATGGTATGGGTGGTAACATTTTGCAGACCTGGAATATCCGGACGTAGATCATGCTTGAACAGGTATTCCGCCATGTCGTCTAAGCAACGGCCTTGTCCACTGCCATCGCAATCACTGCCGACTAGTGCCGGGAACTGGGGTAGGGATTGAATCTTGGTATCAGCGGCGCCGTCGCCTTCAGCCTCACCGTCGGTGAGGAGGACCACAAAACTTTGCTGGCCTTCGGCCTCAATCGGTGAGCGGTAAGTTGGGCCGTCCGCCGTGCCGCCTAAGCGCGCTGCGGCGACGCTGCGTACTGTGCCGACATTGCCAAAATCAACATTGCGCTGGGCCAGGTACTGGCCGGCTTCATAGAGTGTTTCAGACAGCGGTGTGCGGCCGTCGGCGGTTAGGCCGGATATCGCTTGTTGCGTGCTGGTGCGATTGGTAGCGATATCATCGACAGCTTCAATAACCGCGCCGCCCTCATCGCCATTGAAGCGCATGACACCAACATTGACGCCGCTGAGGCTATCGATGGCGGCGTTCGTGACTTCTTGAACTACCTCGAGCCGAGTTTTTTCGACCGTGGGTGGATTGCTGTTCCAATTGAGCCAATTACCGTCGAATATTGTGACATTCGAGGCCGATGCCCAAGCGGGCTCCGTTGCCGAGTTGGCTTCCCAAGGTCCGCCGGATCCGTCGGCCGCGAAATTATCGCCGTTGCTACCATCGCCATGGACAGCGCGGTCGGGTTCGCACTCCACGGGACCATTGATGCTGCCCGCCTCGAGTTGTTCCCAAAGCTCGCGGTCTGCGTTCCAGCTACGAAACAAGCTCTTGTAGCGGCCGACCCGTTCTAGCCCCGCGGTTGCGGCTGCGCAGGCGTTGTTGGCGCGCGGGAAACTCGCGAGTGAACCGCAGTCAGGCAAGTCACCGGTTGCCGAATAGTACAAGCTGTTACTGTCGAAGCAGCCGGTGAATGAGCTATTCGGGTCCCAATCGACTTGGGTGAGTACCGCCGAGTCCATACTGCCCGAGGTGTCAATCACAAACAGCACATTGGGTGCTTCACAAGCCACGGGCGCATCAAAGCCGGTCACGAATATTTCCGTATCATCCGCTACCGCGCTCAGCGCGCAGACGCA
Source organism: Gammaproteobacteria bacterium (assembly GCA_965221985.1). Lineage (GTDB taxonomy): Bacteria > Pseudomonadota > Gammaproteobacteria > Steroidobacterales > J054. Next base: position 2,063,471 of record OZ244928.1, read on the forward strand.
TCCGAGTAAAGCTAGGGCATGGCTTCGCTTAATGCTCATGCTCACTTAGTTCTCCAAGGCCGGCGCAAGTACGATGCGGCGAATCCGATTGCTGTCGCGATATAAAAATACGGTGGCCGTGCCCGCGCGGACCGCCGGTGTTCTAAGCTGTGCTAGGAATTCCCGCGGATCCGAATATTGGCCGACCTCGTTAATTTTGTAGCGGGTGTCTTTATCCGCGCGGAGTAAGCGATGGGGGCATTGGGCACAGGTTCGCAGGCGCAAATGACCGGCGCGTAAACTGCCCCAGGGAATTCTTGCGGTCTCGGCTTCAATGGCATCCTCAAGAAGAATGATTTCCGCCTTTGCTGGCGACTGCCACGACAAGATCGCTGTACCGAAGGCCATGGCGGCGATTAGTAAATTAGCTTTCTTCATAGCAATTCCCGGGCGGCTTACTCCGGACTCTTGGGTACTAGTTGATAAACACCTTGAGATTGGAATGAACGGGCGCCGCGCCGGGTCAGCACGGTGTCCGCATCGGTCCTTCCCGCGGCGTCAATGCGATAGTTCTGGTGTTCGTACAGATCAGCGCTGGCGCCGGCCGGCAGTCCGTCGCCTAGGTAGATGGCGCTGGTATCGAATTGATTGCCTTGAGGCGTTGCCGTGCCCGCATCGATGGTTTGCGGAATGTCCAAAACGGGCTGCAGCACGACGTCTCCATTTTCCAGTTTATCCAAGGCAATCTCTATGCCTGCCTCGGCCGTCTGAAAAGCGTCTTCTTTGTACTGGGCGTTACTAGCCATTAGCAATTCCAGCGTCGCGGTGCGCATGGTGGATACAGCGAGTATGGTTAGAACGAGCAACAAGATCAGGCCAACAATGAGTGCGGCCCCGTGCTGATGTCGTCGGCTATGGAGTGGTTGCTGCATTACAAACCCTGATCGTCTGGTGTATTGCGTAAAAAGACGGTCTTGCCCGCCGCCAGTCGCCGGAACTCAGCGGGAATGCCCGCGGTAACGCCCGGCCGTATGGGTGCAAGATTCGCATCAGGCGGTGTGTAAACGGCGGTATCGGTAAAGCCCACGCCAGATTCATTGGCTTCACTGCGGACCAATACCCAGAGCCTTACCGCAACGATCTGTGCATCACTGCCGGGAGCCGCCAACGCGTGATCGCCGTCAACATAGCGGTCAACGCTGCGATCGTTGTTAGTGTCGAGCCCAAATTGAACCTGTAAATTCTCGATGCCCGGAATGACTTCCTCATCTTGCAGTTGTCCTTGCGTGCCGCCGTCAACGAGGCTCAGGCGCCGCAAAGCAGGCAGGTTGGGGTCGAAGCTCGACATGCCGACGTAGTAGGCATTGATGATGACGTCACGTGTTTCCGTAGGCAGTGCGAGGCCGGGTTCAACGCCATTGTCGAACAGCAAGCCTGCACTCGGATTGCTGATAATCTGTACTTGGCCAACATCAGGCGCCGTCGTGCGGGCGCTGGCATGGCGCAGCAGCAATACATCGGAATTGTTGCGCGGTGCGGTGCCGGTGCAGGGCAAGCCATAGTTGTCATCGCGCGCTTCTACCGGCGTGGCGAGATTGCCGAAAGCCAGATCTGTCGCCTGCGTGGTGCTGGCGCCCGCACAGCTGATCACGATGCCCGCGGCGCCAACGTCCCCGGTGATTTGGCCCGCATAGCCCCAGTACCCGGCCAAGCGCAGATCAGCCTCCAGCATGTCCAGGGCGAAGCGCATGTTTTCTTGCAAGCGGGCGACGCTATCGGCCGTGCGGTAGTTCGCCTGACTTTGCAAATAGACAGTGATGGCGCCGCCGATTAGAAATGTCCCGATGAGCATGGCGACCATCAGCTCCACCAGCGTCATACCGTCTTGTTGGCGGCCGGACGTCACAGCTGCAGCACCAATTGGTATTCCGCGCGTTCCGAGGTGCCCGTTTCGGGCCAACTGATCGTGATGCTGTATTGATCGAGGGATCCCACCGAGACCACATCAATGTTCGCAGTGGTGTCTTGTGGCAAGCGCGCCGCGACATCCTGCCCCCAGCGAAACCAATCGTCAGCGGCCAATTCAGCAGCCGTGCAAGTATCGACGCCGTTCACGCAGTCAAAGTCGCTACTTCCGGGGCCAGTGCCGGCGTAGTCAGCGGCGGCATTCGGATTTGCCCGAATGCGCTCAGCCATGTCGCCCGCCAGCATGATGGCGTTGGTGCGCAGAATAGACGTGCGGCCGGCGCGTAGGCTTTCCACATAGAGCCCGGCGATACCGAGCATGCCTACGGCAATTACAACCAAGGCAACTAGTACTTCGACCAGGGTGAACCCGGCACTTGTCGGTTTTCTTATTTTGTTCATTCAGCAACCACCTAGGGGGTTGCTCGCGCCCTGAACACGAGCATATTCGCGATTGAGTTGTGGCCGCCCAGTCACCTCGATTTCCACCCACCGTCCGGCTGCTACCCCGCCGCCGGTATCGTGATCACCGCGCTCGTCGCAGAGTTGTAAATCGGTCAGGCTACCGGTGGCTGCACCGGGGAGTTGGGGTATCAGGCGACCCACGCTGTCAAAGGCCACATAGAAGGGTGCGCCGCTGCCGTTATTCCAGGCGGAGTTGGTGGCTATACCGGGCTTCAAGCCAGCATGCCCCGCGATGACAATTTCGTCGCCATCCACGGCGGCATCGCCGTCAGTATCGGTAAAAATAATCCAGCCCGCGCCCGGGTCGGCGGAAGGGGAACAAGTGGGATTGGGGTCTTTGGCGTTTTCGCTGGCACACCAAGTCACGGTATCCCGGCGCTTCAAGGCTTCACTGCGGGTTAGCTGAAGTGCGGACACCACATCGTTGGCGGCCGCGCTCATGTCGTTGACCGCCACGAAATTTCTGAAGGAAGGGACGCCAATCGCGAGCACGATGGCTGCAACCGCTAAGCTCATCAACAGCTCGATCAGGGTGACGCCTTCTGCGTGCATCTTGCCCATGTACAAGATACTGCGCCCGACTCGCTGCCACTGCTCGAGTGCCAGATGAAAGGTATGTTCTTAGAGTCGAATGTTAGTTTCATGTTAAAAAACATAGATTTAGATTTGACATTTAGTTTTTGTGTGAGCTTCGGCGCCAAAAATTAGGCGCGGCCTGCCGGTCGGACTGATGACCACGGCGCGAGTGTGTGCGGCACCGCGGTGGTCACAAAAGCCCACGGTGCCGTTGGTATCGCTTATGGAAAATGGCCGGAAGCTGTACGCTCGGCGATTGCTGCGCGCCGTGATTCCGCTGGGCAGCTGCTCAACCAGTAGGATGTTGTCCGGATGTTCAACCCGCGGCGGTTCGGTGCCGAGCGGATTGGCGAAGAGTAGCCAGGCTTTGGACCAATCGTTGTTTGCCGAGCATTGCAGGCCATCGTGACTTGGGCAGATGGAAATTGCTTGGGATCGCTTGTGCGCTTCGTGGCGAGCGCCGTGCACCGCATGCACAAACTGATTAACAGCGCTGCTGAGGCGCGCGTCCAGAAGCATCGAGCGAAAATTCGGAACGCCTAGGCCGAGCAGCAGTGCGGCAATGGCGGTGGTGAGCAACAGCTCCGCCAAGCTGAATCCGCCGTGGTCTGTCATTGACTCATCTCAAGGGTGTTCGGCAGAGCTGGCCGCCTATTCGGGGGAAGGGTTCGGGTTCAATGGTCCGCGAAAATGCGCGGACCAAACCAGCCGCGTTTGGACTTAATACCTTGGGATTTGCCGCAAGCAGTACATCTGGGGGCCATCGTTGCGGCCAGGGGACGCGGTTCGCTAGAATTGCAAAGCTATGATTTATAAGGAGACCTGCGGTCTTGGACCTCAGTGAGCAAGTTGCCGAGCGATTGCTGGCCCACGGCGTGAAGCCTACGCCCCAGCGCGTGCAAATTGCTCAGGTCATTCTGCGGCAGCCCTGCCATTTGTCCGCCGAACAAATCATCGCCCAGTTGCGCCAGGCCAACAGCCGGGTTTCCAAGGCGACGGTCTACAACACACTTAAGTTGTTCTCGGAGCGCGGCATTTTACGCGAGGTGGCGGTTGATCCCAGCCGCTTGTTTTTCGATTCCACCACAAAGTTTCATCACCACTTCTATAATCAAGACACGGGTGAACTCATCGACATCGATGCAGATGCCATCAGTTTAAAAACCATGCCGGAGCTGCCCGAAGGCACGGTGGCGGAGAGCATCGAACTCGTCGTGCGGCTCAGAAACTCAGGCTGTTAAAAATCGCGTGAGAACGCCCGCGGCGGCATTCTTAGATCAAGACGTCGCGCTTAATTGATGGCCTCATTGGCATTGCCTATACTGCGCGCCGGGCCGGAATAGCTCAGTTGGTAGAGCAGCGCATTCGTAATGCGAAGGTCGGAGGTTCGACTCCTCTTTCCGGCACCATTTTCTTCTTTATTGGTTAACCACTTGCGATGGCGCAATTCGGCCCGCGAAAATTACATGCATTCCTTGCGTGAGTTGGCAACCAATAATTGTTCCAGGTAGTTCGTCGCCTTGGTTACCCGGCTGTTAGCCGATCACTCAACTCTTCCATTTCCTCCAAAGCCCGGATAATTTGGTCTAGTGACAGTTTTGACCAACGCCGAAGTTGTTCGCGCCGGGCGCCGTTAAAGGTAGCGGTTGCCCAAGGGTCAGCAGCCTTGCGATCTTGCTTTACGGAGTCAGCCATCGTCGTCTCTGCGCATTGCTAAATTCTCGATATCGATATGATCCTGTGGACGATTCGCTAGCCGCTTCATTTCGATCAGGGTGTCGATACTGACGAAATAGACGGGTAGATCCTTGCGCAGTGGCTTTTTCAGGGCCTTCGCGAATTCTGTGTCGAAGTCAAAGGGCTCGGCTACAAACACGTCGATCGGTGTCTCGGGGTGCAAGTCACTCCATAGTTGAAAAACCTGCATCCCTTTTTCGCGCACCCAAGATTCGCGCTGGCTTGCATCCGCGAGCTGATCAAGAGCGACTGGTGCGGCGGGCTGGTAGCCCAGCGCTTCGAGGGCGTCGATTGCGCGACGCAAATTTTCAATTTTCAATTCAAGGACCAAATCAACATCCTTGGTAAATCTTAGATACCCATGCGCATTAACGGCCAGTCCGCCAACAATCAGGTAGCGAACGTCAGCGTCGTGGAGCGCCGTTGCGAGGGCTTCAAAACTAAGGAGTCGCATAGCGTTGGGAAGGCTACTCGGAGTAGCGGATCAGGTAAAGGAACGGCCCGATTTTGAATCCATATGAGTCTTTGTTGGGGTGATTTTGGCAGTGTAATGAGGAGGCCGGGCCTTTGATCGTCCTGGGCGGCCGGCCTGATACGCCAAAGAGACCTTCCCCGTGATTACATGTGCCCCCAACCAGATATTGTCGAAGCCTGTCGGTCTCGTACTTGTCGAGATCCCACAACGGGCGAATTCTGTATGACGCGGTGGGGCTTCATCGTGCAGCATACTGCAATCGAAGCCACGTATTTTCGCGGTATCCTTATGTAATACAATTAGTTACGAGTCAACTCCTGTTCACTGTTCTTGCCGGCACCGTTGTTTCTCTGATCCCGTTGATTACGGGTCGATGGTCCTACTTCGCCATTCCTGCAAAATTCCGGCCAGTTTGCTTTGCTCGATCAGAAAAGCATCATGGCCTTGCGGTGCATCCATCACCGCGAGTTCCGCGCGGGGTAGACAGCGTTGTAGCTCTTTTTGTTCCTTGAGCGGGTAGAGGACATCCGTGGTTACTCCAACGATCAATGCGGGTTGTTTGATGCTACCCAGTACGTGTTCATACTCGCCGCGATCGCGGCTTACATCGTGGGTGTCCATGGTCCAAGTCAAGTTGACGTAGCAGTTCGCATCAAATCGATGGATGAATTTCTTCCCTTGGTGCTGCAGGTAGGTCTCGACCAAGAAACCGGGGTTCGTTTTGTCTAACGCACGCTGGCGACCGAAGCGTTCGCCGAATGACATGAATGACCGGTAAGACACCATGGCCATCATGCGCGCCACCGCTAATCCATCCTCGGGTGGTTTCGCGGGATCATAGCGGCCGTTTAGCCAGCGTGGATCTTTGTAGATTGCTTGGCGCTGGGCTTCGCTCCAACCGATGCACCAGGCGGAATGCCGCCCGCCCACGGCAATGGGAACAATAGCTCGCACATAGTCCCCGAAAAATGCCCATTCCAAAGCCTGCATGCCGCCCAGGGAACCGCCGATGGCGAAGGCCACTTGATTCACACCCAGGGTATCTAGCAAATGTTTGTGTAGCGCCACGCTATCGCGGACGGTCGTGGGTGGAAAATCGGCACCATAGGCTTGAGCCGTGGCTGGATTAGCAGTGAGCGGCGACAGGGTTCCGTAGGGTGAGCCAATGACATTTGCGCAGACGGCAAAATATTGATTGGTGTCGATGGCTTTTCCAGGCCCAATGAGTTCTCCCCACCATTCATTCGCCGCCGTATTGCCGGTAAGCGCATGGCAGATGACAACCACATTATTGGCGTCGGCGTTTAGCTTGCCCCAGGTCTGGTAAGCAACGGGTACCTTGGTCAGGCTTAGACCGCTTTCAAGGACAAATTCGGGAATGAAGCTTGTGCTTGTCGTCATCTGCTTTGAGCTGGCGCGACTTTCAGAGCAATCATAAGCGGGCTGCGGTCAGCCCCCTATCCAGGTCCGCAACAATGTCATCGATATGCTCAATCCCCACCGCGAGCCGAACGAGTCCTGGCGTGATGCCCGCATCGGCTTGTTGCTCGGCGTTTAGCTGCGAGTGCGTTGTGGTTGCGGGATGTATGGCCAGGCTCTTCGCATCACCCACATTTGCGAGATGCGAGAACAGTTCGACACCTTCAATGAAGGCTCGACCCGCTTCTTGTCCACCTTTTACTTCGAATACCACCATCGGCCCACCCATACCCTTAAGATATTTTTGGTTTTTTTCGTGGGACGGATCATCGGGCAGACCCGGGTAACGCACCCAATCGACCTGCGGATGATCGCGCAAGTATTCAGCGACGGATTTTGCGTTCGCGCAATGCCGTTCCATACGCAAGGGCAGGGTCTCTATGCCTTGCGCGAACATCCAGGCATTGTCGGGACTGATGCAGGCGCCAAGATTGCGCAGCGGCACGGTGCGCATGCGTAGTAAGTAGGCGATGGGAGCTAGTGCTTCAGGCAGGTCATGGGCCCAGCGTAAACCGTGGTAGCTGGAGTCCGGTTCGTTCATCAAGGGAAATTTGTCGCCACGCCAGTCGAAGCGGCCGGCATCCAGCACAATGCCTCCAATGCCTGTTCCTTGGCCGCCCATCCACTTGGTCAAGGAGTTCACGACGATGTCGGCACCAAAATCCATGGATCGCTGGAGCACGGGCGTTGTGAATGTCGCATCAACGATGAGCGGCAGGCCGCTCGCATGGGCAATCTCGGCGATGGCCTCAATATCGGTGACATCGCAAGCTGGGTTGGACAGAGTTTCGCAAAACACTGCTTTAGTCTTCGCATTGATGGCGCCAGAAAATGCGTCGGGGTCATTCGCGTCAACAAAATTCACTCGAATTCCGAACTGAGTGAAAATGTCGTTAAACATCGTAAACGTGCCGCCATAAAGGTTTGCCGCGCTGACGATTTCGTCCCCTGCCTGGCAAATATTGTTGATTGAATTGAAGATGGCGGCCGTGCCCGATGCATGTGCTAGGCCCGCAGCTGCCCCTTCTATAGCAGCGACGCGTTGCTCCAGGGCGTCCTGGGTTGGATTCATCAGGCGCGTGTAGATGTTGCCGAGCTCGCGCAGCCCAAACAGATTGGCCGCATGTTCTGTGCTATCGAATACATAAGCCGCCGTGCGATAGACAGGCAGGGCCCTAGAATTGGTGCTTGGGTCTGGATTGGCGCCTGCGTGCAGGCACTGAGTCTCGAGTTTCATTACTTTCTCCGCGTGATCTAGTGACGACGGCAGCATGTTTATTGAGTCGTCCAGCTCTGGGGTTGTTCTTGGCTGCCCATTGCTGCTTATTTTTCTATTATTTGTGGCCAGGGATTGTAGGCGATTTGAACTCCCCGTGGTATTGCTGGATAGGGTCGTGATGGATGTGATGTGTGGGGCCGGAGTAAAAACTCATCGTGAGTTCAAAGTCACGATGAGTTTTTACTCCGGCCCCATCTGCGCCTATCATCATTGCCGACGGTGGTTTGAGCTTGAGGATGTCGGCATGAATAGTGAGCTTGTTCGTTTGGATACGCAGGGCACGGTTGCAAAACTGACGCTCAATTGTTCAGCCAAGCGCAATTGTCTATCGTTTGCCATGCTGGATGAGTTGCATGCCAAGTTGAGCGAACTCAGCTTGACGGAGTCGGTGCGCGTAATCATTTTGGCGGCGGAAGGTTCCGCGTTCTGCGCTGGCCACGATTTGCGGGAGTTAACAGAGGCTCGCGGCGACGCCGATGGCGGGCGCGCATTTTTTGTCAAGACAATGAAGCGCTGCAGTAGCCTGATGCAAGTGATTGTGACTTGTCCAAAACCGGTGATTGCTGCCGTGCAAGGAGTTGCGACGGCGGCGGGTTGCCAGCTGGTCGCCAGTTGCGATTTGGCTATCGCGTCAGACGCGGCGAAATTCGCCACGCCGGGCGTCAATATCGGCCTGTTTTGTTCCACGCCGATGGTAGCGTTGTCGCGTAATGTAGCCCGTAAAAAGGCCATGGAGATGCTGCTGACCGGTGAGCTGATCGATGCGCGGTCAGCTTGTGACTGGGGATTGGTCAATCGTGTGGTTTCGCCTGAGGAACTAAACGGCGAGGTTCGTGCCCTTGCCGAGAAAATCGCCAGCAAGTCGGAACGCACGATCAAGATCGGGCAGGAGGCATTCTATCGGCAGCTTGAAATGCCGCTGAGTGAGGCCTATGAATTCACCAGTCACATCATGGTCGAGAATCTTTTTGATCAAGATGCTGAAGAGGGCATCGAGGCTTTTCTTGAAAAGCGTCCGCCGAAATGGATGGAGTCAGAGTAAAAACTCATCGTGAGTTTGGACTCACGATGAGTTTTTACTCTGACTCCATAAATCACGCCCCAGCAATAGGTTTTTACTCTGACCCCATCTGTGGTTAATCTCAGGACATGGCCGCAGAATATAAGAGCCAACTTGCCGAGCTGTTTCCGCGGCTGTTGACGGATGGTGACCCCGCGATCAACGAGCTATTTGCGAGCTCGCAGACTGTCAGTCTGGACGCGGGACAGTTCGTATTTCATGCTGGGGATTCCTGCAAGGCGTTTCTGATACTGATAGCGGGCAATGTGCGCGTGCAAATTACCTCGGCGAGCGGCCGGGAGGTAACCCTCTATAGAATTGGTGCCGGTGGATCTTGCTTGCTGACTACGTCCTGTCTTTTTAGCCGTGATCGCTATCCCGCCGAGGCGATAACCGAGTCCGACGTTCAAGCCTTAGCGGTACCACGCGCCAAATTTGAACAAGCCCTAGAACAATCCGCTCAATTTCGCCAGTTTGTGTTTGATGGATTTTCAGCCCGGTTGACGCATGTCATCAAGAAGCTCGAGGAACTTGCGTTTACTTCGGTGGATTCGCGACTGGCGGCGATCTTGCTTGAATTCCACGGCCGGCGCGTGGAGGAAATCACTCATCAACACCTGGCTGTGGAGCTCGGTACAGCCCGTGAAGTCGTGTCCCGCCATCTCAAGCGCTTCGAAAATGAGGGCTGGGTCCGGCTAGGCCGTGGCCGAGTAAAGGTCATCGATGCAGCGTGCCTGCAAAGGATCATCGAAGCAGTTCTATGTGACTGAGTCACTGACGTCATTCTGCGAGTTGCTCACTATGGCGATCGTCAATCGCAAACTGGCGAGCTAACTCAAGGAGAACTGTGATGAGCTGGAAAAATGAAGGAAATGTTGATCGCGCTCTGCGTGTGGTCCTTGGCCTTGGGCTGCTTAGCCTGGTGTTTTTTGGTCCGCAAACGCCTTGGGGCTGGGTCGGATTGGTGCCCTTGGTGACCGGGCTGGTTGGGACCTGCCCAATCTATTCCTTTTTCGGAATCAATACCTGCGGGCTTAAGCGCTAGGCGCGACCTCAGCGAGCTGAGCCCTTAGCTTAGTGCGGCGTCGAGCCGAAAATGCGTCGATGCAGCAAACGAGCCGCATCGAATTACGACGTCGCGGGGCTGCAGTTTGCAGTCAACGGGTGTGCCGCGCCACGTTCCCATGAGTCCCGGCGCCGCGCTTCGCCGTGGGGGCGTTCTTATCTCTCGAACTCTAATGCGAGGGGCTTTTCCGCGTTGGCGGGCATCAAAGCGGCCACGAAATTGACCGATTAGCCCTTGACACATTCCACAAATGGGGTAAAAATACCCAATAGTGGATAAAGTAGATTCAACAGTGGTGCAACAGGCCTGCCTGAGCCTGTTAAAGCCCATCGCGAGTTTCCTGATGAAATGTGGCATGACCTGGCGTGAATTCTCGGCGGTTTCCAAATCTGCCTTCGTGGCCGTCGCCAGCGAGGAGTACGGGATTAAAGGCCGTCCGACCAATACCTCTCGGGTCTCGATACTCACTGGCATCAGCCGCAAAGAGGTTAGACGTCAGCGGCAGTTGCTAGATCAGCCCGTGACTTTGCCGCCCAATAAGACGACGGATTCCACGCGAGTGCTGTCGGGCTGGCATCAAGATCCGGAGTTTCTTGACGGCGGCGCGAAGCCTCTGCTGCTTCCCATGGAAGGCGACCGCGTTAGCTTTTCCTTGCTCTGCCAGCGCTACGGCGGAGACGTAGCGGCCAGCACTTTGTTGAAAGAATTGTTGCGGGTGCAGGCCGTGGCGCAGGAGCCTGATGGAAGGCTGCGGGTGCTGAAGCGCTACTACATGCCGGTGCAATTTGATCCCGATTGGATCGGCAATGCCGGTGAGGTATTCAAGGATTTGGGCACCAACATCAATTACAACCTGGCCCTTGGCGACGATGAGCCAAGCCGGTTCCTGGGCCGCGCCACGAATTCCAGTATCGATGCGAACGCAGCACCGGAGTTTCGGGCGTTTGTCGAAGAGCAGGGCCAGGCATTTCTCGAAAAAGTTGACCAGTGGTTAACGGAACACGCAGCGGATAGCGCCGACACGCACGCTAAAGAACGCGTTCGTCTCGGCATTGGTCTTTTCACGATTCAAGATGAAATTCTGTAGGGGCGGGCAATGAAACAAATCAAAACAGTGCTGATGCTATTGGCCACATTGGGCGCGCTAACGGGTTGCGGTGGTGGTGGTGGCGGCGGTGGTGACACCAGTATCGCCGGCATCGATCGGCTCGGAGCATCGGCTGGCACGGTGACAGGTTTTGGCAGCATTTTTGTCAATGGCGTGGAGTTCGAAACCAACGGTGCCGAGTTCACCATTGATGATTCCCCTGGCTCTGAATCAGACCTTGACGTGGGCGATGTAGTCATCGTGATTGGATCGATCAATTCCAGTGGCTCAACGGGTACGGCTGATACTGTGTTTGCCGATGAGGCTGTGGAGGGCCCGATCGACAATATCAATTTGGCGGCGAGCCAGATGACCGTCGCTGGCCAACTGGTCTTGATTAGCGCCAGCACGTCATTCGACGACGGAATCAGCCCAGCGACGCTGGACGGGCTCGCGGTGGGTAATTTTGTTGAAGTATCTGGATTCTTCGATGCCGATCGTAATATCCGTGCCACGCGGATCGAGCGTAAGGCGATTTCCGGGATTCCCGCTGGTGAAACCGTTGAAGTACATGGTTTCGTCACAAATCTTTCTGCTTCAAGCTTCCAAATCAATGGGTTGACCATAGATTTTAGTTCGGCGGTTCTCGACAACTTCCCCGGCGGAGCTATCGCGAATGGCGATTTTGTTGAAGCGAAGGGATTGAGTTTCGCGGCGGGCGGTGAGTTGATTGCCACGCGTGTGGAACTGGAAGCGCCCGGTGCCGGCGGCATCGACTTGAACAATATCGATGATCTTGAAGTCGAGGGCTTTATTACCCGCTTCGTTTCAGCAACGGATTTTGATGTGTCGTCCCTGCCGGTGACGACCAACGCACAAACGGTTTTTGAGTTCGAGGATGATACCCCGGCCATGGCCGCCGATTTGGGGTTGAATGTGAAGGTGGAGGTCGAGGGCGATGTGAACTCGTCTGGCGTGCTGGTGGCCGACAAAGTTGAAATCAAGCGGGCCGCGGTGATCAGAATCACCGCGAATATCGACTCGGTCAATTTGGCGAGCAATAGCTTTGTCATCTTGGGCGTTGAGGCCCGCGTCGATTCCCTTACGCGCCTTGAGGACAAGAGTGACCAGGATGATGAGACTCTGACCTTGGCGGAACTGGCTACGGGTGACTACGTGGAGATGCGTGGTGCGGTCGATGCCAATGGTTCGGCCGATGTTATCGCTGAGCGCGTGGAGCGTGAGGACCCGGAGCTTGAAACCATTATCCAGGGCTTCGTGGAAACCGTCGGCGAACCGACTCTGACCATACTCGGTGTGACGGTGGAAACCAACAGCCAAACTATATTCCGCGATGCGAACGACAACTTGTTCAACTCGGCAACTGAATTCTTTAATGCCGTCGCTGAAGGTTCAATTGTTAAGGCAAAAGGGCTAGAGGTTTCTAGTACGACGGTTGTTGCCGAAGAAGTTGAGCTGGAGAATGAGAGCTAGGGTTTCTTGGGCGGCTACTTAGCTTCATCTAGGTTTCCAGATGCTTAGGCGTAATCGTCCGGCTAGTGGATTGGCCGTGCCAACGTGTGAGTCAGCGACTAAAAGCAATTGCATGGCTGTCAAGCGCAAGCCCAGCAGATTTCTCACATAAATTGTAAGACAGTGGAATACACCGGCCTCGAGTTTCGTTGTCCTTGAGTGACTGAAAAACGGCCGAAATCGTTTAGCTTCTTATAGTTACCTTTGACTTCTTGGGGTTCTTATGGCCCAGCAGCGATTCGGGCATGAACGCGGCGAAGCAAATTTAGAAATCATAAATCAAGCTACCCGAAAAATTATCAACATCCGTATCACCGATATCAAAGTAGCGTTCCCACTCGATACCAACGCCGATATGCTCGCCAAAGGGCCAACGAAACCCGCCGCCGACCACGCCGGTGCGGTCATCAGATTTGCTGACAACGCTAAAGGTCGGGGAGCTAGTTCCGGAGACCTCGGACTCCCAAAAGAATGCGCCGCCCTTCAGATAAAAGCCCACTTTCTCGAACATCGGTGGCGTCAAAACGCCGACAACGGAATAGCCGTCAATTTCAGCCGTTAGCGAAACTGCCGATGCATTAGCTCGAGCTTCGCCAAGATTGACATAGCTGAGCTCACCCGCGACCCAATCGTGCGGGCGCCAGCCGAGAAACACTTTCCAGGTCGCGTCATCGTCATTACAGGAAAATTGACTACCGAGAGTACCCGGTAGGTCGCCACAAGGGTCATCAAATTGCGACAGGCCCAGGGAGCCACCCGCATATACGCCAGCGGGGTATCGCGCGTCATCCTCGGCCAAGGCGGTGCCGGATGATAGTGTGATGACGGCGGCAAAAATGGCGACTGGCCCTGCATATTTCATTATCGAGATCCTCGGTTCTAGACAAACTTGCCCGACAGCTTGCCCCCGGGGCAGTGCTGTGGTGCTTGCGTAAAATCACTGTGAGACGCGGCGATCATAGCAAAACATTGGCTGTCGCGAAGCTGATTCTGTGGCTCGGATTTTGAGCTGTTTGCCGGCCGGGCTATTGTAAATCCATGCGAATCGGCGCGGCGGGGTGAGCCAAGGGGCGTAAAAGGGTCCGTTTGGCACCAGGTGGTCAGATGGGGCGTCAGCATCGTCAAGATGGTTCGCCTGTCACCCGACAGGCAGTATCATCAATGACCCGAGCCGCAGCGTGCCGTTAGGCGTGTGCGGTGTTTCGGTTCCAGGCATCTGCAGACAGGCGAATTCATGCCCCAGAACAAATCGCGACTGATTGTGGGAATCTCCGGCGCCAGCGGCGTGATTTATGGGATTCGTTTGTTGGAGGTGCTTCGTGGTCTCGATGCCATCGAGACGCACTTGGTGATTAGCAACGGGGGTAAGCTAAACATTGCCTTGGAAACGAGTTGGGATGTCAAATCCGTGGAAGGCTTGGCTGACGTAGTACATAGCGACCAAAACTTGGCCGCGACAATTGCCAGCGGCTCTTATGCCACAGCGGGCATGGTAATTGTGCCCTGTTCCATGAAGACCTTGTCCGGCGTCGTGAATTCCTATGCCGACAATTTGATGGTGCGAGCGGCTGACGTGGTGCTCAAGGAGCAACGCAAGCTCGTCATCGTGCCGCGTGAGACGCCCTTGCATCTCGGTCACACTCGCTTGCTAACGGCCGCTGCGGAAATAGGTGGCATTTTGGTACCGCCCATGCCTGCATTTTATAACGATCCGCAAACCATCGATGACATTATCAATCATAGTGTCGGACGAATTCTCGATCTATTTGGTATTGACAGTGGCATCGTGAAGCGCTGGCAAGGGCCAGCGCGAAACTAGACGCGGAGTCACTAAAGTGACTGACGAAACGCGATCGGCGATCGGCGAGTTGTTGGATCAAAACTCAACGCTAACTCTCGCAACGAGTAAAGATGGAATGCCATGGGCGGCAACAGTTTTTTTTGCGCACAACAGCGATTTCGATCTTTACTTTGTTTCCGACCATCGTACGCGCCACGGTCAACACATGGCCGACAATGATCGCGTGGCCGCGGCTATCAATCCCGACTGTGATGCCTGGGCTGAGGTTCGTGGGTTGCAGTTGGAGGGCCGCGTCACGGTTTTAAAGGGTGCCGCCCGGCTCGCGGCCCTGGGGCATTATTTGGCGAAGTTTAAAGATGTGAAGGCTTTGTTCGACAAACCTAAGGATAAGAACGAAGCGACGATTGCCGAGCGTTTACGCAATGCGCAGCTTTACAAGATCCAACCGGAATGGATTCGTCTTATCGATAATAGCCGGTGGTTTGGCTACAAAGAAGAGCTGCGGCTGGACGGAGATAAACGCTAAGCATGTGCACGAAAAACCTCGACTGATTTTTCGGATTGGAAACGAGTTCCATTTCTTTATCTGGCGAGATGTCTAGATTTCGGAGGGATCGGCGATTTAAATCCCAGCTTGTGAAATATTTTGCGCTAATCGGCATCCGCACTGACATGGCATAGCTTGATACCTCGGTTGTCACCAGAAAAAAGCGCGGCTAGGGCACGGGGCATATTTTCTAGGCCCTGTTCGATATCCTCGCAGGCCTGGAGTCTGCCGTCGGCGTACCATTGCCGCAAATCAGCTTCGGCCCGGGTGAACTGGTCCCAATAATCGAAAACCACAAAGCCCTGCATGCGGGCGCGTTTTGCGACCAGCTGGCGATAGTTGATGGGTCCAGGGCCCGGATCGTCCAGATAGTCCGTGGCAATAAAACCGCAGACAATGATTCGGGCGCGTTCGGCGAGGTGTAGCAGGCTCGTGTTGAGAATTTCGCCGCCGACATTGTCAAAAAATACATCAATGCCCTGGGGAAATAGCTCACCTAGTCTCTCGTCTAGATTATCCCGACGGTAATTAATGGCCGCGCTTAGGCCTAGCTCATCGACTAACCAGCGGCACTTTTCCTCAGATCCGGCGATGCCCACGACTCGTTCCGCACTCTTTAGGCGGGCAATTTGGCCGGCTATCGATCCGACGCCACCCGCGGCAGCGGAAACCAGCACCGCATCGCCCTTTTTCATTTGGCCGATATGGAGTAGTCCAAAGTACGCTGTGGCGCCGGCTTGGCCCAGGATGCCGAGGTGCAGGGACAAGGGTTTGGCGACCGGGGGCTTAAGGAGCTTGGTGCTAAAGACAAACTCTTTACCGCGTGGCGTTTGGATCGAGTAGTCCTGCCAGCCGAGGGAGCCGACGAACAGACGGCCGACCGCATAATCAGGATGTCTTGACGCGACAATTTCACCCACACCGCGGCCCCGCATAACTTCACCCACGGCCACCGTGGTGAAAAAATCATTCTTTTGCGGGACCAGATAACCGCGCTGGGCCGGTCCCGTGCCCAAGTACAGGCTGCGGACCAGAAACTCGCCTGCTTCGGGTTCTGGGATTTCCGTGCTTACCCAGTCGAACAGCTCGGGTCCAATGGCTTCCTGGCCGCGTGGATAGCGCGCCACCCGCCACTGCCGGTTTCGCCCTGACATGTGCTGGTCGCTCCTGGCCCGCTAGTACTCCTCGCCGCTGGAGTAAGGGGGCAGTTGCCCAAGGTGAATACCGCTGTCCACAATCAGCGTTTCACCAGTGACCAAGCGCGCGCCGGGTGCCTCCAGGAAGAAAACCAAGGCTTCCGCGATATCTTCGGCGGTTGCGACGTCTTTCAATGGTAGTTGTTGCCGGGTGCTTTCCAGCATGGCTTCGTATTGCTCGTCGCCCATGCCGCCCTTCAGCCAGCGGGTTTGAATCATGCCCGGAACCACGGTGTTGATGCGAATTTCCGGGGCCAGCACGTGGGCCAGGGCTTTGGCCATTAGATTCAGGGCTGCCTTCGATGCCGCGTAGGGGATTGACGAGGCAATACCCGTGACGCCACCGATGGAAGAATCGTTCACGATGGCGCCCTTGCCTAGCTTGCGCATATGCGGTTCCACCGCGCGAATCATTTGATAAGCGCCGACGACGTTAACGGCATAGATGTTTAGAAAGTCATCTTTGTCGATGCCATCGAGTTTGGGGTAGGGGTTAAATTTGGTGCGTGCCGCGTTGTTGATCAAGTAGTCGATGCGGCCCCAGGCATCGACCGCGGCTTGGGCCATGGCCCGGCAAGCTGCATCGTCGGACACATCTGCCTGCACCGTGATGGCTTCAGCGCCTTTGGCGCGGCAGGTCGCCGCTGTCTCCTCCGCTTCTGCCTCGCTGCGCGTGTAGTTAACAACGACATTACAGCCGCGCTCGGCCAATAGAAGGCAGGCCGCGGCACCCACACCCGTTGCTGATCCCGTCACGATGGCGACTTTGCGTTCGCTGCTTGCCATGTCTTTGCTCCTGTCTGTTGCTGGTAGCGGCCCCACTCTTGCCGCCGTCGCGTCAAGGCAAGCCAGCATGAGGAAGAAGTGCAGTCTTGGTAGCCGTCCACGCCGCCTGTCACGGCGGTCTTAGTGGGCGCTTGCCAAATTTGGAGCGATGGATATTACCAGACACCGTCTGCTCGTCGAATGGCCCCGGACCAAGCTGCATGCTCGGTAGGTCGGCGATTAGGCTAAAGTAATCGCCATGGCCGAGACATTGACGCAAAAGATTCTGGCGCGGGCAAGTGGGCACTCTGCCGTGACCCCCGGAGAAATTCTGACCTGCCGTGTGGATCTTGCACTGTTGCTAGATTCCGGTGGCCCGCGCCGGATATGGCCGCGCCTAAAGGAGCTAGGTGTGGGCGTCTGGGACCCCGAACGAATCGTACTGGCCACGGATCATTTTACGCCGGCGGTGGACGCGGAATCGGCCGCTATTTTGAAGTTAACGCGGGAGTTTGCCCAAGCATTCGGTATCCAGAAATTTCATGATATGCAAGGCATCGGCCACGTGGTCTTGGCCGAGCAGGGTTATCTGCAACCCGGAATGTTCGCCTGCGGTGGTGATTCCCATTCCAGCATGGGCGGTGCGTTCGGATGTTTGATGATGGGTTTCGGCGCCATTGAAATGACCGGTGTTGTGGTGACGGGAGAGATTTGGATTCAGGTGCCTGACACCCTCCGCGTGAATTGGCGTGGCTCATTTGGTCCGGGCGTTGCGGCCAAGGACATCATGCTGTTTCTCTGCCGCGAGTTGGGTGTGGACAATGCATCGCATGTGATCGAGTTCGGCGGGGATACCGTAGAGTCCATGTCCCTGGCCGAGCGCGGTGTGTTGTGCAACATGGCGGCGGAATTGGGCGCGGAGACCGGTGTGGTCGAAACCGATGAGCGAACTCTGCAGGCCTTGCGGGCAGCCGGCCGCGAGCCGGCTACTGATGCGTTGACTTGGACCAGTGATGGTGATGCGACCTATGCGGCCGTGCGGGATTTTTCGGCTGCGAGCTTATCGCCACAGGTTGCCGCACCTCATTCTCCGGCGAATTCAGCGCCGGTGGAAGAGCACGCCGGTCAGCGCGTTGATCAAGCCTATATTGGCGCATGTGTCGGGGCCAAGCATACGGATCTACAAATGGTGGCGAAGGTTTTACGAAACCGCCGCATCGCCCCCCACACGCGTTTGCTGGTCGCGCCGGCCTCGCAACAAGTCGTCATGGCGGCCACCGCGGATGGCACGCTAGAAACCATTTCCCAGGCAGGCGCTTATTTACTGCCCACCGGTTGTGGTGCCTGCGCCGCTTTGGGTGCGGGCATTCTCGCGGAAAATGAAGTTTGTATTTCGTCGACGAACCGAAACTTCCGCGGCCGCATGGGTGCCAACTCCGCCGAAGTCTATTTAGCCTCCCCCTATACAGTGGCGGCGGCCGCCGTTGCTGGCAGTATCGTTGACCCCCGGGAGTACCTGGATTGATGCCTGCCACCGACGTAATCGAAGGTCGCGCCTGGGTGTTTGGCGATAACGTCAATACCGATGTAATGGCGCCTGGTCTTTACTTCAAGTCGAGTCTGTCTGTCATGGCCGAGCATTGTCTGGAAGCCCTAGATCCTGGCTTCGCTGGGGCAGTTCGTCCGGGCGATATTGTTGTGGGTGGCGCGAACTTTGGTGTGGGGTCGGCCCGCGAGCAAGCACCCATGGCCTTGCAGCATCTGGGCGTCGGCGCCCTGCTGGCAAAATCCTATGGCCGGATTTTTTATCGCAATGCTCTAAATTTTGGGATTCCCGCCTTGTTATTTCAGCGTACAGACGAGATTCAGACCGGGGACCAATTGTTGATCACGCCGAGTACCGGCCAAGTGCGCAATCTGAGTCGCGACAGGGATTATGCAAGCGCGGGCTTACCGGCGCATTTATTGGACATGGTCAGGGCAGGCGGACTGATGCCTTTTTTGAAGCAGCGAATTGAATCGGGAGAACTCAAACCATGAGCACCGCCGCCAAACTTAGGCAATTACTCGCGGAAGATCGACCGATCACCGCGCCGGGTTGCTATGACGCCTTGACGGCTTTGTTGATCGAGCAAGCGGGATTCGACTGTGCTTATCTGGGCGGCGCAAGCGTGGCATTCACGAAACTGGGCCGGCCTGATATCGGCTTGGTGAGCATGAGTGAAATGCTGGATGTCATCAGTCATATTAGCGAACGGGTGCATATTCCGCTGATCGTGGATGCCGACAATGGTTTTGGCAACGCCTTAAATGTGCAGCGCACCGTCAGAGAGTACGAACGCGCCGGCGCGGCCGCCGTTCAAATAGAAGACCAGACCCTGCCCAAACGCTGTGGTCATCTACCCGGCAAGAGCCTGATTTCGAAAGCGGAAATGCTGGGCAAGATTCGCGCCGCGCTGGATGCCCGGCACAATGAGCAGACGGTGATTATCGCGCGCACGGATGCGATTTCCGTTGACGGCATTGACGAAGCCCTGGATCGTGCCGCGGCTTATGCCGATGCCGGGGCCGACCTACTGTTCGTGGAGTCACCGCGAAATCTGTCGGAGCTCGGTCGAGTTGGCAGCGAGCTGGCGGCGAAAGTGCCGCTGCTGGCCAATATGGTCGAGGGCGGGCTGACGCCTGTGCTGCCCGTGGATGAATTGGCACAGCTGGGATTTCGCTTGGTTATTTTCCCCGGTGCCATGGTGCGCATTATTAGCCATGCGGCCCAAGAGTACCTGGGGACTTTAAAGAGAGACGGGAGTACATTGGCGGTTCTCGACCGTATGAATGATTTTGCAGGCATCAACGCGGTCATCGGGACGGACGATCTACTAGAACGCGGTGAACAATATGCCGAACATTCGTCGAGTCCGGGCTGAGTTAGCGGACACCGCTTGCGGCTGGCAAAGGGACGGGGGATGATTTCTTCTTCGCAGGGGCGATTGGCGATGGCTAGTCTGCGGTATCGCCCTAATGGGAATATGCAAATTATTCACCATATAAACAAATACTAATGGATGATTAATAAGTTGATTTCTAGTTTAAAGCTTGCCGATACTGAGCCCCTAAGCGCTGCACAAATCGAACGGTTTCGGCGTCTGGGTTACCTGGTCGTGCCCGGCCTATTCACTGCCCAGGAGGCAAGCGAGTTGCGCGACTGGGCGGAAGAGGTGCAAAGCTGGCCCGAGCGCCGGGGTGGCGCTTGGATGTATTTTGAGGAGACGGCCGACGGCCAGCGGCAACTCAATCGCATGGAACGCATCGTGGCGCACCACGCCGGTTTTGCGGGTGTGGCCGCCGATGTTCGCACCTTGGGCGCTTGTGGGCAGTTATTTGGCGAAGCGGCGCTGCTCTTTAAAGACAAAATCAACTTCAAATTGCCCGGCGGTGGTGGCTTCGAAGCCCATCAAGATGTTCAGGCAGGTTGGGCGCGTTATGGGCAGTTACATATCACTGCCTTGGTCACCATTGATCCGGCCACGAAGTCGAACGGCTGTTTGGAAATGGCCAGTGGGCTGCATGATCGTGGCTTGATTGGCAGTGAGTGGAAACCCTTGTCTGACGATGACCTCGCGGGTGCCAAGTTCGAATCCATCGAGGCCGAGCCGGGTGATATGGTGTTTTTTGACTCCTTCGCACCGCATCGTTCCGGGCCCAACCGAAGCGGTGAGAAACGCCGCGTGTTGTATTTGACCTACGGTAAGTCTTCCGATGGTGATCAGCTCGAACGTTATTACGCGGACAAGTTCGCCAGCTATCCACCGGACATTGAGCGCGAAACCGGCAAAGATTACCGCTACAAGGTTTGAAGCCTGCGGGCCAGTTTGTATGAGCGCCAACGTAGATGCCGCCGCCACCGAAGTTCTGCCGAAGACCACGGCATTTCGTCGCCTGCTCAACAGTCCGCAGCTGGAGTTCCTATTAGAGGCGCACAACGGCATCACTGCCCGCATTGCCCAAGAGGCGGGCTTTAGGGCCATTTGGGCGGGCGGCTTGTGCATGTCCGCGCAGTTTGGTGTGCGCGATAGCAATGAAGCCAGTTGGACCCAGGTATTGGAAATGCTGGAGTTCATGGCCGATGCTACCAGCGTGCCGATACTCCTCGACGGCGATACCGGCTACGGCAACTTTAACAATGTCCGTCGCCTGGTGAAGAAACTGGAGCAGCGTCGCATTGCCGCGGTTTGTATTGAGGACAAGCTCTATCCCAAGACCAATAGTTTCATCGACGGCAACAAGCAGCAACTGGCCGAGATCGATGAGTTTTGTAGCCGTATTAAGGCGGGTAAAGATGCTCAGTCGGATGACGATTTTTGCATCATTACGCGGGTTGAGGCGTTTATCGCGGGTTGGGGTCTGGACGAAGCGCTGAAGCGTGCCGAGGCTTACCATGCAGCGGGCGCTGATGGCATCTTGATTCACAGTGCGTTGGCCAACCCCTCGGAAGTGCTCGCTTTCAAGCGTGAGTGGGCAGATCGCTCGCCCGTGGTTATCGTGCCGACGAAATATTACTCGACACCCACGGATGTTTTTCGCGAGGCGGGGTTTTCCATCGCCATCTGGGCAAACCATCTTCTGCGTGCCGCGATTCCCGCTTTGCAAGATTGCGCAGCTACTTTGTATCGCGAACAAAGTTTGCAGTCCGTGGAAGACCGCGTGGCCCCCGTAAAGGAAATCTTTCGTTTGCAGGGGGCTTCGGAACTGCAGGCGGCCGAAGAACGTTACTTACCCAAACAGGCGCAGCGATCGAGCGCCATTATTCTCGCCGCATCGCGCGGCACAGCCTTGGGCGATCTGACGCGGACTCGGCCTAAGGCCATGGTGGAAGTTCGGGGTAAGCCCTTGCTAGGACATATCGTTTCGTCATACCACGGTGCCGGCATTAAGCAGATCCATGTCGTCACAGGTTTCGGCGCTGACGGTTTCGATTTGCCGTCACTAAACTACATTCACAACCCAGACTATGCCGAGACGGGCGAATTAGTGTCTCTGCATTGTGCGCTAGATGAAATCAAGGATGACGAATTTGATCTGTACCTGTCGTTCGGCGATGTGATTTTCAAGCGCTATATCGTTGATGGTTTGGCTGAGCCGGATGCTGACTTCGTCATTGCCGTGGATGCGGACTGGCAGGCGTCGGTAAACCGCAGTCGGGCCGCTGACTATGTCACCTGCAGCGAGCCCAATTCTCGGCACGCGTTCTATCATCCCGTTAGTTTGCAGCAGGCCGGTGAGGACATTGCCGATGACCAGCGGCACGGCGAGTGGACCAGTCACTTACGCGTTGCCGCATCGGCCTTGCCGCGGTTTCGTGAGCGGGTCGCCGCCATGGCGCAAGATCCGGTGCATCGGCGGACGAAATTGCATCACTTATTGTCGGAACTGGTCGCGGCCGGAGAAACCATCCGCGTGGTATACACCACCGGGCATTGGTTGGATGTGGACAGTCTTGAGGACCTGGTGGCTGCTGGTAGTTTCGCATGATTGCCGCCGAGTCTTTTATTCGCGCCGCGCAAAACAGCGGCTTTAGTCTTTACGCGGGCGTGCCCTGTTCTTATCTGAAGCCCTTCATCAATTACGTCATTGATGCGCAAGAATTGCGCTACATCGGCGCGGCAAACGAAGGCGATGCGGTGGCCATCGCCGCCGGGGCATCGCTGGCCGGCCAAGGCGCGGTCGCCATGTTTCAAAATTCCGGTTTAGGCAATGCAGTCAATCCCTTGACGTCCCTGACCTGGACTTTCCGTATTCCAATTTTGTTGATCACGACTTTACGGGGTGAGCCGGGTGGACCGGCCGACGAACCGCAGCACGAGCTGATGGGCCAGGTAACCACCCAAATGTTGGAAACCATGGAAATCCCCTGGGCGTATTTTCCGCGGGATGAAGAGCAAATTGAACCAAGTTTGGCCATGGCGCTGGAACATATGCGGCAAACGGGCCGGCCCTATGCGCTGGTCATGCGCAAGGGCAGTGTCGCGCCGGTTACTCTAAAGTCCAGCCCCCCTGCGCGCTGGCCTAATATCGCAACGCCGGCACCCCGCGCCGCCACGCATACGCGCGCGGCAATGCTGCGCGCTGTCCAGTCGGGGGCCTCGGATCAAGACATCATCGTTGCCACGACGGGTTACACCGGCCGGGAACTCTACGCTTGTGAAGATCGCGACAATCAGCTGTACATGGTGGGTTCCATGGGTTGCGCGGGCAGTTTTGGATTCGGTTTGGCGGCGGCCTTGCCCAAGCGGCGCATCGTCGTGCTAGACGGAGACGGTGCGGCCCTGATGCGTTTAGGTGCCTTTGCAACCTTAGGGTATGAGCAACCACCCAACATGCTGCATGTTTTGTTGGACAACGGCGTCCACGAGTCCACCGGCGGCCAGGCCACGGTTTCGCCTTCGGTGGATTTCACGGCGGTGGCCAGCGCTTGTGGTTATCCTCGAGTTGACCGTGTTACGACACCGGAAGAACTCGAGGCTGTTCTTACTGATCGTGATGCCGGTTTGCGATTGGTGCATGTGCCTATCGAACGCGGCGTGCCGGATGATTTACCTCGGCCGAGCGTGACGCCCGTCGACGTGGCGGCGCGGCTCAGGGCGCAAATTTTGGCTGGCTGAATACGAATGCAACAGCGCACTATCTTGCTAAATCCCGGTCCGGTCACCTTGACCCCACGCGTGCGCGCGGCGCTAACTTCGGGCGATTGGTGTCACCGTGAGTCGGAATTCGCCGCCCTCACGCAAACCATCAATCGAGAAATCGCCGGCGTTTACGATGACTTGGCCGGGGATTATGAGAGCGTCATGCTGACCGGCTCAGGTACCGCCGCTGTAGAGGCCATGCTAAGCAGTTTTGCACCGCTAAGCGGTGGCACACTAGTTGCCGCCAATGGTGTTTATGGTGAACGGATGGCAAGCATTCTTGCTACGCAAAACAAACCCCATGAAGTACATCGCCAGGACTGGTTAGAGCCCCTGAATGTTGCGAGCCTCGAGGCCTGTCTGGATGCACATCCCGAGCTCACGCACCTAGCGACGGTGCATCACGAAACCACTACCGGCCGGCTTAACGATTTGGATGCCGTGGCTGCAGTTTGCCGGGAGCGGGGGCTGCACTTATTGTTGGACGGGGTGAGTAGCTTCGGTGCCGAGGCTTTACAGGGTGTAGCCTGGAATTTATTAGCCGTGGCCGCCACGGCGAATAAGTGTTTGCATGCCGTACCCGGTTTGTCATTTGTTTTGGCCCAGCATCGCGCCTGGCAGGAACCGCCACCCTCGGCTAGCAGTGTGTACCTGAATCTGCACAACTACTATGCGGGTCAACACGGTGACGGTTTTTCGCCCTTCACCCAAGCGGTACAAATCGCATTTGCCTTGCGTGAAGCCCTGGCCGAGCTTGATGAAGCTGGAGGATGGGTCGAGCGGCGGGCCCTCTATAGAGTCCGCGCTGAACTCGTTCATGGAACCCTGCGAGATCACAATGTATCGACGCTATTAGATCCTAAAGACTATTCCTCGGTTCTTTGGTCCTATGAGTTGCCGCGGCCGGGAAGCTATGCCGAAATTCACGACGCGCTGAAAATGGCGGGTTTCGTCATTTACGCGGGCCAAGCGGAGCTGGCCAAGCGCGTTTTTCGCATCGCGCATATGGGCGATATACGCCGCGATGATCTGGAGAACTTGCGCTTGACTTTGCAGCGCGTGTTTGGATGACGGCGGCGGTTGCACAAGCGGTTATTCTAGCCGCGGGAATGGGGACTCGCTTGCGCGGTGAACTGCAGGATCGCCCCAAGGGTTTTTTGGCCCTCGGGGACAAGCCCATTGTTGAAGAATCCATCGACCGCTTGTTCGCTGCCGGAGTGAATGAAGTCGTGATCGTCACCGGCCATTGCGCCGATTTCTATGAAGAGCTCGCCGCAGGGGATGGCCGTGTGCGTACCTTGCACAATTGGCGATATCGAGATTCCGGGAGTATGTATTCGCTGTTCTGCGCGCGGGAAGCGGTGGCGGGCGACTATTTGTTGTTGGAGTCTGATCTTATTTATGAGCCTAGGGCACTGGAGACTTTGCTGGCCCAGCCGTCGCCGGATGCCATCTTGCTGTCGGGCCCGACGGGTGCGGGCGACGAGGTTTATGTGTCGGCGCCCCAGGGCCGTCTTGCGGATATGTCGAAGAACGCCAAGGCGCTTCAGCAGCCGCCGGCGGGGGAACTGGTCGGCATATCAAGGATTTCCGAGGCCTTATCGGCGGAGATGATGGCCATCGCGGCGGAGGCCTTTCGGGAGTCATTTTTCTTTGACTACGAGACTGATTGTCTCGTAGCGGCTGCGCAACAGCGGGATATCGCTTGTCCGGTCGTAGCCGATCTCGTCTGGTCTGAAATCGACGACCCGGCGCATCTGGCGCGGGCCAGAGCTGAGATCTATCCTGAGATTCTCCGGCGCACGGCTCATGGCAATGATTAGCCGGTGCCCGTCCTTGCCGTTCGCTTGCGCCATGCCGGCATAGATGGTATCTAGCGAGCCCATATGAACGTGAAAACTCTGCTACTGCTCATCGCCATGGTCGGCTTTTCAGCGCCGGCCTGGGCTTATCTGGATCCCAGCACCGGCAGCATGATCGTGTCTGCCATCGTGGGTATATTCGCGACGCTGGGTTTGGCGATCAAGACCTACTGGTACAAATTGAAATCCCTATTTCGTCGTGACGCCGGCGATACCCCCTCGGCGGATCAGCAGCGCGATGCCGCACCGAAAGCGCCGGCTGAACAAGATCCCACCCAGCGACCCGCCTCCTAGATTCGGCGGCGCGTCGCAACGCAGTGAGAGTCATCCTTGGCGGGAGAATTTCTGCAGAATTGGCGGGCTTATCGGGCCTTTAAGAAATTGCCGCGCGACCAGCGCCGCATCGTTTTATTCTCGGAAAGTGCTCAGGACTGGCACCATGCGCAACCTATTGTCGCGGCCTTAACCGGTTCCTTGTCCCAGACGGTCTGTTACGTCGCTTCCGAGTCTGCCGATCAAGGATTGCATCAGCAAAATCCACGCATCCTGCCTTTTCTGATTGGGGCTGGCTTTTTTCGCACACTGTGGTTCCAGACCCTGGATGCCGATGTGATGCTTACCCAGCTTTTGGACTTGGATAATTTTCAACTTAAACGTTCGGTGCATCCGGTGCACTATGTCTACATGTTCCATAGTCTAATTAGCACGCACATGGCGGATCATGCGAATTCCTTTGATCACTACGACACGATCTTGTGTGCCGGTCCGCATCAAGAGCGGGAAATTCGCAAACGCGAGGCGATGGAGGGTCTACCCGCCAAGCAGCTATTGCCCCATGGCTATCATCGGGTTGAGCAATTATTGGCGGAGCGCCGTGATCCGCCGCCGACCGATGCGGATATTCATGTCTTGCTGGCGCCGTCTTGGGGGCCGGAAACCATATTGAATCTATTTGGCGATGAATTGGTTGATGTGCTCATGCAGGCCGGATTTCGCGTGACTCTGCGTCCGCACTTTCAAACGCGTTGGCAGACGCCTGAGGTGATTGATCGCATTGTTGAGAAGCATAGAAACTCGAAGCGATTTGCGCTGGTCCAAGCCATGGGCGAGAGTGATTCTCTGTTTGATTCTCACATCATGATCACGGATTGGTCGGGCGCCAGCATGGACTACGCTTTTGGTTTGGAGAAGCCGGTGCTTTTTTTCGACGTGCCGCCGAAGTCTCGCAATGACAGCTGGCGGAAACTAGGGATTGAAGCCTTCGAGATGTCGGTTCGTGAGCAAATAGGCGCTTTGCTCAAACCATCGGAAGTCGCCGACGCTCCCGCGGCCATCAGAACATTGCTCGCCGATGCCCCGCGATTTCGCGCGGCGATGGCGCAATTGCGCCAGAACTGCATCTATAACTTGGGCAGCAGTGCGTCGGCGGCGGCCGAAGCGGTAAAGCGAATTGCCGATGACCGCGTCGCGCAACGAGAGCACTCGCCATGAGTACTGCGGGTCCGGTGTCCCGTCGGCAGTTGTTGCGGTGGCTTGGATGGTTTGGTGCCGCGAACATCGGCTTGTTCATGATCGTCGGTTTGCGCTACCTCTGGACGTATCCCTTTTCCGACGATGTTTTAGGGCTTAGCTATATTCCCCTGGCCTACACTGGGCAAATGGCCTTGCTGGCCATGCTGCCTTTGGCCCTGATACTGATGCCCCTGTTGCTTCTGTGGCCGCGCAAACGGTTTGCGATGAGCCTCGGGGTGTTACTGGCCAGTGTTTCACTATGTTTGCTGGTGTTGGATACCAATGTATTCACGGAAAATCGTTTTCATCTGAGTCTGCTGACTGCATCACTGTTCGAGCTACCCACCTGGATTTTTGCCGGCTTGCTGCTGCTGATTTTTTTGGTTTTTCAATCCATGCTCGCCGGACTCATTTGGCGTGCCTTTGCCTTACACGAGGGTTCGCGCGGCGGTGTTTGGCTTGCCGGTTTGTTCGTGCTGGCTTGGCTAGGTGGTACGGGTTTGCATATTTGGGGCGACGCCGTCGGTCATACGCCGGTAACGCAGTTTACCCGCTATTTGCCCCTTTATTTTCCGATTCACGCCAAGCGCGACCTGGCTCGTTTAGGCTGGGTCGATCCTGAAGCCGTGCAACGTCGCCGCCAACTCAGTGGTGGTATTCAAGCGGGTCAGGGTCAGCTCCGCTATCCCATCCAACCACTGCAATGTGCGGCGCCTGTTGACGCGCCAAATGTCTTGATCGTATTGATTGATGGTTTAAGACCGGATGCCATTGACGCACACCTGACGCCCAATATCGCCGCTTTTCGTCGCGACAGTATGGACTTTCGCCGGCACTATAGCGGGGGCAATTCTTCCCGGATGGGCTTCTTTTCTTTTTTCTATGGGCTGCCCAGTACCTATTGGCAAAGTTTCTACGATTTACAACGCCCACCGGTATTGATGGATGCATTGCGCGAGGCCGGATACAAGTTTTCCTTACACAGCGCCAGCGGCTTCAGCAGTCCCACTTTGGTTGATCGCACGGCTTTCGCGGGTATTCCGGGACTGCCAGCGGCCGATTCACAACTCAGTGCGGTGGCGGCTAATCAAGCGGCGACGAATTCTTGGTTAGCCTGGCTAGACGGGGCTGACTTAGAACAAAAGTTTTTTGGTTTCGTCTACTTCGATCCGCCCATGGCAGCCATGCCCAAAGAATCCGGCGGCACACTGCCGCGGGACCGGCGCTATTTAGATAACGCCGAAGCCCAGGAAGCTTGGAATCAATACCGGGGAGCGATGCAGGTGATCGATGTTGAAATCGGACGCTTGCTGGCTGCGACCCGGGAAAAGGGCTTGTTCGAAAATACGGTCATTATTCTCACCAGTGATCATGGTTACGAATTTGATGATCACGGTCGCGGCTACATCGGCCATGCCAGCGCTTTTACGCCCGCCCAGCTGCAGTCAGCTCTACTGGTTCATTGGCCGGGCCGGGAGCCAATCGCCTTTGAACACCGCACCGGTCACCAAGACTTGCCCGTTACCTTGCTCCAAGATGTGCTGGCTTGCCGCAATTCTCCGGAAGACTATGCCCTTGGCAAGAATCTCTTTAATGGAGAATCCTGGCCGTGGATGATGGCGGGAAGTTATACCTCTCATGCCATCATTCAGCCCAACCAAGTGGTCGTGTCTTATCCTGGCGGGTATGTTGAGGTCTTGGACGACAACTACCGAGCCTTGGATCGTTCCCACTTAGAACCCGCGGTGGTCCAGGAAGCGATGATGGCAATGCGGCGCTTCTTTCGGTGAGCAGCAATTGTGGGGTCAGGGCAAACCGCATCTGCTCGGTGCTGGCGCTGATCCCATGCCTGTTTGGCATTGACGTTTTTGCCGACGACGAAGCTGTGCTGGTGGCGGACCGTGTCCGGATTGAATTTTCCGGTGGCTTGCCTACGCGTTGGCTGAGTTGCGTGCCTACCTGCGACGGTGAGCGTAGTCTTCGTCGGGAAATGTTGCAGACGGCTGCAACGGGTGAAGTTCGCTGGTCCGTACCTGATGATGATGCGTTGCTGGCGGAATTGTTGTCTGCAAGCTACGACGTGGCGCGCAGCGGTAACAGCCTGACGCTGACCTCGCAACAGTCCATTGGCGGACGACCGCGTGTGCATCGCTACAGCCTCGCGCCGGAATCGGGACGCTTGGACGCAGAGCTCGATTTACCGAGTGACGTGGGCTTGCGCTTAGCTACAGGCCCGGAATTCATTCCAGAGGCCTTGCCGGGATTTGGTGCTATCTATTCTCAGGTCAGACCCGTGGCAGTCGGTCCGGCGGGTCAAGAATCGCTGCTGGCGGATGACGAAACTAGCCGCCTGGATTATTTCCTGGCACCGGATGATTGGGCCGGCATTCGCAATCGCTTTTGGACCCTGCTCATACGCGCCGCTGATTCGGGCACGACGGTGGATGTGGGTTTGCGCGCCGCGCAGCAGCCCGAACTCGATTTTGCAATGCCGGCAGCCAAGACAATTCAATTTTATGCGGGCCCGTTGCAGTGGAACCGCCTGCAATCCGTTGACCCATCTTTGCGAGAAATGTTGTTTGCTGCTCTATGGGACTGGTTACGCTGGTTAAGCGCGGGCTTGTTGATGCTGCATACTTGGCTGATGCGCTTGGTCGGCAATGCGGGCGTGGCCGTCATTCTTTTGTCGGCCAGTGTGAAGATTCTAATGTGGCCGCTAACACGTATTGCCGAAGCGTGGCAGGCGGATGTGAATCGAACGCAGGCCCTGCTGCAACCCCACTTGGAAGCGATTAAGCGAGAATTCAAAGGGGAAGAGGCGCATAACAAAATATTGGCGGTCTATCGCGATCACAATGTACACACTCTATATACACTCAAGAGTTTGGCTGGCTTTCTGATTCAAATTCCCATCTTTATCGCTGCCTTCGATATGTTGGGCGAAAACATAGCCCTGCATGAAGCCTCGTTTCTTTGGGTCGAAGACCTGGCGAAACCCGATCGCTTGGCCCTGTTGCCCATGACCTTGCCTTTTTTTGGTGGGCATTTGAACTTATTGCCGTTCTTGATGACGGGGTTCACTTTGCTGGCCTCTGCCTGGCAGATAGATGAGGCTTTGACGGATTCGCTGCGTCGTTCGCAGCGCTTGCGACTATATTTGATGGCCAGCGTCTTTTTCTTGCTCTTCTATACCTTTCCGGCAGGCATGGTCTTGTACTGGACCACGAACAATGTGCTCCATTTGCTCAAGATTGCGTGGGGCCGATGGGGTCAGAGGAGGGATCGGTCGGCCCCCTAGTCTTAAGACTGGTTTTTACTCTGACCCCATTAATCTGTCAGAATCCCCGCCCAAGTGTTCACAGGGTCTTTGCGACCAACTTGAGCAGTTTGCCGTGCCTCTGATGGAGCGTGGCCGCGGGAGATAACTACTTGGACCATAGCTCGACCCTAACCGGTTTGCAGCAGGTGTTGCGGGGTGTCCGCAAGCCTAGCGGATTGGACGTGGTCTTTACCAAGCTTGCCGTGGATTTGCAGAATCTCGACCCAGAGACTGCGGACAGCTCAGTGCAACGCAGTGTTGAGTTGCTGCAGGAGGTCGTGTCCTGTGACGCGGTTTGCATCGCACTGCTGGATGACAATGGCGAAAGTATCGACCAGGTGTTTGCCGCTTGTGGTGCCTTTGCTGCGTGCAACCCCGAGGTCTTAAAGGGCGAGTCCATGGCGAGTTTGCCCGCCCTGTGGGCCGGGTTTGCAAACCTTAGGCTGCACGGCATTCCCGATACGGCAAACCCCGCCCCTAAGCAGAACGATGATGCGGCTTACTGGGCCTCCCTGCGTGTTGCCGCTGTTCAATCGGTGGGCTTGGTGATTCGGGACGAGCCCGTTGGGTTTGTGACGTTTTGCTACGGCCAGCCTCAAGCGGACTGGAGTGCCGATCATCAACTATTACTAAAGCTCGTGGGTTCCAGCTTCGCATCGGGTCTATCGCGCTTGCGTGATTCGCGGGCCTTGTCCCAATTGCAAGAGCGCGAAGACGTGATGATTCGCACGGCCAACGACGGCACCTGGGATTTCGACGCGCGGGCGAATGTATTGACCTTTTCGCCGCGTTGGAAGTCCATCATGGGTTACTCGGATGAAGAATTGGCGCGATCTCCACCCGACTGGCGCCGCTTGGTCCACAACGATGACCTGGCTAAGGTGCAGGCCAAGTTGCGCGATCATCTTGCCGGCAAGACAGAAATCTTTGAGAGTGTGCACCGCATGCGGCGGCGCGATGGTGAGTGGCGCTGGGTGCAATGTCGCGCGAAGGGCTTGATGGATGATGGCGGTCGCCTACGTCGTTTAATAGGTGTTGAGACAGACATTACCGAGCAAAAGGTTTACGAAGAGGCGCTTTTCCGCGAGAAGGAAAGCGCGCAAATAACTTTGCAATCCATCGGTGATGGTGTAGTGACGACTGATGCAGATTGCAATGTGGAGTATTTGAATCCGGTTGCCGAGGAACTCACGGGCTGGCGCGTGGACGACGCGACGGGCCGGCCCATAGACGAAATTTTTCGCGGCTTTCACGAGGAGACTTGCGAACCATTGGAGAATCCTCTGGCGGTTTCGATTCGTCGCAATCGTTCAATAAAAACAGTGCGGCCCACACTCTTGATCCGGCGCGACGGCAATGAGATCTATATTGAAAGCACCGCCTCACCGATTCGCAATGATCGTGGTGACGTTTCAGGTGGTGTCTTGGTATTCCATGACGTGAGCGAGGCGAGGGAATTAAACCGGCGTTTGAGTTATCACGCGAGCCACGACATTTTGACTGGCTTGGTGAATCGCCGTGAATTTGAGAACCGTCTAGAGCGCGCGCTGAAGAGCGCCAAGGCCCAGGAAGCCTCATACACGCTCTGCTATCTTGATTTGGATCAATTCAAGATTGTCAATGATTCTTGTGGACATACTGCTGGTGACGCGCTACTCAGTCAGCTTGGCGCGCTGCTCAAAGCCAAGATCCGCTGGCGCGATACGCTGGCGAGATTGGGCGGCGATGAATTTGGTTTGTTGCTCGAAAGCTGCAGTCTGGAGGAAGCCATGCGCACTGCGGATGGTTTGCGCGAATCCATCCGCGAGCACAAATTCACTTGGGACGATCGAACTTTTTCGCTAGGCGTAAGCATTGGTATCGTGCCCATCACTCAGGAGAGTGAAGATGTTGCGAATCTGTTGAGCGCGGCTGACAGTGCTTGCCAAGCGGCGAAGGAGGCGGGCAGAAATCGTATTTATAGTTACCAAGACAATGATATCGATATGCTGCGCCGGCGCCGTGAAATGCAGTGGGCGGCCCGCATCAACAATGCCCTTGAAGAAAACCGCTTTGAACTGTTTCGGCAAACTATCATGCCCCTGCAGACCCAGAACGAAGGCGCACACTACGAATTACTGCTGCGCATGCGGGATGAAAACGGCAAACTGGTGTCGCCCGATCTATTTATCTCGGCTGCCGAGCGTTACGGTATAACGCCAAGTATCGACCGCTGGGTTATCCGGCAGGCTTTCCGCTGGCTAGTGTCTGAAGCCGACGAACGTGAGCGTTTGTCGCTGTGTTCTATCAATCTTTCGGGGCAAAGCTTAACGGACGACAATTTTCTCCCCTATGTCGTTCAACAGCTGCAGGGTAGCGGTTTGGATGCAACAAAAATTTGTTTCGAGATAACTGAAACCGCCGCCATTGCCAGCTATGCTCAGGCTAGCCGTTTTATCAACGCGCTGCGCGAACTTGGTTGTAAGTTTGCGCTGGATGACTTTGGTACGGGTTTGTCGTCATTTGGTTATCTAAAACATTTTCCAGTGGATTTCTTGAAAATTGATGGGAGTTTCGTGAAAGAAATTCTGCACGATGCCATTGACCGGGAAATGGTGCGGTCAATCAACGAAATCGGTCACTTGACGGGCAAGCAGACCATCGCCGAATTTGCTGAAAATAAGGAAATCATTACGATGCTGCGTGGCATAGGCGTTGATTATGCCCAGGGCTATGGCGTGGATGAGCCTTCCCGCGTGCTGATGACCGCCGTGAATGCCTGAACAGTCTGCAAGTTCCGCCATGGCCGTAAAGGCACTTTGGCGCCCCCCGCCAGACAAGCTTGGGCGGACCCAATTGAGTAGATTTCTGCGGTTTGCGAGCCAGCGAGCAGCTGCGGATACCCTTGACTATTCGGTTGCCCATACTTGGAGTATCGAGCAGCCCGAAGCATTCTGGTCAGCGGTTTGGGATTTCTGTGAGGTCATCGGTATTCGCGGTGGACGGGTTGTGGAAACCGGGGCATCCATGTATCAGACGCGTTTTTTTCCAGACGCGCGCTTAAATTTCGCCGAAAACTTGCTACGTCGGACCGGTACCAAGGATGCGATCATTGCCCTGACCGAAGAGGGCGAGCTGTCGAGATTGTCTTGGGATGAGTTGCAACGCTCAACAGCCGCCTTCCGCATGGCTCTTGAAGCCATGGGCCTGCAAGCCGGCGACCGGCTGGCCGCGATCTTGCCAAATGTGCCGGAAGCCGTCATTGCCTTGTTGGGAACTAGCGCCTTAGGTGCAAGCTTTTCGAGCGCATCGCCCGATTTTGGTGAAGGTGGTTTGTTGGATCGCTTTGCGCAAATTCACCCGCGAGTACTTATCGGCTGCAATGGCTATCGCTACAACGGTAAGCTATTCGATACGCGCGACAAGCTACTCAGCCTCGCCGCGCAGTTGCCGAGTGTTGAGCACACAGTGATGCTGCGTTTCGTTGATCTTGATCTGCCGGATCAAGTCATGGATTGGCGATCTTTCCTGGCCAATGGTGCAGGGGCTCAGCCGAGCTTCGCGCAACTGCCCTTTGATCACCCGCTGTGCATTGTATTTTCTAGCGGCACGACCGGAATGCCCAAATGCATTGTGCATCGTGCCGGTGGTGTGTTGCTGCAGCATTTAAAGGAGCAACAATTACATTGCGACATACATAGGGACGATCGAGTTTTTTATTTTACGACCTGCGGTTGGATGATGTGGAATTGGTTGGTTTCGGCCTTGGCATCCGGCGCCAGTATTTGCTTATACGATGGTTCACCCAGTTATCCGGATGCCTACCGGCTATTCGAATACGCAGACAGGGAACGCATCACATTTTTCGGTACCTCGGCAAAATTCTTGGACAGCCTGAGGAAGGCGGGCGTCGAACCAAAGAATCGTTCTAATCTGGCGAGCGTGCGAACCCTGGCGTCCACCGGCTCGCCATTATCCGCCGCCAATTTCGATTACGTTTACGAGATTATAAAACCGGATGTGCACCTAGCATCCATTTCAGGTGGCACGGACCTGTTGGCTTGTTTCGTCGGCGGGAATCCTTGCGGCGCAGTGTACCGGGGTCAAATTCAAGGCCCGATGCTGGGCATGGCTGTTGAGGTGTGGGACGAAGACAGTAATCCCGTTGTGGGCGAAGCGGGCGAGTTGGTTTGTACCCAGGCGTTTCCGTCCATGCCGCTGGGTTTTTGGAACGACCCGGATCAGACGCGGTATCTCGCCTCGTATTTCGAACGCTTTCCGGGCGTGTGGTGTCACGGTGACTTGGTGACGGAAACGCTGCAAGGAGGTTATATCATGCTTGGTCGTTCCGACAGCTTGTTGAATCCGGGTGGCGTGCGGATTGGCACCGCGGAGATTTATCGCTGCATCGAATCCATTGATGAATTGCTGGAGGCGATGGCGGTTGGCCAAGCTTGGCAAGACGATCAGCGAGTCCTGTTGTTTGTGGTAATGCGTCCCGGCTGTGTATTGGATCCTGAGCTTGAGCAGCAGATCCGGCATCTAATTCGCCAAGGCGCCAGTCCTCGGCATGTTCCGGAACGCATTCTTTCTGTTCCCGGATTACCGCGCACCTTATCCGGCAAACTGAGCGAGTTCGCGGTTCGCGAGACGATTCACGGCCGGCCGGTAAGAAATTTGCATGCACTTGCCAACCCGGAAATATTAGAAGTTTTCGAGAACCGCGAAGAATTGACTAGCTAACACGGCGGTTTTCTAGACCGCTACCGTGGCAATGCCGGCTTCACCATTCGAGTCACCTTGCTGCATCTCCCATAATTGGGCATAGGTACCCCGCTTTTGCAGTAAGTCTTCGTGGGAGCCCCGTTCTACGATGCGGCCGTCGCGTAGCACGAGTATTTGATCGGCATCGATAACCGTGGCAAGGCGATGGGCAATGGCAAGGGTTGTGTGTTTTGCCGCGACTTCCCGCAAGGCCGCTAGAATTGCGCCTTCGGCATTGGAGTCTAGCGATGAGGTCGCTTCGTCGAATATCAATATCGCTGGATTCTTGAGCAAGACTCGCGCGATGGCGATTCGCTGTTTTTCGCCACCGGAAACTTTTAGACCGCGCTCGCCCACCAGGGTATCCAGTCCATCCGGCAATTGTGCAATAAAGTGCTCCAAGTGGGCCAGGCGCACGGCTTGCAGAATTTCATCCTCGCTGGCCGTTGGTTTGCCATAGGCGATGTTTTCGCGAATACTTTTGTTGAAGAGCACCGTGTCTTGAGGCACAACGCCAATGGCGCGTCTTAAACTGGCTTGCGTCAGGTCGCGGATATCTTGTCCATCGACGGAAACGCTGCCCGAGCTCACGTCGTAGAAGCGGAATAGCAGCCGCGCGAGGGTTGATTTGCCGGCCCCGCTGGGTCCCACGACGGCAAACTTTCGTCCGGCGGGTATGGTGAAACTAAGGTCTTTAAGTATTGGCCGGTCCTTAGTGTAGGCGAAGCTCACGGAGTCGAAGTTCACGCTGCCGTTGTTGCAGGTAAATTCCAGCGCGCCCGGTTTGTCCCTAATTTTGGGTTCCCGTTGCATCAACAGGAATAGCTGTTCGATATCCGCCAGCGCCCGTTTGATTTCTCGGTAGACGAAGCCCAGGAAATTGAGTGGAATAAACAATTGCATCATATAGGCATTGATCATCACCAGATCACCCAGCGACATTTGTCCAGCGACGACGAAATTGGCAGCTAGTATCATCAAAATCGTCATGGCAGCACTCACCACCAAAGCTTGGCCACTGTTTAGTGTCGCTAAGGACAGACGGTTTCGGCGCCTGGCGCGCTCCCATCCCGCAAGATGTTCGTCGTATTCATTGGCCTCATGCCGTTCATTGCCGAAATACTTCACGGTTTCGAAATTCAGCAAACTATCAATGGCATAGTTATTCGTGCTGTTGTCAGCGGTATTCATCTCGCGGACGAAATTCGTGCGCCATTCAGTGACGACTATCGAAAACGTGACATAGATGGCGACGGCGAACAGCACAATTGCTGGAAACCACAAGCTGAAGTTGCTGGCCAGAATTATCAAGACCAAGGCGATTTCGAAGAGTGTCGGTGCGATATTGAACAGGGTCGAGCGCATCAGGAAACTGATGCCGTTGGTGCCGCGTTCAATATCTCGCGCCATGGCGCCGGTTTGCCGGGACAAATGAAAGTCTAAATCCAGCGCGTGTAGATGTTGGAAGACTTTTAAGCCCACCCGGCGCATGGCACGTTCCGTGACTCGACCGAAGATGGCATCGCGTACTTCGGTGAGGACGATGTTGCTTAAGCGCAGCAGACCGTAGGCGAGCAGCAGCGTCAGGGGGACAGCAACGAGCTGGCTTTCCTTGCTGTCGAGGGCATCCACGATGTATTTCATGAACAAGGGCAGCATGACGCTGGCAAGTTTCGCCAGTATCAGGAATAACAGGGCGAGAATGACTCGACCGCGAAACTCTAGGAAATACGGGGCGAGACCGCGAATCACTGCCCAGTCACCTGACCAGCGGCGGCTATAGTCTTTGTTGCCAGAAGCTCCGTGCATTGGTTCAGTATAGGTCCTCGCCAACGGGGCCACGACGCCAGTAGGCCCGTTTGTTCACAAAAAAAGCTGGCGAGGAGCCGCTTACCCGTGGATTCAGGGAGTCGGTCGGAGTGATCTTCCGAGTCGGGGCAACATGCTGGCGAGAACCTGGTCGCGTTTAACGAATCGGTGGTGTAGTGCCGCGCCAATATGCAGGGATAGCAGTCCGAAAAGGCCATAGGCCATAACGCGGTGGGTAAGTTCCAAGCGCTCGTGAAGAATCAAATCGGGTGCAACCAGATCGGGTAGCGTAAGGAAACCGAATAGGTTGACAGGGAAGTTTGCCGCTGATGAACTCAGCCAGCCGATCACGGGCATGGCCAAGGTAATGCCATATAGCAGCCATTGGGTCAGACGCGCCGAGACAAGTTGCAGCGCCGGAAGGCCGGCGGGTAGTGGTGGGGGCGGGTTCAGACTTCGCCACACAAGGCGGAGCGTCGACAAACTGAAAATGCCCATGCCGAGGGATTTGTGTAGCGCGTAATTAGCGAGTTTATCGGGGCTTAGGGGCTGATTGATCATGTAGTAGGCCAGCGGTATTTGTACTACGAGCAAAGCCGCGATTGACCAATGGAAGAACTGAGCGAGCTTGCCATAAGTCTGTTTGGCCTGGCTCATTGCATCGTTCCCTATACTCTTGACCGTCTGGATTTTCGAATCAGAAGATCGCGTACCCAATTTCCGGCTCAGTCGAACTTGAACCGCATGGACAAATCTATTGCCCGTAGATGTTTGGTTAACGCGCCGCTAGAGATAAAGTCGATGCCGGTAGCCGCAACTTCATCTAGGCGGTCGCGCGTGATGCCGCCCGAGGCTTCTAGGGTAACGCCAGCGTTTAGTTCTTCGCGCAGTTGCACCGCTTTCTTCAATTGTTCAAGGTCAAAATTATCCAGCAGCAGGCGTTGTGCGCCGGAGACAAGTGCTTCGCGTACCTGATCAAGTGTCTCGACTTCGACCTGGATCAGCACGCTTGCGCTCTGTTCCAAAGCGGCGTGAACCGCCGGCTGAATACCACCGGCCGCAACAATATGGTTCTCTTTGATAAGAATGGCATCGAATAACCCCATGCGGTGATTTTTCGCACCGCCGCAGCGTACCGCGTATTTTTGGGCGAGCCTAAGCCCGGGAATGGTCTTCCGCGTATCGAGAATACTGACCGCGGTATCCGCCACTGCGGCCGCGGCCCTATGCGCGGCCGTAGCGGTTCCTGAAAGTAGCTGTAAGAAATTTAGCGCCGTGCGCTCGCCGGTGAGCAAGGGTCTTGCCGGTCCCCGCAGCTCGCAAATCACTTGGTCGGCGATGGCTTCCCCACCTTCGGGTACTTGCCATGTCAGTTTGATTTCATCGCCTATTTGTTTAAAAACTTCCTCGGCCCAGGCTTGGCCGCAGATGATGGCGGATTCTCGTGCGATGATCACGGCCCTTGCCGCCTGTTTGCGTGGTACCAGTGCCGCGGTTAGGTCGCCGTCACCAATATCCTCGCGCAACGCGGCTTGCACCGTCGCCACAATGTGTTCCGACAGGCTGGTGTCGCTCATTCCTTACTGCCTGTGCAAGATAAAAGGCAGCTCCCGCGAGAGCTGCCTTTTTCGCAAAGAATACTTTTTATAAGAAAAAACCGTGATGGGCGCCCACCATGCTCATTAGCATCGGAATTGAAAGCATGGTGTTTGTGCGGGATGCCATCAGGGCGACACTCTTGGCGCTCGCGATTTGCTCGGCGCTGGCTTCCACAATGCCCAAGATCTTTTTCTGATTCGGCCAGATTAAGATCCAGACATTGAAGAGCATGATGGTGCCCAGCCAGGCGCCAATACCAATAGTCATCCCGTAGACGGGGTCGCCTTGGCCACCTTGGCCCAGCATAAAGGCGTTGACCAGGTTGCCTTTCTCGAGCAAGTAGATTGCGCCGGTTAGCCAGGTAGCCAAAGCTGCCCAGCGAAACCATAGCAGCGCTCGCGGCGCAACGTATTTCGTGATGCCGGCACCACCCGGTCCGCCGCTATCTGCCGCGGCATCGGCTAGTGCTTGTACTTGGACAAAATTGAAGTAGTACAACAGACCTATCCAGGTAATACCCACAATGACGTGTGCCCAAATAACGAAACGGGCGCTGTCGCCTCCCGTGTTGTCCGTCACCAAGGCGATGACCGCGGCAATGACTAAGCCTGAGATGATGGTGCCCCAAGCACTTTTTAGTGGATTCATCGTGGCAATGCTCCTCGTTAGAGTTTCCTGATGGCGGCTGTTCGTAACGCATCCGCCGGCCAGCGGCTTAATTGATCAGCCGCGCGAACTGCGGCAAGGATAGGCGAGGACCCCGGTCGATTCAATCGTCGCCGGGCGTCAGCTCGCTGGAGTTACCCTCGTAAATGGGCCGAAATCGATTCACGATGCGACAAAACAGTTCTCCGGTTTGCTCGGCATCGTAGGCTGCGGAGTGCGCGGCGTTGGCATCCCAGGCGATTCCAGCCGCGTGGGCGGCTCTTGCCAGTACGGTTTGTCCGTAGGCAACCCCCGCCAAACTCGCCGTGTCGAAGCTGCTAAATGGATGAAAGGGGTTACGCTTCATGGCCGAGCGGGCCACCGCCTGATTGAGAAAATTCAGATCAAAATGTGCGTTGTGCCCCACCAAAATGGCGCGACGACAATCAGTGGCGCGCAACTCCGCACGGACTTCACGAAAAATCCTCTGCAGGGCATCTCGCTCCGCAATGGCGGGTCGTAGCGGATGGTGCGGATCGATACCGTTCACTTCTAGGGACGCCGGTTCTAAGTTCGCGCCCTCGAACGGAATCACATGGAATCGATGCGTTTCAGCACAGACCAGTTCACCCGCTGTGTCGATTCGAAGTAGCACGGCTGCTATTTCCAACAAGGCATCCGTGTGATGATTGAATCCGCCGGTTTCTACATCAACCACCACGGGTAAGAAACCGCGGAAGCGCTGAGCAATGATGGGGTTGGGCTCGATCATTCGTCGATCTTTAACAGCCGGGCATCTTCCAGAACTTCCTGTAGCAGGGCCAAGCTTAACCGGACGCCGAAACCCGTTGCCCCCGCGGGCACTTGGCCCAGGCCTTCACTCCGGCTGGCAGCGCTCAAGTCCATGTGAATCCACGCAGATTCGTTGGGCACAAAGCGTTGCAAAAACCGCGCCGCCAAGATGTGATCACCGCTACCCTCGGTTGAGCATTGCAGAACATCAGCGCGCTTGGACTCCAATGCTTCATCAAAGTCTTCGTCCATGGGAAAGGGCCAGACGCGCTCGCCGACTCGTTGACCGATTTCAGTCAGTAAACGATTCAGAGGGTCACGGTTAGAAAACACGCCACTGTAGCGTTCCGTTAGGGCATAGACGCAAGTACCGGTTAAGGTCGCGTAATCAATGATTAGACGCGGTTTTTCGCGGCCGGCGAGAGCTAAGGTATCGGCCAAGACCATGCGGCCTTCGGCGTCGGTGTGGATGATTTCAATGCTGGTGCCATTGCAGGCGCTAACCACGTCCCGCGGCTTGTAGGCTGTCGCACTGGCACGGTTTTCCGTGAGGGCTAACCAGCAATCCACCGGATGGGGGTAGTCCATTTCGCTTAGCGCTTGCAAGGTTGCCAGCGCAACGGCACTGCCAGCCATGTCTTCATGCATGTCCAGCATGGACTTGTGGGGCTTGAGGTTGTTGCCACCGGTGTCAAATAAGACTCCCTTACCCACGACGGCGATGGGCTGCGTTTGGGGCTTGCGCTGTGATTTCGGGCGGTAGCTGATGCGGAGAATGCCCGCGCCACGATCCGCGTTGCCTTGCGCGACGGCCAAGAAGGCTCCGGCGCCCAGCTTCTTCAGTGCCGCTTCGCTGTAGAAGCGCTGCGACCAACCCCATTGTTCGGCCAGGACTTTAACCAAGGCGCGATAGGCGCGGACGTCCAGTTTGTTGGATGGCAAGGCCGTGAGCCAACGGGCTAGATTCTGTGCTCGGGCAGCATGCTCGGCTCGCTGTAAGTCCAGGCGCTGGGGTAAACCCATGAGCCGCACAGACTTGAGCGCTTTATGCTGATTCGCGTCGCTACGAAAAACCGGCATCGCGAAATTATGGGCGTGGGCGGCTAATACGAAAGCTTCCGCCAATCGCCGTGTTTCCCGGGCGTCGGCCCCCGGGAGCAGCAGGCCGATTTCGCGGGGTCGGTCTTGCAGTGCGCTGGCAAGAAGTTTCCCGGCCAGTTTCAGCAGGACAAAGGTCTTGGCGCCTGGGGCTGCTGCGTAGCTGACGGTGATGCCGGTGGCCCGGTTATTCCTGAGTCGACTTTGTATCAGTGCTTGTTTGCCGGACCGTCGGGCCACCGCTTGTAGCTTTAGGCCATCGGGGATCTCTTGCCAATGCGCTCGCTTAGGTTTCGCGGGCAACAGCACAAGCAGGTGATCAACGCGGTCGAAAGCCTTCCGGCCGAGTTTGCCCGGGATTTGTAAGAGCCGCGGCCCCTGGGCCGCTGGTAGCAGTTCGGACATGGAGAATCAGCTTGACCAGTTTGCGGGAAACCCCGATCATTACGGGGCTTTTTCACGATGCGACGTTGTCTGGTCGGGGAGTATAAGGCAAGTCGGTGCCGGTTCATGGTACCTGCCGAGCTGAAACATTTTTCCCAGACGTCAACTTAAGTTTTGCGCCATCCCATAGAATGAATAAAGAGCCGTAGTGGTCGAATTTAACCGCTTTGAAGATATTGATCCGGAAGAAACGGAAGAATGGCTAGAGTCCATCGACTCGGTACTTAAGACCTACGGCACCGACCGCGCCCATTTCTTGCTCAATAGCATGATCGATCATGCGCGTCGGTCCGGCGCGTATTTACCTTACAGCGCTACCACCGCCTATCTGAATACAATTCCCGCTGCCCATCAGCCTGACTATCCGGGCGATCGCTCCCTGGAGCGGCGTATCGAGGCCTATATTCGCTGGAACGCCATGGCCATGGTGGTGCAAGCGAACCGGCGCAGTGCCGAGTACGGTGGCCATATCGCGACTTATGCTTCCGCCGCGGCCCTTTATGAGGTTGGCTTCAATCATTTTTGGCGGGCGCCCACCGAGGAGCAGGGCGGGGATCTGGTCTTTATCCAGGGTCATTCCTCGCCCGGTATTTACGCGCGCGCTTACCTAGAAGGCAGACTAACCGAAGATCAGCTCAATCATTTTCGCCAGGAGGTGGTGGGCGATGGACTGTCCTCCTATCCGCATCCCTGGCTGATGCCCGAATTTTGGCAATTCCCGACGGTGTCCATGGGCCTGGGGCCCATGATGGCGATATATCAAGCCCGCTTCATGCGTTACCTGCAACACCGGGGCCTGGCTGATACCGGTGACCGTAAGGTTTGGTGTTTTCTTGGCGATGGCGAGATGGACGAGCCCGAATCCATGGGTGCCTTGACCATGCCGGTCCGAGAGAAGCTCGATAATTTGATTTTCGTGATTAACTGCAATTTGCAGCGCTTGGATGGTCCGGTCCGGGGTAACGGCAAGATTGTGCAAGAACTCGAGGCGGCGTTTCGCGGCGCGGGTTGGGCTGTAATCAAAGTACTCTGGGGTTCCAATTGGGATGGTCTGCTGGCACGCGATGATGAGGGTTATCTGCAGCGGGTGATGGAAGAATGTGTTGACGGCGAGTACCAAAATTTCAAGGCCTTGGGTGGTGCCTATACCCGCGAACACTTCTTTGGCCGCTATCCCCAGACCGAGGAAATGGTCGCCAACATGTCCGATGAGGAAATTTGGCGTCTCAAACGCGGTGGTTTAGATCCGCTCAAGGTGTATGCAGCTTATAACCGTGCCGTGAAGCACGAGGGTCGCCCGGTGGTCATCCTCGCCAAGACCGTTAAGGGCTTCGGCATGGGCGAGGCGGGCGAGGGCAAAATGACCGCGCACCAAGCAAAGAAGTTGGATAACGAAGATCTGCGCGCATTCCGCGACCGTTTCAATATTCCGATTTCCGATGATGAAATTGACGAGCTCCCTTATTACCGTCCGGCGGAGGATAGTGAGGAATTGCAGTACATGAAGGCGCATCGTGAGCGCCTGGGTGGATTTCTTCCGCAAAGAACAACATCGGCGGAGCCGCTACAAGTCCCAAGTCTCGAGGCATTTAAGAATCAGCTTGAAGGAACCGGTGACCGGGAAGTCTCCACAACCATGGCCTTGGTGCGCATTTTGACGGCTTTGGTGCGCGACAAGAACATCGGCAAGAACATCGTGCCTATCGTGCCGGATGAAGCGCGGACCTTCGGCATGGAGGGTATGTTCCGTCAGATTGGGATTTATTCATCGGTGGGGCAGCTTTATACGCCGCAAGATCGTGGGCAACTAATGTATTACCGTGAAGATCAAAGCGGACAAATACTGGAAGAGGGGATCAATGAGGCCGGCGCTTTCTGCTCATGGCTCGCCGCCGCGACGTCTTACGCCAATCACGGTGTAAACATGATTCCCTTTTATATTTATTACTCCATGTTTGGTTTTCAGCGTATCGGCGATTTCATTTGGGCCGGCGGTGATATGCAGGCTCGGGGTTTTTTGATCGGTGGCACGGCTGGCCGCACAACCCTGGCGGGCGAAGGTCTGCAGCATCAAGACGGACACAGCTTGCTGCAGGCCGCTACCGTGCCGAATTGTATTGCCTACGATCCCGCTTTCGCCTACGAGCTTGCGGTCATCATTCAAGACGGCTTGCGCCGTATGGTCGAGGAACAGGAACGCATTTTTTACTATGTCACCTGTATGAACGAAGCCTACGCTCAGCCCGCCATGCCTTCAGGTGCCGAGGGCGGTATCTTGCGCGGCATGTACCCACTCACCAGTGGCGGCCGGGGCAAAGTGCGCGTGCAGTTGTTGGGCGCGGGTACCATATTGCGCGAAGTGCAGGCCGCCGCACAGATGCTTGAATCCGACTACGACATTCCAGCTGACGTTTGGAGTGTAACCAGCTTTAATGAACTGCGTCGCAATGGCTTGAGTGTTGATCGTTGGAATATGCGGCATCCCGAAGCGCCGCCGCGCGAAGCTTATGTGACAAAGTTGTTGTCGACTCAAGCAGGTCCCTTTGTCGCCGCGACGGACTACATGCAGGCTGTTGCCGACCAAATTCGGCCGTGGGTACCGGGTTCCTATACGGTGCTGGGAACCGACGGCTATGGCCGTAGCGATTCCCGCCGCGCGCTGCGTGATTTCTTCGAGGTCGATCGGCGTCACGTGGTGTTAGCGGCCCTGAAAGCCATGGCGGATCAAGGTTCCGTTGATCCAGGCACCGTGACTCAGGCGATGGAATCCCTGGGAATAGATCCGGAGAAGCCGGACCCCGTGACGCTTTAATTGATGGACTACTACTGGGACCAGCGACAAATCCGAAATCGGCATTATTTGGCAAAATGAATTCGCAACAAACTCAGCTTAAAGCGAAAGTGTGCCTACTGGCTCCAGAAGAAGTAGGAAGCGAAACTTGGTTTCGGAATTCAGTTATTGCCGACTCGCTGTTCGCCGAAAACCATTGGCCGCGCGTGGCTGAAGTTTGCTTTCGGCGCCCAGTGAACACATCGATGAT
Source organism: Gammaproteobacteria bacterium (assembly GCA_965221985.1). Lineage (GTDB taxonomy): Bacteria > Pseudomonadota > Gammaproteobacteria > Steroidobacterales > J054. Next base: position 2,108,028 of record OZ244928.1, read on the forward strand.
TTCTTGGATTGAGATGCAGGTGGAACAGCATGCGTGAGGAAGTCCGCGTACCCGATCTAGGTGACTTTGATAGCGTTGAAATCGTTGAAGTGCAGGCGGAGGTGGGCGCCAGCCTCGCCGCGGAAGATCCTTTACTGACGCTGGAAACCGACAAGGCCGCAATGGAAGTACCGGCGCCGGTAGCCGGTAAAGTCGTGGAAGTTTTGGTGGAAGTCGGTGGTCGGGTTTCCCAGGGCGATTTGATTGCTGTGCTCGAAGTCGCGGCCGCCGAAGACTATGAACCCACCGTATCCCTGGCCAATGCGAGTACGGCCGCAAGCTCCGCGAAAGATGCTGACGAGGATGTCAAACCGGCACCCGGTGAGGCTGTTCCGCAACCGGTCCTGGTACCTGATTTAGGCGACTTTGATTTAGCGGACATCGCCGAAGTCCAAATTAAAGTGGGCGATGTTATCGATGTGGATGATCCCCTAATAACTCTGGAAACGGATAAGGCGGCCATGGAAGTGCCTTCACCGGTGGCCGGGACGGTGTTGTCCGTTGCAGCTAGCGCGGGGGAGAAAATTGGCGCCGGTGGCTTAATCGCAGAAGTTGCGGTTACGGCATCAGCTGCTGATGCCGCCGATACGTCCGCTCCGAGCCCAAGCCCTGCGCCGCCCGTTCAGCGGCAATCCGCTCCAAAGGCACGGCCACCGGCTACACAGTCGGCAACGCGGCAAGCTTCGCGAACATTACCGCCGATTAACGAAAGTACCTTTGGTAAAGCCCATGCCAGTCCGTCGGTGCGCAAGTTTGCGCGCGAGCTGGGCGTGGATTTAGGCCAAGTAAAAGGCAGCGGTCAAAAAGGCCGGGTGCAGGCCGAGGATGTGAAGGCATTCGTAAAAGCTATCTTGTCTGGACAGACTTCCACTGGCACCGGTGCAGGAATCCCGCCGGTACCCAGCGTTGATTTTGCCAAGTACGGCGAGATCGACGTCCAGCCTCTGGGCCGAATTCAAAAAATATCCGGCCCCCGCCTGCACGCCAGTTGGCTCAACTACCCGCATGTGACGCAATTTGATGAAGCGGATATCACCGAGGTCGAAGCCCGGCGCAAGAAGTTAAAAGCGTCCGCGGCGGAAAACGATGTCAAGCTGACACCCTTGGCCTTTGTCATTAAGGCGGTGGTGATCGCCTTGAAAGAATTTCCGTTATTCAATACCTCCATGGCGGAAGATCAAAAAAGTCTGGTGTGGAAGAAGTACTTCCATATTGGTTTTGCCGCCGACACGCCAAAGGGATTAGTGGTTCCGGTTATTCGCGATGCCGATCTTAAGGACGTAATGAGTATCGCTAAGGAACTAGGCGAACTCAGTGCTAAAGGTCGCGAGGGTAAGCTCACGGCCAACGAAATGCAGGGCGGAAGTTTTACGGTTTCCAGTTTAGGCGGCATTGGCGGCACGCACTTTACGCCGATTATTAATGCACCCGAAGTTGCAATTCTGGGGGCGGGTCGCTCAGATTACCGGCCAGTTTTCGAAGATGGTGAATTTGTACCACGTCTGATTTTGCCCTTGTCCCTATCCTATGATCACCGCGTGATCGACGGCGCGACGGGCGTTCGCTTTACCACTTTTCTGCGCGGTGTCCTGGCCGATGCGGACCGCGTGCTACTTGGTAGTTAGGTAAGAGACTATGGGTAGCGTACCGATTAAGGTTCCCGATCTTGGCGAATTCGCCGATGTAGAGATTATTGAAGTCCATGTTGAGGTTGGTCAGCAGGTTGCGGAGGAAGACCCGCTGATTACCCTGGAGAGCGACAAGGCCGCCATGGAAGTGCCGGCACCGCAGGCTGGCACCATAGAGGAATTGCTGGTGAAACTCGGCGATCGGGTTTCCACCGATTCGGTCATTGCGACGCTCGACGCGCAGGATGCGCCAGCCGCGGCCGCGCCGCATATACCAAGCGATGCTGTTGAGACGGGCGCGGCTCCGGCTGAAAAATATGCCGGTAATGTCGATCAAGAAGCAGATTTGGTGGTACTGGGTGCGGGGCCCGGCGGTTATACGGCCGCGTTTCGGGCAGCCGATTTGGGCCTGAACGTCACGCTGGTGGAGCGTTGGCCCGTATTAGGCGGTGTTTGTCTAAACGTCGGTTGCATTCCATCCAAGGCTTTGTTGCATGCCGCGCGCGTGATCGAAGAAACGCGGGAAATGGCAGAACACGGCATTAAGTTTGACGAGCCTGAGATCGATCTCGATGCGCTGCGAGCCTGGAAAGACAAGGTAGTCGGTCGATTGGTCGGCGGACTGTCGGGATTAGCTAAGCAACGCAAAGTCAAGGTCGTACAGGGTGAGGGTCGGTTCTTGTCCGACCAGCATATTCAAGTCAGCAACGAGACGGGTTCTCAAGTCATCGGCTTTAAGCAGTGCATCGTTGCGGCAGGCTCGGAGGTGGCGCAAATACCGGGACTGCCGGATGACCCGCGCATCATCGATTCCACGGGCGCCTTAGCGCTGCAAAGTTTGCCCGACAGCATGCTGGTTATCGGGGGCGGCATCATCGGTTTAGAAATGGCGACGGTCTATGACGCCTTAGGTGTCAAAGTCAGTGTGGTGGAATTGACAGATCAGCTGATGCCAGGCGTGGATAAAGATCTGCTGCGGCCTTTTGAGAAACGTATTCGCGCCCGTTACGAGAACATTTTGCTGGGCACCAAAGTGACCAAACTAGAAGCTTCCAAAGAGGGCATCACCGTCAGCTTTGAAGGCAAGCAGGCGCCGGAACCCAAGGTCTTTGGTTTGGTGCTAGTGGCCGTGGGCCGGGTCCCCAACGGTAAGCAGATTGATGCGGACAAGGCCGGTGTTCACGTATCCGAGCGGGGCTTTATTCCCGTCGACCGTCAGCAGCGCACGAACGTGCCGGGAATTTTTGCTATTGGTGACATCGTGGGTCAGCCAATGCTAGCGCATAAGGCCACTCACGAAGCGAAGGTTGCTGCCGAAGTCGCAGCCGGCGAAAAACGTTATTTCGACGCTCGCGTCATACCGTCCGTGGCCTACACGGATCCTGAAATTGCCTGGGTCGGTACCACGGAAACTGAGGCCAAAGCGGCCGGTACGAATTACGGCAAAGGCCAGTTTCCTTGGGCTGCTAGCGGACGTGCTTTGGCTTTGGGGCGCGATGAGGGCATGACTAAGGTTTTGTTTGACGAGGATACCGGCCGGGTTATTGGCGCGGGTATTGTTGGACCCAATGCAGGCGATTTGATTGCCGAAGTGGGTCTGGCCATTGAAATGGGTTGCGATGCCGAGGATATCGGTTTGAGCATCCATCCCCATCCCACTTTGTCAGAAACCGTGGCTATGGCGGCAGAGGCCTATGACGGCACTCTCACTGACTTATACCTGCCAAAGAAAAAGCAAAAGGCTTAGCGGCATTTTTGGGGCCTGTCCCGGATTGGGCTAGGCTTTGAGCCCAGGTAACTTTTCCCGGATAGCGCCTGGCTCTTAGCGTACCGCGGCGGTTTCGCGGGCCGCCACGAGGCGGCCCGCCATCAGCTGGCTTTGGTCTTGCCGCGAAACTCGCATAAATCGGCGATGACACACTCTGGGCAATTCGGTTTTCTCGCCTTGCAGACGTAGCGGCCATGCAAAATTAACCAGTGATGCGCGTCCTGCTGAAATTCCTTTGCCGTAAATTTCACCAGCCGCTGTTCGACTTCCAGGGGCGTCTTTCCAGGTGCTAAGCCTGTCCGGTTAGAGACGCGGAAAATATGCGTATCAACGGCGATGGTTGGCTGTCCGAACGCCGTGTTGAGTATGACGTTAGCTGTTTTTCGGCCCACCCCCGGTAAGCTTTCTAGGGCCTGACGGGTCTTCGGCACTTTGCTGTCACACTGCTCCAGCAGTATCTTGCAAGTCGCAATAATATTCTTCGCCTTGCTATTGAATAGGCCGATGGTCTTGATATAGCGCTTAAGTCCGGTCTCGCCCAAGGCTAATATTGTTGCCGGAGTGTTGGCCTTGGGATAGAGCTTAGCGGTTGCCTTATTCACGCTAACGTCGGTAGCCTGGGCTGAGAGAATAACTGCGATGAGTAACTCAAACGGGCTGGCATAACGCAATTCCGTCGTGGGCTCTGGGTTTTGTGCGCGCAGCCGCTGATAAATTTCCGCGCGCTTTTTAGGATTCATGCTTTAAGCTGCAGTAACTTGCACGGCCTGCCGGTCTTGCTGGTGTGCATGGTAGCGATTGCGACTAGCGATCAAGAAAGCTAGCCCAAGAAATGCGCCGGGCGGCAAGCTGGCGAGTAGTAAGCCTTGCTGATCCGCCAAGATGACCCATTCCCAATGTGCCGCGATTGGACCGAAGAGCATATCGGCCCCGTGTAACAAAGAACCGCGTCCGAGCAATTCGCGAATTGTTCCCAGTATGACTAGCACAGCGGTAAAGCCTAGACCGTGTGCGAGTCCATCAACAATTGACCGTAGGCAGCTGTTGCGTGATGCAAAAGCTTCGGCCCGGCCCAAGATCACACAGTTGGTCACGATAAGGGGGATGAAGATCCCAAGACTTTGGTGGAGTTCGAAGAACCAGGCATGAAATATCATATCGACGGCGGTGACGAAACTCGCGATTAGTAAGACGAAGGCCGGCAAGCGCAGATCGCGATGGAGAAGCGGGCGCAGGGTGGATACCAAGAAATTCGTTGCGCACAACACAGCCAGTGTCGCCAAACCCAAACCCAGTCCGTTGATCAGGGTATTGCTAACGGCCAGTAGCGGGCATAGCCCTAGCAGTTGAACGAGTCCCGGATTTGCGCTCCACAACCCTTCATGAAGAATCTCGCGCAGCTGTGTTTGCACGGTCTGAGATACTTGCGACATATTTTTAGGGCTCCCCAGCCCGGGCATTGCTTGAGTTTGTTGAATTTTTTTCCACGATGGTTTGCTCTGTAGTCGCTTGAGACGTTTTTTCCGCTTGAGAAAAAATCATGTCGCGGTGGAGCGAAAAATACAACACCGCGCGTTGTACAGCCTTGGCTACGGCACGGCTCGTTATGGTGGCGCCTGTTAATGCGTCAATTTCGCCGCCATCGCGGCGAAGCTGCCAGGTTTGGGGATTGGTCCGGCTGCCGCCGGTAAAGGCGAGTATCCAGTCGGAGCGCGCGATATCGATACCATCACCCAGCCCTGGCGTCTCGCGATGTTCCGCGACACGGACGCCGATCAGCCCACCGTCATACCGAATGCCCACCAGCAGCTTGATGTTGTCCACGTAGCCGTCCGGCGCGAGCACGGTCATCACAACCGCGATCGGCTGTTTACCCAGCCGTGCTCGGTAGGCGGGAAGTGCATCGCTGCTGCCTAAGGCTTCGAGATGGGTCAATGAAATGACATCAAGTTGCGGCAGATTATCGAAGGAATCCGCGGGTAAGAGGACTGCTAAGCTGCGGCTGATTTTTTCCGCTTCGTTGGTGCGGATACGTTCTTTAGTTACGCTTTGCAAGCTAGCCAACAGTGCGGCGGAGATGCCGGCGAGTACAATCAATGCGGCCACCGCCCGCCATCTACCGGCAGCCAGGATGGTGTTCATGGAAATTGCTGCTTACCCCGACCATAAACCGGGGGTTGTGTGTAGCGATCAATTAGCGGAGCGGCCATATTCATCAGCAACACGGCGAAGGCGACACCATCGGGGTAGCTGCCCCAACTGCGGATGATGTAAATCAACACACCAATGCCGAATCCGAAAATTAGCCGGCCGCGAGTTGTGCCGGGGGCGGATACGGGATCCGTGGCGATGAAGAAAGCACACAGCATCGCGCCACCGGAAAATAAATGAAAGCCAGGCGATGGATGAGTGTTGACGTCGAGCAGGTAGAAGAAACTGGCGCAGCCCAAAAGGCCGATAAGCACGCTGGCTGGAATATGCCAGCGAATGATGCCGCGGTAGAGTAGCCAGGTGCCACCGACGGCAATAAAATTATTAATCCATTCCCAGCCGCGTCCACCAAAGTCGCCTAGCAGCGGATCGGCACGCAACTCGGTCACTGTATTCATTTGCGCTAGACCCATTTTCATGGAGTCTAAGGGTGTTGCCCGCGTCAGTGCGTCCAGACTGGCACCGTCGGGCAGTTGGCCGAGCATCGTGTAGCGCAAGCTGGATAAGAAGGAGAGCGGTTCATAGTCCAAATCGCCCATGCGCGGCGGCACCCAGTCGGTTAATTGTTCCGGAAAAGAAATCAGCAAGGCGGCATAGCCTGCCATGGCGGGATTAAAAACATTGCCGCCCAATCCGCCGTATAAGTGTTTCGCGACGCCGATTGCAAATAGACTGCCCAGCGCGGTAATCCACCAGGGCGTTAGGGGCGGCAGTGCAAAGGCCAGTAGCATCGCGGTGACGACAGCACTGTAGTCCGACAGGTAGTGCTGCAAGGGACGCTTTCTTAGCCGCAGGCAAAGTGCCTCCGCCGCAAGCGCGGCAATAATAGCGATGATGCAATTGAACACTATGCCAAACCCGAAAAACCAGACGTAGGCGAGCAGGGCGGGTACTAGGGCATAGATAACCTGCCGCATCATCGCGGCTACACTGAGACCACTATGTACATGGGGTGCGTGATTCGTCATGGGTAGCTTATTCTCGTCGCAGCGTAGAACTAACCGTCTGTCTTGTCTTTTGCATTGCTGCGCGCAATTAGTTGAGCCAGTTCCGTCTGGCTGGCGTCACCATCAACCGATAGCCGCGCATCTTGCCGCGCAAGCTCGGCCGCCTGCCGCCCGGACTTCCTACTCAATCTGGCATCGCGATGTAATGCGCGTTCCCGTGCTCGCTTCGCGGCGGATTTTTCAGCTTGCGCGTGGCGCAGTTGCCGCTTGCTGGCGATAAATTTCTGCGTCAGGGCAATATGACTTGGGCAGACAAAGTCACAGCAGCCGCACTCGATACATGACTCGAGATTCAATTCTTCCATGGATTTCGTGTTATGCGATTCGCAAGCTGAGAGTAGAAACTGAGGCATTAGTCTCGCGGGGCAGACATCACTGCATTCCGCGCAGCGAATACACGGGTATTCGCAGATGGTTCGATTCAATTCTGTTGCATCGGCCGCGATGATGCAGTTTGTTGCTTTAGTGACCGGGAGTCGGGCATGCGGCAAAGTGTGACCCATCATGGGTCCACCCATGATCAGAGTTGCGGGGGGTGTATCAAAACCGCCTGCCGCCTCAATCAAGGTCTCAAGGCTGGTGCCGATTCGGGCTTCCATGTTCAAGGCCTGCGTCATCGCACCGCCGGTGACGGTCACTATGCGCGATATCAGCGGCTTGCCGGTCGCAAAGTACTCCGCGACCGCCGCAGAGGTTGCAACGTTCTGGCACAGATAGCCGACATCCTTGGGCAAGCCCTTTATCGGTACTTCTGCTTCGGTTAACAGCTCTATTAATTGACGTTCGCCACCGGCGGGGTATTTCGCCGTGACCACCGCGACATCGATTTCTTCCATGTCAGCAGCCGCGTCGTAAATCGCCACGCGCGCTTCGGGCATGTCAGATTCGATGGCGACCACTGCTCGCTTTGCCCCGAGTGCTCGAAGCATGATGCGCGCACCCTGTAAAACCTGTAGTGGTCGTTCACGCAGCAACATTTCATCGCAACTGATGTAGGGTTCGCATTCCGTGCCATTCAGGATCAGCATGTGGATGGTGCTTGGTGTAGCGAGTTTTGCGGCGGTGGAGAAAAGCGCACCGCCCAGCCCCACGATGCCCGCCGCGGCGATATGAGCGCGGATATCGGCAGCGCTTTGTCCATCAAGTTCTGGTGCCACGCAGGCCGGGTGCCATCGGTCTTGGCCATCGCCGATGATTTCCACGCAGTCCGCCATGGCATGGTCCGGACCGGGGATCGCTCTGGGTCCAATGCTGCCGATTGAGCCGCTGATGCTGGCATGCGTTTGTAGTCCATCGGTTGTTCTTGCGATGGCTTGGCCTGTCAACACCTTCTCTCCGACCTCCACCAAGAGCTGGGGCTTGCCCTCTGTGCCAAATTCTATTGGCACATGGCAGCGCTCCGGTGCTGGCAAAATCCGGATCCCTTGATTCGTTGACTGCGCCTTCTTGGTGGGAGCGCGTATTCCCCAGCTGGGACGAGGGGGTTGGAGTCTATAGTTTCTGGTCGACGTCATTGGCCCGCGCGCAAGCTGATACAGTCAACGGGGCAAGGTGGCAAGCAAAGCTCACAGCCGGTGCAAGCCTCAGTGAGTACTGTGTGCATTGCCTGTGGTGCGCCTATGATGGCATCCACGGGGCAGTGATCAATGCACAAAGTGCAACCGATGCAACGATGCTCGTCAATGAGGGCAAGCTGGGCCGGCTTGTAGACACCAAACTGCTCGTTCAGCGGGGCTGCAGTACGTTGCAGCAGCTGGGCAAGGTCTCGTATACAGCTGTCGCCGCCGGGCGGACATTGGTTGATGTCTGCCTCACCCTTGGCAATGGCTTCGGCATAGGGGCGGCAACCGGGGTAGCCGCACTGCAGGCATTGTTGCTGCGGTAACAAGGCGTCGATTTGTTCTACCATCGTATCCGGTCGGTCGGTAAAGCGCTGCCCAGCCAAAGCTAGGCCGATGCCGACCAATCCCGCCAAGCTGGCTAGCAGGACAGCCGCGGTCATGCAGCTATTACAGGCGATCTGCCTGGACGGTTGTTACCGGCGCCGCGCTGAACGAGTCGCGCAATCGGCGCCTTGTTGCTGCGCGGGGAGTTTTCCCGCCCAGGTATGAAACCCGCGACCGTTGAATGCCCGTTAGGACTTGATTTCAGCTTGTAGCTGTACCGCCGGTTCATCAAAGTTCCCATCGGATGCCAAGAAACCAAGCCAAAGCTGTGCTTTATCCTCGGGCCAATCCCGCGAAGCCCATGAAGGCGAGCGACATGAGACCGGCAGTGACCAAAGTAATTGATGATCCCCGAAATGCTTCCGGTATGTCACTGAATTCGATACGCTCACGCACGCTGCTGAGCAATAGCATTACTAGGCCAAACCCTAGCCCGGCACTCAGTCCATAGGTCAGTGCCTCCATGAGGCTTTCGCTCTGCCGGGCATTTAGCAAGGCGACGCCTAGCACGGCGCAGTTTGTTGTAATCAAGGGCAGGTAGATACCCATAACTTCGTGCAATAGTGGGCTGGTGTGGCGCACCATTAGCTCTGTAAGTTGTACCGCCCCGGCGATTACCAATATAAAGCTCAGAATGCGCAGATATTCTAGTTCTAAGGGCCGCAATAGATAAGTATCCAGCAGATAGCTACTGCCCGCCGCGAGCGTTAGCACGAAGGCTGTGGCCAAGGACATGCCCAGGGCAGTTTCCAGGCTTTTGCTGGCACCCATCAATGGGCAAAGCCCGAGAAATTTCACCAAGACGATATTATTGACCAGCACCGTGCCGACAATAATGAGCAACAGCTCCGACATTAGCGTATGCGCATTCCCGCTTGAGCACCACTGTCGGGGCTAAGCAAGTAGATGTCTTCGCCACCGGGCCCAGCCGCCAGCAACATGCCTTCGGAAGTGCCGAAGCGCATTTTTTTCGGTTGTAAGTTAGCGACCAAGACAACCAGGCGACCCACCAGACTGGCGGGGTCATAGGCGGGTCTTACCCCGGCAATTACCGTACGTTTCTCGTCACCTAGGCTGACTCGAACGCGCAGCAGCTGATCGGCGCCTTCAATAATTTTTGCTTCCAGGACTTTGGCAACGCGTAGGTCGACGCGCAGAAACTCGTCAATATTGATCATATTCTTGTCGTCTCCGGCTGTCGCGGCTTGCTGATCCTTTGCGATATCGGTGGGTTCCCGAACGGACTCAACCATGTTGGCGACCGCTTTGTTATCCACTCGGGTCAGGAGTGGTTTGAATTTTTCGATCTTGTGATCGAGCAAGGGCTGCTTGATTGATTCCCAAGACAGCTCACCCGCGGCCAGAAAGCGTTCTGCCTTCGCGGTCAGTGCGGGAAGTACCGGCTTCAAATAAGTCAGTAAGACGCGGAACAAATTGATACCTTGGGTGCAAACCAGTTGCACGCGAGCTAGCTGGTCTGGATCCTTTGCCAGAATCCAAGGCTTGTGCTCATCAATGTACTGGTTCGCTTGATCGGCTAGCGACATGATCAAACGCATGGCCCGACTATATTCACGGGCCTCGTAATGCTCTGCGATCGTTTCTTCCACCGCCAGAAATTTTGCATACAGATCGGGATCGTCCAGCTCAGTCGCCAACTGCCCCGAAAAATGCCGATGGATAAATCCGGCGCAGCGGCTCGCAATATTGACAAATTTACCCACCAGGTCGGCGTTGTTGCGGCTGACGAAGTCTTCCAGATTCAGGTCAATATCATCAAGTCCGGGTCCAAGTTTGCAGGCATAGTAGTAACGCAAATATTCGGGATTGAGATATTCGAGATAGCTGGCGGCCGGAATAAATGACCCGCGCGACTTGGACATTTTTTCGCCATTCACCGTCAAGAAACCATGGACAAAAACGCCACTGGGTTTACGGTAGCCCGCAGCCTCTAGCACTGCTGGCCAGAAAAGCGTGTGGAAGTACGCAATGTCCTTGCCAATGAAGTGATAGACCTCGGCAGGCGAATCGGCGGCAAAAAAATCTTCGACGCCTTGGCCACCGCGTGTCGCCGCGATATTTGCAAGGCTTGCCATGTACCCAACGGGGGCATCCAGCCACACATAAAAATACTTGTCTTGGGTATCAGGAATCCTGAATCCAAAATATGGTTTGTCACGAGAGATATCCCAGTCTTGAAGGCCCGCGGCAAACCACTCGTCCAGTTTTTTCGCAACACCGGTATCGACCACCCCCGAATGCACCCAGCTACGCAAGGATTCCTCGAAATCGGCTAGCCGGAAAAAATAGTGCTCGGATTCGCGCTCAACCGGGCGCGTACCGCTTACCACGGAGCGAGGATTCACCAAGTCTGCCGGCAAATAGGTGCGGCTGCAGACTTCACAGCTGTCACCATACTGATCAGCGGAGTCGCAATGAGGGCAATTCCCGCGCACAAAGCGATCCGGAAGAAACATCTCGGCTTTTTCGTCATAGGCTTGGCGGATGCTGCGTTTGGTGATATGTCCGCCGTCGCACAAGCGGCCGTAGATCGATTCCACCAGTGCTTTGTTTTCAGGCGAATGGGTTGAGTGAAAATTGTCGAATTCAACGCTAAAGCCTTTGAAGTCACGCTGATGTTCCGTCCTCACTTGTTCCACCAGGACTTCGGGATCTAAATCCAACTCTTGCGCCCGCAGCATGACGGGTGTGCCATGGGCATCGCTGGCACAAAGGTACAGGCATTGGTGGCCGCGCAGGCGCTGAAAGCGCACCCAAATATCTGTTTGGATGTACTCCACCAAATGTCCAATGTGGATGGAGTTGTTCGCGTAAGGCAACGCGCTGGTTACAAGAATTTGCCGGGTATCCGATGCCATGTTAGGCCGCGCCATTTCCTGGACTGAGGGACGCGTATGCTAGCAGCCGGATGCTGCCGGATGCGACTCTAGGCGTCGGACTCGTCGGTTTCCCGGAATTCCTCGAAATTGCGTTTTTCGATGGCGGCTTCGTAGGCGCTGCGACCGCTGATCACGCCCTTATCCGCTAAATCCCGCAGATTCGAATCCATGGTTTGCATGCCCATTTGACGGCCGCTTTGCATGGAGGTTTCCAACTGGTCGAGTTTACCCTGGCGGATCAAGTTGGCCACCGCGGGCGTGTTGACCAAGACTTCCAGGGCGGCGACGAGCCCTGGTTCGCCCTCTTTGGGGACGAGTTGCTGCGAGATCACGCCGCGTAATGATGTAGAAAGCATGGTGCGAACGTGAGATTGTTTGTCGGCCGGGAAGGAGTTCACGATTCGATCGACGGTGGCGGCTGCGCCATTGGTGTGGAGCGTGCCCATGACCAAAATGCCCATTTCGGCGGCGGTTACTGCAATACTGATGGTTTCGAGATCCCGCATTTCGCCTACCAGAATTACGTCGGGGTCTTCGCGCAGGGCAGAATGTAGGGCGGATGCGAAGCCATCCGTATGTGCGCCAATCTCCCGCTGACTGATCAGGCATTTGCTGCGCTGATGGACAAATTCGATGGGATCTTCAATGGTCAAGATATGGCCGTTGACGCGTTTGTTGATGTCATCGATCATCGCGGCCAAGGTTGTTGATTTACCCGAACCGGTCTTGCCGGTCACCAGAATCATGCCTTGATTGTATTTGCAGAGGTTGGTGACAACCGCCGGCATGTTGAGCTCGGCAATGGTTTTTGCCTTGGACGGAATGGCCCGAAAAACGCCGCCCATGCCGCCCAAATGGCGAAATACATTGACGCGGAAACGCGCCACGCCGTCTACCGAGTGCGCAAAATCCGCTGAATCATGGGCTTCGAATTCCTTGCGCGCTTTAGCCGTCATGATTTCTTCTAGGGCTTCACGCACGTCGTCAGGGCTTAAAATCGATGAGCTTTCCGCGGCAATCTTTCCATAGACCCGCATGCGCAAAGGTTCACCGGCGATGTAATGCAGGTCGGATCCATTGCGTGCGATTAGCTGCCGCAAGGGGTCGTCGATTATGTAGCTGACTTCTTCAGCTTGCTGCGTATTGCTATCCACCGGGCAACTCGAACTTGGGTAGAACCGACGTGTCGGTTACGAATTTTTGGAATACCGCTTTATCCGTTGCGAAGCGATAGGCATCGTCGGGGTCCAATTGCTTGCTTTTTATGCCTGCCAGCAAAGCTTGATCCATGGTTTGCATCCCCATGTCCTTACCTGTTTGCAGCTGGGCGGGAATTTGATGCGTTTGATCCGTCATGATGAGTTTGCCTATGGCGCGGGTCATCAGCATGATTTCCAGCGCCGCGTGTCGTTGCCGCCCGTCGGGCGATTTCACCAAATTTTGACTGATCACGGCATTCAGGCCTTGCGCCAAGAAGCTCTTGGTTTGTTCGCGCATTTCGCCCGGCAAGGCATCGGTGATTCGGTCGATACTTTTGACCGCACCGGTGGTGTGCAGTGTGCCTAGCACCAAGTGTCCTGTTTCCGCCGCGGTCATGGCCATGGATATGGTTTCGGCGTCCCGCAACTCGCCCACCAAAATTACATCCGGGTCTTGACGTAAAGCTGCTCGGATACCGTCGGCGAAAGTATTTAAATGGGTGCCCAATTCGCGCTGAATGATTTGCGATTTCTGACTGCTGTGCACGAATTCAATCGGGTCCTCGAGGCTGATGATATTCGCGTTTCGATTCCTATTAAGGTAGTCGATCATCGCGGCCAAGGTTGTAGATTTGCCCGTGCCGGTGGAGCCGGTCACTAGCACCATGCCCTGATGGTGATCACAAAGCCTAGCCAAGGTATCCGGCAAATTAAGGCTTTCAAGGCTTGGAATATCCTGCGGGATGAACCGGAATGTGGCGCCAACGCCTGTGTCTTTGCGGTAAACGTTGACGCGAAATCGTCCCCCGTGCTCGGCCACATAAGAAAAATCTAGGTCCTTACCGTCGAGCAATCGCTGTTTCAGCAGCGGTGGGAGAATCTCGTCGATGTAAGTTTCCAGTTCCGTTTCTGTCAAATCTCTAAATTTGATGGGGAGTAGGTCGCCGTGCATTCTCAACATCGGTGGAACGCCAACAGCCAGATGGACATCAGAACAAGCCTGAGTTAGCCCTAGCTTTAAAAATGCATCAATACGTGCCATGGATTATTTTAGTCGAGAAAATTGTTTGTGCTTGCGCGTAGAGCATACCGCTTCGCCGGTTAGTTTGGGTCTCGAGCTGCCCACTGCGGCGTGCAGCGGTGAATAAACGCGCAGGTACATTAGTTCGTCGCGGCAATGGCGTCGCGAACCGCGTCCATAGACTCAAAGCGATCCTCTTTGTCCAAGGCCATGCATTTGCCGACTATGGCAGCCAGGGGCGCTGGAATTTCAGGATTGACTTCCTCGCATCGCAAAGCCTTGCCTTGCACGTGCTGGTACATCACAGCCATATGATCACCCTTGGTATAGGGCGGTGCGCCCGTTAACATTTCGTAAAAAATAACGCCCAGGCTATAAATGTCAGCGCGGACATCAACTTTCTTGCCCAGGATTTGTTCTGGTGCCATGTACTTGGGTGAACCGATGACATAGCCCGTCTTGGTTAGCTGCGTGTCACCACTGCTAGCCGCCGCGGCTACGCCAAAGTCCACAATTTTGAGCAGGCCTTCGTCATTAATCAGCAAGTTAGCCGGTTTTAAGTCACGGTGAACAATACCGACTTGATGTGCCACGCCCATACCGGTGGCAATATCCTGGGCCCACCCCGAGGCTTTTTCGAAGGGCAGGGGCTTCTTGCCGGAAAGCTCCGCGCCTAGGGTATGTGAGGGGAAGTACTCCATGGAAATCGCATAGCTACCGCCGAGACTCACAAAGTCATAGATACGAATAACATTCTTGTGGGTAATCTTTCTTGAGTAACGCAACTCGTGCACGAAGCGTTTGAGCATTTCCTCATCTGAACTGACATTCGCGTTAAGGAATTTCAGGATGAGACGTTCTTCGACCACCACGTCTTCAACCAATAGCACCGTACCAAAGGCGCCCTTACCAATTTGCTGAATGAAGCGATAGCGTGATTCGATGACATCGCCGGGTTTCAAGGTCGTGATGTCTAGCGTTCCCGCGGCGGCTGGCATCACGGTCTCTTCGGTCAGCAGCGGGGCATCCGTAATGATGGACGCTGCGGCGTCAGGCATTGCGTCGCTCAAGTCCGGAGTTGGGGCGGCGCCGGCGGTAGCGGCACCCGCCATGGTGGGTGAGAAGCGGTTGTCGATGCGCACCAGGGCGTCGGTGGCGATACGCGCGATGGTTTCATCCGCCCCAGCCGTAAGGGGTTGCAAGCGTGCTTTGATGGTATCCGCGGTTTGCTCGCTAGTCAGTTTGGCTATGGCGTTAACGGCCTCCACGCGGATCTCTTTCTTACCGTTCTCAATGAAGGGCAGAACCTTGTCCAGCGCGTCCTCGCTACCAATCCGGCCGATGGCCCGCAAGGCGGCCGGCACGGAACGCGCATCCCCGTCCAGCATTCTTACCAGGGCGGTGGACGCTTTCGGGTCGCCGATTTCGCCCAAGGCGTCGGCTGCGCGCTCGCGGACCCACCAGTCTTCATCACCGGTCGCCGTGATCAAATGTTTCACTGCGCGCTCGTCCTTGGTCTGATTCAGGATCTCGATGGCTGAGCGGCGGATGTTTTCGTTTTGATCACGAATCAGTTGTAGCACCGCGTCCATGACCTTGGGTCCACCGATGGTGGCCAGTGCATCGGATGCGCGCGAACGGACCCACCAGTCATCATCTTCAATGGCGTTGAGTAGATGTCTAATGGATGAGGGGTCGGCAATTTCGTTTAGGACTTCCACCGCCGAGCGACGTGCGTATTCGCTTTCATCCTTGAGAACCTTGACCAAGTGTTTCGTGGTGTCCGGATGCTGCAGCTGGATTAGCAAGTCCACGGCCTTACCTTGAACTTCCAGGTCTGGATCCGTGAGCATTTGGCTGATCAGTCGGATGTCCCGCTCACCCTCAATTTGCATTAGCGCCGACAGGGCTGTCTTGCGGATGGTCTTGTTTCCGTCACGCAGCTGCTTTTCCAGGGCGGCGGCTACATCAGCCCGGTTAAATTGCGCTAGGATTTGCATCAAGTGGATGCGTACCGCGATGTCCTTGCCCGACAGTCGTGAAATCAGGTCAGGAACATGGGCATCAGTGACCATTTCCGACACGACCTTGAAAATCGCGGCTTTTTCGCGGGGCTCCAAGTCGTAGGCTTTGCGGATCAGTTGCGGGACCGTGATGCGGGATTTCTTGGTTCGCAGGATCTCAATCACCGCGGATGTGGCCACCCCTTCCTTACTCAACAGATCGAGTAGAGGTTTGGTGTTATAGCCGTTGGCTGCCGACAGCGCCTTGGTAACGCCGGCAACGCAGCGCTGCTCGCCTTCCGCCAGACCCTCGGCGAAATAGGGAAAAGTCTTGTCGCTGACTTGCGCCTCAAGCGCGTCAATGATGATGCGCGTTTGATCTTTGTCAGCATGACTGAGGGCGTCGATCAACTTCGGGATTGCGCCCGCGCCCACTTTCTTCAGGCGGTCCGCGGCCTTGCGAGCGCCCGGGCTGTTTACATCACCTTCTTCTAGCAACTGCGCAATGGAGCGCTCTGCTTGTAAGGTTGCTAGAAACTTAATCGCCAACGGTCAATAACCCCAATTCAACATAGCTTTGGCGGCTGCTTTCGCCGCACCGCGCCTAGTTTATGTCAAAGAAGGCCAAAATTGTCCGTCGGCAAGCGCGTACATTATGGCATATCGCCTTGTGCGGCCTAGTATTGCCGCCAATGAAGGGTGCTTGCAGCCGTCCACCGCCCATTTTCGAGCGGACCTTCTCGCATCAGGTAGAATGTCGCGCCTGGCGAGCCTGGATACTGTTAAACGCGTCACGAATCATGGCTGCTGGCACCACAGATGGCTTACTGGCGGCAATACATGGGATTTGGTCGCCGGTTTTCGGCGCGGCTCTGGCTGCTGCGGCAGCTGTTGGGAGTTTCCGCAGCGACGACGCATAGTTTCGGCTCGGGCGGAATTTGGGTATTCCCTGGATGTTAGCGCGCCGACTTGGGTAAAGCCTTCGGCGGCCGCGATTCGCGCAAATCAGTGACTGATGTGGGTGTCGAGGGTCCTGATTCCTTGAGGAGTATTGAGTGAGCATAAAGTCTGATCGCTGGATTAGGCGCATGGCAGAAGAGCAGGGCATGATCGAACCCTTTGAAGCTGGCCAGGTGCGGGAAAATGGTTCCGGGCGCATCGTGTCCTTTGGGACATCCAGCTATGGCTACGATGTCCGCTGCGCCGCCGATTTCAAGGTGTTCACCAATATTGATTCAGCCATCGTTGATCCTAAAGCCTTCGATGAAACCAGCTTTGTGGATAAACATGCAGAGGTTTGTGTTATCCCGCCCAACTCCTTCGCGCTCGCACGCACGGTGGAGTACTTCCGAATTCCGCGTAATGTCTTGACTATCTGCTTGGGCAAGTCGACCTACGCCCGCTGCGGGATCATCGTGAATGTCACGCCGTTGGAACCCGAATGGGAAGGGCATGTGACCCTGGAATTTTCGAATACAACGCCTTTGCCGGCAAAAATTTATGCCAACGAGGGCGTGGCCCAGATGCTGTTCTTCGAGTCTGATGAAGAGTGTGAGACTTCGTATAAGGATCGGGGCGGCAAGTATCAGGGTCAGCAGGGTGTCACGCTGCCACGCGCCTAGACCGGCGAGTGCTGCGGTAAAGCTTGGATTTAGAGCGTTTCGAGGGCGAGAGCTAGACCTTCGCCGCCACCAATACAAAGGGCCGCAATGCCGCGGCCGCCGCCGCGGCTCTGCAGCGCATGCAGCAAGCTGGTCACGATTCTCGCGCCAGTAGCGCCCAGCGGGTGTCCTAGCGCACAGGCACCGCCGTGAACATTCACCTGGGAATGATCAATCTTACAGTCATGCATGGCGGCCATAGCCACGCAGGCAAAGGCTTCATTGATTTCATAAAGATCGACGTCTTTGGGCGTCCAGCCGACTTGGTCATGCAGCTTATTGATAGCCACGCCGGGCGCCGTCGTAAACCACTCTGGCTCGTGGGAATGAGAAGTAAAGCCGAGGATCTTGGCCAAGGGTGCTAGACCGCGGTGGCTGGCCTGAGCTTCAGACATGAGCAGCACCGAGGCCGCACCGTCTGCCAGAGTGGACGAGCTGCCGGCCGTGACCGTTCCATCTTTGCTGAAGGCTGGGCGCATGCCCGGTATTTTCTCGATGTTCTGCCGGCCGGGTTCCTCATCGCTATCGACAATGCTGCTTTTTCCGCGGTAGCGGACTTCAACGGGCGCTAGTTCCCGCGTAAACGCGCCGTTGCCCGCGGCTGCCAGGGCTCGATTCACCGAGGCGATAGCGAACTCATCCTGCGCCGCCCGGGAAAATTCGTAGCGTTCGGCGGTCTTATCCGCGAAACAGCCCATGACTTCGCCGTCGTAAGCATTTTGCAGTCCGTCGTAAAACATGTGGTCCAGACTTTGCTGATGGCCCATATGAAAGCCACCGCGGGCTTTGGGTAGCAGGTAGGGTGCCTGGCTCATGGATTCCATGCCGCCGGCTAATACGATGTCTGCGCTGCCCGCGCGTATCGCGTCATGGCCGAGGATGATGGCTTTCAGTCCCGACCCACAAACCTTGTTGATGGTTAGGCAATCCACCGCTTGGGACAAATTGGCCGCCAAGGCGGCCTGCCGAGCCGGTGCTTGGCCTAGGCCGGCGCTCAGAACGCAGCCAATGATGGCTTGGTCGATTTCATCGGCGCTTAGGCCAGTGTCTGCAAGACAGGCGCGCGTGGCCGCGGCAGAGAGCTGCGGTGCGGTTACTGTTTCCAGCGCACCTCGAAAGGCGGCAATGGGCGTGCGTCGCGCCGCGACGATGACAACTGATTCTTTGCTCACGATGGTTTCTTGCAGGGCGGGTAACTGAATTGACCGCGCATTATGCGCGGTGTGCAGATAATGGCCAAGATTATTCCGCCGATCCGGCCATCAAGTCCGGTTCATCCAAAGCGGCGATTAGGGTTTTTCGAGTCTCGCTGACTAGTGTATCGATGGCATCGCCATCGGCTCCCGCTGGCTCTATCGGCGGCGTTATACATACCCTGAGCTTGCCGGGCACGGGCAGGAGTCGCTGCGCCGGCAGCATGTCGCGGCTGCCGAGGATAGCGACGGGCACCACGCTGGCGCCGCCGCGGGCCGCAATCAGAAAGGCCCCGGGGCGGAATTTCTGCAAGCCCCGCTGTACCTTGAATGTGCCTTCGGGAAAGAAGGCTAAGGACTTTTGCATTTTCGCTTGCCGCAAGATTCGCCGGGTGTCGCGTGCGCCCCCGCGGGCATCAAAGCGTTCCACGAATTCCGAACCCAGACGGCGTAGCAGGAAGTGGGCCAGGGGCACGCGGGTCATTTCCCGCTTGATGACAAACCCGAATCGAGGCGGTAGGACCGCTGTCAGAATCATTCCGTCCAGGTAGCTTGCATGATTGGCGACGACGACGCAGGGCGCCGGCGGAATATTGTTGAGTCCTGTGGCGGTGGGCGCGGCGCCCCAAAGTCGCAGTATCAGCCGCGCGCTGCCCCGCGTTAGAGACCGACGTCGATCCTGGCCCGGTAGCACTGCAATCACCACCAGTGTCAAAAATGTGACGATTGCAAAGATCGCGGCCGCGTAAATTCCGTAGGCTATTCGCATAAGCAATGGCCAGATGGTTTATTCCGCGTCTGCATCGGCACGAAACCTTTATGTAATCCCTTGATATGTTTTGTGAAACCGATCACGGCCATGACTGACAAGCCTGAGCATACTGCGATTTAGGACGGGCCGCTGTAGTGGCGGGGATGATGCTGCACAACAGTATCGACCGGAAGCACAAGGACGTGCAGCGGCGATTATGTAGATTTTCGCCGCGTGCATGAAGCCAGTTCAATCCTGGTAAGACGGGATTGCTTGGGAGCTTTGAAGTCAGTAATGTCAAAAGCAATTGCTAATCATGCCGCCGGCGAAGGTTCGGCGAAGCCGTCCCCCGAGGCCATCATCGACAAGTTTCTCGACGCGATTTGGATGGAGCGAGGTTTGTCTCAGAATACTCTGGGTGCCTACCGCGCTGACCTGGTTGCCTTGCAACGCTGGTTGGCTAATCGTGACGTCAGCCTCATCTATGCTACGCGTGCCGATTTGCTCGCGTTCATTGCTTGGCGAACCCAGGGCGGTGCCAAGCCGCGATCCACGGCCAGACAGCTATCCAGTTTTCGGCGCTTCTATCGCTACCTGTTGGGCGAAGGCGCTATTGGTGAAGATCCGACGCTCAAGATTGAGATGCCCAAAGTGGGCCGCTCCTTGCCGAGAACGCTCAGTGAGGGCGAAGTCGAATCGCTATTGAACGCGCCCGAGATCGGTGACCCCTTGGGTCATCGCGATCGAACGATGTTAGAGCTGCTCTATGCAACCGGTCTGAGAGTTTCTGAACTGATCAATCTCAAGCAAAGCGAGATCAATCTGAATCAGGGCGTGCTGCGCATTCGGGGTAAGGGCGATCGTGAGCGGCTAATCCCCATCGGCGAAGAGGCGCAGCGCTGGTTGCGCGATTTCCAAGCTGGGTCGCGAGCTGAAATTCTGCTTGAGCGGCAAACCGACTATCTATTTCCCACGCGCCGCGGCGATCGCATGACCCGGCAGGCTTTTTGGCACATCATCAAACGTTATGCAAAAAAGGCCGCCATCAAGGGCAAGCTTTCGCCCCACACACTCCGGCATGCATTTGCCACGCACTTGCTGAATCACGGCGCTGACTTGCGAGTTGTCCAAATGCTGCTTGGGCATAGCGACTTGTCGACCACGCAGATCTATACACACGTGGCACGCGAGCGCATGAAAGAACTGCATTCGCAGCATCACCCTCGGGGCTGATCCTTCCCCGCTGCCGCGGTGGGGCCCGCATAGCTGCGTGCTAATATCAGCCGCGTTTTCTTGGTTGTCGAGTGAACCCGGGATAGTCCGCGGGGTCCAAGACCCCAGCCGCCGTCATTTTTGGGATGTATCAAATGCGCATTGCTAGGTTACTCATCATGCTGCTGGCTCTTGCGATCCTGCCAGTTTTTGTCGCGTCGGCGCAGGTGCCCGATGAGGTCGAAGCCGCCGTCCGCGCGAATCTTGCGAAGCGCTTTCCCTCCATTGACCTCGGTAGTCTGACTGCCACGCCGGTCGATGGGCTTTATGAGATACGGATTGGTGCGCAGGTGGCCTACATTAGTGCCGACGGCCGTTTTTTGGTACAGGGTGACATTTACGATGTTGAATCGGAAACTAACATCACCGAGGCACGCCGCACCCAAGCGCGAGCTGCAGCCATCGACGCCTTGGGTGATTCCAGCATGATCATTTTCTCACCGGCCGCCGCGAAACACACTGTGACTGTATTCACGGATATTGATTGTGGTTATTGCCGCAAGCTTCATCGGCAAATCGATGGCTACAATAAAGCGGGCATTCGGGTGCGGTATATGTTTTTTCCGCGTAGCGGTCCGAATACAGAAAGCTGGTCTAAAGCCGAACAGGTATGGTGCGCAAAAGATCGCAATGCCGCGCTAACAAAGGCCAAGGCCGGCCAATCCTTGGCTGCAAGTCGTTGCGCCAGCACGCCCGTGGCCCAGCATTACCAGTTGGGTCAAAGTTTCGGTATTCGTGGTACGCCAGCCATCGTGATGGACGATGGTGAATTGATTCCCGGCTACATTCCGCCCGAGGAATTGCTGAGCTATCTGGAAGACTGAGTAAAACTGCGCTTGGAGTTTAGCGTTCTAGCAGGTCCAGTTTGCCGGGCTTGTCTTTCCAGTCATCGGCGTCGTCCGGTGGTGTGCCGGCCTCGGTAATCACCGGCCACTCTTGAGATAGTTCTTCGTTAAGCGCGAGGAACTGCTTTTGGTCCTCGGCGACTTCGTCTTCGGAAACGATGGCTTCGATGGGGCATTCGGGTTCGCAAAGTGTGCAGTCAATACACTCCTCCGGATCAATGACCAGCATGTTCGGCCCTTCATGGAAGCAATCCACCGGACAGACTTCCACGCAGTCCATGTACTTGCATTTAATACAGTTTTCGGTAACGACGAAGGTCATGGGGTTCTCCGGTAGGCTGGTCCCACCGTGGCTGTGTTGAGGCGGGGTACTTTATTCAAAAATGCGGTGGAATCAAATACTTTCCAAGCATAACAATATCGCTGGATCAGGAGCCTATCCGCTCTGCAGTGCACAGGTGTAGTTGTTGGCTGCCGGCCCGCTGGTTTTCGAAGTACCGTTCCAAGGCGACGCGCACACTGGGAAATGCCAAGTCATCCCAGGGTATGGCATCGGGCGAAAACAGCTTCGTTTCAAGGCTTTCTTCGCCGGGTGCGAAGTCTGCAACAGTCAATTTGCCCGTGAAAAACACATGAACTTGGCCGGCATGCACAACATCGACAACAGCAAACAAGTGGCCTAGCTCGACGCGGGCCAGGGCCTCTTCCCAGGTTTCGCGTAAGGCGGCCTCCGGGAGGCTTTCCTGTAACTCCATGAATCCCGCTGGCACCGTCCAGTAGCCATGTCTGGGTTCGATGGCCCGACGACAAAGCAGTATTTTTCCGTTTAATTCGGGTACGCAGCCGGCAACGATGATCGGATTGCGATAATGAATGAAACCGCAGGCGGTACACACGAAACGAGCGCGATTGTCTCCATCGGGCACGGTCGACTCGACGGGCTGCCCGCACTCGCTACAAAATCTCATGGCGGCAGGTTAATGGATCGCCGCCGTGAGCGCGAGATGATCAGAACTTAATGACCCTGTGCCAGCATCGTCCCACGTCTGCCTTGTGTCCGCTGCCGCGTCAGATATCGACGCCGACCTCAGAAAGCCTGATTTCCGGTTTTCCATGGCCCGATAGTCGGTGCTGCCGCGCCGCCACGGACGAAATATCTTGGCCCAGTGTAAAGCTCGGCATTTATTTGCGGTGGCTTCTGGTATAGTCCGCCCGCCTGAGCGCACATCGGTCTGCGTTCGCTTGCCCGGCCAGCCTGGCCGAAGCCGACTTTAATAATGTCGATCTCGCCCCGACCGTACTGGTGCAGGAAGCGCCGGGCGGGCCGATCGCGGAGCTTTACATCCATGTCATTTCAATCTCTCGGTTTGCGGACCGAGTTGCTGCGGGCTATTGAGGAACAGGGCTACGATAGCCCGACACCCGTTCAGCGCGCGGCTATTCCGGTCGTGCTTTCCGGCCGGGATCTCATGGCCGGTGCACAAACCGGTACGGGTAAAACCGCCGGTTTCGCCTTGCCCTTGCTGCAGGGCTTGGCGGATTCACGGCCCAGCGGCCGCCGCCGCGTCCGCGCCTTGATCCTAACGCCGACCCGCGAGTTAGCCGCCCAGGTTGCCGATAGTTTCAAAACCTACGGCCAGTACTTGTCCGTAAAGGTAACCGTTGTTTTCGGTGGCGTGAGCATCAACCCGCAGATCGCGGCCTTGCGTCGCGGGGTAGACGTAATAGTCGCGACACCCGGCCGACTGTTGGATCATGCCCAGCAGGGTACGGTCAATTTATCCGCCGTCGAGTTCTTGGTCTTGGACGAGGCTGACCGAATGCTGGACATGGGCTTTCTGCGAGACATGCGCCGTATCTTCAAATTGTTGCCCGCCCGCCGCCAAAATTTGCTGTTTTCCGCCACCTTTGCGCATGACATTCGCCAACTGGCTGGTCAATTGCTGGAGAATCCAGCACAAATCGACGTGGCACCGCGTAATGCCACGGCCGAGCGCGTGGATCAGCTGGTTTATCCCCTCGACAAGCATCGCAAACGTGAGTTCTTGTCAGAGTTAATCGGCCGCAATAATTGGCGCCAGGTTTTGGTCTTTACCCGCACGAAGCACGGCGCGAACCGTCTAGCGAAGCAGTTGCAGGGTGACGGCTTAACGGCCGCTGCCATTCACGGCAACAAGAGTCAGGGCGCGCGAACACGGGCCCTTAAAGAATTCAAGGAAGGTGCTGTGCGCGTGCTGGTGGCCACCGACATCGCGGCGCGCGGCCTCGATATTGATCAACTGCCGCATGTAGTCAATTTTGAACTGCCCAACGTGCCTGAAGACTACGTCCATCGCATTGGCCGCACGGCGCGTGCGGGTCGTGCGGGTGCGGCTATTTCTTTAGTGTCCGCCGACGAGCGATCTTACTTGCGCGATATTGAGCGCTTGCTCAAGTGTGAAATTCCCCAGAAGTGGGTGCCGGGCTACGAGCCTCGCGAGCCTGTTGACATGGTCGAACCGGCGAAAAAGAAATCCCGTGGCCGCCCAGCACCTTGTCAGCGGCGCCGGTCAGGCCGTGGTCGCGGGCGTGGCCGGGCTGCTTAAGGCTTCGAGCAGAGCCGGGTTTTTATCTAGAATAAATATTAAAATTATATCTTAACTATTTGTTTTTAAAGTATATAGAAATATATGACCACCGCAAAGCAACTTCGCAATATTGCCATCATCGCGCATGTTGATCATGGTAAGACCACACTGGTTGACCAGCTATTGCGGCAGTCCGGTACCTTGGATGCGCGCGCGGCAATGCCTGATCGAGTCATGGACTCCAACGATCTAGAACGCGAGCGGGGCATCACCATCTTGTCCAAGAACACCGCGATTACATGGGGTGATTGGCGTATCAACATTGTGGACACGCCCGGCCATGCTGACTTCGGCGGCGAGGTGGAGCGCGTCTTGTCCATGGTAGATGGCGTATTGCTATTGGTTGACGCCGTGGATGGTCCCATGCCGCAAACGCGCTTTGTCACCCAGAAGGCATTCGCGCGCGGCCTTACGCCCTTGGTGGTCATCAACAAGATTGATCGCGACGGTGCGCGGGCACACTGGGTATTGGATCAAACCTTCGATCTGTTTGATCGTTTGGGTGCCAGTGACGCGCAGCTGGATTTTCCCGTGATTTACGCCTCCGCCTTGGGCGGCTACGCGAGCACCGAAGCCGATGCGCGGGGCGGTGACATGACGGCCTTGTTTGAAGCCATTGTTGAATTCGTGCCGCCACCCGCCGTGGACCGCGAGGGTGGTTTGCAGCTGCAGGTGTCCAGTCTCGACTACGACAGGTATGTGGGTGTCATCGGTGTGGGTCGAGTGACTCGCGGAACCGCCAGGGCCAATTCGCCCGTGAGCATAGTTGGGGCCGAGGGCAAAGTTCGCCAAGGGCGTTTAATGGAACTGTATAGCTTCCACGGCCTGCAACGTCTAAAAACCGAGGAGGCTTGTGCTGGCGACATCGTGGCTTTTTCCGGCATTGAAGATTTGGATATCTCAGATACGCTATGTGACCGCGAACAGGTCGAAGGTTTGCCGCCACTCAGTGTCGATGAACCGACCATTAGCATGACCTTCCAGGTGAATAAGTCGCCGTTTTCCGGGCGCGAAGGCAAGTTTCTCACCAGCCGCCAGATTGGCGAACGTCTGGAGCGGGAGCGTCAGCACAATGTGGCGCTGCGCGTAGAGGCGACGGAAGATCCCGATAAGTTCCGTGTTTCCGGGCGCGGTGAATTGCATTTGTCGGTGCTGATAGAAACCATGCGCCGCGAAGGCTACGAGTTAGCCGTGTCGCGGCCGGAGGTTATCGAGCAGGAAATCGATGGCCAGCTTTGCGAACCCTGGGAGCAGCTCACGGTGGATTTCGAAGAAGCTTACCAGGGCGGCGTGATGGAGAAACTCGCCCAACGCAAGGGCCAATTATTGAACATGCAGGCGGATGGCAAAGGCCGAATGCGCTTGGATTACAGAATTCCCGCCCGTGGCCTCATTGGTTTTCGCACCGAGTATCTAACAAGCACCGCCGGCACGGGTCTGCTGTATCACGTATTTGATGGCTACGACCGGCGCGTACCGGGTGCCATTGCGCAACGAAGCAATGGCGTCATGGTTTCCATGGTGGCGGGCAAGGCTTTGGCGTACTCATTATTTAATCTGCAAGAGCGTGGCCGCTTGTTCATCGGTCACGGCGACGAAGTTTACGAAGGCATGGTGCTTGGCATTCACAGCCGCGGTAACGATCTGGTGGTAAATCCCACCAAAGCCAAACAGCTGACGAACGTCCGCGCGGCCGGTACCGATGAGAATTTGCTGCTGACACCGCCCATTCGCTACAGCCTGGAACAGTCCTTGGAGTTTATCGATGACGATGAACTGGTCGAAGTGACGCCCCACAGCAGCCGTATTCGTAAGAAGTTGCTTAGTGAAATCGACCGCAAGCGCGCGTCACGGCAAAGCGCCTAAGGGTCTTGTTGTGTCTGGCCCGGAATCTCGTAGCGCCACCGCTGACTCAAGCCTCGCGCAGGAAGTTGCACAACGCCGTAGCTTCGCGATCATCTCGCATCCCGACGCCGGTAAGACCACGCTGACCGAAAAGCTATTGCTCTATGGAGGGGCTATCCAACTCGCCGGGGCGGTCAAGGCTCGCCGGGCGACGCGCCATGCCACCTCGGATTGGATGGCGGTGGAGCAACAGCGCGGCATATCCGTGACCAGCTCGGTGATGCAATTTGAATACCTCGGCCACACCATCAATTTGCTGGATACCCCCGGCCATGAAGATTTTTCGGAAGATACCTACCGCGTGCTAACAGCCGTGGATGCGGCCGTGATGGTGATCGATGCGGCTAAGGGCGTGGAGGCGCAAACGATCAAATTGCTGGAAGTCTGCCGATTGCGCAACACGCCCATTATCACCTTCGTCAACAAGTTTGACCGCGAGGTGCGCGGACCTTTGGATGTCTTGGAGGAAATAGAGGCCACACTGAAAATTGATTGCGCACCGGTGACCTGGCCCATTGGCATGGGCAAGACTTTTCGCGGTGTTTTTCATCTACTTCAAGACAAACTGCTGCGCTTTACCGCGGGCCAAGATCGAGCCGCGCATGACGGCGAGCTGATCGAGGGCTTGCATAACGAACGCCTGAATGAACTCTTTCCGCTGGAAATTGAAACTTTGCGCGAAGAGGTGGAGTTGGTGCGCGGCGCGAGTGCGCCCTTTGACCTTGAGTTGTTTCTAGCCGGTATGCAGACGCCGGTTTTTTTCGGCAGCGGCATCAATAACTTTGGCGTGCAAGAAATTCTTGGCGCACTCCTGGATTGGGCGCCTTCACCCCAGCCTCGCGATGGCGGTTTGCGCATGGTGGATCCTACCGAGGAAGCGTTCTCTGGTTTCGTGTTCAAGATTCAAGCGAACATGGATCCCAAGCATCGAGACCGGGTGGCTTTCTTGCGGGTTTGTTCAGGCCGCTATGCCCCTGGCATGAAAGCGCAACATCAAAGGCTGGGTCGAGAAATTCGAATCGGTAATGCAATTACCTTCATGGCCAATGAGCGCGTGAAAAGCCAAGCGGCCGTGGGAGGCGATATTTTGGGCATCCACAATCACGGCCAGCTGCAGATCGGCGACAGCCTGACTGACGGGGAGGCCTTGGTCTTTAAGGGCATTCCCTATTTTGCGCCGGAGCTATTCGTCGCCGCGCGGCCCAAGATCCCTTCAAGGCGAAGCAATTGCAAAAAGGCTTACAAGAACTCGGCGAGGAGGGCGCCATCCAGGTCATCACCATGGAAACGGGCCGTCTGTTGCTGGGCGCGGTGGGCCGGCTCCAATTCGAAATCGTCGCGCATCGGTTAAAAGGCGAATACAAGGTTGATGCTGTCTACGATTCTGTCGAAATCCATACGGCCCGCTGGCTGATTTATCCTAACGATGCCGCGCGCAAAAAATTTCTCGATCAAGAAGGCGCATCCTTGGGCCGCGACGTGGACAAGAACCCAGTGTTTCTAGCGAGAAACAAGCCCCATCTTGATCTCACTTTAGAACGCTGGCCCGATATCGAATTTCGCGCCACGCGCGAACATGGGCAGGTAGTGCAGCAGGGTTAGGACAGCGGCCTTTAGCCAGTATTAGCTAGACTGTCTGCTCTTTATATGGTGCCGGGAGTCGGACTCGAACCGACACGGGTTTTACCCCACCGGATTTTGAGTCCGGCGCGTCTACCAATTTCGCCATCCCGGCAGGTCCAGCGTCTCGCGGGGCGCTACTCTAGCAAAAGTTTGATTGGCGAGTCACAGACGCTTAATCTTCCCTCGCCTTATAGGAGGATGCCAGTGAGTGCTGATAGAAGCGTGAGTAAAGAAGTGGCCATTGCCTATTCCTTGGTTTGGCGATGGTTGCTGATGTCGGTACACCGTTATGGCAGTTTACCCACCGGCGAGCTGTTGACGGTTTTGACCATTGTCGTGCTGGATCGCGCGAACTATCATCCCACCGTGACAGATCTGTCTGAAGTCACGCAGCTACCCAAGTCGAGCATCTCTCGCTACATTTCTGATCAAATGGCGAAGGGTTTTCTGGAGGAATATATTGATCCTACGGATCGACGCCGACGCCGCCTGCGCCCGACTGAAGTAGCTCGTGCGGAGTTGCGTGAACACTGGAATGACAAGGTTGAAGCCGCCTATGGCAATATCTTGCAAGAAGGAGGTGACCCGACTATCCGCGAGGATGCGACGGTGGCTGAGGTTCTCGACTATCTAAAGTCAAGCTTTGAGCCCGATTCCGCGGGCAGGGCTGGAATCTTAACTGGCTAAACGCGCAACTTTTTCGCCGCCTGCGGCATCAAAAGCTAGATGTCCGGATTTGCAGGCAAAACCCTTAGTCCCGAGTTGCTGCGGCGCGCACAGGCTGGTGACAAGGGCGCCCATGCGGCCATATTCGAGCTGTTTGGTCCGCCGGTCTTCAGTCTCGCTGCCCGAATAACGGGGTCACGCGCAGCGGCCGACGACGTGCTGCAAGACAGCTTTGTTGAGGTCCTGCGGAACATAAAGAAATTTCGCGGCGATGCGTCCATTGCCACCTGGATTCGCCATATCGCCGTTTCCCGTAGTTTGATGTATTTGCGGACAGCCTGGCGCCGTCGCGCGACCCTCTTTCGCGATCTCGTCGATGAGCAGCAAGCTGCGTGGGATCCTCCGGATCCCACGGTGCCTGATCCGGGTCTAGGCCTAGATTTGGACGCGGCTTTGGCCACACTGTCCGATGTGAGCCGAGTCGTGGTGATCTTGCATGATGTCGAGGGCTACACCCACGAAGAAATTGCCACGCGACTGGGTATGAGCGTTAGTTTCTCCAAGTCGCAATTGGCGCGTTCGCGCGTTCGATTGCGAGCGATGTTGAAGCTCCCGGCGGATGACGTGCCGCGGTACAAGGATAAGGCGTCGTGACCGACGAGCTGACAGACCGTCTGCGCGCGCTGCCGGAATTAGCGCCACCGGCTGATGCCTGGGTGCGCATAGCGGCCCGAGTAGATCGCGATGGAAGTCGCCGCCGTCTTCATTCGGCGATGCCGGTCATCGCGGTAACCGGCTTGCTGGCCTGCGTCTTGATATGGGTTGATCGGTTGCGGCCGTCATCTGGTCCCAACTCCTCGCCAGTTTCCACCGCAGTCTACGGTCAGGATTCCGCTCGGGACGATTTGGATCGCTTACGAGCCCATTCGCGAGCTTTGGAAGCTCAGTTGCGCGGGCTGCCCGCGCGTCCGCGGAGTGTCGATGCACAGACGGCCGCCGTTATTGGACGATTGGAGGATCACATCGCCGTGCTAGACCATCAGTTGATGCGCCCTGGAAACCAGCCCAGCCGGTTCATCGAAGGGCCGATTTGGCAGCAGCGAGTGAGCTTAATGAACGAACTTGTCCGGGCTCGTTATCGCGAGATAGATGCAAAGGCTTTATAAGGTAGGTTATCTAGTATGTACTATAAGATATTGTATTTATTATTAATTAGCGCTCTCATGGGAATGAGTGCACCGCTGGCTCTGGCCGATGAGGCGGAAAATGCGGAGCGCGCGATGCTGGGTATCAACATCGGCAGTGGTCATGATGGAGAGGGTCCGGTGGAGGGTGTCACCATTCTAGGGGTCTCTCCAGGCGGGCCCGCCGATCGAGCCGGGTTGCGTGCGGGCGATACGCTGGTGAGTATCGGTGATCAATCGTTGACCGCGGATTCGACGCGTCAGGCCAATCGCCAACTCGTGAATTACATGGACGGGGTGCAGCCAAAAGATCGCGTCAAGTTGACCTATCTGCGTGACGGTAGGAGCCGCAAAGCCACTCTCGAAGCGGAGCGGATGGATCCAAACTTGATGCCCGCTTTTCCCTTCGGAGAATCTCTGCAACGCCTGGGCGAAGACTTTGAAGATCGTGTCTTGCGCCCCATGGTCCGGCCCTGGCGCTACGCGGGTATATTTCGCGGTATGGAATTGGTGGAATTGTCGCCCGATTTGGGCCGCTACTTTGGGACCTCCACGGGAATTTTGGTAATTCGTGCGCCGCAATCCGATGAGCTTGGCTTGCGTGATGGCGATGTCATTCGCCAGATCGGGGGCCGGGAACCCCGTGACCCAGCACACGCCATGCGTATTTTGCGGTCCTATGAGCCGGGCGAAAAATTGAGCTTGAATATCATGCGCGATCAACAGGCCATGACCCTCAGCTCGGATTTGCCCGCACCGCCGGCCAAGCGGGATCAGGCAGGCGAAGGCTAGCGGGGCTGCGAATTCCGGCACTTCAGCTGGCGTAGAATGCGCGGCCATGCCGCCGTGCGAATTCAGTTTCGATCTACCTCAGGAGCAGATTGCCCAGGCGCCGCTGAACCAGCGTGCCACTAGCAGGCTCCTTGATCTCGCCCTGGACGGACGCTGCGAAGACCGGCAATTCACCGATCTATCACGGCTGGTGGCGCCGGGTGATCGTCTGGTGCTGAATGACACGCAAGTCTTGCCGGCGCGAGTTTTTGGCAAGAAGGCTAGCGGCGGGAAGATTGAGCTATTGTTAGAACGGATTTTGACTCCCCAACGTGCCTTGTTTCAGCTGCGCTCGAGCAAGGCACCCAAGGCCGGCCAAGACCTGTTGCTAGATGGCGGGGTTAGGGCCACGGTGGATGGTCGGGACGGCCCTTTTTATCTGCTCGTGTTTCGCGAATCCATCGCGGCCTATCTCGAAAACCAGGGCCATATGCCTCTGCCGCCGTATATCCGCCGCCGCGACGATGCCTTAGACCGGGATCGTTACCAAACGGTTTACGCGCGAGTGCCGGGTGCCGTGGCTGCGCCCACGGCCGGTTTGCATTTCGACGCGGCGCAGATCAAGCATTTGCGTTCCCGCGGCGTGGGCATCAGCTATCTCACCTTGCACGTGGGGGCTGGGACCTTTTCGCCCTTGCGCGACGAGCAGATTGCCACCGGTAAGCTTCATCGCGAGCGCGCCATCGTGTCCGATGATTTATGCGCAGAAATCGCCGAAACCCGCGAATTGGGCGGGCGGGTCGTGGCCGTCGGAACGACGGCGGTGCGGGCGCTGGAGACCGCCGCGCAAGGGGGCGAGCTGCAGCCATTTGACGCGGAGACTCAACTCTTCATTCGGCCCGGGTTTCATTTCCGGATCGTGGATGCGTTGCTGACCAACTTCCATTTGCCGGCGTCTTCCCTGTTGATGCTGGTCTGCGCCTTTTCTGGCGCCGATGCCGTGATGGCCGCCTATCGGCATGCGGTAGCGTCGGGCTATCGGTTCTACAGTTATGGAGATGCCATGTTTTGTCGGCGGGCCCATGCAGTTTGAGTTGATGCGCACCGATGGGGCAGCGCGGCGCGGTTGCCTGCACTTGCCGCGGGGCGACGTCCAGACGCCGGCCTTCATGCCCGTGGGGACTTATGGCAGCGTGAAGGCGGTGACGCCTGAGGAGTTGACCGCAACGGGTGCCGAGATTGTCTTGGGCAATACCTTTCACTTGATGCTGCGTCCTGGCAGCGAGCTGATCGAGCGCCTGGGAGGGCTGCATCAATTCATGCACTGGTCCGGACCGATATTGACGGATTCGGGTGGGTTTCAGGTGTGGAGTCTCACAGAACGTCGCAAGCTCAGTGAAGATGGCGTCGAGTTTCAGGCGCCCACGGACGGCAGCCGGGTATTCCTATCGCCCGAAAAATCCATGCAGGTTCAGGCTCAACTGGGCAGCGATATTCACATGATTTTCGACGAATGCACGGCCTATCCCGCCACAGAAATGCAGGCGCAGGAGTCCATGGAGCTTTCCTTGCGCTGGGCGCGGCGCAGCCGGGATGCCTTTGATGAGCTTGCTCCCAGCCGGTCTGGCGCGGCAATCTTCGGGATTTTGCAGGGTGGAATGTATCCGGCTCTGCGGGAGGCATCCTTGGCGGGCCTCATGGAAATTGGTTTCGATGGTCTTGCCATCGGCGGCTTGTCGGTGGGAGAACCCGCTGAAGAACGTGCCCGGATCTTGGAGTCCTGCCTGCCGCGGATGCCCCGGCAGCGGCCGCGCTACCTCATGGGTGTCGGCACGCCCGCCGACTTGATGATGGCCGTGGGGCAAGGCATTGATATGTTTGATTGCGTCATGCCCACGCGCAACGCCCGCAATGGACACCTATTTACCGCCGATGGGGTAATCCGGATTCGCAATGCGCGTTATCGGGACGATCCCGAACCGCTGCAGGCTGATTGCGGGTGCTACACCTGCCAGCATTACAGCCGGGCTTATCTTCGCCATTTGCAGCACTGTGGCGAAATCTTGGGGGCCCGCTTGAACACCATTCACAATCTGCACTTCTACCAGAACCTGATGGCTGGCATGCGCGCGGCGATCGAAGCCGGGTGTTTTGAGGACTACCTGCGCCGGTCTTTGCAGCGGCAGCGGCAATCCGGTGGGGATATGCAATAATACGCGGCGTTTTTTCACCCGGAATTCACCATGGGATGGTTTATCCAAGATGCTTGGGCCCAGCAGGCCGGCACGGGGCAAGATCAATTGCTGAGTTTCTTGCCCCTGGTCCTGATATTCGTCGTTTTCTATTTTTTGCTGATTCGCCCGCAAAATAAGCGTCAAAAGGAGCACCGGGAAATGGTTGCCAACCTAGCCGTGGGTGACGAAGTGGTGACCGCCGGCGGCGTGCTGGGTAAAGTCACGGAAATCAAAGATCAGTTCGTGCAAGTGGAAGTGGCGCCGGGCACCGTGCTGAAGGTTCAACGGCATACGATTGGCGGTGTGATGCCTAAGGGCACTTTCAAAAGCGTCTAGCCGGAAAGACTACTTCATATGAATCGCTATCCCGCGTGGAAATATCTGCTAATTCTGCTCGCCATTGTGATCGGCTTGGTGGTGGCCTTGCCCAATGTCTTTGGCGAAGACCCGGCCCTACAAGTCAGCCGAGACAATGGCACGGCTTTGGAGGAGCTCGAGGTCAGCACGGCGACTTTAGCTTTGGAAGAGGCTGGTATTCAGATTGCGTCCAAATTTGAAGAGGAAGGCAATCTCTTATTGCGGTTCAGCGGCGTGGAGGAGCAACTTCAGGCCAGCGATTTGCTGCGCGACAAGCTGGGCAAGGGTTATGTCGTGGCTTTGACTTTGGCGCCACGTACGCCGGAGTGGTTGCGCGCCCTGGGACTTAAGCCCATGAGTCTCGGCTTGGATTTGCGTGGTGGTGTACATTTCTTGTTCGAAGTTGATATTGATGCGGCGGTTAAACAGCGGCTTGATCGCTACGCGGCCGACTTTACGAAAATCCTGCGCGACGAACGTATACGACGCGACGTCCGCGTGGATGGAAACACCATTCGTATCCAGCTGAAGTCGGCGGAAGACTTAGAACTCGCGCGAAAACTCCTGCGCGACGCCGATTCTGATGTCGATATTTCTGTGTCTACTGCCGGTGATGTGCCGCTAATCAATGTGCGGATGACCGAAGACCAAATTCGCGAACGGCGCACCTTCGCCATCGACCAGAACACCGTGACATTGCGCAATCGCGTTAACGAGTTAGGCGTGGCCGAACCCTTGGTGCAGCGGCAGGGGCTGGAT
The DNA here is from genome assembly GCA_965221985.1 of Gammaproteobacteria bacterium. Taxonomy (GTDB): domain Bacteria; phylum Pseudomonadota; class Gammaproteobacteria; order Steroidobacterales; genus J054. The sequence continues at coordinate 2,141,598 of OZ244928.1, forward strand.
CGTATCGTGGTTCAACTACCAGGCATGCAGGATCCGGCGCAAGCCGAGCGCGTTTTGGGCGCTACGGCGACCTTGGAGTTTCGCTTGGTTTGCGACGGTGAGAACGCGATTGAAGCCGAGCGCCGTGGCCGAGCACCCATCGGTTGTGAGCTTTTTTATGACCGCGCCGAAAATCCGCAGTTGTTAAAGCGTCGCAGAATTGTCACCGGTGATCAGCTCATAGACGCGAGTTCTGGATTTTCCGAGGGTCAGCCGGCGGTCTTCGTCACGCTGGACAGCAAGGGTGCCCGCGAAATGCTGGACACCACCAAGGCCAATTTGGGTAAGCCCATGGCGGTGGTCTTCGTGGAGCAGAAACGCGATCGCGTCGAACGGAACGGTGAAATGGTGGATGTGCCGCGCGAAGAGAAGGAGGTGATCAATGTTGCCACTATACAAGGCGTGTTCAGTAACCGCTTTCAAATCACCGGTTTAGATGTTCTGGAAGCTCGCGATTTGTCCTTGCTATTGCGGGCTGGTGCTTTGGCGGCGCCGATCTACAAAGTGGAGGAGCGCACGGTTGGTCCCAGTCTTGGCCGCGACAATATTGCCAAGGGAATGATGGCTATACAGATTGGCCTGGCGTTGGTCGCCTTGTTCATGATTTTTTACTATCGGGTTTTTGGCTTCATCGCCGATTTTGCTCTGGTCGCGAATCTCATTTTGATCGCGGCCTTGCTGTCCTTATTGCAGGCCTCGCTAACCTTGCCGGGTATCGCCGGCATCGTATTGACAGTTGGCATGGCCGTGGATGCCAATGTCCTAATTTTTGAGCGCATTCGCGAAGAATTGCGCAACGGGAATTCACCGCAAGCCAGCATAAACGCGGGCTATGAAAAGGCCCTGTCGACCATCGCCGATGCCAACATCACAACCCTCATTGCGGCCCTAGTACTGTTCGTTTTTGGTACCGGTCCTATTAAGGGCTTCGCCGTCACGCTGTCCCTGGGAATTATTACCTCGATGTTTACGTCGATTATTGGCACACGCGCCGTGGTTAACTTTATTTTTGGTGGCCGCTCTCTTGAGCGGTTGCCCATATAGCGAGCGCGACAATGGCAGTGTTGGGTCTGAAAAACGACATAAATTTTCTCGGCGGGCGGCGGATCGCCGCGGTCATTTCCGCGCTACTTATCGCCGTTTCCTTGTTTTGCTTGGCGACGAGGGGGCTGAATTTCGGTATCGATTTTACCGGTGGACTGCTGCTGGAAGTCGGTTATGATGAAGCGGCGGACCTGGCGGATATTCGTGCTCGTTTGGCCGGTGGCGGTTATGACGATGCACAAGTGCAAAATTTCGGTAGCTCGCGCGATGTGCTGATTCGGGTGTTGCCCAGGGAGGGCAGCGAAAGCGGCAAAATGGGTGAGGAAATATTCGGTCTGCTGAGTGCGGGGGGCGAGCAGGTTGATCGCCGTCGCGTAGAATTCGTGGGCCCCCAAGTCGGCGATGAACTCACGGAAAGCGGCGGTTTGGCTATGATTTTCGCGCTCTTGATGATTCTTGCCTACATCATGTTTCGCTTTCAGTGGAAGTTCGCCGTGGGTTCGGTCGCCGCACTGGTGCATGATGTGCTGATCGTCCTGGGGATATTCGCCCTGTTTCAGTTTTCTTTCGATCTTTCGGTGTTGGCGGCCTTGCTCGCGGTCATCGGTTATTCCTTGAATGACACCATCGTAGTGTTTGATCGCATTCGCGAGAATTTTCGGCGGGTGCGCAAAGAAGGCGCCGAAGCCATCATGAATACCTCGGTCAATCAGATGTTGGGACGCACTGTCATTACCAGTTTGACGACCCTGTTGGTGCTGTTTGCGCTATTATTTTTGGGCGGTGAGGCCGTGCGTGGTTTCGCCATCGCGCTCATCGTGGGCGTTTTTGTCGGTACTTATTCATCCATTTATATCGCGAGCGCTACCGCGCTGGCTTTAGATGTCACCCCGGCTGATTTGCTGCCCCCCGAGCCTGATTCAGAACTTGATAGTTTGCCTTGAGATTCCGCCGCGCGATTCTTACGGATTAGGGAGCGGCACTCTGCTGCAATAGCGCCTTTAGGGCATCATGGATTTTTGGTGTGCCCGCGACGATGTTACCGGTTGTCAGAAGACTATCCGCATCGTCGAGTTCCGAAACTATGCCGCCCGCCTCGCGAATCATTAACACGCCGGCTGCCATATCCCAGGGCTTGAGACCAAACTCCCAGAAGCCATCGAGGCGGCCCGCGGCGAGATAGGCTAAGTCCAAGGCCGCGGCGCCGGGGCGGCGAATACCGGATGTGTTTTGCAACACCGGTTTGAGCATGTGCAGGTAACGATCGATGGTTTTCTCATCGGCCCGGTAGGGGAAGCCTGTACCCACCAGTGCGCCGTCGAGGCTGTTTTGCTTACTCACGCGTATACGCCGTCCTTCTAGCTGTGCGCCATCGCCGCGTAAGGCAGTAAAAATCTCCTGGCGAGTGGGGTCGTAAATCACGGCCGCTTCCAAGCGGCCACGGACCTCCAGTGCGATGGAGACTGCGAAAACCGGCATGCCATGCACGAAATTCGTTGTGCCGTCCAAGGGATCAATGATCCATAGGTATTCATGTTCGCCCTGCGCGCCGCTTTCTTCGGCCAAGAAAGCATGATCGGGATAGCGTTCGCGGATGCCCTCAATAATGATCTGTTCCGCGGCGTGGTCCACTTGGGTCACGAATTCGTTGCGACTCTTGCTACGGACATCTAGTCGCTCCGCGCGATTGAAATAGCCGGCGGCAACGTCGCCGGCTTTGCGGGCTGCTTGCACGGCGGTATTTAAGAGCGCTTGCATGGGTCGGGATTTCCAGGTGGCGGCGCCAAGGGCGGGGTATTGTAAGTCTTGCGCTGGCAATCGCCACCCGGTTTTGATGGCTGGGTACAATGACCGCCCTGCGTCTCAGCCAATTATTCAGTGAATCAGCATCCCATTCATTTCGTCTTGTCCGAAACCAGTCACCCGGGGAATGTGGGGGCGGCGGCTCGGGCTATGAAAACCATGGGGTTTTCCGACCTGGTGTTGGCCAATCCAGCCTGTGCCATTGATGGTGAAGCCAGGGCTAGGTCCTCCGGCGCCCTGGATATCTTGACTGCGGCCCGGGTCACGGCGGATCTTGCCGAGGCCGTTGCCGACTGTCGTCTGGTCGTGGCGGCCAGCGCGCGTCATCGAAGCATGCAGTGGCCACAGCTGAGTCCGCGGGAATGCGGGCCAATTATTAGCGCGGCGGCCGCGGATGGGCCTGTAGCCGTGGTCTTTGGCCCCGAACGCGCGGGTCTGTCTAACGTGGATCTAGATTTGTGCAACGCGCTGGTCTATATCCCGAGCAATCCTGAGTACAGTTCGCTGAATTTGGCCATGGCAGTTCAAATCATTGCCTATGAGTTGCGTTTGGCGCTGGGCCTCGAGGGCAGTGCGCCCAGGGCTGGCTACCCAGCTGCGACTTCTGCGGCCATGGAATTGTTCTACGAGCATCTACAGCGAGCCTTGCTGGCCGCTGGCTTCCTGGATCCGGATAACCCACGTCACTTAATGCGCAGATTGCGACGCTTATTCAATCGCGCCGCGGTTGACGAAAATGAATTGAATATATTGCGTGGCATGTTGAGCGCCTTAGTGCCAGGTTCCGGGCGGCGGAGAGCAAAAAAAACGTCCGGTTTGCCACCGGAAGTTTGAGCATGGGCGAGCCGATTTATTTTGATTATGCGGCCAGTACGCCCCTGGATTCTCAAGTCGCCGATGCCATGGATAGTTGCCAGCGTTCCATGCTGGGTACGGCGAATGCATCAGCGCTTAATCATGCGCCGGGGCGCAAGGCAGCCGCGGCGGCGGAGCAGGCCCGCGAACAAGTCGCCGCACTGATCGGCGCATCCGCGGCAGAGCTTGTGTGGGTGTCCGGGGCAACCGAGGCGAACAATTTGGCGCTAATCGGCGCTGCCCGATTTCGCGAATCCCGTGGCCGGCATCTGGTAACGGCCGTTAACGAACATCCGTCGGTGCTGGAAACTTGTCGCTACTTGGAAGACTGTGGCTTCAGCCTGACGTATCTGCGGCCTGATGCCCACGGTATTATCAGTGTTGATGCGCTCAGTGCGGTGCTGCGCGACGACAGCATTTTGGTGTCGTTAATGCACGTAAACAATGAAACCGGCGTGATTCAGAACATTGCCGAACTCGGCGCCCTATGTCGAGAAAAAGGCGTGTTGTTGCACGTCGATGCGGCACAGAGTGCCGGTCGTGTACCCATCGATGTGCGCGCCATGCGAATCGACCTACTGTCGCTCTCTGGCCACAAGATGCATGGACCCAAGGGCGTCGGGACATTGTTTCTGGATGTCGAACAGATACGGCGAGTGGAGCCGATCATGCATGGCGGCGGTCAAGAGCGAGGTTTGCGTCCAGGTACCTTGCCGACGACTCAAGTTGTGGGCATGGGTTGCGCCGCGGAATTGGCACGGGTCCGGTTGCCCACGGACCCGCCGTACATTGCCGCCCTGCGGGATGATTTGTGGTCGCGGCTGAAGCTTATTCCCGGCCTGCTGTTGAACGGTCATCCGCAACAGCGCGCTTGCCACATACTAAATTTTAGTGTTTCTGGTGTTGAAGGGGAGAGCTTGCTGTTGGCCTTGCGCGAATTGGCTCTGGCTAGCGGCTCTGCTTGCGCTTCTATTAGTGATGAGCCGTCGGCGGGCTTGCGAAGTCTGGGCCGCGACGAGCAGCTGGCCCAAAGTTCCCTGCGCATCAGTCTGGGACGCCAAACTCGTCCTGAGGAAATTGTCACCGCTGCGGAACACATCGCTACGGGCGTGGCGCGTCTGCGCGCCTTGGCGCCTTGATGGTGCTGATCGTGGACGATCCCCGCTATTCCGACTTGGTGATGCAACACTTTGATACGCCCTGCTACGCTGGCGATCTGGCCGCCGGGCCCGGCTTCGCGGTGAGTGGCATGGCGGGCGAGGCTCGTTTGGGCACCGAGGTGCATTTCTTCGTACGGGTTTTGGACGACCGATTGGACGCCGTTGCCTTTCGCGCCGTTGCCTGCCCGCACACGCTGGCCGCCTGTAGCCTAGCCGCTGAGTCGCTGCATGGGGCCCCGGTGGAAGATCTTGCCCGGTTATCTGCGCGGGATTTGGCTGAAGTCTTGGCACTGCCGGCTGAGAAGCTAGGCCGGCTGCTGGTCCTGGAGGATACCTTGCGGAACTGTTGGCGAGCTTGGGACAATAGAAAGCTTTCTGTCACAGAACCCTGACGAGGCTCAGATATGCCAATCACGCTCACGGACCGAGCCGCTGACCATGTACGCCGATTCTTGGCTAAGGACACCGCGGGTCTCGGCCTGCGCATCGGCGTGAAAAAAACTGGCTGTTCCGGTTTGGCTTATGTCGTTAATTATGCCGAAGAGATTTCACCGGATGACGAGGTTTTTGAACACGACGAAATAAAGGTCGTGGTTGACCGCGCCGCGCTCGAATTCATCGATGGTACCGAGGTTGACTATGTGCGCTCGGGATTGAACGAGGCTTTTAGTTTTCGCAATCCCAAGGCGGCTGGTGAGTGCGGTTGCGGGGAAAGTTTTAATGTCTAGATTGTTTTGGAGTATTCATGGCTAGTGAACGCACTTTTTCCATCGTAAAACCCGATGGCGTGGAAAAGAATTTGATCGGTGAGGTTTACCGCCGTTTTGAGCAAGGCGGTCTAAGAATTGTCGCCGCGCGCATGCTGCATCTGAGCCGGGCGCAAGCCGAAGGTTTTTACGCCGTGCACAAAGAGCGTCCGTTCTTTAAGGATTTGGTGGACTATATGATTTCGGGTCCGGTGATGGTGCAAGTCTTGGAGGGCGAAAATGCCATCGCGAAGAATCGCGAAATCATGGGCGCCACAAATCCGGCCGATGCGGCACGGGGCACGATCCGCGCTGATTTTGCTGCCAGCATCGAAGAAAACGTGGTGCACGGTTCCGATGCGCAAGACACAGCGCGCACGGAAATTGCCTACTTCTTCGGCGACGATGAAATCTGTCCTCGTACGCGTTGATTGCGATGGCTAGTGTCGCGGAAAATCTGTTGGGTCTGTCACGCAGTTCCTTGGAACAGGTTTTCGTGGACATGGGTGAGAAGCCTTTTCGTGCTCGGCAATTGATGCGCTGGGTCTACGGCCGATCAGTGTTGCGGCCGGCGGAAATGACGGACCTCAGCTTGGCATTGCGTGAGCGCTTGGGAAGTCGTGACTATTTCAGTCTACCCAAAGTAATGCTGCGTCAAACCGCCCGTGATGGCGTCGTCAAGTGGCAGCTGGATGCGGGCCGTTCACAAGCCATAGAGACGGTTTTTATCCCTGAGGAGGACCGCGGCACCTTGTGCGTGTCTTCGCAAGTTGGCTGCGCACTGGATTGCAGCTTTTGCGCGACTGGAGCACAGGGCTTCAATCGCAATCTCAGCGCCGCCGAGATCATCGGGCAAGTCGTGCTGGCACGCGACGAATTGTCCGGGGCAGGGGAGTCACCCGTGACGAATGTTGTCTTCATGGGCATGGGCGAGCCCCTGGCCAATTTTCGAAATCTGGTCGAGGCGGTCAATGTTCTAACTGATGATCATGGTTTCGGCTTGTCGAGACGTCGCGTCACAGTCAGCACCTCCGGTTTAGTGCCGCAGATTTTGCGCTTGAGTGAGTGCGTGAACGTAGCCTTGGCCGTATCCTTGCACGCCCCAGATGACAATTTGCGGAATAGTTTGGTGCCCATTAACCACCAGCATCCCATTGGCGAGTTGTTGCGCGCCTGCTGGGACTACGCTGAGAAGACCAATATTCGCGACATTACCTTTGAATACGTCATGTTGGCCGGGGTTAACGATACCGTTGACCATGCGCGTCGCTTGGTTCGTTTGCTACGGGGCCGGCCCGCGAAAGTGAATTTGATTCCGTTCAACGCTTTTCCGGGTAGTGCCTTCAAGCGTTCAGCGCCGCAGGTCATCGATAGTTTTCGTCGCGTGCTGATGGATGCCAAGATAATGACCATCACCCGGCGCACTCGCGGTGATGATATAGATGCCGCTTGCGGTCAGCTCGCGGGACAGGTTAACAATTTGGTCCGCGCGCCCCTCGGCCGCAAACATAGCGAGGGAAAATTGCAATGAAGTGGCAAAATTTGCTGGTACTTTATTTTATTTTGTTCATATCAGCCTGCATTACAGAGCGGTCGGGAGTGGCCTTGCCTGAGCCTTCCGTGAAGGAAGCCGCACAGATCAACCTGGAGATGGGTTATCGCTATTTGCTTCAGGATGACTTGAAGGCTGCACAAACGAAACTTGAAAAGGCCCTGGAACAAAATCCCCGCTTGGTGAATGCGCATACGACCCTGGCCTTGGTGTACGAGCGGCTCGAGGATCAAGCGGCTGCCGAGACTCACTACAAGCGCGCAGTACAAATTGCCTCGCGTGACCCTGATGCGCTAAATAGCTATGCCAGTTATCTCTGCCGCAGCAAGGGGCGCCGCGCCGAAGGACTGGAGTATTTTGACCGGGCCATGAAGGTGCCCCAGTCAGTTAAGCATTCGAATAAGGCCATGCTCAGTACCAATGCTGGAATCTGCGCCAAGGCTACGGATTTGGTGCGTGCCGAGAATTACCTGCGCACCGCCTTGCGACTTGATGCCAGTTATCACGAAGCACTGGTACAAATGGCGGATGTCGCTTATCGCCGCGAAAACCATTTGCAAGCTCGTGCATTCATCGAGCGTTATCTGACCGCGACGCAAGCCTCGGCACCCGCCCTGTGGCTGGCGGTGCGCATCGAGCAAGCGCTGGGTGATACGCGCGCGGCGGCACAATATGCACAGCGATTGCGTCAGGATTTCCCGCAATCGGCACAGACTCAGCAGTTGCTGCAACAAGAACGCAATGCCGGATAGCGAGAGCAGCGGCGAGTTTTCATCTGCTCAGGATGAGGCCAGCGTCGGTGAAATGTTGCGCGGCGCTCGAAAGCAGCGCGGGCTCAGTCTCGAGCAGCTTGCCGAGAACCTGCATTTTGACGAACAAATCCTCGCCGCCTTAGAGAATGATGATTTCGGGCGGCTCGGGGCGCCCGTCTTCGTGCGCGGACATCTGAAAATCTGCGCGCGGCAGCTTGAGCTCGACCCAGACGCCATCTTGCAGGCCTATGATTCCCAGCATGTCGAGCTGAGCGATTCACCGTCCCTTGAAGGTCCGACTCGGCTGGCGCCGGTCACCATCAACTTACTGCCCTGGGTGACCGGGCTAGTCGGTATCGGTTTGGGGATTGGCTTATTGGTCTACCTGTTGCAAGGCGAGGATTCCACGAGCATGGGCGTGGCGGACATGTCTCCTGGGTTTGCCGCGGAGTTCCCCGAGGATGCGGCCGGCATGGTGGATTCTCCCGCGGAGCAACGGCTTGCGGACCCCCCGCAGCCAGAGCTCGCAGCATCCACGGCACAAGCCGTATCCGACCCAGTCCCGGCAATCCGGCCCGCTGAAAACGATGCGGCTCCGAGGGCCGCGCCAGCGCCGGCGCCGGTCGAGCCAGTCGCTGCGGATGAGGCATCCGCGCGTTTGAATGAAAAACAACGACTCAGCCTAAGCTTTCGGGGTGAGGCCTGGGTGGAAATTTCCGATCGCGAGAAACGTTTACTGTTCGGATTGCAGCGGGCCGGGGCGCGACGCGAATTAGTTGGCGAGCCCCCGTTTAAGTTGGTCCTGGGTAATTCCCAGGTGGTCGAATTGTACTTGAACGACGAGCCCTATGACTTGCCAGCCGGAAGCACTCGGGGCAAAGTGGCCCGTTTCTCCATCGACCCTCGATAAGCCAACCGAAGCCATGACTGAGCAGATTTCACCGATTCGCGGCATGGCCGACTTGCTACCTGCTGACAGTGGCACTTGGCAATTCATTGAATCACAGCTTAGGAACTTGCTGAACGCCTACGGCTATCGGGAGCTGCGTGTGCCGATGCTGGAGCGCACGGAGTTATTCAAGCGATCCATCGGTGAGGTGACTGACATCGTCGAGAAGGAGATGTATAGCTTCGATGATCGCAGCGGCAATAATTTAAGCCTGCGGCCTGAGGCGACGGCCAGCATTGTTCGAGCCGGCATTAGTAATGGACTCTTGCATAACCAGCGCCAGAAACTTTGGCTGACCGGTCCGATGTTTCGTTACGAGAAACCCCAGAAAGGACGCTATCGGCAGTTCTATCAGTTTGACGTTGAAGCCCTCGGCTTTCCCGGTCCCGATATTGATGCAGAGCTACTGATCATCACCCACAAGATGTGGCAAATTCTGGGCATCGAGTCTGTCAGCCTGGAACTCAATTCCCTGGGTACGCCCGAATCGCGAGGCCGTTATCGTGACGTCCTGCGCGAATTTTTTGAGGCTCACAGGGACCAGTTGGATGCTGACAGCTTGAATCGGCTCAGCCGTAATCCATTGCGTATTCTAGACAGTAAGAATCCTGAGATGCGTGCATTGCTGGATTCGGCGCCGGTGATTACCGATCACTTGGATACGGAATCTGCTGAACATTTCGCTCGGCTGCGTGAACTGCTAAGCGATGCGGATATCAGCTATCGCTTGAATCCACGCTTGGTTCGGGGTCTGGATTACTACAGTCGGACGGTATTTGAATGGGTCACGGACCAACTCGGTGCGCAGAGCGCTGTTTGCTCCGGCGGCCGGTATGATGGCCTGGTGGAGCAGCTCGGCGGTAAGCCGACGCCTGCCATTGGCTGGGCGGCGGGCCTGGAGCGCTTGGTGGAGCTTTATCGCCTGTCTGGTGGCAAATCCGCGGAGCAAGCCCCGCACATTTACCTGGTGGCCGCGGGGTCTGATGTGCAAAGATCCGCGTTTCGGCTGGCTGAACAGCTACGATCCGCGCTGCCGAGTTTGAGACTAGAAATGAATTGCGGCGGCGGAAGCTTTAAATCGCAAATGAAACGCGCGGACAGGGCGGGGGCCACCTATGCCTTGATCTTGGGTGAGGCGGAAGTTGCGGCTGAGAACGCTGGCATAAAATCTTTGCGTACCGATGGCGAGCAAACGACCCTTGGCTGGAATGAACTACCGGCATACTTGGGTGGCTTGCTAGATGGCGAGACTGGCTAGCTCAAGTAAGCCAACTACAGAATCAGATTAAGGAAATGCAGTGGACGAGCTCTTAACGGACGAACAACAAGCGGAAAGAGTCAAGAAATGGCTTAGCGAATATGGCGCGGCATTACTGCTTGGGCTATTACTTGGTCTAGGCGTCTTGTTTGGTTGGAACCAGTGGCAAAAATATCAAGCGCAGCAAACCAGCAATGCTTCGGAGACCTATGAACAGCTTATAGAAGCGCTACGCTCACAGCAGCCAGAACGTGCCGTCGAATTGGAGGGGGAACTAGCCGGCGATTTTTCCGGTTCGCCTTATTTAGATCAAGCGCGGTTCTTGTTGGCTAGGTCCTATCTAGACCGAAACGAAGGCGAAAAATCTGCGGATTATCTTGAGCGGATCATCGCCGAACCTAGCTCCAGTCCCATGGAGAGAATCGCGCGGCTTAGGCTGGCTCGAGTGAGATTGCACCAAGAAAACTATGCTGATGCCTTGGCGGTGTTGAATGACATTGACGAAAATTCGGCCTTTGGTCCTCAGTTTCATGAAATCCGAGGAGACATTTACGCGGCAATGGATCAGCCCGAAGATGCCCACCGGGAATATTTAACGGCCATGGGCGCCGTTGAACTGGGCGTCATCGACCGGGCTTTCGTGCAAGCCAAGCTTGATGCCTTGGGCATCGTTCCCGTGACGGCGGTCACGGAAGACTCGGTTCCTGCGGCAAGCGAGTAGCGGCGTATGAGTTTCTGCTGCCGACCGAGGTCTATTGCCTTGCTGCTGCTCGCTTCGCTGAGTCTGCAAAGCTGCGGTATGTTCAGTGGGGATGAAGAAGTCGATCCCCCGGCTGAGTTGCTTAAGTTTGAACCTAGCCTGCGGATTCAAAAACTTTGGAGCGCGGGTATCGGTGCAGACAGTGAAGGCTTGCGCCTTGCCTTGTCACCGGCGGCCGACGGCTCCCGCGTTTATGCAGCGGCCCACGACGGTCGCGTGGCCGCGTTTGAAGCGGAGAGCGGTAAGCGCTTGTGGGCTAGCAAGACGAAGTTGCCCTTGGCCGCCGGGCCTGCAGTGGACGGCGAGCGCGTCGTGGTGGGTTCCAGCGACGGTGATGTTATTGCCCTCGACGCAGACGATGGCGCGGAGTTATGGCGTGTTCAAGTATCTAGTGAGGTACTCGCAGCACCGGCACTAACACCGAGCCTGGTATTGGTTAGAACCGTGGACGGTAAGCTGCTGGCCTTGGGCGTGGAAGATGGCCGTCAGGTCTGGTTCGCTCAGCAGAGCGTGCCGCGTTTATCGGTGCGCGGAACGGGCGCCCCGGTTGCGGTCGGCAATTTGGTGATTGCCGGATTCGACAACGGCAAGCTTGCGGCCTACGAGCTGAGCGATGGATCACCGGTGTGGGAAGTATTGATCAATCCACCCAGTGGGCGCACGGAAGTGGACCGTCTGGCCGATCTCAACGCCACTGTCAGCGTCGTCGGTGATGATGTCTATGCCGCGGCTTACCAAGGCCGCGTTTCGGCGTTGGCGCGGGAGTCTGGCGAGGGTCTGTGGGTAAAAGAGATTTCCAGCCACAGCGGTGTGGGTACGGACTTCATCAACGTCTATGTGACAGATGACAAGAGTGAGATTCACGCCTTGGCACGCCGCTCAGGCCGGGAGATGTGGCAGGCGGCAAATTTACGTAATCGTGATGCGACGGGTCCGGCGGTGGTCGGCAATTCCGTCGTGGTTGGTGATTTTGAGGGCTATGTGCATTGGTTTAGCGCGAGCACGGGAAAGCTGCAGGCGCGAGTGCGTGCCGGTGGCGCGCATATTACCTCTGCGCCGATGGTTTTTAGTGGCATTGTTTACGTCTTGACGGATGCCGGAAAACTCTATGCCTTTCGGGAACGTCCCACCGAATAGAAGGGGTTTACCCTGTTACCTGTAATCGCCTTAGTGGGCCGGCCAAATGTTGGCAAGTCCACCTTGTTCAACGCTTTGACCGGTACCCGCGATGCGCTGGTTGCCGATTACCCCGGTCTAACGCGTGACCGAATCTACGGCTATGCAAGGGCCGCTGATCACAATACTGCGATTGTCGTGGATACCGGTGGCATTACTGGCAAACGTGCAGACCTAGACGAGCAATTGGCGCAGCAAGTCAGCCTAGCCATCGATGAAGCACAGCTAGTTCTGCTCTTGGTTGACGGGCGCGATGGTTGTACGCCGCAAGATGAATCGGTCGCAGCGTTGATTCGTCGTAGCGGCAAGCCTGTAATCCTGGTCGTCAATAAGTCGGAAGGGCAGAGCAGCGATACGGCAGTTGCCGATTTTCATAGCCTTGGCTTCGCCGATCCCGTCGCGATTTCAGCCGAACGCGGTGATGGCGTCAGTGCCTTGTTGGCGCGCTCCTTATCCCTATGTGGGGTGGAAAGTACGGCGGAAGTAACCGATGCCTTATCAGAGGGCACGCGCATCGCTGTGGTGGGCCGTCCCAATGTAGGTAAGTCCACCCTAATTAATCGTTACTTAGGTGAAGAACGCTTAGTGACCCAGGATCAGGCTGGCACCACCCGTGACAGCGTGGCCATCGCATTTGCATTCAATGATCGGCCCTTTGTGCTGGTCGATACCGCAGGCATTCGCCGCCGGGCGCGCACGGCCGCGGGTATTGAAAAATTCAGCGTGGTGAAATCTTTGCAGGCCATCGAAGATGCGGATGCTGTGATTGTCTTGGTGGATGCTCGCGAAGGCATTACCGAACAGGACGTTTCTTTGATTGGCCTCATCTTGGAGCGAGGCTGTGCCTTGACCATTGGTATCAATAAATGGGATGGCCTGACCAAGGATCAGCGCGAGCAAGTACGCCGCGAGTATGATCGTCGCTTACCTTTTTTGAACTTTGTGACGGTTCATTCGGTGTCGGCGAAGCACGGCAGCAATATCTTCGATCTACTCAAGAGCGCTGCGGCTGCCGCCGTGGCCACGATGCGTGATTTGCCGACACCGCGGTTGAACGAGGTGTTGAGCGCGGCCGTCTCGGCGCATCCACCGCCAATCGTTAGTCGATCCCGGATCAAGCTCAGCTATGCTCATCAGGGCGGCAAGCGTCCGCCACTGATTATTGTGCACGGCAATCAGACGGCTAAGCTCCCGGCCAGTTACCGGCGCTATCTGATTGGCCGGTTTCGCAAGGCATTTCGTTTAAAGGGAACACCCATTCGGCTTGAATTGCGCACTGGGAAGAATCCGTATGCGGGCCGGCGCAATCGTCTGACGCCCCGTCAGATTCGTCGCCGCTCCCGCGTGCGCCGGCGGGATAAGCGCTGATATCAGCCGGCCCGAACATATCGATATAACGATAAGCTTGCTCCTGGCCGGCGCGGAAAGCTCATACTTCTCCCAGGCAGTAAAAAGGCGCGACGCAGGATGCCAGCTACCCAGTACTTCCAATATCCCGGCCCGTTCGAAATGCGTAGGGGTGGTGAGCTAGACCGTCCCAGCTTGGCTTACGAGACCTGGGGTGAACTGAATGCCGACCGGGATAATGCCGTGTTGGTGTTCACCGGCCTATCGCCCTCGGCTCACGTGGCGTCCTCGCCCGAGGATCCCGCGCCCGGCTGGTGGGAACAAGTTGTGGGTCCTTCGCGGCCCATCGATACGCGTCGATACTTTGTCATCTGCGTTAACTCATTGGGCAGCTGCTTTGGATCCACGGGGCCGGCCTCCGTCAATCCGGCCACGGGGAAGCCTTATGGTTTGGATTTTCCAGTACTAAGCCTCGAGGACATTGCAGCCACGGCCAAAGCCGTGCTGGATCATTTAGAGCTCGACAATTTACACAGCGTGATCGGTCCTTCCATGGGCGGGATGACGGCCCTGGCCTTCGCCGCGCTCTATCCTGGTTTAAGCCGGAGTCTGGTGCTCATTTCTTGTGCGGCGCGGTCAGCGCCCTTTGCCACGGCTCTGCGTTCGCTACAGCGTGAAATGATCCGCAAGGATCCCGCTTGGCAGGCTGGTCAGTACGCCCCCGATGCTGGACCCATTAGCGGTATGCGGCTGGCACGCAAGTTGGGGATGATCACTTATCGTTCCGCGCAAGAGTGGGAACAGCGCTTTGGCCGCGAGCGAATCGCCGCCGAGCACGAATCGGGCGATGGTTTTGCCATGGATTTCTCCGTGGAGTCTTATCTCGAGCACCATGCGCAGAAGTTCACCGGACAGTTTGATGCCAACGCTTATCTGTATTTATCTCGCGCGTCAGATTTATTCGATTTGGCTGAACATGGCGGATCCATTGTTGCCGCTTTGCGCAAGCTCGTCGTCGATCGGGTCTTGGTCATCGGTGTTAGCACGGATTTTCTATTTCCGTTGCAGCAGCAACAGGAGCTAACCAGCGCGCTGATTGCCGCCGGCCAGCCGGCGAGTTTGATCGCCCTGGATTCGATTCAGGGTCACGATTCTTTCTTGGTGGATATGGATCGATTCCGGCCGGTTCTATGCGAATTCTACGCCGGTGACTGGCAGGCGCTAAACGCACGTTATTCAGTCCTTTGAGATCTTCGTGATATTTCCCTTGATGCTGCCACGCGCAAGTTTCGCGGTAATCTCTTGACCGGTTTTTAGTTTTTTCGCATCGTTGATGCTGCGGCCCTGCGCATCCCGAAGGATAGCGTAACCTCGCTCAAGAGTTGCCAAGGGGCTTACCGTCTGCAGTTCGGCAGCCAGGACGGCATTACGCTGACGGTACTCAGAAATTTTTTCCTTGATGGCGGCATGCAGTTTCTGTTCGCTGGCATCCAAGGATTGTCTGCGCAGCAAAATTTTCGACGATGGCGCGGCCTGGGATAGCCGCGCAAGTGCGTGATCCAATTGCGTGCGCTCGCGGATCAATCTTTGTTTGATGGCTAGCTGTTGGCGTGAACCCAATTCATCGAGGCGTTGCGCATGATGTTGCAATACCTTGGCCGGGTGACAGCGTTCTAATCGGGCTGCCAGATTTTTTATCGTGTCACGCCGCTGCGTCTGCAAGCGGCCCATGGCTCGTGCCAGCATCGTTGCTGCATCCAGAATGCGCCGTAGCCACTCGGCTTGATCGGGCACTGCTCGTTCTGCTGCCGCCGACGGTGTTGCCGCGCGGACATCGGCCACTAAATCGGCCAGCGTTATATCCGTCTCGTGACCAACGGCCGAAATCACCGGCAGTGGGCAGGCGTGGATGGCGCGGACGACAATTTCCTCATTGAATGCCCAGAGGTCTTCCAAGGAGCCGCCGCCACGCCCGAGGATAATGACGTCGCATTCATCTCTTTGGCCCGCTGTTTCCAGAGCCCCGGCCAGTTCATGTTTGGCTTTCTCCCCCTGCACGGTGGCGGGATAAATCACGATGGGTAAGGCGGGAAAGCGTTGGCCCAAGACCTTCAAGATGTCGCGCACCGCGGCGCCCGTGGGTGAGGTAATCACAGCAATTCGGCGCGGCAGCTCAGGCAGGGCTTGCTTATGTTCTTCGGCAAACAGGCCTTCGGCCGCCAGCCGTGCCTTTAGCGCCTCAAAGCGTTGCCGCAATAGGCCTTCACCGGCGGGTTCCATGTGCTGCACCACCAGTTGAAAACTGCCGCGGGCGGCATAGATGGTGACGCGGGCATTGAGGAGCACTTGTTGACCGTTGCCGGGTGCGAAGTCCAGGCCACGGTTGGCCCCGCGAAACATGGCGCAGCGTACCTGACCGTCGTCATCCTTCAGGTCAAAGTACATATGACCTGAGCCGTGGTGAAGGAAATTGGAAATCTCGCCCATGACCCAGACTGACGGCAGGGCATCCTCGAGCAGCCGCTGGGCCATGCGATTGAGCTCCGTGACCGAGAGCAGTGGCTCGTCCTGGGGCATCTCCATGGGGGGCATAGTTTACGCATAAACAGCCAGCGCGTAACATTAGCTGTTTTACCTGCCAAAGCCACCGGGAGCTGCCATGCGCATCATTCAGGAAGCCCTGACTTTCGATGACGTTTTGCTACAGCCGGACTATTCGGATGTTCTACCCCGGGAAGTCAGTTTGAGCACGCCGGTGGCGCGCGATATTGAGCTCAACATTCCCTTGCTGTCCGCGGCCATGGACACCGTTACCGAGGCGCGCCTGGCCATCGCCATGGCGCAGGAAGGCGGCATGGGTATTATTCACAAGAACATGAGTCCAGCCGAGCAAGCCCGCCAAGTGGCCTCGGTGAAGAAATTCGAAAGCGGCATTGTCAGCAAGCCCATTACCGTCTCGCCCGAGATGACAATTCGTGAGGTCTTGCAAATTACTCGCGCTAATAACATTTCCGGTGTGCCGGTGGTGGCGACAGGCGAGACCGTCGGTATCGTGACTAACCGGGATCTGCGCTTTGAGACCCAATTAGACGCACCGGTTTCTTCGGTGATGACGCCCAAGGAAAAACTCGTCACAGTTCGCGAGGGTGCCGACAAAGAAGAAGTGCTTGGTCTGCTGCATCGTCATCGTATCGAAAAGGTTCTGGTGGTTAATGACAATTTCGAATTGCGTGGACTGATAACCGCGAAGGATTTTCAAAAGGCCACGGATTTTCCCTTGGCCTGTAAAGATGAACGCGGTGCATTGCGCGTGGGCGCGGCCGTCGGCACCTCTGGCGATACCCAAGAGCGGGTTACCGCTTTAGTGGAAGCGGGTGTTGATGTTCTGGTTGTGGATACCGCGCATGGTCATTCCCGGGGTGTGTTGGATCGGGTTAGGGCCATCAAGCAGGACTATCCCGACTTGCGCGTGATCGGCGGCAATATTATTAGCGCAGAGGGCGGTCGTGCCTTGGTTGACGCGGGCGCGGATGGCGTGAAGGTTGGTATCGGTCCCGGGTCGATCTGTACCACCCGGGTCGTTGCCGGCGTCGGCGTACCGCAAATCAGTGCGGTGGCCAATGTGGCTCGCGAATTATCAAAGGATGGTGTGCCGGTGATCGCCGATGGGGGTATTCGCTATTCCGGCGACATTGCCAAGGCGCTGGTGGCCGGTGCTCATTGCATCATGATTGGCGGTTTGTTCGCGGGTACCGAGGAGTCGCCCGGCGAAGTCGAACTCTACCAAGGCCGTTCTTATAAATCCTATCGTGGCATGGGTTCGGTGGCGGCCATGTCGCAGACGCATGGTTCATCGGACCGTTACTTCCAGGATTCCGCGGAGCAATTGGAAAAATTGGTACCCGAAGGTATCGAAGGGCGCGTACCCTACAAGGGAAGTTTGTCGGCGATTGTGCATCAGCTCGTCGGTGGCGTGCGCGCGGCCATGGGTTATACCGGCTGTTCCAGTATCGATGAAATGCGTGTCAAGCCCGGCTTTGTGCGCATTACCGGGGCCGGCATGCGCGAAAGTCATGTGCATGATGTGACCATCATCAAGGAACCCCCTAACTATCGTCCCGAGGTTTAGCAGTTCATGAGTGCTGAACCTTCGGTAGACGGCGACCTGGCAGTCGCCGGTCAACGTATTCTCATCCTCGATTTCGGCTCGCAATACACCCAGCTCATCGCCCGCCGGGTTCGCGAGGCAGGCGTTTACAGTGAAATACTGCCGTGGGATACGCCAGATTCGGTCATCGAAGAATTCGCGCCTGCGGGTATCGTGCTGTCAGGGGGGCCGGAATCCGTCGCCTTGGACGCGCCGCCGCTGGCACCGCAACTCGTCTTTGAACTGGGCGTGCCGGTCTTGGGAATTTGCTACGGCATGCAAGCCATGGCCACTCAGCTGGGTGGCCGCGTCGCGCCATCGGTCAAACGCGAGTTTGGTTACGCTTTGGTGCGGCCCGCCACGGACAATGCCTTACTTGGTGGCTTGGAAGACCAGCGCTTAGCCGACGGCCGCGCGGCTTTGCATGTGTGGATGAGCCATGGCGATCGCGTTGAGCAACTGCCCGAAGGTTTTTCGGCTATCGCCACCACCGACAGCGCGCCGCTGGCGGGCATGGCCGATGAAAGCCGGCGCTTTTATGGCTTGCAGTTTCATCCCGAGGTGACGCATACCGATCAGGGACAAGTCATTGTGGAACGCTTCGTCCACGACATTTGCGCCTGCGCTTCCAATTGGAACCCCGGTAATATCGTGGCCCGCGATATTGAACAGGTTCGCGCGCAGGTGGGTGGCGAGAAGGTATTGCTGGGCCTATCCGGCGGCGTGGATTCTTCCGTGGTGGCGGCCTTGCTGCACAAAGCCCTCGGCGATCAATTGGTTTGCGTGTTCGTTGATCACGGCTTGTTGCGCCAGGACGAAGGCGACCAAGTCATGGCGATCTTCGCCCGCGATCTGGGTGTGAACGTGATTCGCGTTAATGCCCAGGAGCGTTTTCTCGGCGCGCTAGCCGGCGTGACGGATCCGGAGGAAAAACGCAAAATCATCGGTGGTTTGTTCATCGAGGTTTTCGAAGCAGAGGCCGAAAAGCTCAGCGACATTCGTTGGTTGGCGCAGGGCACGATCTACCCGGACGTGATTGAGTCGGCCGGTGCCAGTACCGGCAAAGCCCATGTGATCAAATCGCATCACAATGTGGGCGGTCTGCCGGCGCATATGAAACTGAAGTTGATCGAGCCGCTGCGGGACCTGTTCAAGGATGAGGTTCGGCGTATCGGTTTAGAGCTCGGTTTGCCCGCGGCCATGGTATATCGCCATCCCTTTCCCGGACCGGGTTTAGGGGTACGTATCCTGGGCGAAGTGCGCAAGGACTATGCGGACCTCTTGCGTCTGGCCGATACCATTTTCATCGAAGAACTGCATAAACATAACTTGTACGCCAAGACGAGCCAAGCCTTCGCGGTGTTCTTGCCGGTGCGTTCCGTGGGAGTGATGGGGGACGGCCGGCGCTACGACTATGTGATTGCCCTGCGGGCCGTGGAAACCGTGGATTTCATGACGGCGCGTTGGGCGCATCTGCCCTATGATTTTCTGGACCATGTGTCGCGACGAATTATCAACGAAGTCGACGGTATTTCCCGCGTCACTTACGATATTTCGGGTAAGCCGCCGGCGACTATTGAGTGGGAGTAGCGCAAGTCTGGCACTGGCAGGCACCGCCAAGCAGTTTTTTCTGATTTTCAATGTAATAGATCATGATATCGCTGCACTTATTATTGCGTGCCGCATTGTTTATGGTATCCGGTGTCCAACGAGTCATGTCCAAAGTCTGATATGCAATAGTGAAAGCGCCCCACGCGGGCGCGTGGATTGAAACAAGCGCTCCAGGATGATGACGCGTTCATAACCCGGTTGCGACGCGGAAAATGAATAATGGCCTAATTACACAGTCGTCAGAATGCGCTCTGAGTTGATTTCATGCCACGGCAGAACATTGACGTCGGCGCGTATCTGCTGGGTCTCACCGCCATATATTAGCCAAGCTTTCCCGGCAGTTTTACCTGCTAGCTTTTGCCAGAACTCCAGCCCTTTGAAGTAATCTGTGTTTATGGTTTGTCCGGATTTGATTTCCAGGGGCGACAGCTGGGTTCCATGGTCAATCAGCAGATCCACTTCGTGTCCCGAACGATCACGCCAGAAGTAAAGGTTCGAGGTTTCACCCGCGTTATAACGGGCTTTAAGCAACTCGCTGATAACCCAGGTTTCGAATAAGGCGCCCCGGTGAACGTGGGTAGTTAATTGCTCGCTGTTTTGGATGCCGAGCAGCCAGGTTGCGAGACCGGTATCCAGGAAATAGAGTTTGGGCGTTTTGACTAGGCGCTTGCTGAAATTCTGGTGATGCGGTGGCAACAGATGCACGATGTAACTCGCTTCCAAAACAGAGATCCAGGCCTTGGCTGTGTTGTGCGTAATACCGCAGTCATTCGCCAGGGAGGAAAGATTCAGCAGTTGTCCTGTTCGGCCCGCGCAAAGTTTTAGAAAGCGTTGAAAGGTTCCCAGATCCTGCACTTTGATCAATTGCCGGACGTCTCGTTCTAGGTAAGTTCGTACATAGTTTCCATACCAGGGGTGCGCTTGGAGTCCACGGTCGAAGATGGGGGGGAAGGCGCCATCAAAAAGTACCTTGTCGAGGTTCTTGCCGATTTTTCCGGAGCACTGTAACTCGCCGTAGGTCATGGGTAGCAGCGTCAGCAGCGCGGCTCGGCCAGCCAGGCTCTGTGTGATGCCCGTTAACAGGCCAAACTGCTGGGATCCCGTCAGGATAAATTCGCCTGGTTTTTGCTTATCGTCGACGCGCGTTTGAAGATAGGAAAACAAGGCAGGGCAGCGTTGCACCTCGTCCAGGATGACGTTCTCGGCAATCTGGTTTAAAAACCCCCGGGGGTCCGTTTCAGCAAATTCCCTTTGGTCTAGATCTTCAAGCGATATGTAACGATATTCGGGAAAGGCATGTCGTACTAGGGTGGACTTTCCGGACTGGCGTGGACCCGTGACCACAAGCACTGGATAGCCACTCGCATAGTGTTTAAGCGTCGGCTCTGCGTCGCGGGGAATATAGGTCGCGGATGGTATCTGTTGGCTTTCCATGCCTGTATTATGGAATAAGATGGCTAATTGTCAATGTAATTCTCAATTAGCCATAAAGTCGAGCTGGTTAGATTCTATATTTCACGGGGGGACTGCCGATGAGCATGTGTCGAGTTACTCTAATATGAGCAATAATTCCTGCGCATGGCGTTTTTTGGTATTACCACGGACGCGACTAATAAGTCATTGATAATAAATGGTAAAGATCGTTTTTTACCATCGAGTGGGAGTGAGATGCTTTGTATTAAAGCCGAGATTCCAGACGAAATTTGCCGTGTCGATGATGAGCTAAAAGCGATTTATCACAGTAAAGATACGGTGTGCATTTGGGTGTTGAAGACCCGCGAGGATCGCAATCGATTCGTGGATGAAACGATGGGGATGTCTAAACAACAACGGGCAGATCATTTCGAGGCTTTTTACACTTAGCGAGAACCTCGCCGTGCTTTCCGCTTGATAAACATAACTCGCGCGCTTCAGACATGTAAATCCTGATCGCAATCAATCAATAAATCTACACAGAGAGTTTTCCCTGCTTGGCCGCACAGTGCGACTAGCAAAATTAAAAGATGGCAAGCACTACACCGATGTCCCACCAAGATAAACAGCCGGCGGCGACGCAAGCAGAACTCGATGCCGCTTTCATGGCCGAGGCCTTAACCCTGGCGCGGCAAGCTGCGGCTGCGGGCGAAGTGCCGGTCGGTGCGATCGTCGTGTATGACGGTGAAATAGTGGGCCGTGGCCGCAATTCAGTCATCGCTCACAACGATCCTAGCGCGCACGCCGAAATTCTGGCCCTGCGGGATGCGGGTCGGTCGACGGGCAACTACCGCTTGGTGAATACGACGCTCTACGTCACCCTCGAGCCTTGCCCCATGTGCGCGGGTGCGATGGTGCATGCCCGCGTCCAGCGGCTGGTCTTTGCTGCGGCGGATCCACGTTCCGGCGCGGCAGGTAGCGTATTCGATTTAGTGCGCGCGCCGCAGTTGAATCACCGTTTGGTGCTGACGGGCGGCGTTTGCGAAGAAGAGAGCAGCACACTGCTGCGGGAATTTTTTAAAGCCCGACGCTAAGAGCCGTCGCTGGATTCACCTAGCACGCCTAGCTATCGATGGATTCAGATTATCGGCGAAGTCAAAAATACAAAATAGACAGCACCAAGCTACCCCGGATCAGCCACCGCCCGCGCTGCCAGGGTCGTGCCGTCTTCCATGGGTGGATTTTCATCTTCTTCATAGGGCTCCCGGGTGAGCCACACGAGAATGTCGTAGTAATTGCGCACATTCTCAACGTACATCACCGGTTCCCAGCCCGGCGCATAGCCGTGCCGGGTTTGTTTGTACCAGCGGCGCTGACTGAGCTTGGCGAAGTTTTCCCGCACATGCACCCAGAGGTTGGGATCTTGGCCGAGTTCGCGGGTCAGTTGGCGCGCGTCTTGTACGTGCTCGTAGCCGATATTGTAGGCGGAGAGGGCAAACCAGGTGCGATCGGGTTCGCGAATCGCGGCCGGGAAGCGTCGCTTCATGCTGGCTAAATATTCTGCCCCACCACTAATGCTCTGGGCCGGGTCGATACGGTTATCGACGCCGATGTATTTCGCCGTGTTTTCCGTGAGCATCATGATGCCGCGCACACCGGTAGGAGAGATAGCATCCGGGTCCCAGTGCGATTCTTGGTAGCCAATGGCGGCCAGTAGCCGCCAGTCCATTGCGATGGACTCGGCCGCCGTGGCGAAATATTTCTCGTACTTGGGAAACTTGTTGCGATAGTCACGAATAAATCGCTGGGTACCCACGTAGTTAAAGCGGCTGGTATGGCCGTAGTAACGATCCATGATGCGATCTAAGTCGCCGTTCTCCCTAACATAGTCGAGGTAGCGTTCCGAAGCTTCGATCAGGCTGCGATCCGCGCGCTTGGGAAAGGCCCATGCCAAGGAATTCTCCAGCGCGACTTCGAAGCCCAGGCCGATTTCGGGTACCAGATTCCGATAGAGCTTAAATAGGTTGGAATCTGCCACGGTGAAGTCGATATCGCCGTTGCCCACCGCCATGAGCAAATCGGCCAAGTCAGCGGATGGGTTCTCGTGAAACACCAAGCCCGGATGCTGATCGCGCAAGTCTTTCAGGGCATCCACATAGCTGGTGCCGGCTACGATTTCCACGCGCTTGCCGATGAGATCCTCAACCTTCTTCGGTTTGCCATGACCGCGCCGATAGATCAAATACTGCTGCACCGTTTGATAGCTAGGTCCAAAGGCAACCTGTTCGGCGCGCTCCGGCGTTTTGGTCAGGCCGGCCGCGGCGATATGCGCGCGACCCATGGCCACGCTGGGCAGCAAATCACTAAATCGTTCCACCGGATCAATGCTTAGCTCCACACCCAAAAAACGCGTGAAGCCACGCAGGAGTTCGTACTCAGGTCCTTGCGGTCCCCGCGGGCCACTGTAATAAGTGGTTGGGCTGCTGCGGGTTGCAACCCGCAATTCTCCCAGACGCAGCACTTCCTCCAGCAACGTTGGGGGCTGGCTGCAAGTGCTCAGCAAGCCGGCGCAGCAGGCGAGCAGCAGAACCCTCACGCCGGCGCCCTGCCGGTGAGGGGTAAGTAACGACCCGATCCCATGGGATTACGCTAGCACGCCCTTAGGGTCCCTGCCATGTTGACAAGTCGCGAAAATACGCGTCTGGATTATGTTATATGAATAAAAAAACAATAAGTTATAATATATTTCTAAGGTGATTACTCAAGAAAATAATTTTCTTAGAGTTCACCTCGCGCGCAAGCGCTGTAGTAAGTTCTCCATCCATTTGATGACTTAGTCCGGCGCATGAGTTCTGAAAATCAATCGCCCTGGGCGCGTCTAGCCCAACAATTCAGTATCGATCCCGACGAGGTGCGCCTGGTTCACGAGCGCTACGCCGCGCAGCGGAAATTCGCGGTGGCCAAGGGTGGCTCACTACCCATTGCTCAGTGGTTTCGTTTTTATCACTTAGAGAAAACCAGCGAAGGCCAGCAGACCGGTCCCGCGCCGTCGGGATGTTCCGTGGATAGCGGCGCGGTAAACAACGCCTGCATTCAGCGTCCCGCCGAATTCTTGCAGGTCTTGCAAGCCTACGATGGGGCGGACGCTGACGACTAGCGTCATCCGAAAAGGGTAGTTGCTATTTTGCCCCTGTATGCCGACGGCCTCGATCAAACGGGGCGATGGATGATCGCGACAAGCCCTAAGCACCGTGCTATGTTTCGACCCGCGATCGGCCTGCGTACAAAGTCATTACCGGATATTGATCTGCGGTTAGCATCGCAACACACAAGCCGAGGAGAGGTGCCGGAGTGGTCGAACGGGCTTGACTCGAAATCAAGTGTACGCGCAAGCGTACCGTGGGTTCGAATCCCACCCTCTCCGCCAAATCAAGCACTTAGAAGCAACTACTAGCATGGTTCGAAAGTGCCTGATTTGGGGTTTGGGCACAAAATTGGGCACAGAGGCCCGCCATGATCGGGTGAAAAAAAGTGCTTTGGGCACCGGTTTTTCGGGTTTGGCACCGGATTTTGCGCAGTTTTTCGGGGCTTTTTATGCGACCAATTGAGAGTTTGCGCACCTTATATACATGGTCTGAATCGGACCCAACTAAGTCGAAGCCTGGCATGGCACAATGGTCCTACTGGATACCCGCTAACGCGTCTTGAATGCAGTATTTGCAATGAATTTAAGAATCAAGCTCCTAAGCGCAATCGCCATGCTTCTGTGTACACCAATCGCGATTGCTAAATGCTACGAGGATGCCGACAAATTTGGCGGTTCCAATCGCCAATGGTGTGGTGCATGGGGTACCGGAGGAATTATGCTAGGTGGGCTCATGGGCCTAGACCCTATTCCGTATCTTGTGACTTCGGAAAACGGCGACACCCAGCCATTCATAAAGATTGTCTGGAATGATTCGGACTGGATATTTATTGAGCCTGGAAGCGAGCTAATAATGATTCTTGAAACCGGTGAGAAAATAACCCTCATAACAAATAAGGGCAGTACCGGACGTCGTAGCCAAGACTACAATGAATTTTCCGGCGCAGTGGTAATTGAGGAAGCTCTATATCCCGCCACAATCGAATTTATGGAAAAGCTTTCACGAGTAAAATCGCTGGAGTTCGCAATCTATGGTCAGCGAGGGCGTGCAGAGAGAAAGCTAAAGAAATCCCATATGAAATATTTTCGCGAATTTTACGAGAAGGTTTTGGCGCCTGCTATTGACAATGGCTCCCAAGCCGAAAATCGCGCGTCAACGCTCGTTTTGCCGCTGACATATAACGACGGGCAGTAATGTGCGTCGTTTGAGTTAGTGGAGCAATTCAGTAGATTCAATTTTATACAAAGGACTTTCTGCATTTTCGAGCCTAGCCGGATTTGTCGTGCTGGCCGGTTTTTTTGCCGACTATGTCGCCAGCAAAGACACAAAAACAAGGCTTGTTCGACTATTTGCCAGCGCCGATTTGGAGCCTTCAATTGGGTTCTGGGGTGACTTATTCACGGAAACGATAGATCAGGTTTTCGGGGCTGATCAGTTGTCTAACGGCAGGCACTTTCGCGTTCTGAACGTTGTGGATGACTTCAGTCGCGAGTGTGTCGGTCAACTAATCGACACCTCGGTTTCTGGCGCTCGCCTGGCTCGCTTTCTGAGCGAGCTGAGTCGCCCACTACCAAAGACCATCGTTTGCGACAACGGCCCGAAACTGACCTGTATAGCGATGTTCTTCTGGTCGAAAGACAAGCGTATCAAACTGCATTTTATTCAACCCGGAAAACCGACGCAAAATGCCTTCGTTGAATCATTCAATGGCAAATTCCGCGAAGTCTGTCTCAATCAGCACTGGTTCCAATCATTGAGCCATGCACGAAACATCATTAACGAATGGAGAAACCACTACAACGAAGTCAGGCCACACAGTTCATTGAACTTTCAACCACCGGCTGCCTTTGCAAGGCAGGTGGCGTAACATGAATTTTCCTAGCGAGTTGGCGGATCTGTTTCGGGGGTAAGGTCAGTTTGGCCTAGGCGCCGTAAATACCGTTATCAACTGCACAAATTCCTGCTGCTCTTCGATCTTTTTATCGACAGCTTGCTAGCGGAGCTTCTTACCCTTTATGCCGCTAGCTTAAACTTCAACGTATTGGCAAAGATGGATCGATGATAGGTCGCAAGAAGTGATGTACCCGGCGATTTCTGTATCTGGTCTATCGGTACATATAATTAGCGGAATGTCGACACACACCAATTGTTTTTTCTTTTCGCCGTCTTTATCGTCATCTTTCTTTTCTGCATGCGGTGCCAGATGGTTATTGGTTCCGACGATTCCTTGTCGTCGTCTAGCTTGGGCTGAGGTAAAGATAGATCCGTCAACTACCGAAATTACACCAGAATGACAATGCTTGCAGACCCTTGCTTCGGGGTCAATTTGCTCCCGGCAAAACTGACAGGTTCCAGCGTGAGGGGCTTTCCTCGGCAGCACATACGACTTGCAATGCTTACACTTGAGTGCAGTCTCATGAATTAACTCAGCACATTGAATACATTTAACTAGAGTCTCTTCTTTCTTAGCCATTGCTTGATCTCCCCATAGTTAATTGCGTTTTTGAGCAAATCTAAGATAACCCAAGTTGACCAAGAAAACACTGACAAGCCTATTTTCTATATACAGACCACAAATAGCTCACGACACGACTCACACCAGTCACTAATCTGTGCCGGATGTGCCTCGACGACCTGATCCCCAACCCCGAACTGCACATAGGCGGCCACACAGTCCGCCGCATTGACCGTGGGCTAGGGCCTCGGTGGGAGTGTGATTGCCCGGAATACACCACCATTAAGCCGCTGAGCCGGAAGGCTTGGTGCGAGCATTGTGACTATGCGGTGGCGTTGAAGCGGGGGGTTGAACGTCAGGGTCAGCCGCCTGGATTTTCTTCGCGTCACTGACGTAGCGTTCGTTACACTCACATCTTTCAAGGTGCCCTCGGTGGACCTTGATTTGGTGCACTTAACTTCTTCACGGTGCCAAATGTTGCGCAAATCCGTTTATCCGCACAGTGAACCAGGGTCTTGAGCCGCGGCGTAATTGGGCTCCAGCAAGTCATTTGACGAAACGTGAAGCTGGTTTTGACACGCGGGGGTAACCTATAATATTTATAGGTAGCTACTAGGGCAGCAAATTGTCCAGTTCTGAAGAAAATGACGCAAAAAAACTATTTCGCAGTTTGGCCAAAGATGGGCATGTTGCGGCGTCCTTTCATGCCAAGACTCGCATGCGAAGAAGACGAATCAATATGACGCAAGTAAACGCGATCATAGAAAAAGGCGTCTTTGTTGAGGGTCCATTTCGGAATATTCATGGATCCTGGGAAGCCGCAATTGTTGGGCGGCACTCTGGCGATGAATTAAAGGCGCCCTGCGTCATTGATGAATCCGGTGATGACGGTCCAATCGTAATACTTAAGAGTGTCGTAAGGCGTTAGCGAAGAATGTATCACTATACTGAAAGCGGTCTAAATAACGTTTATTTGATAAACGGATTTGCCAAACGCAAAACTCCGTACGGCCCAGTTGTGGTTGTTGAAAATGCGAAGCAGCTCCACAAGATGATCGCTATCGATTTGGTCAGCAACAAGAAATTTTTGACCGGCCCAGAATTTCGCTTTCTTCGAAAAGAGTTGGGGATGCCTCAAAAGCAGATTGCTTCTATTATTGGTTATGACGTGCAGACCGTTGCTCGATGGGAGAAGCTCGGCCGCGTTCCGAAGTGGGCCGATCATGCTATTCGCTATATTTATACTGCCTATGTAACAAATAGCACGATGAAGAGCTTTGTTGATCGAGTGCAGGAGCTAGAGCATGAGCGAATTCGGAAGCGATTTAATTATCGCCACGATAAGACAGCGGGTTGGGAATCTGGTATCGCTGCTACAGCTTGATTAATCTCATAAGTTAACCACAAGTGAACAGGCTAATTTCGGCCAATTAATAGTTCACAAAATCAATAACATAGGGTACAGAGTGCGCGCCTCCTAAGCGGAAATCTCTATCATTCCCGCGCCAGTACCCAACGTCTGATCAAGGCCATATCTATTCTCAAGCAACTGCGCCAACTCACCGTTCCGGTTGATGTTAGCCGCAATAACTTCGACCAAAGTTACCTGGGCGTATAATTCGTCATCAGGGCAATTCCTTCGCCGAATTGGGGATATTGCGTTAAGCGGCCTATAGCTTAGACAGCAGTGTTTGACATGGACCCGACATATCTTCGTTGAGTTTTAGCGAGTCGATCTCTTCTTCAGTGAAATAAATACCGTCATTTTTATTGCTTGCTCTAGCTGCCTTGTTGAAGTTGCGTATTGCTACTTTTGCCGCCGCAATCTTAGCGGCATCTGTTGGTGCATCAACGCATGCACTAAGCGCACCTATCGCCGCCGCATAGGCATTGTCATAGTTGTTAGCCGCTGTTTCTTCAGCAGCCTGCTTCGTTTCATCCGCTAGTTCACCCCGAGACGAAACAAAAGTCTCCTGAAGCTCCGTGACCAGATCTTTTTGTGCATCTCCGAATACGTCGCTAACGAATTTAAGAAACGCGCTGGCACCCCGCGTTTCAGATACTAGAACTTGTAAGGTCATTGGGCTAGGCTCCTTTGAGAGTTTTATTGAAAACCATTCGCTTTCATAAATGCTACGCATGCGCTGCGCAAAGCTGCCGCCACAGTTTTTTCTACATTCAATTTTTGTCTCTAGGTAAGGGCTGTCTGTCGGAAAGCTTTTACCCTTTGGTGGTTGCAAGTTTCCAAGGACCACAGTTGAGCCTTGACCCTTAACAAGATTTGCCGCTTTTCCTGGTGACGTGACCGCAAACGAAACGAGCACTCGCCGCGCCTTCGAGGGCCGTAGAAAATTGCTTGCAATTGGCGTTGCAAGAAATGCGTATATCGGGGCTAGAGTAGATGCAGTTTCGTCGGTAGATTTTTTGAGTATCCCTTCAAAGAAAAAATCAGGAGTTGTTGCCAACGGTAAGCCAATTTCATGAAACAGCGCGGCCATTGTTTTATCGTACTTAAAGCCTGACCCGTCAGTAGACTGATAGGCCGGCTTGTCAGTGTCTTCCTTGTGGTACCATCCCCTCGCGACTATCAAGCATGGGCCAAATGGTTCGCGAGCACTCAATTCGACGTTTCGCCGGATGAGAATTTGTCGTGTTTCTGGTCCTGCGGCAGCCTTTATTGCAGCGCCAATACGATTTACGCCTTGCGCAATTATGCTGGCGCCGAGAGCGTCGCTAACGCCAGCAGCTCGTAAGTCTGCGTCCTGCTGACTCCCCGATGGGCATTTACCCAGAACCGCTTGCGTGGCGTAGGTTACTTGCTGTGAGTGCAAACTGGTCGGTGGCCCCTTAGCGCCGGTTATTGAGGTGCAACCGCAGATAAGGGCGACTGAAACACTTACTATGAGCCGATTTAACATGGCGAGCCCTTGTCAGTTATTGTTTTTTTAGTAACGTCGACATGCTCCGAATCTACTCCGAAAACTCTTTAGATGCGAATTTTAGGATAAACCGTGCAAGGCATCAGATCCCCGGAATAGCAAAAAATAGGCGTAGTCCGGCACGCTAATCAACCGGCTAGTTTCTGGAAAATTTTGAAAGATGAAATAATGCCTTTATTCCTAATGAATCCAACGAATTTTCAATTTTCCTGGTTGAGCCGGCCGCTGGTATAACGTGGCATAACGCGCAGCATCAGCGGCATGATCGGGCCCTGTCGTATCTAAGTCATCTAGGCGCCGAACATCACGGGCTAGATACGGCACGGTTTCCCAGAAATAGCGACACGAGCGCGAGACATACATGCCGGGTACGTCGGGCTTGCCGGCATCCTGCAATAGCCGCCGCATACGTTCCCAACCCGTTAGACGATCAGCTTTCTTGGCGGGCTCAAATCGTACACCATAGCGGCGAAATTCATCCGCGATAGAACCGGCTTCATGGCCATGTGTGCTGAATATCGCATCATCCGCGCAGCCACTCGCAGGAACTTTCCAACCGTTCGCGAATTTCTTGATGGAGAACGCCAGTTCGGGAATGGTGTAGCCATTGCCCTTATTCAGGTTTTCCGGATCGACCGTGGCCAGTTCATCCAGCAGCACCAGCGAATCGCGTGAGTAGTACTTGCCTTCGTGCTCAACGCCCGGCGATTTCGCGACCAGATAAGTGACCGATGGCGCCGCTATGCCATAGTCGTGGGCTAAATATATGATCCACGGATCGCCGCCTCTATCCCTGGGTAATAGTGACCAGGTATCAATAGCGTTACGGGATTCATCCAACACACCGGCGAAGTAAGCACCACGCGCCACTGCCCAGTCGCCTTCAAGCCAAGCCTTTAACAATTCCTTATCACCCACGCAGGCGGCTGCTAGCTGTTCGGCATAGCCGTCTTGATCAATCTCTTGATTGTTTTTGTAGGTGGACGGACAGGCGATTACAGCGCGCCCTGAGAGTTCATCGTTGAAAGGTGTCCAGGCGTCATGGCCAAAGACAAACCGGCGAGCAATCCACTGATGGCCGACACCGCCAGGATTAGCAGCGATGATCATGCGCACGGGTACACCCTTGGGCCCGCGCAGATTGGACCGCATCCGATCAATCAGCCGAGCATCGGCATATTGCCCAACCTCATCAAATTGAATCAGCGTGAAGCTGCGGCCTTGATACTTAGCGTAGTCGGCCTCGGTGGTTAGTTGTCCCAATTCTAGAATGGCGCCGTTCGATAAGCGCCAGATGTGGCTTTGTGAGTTGTAACGCGCCTTGGGATCAGCAACCGCAAACAGCTCCCGTGTCAGCGCCTCAAAGTCCGTGAGCCCGGCATAACTTTGGCGTAGATATAACCCACGGGCATCGGTGCCATGACTGGCGGCGTGCTGCAGAAACAGCAAGGCTTGGGCAAAGCTCTTGCCGCCCCCTCGACCACCGCCCAGAAACAAATCATGATCAGCGGGTGCTGCCAAGACGAGCTTCTGAAACTTACTGGGCTTCATTGCTTGCTCACCAACTTGCCGAACTTTTCCACCGACGCATTGGCGGGCAGATTGATCTGCACATTTAGCAGCGGTTGCTCATCGACACCTTGCTCCCGATAGCCAAAGCGGCATTTGAGAACAAACATGGCGTTGATGGACTTCTGCCGCATAAGGGCAATGCCTTGCTGCACGCTGACGCCTTCCAAATGACATTCGGGTTCTGACAAGTCATGCATCAAGCGAGCGTGCCACTCAGATCTACCGCGTTCTAAGGCCTCCAGGGCGAGCGCATCGTGCTCTTTGATCTTCCGCCACGTGGGCGGCGTCATGCTCAAAGCTCTGGCTATATCGCGCTCACGTGCGCCCTTGCTGGATAGTTCAGCAATAATGGGCATTGCCTCAGGGGTGAGGTGAATGCCCTTGGCATCGCGGACTGTCAGCTTCACGCAGCGGTACTCACAGCAGCTAGCTTAGTGCGATCTAGAACGTCCTCATAGTTCAGGCGAAAATTCTTTACCGATTCTTCAAGGATCCCAAGTGGGATTCTCACTTCTTTGGCGTAGTTGTTCTCAGCCGAATACCGGGCCGTCATGTACCGTTCCTTTGAATACTCAAAATCTGATTTGCTTAGGCCCGATAAGTAGGCCGGCGCACCCAGCACCGCAACCGCAGCATCCCAATCACTATTAGCTATTGCTTCAGCCATGAATTCCTTGCGTTCTTCCAGCGACATGGCGCGCAACGCGGCCCGAGTCTCGGCCACGAAGGGTGAGTCGGCTAAACTCTTTTGAATGTCAGCGTCGGGGTCGACAACCTTGGATTTCAGGGTTCGCTCTACCTTTTCCTTGGTGTTCTTGACGCGCTTTTCCATCTTCGCAAAAGCATGGTCCAGGTGCGCCAGAGCGGCCTTCTCGCGGGCTAAGTCAGTTGCCAATGGGTTGTTATCGGCTAGCACTCGATTCGCCTGTGCGGTTGCTTCTCGGGCGATTGCTCCCGCCGCCTCCAAAGTGCCGCCGATGTCGACAACCAATTCGTCGCTGCCGCCTAAGTAGCCGCGGCCTAGCGACTTGCCAGCGCCTTCTCGTAGTCGAATACCGACCACTTCAGTGTTCCTGATTCGTGTGTTTGCAATTTCCATTTGCGTGTCCTCATTGTGCCCAAATCCATGGGCGGGTTGTAAAAACTTCTATTTAATCAATCGTTTATACCTGTAAACATTTGATTCACAATCAATATCCATCAAGCTGCCTAGTGTTATCAGCCAAACTTAATGTGGTTTGTTACATGTCCAAAGAGTGGAATTCGCTTGTAACCCTCTATTTTTAAAGGAAAAAATACGCCAAAATCAATAGGTTCTGGGGCGGTGATGCAATTTGTTAACGGCTCACTACTCTAAGTTGGGTATGCCTTAGACCATCGGCTGCCAAAGCATGCAATCGGCCGACTTTTCCTCTTGGGTCATCACGCAGGATCAACGCACCGGCAGGCACAGCTACCCCCAATAAGTTAAGGCGTGCCAGTTCGATGTCTAGCAATGCCCTGCCATCTTCGGGAATGGGTTTTTCGAGGACTCGGTGTGGTAACACGGTTAGATTCGTCATAGTTCAGTCTTCAATGGGTAATAATTTCGGGCTGGGACGTTGAGGACGTTCAGATGTATATAGACCGTATACACACGCGCGCCTATACGGCTAATAACTGTGAGAACGTCCTGAACGTCCCTAATCAAAATATGGCACCTCGGGTTCGGCGGTCGGCAGCAGCTTCAAGCCCTTCCAGTAGCGCCCGCCCCGCGAACTGCTCTTGCCCGCAATGAATCCAGCAGCATCCAAACGTTCGGCAAACTCCACCTTGCGCCCAGTACGTTCGCCAGAAAATTCGCAGTGCCGTTTCCAGCTTTGAAACAATCTCGACGGCGCTTCCCAAGCGTTGGGCGATTGCTCACAGCTGCTATCTAACCAGTCGGCAAAACAGTCCTGTGCCTCAAAATATTCGGCGGTGGCCGCCTTCACTATCTCCGGCGGATTCAAACCATCGGCTAAATAGTCCAGACAACCAGAGATTGCCCATCCCAAAATTCCTGGTAATTCGTCTGCTAACTTTTCGGCCAAATCTGGATCGCGCTGATCGGGCGGGATAGTTTTGGAGAAGGGGACTAAATGCAGCCGGCGTTGCATCGCTTCATCAAGATTTTTGATGCGTGGTTTGTGGTTGCCAGCGATAAACAGTTTGAACTGCGGCGTGAAAACGAACTCATCTTGCCTCATGAATCGGGCAGAAATCGGATCACCGCCGGTTAATGCCTTCAGTCGCGATTCGTTCCAAGCCCGGCCTGCATCAATCTCTTGAGCGATAACCAGGCGCGCACCTGCCAGCTTAGCTAACTCCGTGGGGTGGCGATCACCAAAGCTATCAACGAAAGTCTCCGACGCCGCTGTAGTGGCATAGTCGCCAAGCAACGCGCTTATTGTATTAAGGAACGTGCCTTTGCCGTTTGCGCCGTTGCCATAACAAAAGAACAGCGCATGTTCACGGGTAGATCCGGTGAGGGAATATCCAGCCACCCGCTGCAGAAAGTCGACAAGCTCATCATTGTTGCCGGTGATTTCGCCAAGAAACTGAAGCCATCGCGGGCAGTCGCGCCCAAGCGCAGCGGTGGTGATTTTTGTGCAGTATTGATCTGGATCATGCGGATCTAGCGAACCGGTTTTTAGGTTGAGCAGCCCGCCTGATGTATTGAGAAGCCATTCGTCCCGATCAAAAACGTCTGCACAGACAGCTATTCGCTGATCAGTCTGCGCCAGACGCTCTACGGCGCGGACTGTAGCAGCATTGCGCAGGCGGGTTTTTTCCGAATCCGTATTGGCCTGTTGGGCCTCCGAGCGTAGAAACTGCCGAATTGCATCCCAAACCGCGGTCGTTTTGTCGTCTGTCCACCGAGTTTTATCCCATCGCCGCCAGCGGCCTTGATCGGCAACGAACCTGTAGTCCAAGTAGCGGGCGACAAATTTCAGCGCGAGTGCATCTTCGCTGATGCCACGCTCGGCCGGGTGATACCCATCGAGCTCAACGGGATATAGACGCGGCTTGTTGCAATTTGACATTCAGGCCGCAAGCCGCCCAGCCGCAAATTTTTCAATTTGATTACGGTGCCAATACGGACGACCATTAATTTCGCGGGCGGCGCTAGGAAAAATCTTGGCTCGCCGCCAACGCCAGAGGGTCACCGAAGTGACGCCCAGCATGCGCGCGGCAGCCTTCTGGCAAACTAGCAAGGGCTCCGGTTGGTAAGACATGAGCGAGCTCCAATTAATTCAATAACAAGAGCTCACCTTAGCTAACTTGAGGCTTAGGGCGTTATGTGTTGAAGCGAAGCTTCACATCATATTCAAGCCAGCTCCAACCTGTAGAGTTCAATCAAGGTTTGGCACTGGGCGCGCCAATGACGATTCCACTGGTCAAGTATGTAGTCAGGTCCTAAGTGATACTTTTCCGTCGAGCTAGAAATATTCAGTTCGTCTACTGCGATTCTGATTGCGTCTGCCTCAAGCTCACCGCCAGCTATTAGTCGTGAAATCCCGAACTTGAGACTGACGTCGCGTTCATCTAAGCGGAAACGGGTTCTCCAATTCGATTTGCCGATCCCGCTCTTCAACCCTAAAGTCTTGTCTAGGGGGGTGGATTCACAAATATACTTTTCGATTGCATCCGAGACTGGCTCTGCTGCCCAGTCGGGAACAAGTGAGTTAAAGCGCATAGCAAGCGCAGTCGTGAGCAATTGCCACCCAGGATTTCGCGGGGCCGAACAGTCATTACTGTCGAGCGATCCACCTAACCGCCATTTCATGGCGTTGAATTCCAGGATCACTTTTAGATTTTCTGGTTCGCGTTCGCAGAATTTTCGCTCAACGTCGAATATTTGCTCAAATTCTCCCCAGCAACTATCAATTGCGGAAAGAAATCCCTCCGGCAGAGCGCGACACCAAGTAATCATGAATCGTTGGATGATCGGGTCGACCACAGCCGTTGAACCTGACGCCGCGAAATTCGCGTCCGCAATCGCATCGTCTTCCTCCCAAATCACTTCATCCTTTGCCACATATTGGCCCATTCTGCGCTCCGTTAATGCGATGTAATCACTTGCACTGATTATAACTTGGAATGCGCGAACCCGGTCGGCTTCGTTCTTTCGTTAAACCTCTACGGGCCAAGCCCGCACGAAAGCTGCCGAGCGCGTGGGCGTAAACGAACGCTACGTATCCGACGGTAAAAACATTCAAGCGGCTTGCTAGTTGTAAAATGACAACCGAACTCAAACCGAAGGGTGCGGGCATGAATATCGGGCAGACATTTCAATGGCTGGGCAGAGCGAAGATTTTTTGGCGGTTCCTATTTCTGACAATTCTTGTGATCGGCGCGTCCGACTGGGTAGCGTGTAGATATGCTGTACCGAGGGCCCAGCTACTTCCCTACGCGGGCTGGATCCTCGAAATGGCGGGCGTTTTAGCTGCAGTTTATGGCCTGAACAAGAAATTCGATTCTTTTGGAGAACCCGGATCGCTGACACGCATCCGAAGTTGGCTAGGCGCGTTTCCTCTTTTTAGGTCGGATTTATCGCTAGAGCCAGTGACTGTTAAATTGACAGTAAATTCTCCCACGATAGATATCGCAATGACACCAATTCCAGATTCGAGCGCGAGCCGAGAAAGGCGCCTGCTTTTCTTGGAGACTGCCGTAGTTGATCTTTATCGCCGTAGCAACGAGGCTGATAAACAATCGCAGAAAAGCCTTGACTCCATTACTACCGATTTCGAAGCTGATATCAAGAAGTTGGAGCAAAGATTACGTGAAGCCCACGAACAATCCAAAGACGCGCAGGTAGGTGACGTGGGGATGGAATATGCGGGCTTTGCCTGGATAATGGTTGGCCTATCCGCGGCAACGGTGCCGGAATGGTTTGCCAAATTCATTGGCCTCTTTGCATGGTTCCCATGCCTGTAGAGGCGAACCAGCTAAATCTTTCTCGAATTGATCATCGGGGATATCTGCTAGTTTTTGCCATTTGGAGGATTGATTTTTCGTGACACCTAATTCCTCAAGAGATTCAGCGGTACCCGCGTGTGACCTCTGACTGCCCTTGCCATCTTTATCTGGGCCGCGCGGCGCCTTTTTCTTGTCTTTCAACAACTGCCCCGCTTTCCGTTCTGCACGAATGCGGATTTCGCAGGCGCGGCAGGTGACCTGATCCTAAGTTAGTATTGTTGGTCGATCTAAACTTCGTAAATAAATAGCATGACTAAACCAATCAAGGCGACAATGAATGTCGAGCTCGGGAGCTTTAGCATTGACTCAATGAACCAAGAGCAACAGTATCTAGCTTCGGCAAAAAAATTTATGCCGGCTATCCATGCGTTATCGAAGCAAGGGTATGACTGCGCTGCAGGTTTAACGTTGCTCGTCGCCCACACCCTCGAATGTTTACTCAAAGCCCATATATCAACTGGTCCGAACAAGCCAGGCAAACACCACGATCTTTGTCACTTGTGGGCACAAGCTCACAAGCAGGGATTAGACGTGACTGCCGTACCTCCAAACTGGGTTACCGAACTAAACAAGCTTCATTCCGGAAAATTCGTTCTCCGCTATGGTAGCGCGGCGCACGTACAGGTCTTACCAAATCCGGAAACTCTTGCGGTCGAAATCGAGAAGGTGCTTTCATTAGTCACCGGATAATAGAAAAGCCCGGCCGAAGCGGGTATCACTCACAATCGCGCTGAGCTTCCTGCCTAGCACGCTGAAGCATAGCTGTGATCCGGTTCGCGGTGTCGGGGGGCAAATCCGAGAATTCGTCACCGTTACAGACGCGCTCACCAAACCAGGCATCTACCGCTTCACGTATCGGGGCCTCAACCGCCTGATTTCTCGGCCCCTTCAATTGAGATAGATCAATGCGCTTGCTATACGAGTTGCGTTCCAATTCGAGCATGGCAATCAGCTGCTCACCCCGAAACACGACATACATAAACGATTTGCCGCCGATAATCTTATGGATATAGGACGCGGCGCAGTTACGCAGGCTATAAGCATAGCGGCCAAGCTGCCAAGAGTCGGTGACCGGCTCTATGCGATATTCTTCAAGCGTTGCGCCTGGTAACCAAGGTTCTGGAAATACTTGATTCGTCTTAGACGCCTTTTTTTCCGCAATCCGAACGTGCCATTCTTCGGAAAGCTGATGCACCGTGAGCGGCGCCATGAATCGATTGAATAGGCGCCCCGCAGGCGCAGTATTTCGACCTTCATCAAGCCACGACTTAATAGCCTCTGCTGCTTCCGTCTGATGTCTTGCCTTGAGGTTTGCATAGAGCAATTCAAGATTAGACCTCCCGACGGTATCGGCGACTTGTTCGTGGGTGCCGGCACTGACCCAATCAGTCAATTCGGTGATGACTTTATGAATGGCTTCGCCACCCAAGCCCTCATCCAGCCAATGTATCGCAGTCCACACGGCGAACTCTTCATCACCGCTTTGCGCTGCCCGGTCGATGGCCCGTAGCCATCTGTTTTGTTTCACCTTGCCTTGTGGGCAATGGTGGCTGACGAGCTGGGTATTGCGATTCAGTAGCTCATGCACTGGCATTAGGCGTTGCATTGACCCAGGCACGAACCGCTTAAAGGCCATCGGTAAGCCCACCTCTGCCGCGATGTCACGCGTTCTCGTCCCGCGCTTTATCAAATCCCGGGCGAGTAGCGCGGTCTCGCCACCGAAGATGTAAGCCCGCACTGCAAGCCAGGGAAACGATTCAAGTAGTTGCCAGCCATTGCCGCCTGACTCGCTAATTCCGCGGTAAATGTCCACCCGCATCTTGGCGGGGAACGGCTCTACCAACTTCTCTAGCTTTTGCAGCTCGGTTGTCATTGGGTCGCGAGTATTGCTGACAGGCTTTGCCGGTAGTTGCGGTAATGTATCGGCGTTGATCGCTCGCGCGATTCGCTCGTCCAAAGCATCGGCGTCACCGTCGGTAAGCCACAAATACGCACGCACGACATCATTGGTGAAACAATTAATGGTGATGGTTGAGCCATCCGGAGTCTTCGTGCACTTTTCACCCGATTTGTCGGTAGCCAATGTCTTCCGGTCTGCTAGCCCGGCGACCAGAAAGGCGGTGTACGGCCCGATAAATTCGTAGCGGTGGCGTCGAGGATCTCCATCGCACTCCCTGTAACTGCGTTGCCGCGCCGCCCACGCAATGCCGGCGATATTTAGAACTTCGGCTGCCTCGCTGCCGGGGTCTATATATCGACTAATTTGCTGGCTCATGATGTCCTCCCCTGGGTGTTCTGGTTAAAAAACGCCAGTGTGAGGCACAAAAAAACGCGCCACCCTTTGCGGGAAAAGCTCGCTCTCAAATTTGATAGCATTGTCGGTAGCCATCGCTAGCACTCATTTTGCTGGCCTTGGTTAGACTCCGCGGGGTGGTATCAGCACCCCTTGGGGTCGTTAAGAACTCGTTAGCGACTCGCGGCCATCGGCAGCGTCTGTGCCGTTATATCCATCACATGGGCGCCCCAGGCGTCCAGAGCCTCACGCTTTTCGTTGATGTACGCATAGGTCTGATAGGTTTTTTCCAACTTTGGAATCGAGTGATTTAGGCAGCGTTCGATGATGTGAGGTCGCGTGCCCAGACGTTGCATGCCATTGGCCGCGGTTCGCCGAAAGTCATGCGTTGTCCAGCGGGGTAGTTCGCGGAAATTCTGCGTGATCAGTATGTCCAGTCTTCGTTTGGCGTTGGCATTGCGGGTATAAGGTCCTTGGCCGTTCAAGCCAAAACAATAGGGACCGACAATTCTCGGTAGTCGATGAATGATTTCGAGAGCCGGTTCGCTTAAGGGCACATCGTGGGGCTGGCCATTCTTGGTGATGGGAAGTTTCAGCAGCTTTTCTTGGCGGTCGATCATGCTCCACTTCAGGCCGCTAATTTCCCCGTAACGTTGGCTGGTTAAAATCAGCAACTGCATGATCGGGCCGTAAGGGTAGGGCGTCTGTTCTAGTGCGGACCAAATGATGATTAATTCATCATCACTAAGCGTTCGTTGGCGGACGTGTTCCGGTTGCGGTTTGTCGATATTTTCAACCGGCGATGCGGTAAGTATTTCTCGCTTGAGGCACCAACGAAAGAACGTTTTTAGGTGAGCGAGAAACCGATTGGCCATCACCCCTTTGTGCTGCTCAAACGCGTAATCATCTAGCAACGCTTGGACCTGAGCGCGGGTTACCATGCGAATGTCCGGGTCGCCCAAGTACTCACAAATTCGTTCAAGAACCCGCTGTTGATATTGCCAGCTACGCTTGTTTGGTCGTTCCGGGTTCGGCCCTATGCAATGAATTTTGACGAAGTCCGCCATTACGGCACTGAAATGGAAATCTCGGGATGTGTCGGCGGCGTTCTGCGGCTCCAGAGACCTGCCGGGCTTAGCTTTAAGCCGCTTTGGGTACTCGCCTTTCTCGATGTTGCGAAAGTGCTCACGCGCGATATCACGCGCCTCTGCGAGCGTGTATAACGATGCGTTGCCGATCTTAAGCCGGACCTGTTGTTGATTCTCGCGGTATCGAATAAAGAAAGTTTTTCGGCCGCTCCGACCAACCCGAAGACCGAAGCTCGGCAAATCAGTATCCCAGATTTCTAAGTTGGACTTTCCAGCGGGAACTTTTGCGCCGCGAACTGTGTTTGCTGTCAGCCGTTGTTTTGCCATTTGGTAATCCTTCTTGGCCCAGTTTGGGCTCACGAACTTCGGTATGTATCGAAATCCAATGCAACTGTTCTAGTCGCAATTCAGAAGAAAAACAAGGATTTTTGTTTTGGTGAAACTTTAAGAAATGAAATAAAATCTGTTTCGGTCTACCTCGAAATCAAGTGTACGCGCAAGCGTACCGTGGGTTCGAATCCCACCCTCTCCGCCAGTCCCTCCGCTAATGTGTTGATTACTCAATTTATTGGCGGAGGGACCGGTCTCGACCTACAAATCAACCCACAAAGTTATTCACAAATGTACGATCTATTGTGGATCGTATTCTCGACGAATCAGGTGGTGACAGAGCTAGTGCAGCCACTATCCGAGTCGAATTATGTAAGTGACCTGCTTTGTGCCGCGTGTGCGTCTCTCAGTGCCCCACGCGACGTCTTGTGCTCCTCCCGTGATTTCTGTCGCAACCGCGGGAACCAGGTGATATGCCACGGTATCCCGATCGTCCATCGATTCGGGTAGTCGCTCCAGAATAAGCGCCTTGAGCTTGCCCCAAGCGATTCCCTCATCAAATTCCGCTATAACTGCGTCGTTTTCGACCACAGCACTAACGGCATTGTCCTTTTGTAGCGCGAGCACGTCGATGCCTTCGCCACCCATCTCCGCGTCCGAATGCGAATCGGCCGACACAACAGTAATTGAGCCGGCCTCGCGAACCAGCTCCGCGACCGATTCTTCCCGCGATGTCCTCAAAGAGGCTGCAGCGGTGCTAACCGCAGGCTTGTCGTAGTAAGGATCTATCGTCTCGTACATTGCCTCAAAAAGTAGGCCACGAAACGGAATCGGATACGGTGTCACGCCGGCACTGCTCCAGAATACACCCTGACCGGGAATCGGTTCATTTAAGAGACTGCTCAGCAAGTCCTTGCTGAAATGAGAGTTTGCGCCTTTTACGCTATTGAGATCACCGGCGGACAACAGATGAAAGACGAACCAGTTGTCTCCCTGGCTCAATATCTCGTTCGGAATGCTCCCCGGCTGCTGTGTAACGAGAACTGCGCCGAGGTCATATTTACGTCCCTCCTTGACCCACTCCACATATGGAGTGGCGGCGGAGTTTCTATCGTTTAGGACTGACTGTGCTTCTTCCACAACCGCAATTGTTGGAATGGTCCTCGGCTCAGCCTTGGTGAACTCGTCCTGATTTCTGTCAAAGATTTTGCGCAGTATCAGCCCGCTTAGAATCAGCGACGGGCCGCCCCGCAGCTGTGAAACGTCGACGATGCAAAGTTTGCCATCCGTAAGCGCCGCCAGAAGGTCATCCATCAGCGTACTGGAGCGATCGTGGAGCATGCGGGTAATCGCGGTCATATTGGCCCGAGCGGCAAAAGCCTCAACTTCCTGGCGCTCGTCAAGTCGCAAAATTCGACGAATAGCGTCAATGTCTGCTGCATTGCCGTCGCGATCGATAAGGTCAACCAGATTGGACCAATCGCTGAAGTTCAATCCACGCAGTTTGCGCACGTTTTGCTGATCTTGTTTCTCTGCAGGTAGCGCAATGCTGATGATATCCGACGGTCGAAACCGCCGAATATCCAACTTCACTCCGCCAGCCACGAACGAGCCATAGAAATCGCTTGGAGCTCCTCGCGATGTAAACACAACCAGCTTGTCGCGGAGATGCGGGACGTCACATAGTCCAGGCCTGCCTTTGTCATCTGGCCAAAAGTATTCACCGTCGGGATCAAAAATAACTGTCCCCACCGGAACACGTTTGTTTCCTCGTTTCTGGACCGTCGGTGTGGATTCGTAGAGCGTGCTGAATAACAACTTGTTGAGGTTCGATTTACCGAATCCGGCGCGGGCAAAAATGAATGAGCGCCGGGAGACGAGATTTTCGATCGCGAATTTCACGGTGATCGCCGGGGACTTCTCACGCATCCACGAATTAGCTTCTACCCGATCATCACCCTCGGAATAAATGTACTCGCCTAGAGCAAAGTGACCGAGTTCAGCGCCAGATCCTTGGTGGCCCGCGACATGACTTAGCACTTCGTCCGAAAGAAACGCGACTTGGCTACCCACATGCGGTAACCGACGATGGGAAGCCACGAATACAAGTTGCTGCTCGCTGAAGTCGAACCGCAGAACGCCGAGAATTCGGATGTCGATCCTATATTTTAGGTACGCCTTCTTGAGGTTGCTGGGTACCTCACGACCTTCTGAAACAGAACGAATCGCGTACTGCTCGCCAGCTGATGACGTTAGTTTTCCTTCGGCGGAGATCGCTGTAATGCGGCCCAATATTGCCTCTTCCGGAGATTCCAATTGTCCGAGCACGAATTGTCCGTGCATTGGCATATCCTGGAGACGGTCGTTATAGGGCAAAGTTATGTCAGCATGGAACTCCATCCCGCCTTCGCGAAAGCCCCGAAATACACCGACAACTTTATGTTCTGGAAAAAGTTCGATCATCGCGACTAGTACCTTGCAGCGCTTGGATCATTCGGTTGCAGTGAAAGCTCATCCAGAACCCATGATTCCTGATTGGTTAAACTTTCTCTCACAACGGATGTAATTTCGTCCTGAAGAATGTCCTGGTCGAGGCCTACGAGTGCAGCTTTTTCATGTGCTTTTTGCAGGCACATCGGATACATAGGAATTGGGAATCCTTCTTGTGCGTCGGAGAGTAGATACCCCAAGATTGTCGAGGCCTGACTTGCTTGCGACTTCAAAATATCAATCGCCCAGATCGGGTCGTGTGAGTGCTTTCCGAACTTCACCAAGAACATCTGACCAGCATTAAAACTTTCGCCTTCTGCACCGCCAGTAACGATTTCTTCCCATTGGTAGGCAGTCAACTGCAAGGCGTCATCTATTGGTGCGTAGCATGAGTACGTGTTACGCATTACGCTCTCTAACGCCATTGCCAAACGGTACTTCTGAAGAAACTTGTTGTGTTTGGCCACACCGGCGAGATAGATGCGTCGACGATGTTGTGCGAATTGATCTGATATGGCGCGGTCGACTAATCGCTGAAAGTCGCCGAAAAGTCCGTGATCGAACTTCTTGGTCCTGAGGAATCCATCGAAAAGAATTACTGTGTCACTCGCATATTGGCGCTCACGCAATAGGTCCAGCAACACCGCCCATTCCGTCAACTCCCGATATATCTGAATCCAGAGTGGTGACCGCCACTCCGGGTCCATCGCAATGACCGACGAAATATCTTTGATGCTCTTACGATTCAGTGCCCTCAGCATTCTTCCTAGTGACGACACCGGCTCACCGTT
This sequence comes from Gammaproteobacteria bacterium, assembly GCA_965221985.1. GTDB lineage: Bacteria > Pseudomonadota > Gammaproteobacteria > Steroidobacterales > J054. The sequence continues at coordinate 2,184,318 of OZ244928.1, forward strand.
ATCATCAAAGTGACGCCGATCGAGCTGTTCGACTGTCATGCTCGGCGTTAACGCCTCCAGGCAATACTGATTGTCGCTCGAGTCAACTACGCGAACCAGGTCGATCGCGAAAGGATCGAAATGGACTTTGTTGTTCCCACCATCTGTCCCGACGAGCGATATGGCGGCGCTCCGATAAGGTTGAATTCGTTGCACCTTATTTCGAAGACCTCGAATCCTCTTGCGTAAGACTTCCAGCTCCGAAGTATCGGTAGAGACCGCAGTCCGAATCGCGTCTTTAAGTTGATCGCTAACTTCTGGATCAAGCATTCTCGCCTCCAGATTGATCGCCAGCAGCGGTTACAAACTCCGGCACCATCGCACCTGCTCGCATCGCCTCGTCCGCGGCCTCCAGGTCTTCAAGAAAATCCACTGTGGATACGTTTCTGTAGCACCACGGACTGAAGATCTGGCCAACCTCATCTCGAGCTTCTTGGCGTGCCCGATTTAGCACTTGTATGGCATCGTCAGTCCGCCCGACGGCCGAAAGAGCGATTGCGATACAGAAATCATAATTCGCGGAATCGGTGCTCGGCGCTGTACTGTTTTCATGGAGCTCCACAACGCGACTCAATAGGTCTTTCTGCGGTTTACCATCGCGCCCCCAGTGGGCCATTGCGAGATTAAATGTGTCTCGAATATCCTCGGGCTCACTGATGTACTCGATCACCTGATCGAACTTTCCATCACGAATCAATGGCAAGGCCAGCGAGCTATATGTCTTTCGCCTCTCGTCGTCAGGAAGATCGGGCGTATCGAGAATTGATTGAAGAATTTCATCAGCAACGTCTGTGTCCTCGTCTCTCTCCAACAGCTCCCAGGCGATGAACCGCTTATCGTCGATGTCGAGTGATTGAACGGCCTTAGAGCTTGGCAAAGCTTGCAATGTTGACCGATCAACTTGCCGAGCAAGGCTTATCCAACGTACAAGCTCAAAGAAAGAATCGACCGGAATTTTCAGTGCTTCGGACAGGTCGGCCCTAGCTTCATCCGGCCGATCAGTTCTAACATTAAGCTCAGCCCGCCGAATCAGATACTCAGCACTGGGTGCCGCTGTGTCGATGGCCTCAGATAGGTAGGCGATTGCTTCTGTGAGCTTGCCCTGCTTCTGCCTAATATTGGCGAGCAGTTCAAGGATCTCATGGTCAAGCCTGTGACGCGCAGCGATTTGACTGATACGGTTTTCAAGTCTCTCACCACCTTGATAGCGCGGGCTCTCGTATGTGCGCCGAAGAAAATCTCGTGCACCCTCGATGTCTTCTACATTGTGCCTGGCAATCTCTCGTGAAAGCGCAGCATATTCTTTAGCGATACGAGTATTCTGGCGGCGTAGCGAGTAGACGCTATGCTTGAGCATTTCCAGGTCTTCGTAGTGCTGAATTCGCACGTTTGAAGACTCGTACTTAAGGCGATTCTGGAATTTTCGGACTTGTTCCTTAAGTACCTCATGTTCGTCATCGATGCGAGGAACGTTTGACGGCACGTAGTGCAGTTGAATGTCTTTCTTCCTTCCGCTAGTTCTCTCGGCCTGAATTTCTCGAACCACTCGAGTTAACCCTTCGAGGTTTTGCTCATCCAAGCGAAATAGCAGTGTCACCGCGTCGGGAAGTTGCCGAGTACAGATTCCACCAACATCGGTGTGACCGGTCCTGGAATCCAAAAAGACATAGTCGGGCTGGTAAAGCTCATCCCACTGGGCCTTCAGATCTTCGAATAGGAGATATCCGTCTTCGTTTTCGTATAGCTCGCGCCAGTCAATCGAGTAAAGACGAGAGCCATACCCCTCGCCACGCCTGCCGGCCGGCATGTAAAGGACGCGGGGGTCTGAACCGGTGCCAATTTCGTATACGTAATCGTCAACGTTCGGAGGTTCGCCAGACGCCCGATAGTCGGTTACGAAATCCACGACGCCCTTTGAGGGTCGAGCACCAAATGGCTCGAGAAATGCGTCAAGTCCGGGAGCCTCAAGGTCAAAGTCGACCATCAGCACAGTCCGACCTTTTTTCGCAAGATCAAACGCGACATTTACCATCGCCATCGTTCGACCGACACCGCCTTTGAATGAATAGAAAGTCACCGTGTACATTTGAGATTCACACCTGTACTGCTGCTGGACGCAACTCGAATACGTTGCTCTGTCTCGCCTTGTCCTCTAGGGACGAACCTTTCAGGCTGCGCCAATTCCTCTGTGGCATTTGTGGCTGATCCGCGGCCTGTTCGGCACCTGTTCGTTGCTGCAGGCGATTCAAGTTCTCGGGATACCGAAGCAAATAGAGGAAGTTGTCATACGCAGCGCTTTGAATCAGTGCGCTGGACTCCCACCTTGCCAGTGACGCCTCACCAATCTTTGAGGCTTCCGCCATCTGGCTGCGGGTAAATCCGTAGCTCACCCTGATCGCTTTCACTTCGGCTGGCGTCATGACGCCGAGGTATCGGCAAACTGCTTCATGCCGTACGTCTTCAGATGAACTGTCAGCAAACTGGAATCCACATTCCTGGCAGCTGTGTACGTCGATATCCGCGCTCAGCTGAACTAGCTCGTCGCCATGTCTATAGTCAAAAGTTTCGGTCTCCTTGCGAGTAGACGTTCGATCCGACCCGCAATCGGCGCACGGTGGGGACGAACTGAACTGAACTACGTTGTCATTTGTATCTGTCATGTCTATTCACCCAGTAACTACTGCTTCTTTTCCTCCACGGTGCTTATGTGGAAGCTCCTCGCTATCACTTTTCCTGAACCAAACTGCAGCTTGATGTAGAGCTTTGGTGAGTTCGGCTCGAGCTCGATCTTCATTACAAATGCAGTCTTGCCGGGAGGGTCGTCGAGCGTTATGACTTCGACCGGGTGCCCAGCCTCGAGATGGTCTGCAATAAACTCCCAGGCCGAAGCATCCGTGAATGCCAGCCCGAACTCGCAGTTCGGGTTTATTACCGACCGAGGACTCCAGTGGATTGGCCACCCATAGCCACGGCACTCCTTTCTCCTGGCCAGACTGGCCAGTTGCTCGCGATAGTCCTCCGGGTTGACATCGGGCATTCAGGAAATTACTCATATCTCATATGGTACACAAGAACCTCGGCAGATCTGTGATCTGTGTATCAAATGATACATTATCTTCCGCAAGGCTGTCTACCTGGTGGTAACCTATTGTTTTCTATGGGATCGGTGTTGCGCGTGCCACCCTGATCGAGGGTGAACGCGTAGATTTCAGGGATTCACGCCGGCAGCGATACAGGCTAGGCGGGGCCGCAGAAGAAGTCGTACTCCTCTAGAGCGCTGGAAGTCGTTCCCATGACTGCCGCCTGGCGTCTGCCCCGATTCGCAGTTCCGATTGGGTTTGTCCGATACACACGCCATCGATCGCCAGACACCATCAGCGACTCCCGCAGGATGTTCTTGGGGTCCACCTTCCTGGAACCAACCGCCCCAAAACGAACGACCATTTTGGAGTCATCCGCTGCCAGCCCAGCGACTTGAAACCAGACTTTGCCCAGCGCGTAAGCGAATTCATCTGGTGTGCCTTGATCAAGGCCTGTTGGGTTGCCGTACGGAACCGCCGCGGGGCCGCCAAGAAACCAATTGCGCAGCCATTGATCCTCGACATATGTCTGGAGGCCGTAATACGGTGGGGATGTGATTACGAGATCCACGTCTTCGGAAATATGGCGCAGCCCGGATTCTCGAGTGCTATCGCCCAGGCGAATGCTTGACGGCCGGTTCGGGGAGTCGTGCTTGTGTCGAAGGGCTCTTTCACCTTTTCGATGAAGAACACGCAGTACGTCCACTTTCGGTGCCCTCTGGCGATTCCGTCTCCAGAACCGAACCGCCGAATCTGGTTTCGACGCGAATGTGCGTGGCATCTGATTCGAAAAGTACGATAGCTGATTGGGGTCCTTGTTTGTCGGCCCATGAAGGCATCCAAGGCAAAGCGCCCGGAGAATCGCGACGCTACCTGAGATTCTTCGACCTCGAAGACCCTCGCGCAGGGCGCAAACTTGCTCTAGTGTCGATTCGTGAAACGCATATTCCCAAAATTCTCCGGAGGGAACTTCCGTTGGCTTTACCGTTGAGAGGATTTCGCTGGCCAGATCTAAGACAGCGTCAACCTCTTCCGATGCAAATTTGGCCTGAGCTATAGCGACCGCGACTGGGGACGCGTCGACCCCGTAAGTCTTCATACCAAGGACGTGTGCAGCGTAGTTGGTCGTCCCGCGGCCGCAAAAGGTGTCGAGTACAACCTTATCTTTCGGAACTCGACGTAGAACCCGCATTGGAAATTCGAGCGGAAACATCGCGTAGTACGGGCAGATAGCGTTTAGCGCAAACTCGGGAATTGTCGACAGCTTTCTCATCGATTCACGCCCGTGATCCGTTTCGCTTCGAAATTGCATTCGCATTGGCCAATTGACCTGGGCTTACGCCGAGGGCATTCGCGAGAATTCGAATATTGAGTATTGAGACGTTTCTTTCTCCACGCTCGAGTGAACCGATATATGTTCGGTTCAGGCCTGTCTTATACGCCAAGTCTTCCTGTGACATTCCCGATCTGCCACGCAACTCTCGAATCGCTTTGCCGACATGCTTTAGGTACTTGGATTGATCGCGACTGTATGGCATTTAAAGCACTATAGGAATTGATGACTATAAGTATACCGACTTTAAGTACCATTCACGAATCTAAATTTTCTGTGGAAAAACGACCATCCAGTCGACAACGAAGTTCTTCTGATGCCGTTTAGCTCGCCATGCCAATCCTGCTACTCTCTGTTACGGTTTCGCCGTCGAATTGCTCTGTGGTTACTGGGCGTTGCAGGTGCCGATTTCAGGCTACGCAGGTAGTGTGGCGGCGCGCAGGCTCCTACAGAGTCACCGTTAGCTTGGAGCCCTTCCGCCTGTTTTTCCTCGGACATTTCCAATGACAGCTCTCCTTTTTCTGGCAACCGTTCGTAATCAACATCGATCGGCGGTGGCAGGCCCTTGTCTCTATTTGTCGCAGATTCAAGCAACTGAGCCAGATCGCCGGATACACCAAATTCCTGGGTGACTTTGTCGCCGTAGATTCGGGGTAACATCTTGCTAACTTCCCATTTGATCGTGTCGACGATCAGTTTCGAACGCTGAACGTGGTGGCCGTCAAATACAGGCCTTCCGTCGTCATCAATGTAGAAATCCTGAGCAGCGTTATACGCCTCATCGAGAGCCTTTTCTGCCAGGAAATGTGCCGAGATACGCTTGGCCTCCAAGTATTTTTCTGCAAATCCATGATGATTCTTGGCGACCCAGTCTGAAAGCGTACGCTGGCTGGGCATTTTTGGATCCTTGGAGATATGGAGAAGGCTCTCACCCGCCCGTAACCGCCTGCAGATTTCTTCGACGGTATGCGCGTCATATCGTCTACGTGGCCGTTTTTTTGCTGTCATAGATCTATGGCTCGGCCAGGTCTCAAGCACCGATCGCCCCGATGCGCGGCCGACGCAGCGGTCCACCGCCCCCCTGTTCTTGATTTACCCCTCCACCCCGGGGTGTTGCCCCGCCCCCTGCACCGGCTTGTGCAAGGCTGGGGACTCCAAAATGATTGCAGTTGTATGTCAGATTGATAGTCACGGTTGTCGGCCCCACGAAACCCCTGGATTTTCAGGCAACTAGAAGCATACGTGGCGGAAAGAGACTCCGCCAAATCAAGCGATCGCGCCGGCTAGTAGGCAGCCCTGCGCAAGTATCATATTCCTGGCGGCAAACGCGTCCAAAGCCTGCATCCTGAGGTCGAATGGGCGGTTCCAGATGCCGATATCGGTGAAGTCGGAGGCGCTCAGCAAGTGCGAGGTTCCCGCAACGAATCGTCTCCCGTAGAACGAATTGAGACATTCGAACTGTGCGGGGCGTGGTAGGTGCACAATGCCAATACCATCGCGCCTTTCTTGTTCGACTCCAGCAGCGTCTACGACTGCGTCCTAAAACTCAGGCGAAACAAGATTGAGTAAAGCACCGGCACCACGAGCAGGGTCAACAGGGTTGCAAACAACAAACCAAAAATGATGGTAATGGCCATGGGTTTGAACATGGCCGTGCCGCCCCACCACAGTGGCATCATCCCGAGTACGGTTGTCGCCGTCGTCAATAGAATGGGTCGGAATCGCTGTAGACAGGCAGCAACGACGGCTTCTTTAGGCGGTTTACCCAGCTCTTCGATCTCGATCTTAATCCGATCAATCAGCACAATGGCGTTGTTAATAATGATTCCTGACAAGGCAATAATGCCTAGGAAGGTGAAAAATCCGATGGAGGAATTTGCCAGCAACAAACCGACGGTGACACCAATTAGCCCCAAGGGGATGGTGGTCAAGATTATTATTGGCCGGCGAATTGAATTAAATTGCAGGACCAGCAAGAGTACGATCACCATCGCCGCGATGGGTAGTTTCGCGATAATGGATGCGTTGGCGTCATCGGAGGTTTCTGATTCACCGCCGATTTCGTATTGGTAGCCCGCACCCCAGTTTTTACTGGCGGCCTCCAGCCAGGGCTGCAGTTCTGCGTTCACTTCTGCGGCCGTGGCGCCGGGCCTAAGCTGCGCCTTTAATGTGAGCGTACGTTCGCGATCCCGCCTTTCAATAATTCCGGGCTCAAAGGTCAGGCGCACGTCAGCAACTTGTTTTAGTGGCACTGGACGATCACCAATTTGGGAGTAAACGCTGAGGCCATCCAGCTTGCTGATATCCTGCCGTTCCGACTCCACACTGCGCAGGGTGATGGGAATGAGCTGATCGCCTTCACGATATTGGGTGAGGTCGATACCGGATAATCCCGCGCGCAGGGAGTAGGCCACATCGTCGCTGGTCACCCCAGCTCTAAGCGCCCGTTCTTGATCAACGGCAACGATTAACTTCTTCGTTTGCAAGCCCCAGGTGTTTTTCACCGACAACACACGGGCATCGGAGTACAGTTGACTGGTGACCTCGCTGGCGAGTGCATAAAGGCCATCGAAATCCTTCCCTGACAGCCGTACTTGAATCGGGTAGCCAACGGGCGGACCGTTTTCTAGTCTCGCCAATTGATTGCTCACATCCGGATAGTTTTCGAATAGATAGCCTTGTACCGCCGCAATGATTTCTGTGACGGCACCGCCGTTAACCGTGTTGGCAATCAGAAAAGAGTTGGCCGGATTTTGATTGGGCGGATCAAGACCCAGGGTAAACCGCGGTCCACCCTCGCCGATAAAGATTAACCAATTACTGATCCCAGATTCTTCCCCGTCTGGTGAATAGAAATTGCTGAGCAAGAATTCATCGACGTTTGCGACCATGTCCTCGCTGGTTTCAATGGATGTGCCCAAGGGCAATTCCAGTTTACCGGTAAAGACCGGGTCATCGGAAGGCGCGATAAACTGTGCTGGAACCCAGCGCAGACCCAGCATGGCCAGCACAAAGATCACGATAACCCCCGCCAAGAATACCCAGCGAAATCTCAGCGCCAGTTCAAGGACATCTTGATACAGCTGGTACCAAGGATTGTTAGGCGCCGAGCCGTCCGTCTGCTCGATGGCATCAACGCGCAGCAAGGTCGTGGTCAACATGGGAATCAGGGTCATGGTCAGCAACCAAGACAACAAGAGGGCGATGGTTACCACATAGAAAATGTCGGCGGTATATTCGCCCACGGCTGATTCGGCCAAGCCGATGGGCATGAAGGCTGCGGCCGTGGTAAGGGATGAAATCAGTAGCGGAGTTTTTAGTTCCGCACCGGATTGAATTGCAGCCGGAATCGCTTCTACGCCGCGCTCGCGTTTCACCAGCACAGATTCGACCATAACGATGGCGTTGTCCACCAATAGGCCCAGGGAAATAATGAGCGCGGCCAAGGAAATTTGATTCACCGTGATGTCGAAAATTTGCATGACGAAGAAGGTAATGATCATGGTGCTCGGAATGAGCACAGCCACCACCAGGCCGGTCCGCAAACCCAGGAACGCGATCATCACGACGATCACAATGCCAATTGCTTGGAATAGGTTGCTCGCAAAATCGTTAACGCTTTTGTTAACCAAATTTGCCTGAAACCAAATCTTTTCGATTTCAATACCCCAGGGATACCGCGCCTGAATAACCGGCATCAGGCGGTCTAAGCGTTCGCCTAGCTTCAAGATATCACCACCTTCTCGCAATGAAATGGCCAGGGCGAGGGCGGGTTTTCCATTGACGCGGGTCAAGCTGGCAGGTGGATCTCGATAGCCGCGTTTGATGTCAACAATATCGCCCAGATAGACCACGGTATTGCCGGGTAATTCGATCACCGTGCGTTTCAGCGCCGCTACGGATTCAATATTGCCCGTGGGTTCCAACACAATGCGTTCGCGTCCGCTAGTGACGCTACCACCAGAAGATAAAATATTCACGCTCCCCAACACGTTGGACAGGTTCTGTGGTGATAGGCCCAGCTCGGTCAAGCGGGAGTTGTTGTACTCAATGAAAACCACTTCATCTTGCGCGCCATGGATGCTCACCTTCGCGATATCCGCTTCTTTCAGTAGCTCATCACGAATTTCATCGGCGACGGTTTTTAGCTCGGCATTGCTGAATCCGTCGCCTGTTAAGGCATAAACACTGCCAAACACATCGCCGAATTCGTCGTTGACCACGGGACCTAAAACACCCGCTGGCAATTCCTGGACAACGTCGTCGATCTTGCGGCGCAAATCATCGAAAATTGGCCGCATCGCCTTGTAACTTTCTTTGAAATTGACCTTGACGATGGAGATGCCGGTGCGCGTATCAGAGGTGATGTTGTCCACCTCTGGCATTTCTTGCGCTTTCTTCTCGATTTTGTCCGTGACCAGTTGCTCAACGCGCTCGGGGCTGGCGCCCGGCAGCTGGGTCGAGATCACAGCCGTACGTACGATAAAACCTGGGTCCTGCGCTTTAGGTAGCGCGATATACGCCAAAACACCCGAGGCAATGAGCAAAATGACAATAACCAGCGTAACGCGGTTCTGCTGGATCGCGGCGCCGGTAATACTCATTCTTTAGCCTTCCGGCAGCAGCACAGTTTGCTGCTCACGAATCACTGATGTGCCGGCAATCACAACCCGATCGCCCGCGGAAAGTCCTGCACTTATTTGTACGCCGTTTGCTGTTAACTCGCCAACGGTGATGGTTTGGCGTCTGATGGTCGCAATGTTGCCATCACCGGGTTCGGCGACATAAACAAAGGTCCCGCGTTCATCGTTGACCACGGCGGCGGCCGGAATCACCGGGGCTTTGGATTGCTGCTCGGCAAAGCGAATCGTCACTTCTGCCGCCATGCTGGGTCGAACTTCGCGATCAAATTCCTGCAAGGTAACCACCACAGGGAAAGTAGCGGCACTGCTGCCGGACGCATTGCCAACTTCCGTCACCTCTCCAATATATTCGCGGTCTGGCAGAGCATTAAAGCGCACGGTCGCGGGCAAGCCAGAACTAAAGCCACCAATAAGGCTTTCGGGAATTCCCAAACTCACTTCAATCCCCGTACCGCAGTTGACCTTGGCAATTTGTTCGCCGGCGTTGACGTTCTCATTGAGGTCTGCATCAACGGATGCAACCGTGCAATCGGCCGCCGCCTTTAGCCGCGTATAGGAGCGATTCAGTTGTGCGATCTCTAAAGATTTGCGGGCTGAGCGTACCTGGGCTTGAGCCGATTCCGCATTGGCGCGCGCCACATCTAAGTCGCCACGCGAAGCATTGCTGTTCTCATATAAACCTTTCACGCGTTCGTAATTGGCATCGGTGTTGCGTTGACTGGCTTGCGCCTGCGCTAAAGCCGCTTCGGCTTGCTGCACTTGAAGCTCGTAAGTCGAATCGCTGAGGCCGGCAATCAGATCGCCTTTTTTCAACTGGTCGCCGACCTGCACCGGCAAATCAACCAAAGTGCCGCTGACTTTAAAACTCATACGCGATTCTTGAGTCGATTGTGAAATGCCGGAAAAACTGCGTTCCCGAGAACCATCCGAGGGCGCGACAATGGCAATACGCACCGGCCTGAGTTGCGGTTCGGCCTCCATTTGAGTTGGGCCATCGCAACCTCCCAGGAGCACTGCGCTCAAAAAAACAAAGTAGGCAGCTATTTTCACGGTGAAGCTCCGTTGGATTTCGAACGCGGTGATCGCGATTCAATATATTCGCGCAGTGCTTGAACCCGTGCATCTTGAACTGCGCCGGGCTGCAAGAAGTCAAAGTCGCTGCGTGCGCGCTGCAGATTCATGATATCGATTAAGAAATCATGGATGGCGTTGTTAGCGCTGAGATCCGCCTCCAAACTCTGGTTCTGTGCATCGAGTAGGTCGATGATGCTTAAGGTTCCCTGGCCGTAGGCGTCCAAGACCAGCTCGAGATTCTTGCGGGCTGCGGTCGCACTGAGTTCGGAGAGTTCGATGTTAGCGTAGCTGGCCTGCGCGGCATGCAAAGCGGCGCGAATACTGCTTTCGATACGCTCAGCGGCCGCATCGTGGCGGAGTAGGAGTTGGTCACGTTGAAAGCGCGCCCGCGATAAATTCGCTCGACGCACGCCACCCGAGTAAAGCGGCAAACTGGCATTCAATGACACATTCCAGTCGTCGATGCGGTCAAAGGCAGTACCCGAGCCCAGGCCGGAGGCATCCAAGTTGTCGGCATACTGAGCTTGCAGGCTGAAATCCGGCAACCAATAGCTGCGGCGTTGGGCCTTGATATCGCGGTCGGCCGCGGCCTTTTGCAAACGCAATTGTTCCAGCTCGGGCGCCCCTTCAAGACCAATTTGAACATTAAAGTCCACAAACCAGGCAAATCGGCGTGGGTTGTCGACCAAGGCTTCAAATTCAGATAAGGGCATTTTGAAGGCGTCCGTCTTGGTCGACGGGCGCAGTTGTAGCGGCGTTTTGATGGGTTGGTTTAAGATTCTGTTCAAGCTATCCCGCGCCTGGTCTTTAACAGCCAAGGCGGCTAAGACCGCCGCGCGGGCGTTGGCGAGATTCGATTCCCACCGGTATACATCGGCATTACTGGCGGACCCGACACGCACACGATCTCGGGCCAACTCCAAGTTAGTCTTGGTCAGCGCCAAATTATCTTGTTGAATGGCCAGCTGAGTATCCGCTCTTAAGGCTTGAAGATAGGCGGTTGTGGCTTCAAAGATCAGATCCAAGCGGGCCGCATCAAGGCCCGCCTCACGGCCTTGCTGAAACAGCTTTTGCTGCCGATATTGCGAAGACGCCGATTCAGAATAAATCAGCTGATTCAAGGTCAACGCGCCGGCCGTCGACCGTTCCGTCGACCCGGGTCCGCGTAATAAGTCCTCATCACTGCGGCCGGTGTAGTTGCCGCTGATACTCAATTGCGGCAACAAGCTCGACCGCGCGCTACGGACATCCTGCGCGCCTATTTCCACATCGTAGCGTGAAACCGCTAGATCGAGGTTACGCTCCATGGCCAGTCTTGCGACTTCTTCCAGCCCAAGCTCAGGACCCGTGACATCGGGTTGCGCATTGAGCTCTTCGGCTTCACTGAGCACATCGAAACGGGGGGAGAGGCCAATGCGGCGTGCTGTTTCCATATTGATGGTGAGTTGTCGTTTGCCATCGAAATACACCGGCTGGTCTTCAGCGCGCTCGCCCAGCATCACGGCCTGCATGTTCAAGGCATTGCGCCGTGCTAGCCGCTGATAGTCCGTTTGTACCGTATCCGACGCGAGCGCACCGCGCTTAACTTCAGCCTCGCTGACCATACTGAAACTGGGCAACCTGTTTTCGGTAATGTCATTCAAGAGTTGGTCGAATTCGGCCCGAGGCATTCGCGGCAGCCCGCCCAGCAACACAGCTTCAGTTTGTGCTGGCAATTTCGCCAGCAAATCATGGTCGCGACCATCGTGACCGATAATCGTGAAATTCACGCTTTCGCCTTGTTCTTGTAGCAGGCGAGGCGCGCGGGGGACCGCGGCCAAGATTACGGTGTCCACAAGAATTGCTGCGTTGGCAAAGGGCATCACGCGCTGAAAAGATTCTAAGTCCCGGGAAAAAGGCACTCGATCCGCCAAGTAATTCAAGTTGCGTCGACCCGATTGATCTTCTCTGACCGGGGCATCCAACAATTCCGGATTGAAAACTAGCGGTAAAAAAGTTGGTTTCGCGAAACTCTCGCGTGACACCATGATTTGGTTGCCGGCAAAACCAATCACCAGCACCATGTCAATCTCCGGATCGGCGTAGGCAGTTTCCATGGCCGCAATGACGCTAGGCACCGACCAATCGGCATCCACTTGTTTGAAACGCACATCAAACTCATCAGCGGTTAAGGCCAGCAACTCGTCGCGAAAAATTTGTTCGACTTCTTGCAACTGGTACTGGGGCCCGTCGGTGACAATGGCTACATCAACTCTTCGCTGCGCAAGGCCAGTTGCACACCAGGTGAGCAGAACCACCGCCAACAATTGTGCGCGAAATCGGGGGAATACTTTCAATGGAACAAGGTCGAATAGCTGGCTTTTCATTAGGCACCTAATCAACGGAGACATAAAAACGCGGATTGTTGTAATTTCATTGACCGCAGGCGTAGGGCGCTCAGGTTTAAGTGCACTAACCACTAGTGCATGCCCATCCGTAAAGCGCAATCTTAACTCTAGGCTAGGATTCGCGTCTTGCGGGCTATTAGATTGCCGGCTGGCCTGGAAAAACGCTTGCAGCCAGCGTTGGATCCTGGGTCAGATGGACTGGCCCAATGCTGCCAGACTAGGGGAGTCAGCCTTATGGCCTAGCGCTGCGGCTCGTGTAGCTATTGGTGGTCGGCAGCAATACGCCTATCCAGGCTTGGTTTGTCGGTCTGGGTACTGATAGGTTATTAATTAAAATAATAACAATGAGTTATATTGATAATCTCGAAAAAATATTAAAATATCCTAAGCTCAATTTATCCATGAGTGCAATAATCTCCACTGCGCATGAGACGCAATCGGCGCGAGTAATAGATCAGCAATGCGGACGGTCAACGGGCAACCTAGTGGGACATTTGGTGGACGGCCAATGTCTTAATTTGGCGTCGCCAATTAGTAGGACTTGTCACAACGTCATTGCAACCTGGTGCTCTGGAAACGCAAAGCTTTAGATGACGAGTCTCACTGTATAGAGGACAGAAAACCAATGTCAACAATCGAATTTCACTTGGGAATTCTGCCAAATCGCGACGTTCGGCACTGTGTCGAGTTAGGGCAACTGGCGGAGAGCCTCGGCTATGAGGGCTTTTGGGTTGCGGATTCCCATTCAGTGTTCCGCGACGCCTACATCGTGTTGGGCAACACAGCAATTGCCACCAGCCGGATCAAGTTGGCTGCCGGCGTGACGCCGACCCCGACCCGCCACCCGGCCGCGCTGGCCAACGCTTGGGCGACCCTGCAGGAGTTGTCTGACGGCCGCGCCATCATGGGCCTGGGCGTCGGTGACAGCGCGGTCCGCAATCTCGGTCTGCGGCCAGAGAAATTGGCTAAATTCGAAGAAAAGGTCCAGGTCATTTCATCCCTGATCGCAGGCGCTGCGGTCAAGTACGAAGGCCATGAGCTACGCATGGCTTGGGGCAGTGCCGAAGTGCCGCTGGTCATGGCCTGTTCCGGCCCGAAATCATTGCAGTTGGGCGGCCGAATCGCAGACGGCGTGTTGTTTCAGGTTGGCTCGGACCCGTCGTTTGTTCGCTATGCTATTGACAATATTCGCAAGGGAGCGGAATCGGCGGGGCGCAAGCTTAAGGACGTGAAGCTCATCATGCGCCTGGCGTGCCTGGTGGACGATGATCGCGAAGCGGTGCGGGAGGCGATCAAAGCCTATGCCGGCATCGCGGCGGGTACTACCTTCGAGACCGTGTCCCGCGAGTACTTTGACGATGATCTCTATGCCGACCTGGCACGTTTCAAGGAAGCTTACGACTATCAAGAACATGGCAGCAGCGAAGCCAGACACAAAGATCTTTTGACGGATCGAATTCTCGATGCCATTGCAATCGCCGGCACGCCGGAGGAAGTGATTCCGCGTTTCCAAAAAATTGCGGACATGGGTGTGAACGGGTTTTGCTGGACTGCTTCAATGCCAGTGCCCGAGCCGTTCATCAGGAATTTCGCCGCTACCGTGATGCCGGCGATCTCCAGCGGTCGGGGAGGCTGAGCTTTGGCGGCAGTTCAGCTTGCTTTCATGGCCTATGACGCGCACGAGTTGGCGTGCCACTTTGTGAGCCAGCACGCGGGCTTGTACCGGCGTCAAGGTCTCGAACCCCAGTTGATCGACGCGAACTTCCTGGGTGAGACGCTGGCGGAAAGTTGTTTTCACATGGCTTGTGGCGCGGCGCTGGCGTCGTGGTTGAAAGGCGGTGGCTTACGGGTCGTCACGGTGGCGGCGCGGCGGCCCATGTTCTGGCTCTACGCCTCGGAGTCGGTGACCGACATTGCGCAACTTGCCGGTGGCCGGATTGCGGGCTATCCAGACGCGGCGCCCCCGGCAGTTTTTTTGCGCGCGGCTTTGTCGAGGCAGCAGATACCGCCCGGCGAACTTGAGATTATGCCGGCGCGAGATGACCTTGCACGCCTGGGGCTACTGGTGGATGGCAGTGTTGAAGCTGCCGTCGTGAGTTCCGCCTTGCCGCTATCCACTCTGCAAAACCACGAATGCCGGCAATTGCTTTGTCTGGGTGATGAGGTTTCCGCGGCGACCACCGGCCTAGCCGTGTCGGATGGGTTGCGTGAAAAAAATCCGAATTTGGTCAGGGCAATGTGCGAATGCTTCCGGCAAGCACTACAGCTGATTCAGGAAGACCCGGAGATGCTCAAGAGTGCGATGAGGGTTGGGCTTACGAGTATGGCCGATGCGGATTTGTCGTTTTTGGTTGAAGCGCTGCAAGCGGCCTACACTTCTGACGGCACCGTTGCTGCAAAAGAATTGCGTGATGGTGTCGATGTAATGGCGGCTGCGATTGGCGTTGACGTTACGCGGCCAATTATGGAGTTCTATGACTTCTCATATTTGCGGAGCTGATTGCCGCAGCTTAGCTTGCCGTGGCTGCGTCGGGCATGAGTACCGCCGTATGATACGAGGGCTGACAGGAATTTCTCGCTGGTCTGTGACCGTCGCTCAGGCCTAAAACGCGTGCCGCGTTGCCGCCGACAAGGCTTTTCTTTACCTGCGATGTTATGGGATTCGTGGCCTTGCCACTTAGGCCCGATTGACGTCGGTTTGCCGGTGGAAATTGGCCCAAATAAACCAGAAGACCTCGCTCTTCAGGGTTTCGATTCGTGGTAGCGATTCACCACCCGGCAATTTCCCCAAAATATTTAATGAGTCAATCTTGGCTCCGTTGGTGTTGTAGAAGGCGCCAACCGCTTGCCATTGGTCATCGTGCGCGATCACAACATCACGATCGCCAATCCGTGTAGTCACCACGCCGCCATTCTCCATAAGAAAGTCTTTTGTATAGGCTACGTAGTCGTCGCCAACGTTAAGTCCATACACCAATTGTTTGCGCGGTAGTCGCGCGTCAAATTCCTTGATGGTTGGAAAGGCTGGCGCTTCTCTCGCCCATTGTAGGCTGACCCCGTTGTACATCATCACATGTCGCGTCAATCTGTCCCATGCAGCGGCTATTGGATTTTCGCTGAAGCTTGCGATCTCATTAACGAATATTTTTCCGTCCGGGTAGAGTTGCTCGAAAGAGCGCAGCGGCATTCGAATGGTTGGCCACTCTTTCATCTTGCCGCGATCTGGCTGGCCTTCCATACGTCCATGGATTTGCTGAATCGGTTCGTCGGTGTTGTGGTCCCATAAGACCAGGTTATTCTCCAGCTGCGTCATGACGCTAAGTTCAAGCGGTTGTCCGTCGATTTCCGGTGTGTACGCGATGCCCATGTTGGTCAACCCGCAATAGGTCATAATGACTTCTTCCCCATCGATTTTGTCTGCTGAGACAACATGAGGTTGGAGGAGAAAATAGTCGCTGTAGGCGAGCGCGCCGGCATCGCTTTCCAGCACAATTAGACTGATGTCGTCCACCGAGTCATATTCTTGCCAGCCAAACCGCGCCCAGCGAAAGGTTCTTTCAAAAAATGGGCGAGCCTCCTTGACGGCTACAAACTTGCCGGCGTGTTGCTGCGATCGGAACATCAGATGCGGATTGATGTAGCCGCTGAAAAAAAGGAACCCACATAGCGCACTAATGGCGATGAGCAAACTCGACGACGTAAGCTCGGGATTGCCGCGCCATAACAGCCAAGCGCCAAGCAGGCTGCCGATACAAACGGCGGCAATCAGGCGTCGGTTGTACCAGACGCGCATGGTGAAGTCCCGTTCAGACTGAACGATCCACTGGCTGATATCCGCCAAGTCCCTAAAAATAATGAAGGAGGCGGCGACGGAGACAAGCAATAGGGTCCAAAAAAGCAGCTGTATCACTTCATGCGCTCCCAGGCTCAATCCGGTAAGTTGTCGTTGGTAAGCTCGCGTAGCGGCTTACGCTGAAGTTCAATATAGCTTTGTGTTGGCGCCGTTTGAACGGCTCTTTAGGCAATTTTCATCGCCGTATGTACGATGGTATAGCTTGAGCATCGAGGTTTGCCAAGTGTTGATCGCGAGCAAAGCTATTCTTGATAGCTAGCAGTGGACCTATATTCGGATATATGTCATTTAGGGGGCAGGACCGAGAGCTAGTGACCATGAGCCTTGAAATAGAACGCCATTTTGTCACCGTCAGCGGCCGCTGGGGAATGCGGCAAGTGCACTATCGTCGCGCGGGTAGCGGTCCCTTGGTGCTGATGTTGCACCAGTCGCCGCAGTCATCCCGTGAGCTTGAGTCTTTGATGACCGAATGGGCTAGGCAGTTCACAGTGGTTGCGCCCGATTCGCCAGGTTACGGGCAATCGGATCCGCTGGGCGTTGTGGAAGCCGAACTGAGCGACTTTGCCGATGCAAGCATCGAGTTTCTTGATGCCCTTGGCGCAAAACGCTTTGGCGTTTACGGTTTTCACACCGGTGGCATGATCGGTATTGCCATCGCTCATGCTTATCCCGAACGAGTCGCGGCCTTGGCCTGCAATGGCGTGGCGGTCCCTTCTGAGGATGAGTTGGCGGAGATTCTCGTTCACTATTTGCCGCTCGTCGAGCCTTGTTGGGACGGTAGTCACCTGGCTTGGTTGTGGGCGAGGATTCGTGAACAGACGATCTTTTTTCCTTGGCACAATCGCAGTTTAGCGGGGCGCATGAATTTCCCCATGCCGTCGCCCGAGCATCAACAAAACAGCGTGTTGGAATTGTTACGCGCGGCGGACCATTATCAAGTCGCCTACAGGGCGGCTTTCGTTTTCCATGCGGAGCGCGTGGTACCCCAGTTGCAGGTTTCGTCGCTACTGACCGCAGCGGCGCGGGATCCGCTGGCTGAGCATCTCCATCGACTGGGTGATAACTTTCCGGCCGCTGTGCAGGTGTCCGTGTCTGCAACACCGGATGAGGCCTTGGATACTTGCGCGGCGCAGTTGGCTGCGCATCCCGGCGATCCTTGTCCGCCGTGTCCGCCCAGTCTTCCCGTCAGTGGAAAACTTTGGAGCCAGATTGTCAGTTTGTCCGGCGGTTCCCTGCGAGTTCGGCGTTCACAAGAGGCAGCGGGAAGGGGCGTGCTTATCTTGCACGACGTCGGGGGATCTTCGGCCACGCTTTTTCAGCTTGGTACTGCCTTCGCTGGTCTGCGCCCTGTGCTGATGCCGGATTTGCTGGGACATGGCGAATCTGGATATCCATCACCGGCCAAGGGAAACATCGTCGCGACAAACGCAGGTGTCCTGCTAGAAATGCTTGATGCCTTAGAAATTTCATGCATCGACGTACTGGGTTTGGGTGGCGGTACCCTAGTGGGCTTGAAGATGGCCGAACTGTCCGCCGGGCAGATCGGCGGCTTGGCGGCGGTTAACTTGCCCGCTTGGAATGAGCAGCAGCGCGCGGCTTGGTTAGGGGAAGGGGTGCCGTCGATGTCGCCGGACTGGCACGGTGGTCATTTGTCGCGCTGTTGGCATATGGTCCGCGATTCCTATTTGTATTTTCCCTGGTTTCAAAGAGACACGCAGGGTATTCGTTGGGAAGAGCCGGATCTCAATGAGCGTCGCCTGCAGACGGAAGCCACGGCGTTTTTGAAGGCTGAGGGGGCATGGCAAGCTTGGCAAACAGAGATCATGCAGTCGTCGGTGAATGATGCTTTGCTGGCGGCAAAGTCAGCGGCGCCGAAATTATTTTGCGCCGCTGCCGGTCCCTGGCGCGGGATGAGTCAGGCGGCGGCTGGCGACGCCGGCATTGAATTTCACGATCTATCGACGGATTTGCCGGCCTCGGCTGCGAAACTCCACGAGCTTTTATCGGCCTGACGGGCGGTCGCCTGTCTAGCGGTAGCTGCAGCAATAGTCCGACCAATAAACGCTTCACACAATCTTTGTTTGCCGACGGTCATGACAAGCCAAGCTCTGCGATTGGCTACAGAGCCATCTTTGCTGTCTATTGAATCACGCGCAGACTAAAGTCGGCGACACCCAGGCGTTCGAAACCGTCGGCCGTGACGAGCACGGTATCTTCCATGTGTACCGAGCCCCACCCAATCTCGGTATGCGGCATATCAACATTCACGACCATTCCCGCTTCGAGCACTTGATCAGGTTTGGTTTGTGGTTGTACGCCGGGTTGTTTCGGGTCATCCGTATGCTCTAAGCCTAGGCTGTGCACCACTGGGTTCCGAAAATCCTTGATGCCTGCGTTACGCACTACGTCGCCCACGGACGACGACAACTCGCTGTATCGAACACCTGGTTTTAGCCATTCCTGTGCAGCTTCCCAGCCAAGGCATAAAGCCTGGTGTCGTTGGCGATGTCTTGCCGAGGGTTCTCCCAGCACGGCGCAGCGGCCGAAGTCACCATGGTAGCGAGCTATCTGACCGAGGGCATCAAACATCACCGGCTCGCCCGGAACAATGTGGCCGGACGGCAATTCGCCGACGCCGCAGGTCAGATATACGCCGCGACCGCCGCGTTGCGCCATGGCGGCCAGATAGGCTCCCTCGATTTCTTGCCAGCTAGCGCCTGAACGCATGGCCGCGGTCGCTTGCAATAGCGAGGCTTCATTAGCCAGGGCCGCTTGTCTCAAGATATCGAGTTCGGTGCTGGTCTTGACTAGCCGAATCTCGTTAAATAACTGCGGTTGATAGCGGCACTTGATGTGTCGCAGACCGCAAGCGCTGAGCCAGTCCGCCAGGCGCGGATCATCAGTACCCAGAGTCGCGCGCTGTAGTCCCGTCGCCTTAATGGCACGCGTGAGCGCCCAAAATGCATCGGCAGACATGCGGTGACCCAATCGCTGGACGATGTCGACCCAGGCTTGCTCACGGGGCTTCAGCGCAACGTCGCTCTGGGTCGGCCAGCCTACGTAGCTCACGCCTTTGGTGGTTCCGTCGGCGAAGTTTTGGCCAGGATCCGGATCGGAGTAGCCGAAAATTTCGGGCATCCAGGTACCGTCCGTAGATTCCAAACGACGTATTTCCAAGGCTGGGATAACAAGTGCAGCCGGTCTATCACCTTGCGGAAGCAGGGCGAGGTAGGCGGCATCGTATCCGTGGGGGGTATTAAACATGCCCCAGTAGTCCGATAGGTAGTAGCTGTTAATCGGCGAAACCGCCACCAAGGCATCTAGCTTTTCCCGGTCCATGATGGACTGGGCGCGGGGTTTGTTTAACAGCATTCGGTAAATCCGGGGCTTTCAGTGTGGAAGAAAAATGATACCCGACTAAAGCCCGTATTCGGTTTCAAGCTGTAACAACGAGATAGGATGCAAGCGCGGCCCCAAGATTCTTACCACAATCGAAATTCAGTCGAAGCGAGCGGCGGCTAAGCTCTTTGTGCCGGCGACAATGAGAGAAAACTCTTGATCCTGATAACGATGAGGCAGGCAGTTCAGAGTTTTTCGCTTATGAAAAGATTGTTTCCATGGCCGCTCGGCGATCTTGTCTCGAAGTCACATCCAATCTACCAATTCCTGCCGTGGCTGCGTAGCAGTTCGCGCAGCCACGGCAGGCTTATCTTTGCAAGCCTAGGTTAAGGGGCTCTTGGTGTCTAAGGCGGCCGCGATGCTATTCACCGCGGCAACTTCTCCTGGACTGATCTGTTGTCCGCCGAATCCCAAGAACCCGCCTTCTTTAGCGGACTTGGCTACGTTTTCCGCGACAGACATGGCCCATTCTTTGTACTGGACAGCTTCGCCGCTGCTGGCTTTGTCTTTGAGAAGTTCATTGACGGCATGGCAATCGGCTATCAGTAGCTCCTTCAGCTTCTCTTTGCTGTCGATGTCTTTCTCCTTCATTCTGGCCACGGCTTTTTCTCTAAACGCTTTCGCGTGCTCCATCGCTTCTTTTCGATCTTCCATGGAGGGCAAGACAGCTTGAATGACGTCGTTTTCCGGATAGGCTTTGACGGCACCGAGTACAGTTTTTGCATTGCTCATGGCTTCTTTGATTGTGCCAATGATGCCGCTGCCCTCGGAGCTTGCGACGTAGGTGCCGATCATCGACGGCACATTCATTAGCAAGAACAGTTCGTCGTCACTGAAACGTGAGTTATTCATGTTATTCCCCGGTTATTTTTCGAGTGGGCTGTTCGGCTAGTATAAGTTGAATTACTACTCATACGAAGTTGGTCTTCTCATCGGTTTGAGCTGTTTGCCACTCCGGTGTAGCCTAGCGGCGGGAATCGTTAGGTACAGCGAGGCAAGACGGTTCGCCGCAGAGCTGCGTCCTGCATGATTCTTACGGCCGCGGAGGAGGGCGCCATGAAAAAATCCGGGGTTTCGCTAGTTCCGCGCGTCGCCGTGATCGCTTACGCGGCATTCGCTTGGGCCCCGTCGTTTGCGGCGGATGTCTCCCGTGGTTATGGATTGTTGGAAACTGTTGGTGATGCCGCTGTCATTTCCTTACCCGTGGACGGCTTCGAAGCCTTGTCGCTAGACGATAAGCTGTTGGCATACCATCTTTATCAGGCGGCTATCGCTGGGCGTGACATTCAATTTGCCCAAGTCTACGCGCACAGTTTGCCCATTCGCCGGTTGTGCGAACAGATACTGCTGCATTCGGCGGAGATCGAAACCGAAACACTAGCCGCCGTCGCAATCTACCTCAAGCAACAATTTATCCACACGGGAATTCATGGCGCGCGGAGCTATACCAAAATGTTGCCCCCAGCGTCGCTGGATTTTCCCGCGTTAGTTGCCGCGGCCAAACAGGCCAAGCAGAACGGTGCGGATTTCAAGCTGGTCAAAAACTTAAACCTGGATGAACACTTGGCCGCATTGAGACGGCCAATATTCGATCCTGATTTTGAGCGATTTTCCACCACGCGCAGCCCGCAACCCGGTGAGGATTTGCTCAGTGGCAGTACGGTTACATTTTATGCCGACGATTTACGTCTGCAAGACTTAGATGGGTTTGTCGAGAAGTATCCGCTGAATTCCAGTATCGTGCGCCGCAACGATGAATTGCAGGAGCTGGCTTGGCGCATTGGTGATGCCAAGCGCGGAATTCCCCGGGGTTTGTTCGCCGATCGTCTGCAAGCCGTGGTCGATCATCTCGAAGCAGCGCGAGTTTACGCGACGACGAAGAACGCGGTCGCTCTGGGCCGACTAATTGAATTTTACCGGACGGGCGATAATGCTGACTTTAGCCGTTATAACATCGCGTGGTTGGCCTATGACAAACCGACTGTAGATACTATCAACGGTTTCATAGAAAACTATCGGGATCCACGGGAGAAGCGCGGTTCCTGGGAAGGCATCGTATTCTTCATTAATGAGGATACATCGGCTTGGTTGCGGCAGGTGGCCGCCAAAGCGGACTACTACGAGAGCAGGGCGCCATTCAAGGATGAATACAAGCGGGTTGGTGTGACACCCATTGCCAACATGGTCGAAGTTCTCATTGAAACGGGCGATGGTGGTCCCATCAGTTGGAGCGGAATCAATCTGCCCAATGAGGCCGCCGTGCGTCAGCGCTACGGTAGCAAGAATATACTGTTATGGAATGCACGCCGTGCCGGCAAGGCGGTGTTTGGAGATCGAACTATCAATGAAGCAGTTTGGCCCGCGGACCAAGAGCTTCTGCGCAAGCACAGTGCAGCGGGCGCGGAGATCCTGGTCGGTTTTCACGAGGCTTTGGGCCACGCATCGGGCCAAGTTAGCGCGTCGCTGGCCGGTGATCCTCGCGACTACTTGCCCGGTTACTACTCTTGGGTTGAAGAAGAGCGGGCTGATTTGCTGGCCCTGCACCATGCCTGGGATCCGCATACCATGAAGATCCGGCCGGAGGATTGGAGCGAAGAGGCGGCGACGGCCTTGTACAAACGCTATGTGGCCATGCAGCCTTGGGGTTTGGCCGAAGTGCCCGAGGGGGCTGAGGCGATTGAGGAAACTCACCAGATCGGCCGGAATTTCGCCATCAGTTATTTCATGCGCAAGTCGAAAGTCATTGATGTCCGTACGATCGGGGTTGGGGAGAACAAAAAGACCTACTACGTTGTGCCCGACGAAAAAATTCCGGCCATGCGTGATGCCGTGGCTGAATTGTTGGCGGAATTGCAGCGCATTAAGTCCGAAGGTGATTTGGCTGCGATTCAGGCTTTAGCCGAGCAGTATGGCGCGACAAGCTATGATCAGGCTCTGGCCGATGAAATGCGGGCGCGTAAGGAGTCATTAAAGATTCCCAGCTATGCCGCCTATGTCTTTCCACGATTGCGGTTGGTCTTGCACGGCGGGGAACCGGTGGACGTGGAGATCAGTCTGCCCAAGAGTTTCCTGCGGCAACAAATGCTTTGGTCTGGTTACACTGAGGAGACATTGGGCCAGCTACCACAATGGATTCAATAACCAGCATTTCTCATTCCGAGGCTACCGTGCCGTCCATTTTTCTTTTACTGTCCGGTTCTAATCTATGAGCGATCTAATTTCACTCACCCTCGCGTTTATCAGTTCGGGGGCGGTATTCGCGTTGCTGGGCTTGGCCCTGATTCAGATCAACAAGCGCTTGGTCAAACATTTCGAAAACGACCCGGCGCGGCAATATCAGCGTCAGCTCATCATGATCGCGATTACGCTGATCGGCTTGGTTTTCGCCATTGTCATCATACCCATCAACGACACGATTCGCGGCCAATTGCTCAGTCTGCTCGGAATCTTGGTGAGTGCCACCATCGCGTTATCGTCAACGACCATCGTCGGCAATGTCGTTGCTGGTTTCATGCTCAAGACGCTAAAGAACATTCGGCCGGGCAGCTATATTCATGTGGCTGAGCATTCAGGAAGGGTGTCCGAGATGGATCTTATTCACACGGAAATCCAGACCGAGGACCGCGACCTCACAACATTGCCCAACTTGTTCCTCGCGACAAACCCGGTGACGGTTCTACGAAGCTCCGGCACGATATTGTCCGTGGAAGTGTCCCTCGGCTACGACGTGCCGCGTAGAAAAATAGAGGAATTGTTGGAAACCGCGGCAAATAAGGCGGGGCTGAAGAATCCCTTTGTTCAAATTCGCGAGCTTGGAGATTTTTCGGTCCTCTATCGCTTGGGTGGATTGGCCGAAGACGTGGAACGCGTCATATCCACACGCCGAGCTTTGCGGGCATGTGTGCTGGACGAATTGCATGCCGGCGGCGTTGAAATCGTATCGCCTACGTACATGAATACCCGCGCCCAGCAAGACGGCAGGCGCGCCATTCCCCCTGTGGATTTGCGGTCGGTGAATGAACCGGAGCCTGAAGACGGGCCTTCCCCGGAAGATTTGGTGTTTGATAAGGCCCAGAAGGCCGAGTCCGTGGCTAATCTGAGAAAATCTCGGGATGAACTGCAACAAAAGATTGAACGGTGTGAAACGGTTATCAAGGAGATGAATCCGGAGAACACTGAGGAACTTGGGGCAGCACAAAAAGAGCGGGCAAATCTTCAGACAAAGCTAGAGCGCTTGGACCGTGTTATCGCTTCGGCCGAGGCAAAAATGGCGCAAGATTGATCCCGCGCGGCTAGGTTGTTGTCAGCCGATCAATAGAGCGATGCATGCTTTGATACGGCTCACCACCATTTGGTCGACGACTAGATTTTCCGGCCGCTTCAATCGTGATCAGTTTGTTCGCTATCAATGTGTCCCCGTGGTTCTATTGTTTAGACGCAATCAATTGCGGCGTCCGTGTCAATTCGGGACTTTTATGAGCTGAGGCTACCAGCTCCCCCCGATAACGGCGGCCGGAAAGCTTATAATTGCAGCATATGATTACCCTCTACACTGCGCCCACACCCAACGGTCAGAAGATCTCCATTGCCCTGGAGGAAATGGATCTAGACTACCGGGTCCATGCCATAGATTTGGGTTCCCAAGAACAAAAGGAAGACTGGTTTCTTGCGATTAATCCCAATGGTCGCATCCCGGCTATCGTTGATCACGACAACAACGACTTTGCCGTCTTCGAATCGGGTGCGATTCTCGTCTACTTGGCTGAGTTATCACAGCAGCTCATGGGTAACGGCCAAGGCCAGCGTTCTATCGTCATGCAGTGGTTGATGTTTCAAATGGGCGGCCTTGGACCCATGCAGGGGCAGGCCAACGTTTTTAATCGCTACGCTCCGGAGCGCATTCCCTACGCCATAGAGCGCTACCAGCGAGAGGTGCGTCGGCTATATGAAGTGATGAATGCGCGTTTGGAGCGGCGGGAATTTCTCGCTGGCGAGTATTCCATCGCAGATATTGCCTGCTTTCCCTGGGTTGCGACGCACGAATGGTCGGGCGTTGAGCTGCACGGCTTAGAGCATCTTCAGCGCTGGCAACGGGCGATTGCTACCCGGCCCGCGGTGATGCGTGGTCTGGCGGTGCCGAACAGTAAAGCGAGTGGCGATGAGGAAAAGATTAGCGCGGCGCAGAAATTTCTCGTTTAAATTGCTGCCTCGAGGCTTAAAGCAGTAGGTCATCCTTGCGCATCTGTTCGACAATGGCCTGACTTGCTGCCGCGAGTATTTCCCGCAGCGAGGTTTTATCTGTTGTGACTGAATCAAGGCTGTAAAGCAGTCGGCCGTCGGCGACGCGTATGAAGTCAGTGGCAAGGGCCAGTGTACTTTCGGCCGTCAGATACGCCGGTTCTTCATACTCTTCATATTCATTACGGAACAGATCGGCGAGGCTTTCTTGCCCACGATTTACCTTCACGCCTGTTCGCCCCGGAACTTCCGTTAGTTGAACTTTCTGTGTAATGAGTCTGATTACAATCAAGGCACTTGCATCAGCCCGGTTGGCCGCGGCTAGCAGGGTAGGCAGCGTTAAGGGCTCATCACCCGCAATAAAGGCGAGGCTGCGCATGGCCGAATTGCCGCTTCGCGCTAATTCGCTGACCATCACGGCCTCGGTTTCCTTGCGCGTTTGCGGGTCGCGGTCAATCCCCACCACCATTAAGGGGCTTAGCACGGCTTGCGGAGCCTCGTCGTGCCAACTGCGTGTGATTTCCGTGGCCGGGCTGCAGGCTGTCAGCGTCAGGGGCAGCAGGATGCCGAGGGATTGGATCCAGTTCATCGCGGCGACTTCGCTCCCTGCCGTTTGCTCCGGGTCATTATTCACCGCCGCCGCTGGCCCCGCAACTCGGGCAGAGGCGCATGCTTGCCCTAACACCCGCCACCGCATACCCTTTCACGGGGTCCGCGCTGGTCCCCTCGCGGTGGCTAACCGTGAACCCCGTCAGGCCCGGAAGGGAGCAGCGGTAGCGGCGATGCTGGGCGCCGAGGTGTGGCTGGCGCGGATTCCACTGCCATCGGCGAAGCGATAGTTTTGTCGAATGGTTTTCCGGACGAACAGCTTGGGTCGATGCGCGCGGGGCGTTTGGGCGGGAATTTCGCTTCTTGTAAACCGCAACATCGGGCACTATAGCTTGAGGGACCAATGACAATAATAATTCCGAGCACGGCATGAGTTACCTTGTCCTCGCCCGCAAATGGCGGCCGCAAACCTTTGACGATGTGGTCGGGCAATCGCATGTGGTCCGTGCGCTAACAAATGCCCTGAGCGCGGATCGCGTTCATCATGCCTATTTATTCGCCGGAACGCGGGGTGTCGGCAAAACCACCCTGGCGAGAATTTTGGCCAAGGCTTTGAATTGCCGTGAGGGGGTTGCCGTTGAACCCTGTGGTGTTTGTGATGCCTGTGTCGCGTTGAACGAAGGACGATTTGTAGACCTGATCGAAGTCGATGCGGCATCGCGAACGGGCGTGGATGACACCCGTGACTTGCTCGAGAACGTTCAATACACGCCCTCTAGTGGTCGCTACAAGGTGTACCTGATCGATGAGGTGCACATGCTGTCGAAACAGTCCTTTAATGCATTGCTCAAAACTCTAGAAGAGCCACCGCCGCACGTAAAATTTCTGTTTGCGACGACGGATCCGCAAAAGCTACCGATTACTGTCTTGTCGCGTTGTCTGCAATTTAACCTGAAGCGTTTGTCGGTAAGTCAAATCGATGCTCGCATGATGCAAATCATGGAGGCTGAGGAGGTCAATTTCGCGCCAGCGGCCTTGACGCGCATTGCGCGGGCTGCATCCGGCAGCATGCGCGATGCGCTCAGCTTGCTCGACCAAGCATTGGCGTTTGGCGACGGCAAGCTGGAAGATGCGGAAGTTGCGGTGATGCTCGGTAGCATGGACAGGCATCGGATTATCGCGGTGCTGGACGCGGTGATAGCAGGCGACGCCGAGGCAGTGCTTGAGCAAATTCGCGAGCTTGACGAAGATGTGCCGGATTACGAGCGATTGCTCGATGAGCTCGCCACGCTGTTGCAGCGCGTTGCACTGGTGCAGATTGCCGGTTCCCAGGCCCTTGAAGACGAGGAACACATGAGTGAGCTGGAGCGAATTGCCGATAGCTTGGAACCCGCGCAAACTCAGCTCTATTACCAGATCGCCATTACTAGTCGCCGCGATTTGGGTCTAGCACCAGATCCACGCCTCGGCTTCGAAATGACTCTGTTGCGCATGTTGGCCTTTCGAACGGATGCATCGACAGAATCTGCGCAGGAACCGTCGCAGAAAGCGTCATTAAATAAACTGATCAAGCGCAGAGTCAAAACCGCCGCTAGCGAATTGCCCCCACAAGCGCCTTCCAAATCCAATTCTACGGCTGCTGGAAAGCCTGGCGCCGCGCCAAAGTCCAGGCCACAAGATAGCCAAGAACGGACGATACCGACACAGCCATCAGACTGGCCTGGGTTCGTAGAGGCTCTGCCCGTGCGTGGCGCCGCGCGGCAATTGGCGGAAAATTCTGCCTTGGCCGAGGGCACACCTTTCGAACTTCGTTTGCGCGTAGCGCCCCAAAATCAACATCTCGTGACGGAAAAGTTACGCGGCCGATTGACTCAGGTGGTGCAGGAATATTTGGGTACAGCCATAAAGCTGACTTTTACTGTGGCCGAAGAGGCCGGAGATACTTTGGCGCAGCGAGCGGATCAAGCGCGAGATCAGAACCAAGAGAAGGCTAGACAGAGTATCGCGGAGGACCCCGGCGTAAAGGAATTAGCGGATCTTTTCGGTGCTGAGGTCGTGCCAGAGTCAGTGCGGCCCGCGCGTGATCAATAGCGCTGAATATATTTTTTATGCATCCGCCCCTGCGGATAATCGAAACGAAAGCGATAGGAAATAGAAGAGATGAAAGCAGACCTCAGCCAGCTGATGAAGCAGGCGCAAAAAATGCAATCGGAAATGCAAAAGGCCAAAGCAGAGCTGGGTAGTCTAGAGGTAGTTGGCGAGGCGGGTGCGGGTCTGGTCAAACTCACCATGAGCTGTAGCCACGATGTGCGCGGTATTAGCATCGATCCGGCGCTACTGGGCGAGGATCGCGACATGCTCGAAGACGTCTTGGTCGCGGCATTCAACGATGCCTTGCGCAAGGTGGAAAGCACCGTGCAGGAAAAAATGTCGGGTCTAGCCGGTGGTATGGGTCTGCCGGGCGGCATGCAGCTACCTTTCTAATCGTCCGTGAGCTTTACACCGCGCTTAAGAACACTGCTGTCGGCCTTGCGTTGTCTGCCGGGAGTTGGTCCTAAGTCTGCCCAGCGCATGGCCTTCCATCTGTTGGAGAAAGATCGTGATGGGGCGAAGTCAATTGTGGACGCATTACAGAATGCCCTTGCGCATGTGGGCGAGTGTCAGCGCTGCCGGATGTTGGCGGAATCGGAGTTATGCCCCATCTGTGCCGACTCGCGGCGTGACCATGGCTTGATTTGCGTCGTCGAGTCGCCCGCGGATGTACTGGCCGTGGAGGACAGCGGTGCTTATCGGGGTGTCTATTTCGTATTGATGGGTCGCCTGTCGCCCCTGGATGGCATCGGCCCAGATGAACTGGGCGTGGCGGGTCTGGAAACATGGCTTGCTGATACCGATGCGCAGGTACGAGAAGTCGTGCTAGCTACCAGCGCGACGGTAGAAGGCGAGGCCACGGCTGCTTTCTTAGGTAGCCTAGCCGCGAAATACGGCGCCAAGGCAACGCGCATTGCGCACGGTGTGCCCATGGGCGGCGAATTGGAATTCGTAGACAGCAATACCTTATTTCGCGCCATTGAATCCCGAACTCATATTGCCGGCGATTAACCCGCTAGCCATCGGTCCGCGCCGCGACCATGTGTAGAAGCCTCTTGTAACTGGCATAGCGCCGGGCGAGGATTTCGCCGGATTTCACCTTCGATTTCACCGCGCAACTGGGTTCCCGCAAGTGTTGGCAGTTGTGGAAGCGACATTTTTCGGCCGCCTTGTGAATTTCGCGGAATCCCAAGGCGACAGCCCGCGCCTCTTCCAGGGCAGGAACAAAATCACGTACACCCGGTGTGTCGATTAGCCGGCCACCGCCGGGTAGGTCATACATTAGAGATGCCGTTGTTGTGTGTTTGCCTTCGGCCGAGGCTTGCGACAGTCCACCAACGGCAACGTCGGCATCAGGCAGGAAACCATTAATGATTGACGACTTGCCGACGCCCGATTGGCCCACGAGAATAGTGATGTGTGGCGCGAAGGCCAAGGCTAGTTCGTCCAGGCCTTGACCGGCTTGCGTGGAGATGCCTAAACAGGAATAGCCCAACGCGCTGTAGTCTTCCGCGTTTTTGAACAGCTGCTCATGGTCGAGATCCAGCTTGTTGAGAATCAGCATCGCTTCGCATTCCATTGCCTCCGCGGCACACAGATACCGATCCACAATTAGCCAATCGACCTCTGGCTGGGGCGCGACCACAATAGCTAACAGACTGATATTTGCGGCCAAGATTTCCGGGGTCCCGCTGTCACTAGGCGCGCGCGCCAGGCTATTGTTGCGCTGGATAATTGCCGTGATCACGACGCCTTCACCGGCCTTATTAGATGCCCAGCGAACGCTGTCGCCACAGACAACACGCAAGTGCCGTCCTTTCACGACATAGCCGTGCCGGTGGCCATCGCTGGTCTCGATTTGGCCACGCCGGCCATGCGCAGCTACCACTGTCGCTACGTTTCGCTGTTTCTCGCCAGTCATGGGCTGTGCATCGGTGAGCCTGCGAGGCCTTTGCTAGAATAACCGTTTATATCCACGGTGGAAGTCTAACAATGACGGCAGTGTCCGATCGTCTGATATGGATTGATCTTGAGATGACGGGTTTGGATTCGCGAACCGACAGCATTATCGAGATCGCGACCATTGTCACGGACTACGAGCTGGAGATTGTCGCTGAGGGTCCGTCCTTGGTTATTCATCAGGCCGATTCCCAATTGGCGCGTATGGATGAGTGGAACACACGTCAGCATGGTCGTTCAGGCTTGACTGAACGGGTGCGCAGTAGCGATATCAGCTGTGCGGAAGCCGAACGTCGCACGCTGGAGTTCTTGCGGGAGCATTTGGCTGCCAAGCAATCGCCCATGTGTGGCAACAGCATTTGTCAGGATCGGCGTTTCATGGCGCGAGAGATGCCCGAACTTGAAGAGTTTTTTCACTATCGCAATTTGGATGTTAGTAGCTTGAAAATCTTGGCCGGCATGTGGGTCCCCTCAATTCTGGCTGGCGTGCACAAGACTTCGACCCATCTGGCCCTCGCGGATATTCGTGATTCCATTGCCGAACTGCGCCACTACCGGGAGCATTTGCTGCGAATCGCGCCGCAATAGCGCGGTAACGATCATGCGCTGGTCACAAACAAGGCAACCATGCAGCCGAAGCCGGCCAGCCAGCATAGCGTCCGCAAGCTTGCATGATCGGTAATGTAAAAGATGCCGTGCGCAATTCGGCTCAGGATAAACGCGCCGGCTAGGCCGTCAATAGTGCTCTGATCATTACCGAGCAGATGCGCAATAATCACGGCAGCCGCAAACGGTGGAAATGCCTCTAGGGCATTTTTCTGTGCCCAATTAGCGCGTTGAGGCCAACCGTCCAATGCTTCAAGAAACGGGCGCGGCCGGTTGTTGTCGTATCCCGCTTGGCCAGTTTTCGCGGCACCTACCCAGACCAAGGGTAGGAATGCCGCCAGCAATACGCACCAGTAGCCAATAGTCATTGCAGCTTTACTCCAGTCAGAAAAATGCCAGGCTTTTCATAGCCCATGGCAGTCTTTTGAAATGATTGTGTTAAAGTCTAGCACCGTATCTAGGGTTAGACGGTTGTTGTCCATGGGTGCTCTGCCGATGAGAGTGCTAGCTATGCCTGCCGGTTGGCGCGTGTTGGTCATGCTCTTGCTACTGCTTGCCGCGGTACCGAGCGTTATGGGCCAGGATAATAGCCGTTGGATCACTGATGAATTTGAAGTGACCATGCGCAATGGCAAGAGCACCAAGCAGAATATCGTGCGCATGTTGAGAAGCGGCACGCGCGTGGAGATGCTGGAAACAGACCGCGAAGCCGGCTACGCCCTTGTGCGGACCGCTGGGGGCGCGGAAGGCTGGGTGCTGACGCGCTATTTGCTGTCAGCGCCGCCCGCGCGGGTGACCATGCCCGACCTGCAGAAGCGATTCGAGGCAAACGATGCCAAACGCCGCGAGCTGACGGAAAAGAACCGTGAGCTCGCTGCAAAGAATACCGAGCTGACACAACGTATTAGTACCCTAGAAAAATCCGGCGGAAATTTGCAGCAAGAGTTGACGCAGGTACGCCAGTTATCCGCCAATGTCATTCAGGTGGATGCACAAAACAAACAGCTCAGCCAGCGTTTGGCCGAAACCGAGCAATTGTTGCAAGAAATGCGCGCCGAAAATCAGCGTTTGTCCGGACGCGCTAATCGGGAGTGGTTTATCGTGGGTGCCGCGGTGCTGGCCATTGGCGTTGCTCTCGGGTTGATCTTGCCGCGTATTCGCTGGAAGCGAAAATCCAGCTGGAGCGACTTCTAAGTCTGAGTGAGTACTTGCGCGACTTGTTTCGCCGTGGTGGTCTAAAGGCCGGGCGACGAGTTAGATCCCGTGATGGTGCTTGGCCTCTTGTTAGACAGATTCACCCGCCAGGAACAGCCAGGTTTCCAGCACGCTATCTGGGTTTAGGGAAAGACTGTCGATATTCTGGTCCAGCAGCCAGCGCGCGAGATCCGGATGATCCGAAGGTCCCTGGCCGCAAATGCCGATGTACTTGTCTTGCTGCTTGCAGGCATTGATGGCCATCTTTAACAGGGCTCGGACGGCCGGATCGCGCTCGTCAAAACTCTCGGCGATGATGCCTGAGTCGCGGTCCAAGCCGAGGGTAAGTTGAGTCATGTCGTTTGACCCAATGGACATGCCGTCGAAAAACTCCAAGTACTCCTTGGCCAGCAGGGCATTGGTGGGCAGTTCGCACATCATGATCAGTTTTAGGCCTGCCTGGCCGCGTTGCAGGCCGTTATGGGCTAGCAGTTCAACCACGGCCTCGGCTTCCGCCAGAGTGCGCACGAAGGGCACCATTACCTGAACATTTTTCAAGCCCATGTCTTCCCGAACCCTTTTTAGTGCACGACATTCTAGTTCAAAGCAAGGCCGGAAACTGTCCGATATATAGCGCGATGCCCCCCGAAACCCCAGCATGGGATTTTCCTCGTGGGGTTCATAGCTTTGGCCGCCCAACAGATTCGCATATTCGTTCGATTTAAAGTCGGATAAACGCACGATCACGGGTTTTGGATTAAAGGCAGCTGCAATATTGGCAATACCTTCGGTGAGCTTGCTCACGAAAAACTCAATGGGGTCAGGATAACCTGCCGTATGCTCGGAAATTTCGGCACGCAGATCAGCCGTAAGTTGATCGAACTCTAGTAGTGCCTTGGGGTGGATGCCAATCATGCGATTGACGATAAATTCAAGCCGGGCCAAGCCGACACCATGATTTGGAATGGCACTAAAATCGAAAGCACGGTCGGGATTGCCGACATTCATCATAATTTTGACAGGCAGTTCAGGTAGCCCGTCGAGTTCGATGCGTTGTTCCTCAAAGTCCAGGATATCGGCGTACACAAAACCCTCATCGCCTTCGGCGCAGGACACAGTAATCTGCGCGCCGTCAGCTATGCTGGCCGTCGCATCGCTGCAGCCGACAACGGCCGGGATACCCAATTCCCTGGCGATAATCGCGGCGTGACAGGTTCGGCCTCCGCGATTAGTCACGATGGCCGAGGCGCGTTTCATTACGGGTTCCCAGTCTGGATCGGTCATATCGGCAACCAGTACATCGCCCGCTTGAACCCGGTCCATCTCCTCGGGTCTGGCAATGAGTTTCGCGCGACCGGCGCCTATGCGTTGCCCAATACTGCGGCCTTGAGTAATGACTCGCGATCGGCTCTTAAGGGTAAAACGCTCAATAAAACCTTTGCTGCGACTTTGCACGGTTTCAGGCCGGGCTTGCAATAGGTAAATTTTTCCATCCTTACCGTCCTTGCCCCATTCGATATCCATGGGCCGGCCGTAGTGTTCTTCGACGATGAGCGCGTATCGCGCCAAGGTGGTGATATCGGAATCGTTAAGGGAATAGCGCAAGCGGTCGGATTCATCGACATCAACCGTTTGCACGGTCGCGTCGCTATCGTCGTCGGCGTAGACCATTTTGATGGCCTTGGCGCCCAACTTCTTGCGCAGCAACGCAGGCCGGTCAGCCTGCAGCGCCCGCTTGTAGACATAGAATTCATCCGGATTAACCGCACCCTGCACCACGGTTTCGCCGAGCCCATAGGCCGAGGTAATGAAAACCACATCACGAAAACCTGTCTCAGTGTCTAGCGTGAACATCACGCCGCTGGACGCTAAATCGCTGCGGACCATTTGTTGCACGCCGACTGATAGCGCTACCTGCTCGTGATCGAAGCCTTGATGCACGCGATAAGCAATGGCGCGATCCGTGTAGAGCGAGGCATAGACACGGCGCACCGCCAACAACAGCTGGTCCAGGCCCTGTACATTGAGAAAAGTCTCTTGTTGGCCCGCGAATGAGGCTTCGGGCAAGTCTTCCGCGGTGGCGGAGGAACGCACGGCCACGGCTAGCTCGCCGGGCATATTTGCCGACATTTTTTTCCAGGCCGTGGTCAGCTCATCTTCCAGGGCGGCGGGCAGTGATGCTGACTCGATCCACTGGCGTATTTGTGAACCTGTGCTTGCCAAGGCATTGATGTCGTTGACATCCAGGGGTTTGAGCGTCGCCGCAATACGTTCGCCCAAGCCGTTCTGTTTTAGGAAGTCTTGGTAAGCCTGGGCCGTGGTCGCAAACCCGCCAGGTACGCGAACGCCTAGGTCAGCAAGTTGCGTGATCATTTCACCCAGCGAGGCATTCTTGCCCCCTACGGTTTCAAGATCGCCTAGCCCAAGCTGATCGAGGGGCAGTACGTAGGTCGACAAGCTAGTTTTCCTTGTGTTGCGCGGGCAGTCATGCACAATCGTGCTTCGCCCATGAAATTACCGATTTAGTCGATGACTCGACGCACCATCTTTTTCGTATCAGATCAGACGGGCGTGACGGCGGAAACCCTGGGGTTGAGCTTGCTTACGCAGTTTGACCAGCAGGGCTTTCAGCAAATCACTCTGCCATTTGTGGATTCCCTTGACAAGGCGAATGCCGCCGTCAAGCGGATTAATGCGGTGGGGCGGGAGCAGGGCGCCAGACCCATCGTTTTTGGTACCCTGGTGCAGGATGAGTTACGTGCGCCCTTCAAACATGTTGAAGGTTTATTCCTCGATTTTTTCGAGACCTATCTAGGTCCACTTGAACAAGAATTGCAGGTGGAGTCTTCACATACCGTGGGCCGGGCTCATGGTATGGCGGATGTCACCGCCTATGACCAACGTATGGAAGCGACTAACTACGCTCTAAACTATGATGATGGTGGTCGGACCACCGACTATGATAAGGCGGACATCATCTTGATCGGTGTTTCGCGTTCGGGTAAGACACCCACCTGCCTTTATTTGGCCTTGACCTATGGTGTTTATGCGGCGAATTTTCCCCTGGCCGAAGATGAGTTAGAAACAGGTCAGCTGCCGGATAGTCTTGTTCCATACCGTCAAAAGTTATTCGGCTTGACTATTTCCGCGCAGCGTCTGCGCGAGATTCGCAAAGAGCGCCGGGCCATGGGCCGATATGCCAGTATGCAGCAGGTACGCTTCGAATTACGTGCTGCAGAGGCGCTTTATCGGCGTTTCCAAATTCCCTATGTTGATACCAGCCAGTGTTCGATTGAGGAGATTGCCAGTACTATTCTTAATAGTACGGGTATCGAACGCCGGGTTCGTCCCTAGACTTGTCAATCCACGCTGACATTGCCTTGATCTAGAAACTGAGTACATCGTAGGAGCGCCTGGGTGCCGCTTGCTTATCAATTCCCCGGGTCGCCGGTGCGACGCCCGTTTAAAGACAGTGGTTGAGCACACCAACCCGCGCCATCGATTCGGTAGTACTCGCCAGATGGCGCGGCTAGATTGTCGCGGTGGGTCCGGCCAGTCCCGTATGTTCTTCGATGGCGGCGAGATCTGCCGCGCGCCGGGCTAGTGGTGAGAGCGCGCGGCTGACGTCCCGGTCGTGGCGTGCCTGAGTGTCCCCGAAAAGTTCCAGATACACGCGCAAAGTAGCGCCGGCGGTACCCGTACCCGATAGACGGTAGACCACGCGGGATTGGTCCTCGAAAGAGATACATAAGCCTTGCTGGCTGGACTCACTCCCGTCGACTGGATCCTGGTAATGAAAATCGTCAGTGGTGATTACCCTTGTGTCGCCAACGGCTTTCCCGGCTAGCTTAGGCAGTGACGCGCGCAGTTTCTCGACGAGTTGCTGGGCCTGGCTACTGTCCGCGATAAAGTAATCATGACGTTGGTAGTAGTGCCTGCCGAAGCGTTGCCAATGATTTCTAAGTATTTCGCCGACGGGCTGATCAAGAACGGCTAATAGATTCAACCAATACAGCACAGCCCATAAACCGTCTTTTTCCCTGGCATGTGCTGAGCCCGTGCCGAAACTCTCTTCGCCACACAATCCAATGCGTCCGTCATCGAGTAGATTGCAAAAATATCGCCAGCCGGTGGGCGTGATATGGCAGGGAATTCCCTGCGAGGCCGCGACCACATCCAGGGCCTGGCTGGTTGGCATGGATCGGGCCACGCCGGGAATTGCATCTCTATAACCAGGTAGTTGCTGGGCATTGGCCAACATTACCGCGACGCTGTCACCCGGCGAAACCATAACGCCTGGCCCGCAAATCATGTTGCGATCGCCATCGCCGTCGGAGGCGGCAATGAGATCGGGTGACTTGTCGCTATTAGCGAGTTCAATAAGGTGGGCGGCGTCCACGGGATTCGGATCGGGGTGAAAGCCACCGAAGTCTGGCTGCGGCGAAGCATGCAGTACCGATGATTCCGCAGCTCCCAAACGACGGCATAAAATTTCGTCGGCGTAGGGTCCAGTGATCGCATGCAGTGCGTCGAAGCAGACAGAATGGTCATCCTTTAGCCAATCCGCCATGCGATCGAAATCGAATAGTGATTCCATCACGTCGGCATAACCGCAGGTGCTGTTTAACACTTCGATACTAAAATCCCCGAGTTGCTGGGTACCCAGGCGGCCTAGATCTATTGGCGGAAGATCGGCAATTAGGTATTCGCGAACACGTTTGCTGGCGGCATAAATTGCCTCGGTTAGGGACTCGGGCGCTTGTCCACCATTGGCTGTGTTGAATTTGATGCCGAAGTCACCGTCGGGGCCGCCCGGATTGTGGCTCGCGGTGAGTAACAAACCGCCGCTTGCCTCACGCTGGCGTATGAGCAAGGAGGCGGCTGGCGTTGACAGCAGTCCATGTTGTCCGGTGATTAGTTTCCGCACGCCGCGGGCCGCAGCCATGCGGGCAATGATTTGTATAGCTTCAGTGTTCAGATAGCGGCCGTCACCGCCGGTTACCAGCACCGCGTCGTCTTTAAAGTCAACGGTTGTAAAGATTGCTTGTAGAAAGCTTTCTAAGTAATGCTCTTGTTGAAAAACTTGAACCTTTTTTCTTAAGCCTGCTGTTCCTGGTCTTTGATCTTGATACGGAACGCAGGGAACCTGCCTAATTGTAAAACTTGTGCTCATAATATTGTATTAGCAATTGTGTTTTTTGTGACCGATTCTACTTGTGGCCTACCGAAAGCTCTGTGCTATATTCGAGCCATGTTTTCAGATAGCGATATCGTTCCAGAGTGCATCGCCAGTCCGCGAAGTTTTGGTGGGCTTATGGCCTTATATGAAGCGAATTTTATCAAGTTCGCGCAGCTCGCCGGCGAACCCTCGCTCATTCTCAACGATATGCTATCGGTACCGCCAAAAGATTTTCCTTTGCATCTTACGGTGGGCGAATCTAGCAAGTATACGCGAGCGTTGCGGCTTACCTACTACTTGGCTCACAACGGCTCGCCGCGTGCTGACCCCGATCTAAGATTGCGTCTTTATCTCGACGCCCGAATGCTGGAAGTGATGGGCTGGGCGACTCATCATCAACATGGTGTGCTCTTGCAGTTGCGCGCGCAATACAGCCGGGAACTAGACCGCCGTTGGGCTAGAAACATGATGCTGAGTAAGTGGCTGGACTACTTGCTCGAGCAGGGTCATCGCTTCGGGACGATAGTATGTCGGCGCGAAGCGGAGACCGTGGATCCGCTCTAGTAGCTGGCTTGGCAAACTGACGATTGCTTCAAGCTTTTGTTAATTGCCGTGTAATAGACTCCAAGACCAATTCCCTTTACATGCGCTGCAATTCCCGCGCTCTTGAAAGGTCATGGAAAGCCTCGCTTCGCATCCACAAAGACGTCGTAAGAAAGAATCCGATGACGATCGGTTGCTCAAACTTTTCTGGAAGCGGGCGGCCCTAAAGAAGGAATATAGCCGGCAGCGTGGTGAGCGCGAAGTTTTCCACGATCGCCTCCGGCAGCAAGAGGGAGAAATACTCCGGCTGCAGCAACAAATTCAGCAGCTTGAGGGATTGCTTAGCGATCCGGTTCAAGCTGCCAACGCCGCGCTCTACTATCAATCTAGGAATATTTGGTGGCATTGCCGCCGGCAGCTAGAGCGTCTGGCGAGTGACCTGTCTGATCATCAGCAAGAACTCGAAGCCCGCCGGGGCATGCAGGCATTTACAGCGCGCCATGAGCGTGCGCTGGCGGATTTGGACGAACAGATTAGTGTGTTGTTAAGCCGTGTTCACACCCACGGTGAGCGCCTAGCGAGTCTCGGTGCGGGCCGCCCGACCGCTTGGCTGCGCGATTATTTTGGAGGGCCGAATCGCCAAATTGAAATTGATGCGCTTCAGGCCGCGATAAGCGCGGCCAATCAGCAGTTAACTGGCTTGCAGAAACGGCGCGCGGAGCTTGCCGCTGAGACTACGCCGGGGCCGGAAGATCTTTCGGTCGCCGCAAAGCGAAAAATCAATTTGGCCGTCATCGCTTTGGCCCAAGAATTGCTCCTACATTTTTCACCGGACGGTATTGCCGAGCTTGCTCGGGAAGCTGCGGAACGGCAGCTGCGTGACATAGGCTATGGTAGCCGGAGTCATTGCTGGAAAATGAGCAAGTGCGCCTCTGAATATATGCAGAAGCTAGAGGCGCGAGTGGATCTGCGCGATCGCATTCGCCGGCGCGCCGCGTATCTTGGGCGTGAAGCGACCTACCGGCTCGAAACCGATGCAGTTCCCACATCTGGCTGCTGCACGTTAATGCCTTTGACCATCGATAAGAACGGTGAGCCGTCCGGCGACGCGGTTAATACCGTCAACGTGCTCGTTGAAGATTACTGGGACTTGTGCGCTGTTTTGGTCAACTAGCCGGTCTCCGGCAGCTGGCTAACGAGCGACGCATCCCGCTGCTCGGCTAAGCTGAGCATGTCGGCCAGGACTTCTGCGGCCTGACGGCGCAATACATCGATTCGATCTTCCTCAGGGATGTCTTCCATGGAGGCAACGGGCTCCAAGCCACGAGCGACTCGTCGTCGGTTTTCTCGCGCCAACTGACTTTCCTTGCGTGTCTTCCGCTCCGTAATTCTAGCTTCAAGCTTGAGCGACACGTACTTCTTCGATCGTGCCTGCTCGAGTTCAGCAATATCCGACAACAAATAAAGCACATCAGGATCA
Source organism: Gammaproteobacteria bacterium (assembly GCA_965221985.1). Lineage (GTDB taxonomy): Bacteria > Pseudomonadota > Gammaproteobacteria > Steroidobacterales > J054. The sequence continues at coordinate 2,222,965 of OZ244928.1, forward strand.
CTCGAGCTACGATCTCTTTGCGTACGGTTCAACAGGTCGATTTGCTTATTCGCTGGCGACCCGGCAAGTCGAAATCTTGTGGAATCAATTTGATCCCAGGGCAGCGCGCGGTCACGGCTGCTTTCACCGATACGGCTGACGTCCACGGAAGACGGAAGATCAATATCGGGCAGTACGCCGCGATGTTGGGTACTGCCACCAGTAACTCGATAGTACTTGCCAATAGTTAAGGTGAGTTGGCCTAAGCCATCATCGGGTACGCGACGGGCATATTGATCCAAGAGGTAAAGGTTTTGTACGGTGCCTTTACCAAAAGTCTGTTGACCGATAACGACGCCGCGTTGATAGTCTTGGATTGCGGCGGCGAAGATCTCTGAAGCGGAGGCGCTAAAGCGATCAACCATGACCACGAGGGGGCCATCGTAAGCGACCGATGGAATTGGGTCATCCAGAACTTCGATGCGGCCGTTCATGTCCTTGAGCTGCACCACGGGCCCTTTGTCGATAAACAAGCCAGTCAGCGCAGTGGCTTCAGAAAGATGCCCGCCGCCGTTGCCCCGTAAATCGAGGATCAGTCCCTGCGCGCCTTCCGTCTGGAGTTCACCGATTATTCGCTCGACATCACGGGTGGTGCTGACATAGTCTTCGTCGCCGCGGCTTCTCGCATCAAAATCTTGGTAGAAGCTTGGGATTTTGATGACGCCAACTCGCATGGCTTCGCCACTGCGCTGTACCTCAATAGTTTCACCGCTAGCGGCTTGCTCAGATAGTTTGATCTTGTCGCGCATTAAGCGAACGATGGTTTCATCCGTTCCAGCCAGGCCATCCGCCGGTAAGATCTGCAATCGCACCGGCGTTCCGCTGGGGCCGCGAATGAGCTGCACAACGTCATCCAGCTCCCAGCCGACCACGTCGACCATTTCACCAGAATCTTCTTGGCCAACTGCGGTAATCCGGTCCTCAGCCTGAATGCGTCCATCGATAGCCGCCGGACCACCCGGGATGACATTGAGCACAGTGACGAGATCTTCATCGAGTTTTAGTGAAGCGCCGATTCCCTGATAGGAGAGGCTCATTTGAATTCGATATTCTTCGGACTGTCGTGGCGACAAGTAGCTGGAGTGAGGGTCAAGGGTATGCGCAAAAGCATTCATGAAGTTTTCGAATACTTCATCACTGTCTAGCTCATTTGTTCTCTTGAGTACCCGCTCGTAACGTTTGCGCAGGATTTTAGACGCTTCTTCCCAAGTCTTATCCGCCATGATCAAGCTCAGGGCATCATTTTTTACACGTCGTCTCCATAGGTCCTGCATTTCCGCGGGGGTTTCCAGCCAGGGAAGATCTTCTCGATCGAAATAGTAGATTTCGTCTTGCGTAAAGTCGGGCTCGATATCGAGCAAGTTGATGGCGTGGCTTAGATTTTGCTGGGCGCGCAATCGATATAAGCGAAAGACATCAAAGACCGGATCCAGTTCTCCAGAACGCAGCACGTCATCCAGGCCGGCGCCGTAACGAGAAAAATACTCGATGTCAGAGGATAAGAAATAGTGCTTGCCGGGGTCTAGAGAAGTCAGATAGTTGTCTAGAATTTCGCTGGAAAGGTCGTCGTCGACCCGGGCCCGCGCATAGTGGGCCCGTTCGACAAAGCGAGTTACCATACGGGATACCTGGCGATGCCGGGCGCTGGAATCGAGGATAGTGGGCGTGACGCTGGTTTCATCGGCGACCGCATAGCTGGGAAGGGAAAGTGCTAAGGCTAGTATCAAGCCCGTTAGAACGCATTTTGGCCCGCAGCCAATATCAATTTGTCGTGTTTTTGTCATTCCGTTTTCTTTCTCGCTCAGCAGCCGTAGTAATCCGGGGAGCACGGCCATTTTTCAAGAATACCAGGCAAATTTCGTAGACACCGGTCTAAGTCATTCAGTTACCCATCGAGCATGCGTCCATTTACTGTAATTCTAGGCATTTTTCTCGGCAGCCTGGGGGCAATAGCCTTTGGACTGGCCGTTGTGGCTCTAATTTTTGCAATTCTCAGATCTGACTACCCTCGCGTTGCCAATGAGCTACCGCTGCTACTGCGTAGCGCGGCCATTTTTGCGCTGCTCTCTCTGCTTGCGGGTGCCGCCTTCCTAGGCAGTCTGAGACAGAGATCTTGGCGATACTCGGTATTGACCGTTTTTTGGGCGGGTTTGTTCGCGACCGGCTGGTATTACTGGCCCTAATTGATGACTGCGATTACTTGTTTATTCTAGCTTGGTCGCAGCTCAGGCCCGCTATCACACTATAAACCGGGAATTCGGCGCGGACGCGCAAATATGACATAAAGAGTAAAAAATACTTCCTGACTTACTGAAAAATAAGTAATTATTCAGATTGCATTTACGTCGCTGCAGGCTTGCTGGGCCGCAGATATCGCGCCAGGCCCCACCAGGTCAGTAGCGCTAGTGCCGGGCTCAGCATGAGGGCTAGGGCACTGGTCTTGCCAGCGAATGCTTGACTGTAGACTTGGCCGACAAACCCCCCTAGACCGCCAGTGCCCTCATAGGGCCCCATCACGGCGCTACCGAAGAGATAGACGGCGACAGGTGCCAGTAAGGCGGCTAGAAGACAAAGTCCTAGAAGAATAACCGTACTGCGTTTCACGATGAGCTGGCCCGACTAGAGGTTTGTTGCGCAGTTTAATCCACCGTCAGTGGCCTAGGCTAGGATTGGCTGCAGCCTGTTTGGGCGCCTTGGCGTAATGCGCCGGGTTGCAAGGCTTGCTCTTAGGTCTTGCGGATCGGCGCCCGCCGCCGACTTTTTCTGAATCGGTAGCGCAGGGCAACCAGCGCCAAACCCAAGTGCAAGAAGATCAATCCGACCAATAGGACATAAGGCAAGATCCATGCCCAACCAGGACTGAAGATGGCTGAAAATAATGCTAGGAGGCCAACCGCAATATACAGATAGGGAAGGGCTTCATAGAGCCCGCGTGGCAGCCACAGCTTTCTTAAAAAGATTTGCTGGATGCGGTTACCGAAGCCAACGGAAACCTGGGTTGAATTTGACGTTATGGTGCCCGGAGTTTGCATGCGTTTGTCCTCATCGGACTATGCGCAAAAACTCGAGCTTTGTCTGTGAGCAGCCTCACAGGGCCGCGGCGTCCTAAGTTTAGGCGTTACCTGACTCGCCGTTGGACGCCATCAAGTCGATGTACTTGAATTGAATTCGCCCGATGTCAACCAAGTCGCCATTGCGTAATTGTTGTCGTTCCACCGGTGTTGCATTGACCAGCACACCATTGCGGCTACCCAGATCTTCGATAAAAGTTTCGCCGTGATCTTGACGAAGTCTGGCATGGTGGCGGCTGATGTATTGGCGACGAATTTGAATATCGCTGTCAGCCGCGCGACCGATGGTCATGGTGTCCTTGTACAAGGGGTATTTGACCCCCTGTTTTCCACCAACTCTGACCATCAAACGCGTGATGGCGCGGTCCCGATCTAGATCGTCCCGCTGGGAGGATCGCGCAAGGCGCTCGTCAAGGCTGCGAATGCTGGCTTCAAGTTCGACGAGGCGTTGGGTGTCGTTTTCATGGCTTTCGATGACCGCGGTCTTTTCAGCCAGCTCGTCGCGCAATTCCTGCACGAGTTCTCGCTGATCCGAAACATCCTGCAGCAGCTGGTGCTTGCTTTCCTTGAGCAACAGGACATCGGCTTCACTGGCGGCCAGCTGTGTTGCCAACTCATCGCGTTGTTTCACCAGCTGTGTATGCTCTTTGCGGAGCATTTCCAAGTTCTCGCGACTTTCATCCGCCAGCCGGGTTTGCTCTTGGCTAGCCGCTTGGGACTCGTTGAGCAAGGATTCCGCTGCCTCCAGCTCGCTGCCCAGGGCCTGTAGTTTTTCCTCGAAAGTGGCTGTTTCCGCTTGGCCGCTTTCCAATTCACGGTGCAACTCGGCGATGATCTTTCGTTCACCGGCTAGTTCCTCGCGCAAGTCGGCCAGGGATTTGCGCTCCTCTGTCAACTCTGACTCGAGTTCGGTGAATCGAGCCAATTGCTCGGTGAGTTGCTCGGCTTGGGCCGCGGAGTTTGCCTCTAACTCCACAATGCGGGTATCGCGTTCGGCGAGCTTGGTGTTGGCATCATCTAGCGCGTTGCACATTTCTGCGATGCTTTTTTCGGCAAGCCTATTGACTTCTTCAAGCCGGTCAATCTCCCTGTCACGTTCGGCCAAACGCTTATCCAGTTCTCCGCCACTGCTGCGGGCGTCTAAGAGCTGTGCAGACAGCTGTTCGGCCTCGTGGTGACTCGCGTCAATCTGGGCTTGCAAATCAGTAGATGCCGCTTGGCTAGTCGTGAGCTCCTGTCGCAACTCATCAATGGTCACGCGAAACGCGCCGAGTTCGGATTCAAGTTTTTCTATTTCGGCGGATTTACCGGCTAGCTGCGAAGATTTTTTTGCAGCCGCCTTTTCTAGCGCGCGGATACTGCGGGCTTGCAAGTCTCGCTCGCCCTGTAGCGACTGCCAGCGGTCTCGACGGCCCGCGATATAGATTTCTAAGTCCATTAATTTGGCGCGCAGCTCGGCGTTGTTACCTTCCGCCTTCGCCAATTGCTGGCCAAGCTCGTCCCGTTCTGCATCGGCGCCCCGCAGCGCGTCGAGTTGCTGTTCACGATCATTGTCCAGCGCGGCCAGGGATTCTCTCGCAGCGGCCAATTCCGCTTCCAGCTCCGCGGACTGAGTTGTGGCATCGGACTGCAATTGCGACGTTTCATCCACCCTCGCGCGGAGTTCTTCGGCTTGGGCGATGAGCGCGGTTTGTTCTTCGCTGAGCTGGCGACGGTCTGATTCCGCGGCGTCCAGGGATTCCTGCAGCTCGTCGGCGTGCCGGGAACGTTCCTCCAACTGGGTTTCCAATTGCTCGATCTCATCGTCGCGGCGGCGAAGATCCGTTTCGAGATCGATAAAGCCAGTTTGTAGGGCCTGAACTTCTGCTTCTAGGCGCCGCAGGGATGAACGGTTGCCCGTCGGGCGTTGCTGCGCTGCCGCCTGCTCGGCCCTGTGCCGCTGCAAGTCCCGATGGGCGGAGGGTGGCTTCCCCTGCCCATTGAGGACAGGAATTTGGCCCGTGGCCTCCGCGGAGTCCGGCTCGTCCCCGCCGAGACCCGCCATGTCTTCGAGGCTAAGGACGGGGAGTTCATCCGTAGGATCGTCGTCAAAGAAACGTTCTAAACTTTCGAATTCTTTAATATTTTTTTTCATAGGTCAGGCTTCTTTTGGGCCTGTTATTGGCTTTTTACAGTCTACACAGACCGGTGACAAGCGCCGCCAGAAAATTGACTGGCCTTAGCATAATAAACCTATCTGCCAACGGCCACCGAGACCAGTGTCGCAGCTTGCACAAATAACGGCCAAACTTCGATTATTTATTGGCTCCGCGTAGGCTTTTTAGCTTAGCGCCAGGGGCCATTTCCCCCACAATAGACTCTAGTGCGGCTAAATCTATGGGGCCCGGGTCTTCGCTAAGGCGGGTTACCAAGGCCGGTAGGCCCAGCTTGCCACCGGTGGCCTTGCGTAGCTCCAGGTCCAGCTTATGGAAAATTACGACGGCTTTTGCTGTCCGCGCTCCGGTAGCCGATCTGCCGAGCAGACTCCCCGCGGTCTTTCCCCGGCGCGAGAAGCGCTGGATGGCGCTATTGAAGCGCTCGCCTGAAATGGTGCCGGTGTCCCTCAATATGTATAGGGTGAGATATTCAGCGACGCCTTCATCAATCCAGTCGTGATCCTTGGCGGTTGCAATGGGCAGCAGGACGTGGATCACCTCATGCAGCAAGGTGCTCGTGCCGTTCTCGCTCAGCAGCGGCCGTTCGGCATGAATGTACATGGACTTAGGGCCCGATAGTCCGCCGCGCCATAGGGGGTCGCCGGCCGAAACTACGCTCAGCTGCGAGGGTAAAGGCCGCGCTGCGAGGGCAAGCACATCCGGCAAGGTCCAACGCAGGAGCGCCAGCATAGGAATCCGCTGAATGCCGTTACCCGTGGGCCCGGCTACGGTGACCTGCAAATCCGCAATGTTGTCACGGCGCACGCCGAGCTTTCCGGCCACTAGCCATCCCGTGGGCCTATCGAATTTCCGGCTTGGATCCTCCACGAGCCAGCCGCCGTCGCCGTCGGGTTCGTAGGGCGTGACGAGACGCCAGCCCTTTGGCAACTGCGCTACAAACCGGCTGGCTGAAGCGGAACCGCTTGCTTGGCGAATGGCTGCGGGTGGAAATAGGTCATCGCCGCGTACCAGAACGTAGTCCTCATCGGCATAGGCATCGTACCCCCCAGATCCGCGGCGATGATTGATGTCGAGCTGATAGCTTAAGCGGCCGCCTTTGGCGGGTGGACGCCAAATCAGGCGGTCGCCTTTGCGAAGTATTTCGCCGGGCCCGGAGAACTTGGAGTACCGTTTTGCCGGGGCTCGCAGCCTGACTTCCAGGAGCAGACTGGTCTCCTGAGTCAGCTCTAGATAGGCCGCCGTGGCGGATTGATCAGCCTTGAACGCAACGCCGAAAGTCAGAGGATAAACCTTGTCAGAAGCCGCGTCCGATTGAGCCAGCCCCGGATTCAGAAACAAACTGATGCAAACTAGCGCGAGCCAGCTGAGTGTTGAGCGGATCATGGGTGAGTGATCTAGTATTGGGCCATTCTTATTTGGAATCTTCGGCCAGAATAAACGCCTGTAATTCCTTCGCCAAGCCCTTGCAGGCGGCGTTCTGGGTCCGGGCGATCAAGGGGATGGGCACAATGAATGCCGGAATCATCGACGTGCCGTGGACCTCCGTGCTCACAGCCCCCGCTGAGGTACCGGCCGTGATGTCCCAAACCGCTGCTTCGTAGCTCGAATCGTTTTCCCACCATCCGAGTCCGAAACAACCGCCGCCCCCGGGACCGATGGCGCAAGCGAGGCTGCCGCCGCCGTTGGTTTTTTCCGTGGCGCCGTTCAGCCAAACGATATACCGCACACCACTTTCGCGAATGCGCTCGGCGATACCCGGTCTAGCTAGCAAATCGGGCAGGGCGTCCGGACCTTGCGGCATTGTGCGTGGCTCGAACCAGGGGAAGAGAGCGTCGACAAAATCCTTGTTTGGGTAAACGGGGATCTTATTCTTGCCGCGGCCCACGGCTTTGCCCACGCATCTAACGAAGCCGTCTTCGGTTTCATTGCCCGAGTGGTAGCTTGATTCAATGATGACAACGGATTCGTCTTCACCTAAACCGGTGGCCGTATTCTTGTTTTCTTCAAAGCGGGTTGTCATGCAGCCCGCAAGCACCCCCGGCAGGCTCAGGAATATCATCGCAGACAGCATCTGACGCAACTTATGATGATTCATCCGGGTTTTCCTCTAACAGAACCTTGCGAATTTTCTCGTCTTCGCTGAAACCGACAATGATGGAAACCGCGGCGTCGCGCATGGCTTTTACCGTCGCTTGCCGCATGGCTTCATCGCTATTAAAACGTAGCGCGTCGCCTTGCCCATACGCGTTCACGGGAAGAATTGTAATCACATCACCACCGCGGTCGAAGACCTGTACTTGATAGCGTATCCATACCGCGAATTGATCAGATCTCGACTGCCGTGGCAAGGAGAATTCCATGGCTTCGACGACAGGTTCAACCACTGCGTCCAGTCCCGGGGGCGCTTCACCGTCGCCGAGGCTCACAGCTTCCGTGACGAGACTATCGAATACGCGATCAAACAATTTCCGGTTTGCGGCCCCCAAATCGAAGCTCCAACTGACCTCATTGGGCAGATCTTCGGCGTAGGTATAAGTCAAAAATTCTTCCGTGTAGCGCAGGCCCAGCTTTAGGGGCAGCGCTTCTACAACTGGCTGCGGAAAGTCAGAACCAATTTTTATATCTTGTGCGCAGCCAGTTGCCAGCCCCAGAGCGATGCAGCAGCCAGCGCGAATCGTTATACGGCGCAAAATGCTCACATGATTCATGTCTAGCTGCTGCTCCCAATTAGGTATGGGGCCTGTCTCAATCTGGAAACCTCCATAGGCATCGTCGTTGGCAAATATAACCGCCGGGTCTCCCGGTCAATCTAATGGAGCAGTCCTTCGCCTCGCAAGCCGATCATGGATTCAGACCATGAAATGGGGTCAAGAGTTCTACCGGGCAAGGGGCTCGGCCGGGTGGATATCAGATTGGCCCGGCAGCTAGAAACGGCCTGAGCGGGCTTTGGCCGATGCCTATCGGCCTAGGGTATCGTGGCCGCCTACTCGACAGCGCGGCGACCGGCGTGCCTGCTTTTTCGGCATCTCGCCGTCATAGACCCGGTTCATCACACCCGCCGCGTCGTTGGAGCAGGGCCAGCAGTCGGCAACAGCCAGATCTCGACATAATCCCGCAGGACCGTCTGAGTGCTCCTTCGGTTAACGAAAACCTCGCTGTTAGTATCTCTCGCTAGGGGCAGTTTGATAACACGCGCATTGCGCCGTTACTGGTGCCCTAGTAACGGTTACAACGAATTTCGGAGGGTAGGGCGAATGGGCAAAATCTACGCAGCCATCGACAGCAAGATCCAGGCATGGATTGCTAAGCAACATATGTTTTTCGTGGCCACCGCGCCTTTGTCGCGCGATGGGTCAGTTAACCTTTCGCCCAAAGGTCATGACACACTGAGAGTCTGCGACGAGCAGACTTTAGCTTTTCTCGACTACGGCGGCAGTGGCGTGGAGACAATTGCTCATCTGCGCGAAAATGGCCGGATTGTCATTATGATGTGCGCCTTCGAGGGACCACCGAAAATATATCGTTTCCACGGCACCGGCGAAGTGTTGACACCGCGTGATCAAGGATTTGAGGAACTTGCCCAGCTGTTTGACCGTTCGCAGTTGGGTGTTCGCGCCATCATTCGCGTTGCCGTTTCCAGAGTCTCTGATTCCTGCGGTTTTGGCGTGCCATTTTACGACTATCGTGAGCAACGGCGAACGTCGCCAGACTACGCGCGTACGCAGGGACCTCATAAAATTCGTGAATTCCTAACAAAGGAAAACACGCAGAGCTTGGATGGGTTGACGGGTCTATCCTCTGAGGAAGCAGCGTCATTCGAAGGGCCTTTGGAGGGTTTCGGCAAAACCTAGTTACGCGGCGTCAAAGGTCAGCGAGGGTCCTAGCGGGCAGTTGCCGTGCCTGAACCCATCCGCGAGTCGTCGATCCGGGTTGCAGATTCTTAAAACCCAAGTTCAGCCTCCAAGGCGTCAGCTTCCTTACTGAATTCCTCTTTCTGCGCTTCCGTTTTCTGCAACGCTTCTTGAGCTTGAGCCGCGGATTGCTTTAGTTCATTGATCTTCCGCTCTGCTCTCGCTTCACGTGTCGCGCGCAGTGCTTCCAGCTCCGGCTTTAAGCCCTCACGCAGGGATTCAATTTGACTCACTCGCTCCCGGGCTTCGCCCACACTAAAGTAGGACGCTGCGGTGTTGTAGAACCGGTCACGGATTTCAAGGTCGACGTTCCTGGCTTCGGCGCGTGCCAACATGGCGTTGCCGCGTTTAATAGCGCGAGCTTTCAGAGCCGCGGGTGCATCCGGTGCGACCCAGTCTACCCATCGGCGGCCATGATTCAGCAGTTCCACAGAAGTGTTCGCGCGAAACAAAGTTTCCCGAGATTCGTCATCCCCCGGGGCAAGACCATCGGTGCCCAAGAAAGATCCCGCGATGGCATCCTGCATATTCATCGCTGCCTGCGCAGCGCTGCCGGCTTCACTCAAGGGGCCGGTAATCGCCGCTTCTTCTTGCTGCAGAAGTGACTTGGCCTGGTTACGGGACGTGGATTCCAGTTCGGCAACGAGTTGCGAATACACGGTCATGGTTTCCACTTCCTCGGGAATCAATCCATGCCCGTTCTCAATGGATTGATTCATCCGGGCAATTATTTTTCTTAAGTCGGGGCCGTGTTTGCTGACCAGCTTTGGATCGGTGGGCTCGTCGAGCAGGCGCGATACTTCCGCAAGATTGCGGGCGGGGATGTAGCCGCGCAAGGCGCGGCTGGGAGCGGCATAGCTGCCAGCGTTGCGAGCTTCCGCTGATTTGCCCTGCGCAGAATAGACTTGCCGCCGCAACTTGAAGTGCCGGGCCCGGAGTGCTTTTCCCGCGCATTCAAAGTCCACGGTGCTTTGCCCGGCTAACCCAAAGCGAATGGGGCTGCCGGCCATGCCGATCAATTCCATCGCTTCGTCATGTTGCCCATTATCCATCGAAGCCTGAGCTTGATCTAGCTGCTCACTTATTCTTGCTGGTGCAGCTGCTGGCATTGACCCACAACCGAAACGCTCCGCGTAGGCGGGTTGTAGGCTCATGAGGCCAATCAAGAAGCTCGAAATGCTGAACGCTAAACGGGGTTCCATGCCAAGATTCCTTATCTGATTATTGTGTGTCTTTCTCGAGCCGGCGGATTCACTGCTCGCGCTATAGTGCTTATCGAAGATCCTCTTATCGGCAGATCGTACCGTCAATTCCCCGAATGAAAATTGGCGGCTGTTAAACACCGCGCCGGCTCACCGACTTGTTCTCGAAACATATCGATTTGCACGATCAGCCGAGCGCATCGCTGGTGCCAGCGCGAGAAGCCGAGATCTTTCGTGCTCGACTCAATTGCCGATAGGTCAGTCAGTCGCGCTCAGCGGCCAAATAACCGGCCGATCCCTTTACGGACTTGATCGCGAACTTCACGGGTGGTCTCTTCTTTAGTTGTTTCCTTGGCTGTTTCTTCCGCTTCTTTGGCAACTTCCTCTGCAAATCCAGGTTCGCTTTGTTCGGAATCGTTACCTGATGGGTTCGTGGCTGTTCCGGCGGGTGTCTGGTCGCTGTTCATGCCGTCAGGCATTGCGCCCGATCTGCCCATGCCCATCATGCTGCGCATATCGAACTTGCGATATCCGGGCGGTATCTCGAACAATGAATCCGCTTGCGGTCCGCGCTGTAAGTTGCTCAACTCAAATTGCATGCGTTCCTTTTCGCCTTTTGTTTCGCTGACCAGAAAGCCCTTGACGGCAATGTTGTCTTCAGTAAACCAGGTAAAGCCGCCGAATTTGCCGTCAGCCGATTCGTAGACCGACTTGTACTTGGTGGTAGCCATGCCATTCACTGTTTCCGGGCCGATGACTTCGCGCGATACCAACTTATAGTCCGGTGCGCGTTCGTTGGGTTCATCGGCGCTGGTTTCCATGTACATGCCGCCTTCGCCCATAATGGTCCAAACCTTTTGCATGTCCATGCGGCGAATGGTGATTAGACTTTGCCCACCCATATTCATTTCGTCGCGGATTTTTCCGGGTTGGTAGTACACGCGGGTTGTCGTGTTCATTTCGTCAGTCTCAAGCTTTGCATCTGCCGAAAATGACGTTTGCACTTCGCCGACATCGCTAAAAGTTCTGCCAACACCGACCGCGATAATGCCTACAAAGGCTTGCGCAATTCCCGCCATCGCCAGGCATAAGACGAAAACAAGAATTCTTATTTGGTTTTTAATTTGCATGTTGCCTCTCCTCAAGCGTGTCCGCCACGCGCTTCAGAATAGCAGCCCGCCGTTATGCTGGGCCAGTTTCCACCGTGCTTTGTGGCTGATCGTCCACCCTTTATGCTGCGTTGCAACCTTTCCATGCCGCGGAGCCAAGGCTTGCATTTCCCGGGAGCTTCTGCGGTGGCCGCTCGTATTCGCAGGTCAGCCCAAATTTCGCGAGTCTGCCATGGGCTCATCCCTGTGGGACGTGGTGCTTTAGCTTCACGTAGCGCAAGGCGCGTACTGTTCAGCCAAAAATCACCGGTTCAAACTGCAGCAAGTTAGCCGCAATGCAATGTCCCTCTACAGTTTCGCCGGTTGCTATCTCTGCTGGGTGTTCTCAAGCGACTGCAAATGTCCAGGCGCACAATATGCCTGCGATGCTGGCTAGTCCGCAGAGCCACTGCAACTTCGCATTGCGCGGCTGCAAGCTTGGTATCTTGGTGAATACCGCGCCACACGCAAACCCCGCCACGAAGCCGGTGAGATGCGCGACGATATCGGTTTGCGCATCGCCGGTGCCAAGCCAAGCCAGCAGCCACAATCCGCCGACCACGGGCGACAGACGCTTGGCCCAATTGTCTTGACTAAGCTCTTTGGAAAGCCACAGGATGGCTGCAAGCAAGCCCAGTGCGGAGAAGACGGCTGTAGACGCGCCGATGGCTAAATGTTGCGGTGCTTGCACCCAAGAGTTCATCCAGTTACCCATCGCGCCCGTTATCAAAATGAGTAACCATGCTAAACCGCCGCCGATTTGCCGCGACAACAAAGCTCCAAAAAACGCGCCGAAACCTAGATTGCTAACTAGGTGTCCCACATCGCGGTGTAAGGTCAGCGCCGTCACGGTGCGCCAAAATTCGCCCGTGCGAATGGCTGCTACATCAACTCTGCCGGCTGTGGTCCAATCAATGCCAAAACTCCAGCGGATCTGCAAGAAATGGCCGATTAGCAAGAGAGCAGCATACAAAACCACACCAAGCTTGGTGCCGAATTGCAGCGGTGGGCGGACTGTAGACAGGTTGCCCTGATTCTCGCGCGCGTAGAGCCGCAGCTGCTCATGGGCTGCATCGGCTAAACGGGCATCAACGAGAATTCGCCAAGTCATCCATTGCCGTTGTACGACATGCTCAATACCCATGGCCGTCAGCACGAGGGAACGATCAAAGCAGGCTTGCGCATTTAGGGACTTGTAGACTGTGCTTAGTTCCATCTTGGTGGATTAGGGGGCGTCGTCGACTAACTCTGGAATTCTAGGCCTTACTGAGGGGTGCAGGCGGTTCGCGGAAGTGACACAAGCGCTGAGAGCGATGCGCAGCTTAAGTAGGCTAGCTAGATAGGGCTCCTATTGGTTGTTCTGGCCCGCCTGAAATCGCTCAAGAAACAGGCGGGCGCGATAAACCAGATTGCGGGTACAACATGTATAGCCCAAATTTAGAATCCTGCGCGAGGCTTAGTATATCTTGCGCATTCTAGGCTAATCACCGACGTTTGTTGCCCGCTTAGATTTAGCCTCAAGCGTATTGAGTCTATGGGTACGGTTCCACGCTTAGCGAGTTGGGTATAAAAATTGGCGTTGTGGAATCATCGATGACCGTTTCATACCAAGCAAAGTGATCTACGCCCGATAATGGGATCGGATAGCTACCGCCCTCGACATAAATGCTGAAGGCGATAACGTAGGTTGCCGGGTAATTGAAGTTTGGACTACTGTCGCTCGGCAGACTAATTGGTATGTTTAGTGCCTGCTGTGTGCCCGGCACGACGGGGTCGAACTCAGGGTCCAAGTTTAGAAAAAAGATGGGCGCGGAAAAATCTCCGGGTCGCCAGCCTTCGTCGTACAAGGCGATGGCCATACGATAAACGTTACCGATGGTCGGTGGGAAGTCGAGGGTGACGGTGAGTGTAGTGGGTAGCTCGGATGTCACCCGATCATTGCCGCCGCCAGGCGGTGGATCGATACTCGGCGCGGCCTCTGGAAGGTTTGAAAAAAAGCTCCAAATCGCAGCGGCGGCGAAACCAGGGAAGCTGTGATTGCGAAAGCCCTCGCCCGGATGTAGGCACCAATAAACGGGGTATGCCGACATGCCCAGTGAGTGATCGATGCACTCATCGATGGGTGATTGTTGCGAAACATCTAACTCAAAGCCGTTGTAAGCAGTCCAGAATTGGTGCGTGGGCTCAACGATGGTGAGAGGTACAAGTTCATCGTTTTCACCGGCAATGAGCATTACCGCGGTCGCGCCCACGCATTCTTGAGGAATTATCGCACCGGCGGCTGGTGCAATGCCGCGGATTACATCACCGTGATCGCAACCGATTTCATTAGCGAAACCGGCGCCGCTACTTTGTCCAGTAACGAAAACCCTGTTCGTGTCGAAGCCGAGATCCTGACGAATGTATTCCAATAGATCGATGAAAAACAGGCCATCCGTGTCGCGAGAAAACTGGCGCACCGGCGCTTGGCCCACGGGTGTAGCATCCGGGAACACGAGAATGGCTTGATCCGCAATTTCGTTGTAAACCCCGCCACCGTAGAGTCCGCCCGGCAACCAACGTTGGTGGCTACCATCGGTACCGTGAAATCCGAATAGGATGGGCTTAGCATCCCCCACGGGCGAATAGTCCGTCGGCACGCGGATATAGAAACTGCGTTCGACACCTTGCGACATCATGCTGTGCAAACCCGTCGTCAGTGTCACGGGCGGCAGCCCGGGTGTTACTTCGATGGAGTAGTCTTCGACATCTGTGCGCGAATCGGCGTCGGTGACTTGCACTGTGAAGTTGAATGGCGAACCCGCCTCGTTAGTTGGGTTGCCGCTGATGAGTCCGGCGTCGCTCAGCATGAGTCCTTCGGGTAGAGCGCCAGCGCTTAGCTGAAAACTAAATGGCGCGGTACCGTTGCTTACGGACAACTGTTGGTCAGCGTAGGCTGTACCGGTTTCACCCGGCGGTAGCGTCGCCGCATCGAGTATGGGCGCCGCGGCATTCACGGTGATGCTGTAGTCTTCGGAGTCCGTTCGCGATTGGTCATCCGTCACTTCTATCGTGAAGTTGAATGGCGAACCCGCATCAGTAGACGGTGTGCCACTAATCAACCCGGAATCGTTCAGCGTTAGTCCATCGGGCAGTGCGCCAGCGCTTAGCTGAAAACTAAATGGCGCGGTACCGTTGCTTACGGACAATTGCTGATCAGCGTAGGGTGCACCGGCCTCAGCTTCCGGTAGCGTCGCGGGATCTAGCGCCGGGGCCGCGTGTTGACTGTGATGGAGTAGTCTTCGCTATCCGTTCGCGAACCATCATCGGTAACCACTATCGTGAAGTTAAACGGCGAACCTGTCTCAGTGGTCGGCGTACCGCTGATTGTGCCAGTGCTACTTAGTGTCAATCCGTCGGGTAGCGCGCCCGCCGTCAGTTGAAAACTAAACGGCGAGGTGCCATCCGCTACGGATAGTTGTTGATCCGGATAAGCCAGGCCCACTTCCCCGTCGGGAAAAGCAGCGGCTTGCAATACAGGCGGGGGCAGATTCGACTGGTCAGTATCGTCCGGAACGCCGTTGTCACTGCTACAGCCTGAAAGCATGATCGCGATAGCAGCTAGGAATCCGAAATACGCTCGCAATATCCGCATGGTTTGTTTCCGTTTCTTATTGTTGTATTGGCCAGGCGTGGGCCCCGCAGGCTCAAACCCTGTTGGTGAAGTATAAGGGATTGTGAAATCCAATGATTATTTAGTGTCGTTTGACCTCAAAGGTTCAATGCTCTGATGCCAGCTTGATACGCGGATGATAGGCCCAGGCGTTAGAAGCGGACGAGAGCCGCATTGAACCTCCATGAAGCGCTCAGCCTAGTTATGTTCAGTTCTTTTTGCTGGGAATTGCATATCGCTACTGATTTGATCAAGCCATGCGCGAATGCGCGGCGTTTTGCAGCTCGCGATCTCAGGAATCCTGACTTAACAGCCGGTGTTTGTTCGCGTCAAGCAAATAAATTTCCATCGGCGCTGCGTCCGCCGGCCATTCTTATCCCGTATTGCTCCCAGTTACGCAAAGAAACCCGAAGCGACTGATGCTACTTAGCTTAGGAATTGTAAAGGGCCGTCCTTGTCGTGTCCTGATGCGACCGACGATTCCAAATCAATAAATCCAGGCTTGAGTCAGGTAGCTGACAGACTCGGCAGCCGGAACCCCCGATGCTATCTCCTGCCGGCTAGGCAAGTCGGCGGCGAATCAGGAGATAGTCAATGAACTGTCAAATCGGTAGCAAGGTTTTGCGGTTACGTTCCCTGACTATAGGTGCGTCGCTGATCTTCAGCGCCATGCCGGCGGATTTGTCAGGGACTTTCGAACTCAGTATTTACCCTAAACCTAAAATTGGAAATTTTGAGGAGATCGACATGTTATTAGAATCTAACCAGGATGAGAGAGATATTGCGCTTCAGCCTTTGGTATGGCTACTTGTCGCCGGGCTAGTCAGCATTTTTTTCATGTTCTCAAGTACAGCGAATGCCGCACTTCTGACCAGTTCGAGTACAGATGGTGATGCGACAATCGACCTTAGTATTGAAGATGTGCTTTTAGATGGCGTCTCGCAAGAATGGGGATCGATAAGGGTTGATGTTAACGGGTTCCTTGTGCCTCTATCTTTCGGCGACACCGTGATTTTGAATCTTTACGACCTGGATTCTGGTGCTGATGACTTACTGTGGTCGGACAACCTATCCGTTACCAGTGCAGAGGTATTTTCAGGATCGGTATCGCGTCTTTTTCCAATGATATTTTCTGCCTCATATGATGATAATAATCCTGCGGACACGATCTTGGAAATCTACGCTGAAGCCATCGTCGAAAAGTCCGCGTGCACATTTGGCTGCGTGAACGACAACCCCGTCACCCAAGCGCTGCTTGTAAACGTTGCGCCGGTGCCCGTTCCGGCAGCGACGTGGTTATTCGCTTCCGCGCTGGCATTACTGGGTTGGCTGAAGCGTCGAAGAGTTAACTGCGCGTCGCGCGTGACTTTTGCCCGCCGCATGCGACTCGCTGCTGGAATCGCTGGGAGACACTGATACCGGCACTGGGTATTTGCCCGGTGATTGGCCACTGCCAGGATTTGAAGTAAAGTCCCCGCCGCTCTGCGACGGGGACTTTGTGTTAGCTGACAGGCGGTTTGCCAGATTGACTGGTAACCGCTATGACGCTAATTAATGGTCCGTTGAACTTGCGGGAGTCAGCGTATGAATCCGTTCGCCCCCATTGCTCCATACGCCCGCACTTGAACGGGGCGGCTTGTCGTGAGTGCCGGACGTACAGTCATCTCCAGGCCGAATGAGAAGATTCAAGCACTCAAACGCCGCGACGACTTCACCGAGATACCCGGCTTGACCCAGGCGCTCTCACCCGATGCCGCTTCGTTGCTCGGTGTTGCCGGACTCGCTGACTCATGGAATGGCGCTTATACTTCCTATTCGCAGCGTCCATCTACTGTCGGTCGGCGACGAAACATTCCGGCGGAGTTGCTGACGCATTTGGCATCTTGTGGAGCTGTTGTATCGACCTCGAAACGTTTTTAACCCGGAGAATGCATTCATGAAGAAGAAATACGGGCTGCTTATCGGGCTACTGATGACCTGTCTGCTGTGGGTCGCGGTGGCTGGTGCGACGAGTCACGGGGGTTATCCGGAGTTCGATGTTGGTAGCACTGCCTCGGCTGAAGTGACCCAAGATATCGAAGCACTAGTTGGTGAATTCGCTGCTCGTATGACGAAGCAGCGGTGGCGCACGGTGCTGGAACTGTGGGATCCGGATGAAGCTACACCTTACTACTTACTGTCTCACCAGCCAGATTGGCTAATCGGTTGGGACCAGCTCAAGGGTTATTTTGGCCGTAAACAAACATTTCCGGAGAAGCCTGTACCGGAGTTAAATCCAACTGGGATTCAACAAATAGAGAAAAAGCACTACACGATTCGAGCAGAAAGTGAATTGCAGGCAATGCGCTACAAACCGTCCGATATTCGCGTGCGAAAAATTGGTGACGATTTGGCACTGGCGGCCTGGTACGTAAAGTTTGACTACAAACCGTTTTTTATGCCTGCTCTTGGCGAGACTTTCAAGGCGAATGCGGTTTTTAGAAACACATCAGACGGCTGGAAGTTCATTCATTACGCAGAAACGCCAGATTCTGCAATCATGTATTTCGAACGGCTGTATCGTCAACAAGCGAGCCCGGATTTTGTCGAGATGACCCAGGCTAAGAAGAAAACCACAAATGCTGGGGGGCAAGCAAAATGAAGTCGCTCAAAATACTGTACCTAACCGTCTTGTTGACTGGCTTGCCCGTTTTGGTTCAGGCGGAGTCAATAATTGATAGTGAGAGCACCGCGCCCAGCGAGGTTGCGCAAACCATTGAAGCCATCATTCTCGATTGGGGGCGCAATTGGAGCCGCAGCAATTGGTCCGCTATTTATGCCATGTGGGATCCCAACGAAGAAGCTCCGTACTACTTAGGTGAAGAACGCGAGCGGTGGTTAATTGGGCGGGAAGGCTTGGAAAGTTATTTCAACCCACCGAAGATCGTTAGAACCCTAATGGGCGGTGTCATCATGACGCCGTACCGACTACGAGTCCGACTCGTGGCCGACGATATTGCCATCGTGATTTGGGAAAACAAATTGTCAATGGATATCAAAGCTAGACCCCCAATTAGCGACAATTTCAGAGCCAACGCCGTGCTGAGAAAAACGGACGATGGTTGGCGATTTATTCACTACGCGGAAGCGCCCATGGCGCCGCTGACTTACTTGGAGCATTTATACCGGAAGGCTGTGCCGCCAGATTACGCGGATATCGTCATGCCCATGGACCCCGAGAACTGATCCGCGCCGGGGGGTTTGATTCAGCACCGCTTCGCGATGAACAGAATCTACGGCGCTTTTGTTGTTCTGAGTACGCTGGGCAGCGCTGCAGTGACACACCCGGTATCGGCCCAAACTACCCCCGGCTCCACGCCGGCCATTGAACAGATCACGGTGACGGCGCGCAAGACGGAAGAGAATCTGCAAGACGTGCCCATCTCGGTTGCCGTGTTCACCGACGAGCAGATGCGAGATCTGGGTATTCGTAACAACTACGACGTGGCCGCTTACACGGCCAATTTCAACACGGTGCAACGCATAGGACGGGCTGGCGATCGGCCCGTTGTGCGCGGCATGTCGAATCCGCCGGACCCAAATCAAAGTGAGCCCAATGCGTCGTATTTTATCGACGGTGTGTTCGTGTCCAGCAGTATTGCCACGGCCACCACTTTCGCCATGGAGCGGGTGGAAGTATTACGCGGGCCGCAGTCTGCACAATTCGGGCGGGCAACTTTCTCTGGTGCGATTAACTATGTAACGCGTCGGCCCACTGATGAATTTCAAGGGGATCTGAGCCTGCGTTATGGCTCCAGCGAGGAGCGACAGTTGGGTGGTTGGCTTAGTGGACCTATATTTACAGACCGATTGTTGTTTTTGTTGGCAGCAAGCTATGACGAATATGGAGGCCAGTGGAATAACAATCTGCGGCAAAGCTCCGCATTCGTTAATGGCGGCTTTTTAAACCAAATTTTCGGTGATCAGAACAGTGAAGGTGACACCTCGGTTCTCGGCGCGGAGAAGACCACGGATGTCTTGGCTAAGCTAACGTGGCTGCCCACCGAATCCACAGAAATTGACTTCAAGTACGCCTACACCGAGGGAGATGATTCCCTTTACCCAAACAACGTGCTCCCCAACGATACGTCAGATTTTGCTAACTTGAATTGTTTTAAACCTGTCGACCCGACACAGCCCTGGTATGCCACTTCGCGTGGTGAATTCTGCGGTGAGTTTGTCGACAATGGCACCGAGAATCGCAAGAATTTGCCCGACTTGCGTAACGGCATCACGGCAAACTCTCCCATTGGCAGCATTCCCGATACGAAGCGTCGCGCGGTGCCGGCCGAACCCGGATTGAGGCGCGAAACACACCGGGTGATGGGTGAGCTAAAACAGGATTTTGGTGGTTTTACGGCGTCGTTGCGCGCTGCTTACAGCGAAGATGACTTCGACAACGTGATCGATCTTGATTTGCAAGAGGTGCGGGCAATTTGGGGTTTGTTCGCGACACAAATTGTTGACGGAATTAAGGACTACGAGCTGGAGTTCACGATTGCATTGCCGGTCGATGGATGGCTGCGAGGCAAGTTGGGTGCCTATTACTACGACCGAGAAGAAACTCGTATTGAAAGGAGTTTCACCGGCCCGGCGCCCGTGTTTGGTGTGGAGCCGGGTGCGGGCTTTGGCGACCCGCGGCGCGTCACCATTGAAAATTTATCGGTGTTCGGTTCCTTAGGAGTCGATATTTCCCCGCGGTGGTCCGTAGATTTAGAGGGGCGTTTTTCGCGCGACGATAAACGCATTGTTAGTGGGCAGCGCGCCATCGTTGATAACGCCAGCCAGCCCGTCAGTGCCGCGCTGGACTTTGATAATTTCACGCCGCGTATCACGCTGAATTACCAGCCCCGAGATGATCTGTTGTTCTACGGTTTGGTGGCGAAGGGCAACAAGCCCGGTGGGTTCAACAAGGATCTATTCCGCTCCGACATACCTGCCGAGTACACGCAATTTCAAACCAACTGCCAACCTGGCGACTTATTAAGCGTTCCCAATATTCCACCTGTGGTTTGCAATCAAGAACAAAAGGATGACCTCACTGTAAAGGAAGAGGAGCAGTGGACCTACGAGCTGGGCATTAAGTCGAGCTGGTTCCAACGTGCCTTAACGGTTAACCTGTCCGCGTTCTATATCGACTGGGATAACCAGTCCTTGACAGAACTTGCCGACACGCCGAATTCCTCGGGAAGCGTTATCGGCCTACAGGTATTGCGTAACGCTGGTAAGTCTGAAGTGTTGGGTCTGGAGCTCGAGTCGCGTTGGCTGGCGAATGACAAATTCGCGCTGTTCCTGAACTATGGTCTCGCTGACGGGGAGTTTGTTAAAGGCTCTTTGCCCAATTTTGCTGCAACTACCGGTACTGACGGCAATATTGCTGGGCACCAGATTCCCGATACGCCCAAGCACTCATTGGTGACGGGTTTTGCAGCCCATACCCCCGTTTTTTCGCGTGTCGACGCTGTCTTGCGCGCCGATTTTCGCTACGAGTCGAAACGCTATAACAACGCATCGAATCTGAACTGGGTTGATGAACGCACTATCGTCAATTTGCGCGCAGGGTTGCAGTCAGATCGATGGGCCCTCACCGCTTATGTGCGGAATCTCTTGAACGACGATACGCCAATCGCTGCATTTGCCTTTAATAATTACGCGATCAATCCCATTACTACTACGGCCCAGGCGCAGAATAATGGTGCCTACCCGCGGCTGTATTCCATTATTCCCCAGCGCCAACGAGACTATGGAGTGGAGTTTACCTACCGATTTGGTCGCTAATCGGTTACTGGGGGCTTAACTAACCGTCATTTTTCCATCTGTGGGCGGGATAGTGATGGCGGGTGTTAAATTTGGAAGGACTAATCGGACATTCAAGCTTGCACCCGAATTTCTACGCGTTACCCGGTAACAATGAATGTCCTCATAGTTCTCGTCGCCGTGCAGCTATTCGCGGCTGGTGGAGGTCGACGCTAGTTCATAACCTCTTCGACGACACCCTGTTCGTCGAAAATCACGATGAACCGGTTAAAACGATTGGCCCAGTAGGTCCAGCGATCGCTTTCCAGTGATGGCGTGACATGCTCGGGCGGATAACCGATGGCGAGTACGACTGCATCGCGGCTCATACCAGGATTGACGACGCCGCGGCGCACAGCCTTCTTTTCATCGTCTGTCAGATTCGCTGTCAATGCTTCCGCGTCGCAACTGGTGCCAAACCACTTCAGCAGGTGTACGTTCAGCGGGTCAGGCGTGTGTTTCATGTACAAGTACTGGTACTCGCGTCCCGAATCGGCGAGTTGGAGTATTACTTTTTTCTTGGAGCCCTTGATGAATTTGACCTCAGTGCAAAAGGGAATCAATCCGGGTTGCTGATAATTGATCGAATACATGCGGGCACGTTCTTCGTCCGGATGCAAATTTACCAGCGTATAGACTTTTTCCGCTTTCATCAGGTCGGTACCGTTCTCGTCTATGACTTTATAAGCGGCGAATGCCGAGTGAGACGTCAGCGCGCACAGACACAGCGCGATAATTTGCAATTTCATGGAATATCCCCTGTTAAGCTTGTTATCGTCTATCAACGGGTACGGTTGACTATGTAGACACCTATTATAGGCTTGTTTCTTGTCGATTTTGTTGTTGGCGGTAACTTTGGCCGGGCACCGCACCGCCAGTCAGTTGGAGAGTTACTGCCGGCACTACCAGGGCACGACAGTGCCATCGTAGTCAAAGAAGCTGCCGCTATTCGCGACGGTAAAGCGGTCGATGTTTCGGATCATATCGGTCGCAGCCACCGGTGGCTGCTGGATATTCGCAATGGCCTTGCGAAACTGTTCCGGAATGAAGTCCGTGGCAGTCGCGCCGGGCGTTACCAGGCCGATTATGACCTTCCGCCGCTGCAGCTGGGCCGCCAGATTGACCATACACATGTTTAAGGCGGCCTTACTGGCACGATACCAATACAGCATGGGCGAACCCACGCTGGCGATGGAGCCCTGACTGCTCGACACCGCCACCATCTTCTTGTGATCGCTCGCCCGGACATTCTTCCTGAAAGCCTCACACATCTTCATCGGGCCTTGCACATTCACGTCCATCACCTGTTCGAAGGTCTCGAAATTCAAGCGCCCGAAAATTTGGTTCGACGAGTTGCCGCCTATACCGGCATTGTTAAGCAGCAGGTCAATGGGCTGATCCACATAGCGCGCAGCCAGGGCATCGATCATGTCGTGATCCGTGACATCTAGCTGTTCCACGGTAATGTGCTTGTTGTCCGCCGCTAGCGCATTCAAGGCCTCAGCCTGCTCCGGCTTGCGTGCGGTCGCGATAATTCGCGCGCCGCGCTCACTATATTGGCGGGTGAATTCCAGTCCCAAGCCACGATTGGCGCCGGTGACTAAAATTACCGCCCCCTCACCGATGGGTTTCGCGGTCTTGTCTTCCTGCGTTAGCTTGATCGGTGCCCGCTGGTGGGCGCCAGCATCCGCCTGATCAGCCGCCAGCGCAGCTACCGCCACGGCGGCGGCGCCGGTAATAAAGTCGCGGCGATCAGCTGCGAATTCCTCATGCTTGTCTTTCGGATTTTTCATGATCTCTCTCTAAAAATTAAAAGGGTCGAACCGCAGTTTTGCTAGAACTTGTAACTAGTGGCACCCAGCGGGAATTTTTGGTGGAGTACTAAACACGCTTCCAATTGCTCAGGGCTTTGCCAAACGCTTTATTAACTTTTTCAAAGGCATCCGGGGCGCCTTCCAGCAGCAGTTCGCGATTGGTCCTGGGGAATTCTTCTTTACCGCCTTCGCCGGGAAGTTGCCGGGTGGCATCGATGACGATCTTGCTGGTTCGGGCATACTTGACTTGGCTGGGATCAGTCATAAGCCCAAAAGCTTCTTCAATGATCTTGGAGGCTGGATGCGGCTGCCAACGTGATCCTACGGCGAACATCACGTGGCTGCGGTCGTAAATATTGATGTCTTTGTCTACGACAATTACGATTTTTGCAATGGGGTTGCGTTTGGCGATCGCTAGCCCGCCCTTGAGGCCCTGACCGGGTCCGGTTTTGTCTATGCTCATAACCACAATCCCCATGGTGTCTTGAGGATTCGTATATTCGACAAATTCCGGCACGATTTTCTTCAAAATTACGCTATAGGATGCGTCGATGGGTGCGGTCACATACCCGCGTTGCATGCCCGTTAATGCATTCAGAATCCATGGGTTCTTGCGATGGGTGATGGTGTCGATGGTCATCACGAAATTCTTTTCTTTCAACGGGCCTAAGTAGCCGAACATTTCTCCGAACGGGCCTTCCGGCTCCATGGAATCTTCGCGCAAGTCCACGGTGCCTTCGATCACCATTTCTGCATGAGCCGGCACCAAAATATCGGTATTCTCAGATTTCACGACATCGACCGGTTTACCGCGCAATCCGCCTGCCATGGCCAGCTCATCGGCGGGTTTAGGTTTGGGGCCAAAACCGCGAGGGGCTAAGCGCGTGCCGCTGAGCATCCAAACCACGGGGTCCTGCCCTAAGACGATGGAATACTTCATGGATGTTTCGCCGCGTTCTCGAGCGGCCATCAACATTTTGTATCCGGTTTGATTGGGCTCAGGGTTAATTCCCAATTTGCGTGGCCCCTTAATTTGGCAACGATATGTCCCAAAGTTGGCGCCCAATTCTGGGTCAACCATAAAGTGCGAACCGGTATTCACATATCGACCACTATCAGCAGGATTCGTCTTAACAAACGCATACTTTGTGATATCGACATCATCGCCTGAAAGAATTATTTCTTTCACCGGCGCACTTTTTTTGTCGATCTCGCGCGGGGCGATTTCAGGAACCTTGCCGTCGTTTTGACCTAGCACTTCCTGCATGTACTTAATGGCGCTACGATAAGTGGCATAGTGGTCACCGGCCACGATGGGTAAATTCCAAATAATGGCGTCGGTATTCCAGTGCCCTTGACTGTTGACGATAACAGGCCCTTTGACCCACTTACCATCAATCTTTACTTCGTCAAACATCATGCATGGGGTTGCGTACATGCTGTACATATCGGTTGCCTTAAAGAACAAGGCAGGAATTTCGTATTCATCCTGATTGATACGGTCAAATCGCATGAGTAATCCATGGACATCCATGGCCGCAACCCAATCTCGTAATGAGTCGAAGGGCGCTTGGGGGGAATCCCCTGGCTTTGGTGTATTTGCCTCCAGGGGCTTCGCATCAGATCCTTGAGTGTATCCGGCCGCCGCCAATGCACTCAAAACCGAAGCTGATGTGGTGGCGCCGAGAAAGTCGCGCCTAGAGCTTGAGCTGGGTTGTTTTCGATGTGCTGGTTTAGGCATGAGTTGATTCCAATTACGAAATTTCGGAGATAGACGAGATTTTACCCCGTACTAAAATTATCGGCAGTAATTCGCTCCCTTGTGCCCAATATCGTGTCCTTGACCGTGTTGCGAGACTCGTCGACTCGTGGAAGGCCACTTATACTGACTATCCGCGTAGAAAATCCTACGAATATGTCGAGGGAGCGCTCGGCAGCCCGCTGCTCGCAATTGTCTGCGGCAACCGTCGGTATGGCGAGGATCAGGTGTATTAGGTCGGGCTTCTCGACGACAAGGTGGTTGGTTCGGTAAAGTTTCGGGAGAATTCTTTCCGGAGTGTGTTGGACTGGGATGGCGATGAGCTAGTCATTGTTCTGAGCCCGAGCGAAACTCTGGGCGGGAAGTTCATTTTGAGTTGGGTCTCATGATAAGGCTCGTCCCTGTGGCCGGGGAGGGCTGCCAGCCTGCCGGGTAAGCGGATGTCGAAGAAGCCACAGGACGAAACGAGGCGGGGCAAACAGACGACGGTTGCAGATTCCGGTGTGGAAGACTTTGATGCGGCGGCTGCTTACAGGACGGCAACCCTCATGCAGGAACGCGGAGATCACGCAGGCGCAAGCGTGCTGCTCCGGAAAGTGATTGGCGCGCAACCGCGGGATATCTGGCCGAGAACCGCACTGGCAGTTAGCTTCAAGGCTCTCCGGCGGCCGGAAGAGGCCATCGCCCAATACGAGGCCGTGACCGATATCGAGCCCTCGCATGCCGGCGTCTGGAACAATCTCGGCAATCTTTATGTCGATTTAATGCGTCACGACGATGCGGAGCGGAGTTTTCTCCGCGCGATCGAATTGGCGCCCGACTTTGCGCTGGCGCACGCAAATCTCGGCGGTGTCTATACGGAACAGGGGCGGCAAGAGGATGCGATTACGGCCTTTCGCAAGGCGATCGAGATCGATCCACTCTACGTAAAGGCGCATTATCATCTGGCATTCACGAAGCGTCATACGCAGATCGATGATGAGATTCGCGCGATGGAAGCGCTGTATTTGCATCCGGCGCTTGCGGATGAAGGTAGGAGCCGGATCGGTTTCGGTTTGGGGAAAGCTTACGAGGAACTCGGTCGCTATCCCGAGGCGTTCGCTTTTTTTACTGAAGCCAACCGCCTAAAACACACACTGGATGCGGTGCCACTGCAGTTGGCGCTTACGGAACTGGAGGCAATCCGCGATACTCGCCTGGATTACTTTGCGGTTGGTGATCACAGGGCCGGTGTCACACCGGTCTTTGTTGTGGGAATGCCGAGGTCCGGAACGAGCCTGACCGAGAGTATCCTGTCGAATCACTCACAGATCTTTGGTGCGGGAGAGCTCACGACAGTCCGGGACATCACGGTTCGTGCGGTTCCGAATTTTCCGCGCGACCTGGAGAAGCTCGGCGAACACCAGTGGCGTGAGCTCGGAGATGCGTATATCGAATCGGTCGGCAGCTTATCGGGCGGTGCCGCCTATGTCGTGGATAAGATGCCGGCGAACTTTCTTCATATCGGCATCATTCGGAAAATGCTGCCCAACGCCAAGATCGTGCACTGCAGGCGAGATCCGATCGATACCTGCCTATCGTGTTTCAAGGCTTCGTTTCTGGATCCCAAGCTCGCATATACGGGCGATCTCGAAGAGGTTGGGACATACTACCGTCAATATGCGCTCTTAATGGAGCAATGGAACCGGATTTTTCCCGGCTGGATTCATGCGACCGACTACGAATCTCTTGTCGGTGATCCCGCGGGTACGGTCCGCGCGTTGCTCGACGCGATCGGTCTCGAATTCGAGGAGAGTTGCCTGGCGTTTCACGAGTCGAACCATGTGGTGGCGACCGCGAGCGCGATGCAGGTCCGGCAGCCGATTCATGGCAATTCCGTGCGCGCCTGGAAGCGCTATGAGAAAGAATTGCAGCCATTGATAAGCGCGATTGGCCAGGGATCTCGATAAACCGTCATGTAGGCGCCTAAAATTTAACTACGGGCATGGCTTGCCTTAAGTGCCGGACGCACCGTCGTTTCCAGACCGAATGCGAAGACTCACACACACACGGCGATGACCTCGTGCGGGAAAGGGCGGGAACCAGCTGCTTTCACCCGATACGGCGTCGTTGCTCCGCGTTGCCGGGCTCACCGGCTTATGTAAGGCCGCTTATACTGACTATCTGCAGCGCGTATTATCATAATTTGGACAGCGAGGCGGAGTATGATCGCAGCGCTTGCAGAGAATTGGGGCTTCGTGTTCGGTACGCCTCGCACAAGAATAATGCGCTGGAGAAAAAACATGTCTGCGTTACGTCGATCACTCATCAATGCGACACTCAGCTTGCTCGCAATTGGGTCAGTCACAGTATCGGCCGCCGAGTTCGGCCTGGAACTTACCAATGTCTCCGTGGGCAGCGCTAATGGTGCGTCAGCCGCCGCGCTGGTAACCACCCAGGGCACTTGGTCATACGACAACCTAGCCGCGACTGTCACATTGAACGGTTCCCTGCAAGCAGACTTTGACCTAAACCCATTGCCTGGCAACGAACTCTTTAGTCACGTCATCACAGATGCCGTGATTAGCTTAGATGGTACAAGCATCACCGCAGCGGCTTTCGAGTGCATTGAGGGCACATTTGGTGATCTCGTCGGTGCAAACTTGTGTGCGAATACCAACCGAGGTAGCAACGGGATCAGTGAAACAAGTTGGGACTACTCAACAATCCCGGGGACACGCGTAGTCAGCGGTGACGACGTGAGCAACGGCCCTATGCAGCAACTCAGCGACTATGCCTCGGCCTTGAATCGCTTCGACCTTAGCGTGTTGGTGATTGAGTCGCCCGCATGGACCAGTAACCCCGGTGCCGCGGGCATCCAAATGGAATTTCTAGTGACCAACGCACCGGCACTAATCTCTGTGCCTGAGCTTTTGGGCCTAGACCGGACGGAGGCTGAGAGTCTACTGATTGCCGAAGGTCTCAGTGTGGGCGAGGTGAGCTTAAGTAATGATCCAACTGCACCCATGGGGCAGGTCATAACGCAGTTTCCGTTTTCTTGCACCGACTGTGCACTTGAGAACGACCCTGTCGATCTATTGGTGTCCTTGGGCCCAACCCCAATGGTCGATGTCATCGAAGAGATTGAGGCGTTGCAAGCCCAAGTCAAAGAACTTGACCTTCATCCCTGGCCGAGAAATTTGTTGCATAATCTCTTGCGCGGCGCCATCAGGCCACTAATTTTTTGCGAAAAACGAGAAGACTCCAGCAAGCAAATACCGTTTAGCTATGCTCGCGGTAACCTGAGTAAGCGCGCGAGGCAGAACAGTCGAGCGCATCGACGAATCTGCGCCGATGGCGGCGAAGCAAAAGCCGTCCAAAAACTTCAACAGTTCACTAGATTTATCGAGATACTAATCGCTTGGAAAATCGTGCCCGCCGATGCCAATTCTCTAATCGAAAATGCTGACGCGATCGTCAATGATATTCTCCGCGAACCCCCGAGTTCAGGGCTATACACAATTATTTCGCTGGGTGTCGAACGCAGCTACTACTTGCGTGTACCTAGTAACTATTCTAAGTCTTCTGCACCACTGCCCATCGTATTCGGATTGCATGGCGCAACGGGCTCGTATCTAGATTGGTTCGAGGGTGGCTTCCATGGTGAAGGTCTGCAAAATGTGATCGGCGACCAGGCAATCATGGTGTTTCCGAATGCCGCGGTCAGCAATGGAGGTATTACCTTATGGAATCGCGATACGGATTTCGATTTCTTCCGAGATCTACTGGGCAAACTGCAAGCTGAGCTCAACATTGATCCCAATAAGATCTTTGTTACCGGGCACAGTGCGGGGGCTGGTTTTACCCATGAGTTGGGCTGCGCCTTTGGCGATATTATCCGCGCTATTGCACCAAGCTCCGGCGCGATAACCGCGACACAATGTGTCGGTGCCGTAGCTGTCCTGCAAATGCAAAGTAGTGAAGATCAAGTAACGCCCATTGGCATCGTCGAACCCACTCGCAATTTATGGATTGCCTACAATGGCTTTGATCGCGATGTATTTTCCGCAGGGATCACCGAGCCCTGTATTGACTACTCATTGGGCGCGTCGCTTTATCCCGTACAGTGGTGCATGCACGCCAGTACCGGAGATAATGGTCATCAATGGTGGGATGGTGCAGACGAGGCAATCTGGGATTTTTTTAGCAGTTTGCCCACGACCGTGGCTAGTGCAGAACCTCCGCCTGGCGGTGGCAACGACCGCATAGTCGATGAATTCTCGGCCACACTCAGTTTTACCGTGCGCTATCCCAGCGATATGAACCCGCTGACCTTGCTCGCAGCGGTACTTTACCCGGCCGACACTGTACAACCCATATTTTCAGCGCCACTGTGGTTTCTAGTCGATGAGATCCCCTTCGAGCCTGCAACGCCAGGTACGGAGCAAAGCTATGAAAATATCCCAATTGCCCTACCCGCGGACTCTGCAGCTACGCCACTCCCAGGCAGATACACCTTGTCTATTAGTGCTTTTGTTGAAGGCGGCAGTTTTCCAATTCCGGCAACGGGCATCGATCATATAGCGCTCATTGAATTGGAGATTCAGGATCAATTCTCACCGATTATTGTCGACGAGGTGCTAGATTTGGTCCCGGTCGTTGGATTTTGAAACGAGGAGCGCAATTCGCTTCTGACTCATCAAAGCTTTACCGGCCACGCCAAGAATTTCGACGCAACTGAGGCCACTTTGCTTGGGAATTGTGAGGGCTGCCCCGGCAGAGCAGCCCTATCTGAATTGGTGGAGGCGGCGGGAATCGAACCCGCGTCCGCGAGCACTCCGCCTAAGGATCTACATGCTTATCCACGTCTTTAATTTAACCGGCCGCTACCCGACGGGCAGGGAAGACGATCGGCTGTTCCGGTTAAGTTTTAACTAATCCACCCCGGAAGAGCTTCATAGCGATCTTGTGAGAGATGACGCCTGAAAAAACGGACGCACAAGCACGGCTCCGGTCAGACGGCACTCTACCGGTGTTTAGGCGGCGAGTGCGTAGTTGTCGTCGTTGGCAACTATAAGTTTACAGACAGTTTTACGAGGAACCTGTACCTCGACATGCACCTGAGGTTTTGCAACACACGTCGAAGCCATGTCGCCCCCAAGAAGACCAGTGTATCCCTTGCCGCCAGCAGCGGTATACGGATCAATTAACGATTTGGGCATTGCTGGCCGAAATTCAAGGCAATTTGCTCAATCTGAAGTTGTAATTATTCTAGATTATTTATTGAAAAATTACATAAGCCTTTGTTTTAAATTCATTTATTCTTGAGAATCCGTGCTTTTTGCCGCTCCCAGTCACGGTTCTTCACCGTGTCTCTCTTGTCGTGCTGTTTCTTGCCTCGCGCTAGGCCCAGCGACAATTTTGCGCGGCCCCGTTGCCAGTACAGGTTCAATGGCACCAAGGTAAAACCCTTGCGTTCCACCGCACCGATCAGCCGGTCGATCTCCCGCCTATGCAGCAGCAGTTTTCGTGACCGCGTCGGATCAGCCTTGACGTGGGTTGATGCCGATGACAGCGGAGAGATATGGGCTCCGAAAAGCCAGGCTTCGCCATTTTTCAGCAAGGCATAGGCTTCCGTCAGATTGGCCCGCCCAGCACGCAAACTCTTAACTTCCCAGCCCTCCAAGGCCAGGCCAGCTTCTATGGTTTCGTCGATAAAAAAATCATGCCGCGCTTTGCGGTTTTCTGCGATGCGCGTGTTCTTAGCGGCGTTTTTGGGCTTGCTGGTTGACATAAGAGCAGTTGTTGGCCTGCGGTGATTGCTGCAGAATCCGGGCAACTTTAGCAGTTCCGGAAATTTTCCATGGCGGATTCCGCGCAACGCAGTTCTTTGCATGGCCAGTGGTCATCGCGCATGGCCTTCGTGTTGGCTGTGTCGGGCTCCGCCGTCGGTCTGGGTAATATTTGGAAGTTTCCCTACGTGGCCGGTCAAAATGGCGGCGGTGCCTTTGTGCTGGTGTATTTGCTTTGCGTATTCGCCATCGGCCTGCCGGTCATGATGTCGGAGATCCTGCTGGGCCGCCGGGGCCGGCGTAACCCTGTTACCACCATGCAGATTCTGGGCCGGGAGGAGGCGGATCAGCCCCAATGGCGGCTGGTGGGCTATGGCGGTCTGATCGCTTCCTTTTTGATCCTGTCCTTTTATAGCGTGATAGCCGGTTGGACACTGCACTACATCGTGTTGGCGTTTCAAAACCGGTTCGCAGTAGCCGATGCCGAAGTTTTGTCCGGCTTGTTCAACAACTTGGTCGGCAGTACGGGTATTCAAACTGGCTGGCATAGTTTGTTTATGTTGCTGACCATTGTGGTAGTGGCCAAAGGCGTGGAGCAGGGCCTTGAGCGGGCTGTGCGGATCATGGTGCCGGCGTTGATCGCGATTTTGCTGGGTCTTTTGGCTTACGCCATGTCGGCCGGCGCCTTCATGGAGGGCTTGCGTTTTCTATTCACGCCCGATTTTGAGCGCTTGACGCCAGCTGGTGTTTTGGCGGCCATGGGCCAGGCCTTTTTTTCCCTAAGCGTGGGTATGGGCGCCGTGATGGCCTATGGCGCTTACTTGCCGCGAGAAGAATCGATACTTAAAACATCAGTGGCGGTGGTACTGGCCGATACGGGCATTGCGATGTTGGCTGGCTTGGTAATTTTTCCGTTGGTTTTCGCGCATGGCTTGGATCCGGCGGAAGGTCCCGGCCTGGTTTTTCAAACTTTGCCGCTGGCGCTGGGTCAAATGCCAGGTGGTCTGGTTGTCGGCTTCTTGTTCTTCTTATTGTTGGCGTTCGCCGGTCTAACCTCGGCCATCAGTTTGCTGGAGCCGGTGGTGGCATGGCTGGTTGAAAGTCGCGGCATGCGCCGCGGAGTTGCGGCGGTGGTCGCCGGTCTGTCCATTTGGGCCGCGGGATTGCTCACTGTGTTGTCCTTTACTTCCTTGTCGGATTTGCAATTCCTAAACGGCACAATTTTCGACAACATCGACTACCTGACTTCGAACATCATGTTGCCCTTAGGTGGCCTCTGCATCACGGTCTTCGCCGGGTGGGTCATGTGTCAAAATTCCAGTGCTGATGAGTTAGATCCGGAAGCGGGTGGTTTTTATAGAGTTTGGCGTGGGCTGGCTCGTTACCTTGCGCCCTTGGCCTTGGTGTTGGTTTTTCTCAACGCCGTTGGTGCTTTCGACTGATCTCGTGCGGAAGGTCGAACGCAGTGCGATTGTGCCGTTTTCGCCGGCACAAATGTTCGAATTGGTCGCCGATGTCGAGAGCTATCCGGACTTTTTAGATTGGTGCGTGGATGCGCAAACTTTGGCCCGAGACGAAGACAGGCTTACTGGCCGCCTATCCTTGGCCCAGGGACCACTGAAAAGTGAATTTACGACGCGTAATCAGCTCGATTTTCCCAAAGGCATGACCATAGAGCTGCTGGAAGGCCCGTTCAATCAGTTGCAGGGCGCATGGGAATTTTCGGCATTGGGCGATTCAGGTTGCCGCATGCGTTTGGTCTTAAGTTTTGAGTTTGCGAACCGGGCAACGGATTTGCTGCTAGGTGCCGTCTTTGAGCAAACCTGCAATCGCTTAGTAGATGCCTTCGTGGATCGGGCATCCGCCATCTATGGCTGAACTGGTCAAGGTGCTCGTGGCTACCGGGCTACCGCAGCGGCAGTGCGTGAAGGAGCTGCAGTTGCCAGTGAAAAGTACCGCGCGTGAAGCCGTGGAGCATTCGCAGCTCGCGCTTGAGTTTCCCGAGATTGATTTTGCGGTTTGCCGCTTGGCGAATTATGGCGAAACGATCAGCGATGACTATGTACTTGCAGATGGCGACCGCATTGAGATTTGCCGCCCGTTGCTTGCGGATCCGCGCGAGACGCGCAGAAAGCTCGCGCAACAGGGATTGACCATGGGGCCAACGGAGCCCACTGAGGACTAGGCCAAGCGCGCCGTTGAATTATTATATCTGCGTTGCCGAATCTAGCTTGCAGGATTGCTCACTTGTTCCGCTGGAGAGTTTATGCAATTTCTCCCAAAAAAATGTGTGGGAGCCGATGACTAGAATCGAGGCTGGATTCAAGCACTCAATTTCGCGTTCTACTCGAGCTGTAACATTTGTACCAGCTAGCTCGGCTCTACCGGCACGTCCCGCTCGACCTTTTTCACTAAGTCGCCGTCAAAGTACACAATGAGCCAACGCCGGTCAGCGATTTTCTTACGGCCTTCGCGCAAGTAGTAGATGTAGTCCCATCGGTCGGGATGAAATGCATCTTCGACCACCGGTGTGCCGAGTAAGAAGCGGACCTGGCTGCGGGTCATCCCCGGTTCCACCGCCTCGATGTCCGTGGGCTCAATAAGATTGCCTTGTTGTACATCAACACGGTAAACGCAGCCGGCCGAGACTATGGCCTGGCAAAGCAGCGCGAAGGCCAGCGCGAGGCTAGGCAGGGGTGAACGCATGGTCATTGGGCTGAGTGGTGGCCAAGCTTGGTCTGGTTGATAATGTCCCGGATCATACCCGATGGCGTGAAAGTAAGGGACCATTGCAGCACGATGACTTAAAGAAGGCGGGTCTGCGGGCCACCGGGCCGCGTCTTCGGATCTTGGATATTTTGGAGGCGCGGTCTGGCGAGCACTTGAGTGCCGAGGAGATCTATCGTCTGCTGAACCAAGATGGCGAGGATGTGGGTCTGGCCACGGTCTATCGGGTACTGACGCAATTTGAATCGGTCGGCATGGTGAAACGCCACAATTTCGAAGCCGACCGTGCCGTGTTCGAGTTGGATTCAGGCAAGCATCACGATCACATGGTTTGCCTGGAAACCGGACAGGTTGTCGAATTTGTCAGCGACGAGATCGAACGTTTGCAGCGAGATGTTGCGGTATCTCACAACTATGAGCTTGTGGATCACCGGTTGGTTCTTTACGTGCGGCCGCGCCGGCGTGATTAACTAGCCTGCGCTTCGGCGGGTACCTAGGCTCAGCATTTCCCGTGCGTGTTCGCGCGTCCGCTTCGTGATTTGCACGCCACCCAACATGCGGGCGATTTCTTCCACCCGTTCATCGTCAGTCAAAGGCTTAACCACGGTGCGGGTGTTGCTGCCGTCAGTCATTTTCACCACCCGTAAATGATGGTCGGCTTGGCTGGCCACTTGTGCCAGGTGGGTCACACAGAGCACCTGCTGTCCGGCGCTCAGTTCCTTTAGCCTTGCGCCGACCAACTCTGCAACGCCACCACCCACGCCCGCATCAACTTCGTCGAAAATTAGGGTGTTTAGTGCATCCATGTTCACGACAGCCACCTGCAGGGCCAGACTGATACGGGAAAGCTCGCCGCCGGATGCGGCGCGGGCGATGGCACCCGCCGGCTGGCCGGGATTGGCGGCAACTTGAAACTCGACTGATTCGGCCCCGTATGCACTCGGCATGCTGTCATCGTTGCCGGTCAGCGAAACAGCAAACTGGCCCCCCGGCATGCCGAGTTCGTGCATGTTTGCCGTGACTGTCGCCGCGAGCTCTTGCGCTGCCTTTTGACGTGCTTTGCTCAGCTTGCGAGCGCGTTGACGCAGTTTTTTGGCCAGGCTATCCGCTTCTCCGCGCATGCTCGCAATACGCGCGTCACTCGCATCGAGTTCCGCGAGTTCACTGGATAGTTTTTCTACTAACGCGGGGAGCTCGTCGGTATCCAGCCGATGTTTTCGCGCCAGGTTGCGGGCTTCTGAAATCCGATCGGCGATCACTTCTTCGCGCTGCGGATCGTGCTCCACTCGGTCGAGCTGATGACGAAGATCATCGGCGGCTTCGCTTAGCAGCGCTTCGGCTTCGCCCAACAATTTTGAAGTGTTTTCTAGACTCGGCGCGATGGTCAAGAGTTGCTCCAAGGATTGCCGTGCTCTTGCCACGCTGGTGTATGCGGCGCCCTCATCCGCAGCGTATACGTTATCTAGAGCCGCTTGCAGATCGGCTTCTAGCCGGCTACTGTTTGAAAGTAGGCCGAACTCTTCCTCCAATTGATCCAGCTCACCCGGCTTGAGGTCTAGTGCGGCCAGTTCGCGCAGCTGAAACCCCAATAGCTCCTGTCGTGCCTCACGTTGATCATCCGCGGTAAGCAGGCGATCTAGTCGCTCATGAGCATCCCGCCAATCCGCGTGGACACGACTGACGTCGGCAGCCAGCGCGGCATGCTGTCCAAACTGATCCAGGATTTCCCGTTGCACGCCACGATGGCGCAAGCGCTGATGGGCTTGCTGTCCGCAGATATCAATGAGCTGTTCGCCCAGTTCCTGCAGGGTTTGCATCGTGACCGGATGACCGTTCA
Source organism: Gammaproteobacteria bacterium (assembly GCA_965221985.1). Taxonomy (GTDB): domain Bacteria; phylum Pseudomonadota; class Gammaproteobacteria; order Steroidobacterales; genus J054. Next base: position 2,257,887 of record OZ244928.1, read on the forward strand.
CGTAGCCGCGCGAACGGCCCTCGGCCGTGACGATGCGCCTGATCAAGCAGTCATCATCCGCATCGAGATCTTGGTCGGCTAGCCAGCGGCCTATTTCCGGCGCATCAGCGGTTGCCAAGTTGACCGTGACTTCGCAGCGTTTCGCGCCGGCCCGAATCGCCTTGCTTTCTGCCCGGGCGCCGAGGGCCAAGGCTAAGGCGTCTACCAAAATGGATTTGCCGGCGCCGGTTTCGCCGGTCAATACTGTGAAGCCCGCTTGCAGATCTAGCTCGGCCGAATCGATAACCGCCAGATCTTTGATGATGATTTGGTTCAGCACGCGGGTGGTCGATTAGGCTTTGGGTATGCTGGCGCGATTGCCGCGACCCCAGTGCAGTTTTCCGCGGAGAATCTCATAGTAGTCGTAGCCTAAGGGGTGGATTAACTGAACCTGAACGTCCGCGGCGGCCACGTGCAAACTATCGCCACTGCCTAGTTGACCGATGACCTCGCCGTCGCAGCTTACCGCCGCGACATCACCATTTTCTTCGCGCAAGCGAATTTCCGTACGGCTGTTGCCGGGAATGACAATGGGGCGATCACTCAAGGTGTGCGGACAAATGGGCGCTAACACGACGGCGTCCAAGCCGGGGGTCACAATGGGTCCGCCACAACTGAGCGCGTAGGCCGTTGATCCAGTTGGGGTCGCCACGATAAAGCCGTCACCGGCATGGGTGTTTACATAGCGATCATTGACCCAGGTTTCAAAATCGAACATACGTCCGGAATCTAGCCGCTTGACCACGACATCGTTCAATGCCAAGCCAGCGGTAACTTGGCCGCCGGCCGAAACTATTTCGGCACGCAGTAGGTTGCGATTTTCAGTTTCGTATTGGCCGGCAAGTATGGGTTCTAGTACGGCGAGCATGTCCGTCGGACTGATGTCGGCTAGAAATCCCAACCGGCCCCGGTTGATACCCAGTAACGGAATTGCGGCCGCCGCCGCACGGCGCGCCGCGAACAGCATCGTGCCGTCGCCACCGACGGCAATCATGAGCTGCGCTTGCGCGGCGAGTTCGTCTTCATCGACCAGATGGACAGTTTTGGGTAGTTTGGATCCGGGGTAGCCTTTACCCACTACGATTCGGCAGTCGCGGTCTTGTAGATAGTCTGCCAGCGCTTCGATGGATTCCGCTACACGGGAGTCACGCCAGTTTCCGGTCAGCCCAACGGCCTCAAAACTTTGCTGCATTTGACAATATGTCCTGGCTGGCGAAATCGCGCCTCAAGAGGCCGACATTACCGGCTCGACCTTTGAGTCAGCAAGCCTGAGATTTACCTAAATGGCGCGCAAAGGCAGTTATGGGTGCACCGGGCAGGGGAATTCATTGACGAATCGCCGAAAATCGTCCAATTTTCCGTCTATGAGTCCAGATTCTTCTCAGCCGGAACCCTCAGATCGCGCCCAGCATATTCTGCGCGCCTTGGTTGAGCACTATATTCGAGATGGTCAGCCCGTGGGTTCGCGCACCTTGGCCAAGAGCAAAGAGCTGGCCCTTAGTCCTGCCACCATTCGCAATGTCATGGCGGATCTTGAAGAGCTTGAATTTATTGTGGCGCCCCATACCTCCGCCGGCCGCGTTCCCACGCCGAAGGGTTATCGGTTTTTTGTGGACACCCTGGTCAAGTTTCAGCCGCCACGCAATCGGGAATTGAATCGGCTGCAATTGCAGTTGGAAGATGAAGGTCAGTTGGATGCGAAAACGCTTGCCGGCCGTGCGTCGGAAGCGCTGTCCTCGTTAACGAGTTTGGCTGGCATCGTGACCATTCCCAGACCCACGCAAGCCAAACTCCGACAGGTGGAGTTCATTCCCCTGGCGGACCGGCGGGTCTTGGCAATCCTGGTTTTTAACGATGCCGAGGTGCAAAACCGTGTCTTGACCATGGACCGTGACTATTCTCAGGAAGAATTGCGGCGCGCGGCTAACTATTTAACGGAAAATTTCTTGGGCCGTGAATTATCCGAGGTGCGCGCGGGTGTCTTGCGAGATCTGCAAAGTACGCGCGAGGACATGAACCAACTGATGATCGATACGGTGGCTATTGCCGAACAGGCGCTAAACCGAGATGACTCGGGTTATGTCTTGTCGGGCCAAACCAAGTTGATGGATTTTGATGAGCTGTCCAACGTCGAATCACTCAAGCACCTTTTCGAGGCCTTCAACCGCCAGCGCGATCTATTGACTTTGCTCGATCGAAGTATCGCGGCCGACGGCGTGCAGATATTCATCGGTGAGGAGTCTGGCTATCGCATACTGGACGAATTCAGCGTGGTCACGGCGCCTTATGGGGCTGACGACCAAGTGGTCGGCGTCTTGGGCGTTATCGGCCCCACGCGCATGGCCTATGAGCGAGTGATTCCCATCGTCGATATCACGGCCCGTTTGGTGGGCGCGGCCTTGAATTCTTCTCAGTAGTCCCCAAATAGCACTTTGTAAGGCGACCGGCGTTAGGGGCACGGCTGCATGGGTGTACGGAGTATGGGAATGTCAGATACAGCAGAGAACGCATCCGCCGATATTGGCGAGCTTGAAAACGCAAAGGCCTCAGGCGAAAAATCAGAACAAACGTCAGAATCTAATGATGCCGCGGACCTGGAAGGCGCCTTAAGCCAGGCGCGAGCTGACGCGGAGCGATATCAAAACGACTATCTGCGCATGGCGGCCGAGTTGGACAACGTGCGTAAGCGCGCCGCGCGTGAAACCCAGAATGCGCGGCAATTTGGCATCGAGCGATTTGCAGGGGAGCTGCTTGATGTCGTGGATAGCTTGGAAATGGGCTTGGCGGTGGAGACGGCCACGGCCGAAGCCCTGCGCGAAGGCAGCGAGGCGACCCACCGGCAGTTGATCTCAGCCTTGGAAAAGCACGGCGTGAAAGTCATTGAGCCCGAAGGTGAACCCTTCGATCCCGAGTTCCATGAAGCCATTTCAACACAGGCATCAGATACGGCGGAACCTGGTTCCGTGCTGGTGGTGGTGCAAAAGGGCTATGTCCTCAACGGGCGGCTGCTGCGGCCGGCCCGGGTTGTGGTGTCAGCTGAAGCATCGGCGAATGGGGCTTGAAACCAGATTGGATGAGCCCCATTTAGAAGCTCAGAGTTTTTAGCAATTGTTGCGTTAATTAATACGCGCGGAGACAGTCATGGGTAAGATTATCGGTATTGACCTGGGAACCACCAACTCCTGTGTTGCCATCATGGAAGGCAAGCAGGCCAAGGTCATCGAGAACAGCGAGGGAGATCGCACCACGCCATCCGTGGTGGCCTTTGGCAAAGATGGCGAAGTCTTGGTCGGGCAGCCGGCCAAGCGTCAGGCTGTCACCAACCCAAGCAATACGCTATTCGCGGTGAAGCGCTTAATCGGTCGTCGCTTTGAAGACGACGTGGTGCAGCGGGACATCGACATGGTCCCGTACAAGATCGTCAAGGCGGACAACGGTGACGCTTGGGTGCAGGCCGACGGTAAGAGCATGGCGCCGCCCGAAATCTCGGCGCGTGTATTGATGAAGATGAAGAAGACGGCTGAGGATTACCTCGGTGAAGATGTCACCGAAGCGGTGATCACCGTGCCGGCCTACTTCAACGACTCTCAACGCCAGGCAACCAAAGACGCTGGCAAAATTGCGGGCCTGGACGTCAAGCGGATTATCAATGAGCCCACGGCGGCGGCCCTAGCCTATGGCATGGACAAGCAGCGTGGAGACCGCAAGATTGCCGTTTACGACTTAGGCGGCGGTACCTTTGATATCTCCATCATCGAAATTGCTGAAATCGACGGTGAGCATCAGTTCGAGGTTTTGTCGACCAATGGTGACACCTTCTTGGGTGGCGAAGATTTCGACATGCGCGTGATCGAATATCTGGCTAGCGAATTCGAGAAGGAAAGCGGTGTGGATATCCGCAATGACCCCCTGGCCATGCAGCGCCTTAAAGAAGGTGGTGAAAAGGCCAAGATCGAATTGTCGTCTCAGCAGCAAACGGATGTGAATTTGCCGTACATCACGGCGGATTCCAGCGGACCGAAGCATCTTAATATAAAGCTGACCCGCGCCAAGCTCGAGTCTTTGGTGGAAGATCTGGTCAATCGGACTATCGGACCTTGCAAGACGGCATTGAGCGACGCCGGGCTCAAAGTTTCGGATGTCGACGACGTGATTTTGGTTGGTGGCCAGACACGCATGCCCAAAGTTCAAGCCACCGTGCAAGAGTTCTTTGGTAAAGAGCCGCGTAAGGACGTGAACCCCGATGAAGCCGTGGCTGTTGGCGCCGCGATTCAGGCGGGTGTGTTGTCTGGCGATGTCAAAGACGTCTTGTTGCTGGACGTCACGCCTTTGTCCTTGGGTATTGAAACCCTCGGCGGTGTCATGACCCGTCTCATCGATAAGAACACCACGATTCCCACGAACGCGAATCAAGTGTTTTCTACCGCGGACGACAATCAAACGGCCGTGACCATTCATGTGCTGCAAGGCGAGCGGGAGCGGTCACAAGACAACAAGTCCCTTGGACGTTTTGACTTGAGCGACATTCCACCAGCACCGCGGGGTATGCCGCAGATTGAAGTCACCTTTGACATCGATGCCAACGGTATTTTGAATGTATCCGCCAAAGATAAGGCGACGGGCAAGGAGCAGAAGATTGTCATCAAAGCATCCAGCGGTTTGTCGGATGACGAGATCGATAAGATGGTCAATGATGCAGAAGCCCATGCTGAGGAAGATCGCAAATTCCGCGAGTTGGTGGACGTGCGCAATCAGGCCGATGCTCTGGTGCACGGCGCAGAAAAATCCCTCGCCGATTTGGGCGACAAAGTCAGCGCTGAGGATCGGAGTAATGTCGAAACTGCCGTGGCCGATTTGAAAGAGGCTTTGAAAGGCGACAGCAAAGAGGCTATCGAAGCCAAGAGCCAGGCCCTGAGTGCGGCATCCGCCAGCATTGCACAGCAAGCTTACGAACAAGCCCAGGCCGAGCAGGCTGACGGTGCCGGCGCCGATGATGCTGCCGCTGCCGCGGACGGATCGGACGATATCGTCGATGCCGAGTTTGAGGAAGTTCAGGACGGCAAGGATCCGAAGTCTGGTACGGGCTGAACTGGGTAACCAGATGCCGGCGCACGAACTAGCCTCTCGTGCGCCGGCCTTTTGCTATCTGTCTTGGCTGTCCTAGCCGTTGGTCGAGATTGAAAAGGAGGCCTAGTGGCCAAACGCGATTACTACAAAGTGCTGGATGTCGAGCGCGGCGCGGATGAGTCTGCCATTAAAAAGGCATACCGGCGTTTGGCCATGAAACACCATCCTGATCGCAATCCAGATAGTCAGGAGTCCGCTCAAAAATTCAAAGAGGCCAAGGAGGCCTACGAAGTCTTATCCGATGCGGAGACCCGCGCTACTTATGATCGTTTTGGTCATGCTGGTGTAGAGGCTGCCGCCGGGCAAAGCCGCGCGGGCGGTATGAATCCTGGCGATGCTTTTGGCGATATTTTTGGCGACGTGTTCGGCGATATTTTCGGCGGCGGCCGGCGCGGGGGCCGCAGTAACGTCTACCGCGGTGCGGATCTTCGCTACGAGCTGGTCTTGGACCTCGAGCAGGCGGTATTCGGCGAAACGGTCAACATCAACATCCCCAGCTTGAGCGCTTGCAAAACCTGCGACGGCAGCGGCGCGAAGCCGGGCACCTCGTCTGCCACCTGCAGCAGCTGCGGCGGTGCGGGTCAGGTCCGGATGCAACAAGGCTTCTTTTCCGTTCAGCAGACCTGTCCCAAGTGCCGCGGCGCCGGTAAGACCATCGATGAGCCTTGCACCACCTGCCGTGGTCAGGGCAGAACCCAAGAAGACAAAACCTTGGCGGTGAAAGTTCCGCCCGGCGTTGATACCGGCGATCGGATTCGCCTAAGCGGCGAGGGCGAGGCGGGCCAGAACGGTGGGCCCGCGGGTGATCTCTATGTTGATATCCGGGTGCGTAAACACCCAATTTTCGAGCGCGACGGGGCGAACTTGTCGTGTCAGGTGCCCGTGAGTTTCGCCACGGCGGCACTTGGTGGTACCGTGGATGTGCCCACCTTGGACGGTGAGGTTAGCTTGAAAATTCCGGCGGAGACCCAGTCGGGCAGGGTGTTCCGGTTGCGTGGTAAAGGGGTGAAGCCAGTCCGCGGCAATAGCCTGGGCGACCTCTATTGTGCCGTTGATGTTGAAACGCCGGTGAAGCTGACCGGCAAGCAAAAAGAATTGCTGCAGAAGTTCAACGAGGCGGTGGTGGCCGGCGGAAATCGCCACCGGCCGCGTAGTAGTTCTTGGGCCGATGGCGTTAAGCGCTTTTTTGATCGAATGAGTTCCTGACCTCAGCGTCGGCGAACGGCGGAGTAAAGCATGTTGCAGCTAGCAATCCTCGGGGCCAATGGTCGCATGGGTCAAACTCTAGTCCGCCTAATTGCTCGATCCGCGGACCTAAGGCTCGCAGCGGCTGTTGCTGAGCCGAGGCATGGTGATCTTGGCCGGGACGCGGGCGAGCTTGCTGGTGTCGGTCAGCTAGGTGTCGTACTGACTGATGATGCAGCGGCCGGTCTGCACGGCGCTGATGTGGCCATCGATTTTACCTTGCCCGCCGCCACACCCGGCCATCTCAGTGCCTGTGTGGGTGCAGCTGTGCCGCTGGTCTTGGGAACCACCGGACTTGATGCGGCAGCGGAAGCGGATTTGTCGAGTGCTTCTCAAATTATTTCAATAGTTTATGGCCGTAATATGAGCATCGGTGTGAACTTAGTTACCGAGCTGCTTCGAGTGGCCGCCCGTACCCTGGGCGACGAGTACGATATTGAGATACTGGAGACTCACCACCGAAATAAACTCGATGCGCCTTCAGGCACGGCACTGCAACTCGGCGAGGCGGCGGCCGCGGCTCGAGCGGTGTCGCTGGAGGACGTGGCTGTCTATGACCGGCATGGTCAGCGCGCCGCGCGTGCAACGGGGAGCATCGGGTTTGCGAGTCTGCGTGCGGGCACTGTCGTTGGTGACCACCGCGTCTTGCTGGCTGCCGATGAAGAGCTGGTTGAAATTAGTCATCGTGCCCTAGACCGGTCTGTATTTGCGCGCGGCGCACTGCGCGCGGCCCGCTGGCTACCCGGCAGGGCAGCGGGTTTGTATTCCATGCGCGAAGTCCTTGGACTGGATGACCAATTCAGCTGAACTGCTCGCGCAGTTCACGCCGACGGACTACAATGGCGCGGGTCCCTGATTGATCGACTTCGGGCGGGAGGGTGCTTGTGTGCTTCTCGCCCGGTTCGTGTGTCTATGCACCAGAATTTCGTGAGCCGCTCGTTGTGACTGAAAAAGCCCTATTGGCGCTGGAAGACGGCACCGTTTTCCGCGGCGTATCTGTCGGAGCCAAGGGTAAAACCATTGGCGAGGTCGTATTTAATACGGCCATGACTGGCTATCAGGAGATCCTGACTGATCCCTCCTATTGTCGGCAGATCGTTACCTTAACGTATCCCCATATTGGCAACACCGGCGTCACCAGCTTGGACAATGAAAGCGAAAAGCTGCACGCCTCCGGCTTGGTCATTCGCGATCTACCTCAGCTGCAGGTGAGCTGGCGTAAGGAGTTGGATCTACAAGATTTTCTTGTGCGGGCGAACACGGTAGCCGTCGCGGAGATTGATACGCGTAAATTGACGAGAGTGCTGCGCGATAAAGGCGCATTGTCGGGCTGCATCATGACCGGTGATGTCGATCCCCAAGTGGCCGTGGAACACGCGAAGCGTTTTCCGGGCTTGGCCGGCATGGACCTGGCGCGTGTCGTTACCACCCAAAGTAGCTATCAGTGGAATCTTGGCGTCGACTGGCCGCCGAATGACGGCGTGCCGGAAAAACGTGTCGATCGGTTCAACGTGGTGGTCTACGACTTTGGCGTTAAACGCAATATTTTGCGTTTGCTGGTGGATGCGAACTGTCAGCTCTTGGTCGTGCCCGCGCAAACATCGGCGGAGGACGTCATGGCTTTGGAGCCCGATGGTGTTTTCCTGTCCAATGGCCCCGGTGATCCGGAACCCTGCGAATATGCCATTGCGGCGATCAAGGAAATATTGGCAGCGCGAGTGCCTATTTTTGGAATTTGCCTGGGCCATCAATTGCTGGCTCTCGCCAGTGGTGCGAAGACGACCAAGATGAAGTTTGGTCACCACGGGGCGAATCACCCGGTGCTAGATCTGGAAACCGATCAAGTCTTGATCACCAGTCAAAACCACGGTTTCGCGGTGGACGAAGCCAGTCTGCCGGAAAATCTACAAGCCACGCATCGTTCCTTATTTGATGATTCACTTCAGGGAATATCTAGAACTGATTGTTTTGCAATGGGTTTTCAAGGTCATCCAGAGGCCAGTCCCGGGCCTCATGATTTATTGCCCATGTTTTCCCGATTCACCGATGCGATGCAGGCCAATCGGGCGGACCGGCAACCCTCCGTGGCGCGTGGCTGAGGACCACTGATGCCAAAACGCAGCGACATAGAAAGCGTCCTCATCATTGGTGCGGGTCCCATCGTGATTGGTCAGGCCTGTGAGTTCGATTACTCCGGCGCGCAGGCCTGCAAGGCTTTGCGGGAAGAGGGTTATCGCGTGATTCTGGTGAACTCCAATCCGGCGACCATCATGACGGACCCGGAAATGGCTGATGCGGTTTACATTGAACCCGTGGTCTGGCAATCCGTTGCCAAGATAATCGAGAAGGAAAAGCCCGACGCCTTGCTGCCCACCATGGGCGGGCAGACGGGACTGAACTGCGCGTTGGATTTGGTGCGCGAAGGCATCCTGAAGCAGTTCAATGTCGAACTCATTGGCGCGTCGCGGGAAGCTATCGATACGGCTGAAGACCGGGAATTGTTTCGGCAGGCCATGCAGGACATCGGCCTTGACGTGCCCCAGGCTCATATCGCGCACGATCTGCAAGAAGCCTGGGAGGGCCAGAAAACCATCGGTTTTCCCACCATTATCCGGCCGTCCTTTACTTTAGGCGGTAGCGGCGGGGGGATTGCTTACAATCGCGAAGAATTCGAGGAAATCGTCACGCGGGGTCTAGATCTTTCGCCCACCACCGAAGTGCTACTGGAAGAATCAGTGATCGGCTGGAAAGAGTTCGAGATGGAGGTAGTGCGCGATAGTCGGGACAATTGCATCATCGTTTGTTCCATCGAGAACGTCGACGCCATGGGGGTGCATACCGGCGACTCGATTACCGTGGCGCCGGCGCAAACTCTGACCGATAAGGAATACCAGGACCTGCGCAACGCGTCTATCGCGGTATTGCGGCGTATTGGCGTGGACACGGGTGGTTCCAATGTGCAGTTTGCGGTAAGTCCTCACGACGGCCGCATTCTGGTCATCGAGATGAATCCGCGCGTGTCACGGTCATCGGCCCTGGCTTCCAAGGCTACCGGCTTTCCCATCGCAAAAATCGCCGCGAAGCTGGCCGTGGGTTACACCCTGGATGAGTTGCGCAACGAAATTACCGGCGGCGCGACACCCGCGTCCTTCGAACCGACCATCGACTATGTTGTCACCAAGATTCCGCGTTTCACCTTTGAAAAGTTTCCGGGTGCAAACGACCGATTGACTACCCAAATGAAATCCGTGGGCGAGGTCATGGCCATGGGCCGGACCTTCCAAGAGTCTTTGCAGAAGGCCATGCGTGGCTTAGAGACAGGCATTGATGGTTTTGTCGAGCGCATGCCGGCTGAGCCGACTGACGATGAGTTGGAGCAACTTCGGCATGAGTTGCAAATGCCGGGGGCTGAGCGTTTGTTGTATGTAGCCGATGCATTTCGCTTGCAGATGAGCACACCCGAGGTCGCGGCCTTGTCCGGGATTGATCCTTGGTTCCTCGCGCAAATCGAGGATCTGGTGCGGCGCGAGCGCCACATGCAGGAAACTGGGATCGCGGTGTTGAAGCCTGGTAGCCTTTGGGGCTTGAAACGTCACGGTTTTTCGGACAGCCGCATCGCTAAGCTGTTGGATGTCGACGAAAGCGTGGTGCGGCAGCACCGCATTGAGGGCGGCGTCCGGCCAGCCTACAAACGCGTGGATACCTGCGCGGCCGAATTCGCCACCACCACCGCTTACCTTTATTCCAGCTATGAGCACGAATGCGAATCACTGCCCAGCGATGAACGCAAGATCATGATTCTGGGCGGCGGCCCGAACCGCATCGGTCAAGGCATTGAGTTTGACTACTGCTGCGTGCATGCCGCCATGGCGCTGAGAGAGGCCGGCTTTGAGACCATCATGGTCAACTGCAACCCCGAAACGGTGTCGACGGACTATGACACCTCCGATCGCTTGTACTTCGAATCCCTGACCTTTGAAGATGTCATGGAGATTATCGAGCGGGAAAATCCCGAAGGGGTCATCGTCCAGTTCGGGGGGCAAACGCCGTTGAAATTGGCGCGCGATTTAGAACGCGCCGGCGCACCCATCATTGGTACCACTCCAGAATCCATCGATTTGGCGGAAGATCGCGAGCGATTTCAGCACTTGTTGCAGCGCTTGGATCTCAAGCAGCCGCCGAACTGCACGGCGAGAACCGAAGACCAGGCTGTGCAGATGGCCATCGAGGTCGGCTTCCCTTTGGTGGTGAGACCGTCCTACGTGTTGGGCGGGCGTGCCATGGAAGTTGTGCACAGCGAAGATGATTTGCGCGCGTACATGAGCAGCGCCATGGCCGTGTCCAACGATAGTCCGGTGCTACTTGATCGATTTCTCGATCAAGCGGTAGAGGTTGACGTAGACTGCGTGTGTGATGGCGAGGAAGTTATTATCGGCGGCATCATGGAGCACGTGGAGCAAGCCGGTGTGCACTCTGGTGACTCGGCTTGTTCGCTGCCACCGGCGACTTTGACGCCGGACGTGCAAGCCCATATAAAGCAGCAAGTCGTTAGCATGGCCAAGGGCCTGCAAGTCGTTGGCCTGATGAATACACAGTTTGCCATTCAGAATGGCGTTATCTATGTTTTGGAAGTCAACCCTCGAGCATCCAGAACCGTGCCCTTTGTATCCAAGGCAACGGGCCGGCCGCTCGCGAAAATTGCCGCCCGCGTCATGGTGGGTATCAGCTTGAAAGAACAAGGCATCGTTGATGTCGACACAAGGTTGGAACACTATGCGGTTAAGGCTTCGGTGTTTCCGTTCGGCAAGTTCCTAAGCGCGGACCCCATTTTGGGTCCGGAGATGAAATCTACCGGCGAGGTCATGGGGTCGGGCCGGTCTTTCGCCGAGGCCTATGCCAAGGCTCAACTCGCGTCCGGCATCCGGTTGCCCAGTCGGGGTACTGCCTTGTTGTCGGTACGGGATCGGGACAAACCGGGTGCGGTTAAGCTGGCCAAGGTATTGATTGATAGGGGCTTCGATATTGTTGCAACGGATGGTACCGCTATGGAACTGGCGGAGAATGGCTTGGAATGCCGGCGTGTGAACAAGGTGCGCGAAGGCCGGCCGCACATTGTCGACATGATCAAGAACGGCGATATCACCTTTGTTTGCAACACTACCGAAGGTAAGCGCGCGATTCGGGAATCGCAAACTATTCGCGCGGCCACGGTCAATAACAAGGTTACTTACTACACGACCTTGGCGGCCGCCATGGCGACCAGCATGGCTTTGGACCACATTGATGGCGGTGAGGTTTATAAGTTGCAGGATCTTCATAAGAAGAGCGCGGCGTGAGTACCTATCCCATAACGGTTCGCGGTGCCGAGAAGTTGCGTGACGAACTGAAACGATTGAAATCTGAGGAGCGTCCACGCGTAGTCGCTGCCATTGCCGAGGCTCGCGGTCATGGCGACCTCAAAGAAAATGCTGAATACCACGCGGCGAAAGAAGAGCAGGGGTTTATCGAAGCGCGTATTAAAGACATCGATGGCAAATTGTCGAATGCGCAAATCATCGATGTGACCAAGCTCAACGTGCAGGGCAAAGTCGTATTCGGCGCCACCGTAGAATTGACGGCCGATGAAGATGGCAAGGAAGTTTGCTATCAAATTGTCGGTGAGGATGAGGCGGATATCCGTGCCGGCCGGATCTCCGTCACTTCGCCCATCGCGCGCGCTTTGATTGGTAAGGAAGAAGGCGAGTTGGTCGAGGTCAATGCGCCAGGTGGTCTCATGGCCTACGAGATCGTGGAGGTTCGTTACGAGTAGCGAGCGAATGTGCATGCGCCCGGGCAAACGATGGCTGCGCTTGTTTGGTTTTGCAGCGAGCTAGGCAGTGGCGCGTGGTGCCCAAGACCTACTGGCCCGCGGGCCTTCAACGACGGGGTAAAACGATCCGTGGATCTTGCCGCCGCGCGCGGTAGATGGTCGCGATGTTGCCAAGCCGATTAACCAAGCTGGCCTGTAGTTTGTCCAGCAGGTCAGCAATTACGGTATCGCGTTCATCTCGGTCCGTGCTGCGCACCCGAACCTTGATGAGCTCGTGGTGTTTGAGTTGGCTCTCGAGTTCGGCCAAAACGCCGGGAGTGATTCCCGAACCGCCGATGAGCACGCAGGGCTTTAGCGAGTGGGCCAGTCCCTTAAGGTATTTTTTTTGCGCGCTGGATATTGTCATGGTCGTGAGTATAGCGGCGAGGGTGCTTAGCTGTGGCTAAAGGCCGTTCCAATAAGCACTGGCGTCGCCAACAGACAGACGATCCCTACTTGCGCCGGGCGCACGCCGAGGGTTGGCGCTCCCGCGCGGTATTCAAACTCATGGAAATCCAAGAGCGCGACGGCTTGTTGCGCCGGGGCCAGTTGGTCGTGGATCTTGGTGCCGCACCGGGTGGCTGGAGTCAGTATGCCGCTTCGCTACAGGGTCCGGATGGTCGTGTGCTGGCCATTGATACCCAAGCAATGGATCCGATTGCTGGTGTTGAGTTCATCCGCGGCGATTTTACCGAGCTTGCAATACTGGAAAAGTTGCTCGGCATGACGGGTGAAGCGGCCACGGCACTTGTGCTTTCGGATATGTCCCCCAAGATCACAGGTAACCGCTCGGTCGATCAGCCGCGAGCCATGTATCTAGCAGAATTGGCTTTGGATTTTGCACGGCGGGTGCTAAGACCCGGCGGTCATTTTGTCTGCAAGTTGTTCCAGGGCGAAGGTTTCGATGATTATGTCCGCGATTGCCGCACAAGTTTCTCCAAGGTTAAGGCCCGAAAGCCCGCGGCTTCGCGGCCTGAGAGCCGCGAGACCTATCTGGTAGCCAGAACCTATCGGATGTAGTACGGTCAGATGAGATATCCCCCCACGCTTGGGCAGTATTGAGTTAAACCATTGAATGAAATAGCAAAAAATATAATCCTGTGGATCGTCATTGCTATCGTGTTGCTCACGGTTTTCCAGAGCTTCGGAACCGGTGGCCGGCAACGCGAACCCATTGATTATTCAAGTTTTCTGACCTTGGTAGAGAACGGCCAGGTCAAGTCTGTGATGTTCGAGGGCGACACTATTAAAGGTGTCTTGAACAGCGATGCGCCGTTTGTGACCTACAGTCCGGAAACCGACAACACAGTTTTGATCGGTGAGCTGAAGAAAAGCGACGTAAAAATCGAGGCGGCGGCACCGGAACGTCCCAACATTTTGGTCAGCCTATTTATTAACTCTTTCCCCGTGTTATTGCTGATCGGGGTTTGGGTTTACTTCATGCGGCAGATGCAGGGCGGCGGCGGCGGCCGCGGCGCCATGTCCTTCGGCAAGAGCCGGGCTCGCCTATTGGGCGAGGATCAAGTCAATGTAACTTTCCAAGACGTGGCCGGCGTGGAGGAAGCGAAGGAAGAAGTCAGTGAAATCGTCGACTTCCTGAAAGACCCGGGTAAGTTTCAGCGTCTGGGTGGCAAGATTCCCAAGGGCGTGTTGATGGTTGGTTCACCGGGAACCGGTAAGACCTTGCTGGCCCGAGCCATCGCCGGTGAGGCCAAGGTGCCGTTTTTTACCATCTCGGGCTCCGATTTCGTGGAAATGTTCGTGGGTGTCGGTGCCTCCCGCGTTCGCGACATGTTTGAGCAAGCTAAGAAACATGCCCCCTGTATTATTTTCATCGACGAGATAGACGCCGTGGGCCGTCATCGCGGTGCCGGTTTGGGTGGTGGGCACGATGAACGCGAGCAAACCCTGAACCAATTGCTCGTGGAAATGGACGGGTTTGAAGGCAACGAGGGAATTATCGTGATCGCCGCGACCAACCGTCCGGATGTCCTGGATCCCGCCTTGCTGCGTCCAGGTCGCTTCGATCGCCAAGTTGTGGTGCCTTTGCCCGATGTGCGCGGACGCGAGCAGATATTGCGGGTGCATATGCGCAAGGTGCCCGTGGGCGACGATGTGCGGCCATCAATAATCGCGCGCGGTACGCCAGGATTTTCTGGTGCCGATTTGGCCAATCTGGTGAATGAGGCGGCTTTGTTTGCTGCCCGGGCGAATCGGCGCACCGTTGGCATGGAAGAATTCGAGAAAGCCAAAGACAAAATCATGATGGGCGCGGAACGGCGCTCCATGGTGATGAGCGAGGACGAGAAGCAACTCACTGCCTATCACGAGGCGGGTCATGCCATTGTTGGTTTGACAGTGCCGGATCATGATCCAGTCTATAAGGTGACCATCATTCCGCGCGGCCGTGCTCTAGGTGTGACCATGTTCTTGCCCGAGGAAGACCGGTATAGCTATAGCAAGCGCCGCCTAAATAGCCAGATTGCTAGCTTGTTCGGTGGACGAATTGCCGAAGAACTCATTTTTGGCAGTGATGCCATTACCACCGGCGCGGCCAACGACATTGAGCGGGCGACGGAAATCGCGCGCAACATGGTGACCCGTTGGGGTTTGTCTGATCGTCTGGGGCCCATGGCTTATGCGGAGGACGACGGCGAGGTGTTTCTCGGCCGTTCCGTGACCCAGCACAAGCAAGTGGGTGATGAGATCCGGGATGTGATCGATAGCGAGGTCCGTCGATTCATCGATACCAACTACGAGCGGGCCGAGCAGATACTCAAGGAAGAAATCGATAAGTTGCACGCCATGGCGGCTGCTTTGATCAAGTATGAAACCATTGATCAAGATCAAATTGCCGACATCATGGCGGGCAAGGAGCCAAGACCGCCGGAAGATTGGGATGAGGATGATTCGGCCCCCACTTCCAGCGGCAAGCCGCAGCCGCCAAAAAAGGATGATCCGAAAATCGGTGAACCCGCCGGTCAGCACTAACAAATTGCTCAGCGTGTCAGCGACCGTTGTGGATTTCGCCGGCGGCTGTCGCTTTCCCGTGTGACTCGCAAGATTCCGCTTACGGCTGAGTCGGAAAAGCGCCCCTTGGTCATGGGCGTTCTGAATCTGACGCCCGATTCGTTCTCTGATGGTGGCCGCTATCTAAAAGCTGATAAGGGCCTCGCGCATGCAATGACTCTGTGCGCCGAAGGTGCGGACATCATTGATATTGGCGCGGAGTCCACGCGGCCCGGTGCGAAGTCCATCAGCCTTGAAGAAGAATTGGATCGCTTGTTGCCGGTGCTGAAAGCGATCCGGCGGGAGTCCACCGTGCCGGTTTCCGTCGATACCTGTAAGCCACAAGTCATGCGAGCGGCTGTCGATATGGGCGCGGACATGATCAATGATATTAACGCTTTGCAGGCGCCCGATGCATTGGTGACGGCTGCGGATTTGGCAGTGCCGGTCTGTCTGATGCATATGCAAGGCGAGCCGCGCACCATGCAGCGTTTACCGTCATACACAGATGTCGTAGCCGAGGTGCTCGAATTTCTTGCCGGCCGCGTGGCTGCGGCCGAGGCCGCGGGGATTCCCCGTGAACGTTTGGTCGTAGATCCGGGCTTTGGCTTCGGCAAGACCCTTGACCACAATCTGCAACTCTTGGCGGCCTTAAGCCGCTTTACCCATCTCGGCTGCCCTGTCTTGGCGGGCTTGTCACGCAAGTCCATGTTGGGGGCTTTGCTGAATCGCGAAGTCGAGGACCGCTTGCCGGGCAGTTTGGCGCTGGCGCTACTGGCGGCTCAGCAAGGGGCGTCAATCATTCGGGTGCATGATGTTGCGCCGACGGTAGATGCCCTGCGAGTATTAGCGGCCGTAAACGACGCGAAGGATCAGGCCAAGCATGGCTAGGGAATTTTTTGGCACCGACGGTATCCGTGGCAAAGTGGGCGAGCACCCCATGACCGCGGAGTTTGCGCTCCGTTTGGCCAGTGCCGCCGCGCAAGTATTGGCGCCGGACGGCGGACGCGTCGTAATCGGCAAGGACACGCGGGTTTCTGGTTACATGTTTGAGTCGGCCCTGGAGGCGGGATTTGTAGCTGCGGGGGTTGACGTTCAGCTCTTGGGTCCGTTGCCAACACCGGGTATTGCTTACCTAACCCAGGCCCTTGAGGCCGATTTGGGCGTGGTGATAAGTGCATCGCACAATCCCTATTTTGACAACGGCATCAAATTTTTTGATCGGCTGGGCAGCAAGCTTCCCGATGAAGTCGAAGAGCGCATTGAATCATTTCTTTCATCGCCGGCCATTACCAGGGACTCTAAATTACTGGGACGCGCAAAACGCATCGATTGGGCGCGCGAAGATTATCAGCGATTTTGTCTATCCACTGTGCCCAGCGGCGTGCGCTTTGATGACTTGAAGATCGTGCTCGATTGTTCGCATGGCGCGGCTTATAAAGTCGCGCCTCGCGTGCTGACGGAATTGGGTGCTGAAATCGTACCCATCGGTTGCTCGCCCAATGGCCGCAACATCAATGACGGTTGTGGTTCCACCAGCCCGGACCTGCTCATGCTCACCGTTAAAGCCGTGGGCGCCGATTTCGGCATTGCCTTGGATGGGGACGGTGATCGCTTACTGATGGTTGACCACACTGGTGAGCTGGTGGATGGTGATCAACTTCTTTACCTACTGGCGACTGCGCGCCAGGCCGCGGGCGACTTGGTCGGCCCGGTCGTTGGCACTTTAATGACCAACTTGGGACTGGAACGCATATTTGCCCAGTGCGGAATTGAATTCCTGCGTGCCCAGGTGGGCGATCGCTATGTCATGGCAATGCTGCGGGAGCAAGGCGGACAGCTAGGCGGCGAAACTTCCGGGCATTTGCTCTGCCTGGACAAGACCACGACAGGGGATGGGCTAATCAGCGCCTTGCAAGTGCTGGCTGTGATTGCCGAGTCAAAACAGACCCTGGCGGAACTTGTGGCGCCCATGCCGCGTTTACCGCAGACGCTGATAAATCTCCGCACGGTGGCCAAGGTCGACGTGCAAGCGGCGCCGCTACAGGCGGCTATTCAAGAATCCGAGGTCCAGATCGCCGAGCGCGGTCGGGTCCTAGTCCGGGCATCCGGTACCGAGCCGGTGGTTCGGGTCATGGTCGAGGGCGAGGACGAGGCCGAGGTCACCGCGGTGGCCGAGTCTTTGGCCGCCCGCATCGGCGAGCTGACCGCGAGCTAAGTATTGACGTTGATTTCCGCCATCCAGGCGGCTAACCTTCGCGCACTTTTTGGGCCTGGTCCCGGTCAAACAAACGCCTGAATAGCGTCACATCGCTAGCTCGTATCCAATCATGAGAACACCCCTGGTCGCTGGTAATTGGAAGCTCAACGGCAGTCGCAAGGCCAATGCCGCTTTACTACAGGCTGTATTGGCGGGAATTGCCCGTGTTGACAAGGCTCAGGTAATGGTCTGCCCAAGCTATGTTTATTTGCCCGACGCGGTGGCCGCGGCCCAGGGCAGCACGCTGCTAGTTGGTGCGCAAGATGTGGCGGTTGAGTCCGGCGGGGCTTATACCGGCGAAGTTTCCGCCGAGATGCTGGCGGATATCGGTTGTAGCCACGTGATCGTGGGGCATTCCGAGCGCCGCAGTCTCTACGGGGATACCGACGAGCGCGTCGCGGCGAAATTTCAGTCGGCCCGCACCGCCGGTCTAACGCCAATTTTATGCGTCGGTGAAACCTTAGAAGAACGTGAATCGGGGCAGTCGCTGGCTGTTGTTACCCGACAAATGGAGGCCGTGATTGCCGCCCACGGCGTGGCTGCATTAGCGGGTGCCATCGTTGCCTACGAACCAGTATGGGCCATCGGGACCGGGCATACGGCGAGTCCCGCACAGGCGCAAGAAATTCATGCCGGTATCCGAGCCTTGGTGGGATCAGCAGATGCTAGAATAGCCGCCGATTTGCGCCTACTTTACGGGGGCAGCGTCAAGGGTGCTAATGCGGCCGAGCTGTTCGCCATGGAAGATATTGACGGTGGGTTGATCGGCGGCGCGTCTTTGGACGCGGAAGATTTTCTGACGATTTGCGCAGCTGCGGCTGGTAGAGCTTCATAATGGAAATTCACAAATTGGTTTTGGCTGCGCATGTGCTGATTTCCATGGGCATCATCGGCTTGGTGATGATCCAGCGCGGCAAGGGTGCTGATGCGGGTGCGGCCTTCGGATCGGGTGCCTCCGGCACGGTGTTCGGTGCGAAGGGCTCGGCAAACTTCCTCTCTAGAAGCACTGCCGTTTTGGCCACGCTTTTTTTCGTGAGTAGTTTGGTTTTGGCTTACTTGGGTAGTCAGCGACCCGAAGCCACCAGTATTTTGGATACTGAGTTGGGCTTCGAGGAGCCGGCCGCCGTCGCCCCCACGCCTGATCTACCCAGTATTGATCCCGAGGCCGCAGATGTTCTGCCGGCATTGCCGGAAGTCCCTGCAGCGCCGAACGAAGAAGCTGCACCTTAGCCAAACAGAATCAGGCTATGCCGATGTGGTGGAATTGGTAGACACGCTGTCTTGAGGGGGCAGTGGCGCAAGCCGTGCCGGTTCGAGTCCGGCCATCGGCACCAATAGCCTGATTGGATTTTTTCGTATTCGTCAGCCGCCAAAGTTTAACTGGCAGCCGCGCGTTGATAGAATAGCGTTGCTATTTAGGGAGTAGTTGTCGTTGCTGCAGGGCTATCTGCCAATCTTGGTGTTCCTCGCCATTGCCACGGCCATTGGTTTGGTGCTGTTGACCCTCGGTTTCCTGCTTTCTAGCGGCGAAAAAACGCCTGAAAAACTGTCTCCTTACGAATGTGGTTTCGAACCTTTTGAAGATAGCCGCATGAAATTCGACGTGCGCTATTACCTCGTGGCCATCTTGTTCATCATTTTCGATCTTGAGATTGCGTTTCTGTTCCCTTGGGCTGTTTCGCTAGATCGAATTGGGCTGTTCGGACTTGTCGCCATGGCCATATTCTTGCTCGTGTTGGTGGTGGGTTTTGTCTACGAATGGAAGAAAGGAGCCCTAGAGTGGGACTAGGTTCTGAGCCTGCCTTGTCCTTGCAGCAGGCGGGTGCATTGCCCATCGGTGGCGATGAAATTCTGCAAGAGCGCGGCTTTGTCGTTACTAGTCTAGACAATCTGGTGAACTGGGCGCGTACGGGTTCCATGTGGCCCGTGACCTTTGGTTTAGCTTGCTGCGCTGTCGAAATGATGCAGGCTGGGGCGGCGCGCTACGATTTGGATCGCTTCGGCGTGATTTTTAGGCCCAGCCCGCGTCAGTCCGATGTCATGATCGTGGCCGGGACACTCACCAATAAGATGGCACCCGCCCTCCGCAAGGTCTACGATCAGATGCCAGATCCCAAATGGGTCATATCCATGGGGTCTTGCGCGAACGGCGGCGGTTACTATCACTATTCCTATGCGGTGGTGCGCGGTTGCGACCGCATTGTGCCGGTGGATGTCTATGTACCCGGCTGTCCGCCCACGGCGGAAGCATTGCTATACGGCATCATCCAGCTTCAGAACAAGATCCGGCGTACCAATACCATCGCGCGGTAGCCTCACTATGAGTCAAAGTCTCCAGGCCCTCGCGGCCCGTATTACTGCGCGACTGGGCGAATACCTTACCGCGGTTGAATCCAATTGCAGTGAGCTGACCTTCGAGGTCTCGCCGGAGAATTTGCTCGAGGTGGCGACGCAACTCCGCGACGACGACAAGTTGGCCTTCGATACCTTAATCGATGTTTGTGGAGTCGATTACCTGACCTACGGCCAAGCCGAATGGACCACCAATTCAGCCACCGATTCCGGCTTTAGCCGCGCGGCCGTGCGCGAGACCATCGTGCCGGATCCCGGCGCAAGTTTTGATCCGCGTCGCTTTGCCGTTGTTTACCATCTATTGTCTGTGGCGCGGAACCAGCGCGTTCGTCTACGGGTTTTCTGTGGTTCGAACAATCCGCCCATCGTGCCCTCGGTAACCCCGATTTGGGCCTCGGCCAACTGGTTCGAGCGCGAGGCTTTCGATTTATTCGGCATTTTGTTCGACGGGCATCCCGACTTACGGCGCATTCTCACCGACTACGGATTTATTGGTCATCCCTTCCGCAAGGATTTTCCGCTGATCGGCAATCTCGAAGTGCGTTACGACCCCGAGCAAGGTCGGGTGATTTACCAGCCCGTCAGTATTGAAGCCCGAACCCTCGTGCCTCGCATTATCCGCGATGACAATCGCTACGCCGTTGATTTGAAGGACGAGTCCGCCGATGGCTGAGATTCAAAATTACACGCTAAATTTTGGACCCCAGCATCCAGCGGCTCATGGTGTGCTGCGCCTGGTTCTGGAAATGGATGGCGAAGTGATTCAGCGAGCGGATCCCCATGTGGGCTTATTGCACCGCGGGACCGAGAAACTTGCTGAAAGTAAGCCTTATAACCAGAGCATCGGCTACATGGACCGGCTCGACTACGTGTCGATGATGTGCAACGAGCATGGCTATGTCCTGGCCATCGAAAAACTACTGGGTATCGAGCCGCCGATCCGTGCCCAGTACATTCGTGTTTTATTCGACGAAATGACACGAATTTTGAACCATCTAATGTGGCTAGGTGCCCATGGTTTGGATATTGGCGCCATGACCATGTTCTTGTACTGCTTTCGAGAGCGCGAGGACCTGATGGATTGCTACGAAGCGGTGTCGGGCACCCGCATGCACGCGACCTACTATCGACCCGGTGGCGTCTATCGCGATCTCCCCGAGCGCATGCCTGAGTATCAGGATTCCGGGACGCGCTCCGAAAAAGATCTGGTGCGTTTGAATGCGGCTCGAGAAGGCTCGCTGCTCGATTTTGTTGCGGCATTCACGGATAGCTTTCCGGCGCGAATCGACGAGTATGAAACTTTGCTGACGGACAACCGCATCTGGAAACAACGTACGGTGAATATTGGTGTGGTTTCCCCGGAAAGAGCCTTGCAACTTGGTTTTACCGGGCCAATGTTGCGTGGCTCGGGTGTCGAGTGGGATTTGCGCAAGAAGCAGCCCTACGAAGTTTATGCCGATGTCGATTTTGACATCCCCGTGGGCGTAAACGGCGATTGTTACGATCGGTATCTGGTTCGTATTGAGGAGATGCGGCAATCGAATCGGATTATGCGCCAGTGCGTTGACTGGTTGCGTGAAAATCCCGGGCCGGTAATGATCGACGATGCCAAGTACGCGCCGCCTTCACGTGAAGAGATGAAAGATGACATGGAGTCCTTGATTCATCATTTCAAATTGTTTACGGAGGGTTTTACCGTGCCGCCGGGCGAGGCCTACGCGGCCATTGAACATCCCAAGGGTGAATTTGGTGTTTACATCATTGCCGATGGTGCAAATAAACCCTATCGGGTGAAAGTGCGCGCGCCGGGCTTCGCGCATATATCCGCCATGCAGGAAATGGTGGAGGGCCATATGTTGGCTGACGTTGTGGCGGTAATCGGTACTCAGGATATTGTTTTTGGGGAAATCGACCGGTGAGTGCCGCGGCCCAAAAAACCGAGCTGTCCGCCCATGTCCGTGATGAGATTGATCATTGGCGCGCGAAGTTTCCAGCAGGAAAACAACGCTCAGCCGTGATTGCCGCCCTGCATGCAGTCCAGCATGAGAATGAGGGTTATTTGACCCAGCCACTGATGGAATCTGTCGCTGCTTATCTAGATCTGCCCGCGATTCAGGTTTTCGAAGTTGCTGCCTTTTACTCCATGTTCGAAACTAAGCCAGTGGGCCGGCATAGCGTGTCCGTCTGCACCAATATTTCTTGCATGTTAAGAGGCGGCGACGAAATTCTGAGTCATGTCGAGAATAAGCTAGATGTTAAGGTCGGCGAGAGCACTGCAGACGGTCGTATTCATTTGAAGCAGGAGTGGGAGTGTCTTGCCGCCTGCACCGGTGCGCCCATGATGATGGTGGACCATCGCTATTATGAAGATCTTACACCTGAAAAGGTTGACGAGATTCTGGACGGATTGGAGTAGCTGCCGGTGTCGGAGCAGAATCTTGTTTGCTTTCATACCTTGGGAAAGGATGAGCCCTGGAGCTTGCAGGCCTATCGTGCCGATGGCGGTTATGAGTCGTGGGAACGGGTTCTCAAGGGCGAACTCAAGGCGCCGGAAATCATTGATCTTGTGAAGGCCTCGGGATTGCGTGGTCGTGGCGGCGCGGGCTTTCCGACGGGTGTGAAATGGAGTTTCATGCCCCGCGATGCTGACGTTCAGAAGTACGTAGTGTGCAATTCCGATGAAAGCGAGCCGGGGACTTGTCATGATCGGGACATCTTGCGCTACAACCCCCATGCGGTCATTGAAGGCATGGCCATTGCCGGTGTCGCCATGGGTGCCAGCGTCGGTTACAACTACATTCGTGGCGAGTTCATGGACGAGCCGGTGCCGCGTTTCGAAGCCGCATTGGTGGAGGCCTATGAAGCCGGTTTGCTGGGCAAGAATTTGCGTGGCTCCGGTATTGATTTCGACTTATACGGTTTCATGGGTGCGGGCGCCTATATCTGTGGTGAAGAAACCGGATTACTGGAGTCACTAGAAGGCAAGCCCGGACGTCCACGTTTCAAGCCGCCGTTCCCGGCGGGCTTTGGATTGTATGGCCGTCCAACCACCATTAATAACACGCAAAGTTTTGCCTCGGTGCCAACTATCTTGCGGCGTGGACCCGAATGGTTCGCAGGTTTGGGGCCGGAAAACTCCGGTGGCACGCTTATTTTTTCCGTGTCGGGCCACGTGAACAAGCCGGGTAACTATGAGCTGCCTCTTGGCTTGCCATTTGCTGAGCTGCTGGAAATTGCCGGCGGCGTGTTGCACGGTCGCGAATTAAAGGCGGTGATTCCCGGCGGTTGCTCTGTGCCCGTACTGCCGGCGGAAAAAATCAAAGACGCGACGATGGATTACGATTCCTTGCGCGATGCGGGCTCGGCCTTGGGCACCGGAGCCATGATTGTAATGGATGAGACCACCTGCATGGTGAGTGCTTTAACGCGTATTTCACGTTTCTATTATCAAGAGTCTTGTGGTCAGTGCACGCCGTGTCGCGAAGGTACGGGTTGGCTGTATCGCATGCTGGTGAGTTTTCGCGAAGGGCGTGGTACGCGTAAAGACTTGGATTTGCTACTGGATGTCGCCGGCAAGATTGAAGGCCACACCATATGCGCGTTTGGCGATGCCGCCGCGTGGCCGGTGCAAAGTTTCTTGAACCACTATCGGCATGAATTTGAATACATGATCGACAACGGCGGCCGTTCCATCGTGGACGAGCAGGCTAAGGCAGCATAGAAAAAGTCATGGGTACCGATCGCATCAAGATTGAGGTCAATGGCAAGACGCTACGGGCGCGTCCTGGGCAGATGCTCATCGAAGTCACGGATGCGGCTGGGATCTATATCCCGCGTTTCTGTTACCACGAGAAATTATCCGTGGCGGCCAATTGTCGCCTATGTTTGGTGGAAGTCGAAAAAGTCGGCAAGCCCTTGCCGGCCTGCGCGACGCCTGTGACTGATGGTATGCAGGTATTCACCAAGTCGCCGCGCGCCATTGCGGCCCAAAAGGCGACTATGGAGTTTTTGCTGATTAATCATCCGCTGGATTGCCCCATTTGCGATCAAGGTGGTGAGTGCGAGTTGCAAGACTTGGCCATGGGCTATGGGCGCGACGTATCGCGTTATGCGGAACGTAAACGCGTCGTCAAGGATAAAGACATAGGTCCACTAATTTCCACGGACATGACGCGCTGTATCCATTGCACTCGTTGCGTTCGTTTTGGGCAGGAAATTGCCGGAATTCAAGAATTGGGCACGCTGGGGCGTGGCGACCGGACCGAGATTGGCACCTTCATTGAAAGGAACGTTGATCACGAGTTAGCGGGCAATGTTATCGATCTGTGTCCCGTCGGGGCCTTGAATAACAAGCCTTATCGTTTCTCGGCCCGTGCTTGGGAGATGGAGCAGCGCGATTCCGTGGCGCCGCATGATTGTCTCGGTGCCAATATTCATTTACATGTTTTGGGTGGCCGCGTGAAGCGGGTGGTGCCCAAGACTAATGAGGACATCAACGAAACCTGGGCGAGCGATCGCGATCGCTTCAGCTACGAGGGTATTTACTCGCCGGACCGCGTCACGCAACCCTTGCTGCGGCGAGGAGACGGTCTGGTGGCCTGCTCTTGGGATGAAGCTCTGGAGCGTGCCGCAAATATCTTCAAGGATGCTGGTGCTCAGACCGCCGCGTTGGTATCACCCTGTGCGACGACGGAAGAGGGTTACCTGGCCCAACGTATTGTGCGTCACCTTGGGTCCGACGATATTGATCATCGCTTAATGCGCCAAGATTTCCGGGAGCAAGACGCGGACCCGGTGTTTCCGTGGCTTGGCCTATCAATCGCCGAGCTGGAGCAACAAAACAGTCTGCTGATTGTGGGTAGTGATTTGCGCACGGAAGTACCGTTGCTGGCTCATCGCGTGCGCAAGGCCGCACTGGCAGGTGCGCGTATCAGTTTCGTAAACCCCACGTCGGCGGAAATGCTGTTCCCCGTCGCCGCGCAGCACGTGAATGCCGACCTGCGCGATGAGTTGGGGCAACTCTTAGCGGCTTCCGGCAATGATGCGCGGGCTCAGACCGTGGCGGATTTGCGCGCGGCGGACAAGGCGTTAATTCTGTTGGGCCATACCGCCAGCCGCGATCCTGAATTCGCGCAGCTACGGCGTCTCGCCGCCCAACTGGCGCGCGATGCCGGTGCGCAGCTGGGCTATTTGTCCGAGGGCGCGAATGCGGCGGGCTTGAGTCTTGCCGGAGTGTTGCCGCATCGTGGCTCTGTTGGCCAGCCAAATTCGAGCCAGGGGCGGCATGTCGCTGATTTGCTGAAGTCTGACCCACGGGCTCTATTGTTGTTGGGCGTAGAACCGCGCTGCGATTTACCCAGCGCCGACGCGGCCGATGCCTTGTTGAGCCGAGTCGGCGGCGTTGTTGCTGTCAGTCAGTTTATGGACGATGCCATCGCCGCCCACGCCAAAGTGGTGCTTCCGGCCGGAAGTTTCGCGGAAACGGCCGGTAGCTTCGTCAATGTCGAAGGCCGGTGGCAGAGTTTTGCCGGGGCTGCCAGTCCAGTCGGCGAAAGCCGTCCAGCTTGGAAAATACTGCGCGTGTTGGGGAATTTGCTAGAGCTGCCTGATTGCGATTATCTCAGTGCCGACGAAGTCACTAAGGAAATACGTGAGATCGTGGGTGACATCGAGCCTAACAATAAACTGCAGGTAGAAGGTGAGTTGCCCTCCCAGAATGGAGATTCACCGGTTCCCGTGACCTTGTACCAGGTCGATGCTTTGGTGCGCCGGGCGCCGTCCTTGCAGGCAACGAGGCAAGCCCGCAGCGAAACCGTGGCCAGTCCATCGCGGCGGGTGGCCTGATGTGCAGTAGCGAGTATTGGCGTGTTTGAGCTACCGGATTTTTTGGTCACGCTGTGGGCGGCCTTGCCCTTGTTGCTGCAGCAGGTGCTTATCATCACGGTGCAAATCGTGCCGCTGTTGGTCGTC
The DNA here is from genome assembly GCA_965221985.1 of Gammaproteobacteria bacterium. Classification (GTDB taxonomy): domain Bacteria; phylum Pseudomonadota; class Gammaproteobacteria; order Steroidobacterales; genus J054. The sequence continues at coordinate 2,283,737 of OZ244928.1, forward strand.
GTGATCTTGTGCGTTGCGTTCTTGACCCTGGCCGAGCGCAAGATCATTGGCTATATGCAAACCCGAATTGGGCCCAATCGGGTTGGGCCAAAAGGCTTGCTGCAACCCTTTGCCGATGTCATCAAGCTAATCATCAAAGAAGTTGTATTGCCCGCGAAGGCCAATCGCTTTTTGTTCTTGATCGCGCCCTTGCTGTCTTTGATTCCGGCTTTGGCGACTTGGGCGGTGATTCCCCTATTTCCAGATTTCGCCATCGCTGATATCGACGCGGGATTACTTTATGTCCTCGCCTTAACATCCTTGAGTGTTTACGGGGTCATCATTGCGGGCTGGGCGACCAATTCGAAATATGCTTTGTTGGGTGCCATGCGCTCGGCCGCTCAGATCGTGGCCTACGAAATCGCCATGGGTTTTGCTTTGGTTGGCGTGCTGATGGCAGGCGGCAGTCTAAATTTGGGCGATATTGTAGAAGCGCAGGCCGGGGGCTTTACCAACTGGTTTTGGTTGCCTTTGTTTCCGCTGTTTCTCGTGTACTTTATATCGGGACTAGCTGAAACTAACCGGGCGCCCTTCGATGTCGCGGAAGGCGAGTCGGAAATCGTCGCCGGTTTCCATGTTGAGTATTCAGGTGTGGCCTTCGCGCTATTCTTCTTGGCCGAATACGCCAACATGATATTGATTTCGGCCCTGACTGCTGTGATGTTTTTGGGTGGTTGGGAATCGTTCTTTGTCGGCAGTACCTTTGCGTTTCTTGATAATTGGGGCCTCGGGTTCTTGCGCGCTCCCGGTTTGCATTGGTTGTCTCTAAAGATTTGTTTTTTTCTGTTTTTCTTTCTCTGGGCGCGTGCCACCTTCCCGCGCTATCGCTACGATCAGATCATGCGTTTGGGTTGGAAGGTATTCATACCGGTGACGATTGTTTGGATTTTCGTGGAAGGCGTCATGGTCGTCATGCGCGTGGGTCCCTGGAGCGTGTGAAATGTCGAACCTGACCAGCATCATCAAGACCTTTTCCCTGTGGGAGCTGATCCAGGGGCTACGTGTCACCGGGCGAAATTTTTTCGTCAAGAAGGTGACGGTGCAGTATCCAGAGGAGAAAACGCCTCAGTCACCGCGCTTTCGAGGGCTGCATGCATTGCGCCGCTATCCCAATGGCGAAGAGCGATGTATTGCTTGCAAGCTTTGCCAAACTGTTTGTCCTGCTGCGGCCATCACCATTGATTCGGATGTGGCGGCGGATGGCACGCGGCGTACAACGCGTTATGACATCGATCTGTTTAAGTGTATCTACTGTGGCTTTTGCGAAGAATCTTGCCCAGTGGATGCCATCGTCGAAACGCGGGTTTTTGAATATCACATGGAACAGCGCGGCGAGAACATTATGACCAAGGACAAGCTGCTGGCCGTGGGTGAAAAATATGAAGAGAGTATTGCTGCCGACCGCGCCGTCGATGCACCGTATCGTTAGCCGGGTAAAGATTTATATCAATTGACAGCTAAACCGACGATATCTGAAGTTTAATCATGGCGCTCACGATTTATTTCTACGTCCTGGCCGGTCTCCTACTGGGTGCCGCGCTGGGCGTCATCACGGCTCGCAATCCAGTGTATTCGGTGCTGTATTTGGTACTGGCCTTTGTCACGAGCTCGGTGCTCTGGATGCTGCTGGAGGCAGAGTTCCTCGCCGTGGTATTGGTGCTCGTCTATGTCGGTGCCGTGATGGTCTTGTTCTTGTTCGTCGTGATGATGCTGGATGTCAATTTGGCGCAGCTGCGCGACGGCTTTACCCGTTATGCGCCCTTGGGCGCATTGGTGGCTTTCTTGATGGCGGGTGAGTTGATTGCCTTGATATGGCTAAAGGGTAGTGAATTGGCGAATTTGCCGCCGCAGCCGCCACACCCGGCCGACTACAGCAACACCAAGGCCTTGGGTCAGGTCTTATACACCGAACATGTCTATGCCTTTGAGTTGGCCGCCTTTATCTTATTGCTGGCCATTGTCGCGGCAATTGTGCTGACCATGCGTCGCCGTCCGGGACTAAAGGTTCAAGATATCGCGAGCCAGGTCGCGGTGCGGGCCAAAGATCGTGTCCGTGTGGTCAAAATGGAGGCAGAACGCGAGCAATGATTACGCTGGCGCACTATCTCAGCTTATCGGCCGCGCTGTTCGCCATTAGCGTGGCGGGCATTTTCTTGAACCGAAAGAACGTGATTCTGCTCTTGATGTGCGTGGAACTGATGCTGCTGGCGGTGAACTTCAATTTCATCGCTTTTTCCCGTTATCTCGGGGATGACACCGGGCAGATCTTCGTGTTTTTTATATTGACGGTAGCCGCTGCCGAGGCGGCCATTGGTTTGGCGATCCTGGTGGTCCTGTTCCGTACGCGGCGCAGTATCAATGTTCAGGAATTGGACCAACTGAAAGGCTAGGGCGTGGCTGATATATACCTTGCCATTGTAATTAGCCCGCTGATCGCGGCCGTCATCGCCGGTTTGTTCGGCCGCGCCATCGGCCGCGCCGCCGCGCACTGGGTCACCATCGGTGGTGTTGGCCTTTCCTGCGTATTGTCTTTCTATGTGCTGGCGCAATTGTTGGGCGGAGCACCCAATGAGAATGTCAGCTTGTATACCTGGATGGTCTCCGATGGTGTGCGCATGGAAATTGGTTTTCTCGTTGACCGGCTGACTGCATTGATGATGGTCGTTGTGACCTTTGTCTCACTGATGGTGCATATCTACACCATCGGGTACATGCATGATGATCCGGGGTATCAGCGTTTCTTCAGCTACATCTCGCTCTTTACCTTCTCGATGCTGATGTTGGTGATGTCCAACAATCTCTTGCAACTGTTCTTCGGCTGGGAAGCCGTGGGGCTGGTTTCCTATTTGCTCATTGGTTTCTGGTATACGCGGCCAACGGCGATTTTCGCGAATCTCAAGGCATTTCTGGTTAATCGCGTCGGTGATTTTGGGTTTTTACTAGGTATCGCTGCACTGCTGTATCTCACCGGCAGTTTGGACTATGCGGAAATTTTTGGTCAGGCAGAGAGCCTCAAAGACGCGCGCATCGACGTACCAGGTGCGGGGGCGGGCGGTTGGCATGCCCTGAGCCTGGCTTGCATCCTCTTATTCATTGGCGCCATGGGCAAATCGGCGCAGGTGCCCTTGCACGTGTGGCTGCCGGATTCCATGGAAGGCCCGACCCCCATCTCCGCGCTGATTCACGCGGCCACCATGGTGACGGCAGGTGTGTTCATGGTGGCGCGCATGTCGCCCTTGTTTGAATACTCCGAGGCGGCCTTGAGTTTCGTGCTGGTCATCGGTGCCACCACGGCTTTGTTTACTGGTCTGTTGGGCATCGTGCAGTTCGATATAAAGCGCGTGGTGGCTTATTCCACCTTGTCGCAGCTGGGCTACATGATGGTGGCGCAGGGCGCGTCGGCCTACGCGGCGGGTATGTATCACTTGATGACCCACGCGTTTTTCAAGGCCTTGCTATTTTTGGCAGCCGGGTCCGTCATTATTGCTCTTCACCATGAGCAAGATATCCGGCGCATGGGAGGCTTGAAGAAATACTTGCCGGTGACCTATTGGACCTCTCTCATTGGTTGTCTTGCCCTAATCGGTTTTCCGGGTTTTGCTGGATTTTTCTCCAAGGATGCCTTGATCGAGGCGGTACATTTGGCTCAGCGTCCAGGTGCTGATTGGGCCTACTACTGTGTCTTGTTCGGCGTCTTCGTCACGGCGCTATATACCTTCCGGATGTTGTTCCTGGTATTTCACGGCGAGGAGCGTATCGAAGACGAAGCCCGCGCCCACTTGCACGAGCCGCGCTGGGTTGTGACTTTGCCCTTGGTGATGTTGGCGATTCCCGCCGCACTGGTAGGCTGGTTCACCGTGGGAGACGTGGTCTTTGGCGACTTCTTTGGCGAGAGTTTGTTCGTGCTGCCCGCGAATGATGTCGTTGGCCGTCTAGGTGAAGAATGGCACGGTGCGCTGGGATTTGTGCTGCATGGATTTAAAACGGCACCTCTATATCTGGCCTTGGCCGGTGTGCTGACGGCCTGGTATTTCTACCTGCACCGGCCCACGCTTCCCGAGACCTGGCGGCAACGTGCCGGTGCCTTGTACGCGTTACTAAGCAACAAGTACTACGCCGATGCGGTGGCCGAAACGGGCATACCGGCCGGTGGCCGTGCCATCGGTCAATTGTTGTGGCGAGTAGGCGATGTGGCCCTGATTGACGGTGCCGCGGTTAATGGCAGTGCCAAGTTAGTGGCTTGGTTGTCCGGCGTCACGCGCCGCGTGCAAACAGGTTATCTGTATCACTATGCCTTCGCGATGATCATTGGTTTGGCGGTGCTGGTCGCCTGGGTGTGGCTGGGTGGCGATGTTTAGGTGGCAGCCGTGAACATCGGATTGCTCAGTCTACTGATTTGGCTGCCGGTTTTCGGTGGTTTATTGCTGCTGATCCTGGGCGAGCGTTTGGGCCGCGGCGATCGATGGCTGTCATTGATCATTGCCGTCGCGACCTTTTTCCTGAGTATTCCGCTTTACATGGGCTTTGCCGTTGACACGGCCGATATGCAGTTCGTCGAACGCTTGCCGTGGATTAGCGCATTCCGGGTTGAGTATTTCTTGGGTATTGATGGGTTCAGTTTGCCACTGATCCTACTCACGACTTTTTTGACGCCCATTGTGATCTTGGCTGGCTGGGATGTGATCAAGACCCGGTCCGCCGCGTATTTCGCGGCCTTTTTAATTCTCGAAGGCCTGATGATCGGCGTGTTCTCGGCCTTGGACGCGCTGCTGTTCTATGTGTTCTGGGAAGCCATGCTAATTCCCATGTTCATCATCATCGGCGTGTGGGGTGGTGAACGGCGGGTCTATGCCACCATCAAGTTTTTCTTGTATACCTTCCTGGGCTCGGTTTTCATGCTGGTGGCTTTGATCTACCTGCACCTGCAAACGGGCAGCTACAGCATTCTTGATTTCCACGCGGTGCCGCTGACCTTGGCGCAGCAGACGCCAATTTTCCTGGCCTTCTTGTTCGCCTTCGCGGTGAAAGTGCCCATGTGGCCGGTGCATACCTGGTTGCCGGATGCGCATGTGGAGGCTCCGACGGGTGGTTCGGTGATTCTGGCGGCCGTATTGCTGAAAATGGGCGGTTACGGATTTGTGCGTTTTAGCTTGCCCATCGCGCCCGATGCGAGCCAAAGTTTGGATTTCTTGATGATCGCGCTATCGCTCATTGCTGTGGTGTACATCGGTTTCGTTGCCTTGGTGCAGCAGGATCTCAAGAAGCTGATCGCCTACTCATCTATTGCCCATATGGGGTTCGTGACCCTCGGTTTTTTTCTGGCCTGGTCGATTTTTGGTCGCAGCGGCGATACGGCCGGGATCGCCATGGGCATTACCGGCGGTATGGTGCAGATGATCTCCCACGGGTTTATTTCCGGCGCCATGTTTTTATGCGTCGGGGTGATGTATGACCGTTTGCACACCCGGGAAATCGCAGCCTATGGTGGCGTGGTCAACAGCATGCCGCGTTTTGCTGCGTTCATGGTCTTATTTGCCATGGCGAACGCGGGTCTGCCGGGAACTTCCGGTTTCGTGGGTGAGTTTCTGGTCATTCTTTCCAGCTTCCGGGCGAACTTTTGGTATGCCGTATTAGCCGGCACGACATTGGTGCTGGGTGCCGCCTACACGTTATGGATGGTCAAGCGGGTGATTTTCGGCAAGGTGGCTAACGAGCGTATCGGCAACTTGCAAGATATTAACGCGCGGGAATTCTTAATCTTGAGCTTGGTTGCCTTATTCGTCCTAGGCCTTGGTCTGTGGCCCGCGCCGCTGGTGGATATGATGTCGGTCTCAGTCGACCATTTGGTCATCCATATTCTCGAATCTAAGTTGTAAGCCATGACTATGTTGAGCCCAGACTTCGCCCCCGCGCTGGCCGAGATCGTGCTTGGCTTGGGAATTTGTCTGCTGTTGTTGGTTGATTTGTGGGTGCCAGATCGTGCCCGGGACATCAGCTATATTGTGGCCTTGCTGGTTTTGGCCGCCACGGCTTGGGCCGTGGGTGAATCAGCGACTCTAGGACAAGCTGTGATCTTCGATGGCAGTTATATTTCCGACACGCTGGCCCATTTCATGAAATTGATCGGTTTGGCCGGTCTGGCCACCGTATTCTTGTATTCGCGCGCTTATTTGCGTGATCGCGGTCTGCATCGCGGCGAATACTATCTCCTGGGCTTGTTTGCCATGCTCGGCATCATGGTCATGATTTCGGCTTACAGCCTATTGACCTTATATCTCGGCTTAGAAATGTTGTCGCTGTCATTGTACGGGCTGGTGGCCATTGACCGGAATTCGCCCATCGCGGCCGAAGCCGCCATGAAATACTTTGTCTTGGGTGCGATTGCCTCGGGCTGTTTGCTGTATGGCGTTTCGATTCTCTATGGACTGACCGGCACGGTGCAGCTGAATGAACTGGCCGAGGCTTTATCGGCGGCGGCTGAGGGCTCCCGGCTGGCCGCCGTGGTGGGCATGGCCTTCATTATTGTCGGTTTGGCCTTTAAGTTCGGGGCGGTGCCGTTTCACATGTGGTTGCCTGATGTTTACGAAGGCGCGCCCACCAGCGTCACCTTGTTCGTGAGTACGGTGCCGAAGTTGGCGGCTTTCGCTTTGGCTCTGCGGGTTATTGTCGATGGCCTTGCGCCCCTTGCGGTGAGTGGGGAGGCTATCCTTGGCATCCTGGCGGTGTTGTCACTCGGCATTGGCAACGTGCTAGCTATTGCACAAACCAATATCAAGCGCATGCTGGGTTATTCCACCATTTCCCATGTGGGTTTTATCTTGCTGGGCTTTGCGGCGGGCAATGATGCGGGCGTCGAAGCGGCCTTGTTTTATACCGTGATCTATATGCTGATGGCCGCCGGCGCTTTCGGCATCGTAATTCTGCTTGGCCGTGGCGATGATGAAGCCGACCAGTTGGATGATTTACGCGGCTTGAATCAGCGCAGTCCCTGGTTCGCCGGCATGATGCTACTGCTCATGGTCAGCATGATCGGGGTGCCGCCCCTAGCCGGTTTCTATGCTAAGTGGTGGGTCTTGTCGGCGCTGATTGATGCGGACAAGATGTGGCTGGTTTTGGCGGGCATTCTATTTTCCGTCGTCGGCGCCTTTTACTATTTGCGCATCATCAAATTGATGTACTTCGACGCGCCCGCGGCAGCAGTTGCGAATTTGCGGCCTGGCGCGGATTTACGCTTTATCTTGAGCCTCAACAGCCTGTTGGTCCTCGCCCTGGGACTGTTTCCCGATACGCTCATTGAGCTCTGTAGCCGCGCATTGGGATAGGGGATTACCCGTGCCGCTTGCGGAGGGTTCGCAAGTGCCGAGGGTTCTAGGTCCGTCGGCCTCGGGGAATCGCGCGTGCCGCCTGTCGGAAAGTAGGCCACGCTAATAGAATTGAGCGGCGGATTTCACTAGAGATCGGTCCGGAGCCATAACATATAGATTCAAATGTGGCTTCGGCTTGCCGCCTAAGACCGCTTCCGCACTAGTCCCGCGGCCAAGCCGCCATACCGGTTGCGGCTGTCCCGCGAACTCGCTAGTATCCCCGCCTGCAGATGCGGGGTGGAGCAGTCTGGCAGCTCGTCGGGCTCATAACCCGAAGGTCGTAGGTTCGAATCCTACCCCCGCTACCAAGCTTTCAAAAGGCTCCAGCGATGGAGCCTTTTTCATGCCTTCGGGTTATGAGCCCGACGAGATCGGGCTCGAATTGTTTACTTTTTGGCCGAAGGTCGTAGGTTCGAATCCTACCCCCGCTACCAAGCTTTCAAGGGTGTTAACCGGTCACATGGTTTACAGCTTGTTCCGGACACATAGTTAACACTTTGTCCGGCATGAACGGTGAGGGACCGGGGGTGTTCGACCTGACCTGGCCGGAGGGGCATGTGGTCGGTCCAACCTTCATGCAACGCTTTCCGGGCTTAACTCCGCTGAGTTTGAACTTGTATGGTCGATAGAAAAGGAAATGCGGCCTGTACGCGGATTGGTTTCTCAGGTTCGATATTGGCAAGAAGTCCACGAGGCAAGGCTTCACTCAGCCGCCCTTGAAGTTGGAATACTGAGTCCGCAGTAGTGTGAGTTGGACTGACCGTCTCGGCTATCGCGTGAGGGTTGGACCGCAAGCATGTTCCAGCTAACCCTCAGATTCTGAGCGACGGAAAAGAACGGGAACTCGAATATCCTTTCTTAAGCCACGCCGCTAAGAAAACCCCAAATTGGTAAGAAACCCACCTCTGCAGCCTCGTCGCGGCTCGATAGTGGCTTGCCGCGGTTCGACAGCAAACGTAACCAACTGAAAATAATTGAATTTTTCTTGGGCTAAGCGCGTTGTATCGGCACTTTTAACGGCATTTTATCCGGCACTATGATTGAGGTATATTTGAGAGATAATTCATAAAATCTATTAAAAATAGATAGATATGGCTTACAAATGACAAATTTACCGGTATTCTATACGGCATTATGAGCGGTTTTTCTATACAGCCTACATTGCCTAGCGGGCCAATACCGGAGCTTGAGGAGCAAGCCCTGGCGCTGACCAGTGTGGCGAATCGGCTGACGGCGAGCCTGCCGCCTAAAGTCCAAGTCGGCGTGGGCGATCTCGTTCGATCGATGAATTGCTACTACTCCAATCTGATAGAAGGTCATCCGACGCTGCCGCGCGAGATCGATGACGCGTTGAAAGAGCGCTATTCGGATGACCCCGATCGGCGTGATTTGCAATTGGAAGCCGTCGCGCACATCGCTGTGCAACGAAAAATCGATCAAGGTGAAGATCCGGATTGTGACTGCACGGCAGAGGAATACATTAAATGGATTCATCGTGAGTTCTGCGAACGATTGCCCGAGGAAATACTGGTTGCGAAGAATCCGGACACAGGTGAAGAGGTACCCGTGGTACCAGGTGAGTTCCGTGAAACGGAAGTAAAGGTCGGTCGCCACTATCCGCCGAAGCACACCGAGTTGGGTGGATTGCTTCAACATTTTTCCGAGGCGTACGCGTCGGATCGACTTCGCGGATTGGCGACCGTTCTCGCAGTCCCTGCGGCTCACCATCGCTTGCTTTGGATTCATCCTTTTGCGGACGGCAATGGGCGTGTCGCGCGCCTCATGTCTCATGCGATGCTGCTCAGGTCAGGGCTAGGTAGTCCGCTGTGGTCGGTCTCTCGCGGATTGGCGCGCAGAGTTGACGACTACAAGAAGACTTTGGCTGCCGCAGATCAACCCCGACGCGGCGATCTTGATGGTCGCGGGAATCTTTCTCAGCAAACGCTTATCGATTTTTGCCGGTTCTTTTTTGACGCTTGTATCGACCAGGTCGATTTTATGGAGTCGCTGCTGAATCCCAGTGAACTGGGACGGCGCATACGTCTGTATGCACGCGATGAGGTTGACAGTGGGCGGTTGCCAAACGGTGCCGAGCCTGTGTTGCTAGAGGCCTTTAACGCGGGCGAAGTCGAACGCGGGAAGGTGCGCGAACTCACTGGCTATCAGGAGCGGCGCTCACGGCAAATTCTGTCAGAGTTGGTGCAGAAGGACCTGCTGGTCTCGACTGGCCCTCGACGGCCGGTTCGGCTGGGTTTTCCCCTGCATGTTGCTGAACGTTGGTTGCCGTCTCTCTACGTGTAGATACTATGGACCAGTCACGACTAATTGGGCAAATAACAACCGGCGGCTGGAAGATCGTCGGCATGCGCGAACCGGGTGGGCGGCATACCGGGAGTTGCCACTCGTGGGGATACGTCGCGTCCAACGACGCAGGTGAACACGCGTTTGTCAAAGCGCTAGACATGCGTTTGGACTTGGGAAAGGACGGTGACCTTCAAGAGGCACTCAGGGCACACGCCATTCGGGTCGATCAGTTCCGCTACGAATGGCAACTCGCCGACCAGTGTAATACCGCCAAACTCTCCGGTGTTGTGCGGGCACTCGAAGAAGTGCGCGCTGAGTTAGAACCCGAATTCGCGGCTGAGATGGTCGAGCTCATCGGCTACCTGTGCGATCCGGATCCGAGACAGCGAGGGCACCCACGCAATTTGGAGGGCGCTGGCGGGCGATGTGGTTTGGAGCGATTCGCAGAGCAAAAAAAAGCGCGTCCCAGGGACGCGCTTGTCGTAAATCCCGACAGTTCTGCAAATAGACTATTATCCTCGTGCCTTCTTACGTGCCGCTTTCTGCATTTTGGCCGCTTTCTTGCGCGCAGCTGCCACTTTCTTCTGGGCATCTTTACGAGCCTTGGCAGCTTTCTTCTTGGCGGCGGCGATGGCCTTTTTCTTCACCGACCAGGGTGGGCCCTTGAGACCGGCTTCCTTGGCAATATGGACGATCATTTTCGCCGCAAATACCTTAAGCTCGGCTTCAGCCTTCGCCTGCTCGGTACGCTTCACGGCATCCATGGCTTCGCGCATGGCATTGCGAACGGAATCGCCCATCACTTTTTTCTTACGTGCCGCCGACATAGTCTTCTTCTTTTTTCGTTTCGTCTTTTTCTTTGCTCTGGCCATAACATTCCTCCCGTGTTGAGAACTTCTCGTACCCGGATGAAAGTAAGCTGAATGTCGCAAGATTGATCTCCGGAAATATACTTACCCGGTCTTTGAATCTGCGTATATTTCCTCATCGAGTAAATCTGCGAGCATCCCGAAGCATTGTGAATACCTGTGGGGGTCGATATGGGTAAGGCACGGAAAAAAGGCCGAAAAACAAGAATGGCAGATCAGGCAGATCCCTATGATCTATATGAGCGGGCCGTACAAAATGTTGAGGAGCAATGTCACCTAGTTGATTACCTTTTCAAGAGTTTACGCGGCCGCAAGGCCAAGAGTTTTCGCGAGGATTTTTGCGGTACTGCCAGCGCGGCCTGCGAGTGGGTGCGATTGGGGAAGTCCCGTTATGCCTTTGGTATCGATCTAGATCCCGAACCGCTTGCCTGGGGGCGCAAGCACCGGGTTGCGGCTCTTAAGAAAAAGCAGCGGCAGAGAGTTTCCCTACGGCTGGGTGATGTCCGGACGACGGAAACACCCTTAGTGGATGTGGTCGGCGCTTTCAATTTCAGCTATTGGATTTTTGCAGATCGCAAGAGTCTGCTGGAGTATTTTCAGACTGTATATACGGCTCTTGAGCCCGACGGTATTTTCTTCCTGGATGCCTTTGGCGGTTCCGAAGCCTTAAGCGAAGTTCAAGAACCGTCTGAAATGGACGGTTTTACCTATATTTGGGATCAAGCCAGCTTTAGTCCCGTGACCGGTACCATGGAAACACACATTCATTTTGAATTTCCTGACGGCTCACGTCTCGAAAAAGCTTTCTCTTACCATTGGCGTTTGTGGACGCTGCCGGAAATTCGGGAGTTACTGGAGGAGGCAGGCTTCAAGAACGTCACGGTCTGGTTTGAATTCCGGGACGACGACGGTGAGGGTCTCGGCGAGTGGTATCCGGATATGATCGGGGATGCTGACCCCGCCTGGGTGGCGAATATAACGGCTGAGAAGTAGTGGATAGGGGGTTTATTGTGATTTGCTGCCCAACTTACAACGCTGGATAGCGCGGCGCCTGAGCATTGCCATTGCCTTTTAGACTAGCAAACAAGCTTAGCCGACAGGCCACCGCGAATATCACATCTAGCCTAGCAACTTCTCTATAGCAGACTCGGACTTTGAGTGATGGCGCGCTTAGTCGTAAGTCATGGACCATCTTAAGACAATTTTCTAGTTGCTCGATAGCACAGCGATCAGCCAGCTTTGGTCTCAGAATTGCCGGTGTCTTGTCCAAAGCGGGCAGCTTTCCAAATCTACTGGTCTGCGGAGACCGTCGTTCAGCACGATGGTGTTTTCACCTAGATTTCTTGCTGTCCAGTCAGATTGAGTAAATCAAGCATGCGGCCGTTGCTATCGCGCGACATTAATTTGACAAAAGAACTTATCGTCAACTATATTGCAAGCCATAAAGAACACCCGATGACGCACTCGTAGCCATTCATTGGCTTTGACATCAGGGGGTTCAATAATGAGAAGAATGATCTTTGCGCTGGTCCTCGGCGCATGTGTCTCTAACGGGTTTGTGCAGGCTGCGCCGATTAGCTTTGGTGGTCCGATTGTATTAATTGATGTCGACGAGGTTGGCGCGATCTATTCGGGCTTGCCAGTCGGTACCCAATTTACTGGCGATATCGACGATAGCACGGCGAACGGATCGATCACGGCCAATGGCGTGACCACGAATTTTGGCTGTTGTGATGCGGCGGGCGGCCTGGAATTTACCAATGATTTCGTCATTGATGGTGAAATGGCCGATGCCCTAAATCTACTCTCCGGGACATCGACTTATTCTGCCGGACAAATATTCGATTTTGCCGATCTTGAAGGCGACGCCGCAACAGCGGGGTTGGGGCGAATTGAAGTTGGACTGAACTTCCTCTTTCCGTCCGACACCTATGCGGATGATAGTTCGAGCAACGTCCTTGATCCCAGCGAAGCCGAGTTCATCAGCTTTTTCGTTTTCGAAGAAGATTCGACCGGTGAGGATATCTATTCTGTGGTAGGTCCTGCAACGGTTCCAATTCCAGGCGCGGTATGGTTGCTGGCGTCGAGCTTGGGATTGCTCGCGTTCATCCGTCGCAGATTCTCGTAAGCTCAGCATAGATTCCGCAGTTAGAGAGAACCCGCCAACGCGGGTTCTCTTTTGCGTCGACCTGGACGCGACTCTTTCTACCTGGGTTATTTCTCAGTCTTCATTTCTATTTCTTGGCAGGCCGAGTGTGTTCGGCATTTCCGTCTATGGATTTTCGGCTGGTGGCGGTGTTCGCTTCCTTGGCGCATAGGGTGCCAAGGTAATAGGGAGTTGCCTAGCGGACTTGGGAGCTTCGGTGTAGCGCATGCGATATCGGGAAGCCTGCGGTGTTCTGGTAATGACATTTTTCCGCCAATGCCTTGCATGCGCGCTAGGGCCTGTGCCCGGCTAATTGATGACCACTGTGGTATGGACTTAGTATCTGTTCCAGGGGGATTGCGGAGCACATCAGTATGAGTTCATCCGATGATTCAGCGACGAAAGTCCAGAATGCGTCTCGAAGGCATTTTCTTCAGACGACCACGGGACTGGGGATGCTAGCCTCGATGCCGTTTGGCTCGGCTTCAGCGGACAAGTCTATGCATGGCCCAAGAGCACCCTTTGTGAGCATGCGCGATTACGTCGCGGCCTTAGACGACTACGGCTTGCTCGTGCGCATTCCGCGCTTGGATCAAGACGCCTACGAGTTAGCAGCCCTGATGTATCGGCTGCGCGATCATCACGGCATGCGCGGCGGACCGGCTTTATTGGTGGAATCGCTGAAGATAGATGGTCGGTGGGTTAAGGGTCCGCTGCTGGTTAACGAAAGCGGTAACGCTCACGGCGAATGTATTGCATTTGGTTTAGAGCCAGTTGAGGATGGCTTGGCCGCGACCTTGCCCTACAACAGCTATCGAAAGGCGCGCGACCATGTCGAGGCGATGGTCGCCAAGAATGATGGTAACTATCCATCAATCAAACCCGTCGAAGTCGAAAATTCGCAGGCGCCGTGTAAAGAAATTGTTCTGTCCGGAGACGAGATCGATTTAACGCGCTTTGCATTTATCCAATGTAACCCCAGCGATGCGGGCCGTTACATCAACACCGGCAGCGTATTTACCCGTGACCCGAAACTCGGTGTGAATTTCGGCACCTATCGCTGTCACTTGCGCGGGCCTAGAGAACTCGGCCTCAATTCCGAGCCCGGGCAGACGGGCTATCGGCATCTCATGGCCGCCCGCGAGCGGGGCGACAAAATAGCCAAAGTCTCAATCGCGCTAACGACCGATCCCTATGTCTGGATGGTTAGCGGCAGCAAGATGTCCTACCGGGCGAAAGGGGCCGATGAGTTGTCCCTCGCGGGTGGCCTGGCCGGTCGCGCGCTGGAGGTCGTGCGCAGCGAAACTAACGACTTTCTCGTGCCGGCCCACGCCGAAATGATCATCGAGGGCGAAGTTCCCCTGGATGACTTACGCCCAGAGGGTCCCTATGGCGAAATGGTCGGCTACCAGGGCGCACGCAAAGAGGAGGTTTTTTGGTTGCGTGTCACCGCTGTCAGCCACCGGCGCAATCCCTGGATCATGAATAATTTTACCGGTTTGCAAATCGGCAGCCTGGCCGCCGCCACCCACGCCGGTTCCTTGCACGCCCTGCGCAAGAAAGAGCCCGCGGTGGTTGATTTTTTCAGCGACACCCGCACGGTGGGCTTGACTTGCGTGAGTATTAAGAAGACCAAACCCGGTCAAGGCTTAGCACTGGCCAAGCGCATCGCCAAGACGAATTTCTTCGCGAAAATTGTGGTTGTGGTGGACGACGATCTGGATGTCACTGACCAGGAGCAAGTTCTCACCGCCATCGCGACTCGCTGGCAGCCCTACGGCAATACAGAATTATTCGAACGTCTGCCGGCGATGCCCTTGGATCCCAGCACCGTGAAAACGGGTCGCGGCAGCAAGATCGCCATTGACGCCACACGCCAATGGCCGGAGGAGGGCGGGCCGAGCGCCTTTCCGCCGTCCAATCGGCGTTTGCTGGAGACGGGAGCACCCGGCGCCTTTGTACGCGTTGATCAAAAATTTCCCGAGCTTATTCGAGATTGGCGTCCCAAACGGGTCTGAACGCGGGTTCAACTGTCTGAAATTTCTGGCGTTTCCGTTTCTCTAGGAATTTGCGGCGTCACAACAAGAGCCGGCTAAACCTGGCGGTTCCACGATTCCTTAGGGTACTTTTTAAGAATGTTCCTGATATGGTAAAATTTGTTCCAAGTTAATAATAATTAAAGAGCCGATGATTACCTTATCAATCGGCCGCTTGGCCGGAATTCTTTTTGTTCTTTCTACGCTCGTCGCTTGTGGGGGCGGTGGCGGTAGCGATGGCGAATCGGGTCTTGTCGGTCCAACGCCAGCCTACTCAAGTTTGCAAGCCGCGGAGGCCACGAGTCCCTATGCGGATGTTTTGGCCGACTGTGCGGTTATTGAATTTGTATCCGAGTCTTGTTCCTTGTCGGTTTTGCCCTTGCTGGGCCAGGAAACGGACAATCCAAGTGTCGATGACGTGCTGGCTAGAACCATCGTGTCCCACCCTTGGATGGGCCAAAGATTTCGTGAGGTTTTGGAGCGTCTACCGGTCGAAATCTTGGATTTGATGAAGCCAGTGACGGCCATCGTGATCGCGGCTGATATTCGGCCATCGTTTTATTCCGGTGCGACGGCTGCGATTTATCTAGATCCGGCCGATTTATGGCTGACTCCTGCCGAAAAGCAAACCGTGTCCAAGCAGGGGGACTATCGCGCGGAGTTTGGTGACGAATTGGCTTTCGTTTCGCTGGCGCGCTACGTGCTGGGTTCCGATTATGCCTGGGAGAGTTTCAGCCTGACCGGCCCGGAATCACGGACCATCGGCGATATCGAACTCCCCGTGGCCGCCTTGTTGTTTCACGAACTCGCCCACGCCAATGATGCAATTACCCCCGCCGCCTTGGTTTTTATCGATGACCAGATGTCCGCCTATGAGGCGATCTTGTCGCTGTCTGGTAATTACGTGTCGGACACGCTGGATGCGCAACAAGCTTTGAACTCTCAATTGTGGCTGGATCTCGGGGCGGTTCTTTACCTAGGTGCGGATCCCACGGCCAGTCAGCTCAACTTGACGCCGCGTCAAGTGGGCTTGGAGTTCGAGAGTGATGGTGCCAGTGACGACTACGCTTATTCGACCATACGTGAAGACGTCGCCATGCTTTTCGAAGAAGTCATGATGAACTATCACTTTGACATTGATCGAGAAGTCGCCTACACGAACGCGCCGGAGGGGGAGGACCGTTTTTACTGCGACAGCTATATTGTCAGTTGGGGCGTACGTAGCCGTATCGGTGATCCGCTGGTCTCGTCCCGTGCCGAAGTCACGCTCCAGTTGCTGCTCGATGAGGCGGACGTGTCCCGCTATATGTCTGGTTTGCCCAGCTTGCAGCCAATATCCATTGGCCGTGATTGGTGCGAGGTTTACACCTCGTCCGCAAACAGTCCCAAGTCACTGGAGGCTAAACAAGCCGCTCCGGCCGCTGTTCGCGATGTTGAAAGAAAGCGTATGCCTAAGAATGACCTGCTGCGAGGCTACGAGTGACCTAGCGGCACTGCGGGCTAATGGCGGTATAGTTTCGACTGGCTATCGTCCGTAGCAACTGACTACACACCGACTGAACTTGAAGTCGAGAAAGCTCTCAACCGGAAAATTTTTCACGCAGCTCTCCGCTGTCTCCCGGGTCGAGTTCAAAGGTTCGGGCATCATCGAAGGCTTTTTGAAAGGCTGGGCGTTTCGATAACCGCGAGAGATAGTCACGAAAAGCCGGTTGTGCGCATAAACCATAGGCGCGGGCCCAAGTCACGTTGTGGCCCAGGACGATATCCGCGCCGCAGAAATTTTCACCGCAGACAAAAGCATGCCTAGCTAGGCGATCCAGTAGTTGCGGCTCCACCTCCCTTGTGAACTTGCCGCGGTAGCGTTTAGCCGTTCTAGGGTCACGTTCATCGCTTGGAAGTACATGTTCATGAATGCGTATCTGCCATAACATCATGTCCATGCAAGTGCCGGCGAAATGCAGCATTTGCAAATAGTCAGCCCGATCACGGGATAATTCGTGGGTGGTTGGCGCAAGCTTCTTCTCGGGATAAGCGTCTACCAGCAGTGCCACCATGGCGACGCTTTCGATCATGTGCTGCACATGGCCATCGGCGTAGCTGATCTCGAGAACCGGCACGCTGTGATTAGGGTTCAGCTGCAGAAATTTGTCCTGGTATTGCATGCCGTCATACAGCTGCACATGCTCAAGTTCGAAGTCGCTACCTACAGTTTCATGCAGGGCCCAGCGGACCCGCGCGCTGCGCGTGGCCGGAAAGTGATAAAGCTTTAGGTGCTGGATTGTTGGTTTAGTCATGCTGTCCACCTGGCTTTTCTCAGGCAAAGGCGCAACCACCCAGCCTAAAGTACCGATTCATAGTGCTCCACTCTTGGAAACGGATCGTAAAAATGATGGAGCAGCGCTTTCCATGCCTGATACTGCGTAGATTGCCGAAAGCCGATGCTGTGATCTTCAAGTTTGTCCCAGCGGACTAGTAAGGCGTACTGGTTAGCCTGCTCTAAGCATTTGTGCAATTCGTGGTCGACATAACCAGGCATGGCCGCCAGTATTTTCTGTGCTTGTGCAAAGGCTTGCTCGAATTCCGCGGCTTGCCCCGCTCGCACGTTCAGTATTGCAAGTTCAAGAATCATGCTGCTGTATCGATGTTGGCAATTCGCAGTTTGCCACAGCGTGGCGGCTAAGCGTGACGAACTCGTGTTGAGTGGCGATTATTCTACTGATAGAAGTCACGCAAACTTGGCGTCCCGCCGGCGCAAAGCGGCACCGGGTTTGCGGGGAGGTGGCAAGTTGTCGGGTCTTTCTGAGAGGTTATGCTCATCGGGGCGAATCGGTAAACGCCAGCGAGCAAATGGTCGCACTGTAACCGGTACTTTGGAATGGCGCGGTCGGTTGGTTCCGGTCTTACTGAAAAAAACTCGCTAAACGTTCTTAGGGCCAGACATTTATTGCTTCGCTGTGCCGATCTTATCCGCTGTTTCCCGCATGGCTTTAAGTTGTTGTGCTAGTCGCTCCAGTTCGTCGCTGCTGATATCCAGTTCTTGCGTGAATAGTTTCGTCAAAGGCACCTGCCGGTCACGCAGCTGCGCCATGGTCTGTCGCCCTTGTTCAGTGAGCTCAATCCAGTGGGATCGTTTGTGGCCTGGATTGGACTTGATTCGTGCCAGACCATCTCTGATCAACCCATTCACTGTTCTCTGTACGCTTTGCCGGGTTAGCCCGAGCTGCCGCGCCATATCGGCCACGGTCTTGGGCTCGTTACGGATGATGGCGATGGCTTGCCAGCGGGCGGGCGAAATACCCAAATCCCGGCCCAGTCGTTCGCCTGCGGCCAGCAGCGAACCATTCAGGCGGAAAACTTCGCCCACCACGGCCTGAAAGGCGCGCAGAAACCTGGAACTGGCCGTCTTATGCCCGTGGCCAGCAGCCCGGTTAGGGGTTGCTAGAGTTCCTTTTGTCGCCAATTTACAACACTCATGACGTCTACAATTCCAATTTATGCCGAGCTGAGTGGTACTATAGCCACGCAGGGAGGCGATTGACAGTGTGCTGTCATTAGCCTATTTTCTGACATAATTCAGAATGCCTAGGCCGCCGCGCCGGCGCCTTTTGCTTGTTTTAGATGCTATTCGTCAAGTCTTGGGGATGAAGACCATGAAAGATTTCTTTCGCAGAATCTTACTGGGCAGTGCTTTGCTGTCATGTTTCGCGATGATTGGCCTGGCGCTGCCGGGTGTTGCACTTGCACAGTTCGATGAAATCGTCGTGACGGCTCGCAAGGTTGAAGAGAACCTTCAGGACGTGCCGATTGCGGTGTCGCCGTTTAACGCGGAGACCATAAACGAGTTGAATCTGCAGAACCTCGATCAGTTGGCGTTGTTTACGCCGGGCCTGTCTTTCAATTCCGCCTTTGGACGCCAGTCAGGCTCGGATCGCCCGGCGGTTCGCGGTATCACCACGATTCAAAATGGTATCGGTAATTCATCGTCGATGGCCTACTTTGTTGACGGGGTTTATCAGGGTGGTACGCCTCAGACCACGACGCTGTTTAATATCGAGCGCGTTGAAATTCTCAAAGGTCCGCAATCGGCGCAATTCGGTCGCGGCACGTACTTGGGCGCTATCAACTATGTGACTCGAGGGCGTTCTGATGTTGTCGAGGGGCAAGTGCAGGCCAAGATGGGTGAGGACGACTATTACGTTGCCAGCGGTTGGGTCGGTGGCCCCATCACCGACAACTTTGGCTACTATCTTTCTCTCGGTGTGGACAAGTTCGGCGGTCAGTTCACCAATCAATTCGACGGTGAGGACATCGGCGGGGAGCGAACTTACGACGTCACCGGTAAGCTGTTTTTTAGTCCCAGCGAGAATTTCGACGTGACTTTGCGTCTTGGCTACCAAGATGCCAAGGACGATCACTTTGCCATGTACTTACAACCGCGTGGGTTAAACAATAGCTTCTTTCGTGGTGCCGCCGGTTCTGGCATCGCGCCGCGCGCACGGGAATACTACACCGGCGAGGCGGTTGCTGATTGGGACGCGATTAATTTACGCACCGATCTATTGGACCTAGCCGGCGGATCAGGCGTGGAAAAAGATCGCACCATTGCAACTTTGAAGTTGGAATGGGAAGTGGCCGAAGATATCGTTCTGTCAAGCACCACCGGCTACATTCGCGACGATGAGATCACCGGTTTCGATGCCTCCTATGCCGGCTATGATCCGTTTCCGTTTCCGCCTTTAAACGGCGCGTTCTTCCAGTGGGATGACAATACCCAGAAAGATATATCGCAAGAACTGCGGGCTACCTTCGACCATGCCGAGTCCATTAGCTATCAGTTTGGTCTCTACTACTATAAAGGTGAAGCGGTAGAGAAAGATGATCGGTTTGTGACCTTGGGGGGTGTTGTGTCTAATACCAACCCCTTCACCGGCGAGGTTAGCCTGGAGAATGAAGAGATTGAAAACATAGCGGTTTTTGGGGGCGTCACTTGGAACATTTCCGATGCCTTTACCTTGGGATTGGATTTGCGCTGGGCTGAGGATGAAATCACCGTCTATGATCGGACTGCAAACAATCCGGGCTGTACCGAAGAGATTTGCAACGAGACCTTCGATAGCTTTACACCGCGCCTAACTGGTGTTTGGACGGTGAGTGACAGTGTTAATTTCTATGCGAATATTGCCAAGGGCACCAAGCCGGGTAATTTCAACAATAATATTCCGGTGGATCGTCCGGAGCTGCGCAAAGTCGACGAAGAAGAGGCCATGAACTATGAGATTGGCGCCAAGACCGTCTGGCTCGACGGACGGGCGAATGCCAACCTCGCGCTGTATTTTCTCGACGTGGAAGATCAGCAACTCACCACGGTGGTTGAGTTGGCCGGTGGCAGTACGACTTCAGTCTTGCAGAATGCCGGTGAAACCGAAGTGCTGGGCCTGGAGTTCGATGGCGCGATACAGTTCACGGACAATCTAATTGGTGGGGTGACCTACGCCTATACCGATTCTGAGATCACGCGGCGATTCAGTCGGGACCAGGCGGATCTACTGGGTGGTGATGGTACTTTTGAAAGTGTTCAGACGCTCGGCGACGTATCGGGCAACACGAGTCCGCGCGTACCGGAGCACACGGCGAGTCTATTTACGCGCTTTGAACAGCAAATAACGGGGGATTCAAGTTGGTTTGTGAGTGCGACCTATGCCTACGAAAGTTCCCGCTTTGCTCAAGAGCACAACCTGATTGAAACCGGTGATCGGGATCTGATTGGCCTGCAGGCAGGCTACTCGGTAAATAACTGGGACTTCACCGTCTGGGGTAAGAACATTACTGACGACGATACACCTGTCGACATTCTGCGATACATCGATCGCCGCAGTGGCAGTCTAACCGGCTGCGCCGCGGTTGATCCCGCTGCGGATTGCTCCGGCGCCAGCACCAGTCCACGTGGTTTTGCGTTGACTCCGCAGCGGCGGAAGCAATGGGGCGTCACCGTGAACTACCGTTTCGGTGGGCAAGCTGATTAGTCGAACAGCGCTAAGTAGCTAGGACCACAATAAAAGCCCGCACTGACTGTCGTCGGTGCGGGCTTTTTCATTCACGTCTGCCGCTTAGTTAGCCGCGGGGCTCATGGGCTTGGATCGGCCACCAAGGTATTTACCGCGACCGAAGCCATGCATTTGATGCAAACTTTTGTCAGTGCCGTAAATTCCCCGTCATCCAGGTCTAGCTTTGCCAGCGTGCCGTCGTACCAATTGCCAATATAGGCGAAATCTTCATTGGGCGAGATACCAATGACGGACCAACCAAATCCCTGCAGGGGATAAATTCGCAGTTCGTCACCCGCTTCATTAATGAGATCGAGTCGGTTTCCCATACTAATGAGCAGTCTCGCGCTGGATAAGGCGGCCAGGGCAAAGTGCATTTGCGGCTGCAAATCAGTATTGCGCGGGATATCCGGCAGCTGACGACCGTTTGCCAGGTCATAGCGCATTAACCGCGGGCCTGTTTCCGAAACGTAAATCAAACTATTGCCGTCGGCCGATAACACCGAGTGGCTAACCGCGAAGCTGCCGGTGACGCCGCCATGGACATCGGGGTCATAGGTTTTCACCAGCTCGTCGTCGCGGTTAAACCGGTAAATGTCGCCATCGCCGAACTTGGTGGCCTCGCCGGGTAGCGCGGGGTGACGCGTGGTCAAGGGCAGTGGCTGGTTGTCCGCGACCAATGCTTCGCTGAGTAATAGACTGCCATCCTCGGGGAAGTGCGCCATGGACAGCGGACGTTTTAAATATTGCCGGTTTTCCAGCTGCCGGCCGTCTGGGGATACCCGCAGAGCCAACCAGGACCACATGTCAAAGGCCCATAGGGTGCCGTCGGGCGCAAAGGACAGCCCGCTGATCAAATGGCTGCTGCCCTCGACCCAGAGCACGCCTTTCAAATTCAGATCCGCATCGTATTGGAGGATCCTGCCGCGCCCCGCGTGATCGTCCTTGGGATTATTGAGCTGGGTGGCCCCGACGAATACGTCGCCTTGGGCAAAGGGCTTAAGGCCGATTTGCTCCGGGCTGACTTCAATCAAATCACTAATGACGGTCTGTTTGGCCGGCTGCGCGTGGGTAAGCGTGGCTACCAGCAGTAGCAGGGGGGTTACTTTAAGAAAAGTATTTAAGGTATTATTATTAAAAGAATATTGCATTGATTTCGTCTTGACCTGAGTCGCGATTTCGGCCGCAGTAGGCGCTGTTCTATCACGGACTTCGCGGCGAAGTCACGGCGCGGCAGCGGCCAGTGACCAAATTGGCGCGCGTTGTTGGGGGTTGGCCGCTAGATGCGGTTTCGAGATACCGCCGTCAATTCGCCACGGGGCCTTGGCAAGTGGCAGCGGCCGTCCGTTGGAGAGTATTCCCGCGGATGGTCTCCCCTGCTGCTCCTGGGGCAAGCACGATTTCCCTTGCCACTGCGCGCCCTTGGGCCCAACTGCTGGGTTTACCACACTTGATGGTTCCGATAGACTACGCGGCCTGCGGAGCGGGCTGATTTCCCAAGCGGCGGCATGCTTGGAAAATCAATGGCTTAGATCTTGGGCGCTGTTGAGAACCGGATCAAAGCCAGGTCCTGCTGCCAAGTTTGCTAGCAATGGCCCCGCATGGGGCTATTTGTTTATGGGCTGGTCGTTGAGCCAGTGTTGTCCCGGCTGGCCGGGGCGCAACGCAGGAGTGGGCCATTGGCCCATTTTTTGTTTGCTCTTTATGGAGAGCGGGCAGTGAGTGATTTACGTGAGCGGCTCTGGGCGATGCTGGAGCCAGCGGTGGGTGCCCTGGGTTACGACCTGGTGGAGCTGGAATTCAAGCCGGGTGGCGGTGGTTTACTGCGGCTATTCATTGATACCGAAGTGGGTATTGGCTTGGAGGATTGTGAGCGGGTGAGCCGGCAGGTGTCCGGGCTCCTCGATGTGGAGGAACCGATTCCAGGGAATTACACCCTGGAGGTTTCGTCGCCGGGCCTAGACCGAAAACTGGTTCGCCCGGAGGACTTTGATCGCTTCGTCGGTCACCGCGTGAACTGTAAGTTGACGCGTTTGGTGAACGGCCGGCGGCGACTAAAGGGCGACTTGCTGCGTCGCGAGGACGACGTGGTGGTGATTGATGTAGACGGTAGTGAATTCGAGGTGCCCCTGGCGACCATTGAAACGGCGCGTTTAATGCCCGACCTACATGGGTCGTTGAAGGCCGGCGCGACGAAGGCGGATTGAAGCATGAACAGTAAAGAAATCTTGATGGTGGTCGAGGCCGTTTCCAACGAGAAAGGCGTCGAAGAAGAAATCATCTTCGAAGCCATAGAACTGGCTCTGGCCCAGGCAACGCGTAAACGCTATGACGAAGATATTGACGTGCGCGTCGCCATCGATCGTAAGACTGGCGAGTACGAAACCTTCCGGCGCTGGCTGGTTTTTGCCGATGATTCCACTGAACTGGAGTTCCCCGAGAAAGAACTGCGCATGATCGATGCGGTGGAATACGATGCCGACGTGCAGCCGGACGGCTTTGTCGAAGAACCCATCGAATCGGTGGAGTTCGGCCGGATTGGCGCGCAAACCGCCAAACAGGTCATCGTCCAGAAGGTCCGGGAGGCTGAGCGCAAGAAGGTGGTCGAAGAGTATGAGCAGCGAGTCGGCGAGTTGCTCAGTGGTGTCGTCAAACGGGTGGATCGCAACGGCGTTTATATCGATCTGGGTGGCAGTGCCGAAGGCTTCGTGCCACGTGAGCAAATGATTCCGCGCGAGCCTGTGCGTCAGCAAGATCGTTTGAAAGCGGTGTTATATGAAGTTCGCTCGGAACCCCGGGGGCCGCAATTATTCATGACACGCACATCGCCGGATTTCCTGTTATCACTCTTTAACATCGAAGTGCCAGAAGTTGGCCAAGGACTCATTGAGATCCTGGGCGCGGCGCGTGATCCAGGCCTGCGCGCAAAAATTGCGGTCAAGAGCAATGATCGGCGTATTGATCCCGTCGGTGCTTGTGTGGGCATGCGGGGTTCCCGGGTGCAGGCGGTTTCCAACGAGCTGGCCGGCGAGCGCGTGGATATTATTCTGTGGGACGACAATCCCGCCCAGTTTGTCATTAACGCCATGTCGCCCGCCGATGTGACCTCCATCGTTGTGGACGAAGAAAAGCACAGCATGGATGTTGCCGTCGAGGAAGAAAAGCTGTCGCAGGCCATTGGCCGCGGCGGGCAAAACATTCGCCTGGCCAGTGAGCTAACGGGCTGGGAACTCAATGTGATGAACGAAGCCGACGCCGAGGAAAAGAGTGAGGCCGAGGCGCGTGAGCTGCTGGAAAAATTCCAAAAGGATTTGGATGTCGATGAGGATATTGCCTTGATCCTGGTGCAAGAAGGTTTTTCCAGTATTGAGGAAATCGCCTACGTGCCGGCCTCGGAACTCGTGGCGATTCAGGAGTTCGACGAAAATATTGTGGACGAACTGCGCAACCGCGCTCGCGATATGTTGCTAACGCAGGCCATCGCCAGCGAAGAGCAGATTGATGAAGCCGAACCGGCCGCCGATCTGCTCGAGCTGGAAGGCATGAACAAAGAAACGGCTTTCTTACTCGCGGCGAAGGGTATTGTGACGCGGGAAGATCTCGCCGAGCAGTCCGTCGATGAACTGCTCGAGATCGAAGGCATGGAGTCGGAGCGGGCAGGTGAGCTGATTATGAAGGCCCGGGCCCATTGGTTCGAAGATGACGAGCAGGAGCAGCTTGCCAGCTAACAGCTGGTAGGCCCTAGCGGAGCGAGCTAAATGTCGGATGTGACGATTGCGCAATTTGCTGAGGTACTCAAAGTGCCCGTGGAGCGCTTGCTGAGTCAACTTGATGAGGCAGGTATCGCCGTGGCTGGTGCCGACGACATTATCAGCGATGACGCCAAGATGGAGTTGCTCACTCACTTGCGCCGCAGCCACGGTCGCAAGGACGAGTCGGGTGGGGCCGCGCCCCGCCAAATTACCTTGAAACGCCGCTCCCAAAGCGAATTGCGTTTGGCCGGCGGGCAAGGCCGTTCCCGCACCGTCAACGTCGAGGTGCGCCGCAAACGAACCTACGTGAAGCGCGATGTCTTAGAAGAAGAGGCGCGCGCGCATCAAGAGGAAATCGATGCCAAGCGTCGCTCGGAGGAAGAGTTGCTGCGGCAAAAACAGGCCGAGGAAGTGGCCAAGGCAGCGGCCGAGCGTGAGAAGAGCGAACTTGAGGCTCGCCTAAGGGACGAGGAGAACGCCAAGGCGGCCGAGGAAGCTGCGCGGCGTGAAGCCGCCGATCGGCAGCTGCGCGAAGAGCAAGCGCGCCGTGAAGCGAAAGCCAAAGAAGAACGTGAACAGGCGGCGCGCCGGGAGCGTGAGAAGAAAGACACCCGGTATGGCCGCCGTGAGTTGCACGTTAAATCCGACATCAGCGGGCGGCGCAAGAAGAAGCGTGTCCGCCGGCGCGGACCCATCGCGGTGTCCGGCGACGCGCAACATGGGTTCGAGCGTCCCACCGAACCGGTGCGGCGCGAGGTGCAGATTCCTGAATCCATCACCGTGGGTGAGCTTGCCCAGCGCATGGCGGTGAAGGGCAACGAGGTCATCAAGCAAATGATGCAAATGGGCGTGATGGCCACCATCAATCAGGTGATTGATCAGGACACCGCGATTCTCGTCGTGGAAGAAATGGGCCACATTGCCCAGGCGGCGAGTGGTGATGGTGTTGAAGAATCGATTCTCGGCAATTTGCCCGAGGACGCCGGTGAAGCCGTGTCGCGTCCGCCCGTGGTTACCATCATGGGCCATGTGGACCACGGTAAGACATCTCTGCTGGACTATATCCGCACCACCAAGGTTGCGGATGGTGAGGCTGGTGGAATTACCCAGCATATCGGTGCTTATCACGTTGAGACGGACAAAGGTCAGATCACATTCTTGGACACGCCCGGCCATGCCGCTTTTACCAGCATGCGCGCGCGCGGTGCGCAGGTGACCGATGTGGTGATCTTGGTCGTGGCCGCGGATGACGGCGTTAAGCCACAAACCGAAGAAGCGATTCAACATGCCAAGGCCGCGGGCGTGCCGCTCGTAGTGGCTGTCAATAAGACGGATAAGGCCGATGCCGATCCGGAACGGGTGCGCAACGAGCTCGCGGCAAAGGAAGTCGTGCCGGAAGACTGGGGCGGCGATCATTTGTTTGTGAACGTGTCCGCGAAGACCGGTGAGGGTGTCGACGAATTACTCGACGCCATTTCTTTGCAAGCCGAGTTACTTGATTTGCGTGCCATCGCGGAGGGACCGGCGGCCGGTGTGGTCATCGAGTCCAGTTTGGAGAAAGGCCGGGGAGCCGTGGCCACCATCTTGGTCACGCGCGGTATCTTGAATCGCGGTGACATGCTGGTAGCCGGTGAAGAGTTCGGCCGCGTGCGAACCATGATGGATGAGACGGGTAAAGTTGTTGAACGCATCGGGCCATCCATGCCGGTGGCCGTCTTGGGACTCTCCGGCACGCCCAGTTCCGGTGATGAAGTCCTAGTGCTAGAAGATGAGCGTAAGGCACGCGAGCTGGCGCAATTTAGACATGCCCGAACTCGCGACACGAAACTCGCCTCGCAACAGGCGGCCAAGCTCGAAGACATGTTCAGCCAAATGGAGTCGGGTGCGGAGTCCGGCCAGGCGGTGCAGGTTTTGGTGAAGGCCGATGTGCATGGCAGTGCCGAGGCCTTGCGTGACGCGCTCATGAAAATCTCCAATGATGAGGTGGAGGTCAAGGTCATTGGCAGCAGTGTTGGCGGTATCACCGAGAATGATATTAATCTGGCTGCCGCCTCCAAGGCCTTTGTGATTGGTTTTAATGTGCGCGCTGATGCCTCGGCCCGTGCCGCCATTAAAGAGACGGGCGTGGATGTGCGTTATTACAGCATCATCTATGAAGCCATCGACGACGTGCGCGCGGCGGTAACCGGCATGCTCGCACCCGAGATTCGCGAAGAAATCGTGGGTCTGGCGGAAGTTCGCGAAGTATTTAAGTCACCGAAGTTTGGTGATATCGCCGGTTGCCTGGTAGTAGACGGCTACGTTAAACGCAGCAATCCGATACGCGTGCTGCGCGAAAACGTGGTGATCTACGAGGGTGAACTGGAATCGCTGCGGCGGTTTAAGGACGACGTGAACGAAGTGCGCGCGGGCACCGAGTGTGGCATTGGCGTGCGCAACTACAACGACGTGCGTGCGGGCGACCAGATCGAATGTTTCGAACGAGTGGAAGTCGCGCGGAGCCTGTAAGCGCTTGGCACTAGGGCCATGGTCTACAGATAACCGTCATGGCGCGTGATTTTCCCCGCAGCCGCCGGGTCGAAGAACAGATCCAGCGAATCCTCAGCGACGTATTACGCAGCGGCGTACGTGATCCTCGTTTGCAGGAAGTTATTGTCACGGCCGTGCGCGTCTCCAAGGACCTCAGCGTGGCCTGGGTCTACGTGACTTCCTTAGATCTTGAGCATTCGGGTCCGGCCCTGATCGAAGCTTTAAACCGTGCCGCCGGTTTCTTTCGCAGCGCGGTGGCCGCGGAGTTGACCGTGCGCCACGCGCCCGAAATTCGCTTTCGTCACGATGACAGTGCGCAGCGGGCCGCCGACATGGACGAACTCATCGAACGCGCTTTGGGACCAGATCGTAACGGGCAGCCGCCGGAGGAGGGCAGTTGAATTCGCCCAAGGGGCCGGCCCAAAAAACCAGCGTGGCCAAGCGAGACGTGGATGGCATTCTGCTGCTGGATAAGCCCTTAGGCATTACCTCCAATCGTGCCCTGCAAAAGGTCAAGCGCTTGTATCAAGCAAAGAAAGCCGGGCACACCGGCAGCCTCGATCCATCGGCCAGTGGCATGCTGCCGATTTGCTTTGGTCAAGCCACCAAGTTTTCCGGGTTCCTCTTGTCCGCCAGCAAGACCTATAGCGTGATTGCACAGTGGGGTGCGCGGACCGACACGGCGGATGCCGACGGCAAAGTGGTCGAAACATCGGCCATCCAGACGATAAGCAAGGGCGATCTCGAGCGGGCCTTGGGGACACTTCGCGGCGACATTCAGCAGGTGCCGCCCATGTATTCGGCGCTGAAACAGGATGGCAAGCGTTTGTACGACCTGGCCCGGGCGGGCCAAGAAGTGCCGCGGCCACCGCGTGCGGTGACCATCCATGCGCTGGAAATCGTCGCCTTTGACCCGCGGCAACCCCGGCTGGTGATCCACTGCAGCAAGGGCACCTATATTCGCAGTTTGGTGGAGGATATCGCGGCGGCCTGCGGGACTGTGGGGCACGTTAAGGCGCTGCGTCGGCACGCGGTCGAGCCCTTCGAGGAAGCCGCCCTGGTGAAGCTGGACCAACTCAGCGCGCTGGCCGAGGAGTTGTCGGCGCTGGATAATTTGCTGGCCCCGGTTGATGCGGCCATTGCTAATTGGCCTTCCATCGAACTGGACGAAGAGCAAACCCACAGACTCCGCCTGGGCCAAGCCGTGCAGACGGGCGGCGCCGTTGCCGTCGCCGCTACCGGCGAGGGCCTGGTGCGCATCTATGGGCCCGATGCCGGGTTTTTGGGTATCGGCGCGGTGGGGGCGGAGGGCCAATTGGCGCCAAGGCGGTTGCTGGTCTAAGGCGCAGTTAGCACTCAAGACTACTGTCCCTGGCCGCCGATGGCAGGTACAATACGCCGCGATTTTGTAGAGCAATCAAGAAGCTGTAGCTGACAGGGAGAGCGCAGGAATGTCTCTTAGCGGAGAACAGAAAACTAAGATTATCGAGGAGCACCGCCGCGACGACGCCGACACCGGTTCGCCGGAGGTCCAGGTTGCGTTGTTAACGGCGCGTATCGTTGAACTCGGCGAGCACTTCGGCACGCATAAAAAGGATCATCACTCACGGCAGGGGCTGCTGAGAATGGTCAATAAACGCCGCAAGTTGCTTGACTACCTCAAGAACAAGGATAGCGATCGGTACAGAAAACTGATCCAAACTCTTGGGCTGCGTCGTTAAGGCGCGCCCGTTTCCTTTACGCCACATTTCGGTCTCATCAAGCAGTGGGCATTTTGCCCGCCGTGCTGTCTGGGGCCTCATTAGGATCTATCAGTGAAATCCATTAAGAAAAGTTTTCAATACGGTGAGCACGAAGTCACCCTAGAAACCGGTGCTGTTGCTCGGCAAGCCGACGGCGCGGTGCTGGTGAGTGTTGCCGAGACCGTGGTATTGGTGACGGCCGTGGGCCGCAAGAGTGCTGAACCCGGCCGTGACTTTTTTCCGCTCACGGTAAACTATCAAGAGCGAACCTATGCGGCGGGCAAAATTCCCGGCGGTTTCTTCAAGCGTGAAGGCCGTCCGACGGAAAAAGAAACCCTGACATCCCGCTTGATCGACCGGCCGGTTCGACCCCTTTTTCCGAAGGGCTTTAAGAACGAGGTTCAGGTTATCGCCACGGTGATTTCCATGAACCCCGATGTGAATCCGGATATCCCGGCACTCATCGGCGCCTCGGCGGCTTTGGCCATTTCCGGTATGCCCTTTAGTGGCCCCATCGGTGCCGCAAGAGTCGGTTATGTCGATGGCCAGCATGTTTTGAATCCCACGCAGACGCAGTTGGCTGATTCCAAGTTAGACCTGGTGGTCGCCGGCACGGCAGCTGCTGTGTTGATGGTTGAGTCCGAGGCGGAGCTACTCTCTGAACAAGTCATGCTCGATGCCGTGGTTTTTGGTCACGAGCAAATGCAGACGGCTATCGAAGCCATTGCCGAGTTGGCGGCGGAAGCGGGCAAGCCGGCCTGGGAATGGGAAGCACCAGAAACGCCCGCCGATTTGGTGAGTGCCGTGGCTGCCCAAGCCGAGGAGGGCATTACAGAAGCGTACACCATCCGCGAGAAACAAGAGCGCTATGCGCAAGTGGGTGAGATAAAGGCGGCGGCCGTTGCGGCTTTGGCCGGCGATGAATCGGCCCAATGGACTGAAGCCGAAGTCGCCGGGGAATTGAGCCGGCTGGAAAGCCGCGTGGTGCGCGAGGGCGTGCTGAGCACCGGGGAGCGCATTGACGGTCGCGATACGCGCACGGTTAGACCCATTCAGGTTCAGACTGGAGTGCTTCCAAGAACTCATGGTTCGGCGATCTTTACCCGCGGCGAAACCCAGGCCTTGGTGGTGGCCACCTTGGGCACGGGCCGCGATGCACAAATCATCGATGCGCTAGAGGGCGAGTATAAGGATCCCTTCATGCTGCACTACAATTTCCCGCCGTATTGCGTCGGTGAAACGGGCTTCATGGGTGGCCCGAAACGCCGCGAGATCGGCCACGGTCGACTGGCAAGACGCGGTATTAAGGCCGTGTTGCCGGACATGGAAGAATTTCCCTATGTCATTCGCGTGGTCTCGGAAGTCACCGAGTCCAACGGCTCCAGTTCCATGGCCTCGGTTTGCGGCACGAGCTTGTCGTTAATGGACGCCGGTGTGCCCATCAAGGCTCCGGTGGCCGGCGTGGCCATGGGCTTGGTGAAAGAGGGCGATCGCTATCAAGTGCTCACCGATATTCTCGGCGACGAGGATCATCTCGGTGACATGGACTTTAAGGTCGCTGGTACCCGTGAGGGTGTCAGTGCCTTGCAAATGGACATCAAGATCGACGGCATTACCCGCGACATCATGGAGAATGCGCTGAGCCAGGCTCGCGAAGCGCGGCTGCATATTCTCGACGAGATGGGCAAAGTTATCGATGCTCATCGGGAAGAAATGTCCGAATGGGCGCCGACGATTATCAGCATGAAGATCGACCCGGAGAAAATTCGCGATGTCATTGGTAAAGGCGGTGCGGTGATTCGCGCCATCACCGAAGAAACGGGCGCTACGGTTGATATCGATAACGATGGCACCGTTCGTATTGCTTCGGTTGAAGGTGCATCAGGTCGTGAAGCCAAATCACGGATTGAGCTCATTACCGCGGATGTTGAAGTTGGTCGGATTTATGAAGGCCGCGTGGCGCGTCTCATGGATTTCGGTGCCTTCGTTACCATTCTGCCCGGCAAGGACGGCTTGGTGCATATTTCGCAAATATCCTCGGAGCGCGTTGAGAAAGTCAGCGACAAACTCGCCGAGGGCGATATCATTAAAGTGAAAGTCTTGGAAGTCGATCGCCAGGGGCGGATTCGCCTGAGCATGCGCGATCTAGAAGCCGCCTAGTTTTACCGCAGCTGTCAATGCAGGGGCCGTGACGTCTGTCGCGGCCCCTTTCTTTTATCTAGCTATTGAAATACCCGCCGCTTGGTGCCGGCGGTGGTTCACGTAACGCGGATTGCAGCGCATCGTTCAGCCGGCCCGCCAGGCTGGGATCGGTTTGACCTCTGCCGGTGAGCCGGATCACATCGCACAAGAACTTTGCGCTCAAGAGCGGATTCTCCCGCTGCGACTCACCGATGATTTGTAACAGAATGCTGGTGGTAATGTCCGCCCCGCTGGTGCGTTCGACCACGCGAATTTGCTCACCTTCCAAAATCAAACGGCGCAATTCTTCGAGGTTGACGTAACGGCTCTCCTGGGTATCGTAGAGCCGCCGGTTCACATATTTGCGAATGACTCTAGCTTCATTCATGGCTCGGCCTCGTCTTCATAGTACAAGTGGGCGCGCTCTGCCGCAACGCCACAAACTTATTAGACCGAGCTTGGCCGCACAAGTTCGGGTGGTAGTTCTAAGCCCTTGGTAATATTGAGTAAAGACTAGAATATTGCTATTAATTAGAAAGTTATCATATATTTCTTATGTAATCTGTGGGAAATACTTTGGGACAGTGCCTTCTACTTCTAGCGTTTTCCACGGAGGTTACGGGCCTTGTTGGATGTCCGGATAAATATAAATATCGGATAAATATTCCCGGAACCCATTAGCTGGGACGCGGGGGCAAAACAGACGATCGCCTGCTCGGCGACGATACCTGGTTAACGCAAAACTTAGCGAATGAACCAAGACCAGTTGCACAGCAAACCCTGGATGCAATGATTTCAACTGTCTGCAAGACACATCATCTAGATGAAAAGTCGCTCAGCCTGCCTCGAGGCTCGCACCTGCACTGCGAAATTCGGGTAGAGATTTGCGATCCAAGCCGTCGACCACGGGGTTGCCGGTGTTAGCGAAGCGGCGCGTCGCTTCAATCGCTCTCAGTCAGCGCTGTCGCAGCTTATGCAGCGGCTAAAACGAAAGAAAACTTATAAACTAATGACCGGCACCAAATGGCTCTATCAAAATTGCTAATGCCAGGCATCTTCTTGGCGATTTTTGCAGCCATGGGTCAATTGTTTTTTACGCCAAAGTTCACCATAGCATTCTTGTTGTTTTACGGCATTCCTTACGGGGTGCTTATTTTTTCCTGGTATCGACTGACCAAGCAACAGCAAATTTAGTGTTAATTATTGGGAGCAATATCCCTAGTTCCTCCTCCCAACACCGTTTCTAAGCCATCACATTGAGGTCACTGGCCTCCAGGTGCCATCCGATGCCCCCGATCCGCCACCCACGCCCAAACCTCCGCCACGGGCGCTGCACGCAACTCCACCGGCGCCCGACAACCCAATTCCACTAAGGCTTGGCAAATATTCTCGCCCGCCCGAGCATCGTCCACCGCGGGCGCACCGGTTTGCTTACTCAGCTTCTCGCCATCAGCACCGCGCAACACCGGAATATGGCCATACCCGGGCTGCTCAAGCCCGAGCTGCCGCTGCAACCAAATCTGTGCAGGCGTAAATCCCAGAATATCGTCACCCCGAATGATCTCCGTGATGCCGGCCTCGGCGTCATCGAGCACGCAGGCGATGACGTAGGCGCTTAAGCCGTCGCGGCGGCGGATGATGAAATCGCCCAGCTGGCTTTCTAACTGATAGGTGAGGGGACCGCAGTAGAGATCGGTGAACTCGATGGTAACGGGTTCGGTGCGCAGGCGAATGGCGGCATTCGTGGTTTCATGATGCGCGTGGCGGCAGGTGCCGGGGTAGACCGGGCCGGCAATGCCCTGGGGTGCTGAACCTCGAACGGATTTTCGGGAGCAGGTACAGGCGTAGGCGGATCCGGCGGCGAGCAGCCGGTCGACTACTGCCGCGTATGTTTCCAGATGCTGGCTTTGGTAGCGAAGCTCTTCGTCCCAGTGCAGTCCATGGGCTTCCAGGCTGCGCAGAATGGCGTCGGTGGCGCCGGCGACTTCGCGGGGTGGGTCGATGTCTTCTATGCGCAGTAGCCACTGACCTTGCTGCTGTTTGGCGCGCATGAAACTGGCCACCGCTGCCAACAGCGAGCCGGCATGCAAAGGGCCGGTGGGTGAGGGCGCGAATCGACCGCGATAAGCGGCTGGGCCACGCGTGGCTCGAGACGGCTGTTGAGCGCTGATCTCGCTGCTCGCGCGGTGCTTAGCGGTACTGGTCTTCCCGGTCCCGGTACTGACGTTCGGCGAGTTCACGCCGTTCCTGCGCCTCGACACAGAGTGTCGCAACGGGACGGGCTTCTAAACGCCGCAGTCCGATCTCTTCACCCGTTTCCTCGCAATAGCCATAGCTGCCATCGTCAATACGGCCTATGGCCTGTTCGATCTTCTTTAGCAGTTTGCGTTCGCGGTCCCGGGTGCGCAGTTCCAAGCCAAACTCCGACTCCTGGGTGGCCCGGTCATTCGGGTCCGGGAAGTTGCTGGCTTCGTCCTGCATGTGATGCACAGTTCGGCCGACCTCTTGAATGAGTTCGTTTTTCCAGCCGAGCAAAATATCGCGAAAGTGCTCAAGCTGCTCTTCATTCATATAGTCTTCGTCGCGTTCGGGAAAGTAAGGCTCGATGCCGTGAATAAGGGCAGACTCGTCAACTTTCCGCGCGCGTGCCTTTGCCTTGCCCTTGCCGGTGGGGCGGCGGCGTTGCGACGGGGGTTTTTTCTTCACCGCGGCCTTCTTCTTGACCGCCGGTTTTTTGGCAACCGCTTTCTTTTTGCTGACCTTTTTCTTTACCGCAGCCTTTTTCTTGCTGCTGGCTTTTTTCTTGGCTGCCGGTTTCTTGCGACTGACCTTCTTCTTGCTCTTCGTTTTTTTCTTGCTGGCCGCCTTTTTCTTTACCGCGGCTTTTTTCTTGCGACTGGTTTTCTTCTTGGCCGCCGGTTTTTTGCGGCTGGGCTTCTTCTTGCTCGTGGCTTTTTTCTTGCTAGCCGCCTTCTTTTTACTCGCTGCCTTTTTCTTGCGCGCGACCTTTTTCTTGGCCGGCGCTCGCTTGCGGCTGGCGGCCTTTTTCTTGCTCGAAGCTTTCTTCTTGCTCTTGGCTTTCTTCCGTGAGGAGGCTTTCTTAGCGGCCATCAATATTGACTCTCGCTGGTGAAAAACCGACGCATTATACCCACGTGGCAGCGGGTTTAAAGGGCTGGGCTGATTGGCGCGAAAAGCGGGCTAAGCAGGGCTTTGCGGCGCCAGGTCGACGCTGTCTGGCGGTGCCCAGCCCGGTGCGCGGAAATCTGCGATCACCGTGGTGTAGAGCCCGCCCCGTACGTTGAATTCTGCCCGCAGGCGGGCGTACTTGGGGTCGAGAAGCTGCACCAGATCGTCCAAGATTTCGTTAGTGACGGCTTCGTGGAAGGCGCCCACGTCCCGAAAGCCCCAGATATATTGCTTCAGCGATTTCAATTCCACGCAATGTTGTGCCGCGATGTACTCAAAATGCAGCTCAGCGAAGTCCGGTTGCCCCGTCTTGGGGCACAAGCAGGTGAATTCCGGTATGCGAATTCTGATCACGTACTCGCGTTCAGGGCTTGGATTATCAAAGGCTTCCAATGCGTTGTTCAACGTATTTACCAGTTGTTTATCGGCGTGAAAAAAGTCTTGACTGACTGCGGCATAACTTGGGTGTGTTGCTCTGTTTTTTACTTTACACTAGCGACTGTGCGTGAACTATTGCTTTGCAATAAAGCCGTGGTTTGCTTTGTATCGGGATGCTGGCGTGAGTTTAGGGACTCGCCGGCTTTACGGGGGTACGTGTTGCTCGTTGAACGAGGAATTTCCGTGCATTTGTCGCCACCATTGAGCCTGTTCTAGGCGGCTGAAGCATGCGGCTGAAAAAAATTAAGCTGGCGGGGTTTAAGTCCTTCGTCGATCCCACCACGATAAGCTTTCCCAGCAACCTGATCGGGGTCGTGGGCCCCAACGGCTGTGGCAAGTCAAATGTCATTGATGCCATCCGCTGGGTCATGGGCGAGTCATCGGCCAAGCATCTGCGCGGCGACTCCATGGCTGATGTGATCTTCAACGGTTCGGCGGGCCGCAAGCCCGTGGGCAGCGCGACCATCGAGTTGTGCTTCGACAATGCCGATGGCTCGGTGGGGGGGCAATATGCCAGCTACAGCGAGATCGCCATTCGGCGCACCGTATCCCGGGACGGCACTTCGCAGTACTTCCTAAATAACACGCGCTGCCGCCGTAAAGACATCACCAGTATTTTTCTGGGCACCGGCTTGGGCCCGCGTAGCTATGCCATCATTGAGCAGGGCATGGTGTCCCGGCTCATTGAGGCGAAGCCCGACGATATCCGCGTGTATATCGAAGAAGCTGCCGGCATCTCCAAATATAAGGAGCGCCGCCGCGAGACCGAGAACCGAATCCGCCATACCCGCGACAATCTCGATCGCCTAAACGATCTGCGCGAGGAACTCGACAAGCAGATCAAGCATCTGCAGCGTCAGGCGCGGCAAGCCGAGCGTTATCAGGAACTCAAGGGCGATGAACGCCGTTTGCAGGCCGAACTGTTGTCCATTCGCCTCACCGAAATGCAGCAGGATCTGGAGCAGCGCGACGGCGAGCTTTCGCGGGCCAAGATTCAGTTTGAGTCGGCCTTGGCAGACCAGCGCAGCCGCGAGGCCAATATCGAGGTTTGCCGCGAAAAACATGTCGCCGCCACCGATGCGTTCAACGCCACGCAGGGCAACTACTACGGCGTGCAGAGCGAGATCTCGCGGCTGGAGCAATCCATCACGCATTCCCGCGAACTGCGCCAGCGCCAGCAGGAAGACTTACGGCAGGCCCGCGGCCAGCTCAATGAGATCACCGCCGAGATCGACAAAGACACCGCCCAATTGCAGGAGCTGGAAGCGCATCTTGAACAACTGGCGCCCGATCTGGAGCAGGCCCGACGGCTGGAAGAAACCTCCGTGGCCAATTTACAGCGCGTGGAAGAAGCACAGGACGCCTGGCAAACCGCCTGGCATGAGTTCAATTTAGAAGCCAAGGAATTTCAGCAAGCTTGTCAGGTCGAACGTACGCGCATCGAACATCTGGAACTGCAGCTGGAAAAGCTGCACTCGCGCCAGGGCGACTTGGATGCCGAAGGGCAGGGCATCACCCTGAGCGAAATCGAGGCTAGCCTGACCGCGGGCAACCGCGGCGAAGAAGTTGCGCGTCTCGCCCTAGAAGAATTGCAGCAGGCCTTGCGCGATTGCGAGCAGCGCAACACCCAGCTGCGCGAAGCCGAGCAGACCATTGGTGCTGAATTAGAAGGCAAGCGCGGCGAGCTGGAGAGCCGGCGCGGTCGCGTGGAAACCCTGGAAGCCTTGCAGGCGGCGGAATTTGGCGAAGATGACGAGGCCGTGCAGCGCTGGCTGGGCCGTGAAAGCCTGCGGGACCGGCCACGCTTGGCCCAGCAGCTCAAGGTCGACAAGCCCTGGGAACGGGCGGTGGAAACCGTGCTGGGCGATTTTCTGCAAGCGGTTTGCGTGCAACGGCCCGATGAGTACCTGCGTGGCTTACCCAAGGCCGGTGACCTGACGCTACTGGATGCTGTCACGCCTAATAATCCGGAACTTGCCGGCACCCTGGCATCCAAGACCCGCCATGCTGGCAGCGCCGCTAGCCTCTTGTCTGCCGTGCTCGTGGCCGACTCCCTGGATGAAGCCATTAACCTGCGGGTGCGATTGCGCCGGGGGCAAAGTGTGATTACGCCCGACGGTGTCTGGTTAGGGCAGGGCTGGATGCGCATCAGCCGCCGCACCCAAGAAGCCGGCGGATTGATCAGCCGTGAGCAAGATATCCGGCGCTTACGCGAGGAGATTCGCGACCTGGAGCAGACCGTCAAGCTGTTGGAACAGCAACGCGAGCAAACCCGGGCCGACAATGCCGATTTGGATGCGCAACGCGCTTTGCTTGGCGAAGAAATGCAAACTGCCGGCCAAAACCTTGCCGAAGCCGGGGCGCAACTCACCGCCCGGCGCGAGGAACTGGAACGCGCACGTACCCGCCTACAAGCCTTGGGCCGCGATGGTGAAAATCTGCGCAACGAAATCGCCGATTTGGAACAAGCCACCACCGAGGCGCGGGTTAGACTCAATCACGCTGTGGAAGCCACGGAACGTTTGGACGACCGCCGGCCCACCTTGCAGCGGCAGCAAGCTGAACTGTTGGAAGAGTACAACCACGCTCGCCTGCAAGCCGAGAAAGACCGGGAGACCGCTTCCCGCACCATGATTGACTACGAAAGCCGCCGCGCATCCCGCGAGTCGGCCAACACCACCTTAAGCCGGGTTCTCAGTCAGCGTGAATCCCTCAGCGCGCGCATCGAGTTACTGCAGTCGCAGCTGGATGCGGGCGGCGAGCCCATTGAGGTCTTGCAGCGCGACCTGGATACCCAACTGGTTGAAGAAAAGCAGGTGGAGCGTGAGCTGGGCGAACGCCGCCGGGCTTTGGAAGCCGCTGAGCAGGCCTTGCGCGAGGAAGAGGCCGCCCGGGCTGAATGCGAGCAACAGGTCACCGCGGCCCGCGAGGCCGTGGATGAACTACGCATTGGCGCGCGCGAAGTCGAAGTGCGGCGGGAAAGCGTGATGGAGCGCTTCCAAGCCACGGGCATGACCTTAGAAGATGTGATCGCTCGGCTCGCCGAAGATGCCACGGCGGATGAGTGGCAAGCGCAACTGGAGAAAGTGCAAAAACGCATTGAACGTTTGGGCGCGATTAATCTCGCGGCTATCGAAGAGTTCAGCGAACAGTCTGAACGCAAAGAATATCTCGATGCCCAATTCACCGACTTAACCGAAGCGCTGGAAACACTAGAGCGTGCCATTCGCAAGATCGACCGGGAGACCCGCGCTCGCTTCCAGGAAACCTTTGACAAGGTTAATGCCGGCCTGCAGAAGAACTTCCCGCGCCTATTCGGCGGCGGGCATTCTTATCTGGAACTGGAAGGCGACGATTTACTCAATGCCGGCGTGTCGGTAATGGCGCGCCCACCGGGTAAACGCAATAGCCATATTCACCTGCTCTCTGGCGGTGAAAAAGCGCTTACTGCCGTGGCCTTGATTTTCTCCATCTTCGAGCTCAATCCCGCCCCGTTTTGTCTGCTCGATGAGGTGGATGCGCCCTTGGATGATGCCAATGTGTCGCGTTTTTGTGAGATCGTGCGCGAAATGTCTTCGACAGTGCAATTCATCTTTATTACTCACAACAAGACGACCATGGAGCTGGCACGCCAGCTCACGGGCGTGACCATGAACGAGCCGGGTGTATCGCGTCTGGTGTCGGTGGACATCGACGAGGCGGTCGAGCTCGCGGCGAGTTAGTTTGCGATTGCCGTGTCCGGACTCCGATGGGCATTACTGCTTTTTGGGCTGGTTGTCCTAGCCGGGATCTATCTGTATTCGCGCTACAAGCCCAAGCTGGATAAAACTTGGGCGGCAAGAAGGGAGCGCCGCGAACCGAGTTTGACGCATGGTCATGCCGGCGATGCATCAGCCGCCGCCGAAGAACAAACGCCGCAAATCGC
Source organism: Gammaproteobacteria bacterium (assembly GCA_965221985.1). Classification (GTDB taxonomy): domain Bacteria; phylum Pseudomonadota; class Gammaproteobacteria; order Steroidobacterales; genus J054. Next base: position 2,322,295 of record OZ244928.1, read on the forward strand.
CGAGCCGACACCGCAAAAGCTGGTAACGATTCGGCTCATGTCGCGCGATACCCGCGGTTTCGAAGGCGAACGCCTGATCTTGATGCTACGGCAAGTCCATATGCGCCACGGCCGCTTCGGCATCTTTCATTTTCATGATTCGGCCGATCCCAACGAGGTAATTTTTAGCATCGCCAGTCTCACCGAGCCGGGCTCCTTCGACCTCACTAATTTAAAAACCACCCGCTTTCCGGGTATCAGTCTTTTCATGCAACTGCCCGGCCCGATAGACGGGGTGGAGGCCTTCGATCTGATGATGGCCAAGGCCCGCGAACTGGCCCAGGCCTTGGATGGCCTGCTCAGTGATGATCAAGGCAGCAGCTTGAGCGTGCAGCGTGAGCGTTTCTTGCGCGAGGAAGTGATTCAGTTTCAGCACGGTCAACTGACGGCCTAGCCGGGTGGCGGCAAGCAAGCAAGCAGCGTCTCGGGCCGCGCAATTGCGCAAGCTCTTGGACGAGCACAACTACCGCTACCATGTCTTGGACGAGCCCAGTATCCCCGACGCGGAATACGACCAGCTGTTTCGTGAGCTGCAGGCTTTAGAAGCGGACCATCCCGAGTTACTGATACCGGAATCGCCCACCCAGCGTGTGGGCGCCGCGCCCGTCGCCGGTTTCGAACCGGCCCCCCACGCCAAACCCATGTTGTCTTTGGACAACGCGTTTTCGGAAGAAGCTATCGAGGACTTCGATCGCCGCGTGCGTGAACGCTTGGACACAAAAAAGCCCGTGCGCTACGCCCTGGAGCCCAAGCTCGACGGCGCGGCCGTGTCGCTGACCTACCAAGCCGGCCGTCTGCTGCGGGCTGCCACCCGTGGTGACGGGAGCATCGGCGAAGACATTACGCACAATGTGCGCACCATCGCGTCGGTGCCCTTGCAGTTACGCGGTACCGGGCACCCGGAAATGCTGGAGGTGCGGGGGGAGGTCTACATGCCACGCGCGGGTTTCGAAGCCCTCAATGCCCGCGCCCGCGCGGCGGATGAAAAAACCTTCGTCAATCCCCGTAACGCAGCCGCCGGTAGTCTGCGCCAACTCGATCCGCGGCTCACTGCCCAGCGTCCTCTGGATTTATTTGCTCATGGTATCGGTGCCAAAGAAGGCGGGGGCGCGCTCAACAGCCATCAGCAAACCCTGGCGCAGTTGCAAGACTGGGGTTTGCGCGTATGTCCGGAAACGGACACGGCCGATGGACCCGAGGGCTGCATCGCCTACTACCAGCGCATTCTGAACATGCGCGATGATCTGGACTATGACATCGACGGCGTGGTGTATAAGGTCGACGACTTCACGCAGCAAGCCGCCCTGGGCACGGTATCGCGCGCGCCGCGCTGGGCCATCGCGCATAAATTTCCCGCCCAGGAACAAATCACCGTCGTTGCAGCCATCGACTGGCAAGTGGGCCGCACCGGCGCGGTGACGCCGGTGGCGCGTTTAGAACCGGTGTTTGTAGGTGGCGTGACCGTCAGCAATGCCACCCTGCACAATATCGACGAGTTGCAGCGCAAAGATGTGCGCGTGGGCGACAGCGTAATCGTGCGTCGCGCCGGCGACGTCATACCAGAGGTGGTGCAAGTCATCGCCGATCGCCGCCCAGCGAAAACCAAAATCGTCCGTTTGCCAAAGGTCTGCCCCGTCTGCGGTTCCGAGGTACTGCGCGCCGAAGGCGAGGCCGCGGCTCGCTGCACCGGCGGTTTGTATTGTTCCGCCCAGCGCAAAGAGGCCCTAAGGCATTTCGCGTCCCGGCGAGCCTTGGATATCGAGGGGCTGGGCACGAAGCTGATCGATCAACTCGTGGAAGCGGGATTGGTTCATGGCCCCCAAAACTTGTTCAACTTGGATACCGAAGCGCTCATCAAACTCGAACGCATGGGCCAAAAATCCGCCGACAAGCTTCAGGCGGCCCTGCAGGACGCTAAGCAAACCACACTAGCGAGATTCTTATACGCCCTGGGCATCCGCGATGTCGGCGAAACCACGGCGCAGTCCCTCAGCGAGCATTTCGGCAACCTCGCCGCGTTGATGGCCGCCAGCGAAGAAGACTTGCAGACCGTGCCCGATGTTGGACCGGTGGTGGCCGCCAAGGTCGTGGCATTCTTTCGCCAGGCGCATAATCAAGAGGTTATTGCCGAGCTGCAGGCCGCAGGCTTGCGATGGTCTGAACACGCGGGTACTTCGGCCGATCAAAGTGCCGCCGAACAGGCGCCGCTGGCGGGTGTCACTATCGTATTGAGCGGTACGATTGGGGATACACCCAGGGACCAAATCAAAGAGCAGCTTACGGCCCTGGGTGCGAAGGTCACCAACAGCGTATCGAAGAAAACGCGGTTTTTAATAGCGGGGACGGCGCCCGGGTCGAAGTTGGCCAAGGCGCAAAAACTAGGTGTTACCGTACTGGACGAAGCGGGCCTGGAACGGCTACTAAAGGGAAGGATTCCAGCTTAGCAAGCTGCGTTTATCCAGAAACGCTTCGGTTTCGCACGCAGACATATTCTAAACAGGGCCTCAATATCTACAGCGTCAAGCACAATTGTTTACTGCGCTATGCAGATTTTGCACAAATTGGCTGTTTTATTGACCGGTTTGGGGTGCTTATCTATATTTCTCGAGATGCCGGGAAATAGCTCTCAAGCGATACGTCGCGCGATCGCAGGATTCATGCGTCCGCTGGCAAGAGTCTTACTTCGTCATGGGGTTGGATACGATGTCTTCGCAGAAGTTGCAAAGCGATCCTTTGTTGAAGTTGCGACGCATGAATTTGGAGTTCGTGGTCGCCCGACTAATATTTCAAGAACTGCAGTATTGACCGGGCTGTCAAGAAAAGAGGTTCGTTTGATAAGGGCGGAGCGATCCACTGAATACCGGATACCGCGCAGCGACGGGAACAATATACTTGCGGATATTTTGCATCGTTGGCATACGAATCGATTGTTTGTCGATAGCCGTGGTATTCCTAGAGTACTGCCTTTTTCTGGGTCGGGTTGCTCGTTTTCGGAACTAGTTCGAGGTCTCGCCGGAGACATTCCTCCCGGCGCACTGCGAGCGGAATTGAAAAGGGTGGGTGCAGTGGAAGAAACGCGCGATGGTGATTTATGCGTGATTCGGCGGGATGTAGTGCCAGCAGACTCCGAAGCTCGCCTTCTAGAGGGTCTAGAGTACGGATTAGCCCCACTAGCGACTACTATTGCATTCAATGCTGATCCGGAAAGTGGCACCCGGAGGCGTTTCCAGAGAGTTATACACAGCGAAGTAATTCGACCAGAGTGCGAAATGATGGTGCAGGAAGAGATTGTGTCTAGTCTTACTAAGTTTTCTGAAAAACTGGACGACTCTCTTGCGCGGTATGAATCCCCTGATTCATCGGGAGAATCGAAAGAATTGTTGGACCTTGGCGTTGGGATGTATTTTTTTGTCAGAGAAAAGAAAACGCCCAGTAGAAGAGACTAGCTGTTGGTCTTTATCTAACGTTACTTTTTTTTAGTTCGGATACATGATGCCTTTGATTAGCACTGAGGATCCAACAGCTATTTCTGGTGCTTTGCTAATATTTGCGAGTAGGGCGGAATAGTCGATCCGGTAACCTTCGACTTGGAAAGTGGCTGTTGCTGGCGAGGTCGAAGAAACAACTCCGCTTACCACGATTTCGCTCGAGCCGGGAACAAAAAATTCACCGTAGCTATATGCCATTAGCGCTTCGGGGGAATCTTGGCACGCCAACACCGCCAGCATTTCCCCATTTTCCGGTAAATCGCTTTCACCGTTAGTCGGAATCACAATGCTGCGATTCATTACGGTTACTCTGCTGGTCGTAGGGTCTACCTCTTTTACCGGGCCAACTGAGAAGGTGTCAACACCGGCTTCTGCTAGTTCATTTGCGATTCCTCTTAACCGGGTGCCGCCGATCGCTCTCAAATGCGTGCCTCCAATTGCTCGTAATCGGGTGCCGCCGATAGCTTGCGTGCTACTCACGTTTTTAGAACCGCGAAGTCTCGTGCCGCCGATCGCATTTTCGCTTGCTTCGCATGCGCTTCTTAACCGGGTGCCACCAATGGCACGCAATCGGGTGCCGCCGATAGCTTGTGCGTCGGCCTCGTTATCGGCACGAAGGCGGGTACCGCCAATTGCTCGCAGTCGGGTACCACCAATGGCACGCAATCGAGTACCGCCGATAGCTTGTGCGTCGGCCTCGTTATCGGCACGAAGGCGGGTACCGCCAATTGCTCGCAGTCGGGTACCACCAATGGCACGCAATCGAGTACCGCCGATAGCTTGTGCGTCGGCCTCGTTATCGGCACGAAGGCGGGTACCGCCAATTGCTCGCAGTCGGGTACCACCAATGGCTTGTGTGCTGCTTGCACCTTTCGCGCTGCGTAGTCTCGTTCCACCGATCGCTTCCGTATTGGCATTACTGCTGGTCGTATTTAACTCGTCAATTAGGATGACCGATGCTTGAATTAAGCTACTATCGTTTTTTCCTGCTATAGCGTCAGAAGTAGTCCCACTAGACACCCCGGCCAAAATTATTGTAGCCATCGTCGCTCTTGTTATCGCGCGGTTGATGACGACAGCGTAAAAATTTCGGTTTTTCATGTGTAGCTCTCTTGCAAATACGGCCAGCGTTTACGCGACCTAGGGTCTGCTAAATCTATTTTTCTCGGAAACTCCGGTTGGCATCGGAGAACAGGTAAACACCAACGCCAACGTGAATTTTTTCAGTGCTGTCTAATTTCTCGGCATCAGATTCTTTGCCGCTTAACCAGTTGTCTAGGGTTTCTAGGAACTCCATTCCCTTCTTATTAACGAGCTTGTCGAAAGCCGGCATGTCGCGGGAATCGATTCCCATGGGAGTCCATACTCGACGCTCAAAGAACCCTTCCTCATCCTTGCCGTTGACATTCGCATCTAAGGTCTCTGCCAAATCTCTCATCGACACGCCCAAGAATTGAAACGCCGCGGAATCAGACTGTTGAGGAATATAGGATCGAGTCAGGACACGTAATTTCCCGCCAGGAAGCTCTGATACGACTTCAATCCGCTTTAGCTCGGCAAGCAATTCCGACGCTGGGAAGCCTTCGGCGTAACGCGCGGCCAATTCAAAGAAGCTATTTTCGTTCGTGTCGCTGGAGTCCAATTCCAGTGGTAAGCCGTAAGGCCCCGTAAAATCGGGGTCCTGGTGCCATGCACCCAGTATTCTTCCTATGCGGTTTAGGTTCTCCGTGGAAGGGCCTCGCTTCTGCCGTATCAACTCATCGATACGTATGACCTCGTCCACGGATAATCCCGTAGCGAGTCCTATAGCCGAAGGAGATTCGGCTTCGAGCGATTCGGCGAAATCTCTACGAGCAACCTCAACAAACACCGTTTTCGCCGTATCCGCGAATTCGCGATACGTCACCCCATTCCTCAGCAATATCCGCACCAGCGGCCGCATGAGTTGCCGGAAAGCGCTTAGAAGAGTCTCTTTAATACCTTCCGACATGCTCGGCAGTTGACCGTCAAATGTGGGTGACAGGGCTAGCGCTGTGGCCATCGTTATGTTAACTCGATCTTATTGGGACTCATTCACAAAATGCGATCTTTGTCCAGCCGAATTTATGGTGTGATTGTACATAATTATGGGTGGAAGTCACGAAAAATTTATTGAAATCCGTAACATAGGCGCGGAAGCTAAAAAAGGCTGGCAAAATTATGTTTAGTAGTTAAAACAGTAAGTAGCGCGTCTATCCTTAAGTTCTCTCTAGTTCAGGGCGCGCTTATGTTGAGTCGGCAAAGCGAGTTGCTTACGCTTTGCGAGGGATTTTCGGCTTGAAGATTGGGCCGCGAGTGAAATCTCGCGGCGATAGGGCGACGCGCTAGTGGTCGTTTAAGATCTCGATGCTTAGCGCGTGGATGTCCGTCTGCATGAGATCGCCCACGGCCGTATAGACCAGGCGATGGCATCGGATGGGGCGCAGGCCCTGAAATTGGCGCGAAGCAATCCGTACACGGAAGTGGCCGCGGCCGTCGCGCGCACCGGCGTGGCCTTTGTGCAGATGGCTTTCGTCGATGATCTCCAGTTCGGTGGGTGCAAGCGCGGCCATTAGGCGCTGGCGAATGGTTTCAACGCGCTGGGTCACGGCAGAACAAGTTTGAAGGGTTTGACGGTGACCTGAGCGTACACACCCGCCTCGACATAGGGGTCGGCTTGGGCCCACTCTTCGGCGGCTTTAAGATCGGTGAATTCGGCAATGATGAGGCTGCCGCTAAAGCCGGCTGGTCCGGGGTCTGGGGCGTCCACGGCCGGGTGGGGGCCGGCGACGATGAGTTTCCCCGCATCGCGCAGCGCGGTCAGTCTTTCCAGGTGCTTCGGTCTGGCCGAGGCTCTGGCCTTGACGCTATCGGCGATATCCTCGGCCATGATGGCGTAGAACATGGTGTATTAGCTCCATTGATTGGTGAGGCAGGGCGGCCGGGGTTGATGCATTACCAAGGACCCACGCCGAACTGGCCTGCCGCTAGTTTACCCTCTGATGGGTGGCCCAACGCCGCGGGCGTGGTTGCGAGGCTCGAAAAATAACGCTTTCTCGCGGGGACCTTAGGCCCCTAGAATGCGCCGTCATGACGCAACGCTTCGAGATTCATCCCGACAACCCGCAGCCGCGCTTGATCCGGCAAGCCGCGGATATTCTGCGCCGTGGTGGCTTGATCGCCTACCCGACGGATTCTTGTTACGCCCTCGGGTGCGCGTTGGATACCGCCAACGGGGGGCGCGCCATTGCGCGCATTCGGCAAACCGACAAGCGCCACAATTTCACCTTGGTCTGCCGCGATCTCTCGGAAATTGCGACCTACGCGCGAGTACCCAATTGGGCATACCGCTTGCTGAAGGGCCACACGCCCGGGCCCTATACCTTTATTTTGTTGGCCACGCGGGATGTGCCCCGGCGCTTGCAAAATCCGCGCCGCAAGACCATCGGCATTCGCGTGCCGGATCATCCGGTGCCGCAGTTGATCCTTGAGGAGCTGGGCAGTCCCCTCATGAGCTCGACTTTGCTACTGCCTGGCAGCGACCGCCCGCTGAATGGCGGCGAGGAGATTTATGATCGTCTGGAAGGCCAGCTCGAATTGATCATCGACAGCGGTAGTTGCGGTTTGGAACCCTCCACCGTGGTTGATCTCACCGGAGATTTTCCGCAACTGCTGCGTGAGGGGCGGGGCGACAGTAGTTACTTTAGTTAGTCATCTGCGCTGAAGGCCTGCGTATAATTCCGCGATGTTTGATTACGACATCCCCACCATCATTCGCGGACTGTCCGTGGGTGTGATTCCGGTAATTTTCGCCATTACTCTGCACGAAGTCGCCCACGGCTGGGCCGCGCGCCACTACGGTGATCGCACTGCCGAGATGTTGGGGCGCCTGTCGGTGAATCCCATTCGGCATATTGATCCGGTGGGCACCATCTTGGTGCCGTTGCTGGTCTTTGTGACCAGTGGATTCTTATTCGGTTGGGCCAAACCCGTGCCGGTGAATCGGGCCGCCTTGCGTGACCCGAAAAAAGACATGGTGGCTGTGGCGGCCGCGGGTCCAGCCATGAATATGGTGATGGCTTTGTTTTGGGCGGTGGTTTATGGCTGGGCCGTTAAGTTTTCCGCGGACGGTTCCCTGGTCGCTGTATTCTTGTACCAGATGGCGGGAATTGGTGTTTTTTTCAATATCTTGTTGGCGGTTTTTAATCTACTTCCTTTGCCTCCCTTAGACGGCGGCCGGGTATTGCGGGGTTTGGTGCCTGAGTCTTTCGGCCGGACAATAGATGCAATAGAGCCCTACGGCCTTATAATCATTGTGTTGTTGTTGTCGGTCGGTGCCATCGGTCCCATTGTGCGGCCGGTCATTGGCGGGCTGCAGGTTTTAGTGTTCCGCATCGCCGGTCTCTTGGGAGCCTAGTATGGAACAGCAGCCGGATGCGCCGGTGCAGTTGCGGGTGGTCAGCCCGCCGGAAAAAGACGCCATGGTTTCTGAAGAAGCCGCGGGCGGCAATCCGGCCCAGGGTGAGATGCCCTTTGCGGTGGTGGCGGGCGAACCGGTCACCCAGCTTCCGCAAGATCTTTACATTCCGCCCTATGCGCTAGAAGTTTTTCTGGAGGCCTTTGAAGGGCCGCTGGATTTGCTGCTGTATCTTATCCGCCGGCAAAACCTGGATATTCTCGATATCCCCATCACCGAGATCACTCGCCAGTACGTTGAGTACATCGAGCTGATGAAAGAAATGCAGTTGGAGCTGGCCGGAGAATATCTGCTGATGGCGGCCATGCTGGCCGAAATCAAATCGCGCATGCTGCTGCCCCGCCAAGCCGAGGCGGAAGAAGCCGAAGACGATCCGCGGGCCGAACTGGTGCGCCGCTTGCAGGAATACGAGCGCTTTAAGAAGGCCGCCCAAGACATCGACATGCTGGATCGCATGGAGCGCGACATCGTACAGGCCAGTGCCGAAGTAGTGGAGAAGTCGGTGGTCACCAAACTGCCGGATGTCAGCCTGAAAGATTTAACCTTTGCGTTTAAAGATGTGCTCACCCGCGCGGCAATGAATGCGCATTTTCATGTGCAACGCGAACCTTTGTCGGTACGTCAGCGCATGGCCGAAATTTTAACGCGGCTGACCGGCGACAGCTTTAGCGATTTTGGTCACTTGTTTGATCCGGAAGAAGGCCGTATGGGGGTTGCCGTGACGTTTATCGCGCTGCTTGAACTGTGGCGTGAGGGCGTGATTGAGTTGGTGCAGGCCGAGGCGTATTCGCCCATCCACGTGCGCGCCGCGACGGGTGGTCCCCCGGGCGCCATTGAAGGGCCTGCTGAGCCGGTGGACTCATAGGGAATCAGGAATGGAAATATCTGAGCTGAAACATGTCATCGAGGCTGCATTGCTGGCGGCGGGACGACCCATTAGCGTGGATGAGTTCCGCAAATTATTAACCAGCGGTAAAGACGAGCCACCGCGCCAGGAAATCCGCGAGGCCGTGCAGGCCTTGCAAACCGACTACGCGGAACGGGGCATCGAATTGGCGGAAGTGGCCAGTGGTTTTCGCATTCAAGTGCGCCCGAGTATGTCGCCCTGGCTAACCAAACTGTGGGAAATCCGTCCGCCGCGCTATTCCCGTGCCTTAATGGAAACCCTGGCTATCATCGCCTACCGGCAACCGGTAACACGCGGCGATGTGGAAGATGTGCGGGGCGTGGGCGTGTCCACGGGCATCATTCGTACCTTGCTTGAACGCGGTTGGGTGCGCGTGGTGGGTCATCGCGATGTGCCGGGTAAACCCGAAATGTTTGGCACTACCAAAGAGTTTTTAGACTACTTCGGTTTAAAGAGTCTGAAGAATCTACCGCCCTTGGAAGATTTGAAAGATCTCGATGCCTTGAATGTGCAGCTTGAATTGCCGGAAGGTGTGAGCGAGGGCGCGGCAGCGGATGAGGGGAGTCAGGCTCCCAGCGAGGACGATGAGACGGCCGCGGTGGCGAAGCCGGCGCAAGATTCTTCCAGTGATACCGATGGAACGGCGGCGGATATCGAAAGTTTCGCCGCCTTGGAAGATGAGTCTTTCGCCGACGGTCCGGAACTGGCCGCGGTGGCATCCATCGACGAGGCGCGGCAAGGTATCAGCGAACCCCAAGAGGCAGCGGGCCTTGCTGAATTCCCGGATGAAGAACCCCGCGGCGCCAAGATTCTTCCGCTAAAGAGCCGCCAGTAGACCCCGGCGGAAACCCCCATGCCTGAACGGCTGCAAAAATGGCTGGCGGGCCAAGGCTTAGGTTCGCGTCGTGCTTTGGAAGTTTGGATCAAAGAGGGTCGTGTCACTGTGGATGGCCAGGTGGCGACACTGGGGCAGAAGGTCACCGGTCATGAAGTCATTATGGTGGACGGCCGGCGGGTTGGGGCAGGCGCGCGCGCTGCCGAGCCCGCGCGCACTTTGATTTATCACAAACCTATCGGTGAAATTTGTACGCGCAGCGATCCCGAAGGCCGGCCCACCGTATTCGAAAATCTGCCGAAATTGCGCGGGCAGCGCTGGATCAGCGTCGGCCGTTTAGATGTGCAAACCTCGGGTTTGTTGTTATTCACCACCGACGGTGAATTGTCTCATCGTCTCATGCATCCCAGCGCGAGCTTGGAGCGGGAATACGCGGCCCGCGTGCAAGGCGTGTTGGCCAGTGATGCGATGCAGAAATTGCGCCACGGTATCAAGCTTCCCGATGGTGAGGCCCGCTTCGATCATCTGGAAGAGGGCGGCGGCGAAGGGCAAAACCGTTGGTATCGCGTGGTGGTTTCCCAAGGCCGTAATCGCGTGGTGCGACGACTCTTTGAAGCGGTGGGCGGACGCGTGAGCCGCTTGATTCGCGTGCGCTTCGGACCGCTACCATTACCGCGAGATTTACCGCGTGGCCGGATGCGTGATTTAGATGTAGCGGAGTTACGTGAGCTTTATGCTTCGGTAGCGCTTAAGGCGCCGGAATAACGGGTTAAGGGGTCAGAGTAAAAACTCACTCGATGCTCAATTTCAGTCACTAACCCAAAGAGTTTTTACTCTGACCACTTGAATTCGCATCGCGGCGCTGCCTATTTTCAGCTGCAGCGTTGGCACCTACGCGCTTACCGGCGCGAGCTTAGGTGGGTTGCCGTCGGCTTGCCGACGCAGCTTGCCATCGGCGGTGTGCAGAGCTTGGGTGTTGATTGCCCATGCCACCGGTATTTTGTGCTCCGACAACCGATTGCTTAGAAATTGCCGCAGCTCGCTGCTTTGCACTCGTCGATCGGATGTCACTTCCACCGCGGCAGTAATGACTTGCCCAAATTCAGCATCGGCCCGGCCGCGCACCACGCAGTCTTGCACGCATGGATGGGCAAGCAACGCATTTTCAATTTCCAAGGGATAAACCTTAACCCGGCCCGTATTAATTAAATCATCGGTGCGACCTAAGACAAACAGGTAGCCATCGGGATCCAGGTAACCGGCATCCCCAACGGGGAACCACTGCTTGCCCGCATGCCGTTGCAACACCGGTGCCTTAGCACCCGATATTGTCGGTCGCGGCATGCCTTCCAGCGCCACATGAATGCGCCCGGGTTCTTTTGCGGGCAGCGGTTTGCCCTGATCATTGAAGATCATGACCGGCCTCACGGGTCGCCCCACGGTACCGGGTCGGCGCAACCAGTCGTGACTAGAGCTCACACTGACCGTGCTGACTTCACTGGCACCATAGGCTTCCCAAATGACCGGTCCAAACCAATCGAGCATTCGCCGCTTCACTTCGGGTGCACAGAGTGCGCCGGTGTGAAAGACATAATTGAGAGTGGAAATGTCGTAGCGCTCGCGAGTGCGCCGGGGCAGGCGCAACAGCCGCACGAACATGGTGGGCACTAGATAAGCGTGAGTCACCCGGTGTTGTTCAACCTGCCGCAGAAATTCTTCGGCATCGAATTTGGGCAGCATGATGTGGTTGGCTCGCAAGCGCCAGGATTGGCAAAACACGCCATATTGGCCACCGTTAAATAGTGGGGCGGTCACCAAGGACGTCTTGATAGTCGGGCGATCTACGGTGCGGTTCTTATACCATTGCTGCCATTGCTGTTTGCCTTGCCAGCGAACCACCTTCGGCGTGCCGGTTGAGCCGGACGTTAGGCCGATGGCCGCGGGAGCCCCGCGTTTAATCGGCGCGTTTTCGGGCGCCGCTGCAATCAGTTTTTCCCACCGTCGTACGCTTGCCGGAAAGCGTTTGTGCTGCGGCTGTTTTATCGCATAAACGGTTTCTAGGCACTTCGGTGTGGAGATAACCACGGCCGCACAAGCGCTAAGCTTGATACCCGCAGCTAGCAGCGCGGCTAGTAAATCTGCGTGCGCGATCAGCGCCCGTGGCCGCAGAGTCAGCAAAATACTGGCAACTTCTGACGGGGTTAAGTGCCAGGGAATGTTGGCGCGCAAACCCTCTAAACAACGAATACAGGTCAGTGCTTCAATGACAGCGGGTTCGTTGCGTAATAGGAGTGCGACGGTGGAACCGGGGCCGATGCCCTGGGCCTGCAAGGTTACTGCGGCCCTTGCACCGCGTTGCTCCAGGTGGTTTAGATCAAAGCGGTCAGTGCCAAATACGACGGTGGGATTTGGCTTGCAGAGACTTGTCATGGCGCCCGCCAAATCGCCGTTGGATTTGGCGGTGGCTACTGCAATTTCTCCAGGAAACCCGGATCGCGCTTTTGCACGACGGAGATGACTCGCCACTCGCCGAGCATGTTGGCGCAGCCGATTTCCAGTACCCCTGGATCACCGTCTAAGAACGCCAAGCGAGTGGTCGGTAGAACGCACACACCGACCACCTTGCTCAGGTCGCGACATCGTGTCTTCGTGCGTTTTACCGCAGAGCTACCAAATGCATTGCGGTCCTTCGCCCCCGCGGGCTTGAGAAAGCTCTGGCAGGCTTGACCTTTGTTAGGTAACTCACACACTTGTATATCGGCCTGCGCGCGCACGCTGTGCAGGCTGTATTCGCAGCTCTCTGTGGCATGGGCCTGTGGTGTGGCAGCAATGCTTAGCAACAAAACGATGGCTGACAAGGGGGCGAGCTGACGAGTTAGGCGATGGCTCCACGACATGGGTTCCCCTCCGATGGCCTATGCGCAGTCTCTGTATTCAAAGAGCTTCGCCTAGGCGAGCTAAAGGAAGTCATTCTGATCATCCTGTGCCGTAAACCGCAAGCTGCATAACTGGGTAAAAACGCCAGAAATAGACATTGATCCTTCAGGCACCCGCAACAAACACTCAGAGGGTCGCGGAACGAACCAGATCGGCCGATCTAGGTGGTCTTGACGGCCTTGGGGCAATGGGGGGATGGCCAATGGGAATTTCAGTTTTTTCGAGGGTTAGAGTCAGCGGCCACGTGACGTCCAAACAACGACCTGAGCTGTGGGCAACGCGCTTGGATCGTCTGCAACTTCGGCGCCGATTAGGCGCTTTTCGAGGCAATCTTTCCCGTAGTGATGCTCGCGCTCAGGTCGTGACCCTGTGTTTTGCTGCGCTGCTTATTGCTCCTGTCGGTATGGCTGAAGCTGGTACCGCCGTGGGCCGAATTGCCGGTGATTTTGGGGTGTCTAATAGTGGTGCCGCCAACTACTCGATCCCCATCAACGTCCCGGCCGGGCGCAATGGCCTGAGGCCCAGCGTCGCACTGACCTATAGCAGCCAGCGGGGCGCCGGCTTAGCCGGGGTGGGCTGGCACCTAGCGGGTTTTTCCACCATCACTCGCTGCGGCAAGATCCTCGCCGTGGATGGCGAGCGCACCGGCGTGAACTACGATGGGGATGATCGTTTTTGTTTAGACGGACAGTTACTGATCTTGCGCTCGGGCACCTACGGGGCCAATGGTGCGACCTATCGCCCGGAGATCCACAACTACGAATTGGTCACCTCCCACGGCAGTGTCGGCAGTCACAGCCCCGATTGGTTTGAAGTGAAGATGCGGAACGGTTTGATCTATCGCTACGGCAATGACGGCAATTCGCAGATGGTAGCACCGGGCACCGGGGGTGAAGTCGATACCTGGGCACTCAATGAAATCCGTGACACCGTGGGTAACACGATCTTGTTTGGTTATTACGAATCCACCGGTGATTTTGAGTTCGTGCCGACGGAGATTAAGTGGACCGCCGGTAACGGTAATAGCACGCCGTTGTATAAATTGCGGTTTGACTATCACGATCGCACCAGTGGTGGCGACAAGCCGGATGTGCGTCGGGGGTATCGGGCGGGGGTCGCTTGGGAGCGGACCAAGCGTTTGCACAAGATCAGCTACCAGCATCACAACGGGTCGGCCTATACCGATGTGCATGTATACACCCTGGCTTACAGCAGCCAAGGCAATACCGGTGCTGCCACCGGGCGCAGTCAGTTGATCTCGGTGACCCAATGTGAGTTTCTAACCACGGGGCAAGATTGTTTGCCGGCCACCGATATTACCTATCAGGCTCCCGGGACTGACGGTTGGCAAAGCATGACTGGCACTGGCGGTGCCAGTGTAGCGAATTTCAATGGCGCAACCTTTGCCGACTATGATGGTGATGGTGATTCGGATATTTTCTGGCCGAATACCACGGGTAAGTGGAGTGTGCTGTTTTCTGATAACAACTACATATCCGCGCCCATTGATTCAACCGCGTCGCATAACGGTAATGCCGGTTTTTCTCTGGATTACAACGGCGATGGGCGTAAAGACTTGTTGACTAAGCAGGGCTCAACGTGGCGGGTACTGCAATCAAAAGGTCTTGGGTTGCAGGCCGCATTTACGTTGCGTGATACGGGAATACCAACGAACGTAGTATCAACCCCGCATATCTTGGATATCAACGGCGATGGCTTGAGCGACCTAGTCTACATAAATACTAGTTCTGGTAACGTCGAATATTACATTAACAATGGCGACCAGACGCTGGGTAATTCGGCCTATACAGGCGCGCCCGGTGTAAAGGCCATTGGCGGAGGCGGTTGTGCAGGTATTTCGTTAGCTTTTCAAGTACAACAAGATGGTATTCAGACACCTGATTTTAATGGTGACGGTCGTGATGATCTGCTCGTAATTCGCAACGGTTGTTCTGGAGTATGGGATAAATGGCTAGCATTTCATTCTACCGGCGCGGGTTTTTCCAGCGAAGTGGGCTCGATAGATTCAAGCGAGGCGATGGCCATAACTGACATCAATGGCGACGGTTTAAGTGACTTACTTGGCAATAGCAGCGGTAACAAGTGGATCTATCGACTCAGCAACGGTGCGGGTTTCGAACCAGTCGTGACAACCGATATCGATGTTCCTGCACCGCACATAGCCGGCGAGCCGATCTATGCCGTGGACTATCAGCGCGATGGTCGCTTGGATTTACTCCAGCAAAACGGCACGCAATGGCGCGTGTATCTGGCGGACGATGCAGGCTATACCAGTGCGAACTACGTAGATATCGGTGGACCCAGCCCGGCCACCGCAACCTTATCACCGGCTGATTTGGATGGCAGTGGCCATACCGACTTGATGGTGGCCGATAGCACGGACAACAAGTGGAAATTTCGCCGGCAAGCGTTCACCGCCCAGCGTGATTTGTTGGACAAGACCACGGATGGGCTGGGTAACACGTTTGAACCGGTCTATGCCGCCATGAACTCCAGCACCCACAGTGCGACGGGCAGCCCCAGTGCGCCGAATAGCCGGCATGCTACCCGCGGTCCACACATTGTTAAGAGTTACCAATCGAACGATGGCATTGGTGGTGATTATATGGTGACTTATCAGTACACGGGGGGCTTGCTCAATACCCAGGGGCGCGGCTTTTTGGGTTTCGAGCAGATTGAACGCACGGATAATCGCGATGATTTGCGTCACTTTAGCGAGTTCGAACAAGCCTTTCCCTTCATGGGCCGGCTTAAGTTGGCGCGCACTAAACAACCGACAGGCAGTAATGATTTACAGTTCACTGATCCCAGCTGGACGGTCTATACTGGCGATCCAACCGGTGTGACCAAGCCAGCATCAGAGCCCGGCGAACTGCAGTTTGTGCATCGCACCAGCCAGAGCGACAAAACCTATGAGGTCAACGGCACGCTGACTCGGCAGGTTGATCAAGACTTCACACCGTCGGGCTTCAACTTTAACTACACCCACGGCCAGCCTAGCAAGACAGTACAGACAGTGACATCGAATGTTGCCGCCTGGTCAGGTAAGACTTGGACGGTGGAGACCACGGTCAATTACGACAACAGTATTGCCGCGAACAAGAACTGCCGCGGGTATCCCACCGCGGTGACGGTGAAGCGCACCAACGACACGCCGGAAAATGAATCACGGGTGCAAAACCGCAGCTATAACAGCAATTGCCAACTGCTCACGCAAGTTCAAGGCGGTATAAATGATCCCACCTCGGCACGCTTGAAAACCACCTATGGCTATGTAAGCGGCGGCAAGCTGGACTCGGTCACGCGCGATGCCGAAAATGGCAGCCTGCCCGACCGGCGCGTGAATCTGGGGTGGGATACCCGCGGCTATCGGGTCACCAGCGAAACGTACCTGATCGATAGTCAGCCAAGCTTGGTGATTGGTAAGGATTGGAATTATCAATTGGGCCTGCAAGCCAGCCAAGCAGATCCGCGCGCGCAGAACACCGTGTGGTCGTATGATGGCTTTGGGCGTTTGATCGCCCAAACAGTGCCGGGTGCGGCCAATTCAGTGATCACCTATACCGATTGCGTTAGCTGTTTTCCCAGCCATGCCGTCTACGAAGTTTCTACGGTGTTATCGGGTGGCACGTTTTCGCGCAGTTTCTTCGACCGCTATGGGCGGGTCGTGGGCCGGGAAAATCTGCTGGTCGATGGTGACTATAGCCGGCAGCAGCTCAGCTACAACGCCCGTGGGCAGTTGGTTACCGAGCAAGTGCCCTATATTGGCAGTAGCGTGGCCAGCACCAGCTATGTTTACAACGATGTGTTAGGTCGCGTAACGAAAATCATCAGTCCGGCGCACGATGGGGGCAACGCTGAAACGCTATATGCATACTCGCCGTTGCGGGTTACGGTCACGGATGCGGAAGATCATGTGACGCAACAAGATACCGATCCACTGGGCCAGGTATACCAAGTAGATCCGCCCCTGGTCGGTGCTACCACCTATGGTTATCGGCCCTTCGGGGAACTGGCCACCGTCACCGATCCGGGTGGTAGCGCGGCCATCAAGACTTGGACCTACGATGGTTTAGGCAATCCCGAGACCTATGTGGATGTGAACTCCGGCACCTGGACCTATGACTACAATGTGTTCGGTGAGTTGGTCAGCCAAACTGATGATCAGTCGCCGGCGAATGTCATCACGGCCAGCTATGACCAATTAGGGCGTATTACCCAGCGCGTTGAACCCACTCTGGGGTTACTGCAAGGCAACACCACCACCTGGACCTATGAAACCAGTGCCACGGCCAATGGTTTTGGGCTGATCAGGTTCATTAACGGCCCCACCGACCTGAGTGCCAGCGGCTATCAAGAAACCTACACCTATGCCGAGCCCTATGGCCGGCCCAGTCGCATTGGCATGCGCATTGAGAACGTGACCCATAACACCGACTACGGCTATGACAATAACACCGGTGAACTGACCGAATTGACCTATCCGGCCTCCGATTGGAATATTCGCCACAAGATTATTTACGACTATACCTACGGCTATCTGGATCGTGTGCAGTGGAACGATTCAGTCAACACCCATGATATTTACGATGTGGTGGATGCCGATCCCCTGGGTCGCCCAACTGACATTGGCTGGGGTCCGTTTGGTGCCAGCAGTCACACCACCGCCTATAACTACCATGCCGCCAGCCTGCAGCTGGAAGGCATTCAAACCAGTGGCACCGGCAGCAACGATGTGCAGGACTACAGCTATACCTGGGACAAGGTGGGCAATCTTGAAACGCGTCAAGACCACAACCAAAGTGGCCTGACGGAGAGCTTTGGCTATGATGACCTCAATCGTCTTATTCAGGTGGACTTGAGCACCGAGACTAATCCTACCTTGGTGATGACCTACACCGGCAATGGCAATATCCTCACCAAGACGGGGATTACCGCCGGTGCGGGGGTGTATCAATACGGCCAAAACGGCGCCGGCCCGCATGCGGTCACGGGCATCAGTCAAGCGGCCACGGATTACAATCATTACAGCAGTTTCCACTATGACGCGAACGGCAATATGGATTGCCGCGGGGCGACGACCTCGGCCTGTAGTGGCGGTGATCCGGTCAGCTGGTATGCCTTTAACAAGCCGCAACAGATTACCCGCGGCAGCGACAGCGCCAGCTTTGTGTACGGGCCCAATCGCGGCCGCATCAAGCAAAAACGCGTGGCCGGCACCAAGACGCTGAATATCGACTATGCGGGCAATCACTTCGAGCGCGAAAAGGTGGACAACAAGATTCGTTGGCGCCTGAACGTGTATGCCTATGGCGAACTGATTTACTGGATTCAGGAATATCGCATCCAGAATACCTGTTCGGTGACCACCGGTTCGGACAGTTATTTTGTGCTCAAGGATCACTTGGGCAGTGTGGATCAGACGGTGCATGATCAAGGCTCCGGCAGTGGTGAGCAGCACAGCTACGATGCGTTTGGGCTCCGGCGCGATGTGGCCGGTTGGGCGGATGATGCGGATTACTCGCAGCTGACCACCGATGAGCAATTGGATCGGGGTTATACCGAGCATGAGCACTTAGACAATGTCCGGGCCATTCACATGAATGGGCGGGTGCAGGATCCGATTATTGGGCGGATGTTGTCGGTGGATCCGGTGGTGGGGAGTCCAGGCAATCAGACCATCAATGGCTATAGTTATGTCGGAAATAATCCTATGCGCTTTGTGGACCCGACAGGATATCTTCCGAACGTTACGGTAACCGCGCCTGCGCCATCTGGTGGGTCGTCTAGTCCCGGAACTGTGTTCACGAACAGCGGGCCGGCTTTTAACGCCGGATACATACCTAATGTTATTTCTCCTGATTTAGAAGCGGCTTATCAAGCATATTTGGCCGATAAGAAAAGCGAAGAGCAGGAAGGAGATGACAATTCTTTGCTGACCCCGGGCGAACTCGAAAGGCTTGAAGATTTGGAAAGAGATACTCGTGCCTGTCGTAGCAATCCGTCTTGTGATTTTGCTTATATAAATCAAGAGGACGCGACACTGCTGGGGAAAGTTGAATTTATTCTAGCTGCTGCAGGTGACCACCAGTCATCTGGTGAATCACAATATTACTATCATGACAAGTTTGATTTTATCGCGACAGATATGAAGCCCATAGGTATGGAGATCGAATCGAGAGAAGGCATTGTCGGAGAAATTCGAGGGCGGCTCATTGACGTTATTACTTCAGTTACTTCGGGCTTTTCGGTAGAGTCAGGACGAAGACTTTTTAACAAAGTAGATACATATGAGCATTATATCCAGTGGTATAGAGCTACGACGCATGAATCGCTAGGAAGGGCTCCTTCTCAGCGGATTGATATAGTAGACTGGAATGGAACGTTTGTGCCGGGATATAGATATGACGGAAGCGGAGTATATTCGCGCCCAGTGCCCGTGATAAATGGCATTCCATTCGAGTAATAGCCGAGCGACTTTCTGTCAGAGAAATCGATTATGGAGACTTGGCAAAGCATTAGGCGATTTCAGCTACTGGTATTTCTGCTTGGAGTGATTTTCTTAGGCGCATGTGATCAATCGCGAGATGCCAGCATCATGATCTATGATGATAATCTGAGGGTGGCGGTGTTAGAAGAATTGCAGCGGAACGATGTAGACTTTGAGCTCAACGGAGATACGATTTGGTATTCAATTGATGATCGCGAGATTGTTGCACTAGTCTATGATCAGCAAATCGAATTCCGTACGCAGCAATTCAATTTTTATGAATTGGGCGTCGCAGAGGAATTTATGCGCATTCTAGATGACGCGGGGATTAGCGCAGAGAAAATTGATAAGGATGAAGATGTCTATATCGTACGCGTTTCTGCTGACGAGCAAGACACGGCTGAAAAGCTGATGCGTGATGTTCTGTTTGCGAATCAATCGAGCCACTAGTGCGGACAACCGGGACATAAATAGGCCGTACTACGAGTAGCTAGCATTAGGTGCCATTTTGAGCGCCCCGGTTCTAATAATCCGATGACGGCAATTAAAGCTATTAATAACGCGCGGGGCGTTGCAAGACATGATTGACCGATGACGGTAGAGCCGGATCATACTTGATGCAAAAATGGCATTTGATACGGCCTGGTTTTTCTAGACACTTTTCGTCTGCATAAAATACTGCTGCTCGTAAACCGCAGGCGCGACACGACTGTTGTACGTGTGCCGCCGTTTCGAATTATAGAACATCTCGATGTAACGGAAGATGGCTTGGCATGCATCTTCCCTGGTTGCATATATTTTTCTTCGTATCTCCTCTTTCTTCAGGTTGGCAAAGAAACTCTCAGCAACGGCATTGTCGTGGCAGTTCCCACGGCGACTCATGCTGGGCTTGATGTTGAGTGTCTGTAAGCGCTCCGTAAAGGGCGTTCTTCCCAACTAAGTTTTTCTCGGTCACGCTTCGGTGCTGTTTTACGCCGAGGAAATTAAATGACCAGATCCCACGAACCGATCACTGAACGGCAGCAATACTGGCTGGATCACATTCTGGCAGCCGACGGATTCAACGGCACGTTGGTCGAGTATGCCAGGGCCGAAGGCCTAAAGGTGAAAGATCTTTATCAATGGAAGACGCTGCTGGCGCGTCGCGGATTTTTGCCTGGCCATAAGAAGCAGTCGGCATTTGTTCCGATCATGGCGCCGATGTCAGCAACACTTACGAGTTTGAGTTTGCTGTTACCCAATGGCGTACGGCTGCAGTTCGGTGGTGAAGTGGACGCGAAGTCGCTGGGTGACATTCTGTCCGCGGCCAATCAGCTGTCGTGATCCGACCCGATGCGGATGCGGGGGCGATCTATCTGTATCGCCATCCGGTGGATATGCGCAAGGCCATCAACGGTCTGGTGGCGATTGTCGAGGGCGAGATGGAACTCGACCCGTTCAATGCCTCACTGTTTGTATTTTGTAACCGTGCCCGCACGCTGGTGAAGATGGTGGTATGGGAAGGCAATGGCTTTGTGTTGTGGATGAAGCGGTTGGAGAAGTCACGCTTCAAGTGGCCGCTGATGCTGAGCCTGGACATTGTCGAGCTTAATGTGCAACAAGTAAACTGGCTGTTGGACGGTTACGACTTAACGTTGCTGCAAGGCCATGCTTTGTTGCCACATCACACGGTGTTGTGATGTTTTAGCATGTCGTAAAAAAGCGCTACGTGATAAAATACCGGCCATGCACGAGGCGCCGGATAACTTGCCCACTGACCTCGAAGGACTGCGATCCGTAGTGCGTGAGCAGAGTGCCAAACTGGAACAACAATCGCAGTTTATTCACCAACTTCTCGAACAGATCAAGCTGGCTCGACAGCAACACTTTGGTAGCCGTAGCGAGCGGTTCTCGCTCGACCAGATGCAACTGGCGTTTAACGAAGCCGAAGCAAGTGTTGCGGTGGAACAGGACGTTGCCAGTGAGGATGAGACGGGCGAGACGCAAGTCGTTAGCGCCTACCGTCGTGCTAAAGGCGGCCGTCGGCGCTTGCCGGCGAACCTGCCGCGGGTCGCGGTGGTCCACGAACTGAGTGAGGACGCCTGCCGCTGTGATGCCTGCCAGGCAACACTTGAAGTGATGGGCGAGAAAATCAGCGAACAGCTGGATTTGATCCCGGCACAGGTACGGGTTCTCAAGCATGTGCGGCGTACTTACCGCTGCCCGGACTGTGACGGCCAGATCAAGACGGCGCCATTACCCGCACAGCCGATTCCGAAGAGCAACGCCTCTCCTGGGGCACTGGCCTATGTGGCAATTGGCAAGTACGTGGACGGATTGCCATTGTATCGTCAGGACAAGCAGCTTGCGCGCATCGGCGTTGAGCTGCCACGTGCCACACTGGCGAGTTGGATGATAAAAGCGGGTGCGATGGTGCAGCCGCTGATTAATCTGCTGCGTGAGCGAATGTTGAGTATTCCGGTTCTCGCGATGGACGAGACCCGTCTGCAGGTGCTCAAGGAAGCGGGTAAATCCCCGCAGAGCCAATCGTATTTGTGGGTGCAACGCGGTGGACCGCCGGATCGACCGATTCTGCTCTACGATTACGATCCGTCGCGCTCGGCGGAGGTGCCTAAACGCTTGCTGGGCGACTTTGGCGGGTATCTGCAAACCGACGGTTACAGTGGCTACGATAAAGTGTGTGCCGAAAACGGCATTACCCAACTGGGTTGCTGGGCGCACGCACGTCGCAAGTTTGATGAGGCGTTAAAGGTTCAGGGCAAGGCCAAAAAGTCGCAGGTCAAGACGTCACTGGCCACACAAGCGTTGCAGCGAATCCAGTTGTTGTACCGGATCGAACGCAAGGCGAAGAACCTGAGCACAGAAGAACGGTTCGCGCTTCGACAGCGACAGGCGGTGCCAGTGCTCAATGCGTTACACGACTGGTTGGAGCAGAACCAGCCCTTGGTGCCAAACCAATCCGCGTTGGGAAAAGCCATGGGTTATCTGCACAAACAATGGCCCCAGCTGAATGTCTATATGACCGACGGCCGCTTGCGCATCGACAACAATCTCACAGAGAACGCGATCCGCCTGTTTGTCATTGGTCGCAAAAACTTTCTGTTTTGCGACAGTGTCGCCGGCGCCAATGCCAGTGCGAACTTGTACAGCCTGATTGAGACCGCCAAAGCCAACGGTCTCGAGCCGTACGCGTATCTGAAAACCGTGTTCACTGAATTACCGAATGCCGGCACCGTCGACGACATCGAGGCGTTGTTGCCGATCGCCGAATCCGACCAACAACGACAGGTGGCTTAATACCCGCCGCCAAAATACAAGGGCGTCGTTAATCGAGCGGTTACGAGTGTCTTGAGCAATTTACGGCAACGACGGCAGCAAACTATCGGGACATCCAAGATAACGCCACCCATATCAAGGTGATTCGGCAAGAAATGCGCAGCGGCTATGTTGGGTGATGAGATCAAGAAAGTAATCAGGACATCCAGAATAACTTGAACTAGCGGCCAGAAAACCCAGCGGTATCGTGGCGCTTAGCACGCTAGCCTTAGCACATGACCTTACCGGGGAATTTGGTGCCGGTCATTAGTTTATAAGTTTTTCTTTCTTAGCCCGAACGCTTCATCGCGCTGGCGCGCCAACCCCGCGCGCATCTGGCTTGATACCGCGGTGTCCTAGAACAAACTAATAAACTAATGACCGGCACCAAATGCTTTTAACATCGGGCTATGCGTTTAATTACACCCACGGTCAGCCGAGCAAGACAGTACAGACGGTGACTTCGAGTGCTGCAGCTTGGTCAGGTAAGACCTGGACGGTGGAGACCACGGTCAGTTACGACAACAGTATTGCCGCGAGCAAGAACTGCCGCGGGTATCCCACGGCAGTGACGGTGAAGCGCACCAACGACTCGCCGGAAAATGAATCACGGGTGCAAAACCGCAGCTATAACAGCAATTGTCAGCTATTGACCGAAGTGGCTGGTGGCGCCACTGATCCCACCAGTGAGCGTCTAAAAACAAGCTATGGTTATGTGAGCGGTGGGTTGCTGAACTCGGTCACCAACGACGCTGAAAATGGCAGCCTGGCGGATCGGCGCACGGTGTTTGGCTACGACACCCGTGGCTATCGGGTGACCAGCCAGACCAATGAGATTGATAACCAAGACAATGTGGTGGTTACCCAGACCTGGCACTATCAGCTGGGGCTGCAAGCCAGCCGCACGGATCCGCGCAGTCAGCAGACGGTCTGGTTTTATGATGGTTTTGGTCGCTTGGAGACTGAGACGGTGCCGGGGTCAGCCAATTCGAGCGTCACGTATATCGATTGTGGTACCTGTTTTCCCAACCATGCCGCCTACAAGGTTGATACGGTTTTGTCGGGCGGCGCGTTGTCACGCAGTTTCTTCGACAGTTATGGCCGGGTGGTGGGCCGGGAAAATTTGTTGGTCGATGGTGACTATAGCCGTCAGCAACTTACCTATAATGCCCGCGGCCAATTGGTCAGCGAACAAACGCCGTATATTGGCAGCCCGACCGGCAGCACCAGCTATGTCTATAACGATGTCTTGGGCCGGGTGACGCAAGTCACCGCACCCGCCCCGGATGGCGGCAACGCCGTTACCCACTACACCTACACCCCTTTGACTGTGGCGGTGCAGGATGCCGAGACGCACACCACCACCCAACGTACCGATCCGCTAGGCCAGTTGCGCGAGGTGGCTCCACCGCTGGTCGGGGTGACCCAGTACACGTATCGGCCCTTCGGGGAATTGGCCACGGTTACCGATCCGGGTGGTAGCGCGGCGATCAAGACCTGGACCTACGATGGTTTAGGCAATCCCGAGACCTATGTGGATGTGAACTCGGGCACCTGGACCTATGACTATAATGTGTTCGGTGAGTTGGTCAGCCAAACTGATGATCAGTCGCCGGCGAATGTCATCACGGCCAGCTATGACCAATTAGGCCGTATTACCCAGCGCGTTGAACCCACTCTGGGGTTACTGCAAGGCAACACCACCACCTGGACCTATGAAACCACATCCACGGCCAATGGCTTTGGTCTGGTGAAGAACATTAGCGGCCCCACGGAACTGAGCGCCACCGGCTTTAATGAGTACTATGTCTACGAAGAACCCTATGGCCGGCCCAGCCGCATTGATACCCGCATTGAGAACGTGACCCACGTAACTGACTATGACTACGACAATAGCACCGGTGAACTGACAGAGTTGACCTATCCCGCTTCGGTTTGGGGTGTGCGCCACAAGATCATTTACGACTACACCTACGGCTATCTAGATCGTGTGCAGTGGCATGATTCAGTCAACACCCATGATATTTACGATGTGGTGGATGCCGATCCCCTGGGTCGCCCGAATGACATCGGCTGGGGTCCGTTTGGTGCCAGCAGCCACACCACCGCCTATAACTATCATCCCGCCAGCCTGCAGCTGGAAGGCATCCAAACCAGTGGCACCGGCAGCAACGATGTACAGGACTACAGCTACACCTGGGACAAGGTGGGCAATCTTGAAACGCGTCAAGACCACAACCAAAGTGGCCTGACGGAGAGCTTTGGCTATGATGACCTCAATCGTCTTATTCAGGTGGACTTGAGCACCGAGACTAATCCTACCTTGGTGATGACCTACACCGGCAATGGCAATATCTTGACCAAGACGGGGGTGACCGCCGGTGCCGGGGTGTATCAATACGGCCAAAACGGCGCCGGCCCGCATGCGGTCACGGGCATCAGTCAAGCGGCCACGGATTACAATCATTACAGCAGTTTCCACTATGACGCGAACGGCAATATGGATTGCCGGGGGGCGACGACCTCGGCCTGTAGTGGGGGTGATCCGGTCAGCTGGTATGCCTTTAATAAGCCGCAACAGATTACCCGCGGCAGCGACAGCGCCAGCTTTGTGTACGGGCCCGATCGCAGTCGCATCAAGCAAAAGCGGGTGGCCGGCACCAAGACGCTGAATATCGACTATGCGGGCAATCACTTCGAGCGCGAAAAGGTGGACAACAAGATTCGTTGGCGCCTGAACGTGTATGCCTATGGTGAACTGATTTACTGGATTCAGGAATATCGTATCCAGAATACTTGTTCGGTGACCACCGGTTCGGACAGTTATTTTGTGCTCAAGGATCACTTGGGCAGTGTGGATCAGACGGTGCATGATCAAGGCTCCGGCAGTGGTGAGCAGCACAGCTACGATGCGTTTGGGCTCCGGCGCGATGTGGCCGGTTGGGCGGACGATGCGGATTACTCGCAGCTGACCACCGATGAGCAATTGGATCGGGGTTATACCGAGCATGAGCACTTGGACAACGTGAGAGCCATTCATATGAATGGGCGGGTGCAGGATCCGATTATTGGGCGGATGTTGTCGGTGGATCCGATTGTTGGTGGTGCGACACCGCAGACGCATAATGGGTATAGCTATGTGGGGAATAATCCGGTTAGCGCGACCGATCCCACTGGGTTGTTTACCACCAATCCTCATAGACAAGGTTTTGTTGACATGGCCTTCGACTTAATCTCATTTGCCGATTTGGATAGAGCGGTGCAGGCGGCTGAAGAGTATGGGGTCGCTTGGCGACAAAGTTTAAAAGAGGGTTGTACCCCAGTATGCACGGATGTGGATCTTTCAAAGTTTGATTGGAGTTATATCGACGCTATTGCCGGGGCGGCCAGGGGCATCATTAGTTCGTCAATGGCTGTCGGTAAGTATCATCGCGACCAGACATATTCACAGAATAAGTCGCGTGAACTCGCGGCCGCAGACGCAGAAGCGCAGAGATGGAGAAATTCGGCCCGGGATGGGGCCAGAAATAATGACGCGACGGGTGAGATTGTTGGCTATGCAGAAAGTGCTGGTGGGGCGCTGGTCCCGATTTATGAGACTTCAGCGTTAGATTTTGCAGGGGGCATATTAACGAACCCGTTTCATCCGGTTGGTCGAGCATTTCAGAATGGTGGGCGGATCGTCGCAAATAATTTTGGTTACACACCCGCGACAATTAATATAAGACAAATGGGCGTTTTTAGCGATTCATTCGCCGATGCGGCGGAAATGTGGGTAGCTGGATCGACTATGGCCGCTGGCGGTATAGTCACCTTTGGTGGCAGAGCTATGTTGACCGCCTACGGTGCGTACTCAAATGTATCACTCGTTAACGATTTCCGAACGAATGGATTGACTCCGAAGAATGCTACAAGTGCCCTTTTTGCTATTCACGGTGGCATCGTGGGCCGCGGGGCCAATTCAGGCGTAGTTGACGCAATCTCGCTGGGCCTGAGTGAGTTAAACAATGCCATATGGCGTAATTCAAAATAGTCTGAGTAATGCGGCGATACGACTTTTTCCCTCGCCTTTATCACGCCTCGGGAATTGCTTGGGCGATGATGTTGCCTGCGATGATATTTCTCTATGCGCGAAATAATTTCTCAGAAAACTGGTATGTTATATTAGCTAGCATAGGCGTTTTCGTGTTATTTAGTATTATATTTTTTGTCGCTCAATTCGATTTCCTGTCTTCAGTTAGGCGAAGACTAGTTTTTTTTGGTGTATCAATCATGAATGTCTTGGTTCTTTTAGTTGCGGATCGGCCTGAAATTCTCTCCCAGAGTTTGGGCTTGAAAGTGCCTAACTGGAGCGCGATGTTCATTATTCTGTTTTCTGTATCCCTAGCGGCGGCAACGGTGCTCGTGTTTTTTGGTTCGAACGATAACAATTAGAAGGGAATTTGGTGCCGGTCATTAGTTTATAAGTTTTTCTTTCTTAGCCCGAACACTTCATCGCGCGACTCGTCGCGCTGGCGCCCAAACCCCGCGCGCATCTGGCTCGATACCACGGTGCCTTAGAAAAAACTAATATGACGATCTGAATCGCCTGACCCAGGTGGATCTGAGTACCCAGACCAACCCCAGCTTGGTGATGACCTACACCGGCAATGGCAATATCTTGACCAAGACGGGGGTGACCGCCGGTGCCGGGGTGTATCAATACGGCCAAAACGGCGCCGGCCCGCATGCGGTCACGGGCATCAGTCAAGCGGCCACGGATTACAATCATTACAGCAGTTTCCACTATGACGCGAACGGCAATATGGATTGCCGCGGGGCGACGACCTCGGCCTGTAGTGGCGGTGATCCGGTCAGCTGGTATGCCTTTAACAAGCCGCAACAGATTACCCGCGGCAGCGACAGCGCCAGCTTTGTCTACGGGCCCAATCGCAGCCGCATCAAGCAAAAGCGGGTGGCCGGCACCAAGACGCTGAATATCGACTATGCGGGCAATCACTTCGAGCGCGAAAAGGTGGACAATAAGATTCGTTGGCGCCTGAACGTGTATGCCTATGGCGAACTGATTTACTGGATTCAGGAATATCGTATCCAGAATACCTGTTCGGTGACCACCGGTTCGGACAGTTATTTTGTGCTCAAGGATCACTTGGGCAGTGTGGATCAGACGGTGCATGATCAAGGCTCCGGCAGTGGTGAGCAGCACAGCTACGATGCCTTTGGGCTCAGGCGCGATGTGGCCGGTTGGGCGGATGATGCGGATTACTCACAGCTGACCACCGATGAGCAATTGGATCGGGGTTATACCGAGCATGAGCACTTGGACAATGTCAGGGCCATTCATATGAATGGGCGGGTGCAGGATCCGATTATTGGGCGGATGTTGTCGGTGGATCCGATTGTTGGTGGTGCGACACCGCAGACGCACAATGGGTATAGCTATGTGGGGAATAATCCGTTGAGCTATACGGATCCGAGTGGGTTTTTCGTTTGCTGGCCCTATTCACGAGAGTCAGAATCGCACATATTTGGTGTTATCGCTAACAACTCAGCAAGAACCGAAAATTCTCCCGGTGCCGAGTACGACACATCGCCACTCGTAATTACTTTGAATTGGTCTGTAGTCACAACAATATTTTCGTACGGAGGAGCGCCCAGTACGATAAATCAAGAAGGTTGTGGAATAGACCCGCCATTTGTAACCGATACCGAAATTAGAATCCTAGAGACCTATGAAACTTGGTACTATGAATTGACCGAGCAGGGTGCGACGCCGCAAGAAGCTGAGGATATAATTTATAACCGTGATCGGAGCGGTGGCGGTGAGTCCCAAGGGGGCGGTCTAAGTATTCAGCCGATTCCCCCAGCACCCTTGCCGCCAACAAACAACATTCCGCCAAACGTTTTTGGCGGAACCATTGCGAGTGGGGCTGAACAAACCCAGCTTGTTGTCGATGTTATCGGTGATGCTGAGCTTTCGATCGCTGTAGTACCAGCGCCATTTGGTGGAGATATCTCAAACGTAAGCGTCACTATCCAACAAAGCGGCATTATGGAAGTTATTCAGCGAGGATCAGAGAATGCGCCAGTTGAGGTAACTCCCGCTAATCCGCTATTTGTGCCTATTCCAGGGCCGCCTGATGGGGGAGCCCGAGATATTTCAATTAGGGTGAGTAATCAAGGGCCCCGTCGCGTATTGCCGCTGTTGCGCGGACAGCAGAAGCTGCCTCCTACTTTGGTGAGAAAATAGGCGGCCTAAATGTGAGTATGAAATTCATTACCGCAACTTGAGGTGTCCATTGGAAGCATTTATTTGGGTACACTAAATTGTTCTACCTCTCTCTATTTTCAACTAGCCCTAGGTGAAATAATAACTATGTACACGAATCACTCGCTGACTGCTTTTCTAGTGTTGCTGGCGCTTGGGCAGATCTGCTTTGCCGAGGAGTGCTCGGCGACTTTTGATGCGGCTACAGATTTATATCGCGCGGGCGATTTTGTATCTTCTCAGTCAATTTATGCTGAGCTATTAGCAGGTGATAGAAATCCAAGAAACTGCCGGGTTGAGTCATATGAGGCTCTGATTAAAGTGTGTGCGAGACGTGAGTCACGATGTGGCTGGCGCAAATGTGCTGATGAAGTTGTTAAGCTAAGCATCACTGCCGGAATATTTGATTACAAAATTGCGGGTTTAGTGTTCCGTTTATCGAACGACTATCTGCTTCAGGGATTAGATGGCGAAGCCGAAAAATTACTCCGAAAGATGGTTGCGCTCGATGATAGCTCGGGAAAAATTACGATAACAATTCGACGTGCGGCATTTCTAAAGCTAGGTGAAATCTATTTGAAGCATTGGGATTTCAAGCGTGCGCTTTCTGCTTACAATGAGGCTGCAAAATTTCAGCTTGAAATGCAGGGCGCAGAAACAAGCGAAAGTATTCTGCCGATGCTCAAGATTGCAGGAATTCATAATATTCAAGGAGAGTACGCGGTTGCACTAAAGACTTTAGAGCGACTGCGTAGTGTGAATGATGCTGTATTCAATCTGAATTCTTCTGTTCCGATAGCGATTGATTTTTTGGAGGAGTATTCTAAAGCTTTACTTGGTCTGTCGCGCTATCGCGAAGCTAGGCTTATGGCTGAGCGTGCCGTTAGAATTCGGATGAACATTGCTCAAAATATTAGAGGTAGTAGTAATCAGGAGAGTAATCAGGACATCCAGCATAACTTGAACTAGCGGCGAGAGCGGTTGGAATTTGGTGCCGGTCATTAGTTTATAAGTTTTTCGTTCTTAGCCCGAACACTTCATCGCGCGACTCGTCGTGCTGGCGCCCAAACCCCGCGCGCATCTGGCTCGATACCACGGTGCCTTAGAAAAAACTAATAAACTAATGACCGGCACCAAATGCTCATTTCTCAATTGCGGCGAGCAAGCTAATATGCTAATTGTGGCGTGTCGGAGGTTCATCATATGCGTCAAATCAATCGCACCGCTCTGTGGATTGGCTGCGTGAACATTGGGATCTTGTTTTGCGGGATGGCCTTAATATCCGCATGCGCCCCAGACAACGATAGCCCGCTCAGCGGGCCGCAGGCGGCCAAACGTGGCGAGCAAGTTTTCAACTATAACTGCGGCTTCTGTCATGGCGCTGAAGGTCGCGGCCCGAAGTTAACGGAGATTAAGTCGCTATCGGCAACCGAACTGCGCGGCAAGATTATCAATCACCCAATATCCGGCCAAATACCGCAGCGGTTACAGGCGCACGAGCTGGCCGATCTTAATGAGTTTCTGGAATCAGACTAGATTTTTAGCCGCTAATGCTTGGTAGTGCGGGACCTGAAAGACTCGACTTTGGGTCAGCGATCGGGACATTCAAAATGACTTTGCCCGTATCAAGGTGATTGGGCAAGAAAATCGCTGTGCCTAAGATGGCTGTCCATAGGAATTTGGTGCCGGTCATTAGTTTATTAGTTTTTTCCAAGATACCCGTGGTATCAAGCCAGATGCGCGCGGGGTTGGCGCGCCAGCGCGACGAGTCGCGCGATGAAGTGTTCGGGCTAAGAAAGAAAAACTAATAAACTAATGACCGGCACCAAATGGGCACCAATAACGGACCAATCAGCGCCAGGGTGGGTCATCGTTGCCAGCGAGGTCCTGGCGTACATGCACAAGCGCTAAGATATTGATCGTATCCCGGTCGTCGTCGATCGCATAGATCACGCGCTGACTCTGTACGATGAGTTCGCGGATGTTTTGTGAGTCGGCCTCGGGGACTTTCCGGCCGACGCGGGGAAGCTCAGCGAGCTTTACGACCGCATCGAGGATACGGTCGATGTACTGCTCAGCATAGATGGGCGCGTCGCGGGCGAGGTAGTCGAACAGCTCGTCGAAGTCCGTCTCGGCCGGTTCGGTCCAGACAACCCTCATTGAGACTTGCGTGCAAGCAGCCTGGCTTTGACCTCTTCGTGTGGCACGGTGCGGCCCGCGGCGGCGGCCTCAAGACCGGCTTCGATTTTCTGCTTGACGTACAGCTCGTACATCAGATCGTCCCAGGTAGCCTGCTCGGGCAGGTTGTCGACGATGCTGCGGGCAGCTTCCTTGACGGATGACATGGTGGTGTCCTCGAATTCTCGCTACACAATTGACCATACCATTTTAGCGCTCAATGTGCGGGTTCGAAGCTGGTTTAGCTTGATAGAAATTGAACTCCCAACCCCAAGGAGCTTACAAGCACCCACCGAACATAATGCGCCAGAATTTGGTGCCGGTCATTAGTTTATTAGTTTTTTCCAAGAAACCTTGGCATTGAGCCAGATGCGCGCGGGGTTGGCGCGCCAGCGCGACGAGTCGCGCGATGAAGTGTTCGGGCTAAGAAAGAAAAACTAATAAACTAATGACCGGCACCAAATGCCACTGCGATACCACGGTGCCTTAGAAAAAACTTATAAACTAATGACCGGCACCAAATGCCGCCCGGAAGTTAAGGAGAACAAAAAATGACGCGAGGAAAACGGCATTCGCCGCATCAAATTGCGACGATGCTGAAGCATCAGGAAGGCGCCCGTAGTCGATTTCTTGAACAAAATGACACGTCGTCAATTCACCAACTAATTGAATCCCGATCGATTGTTCTCCTGCGGAACTGAACTCAATAAGGCTTACTGCGCGTCCAAGCTTTGCCCGGTAACGCCGCGACTTTCCGGTCCCAGTAAATAGAGGTACGGCCCCATCAATTCTTCTGGCGTCGGCACTGTGCTCGGATCCTCCGCCGGATAAGCATCGGCACGCATGGCTGTGCGGGTTCGACCGGGATTGATGCAATTCACCCGGATGCGCTCCGCACCCGAAGTTTCATCCGCCAGCACTTGGGATAAACCTTCAACTCCAAACTTTGAGACCGCATAAGCACCCCAAAACGCCTTGCCGCGACGGCCCACGCCGCTACTGGTGAAAATCACCGAGGCATCGTCGGACTTATTAAGTAGAGGCAATAGAACTTGGGTCATCACGAAGGGCACGGTCAAATTGACGTGCATGACCTCGGTCCACTTCGCGATGGGGTATTGCTCAATAGGTGTGCGAGGACCGAGAACGCCGGCGTTGTGCAACAAGCCATCTAGGCGGCCAAATTCTTCGGCGATGCTATCGCGCAGCTGAAAAAAATCTGGACCTTGGGCATTGGCTAGGTTCATGTGCGCGATGCTGGGTCGCATACCTTTCGCGGCGAGAATCTCGTCATAGACTTTTTCGAGTTTGCTCACGGTTCGCCCGAGTAGCACCACTTGGGCGCCATGGGCGGCGCAGGCCAGGGCAGCGGCGCGGCCTATGCCGCTGCCGGCACCGGTGACCAAGATTACACGGTCAGCTAGGCAGTCCGCGGCGGCTCGGTAGCGCGGGTCGGGAAAATTTCTGGCGTTAGTGCTCATGCCTGGTTCAGTGACGTTTTGCTATTTCGTCGGTGTCGCTGGTGGTGTCATCCGTCTGGGGTGCGGGTACGGCGGGTGGGTCCACATTGTCGTCTGCGGATAAGTCCTTCGGTGAGCGCAGCATTTCTTCTACCTCGCCCAAAGCGGGGATCTCTGTTTTCGCTTGCACGCCCAGTTCGGTGAACTTGCGTACGCCGGGTAGCACCATGCGCTCTAAAGAACCGACGGCTTGGTTGTAGGCATTCACACCGCCTTCCAATTGTTTGCCCAATTTGACCAGGTGGCCGCTAAAGCTCGCGAGGCGGCCGTAGAGATCTTGGGCCAAGCTGCGGATTTCTTCGGCGTTTTCGGCCAGGGTGAGCTGGCGCCAACCGAAGGCCACGGCTTTTAGCAGCGCGACCAAGCTGCTGGGGGTTGCCAGAATGACGCGATCGCGCATGGCGTCTTCCAGTAAATTGGGTGCCTCATTCAGCGCGGCCGATAAGAATTGATCACCGGGAATGAACAGGATTACGAATTCGGGGCTGCGTTCAAACTGGGCCCAGTAGCTCTTGCTGGACAGTTCGCGTACACGATTGGCGACATTACGGGCATGTTTGACCAGGGCTGTTTTGCGCGCGGTGTCATCTTCGGCTTCGATGGCTTCCAGGTAGGCGTCCAGCGGCGTCTTGACATCCACAACAATGGTGCCGCGTTCGGGCAGGTGTACTAAGAGATCGGGTCGCAGCTTGCCGTCATCCGTACCGACGCTGATCTGCTCATCAAAGTCGCAGTGTTCCACCATGCCGGCCAGTTCCACCAGCCGGCGCAGGGTGAACTCGCCCCATTGACCACGCACTTCCGGACGTCGCAAAGCTTTGACCAGCCGATGTGTTTCAGTGCGCAGAGTTTCTTGGGCGGCGCCCATGTTTTCTAACTGCGCGCGAATGTTGCCGAAGGATTCATGGCGGGCTTTTTCAATGGCGCCGATTTGCTCGTGGGTTTTATCTAGCGCCTCGCGGATGGGTTTGACCAGGGCCTCAACGGCTTGTTCGCGTTCACCCAGTTCGGCTTTGGCGCGCTCGTGGTGCTTGCCCAAACTTTCCCGCGCCAGGCGCAAGAAGCTTTCGCTGTGCTGGGCGAAGGAATCATTGGCGAGTTGCCCGAAGGCCGTGGATAAGCGCTGTTCGGCTTGGGTCAGCGCCAGGGCCCGTTCTTCGGATCGGGCGGTCTCGGTTTGGATCTCGGCGCGGAGTTGTTGCAGTTCTGTGTCGCGGCGCAGGCGCCCGGGCCGGCTAAACAGAAAATACAACAACAGTCCCAGTAGCAAACCCAAGCCAGCCGCAACGGCCAGCAAGATACGCAGGTCAAGGGCGAGGATTTCGGCGAGAATGATGTCGACGTTCATTCCTGTGCTTCGTTATTCAGCCAACCGCCGTTGCCGAGTGTTTCTAGCAACTCGTCGCTGCCGGCCACGATGAAATCCGCGCCCCAAGCGGCGACTTGATCTTCCCGGGTGATGTAGCCATAGCTGGCGGCCACCGTGGTCATACCGGCCGCGTGCCCGGCCTGAATATCGCGTTGGTCATCGCCGATGTATACCGATTGCCCGGGTTCAACGCCAGTAATTTCCGCGGCATGCAATAAAGGGTCGGGGTCAGGCTTGCGGCGGGCGAGGGTGTCGCCGCTGACGATACAGGCGCAGCGGGGTGCCAGTTCGAGTCCCGCCAGCAAGGGTTCGGCGAGATACGCGGGCTTGTTAGTCACCACGCCCCAGGCGGTGCCGGCGGCATCCAGGGCATGGAGCACGCGCGCCATGCCAGGAAACAAGCGGGTGTCTTCGCAGAGATGCTTGGCGTAGTGGGCCAAGAATCGATCCCGCAGCGCTTCCTGATCGTCGGTATCTAAGTGCGCGAAGCCAATCTTCAATAACCCCAATGCGCCATGGGAGACATGACCGCGGGCCAACTCGTAGTCCATGGGGTACAAAGATTCTTCCGCGCGCAGCCGGTCCAAGGCCGCCACCATATCCGGCGCGGTGTCCAGCAGTGTGCCGTCGAGATCGAAAAATACAGCGCCTGTCACGATAGGCACTCAGTGTACCGGGCGCCGGAAGTGCGCCAGATAGTTCACGGCTACATCCGGGCCCAAGCGCCACCGGTTGCTCAGGGGATTTAACTCCATGCCTCGCAAATCGAGGAGTTCTAAATGGGCGGCGCTAGCCCAGGCGGCCAATTCCGACGGCCGGATAAAGCGCCCGTACTCGTGCGTGCCCCGGGGCAGCATGCCCAGCACATACTCGGCACCGACGATTGCCAAGGCGAAAGCCTTGGGCGTGCGATTTAACGTCGATACCAGGACATCCCCGCCGGGCTTAACCAATGTTGCTAGGTTGGCGAGTAGCTCATCGGGTGCGGGGACATGCTCTAAGACTTCTAGGCAGGTGACCAGATCGAAGCCGCCGGGCTCATCCTTAGCCAAGTCGGCGGCTGAACTGAGCTGATAGCTGACGTTGTCTAGGCCTTCGCCGGCGGCATGTAGCTCGGCTACCTGTAAGGGACCTTCGGCCAAGTCGATTCCCAGTACTTCGCGCGCGCCGCGCGCCATACCCTCGCTGAGCAGACCGCCACCGCAACCTACATCCAAACAACGCTTATTGGCTAGACCCGCGCGCTCCTCGATATAGCTCAGCCGCAGCGGGTTCATTTGATGCAAGGCCTTGAACTCCCCATCGGGGTCCCACCAGCGGCTGGCCAGGGCGTCGAATTTATTCAACTCCGCCGGATCGACATTGGTGCTGTGGCTGCTGTCAGAGGTCATCATTGCGCATCGCTGGCTAGACGCTTTGCCCAGGCATTGCCGCGGGCATAAATGTCGGCGGGTTGCGCGCGGGTGAATTCGCCATCGCGCAGCAGCGCTTCTCCATTAACCCAAACATCACTCACCTGATCCCGGTTTGCCGCATATACCAATTGAGAGAGGGGATTGTGCACCGGTTGGGTGGCCGGATGTGACAAGTCGATGCAAGTCAGGTCCGCGCGTTTGCCGGGTAGCAGGGAGCCAATTTCCTCGGCCAGACCCAGTGCCTGCGCGCCGTTGAGGGTGGCCATGCGCAGAGCGTCCGCGGCACTGACCGCGGAGGCGTCATTGGCCACGGCCTTGGCGAGCAGGGCCGCGCTGCGCATTTCGCCGAGCATGTCCAGGTCATTGTTGCTGCTAGCGCCGTCTGTGCCCAAGGCGACGTTCACCCCGGCCGCCATGAGTTTCGCCACCGGGCAAAAACCGCTGGCGAGTTTGAGATTCGATTCGGGACAGTGCACCACCGATGCGCCGCGTTCCGCCAGCATTTCGAATTCTGCATCATTCAGCGCGGTCATATGGACCGCCGCGAGCAAGGGGCTGACCAGGCCCAAGCGGTTAAGCCGGGCCAGCGGACGTTCCCGCGTGGCAGCGACGGCCTGTTCCACTTCGCCGGCAGTCTCATGCACATGCATATGAATTGGCCGTTCTAGCTCATCGGCCAGCACCCGCAAGTGCGCCAGGGCATCGTCGCCCACGCTGTAGGGTGCATGCGGCGCGAAACTGGTGCTGACCAATTCATGGCCCTTAAACCGGTCATGCACGGCCAGACCGTTCGCGAAATAGTCGTCGATGCTCTGCGCCCAAGCCGTGGGTTGATCGAGGAGAATCATACCCACCACGGCGCGCAGTCCGTGGTGGATGGCAACTTCGGCCGCCACATCGGGAAAAAAGTACATCTCATTGGCGCAAGTCGTGCCGCCGCGGATCATCTCTAGCGCGGCCAATTCACAGCCGTCGCGGACGAACTCGGCGCTGACCCAGCGTTGTTCGGCCGGCCAGATATGTTCCTGCAACCAGGTTTGCAGGGGCAGATCGTCGGCCAGCCCGCGAAACAGGGTCATGGGCAGATGCGTGTGTGCGTTGATTAAGCCGGGTATGAGCAGGTGATTAGGGCGCTCGACAGCGGGCAGGTCCGGAAACTGCTGGCGTGCTTGGGCGGCGGGCAGCAGCGCGGCGATTCGTCCGGCACGCAGCACCAGGGCATGGTCTTTAAGGATCTGCCCAGCGGGCTCCACCGGCACGATCCAGCGGGCAAAAATGACCAGCTCGGTTGAATTCATCAGCCAATACTTTGCAGGAAGGGGGGCAGGCGGATAATGCCTGATCCCATCGGGCAGGCATAGCGGCGGCAGGCCCGCCAGGGCCCTAATTCCACTGTGGCGAAACCCGCCCCTGTGCTACCATTATTGGCTTAATTAACGTCTAATTTGAGTCGTCCAAAATTCCACTTTTACGTACTCCGTGCGAACTGCTCCGAGCAGGTCGCAGGGTCTCAATCCGATTCCATTTACTCATTAGAATGACCACCGATGGCTGAAGTGGCACAGGAAATATTGCCCGTTAATCTCGAAGACGAGATGCGTCAATCCTATTTGGATTACGCCATGAGTGTCATCGTGGGCCGCGCTTTGCCCGATGTTCGTGATGGCCTAAAACCGGTGCATAGGCGCGTGTTGTTCGCCATGCGCGAATTGGGCAATGACTACAACAAGGCCTATAAGAAATCAGCTCGGGTGGTGGGCGATGTGATCGGTAAGTATCACCCCCATGGTGATACCGCGGTCTACGACACCATCGTACGCATGGCGCAACCCTTTTCCATGCGTTACCTATTGGTGGACGGGCAGGGCAACTTCGGTTCCGTAGACGGTGATGCCCCGGCGGCCATGCGCTACACCGAAGTGCGCATGGCTCGCATCGCCGGTGAGCTGTTGGCCGACATCGACAAAGAAACCGTCGATTTTGTGCCCAACTACGATGAATCGGAATTCGAACCGTCGGTGCTGCCCACCAAGCTACCAAACTTATTGGTCAACGGTTCGGCCGGCATCGCGGTGGGCATGGCGACCAATATTCCGCCGCACAATCTCGGCGAGGTCATCGACGCCACCTTGGCCTTGATGGCAGACCCGGATATCTCCATCGCCGATCTGATGACTCATTTGCCGGGTCCTGATTTTCCCACGGCGGGTCTGATCAATGGTGCCCAGGGTATTTATTCAGCCTATATGACTGGTCGCGGCCGGATTTATATGCGCGGCCGAACCACGGTCGAGCCACTAGATCAGCGCGGGCGCGAGGCCATCATTGTCACCGAGATTCCGTATCAGGTGAACAAGGCGCGCTTGATCGAGAAGATCGCCGAGTTGGTGCGCGAGAAGCGTTTAGAAGGCATTTCTGAGCTACGCGATGAGTCGGACAAAGACGGTATGCGCATCGTCATCGAACTGCGCCGGGGCGAAATGCCCGATGTGGTCTTAAACAATCTGTATAAACAGACACCGTTGGAAAGTGTGTTTGGCATCAACATGGTGGCCTTGCGCGACGGCCAACCACGCTTGCTGAATCTCAAGGAAATCTTATCGGCGTTTTTGCGCCATCGTCGCGAAGTCATCACGCGGCGCACCTTGTATGAATTGCGCAAGGCCCGCGAGCGCGCACATTTGTTGGAAGGCCTGGCCGTGGCCTTGGCGAATATCGATCCGGTTATTGCACTGATCAAGGCTTCGGCCTCGCCCGCGGAGGCGCGTGCCGGATTGTTAGCTGAAGTTTGGGCGCCCGGCTCCGTGACGGTCATGCTGGAGGCGTCCGGCGGTATCGTCACCCGGCCCGATGATCTCGAAGGTGAGTATGGTGCGGGTGAGGGCGGTTATCGCTTGTCGCCGGCCCAGGCCCAGGCGATTTTGGACCTGAAGTTACACCGTCTCACGGGGCTCGAACAAGAGAAAATTATCAATGAATACAAGGATATTCTTGATAAAATTAAAGAACTTACTGAGATATTGGAAAACCCGGATCGATTGTTAGAAGTCATCCGCGAAGAACTCGCCGATATTCGCGAGCGCTATGACGACGAGCGCCGTACCGAAATTGTTCAGACCCACGACAATTTGACGGCGGAAGATCTCATTCCCGAGGAAGAAGTCATCGTGACCTTGTCCCATGGTGGCTATGCCAAGTCACAAGGTCTGGATACCTACCAGGCCCAACGGCGTGGCGGTCGCGGCCGCGCGGCCGCGCGGGTCAAAGATGAAGACTTCATCGACAAGTTATTCGTGGCCAATACCCATGACACGCTGCTGTGTTTCACCAGTCTGGGCAAAGTGTATTGGTTAAAGGTCTATCAAGTGCCCCGGGCAAGCCGCAATGCGCGTGGCCGCCCCATGGTGAATTTGTTGCCGCTGGAAACCGACGAGCGCGTGAATGCCGTGGTGCCGGTGAAAGATTTCGAGGCGGACCATTTCGTGTTCATGGCCACCAGTCATGGCACGGTGAAGAAGACCAGTTTGCAGGCCTTCTCCAGGCCACGCAGCAACGGTATTCGCGCGGTGGAGTTGCGCGAAGGCGATCACTTGGTTGATGTGGCCCTCACCCATGGTGATGACGACATCATGTTGTTCGCCAGTTCCGGCAAGGCCGTGCGTTTTCACGAGACAGACGTGCGGGCCATGGGCCGCACTGCAGCGGGTGTCCGCGGTATTCGTCTGATCGAGGGTCAGGAAGTGATTTCGCTGCAAATTGTCGGTGAAGGTGATGTTCTTACGGCCACGCAAAATGGTTACGGCAAGCGCACACTGGTGAGTGATTTTCCGGTGCATGGCCGCGGCGGTCAGGGCGTCATCGCGATTCAAACCACCGAGCGCAATGGGGCCATGGTGGGTGCAATTCAGGTCAACGACGAAGATGAAATCATGTTGATCAGTAGCAGCGGTATTTTAGTGCGCACGCCGGTGGACGGTATTTCCGTGCAGGGGCGCAATACTCAGGGCGTGCGTCTGATTCGGGTTGAAGAAGGCGATCGCTTGGTGGGCCTTGACCGCATCATCTCCCTCGATGAAGCGGATGATGAATAAGGTTTTAGCAGCCCCTGGATAGGGGTGAAAGACGATTAATGATGACGCGCGTATTTAATTTTAGCGCCGGGCCAGCGGCTCTGCCCTTGGAAGTCCTGGAAAGAGCGAAGGCTGATTTGCCCGATTGGGCGGGCAATGGCATGTCGGTGATGGAGTTGAGTCACCGCAGTAAGGCCTTTATTGGCGTGGCGGAGCAGGCCGAAGCCGATTTGCGTGAGCTCATGGGCATTGGCGACGATTACGCGGTGTTGTTCTTGCAGGGTGGCGCCACGCAGCAGTTCGCCCAGTTGCCGATGAATTTGTCCGCGCCCGGGCAGACTGTAGATTATCTGGTTACAGGCGCCTGGTCTAAGAAGGCGGCGAAAGAAGCAGCGCTTTTGCGGCCGACCAATGTTGTTGCCGATGGAGCTGACAACAGCTTTACCGATGTGCCCAAGCGCGAGCTTTGGCAAACCAGCAGTAACGCGGCCTATTTTCATTACTGTCCCAATGAAACCATTGCCGGTTTAGAAATCGCCTCGCCACCCGATGTGGGCGATGTACCCCTGGTCGCGGACATGTCATCGACGATATTGTCGCGCCCGGTGAATGTGAGTCAGTTCGGGGTGATCTACGCGGGTGCGCAAAAAAATGTTGGTCCTGCCGGGCTGGTGATCCTGATCATTCGCCGCGACCTTTTGCAGCGGGCGTCCGGCGATGTGCCTAATATTCTGACTTATCGATCCCAAGCCGATGCGGGTTCCATGCTCAACACGCCGCCGACCTTCGCTTGGTATATGGCGGGCTTGGTATTCGATTGGCTCAAAGCGCAAGGTGGGCTGCGGAAGATGGCCGAGGTCAATCAACGCAAGGCAGCTAAGCTCTATGCGGCCATTGATGACTCGCCGTTTTATAGCAATCCGGTGGCGCTAGAGCATCGGTCCTGGATGAATGTGCCATTTATTCTGGCCAGGCCCGAGTTGGATGCGGAGTTTCTGGAACAGTCACAGCAGGCTGGTCTGACGAACTTAAAAGGTCACCGCTCCGTCGGCGGCATGCGTGCCAGTATTTACAATGCCGTGCCCGAGGTGGCTGTCGATGCCTTGATTGGTTTCATGGCTGACTTTGAGCAGCGCAACGGCTAGCCCGCGAAGACGGGCTGAAATCGGAAACAACGATGTACAAAATTCAAACCCTGAATAATATCTCCGTGACGGGCTTGCGGCGTCTACCGCGCGAGTTCTATGAAGTGGCGTCCGAAATCGTCGATCCGGACGCCATCATGCTGCGCTCCTTCAATATGCATGACATGGCGGTTCCCAAGTCCGTGGTGGCCGTGGCGCGCGCGGGTGCCGGGGTTAACAATATTCCGGTCATCGATTTGGCCAAGCAGGGTGTACCTGTATTTAATGCGCCGGGTGCAAACGCGAATGCCGTGAAGGAACTGGTGATCGCCGGCATGTTGTTGGCCGCGCGCAATATCTGCCAGGGTTGGGACTATGTTCGCGGGTTGGATCTCGACGGTGCTGAATTGAATAAGGCCGTCGAAGCGGGCAAGAAACAGTTCGTGGGTTATGAGCTGCCTAGCCGTACGCTGGGTGTTGTTGGTTTGGGCGCCATTGGCGTGCAGGTTGCCAACACGGCATTGTCCATGGGCATGCGGGTGATTGGCTTTGATCCGCAGATTACCGTTGATCGTGCTTGGGAATTGTCCGCCGGCGTTGAGCAGGCCCGCAGTCTTGACGATCTGATTGGTCGTGTGGATATGTTGAGTCTGCACGTACCCTTGGTGGACGGGACGCGCGGCATGTTAAACAGTGAACGCTTAGCCTTGGTGCCGGACAACAGTGTGTTGCTTAATTTTTCCCGCAGCGGCATCGTCGACGAAGAAGCTGCCCTGGCGGCCTTGGCTACTGGTAAGCTCGCCGCTTATGTGACGGATTTTCCGACGCGAGCCACCATTGACAATCCCAAAGTGATCGCTCTACCGCATTTGGGTGCTTCCACCGGCGAGGCGGAAGAAAACTGTGCCGTGATTGTCGCGGACAATATGCGTAATTATCTTGAGCACGGCACCATTAAACACTCGGTGAATTTTCCGGCGGCGGATATGCCGCGCATGGATGCGCATCGCATTACCGTTGCCAATGCCAATGTCCCCAACATGGTGGGGCAAATTTCAACGCGCCTCGCGGAGGCCGGTTTGAATATTGCCGACCTCTTGAACAAGTCGCAGGGTGACGTCGCCTATACCATTGTTGACCTAGATGGCGCAGTTCCCGAAGATACCCTGGACGATCTGCGGTCCATTAAGGGCGTGTTACGAGTGCGCGACTTGGGCCGCGCGACGAATACTTAAGGCAATGATTGAATCGGCGCATGGCTAGCAAATCGAAAAAATCGGCGCAGCCGGTAGATTTGGAGGAATTGCGCGGGCGTATCGATGCCATCGATGAACAGATTCAAGCGTTGATCAACGATCGCGCGCGCTGTGCGCAGCAAGTCGCGGTGGCCAAGGGTGACGGTACCGCCGTGGACTATTACCGCCCCGAGCGGGAGGCTCAGGTCTTGCGCGCGGTGGCCGAGCGGAATCAGGGGCCCTTGTCCGATGAAGAAGTCGTTCGGCTGTTTCGCGAGGTCATGTCTGCCTGCCTGGCGCAAGAAGAACCCCTAAAAGTCGGTTATCTGGGGCCGGAGGGCACCTTCAGCCAATCGGCTGTTTACAAACAGTTTGGTCACTCAGTGCGCGCACTGCCCCTGGCTACCATTAACGAGGTGTTTCACGAGGTGGAGTCCGGCGCGGCCGATTTCGGTGTGGTGCCCATAGAAAACTCTACCGCCGGCGCGGTGAATCACACCCTGGACAATTTCCTGACCTCGCCGCTAAAGATTTGCGGCGAAATTGAACTGCGTATCCGCCAACACTTGTTGGGCACGATGAACGAACTGGATAAGATCGTGCGCGTGTGTGCGCATCCCCAATCCCTGGCGCAATGCCGAGCTTGGTTGAAAGAGTACTTGCCGCAGGCAGAGTTATTGGATGCCAGTAGTAACGCCGAGGGTGCGCGCCGCGCCCGCGATGAAGCCGGCACAGCGGCTATTGCCGGTGATGCGGCCGCCGAAGTTTATGGTTTGGATAAGCTGGTTACCGACATCGAAGACCGGCCGGACAACACCACGCGGTTCTTGATTATTGGCCGCGAATTGTTTGCCGCCAGCGGTGATGACCGTACGACTCTGCTGCTGTCCACCGTGGGCACCGATGATGCGGGTGCTTTGCACCGATTGCTTGAGCCCTTGGCCGCCCATCAAATTAACATGACGCGCATCGAATCCCGGCCATCTCGCCGGCGCAAATGGGATTATGTGTTTTTCGTCGATATTGACGGGCATGTTGAAGACCAAGTTGTGGCCGCGGCTCTGGCGGAATTGGAAAAACGGGCGCAATTGTTCCGTGTGCTCGGTTCCTACCCCAAAGCCATTCTCTAGGCTGCCGACCTTGAACCCTTCCCGGTTAACGGCGTTCGCTATGACACGCCGATCTTGCTCACGCAGAATATCGCCATGGACTAGTCCATGTTGGCGGACAGGCTGCAGGGCCATGGCTAAGCCAAATGCCTAAGCCGGTCCCGGACTTCGCGGCTCTGGCGGCATCGGGTCTGCGCGATCTCAGTCCCTATGTGCCCGGCAAACCCATGGAAACCTTGGCGCGTGAATATGGAATTAGCGACTCTATTAAATTAGCGTCCAATGAGAGTCCCCTCGGTCCACCACCGGCTGCCGTCACGGCCATGCGCGCTGCTATGGATGATTTGGCTCTGTACCCGGATGGTGAGGGTTATGCTCTAAAGCAAGCCTTGGCCGAGAAGCTCGGTGTCGATCCAGCGCAGATCACTTTGGGCAATGGTTCGAACGAACTCTTGGTTTTGGTGGCTGAAACCTTTCTGGACACCAGCTGCACTGCCGTCGTTGATCAGCATGGTTTCGTCATCTATGCCTTGTCTGTGCGTGCGACCGGCGCAACAGTTAACGTCGCTCCGTCGTTGCCGGCGGATCGTCCGCAACAAGCCCTGGGCCACGATCCGAATGAACTGTGGGCGGCCGTGGATGACAAAACACGGCTGTTGTTCATCGCCAATCCAAACAACCCAACGGGTACTTGGCTGAGCCATCAGCAGATTCGGGAGCTGCTCATCGCCTTACCCGGCGACATCATCGTTGTG
Organism: Gammaproteobacteria bacterium; assembly: GCA_965221985.1. GTDB lineage: Bacteria > Pseudomonadota > Gammaproteobacteria > Steroidobacterales > J054. The sequence continues at coordinate 2,365,865 of OZ244928.1, forward strand.
CTGGACGAGGCTTATGCCGAGTATGTAACGGATCCTGACTATGCCGATGGCTTGTCGCTGCTTGATGAGTTTCCTCAGCTGCTGGTGACACGCACTTTTTCCAAGATCCATGGCCTGGCGGGACTGCGCATCGGCTACGGCATCAGCCATCCGGCGCTGGCGGAATTGCTAAACCGCATTCGTCAGCCTTTTAATACCAACAGTTTGGCGCAAGCCGCGGCCATTGCGGCATTGGGTGATGAAGACCACGTTTCCCGATCGCGTGAAATGAACGCTCGCGGTCGGGACACATTGGCCGCTGGATTGTCGAAGCTTGGTTTTCAAGTCATTCCGTCACAAGGGAACTTTTTGTTGGCGCGTATTGGGACCGAAGCTTCAGAACTCTACGAACACTTGTTACGCGCGGGCATCATCGTTCGGCCCGTGGCCAATTACGGTTTGCCCGAATATCTTCGAATCACGGTGGGTCTGCCCGAACAAAACGAACGCTTATTGGTCGCCGCAGGTGAATGGTCGGCCAGAGAAACGTCGGGATGAGTCAACACTTCGTCGTGAAGCCCGGCGGGCCGCTGCGGGGCGATTTGCAAGTTCCGGGCGACAAATCCATCTCTCATCGTGCAGTGATGCTGGGTGCCGTGGCAGACGGCAAGACGGAGATTTCCGGCTTCCTGGCCGGTGCCGATTGTTTGGCGAGTCTACGGGCCCTGGCGGCGATGGGTGTCCAGATCGATCAAGAGTCGCCTACAGAATTGCTGGTTCATGGTGTGGGACTGCGGGGGTTACGGCCGCCACCGGCGGAATTGAACATGGGCAATTCGGGTACCGCCATGCGTTTGTTTGCGGGTCTGCTCGCCGGTCAGTCATTTGACTCGACCCTTGTAGGCGATGACTCGCTATCGCGGCGGCCGATGAATCGCGTGGCGGAGCCTTTGCGTGAAATGGGCGCGCTCATTGATACTGAGGATGGGCATGCGCCCGTCCGCATCAGGGGCGGTCAAAAACTGCGAGGATTTCATTTTGACATGCCCGTGGCCAGCGCGCAGCTAAAGTCTGCCTTGTTGTTGGCCGGTTTATACGCCGACGGTTCCATAGCCGTGCGTGAACCGGCGGTGACTCGCGATCACACCGAACGCATGCTCGGCCAGTTTGGCGTGGCGGTATCGCGGCATGACGCCGTGGTAAGCATCGATGCACCGGCGGGATTGCAGGCCTGTGCTGTCCAGGTTCCCGGTGATCTATCATCCGCGGCTTTTTTCTTGCTCGCTGCCAGCGCTTGTCCCGGTAGCAAAATTCAAGTTAACAATGTGGGATTGAACCCGACCCGGACCGGCGTGTTGAAAATTCTGGAACTCATGGGCGCGGATTTGCAAATTGAAATCGGCGCCGATGACGATTGCAGCGAACCCACCGGTAATATTCTGATCCGCTGGGCGCCTTTACGGGGTATAGATATCCCACCGGAGCTTGTGCCTCTGGCCATCGACGAGTTCCCGGTCCTATTTTTGATCGCGGCCCTGGCCGATGGGGTCACGCGGATTACCGGTGCAGCCGAACTGCGTCACAAAGAAAGTGATCGCATTGGGGTCATGGCAGCGGGTTTACGCCAGCTGGGTATTGCGGTGACCGAACACGCCGATGGCGCCGAAATAACCGGTGGCGCAATGACGGGCGGCCACATTGACAGTCATGGTGATCATCGAATTGCCATGGCCTTTGCCATGGCCGCGGCCGTGGCGTCCGGACCAGTGCGGATAGACGATACAGCAAATGTGGACACGTCCTTCCCAAACTTTGTGGCGGCGGCCCAAGACATTGGACTAAGGATTAAGGCCGGTACCGATGATTGATCGCGACGACATTCCGACCATTGCCGTTGACGGACCGGGTGGTGCCGGTAAGGGAACGGTTTGCCAGGCTGTGGCGGACGAGTTGGGCTGGCACCTACTGGATAGCGGTGCCTTATACCGACTCGTCGCGCTGAGCGCTTTGAAGCAGACGGTGGACTTGGATGACGAGGCCGCCCTGATGCGCTTGGCCGCGGATTTGGATGTGCGCTTTGCCGCCGGCCAGGTGTATCTGGACGGACTGGAAGTGACGGCGGAGATTCGCGAAGAGACCTGTGGTCAAGCGGCTTCTCGCGTTGCAGCGCAGCCCGCTGTGCGCGAGGCCTTGGTCCATCGCCAACGACAGTTTCGCCAGCCCCCGGGTTTGGTCGCCGACGGGCGCGATATGGGCGCGGTGATTTTCCCTACCGCGGGGCTGAAAATTTTCCTGACGGCCAGCGTGGAAGAAAGGGCCCTGAGGCGCTATAAGCAGTTGAAAGAAAAGGGTATTGGTGTTAGCCTTCCGGCGCTTTCTAGGGACATGGCCGAGCGGGATCGGCGGGATTCAGAGCGCGCAGTGGCGCCCTTGAGACCTTGCCTTGATGCCCGGCGCCTAGACACAACCGATATGCCCGTCGAGACCGTGATTCAGCAAGTGCTGCAATGGGCCCGCGACGTTTTCCCGGATGTGGTGAATTACTGAGAACCGGTTGCCAAGGATTGCAACCGGATTGATAACAACCGTGCGTCGGCAGGATGTCTGGCGTACCCGCAAGAGCCGCCGCAGGGCGGGATTTTTTTGTAATGACCGAGAATTTTGCAGAGCTATTTGAAGAAAGTATTGCCAGCCAACAAATTAAGCCTGGCACCATCCTAACCGGCAGCGTCATAGAGGTTTCTCCCGAAGTCGTCATCGTGAGCGCCGGCCTCAAGTCCGAGGCGGTCATTCCAGCCAGTCAATTCCGCAATGAAAAGGGTGAAATCGAAGTCGCCGTGGGCGACGAAGTCGAGGTTGCGCTTGATGCGGTGGAAGATGGCTCTGGCGAAACACGTTTGTCGCGCGAGCGCGCCAAGCGGGCACGTACCTGGGAGCGTTTGGACGACGCTTTCAAGAATAGCAAGGTGGTCACCGGCATGATCACCGGGCGAGTGAAGGGTGGCTTCACCGTCGATATTGACTATGTCCGTGCCTTCTTGCCCGGTTCCTTGGTCGATATGCGGCCAGTTCGCGATCCCGGCTATTTAGAAGGCAAAGAGCTCGAATTCAAGGTCATCAAGCTAGACCAACGCCGCAATAATGTGGTGGTTTCTCGCCGCGCCGTGGTGGAGGAAGAGTACAGTGCGGAGCGCGACACCTTGCTGTCATCCTTGCAAGAAGGTGTGATCATGAACGGCATCGTGAAGAACCTCACGGACTACGGTGCCTTCGTTGATTTGGGCGGTATCGACGGTTTGTTGCACATCACGGATATGGCCTGGAAGCGGGTGAAGCATCCATCAGAAGTTGTCAACGTGGGTGACGAGATTGAAGTGAAAGTGCTGCGCTTTGATCGCGAGAAGTCGCGCGTGTCCCTGGGCATCAAGCAACTCGGTGATGATCCTTGGACCAGCATCGCCCGGCGTTATCCGCCGAATACTCGTCTGTTCGGTAAGGTGACCAATATTGCCGACTACGGCTGCTTCGTGGAAATCGAAGAGGGTGTGGAAGGCTTGGTCCATGTATCGGAAATGGATTGGACCAACAAGAACGTCAACCCGGCCAAGGTCGTGCAAATGGGCGACGAGGTTGAGGTCATGGTGCTCGATATCGACGAAGAGCGTCGGCGCATTTCCTTGGGTCTTAAGCAGTGTCAGTCGAATCCCTGGGCCGAGTTTGCTAGCGCCTTTAATCGTGGCGACAAGGTTTCCGGCAACATCAAGTCGATTACCGATTTCGGTATTTTCATTGGCTTGGATGGGGGTATCGACGGCCTGGTGCATTTGTCGGACATTTCCTGGGATCTCCCCGGCGAAGAAGCGGTGCGTAACTATAAGAAGGGCGAAGATCTGGAAGCGGTGGTTTTGGCCATCGACCCGGAGCGCGAGCGAATTTCACTGGGCGTGAAGCAGCTTGACCAGGATCCGTTTTCGAAGTTTCTCGCCGATCATCCCAAGGGCACTATTGTCAGCGGCACCGTGACCGAAGTGGATGCCCGCGGGGCCGTGATTGAATTAGAAGGTGGCCTGGAAGGCCAGCTTCGCGCCAGCGAATTGTCCCGTGATCGCGTTGAGGACGCGCGAACGGTATTGAAAGTTGGTGACAGCGTCGAGGCGCGATTCATGGGTTTGGATCGTAAGACCCGTGTCGTATCGCTCTCTATTAAAGCCAAGGAAGCGCATGAAGAAGCCGAAGCCGTGGAAAGTTACCGATCAGACACAGGCAGTGCCAGTTCCGGTACCACCTTGGGCGATTTACTGAAGGAAAAAATTTCCGGTCAGTCCGAAGATTAGTTGGGGCTCATGGCGTCTTCTTATGAGGACGTCGCTGATTCCTTATCCCGGCCATTGCCGGAAAACTTTTGGGGGTATGTGACTTGTGGCGATGACAAAATCCGAACTCATCGAAGTAATAGCGCGAAAGCAAAAACATTTGCCGGCTAAGGACGTAGAGCTTGCGGTAAAACATCTGCTAGATTTAATGAGTGATTCCTTAGCAGCGGGTCAGCGTATTGAGATTCGTGGTTTTGGCAGTTTTTCCTTGCATTATCGGCCGCCGCGCATGGGGCGAAACCCGAAAACCGGCGATGCCGTGGCTTTGTCAGGAAAGTATGTGCCGCATTTCAAGCCCGGTAAGGATTTACGTGACCGCGTGAACGCGAATCGCGATATACCTGTACGCGATTAACAAGCAGGCCGTTTGGGGACGGCTTGATCTATAATGCCTTTGGCTTTAGTCCTCTGGCGCCTTGTGGCTGGTGAATGAACATGCTGCGCAATCTCAGCTATTTCCTGATTCTCCTGGTCGTTTTGCTGTTGGTCATCGTGTTTGCCGCGCTGAATCCCGGCAGCATGGAACTCGATCTCGCCTTTGCTAGCTTCGAGCTGCAAAAATCTTTGGCCCTGACCCTGATGTTCGCCGTCGGCTGGGTATTTGGTTTGCTTTGTGCCGGCATTGTCTTACTGCGCTCATCCGCTGAACGCCGGCGGCTCCGTCGTTCCCTGCGTCTTGCGGAAGAAGAGGTGCGCGCCTTGCGCAGTTTGCCAATGCAAGATGCCGACTGAGTCTGCCTTTCTTTTCGCGGGCCTGCTGTTTGTTGCGGCAGCACTCGGCTACGTTTTCGCAAAATTTGGTGACGCGGGTGAGGAGGAGCTTCCACCACCCAACCGCGGCCCCGACTATTTGCGTGGCATCAACTACTTGCTTGATGAAGATTCCGACCGGGCGCTGGAAGTCTTTGCCCGATTGGCCGAAGTGGATGGAGATGCGCTGGAGACCCACTTCGCACTAGGCACCTTGTTTCGCAAGCGCGGAGAAGTCGATCGGGCCATCCGCGTGCACCAAAACATCATGGCCCGTCCCGGTTTGGAGAAGGGCAGCAAGGCGCAAGCAGAATTTGCCCTCGCGGAAGACTATATGAGTGCGGGACTCATTGATCGCGCCGAGAAACTCTATTTGGAGCTCCGCAAATATCCCGAATATCGGGCCCGGGCCCTTAGCCGCTTGATGCGTATTTTCGAGCAGACCCGGGAATGGGACCGCGCCATCGAGGTGCATACCGAGCTTGAAAAGCAGGGCGGTGCAACAGAAGTCCCCATGGGGCACGTTGCGCACTACTACTGCGAACTGGCGGAGCAGGCGCGGGCCGCCAAGGACTATCCGGGTACGAAGAGTCTGTTGAAGAAGGCGGACGCCAGTCGAAACAAGACGGTGCGCGCTAGCCTTGTGCGTGGCGATTTGGCGCGGGATGCAGGCCGATGGCGGGAGGCTGTGCGCCTGTACCGGCGCGTGGCGCAGGAGCAGCCTTATTTATTGCGGGAAATCGTGCCGCGCCTGGCGGAGGGTTCGACCGAGGCCGAGGAGGCGGAGAATTTCGGCCGTTTTTTGCGCAAGTTGATGGAGGATAGTGAAGAATCGGTGGCGGCCATCGCCATGGCGGTGATTGCGAATCCAGGTATTGCCGAACCGGCCGGAATCGACGCCGTGGAGCTGTTCTTGGACGCCGATCCAGCCTTGCGCGAATTGGTGGACATCGAACGAATCAAGCAACTCGAACCGGCGGCCCGTGAAGTGCAATTGCGCCGCTTGTGCGAGGCCCTGCGTCAGCTGAATGTGAACTCACCGAGTTACCGCTGCAGTAACTGTGGCTACGCCAGCTTGATCTTGCATTGGCAATGTCCGAGTTGCCGTTTGTGGGAAAGTGTTCGGCCGGACAACCGCATCTTGTTGACGAGTAGCCTTTAGTTCACGAGTTTCTTCGTAAAGAACCGGGTTTTTGCTGTTCCTTTGTCGCCTTGGCATTCACTAGCATGGCTAACCATTCTTAGTGACTAAGGAGATTGGCATGCAAAAATTCATTCTGTTGTTATTGTCTTATTCTTTGTGCGGCTTTGCCCTCGCGGGTCCCGTCGATGTCAATTCGGCCGACGCGGAGACCATTGCCCAGGAACTCAACGGCGTGGGAAGGGCCCGGGCTCGAGCCATCGTTAAGTACCGGGAGCAGAATGGTGCTTTTGAGTCGGCCGACGAACTGCTAAACGTGACCGGTATTGGCGAGCATACCCTCGAGGCGAATCGCACTAATATCTTAGTGGAGCGCGCGGATCCCTAAAGTTTGATCAGCGCCGGTTGGCAGTGCGGCTGCTAGCCGGCGCATTTTAGCGGCAGTTCGTGTCGGGATTGGCTAGAATGCGCACCGACTAGTGATCTGGAGAGTGCCGTATGCCCCCACGCGTTAGAACCGCAGTGTTTCCCGTTGCCGGGCGAGGTACCCGTTTTCTACCGGCTACCAAAGCGGTGCCGAAAGAAATGTTACCCATTGTTGACAAGCCGCTAATTCAGTATGCGGTGGAAGAAGCTTTGGAGGCTGGTGCTGAACGTCTGGTGTTTGTAACTCATAGCAGTAAACGGGCCATCGAGGACCACTTCGATAGCGACGCTGACTTAGAGCGAGCACTGGAAGATGGGGGTAAAGCTGAGCTGTTGGAGACTCTGCGGGAAATTCTGCCGCGGGATATCTCCTGCGTCTACATTCGCCAGGGCGATCCCTTGGGCCTGGGACATGCTGTGCTTTGTGCGCGTCCAGCGGTGGGCGATGAACCCTTTTTTGTCCATCTGCCCGATGATTTGATTTACGCGGAACGGGGTTGCCTGGCGCAGATGGCCACCGCCTACGAAAGTCACGGTAACAGCGTCATCGCCGTGCAAGATGTGCCGCCGGAGAAAACCAGTAGCTATGGCATCGTGGCCATAGACGATGCGCTGCAGATAGAGCAGATCGTAGAAAAACCGAAGCCGGCGGATGCGCCGTCAAATTTGGCGGTGGTGGGTCGCTATCTGCTCACCGCGCCAGTTTTCGACAAGCTGGCAACGACCGGCCGCGGTGCGGGCGGCGAAATTCAACTGACCGATGCCATCGCCGATTTGCTCAAAGCCGAACCTGTTCGGGCTTTTCGATTCGATGGCCATCGATACGATTGCGGTAACAAGCTGGGCTATGTGCAGGCAAATCTCGATTACGCCTGGCGTGATCCAGCACTAGCCGCCGGCCTGCAGTTACCGGAGTAAATCGGTTCGACCCCTCTGGCTTCCCGGTTCAGGGTAGAATGCACGCCGCGCGGCCAATCATCACAGCCGATTGGTGAGGGTAATCATCCACAGGGGGAGGCACCGTGGAAACATTGATTGCAATGCAGGGCAGTTGGGTTCACCAAGTCATGGTCATTATCCATGTCTTGTTGTTTGTTTATTGGCTAGGCGGTGATCTCGGCGTCTTCTATTCCAGTAACTTTGTGGTCCGTCCCGACCTTTCGCCCGAAACCCGCGCCATTTCCGCGAAGATCATGCTAGACCTCGACCAAATTCCCCGGATCTGCATGAGTTTGATGCTGACGGTGGGCGGTATCCTCACCGAGTTCATCGGTGTGCCACATCCGTGGTACCAGAAGATTGGCATTGTCTTGCTAGGCCCCGTCTGGTTTTTTTGCGTGATGTATTTGCATTTTCGTCATGGCGGCAAAGCCTACCCGTTAATCGCGAAGTTCGACATGTTTATCCGTTGGGCAGTTGTGCTGGGCATCCCGATTTCTGTTTGGCTGCATTGGGATAGCAACAACCTGGGCGATTACCCCTGGGTTGCCGGGAAATTGCTAATTTTCTCTTTCTTGGTTTTCTGCGGAATTATGGTTCGAGGGAAGATCGGCCCCTTCTTCTCGACACTGATGAAATGCAAGGCTGGGGAAATGCCCACGGCCGAGGAAAATGAGGCTCAGCGGCTCAGCCTCGCCCGGGTGCGGGTATGGGTTTTCATGATTTGGGCTGGGGTGTTTCTGGAAGGCTTTATCGGTATTTGGAATCGTAGCGGGATCGTGTATGGCGGTTAATCGATGCGGGGCGATCCGCCACGGCGGACGGTGCCGGTCGGCGGTGAGGCGCTTCCAAAAGGGTGGTTTCGTTGCTGCATCGCCGCATATAGCATGTTGAGGTGGGCCGATCCAGTGCCGCAGACCTAGGGAATTCAAAGGGTTTCGGGCAATTTCTGAGGGTTAGATGTGGTAGACGCCGGAAACCCTTATTTCAACTGCGATAAATTAAGTGAAATGGTATCGTGTCACCGAAAAGTGCTCATCATGGCCCGGCTTAAGAGGGGAGAAGTTATGACCTGCATGACAGCTTTGACTAGCAGAGTGAGGGGCTCGACGGACAAGCTTATGGCGTTCGTTGCCAAGATTGCTATTTTCAGCGTTGGTTTCATCGGCACAGTGATGTTTTCACTGCCTGTTCAGGCGCAAGGGGCCGACGGCTCGCGCCGGGTGCTCGATGAGATCGTTGTGGTCGCGCAGAAGAAGGGTCGGGCGGAAAATCTGCAAGAAGTCCCGGCGGCAATCAGCGCATTTGATGGTGAGCGGCTTGATACGCGGTTTGTACAGAAACTCGACGATTTGAGTTACACCATGCCCAATGTCCAGCTGGAAGCAGTGGGTACATTTCCTGGCGTACAGAACTTTTCGATTCGAGGCCAGGGTATCAACAGTTCGATACCTTCCGTCGATCCGACGGTTGGCCTGTTTGTCGATGGCGTCTATATGGGGACGACCTTTGGCACGGTGATTGACTCATGGGATCTTGAGAGCATTGAAGTTTTGCGTGGTCCTCAAGGGCTGCTTTTCGGTCGAAACGTGACCGGTGGCGCGGTGACCGTGCGTACCGCGCGGCCCGACCCCCAGGGTGAATTGGGCTTTAAAGTTCGTGCACTGGGCACAGATGAAGGTCGTTACAACCTATCTGCCGCGATCGAAGCCCCGCTGGTACAAGATCGGCTGGCCGGCAAGTTGATGGTTTATTACGACGATGATGATGGTTACTTTGAAAACCAAAATCCCGAGTCACCTTTACCTGCCGGTACAGTGCCATTCCTCTACAACCTAAACCCAGCCACGGGTGGCGATACTGGACAAATGGAAACGAAAATTGTCCGCCCGTCCTTGGTTTGGATGCCCGTCGATTCCCTGGAATTAACCTTGATCGCCGAGCATGGTGAGTCCGAAGGTGATGGCGCCCCGTGGGCGAGCGTTTCGGACCAGAGAACCGGCGCTCAATCGGAATTCACCACCACCTCTGATGAGGTCGGCGCCACGGAAATTGATTGGGATCAGGTCACTTTTGAGACCAATTGGGATGTTGGTGGTGGCGTGCTGACCAATATCTTGGGTTGGCGCGAAGCTGAAGTGGTGTCATTTACTGATGTTGACGGCCGATTCTTGCCGATCTTCAGCGGCGGTGGCGTTACAGAGCAGGACCAAGTGAGCAACGAGCTACGTTGGGCAGGTAATATCTCGGACACCTGGGACACAACTGTCGGTATCTACTATCTAACTCAAGATATTTTTTATCGGGAACAACGCTGGCTGCAATTTAATCCTGCCACGCAGTCTCCGGTTCCGCCGACGGCCATATTGATCGGCGGTGAAATGGAGTCGGAGAACTACGGTGTATTTTGGAATAACGACTTTCATATCACCGATACCGTCAGCCTCACGGTAGGACTGCGCTACTCGGAAGAGGACAAGGACGCGGACATATTGCAAGCGGGCTGTGTTGATACCAACGGACCGAATCCTGCGACCAATGCCTTCGAATATTCCCTTGGCGGATTCGGTATTCCTTGCCTTAGTAGTAAGCTCAGCGGCGACTATGACAATTGGACGCCGAAATTGGGCGGTAGTTGGCAGTTTGCCGAAGATGCGCAGCTCTATGCGTTTTGGACCAAGGGATTCAGGACCGGTGGATTCAACTTCCGCAATGCGCGACCCGATATCATTCCGCCGGGCCCGACCTTGGAAGAAGAACAAGACAGTTATGAGCTGGGCGTTAAGTCGGAGCTATTCGATAATCTGCTGCGCCTAAATGTGGCGGTTTTCTACAATGAAATCGACGACATACAAAGAGAGCTAAACCTCGGTGACCCTCAGGTCGTGGTGTTACAGGGCACCATCAATGCGGGCGACGTGGAAATTAAAGGCGTTGAGATGGATTTTGAGGCATTGCCAACGGAAAATATCAGCGTCTATGGTTCCATTGGCTATCTAAACGGCGACTACAAGCGCGTTAATCCAATGTGGGCCTCATTCTTGGGTCCGGATTTACCTCGCTTGGCCCCCTGGTCATTTAGTTTTGGCGCCAATCTGGATTTCCCACTCAGCAACAATAGTCTGATCACAGTTACAGCGGATTGGGGTTATCGGGATCGCAATGCCTATGATGACTCGAATCTAAATTTCTTCGGGCCGCAACGTCGCTACAGCGGCAGCATCAATTGGACGTCTCCTGATTCGCATTGGAAGGTGTCGTTCTTTGGCAAGAATCTTAGCGATGAGGCTAACTGGGGCAATCTCACTTCGATTGCAGGACTCTATACAGCGGGCCCAATGCAAAAAGGTCGAGAATACGGTTTGGAGCTTCAATACCAGTTATAGCTTGGTTTTCGGAATCGCTTACGGCGGTTGACAGCTTTCCGGAGGGCTGAACCAGTCTTAGCGCTGCTCATAGTTATCTAGCAGCGGTTTAGATCAGTTCGACCCCTGGGTCTGCGCGCTTGGTCTCACGGAATGTGCTTAGCTTCTATTAACTCCGGTGAGTTGTTGAGGGGCGAGTTTATTTTGCGGCTGGCGGCTCATGCTTCCATCCGACTGGCTGTCTGCGGGGTCGAACCGGTTTTGATGGCTAATAGACGTTAGCGGCCGAGCATTGAAATCGCTTTGACCCGTCGCCGTGCAATTTCATTCAAGCTCATTATTTGCTTGAAACCACTTCTGCATCGTTAACCGGGCCTTCTCTTTGCAGGTATCGTCGATATAGCGAGAAATCGTGAAGACCGCAACCGCCAGAACACCCAGATCGTCGGTGTAGCCTGCTAATGGCAAAAAGTCGGGCAAGGCATCAATGGGCAGGATGAAATAGGCCAGCGCGCCATAGATCACGGACTTCGCGCGCGCGGGAGTTTCCGGTCGCTCCGCCGCATAGTAGAGCCACAACGCTTTCTCGATCACTTCACGGCCGGCTCGCAGTGCTTGCTGGGTGAGCTTTTGCCAAAACCGCGGTTCGGAATAAGCGCTCTGGTTAGAGCCGCTAGCGGTGGGTAGGTTTTCGTCACTGGGCATGCTTATCAGGGTCTATTAGCGCTTGCTTGGCTCATCAGACACTCAATAACCGTAACGGTTCCAGGGATGTATGTGAAGTGCCATCGCGTTGCTAGCTTACGGTAGGCCTGGCTTTCTGCGAACATACGGTTCGGCCAGATTATCGTTGTGAAACTGTGATTTCAGACTATCTCTATCGAATCCTCAAGGCGCGCGTGTATGACGTCGCCATCGAAACGCCCTTGGAACTAGCGCAGCGCTTGTCGAAACGCGTGAACAACACGGTGCTCTTCAAACGTGAAGACTTGCAGTCCGTATTCTCATTTAAGCTGCGTGGCGCCTATAACAAGCTGGTGCGCATTCCACCCGCCGAGCTTCAGCGCGGTGTGGTTTGCAGTTCAGCCGGGAATCACGCCCAAGGTGTGGCACTGGCGGCCCGGGAATTGGGTGTGCGGGCCGTCATCGTGATGCCACGCTCCACGCCGACGATCAAGGTGAATGCGGTGGAATCCTTGGGCGGCGAGGTGCTGCTGCACGGTGCGACCTACGACGACGCGCAGCCGAAAGCGCTCGAGATTGCCCAGGAACAGGGACTGAGCTTTATTCACCCCTTTGATGACCCGGAGGTCATTGCCGGGCAAGGCACCATTGGAATGGAGATCTACCGGCAACACACAGGTACGGTGAACGCTATCTTCGTCCCTGTGGGCGGCGGCGGCCTCATCGCTGGAATCGCGCTTTATTTCAAGGCGCTCAGTCCCGAAACGCGCATCATCGGCGTTGAGCCTGAAGATTCCGCCAGCATGACTGCGGCCCTTGACGCAGGTGGTCCGGTAACGCTCAGCGATGTGGGTATATTCGCGGACGGCGTCGCGGTACGCCGCGTGGGCGATGAAACCTTTGGGATCTGCCGGGAGCTTGTAGACGAGATTATTGTTGTGGACAACGATGAAATATGCGCGGCGGTAAAAGACATATTCGAAGACACGCGCGCCATTGTTGAGCCAGCAGGGGCCTTGTCCGTTGCCGGATTGAATCGCTATGTCGCTGATAGGCAAGTCAATGGACAGACGCTGGTCACAGTCAATTGTGGCGCCAATGTGAACTTCGACAAACTACGCTACATCGCGGAACGAGCAGCTATCGGTGAACAGCGTGAGGCTTTGTTCGCGGTGGAGATTCCCGAGCGGCCTGGTAGCTTCGTTGAATTCTGTCAATCCATTGGGGAGCGCAACCTGACCGAGTTTAATTATCGAATTAAGGACAAAGCAGCCGCGCGCATTTTCGTCGGCGTCGAACTCCGCCATGGCAATGCCGAGCGGGATGAGATTATCAACCAGCTCGAGGCCGACGGCTATCCGGTCATTGATCTTAGCGATAACGAATTGGCTAAGCTGCATGTTCGGCACATGGTGGGAGGTCGATCGGGCACTATTGAGAATGAGTGCATTTATCGCTTCGAATTTCCCGAACGTCCGGGTGCGCTATTGGCCTTTCTCAAAGCCATTGGTCATCGGTGGAATATTAGTCTGTTTCACTATCGCAACCACGGTTCCGACTACGGTCGGGTCTTGACAGGCGTGCAAGTGCCGGCCGACGACCGGAGCCGGTTTAAGGCTCACTTGGATGAACTCGGCTACCCTTATCGCGATGAAACCAACAATGCAGCCTACCAAATGTTCTTGGCGGGACAGTAGCTACCGGCGCGGCGGTGGGTGCCGAAAATGTGGAGCGGTGGCTAGAGATGCCTGACAGAATACGTGCGCGTCTTGGAGGATTGCCTGAGGCCTGGCGATTGGATTTGCTTTGGTTCCTCCTGCTGTTGGGCTTGCTGCCTGCGCTGCGTGCGGATTTGTTATTTCCGCATAACTGGGTTACCAGTCTTAGTAGTGGTTACGCGTTACCACCCATCGATAATATTTTCGGTCTTGCCGCGCTGCTATTGGCAGGCCTTGCATGGCTGCTTACCGGTATCTCGCATTTTCGGTTTCGCTATCTCCTTGTGCTGCCATGGCTGGCCATGTTCTTGGCCGGTGGCGCATTGGGTCATGTTTTAGGGGGTCTTAGCAATGTTTACATCGGCTTAGCGTTTGCCGCCTATAGCTATTTCATCGTTCTGGGCCGCGTAATCTCCCTGCCGTTTTTCGCGTTTGTGGCCCTGCTGGTGCTGTGGCAGCGCTTCGATGGGCTTTTAGCCTGGCCCCAAATTTTCGTTTTTGTGTTCGGGTCCCTGGTCATGAGTTTCGCCGTTGAAGCGATTCGTCAAAATCTGCCGCTGGCGCGGCAGCTTGGACGTGCCAGTACCTTGGCTTTGCTCGGACGCACGCTTGCTTTGTGGTGGCCGACTTTGATATTGATTGCTGCCGGACTATGGGCAAGCGATCGCTTGACCAGCGGTACAGAGCAAATGATCTACGCTCGTGGATTTGTGGATCGATACTGCACTCTAAACCCTGATGATCCCGGTGCATCACTTGTTTGTCCGGGAGATTCCTATTATCTCAGTGCTAAAGACATTAGGTATTTGCCCCCACCGGAAACCGCGGGGAAGGCTGGCGGAAGTGCCGGGAAGGGTGTCGCTAGTGCGAAGCAATGCTGGATGGCGATCTTGCCGTATGAAGAACAGCTTGAACCCATGCCGGCGCCCGCGTCTTTTACCTGCCCGCCAGACTATGAAAGCGCAAAGGGATGGGAGTTATCACCCCTGTCACTCTTTCACAGTCTTGATCTAACGGTTGCCCGCGGCTATGACATTGCCGAAGCTCGCCTTGACCGTTTGGTGGGTGCAGTATCCGATCAATCGAAAATTTTCCCGGCCAGGGCAGAAGCCATGGCCGCTGACTTTTACGAAGTCGTGCCTGACTCTACCGGCATGAAGACCAGGGTTTGTAATTTCGGCGACCTGAAGTGCGGCATCGTGAATTTGGTGGTGGATGGACTCAACACGGCTTTCCTAAACGCTCGCAATGAAGCTGAAGAAAAGTTTATTGAGAAGATGGGTGAAACCGCGCAGGGCAGCGGGGAGACGGTGCAAGAGTTTGCGGTCAATTCGGCGGGACCCATGAAACAGGAACTCCGCCTATTTGAACGCCGAACGCGCAAGGCTCTTGATCGGGTCCGGTCGGCTGCCAATTTGCTGCAGCAAGTCCTGCTGTTATGGCTGGTCGTAGTTGCGATAAAGAGTTTCTTGTACGTGTTCGCTCGCGTCATATTTGATCAATCGACGGACATCGATGTCGAAGTCTTTGAGCTGGAGAATCCGCCGGCGCAAGGAAAAGTCTCTTCATTGCAGGAAGTTAATATCGGCGGCGACTATCCCTACGATATCTACTATAAGGCTAACTATCAGCCCCTGGGGCCCGCACCGAAGTTTAGTATCCCTCAGTGGCGCGCTTCGCTGTTATCTAGATTGCGGTTTGGTGCTTGGAACATGAGCCGGGTAGACATGCCCTGTATCGATGAACGAGGTGTGACCTTCAATTCAATAGAAGCAGAGCATTTAATTGATTGGGAAATGCAATCTGGAGAGGAGGTTGTTTTCAGTTACCGCAACTTTGTGGCCATGAACGAAAACGTAGAGTTGCGTACGGTCATCAGTTTGCGTGTGGCTAGTCTACTGTTGGGGCGCGTCATATTTCATACAGCTCGCTGTACCGAAGGGTCAGGACGACTGATATTGAGGACTCGGGGAAAACCCGCCACAGCCGCGCAGGTTCGTCAAAGCATTCCGGCGGCCCGACTCGTAGCCTGGAACCGCTACGCCAATTTCTCCGTGGACAGCCATCTAACTTGCGCCGACATTTTTCTCAATGGTTTTAATCTGCGGCGCAGTGGTGGAGAAGACGAGACCCTGCCCCAGGGTATTTTGATTGTCGAAGCAGATGCGCGCGATGGAGGGATCCTGGTCGGCACCATGCGCTTTGCTAAGAATTTTTTACTGCCGGTCTGAGTTTCTACGGCCCTACAAGGATGAACCAGGCATTCGCCTGCATCTGTGTCACAGGCGCGCAAGCCGGGCTCAATGATTTTGGGGTGATAAGAAAAGAGGTCCGTAGCGGACCTCTTTTCTGGATTTGGCTCCCCGGCCCGGACTCGAACCAGGGACCAATTGATTAACAGTCAACCGCTCTACCAACTGAGCTACCGGGGAAGCGCTTTCGCATTTTGAGCGGCAGGATTCTCAGGGATCGATTCTGGCAAGTCAAGGAATCACGCGGCTTCAGGGTGCCAGGGTCGAAGACGCCGACCCTAGGCCAGCGCTGTGCGCATACGGTCTATGGCATCCTTCAGGGTATCGAGCCCACAAGCAAAGGACAGGCGAATATACCCCGCCGCGCCAAAGGCACTACCGGGCACCAGGGCCACGCCTGCTTCGTTCAGCAACAGCTCCGATAGGGCCGTGTCGTCGGCCACCTGTTTCGCCTTGATCACTCCACTGACGTCGGGAAAGGCATAAAAGGTTCCCGCGCCCGGTAAGCAGCTGATGCCGGGAATGTCGTTCAATGCGGCGACTAGATAATCGTGACGTTCCTTGAAGGCCACAAGCATATTGCTGATGCAGCTTTGATCGCCATTGAGGGCCGCCAGGCTCGCAGCTTGGGAAATACTGCAAGGATTCGAGGTACTTTGCCCTTGCACCTTCTTCATGGCGGCGATGATGTGCTTTGGTCCGCCGGCATAGCCAATGCGCCAGCCCGTCATGGCGTAACACTTCGACACACCGTTAATGGTGACGATTCGATCCAGCAGCTCAGGACAGGCCTGCCCGAGACTAACAAAAGCTTCATCCGCCCAATAAATGTGCTCGTACATATCGTCTGTGGCGATGGCGATATGCGGGTGACGCAGCAACACTTCACCCAGTGCGGCCAATTCGGCGCGCGTGTATGCCGCTCCAGTGGGATTGGACGGGCTGTTCAAGAACATTAGGCGGGTCTTATCGGTAATCGCGGCTTCGAGCGCCCGCGGCGTGATCTTGAAGCCATCGCGGATGTTGGCCGGAATGATCACCGGTTCAGCTTCGGCCAGTTTGATCATGTCCGGATAGGAGACCCAATAGGGCGCCGGCACAATGGCTTCGTCACCGGCATTGAGCAGAGCGACGCAGACGTTGTAGCAAGTTTGCTTGGCACCCGATGACACCAGGATTTGATCCCGCGGGTAGTCCAGCTGGTTATCCCGCTTGAACTTTGCGCTGACGGCATCCCGCAGTTCCACGGTACCGTCCACGGCGGTGTATTTCGTCTGCCCCTGCCGAATGGCCTCGATGGCGGCCGCTTTGATGTGCTCGGGGGTATCGAAATCGGGCTCGCCCGCGCCCAGGCCGATGATGTCTCGGCCCTGGGCGCGGAGTTCTGCGGCCAGGGCCGTCACGGCCATGGTGGGGGAAGGTTTCACTCGCTGAACGCGATGCGATATTGCTAGACTCAAGAGTTTTCCTTATCGAGGTACTGCGACGGTAACGGTTGCAGATACTAGTGGAATCTTCCCCGTCAACCAATAAGAAAGTTCGTTCCCGGGATCGCTTTGAGCTGGTGGCTGACTTTGCGCCGGCCGGGGATCAGCCTGCAGCCATCCGCGAACTGGTGGATGGGCTGCAGGCCGGTCTGGCACACCAGACCCTGCTCGGCGTGACCGGGTCCGGCAAAACTTTCACCATGGCCAATGTGATTCAAGACCTGCAACGGCCCACGCTAATTTTGGCACCCAATAAGACCTTGGCCGCCCAGCTCTATGGCGAGATGCGCGAGTTTTTTCCGCATAATCGCGTTGAGTACTTCGTGTCTTACTACGATTACTACCAGCCCGAAGCCTATGTGCCGTCCTCGGACACATATATAGAGAAAGACTCCTCGGTCAACGAGCATATTGAGCAAATGCGCCTGTCCGCAACCAAGGCCTTGTTGGAGCGGCACGATGCAATCATTGTGGCGACGGTTTCGGCCATTTACGGATTGGGCGATCCGGAAGCCTATTTCAGCATGGTGCTGCATCTCTCCCGGGGTGATCGCTTTGATCAGCGTGAGTTGCTACGGCGCTTGGCGGAATTGCAGTACACACGTAACGAGGTAGAGCTGGCCAACGGCAGCTACCGGGTACGTGGTGACAACATCGACATTTTTCCTGCTGAGTCCGAGCGGGAGGCGGTGCGTTTGCAAATGTTCGATGATGAAATCGAAAGTCTCGCTTGGTTTGATCCTCTGACGGGCGAGGTTCTGCGCAAAGTCCCACGTATGACCATCTATCCCAAGACGCACTACGTCACACCGCGGGATGTGATGCTGCAGGCCGTGGACAAAATCAAGGTGGATCTGCGCGAGCGCCTGAAGGTTTTGCGGGACGCCGGCAAGCTATTGGAGGCGCAGCGCCTGGAGCAGCGCACCCTGTTCGATCTGGAGATGATCAGCGAGCTGGGTTTTTGCACGGGTATTGAAAACTACAGCCGTTACCTGTCTGGTCGTCTTCCGGGCGAGCCACCACCTTGCCTATTCGATTATCTGCCCCAGGACGCCCTGCTGATCGTGGATGAAAGTCACGTCACTATTCCACAGCTGGGCGGCATGTATAAGGGTGACCGGTCGCGCAAGGAGACCTTGGTGGAATATGGCTTCCGCCTGCCGTCGGCCCTAGACAATCGGCCCCTGCGCTTTGACGAATTTGAAGCTTTGGCTCCGCAAACCATTTTCGTCTCGGCAACGCCGCGCGCCTATGAACGCGAAACCTCCGGTGCGACGGTGGAGCAGGTGGTTCGGCCCACCGGACTGGTGGATCCAGAAGTCGTGGTGCGTCCCGCCAGCAGCCAGGTGGACGATGTCTTGTCGGAAATTAACCGGCGCGTGGAACGCAGCGAACGAGTATTAATCACCACCTTGACCAAACGCATGGCCGAGGATCTCACAGACTACTTACGCGAACATGGCGTGCGCGTGCGTTACCTGCATTCGGATATTGACACGGTGGAACGGATGGAAATCATCCGCGATTTGCGCTTGGGAGAGTTCGATGTCTTGGTGGGCATTAATCTATTGCGCGAAGGATTGGATTTACCCGAAGTGTCTTTGGTCGCCGTTCTGGATGCGGATAAAGAAGGCTTCCTGCGTTCCGAAGGGGCGCTGATCCAGACCAGCGGCCGGGCGGCGCGCAATGTCAACGGCACGGTGATCATGTATGCCGACCAGATGACCGGCTCCATGGAGCGCGCCATGGCTGAAATGGATCGGCGTCGCAGTAAGCAAATCGAATTTAACCAGGCCCATGATATTGAACCCAAGACCATATTAAAGCAGGTGCGCGATGTGATGGAGGGAGCGCGGGCACCTGCCGGGGGCCGCGGGCGAGGGCGTCGAGCGGCCGAAGCGACGGCAGATTACCGGGCGCCCGTCTTGTCGCCGCAGCAGGCGAAAGAAAAGTTGGAAACCCTGGAGAAGCGGATGTATCAACATGCGCGCGACTTGGAGTTCGAAGCGGCTGCCCGGCTGAGAGATCAGATTCAAGCGATACGCGAAGCGAGTCTGGGATTGTAGGAGCGTGGCCGCGGCTGAAGTTCTTGCGGCTGCGGGTCGGAGTTCGGTAAGGTTGGCCCCGCCGCGGCCGCCGGGCCGGGATTCTAGGCGCGTAGCTCAGTTGGTTAGAGCGCTACCTTGACATGGTAGAGGTCGTTGGTTCGACTCCAATCGCGCCTACCAGTTTCACTAAAGGCCATGTAACCCATGGCCTTTTTTCTGTTAGAAATTTATAAAATACAATAATTTATAAATATTATCTAGATTTTATCGAGGATAGTCGGCCGCGTTGGCTTTGCGGCCCACGTATGATGTCCGCGTCCTGGCAGGCTTAACTCGCAATGTCCAAGCAGCGTCCACGACCCAAAATTTCCGCGCCGAGTTCAGCGGCCGCTGGTGGACCGGCGGTCGCGCGAGTGTTGGCCGACACCGTCGGCAAGATGGGAGCCTTTCGCGGCGTCAAGGTTTTAGCGTCCTTGAATCAGCAGGACGGATTCGACTGCCCCGGATGCGCTTGGCCCGACCCCGTGGGTGAGCGCAAATCCATTGAGTTTTGTGAGAACGGCGCGAAGGCGGTTGCGGATGAAGCTACAGCGAAACGCGCCGATGCTGAATTCTTTGCGCGCTGGTCCGTGGAAGCTTTGCGCGCACAAACCGACCGCTGGCTCAACGATCAAGGCCGTTTGACGCAGCCCATGTGCTTGCGGCCTGGTGAAAGCCACTATCTCCCGATCGGCTGGGACGAGGCCCAGGCGCTGATCGCACAAGAACTCCATGCCTTGGACGATCCCAACGGTGCCGTCTTTTATACCTCCGGCCGAACGAGCAATGAGGCGGCTTATTTATGGCAGTTGTTCGCGCGTCGTTTCGGCACCAACAACTTGCCCGATTCGTCGAATTTATGCCACGAGTCCAGTGGCCGGGCCATGCAGGCATCCATCGGCAGCGGCAAGGGCACGGTGAGCTTGGCCGACTTCGAACTCGCCGATGCGATCTTCGTCATGGGCCAGAATCCCGGTTCGAATCACCCGCGGATGTTGAGCACTTTGCAGGCTGCCAAGCGCCGGGGTGCGCTCATTGTCAGCGCGAATCCTTTAGATGAAACGGGGCTGAAGCGGTTTCGCAATCCACAAGAGGTGAGGGGCTATTTATCGCGGGGCACGGCCCTGGCTGATTTGCATCTGCCGGTGCGTATTAATGGTGATGTTGCGCTGCTTAAGGGCCTGTGCAAAGCCATTTTCGAGCAAGAAGCGGCGCGGCCGGGCACGGCCCTGGACAGCGAGTTCATCGAGCAATTCACGCAGGGTTTCGCCGCTTTTAGGGCCGACATTGACGCCACGGATTGGCAAGCCATTACGCAGGGGTCGGGTTTGAGTCAGGCCTTAATCCGCGAGGCAGCGGAAATTTTCATGCAGTCTCGCGCTGTGATCTGCTGTTGGGCCATGGGCTTGACGCAGCATCACAACGCGGTGGCCAATATCCACGGGATTATGAATTTGCTGATGTTGGGCGGCCATCTGGGCCGGCCCGGGGCTGGCGCTTGCCCTGTGCGCGGACACAGCAATGTGCAGGGCGACCGGACCATGGGCATCACCGAACGGCCCTCGGCAAGCTGGCGAAAAAGTCTGCAAGCGCGCTATGGATTCGAGCCGCCATCAGCGCCGGGATTGGACGCGGTGGCCGCTATTCAGGCCATGCAGGCGGGCCAGGTGCAAGTATTTCTCGCCTTAGGTGGAAATTTTTTCGCCGCCACGCCGGACAGCGACTATACGGCCGCCGCTCTGGGCCGCTGCCGCCTCACGGTGCAAATCTCAACCAAGCTGAATCGCTCGCATCTGGTGGGCGGTGCGACGGCGCTGATCCTGCCCACCCTGGGGCGCAGCGAGTATGACGAGCAGCCGGCCGGCCCGCAGTTTGTGACCTGCGAAAATTCCATGGGTATTGTGCAGCCGTCGCGCGGTCGCTTGCGGCCCGCCAGCGAGGAGCTGCGCAGTGAACCGCGCATTGTTGCGGAGTTGGCCGCCCGAATTTTGCCGGATGACGAACGATTCCCTTGGCTTGGCTGGGCCGATGACTACCGCCGGCTCCGCGCCGATATCGCCGCGGTTATTCCGGGCTTCGCGGATTTCGAACGGCGCATAGCCGAGGATGGCGTGGTGGTATTGCCCCATGCGGTTCGTGACGAACGCTGTTTCAATACGCCATCGGGGAAGGCAAATTTCGTTAGTCATCCGCTACCGAGCGCCGACCCTGGGCCCGCGCGCTACCTCATGATGACGATTCGCAGTCATGATCAGTTCAACACCACGGTGTATTCGGAAAATGATCGTTACCGCGGTATTACCGGCAGCCGCTATGTCATTCTGATGGCACCCAGCGACATTGCCTCCGCCGGTTTGCAGCCGAATCAGCGGGTACGCATCATCAGCCATCACGCGGGTAAGACCCGGAGCCTCGACGGTTTTGCGATCGTGCCCTACAAAATTCCCGCCGGTTGCGTGGCTACCTACTATCCGGAAACCAACCCACTCATTCCGCTAGATCAGGTTGCCGATGTCAGCAATACGCCCGCGTACAAATCGGTTGTTGTGAGCCTCACACCGCAAGCAGATTAGCGATGGGATGCCCAAGGCCGCTTTCTATCCGCCACGTCTGCTAGAATCCGCGCCGGGCGTGCCATTGGGCCGCCCTTTCTGTTCTAAGACGACGCGATACGATGCCCAACATTACCCTGCCCGACGGTAGCCAACGCAGCTACGACCATGCCGTGACCGTGGGTGAGGTCGCGGCCGACATCGGCCCGGGTTTGGCCAAGGCCGCCCTGGCGGGTCGCGTGGACGATCAGTTGGTTGATACCAGTTTTATTCTAGATCGGGATACCAGCCTGGCCATTGTCACCGCGCGCGATCCCGAGGGCTTGGAAGTCATCCGGCATTCCACGGCGCATCTGCTCGCCCAGGCGGTCAAGCAATTGTTTCCCGAGGCTCAGGTGACCATAGGCCCGGTCATCGAAGACGGGTTTTATTATGACTTCGCTTACGAGCGGCCGTTCACGCCGGAAGATCTTGCGGCCATTGAAGCGCGAATGGCCGAATTGGCGCGCGCCGATATGCCGGTTCAGCGTGAAGTTTGGCAGCGTGACGATGCGGTGGACTTCTTCCAGCAGCAGGGCGAACTCTACAAAGCGGAGATCATCGCGGGCATTCCCGATGACCAGGAAATTGGTTTGTACGGCCAAGGGGATTGGAAAGATCTTTGCCGTGGACCGCATGTGCCGAGCACCGGCAAGTTGGGTGCCTTCAAGTTGACCAAGTTGGCTGGCGCATATTGGCGAGGCGATTCCAACAATGAAATGTTGCAGCGTATCTACGGTACCGCCTGGCCCGACAAGAAGGCGCTAAAGGCCTACCTGCATCGCTTGGAAGAAGCGGAGAAGCGTGACCACCGACGCTTCGGTAAGGCCATGGATCTTTTCCACTTTCAGGAAGAAGCGCCGGGTCTGGTGTTTTGGCATGACAAGGGTTGGACACTCTACCGCACGATTCGCGACTACATTCGCCAGCGTTTGGCCGCAGCCGGTTATCAAGAGGTCAATACGCCGCAGATTGTTGATCGTAGCTTGTGGGAGCGGTCTGGCCACTGGGATAAATTCCGCGAGGGCATGTTCACCACGGGTGACGAGGATCATCGCGTTTATGCCGTGAAACCCATGAACTGTCCCTGCCATATTCAGATTTACAATCGTGGCTTGCACAGCTACCGGGATTTGCCCCTGCGCATGGCCGAATTCGGTTCCTGTCATCGCAATGAGGCCAGCGGCACCCTGCATGGCTTGATGCGAGTGCGGGGCTTTGTGCAAGACGATGCGCATATCTTTTGCACCGAAGACCAGATTCAATCGGAAGTGGCGGCGTTCATTGAACTGCTGTTCAGCGTTTATGCTGATTTCGGCTTCACCGATATTTCCACCAAGTTATCGACTCGCCCTCCCGAGAGGGTGGGCAGCGATGGCCAGTGGGATAAAGCCGAGGCGGCACTGCAACGCGCGCTGGAAGACGGCGGTTTGGTCTGGGAATTGCAGCCAGGCGAGGGCGCCTTTTACGGACCGAAAATCGAATTCAATTTGCGCGACAGCATCGGCCGGGTTTGGCAGTTAGGTACCATGCAACTGGATTTTTCCATGCCGGAGCGCTTAGGGGCGACCTATATTGCCGAGGACGGCGATCGGTATACGCCGGTGATGCTGCACCGGGCGATCCTCGGTTCCTTCGAGCGTTTCATCGGTATTCTGCTGGAGCACTACGCCGGCAATTTGCCTAGCTGGTTGGCGCCGATTCAAGCCGTGGTGATGAATATTACCGATCGACAGGCCGACTACAGCCTTAAAATCGAGGAAATGCTGAAAAATCAGGGGATTCGGGTCCAAACCGACTTGAGGAACGAAAAAATCGGCTTTAAAATCCGCGAGCATACGTTGCAGCGCATTCCGTACCTGCTGGTAGTGGGAGATCGTGAGGTCGCTGACAACACTTTGGCCGTGCGCACGCGAGATGGGAAAGATCTAGGCAGCATGGCGGCGAAAGACTTCGCCGCCCGCCTGGGTTCCGAGTTCGCGAGCCGCGGCCGTCAACTTTTGGAGGACTGATTATTTCTGCAAAAAAGCGCGTTCGGCGTAATGAAGACATTGATTCACCCAAGGTTCGGGTGATTGGATCAGACGGCGAACAAATTGGTGTGATGATGCTGGACGACGCAATTAATCGCGCCAAGGAAGAATCACTTGATTTGGTTGAGGTGTCGCCCAATGTAGACCCGCCAGTTTGCCGAATAATGGACTTCGGTAAGTTCCAATTCGAGCAAAACAAAAAGGCCAACCAGTCGAAGCGCAAGCAGAAGCAAACTCAAGTCAAGGAAATAAAATTTCGGCCGGGAACCGAAGAAGGCGACTATCAGATCAAGTTGCGTAACCTCGTGCGGTTTCTGGAGAACGGAGACAAGGCAAAAATTACCTTACGTTTCCGTGGTCGTGAAATGGCCCATCAGGAACTCGGTGTCAAGTTGCTGAAAAGGGTGGAGAGTGATCTGGATGAGTTGGCCACCGTCGAGCAATTTCCTAAGCTCGAAGGCCGGCAGCTTGTGATGGTGATGGCGCCAAGAAAAAAGTGAGTTGAGGGACAGGCCGGGGCCGGAATACTTTTTCCGCAACCCGCGGAGTGAGTATTCCGGCCTTGGTTTGTCCTATAACCCGCCTGCCCCGGTCTGTGGAGATGCGGTTCAGGCTCTGGAGAAAGTAATGCCTAAAATGAAAACCAACCGTGGTGCGGCGAAGCGTTTCCGCCGCACGGGTAAGGGCGGCTATAAACACGGCCAGTCCCATATCCGGCACATCCTGACCAAGAAGAGTTCCAAGCGAAAGCGGCATTTGCGTGGCATGCAGCAGGTTGCGGAATGCGACGTAAAAAGCGTTCGTCGCATGCTGCCCGGCAGCTGAGTGGCGTCGGTCAGACGTCGCAATGAAACACTTTTGTAACGGAGTTCATCATGGCCAGAGTTAAAAGGGGCGTTGTTGCCCGCGCACGTCATAAGCGTGTATTGAAAAAGGCACGGGGTTATTACGGTGCCCGCAGCAAAGTATTCCGCGTGGCGAAGCAAGCGGTCATCAAGGCGGGCCAGTACGCCTATCGTGATCGCCGCCAGCGCAAACGCCAGTTTCGTGCGCTGTGGATCGCGCGCATTAATGCGGCATCACGATTGCATGGCTTGTCTTATAGCCGTTTTATCAATGGCTTGAATCTCGCTGAAATTGAGGTGGATCGTAAGATCCTGGCCGATATCGCTGTGCATGATGCAGCAGCCTTCGGCGCTTTAGCTGAGCGTGCCAAGAGCGCCCTCGCAGCCAAATAATAAGAACCGATAGCGCGCCTTAAGGGCGCACTACATTTAATGCCCATGGAAGATCTCGACGAGTTGGTCAGTCGTGTGCGCGCCGCGGTGGCGGAGGCCGCCGACAGCGATGCATTGGATCGCGTGCGCGTGGCATTTCTCGGCAAGAAGGGTGAACTGACAAAGCGTTTGAAGAGTTTGGGCGAGTTGCCCGCCGACGAACGGCCCGCCGCGGGTCAAGCCATCAATCGAGCCAAGGGCGAGGCGCAAGCCGCGCTTCAGGCCCGCAAAGAAGCTCTAGAAGGCGCGGATTTAGCGCAAACCTTGGCGGCCGGGGCACTGGATCTTAGTTTGCCGGGTCGGGGTCAGACTCCGGGTGGCTTGCATCCGATCACGCGGACCCAACAGCGTATCGAAGCAATTTTCCGTTCTGCCGGCTTTAGCGTGGCCACGGGCCCGGAAGTCGAAGATGAATTTCATAATTTCACGGCTTTGAATATTCCGGAAAATCATCCGGCGCGGGCAATGCACGACACCTTCTATTTTCCGTCGGGTCAGTTGTTGCGGACACACACCTCACCGGTGCAAATTCGGACCATGGCAGAGCAGGGCGCACCCCTGCGAATCATCGCGCCGGGCCGCGTTTATCGTTGCGATTCGGACATGACGCATACCCCAATGTTTCATCAAGTTGAAGGTTTGGTGGTGGACCGCGGCATTAGTTTCGCGAACCTGAAAGCGGTGTTGCATCAATTCATCGAGAATTTTTTCGAGCGGCCCGCGAAATTGCGGTTTCGTCCCTCGTATTTTCCCTTCACTGAACCCTCGGCAGAGGTCGATATTTTGTCGGAAAATGGCAAGTGGCTGGAAATACTCGGCTGTGGGATGGTGCATCCGAATGTTCTGAGCAACGTTGATATCGATCCCGAGAAATTCACGGGCTATGCCTTCGGCATGGGTGTCGAACGTTTGGCCATGCTCAAGTATGGGGTGGATGATCTGCGTCTGTTTTTCGAGAACGACCTACAGTTTTTGCGTCAGTTCGTCTAGTGAAAATAATGAGTTCAAGCGTAAAAAACGATTGCCGCGATGGGCATGCATTCGGCAGTTGCTGTTTTGTTAAAGGTATGTGGGAACTCTCGCCGGATGGACAGCTTGCGGCGGATTCAGCTCGAGTGCTTTCTGCAGGGGTCACCGCAAAGACTGAAATTGCAGTGGGCAAGCGGTTGCGGCTTGCAGGTCAAGCATGAAGATTACTCAAAGTTGGCTCCGCGAATGGGTTGCGACGGATCTGTCCGCGGCACAAATCGCCGAACAACTCACCCAGCTGGGCTTAGAAGTGGATTCGGTGGAGCCGGTGGCTCCGGGTTTAGAGCAGGTGGTTGTGGGGCGAGTTGTTGAGTGTGCCAAACACCCCAATGCCGATCGTCTGTCGCTCTGCCGCGTTGATGTTGGTCAGGATGATCCCTTGGATATTGTCTGTGGCGCGGCCAATGTTGAGGCGGGAACTTGTTATCCTGTGGCAACCATTGGTGCGCGCTTGCCCAGCGGTTTAGAAATTTGCCGCAGCAAGATCCGTGGCGAAGTTTCCATGGGCATGCTGTGCTCGGCCATGGAACTGGGCCTGGCCGATGCGGCAGACGGCATCATGGCTTTGCCGGCCGAAGCCACGCCTGGGCAGCCCATTGTTGAAGCCTTGGCCTTGGACGATTCCGTGATCGATATCGATCTAACGCCGAACCGCGCGGACTGTTTTTCCATCATCGGCATCGCCCGCGACTTAGCGGCTGGTTTAGCGGCGCCCTTTGAAGCACCGCGCGTGCTCCCGGTGTTACCCATTGGCGATGACAAGCTGCCCATGCATGTCGATGCGTCGGAAGACTGTCCGCGCTTTTTGGGCCGCGTGGTCCGCGATCTGGATCCGGATGCGGAAACGCCCAATTGGATGAAGGAGCGCCTGCTAAACGCCGGCGTAAGGCCGCTGCATCCCGTGGTGGATATCACCAACTACGTCCTGCTGGAATATGGGCAGCCGATGCACGCCTATGATCTGCAGAAAATTAGCGGTGGAATCAGCGTCCGGCGTGCCGGACGTGATGAGCGTCTGGCCCTGCTCGATGGTCAAACCGTCAATCTAGACCATGACATGCTGCTTATTGCCGATGCCAGCGGGCCGATTGGTTTGGCCGGGATCATGGGTGGCGCATCCACGGCCGTGGGCGAGGGCACGCAACACATCGTCTTGGAGTCGGCATTTTTCAACCCGTCGGTGATCGCCGGACGCGCGCGGCGTTTGGGCCTGCACACGGATGCTTCCATGCGTTTCGAGCGCGGTGTTGATCCGGGCAATCAACACCGCGCCATCGAACGCGCCACGGCCCTGGTGCTCGAAATCGCCGGTGGTTGTCCGGGGCCCGTGGCCGAATGTGTCGATACGAGCTGGTTGCCCCAGCCCAGCACCGTGACCTTGCGACGCCAGCGTCTGGCCAAGTTGCTGGGTGTCAGTATTGCGGATGATCAAGTGCTGGATCTACTGGGCCGGCTAGACATGCAGGTGGAAAGCACCGCGGAAGGCTGGCGTGTAACACCGCCTTCCGCGCGCTTTGATATTGCGCGCGAGGTTGACCTCGTGGAAGAGGTCGCGCGGCTGTACGGCTACGATCAAATACCGGCGATACCGGCTACCGCCCCGGTGAGCCTGGGACGATCATCCGACAGCACCGTCGAGATGGATCGTGCGCGATTGACCTTAGTGGAACGTGGTTATCAGGAAGCCATTACCTATAGTTTCGTGGATCCTGAACTAGCCACTGAGTTCGCCGGGGGCGAAGCCGGTTTGCGGCTTAGTAACCCCATCTCGGCGAAGCTGGCCGTCATGCGGCAGTCACTGTGGCCGGGACTCATTGAGGCACTGGCGTATAACCGTAGCCGTCAGCATGCACGCATTCGCTTATTTGAAATCGGTGTGAGGTTTATTCTTCAAGATACTGAATTGAAAGAAGAATTAGTTATTTCTGGCGCTGTAATGGGACCGCGTTTTCCGGAACACTGGAGTGATGCGGGCGCGGAGTTGGATGTCTACGACGTGAAAGCGGATATCGAAGCTTTGCTACATTGGAGCGGCTGCGCTGACGAATTCCTGTTCGAACCGGCCGAACATCCCGCTCTGCGGCCGGGCCGGGCCGTCCAGATTTGGCGCGAGGGCGAAGCTGTGGGCTACCTCGGCGAGCTGCATCCCCGCTTGGTAAAACGCGTGGGCCTGGACAGTCCGCCGGTGGTATTTGAGCTGCTGAGCGGACCAGCGCTGGCGGCGCGGCGGCCGAAATTTTCACCCGTATCGAAATTTCCGGCCGTGCGGCGAGACTTGGCCGTGGTCGTTGACGAGAATGTGCCCGTGGGCGATCTAGTGGCCTCTGTTCGCGCAAGTGCCGGCCACCTACTGGCAGACCTGGTGGTATTTGACATATACACGGGAAAAAAGGTCGAGAATGGTTCCAAGAGTGTTGCTTTAGGCTTGATTTTGCAGGAGACATCGCGCACCCTAACCGATGACGATGTGGATGGCGTGATGCACGAGGTGACGCGCCGTCTGAACCGCGATTTCGATGCCGCCATAAGAGAATAAATAATATGGCTTTGACCAAAGCGGATATGGCTGAATCTTTGTTTAACGAGCTGGGCTTGAACAAGCGTGAGGCTCGTGAGCTTGTGGATGTCTTTTTTGAAGATCTGCGGGCAGCATTGGCGAGTGGGGAGCAGGTGAAATTATCGGGATTTGGTAATTTCGATCTGCGGGACAAAAATCAAAGGCCGGGAAGAAACCCCAAAACGGGGGAAGAGATTCCGATCACCGCGCGACGCGTGGTGACGTTTCGACCGGGACAAAAACTAAAAGCCCGAGTAGAAGCCTATGCTGGAACCGGGGAATAACGACCAACTGCCGCCCATACCGGGCAAACGTTATTTCACTATTGGTGAAGTGAGCGATTTGTGTGCTGTGAAGCCGCACGTGCTGCGCTATTGGGAACAAGAATTCCCACAGCTTAAGCCCGTGAAGCGGCGCGGCAATCGCCGCTATTATCAACGTCAAGACGTGATTATTATTCGGCAGATTCGCAGCCTTCTATACGATGAGGGCTTTACCATTGGTGGTGCGCGACAGCGGCTTACAGGCGAGGCGGCCAAGACCGATCTCAGCCAAAGCCAGCAAATCATCAAGCAAATGCGCGTCGAGCTTGAAGAAATTCTGAAACTTCTGCGCCGCTAATCCGACACAGTTCCGTCCCGACTTCTCCCTAGGTTATGATGCTCGCCCACCGTGGCAGAGCCGGCTCAGGTTCGAACCAGAATCGCGGTGTAGATTGAGTTGCAGTCGGGGCGTGGCGCAGCCTGGTAGCGCACTTGCATGGGGTGCAAGGGGTCGGAGGTTCAAATCCTCTCGCCCCGACCAATTCAACGAGGGTGTTAACCAATGGGATGGACTCCTCCTCACCTTAAACGGCATCGCAATGTGCCAAGCTGGCGAAGCTAATTCCCAGTAACAGGTTGAGAAGGAGTCCAAGATGAAGATTACTCGCGTTGGTGTGGATATCGCAAAGAACGTATTTCAGATTCACGGCGTAAATCAGTTAGGTCGACCGATCTGGCGGCGGAGGTTGAAGCGGTCGGGTTGGTTGAGGGCAATGACGTTGAGGCTTGAGCCTGGCTGCGAGGTAGGCATGGAGGCTTGTTCTGGCGCGCATCATTGGGGGCGGGAGCTTGCGAGTAGGGGCTTTGTTGTAAAGCTGATATCGCCACAGTTTGTGAAGCCCTATGTGAAGAGCCAGAAGAATGATGCTACTGATGCCGAGGCGATCTGCGAAGCAATGAGTCGGCCTGGTATGCGGTTTGTTGCACCCAAGACCGTGGAACAGCAGGACATCCAGTCGATCCATCGAGTACGGTCATCGGTTGTTGGGCAACGCACGGCGCAGGCCAATCAGATCCGAGGGTTGGTGGCGGAGTACGGGTTGGTAACGCCGCAACATCTGGCTTCTCTTCGCAAAGCGATACCGGAGTGGCTGGAAGATGCAGAGAATGGGCTGACCGATCGGTTTCGGGCTTTATTGCATGGCTTATGGGTCGAGTTGTTGCGGTTCGATGAACGTATCCAGGCGTTCGATGATGAGATCGCACGTATTGCCGAGGCGCATCCCGATGCGAAGCGCCTAAAGCAACTCCAGGGTGTGGGCCCGCTCATTGCAACGGCGTTGGTAGCTCGTTTCGGTGATGCAAGTCACTTCAAGCGTGGCCGTGAAGCGGCGGCATCCATTGGGCTGACACCGAGACATCACGGTACAGGCGGCAAAAATCGCCTAATGGGTATTACCAAGCGCGGTGATAGTTACCTGCGCGGTATTCTCATCCATGGTGCGCGCTCGGTTGTGAGTCGAGCAC
Organism: Gammaproteobacteria bacterium; assembly: GCA_965221985.1. GTDB lineage: Bacteria > Pseudomonadota > Gammaproteobacteria > Steroidobacterales > J054. Next base: position 2,396,343 of record OZ244928.1, read on the forward strand.
ACCGGAAGGATGATCGCCTCAACCGCTGGGTGACGGAACTCAAAGAGCGCAGCCATGCCAATGTTGCGGCGGTAGCACTGGCCAACAAGACTGTACGAATTGCTTGGGCGATGTTGCAGAACGGAACGGATTTTGAACCGACGCTTGCCGTTGCCTAACACGGACGGGAGAACTACTGGCTAAGAAAATCTAAACGACGATTGCACAGCAAACTGAGAGATGGTGAACAGGTCGGACCGGCGTCGGTAAACCCCGTATGTGTCCATGTGCATAAAGCACGATTAACCAATCGGGAGCGGACGCGCGAATACCCATCATGGCCCGGCATCATGAATGCCAGAATAGAGGCCGGATATACGATAGCAGTCGAACCTCAGCATCATCGATCAGCTGGCTGGCAAACGAGGAGGAGTCCATATACGGTCACATGGTTTACAGCTTGTTCCGGACACATGGTTAACACTTTGTCCGGGGCGAACGGATTGAGACCGGGTTTGACCCCGTCTTGGTCCTTGCCGGTCACAGGGTTTGCAGGTGCCCCGCGACGAACGGATTCGACCGAGCGCGCTAAGTCAGTCTTCGACAAGCTCCAAAACGCTGATCAGTGCGATGGTATAAATTGCGAGTAGTAGCCAGATCGTGGTCATAATGTTTTCCTCAAGCGCGCATTTGACGTGCTTACTCATTGTTTCTCTGTGAATCCCGTCACGTTCTCCTTAGTCCTAGCGCTTTATTTCCTTGGCCTGGGCGCCGTTGAATGATTGCCTGGCACCATAATGAGGTCCATTGGGCTCGTGAGATGAGCCTGTTAATGATGCCTGCCGGTCAACCTATCCAAGCTGAGTTTTGCCATAATGCCGAGAATGTGTTGGAGAGCCTTTCATGTGCATTGATTTGGCTAACGGGCGCCGAGCGCTGAGCTTGTCAGAATGACCGGTGGGACTCGCCACCCCTTTTTCGTTGCCCTGCTGGTGGCAGCCAGCATTGCGTTCTTCGCACTTTTAATCGGCTTCTGGCAGCCAATTTTTTGGGCCGCGACGCTGGGCATCTTGTTTCAACCCGTGCAACGCTGGCTGGAAATAAAGTTTCGGGGGCGCCCTTCGCTGTCTGCCTTACTTGCAGTGCTATTGATTTTCTTTACGGTGCTGCTGCCCGCTTTGTTCATGGCATCGGCCTTGGTTTCCGAAGCCGCGGTGGTCTACAGCCGGATTCAAACTGGCGAACTCGATCCGGGCATAGTCTTGCGCTGGTTGCAGAGTTTGCTGCCCCAGGCGTCGGAATTGGCGGCGCGTGTCGGTGTGGATCTAGCGGAATTACCCGATAAGCTCAGTGGTGCGGCGATCCGCGGCAGCCAGTTTGTTGCGTCCCTGGCGCTGACCACCGGCCAGAACGTTGCAGTGTTTGTGGTTAAGTTTTTTTTGATGCTCTATTTGTTATTTTTCGTCTTGCGTGACGGTCGCAGGATTCTTGAAAAAATAGTCCAGACCATGCCCCTGCCGGACCATCAAGAGCTACGCCTGTTTTCAAAATTCGCCGAAGTTTCCCGCGCGACGGTCAAGGGCACGCTAATTGTCGGCTTGGTGCAAGGGCTGCTCGGTGCCGCGATATTCGCCATCCTGGGTATAGAAGGCGCCGTATTCTGGGGCGTAGTGATGATTATTCTGTCGGCATTGCCTGCCGTTGGGGCCGGCCTAGTCTGGGTGCCAGCCGCAATATTTTTGGCTGTTTCGGGCGCATGGATTAAGGCACTGATATTAGTTTTGTTCGGTGTTCTGGTGATCGGCCTGGTCGATAACTTATTGCGTCCCTTGCTCGTGGGTCGAGATACCAAGATGCCGGATTATCTGATTCTTCTTTCGACCTTGGGCGGGCTTGGCTTATTCGGCATAACAGGTTTCGTGGCAGGCCCCGTGATTGCCGCGCTCTTTTTGACGGTATGGCAAATGTTTGCGGAGGAGTCTGCCGTCGTTGAGTGAGTGTCCAGGCGCTGCTTTTTTCCCGCGCGTTTTATCTGTTCCACAGGCCCCTGGTGACCCTCACGTTTCTCGTGGGAGCTAGTACGCGTGGATTGTGTCGGTCTTAGCTATGCTAGGATCTTGCTCGTACGCCAACTAGACTTCCCGGGGGCTGTATGTCTAATCCATTATCGCGCGCCATATTGTTGCTGGTAGTCACAATGTCTTGGGGCGCGCAGGGCGCACTGGCTCAAGACCCCATGCTCGAAGAAATCGTCGTCACTGCTCAGCAGCGAGTTGAGAGCTTGCAAGATGTGCCTGTTTCGGTCAGCGCTTTGTCCGGCGAAAAGCTCATGGAAGCCGGCATCGAGAAGATCGAAGACCTGGCTTTGTACGTACCGAATTTCAGCATGTCTGAAACGGGTATTGGTACCAATGTGTATTTGCGGGGTATCGGTTCGGGTATCAACAATGGTTTTGAGCAGTCCGTGGGTATGTTTATTGACGGTATCTACTATGGGCGTGCTCAATTGACTCGGGCGCCGTTTTTGGATCTGGAAAGAGTGGAAGTGTTGCGGGGTCCGCAGAGCATTCTGTTTGGGAAAAATAGCGTGGCCGGGGCCGTTAGTCTCATCACGGCTAAGCCTGGCGATGAGTTCGAGGCGTCGGTTACTGCGTTATATGAGCCAGAATACGATGAGCGCGAATTGTCTTTCGTCATTTCCGGGCCGCTTACAGACGCCATTGGCGGCCGGATTGCAGCGCAGTATCGTGAAATCGATGGTTATATAGAAAATACAACGCTGAGCCGCGACGAGCCGCAGCGGGAAGAGCTGTTCCTCCGCGGCACTTTGCTGTTTCAGCCCAGCGACGGTTGGGACGCGACACTGAAGGTCGAGCGCGGTACCTTCGACGTGGTTGGTCGTCAAATCGAAATCGCCAGTGACGAACCGGTTTCTGGCGCCCCCGTGGTTGCCGGACTGCTTAAGACGCTACCCGCGTTCGTAGGCCAGAGTTACGGTCAAATCATCAGCGGTTTCCCGGGTGTGTCGCCCACGGTTTTGGATAATCAAATCGATTTTCGTCGTTCGGCTTCCGGACCGGAGTTTAGTGATAACACAACCAACAATGTAACGATTACTGCGAATTTCTATTTTGGCGAGCATACGCTGACATCCACAACTGGCTATCTGGATTATGATTTTTCCGAGGTTTGTGACTGCGATTTTACCGGCGCAAATATCTTTACGGTGCCAGCCGAAGAGGAGTTTGAGCAAATAAGCCAGGAGCTTCGATTTGTTTCGCCATTGGGTGGAACTTTCGACTATATCCTCGGCGCCTTTTTCCAGAAGAATGAAGTTGATTTTAACGAAGCGTTCCGCATTGATGAAACAACAATTCTCGATGATATTGTTGCTTTAACACCCTTTGCGGGTGGCGCTGCAGCCTTCAGTTCATTTACCGTGCCGCGTGTCTATACGCAGGATACCGATACCTGGTCGGTGTTTGCACAAGTCACCGCAAACATATTTGATGATCGGCTACGTCTAACATTTGGTGGTAGGTACTCTGATGACGATAAAGATGGTGCGCGGTCACTGGAATTTCGCGAGCTAGACGGGTCAGCGCTAGATCCGGTGAAAAAGGGCTCGCTCGATTTTTTAATTCCCGCTCTGTTCAGGGCCGAAGAGCATTCACTTTCGGGTTCGCGCTCAGAAACCTTTTTTTCACCGCTATTTAATATCCAGTGGGATTTTTGGGACGAGGGTATGGCTTATTACACTTGGACCAAGGGTAATAAGTCGGGTGGTTTTGATGCGCGATCAAATGCTTCGGATGGCCCACCACTGAATCCGGTGCTCATTACGGTGGTTCCGCGAGGCGCATTCGAGTTTGCCGAAGAGGAGGCCAACTCCCACGAGTTGGGCCTTAAGACCAGTCTGTTCGACGGCCGCGCCGAAATGAACTTGGCGCTATTTCGTACCGAATACGACGACCTCCAAGTCAGTATTTTTGACGGTACGCTGGGTTTTAACGTCGGCAATGCCGCTTCCGCGGTTAGTCAGGGTGTAGAAGTCGACGGTCGCGTATTTGTAACCGAGGGTCTAGAACTTAGTTATTCCGTCGCCTATGTTGATTTCGAGTTTGATGATTTCGAACGGGGTCAATGTGCGTTTGGTGAGATACCCACCGCCTTCGTAAGCAATACCACTGGCGAATTGTTGCCCATCGCGCCGGGCACGCCGACGCCACTGACGTCCCTGGGACAGGCCCCCGTTTGCGATTACGACGGTCGCACGAATCAGTATGTTGCGGAGTGGTCCGGCTTGCTGAGTGCGGACTGGTGGCGGCCAATTACCCAGAATTTGGCTTTGCACGGAGTTTTGGATGTTATCTATTCCGATGACTATTTCACGTCGCAAAATCTGGACCCTGCGTCTGTTCAAGATGCCTACTGGAAGCTGAACGCCAGGTTGGGAATTGGCGCGGAGGACGGCCGATGGGAGGTCGCGTTGGTGGGTAAAAACTTGACTGATGAAACCATCGTCAGTTATTCGAACGACACGCCTCTGGCGGTGGGCTCCTTTGATTCACGGGGCCGCTATGCGTTTTTGCAGGCGCCGCGGACCATCGCAATCACGGCGACATACCGTTTTCAATGATTTGTGCAATATTATTTAACATAATTTTTGACGCTTAGCAGCAAAGCTGGCGGGCAGCGTAAATTGGAGGTAGGATAGAAACGCATTCACCTGATGACGCACAAGATCTGTTTAGTGGAAGAAGATCTATCAGGAGGATCGTTCATGAGTGTTTTTCGTTTGTCGGTCGCGGCTATTCTGCTTGCGGCCAGCGGTTTGGCGCAGTCTGCCATTGTCCCTCAGCAATATGATGGTGATGTGACTTTCTGTCCTCCAGCGCCCGCATTGTGCGGGTTGTTTGGGGCTGAGGGCGGCATGCTGGACCTGTCATTTGACTTAGATGTTACTGGCGCTGGAGCAATTACAGACATTGCCGCAATAAGTGCCGTTGATATCAGAATAGTTACAACGGGAGGATTTCTTGAGTTTGTGAATGGCAACGCGCAGGACGTCGACATCGTAGTTGATGATGTGGGTAACATTTTGTCCGGAGATCTGACGTTGCAGGCCACAGGTCTGACTTCCGGTGTCGTTTTGGATGCACTGATCAACCTAGGCCCCGGTTCCCTAACGGGTGCCGACGGTGGCCCGGGCACGATTGACCCTGGTGACTGGGAAGCCACCACGCAAGGCGCTTTCGTTGCTGCGGGTAGCGGTGCATTCAATGTCGTGCCAGTGCCCGCAGCCGCTTGGCTGTTCGGTTCAGCCTTGGGCTTGTTGGGTTGGTTGCGCAAGCGAGCAGCCTAGGCTGGTTTACTGTGTGTTCTGTCGAGCCGGTTTTGGTTGCTGTTCAGATATCCTAAGGGGTGGTCAGCTGCGCTGGTTCCGGAAAGACCATTAGGTAAGCAGGTCAGCTAAATTTGGCCGGGTGAGGCGTCGCCTCACCCGGCCAATTTCATTTTATGATTCGCTGATTTCGGCAAAGGCTACGTAGGCCGCCGTCAAGGCGAAGCCTTGACAGCGTATTTAGATTGAAACGACTGGACGAGACCGTGCATTGCCGCTCGTTCGCGTTCAGCGCGCAATGCGCCTTTTTGCGCTCGTATTTGCGACTAGTTCCTGCGGATTGCCCAGTTTTCTAAACGTCGGCGTGCAGATTGCGGAGCTATGTGCCGGCCGTCGGTGATTAGCTGACCGACTGCGGCAAATGTTCCGCCGTACTTAGGCGGCTGCTACCGCTGCGCAACAAGCGATCCTCGATGCCCAACAATATGGGTGCCGCCGCCCGTCGGTAAATGTTGATCTTGGCGTTAAAGGCATTGCGGGTTAGACCATGTTTGTCGTGGATGGCGAGTTTGCGGATGCTGAAACTACCGTCGGCTTGTGCTCTGCCCGTGAGGTAGCACTTGATCGATTCTATGGCATCGCCGGACAGTTCAAGGCCATTGAGTTGCGATAAATCCTTCTGCGCTTGATCGACAAAGGCAATGGATCCAAAGCCTACTTCCATCGGGGGGTCATCGCTGCCAACGGGTATCGCGCCGGAAAATTCGCCGACTAAGATTTGTCCCGGCAGTGCGCGCTCAATCATCCGCGCCAATTCAATGGTCACTTCGCCCACGATATCGGTATATAGCGTGGGGTTTAGCCCCTCCGCATGATAGAACTCGTAGCAGCTGCCTAAATGAAATCCCGCCCGCAGCAGCGGCACGGTGCGGCCTTGGGCCTTGCGGCGAGCAATGGCGTTATCGGCCAATACCAAGTGCATGAAGTGGTACAGATGCGTATTGGCTTCGATGCCTTGTTGCCGGTTCCAGATGTAATAACCATCGCCGGTGCTGGAGCGGGCAAAATCGATATTGATGCGGCTTTCGCGCATCTTGCTATGGGCGGAGTTGAGCGAATGCGAGAGGCTATTGAGTTGTGTCATTTGTTCAAACGGGCTCAATAGACTAAAACCGACGATGTCGAATAGCGCCACGGCGCGGCCGGCTGCATAGCTGACGCTGTAGCGTCGGACTAGGTTTTCAATAACGCGTAATTCAGCCGCCGTGCCTTTGAGCGATTGGCGTAGCCGCAGGCTCGTGGGTTCGGCACCCAACAATTTCGCGGCTCGTTCCAATTGACGAATGCTCAGCTGACGCGTCCCGGATAACAGACTCGCGATAAATTCTTGTCCTTGGGATGTTGCCTTCCTGGCGGGCTCATCTTGGCTAACGGCGTAGTTCGCAATACTGTAGTGGGGTACCACCAACAATAATAAGTGCTCATCGCAGGGCGACCAGCTCAGTACGAAATTCTTACCCAGACCCCAAAGCTGATGGAGTTGGCGGTCGAGTTCGACGAGGTTGCTGCGCTGACCCAGGTCTAAATCATCATCCATGCCCAGCAGGCGCGCGGTGTTGCCCAAGCCAACATCTGCGGTGGCAATATCAGGGTCAGTGGTGCTGAATTCGGTCACTGGCTGAGGCCCTATGATCAGCGTTGTTGGCGGCTTACCATGAACGCGATGGGAACGTTAAATCAAGCCCTCGGTGGGGTGCAAGGGGGATGTGGGTGAGTTTCGAACCGGATGGGCTTGATAGCGCGTTTCTAAGCGGCCTGCAAGCGGCGGTGGATTCTCACGGCGTCATTGCCGAGCCCGAGCTTATGTCGCCTCATTTGAGCGAGTGGCGCGGCTTGTATACGGGGCAGGCCGCGATGCTGGTGTCGCCTGCGTCCACGGCTCAAGTAGCCGAGGTGATTAAGTTGTGTGCCGCTTACAATGTCGGTGTCGTGCCGCAGGGCGGGAATACCGGGCTGGTAGGCGGCGCCATGCCACAGTCAAGTGCCACACGACCGCAAATTATTCTTAGCGCGTCCCGCTTAAATAATGTGCTGGCTCTGGATGCCGATAACTACACGATCACGGCGCAGGCTGGTTGCGTGCTGGCGAACTTGCAAGCCGCGGCGGCTGATGCCGATCGCTTGTTTCCCCTAAGTTTGGCCGCGGAGGGTAGTTGTCAGCTCGGCGGCAATATCTCCACCAATGCCGGCGGTATCAACGTACTGCGTTTTGGCACCATGCGCGATTTGGTGTTGGGGCTAGAGGTGGTATTGCCCGACGGCCGCGTCTTGGAAGTCCTGCGTAGCTTGCGCAAAGACAACACGGGTTACGATCTTAAGCAGCTGTTTATCGGGGCTGAAGGGACACTCGGCTTTATTACCGCGGCCAGCTGCAAATTATTTCCGCGCGCGGCTTCGCGTGCGACGGCCCTGTTGGCCTTTGATGATCCGGCGGCTGCCATTATCTTACACAGCATCGCGCGTCGGCAGCTGGGTGATGATCTCGTGGCCTTCGAGTTGATTAGCCGCCCGGCGATGGAATTGGTTACGCAGTTCATGCCCGGGACGCGTAATCCCATGGACGAGGCTTGGCCTTGGTATCTGCTCTTAGAGATTAATGCCTCGGACGACCAGGCGCAGGCGAAGTTGGGCCAATTCTTGGAGCAGCAACTGGAGGAAGGGAAGCTTCGTGATGGCGTATTGGCGCAATCAGAACGCCAGAGTGAGTCATTGTGGCGATTGCGTCACAATATCTCCGAAGCGCAGAAGCTTGCCGGCGCTGGTATCAAACATGATATTGCGGTGCCGGTATCGAAAGTTGCCACCTTCATCGAACGGGCCTCGGCCGTTAGCGAAAAGTTGGTTCCCGGTGTGCGGGTCGTCGCTTTTGGGCATTTGGGGGATGGCAATATTCATTTTAACCTGAATCAGCCGGTGGACATGGACCGCAAGGTATTCCTGGAACAGTGGGAACGAGTCAGTGAACATGTGCACGCCATTGTCGACGAACTCGACGGAAGCTTCAGTGCGGAGCACGGCATTGGACTCCTGAAGCGCGCTGATTTGGTTCGTTACCGAGGTGGGGTTGAATTGGACCTGATGCGCCAGCTCAAAGCGACGCTGGATCCACGGGGAATTATGAATCCGGGCAAGCTATTGGGTCCAAGCGGCTGATATTTATATGGCTGGCTTAGCCGGGGCTCGGCAGTGTTAGAATTATGCGGCAGCTTCCGCTTCGCGTCGGCACAATAATAAGGAAACTTCCGTGAGCCAATCTCGCTCCACAGCGCCTGCCGGCGTTGATGCCCCCGCTTATTCTGCCCCGGAAACCAGCCCGGTCATTCCCACTTCGGTGCACGTTGCCTTAGAGGCCGTGGCGGCTCGCCGTGCGCGGGTGGAGGTGGCGAGCAAGATTTTGGCCGAGGCGGTGTATTCTGATCTACGGCTCGTTGCACCGCTGCGCGTTTTGTTGGATACCGCCTATGAAGATAAGCGCTTGCCCATGGAGGCCTACCGGCAGCTAAAGAATGAGCTGCATCGCTTGGTCACGGAAGAACTGCCCACCGATGCCGCCGGTATGCTGACGGCAGCCTCGCCGGCCAAATCGCATCCAGCACCGGTGACGGAGCGGGCTGTCGAAATCTCGGCCGGCACCGTGCTGCGCGGGCGTTTTCAGCTAGAAGAATGCGTGGCGCAAGGGCCACACAGCGATGTGTATCGCGCCAGCGACTTGCTGCGTCTGGAGGCCGGTTCCACCGGAACAGCCCTGGCGATCAAGGTTTTGCACGATGGTCAGGGCGCGGATCCGGCTCTGCGCCAGCGACTGCAGCAGCAGGCGATTGCCGCCCAATCCTTAACACACCCGAATATCGCGCGCGTGCATGATTTAGATCGTCACGGCGAAGTGAGTTTCATCAGCTTGGAATGGCTGCAAGGCGAGTCGCTGGCCACCCATTTAGACCGCATTCATCCAGCGCCAGTGCAAATTAAGTTGCAGCGGCAAATCATAGCGGCCTTGGGTTCCGCCCTGGTTTATGCACATGGCCGTGGCGTGGTGCATGGTGATATCAAGCCGGCCAATGTGTTTTTAACAGACGCGGGCGAAATCAAGCTCATCGACTTTAGTGGCGTAGGGAATGAAAATTCCGGCAGTGCTGAAATTGATCAGATGATCACGCCCGAGTACGCAAGCTGCGAGCGCCTGTCCGGCGGCCGCGCCACCGTCAGCGATGATCTTTTTTCCTTTGCTTGTTTGATTTATCGCTTGGTCTGCGGCCGGAGGCCCTATGGTCAATACAACGCCTTGGAAGCCGAGGCGCAGGGCGAGCTGCTGAGCCGTGCGCCGGGCTTGGATGATGGCCAATGGGCTTTGCTGCATCGGGCATTGGCGTTTCGGCGCGATGATCGCAAGCTTAGCTTGGCTGAGCTGGTGGAGACTTTGCTGCGTGCGCCGCGCGTACCCGAAAATCCGCCGGCACAAGAACCCAGTCGGCGCGGCGCGTGGCTGGCTGTTGCCGCCGTTGGCTTGGTCGCTCTTGGGATTTACATTGCGGCGGGTTGGCCGGGCTGGGATGGATTCTGGTCGCCAGCAGACTCTGTTCGTGGCAGCGATGTTTCGGTGGCGCCGGCGGATTTGGCATCTGCGCGTATTCCTCCCACCAGTGGTCGCCAGGATGATGTCGGGAATGGGTCATTCAGCGCCGCTGATTCGGCATCGCCTGATTCGCCATCAATGGTCCAAGCCGGTGACGGCGGCGATGCCGCGGTTGGTATCACAGATCCGACAGTGCGTGCGGAATTGTCGCGCGAGGCTGGCGGTGCCGACCGTAGCGAAGTCGGCGCAAGTCCGGTGGCGAGCATCGAGCCTGGCGACAATTCGCCAAGCCAGTCTACCGCTGAAGATGACCGCTTGGTTGTCACGGGCAAAGGTGGTGGGGTCGCCAGTGCTGATGAATCCGTTATCGCACCGGCCGATCCATCAACCGCTGGTGTTGAAAATTCGGGCGTCGTAACCGAGAGACCGGCGGGTCAGTTTGAGGACGATGCGGCGCCCGGCAAGCGCGCAGGCGATGAGGATTTTTTGCCCATCGCGCCGACAGAAGCCATTCCCGACCCGTCTAGTACGCAAGACGGTGGGGACATTGATTCTGTAGGCGAGGAACTCGCATCGGCCCCGGCCACACCAAGAGGCGGGCCCCTGGGATTCGCCTCGGATAGCTATCAGGTGACTGAATCCGATGGCTTTATCCGCTTGATTGTGCGCGCGCCGGCGGGTCATGGCGGCATCCAGCTCAAGCTGCAGATCTTGGGCGGTTCGGCCAATGCCGGGAAGGATTTTGCGCCGGTGGGCAGTACCGATGCCTTTGAAATTCCCGCGGGCGAGACTCGTTTCGAGATATTTTGGCCCTTGGTCAATGATGGTCTGGTGGAGTACGTTGAAGACGTGGAGTTGTTGCTGCTGTCGCTGACAGAGGCTTATCCCATGCAGCGGCCCGAGACCCTCGTCGTTATCCTCGACGACGACGCGTAATTCCGGCGACTGTGGTCGGCACGCGGCCAAGGCGCGTGTAGAATGCCGTCCCTAGCGTGACCGGGGACGGCTCCCATGAGCAAGAACAATTCCAAAGGGTCGAACGGCTCTGACAGTAATCGTCGATATTCCAGCATCGTCGTGGATGGCGTGGCTCAAGCACCCAGCCGTGCCATGCTGCGCGCCGTGGGTTTTACCGACGACGATTTCAAGAAAAATCAGATTGGCATTGCATCAACCTGGAGCATGGTTACGCCCTGCAACATGCACATTGATGAGTTGGCGCGTGAAGCGGCGGCCGGTGCCAATGAAGCGGGCGGCAAGGCCGTATTGTTTAACACCATCACCGTGTCCGATGGGATTTCCATGGGGACGCCAGGCATGCGCTATTCCTTGGTGTCCCGCGAAGTCATTGCCGACTCCATTGAAACCGTGGTGGCGGCGGAGGGCTTCGATGGTTTCGTGGCCATAGGGGGTTGCGACAAAAACATGCCCGCCTGTGTCATGGCCATGGCGCGCATGAATCGCCCATCGGTATTTGTTTATGGCGGCACCATTCAACCGGGTGCCAAGCGTCGCGATATCGTGTCGGTGTTCGAAGCCGTGGGCGGTGCGGCGGGTGGCAGCGTGTCCGATGAATTGCTATTAGAGGTCGAGCGTACGGCGATTCCCGGGCCCGGATCTTGCGGTGGCATGTACACCGCCAACACCATGGCTTCCGCCATTGAGGCTTTAGGATTGAGTTTGCCTAATAGCAGCGCGCAAGAGGCGATCTCGGACCACAAGCGTCACGATTGCCGCAATGCCGGTGCCGCGGTTATGGAACTCATACGGCGCGGTATCACGCCCGCGGATATCTTGTCGCGTGAGGCCTTTGAAAACGCCATCACGGTGGTGATTGCCTTGGGTGGTTCCACCAACGCCGTGTTGCATTTACTCGCCATGGCCCACGAGGCAAACATCGAACTGAGCTTGGATGATTTCACGCGCATCGGTTCGCGGGTACCGGTGTTGGCTGATCTGCGGCCCAGTGGTCAATACGCCATGTCGGAACTCATCGATATCGGCGGGCTGCAGCCATTGATGAAAATGCTCTTGGATGCCGGACTGTTGCACGGTGATTGCTTAACGGTGACGGGCAAGACTCTGGCCGAGAATCTCGCGCAGGTGTCCGCTTACCCGACGGACCAAGATGTCGTGCGCAGCTTTGACAATCCCATCAAATCAGACAGCCACTTGGTGATCCTGCATGGGAATCTCGCGCCAGAAGGCGCGGTGGCGAAGATCTCCGGCAAGGAAGGATTGAGCTTTTCCGGCCAAGCGCGCGTGTTTGAATCCGAGGAAGATTCATTAGCCGCGATCATGGACGGCACCGTGGTGGCGGGTGACGTGGTGGTCATCCGTCATGAAGGGCCGCGGGGCGGTCCGGGCATGCGGGAGATGTTGAGTCCCACTGGTGCCATCATGGGCAAGGGTTTGGGCGATTCCGTTGCCTTGATTACCGATGGACGCTTCTCGGGGGGGAGCCACGGCTTTGTCGTTGGGCATGTGACGCCCGAGGCGGCCGTGGGTGGGCCCATTGGCTTGGTGCGTGACGGCGATCCCATTACCATCGACGCCCAGCAACGGCGTATCGATTTAGGCGTGAGTGATGCTGAACTGGAAAAACGCCGCGCGGTCTGGAAACCGCCGGCCGATAAAGCCGGAGCCGGTATTTTGCGCAAATATGCGAAGCTTGTGAGTTCGGCGTCTGAAGGTGCCGTTACCACCCAAGCCTAGTCCAGCAGCCTCTAGCTGCGAGTCAGGCCCGCGAGGGTCCTCAAATCATGAACGACAAAACTGATCAACGCGACACATCCGCGCCCGCCTGGGTCGTCCTAAAGTTTGGCGGCACGAGTGTGTCGACGGCTGACCGCTGGCAAACCATTGGCGATATCGTCCAGCAGCGTTTGGATGCGGGCTTGCGAGTGTTGGTCGTACATTCCGCCTTGGCCGGTATGTCAAATAAATTGGAAGCGGCCCTGCGCGCCACGGCGACGGGGGACGAAGACGGCCAGCGTGACGACATCGTGGCGGGACACCTGGCGCTCGCGGCGGATCTTGGCTTAGACGGCCAGGCATTGCTCGCGCCTTACTTTGCTGAGTTGGAGCAGCTATTCGCCGGCGTACGCCTAGTGCGTGAAGCTAGTCCCCGCGTGCAGGCGCGGATCATGGCCTTGGGCGAACTCATGTCCACCCGCTTGGGTGCCGCCTACCTTCAAGATCGAGGTATCGAGGCTACGTGGATCGACGCCCGGGAAGTCTTGCTGAGCGAAAATCGCGCCGAAGACAATGAACAGGCGCGCTATCTGTCGGCCAGGTGTGATTTTTCACCCGATGCGGCACTGATCAGCGACTTTAATCAGCAGCCTGGCTTATTGATTACCCAAGGTTTCATCGCGCGCAACGCCAAGGGTGAGGGCGTGCTGCTAGGGCGGGGCGGATCCGACACCTCGGCTGCCTATTTTGCGGCCAAACTGGCTGCCACGGGTTTGGAGATTTGGACCGATGTGCCGGGCCTGTTCAGCGCGAACCCGCGTGTGGTGTCCGGCGCCCGCCAGCTGCGGCGGCTCAGTTACGAGGAGGCCCAAGAAATTGCTTCTACGGGCGGCTCGGTATTGCATCCCCGCTGCATACGGCCCGTGCGACTCTATGGAATTCCCTTAAGGGTCTTGTGGAGCGCCCGGCCCGAACTCGACGGCACGCTGATTAGTGATGATGCCGGCAGTGACGTGCCGCGCGTCACCGCTTTATCCAGCCGTCAGCAGATCACCGTGATCTCCATGGAAACCGTGGGTATGTGGCATGAAGTGGGCTTCTTGGCCGATGCCTTTCGCTGCTTTAGCGATCTAGGTTTGTCGGTGGATTTGGTTTCTACGGCAGAGAGTAATGTCACGGTGACCTTGGATACTGGCTTGCAACCTGTCGATGGCTTGACCTTGGATCGTCTGCGCGCGCGCTTGGAGAAACTTTGCCGAGTAAGAATCATTACCGACGCTGAGGTTGTCAGTCTCGTCGGCCGCAAAATCCGGGCCAGCCTGCACGAAATTGGTCCGGCACTAGAGGCATTTGCCGAACACCAGATTCATTTGGTGAGCCAAGCCGCAAGCGATCTGAATCTAAGTTTCGTGGTGGCCGAGGGTCAGTCCCATCGCCTTGTACAGCAGTTGCACGAAACCCTGGTACGCCCCGGACCCACAGACGAAATTTTTGGGCCCAGTTGGCAAGAACTACAAGCGGATGATTTGCCGAAGGTCAAAACGGCAGAACCTTGGTGGCAAACCAAGCGTGCCCAGTTGCTCGACATTGCGGCGGCTTCGCCCTCGGCCTACGTGTACGATCAGGCAACGGTGCGCGCAGCTTGCCAGCGTCTGTCGAAGCTAAACAATGTGGACCGCGTGTTCTTTGCCATCAAAGCAAATAGCAATCGAGAAGTCTTGCGTACCGTCGGTGAAAGCGGTGTGAATTTTGAATGCGTATCGCCGGGGGAAATTAGGCGGGTCTTCGAGATATTTCCCGACTTGGATCCTGAGCGAATCTTGTTCACGCCAAATTTTGCGCCTCGCGAAGAATACGAGCTGGCTCTTGATCAAGGTGTTTGGGTGACCTTGGATAATTTGCACCCCTTACGGCATTGGGGTGATGCTTTCGCGGGCCAAGATATTATTTTGCGATTGGATACTGGGCAGGGGCGAGGTCATCATGAGCATGTGCGCACGGCTGGTGTGCAATCAAAATTTGGTATTCCTACATTCGAACTAGATGAAGCCCGCGACTTAGTGGCCGCCTGCGGTGCCCGCGTGGTAGGTCTGCACGCGCATACTGGCAGCGGCGTTCTGCAGGCCGACAACTGGGAAGAGGTGGCGGAGACTTTGGCCGAATTAGCCGGTGGATTTTCCGACGTGCGTTATTTGGATATTGGCGGCGGCTTGGGCGTTCCCGAAAAACCAGGTCAGAAAGCTTTGGATATGGTCGCTTTGGACGCCAGCCTCGCCGCTATTCGTGCCGCGGCGTCCGACTATGAGTTGTGGCTAGAGCCCGGTCGCTATGTGGCGGCTGAAGCCGGCGTGTTACTAGCCACCGTGACCCAAGTGAAGGGAAAAGGTGAGGTGCAGTACGTAGGCGTCAGTACGGGCATGAATTCTTTAATTCGTCCTGCGCTTTACGGCGCTTTCCATGAAATCGTTAACCTCAGTCGTCTTAGCGAAACGGCGACACAGCTTGTGAATATTGTGGGGCCCAATTGCGAAACGGGCGATCGGCTCGGCAATGACCGTTTATTGCCCGTTTGCCGCGAGGGTGATGTATTGCTCATCGCAACGACTGGCGCTTACGGCTACGTCATGAGTTCGCACTACAACTTACGTAGTCCGGCGCCCGAATTTATCGTGTAGCGCAAGGTCATATTCGCGAGATAAGCGTAAATTGCTATTCGCCGTTAGATTTCGGTTCTGCGTTGTGGCCTTCGGATCAGGTGTTGAGCCTTGCGGGGGCCAATAGCCTTCAATAGTCTGTCGTTTCTTGATGGGCATGCTGCCGCGGGAAGCATTAATTGGCTATGGCACTGAACCGGTGTTATTCAGCGAGCTTCGTTTTCACCGAATAACTACGTTGCTTGACTGGTCTTGGTGCCGCGCAACATCAGCCAAAGGCCAAGCGAGAATAAAAGCGCAGTGGCGAGGTTAGCCACTGGGTATTCGCCAAGGCTTTTCCAATACTCCGGGTAAACGCCGAAAAACGCGCCCACCTCGGCCAGGGAAAACAAAATGACGGCCACCGGGATCGCATAGCGAAAAGCGAGCCCCATGCGCGGGATGCGGCATAGCTGCCACAACAAGTATCCCGCCCAAGCCAGCATTGCGATGTAGAAGCTGGCGCCCAAACTGCCGCCCAAATACAAAAACAGCAAGAAAACCAGCCACTGGACAAAAATCGTTTCCATGGCCGCAATTCGAGCATAGCTGCGGCGATAACCCGGCGTGGGACTGCCCGGTGACCAATGCATGCGGCGCAAGATCCAACGCATGAAATTGCAGCGCGTCTCGCGGTTCAGCATGCCGTAAACAAAGAACACCGCCAACATGATTGTGGCCGTCGACATGAGCAAGGCGTACCGGCCGTCCAAGGGGAAGCCGCCATAGTCAATACTAGGCACCGCGAAACGGCTAGCAAACCAACGCAAACAGCCTTCGGACAGGCCATGCCAGATCAGCATGCCGCCCGTATAGCCGGCGATGGAGGCTGGTACATCTTGCCGATTCAGGTAGTAGGCGACGATACCGAAACCTAGCAGGCCCATGGCGAAGAAACCCCAGAACGACCAGTCTCCTAGAACGGCTAGAATGACCCGATTGATCGCGCGTGTTAGCGGTTGGCCCAGTAGCGCGACGGCGAGAACAAGCAGACCGAGTGCGGGTTTGCTCAACATGGACTAAGCCTAACTAATACGTCTGTTTCCTGCAGGGCATTTTGCTAATCGACAGAAAAAGCTATTGTGCTCGGTGCGTGGCCTCTAGCGCTCGATTGACATAACAGCGGACGCGACCCAAATGACCCTATTCCTTGATTAACTCGAAAACTAAGTAGCGCGCAAGATTGGCCCCATCCGCGTTATTTGGACTGTAGCCAGGTCGAATAATTTGATTGCGCACCGAGGGCTTTGCTAGCCTTGACTGGCGGGTCTCGATGACGTATCTCGGATGCCCGCAGCAAAACGTAGCCGCGGGTAATGCTCGATCTAGCCGGATCGCCGCGGGCTATGCGGTATACGATTACTAAAACCAAGAATATCGAAGGGGAATTCTGGTGACTTTGTCCATGCGAACATTGGCCTCGATCGTGTGTCTAGCGATTGCGGCGTCGACAGCTGGCGCCGCGAAAGCGCAAACTACGTATACCATCCAGGCGCTCGATAAATTGGGCGCTTCCACAGCTGCGGCCAAGAACCAAGCTTACGGGTTGAACGATAGTGGTCAGATTGTAGGTCAATCATATAACCCCGTCACCGGTACCAATGAAGCGGTTATCTGGAACAGCAGTGGAACAGCGACTTCTCTTGGCGTCACAGGAATTGCCCGAGCGGTAAACAACAACGGTGTAGTGGTCGGTGAGACGGGCAATGCGAGCCTGATGAGTCCGAACGGACAAGCGTTTAGCTGGCAAGGAGGCACGCTCAACTACCTCGGTACGCTTGGTGGCGCATACTCCGGCGCCTACGACATTAATGAGAATGGCTTGATCACTGGCTTCGCGAACATCGACCCAATGGGCTATATTCCCAGCGTATATCGAACGCATGCTTTTGCCTATATCAACGGTACGATGACTGACTTAGGCACTGTTTCGACGGCCACTGGTTACAGCCGAGGTCATGGGATAAACGACAATGGTGAGGTTGCCGGTCGTGCCTCTCTCGTGGATTTCGAAAATAGTAGCAAGCACCAGGCTACTTGGAATTCCAATGGCGATATCACTTCAAACGTGACGGGGGTCGGTGGCTATAGTACTGCTCAGCAAATAAACAATGCCGGAATCGTTGTCGGTAATGCCTACGATAGCGGGTCGGTATTTACCACGCTTGATCGACCAGCCGTATGGGATGTCAATGGCCTACATTTTTTGGCCGGCGATATTAACGATGGGTTCGGAGCCGACGGTGATTACGGTCGCGCGTTGTCTATCAATGACCTGGGTACAATCGTTGGTAAGAGCTTTGACAGCGCCTTCGCGGATATCGCGGTGGTGTCATACGATGGCCAGACGATGCTCAATCTTAACAACCTTGTAGAAAACCTCATGGGCTGGTCGATTTTGTCGACGGCGTACGATATCAATGAGTTGGGTCAAATCGTCGGATACGGGACTTACAATGGCGAGCAAACAGCATTCTTGCTGACGCCCGTGCCTGTTCCTGCAGCCGCGTGGCTATTAGGTTCGGCACTTGGCTTATTGGGTTGGATGCAACGAAGAGCAGCGTAATTTCCGCCATTTGAAAAATGCAAACCAACCGAGTCAGCGGGTTTTCTGACTCCGATTTTCGATGTCGTGGGAGTTTGTTTAATTCCTAGAAACCTGCGACTGCCGGCATATCAATACTTGATCACGGTCCGATTCTGGCCCATTTTCTCCAGGTGATGGCGTTATGGAAACAGCGAAACTGTTATCGGGCGGGTGCATATGTGGTGCTATCCGCTTCCGGGTTACCCGGAAACCATTGAGTGTGCACGCCTGTCACTGTACCGACTGTCAAACGATTTCGGGTTCGGCTTTCGGGCTGTCCATGGTTCTTGAGCACAGCGCGGTTGAGGTCATTGCGGGTAGCCTCGAGATCAATAAGTTTTCCTCGCAAACTACCGACATGCATCGGTACCACTGCGGAGAATGCGGAACGGCAATTTTTTTTAGTTCCCCGGATTTTCCCGGAATTGTCGCGCTTAAACCGGGCACCTTGGATGACACTTCGACACTACGACCCATCGCGCATATGTGGTATCGAAGTGCACAAGCTTGGTTAAAGCTTGGCGACGGATTGCCTAAGTATCAAGAGCAGCCGTCTTTTTCTGAACTGATTGAATTGGGCAAGAATTCGTCTGGTAAATTAATGGGGTCAGAGTAAGACTGCGGGGTTTGAGTCGCAAAGTGACAGTAAACCCGGTAGTTTGAAGCTCGAAAGAGTCCAGTGGTTTGCTATGTAGGAGAACCAAGTGCCGCAATACATGATTACCTATCTCGGCGGAAACCGCCCATCTAGCCCGGAGGAGGGTGAACAGCATATGGCGAAGTACCGGAGCTGGTTGTCATCGCTGGGTGATGCGGCGGTAAGTCCGGCCAATCCCTTGAAGAATACGCAGACGGTGCAGTCGGATGGCTCTGTTATCCCGGGTGGTAGCAGCTCGATGTCAGGATTTACGATTATTGCGGCTGACTCTGTGGATGCCGCATTGGATATCGCGAAGGCCTGTCCTTTTCTCAAGTTGGGTGGATCCTTAGAAGTGTCCGAACTAATGAAGATGCCCGGCTAGCGCTGGAATCTTCCTGTTCATCCGCGAAATAGCCGGGTAAGCAAGGCCGCGCATGTTTGTCTACCATGCGGTCGGATCAGGCACTCCGCCTGCTGCGCGGGCGACCTTGTAAGTGGCGGAATTCGTGGAAGAAAAGTAGTTTTTCCAGGCGTTGCATTCGCCGGTTTACCCGGGTCTTTACCTATTCGCGCCCGGTTTCAGGCGGGGTAGAGTAGGCGGTGCCGTTATGGTTGCCGGCCTGGTTAATGGGGAGGATTCAGCGTGTATACAAATGTCTGGTACGTGGCGGGCTTTAGTAAGGACCTGACCAAGGAGCCCATTCAAGTTCGGATGCTCGGCGCTGATTTCGTGCTGTTCCGCGAGATGGATGGCACGGCGCGGTGCATTAGCAATGTATGCCCGCACCGCGGTGCGAACCTGGCCGAGGGTTGTTTGCACAAGGATGGCACGCTGGCCTGTCCTTTTCATGGCTATCGCTTCAATGGTCAGGGCGAGTGCACGCTGGTGCCATCACGCCGTGATCACGAAGTTCAGGTGGTTGCACCGGGGATGCGCATCGATGCCTATGCCACCGTAGAAAAGTATGGTGCCATTTGGGTCTGCCTGGGCGATGATCCCGATGCGGCCTCACCCATATTCGATATGCCGGAGTGGGGCGATGACCAATGGCGCTTCACCACCAATGAAGAAGTGTGGGAGGCGGATTATCACACCTGCAAATTTACCAATCTCGACTATGTGCACCTGCCCGTGGTGCACGGCATCCTGTTTCAGGGTAATGAAAATCCCATTCAAGCGCCGGAACATCATGTCACATCAACCGAGCATGGCTTTCAGTCGGTCATGCAGGTCAACCCGGCGCCCAGTGGGGGAGTTTGGTCTGAGCTGCGTGACAAGGGCACGAAGGTTGAATCCATAATGAAATTTTTCGTACCCGGGCTCACCTTGCGAGGCCAGGTAGAGATTGGCGGTATAGGTTCCGGCGAATTTAATATTTTTTACGAATTCACCACGCCCATCGACGAACATCGGACCATGATGCGCCACATGTTCTTGCGTAACTACCGTATGGAAGCGGACTTCGACACCGAGCACACCAGACGCAATTTGCAGAATGTGCATCAAGACAAAGCCCTGGCCGAATCGCAACGTCCTTTAGTTGCAGCCCTCGGTCCTAACCCGAATGCCGTTTACACTCACGATGAAGACAAAATCGTGTTGACCTATTGGGGTCTCATGGAAGCCATGCGCAACAAGGGTTGGCAAATTGACCGCAGTCAATTGCCAGCGCCGGATCAGGCGGTCCGTATTGTGCCTTCGCCCAATCGCAAGGCCAATCAGGGTACTTGGGCCTATGCGGCCATGCCACGAATCCCGGCTGGCGATACACGGGTGACTTCCGTAAAGGACCTGCATTTTGTGGATATTGACAACATCGAACCCACTCGCTCAAAGGATTTTGGGGAGTCTGAGCCCGTCGTGCCACGCGATGCAAAATCAAAGGCCACCCTTGAGTGGGAAGATGAGGCCCTAGCTCGCGTGCAGAAAGCACCGAGCTTCGTGCAGCCGATGATTATTGAGAATGCCGAGAAAGCGGCGAAGGAAAATGGCACGAATTTCGTCACGGTAAAGTTGCTGGAGGAATTGCAGGCAAAGCAGAACGGCGGTGCGCGGCCTGGAGCTTAGCCCATACCTGCACTGGCTAAATACTTTTGAGACTTGTTTAAGGGGACTTGAGTGACAATCGACAATGAACTCGATGGCAAAGTCGTCATCGTGACCGGTGGCAGCATGGGAATCGGTTTTGGGATGGCGACCCGGCTTGCTAAGCACGGCGCGAAAGTCATCATCACCAGTAGAAACGGTGATACGGGAGAGGCTGCCCTGACGCGATTGCGCAAGCAATCCAAATGTGACGCGGAGCGCTCGGACTATTACCGGATGGATATCTGCAGCGAGGCAGACAACAAGAGCCTTGTTGAATTTGCCGTTCAGCGTTTTGGGCGCCTCGATGCGATGATTAACAACGCCGTTTTTCCGGGTGATTTTCAATTGCTCGCAGACGAGTCTCTAGAGAGTTTCGAGCAAGTAATGCGTACCAATGTAACGGGTACTTATCTGGGCATGAAGCATGCGATTCAACAGTTCTTGGCTCAAGGTGCCAGCACCGGCGATAACTATTCGGTGATCAACGTCAGTTCTGGTGCGACTCGCGACACGGGTCTGCGCATGGCGCCGTATATCGCCTCAAAACTTGCCGTGGAGGGACTGACCCAGGCCGCGGCCTTGGAATATTCGCGACAGGGTATTCGGATTAATACTCTGTTGTTTGGTGTCTTCGAAACCGAAAAGGCAATGCAGCTCCACGAAGCCATGCCGGCGGTACGGGAGAAGAACGCCGCTAAACATCACGTGGGCCGCTTCGGAGATCCGGAGCATGATGCGGGTGAGGCGGCGACCTATTTGATTTCTGATCGCAGTAGTTTTATTACCGGAACTACGATGCAGGTTGATGGGGGCATGTGTTTATAGGCCCTCGGGTGAGGCTTAGCTTAGCCCCTATGTTTCTGAGACTTATGCGAAGTTGCAAGAGCCGCATGGCTGCTGGTGCGCGTTTGCAATGCTTGGAGCCGGACCGTTTTGCGATGGGTTCAATTCCAGTGAGTCACCTTGGTATGCGTAGTTTTTTCGCGACTTGGCTTATGATTACAGTCGGCATTCTCGCACCGAGTGTTGCTTGGGCTCAGAAAATCAACGCCGCGATATTTATCCCGGCTGTATCGCCGATCTTCGTAATCGGTTTGGCCATCTTCGTTGGCTATTGCGGCAGGAGCTGGCTAATAGCCTGTTCTCACCTTGGTTTGGTGTTGGTTTGGATTGCACTGTTTTGGATCTCCTCGGTGTACGTGACCAATGACTATATTATTTGGACGCCGCTAGCCCTTTATGTTGCGCATGCCGTTGGGATGATTGTCAGTTCGGTGGTTAAAATAGCTAAGCGTGGGCGGAATAAAGTCGGCAAGCTTTGAGTGTAATGGCCGCGGACCTGCCAGTTTGCGGTATTCGCAATGCCAAGCCGCGATTCGGTGCTCGATTGTTGGCCGGGACAAAATCCGGCCCGCGGCAAAGTATTTTGACCATCGCTGGCATCGTTTATTGGGTCTCTGGGTGCGGTCGGCCTGGCTCGCGAACAAGGAGCCAAGACCGCTGGAAAAGTTGGAGTAGCGTGGTAAGGTGCGGCGCTATGGCCTTCGCTAGCGAAAGACCCGATGGCCCACCACAAATTACAACAATCATTTGGAGTTTGACCCCATGCCTTACAAGGATTTGCGTGAGTTTCTAGATGTTCTTGATAAGGACGGTCAGCTCAGATCCATCGATACACCCATTAAAGCTGCCCACGGTGACAATGAACTGCAGGCATTAATGCGTTTTTTGTGCCAAAACAATGGTCCGGCGGCAATATTGAATAATCTGAGCGGGTATAACACACCGGACATTCCCGTGATTTTTAATCCCTTCGGCACGCGCGAGCGCACGGCCATGATGATTGATTGTCGCGATCCGCTGGAAGGTAAGAAGAAACACGCCAAGGTATTGGGCGACCCAAAGTCTTGGATCGACCCGAAAATTGTCGGTAAGAGCGATGCGCCTTGCAAAGACGTCATTATTGAGAAAGGTGACATCTCCCTAGACAAGCAATTACCGCATGTTTGGTTTGGCAAGGAAGCTGCTTCTTATATAACCGGAGCCGTGGGTGTTACTCATGACCCGGAGACAGGCGATCGCAATGTAGGCTGCTATAGGCTGACCCAGCTGTGGAATGCCGTGCATCCCATGGGGGAAAAATACCCGGAAGAACATCAGAAAAAGCACCTGTCGGTGTTCTGTTTCTGGAATCCGCCCGGTAGTCATATCGGTTTGCACCTGGCGAAAGCCACTGCCATGGGCAAGCCCTTGGAAGTGGCATTCGCTTGCCAATGCGATCCGGCCATTCATATGGCGGCCGCAACTGGAATTACTTATGGGCAAGATGAGTTTTCCTTCGCGGGCGGCCTGCGCGGTGAAGCTGTCGAATTGGTTCAGTGTGAAACCGTTGATCTCCAAGTGCCTGCGACGGCGGAGTTTGTGATTGAGGGCGTCTTTATCCCGGAATCGGCAACCACCATCGGCAACCACTCTAATCCCGTGGGCTACTACGATGCGGTACAAATATTTCCGCGTTTTGAAGTGACCTGTATTACGCATCGGAAGAAGCCCATGTGGTATGCCACGATGGAAATGATTCCGCCCTTTGATCACAACTATCAAGCCTTGGTGCCCGTCGAGACTGAAGTCTTAAGTGACTTGCAACGCAAGATTCCAGAAGTGCAGGATGTGGTCGTAACGCCGAATATGACTTACATCGTGCAGCTGAGTGTGGATGGTGCCCGTAAGCCCCATGCGGAGTTTGGCAAATATGTTTTGCATGCGGTTTGGGGTTCGGCGGGTCGCTGGGGCCGGTCCGCAAAAATCGTTTACGTGGTGGGACCGGACGTTGATCCTTACGACATGGACTCCATTGAATGGGCGGTGGCGACGAGGGTACAGCCGGCCACTGACACCATCATTAACGAGTCGGGTCAGGCCTTTATTTTGGATCCTTCCGCCACCAAGGGTCCCCACGGCTTCCCCGTGACGTCCTCACAAATTGGTATCGATGCCACGATGAAGGTGCCGGAGCGTTTTGAGTCTTATCAAGAGGTCAGCATGCCGACGCCAGAAGAAGTCGCAGCAGTGGCTGAAAAACTCAAAAATGTTCTCTAAAGGAATCCCGGATTGAGCTCGGTAGCCAGCTAGGCACGGCAGACATTTCGTGGTCTCTGGGGTGAGCCGCTCCCGCAACTTCGGGCAAGCAGCTCGGTGCCCGGCAGACCGTGGCCGGGACCAAGGTCGCTGATAATATTCTTCCACGGCCGATCAAACGGCGGGAGCAGAGTCGAGCCGGATTATAATAGGACTATCAGTATTTTCGTGAATCTGAGCTGCACCAGTTTTGGAAGAGAATGAAGAATCGGGGAGAATCTCATGAAAAAATTCATTGTCGCGTTAATTTATGTGCTCATCCTTATGCCTTTCATAGCTAACGCCCGGGACGACGTAAACAGCTATTCCATTGAAAACGCTTTTGCGTCTGAAGAATTTCAAGAGAAATTGGGCACGGATATCCGCTTCTTTTTCGGCGAACAATCCCCGGGCGAAGTACTGCGTACTTTCGGTGAGTATCGGACTAACAAAAAGAGCAATGCGTTCGGAAAGTCTGACCAGAAAGTCTGCGAGTGGGCATTCTTATCCGCCTTGATCACCTTGCGTGACAGGGCCATCAAAGAAGGCGGTAACGCAGTCATCGGGATTGAATCAAATTATAAGAACAATCGGACTTCTAGCGAAACAGAATTCAACTGCGGTGCTGGGGCGTTTGTTGCGGGGGTTGCCCTGATCGGTACCGTGGTGACCATCAACTAATGTTTACCGTTGCGCTAGACGAGGCAGACTAGCTCGCGGCGCGGTCTGCGAAGCTAACTGTTGAGAAGGCCTGTGATGCGGTCGTTTCGGCGGCCTTGCGGCGCGAGATTGTAGAGACAATTTCATGATCAAGCGATTCGATTGCGGGGCAGTAATCCTGATTTTTCTGGTGACGGGTATTTCCATTGCCGAGGCTCAGGATGCAAGTAGAGCCAATTTTATGACCCAGGCGCGCTTGCAAAATATTATTGTTGAGACCGGTACCGATGTGTTGATAGCCGAAAATATCGTTCGGTTCACTTTTGGTGGGCGGGAATTGATGTGTATATCGGATCAACAGTCCGACCGCATGCGCCTGGTAAGTCCAATTGCCGAATTGGCTGAAGTGGAAGTCGAACAGTTACTTACTGCCCTGGCGGCAAATTTTCACACGGTGCTTGATGCGCGCTATGCGATTAGCGACGGCATGGTTTATGCTGTTTATATTCATCCGCTGAGCCCTTTGTCTGAAGTTGAAGTACTTTCAGCCATTGCTCAAGTGGCTCGCGCTAGTGAGACATTTGGCGAAGAATATTCAAGCGGCGCTCTGTTTTTCCCGGCCCAATAGGTCCGCCTGACTGCGGCATTTTCCTTCGCCGCTGCGGGGTGCCGCCGGCTAATTGGCCGCGCGGGATTCGCCCATGCGTCTGCCAGTTACCGTCGGCGTTTAGCTAATTCGCTCACCACGTCTTGCAGACTCAGGTCTTGGCTACGGAGTAGCACCAGCAAGTGAAAAATAAGATCCGCGGATTCGGACCGCAGGCGATCTCTGTCGTTCTGCGCGGCCGCAATAGCGACTTCCACCGCTTCTTCGCCCACCTTTTGCGCGATTCGCGAAGTACCGGCCGAGAACAGCTTTGCCGTATAGCTGGTATCAATGTCCGCCGCCTTGCGTTGCTCTACGATGGACTGCAACTCAAGCAGATAGCCTATTCCATTGTCCGTCATTCTCTAATCTCCACGCCTTGCCGGCGCAAATAGTTTTTTAGTTTGCCGATATTGATAGTGGCGGAGTGAAAGACACTGGCCGCCAGAGCACCGTCCACGCGGGCCTGGTGAAATACCGCGGAGAAATGTTCCATTGCGCCCGCGCCACCGGAGGCGATTAAGGGAATTCGACATTGGCCACGGACACTCGAAAGTTGCTGTAAGTCGTAGCCTCGCTTGACGCCGTCCTGATTCATGCAATTCAGAACAATTTCTCCGGCGCCACGTTCTTGGACTTCCTTGACCCAATCTAGGGTAAACCGGCCGCTGTGTTTTGTTTTGTCGGGGCTGCCGGTGTACTGGTAGACGCGATAGTTGTCGTCTTCAGCCCGGCTGTCGATGCCGACCACCACACACTGAGAGCCGAAGCGCTTGGCGAGTTCACCAATGAGTTTGGGATGGGCGAGGGCCGGACTGTTGATGGAAACTTTATCGGCACCATAGTTCAGCACTTCTTCAGCATCGGCAATGCTACGGATGCCACCGGCGACACAAAAGGGAATATCCAAGACCTCGGCCACGCGATTAATCCAGCCTCTATCGACGGAGCGGCCGTCGGGACTCGCCGTGATGTCGTAAAAGACCAACTCATCCGCACCTTCTTCGCGGTAGCGGGCGGCCAGATCCATGATGTCGCCCATCACCACATGATTGCGAAACTGAACGCCTTTGACGACCTGGCCGTCGCGGACATCCAAGCAGGGAATTATTCGCCGCGCAAGAATTGCTCTATCTCCCGCAGTGTGAGGCGCCCATCAAGCAAAGCTTTGCCCGAGACGACACCGGCGACACCCGTGGCGGCGAGTTGCGGCAATTCCGCCGCGGAACTCACGCCGCCGGAGGCGATAAAGCGGACTTCGGGATAACGTTCTACGCATTGCTGGTAGAGCGATGTGTTGGGTCCGGCCAAAGTTCCGTCCAAGTCGATATCGGTGCACAGTACGTCGCGGGCGCCCAGGGCGAGGTATTGATCCAGCAGTGACCACAGACTGGCATCGCTGTCGCGCGTCCAACCGTGGGTTTGCGCCACGGGCGTGCCTTGTTTATTGAGTAGCACATCAAAGGCCAAGACAATACGGTTGGCGCCTACTGTGTTGATCCATTCTGCCACTGTATCGGGGGCGTTTACGGCAATCGACCCAATGACAGCGCGTTCCGCGCCGGCTTCCAGCAAGGCTTTCAAACGAGCTTCATCGCGAATGCCGCCACCCGCCTGAACCCTGAGGCCCGTGGCTGCGAATTCAGCAATCAGGTCTTGGTTAATCGGATCGCCGGTCTTCGCCCCGTCTAGGTCCACTGCATGCAGACGAGTTAGTCCGGCATCTAGATAACTTTGTGCAAGCTTCACGGGCTTCATCGGATACTGGGTGACTTGGTTGAAGTCACCCTTGAGTAGTCGTACGACTTTGCCGCCAAGTAGGTCAATGGCTGGAATGATTTCCATGTTGCTTAACTATTTTTGAGAAAGTTGCTGAGCAAGGCAGCGCCATAGGCGCCGGATCGCTCAGGGTGGAATTGCGTCGCGCAGAAATTGTTGTGGCGGACCACAGCGGAAAATTCTTCGCCATAGGTGCAGCGGCCGATGGTGTGCTCGCCCAGGGGTAGCGCATAGCTGTGCACGAAATAGAATTGCGCGCCGGTGGGAATGTCAGCTAACAAGGCATCACAGTCGTCATGATAAAGCCGGTTCCAGCCCATGTGGGGCACGCTGCGGTCCGGGTGATCCGCAAATCTTTCCGCGCGGCCCGGTAAGATGCCCAAACATTGCGCATCATCCTCCGCGGAGGAATCAAACAGCAATTGCATGCCCAGACAAATCCCGAGCACTGGCTGAGTCAATTTGCCGATTAGCGGATCAAGTTTGGCCGCTTGAAGCCGCTGCATGGCATCTTGCGCGGCGCCCACGCCGGGCAAGATCACGTGGTCAGCGGCACGAATCTTTGCCGGATCCGTCGTCAAGAGCGCATCGTCCCGTCCGAGTCTTGCTAATGCGAACTTCAGCGAGGCGATGTTGGCGCCGCCACCATCGATAATTACCAAGGATTGCTTGCTCATCTGAGGATCTACCGAGTTACAAGCTGCCCTTGGTGGTGGGTAACTGAGTACCTTCACGGGCTTTCGCCTGCCGGATGGCCCGGCCGGTTGCCTTAAAGCAAGCCTCGATCATGTGGTGAGTATTCTCACCCTGGACACTGATGTGCAATGCCGCGCGTAAACTTTCCGAAAGCGAGCGGAAAAAATGCGTCACCATCTCGGTGGGAAGCTCACCCACTTGCTCGCGCGGAAACTCGCCTTCGAAGACGAAGTAGGGGCGATTCGATAAATCCAGGGCGACTTGGGCGCGGGCTTCATCCATGGGCAGCAGGAAGCCATAGCGTGCGATACCCATTTTGTCACCCAGTGCTTGGCGCAAAGCCTCGCCCAGGGCGAGCCCCGTGTCTTCCACCGTGTGGTGTTCGTCCACTCGCAGATCACCCTGGCAGCTTAGGTTTAGGGCGAACCCGCCGTGCTTGGCGATTTGCTCGAGCATGTGATCAAAGAAACCGATGCCGGTGGACACGGTGATCGGGTCTTCGCTGTTGAGATCGACGCGGACGTCGATGTCGGTCTCCTTGGTAGTGCGTTTGACCCGGGCTCGGCGCGCTTGGCCCAAGAGCGTTTTGACAATGTCGGGCCAGGCCTGTCCATCGTCGGGATCGATGAGAATACCCGGAAGGCCGAGCTTATTCGCAAGCTCGACGTCAGTTTCGCGATCGCCCACGACGACGCTTTTCTCGCGATCTATGTTGGTCTTGCCCAGGAAGTCATCCAGCAGGCCGGTCTTGGGCTTGCGGCAAGCGCAGCCGTCTTCGTCGCGATGCGGACAGACAAAAATCTCGGCGAATTCGATACCTTGCGAGGCAAATAGGGCGATCGTGAAATCCTGGGGGAGGCGGAAATCTTCCTCGGGAAAGCTGTCGGTTCCCAGGCCGTCTTGGTTTGTCACCATCACAAATTCGTAACCGGCGTCCCGCAACTCGAGTAATGCGGGGATGACGCCCGGTAGCAAGGCAAGCTTGTCGAGGCGGTCGACCTGCTTGTCCGCCGGTTCGTAGATCAAGGTGCCGTCGCGGTCCAGAAAGGCAATCTTTTTGGCTGTGTTCATGGTTTGCGTAGCCTTGAGCTAATCCAGGGCATCCAGTAGTTGCTGGTTTTGTTCGGCGGTGGCAATGGTGATGCGTACACAGCCGGGCGTCCAGGGAGATTTGGAGAAGTCTCGCAGCAGGATATTCGCGGCTCGCGCGTCGGCGACCAAAGCTTGTGGGTCTGTGGCTTCCACCAGCAGAAAATTGCTATCACTGGGCCACACACGTTTGATGCGCGGATTTGCCGCCAGCTGGGTTGCCACGCGTTCCCGCTCGGCCACCAAGGTCGCAATGTCTTGTTGACGGCCTGCCGCTTCATCCAAGGCCATCAACACAGCGTCGCTGCAAGGCGTGGATAAGCTGTAGGGCGCTAGGATGCGACCCATCAAGTCGACGAGTTGCGGGTGACCCAAGGCCACACCGCAGCGCACGCCGGCCAGACCCAAAGCCTTGGACAGTGTGCGCAGCACAAGCAGGTTGTCATGCTTGGCCAGTAGGCTTTGGGTGGGATCTTCCGTCGCGAATTCGACGTAGGCGCCATCCAAAACTACCAGCGCCCGTTCGGCTAAGGCGGTGCAAATTTCATCGATGCTGGCGCCGGGGATACTCTGGCCGCTTGGGTTATTGGGTGAGCATAGGAATAGCAGTTTGCAGCGGTCTGACCACGCGGCGCGGATTCCCGGCAGATCCACTGCGTAGCCCGAGTCCTTGAGCAGTGGTACTTCAATGATGCCCGCACCTTGCGCCCGTGCGTAAAAGCCGTACATGCCGAAGGTGGGTGGACAAATGACGATATCGTCTTCACCCTCCCGGCAGGTGGCACGAATGATCAGATCGATGGCTTCGCTGGATCCACGCGTCACCAACACCCTGTCTTCATCCACCCCGTAGTGTCTGGCCAGGCGCGCGCTCACCTGCAGAGGTCTGACTTCGGGGTATCGGTTGAGCCCCGCCACCGACTGATCCGTCGCTGGCCGCCACGGCGTTTCGTTGGCGTTCAGCCGCAGGCAGCCCGCCGCGTAGTTAGCCGGTTCGTAGGGCTTCAGCTCGCGGACTGCGGGCCGAAAGAGCTTTTCCAGTGCATTCATTGGTCCGAGCTATTTGAGTCGTTGCCGAGGCGCACGGTCACGGCTTGGGCATGGGCGTCCAGGCCCTCAAGAGATGCCAAGGCTTGCACCGTCGGCGCCAATTCCTGCAGACCCTCGTAGCTGACTTCCTGAAAGGTCAGCTGCTTTTGGAAGTCGGCCACGGACAGGCCGCTATAGTTGCGGGCATAGCCGTAGGTGGGTAGCACGTGGTTCGTGCCACTGCAGTAGTCGCCCACCGATTCCGGCGTCCAATAGCCTAGAAAGACTGAGCCAGCATTTCTAATATTATCAATATATTGTCGTGCATTATTAAGCTGTAATATTAGATGTTCAGGCGCATAGCGGTTTACGACTTCCAAGCCCTGGTCCCAGTCGATCACCTGGATGATGGAGCCGTTGCCAAGGGCTTGTTCGATGATGTCCCGGCGAGGCAATTTGGGCAGGGTCGCGGCGATTTCCGCTTGCGCGGCGTCGGCGACCACGGGGTCAGTGCAAACCAGCACGGATTGTGAGTCTGGACCGTGCTCTGATTGGGACAGTAGATCAAGCGCCACGGCTCGCGGATCGGCGCCCGCATCGGCGAGCACCATGACTTCCGAAGGTCCCGCCGGCATGTCTAGGGCAGCGCCGCTGGCGTCGGCCGCGGCCATTTGTTTTGCCGCGGTTACCCAGGTATTTCCGGGTCCAAAAATCTTGTCGACTTTGGGGATCGTTTCGGTGCCATAGGCCATGGCGGCAACAGCTTGGGCGCCGCCGACTTTGTACATGTCACGGACGCCGCAGGCACGCGCGGCGACAACCACGGCCGGGTCGGCCCGACCGTCGGCGCGGGGGGGAGTGCAGAGGATGCTCAGGGGGCATTCTGCCAAGCCGGCCGGAACCGCCAGCATGATTGCCGTGGACGGCAGGGGAGCGCTGCCTGCCGGTACGTAAAGCCCCACGGCATCGATGGGCCGTGAACCCCGTTCGCAAACGACGCCGGGGGCGGTTTCTACCACCAAGGGTTCTTGCAATTGGGCCGCATGAAAGCGGCGAATGTTGGTAATGGCCACACTGATGGCATGCAGCGCTTCGCTGCTCAAACTGGCCTGGGCTGCCTCGATTTCGGTTTCGCTGACGCGCAAATCATCTAACTCGGCGCCATCGAATTTCGCGGTGAGTTTTTTTAGCGCGGCATCGCCGTCGCGGCGAACCTGAGCAATGATTTCACTAACACGCGCAGACGTATCAGCAGCTGCTCGCACTGCTGGGCGTCGGAGTAGGGCAGCACGCTCGGCCTCGTTGAGCGCTTGCCAATCGGTGACGACTAGCCCGCTCATGCCAACATCTTTTCCACGGGCATGACCAGTATGGAACTGGCACCTGCTCCCTTTAGATTCTCCAGGGTTTCCCAGAATACGGTTTCCCGGCACACGACATGCACGGCGACCTTTTGGTCACGGCCTTCCAGGGGTAGGACCGTGGGCGCTTCTGAACCGGGTAGCAACGCCGTGATTTGGGGCAGGGCGGATTTGGGCGCGTGCATCATGATGTACTTGCTTTCGCGCACTTGCATGACGCCCTCCAGCCTTTCCAGAATTCGATCGAGCCAGTCTTGTTTGGCGGGGGGCAGTTGGATGGGCGTGCGAATGATGACTGCCTCGCTGTCCAGAATCGTCTCGCCTTCGCTAATCTTGTGGGCAGCCATAGTGGTGCCGGTGGAAACCAAGTCGCAAATCACATCGGCGCGTCCCAGGCTCGGGGCGATTTCCACTGCGCCGGAAAACTCCACCACGCTGGCATCGATGCCATTATTCCGCAGGTAGTCGCGCACCGTGGCCGGATAGCTAGTGGCGATGCGTTTGCCATCTAGCTGGCTGGCAGCTTGCACGGCCCCATCTTCCGGATAGCCAAAGGATAGGCGGCAGTGGCCGTAGTCAAGCTTGCGGATGACGGAGAAGGGCGCCTCGGCGTCTTGACTGGCGAAGCTTAGTCGGGCTTCTTCGGCGATGTTGTAGCCGACGATGCCCAAGTCGCAGACATCGTCGCGCACCAGGCCCGGGATGTCGTCGTCGCGCACTAGCAGGATATCCAGGGGCATATTTTCGCCGAAGGCCATAAGCTGGTCACGCCCGCGCGTGTACTTCAGTCCGCAGCGCTGCAGCAGATCCAGGGAGTGCTCGGTCAGGCGCCCGGATTTCTGGACAGCGAGCTTAATACGTGTTTTTTTATCAATCACTTAAAACTACTTTTTCAAATAATCCAAAACTTTAGAATAGCCACCGGCCCCGTCAGTCGCGCAGCGCGCCACGCGGCCGATGGTGGTTAGGCTGACGCCGGTGCGTTCATGAATTTGCCGGTAACTCAAGCCTTCATCCAGCCACTGCACCACCGCCCAGCGGTCTTTCATAGCCTGAAGCTCCGCCGGGGTGCATAAATCCGTAAAAAATGCCCGGCAGTCGTCCGCGTCGCGCAGGGCCAATATGGCCCGATACAAAGCCTCTTCAGCCACTCGTTCGGCGCGGCGGCTGAGAATTCGATGATCCTTCATGGTATCCAAGTGTTCTAATGTAATAACATGCTAGTACATTAGAACATCTCGTGCAAGCTGTTTCTCTGCCTTGGTTGACCCTTTCTAGGCCCGACCCATAAACTCCGCGCGCCCCTTGGCATTTCACAGGGTGGCGTCGTCCCGCACGGCGGCCAGGGGTGACTGCCACGGGAGATATGCAGGGTGACCGAAAAGGACCGCAGACAAACTCGCAGCGTGCGCGCGGGCGTGGATACCGACAGCCAACATGGCGCGGTGATGCCGCCTATTCACGTGACTTCGACCTTCAGCTTCGCCGGCTATGGTGACCCACGGCCCTACGATTACAGCCGCACCGGTAATCCGACCCGGGATAGTCTGGCCGAAGCCTTAGCCGCGCTGGAAGGTGGTGTGGGTGCCACGGTTACCGCCTCGGGAATGGCCGCCACGCACTTGGCATGCCAGCTACTGAACCCTAAGGATTTGGTGCTGGCGCCCGCGGATTGTTACGGCGGCACCTATCGATTGTTTAAACGATGCGCCGCGCGCGGCTTGTTTCGCGTGAAGTTTGTGGATCAAGCCGATTTGGTCGCTGTCGGCCAAGCTTTACAGGAAGACCCAAAATTGGTCTGGGTGGAGAGTCCGACCAATCCGCTGCTACGTGTCGTGGATTTGGCGGAGATCGCGCGACTGAGTAAGGCGCGTGGCGCGCTGATGGCAGTGGACAACACTTTTTTGACGCCAGCCCTGCAGCGGCCCTTGGAACTGGGTGCCGACTTGGTGGTCCATTCGACGACGAAGTTTCTCAACGGCCACAGCGATGTGGTGGGCGGAGCGGTGGTTGCATCCACAAAGGCTTTGCAAGAGGAGATGCAGCAGTGGGCGAATACCCTGGGTGTATCAGGATCGGCTTTCGATAGTTATCTGAGTTTGCGTGGCTTGCGCACGCTCTACCCCCGGATGCAACAGCATCAGCTTAACGCCCAGGCTTTGGCGGAACTGCTGGCTGGGCATGAGGCGGTCAGCCGGACCTACTACCCGGGCCTCAGCGACAGTCCCTATCATGCCCTGGCAGCGCGCCAGCAAGATGGTTTCGGTGGCATGTTGAGCTTTGAGTTGCGCGGTGGTGAGCACGCCGTGCGGCGGTGTCTGGACCAGCTGAAGCTTTTCACCCTGGCTGTTTCCCTGGGCGGCGTAGAAAGTCTGGTTTGCCATCCGCCCAGCATGAGTCACGCCACCTACGATGCGGCCGCTTTGGAGGCCGCGGGTATTTCCCAGGGTTTGCTGCGTTTGTCGGCCGGGATTGAAGCCACGGCGGATTTGCTGGCGGACTTGCGCGCGGGACTCGATGCCGCAGTTTAAGGTATCGCGAGTTGTCGACGCTGAGTTGCCTGCCGTGGCTGGCTTATTGCTAAGCGTCGAGGGCGGCCAATATTGCATCGCCCATGGCCTCGGTGCCCACGGACGGGCCGTCACCCGCGATATCGGCGGTTCGGTGGCCACTCTCGATGGCGCTAATTACGGCTTTCTCAAGCCGCTGAGCCGATTCTTCCTGATCCAGCGAGTACCGTAGCATCATGGCCAGGCTCAAGATCGTGCCGCATGGATTGGCGATGCCCTGACCAGCAATGTCGGGCGCGGACCCGTGGATTGGCTCATAGAGGCCACCGCGCTCGTGGTTTAGGGATGCGGATGGCAGCATCCCCATCGATCCGCAAAGCATGGACGCCTCGTCGGTGAGAATATCGCCGAACATATTTTCCGTCACGATGACGTCAAACTCGGCGGCCTTGGACAGCAGCAGCATGGCGGCCGCATCCACGAGCACATGCTCAAGTTCCAGGTCTTTAAACTCGGTGGTGAATAACGAGTCGGTCACATCTCGCCAGAGCCGCGAGGTATCCAGCACGTTGGCTTTGTCCACCGAGGTGAGTTTGCCGCGCCTTTCCCGGGCATAACAGGCAGCCATGCGCACGACGCGCTCGATTTCACTGCGTTGATAGGTTGAGACGTCGGTCGCTTCTTCCGGGCTACGCGATTTTTCACCAAAGTAAATACCGCCGGTCAGTTCCCGTACCACCAGAATATCAACGCCTGCCAGATGCTCGGGTTTTAGCGGCGAGGCCGAATACAGGCAAGGGTGAGTGACGACCGGCCGCAGGTTGGCATAGACCTGCATGGCGGCGCGCAAATCAAGCAGTCCTTGTTCCGGGCGAACCGGCGCATTCGGGTCGCTCCATTGAGGTCCACCGACGGCGCCTAAAAGAACCGCATCGGCTTCGCGGCACAAGGCGTGGGTCTCGCTGGGAAAGGGCTCACCGGTGGCCTCAATGGCGGCGCCGCCGATCAACCCCTCGTGGGTTTCGTAGTCAAATCCGGCGGAGACGCTTAGCGCTTGTAGTACGCGTTGGGCCTCATTAACGACTTCCGGTCCGATGCCGTCACCGGGAAGGATTGCGATTAGGGCTGCCATGAGCGACTCCGTTCAAACTCACTAATGGCGGCATCTTGATTCAACAAATAACCCAGCTGATCCACGCCTTCCATCAAACAATGCTTAGAAAAACCATCAATGGGGAACTCCACACGGCGGCCGTCGGCTAATTCTAGGCTTTGTTGTTCCACATCGATTGCTACCGTAGCGCCAGGATTTTCGAGTAGCCATTGATGGATGTCCGCGGGAACGATGATCGGAACCAGGCCGTTCTTTAACGAGTTATTGCGAAAGATATCGGCAATTTGCGTGCTGATGACCGCGCGAAAACCGAAATCTACCAGACCCCAGGGCGCATGTTCGCGTGAAGAACCACAGCCGAAGTTATTTCCCGCCACCAGCACTTGACTGTCGGCCGCGCCGGGCTGGTTGAGCGGAAAATCGGCAATCGGCGCGCCGGATTCGTCATACCGCCACTCCGCAAAGGCCGCTTCTCCCAAACCTTCCTTAGTGGTCGTCGTCAAAAAGCGCGCGGGCATGATTTGGTCAGTATCAATATCTGTCTGCGGTAGGACAACGGTTTTCGACTCTATGCGAATCACTTTTTCCATGGCTGCTCTCCAGCTTGTTGCTTAGTGGGCCAACAGTTCGCGCGGATCCGCGATATGGCCCGCAACAGCGGACGCGGCGGCTGTCGCAGGACTGGCCAGTACGGTTCTTGCGCCTACACCTTGTCGTCCTTCGAAGTTACGGTTGCTCGTGCTGACGCAGATTTGCCGGGGAGCCACCACGTCGCCGTTCATGCCCAAGCACATGGAACAGCCGGATTCACGCCATTGCGCGCCGGCGGCTTGGAAAATCTTATCCAGACCTTCCGCCTCCGCCTGTGATTTCACGGATTGCGAACCGGGTACCACCAGCATCCGCACATTGTTGGCCACCTTCCGGCCCTTGAGGTACTCGGCGGTCTGACGCAAATCGCTCAGGCGCGAATTCGTGCAGCTGCCTACAAATACGGTGTTGATGGGCGTGCCCAGCATGCGCTGACCCGGTTCAAAGCCCATGTAATCCAGCGCTTTTCGGAAACTGATGTCGTGGTTGTTCGTGGGGATGCTGTCTGTAACCGGGACCACCATGCCTGGGTTAGTGCCAAAGGTCACCATGGGTTGGAGATTGCTGACATCGATACTGACTTCCTTATCGAAATCGGCATCGTCGTCGGAGGGTAGCGCGAGCCAGCGAGCCACGGCGGCATCCCAATCCTTGTCCTGTGGCACTTGCGGACGGCCGGCTAAGAATTCCACTGTGCTGTCATCGGGCGCGATCATGCCCGCCCGAGCGCCGCCCTCAATGGTCATGTTGCAGACGGTCATACGCTGCTCCATGGTCAAGCCGCGAATCGTGCTGCCCCGGAACTCAATGACATGACCCACGCCGCCATCTACGCCGATTTGACCAATGATGGCCAGAATAATGTCCTTGGCACCCACGCCAGGTGGCAGCTGGCCCTCGACATTGACCGCCATGGTTTTCGGCTTACGTTGCAGCAAGGTCTGGGTCGCCAATACGTGATTGACTTCCGTGCTCCCGATGCCAAAAGCGAGGGCGCCAAAGGCACCGTGGGTACTGGAATGACTGTCGCCGCAGACAATGGTTTTGCCGGGCTGGGTGGCGCCGATTTCCGGGCCAATGACATGCACGATGCCGCGATAATCGCTGTCGAAGCCGTGCAATTCAATGCCGAATTCTTTGCAGTTCTTGATCATGGCGCGGATTTGTCCGGCGGCAGCGGTTTCCGCCACCAGATCCAAGTCAGCCAAGCTGGGGACGGGCACCGTCGGTGTGGAGTGATCCATGGTGGCTAGGGTTAAATCTGGCCGGCGCACCTTGAGCCCACTTTTGCGAAGTGTGTCGAAGGCCTGGGGCGTGGTGACTTCGTGAATCAGGTGTAGATCGATGTACAACACCGCGGGATTGTTCGGGCCTTCAGGTGTGACGATGTGGTCTTGCCAGACCTTGTCGAACAGCGATTGACCGCTCATGACCATGCTTCTCCTGCGTCTTGGGTTTGAGTCCCGTGGGTTCCTAGTTAGGCTCGCAGCCTTAGCTGCTTGCCGCCAGGCTGCGAACTTCGGCATCCAGATCGACGGGGTCTAGCCAATTCCAGCGATCTTCCGTGGCGCCAGTGAATAGGCCAAAGAACGCGTCCTGCAGTCGCTTGGTTATCTCACCGCGTTGGCCATTGCCCACTGCAATGTGATCCACCGAACGGACCGGGGTAATTTCCGCTGCCGTACCCGTGAGGAAAATTTCATCTGCGATATAGAGCATTTCCCGCGGAACGGCTCTTTCGGCCACGTTCAATCCCATGCTCGCCGCGAGGGTCATGATGGTATCGCGCGTAATACCCGTGAGGATCCCGGCCGCGGCGGGCGGCGTGATGATGCTGCCATCACGAACCAAGAAAAGATTTTCGCCCGCACCCTCGCTCACGGTACCGTCGGTCGCCAGGGCTATACCTTCGGCAAAGCCACGCTCGCGTGCTTCCATGCTGACTAAGGTACTAGAGAGATAATTGCCCCCCGCCTTGGCAAGGGCCGGAATGGTGTTAGCCGCCACGCGTTGCCAGGACGAAATACACACATCCACGCCTTGCTCCAGCGCATCGCTACCCAAATACGCACCCCATTCCCAGGCGGCGATGGAGACTTCCGTGGGGTGATCGGCCGCGGGGGCTAAGCCGATGTCTCCGTAGCCGCGAAAAGCGATGGGCCGTATATAGGCGCCATTGCTTAGGTTGTTGCGCAGAATGACTTCGCGACAGGCCGCATCGATATCCTCGGCTGCATTGGGCATGGGAATACGATGAATTTTCGCCGAGTCAAACAAGCGTCGCGTATGCGCGCCCAAGCGAAAAATCATTGAACCCTTGGGCGTGGGATAAACGCGAATGCCTTCGAAAACCGATGAGCCGTAGTGCAAGGCATGGGTCAGCACATGCACCGTGGCGGATTCCCAAGGCACGAGTTTGCCGTTGTGCCAAATCCATTCGCATTTTTTCATGGTCACTTGCTCCTTGAAGCCTTGCCCAATCTATATGGATGCGATCTGGTGCTTGGCGGTCGAGTCGGTTGCCGCTTTATCATTGCTGCTTCTTCGGCAAATGCGGTTAATGACCTCAAGATAGGCCAGGGCACCTGCTTCAACGATATCCGTGCTGATGCCATTCCCACGATAACTCTGGCCATTATATTCCACGGTGACCGTGACCTCACCCTGGGCATCTTCACCCATGGTCACACTGCGGACTTCGAAATTTAGTAATTCAAGATCGATGCCCGCTGCGCGTTCCAGGGCCTTAAAGGCCGCTTCCACTGGTCCATCGCCCACCGCGGCTTCGTCAACGCTCTTACCATCGATATGGCTAAGTCTGGCTGCCGCGGCTGCAATGGATCCGGTGCCGGCCGTGATGTTCAGTTCCGTCAGCGTCCATGGTCCGCTGCTGCCACCTTCGGTTTTCATGATGATGGCTTCTATGTCGGCGTCGAACATTTCTTTCTTGCGATCAGCGAGTTTCTTGAATTCATTGAACGCAGCATTTAACTGTTCGTCGTCCAAGGTGAATCCCAGCTCAACCACGCGTTCACGAAAGGCATGCCGTCCGCTGTGTTTTCCCAGGACCAGATTCGAGCGGCTCAAGCCGACATCCTCGGGTAGCATGATCTCGTAGGTTGAGGCGTGCCGGAGCATGCCGTGCTGATGGATACCTGCTTCATGGGCGAAGGCATTTTCGCCCACGACGGCCTTGTTCCGTGGCACATGCATGCCCGTGATACTGGAGACCAGGCGGCTAGTAGGATAGAGCTTGCGCGTGTCCACCTTGGCCTGGACGCCGAAATGCTCCGCGCGCGTGTGCATGGCCATCACCACTTCTTCTAAAGAGCAATTACCGGCCCTTTCGCCAATGCCATTGATGGTGCATTCGATCTGGCGGGCGCCCGCGCTGACAGCGGCCAAGCTGTTGGCCACGGCCATGCCCAGATCATCGTGGCAATGCACGCTCAATACAGCATCATGTATGTTCGAAACATTATCTCGTAAATACTTGAATAATTGAGAGAATTCATCCGGTACCGTATAACCCACCGTGTCTGGAATATTGACCGTTCCGGCGCCAGCTTCGATGACGGCCGCAATCACTTCGGCCAGGTATTCCGGCTCCGTACGCGAGGCATCTTCGGCGGAGAATTCCACGTCCTCACAGGCCTCCCGCGCTAGCTTCACCGCGTCCACAGCGCTGCGAATGATTTCTTCTTTCGCCAGCTCTAGTTTGTATTTGCGGTGAATTTCGCTAGTGGCTACAAAGACGTGAATGCGCTGCGACTTAGCGGCTTCCACGGCACGCGCCGCGCGCTCAATGTCACCCGGATGGCAACGGGCGAGGCTGCAGATTGCTGGTCCTTCGATCTCTGCCGCAATTTTCGCCACGGATTCAAAGTCGCCCGGTGACGCCGCGGCAAAACCCGCTTCAATGACATCCACACGCAAATCGCGCAGGGCCCCAGCTACCCGGAGTTTTTCGCGCAGCGTCATGCTGCAACCCGGTGCCTGTTCGCCGTCGCGTAAGGTCGTATCGAAAATCACGACCCGGTCTGTTGCTTCTTGCGTCATGGTCTTTCTCCATCCACTAGCCCGGCGCGAAAGCCGGGCTGCTCCTTAAAACAGCAATCGCCGCTTACGTTTCCTCGTTCAGCCACGGCATACGGCCGCGCAGTTCCGCGCCGACCTTCTCAATAGGATGCGCCAGGTCGGCATCCATTAGGCGTTGATACTCGGGCTTGCCGGCCTTGTTTTCCGCAATCCAATTGCGGGCAAATACGCCGTCCTGAATATCTTTGAGGACTTCTTGCATGCGATCGCGGCTGTGCTGATCCACGACCCGCGGCCCGCTCACCAAATCGCCGTAAATCGCCGTTTCGCTGATGAATTCGTGCATCTTTTTCAGTCCGCCCTCATGCAGCAGATCGACGATGAGTTTCAGCTCATGCATGCACTCGAAGTAGGCCACTTCGGGTTGGTAGCCGGCATTGACTAAGGTGTCGAAACCCGCCAGTACCAATTCCGTGGCGCCGCCGCAAAGTACGGCTTGCTCGCCAAACAAGTCGGTCTCGGTTTCTTCCGCGAAGCTGGTTTCCAGAATGCCGCCGCGCGCGCCGCCGATGCCATGGGCATAGGCTAGGGCAGTGGCTTGAGCATGGCCGCTGGCATCTTGGGCGATGGCCATCAGACAGGGGACGCCCTTGCCTTGTTCATACTGGCGTCGCACTAGATCGCCCGGGCCCTTGGGGGCAATCAATACAACGTCGAGATCATCGCGTGGCTTGATCTGTTCATAATGGATATTGAATCCGTGGGCGAATAACAGCGTGCAAGACTGGGGGATCTTATCCACAATGGATTCGTACAGCGCGGCCTGAGCCGTGTCAGGCAGCAGAAAGGCGATGAGATCAGCATCGGCCACGGCATCGGCTGGTTCCTTAACCTCCAATCCCTCGGCATTTGCCTTTTTCCAAGTCGCGCCGTCCCGGCGCAGCCCCATCACAACTTGCACGCCACTGTCCCGCAAATTTAGGCTATGCGCCCGACCTTGGCTGCCATATCCCAGTACGGCGACTTTCTTGCCGGCTAGGCGGCTGCTGTCCACGTCGCTTTCGGAATAAATCTTCATCCGTTTCTCCCTGTCAAAACCCTGTCAATTGGCATAAAAAAACCCCGCTACCGTGGCTCGGTGCGGGGTCCTTGGTATTAGCTGCCTACTCAGGCGGCCATGGGCCCGCACCTCTGTCGCGCAAGGCTCAGAAGCGGGAAATTGGCGCGCAATACTAAGCCATGGACTGGACCAACGGCCAGTGCCCGGTAGGATGGCTGATACACATTAAACATAGTGCCGATGTTCCGGGATGCCGCAGGATCTGTCAACCGCCGAGCCTGCGTTTTGACAAATGCAGCAATGTCTAATGCGCCGTATCGGTCATGAACTGCCGACGGGCGTCCTGGCCCCTAGGCGCGGGGTTTTGACGGCCGGTGCTTCGTTGTTTCGGTACTCATTTTAAGGCAGGCGTTGGCGCTACAATTTTAGCGTTGAGGTTTGCTGGCGATATTCACTGTCCATTTTGGATGCAGGCGCCGTCCAACCTGTAGTATGGTTACATGGTTGCTGCGAACCGCCAGAAATAACGGCGGGCAGCTAAACACGAATTCTGCATTGGCCAAATTCGAAAAAATAAGTCAAGGGGATCCTTCATGAATCCAAAAATCTGGAAGTCGTGGCTTGTTACGGCGGGCGTGTTGTTAACACTCTCACTACCGTTGACGCTGACGGCACAGTCCCTCGATCGAGTACTCGGCGCACAGCAGACGCGCACGCGAGTTGCTCAAGAGTCGCAGGAAAGAATCGATAACGTCGTTAAACAGACGCGTAGCTTAGAGGATCAATACAAAGCGATCCTCAAAGAGATTGAAGGCCTCAATGTCTTTAACACGCTGCTGCAGCGACAGGTCGATAACCAGCGCGCGCAAATGACTGAATTGCGCGACTCCATTGATCAGGTGGAGGTTATCAATCGGCAAATTGTACCCATCATGGTCAAGATGATTGACGGTTTGTCGCAGTTCGTTGAACTGGATATTCCCTTTCTTCTCGATGAACGGCGTCAACGCGTTGCTGGTTTAAGGGAGTTGATGGAACGCCAGGATGTAACCGTCGCCGAGAAATTTCGTAAGGTGACCGAGGCCTATCAAATAGAGAATGATTTTGGTCGTACCATCGAAGCCTATAAAGATAACCTGCCCATTGGCGAAGGCACGCGGCAGGTGGACGTGCTGCGCATCGGGCGAATCGCGCTGTTGTATCAAACCGAGGATGGCAAAGTTTCGGGTACCTGGGACCAGGAAAGCGGTACCTGGCAAGAATTGGGCAATGAATACAAGAATCAAATTAAGACGGGTCTGCAGATCGCCAAGAAGCAAGTTGCGCCTGATCTCCTGCTGTTACCGATCGATGCACCGGAGGCTGGCTAATGTTTAATGTCAATAAGTTTGTCGTCCTCTCGCTCGCCATTGGTTTTTTCGCCACCGGTTTTTCGGTCAACTCCGCGTTCGCGCAGGATGCGCCAAAAGCCAAGTCGACGGCTGAACTGCTGCGGCTCATCGAACAGGGCCGGGTCAGCGACAATCGCGAGAATCGGCAGCGCGAAGCAGCCTTTGCGAGCGCGAAAGCCGAGCAGCAGCGTCTGCTCAATGAGGCCAAGGGGCGTAAATCGGCTGCTGAGAATCGCAGTGAGGCACTGGAAACCGAGTTTGATACTAACGAAGGCGAGTTAGGCGTACTCACTGAAAACCTGGAAACACGTTTGGGTTCTTTGAAAGAGCTTTTTGGCGTCATGCAACAGGTAGCCGGTGATTCGCGTGCCCGCTTTGATAGTTCCCTGACTAGTATTCAATACCCAGATCGCGGTGAATTCCTGGAAGGCTTGGCGAAGAAAATCGGCAGCAGCTCAAAGTTGCCTTCCTTGGATGAAGTCGAGCGCCTATGGTTCGAATTGCAGCGCGAAATGACGGAAAGTGGCAAGGTAGCTCGCTTTGCTACGAATGTGATCGGTTCGGATGGAACGGAGTCTCAGCAGGATGTTGTGCGTGTCGGTCTGTTTAACCTGGTTACTGACGGCAAGTACTTAAAGTATGAAAACGGTACGGTATCCGAGCTACCCCGTCAGCCCGAACAGTCGCGATTCATCGATGCGGCGGCGGAGCTGTTTAACGCCAGCGGCGGCAAAGTTCGTGCGGGTATCGATCCCACGCTGGGTGGCGTACTTAATTCTCTAGTGGCCAGACCAAATTTGGTCGA
The DNA here is from genome assembly GCA_965221985.1 of Gammaproteobacteria bacterium. Classification (GTDB taxonomy): domain Bacteria; phylum Pseudomonadota; class Gammaproteobacteria; order Steroidobacterales; genus J054. The sequence goes on from OZ244928.1 coordinate 2,438,888, forward strand.
GCGTGTGCAGCAAGGTGGTCTGGTGGGCTATCTAATTATCGCGCTGGGCGTCATCGGTTTGCTCATTGCACTAGAGCGCATGATCGTGCTGGGTATTGCTAGCCGCAAGGTATCGGCCCAACTCAATAGCGACACACCCAGCGACGATAATGCCTTGGGCCGCGTGCTGGGGGTCTACAGTGCCAATCGCGCCGTAGATACCGAAACCCTCGAGCTAAAAATGTCCGAGGCGATCTTTAAAGAAACGCCGGCGCTTAATCGCGCTTTGTTGTTTATCAAGATCATCTCGGTGGTCGCACCGCTCATGGGTCTGCTCGGTACGGTGACGGGCATGATTCAGACCTTCCAAGCCATTACCTTGTACGGCACGGGTGATCCGAAGCTCATGGCCGGCGGTATCTCTCAGGCTTTGGTAACGACGGTATTGGGTTTGACGGTGGCTATTCCCATGGTGCTGCTACACACCTTGGTGAGCGGTCGCAGCAAGCGAATTGTTCAAGTGCTGCAAGAGCAAAGTGCCGGGATTATCGCCCGGCATGCTGAAAAGCACAGCGCGGCGCGGGCCTAAAGGGATCTGCGACAATGCAGTGGATATTGGATGCATTTGAAGCGGTCCGAGATTTCTTGGAACTCGGCGGGGGCGTTCTGACTCTAATAGGGTGGACGATATTCGCCATGTGGGTGCTGATTGTCGAGCGGCTAATTTTTTTCCGCACCGGTCTGAAGAAGATGGGTGCGGAACTACGGGACGTTTGGCGGGAGCGTAAGGACCGGCGGTCTTGGTACGCAAACAGTATCCGCGATGGCATGATTTCGGAGTTTTCCATGTCGGCAAACACAGCGATACCGGTCATTCAGACACTGGTTGCGCTGTGTCCCTTACTGGGCTTGATGGGCACGGTTACGGGCATGATCGAAGTCTTCGACGTAATGGCCCTCTCCGGTAGCGGCAATGCCCGTTCCATGGCTTCCGGTGTCTCCAAGGCGACGATTCCGACCATGGCCGGCATGGTGGGTGCCTTATCGGGAGTTTTTCTCGTGACGATATTAACGCGGCGCGTGGAAAAGGAAGTCGAGCAGCTCCAGGATGATTTGACCGTTGACTATGGCACGGCGGCAGACACCCCATGATGAGGTATACCGTTAATGTCTAGGATGGCCGATTTGAACAGGGCCCTGAGTCAAGGCGAAGAAGAAGCCGAGATCAACCTGACGCCCATGCTAGACGTGGTGTTTATCATGTTGATCTTTTTTATCGTCACGGCTTCGTTTTTGAAGGAAGTCGGTGTGGAGGCTACGCGGCCACCATCTGTTGCCGTGGACCAATCGGAATCGAAGAGCATCACAATCAAGGTGACTAGCGCTAACGAGATTTTGATCGACGGTCGCAGTGTGGATCCGCGGGCGGTAAGCGCGGTAATCGTGCGCCGTGCCGCCGAGACCACCGAGGCGAGCGTCGCCATCTTGGCCGGGAAGCGGGCGAAGACCGAATTGATCGTGGGCGTGGTGGACGCGGCACGGGCCGCGGGGTTTAAAGGCGATGCAATTCCGATCAGTCCGTTGGGCGAGTGATTAGAGGCGAATTTGGCTAGAGTGAGTTTTTAATGCGTCGATCAGTACTTGAAGTAGGCAACGAAGAGGAAGCAGAAGAGATTAATCTGACACCCATGCTGGATGTGGTGTTCATCATGTTGATCTTCTTCATCGTTACCGCCTCCTTTATTAAGGAAGCCGGTATCGATATCAATCGACCCACGGCGTCGACAGCGACGCCAAAGCCGAATGCAAACATCATTATTGCCATCGGCGCCAATAACGAAATCTGGATCGATAGGCGGCAGGTTCCAGCTCAAGGTGTAAAAACGGCCATCGAGCGATTGTTGGCCGAAAACCCCGAAGGTCGAATCGTGATTCAGTCCGATGCCCAAGCTCACGCCGAGCCCCTGCTTGCCGTCATGGAAGCGGCCAATTCGGCCGGTATCCCCGTGAGCTCCATTTCAACGGAGCAGGAGTAGCGCTCATGGTGCAGCGAATTGGCATAGCACTGGGATCAGGGATCGTAATGACCTTTGCGCTGCTGTGGCTGATGCAAATTCTGATCGCGAGCGGTAAAGAAGCGATTACCGAAACTCAAGACTTCAAGTTCGCGGATTTTGTCCGGGTGAATCCCGAAGAAACGCTAGATACCAAGAAACCCAAGCCCAAAAAGCCGCCGGAACCCGATCAGGCGCCACCGGATATTCCGCCACCCCAGGTGGATAATGTCGATCCAGCCCAGGCAGCCATTACCATTAGCCAAGTTCAAGTCGATACCGGTGTCAATATCGGTGGTATTGGCGGCTTCGATAATGTGGATGGCGAATACTTGCCCATCGTTAAAGTAGCGCCCATTTATCCCCGCCGCGCGCAACAGCGAGGCTTGTCCGGTTTTTGCATTTTGAGCTTTACGGTCACCAAGTTAGGTACCGTGGCAGATCCCAGCGTGATCGAATGTTCCAGTTCAATGTTTGAACGCGCGTCAGTCAACGCCGCGTTAAAATTCAAGTACAAGCCACGGGTGGTCAATGGCGAGCCCATTGATGTGCCCGGCGTGAAGCATAAGATTACCTTTGAGATTGAGGACTAGGCGCCGGAATAGCCCGCTAACTTCTTCGAGATTGCTTTATGAATAATCCTAATCTTGTTAAGCCTGCGAGTTTTGGTGGTGTCATCGGTTTGGTGGCGGCATTCGGCTTCCTTACGATGTTTCCCGCCCACAATCTGTTGGCCCAGGAAGGCGAGAGCGCGGAGGCGCAGCAGGAGACCCGGCGCACGGGATCCATGGGCGAGAAGGTGTATCGAAAACTAGCGGAGGCACAGGAGCTGGCGGACGCTGAAAATTGGGGTGCGGCGCAACGGGCCCTCGACGAAATCAAAGCGATGCCCAAGTTGACGCCTTACGAAAAAGCGCAGCTGTATAACTTTTACGGTTTTGTTTATTACTCGCAGGATCGATTTCGGGACAGCATTCGCGCCTACGAAACGGTTTTAGCAACACCCGATATACCGCCGGGACTCCGTGAACAAACCAAGTACACCGTAGCGCAACTCCATTTCACCACTGAGAATTGGAGCAAGGCCATTTCCATGATTAATGATTGGCTGGCCACCGCGAACAATCCGGGACCGGAGCCCTACATTTTGCTGGGCTCGGCCTACTATCAGACGAATAATTTTTCGGGGATGGTTCGTCCCATCGAAAAGGCCATGAGCATCGCGCGCGAGCGCAATATGGCGGTTAAGGAACAATGGTGGCTGCTGCTGCGGGTCGCCTACTACGAGCAGAATAACTTCAAAAAGGTTAGGGATATTCTGCAAGTGCTGGTTATCAACTGGCCGAAGAAAGAATACTGGACTCAGTTATCGGCTATTTATGGCGAATTGGGTGATGAAAGGCGCCAGCTGGCTGCTTACCAATCAGCTTATGACCAGGGTTTGCTAGTCCGGTCAAACGAATTGGTTCAACTATCGCAATTGCTGCTGCAGGCGGAAGTCCCTTTTAAAGCCGGTAAGATTTTGGAAAAGGGCTTGAACGACGGTTCCATAGAAAAAACCTCGGATAATTACCGGTTGTTATCCCAAGCTTGGCAATTGTCTGGTGAAGACCGTAAAGCCATCCCAGCTTTGAAGACTGCCGCTAGCATGAGCGGGTCGGGTGATTTGAATATTCGCCTTGCCCAGAGTCACTTGAACCTGTCGGAATTCCCGCAGTGCATCGAGGCGGCGCGCGCCGGAATACGGAAGGGCGGTGTGCGGCGGCCAGATACCGCGCAGGTGGTGCTCGGCATGTGTCTCTATGAAGCCGGTCAACAAAACGAAGCGAAAGCCGCTTTTCGCAAGGCCGCTGCGGATAAGCGCAGCGAAAAATCTGCAAGGCAGTGGATTACCTTTATTGAACGCGAGCAAGAACGTCAGCGTCAGCTTGATGAGTCATTGAAGAAAGTCCGGACGGCCAGCGTCGATGCAGACGGTGCCGTTGAGCAGACCGACGGCGACGCTGAAAATGCGGATCCGGCCGCCACTGCAGACGCCGCCGAGGCGACCCAAGAGTAGCAGCTGGCGGGGGCCTATGGGCTCGGCCAGGCACGCTTCGCAGCCGTTCAACTGTAGTTTCTACGCTTTTTCCCAGGAACGCCGGATGCCGAAAATTATTTTTGTAGACGTCGAGGGGCGTCGTCACGAAGTTGTTGCCGATATGGGCAGCACGGTGATGGAAACCGCCGTGGATAACAATATTCCCGGCATTGTGGCCGAATGCGGTGGCGCCTGCGCCTGTGCGACTTGCCATGCTTATATAGCGGATGATTGCCTGCAACGCCTGCCTGCCATGGAGGAAATGGAAGATGCCATGCTCGATTCCGCGGCCGATCGGCGTGCTAACAGCCGCTTGACCTGTCAGCTAGAGGTAACGGATACCTGTGATGGTTTGCTGGTTCATGTGGCCGAAAACGAGTCCTAGGTAATAGGTTTCTCTGTCGTGCAACTGGTCACCGTCGATTGTCGCGAAGTGGCTGGACGCCCCGGCGTCATGCTTGACGATACGGAAATACTAGACCTCGCGGCCGCTCCGTCGACGTTGCAAGAAGCGCAGTGGATTCCACCATCGGTAATTAGTGTGCTGGCTGCGGGCAATGATGGGCGGCAGCGCGTTGAGCGGCTGCTTGCCAAGGCACGGGATTCTAGTAATCATGAGCGATTGCAAGCGGCAAAGGCCATATTGCCGAGCGGGACGACAAGTCTAATGGCACCGGTGCGCAGGCCGGGTTTAATCTTGCTGGCCCAGTTGAATGCCCTAGGCACAGCAGAACAGCCGGTTAGCTTTATCAAGAGTCCCAGCACCGCGACCGGCCAAGGCCAAGTTGTGGTGCCAGCTTGGCCCGAATCCGAAGGCTTGACTGTAACTCCCCATCTGGCCGCGGTCTTGGCCAGTGACCTGCACCGTGCGACGGTGGACGAGGCCGAGGCGGCCATTGGCGCTTATACCTTGGTTCTGGATTTCTCGCTGGCCGAACCGGACACTGGGGACTTGCGGGATTGGCGGCGCTTCGTAGACAGCAAGCAGTTTCCCGGCGCTGGCCCCATGGGTCCGGCTTTGATTACGGTTGATGAATTCGAAAATTCTACTCACACTCAGGTTGCCACTAGCGTTAACGGAATTCAGAGCAGCCCGTGGCGCATCGATCTAGCAGAATTGCCGGCACGTGTAGCGGAACTTTCTGGTGCTTATGGTTTCCGACCGGGCGACGTGGTGGGTTTTGCGGAACGGACAAATTCCACGGGTGGGCGCCCACTGCGCAACGGTGATGCGATTTCCGCGAAGTTAGATAACTTCATGGAGCTGAAATGCACGGTGGCGTTTCCCGGCTAGTCGCTGAGGTTTTTTCTCTCGGTGGCGCGGTACGGGGCTCAACGCATGGCGAACAAATCTATTCAGTTGACGGACGAACTCCAGGATTATTTGCAAGCTCTGGGAGTGCGCGAGTCAAAGGCCTTAGCGGCGCTTCGCGAAGAAACCAGCAAACTGCCGGCTGCTGTGATGCAGATTGGCCCGGTGCAGGCTCAGTTCATGGCCTTGCTGATTCGCCTGTGCGGAGCGAAGCGTTGCCTGGAAGTGGGTTGCTTTACCGGCTACAGCGCCATGGCCTGCGCGGAAGCGCTGGCGGATGACGGCCACATCACGACATTGGATATTAGCGAGCAATGGACCGACATTGCCCAAAGTCATTGGCGGTCTGCGGGGCTGGATTCGCGTATTGAGCTGCGCCTGGGGCCGGCGGATCGGTCCATGACTCAGCTACTTGCTGAACTAGGTCCGGGTAGCTTTGATTTTGTATTTATCGACGCCGATAAAACTAACTATCAAACTTACTATGAGTTCGGCCTAGAACTCCTAAAACCTGGTGGCTTGGTCCTTGTCGATAACGTGTTGTGGGGTGGAGCCGTGTTGGAGCTTCGTCACTCCGACGCTGACACGCGCGCCATTAGCGCTTTCAACACCGCGCTATCCCGGGATCAGCGCGTGGATATCGTCATGCTTCCGGTTGGCGATGGCCTGACTCTCGCACGCAAGCGGCATTGATGGGCAACCGGGTCGATCCTGTGGCACGCGGCACTACCCGGTAGCTAACTGGTAATCAAGAATGCCACCAAGCTTCGATGCTCGTTGATTGTCAGATTGCCCCTGGGTCCGCGATCTAGGGTTCGCGTCGGTGCCTGCAGCTATGTGCTATGCGCAAGGCTCCAATACTTCAATGATCTCGCCGGCTGCACCAATGAGGCTGGTTGCAGAAGACTTGTCGGCATACAGGGGTCCGCCGCCGACCGCCGATTTTCCTAAGGCCGCTTGGCCACCAAAACTAACGACGCTAATGCCGGGCGGTAGATGCTCGCTGCTGTGGCGCGGACGCATCTGCGCTTGCGGGGGCATTTCGTCCACTTCAATCAAACTTTGTCCTGCCAATGGCAGTGCGGCGATGGGATAGCGATGTTCTGGGTCCAGGTCGAAAGCGGCGGACATGCCCTTGACTCGCGATTCCACGGCCGGCTGCTTGCTGACTTCAAACTCGCCGGTAAAAAATTCCTGCAGATCGGGTAGGGATGGCCCGCCCAAAATTACAATAAAAGTCCGGTCAACATCGCAGCGAGCCGTGGGCACGTCTAAGCCCGGCACGGGCCGCTTGAATTCCGTCAAATACAATAGCTCTTTACCCGGGCCCAAGATTTGCATGGCTCGAATGTCTTCGCAAAACGATAAGTCTTGTGGTTCACCGACGATAAGAAAGGGTGAATCTGCAAGCCGTTCGGCCATGGCATCAACGTTGCGCACCATCAGTTCGGCCGCATTCCAGCCGAAGCTTCCAAACGGCACGAATTGCGGTACGGCCGGACTTTCGACCACGCGAAAGAAGCAATCATCGGCTGCCGCGGGCGCTAGCAGCAGGCTCGGGCTGCTGGCTTGGGCGCGACAACCCCAGGCGTCGGCTAGAGCAGGCTCGAGGGGTCCTCGTTGCACCACGCGGTAGTCAAGATAGCGCGTATAGGCATCCTCGACGGCGGCCAAGTCGGGCGCGCTGAAAGTCACGCAGTGAATTGGCCCCAAAAAGGGCGTCGTGTTGACTTCTTCTGCCATGACCGCCGTTGGTGACTAAATTGTCCCGGCTGCTTCTAAGGCCGAGAGCCTCTCAGCATCGAAGTTGAGTAGCCCACCATAGATTTCTTGATTGTGCTGGCCGAGTTCAGGGCCGGGTAGCCGAACCCCGCCCGGTGTGGCCGAAAGTTTCGGCGCGACATTTTGCATTTTAAGTTCGCCAAATTTGGGATGCATGGTATTCACGATGGCCTCCCGGGCTTTAAAGTGAGCGTCTTCAAGCATCTCCGGTGCGCGGTAGATCTTGCCTGACGGAATGCCATAGTCCTCCATCATCTTCTCAAGCTCATCGGCGTCCACTGTTCGCGTCCATTTGGCAACGATGTCATCGAGTTGCGCTTGCACCCGGCCACGGGCGGAGTGCGTGGAATATCTTTCGTCCTCAGCCAACTCTGGCTGGCCCATGGCTTCGGTGAGTCGCTTGAAAACCGTATCTTGATTGGCGGCAATCAGAATCATCTTGCCGTCTTTGGTGGGGTAGACATTCGATGGTGCGACATTGGGCAGGATCGAACCCTGGCGCTCACGGATATAGCCCGCCTTGTCGTATTCGGTGATCAGTGATTCCATCATATTGAGGACGGCTTCATAGATGGCGGAATCAACGACCTGGCCTTCGCCAGTCTTTTCGCGATGGTGCAAGGCTGTGAGTGCGCCGATACAGGCGAAGGTGGCCGCCAAAGAATCGCCGATGCTGATTCCCATGCGGCTGGGCGCCGCACTCGGATCGCCGCACACGTAGCGCAGCCCACCCATGGATTCACCCACGGCACCGAAACCCGCACGCTTGGCGTAGGGACCCGTTTGCCCATAGCCCGATACGCGGATCATTATGAGCCGGGGATTGATTTTCTTTAGTTCATCATAGGAGAGGTTCCAGCGCTCCATGGTTCCCGGCCGGAAGTTCTCCAGCAGAAAATCCGCCTTGGAGATCAGTTCGCGGGCGATCTCTTGGCCTTCCTGCTGGCGCAGATTCAAGGTAACCGACTTCTTGTTGCGCGCGATGACCGGCCACCAAAGCGACATGCCATGGGATTTCTCTTGCCCCCAATCACGCATCGGGTCACCCTGATTAGGCGGTTCAACCTTAATGACCTCAGCACCGAAATCGCCCATGAGCTGGCCGCAAAAAGGTCCGGCGAGCAGGGTGCCCATTTCAATGAGCCGTAGGTCGGACAGTGGACCGCGGTTGGTGATCGCGTCTTCGGCCATTTATGGTTCCTTTTCGGGGTGCATTTTCTGAGTTGTAAGCAGTCATCACGCTGCGGCCATCGCATCCGCCCCCGCCCAGTTACGCGGGGCGAAACTGTTGTGAGGCGTCAGGTTAAGACTCGCTTGTAACGATGTAAGCGTGCTATACAATAGCTTATTTTATAGTGACTGCAAGGCATGATCCCATCGCCATGAACCGCAAGGTTTCCATTATCGAAGTCGGTCCCAGGGACGGTCTCCAAAGCGAGCCCGAAATCCTCAGCACGGCGACTAAGAATGAATTTATTCAGCAGGCTGTGGACGCTGGAATTCGGCGCATGGAGGTCACTAGTTTCGTGCATCCTAAACGCGTACCGCAGATGGCGGACGCTGAAGCAGTCATCAGCGCGTTGCCCAAGCGCGATGACGTGACCTATATCGGACTGGTGCTCAATCGTAAAGGTTTCGAGCGCGCCCGCGATGCGGGTATCGATGAAATCGGCATGGCGGTCGTCGCAAGCGACACCTACAACCAGCGAAACCAGGGTGTGCCAACCAGCGAATCGATCAAAGCCTGGCTGGAAATTTCTCGCGACGCCAAGGCGGCCGGCATGCGCGCCAATGTGATGGTGTCTTCGGCTTTTGGTTGCCCCTTTGAAGGCGAGGTGCCGCTGAACCGGGTACTAGAAATCGTTGATGAAATCATGGCTGGTGAACCGGTGGAACTGGGTATAGCCGATAGCATAGGCGTGGGTGTTCCGGACCAAGTCAGTGAGATGTTGGGCGCAGTACAAGCACGTATTGGCTTAACTCCCATTCGCTGTCATTTTCACAATACAAGAAATACCGGTTTGGCCAATGCGCAGGCCGCGGTAGCTGCAGGCGTTGCATCCTTGGATGCGAGCATTGGCGGCATCGGCGGTTGCCCATTTGCGCCAGCCGCCACGGGCAATATTCCCACCGATGATCTGCTGTATATGCTAGATCGTTCGGGCGTGGAAACGGGCGTAAACTTGGAGGCCATCATCGAGACTACGAATTGGTTGCAGGACCAATTGGGCCGAAGTGTCCCGGCGATGTTGCCGAAAGCAGGAATTTTTCCGCAAGTCGCCGAGCAATACCGCGCTGCTAGCTAGAAAGCTAAGACGGTAGCTGAGCGACGAGATAGCGTTGGCCACTAAGTATTAGAGCTAAAGGGCCGGCACGAAAACTGGGTGCATTGAATCTTCGGCTGCGGCCGGGGTTTGGTGTGCGTTACACGACCAATGATAAAACCTGAGGGGACAGTATGAGTTACCGTCTAGGGGTTGACGTAGGGGGGACATTCACCGATCTCCTACTGGTCAACGAAAAAACCGGAGACATCTTTACCGCTAAGGTGCCAAGTACACCCGCCGACTCCTCCATCGGCGTATTGAACGGCATCAAGAAAGTTTGCGGTAACGCAGGTATTAATCCAGAGAATATTTCTCACGTGATGCACGGCACCACGGTGGCAACCAACACCGTACTAACCGGCACAGGTGCGAAAGTGGGGCTGGTAACGACCAAGGGTTATAAGCAGGTATTGCAAATTGCCCGTTCCTTTGTGCCCGGCGGTTTGGGCGGTTGGGTAATCTATAACAAGAGCCTACCTTTGGCGCCTCTGGCCTGTACCGTCGAAGCGGATGAGCGCATGGGCGCTAAAGGTGATGTGGTTAAGAAACTCGGCAAGACCAAGCTAGAGCGTGAGCTTCGTGGTCTGAAGAAGCACGGTATCGAAGCCTTAACGGTTTCCCTGATTAACTCCTTCGCTAATCCGAAGAACGAGAAAGAAGTCGCCAAGGTGGCGAAGAAAATCCTGCCGGGAATCCCGGTCTCCTTGTCATCGGACGTAGTTCCCGAGATGCAAGAGTACGAACGTACCAACACGACGGTGGTGAATTCCTATGTCCGTCCGCGTGTGGAAAGTTACATGAAGAACTTGCATGCGCAGCTGAAAAGAACCATGAAGGACGTGCAACTGCATGTGTTGCGCTCCGACGGTGGTTTGGCTTCCTCGAAGGCCGCGGCGGATTACCCCGTCAATCTATTGATGAGTGGTCCGGCCGGTGGCGTATCCGGGGCGATCTGGATCGCCAAGCAATCGGGTTTTAACAATATCTTGACCTTTGACATGGGCGGCACTTCAACCGACGTGGCGCTGGTGCAGGATGGCAAGGCGCAACTGCGCCGCGAGACGAGCGTGGCTGATGTGTCGGTTCGCGCGTCTTCGGTGGATGTGCGTACCGTGGGCGCGGGTGGCGGTTCCATCGCACACGTCCCTGAATTGACCAAAGCCTTGCGCGTCGGGCCGGCGAGTGCGGGTGCCGATCCAGGACCCGCGGCTTATGGTCACGGCGGTACGCTGCCCACGGTGACGGACGCCAATGTGGTGCTGGGCTATTTGCCCAGCGGGGAAGTTCGTCTGGGGGGCGACATGGTGGTTAGCCGCGAGCGCGCCGTCAAGGCCGTCAAAACCATTTCGAAGCCTCTGGGCCTGTCGGTGAAAGAAGCAGCCGCGGGCATCATCGATATTGTCAACGAGAACATGTACGGCGCCTTGCGATTGGTCTCCGTGGAGCAGGGTCACGACCCTCGCGATTTCGCTCTGATGGGATTTGGTGGCGCGGGCCCCCTGCATGCGAATGCGCTGGGCAAGCTGAGTAATGCTTGGCCGGTCATTATCCCGCCGGGTCCTGGCGTACTCTGTGCTTATGGAGATGCCACGACACGCGTGCGCGACGAGGCCTCTAGAACGTTTATTCGTGCCTTTAGCCAGACGAGCCCGGCAGAAGTGACGAAGATCTTTAACAAGTTGGCGGCAGATGCGTCCAAAACGCTGGATCAAGACGGTATCGCCCGCAAGGACCAATCCACCACCTATCAGGTGGATATTCGTTATCGTGGTCAAGGATTGTCGCTGACGGTGGACTTTGAACTGGCCGACCTGCGCAAGCACGGCCTTGACGGGATCGGCGCGCAGTTCGATGAAATGCATAAGCAACTGTTCACCTTCGCGTTGCCGGAAGAGAAGGAACTGGTCAATTTGCGTGCCGTGGTGCAGGGCAAACCCACGAGCGTTAAGGCACAGAAGATCGGTAAGGGCAATGCCAATCCTTCGGCCGCGGAAATGGCCACCATCGATGTATACATGGACGGTAAAGATCGAAAAGCCAAGCTCTACGATCGCGGTAAGTTGAAGGCCGGTAATGTGATTAGCGGACCGGCGGTGGTCTTGGAAATGGATTCCACGACCGTGATCCTATCGGGTCATGCGGGCACGGTGGATGGTTTCGGCACTATCTTGATCGCACCAGAATAATTTAGCGGAGACTTAAGCAATGCCAGCAAAGATCATTGAAACACGGCCAAAGCCGTTCGACCGGGTCTCCTTGGATCCGATTACCTTAGACATCATCGAAAATGCCATGCTCAACGCGCGCTGGGAAATGGATGCCGTGCTATTCCGCACGGCCATGTCGCCCGGTATTCGCGAGCAGCATGACGAATTCCCCATGATTGCGAACCTCGATGGCAAGATGGTTGTGGGGCAATTCGGTAGCTTTATTCACGGCTTCAAGGAAGCCTATGACGGCACCATCGAAGAAGGGGACATGTTCTTAACCACGGACCCCTACGCGTGTAACGGTGCGGTGAGTCATGCGAACGATTGGTTGTTGTTGCGGCCGATCTTCAAAGACGGCCGGCTCATCGCCTATGCCGCCCAGTTCGGCCACATGACCGATATCGGGGGCAAGGTTCCCGGTAGCTTACCCACTGATGCGCGGCAGATTTTCGAGGAGGGCATTCGCGTGCCGCCCATGAAGATCATTAAGAACAACGTATTGCAGGAAGATATTCTGAATTTGATCCTGCATAACTGCCGCATGCCCCATTGGAATCGTAGCGATTTCAATGCCATCGTCGCGGCGATTCGCACGGCAGAAAAACGTGTGATCGAGATGGCCGAGCGCTTCGGTGATAACACCTTCTATTCGGCGCTGGAAGATCTGTTGGACCGTAACAAGCGAGCCATGGCGAAGCTGATTAAGAACACCGTGCCGACCAAGAAGCAGTACTTTGAAGATTATCTTTGTGACGATGGCATGGGCATGGGGCCCTACAAGATTCGCTGTGCCATGTGGCGGGAAAAGAATAAGGTCATCTTCGATTTTGAAGGTACCGACCCGCAATCCATTGGTTCAGTGAACTTTCTGCTGAACGAAGAAATGTTCAAGATGTTCTGTGGCGTGTACATGATCATGGTCTTTGATCCACAAATCATGTTTAACGACGGTTTCTATGACCTCATGGAAGTGCGCATTCCGGCCGGTACCTTGCTGAAGCCTCGCGAACCCGCGGCCTTGTCCTGTCGTACCCATGCATTAGGTCGTATCTTTGACATCCTTGGCGGCTTGCTCGGCCAGGGTAACCCGGACTTCCTATGCGCGGCCGGTTTCTCAGACAGCCCTCACTTTATGTACTCGGGCTACGACAAAAACGGTGAGTGGTATCAGCTCTACCAAATCGGTTTCGGTGGTATTCCGGGTAAGCCCTTGGGCGATGGACCGGACGGTCACTCGCTTTGGCCCAGTTTCACCAACGTCCCCAACGAGTTCCTGGAAAGCTACTTTCCGCTGAGAATCGAGGCCTATGAAACCTTAGCGGACACCGGTGGTCCGGGTGTTCATCGTGGCGGTAACGCCTTGCGCGTTGGCTATCGTTTTCTGGAAGACGGTGAAATATCGATCCATGATGATCGCTGGTTGACCTACCCCTGGGGTGTTAATGGTGGTTTACCCGGTGAGCGCAGTCGCAAGGAGCTTCACCGCGCGGATGGTAGCTTTGAGTTGTTGCCCTCTAAGTGCGATCGAATTCCGGTCAAAGCCGGAGATTTGCTGAATTTCGATACCTGGGGTGGCGGCGGTTGGGGCGACCCCTATAAGCGCGATGCAGAGCAGGTTGCCTTCGACGTCGCTGCCGGTTTGGTGACGCCCCAAGGTGCTAAGCGTTACGGTGTGGTCCTGACCAAGAAGGGTGAGGTCGACGAAAAGAAAACCACGTCTCTACGTGCTCGCTTAAGTAAGAAGCGCGGTCGCAAGAAACTCTTTGATAAGGGCGGTTCCATCGCCGAACTGAAGAAGCGCTGTAAGCGAGAAACGGGGCTGGACGCTCCCGAGACGCCGGTGTTCCAGACCTGGTTCTTGGATGCCGATGCCAAGCCCAAGGCCAAGAAAAAGCGGGCGAAAAGTAAGGCAAGAGCCAAGCCGGCGCGGCGCGCTAAAGCCAAGGCAAAGAAGAAGTCCAAGGCGAAGCGCAGAGCGGCTTAGTTTCTTTAGAAGATACTTGATGAAAACGGCGCAACCCATTGAATTAATGGGTTGCGCCTTCTTCGTTCTGTGCTTAGGTCTCCGGTAATGGCCAACTAGCCATCGTCGCCGACGCCACCCGTGGGAGCGGATATCAGGGCGTCGGTGGTGTGATCATCCACAAATTGTTGGCCGATTCTTTGGGCCACGCCCTGCAGCTTGGGAACAAATCGTTTCTCGGCTTCGGCGATATCAACGGCCGTGCTCGAGAACCGGGTGATCAATGTGGCCAATAGCCGCTCTTCGGCGAATATGGGCACGGCAACGCTGATCTCGTCCGAAACCCGACGCTCACGTCGTGACACGGCGAATCCATGCTTACGTGTTTCAACCAAGGTTTCATAGACGCGGGTTTTATTGCGCGCGGGCTTGTCCGCTTCCTTGCGGGAGCGGGCGAGGATTTCCATCAGCGTGTCGCGTTGTTCCTTGGGGCAGAATGCGAGATAAGCTAGGCCTGATGCCGAGCCGAGCATGGGTACGCGAAAACCCGGTCCACGTTTCTCCACGGCCAGGGGGCTCTCGTGATCGGTGGTTTGCCTAATCATCATGCTTGAGCCCGACAGGGTCGCGATGGCGACGGGCCAGACAATTTCTCGGCAGAGTTCATACATGTAGGGTCGGGCAATTTGGGTGACCCAGGCTTCGTCATCAAAGCCATCGCTGAGTCCACGCACCATGATGGTGAGTCGGTAGCGCTCGTCGCTGGCTGCGCGATACGCATAGCCGGCAACGCACAAGGTTTCCAGGATGCGGTAGGTCGTGGTGCGCGGTAAATCGATGGTGGAGGCAACTTCGGAAACCGTGGCGCCGTTGTGCTGATTCAGCACGTGGAGCACCTCGAGACCACGCAGCAGGGCACGTATGGGGCGAGTGGAACTCATCTAAATATTAGAAATTATATCGACCGACAGGTGGTCAATGTTAGTCTGACACGACGCTAATGCCAAGACCTGCGGCCCGAACGTTACATTTAGATACAAGTGCTAAGACGCGAGAACTCGATTTCTTCTAAGCCATGGTGGTCAGTGGTCCTTGGTGCCCGCCACGGGCCAGACAACTCGTTCACCGCAGGAAATGCCTTACTGACGCTGCGCATCAAAGTGGCTAAGATACCTGCCTTCTGGTCGATGTTTGGCCGCCTTGAGATTTCGGAGTTACTAGACCCATGAGCAGCAGTCCAGCCGCCGGTCGACAGGGGTCCACAGACACTATTCTCGGATGGATCATGGCCATCGCTTTTGCGGTTTTGCTGTACAACATTATTAGCCTGCCGCGAACAGCCTTGGATCAGCGGGAAGGCCTACGCGTTTTTCACGACAGTCTCGGCTTGCTCGTGAGTCTCTTTGCAGCTTGGTGTTTGATTCGCAAAGCGCGTGGGCCGGCGTTGTTGCCGCCGCCTGGCCTTCCGGCGGGTTCATTCGGATTTAACCGTGCGCTACTGGCCGCTTTGTATGTGACCTTCGCCGTGAGCGGTGTCGTGGGCCTCATTTACGGCTTTGGTGAATTTCATCGGGAAGTAAACTTTTTTGGCTGGCAAGTACCGGCACTTATTCCCGATAGCGACGCGGTGAGAAAAGCCTTCGGGTATTTGCACAGCTCCCTGGGTTTTTACTACCTTTTTCTCATTGGTATTTGGCTGGTTTTTGGTATTTACCAACACTTGCGTTATCGGGTTGGGCTACTGCGGCTGTTGCCCGGATCGCGTGTTTAGATTGATCCTACAGAGCAGGAGATTCAGTTGAGCATCTCAGCAGGTAGCCGTGCGCTACATATAGCGGTTTTATTGGGCTTGCTGGTCTTCGCCTTGTACTTTCCGTATCTCTGGTTCGGTGTGGTTCCGTTTGGCTCCAACTACGAAATCTCCGATGCGAAAATTCAAGAATTAGTGAGCGGCCTGAATCTGCCGGATTATTATGCCGAGCCCCTAGCGGAAATATCCGCGGAAGAACTGGAAGCCCAGCGCCAAGCTTTCATGTGGTGCCGCTTTTGTCATACCTTGGAGAAGGGTGGCGAACACCGGGTCGGGCCTAATTTGCACCGCATCTTTGGTAAGCCGGCGGCCGCGGTTTCCGGCTTCGCGTATTCCGCTAGCTTCTTGCAGGCGCAGGCCGATGGACTGGTGTGGACGCCTGAAACCATGGCGGCCTTCATCGCCGAACCGACTGAACTTGTGCCCGGCAATCGCATGCGCTACCCGCCCATGTTGGGTTATGAGACGAATCCAGAGCGTGAACGGCGCATGCTGGAATACATGCTACGCATGACTCGCTAGCTTGTTTCTGGAGCTATGACCCAAAAATCTAGGTTTCGGCATGCTGGTAAACATGCACGTCGCGTTGCGGAAACGGGATGGCAATACCTTCGGCATCGAAACGTTTCTTAATTTGCTCCGTTAAGTCGAAATGCACGGCCCAATAGTCTTCGGTGGCGACCCAAGGTCTAACGACAAAATTCACGCTGCTGTCAGCCAACTCGGATACCGCAATGGTTGGTGCTGGATCTTCAAGTACTCGATCGTCTTTGGACACTATATCGGTCAATACTTTGCGGACTTCATCGAGATTGTCGTCGTAGCCGCAACTGGCAACCAGATCCACACGCCGTGTATCGTTCGCTGAATAGTTGATTATTTCGCCGTTCATGATTTGGCTGTTCGGCACGATGATGTGCTTATTGTCCGCAGATTGTAGAACAGTCGCGAAGATTTGGACTTCAACCACCTTGCCGATCACACCGGCGGCCTCGATAACATCGCCTACGGTGTAGGGCTTGAATCCGACAATGAGTACCCCGGAGGCGAAATTCGAAAGCGAGCCTTGCAATGCCAGGCCGATGGCCAGTCCGGCGGTCCCTAGCAAGGCCAGCATGGAGGCTGTCTCAACGCCAAGCTGCTGAACCGCTGCGATGATCACCACGATCTGTAGCAGCACATTAATAATATTGCCGATGAAGTACTCCAAGGTGTCTTCGACATCGGCCTTGGCCAACATGCGTCGCGCAAAGCGGGTGATTAGCTTGGCGATCCAGCGTCCAATGACAAAGATTGCCACGGCCCCGGCCAGCTTCAGGCCGTAAGGCGCCAGCATTTCGATACTGATATTGGACAGGTCGAATCCAAGATTCGAGGCTTCATTTTCCATGGGTCATACTCTCTCTCTATGAACGAGTGCTTGAGGCTTGGTTTCAGCCAGGAATTTTCAAGACTTTGGCCAATTAATGCAAAACGCCGTTCACTGTTTTGCACCAGGGGATAGCGATGGAATACGTGAAGCTGGGTCGCAGTGGGTTAATGGTTTCGGAGTTCTGTCTGGGTGCCATGACCTTTGGCGAAGAGTTTGGGATTGGTTCTTCGGAGCGCGAGAGTGGAGAAATTTTTGCAGCTTATCTCGAGGCGGGCGGCAATTTCGTGGATACCGCGAATATTTACAACCGCGGCACCAGCGAGCGCATTCTCGCATCCTTAATAGCGCCCCATCGCGACTCGCTGGTCGTTGCCAGCAAGTACAGTCTCACCACAGCTGCTGATGACCCTAATGCGGGCGGCAATCATCGAAAGAATCTTGTGCAGTCACTGGAAGCCAGCCTCAAACGCTTGGGCACTGACTGCATCGATCTATTTTGGATACATGGCTGGGATAGCAGCACGGACTTAGCCGAGGTCATGCGGGCCCTCGATGACCAGGTGCGTTTGGGAAAGATCTTGCATGTGGGAATCAGCAACGCGCCGGCCTGGGTCGTTGCGATGGCGAATACCTTGGCCGGCGAACGAAACATGACGCCGTTTACAGCCATGCAATTGCACTATAACTTGATCGAGCGGGGCATTGAGCCAGATTTTCTGCAGCTCGCTCAGGCCCAGAACATGGCTTTGACGCCCTGGAGTCCGCTGGCCGGCGGCCTATTAACGGGTAAGTTCAATAAGCAGGCGGACCCGGCGGGACGCGAAGCGGCCCGCTTGGCGACGAGTCCCATGGGTTCCAGCAGCATGACCCCAGAGAAACTCGCTGTGGCGGAGGGTTTGGCCAAGCTCGCCGAGCCGCTGGCTTGTAGTAGTGCGCAGCTCGCGCTGGCCTGGCTGCGGCAACGGACCAACATCACCGTGGTGCCCATCATTGGCGCGCGGCATTTACCGCAGCTAGAAGACAATCTGGCGGCGGCTGAGCTGGTGCTGACGGCCGAACAGATTGAGGCATTGGATGCGCTGGCGCCGCCGCCGGCGCGTTATCCGGCGGGCATGCTGCGCAGCGAGTTTTTTCAGGGCCTAATGTTCGGTGAGCCTCGCAGTCTCGGTGACCGTTGGCGAGATAACTAAGCCCATGTCTCTTGCCGTCGTCACCGGCGCGAACCGCGGCCTAGGTTTAGAGCACGCCCGGCAGTTCGCCAGTGCGGGCTGGGAGCTTATTGTCACCGCTCGCGAGCCGAATGCTTCACCGGATTTGGCCGAACTCCGGGAGCGGTTCCCGGATGCCGTGCGCCTTGCGCGCTTGGACGTGGCTGATTTTGAGGCGGTAGATGAATTTGCGGCCAGTTTGTCCGGCCAGGCGGTGGATTTACTGCTGAATAATGCGGGCAGCTTTGGTCCGCAAGGGGCACCGGCGGGCATGGCCTATCAAGGCTTGGCGCGCATGGACTACGGCATTTGGCGCCAGATTCTCGAGGTGAATCTCTTGGCGCCCTTCAAATTGTCAGTGTCCCTGTTGGATTCCTTGCGGCGGGCCGAGCGGCCGCTGCTGGTCATGATGTCGACCGATCTGGGCTCAATTGCGCAAAATCGGCAGGGCCAATCTTATGCCTATCGCTCAAGTAAGGCCGGCCTCAACATGGTGGCTAAGGGCATGGCCGCGGAATTACCGGATGTTATTGTCGTGGCGATGGCGCCGGGCTGGTGCAAGACGGACCTAGGGGGGGAGGCCGCACCCATTGCGCCCGCCGACAGCGTACGCGAACAACAGGCTTGTTTTTCGCGCTTGACCCTCGCCGACAGCGGCCGCTTTATAGATCGCTTTGGAGAAACCGTGCCTTGGTGAGTTTTCCGGCTAGGTTTCGGCGGGCGCGCTACGCGGCATCGCGAGCTTTCGAGGCCCGCTAATTGCAGCGACCGGCGGGCTTGTTAGAAAAGTACCGTTGTGGCTTTCGTCTTCAGGTAGGGCTCCAGGCCTTCTTGTCCAAATTCCCGTCCCCAGCCTGACTGCTTATTTCCGCCGAAAGGTATGGCCGGATCAACCGCCGCATGACAGTTAATACTCACTTGCCCCGAGTCGATGAGGCCGGCCATCTTGTGGGCGACGGAAATATCCTTGGTCCACACGCTGCCGGATAGGCCGTAGATGGATTTATTGGCTTCATCAGCAACGGCCTGCAATTCAGAATCACCAAAGGCTTGTACGCACATGACCGGTCCGAAGATCTCTTCCCGCGCGATCTTCATATCCATATTAGTGCGACCAAACACGGTGGGTTGCACGAAAAAACCCTTGCCCGGTAGCGCTTCGCCCCCGCAGCGCAGTTCTGCTTCAGTTTGTTTGCCCGAATCGATGTAGCCCATCACGCGCTCACGTTGTTCGCCCGAGATGAGTGGGCCAAGCATAGAGGCCGGATTCAAGCCTGGCCCAGGCTGCATGCCGCCGGCCATTTGTGCAATGCCGTTGACCAAAGGTTCATAAACATCTTCGTGAACAAACAAGCGCGTGCTGGCCATGCAATTTTGACCTTGTAAAAAGAAGGCTCCCCGCACGGCGCCGGGTACCGCACGTTCGAGATCCGCGTCGGGAAACACCACGAACGGTGACTTGCCGCCCAATTCCAAAGTCACCTTCTTGAGATTTCCGGCCGAGGCCTCGATGATTTTCTTACCCACGGCCGTGGACCCGGTAAAGGAAATCTTGTCCACGTCAGGATGCTCTGCCAGGGTGGCGCCGGCAGAATGTCCATAGCCCGGTAGTACGTTGACCACGCCGTCGGGGAACCCCGCTTTCTGCGCCAATTCGCCCAGCAGCAGCGCCGTTAAGGGGGTGAGTTCGGCAGGTTTTAGCACAATGGTACAGCCAGCCGCCAAAGCCGGGGCGAGTTTCAAGATGGCCATGGCCAAGGGAGCGTTCCAAGGAATAATCGCGCCTACTACGCCGATGGGTTCACGCTTGGTATAGGTCAAGGATTCACCGTTGCGGGCATCGGCGGGGGACACGGGGATGGTTAGGCCATGAATCTTTGTCGCCCAGCCGGCGAAATAGCGCATGAATTCACCACCGAACTTCATGATGGTGTATTCCGAAATCATCTTGGGCAGGCCGTTCTCCAAGACTTCGACTTCGGCGATAAGCGGCATATTGGCTTCGATCTCATCAGCGAAGCGAAACATTACGCGCGCGCGTTCATACGAGGTCATTTTTGACCACTCGCCCTTCAGCGCGGCGCGGGCTGCCGTCACGGCCCGATCGACGTCGTCGCTGCCTGCGCTGGCGACCTTGGCAATGGGCTCCTCCGTTGCCGGATCGAAGACTTCTATCTGTTCGCCCGAAGCCGCCGGCACACGTTGGCCATTGATGAGCAACAGATGTTCACCGGATAGATAGTCACGAGTTTTTGCACTGGGGTTGAAAGTCTCGGGGGCCGCTGTCATGGGGGTTCCTTGGGAAGGTCGATGAAGTGCCAGGATAGCGTTCCCTGGCGAGCCCTAGCAAGACAGAAGTCATTCATTTCATGTCGCGGTCGCCCGGGTTCTGCCGGCGCGTAGCGGATTTTCGGGCTAGGATAGTGCCTCGTTCCCCAACTAATTAGATAGAGATTCACCGATGCCCAGCGTATTGATTACCGGCGCCAGTC
This sequence comes from Gammaproteobacteria bacterium, assembly GCA_965221985.1. Lineage (GTDB taxonomy): Bacteria > Pseudomonadota > Gammaproteobacteria > Steroidobacterales > J054. The sequence continues at coordinate 2,459,477 of OZ244928.1, forward strand.
GTGGCCTAGGTTTGGAATTCGCGCGCCAATATCTTCAGGACGGTTGGCGAGTGTATGCCTGCAGCCGCAGCGTGAGCCGCGAGCTCCAGCAGCTGGCGTCGCGGGGTAATGCTTGTACCACCCATCCGTTGGACGTTGCCGATCATGCGCAGATTGATGCCCTGGCCGCCAGCTTGGCGGCCCAGCCCCTGGACGTACTTCTGAATAATGCCGGCCGTTTTGGGCGCGTTGGATTTGCGTCGGGCGGCGTCGCCGATCAAGCATTCGGGCAGTCAAATTTTGACGATTGGGACGAGACTTTTCGCGTCAATGTCATGGGTCCGATGAAGATGTCCCAAGCGTTCATTGAACATGTGGCCGCGAGCGAGCAAAAGAAGATCATCACCTTAACGAGTATGGTGGGCTGCATGGGTCTGAATACCATGGGCGGAATGTATGCCTATCGTGCCAGTAAAGCTGCCGTTAATGCCGTGATGCATTCCATGGGCATCGACCTCCTACCGCGCGGCGTCCTGGCCATTGCCATACATCCTGGCTGGGCGCGTACATCGATGGGTGGTGCCGATGCTGAAATTGATAGTGCCACCAGTGTTCGCGGTGTACGGCAAGTCATAGCCGACTTGTCATCCGAGGATCTTGGACGGGTCATGGCCTATGACGGCGAAGAACTACCTTATTGAGTCTGCCATGGCAACGAGATCAGGTCGTCCGTTGTTGATCGCGGAATGCTAGTTTGCCGGCTTGAATCAATTCAAAAACTTTTGCAGCTTGACCACCGGTCTTTTCAACCACTGTGCCGCCACTGCTGGCGGCTGCGTCCTTCCATAGCTTGAGTTCTTCCGGGTTTAGTTCCCGCACCCTAACGCCGAGTTCATCGAGCTTCACGTCTTGAATCTCGGCCAGCGCACGACGCAGCTTGATGCGTCCCTGGTCGGCTGGCTCCAAGCTGCTAAGTATGGCGCTGCGTTGCGTGTCATTCAGTGCATCAAGCCAGGCTTTGTTGGCGACGACCAAGCCGGTGTCGAAGATGTGGTAGGTCAAGGTTAAATGTGGAGCTTCTTGCGCTGCGCCGCCCAAGGCATACAGACCAATACCGCCTTGTCCACAGTCGAGCAAACCAGTTTGTAGTGCGGTAATCAACTCCGCGTAGTTAACCGGTACATTATCCGCGCCCACGCGTCGCGCGAATTCCTGGGGTCCAATGGCGCTGGACGCGCGGATTTTGCGGCCGGCGATGTCGGCTGGCGTAACTAGGGGTTCGCGGCAGAAGACGTGGTTCCAGCCCACCTCACTCCAGCGCAACAGGGCAATGCCGTGCTTCGCAAACAGGCGAGTGAAGATCTCGGTGAGATAGTTGTCCATGATGAAATCAACTTCCGCACGAGATTCAAACAAGTAGGGCGTGAGCAATACGCTGAGCTCCGGGACCACCGAGGCCAATCCATGTAGCGAGAAACCACCGATCTGAACGCGGCCGCGGCGTAGGTTTGACACCACGGTTTCTTCGCTCCCCAACTGGCCCGAAATAAACATGTTGAGGCGCAGGCCATTGTCCGGCTTGGTTTCAAAGCTTTGTTGAAAGCGCAGCCATTCGTCGTACCAGGGTGTGCCGGGCGCCGATAAGGAGGCCACGCGGACAATTTCCTTAGCATTCTCAGGTGGGGGCGCGCAGGCGGGCAGGGCGATTGTCAACCCTAGCAGCGCGGTCAGCGGTAATAGCGGTTGTAGAGTTCTCCCTTGGCTTAGCCGCGGCAGTTGTTTAGATTGAATCCTTGCATAGCCAAATATCACTAGGAGACTCCTCAATGTCGCGTCTCGAACCAAAAGCCCCCGAGGACTTGCCCGAATCCATGCAGGCCATTCTTCAGTATGCGGAGCAAAGCATGGGTTTTACGCCGAATGATGTGCTCATCATGGCCCGCTGGCCGGAGTTGCTGCAAGCCATGATGGGTTTGGTGGGGGTGGTGTTCACGCCGGGCTGTGTGTCGATGGAGCTCAAGCGCTTGGTTGCCTTGATTACCAGCGCCGCTGGTGGTTGTCAGTACTGCGTTGCGCACACAGCCTTTGGCTTAGAACAGGACGATGTGGCGCCTGACAAACAGGCAGAGATATGGGAGTTTGAAACGAGTGCCGCCTTCACCGAGGCTGAGCGCGCAGCGCTGCGTTACGCGCGCGGTGCCGGTCAGTCACCCAGTGCGGTTAGCGACGCGGAGTTTGCTGGTTTAAAACAGCACTTTGATGATCAGCAAATTTTGGAACTGGCAGCTGTGATTGGCTTATTCGGTTTCTTGAACCGCTGGAACGCGAGTTTGGCCACGACCTTGGAATCAGCACCTCTGGCCCACGCCCAGCAGGCTTTAGCGAATACCGACTGGGCCGCCGGTCCGCATGCACCCTAGGCCGATAAGCTTGCGGCAAAAGCTATTTTCGGTTTGTTTAGCTGGGGAGTTGCATCGCCCGTGCTAAGCCGGCTCATCGCAGTTCGTTGGCAAATGGCGATACTGCTTTGTCTGATCACCACCGTTAACTATATCGACCGGCAGGCCTTCGCCGTGGCAGGTCCGGTGATTACCGAGCTGTTTCAGCTCAGCAATGCGGAGTTTGGTTTCATCGTCTCCGCCTTCTTATTCGCCTATGCGGTCGGTCACATTGTCCTTGGCCCCATTATCGACCGTGTCGGAAGCAAGCGGGCTTTCAGTCTGGCGGTGGTCGCTTGGAGTATTGCCGGGATTTTATGTGCGGCGGGTCGTGGGTTCCTGAGTTTCTTGGTGCTGCGCTCACTGTTGGGATTGACTGAAGCCGCGAATTTTCCAGCGGCGCTTAAGGCGGTGGCTGAGTGGTTCCCAAAGTCTGAGCGTTCCATGGCCGTGGGCATTGTGTTCGTGGGACCTGGGCTGGGTGCGGTGCTGGCGCCCCCGTTGCTGGGTTGGCTGATCTTGAGCTTTGGATGGCAATGGGCGTTTATCGTGCCGGGGCTTGCCGGTTTTGCTTGGTTGTGGCTGTGGCAGCGCTATTACCATCCACCCGATCAGCACCCGTCTGTGGACGAAGATGAAAAAGCGCTAATTCTCGCAGCCAAGGCCTCCGAGGGACAGATAAACACGGCTGAAGATATGGATACGTGGCGGGTTCTTCGCCAGCGCCCGATGCTCGGCATGCTATTGAGCCGCTTTTTTAACGATGGCGCCTTTTATTTCTATATTTCCTGGCTGCCCTTGTATTTGTCGCAGGCCCGCGGTTTTGACATTAAGCAAATTGCGATATTCGCCTGGATTCCATTCTTGGCGGCCGATCTCGGTTCCTTGAGCGGTGGGTGGTTGGGCCGCCGCTTGATCGCTGGCGGCATGAGCCTGGATCGATCGCGCAAATTGCTGATATGGGCCGGTGCCCTGCTGGTGTTGATGACTCTGCCGGCGGTGGGCGTAGACTCCCCTTACACCGCCATCGCGCTTATCGGGCTTGCCCTATTCGCGATTCAAGGCAAAGCCGCGAACTTATTCGCGCTGCCGGCCGACATCTACCCGGCTAGTCATGTGGCCACGTCCTGGGGTTGGTTCGGCGCGGTCGGTGCCTTGGGGGGTATGTGTTTCAATTTTGTCGTGGGTTTGGTGATTGACGTTTATGGCTATGTACCGGTTTTTGCCGCAGTCGGCGTGACCCAATTGTTGTCCGCGGCAGCCATTAGCGTTTTTATTCCCAAGATCACAGTAATAAATGATATAAAACAGTAATATATATAAATTAATTAAAGTGATTATTAAAGAAACATTCGTTCATGGCTAAGCTGCGGCAGGCCGCGCAGATTTGGCTGCGAGCTTGCAGTCGCTTTGAGCGCGGGCTGACTTTTCTGGCCTTCATGCTGGTCATCGCCGTGGTCTTTGCCGATGTGGTCAGTCGCGAGTTGGTGGGTACTGGTATCCACTGGGCGCGTCAGGCCGGGGTTTACGCGAACGTTTTTGTGGTGATGTTCGGCATTGGTCTGGCCTCGGCAGATGCGGCGCATTTGCGGCCGCGATTCGCGGATGGCTGGTTGCCGAGTGCCTGGAGCCCGGTGATTGACCGGATCAGCGAGTTCTTGATGGCGGCATTTTGCGGTGCTTTTGCTTGGGTGGCCCTGGGCGTGGTGGCCGAGACCTTTAGCCTGCAAGAACGGTCGGCCGTGCTGCGGACTCTAGTTTGGCCAGTGCAGGCGGCCTTGCCCATCGCGTTCAGTCTCGCGGCCATCCGGCACTGTTTGTATGGCTTGTTTCCTGTCCTGCGTCCCAGTCCCGACAACGCGACGTTAGATTTCTCCGATGATTCGGTGGTGGGCTGAGCATGGCGACTCTAGGATTAATTTTGATTCTCATCGCCTTGTTGTTGCTGCGACAGAACTTGTTGGTGATGTTGGGTGTCGCGACGGCCTATGCCTACATCTTTTGGGGCGACGCGGTGATTGCCAATATCGTGGTCGATGCCTGGGATGCGGTTAACAAAGAGCTGTTGCTGTCGATTCCACTCTACATCTTGGCCGGTAATATCATGTCTCAAGGCGTCATGGCGCAGCGATTGATTCGCTTAATGCGCGCGGTGAGTGCGCCGGTGCCCGGCGGCTTGGCCATCGCCACGGTGCTGTCTTGTGCGATTTTTGCCGCGGTATCCGGGTCGGGAACCGTGACCTTGCTGGCCGTTGGTACGGTGATGTATCCAGCTTTGCGCGAGGCCGGCTATTCACGAAATTTTTCTTTGGGCGCGCTATGTGCCGCCGGCACCCTGGGTATCATCGTGCCGCCCAGCATCCCGCTAATTCTCTACGGGGTCATGACGCAGACGTCCATCGCCGACTTGTTTATTGCGGGTATTGGCCCCGCCTTATTGCTCACCAGCTTAATGGTGGCTTATGCGATGATCGCAAACCGCCATTTTCGGGCCGACCATTGGGATGGTGGCGAAGTCTGGGAAGCGTTCCGCGAAGGCATCTGGGCCTTACTCATGCCGGCTTTGATCTTAGGCGGTATTTACAGCGGCTATTTCACGGCCACCGAATCGGCCGCCGTGGCGGTCGTTTACGCCATGTTCGTGGAGATGGTGGTCTACCGCGAAATGAATTTCTCGGGGCTATACGCGGTGGTCGGTCAGACCACAAAGCTACTGGGATCCTTGTTTCCGGTCCTCATGATTGCCCTGAGTTTGAATGTGCTGCTGACCTACGAGCAAGTACCTGAAATGCTGGTCACCGCCTTGAGTGCACGTTTGGACAATCCCGTCGCCTTGTTGTTAGGAATTAACGTTTTCTTGCTTGTGCTGGGCTGTGTCATGGACATCGGTTCAGCCATCCTGATCTTATCGCCCATGTTGCAGCCTCTGGCTGTGGCACAGGGCATTGACCCGGTGCACTTTGGCATCATCATGGTGGTCAATTTGGAAATCGGCTATCTAACACCGCCCTTGGGTCTCAATCTCATCGTGGCAATGACGGCATTTCGCGAAGATTTTTGGACCATCTGCAAAGCGGTTTTGCCGTTCCTGGCATTAATTCTTACCGGCCTAGTTGTGGTTTCGTTCTGGCCGCCACTCTCTTTGTTCTTGCTCGCTCCTTAGGTGACTCGGCTGCCCGCGCGATGATGAGTCTGTACAATGCAGTTCAGCGGCTTGGCCTCGACAGCGGGCGGACTGGCTGACAACAAGCAAGAAATTTGAAATTCAGGAGAGCGAAATGACGATCAAAGTGGGTGAGCGCATGCCGGAAGGTAGCTTCGGTATTATGACCAGCGATGGGCCGGGCAGTCTGTCCACCGACGAGCTATTCGCCGGCAAGAAAGTCGTGCTGTTTGCCGTACCCGGTGCCTTTACGCCGACCTGCTCCATGAGTCATTTGCCGGGATACATTGACCAAGCCGCCGCGCTGAAAGCCAAGGGCGTGGATACCATTGCCTGCATGTCCGTGAACGATTTGTTTGTCATGGATGCTTGGGGCACTGACAAGGGCGCGGGTGATGATGTGCTAATGCTGGCCGATGGTAATGCCAGCTATACCGACGCGCTAGGGTTGGAACTTGACGCCAGTGGATTCGGCATGGGCAAGCGCAGCCAGCGCTTTGCTATTGTGATTGATGATGGTGTCGTGTCGCAGTTGCACATTGAGGCGCCGGGTGAATTCAAAGTCAGCGCGGCCGACGCCGTGTTGGCGGGCCTATAATTGCGTTAGGAAACTGCCCGTTACCCGGAATTAGCGCTTGCTCGTATTTGGTGCCGCCTGGCGCACCATGAGGCCCGTGATGGCCGTGAGTGTTGCAGTGAGCGCCATGAGGCCCGCAACGGGGAGGAAGCTGCCGCTGTAAAGAAACCCGGACCAAATACTGAATCCTCCACTGAAGATTAGACCGAGGGCACTGGATAGCCCCGAGCTGGTGCCCGCGATTTCCGGCCGATAACTCACCGCGCCGGCCATGGAGCCGGGAATGACCAGGCCGCTGCCGGCGGTGAGCAAAGCGAGCAGCGGGACGAGGCTGATGAAGTTCACGCCAAAAATCGCGATGGCCATGAGCAGGCCCCAGCCGGCACACAGCGTCACGGCCATGCCGAGAAAAATCACCCGTTGTGAGCCGTGGCGGGAAGTTAGGGGCCCGGCCGCGCTAGCGCCGATGACATAGGCGGCCGCCATCAGTCCCCAAACCAGCCCGAAGGCGCGGGGTCCCATGCCCAGGTCGCGTTCGAATACGGCAGCACCCACGGCCAGAAAACAAAAGAAGCCGCCCTGCACGAAGCCGAACATCAGGGTATAGCCCATGAAGACACGCGAGCGCAGCAGCTCGCCATAATCTTTCAGCCACTGACTTTGACGCGACCTGTCGGCTGTCCCAGACGGTCTGGTTTCACGCAGTTGAACGCGCACGCTAATCCATATGATGGCGCCCAAGATTGCGCTGACATAAAACACCGCCAGGGGCCCGGATAGTTCACTGACTACGCCGCCGACAATGGGGGCGATGACCGGTGCGATGCCCATGGCCGCTGCTATGGTGGCCATGGCGCGTGCCGTACCCGGGTCGTCGTGGGTATCGCGGACAATGGCGCGCGTGGCCACGGTGCCCACGCTGACGCCCGCAGCCTGCACGAAGCGTAGTAGCACTAGGACCCAAAATTCCTGGGCCAAGGCGCAGCCTAGACTGGCCAAGACGAATACCGCAAATCCGCCCAGCAGAACGGGCCGCCGGCCCAGCCGATCACATAGATAGCCGCTAAAGGGTTGGCCGGCGCCCAAGCCAAATAGATAGGCTGAGATCAAAAACTGTGCGGACCCAAAACCGACGTTGAACAAGCGTGCCAGTTCGCTCAAGGTGGGCACCAGCACGACCATGCCGAACGGTGAGAGGGCGCTGGCTAAACTCAGCAGTTTAAGCGGCGCGTAGGCCTCGCCCTCCGCCTGGCTGTTAGTCACGCCGCCCGATGCGTCGCGTAATCAGCCACCCAGCTGTTGCTCCAATTCCGGAATAACGGTGAACAAGTCACCGACAAGACCGATGTCGGCTACCTCGAAAATCGGTGCCTCGGCATCTTTGTTCACCGCTACGATGGTGCCCACATCTTTAATACCCGTGAGATGCTGAATGGCGCCCGAAATGCCGAAGGCGATATACAAATCCGGGGCAATGATCTTGCCGGTTTGACCAACTTGCATGTCATTGGCCACATAGCCGGCATCCACCGCGGCGCGTGAGGCGCCTACGCCTGCGCCTAGTTTTTCGGCCAAGCTATAGAGCAGCGAGAAATTATCCGCACTGCCAACGCCGCGGCCACCCGATACCACGATGCGCGCCGTTTGCAAATCGGGTCGGTCGCCGCCGCCGGTTTGTAAATCCACAAAACGCGTGTGTGTCGGCAGCTCGGCGGAGAGTTCGAGTTTTTCAATGGCCGCAGACCCACCTTCCGGCGCGGCGCGATAAGAGGCGACCCGGACCGTGGCGACGATGATTTGTCCCGCGGGTACTTCTACGGTGACGATGGCGTTGCCGGCATAAATCGGACGCTTGAAACTGCGCGGTGATTCAACTTGCATGATGTCGCTGATTTGGCCGACACCCAGCAGCGCGGCGGCGCGGGGCAAAATATCTTTACCGAAGGTGGTGGAGGGTGCCAGCAGATAATCGTAATCGGCGGCGAGTGCCGCGATTTGCGGGGCTAAGACCGCGGCCAGCGGCTGTGCGTTTTCGGACCGCTCAATGACTAGAACGCGGCTGGCACCGGCCAATTGCGCCGCGGATTGCGCGACGGTATCCACTTGGTCACCGAAAACCGCGATATCGATGCTGGCCGCACCTAATTCGGCGGCGCAGCTCAGGCTCTTAGCCGTGCTGAGATTTAATGTCTTGCCGTCATGCTCGGCAACGAGGAGTACTTTGCTCATAGTTGATATCGCTCCGCTCTAGCCTATAAGACCCTTGTCACGCAAGGCGGCGACGAGTTCGCCGACGTCCGCGACCACGATGCCCTTGCCACGCTCCGCCGGGGGTTCGTAGTTTGTGACGGTGAATTGGCTGGCCGTATCCACACCCAGCTCATTCATGGCAATGGTTTCTAAAGGCTTTTTCTTCGCTTTCATAATGTCCGGTAACTTAACGTACCGGGGTTCATTCAGGCGTAAGTCCGTGCTGACCACGGCGGGAAGATCAACCTCAATGGTCTCCAGGCCGGCATCGACCTCGCGGGTAACCCGCGCGGTATTGCCGGAAATATCCAGCTTTGATGCGAATGTTGCTTGCGGTCTTTCCCACAAGGCCGCAAGCATCTGCGGTGTTTGGTTGCAGTCATCGTCGATGGCTTGCTTGCCGAGGATGACCAAGTCCGGATTTTCCCGTTGAATGATGGCGAGCAAGCTGCGCGCGGCAGTGAGAGGTTCTGGTGCTGAATCTGTTTCGATCAGCATCGCTCGATCAGCACCCATGGCCAGGCCGGTGCGTAATTGTTGCTGGCAGTCGTCGGTGCCAATGGACACTACGATCACCTCTTCGGCAGCGCCAGCTTCGCGCAGGCGAAGTGCCTCTTCCAGGGCAATCTCATCGAAGGGATTGATGCTCATTTTGACGCCGTCAGTTACCACGCCGGAGGCATCGGGCTTGACGCGAATACGGACGTTGTAGTCCACCACGCGTTTAAGGCAAACGAGAACTTTTTCCATTCCGCCAGCTCCTGGGGTTTGGGGCAAAAAACATGCTATTTTCAATGAGCTGCCGGGGCCTTACAAGTCGAATCCCGTCGTAGCGTGAGTAACCATGCATGCGCGATGCTTATACAAGCCTAATTAGCGTCACTGAGCTGACAAAGCTGCTGGCTCAATCAGATGACGAAGCCGTGGTGCTTCTCGATTGCCGCTTTGATCTGCTGAATCCGGATGCCGGCCGCAGAGCTTGGCTAGAGGGCCATCTGCCCAAGGCTCAGTTTGTGGATCTGGATCAAGACCTGGCCGGCGCGGTTTCCGCGGCATCGGGTGGCCGCCACCCGCTGCCGGAACCGGAAAAGCTGGCCGCAGGCTTAGGACAACTGGGTGTGGGCGAGGGGACGCAGGTGGTGGCATACGACGATATGCAGGGCATGTTCGCTGCGAGAACTTGGTGGTTACTGCGGTGGCTTGGGCATGAAAGAGTTGCTGTGCTAGACGGTGGCTTGCAAGCTTGGCTCGAGGCGGGTCAGCCGCTGACCCGCCAGGTCTTAACGCCAAAACCCGCAAAATTCCCGCGGCCAAGCCAAGTGCTATCTGTGCTAACAGCAGGCGAAGTCAGTGACCGGCTCGCCGGAAACGAATTATTGCTGCTGGACGTGCGCGCCGCGGAGCGCTTTCTGGGGCAATCAGAGCCCATTGATCCCATCGCGGGCCATGTACCAGGCGCTATCAATTTACCGTTGTCGGATAATTTAGCGTCCGACGGCCGGTTTTTGCCGCCTGCTGATCTGGCCGAGATGTACCGCAAAGTCATTGCTGGCCGCCCCATAACTTCGGTTGCCTGCATGTGTGGATCAGGCGTATCGGCCTGCCATAGCTTGCTGGCCTTGGAAATTGCGGAGTTACCGGGTGCGGCCCTTTATGCGGGATCCTGGTCTGACTGGATCAGTGACCCGTCGCGGCCGGTGGCGGCAGATTAAGCAATGTTGCCGAGCTTGCGCGTCGCGGGGCTATTGAGTTCGTTGCTCATTCTTGGCGCCTGCGCCGGTTCAGACAAAGGCCCCGCTGAGGAACAGCCGGCCAGTGAGGGCCGGGTGGCTGCCTGTTTTAACGCCTCGGCAGTACGGGCGTTCCGGCCCGTGGACCGCAGTCGTCTAATTGTTTATACCTCAGGCCGCAACCGCGCTTATCTCGTCCGTATCGCGCCGGCAAGCTCGCGTCTAACGCAAGCACGGCGAATCGATTTCGGATCGGATAGTGGCCGTATCTGCGGATATCCGGGCGAGCGCCTATACTTTGGCAGCGCCTTGGGGCCCGGTTCGTTTGTCGCTGACGTGGAACGGCTGGATGCCGTCGCCTTGCAGGCCCTGGAGGTCAGCAACGATCCGGATGCGAAGCTCCTGGAGCCCGAGAAAAATCAGGGGGCGAAAATTGAGCCTCTCAGCGATGCTGACGGGGATGACGCGAATAACAACGAGCAGGAAACCAGTAAACCATGAGTGAAATTTTGCAGCGCGACCACCGGATCATTCGGGGCCGCATTCAGTACACGAGCAAAAAGCCCGAGCGAATGGATCAGGAGCGTGGCCGGGAAACTTTCATGATTACGGTCCACGGTGATGGTCGGCGCAGCATCACTGCGCACTCCGAAATCGACGACCGGCCTAGCGTGATGCGCGACACGGTTTATAGTCTTGATGAAGATTGGTACCCGACGGATTGCTTCCTGCGTTTAACTGTGGGTGATCGTTTCATGGGCACTGGCTGGTTTCGTTTCGGCCCGGATTTCGCCGAATGCGAAAGCTACACCGCCCTGGAAGGTCGCATCACGCAGCGAATGGAAACCACGGGTCGGCTAAAGACCTTCCAAAACCATGCCATTGCTTGTGATGCTTGGCACATGCGGCTCTTCGATCGAAGTCAAGGTCCTGGTGTACAGGGTTTGGATGAGATGTTGCTGTGTTCGCCGGATCATCGCGGTGCCACTGGGCCCATGTTGTTTCGCATTGGCATGGGCATCGAATACGTGGGCGAGGAGGCTATCGAGGTGGGTGCTGGCAAATTTGACGCATTGCATTTTCGTATGGTTTCAGCGCCCGGCCTGCCGCAGGAGCATCCACCTTATGATGTCTGGTGTAGCAATGACGGTGATTATATTTGCTACCGCGCTTGTGCGGCCGGTTATATGCAGACGCATTACGAATTGGTTGAATTGAGTTACGAATCAGCCTGACGGACCACAGGCCAACAAAATTAGCGCCAGGTTTTCTCATCGGGAGGTGCGAGATGCTGGAAAAATTGCGGGCATGGTGGGCGTGGGATCCAGAGGCCGAGCGATCAAGTGCTGACAATCCGCTCAGTCCGCTGACCGACGCACAGCGTCGAGGCACAGGACCCTTACTGACTTTAGCCTTTGGCTGGGGATTTCTGGTTACCGGCTTGATCGTCGGCGGCTTGCTCGGCAGCGGCATGCCGTTTTGGCCCAACATCGTGGTGGCAAGTTTCGCCGGTAATTTTGCTAACTTTCTGGTTGGCGCAGTTGTTGGCTATATTGGCTACAAGACCGCTTGCAACAGCGGCTTGTTGTATCGCTATGTCTATGGTCGCGCGGGTGCGTATTTGCCGGTGCTGGCCATCGCCCTACTAACCATTGGTTGGCAAGGCATCGTGGTGGGCGCCTTCGGTTTTGCTTGGGCGCAAAGTTTCGATTCCCCGACCTTTTATGCCGTGGCCATTGCGGCTGGCTTGTTGTTCACAGTCACCACCTACTTCGGCGTCAAAGGATTAGAGATTGTCAGTATCCCGGCAGTCTTGGTGCTAGTTGCCGTCGGTCTTTATGCCGCTTGGCTAAATGTTGACACCGCCGGTGGTTGGCAAGAGTTTTTGGCCTTGTCGAGAGAAAAAGCAGCGAGCGGAGAAGCGCCGCTGAACATGGTGCAGGGGATTAATTTGGTCATCGGTTCCTGGGTGGTCGGTGCCATCGTCATGCCGGAATATACGCGCTTCGCGCGCAAAGCCTGGGTGGCCGTGGCCATTCCTTTTATTGTGCTCATTATTTCGCAATGGTTCTTGCAGGTGATTGGCGCTCTCGGAGGTATTGTTTCAGGCAGCTACGATTTCACGACCTATCTCTTGGCCCAGGGCATGGTGATCGGTGGCATTGGTGTGATCGGCATGAGCTTGGCTCTATGGACCACCGGTGATGCGAATTTGTACTTGCCGGTCATTCAAACAGCTAGCGTTTTTCGCCGTCCGCAGCGAGTCATGACGGTGATTTGTGGTTTGCTGGGTACCCTCGTTGGCCTGGGGATTTATCAGCGTTTTGCCAGCTGGATTGATTTGCTGGCAGTTTTGGTACCACCTCTAATTGGCCCCATAATCGTGGACTACTATGTCGTTAATCGCGGTCGATTTTCGGCGGCTAGCTTGGAAAATTCCCCAGCCTGGAACCCTGCGGCGTTTATTGCTTATTTTGTCGGCGCGGCGAGTACCTTCTGGTCACCGGAATGGATGGTGCCGGCCGCCTTTGGTTTGATTGTGTCCATGCTGGTTTACGGTGTTGCTTATCAGCTCGCACGGGCACTCGGCATCAATCCGCATGCGAATGTTGCCAGCTAGACCGACCTAATCAGGAAGCTCCGCCTCGATAAATTCCAGCCATTCGCCGGCCGGTCCCACGGCCACGGCGGCTCGCCGTCCAGCATAGGGTGCACCCGATAACACCTGTGGACTGCCGCGAAAATCGAGATCCAGGGCGGATAGATCTTCGACAATGAAACCCACCATGGCGATGCCCGGCAAGAGACTGCCGGCAGGGCTAGAGCGCGGTTTGGCTACACTGGGGTACTCATCCAGTTCGATTAAGAAGTCTGATGCCAAGCGCGCCACCGATAGAGGATAGGTCGTCTCAGGTGGTAGGCCTTGAGCTTTAGAAATTACAGTTATCTTGAAGGGAGTCGGATCACTGATGTCTAGACCCAATCGGTCCCCGTAAAAATCTCTAAACGCGGTCATGGATGGCCCGCCCACGACCATAATGAAAACGCGGTCGACGTCAGTTTTGATACTGAAGTCATTGTTCCGCGTGAGGTACAGTAGCTCATTGCCCGGTCCAATGGCTTGCATGGCCCGCGGTGCATTCGGCGCGGCCCACAAATCATAGGGAGGGCCAATAATCTCGTAGGGTGAATCCGCCAAACGTTGCGCCATGGCATCCGGATCCTTGACTAATAATTCAGTGGCGTTCCAGCCAAAGCTTGTCATGGGTGCATAGTCGTCGGTTTGCTCGCTTTCGATAAAGCGTAAAAAAACCGCGGCATCACTGGCGGATTGCAGCAGCAAATAGGGTCGCCCGCTGGCCTTGGGCGCGCCCCAAACGTCGGCAGCTTGTTCGCTGACGGCGCCCGTCGCAACGGCCTCGTAGTCCAAGTAGTTTTCATAGGCTTCTTCAACACCGTGCAGTTGTGCGACGGTGATGGTCACGATCAGTATGGACTTGAGCATGTCTAGACTCCGCTGTGTATTTTCGTGTTTGATTCTAGCGGCAGGGTGCAGGGGCCGCGAAGGCACTTGGGCCACCCTGATGATTACGGTATGGTCTGTCGGCGTCCAGTGTAGCCGGGGAGGCAGCGAGTGACTACCAGTGCCAAGAATAACAAGGGCTTCTACTACGGGTGGGTCATCGCCTTTTGCTCGCTGTTGATTATGTGGATCACCAACGGCATGACGCTGGCGGGACTCACGGTTTACGACCGGGATATTCTGGATTTTCTGGCCCTGGCTGAGGGCGAAGATGGATTGCGCGGCCGCTTGAAGTTTCGCGACACCATCACGCTTTTAGGCAGTGGCATGCTTGCGCCCATTACCGGCGCCATCGCTGATCGAATTGGTGTTCGTCCCTTGATGGCCTTCGGTTTCGCCCTGCTGGCGGCGGGCAATTTTCTGTACTCGCGTATTGACGCGCTAAACGACATTTACGGCATTCACCTGATGCTGGCTTCGGGACTGGCTTGCTCGGGCTTGGTGGTCAACGTGATGCTGGTTTCTAAGTGGTTTGTGAAAAATCGCGGTCTTGCCGTTGGCATGACCGTGGCGGGTACCAGCCTAGGCAATGCCGCGCTTCCGCAGCTGAACACCTGGCTGATTGGTGAGTTCGGTTGGCGAACCGCCTTCATGTATTCCAGCGTTCTGCCCTTGATGTTAATTCCGGTGGTGTTGTTCTTATTGCGCGAGCGCCCGGAAGATATGGGCCTAACGACGCCAGGTTTTGATGCGCATGCCGAGACACCGCCTTCCAGTACCGGCATGCGTTACGCCGATGCCCTGAAGACGCGAAATTTCTGGGTGCTAGCCGGTATTGCCATGCTGACCTTTTATTCCATCTTGGCACTGCTGAGTAACCTATTCCTGCACATGACGGATCAAGGTTTTGAAGCGCAGGTTGCGGCCAACGGTTTGACCGTCTTGTTCGTTTTAGGTCTGGTCGGTAAGTTGTTAAGTGGCTTCTTGGCCGAGCGCTTAGGCCACAAAGGCATGTTTGTGAGCACCATTGCCGTAATGTGTATCGGGGCTTGGTTGCTAATTAGTACTAACACGCTGACCTTCTGGCCGGCCATAGTCCTCTTAGGGCTTGGTTGGGGTGGCTTGTATACGCTATTGCAGCTGCTTGCCGCTGACTACTTCGGCCTGCGCGATTTGGGAAAAATTCTCGGCACCATTACCGTACTTGATACCTTTGGCGGCGGCATGGGTCCGGTGGTCACCGGCGTGCTGTTCGACCGTTTCGGTTCCTACAATATTCCATTCACGATTATCGCCGTGCTGGTGACAACGGCCTTGGTTCTATCGCTGTTTTTCAAGATGGCGCCGCGGCACTAAGTATTGATCGGTGTAAGTTTTTGGTTTTCTCCAAAGTTTTCGGGGCTGCGGAACCCTGAATTTGAACCTGAACGCATTGCGCCCCGCGCGCGATCCTTTATGCTCTGAGTCCTTGCTAAGCGCGCGACGGATGGCCACTGTGACCGATTCGATCAAAACTAGCTCTGCCTTGCATGATGTTCGCTATGAGATTCGCGGACGTTTGGCCAATCGTGCCCATGAGATGGCCAGGCGTGGCTACGAAATCACCTACTTGAATATCGGTAATCCTGGGCCCTTCGGATTTCGCACGCCTGAAACCATGCGCTTAGCCATGATCGAGAATTTGTCCAACAGCGAAGGTTATTGCCACCAGAAGGGCGTGTTTCCCGCGCGCGAAGCCGTGGTCATGCAGCAACAAGACCGCGGTTTGCTAGATGTGACGAGCGAGCATGTGTTTATGGGTAATGGCGTGAGTGAACTGATTGATCTCACCCTGCGAGGTCTGCTCGATCCCGGCGACGAGGTACTCATTCCCAGCCCCGACTATCCCTTGTGGACTGCCGCCGTGACGCTGAATGAGGGCCGCCCGGTGCATTATTCCTGTAGCCCCGAAGCAAGCTGGCAGCCCGATCTCGCGGAGTTGGCGCAACTCATCACGCCGCGTACACGCGGCATAGTGGTGATCAATCCTAATAATCCCACCGGGGCGGTGTATTCACGCGAAATCCTGGAGGGCATTGTGCGCTTGGCGGAGCAGCACGGTTTGGTCATTTTCAGTGACGAGATTTACGACGGCATGGTCTACGACAAGGCTGAGTTCGTACCTATGGCGACTTTGGCCAAGCAGACTTTGTGTTTGACCTTTAGTGGTTTGTCGAAGGTTTACCGGGCTTGCGGCTACCGCGTGGGTTGGGTCGTTTTTAGCGGTGATCTGGAGGCTGCCGAAGAATATTTGCAGGCCATGGATCTGCTGGCCTCTCTGCGCTTGTGCAGTAATGTGCCGGGCCAGTGGGCCGTGCAAACTGCCCTGGGCGGTTATCAGAGTATTAAGGACTTGGTTGAGCCCGGTGGGCGTCTCTATGAATCGCGGCGGGCCGTGTTGGACGCCGTCGCGCGCAGCTCTTATCTCCATGTCGTACCGCCCGATGGGTCCATGTACGCGTTTATCGGCGTCGATACCAACAAGCTGCCGGATTTTGACGATAACCAATTCGCCTTGGATCTGTTGGAGCAGCAACATGTCTTGATCGCGCCGGGTACCAGTTTCAACACGGGGCGCAGCAATTATTTTCGACTGACGACTTTGCCGGATGCGTCGACTCTTGGCACGGTATTCGAGCAGATGGAAATGGTCCTAGATGCCTATGCCCAATAGTCAAGTAATTTCTAATATAACTATATAAATATCTGATTTAGAATGAATTCATTACTGGCGGGCCTCGAATCCGGCGATACTCTCATCACCGCGACGACTCGCCAGGCTCGGCATTGGCGCTGGCGATTCAATGTTCGGCAGGAGACCAAAGGCTTACAGAGCTGGCCTGCCCCGGCGGTTTATAGCCTGACGAACTGGCTGGAGCAGGCCTGGGAGGCGTCGTTAGTGGCCGGGGGCGTGGCAGGCGCTCAGGGGTTGCTGTCACCCTTGCAGGCCCAGCTACTGTGGCGGCAGGTGATTGGCGCCGATTCTCAGCATCATGAGATTTCCGCCAGCGCCGGTACTCTTGGCTTGGTGCAACGCGCTCGGTCCACGACGCTCGATTGGGGTATTTCCACCCGGTCCTTGCGGGCCGCCGCGACCACGGCTGATTCCTTGGCGTTTGCTCGTTGGTCATTGAATTTCGAGAGCGCCCTGCGTGACGGCGGCTGGGTTGATACAGCTTTACTGCCAGCCCGAATCGCGCAAGATATCGGTGCCGGCGCAATCGCGGTGCCGCCGGTTGTGCACCACTGCGGTTTCGCTGAAATCAATCCGCAAGTGCAGCGACTTTTCCAGGCCTTGCAAGACGCGTCCTGCGAGGTGCGCGAAGGGCCGGATCGACTGACGGGCACGCCGATTAGTGCTACCGCGTATCAGTCAAGGGAACAGGAATTCGCGGCGCTCGGTGAGTATCTGGCGGATCTCTACCAGCAGAACCCAGGGTCAATAATGGGTCTGGTGCTGCCGAATGCACAAAGCATAGATCCCGCTTTGCGCCATGATTTGCTGGATCAGCTGGCACCTGGCTGGTGTAACGGTCTTTCCGGCGGATTGCCCGTGACCATGCCCCGTGGGCGCTCACTGAAGTCATCCGGCGTTGTGCACAGCGCTTTACTCATCTTGCAGCTAGTCCGGGGAAGAATGGACTACCAAAGTTTCGGACAGCTGCTTCGTTCCCCCTACATTGGCGGTGCGGGAACCGAGGCCGATGGACGCGCCCGACTGGATCTTCGCCTGCGCCGAGATTCACAACGGGACATTTTCCTCGGCGATGTCCTAGTCCTGCGCGATTCGCCTGCGCCGATTTTTGCGCAGCAACTCACCGCGGCTCGTCGGCTCATTCAAGGCGCGAAGACATCCCGCGATCCCATGGATTGGGTGCCGTGGATTGACGAAGTGCTGCGATGTTTCGATTGGCCCGCGGGCCGTGAACTTTGTGCTGAGGAACAATTGGCAGTGCAAAGCTGGCAGCGGCTGGTGGACCGGTTCGCGACGGCGGGCGTGATTTCCGGCCGGATCTCGCCGTTTACCATGCTGGGTCTTCTGCAGAACCTGGCGGCGGGGCAGGAGTTTCAATCCCAGACCCGCGCCAATGGCGTTCAGGTTTTGTCGCCCCAGGAGGCCGTCGGACATCATTGCGATGCGATTTGGATCGCCGGTATGAGTAGCGAAGCCTGGCCGCCGCCGCCGGTGCCGGATCCCTTATTGCCCTTGGCAGTGCAGCGGCGTGTGGGTATTGCGGCCGCCGATCCGCAGGCCCATCAGCTTTGGGCTAGCGAACTCATGGCTAGGCTGTTCGCGAGTGCGGAATCGGTACGGGTGAGTTACGCGCGTCAGGAAGATCAGTGTTGGCGCACGCCAAGTCCTTGCCTGCATGGCGTTTGCATCGAGGAGGGGCGGCCCGCTCAGCCGTCTACCCAGAGCAGTGCTTGGTTCTGGCCTTCTGCACTGGAAACCGTGACGGATGACAAACCACCACCGCTGGCAGATGGTGAAAAGGTACGCGGTGGTAGCCGCTTGTTGCAGCTGCAAGCCTTGTGTCCGGCACGCGCTTTCTTCGAGTTGCGTTTGGGGGCGGAAGAACTCTTCGTACCCATTCTCGGCATAAACGCGAGAATTCGCGGTGAGATCGTGCATCGCGCCGCGCAAGATCTTTACGAAACGCTGCGGGAGCAAGATCTCGCGCCCGCAAATCCGCAAGCCAGTCAACAGATCGCGGCGGCTGTTACCAAGGCTTTGCATAAATTGCGGCGATCCGGGCACACATTGATGCATGTGCTCTGCGACTTGGAAGAAAAACGCATCACGAAGCAGCTCAGCGAATTATTGCGGCTTGAAGCCCGGCGACCCAGTTTTTCAGTGGTCGCGACCGAAGCGCCGCTGAGTTTGGAACTGGGGCCTTTGAAAATTAATTTGCGCTTGGATCGCCTTGATCAAATTGACACCGGGGATCGACTTGTTATCGACTATAAGACCGGCACAAAGTTTTCGCGAAATGTCTGGCTGGGGCCGCGCATTAGCGAGCCGCAATTGCCGTTGTATGCCATCGCAAGCTCTGTATCCGGCGTTGCCCTGCTGTATATCAATGCCCAAAACACTGAATTTCGCGGCGTTTCGACCGAGAGTTTTGAAATTCCGGGGGTACTCGCGGTTGAGAAATTTACCGGCGGACAGTTCTCGAATTGGGAGTCACTGTGCGAAAGCTGGCGGACTGATTTAAGTGCCTTGGCGGAAGAATTCGCCTTGGGAATTTGCTCCATTGATACTGCTGATATCAATCTCGCCACAGGACAATTTGCCCCGTTGACAAGGGTTTGCGAACTCGCCTTGGAGTCGAAAGAATGAATGCTCCGGCCGATGCGATGAGTCGCGCGGCTGCACTGGAACCGGGGCGGTCTTTCATCGTCCAGGCGCCCGCCGGATCAGGTAAAACCGAGCTGCTGATTCAACGCTACTTGCGTCTACTGAGTATTGCCGATGCACCGGAAGAAATACTGGCGGTCACTTTCACGCGCAAGGCGGCGGCGGAGATGCGTGGTCGCGTTATCGAGGCTATTACGCGCGCGGCAAATCAGGAGAGCCCGGCAGCCACTCATCTAGCCGTGGGCTACGATTTGGCCTGCCAGGTGGTTGCCCGTGATGAGGCTTTGGCCTGGGGTCTTGTGTCGCAGCCGAATCGCTTGCGCATCGGCACCATCGATTCCCTCAATGCTTGGCTGAGTCGATCGTCGCCGCTGACTGCGAGTAGCGTCGGCGCCCAGCGAATCAGCGAAGACCCGCAATCGCTGTATGAAGAAGCAGCGCGTGACACCATTAGTCTGGCCTCGGAATCCGGCCCGTTCGCTGTGGCGGTTCGCCGTGTTTTGGCGCATTACGATAATCGGGCTGACCGGGTGACACGTCTATTGACTGCCATGCTGGCGAAACGTGACCAATGGCTGCGCCATACGGGTTCCGGGCTGCAGCTTGATGAGGTGGCCATGCGGTCTGCCCTGGAGTCTGCTTTGGGGGTATTGGCTGAGCGCGTACTGGTTGCCGCG
Organism: Gammaproteobacteria bacterium; assembly: GCA_965221985.1. Taxonomy (GTDB): domain Bacteria; phylum Pseudomonadota; class Gammaproteobacteria; order Steroidobacterales; genus J054. The sequence continues at coordinate 2,479,212 of OZ244928.1, forward strand.
GAAGCTCTATTGCCAGACGAACACCGTGCCGCAATGGTCCGGCTGCTGGCTTATGCCGGTAACTCACTGGCGGCTGCCGGAAGAGACAGCGATATTCAGGCCTGGCGGGATCGCGAAGATTTTCCGTCGGCCACGCCAGAGCATGTTACGGCTTGGCGCGGCATTGCACGCGCCTTGCTGACCGCCAAAGGTGAGTGGCGCAGGTCCACCGGTGTCAATGTAAAACTCGGCTTTCCCACCAACAATCCGCAAATGAAGGCCGACTGGCGCGCCGTTTTGGAGGACCTCAAAGCATCCACCGGCAGTGAACAACTGGCAGCGGCTTTAGCCGATGTGCAGCGGCTACCTGAGCCTCGCTATACCGATACCCAATGGCAGGCCTTGTCGTCACTGCTCACAGTATTGCCGCTGGCCGCGGCGAATCTGCAGCAGGTTTTTTCGGCGCAGGGTGTCGTGGATTTTGGACAAGTCGCGGCTGATGCCTTAAGCGCACTCGGCCAAGACGATGAGCCGAGTGAGTTAACGCTGACGCTAGATTACGCTTTAAAACATATTTTGCTGGATGAGTACCAAGACACGTCACGGAGTCAATTCGAACTGTTACGGCGCCTGACTGCTGGCTGGCAAGTTGACGATGGCCGCAGTCTGTTTCTCGTCGGCGATCCCATGCAATCTATCTACCGCTTTCGCGAAGCCGATGTTCGAGTTTATCTGGACACACAGGCTGACGGCATAGGCGAGCTACGACCCGAAACCTTGCGCCTGGAGAGTAATTTTCGTTCCTCACCGGTTTTGGTGAATTGGGTAAACCGTGTCTTCGCGGATATTTTGCCGACCGAGTCCGACCGAGACCTCGGTGCCGTGCCATTCTGGCCGAGTCGCGCCGAACGCCCGGCGGAGGAGTCAGCGGCGGTGCGTTGGGAGTTGCTAGCCGATGAAAATCGCGATCAAGAAGCCGAGCGTGTGCTGGCTGTGGTTAGTCATTGTCTCGAAGCATGGCCGGACGACAGCATTGGCATTTTGGTGCGCAGCCGCAAACATGCCCAAGGTATCTTGGCAGGCCTGCGCGAACTTGAGATCGATTTTGCCGCGCCAGATCTAGAGTTGATGGTCGATGTGCCGGCTATCCAAGACTTATTGGGATTAACCCGGGCCTTGCTGCATCCGGCGGATCGCATTGCCTGGTTGGCTATCTTGCGCGCGCCATGGTGTGGGTTGAAGCTTGCCGATTTACACACGCTAGCCGGTGGCGATCACGATGCTTCAGTTTGGTCTTTGTTGGAAGCTCTCGAGGATGACGGCAGACTAAGTGCAGAGGGGTATCGCCGCGCACTGAATTTTCGTGGCGCCATGCGGCCTTGGTTGCTTCGTCGCGGCGCTTGTTCATTGCGAGAGCTCGTCGAAGGCTGCTGGACTTGGCTCGGCGGCCCGGCGACGCTTGATCACGGCGGGCAGCGGCAAATCGTCGCCGAATATTTCGCATTTCTCGAGCAGAACGAGACGGGCGGCGATTATCCGGACGTTGCGCAACTGCATTTGCAACTCAAGGAGCGCACCGTCACCCGGACAGTCTCCGATTCGCTTGTGCAGGTGATGACAATTCACAAGGCCAAGGGTTTGGAATTCGATACGGTACTGCTGCCCGGATTGGGCTTCGGTACGAAAAATGACACCAAGCCCAGCTTGTTGTGGCATGAGTTATCCGGCGCCGGCAACCCACCACCGCTGGTCTTGGTGCCGCAGTCGGCCGCAGGCGATGAGGAAGATCAGATTTATGCAATGCTTTGGCGATTTGAGCGGCAACGTAAGGACCTAGAACTCAGTCGACTGCTGTATGTGGCGGCCACTCGTGCCCGCACTCGCCTGTGGCTTTTCGCCGTCGTGAAGCAGGATGGAAACGGCGATTGGCAAGCGCCGCGGTCGGACTCTCTGCTCGGCAAGCTTTGGCCCGCTTGTCAGGGTGATATGACCTTGCCGGAACTAGATGAGCAGGATGACCCGCATTCGCCGTGGGCTGGTGAAGCCCAATGGTTTTCGCCCAGCCTGCGACGGCTCCCCAGTAGCTGGGAACGGCCGGCGTTCCTGCAAGCCAATCCACCCGCTTGGACGATGCCCGCGGCGGCGCAAGCGGAGCTGGAGTTTGACTGGGCCAGCCGCTGGGCCATGCATGTGGGCACGGTGGTGCATCGCTGGCTAGAGGAAATCGCGGGCTGCGGTGTAGGCGAATTTAGTACCCAGCGAATAGACGGCTTGGTTCCAAGCTTTCGCCGGCAGCTGCAAAGACTGGGTACAGCCCATGCCGACCTGGAACGCGCGAGCCAGCGCGTTGCCCAAGCACTACGCGCTTGTATTGCCGATGACGATGGCCGGTGGCTGCTATCAAATCAACGCCAAGCGGGTGGTAGTGAGCTGGCCCTGGTGCAGGCTGAAGCCGGTGAGTATCGGCAAATGCGCATCGATCGAACATTTATTGATGAACATGACGTGCGCTGGATTGTTGACTACAAGACCAGTGTGCATGAAGGCAAAGATCTTGAGGCCTTTCTAGCTTCGGAATCCGATCGATATCGAGGTCAGTTGCGCGCCTACCGCGATGCGTTTGCGGCAATGGAATCGCGTTCGGTTCGCGCCGCCTTGTATTTTCCGCTATTGGGTGTCTTGCGGGAGGTTGATGTGGATGCGCAAGCGAGTATTTTAGAATGAGCCGCTCAGCGAGAATTCGCGGCGGCCTTGCGAGTCCTCCGGGCCTAGCAAGACCAGGCCTTGAGTCAGGGATTCCGGCGCATTCGGCCTTGGTTTTAGAACACCGCTAATGGTGTAGTTATTCGGTGCCGTGAGCGCGACTTGGCCGCTGAGTTCCAGCGCACCGCCCAAATCTCTGAGTTCGCCCAGCAAGGGGTCCTCCGGTTCCAGATCAGTCGCGGCAAAACTCAAGGCAAAACTTCCTTGGGTCTTGGGGTCAGCCGCGACCCCAGGCATGGTCAAGGGTAAATCACCGACGCGTAGTTCACCGACCGCCGCCGCCGGCCATGCGTCTTTAACAGTTAAACGTTCAATGTTGGCCGTGGCGTCGCCGCCGGCAACGGGCAGGCCGAGCAGTGGCGCAAACTCACTCACGGGACTGCTGGCTTCGGCATCGAGGAGCGACCAGCTGCCGCCCAAACCTAATTCGGCGCGGCCTCGCAAAAAGCCGGCGGGAAGTTCGGCATCGATATCCGCGGCAAATCGGCCGAGCAATAGCCGGCTGGGGCGGAGGGTCCAGGCAGTCTCGCCCAGGGTGAAGTTACCCAATCGCAGACTGCTGACTTTGCCTGACCAGAAGCTGCCGGATACTGCGCCCGCGCGAACGCCTGTTGATGAGAGCATATCGACGGCAAGCTGGGCCGGAACCGTCGCGATGAAGAACAATAGAAAGCACAGTACGCCCACGACCAACAACAGGCTTCGTCGGCGCATGGTTTAACCCGCGCTTCGGCTGAGGATTAAATTGGTGTTGACGCGGCCGGGTTCTTTACTCATATCGATATTGGCCGACTCGATCGTCACGGCATGTTTCGTTTGCAGATCGATGAGCCAGGTCAACAGAGTTTCAAACGGTGCGCGCTCAAAGCGCAGGCGAATCCGTGCATCGCCTTCGGGTTGATTGCGTTTTAGGTAGCCGTCCAAGGAGCGCGCACGCGCGGACTGATCAATCAGCAAGACCAAAGATTGGCCACCGCTCGCAGCTGAGGCGTTCGCGCTACCGCGCTGGGGTCCCAGCCGGGCCGCAACATTTTCCAGATCGGCCAAGAGCGCTTCGCGATCACTCACCAGTTGAGCGTTTTGCGCGGATTGCTTCATTAATGGACGCAACCCACCCAACACCACGATGGCAATGATCAAGAGCACAGCCGCCAGGGAGACCAGCAGTCGCTCGCGGTCGTCCAGTTGTTCAAACCAGTTGCGCAGGGCGTCCACGGTCATGCGCCCTGGCCGCTAATGCGCAGACGACCGAGAACAATATCGTCCTCGGCATTGGCTGACTGTATCTCCGCTTCGAGGCGACCGGCGGCGACGATGTCGCGTTGAATGCGGTCTAGTGCTTCAACATTGGGCGCGCGCACCCGCAGCTCTAGGGTGCCCGCGCGATAGTCGACGGCTTCTAGTTTCGCACCTTCGATCTTGTCCATGGCTTTTGCGACCTGCTGCAAAATGTCCAGAAACTCAGCGCCACGGTTGTTGCTGCGGCTACTACCCAGACTGCGCAGTCGGCTTTCTAGCTGGGAGCGTACATCGAGTACTTGGCCGACATTGGGAAAGCTGTAGCGAAAAGCTTGCTCAATGGAAGCCTGCAAGGCTTCGGCTCGGCGGCCGGCCTGCCAAGTGGAAGCCGCGGCCGTGGCCAGGGCCGCGACCAACACCGCGGCGAGCAAGGCGGCGGCCAGGCGCCAGGCAGGCCAAAAGCGCATCAAGTTAGTCCCGCGCGCGAAGTCGCCTTGCAACAAATTGATGCCCGGATTCGTCGCCAGATTGGCTGCCAAACGCGGCAAGGCACCGTCCGTCAGGTTGCGAATTTCAAGGCTTTGTAGCCGCGGCTCGATATTTTCAAGCAGGCTGACAACATCTGGCGATTGAGTGCCTGCCTGATAAACCAGCAAATGGGGCTGTCCGTCATTTTCTTCTTGCTCCGCGCGGAGCAGCCAAAGATCGAGCACAATGGGTAGACTGTCGCGATCACCGCTCGCCAATGCGCCGTCGTGGCTGCGCAAAGTGATGTTGTCGCCTTCAATGAGGAGCGTGGCGGTACCGGGAATATGGTCTAAGCCTTCGGCTTCTGAATAGAGAAAATTGGCTTCAATGCCGGCGGCATCGAGCAAGTCATGCCAAGCCTGCATTTTCTCCCGTCGGGTCACGGCCACTTGGACCAAGTCATCGCCCGATCGGCCCCCCGGTGCAAAATGCAGCGCTTCCACATCCTCGGCCAACTGCTCCTCCATCGCGAAGGGCAGGGCTTGCTGCAGTTTTTGTTTACCCCGCACCGGCACCGTGGCGGAAGTCAGTAACACATCCAAGGCAGGCACCAGTAGTGCAACGCGGCGATTATTGGCCTTTACGGCCAACTCGGCCAGGGATGCACGGCCGCCAGGCTCGAGGATGGCGCCTTGGTCCTCCACAACGGTCCAAGCCGCGTCGGCACGGGTTGCGGAGGCATCGCGAATTATCAGGTACTCAGTCATTTCAATGGGTATCGAAGGACCTAAAGCGGGTTACTACAGCGCCGTCACCGGGGCTACGTTCCAGCAGACTGTACATAGCGAGCCGGGTAGTGCCAATAGAAACGGTCACGTGGGCACGAAAATACTGGCTGGTTATGCCCAAATGGGGCCCAATCTCGCTGGGTAAGGCATCGGATCCTGTGCCCATGAATTCATCCTGGAACTCCTCGATTGATTCAAAGGGAAGATTTGCTAGACGATCTGTGATGAGTCTCTCATTTTCCTGATCGGGATCGAGGCTGAGTAACACTTCCAAGGGGGCTGTATTGATATTGATGTGCCGGGTAGTCGCATTGCTGAGGGGCGGAAGGGCGGCTACCCAGGGAGCCAGATTTTCATAAAGCTCCGGTGAGATTTCATGGATTGCTAGTAGCTCGGAGGTACTGGTGAACCAGAAATTGCCGGTTCTATACGGAGGTATCTTGCTGGTATAAATATCGTCTTCGGCGCCACCCAATTCTGGCAGCTGATCGGGGTCCAGCCAGTCTAATACGGCTTCGACAACATTGTCCGGATTGGCTTGCAGTTCCTGTTCGAGATCGCGGCTGGCGAATTGCACTAGGCGGCGAAATTGTTCAATAGCCTGGGCATTTTTTTCTCCGGAGGTACTGAGCAAATGGTTGAGATCAAAACGTCCTTGAAGGTCTGCCAGTGTGCCTCTTACTGTGCCGCCATCAATCGGGAAATCGAACACTTGCGCCCACAATTCGTCGGCGGTGTCGGCTTCGGGCGCATCCTCATAGTCCTGTTCCAGGACTTGCTGCGCTAGGCTCTCCATGCCGTAGGCAACTTGCACGGCTTGTTCTTGAGTCAGCAAGGTTTCTGTTCTGCGTAAATCAAGGGTTAGCGACCACAGCAACTCCACCGCCAGAACGGTGGCCAAGACCACCACCAGCATGGCCGTCAGCGCGGCAATGCCGCGTTGCTTGGATTGATCCGGACCGCCTCGGTGAGTCATGGGCTTAGTTCAACCAGGCGTTTAATTTCACCCCAACCGCCCAGGACCAGTTCGATTCGAATGGCACGGGGCCGGGGTGCGGCGAGGGCGTTAATCTGATCCAAGGGTGGCCATTGATCTTGCCACTCATCGGACTCATCCAGATAAAGCAGGCGAATTTCTTCCACATTATCCAGTAATGGAGTGCTATTGGGTTCCATGCCCAAGGGGTGATCTAATACTGGCCAGTATTCTCGAATTAATTCGCTGTCTTCGATTCGATACTGCACCCGCTGTAAGCTGCCCCGCGGAAACTTTCGTGGGTTGCGCCAGCCACCGCGGGTTAAGCGAATCAGGTAATCCGAACGGCCATCGGCGAGCAGCGGTGGTTCGTTGCCTTCTCCCAATTCTTCTCGGACGTGGCGCGGATACAGCTGACTAAAATCGCGCGTAATCCAGCGTATTGCGCGTTGCAATTTCGCCAAGTCGGCCAGGTCTTCGCGCACGAGTTCCTGCTGGCGAACCACGGCGTTCAGGCCGCCGAGAGCGAGTAGGCTCACGACGGCGAATATCGCCATGGCAACGAGGAGTTCGATCAGCGTGAAGCCGCGTTCCTTCATTGGGTTAGCTGGCCCGTTAGCGCCGCACCGCTGTTGAGCGCGTTGTCCGGGTTGATCGGCGCCCAATAGTTGGTTGGCGAAGCCGCGGTCTTGTCTCTACGCCTGAGGAACCCGGTTACCGTGGCGACGGGCCGCTCAGGCCGGTCGGCGAAAGCGACGTCCACATCCACGCGCCGAAAGTTCTCAAGGCTAGTCTCCGAGACCCGTACCGTATAGCGCCAATTGGCGCCGGCCATTTCAAGTTCATCGTCTCGTTCACCGATTTTGGGGAACTCCCCCGAGAGCCGTAGCTCGGTAATCCGGTCGCCGCCGATCCAATAAGCCAAAGTCTTGTCGCGCATCATCGCGGTCGCGGTCAGGGATTGGTTCATTTGCGTGAATACCGCAATCATGCCGAGGCCGATGATCACTAACGCCACTAGAACTTCCAGCAGTGTGAATCCGCGTTGCAAGCTAAAAAGTTTCCCGGGTGATTTTCACGGAGCCGTCGTCTAGTGTGCTGATGAGCAACACATCATTACTAAATTGACGGCGCAGACGCAGTTCGAAAGGCGGGTCGATTTCACCGCTGGAGAAGATAAAAATCTGTGGTAGGTTTTCTTCTGGGGAATCGAGGTCGTCTTGATCAACGGGCTTATTGGCGCCGACCTTCTCCCCTGGTTCACGCAGTTCTACTTCGCGGCCTTCAATCTCAAGCACCAATTCAACGCTGGGATCTAATTCCCGTGGCTTCAACACATCGTCCAGCATCAATGGTCGCCACTGATCGTTTGCATTGGGGTCTTGGCCGGAGAATTCATAGCCATGTTCAATAAAGCTTAGGCCAAGGTCGCGGCCCTGGAGTAGGGCATCTTCGCTCGCTAAGCTGATCAGTGCGCTCAAACGTTCCGCCTCGCGTTCCAATTCTCGGTCACCGCCGGTCAAACCCACCGACAAGGTGAACATCGTGACCAAGATACCAATGATCACTGTAACCACTAACAGCTCTAGCAGCGAAAAGCCTTTAGTGTTGGCCGATGAAATTTGCATGAGCAAGGCGCGGCGCTTGGCTCGGCCGTTCGGTGTTTTGGGAAGACTTACTGCAAATCCCAGTTGCCAACGTCTGCATCGAGACCGTCACCACCTTGTTGGCCGTCCCGTCCCAAGCTGTATATGTCGAAGGCGCCGTTGTTCCCCGGTTGCAAATAGAGGTAGGGGCGATTCCAAGGGTCCTGTGGTACCCGGTCCAAATAGCCGCCTTCGGGCCAGCGCGCGTTCGGGTCATTCGGTGGCGTAACCAAAGCATTTAGGCCTTCATCCGTTGTCGGGTAGCGGAAATTATCTAGGCGATACAGTTTCAGCGCACTTTCGATGGCGCGCATGTCTTGTTTTACCTTGGTGACTTGGGCTTCATCGATGCGGCTGATGACGTTGGGGGCGATCAGTGCGGCCAGGATACCCAGAATCACCACGACCACCATGATTTCGATGAGCGTAAAACCCAGTTGGCTAGCATCCCTGCGCTGTTGCTTGTTGCGGCTCATGAAAATTTCCTGCGTTTTTGAGATGATGATTGAAGGCAGTCCTTGCCCGTGCTGCGAATTGATGATCTTCACACGGCCCTTGGGGCCTCTCGCCTGAGGCTGAATTGTAGCAAAGTGCCTTTCAACGGAAATACAAGTTCCGTCACAGCACTGCCGCCCTGGCGCGCGATGCTGCCCGCGGCCGTCTTGACGCTGATCATGCTGCTGGCACAGCTGCTGCCTGAGATCTATCAGCTCATGCTTCGCTATGACCGGTTGGCGTTGGCGGACGGTGAGTACTGGCGGTTGCTGACGGCCAACATTATTCATCTAGGCTGGGGTCACTTCGGCCTAAACGTGGCGGGCTTGTGGCTCATTGTTTGGTTGTATGCGGCCGATCGCAGTTGCTTGGACTGGTTGGTCGGGCTTTTGATCACGGGTTTCGCGACAAGCTGGGGCGTGCATTTGTTCAGCGGTGACATCTTTTGGATGCTTGGCTTATCCGGCGCTTTGCATGGTTTGTTCGTGTTGGGTGCCATCGGCTTGATAATGGCCGGCGATGGATTCGGTTGGGGTTTATTGCTGGGTGTTGGCGGAAAATTGGCCTTTGAACAATTTGCTGGGGAAGTACCGTTCACGGCTGCCATCGTGGGTGGCTCGGTGGTCACCGATGCGCATCTCTGGGGCTCTATGGGAGGGGTAGTGGCCGCCAGCCTGGAATATCTGCGCTGGCGTCGCTCAAAACCATCGTTATAATGCGCCGGTTTTTGTCCTCGCTAGAGTTGCTTTGTCATTAAAAGTCTATGAGTGAAATCGGCGATTGGTTTTCATTGCAAGGCGAGATTGCCTTGGTCACGGGTGCGTCCCGCGGAATTGGCGCGGCCATCGCCGAAGCCTTGGCCCGAGCCGGCGCGATGGTAGTCGGCACGGCGACCAGTGCCGCGGGCGCAACGGCCATCGACGAAAGTTTCGCGGCTGCAAATCTTAGCGGGCGCGGCGCCGTGCTGGATGTGACTGATACTGATGCGGTCATCGCCCTGCAAAAGGATATTGCCGCGCAGGAAGGCCATGTCACCGTGCTGGTTAACAATGCGGGCATTACGCGCGATAACCTGCTCATGCGCATGAAGGATGACGAGTGGGAGGACATTTTGCGCACGAATTTGTCGTCGGCTTTTTACGTTTGCCGCAGCTTCATGCGCGGCATGCTGAAAGCCAAACGTGGGCGAATTGTCAATATCTCGTCGGTGGTGGGCGCCATGGGAAATCCAGGTCAAGCCAACTACGCCGCCAGCAAAGCCGGTCTGGTCGGATTCAGCAAATCCTTGGCCCGAGAATTGGGTGGCCGCGCCATTACCGTGAATGTCGTGGCGCCGGGATTCATCCAAACCGCCATGACCGAGGCCTTGGAATCTGCCCAGCGTGAGGACCTGGAGAGACAGATTCCATTGCAGCGACTAGGCTCGGTGGACGACGTGGCGGCCGCGGTTTTATTCTTATGCAGTCCCGCCGGCGCCTATGTCACCGGCGAAACGATCCACGTCAATGGCGGGATGTTGATGATTTAATAGGTTTTTTGGGGCAGATATCCGGCCGAGAAGCAGAGTAGATTGCCCCGTGTCTTTACCTTAAAATAGCGCCCCCAGCGATTCCCATTCCCGAATGAGTCCCACTGGATACGCTTTCTGTTGAGAGGAACAAGCGAGCATGAGCAGTATTGAGGAACAGGTTAAAAGCATCGTCGCCGAACAGCTCGGTGTGAAAGAAGATGAGGTCACGAACGCCGCGTCGTTCGTCGATGATCTCGGTGCGGATTCGTTGGACACCGTCGAATTGGTGATGGCCCTCGAAGAAGAGTTCGAGACGGAAATCCCGGACGAGGATGCCGAGAAAATCACCACGGTCCAGCAAGCGATCGACTACATTAATTCCAAATCCAAAGCTTCCTGATTAATCGGATTACCCGGGTGGCATGGCTTTGCCGCCCAAGGAAAAAGAGTTGCTAAAGATGGCACGGCGGCGCGTTGTCGTAACCGGCATGGGAGTCATATCTCCTGTTGGTAATGATTTAGAAACTGCATGGCAGAACGTGCTGGCCGGCCGCAGTGGCATCGGGCCGATTATTGAGTTTGACGTCAGCGACTTCAGTACGCGCTTTGGCGGTTCAGTGAAGGACTTCGACGCGTCGGCCTATGTGCCGGCCAAAGAAGTGCGCAAGATGGATACCTTTATCCACTATGGCATCGCAGCGGCGAAGGATGCCATTGACCATGCCGGCGTGAGTACTAACACTCATCCGGCGGACCGCATCGGTGTGGCGATGGGCGCGGGTATCGGTGGTATCGGTACCATCGAAGCCAACTACGGTAAATACGCCGCGGCGGGATCGCCGCGCAAGATATCGCCTTTTTTTGTGCCCGGCAGCATTATCAATATGATTTCCGGCCACGTTTCGATTAACGGCGGCTTTACCGGTCCCAATTTGGCCTTGGTCACAGCCTGCACAACGGCCACGCATTCCATTGGTATTGGCGCGCGGACCATTGCTTACGGCGATGCTGACGTGATGGTGGTGGGTGGTGCCGAGGCGCCCATGACACCCTTGGGTTTGGGCGGCTTTTGCTCAGCCCGCGCCTTGTCAACGCGTAACGACGATCCGCAAGCAGCCAGCCGGCCGTGGGATAAAGATCGCGACGGCTTTGTCTTGGGCGGTGGTTCGGCCTGCTTGGTTCTTGAAGATATGGATTCTGCTGAGGCGCGTGCTGCGAATATTCTGGCCGAGGTCGTGGGTTTTGGTATGAGCGGCGATGCGCATCACATCACCGCGCCACCTTCAGATGGGGGCGGTGCCGCGCTGTGCATGGCCGCAGCGGTACGCGATGCCCAGCTGGAACCCAGCGATATCCACTACATCAACGCCCATGGTACCTCGACGCCTTTGGGTGACATGGCCGAGACCAGCGCAATCAAGAAGGTTTTTGGCGGCCATTCCGGCAGTCTGGCGGTGAGTTCAACGAAATCCACCACTGGGCATTTGCTGGCGGCCGCCGGTGGCATCGAAGCGGTGTTCAGCGTTTTGGCGATCCGCGATCAAGTCGCGCCCCCGACGATCAATTTGGATAATCCAGATCCGGAGTGCGATTTGGATTACGTCCCGCACAAATCGCGGTCCATGCGCATCGATGCCGTGCTCAGCAACTCCTTCGGTTTTGGTGGGACCAACGGCAGCTTGGTATTTGCCCGGGTCTGACCCCGGTTCTTGCCGGCCCATGGGCTCGCTGACAAAAGCGGCCAGCCAGCAGTTGGTCGACATCGACTACGACTTTGATCCCCTGGACCTGCATGCGGCCCATCCAGAGCGCTACCCCTTTTTTTTAGAGAGCACGGCACGCGGTTCGCGACAGGCGCGCTTTGATTTCTTGTTTGCCTCTCCAGGGGAAAGGCTGAGCTTGGCCGCTAATGGTTCGTTGAACGGGCCGGGCGTGGCGGACGGGGGGTTTTTAAGGTCCTTGGACGCATGGTGGGCCCGCGAGGGTGGCGGCCCCGAGGCTTCCCCGGATATCCCGTTTGCGGGTGGTTGGTTTTTGCTGCTGGCCTATGAATTGGCGGCCGAGGTTGAGCCTTCGGTGCGGCTAGTCGGTGAGACTAGGCAGCCACTGGCGGTAGCCGTTCGCATTCCCATTGCCCTGGTGCGTGATCATCAAGAACAACGCGCCTATATTGTCGGCGAACCCGGTCACGAAGATTCCATGGGTCGGGTTGAAGACGATTTGCGTCGCTTGTCTCCTCTCGTGGCCGCGAAGCGCGGATGTATACGCAAGGATTTGATGGAAGAATCGCCCGTGAAGTTTCGCGAGGCGGTGCGCAAGGCTAAGGAACATATCGTCGCCGGTGATATTTTCCAGGCTAACTTATCACGCGTTTGGTGCGCGGATCTAAAGCCGGACGTCTCGGCCGTCGAAGTCTATGCACGTTTGCGGCGTACCAATCCAGGTCCCTTCGCCGGGCTCGCGGTGCTCGATGATTTCGCGGTCATCAGTTCTTCACCAGAGCGTTTGGTGCAATGGGGGCGTGGCCGGATTTCCACTCGTCCCATTGCCGGCACGCGGCCGCGGCGGCAGGAGGATACTGACGAATTCACGCGGGCCGAACTGTTGGGCGATCCGAAAGATCGCGCCGAGCATGTGATGCTCATCGACCTTGAGCGCAATGACTTGGGTCGCATTTGCGCCGCGGGCAGCGTGCAGGTGGACGAATTCATGGTCTTGGAATCCTATTCGCAGGTTCATCACATCGTTTCCAATGTCTCCGGCGAATTGCGTACGGGGGTCACGCCTGCGCAGGTTATTCGCGCCACCTTTCCGGGGGGCACCATCACCGGCTGCCCGAAGGTGCGCTGCATGGAGATTATCGCGGCCTTGGAGGCGCGTCCGCGCGGGTTTTATACCGGCGCCATGGGTTATCTAAACCGCGACGGTAGTGGGGATTTGAACATCCTCATTCGCAGCATGGTGATGCAGGATCAAGCCGTTAGCCTGGCCGCCGGTAGCGGCATCGTGGCGGACTCGCAGCCTGCGCTGGAGCTAGAAGAAACGCGGGCCAAAGCCAGGGGCATGCTCTTGGCGTTGGAGTAGGTCGGGCGGCCTCAAAGCGTATGCGGATGTTCCCAGTCCATACCGGTCTGCTGCGGGGCAAGTGGGTCTTACATTGGCTGCCGGTCCATTGCTCTGCTCGCGGTATGCTTGTCGCCATGATTTTTCGGGTATTTGAGGAAGCTGCATGACATCTTCCACATCGTGGCTCGTCAACGGCAGGTTTTGCGATCACCTGACCATGGACGATCGAGGCTTGGCCTATGGCGACGGTCTGTTCGAGACCATTGCGATTCGCGCAGGCGAACCGCGATTTTTGCCACGGCACTTGCGCCGCCTTGCCCATGGCGCCAAACGTTTGGGCTTTCCAGCGGTGGATCTGCCGCTACTGGAACGCGAGCTTGATTCGCTGCTGGGTGACGTTGAGCGCGGGGTAGCGAAAATCATTGTGACGCGCGGACCCGGGCCCCGGACTTACGCAGCACCGGCGATGCCGAATCCCACGCGCGCGCTGGCAGTCTTCGCGGCGGATGCGCCGCCGGCTGCGGTCTACCGCTCGGGTATTCGGCTGCGCTATTGCAAGACGCCGTTGGCCGAAACTCCCGCCTTGGCCGGCATGAAGACTCTGAATCGTCTAGAGCAAGTCCTGGCGCGGTCAGAATGGCGGGATACGGATATTCACGAAGGACTCATGCTGAATCCGCGAGCTGAGGTTGTTTGCGGCACCATGACCAATTTGTTCGCCGTTCTGCGTGAAACACTCTGCACGCCGCATCTTGATCGCTGCGGCGTTGCGGGCATCATGCGCGACGTGGTGATGGAAGTGGCCGAAGAGCAGGGTGAAGCGGTGCGCGAGACGGTGATCAGCGTAGAGGAGCTGGGGGAGGCCGAAGAAATTTTCTTGACCAATAGCCAAATTGGCCTATGGCCAGTCAGAGCTTTGGACGATGCGGTGTATCACCTGGGTCCGGTGACGCGCCGATTAATGCGTGGCTTGGCGGAACGCGGAGTGAGTGAATGCGACGCCTAGTGACGGTCATCTGCGGCCTTGTGCTACTGGCGGCTGCGGGGGCCGGCGGCGCGTGGCTGTGGTTGCAACAGTATCTAGACACACCGCTAGGGTCGTTGGCCGAAGCCCATATCTTAGAGGTGCCGACGGGTCAGTCTTTGGTTGCGACGGCCAGGTCTTTGGAAAGGGCGGGTCTATTGGCCCACCCACGCGTATTCGCCGGCTATGGTCGCTGGGCCGGCCTGGCTGCGAAAATCCAGGCGGGCGAGTATGAGCTGTCAGCCCAACAAACACCCAGGGCTTTGCTGGGTATGCTCGCTGCCGGCAAGGTCAAACTGTACAACTTCACCTTTGTGGAAGGTTGGACTACAAGAGATCTGCTGGCTGCGTTGCGCGCGGAACCGACCATCGCGCAAACCCTAGTGGCCGAGACCCCGGAAGAATTGGCGGCGGAGTTAGGACTTGATCGGACTCACGCCGAGGGCCTATTCCTGCCCGAAACCTACCGGTATCCCAGGGGGACGCCAGATCGACAACTACTCTTGCAAGCCAATGAACTGCTCAAAGAAAAGTTGCAGCAAGTATGGCGTGAACGAGCCGGGAAATTGCCCTTGAAAAACGCTTACGAAGCCTTGATTTTGGCTTCAATCATTGAACGAGAGACCGCATTGAATTCAGAGCGGGAGCAGATAGCTGGGGTTTTTGTGCGGCGCCTGCAGCGAGGTATGCGATTGCAAACGGATCCCACCGTCATCTATGGCTTGGGCGCGGCTTTCGATGGGGACCTGAGGCGCGCGGATTTGCGTCGTGATACGCCTTACAACAGCTATACTCGTGAAGGCTTGCCGCCCACACCCATTGCCTTGGCGGGCGAAGCATCCTTGCGCGCTGCCGTATCGCCTGCTGAAGGTGACGCGCTGTACTTTGTAGCCACGGGTCTTCCCGACGGCAGCCACAGCTTCACTGCCACTCTGGCGGATCACAATGCCGCCGTGGGTCGTTATCTCGCCAGACTGAGGGCTCGTGATGGCGGCGGATGAGCAAATGCCGGGTCGATTCATAACCCTGGAAGGTATTGAAGGGGTAGGAAAATCCACGAACCTCAGCTTTGTCGCAGATTTTTTGCGCAAGCAGGGGATCGAGATCGAAGTCACGCGCGAGCCAGGTGGCACGCTCTTGGCCGAAAAAATACGCGGCCTTCTGCTCGACTCTCCCGCGGGCACGGTGCCGCCGATGACGGAGTTGCTGCTCATGTTTGCCGCTCGCGCGAGTCATCTGGCCGAACGCATTGAACCGGCTTTGCAGCGAGGGACTTGGGTGCTGTGCGATCGTTTTACTGATGCCAGCTATGCCTATCAGGGCGGGGGCCGGAGTATCCCCAGGGAGCACATTGGCTCGCTGGAGCGGTTGGTGCAAGCCGATCGCCGGCCGGATTTAACGCTTTTGCTAGATGCCACGCCAGATCTGACCGAACAACGCCGCGCATCTCGTGGAGTTATGGATCGATTTGAAGCTGAAGACCAGGCATTCTTTAGCCGGGTCGCCCGTGAATACCGACGTCGCGCTGCCCAGGACGCGGCGCGGTTTCGGGTGATCGATGCCGCCCAGCCCCTGAAGGCCGTGCAGGCGGAATTGCGGAACGTGCTAAAGGAATACCTAGAAAATATTTAAATAATATTTATAACTAATTGATATTTAATGTTTTATTGGTTAGATGAAATCGAGAATCGCTTGGCGCTTCAGCAAGAACGAGGCCAGCTTTCCCATGCTTTGCTGATTCACGGCCCGGTGGGAACTGGCCGGCGCTACTTGGCCCTGAGCCTTGCCGCGCGCTTGTTGTGCCTGGCTCCGCCCGAACCGGCGGCGGCGGAAAACCCGGCCGCTCGTCTTGACCCAGATCTGGTCATGGATCGGCATCCGGATTTTGAACTGTTGCAGCCCCCGGCGGAAAAACGCAGCCTGCCCATTGATCGCGTCCGCGAAATGATTCGCTTCTTACAGCTAACGGCTCATCAAGGCGGTCCGAAGGTCGCGCTAATCACGGCGGCCGAGGCGTTGACGCATCAAGCGGCTAACAGCTTGCTAAAGACCTTGGAAGAACCACCGGCGGGCTGCAATCTGTTGTTGGTGGCCGCGAATGTTTCGCGCTTGCCGGCCACGGTGTTGAGCCGTTGCCAACGCGTGCGCGTGCCATTGCCACCCACTCGGGAGCTACTAAATTGGCCCGACGCCGCAGAAACCGAGGATTGGCCCGAGGCCTTGAATCTAGCCGGCGGTTCGCCGCTGCTGGCACGCGATCTGCAGCGGGCGAAGTTTCCGGCCGAAGCCCGGCAAATGGAAGGGGATTTGGCCCATGTAGCGTCTGGGGAAGCCAGCCCCCTGGCGATTGCCCGGCGTTGGTCTAAATTAGATGCCGAGCTTTGCCTAGGCTGGTTGTATCGGCGCACCGCTGAGGAAATTCGTCGACTGTTGGGTGCCGCTGCGCCCAAAAGCACTGAGCACTTGCAAATTCACTCAGAAGCTTCAAACATGGAGCCCGCTTTTGCACTGCTCAGAGAAATCGGAGAACTGCGTCGTTTGCAAGGCGCGGGATTGAATTCAGAATTGAGTCTCGCGCAAGTTTTAGACCACTGGCGTGGTGGTCTACTTCGTGAACAACACTAAATAAGGTTTGCCCCTATGTCTAAACCCGGACTGCTGACTTTGACGATCAAGGACAAAAGCGCTCTTTATTTGGCGTATATGCCCTTCGTTGAGAATGGTGGCCTGTTTATACCCACTAGCAGTAGCTATCGCTTGGGCGATGAAGTGTTCATGTTGCTTAATTTAATGGGTGAAGATGAAAAAATTCCGGTGGCCGGACGCGTCATTTGGATGACCCCGAAGGGTGCTCAAGGTAAACGCACGGCGGGTATCGGCGTGCAGTTCAGTGACCAGGACGGTGGGGCCACGCAAAAGAAAATTGAAAACTACCTCGCCGGTGCCTTAGGGGGCGACAAGCCGACGCACACAATGTAGGCGGGCTTACGCTAGCGCGTGATCAATTGAGGCCTGACATGTGAAGACCGCCTTTTAGCACTTTAGTCTTCAGACCGCGTTCATTGAGAATAAAAGCGGCGGCGGAACTTCGGCGGCCGGTGTCGCAGCACACGATGTAACTGCCTTCCGGGTCTAAGGCATCGGCCTTTAGACGGATAAAATACAATGGAATGTTGATGGCATCGGGTTCGTGATTTGCCTCGAACTCACTGGGAAGCCGAACATCCAGCCAGGTTGCGCCCTTTGAAACTTCTTCCTTGGCGCTTTCATAATCGATCCAGTCAGTCAGCGGTTCGTTTAACAGGGTATTGAAGTCTTTCTTGCCCAAGCGCATTACCGAGCCATCTGTCAGCATCGTCACTGTTGCATTACGACGGTTTTCGGAAATTAGCGCTTCCTCGCCAAAGGTATCACCAACTTCGAGTTCGGCGAGCTTGATCCCTTCCTGATTCAGCGGTGTTTCACGCGTTACGTTGCAACTGCCGCTGATGACCACAAAGAAGTAATCACCTTCTTGTCCTTGCTGAATGATGATGTCGCCAGCACTGTAGTTCACGCGTTGCATACGCATGAAAATCGCTTGGATGTTTTGCGGCGGAATACTGTGGAAAGCCTTGGTTCGAAGTACGATTCCCATCCAATCGTCGGGATTGGCTGGTTGCGACAGCGTGAGTTCGCTCACTTCATAGTCGCCGGTCTGATCCCAGGTCAGCATGACATCCAGCAAGTCGGTATCGATGGCGATGTACTCGCAGCTGTCTAATGCGGTGGCTGTGAAGCGTCGCGGCAGCATCGGTGCGATGGGATTGCGCGCGGGCTCAGAACCCGCGCGTATGGTTAGCTTGCCGCCCTGGTTGTCCGCGAGTTCGAGGGAACCGGCCAGCAAGTAGTAGGTGCGCTTTTCGCTTTCGCCAGCGCTAAATAGTTGTGCGCCGCTTACTAATTCCTGCACCTCAACTTTGCTGACGAGTGCTGCGATATTTTCGCGCTTTAGCCCGTCCAGAGGCGTAAAGCGTCGCAGCTCTTCAATAGTGACTTTTCGCGCTGACATGAAGTTCTAGAAATACTCCGGGGAATCACCGCGTCTAGCGGATAGCGGCGTATTGTAACCACAAATCTTGGCCACGAAAGTGGTCTAGGTCTGATTCTGGGCGTCTAGTTGCGACCAGCCTGCGGAGGGTTTGAAGGGATCACCGTAGCGTTGCTGCAGAGATTCCAGCCGCTTGACGATGTTCGGCAAGCCCTGTTCCGCTGCATAATTTAGGGGTCCGCCACGAAACGGGGCGAAGCCGGTACCGAATATGGCACCCGCATCGACCAGTTCTGGGTCGGTGACCACCTCTTCGGCTAGACACTGCGCGGCCTCGTTGACGTAGGCCAGGATCAGGCGTTCTTGGATCTCCGCGGAGACGGAGTCGCCGGGCACCCGCGGCCGTTCGGGCTTGCCGTTCTTGTAGGTGTAGAAGCCCTGGCCGCTTTTCCGGCCCAGTTTGCCGGCGGCTACCTGGGCTTCGAGCTCGGGGCCCACGGGTCGCCCAATCACCGGCGACAGAATTTTTGCCACGTGCAGGGCGACATCCAAACCTACGGAATCCGCCAACTCCACGGGACCCATGGGCATGCCGAAGTCAACGGCTGCCTGGTCGATGGCTTCGGGTGCATGGCCTTCGCGCATCAAATCCATGGCTTCCGCCATATAGGGTCCAAGGATTCGATTGACCAAGAATCCCGGATGACTGCGGCAGGGCAGGGGCAGCTTGCCGATCTGCCGGGCGAAGGCCGTGGCCTGAGCAGAAGCCTCGGGCGTGGTCGCGGGCGCACTCACTATTTCAACCAAGGGCAGTTTCGCGACCGGATTAAAAAAGTGCAGCCCAGCCAGCCGTTCAGGATTTTGCAAGCAAGGCGCTAGATCTTGCAGGGGGATACTGGAAGTGTTGGTGGCTAGCAGTGCGCCGGCTCTCATTTTCGGTTCTAGCTGGCGGTACAGGTTTTGTTTGGCCTCGCGGTCTTCGAAAATCGCTTCAATCACGACATCCGCCGCCGCGACGCCACTGCCCTCAACATCGGCGACCAAACGCTCGCGTGCCGCGTCGGCCTCACCGGGGCCACGCAAGCGCTTATCAAATAGCTTGGCGGCGCGTTCCAGGGCCGGTTGGATGTATTTGAGTTCGCGATCCTGAAGGGTGACGGATAAACCCCGCAGCGCGCACCAGGCCGCGATGTCGCCCCCCATGACGCCGGCACCCACGACATGCACGTGCTCGGCTTTGTCGGTGGTGATTTTGCCCAGATGTTTGAGTTGTTCCTGAAGTCCATAGACGCGAACCAGGTTTTTCGAGGTTTCGCTTTGCACTAAGCCCGCGAAGGACTTCGCCTCCGCGTCAAAAGCCGCATCGCCCTTGGCGCCCCATTGTTGCCAAAGATCCACCATAGCGAAGGGTGCCGGATAGTGATCACGCCGGGCACGCGCGGCGACCTGCTTGCGCAGAAGCTTGGCCAGCAGGGAACGTAATGGAGATGCGCTAAGCAGTCGATCAAAGAAAGGTGCTTGGCGTGGTGCTGCTGTCTGGGTGGCCAATTGCGCGGCAATCTCTCGCCATTGCTTGGGTTCGACTATGCGGTCAACGAGGCCGAGTCTGCGGGCTTTGCTGGGTGTCACGGATTTGCCTGTGAGCATCATGCTCATTGCCTCGCGGACACCGATTAGGCGGACCAAGCGCACGGTGCCGCCAAGACCCGGATGCAGGCCCAAATTGACTTCGGGTAAGCCCAAGGAGCGCTTGAACCCCTGATGTACGATGCGCCAATGGCAGGCGAGGGCGAGTTCTAAGCCCCCACCTAAGGCAAAGCCATTGATGACGGCAACCGTGGGGCAAGGCAAGGACTCCAGCTCGGCCAACAGTTTATGGCCCTGGGTCGTGAGCGCGTAGGTTTGGGCTTCATTGCCCATGCTGGGGAATTCAGTGATATCGGCGCCGGCGATGAAACCCTTTTCCTTGCCCGAATAAAGCACCACACCCGCCGGTGGCGATGCTGACCAAGCGGCCAGCAGTTGGCCGAGTTCCGCCAATACATCGCTGGAAAGCACGTTGGCGCTGCTACCGGGTTTATCCAAACAAGCCCAGGCGATATTTTGATCATCTTGTGTTACTTGCCAATTCTTAAGTTTTTCCTGCTCGCTGTTCATGAACTCCCTTTAATTTCCAAGTCACAAATTAGGGGTAAGTGGTCGGAGAAGTCTACTTGGGGGATGGCGAAATGTTTGACTTCGATCTCGCGGCTATAAAGGATGAAATCCAATTCCATGCGGGGAGCTCTACTCGGATAGGAGGGTAGACCGTCGGTATTCGCGCTGCGCAAGCCGGCCGCCTCTTTGAATAGAAATATTTCGTTCTCGCCCCAAAATGTGTTGAAGTCGCCGGCGACAATGACGGGCTTATTCGCTTTCTTGATCAACTCATAAAGATACCGCAACTGAAAGTGCCGGTGTCGATACTTGAGGGACAGATGAACCAAAAAAATGGCGACGCCATCCACGTCCAGCTCCAAGATGAGTCGTTTAATGCCCTGGTCAAAGTAGTGAAAGCGTTCTCCCTTGAGGCGCGGACCGGCGAGAAAAGCATTGGCCTGTTTGCGAAGTATGGGCAAGTATTGATTGACGGATTCCTCGCCGTACTTGCATTCATAGGTCGAGAAATGACCGAGAGCCTGGGCAATTTGTTCTGCCTGGTTGACCCGATTGCTGCGTACCGAGCCGATGTCCACTTCAATGAGTCCGACAATGTCAGGATCTTGGTCTTTGATAAAGGCCGTGATCCGCTCCAGCGTACCGGGATTGCCAAATAGGTAACTGGCACCCGGTACTGGCACGTGGGCTGGTACCCCGGTGCCCATGGCGTAGCGAATGTTGTAGACGAGGAGGCGCATGGGCGCGATTCTAGCAGCCCGATGGTCTGTACTAATGCGTGAAGGGCCGGATTTCGTGAGCCAATTCGCGGTTCGTGGACGGTAGCCGGGCGTGCTGAGCAGCGGTAAGCTACACTCTGGCCACGGCAATAAGCGGTATAGGGAGCGGCTTGTGTCCGAAAAAAATCCGGTCAGAGTCTTTGTGACCCACCTGTTTGACGAAGATGTCGACTATTTGCGCTTGTTCGAATACTTGGAAAATAGGGAGAGTTTTTTCTACCTGAATACCTCCAAGCCCGATGTCATGCCCGAGGGTGGCACCGAGGCCATCAAAGAGGAGTTGCGAAATCAGATCGAAGCGGCGGAAATCGTTGTGGTGCCCATGGCGACTTATTCGCGCAATGAGAAGCTGGTGAAGTTTCAACTCGACGCAGCACAGGCGGCGCACAAGCCCGTTCTAGGCATCCAATCCTTTGGCGGGACCATCGCCATGAACCGCTTGGTATTAGAACGGGCCACGGACGTGGTCGAGTGGAACGATCGAGTGATTGTCGACGCCATCCTGAAATTGGCCCGGGATGAAGATACGTCGGCCTGGGAAGTCATAGAATTCGACTTGGACTAGCGGTTTGCCGCAGTTGTTGCCATCTTAGTCCTACAGTAAGATTCCGCAGCGCCTGCACTCACCAGACTTCTCTTCAGCATAAACCGACGCCGGCAGGCGTCCCGGAATATTCATGACCATCCAAACTGATGCCCTAATCGTTGGTGCCGGCCCCTGCGGCTTGTTTCAAATTTTTGAGCTGGGCCTACTCGGTTTGAAGGCGCATATCGTGGATAGCTTGGCCCATCCTGGCGGCCAGTGTGTTGAGTTATACCCCGATAAGCCGATCTACGATATTCCCGCCGTGCCCGTTTGCACCGGCCAGGAACTTATCGACAGCCTAATGCAACAAATCGAACCCTTTGGTGCAACATTTCATATGGGCGAAGAAGTGCGGCAGCTCGAAGCTCAGGATGAGGGCTTTCGCGTGGTGACCAGCGCCGAGACCGAATTTTTCGCCAAGACTGTATTTATCGCGGGCGGTGTGGGTTCATTTGCGCCTCGCAAGTTGCGCTTCCCGGAAGCCGCGCCCTTGGAAGGTAAGCAGGTGTTTTATCGAGTTCGGGAGCCGGCGCGGTTTAAAGATCAGCATGTGGTGGTCTTGGGCGGCGGTGACTCGGCTTTGGATTGGGCGGTGGAACTGGCGCCCGCTGCAGCCAGTTTGACCTTGGTGCATCGGCGCGATGAATTTCGTGGCGCCGCGGCCACGGCGGACAAACTGCAGGAACTCGTCGCGGCCGGTCAAGCGGAAATTATCTTGAATGCCAATGCCGGGGGTTTCGAGCTTGAGGACGGCAAGCTGGTGGCGGTGAACTTGAAGCAAAAATCCGGCGAGCCGCGTCGGCTACCGGCCGATCATGTGCTGGTGTTCTATGGTTTGGCACCGAAACTTGGCCCCATTGCCGACTGGGGTCTAGAAATAAAGCGGAAAACTATCGGCGTGGATACAGAAACTTACGCCACCAGTATTCCAGGCGTCTTCGCCATCGGCGATATTGCCGACTATCCGGGCAAGAAAAAACTAATCCTCAGTGGATTTCACGAAGCGGCCCTGGCGGCTTTCGCGGCTAAGGCCATCGTGGAGCCCGGCAAAAAAGTACCGCTGCAATACACGACGACCAGTCCGATCATGCAAGAGCGTTTGGGCGTCGACGGGGACGAATCACCCAGCGCGTAGGCGCTGTGAAAAGTAGATGAACTCGCCATCCGCGCGTCGACCCATCGTCATCGCCCACCGCGGGGCCAGTGGCTACTTGCCCGAACATAGCTTTGCCGCCAAGGCCCTCGCCTATGGACAGGGCGCGGACTATCTAGAGCAGGATGTTATTGCCACGCGCGATGGCGAACTCATCATATTTCATGACCTGACCCTCGACGCCGTTACGAATGTCGCGGAAATATTTCCTGGTCGCACCCGCAGTGATGGTCACTATTACTGCCTAGACTTCGATCTGGCCGAACTGCGTTCCTTGTCGATGCACGAACGCCTCACTGCCGAAGGCGATGCCCTTCGTTATCCCGGTCGATTTCCCCGCGAAGCATTGGGTTTTCCCATGCAAACCCTAGCCGAGGAATTGGCCTTTACCCGGGGTTTGAATCAATCCACCGGCGGTAACGTCGGCGTCTATGTGGAAATTAAGGACCCTGTTTGGTACCTGGAACAAGGGGTAGATTTCAGCGCTGCCGTGATTCAAACCTTAGCCGAGTATGGCTATCTAGAGCCTGGGCAGCAGGTATTTCTACAGTGCTACGACCCCGCCACACTGCGCAAGGTCGCTGCGGATCCGCGCTGTACAGGTTTGCCCTTAATTCAATTGATCGGCCGGCGTCAGGCCGACTTGCTGGATGAGCTAGATGAAGTGGCTCGGTACGCCAGCGGGATTGGTCCGTCCATCGATTTGTTTGCGCCCGATTTTGTTGCCGGTAAAGCAAGCGCAGGGCGGGATTTAGCCCACGCGGCCCACGCGGCAGGTTTGGCTGTCCACCCGTACACTTTTCGAGCGGACGCAATGCCCGAGGGTTGTGAAAATTTTGCGTCGCTTTTAAAACTGTTTGTCGATGAGCTCGGCGTGGATGGATTGTTTACAGATTTTCCCGACCGCGTAGCACAGTACCTAGCTAAGGCTCAGTTTAACTAGCGCCTTTTCGGTTGGCGCTTGCAGTCCACGCGCGATTCAATCGCGGCTCCAATGCTGCGTCATCTCCAGGAAGGTATATGACGCTGACCAGGTGATCATGACCAAGCCGACCACGGCCTCCGCGCCGGTCATTAATCGCAGCGGACCCTGCGCTACGATATCGCCGAAGCCCAGGGTGGTGTATACCGCGGCGGAAAAGTAAACCATGTCGTAACCACTCAAGGCTTCCTGCGGAGAGCCCTGATAGGCAAACTCGGCAATCTCGCCAAAGTTTCCGGTATTGGCCAAGATTCCGTAGGCGAGGGCAAATAGGCAAATTTCCAGGCCGTGAAGCACCAGCTGCCCCAGAATTAGGCTAACGATCCGTCTTCGCGAGGGGACTCGCTGACTGTTCGCGCCTCGGCCCAGCAGCCGCAGACCCTCATAGTGAAACAATACACAGATCATCACGACTGCGAGGGTGGTCAGGGCGGTGCCCAAATAGGGTGCATTGCTAAACATGATCGTCGAAATCCTTTGCCGCTGCCGTTTCAAGCCGCGGTCGCGTGATGTCCACTTTATACCAGCCGTCGCTTAGAGTACTGAAGCAATGGCCTGCGCTTAGGCGACAAATGGCATCCTGCCACCGGCGGCTTCTAGTGGCCTTATGGTGGCTTTATCTTGTGAGGAAGCGTGCGGAGCTCGGGTACTTTTAGTAGTTTTCGGCGCTTTGGAATAACCGACGTCTACATTCATATGAAGGTCTCGAAACTTAGCTGTTGGTACCTCGCGACACTATTGTGCTTACCCGCCACGCACAGTCTGGCAGGGCCGCCTATGGTCATTGATGATCCGGGTATTCTTGATCCAGGTCAGTGGGAATTTATCACGGCAGTTACCGGTGAGTCCGCTCGGTCGGGTGAGGTTTACGAATTGCCGGTGTTTGATGTTTCCTACGGAATCACGCCCGACATTCAGGCCTCGATGGTGTATCCCTATGTTCGGGTCGATGAATCGGGCAGTGGTAGCGAAAGTGATTTTGGTAACCTCGAAGTGGCCGTTAAATGGCGGTTTTGGAACAGCGAAGAGTTACAAGTTTCCCTGGGTCCCGGTTACCAGCTGGGTGTCAGCAGCCGGGACGCCGCGCGAGGTATCGGCGCCGAAACCGACAGCTTGTCATTACCCATCGACCTTGAATATGCCTTGGGTGGTGATTGGCGATTAAACGCAGAAATCGGCTACGGCATCGTCTCTGATGGCAGTGACGAATGGGGCTACGGAGTTTCCGTGGCACATCCTCTAGGCTCACGCACTGAAGCCATGTTCGAGCTCTATGGAGGAGCGCTGAGCGATTTTGACGATGACTTTCTAGGTTGGACCTTGGGCTTCGATGTGGCACTGACCGATCCGCTGCATCTGCTGCTATCGGGCGGGACGGGACTCCGCGAGCCGGCCGGGGCAGAAGATGTCGACTACAGTTTTTTTCTGGGTTTGCAGTACGTCTACTAGGCTGGCGTAGAATGGTCCGATGAATTAATTAATGGAGTTCGGGCCATGAGAATGATTGCCGCAGCTCTGCTGGCCGTATTCAGCCTCGGCGCCATCCATAGTGTGTCGGCCGCCCAATTGGACGGTGAGTTCGTGCGGCTCAGCGCAGAGGGCCGTCGGGCCATCAGCCCGGAAATCGCCATCGGGCCCGATGGCAGTATCAACGTCATTTGGTTGGATAAGGGTGCGACGGCTGATCGTCCCCCGCCCAAGCCGCGAAAGCCCGGTGAACACAGTCATCTATCCAGCACGGATTTGTACTTCAGCCGGTCGGTAGATGCCGGCCAGTCTTGGTCCAGCCCGGTGCGCGTGAATGATGAGCCTGGCTCGGTTTGGGGCTTCGCAGTGAGTAAGCCGCGCATTGCCGTGGGCGAAAGCGGCACTATCCATGTGTTTTTCCCGGCGAACGGAGTTTCACCGGTCACGAAACTCGATGTGGTAACGGCACGCTACTCGCGCTCCACGGACAAAGGGCAGAGTTTTTCCGCGGCGAAAACCGTCAATCGACCACCGGATTTTGATCGCAGCGAAGTTCTCGGTGAGGGCCTGTCGGCTACGTTTTCGTTCGGGACCATGGGTTTGGCGCCCGACGGCACTGTTGTCGCCTTGTGGCAAGACATTGGTGCGATGCAAAGCAGTGCGGATGCCGCTGACATTCATTTGGCGATATCACGCGATGACGGCGCGAGCTGGAGCGATGAAATTCCGGCTATTCGATCGCGTGCCGTTTGTCCCTGTTGCCAACTCACCATGAGCTTCAACGATGAAAATCTATTGCTAGGCTATCGCAAGGTCTATACGGATGGACGCGATAGCACAGTGGCACGGTCTAACAACGCTGGCGAGTCCTTTCAGGCGGAGACACGTTTGCCATTCGCGGCCTGGGATATCGACGGTTGTCCCCTGAAGCCCACGGAAATGGCGACGGACGGTCAGTGGGTATACGCCGCCGCCTATACCGGTGGTGAAGATCCACCAGGACTTTATTTCAGTCGTTCCGCTGATGGTGGGCGGACCTTCGCAGACAGTCGGCAAATTCATCCGGAGGCAGCCTATGCCGATGCGCCGGAGCTGACGGTGGGTCCGGATGGTCATCTGCGATTGGTTTGGCAAGCGAAAATCGACGGCTCACGGCGCTTGTTTACCGCGGAATCCGTGGATCACGGAGCGACCTTATCCGCACCCCGCGAAATTGCCACGCCATCGGGTACCAGTTCGACGCAAGCAACGGCCGTATCGCCCAATGGAACGGTCTATGTGGTTTGGCAACAGGCCAACGAGGAGGTCTACGTCACGGCTTTGCCGGCCTCCACGCGTTTGGCGTCTTTCCGTCCATAGCGACGCGCGGTGGTAGAATGGCTCCGTGCAAAATCTAGAATATAGATTATTATTATTCTTTAACTTATTGTTTTATATAAAATCAATGTGAGTTGATCCTTCGCTGTCGGATGCGTATTGTCGCGCGCGAAGCTACCCGGAGCGGCGACGTCTACAGCCAGGGACTCCCATGTACCAATACTGAGGTGACAAGGATGGCGGTGGCCTAGCGAATGGAGATCCAATCAAAGCATCGGGGCAGCTGCCATTGTGGCGCGGTTAACTTCGAAGTGACGCTGCCCAATGGCTTAGAAGAATTACGCCGTTGCAATTGTTCCATGTGCAGTCGGCGCGGATCAGTCGCCGGATCAGTTGAGCTGAACGGTCTGCGCGTTACCCGGGGCAAGGAAAAACTGACGCTCTATCAATTCAACACCATGACCGCTGAACACTATTTTTGTTCGATATGCGGTATCTATACGCACCATAAGCGACGATCCAACCGCCAGCAGTACGGCTTCAACGTGGCTTGCCTTGACGGCGTTGATCCCTTTGAACTGGGAGAGATCCCCGTCGTCGATGGGGTCAATCATCCTTGCGATCGGTGATGTCAGTTGCTTGATTCGTGGGCTGGGGCAAGCTGGCCTCTATACGCGCCATTGCCAATTTGTCGCGCTCCTGGACCGTCGATTGCAGCGTAGAGAAGAGAGGGACTAGTAAGCATGGAGCACACCGTCGTATTGCTGGCCAGCATTGGCGTATTGTCCCTGGTCTCTCAATGGTTGGCCTGGCGCCTCAACTTGCCCGCCATCGTGTTCTTGCTGGTCGCGGGTATCGTCCTGGGTCCTGGCCTCGGATTGCTGAATCCTGATGCGCTATTCGGCGAGTTGTTGTTTCCCTTCGTGTCATTGGCCGTCGCAGTCATCTTGTTCGAGGGCAGCTTGACGCTTAACCGTGAGGAAATCCGTGGCCACGGCGATGTGGTGCGCAATATGGTGTCGGTGGGTTTTCTGGTGACCTGGGTTATCACCGCGCTGGCCGCGCGCTTCTTGGTCGGCATGTCTTGGCCCATTGCCGTGCTATTTGGCGCCATTATGGTTGTGACGGGACCGACGGTAATCGTGCCCATGGTACGCGCCGTGCGGCCCAATCATCGCATCGCGAACATTCTGCGTTGGGAAGGCATTTTGATCGATCCCGTCGGTGCAATCCTTGCCGTTTTGACATTCGAAGTGATCTTGGCCACCGGGTTTTCAGCGGCGGCGGGCGAAGCTATCGTCGTTTTAATGCGCGAACTGGCGGTGGGCGTCGCCGTGGGCGTGGCTTTCGGTTACTTTTGGGGTTATGCCTTGCGCGCCATGTGGGTACCCGATTTTCTGCAGAACGTATCGACACTTCTGCTGGTTTTCGCCTGCTTTGCCCTGGCCGACGTCTTAGCTCCTGAATCCGGGCTGCTTAGCGTAACCATCATGGGCGTTTGGCTCGCCAATATGCGTGGCGTGCATTTGGAGGAAATTCTCGACTTCAAAGAGAGTTTGAGCCTGCTACTGATTTCGGGTTTATTCATTTTGCTGGCCGCGCGACTGGACTTTGCGCAAATTCAGGCCCTGGGGTGGCCGGCGCTGGGCGTGTTACTGGCGATTCAATTCATCGCACGCCCGCTCAAGGTAGCGGTCTGTGCCCGCGATTCCGATTTGACTACCCAGGAACGTGCCGCCCTGAGTTGGATTGCCCCGCGCGGTATCGTCGCGGCCGCCATTTCCGCGCTATTCGCCATTCGCTTGGAGGCGAATGGTTATGAGGATGCGGCGTTGCTGGTACCGCTGACTTTTGTGGTGATTGTCGGCACCGTGATTTTTCAGAGTCTGACGGCGGGACCCCTATTGCGTTTTCTGGGCGTTTCGGCGCCGCCGGCAACCGGCTTATTGATCGCGGGCAGCGGACCGGTGCCGCGCGCAATTGCCGCGGTCCTGCACGAGCACAAGCTGCCCGTGCTGGTAGCCGATTCAGCCTGGGATGGTATTCGGACAGCGCGCATGGCGGGCTTGCGGACTTATTTTGGCAACCCGGCTTCGGATCACGCCGAGCGTTCCATGGATCTGACGGGCATTGGCAAGCTCCTGGCGCTATCCCGGCGCACGGACCACAATGACTTACTCTGCACGCATTTTGCCGGCGTCTTTGGGCGTGACGCGGTTTATAGCCTACCCGCGACTTTGGATGACGACGGCGTGAAAGCCGACAAATATGCCGTGGCTTCTTCGCGACGTGGCCGTCGCGCCTTTGGTGCCGACCTCAGTTTGGCGAAACTGGGTAGTTTGCTGGCGCAAGGGAGTGAAATTCGGGTCACGGGACTCAGCGATGCGTTTGACTATGCCGCTTATCGTGAGCAGCAAGGTGCCCGTTCTACGCCCTTGTTCGCTTGGAATGAAAAAGGCCTGCTTCAGTTCTACACCGCCGACAGCGAACCGAAACCCGAGGCTGGGTGGAAAATTGCCGGATTGTTCAAGCCGGCCGAGGAGACCGCGGAGGCGGATAGTCAGGAACCATAATAGAGAGCCTAGGGTAGAGCGGTATCCGCAATTTTAGTGTGGCGGGCATCCCTCACTAGCCCTGGCTCGCTCTGGCGCCGTGCACCTCGGATCCGCTTCGTCTTTCGATAAAAAAACTTTTAATTCAATATCTTATATTAACTAATTAATACTAGTTAAAGGTTTTTTCGATAGCGATTCGCAAGGCATTCTTCGCCCCGGAGGGCATGAAGCTGCCATGGGCGCTGAGTAGAGCGTCAAATTCTAGACTTAGCAATTTCTCGAATTCGCCCCGCAAGGATGTCTGTTCCGGCGTCATGTACTTAAGCCAGAACGGCCCGATGATCATCCGCTTCGGAAAGCCAATCAGCGGCATTAGCGCACGGGCCGGTAAACTGTGATGGCGGTAGTCGCCATAGTTCTGCACCGCGTCGCAAGTCAGCAGCAAGCCTGTGCCGCGCTGAACGAGCAGGGCGCTTTCCGGCTGTTTGGTTCCGGCGAAACAATAAAACTTCGCCGCGGGAAAGGGGAGCGTGGTGTCGCTACTGAATTCTCGATCAATGCGCGGCTGCGGGTAGGTGACGCCGCCAGGCTGACACCAAAACTCTGCGCCAAACCGTTGGACGTAGTAGGGGTCGTCTACCCCATGCATCGCGCCGAGCCGAATGACGCGGACCACTTTTCCCAGCGACTCGAGCTTTGTCTCACCCTCTGCGCTTAGCCGCAGCGGATTGACCACAGACAGTTCACGGCCATCCCGGATGATGGCCATGTTTCGCGAGATACGCATGAACGCGTTCATACGGTGCGTGCCGCGAACCATGAAAACGTCCTCGGCAATATTCGTGATGGGGTCGTGTGAGGGAATCATAGAATGCTTGGCACTTAACGGTTTGTGAGTAGCTTACGTTGCTCAGGCTATTGGCGTCACTAGCCGTTCACACGATATGGCCGCGCCCTGGCCGCTGGTGCCTTGACGCGAACTTGGTCCATGCCAAATGGTCTTAGAAACGAGGAGGGCGAATCAAATGGGACAGTTAGTAGACGGTACCTGGAAGGATGATTGGTATGACACCAAGTCCACCGGCGGGCGATTTGTGCGCGAAAATTCATCGTTTCGCCACTGGGTGACAGCCACCGGCGAGGCGGGACCCAGCGGAGATGGCGGGTTCAAGGCAGAGCCGGGACGCTATCATTTGTATGTGT
Organism: Gammaproteobacteria bacterium; assembly: GCA_965221985.1. Lineage (GTDB taxonomy): Bacteria > Pseudomonadota > Gammaproteobacteria > Steroidobacterales > J054. The sequence goes on from OZ244928.1 coordinate 2,509,395, forward strand.
CCTTAGCCTGCCCTTGGGCGCACCGGGCTTTGATTTTCCGCAAACTCAAGGGCCTGGAGTCCGCCATTTCGCTATCAGTTGTTAATCCTTATATGGCGAACAGGGGTTGGACCTTCGACCCGGCTCCTGGCGTCATTCCCGACGCAGTCAATGGCCGTGAGTGCTTGCATGAGATTTATACACTGGCGAATGGAAAGTTTACCGGTCGCGTCACCGTACCAGTTTTGTGGGACAAGCAGCGCAAGACAATAGTGTCGAACGAGTCAGCGGAAATTATTCGCATGCTGAATTACGCCTTCGATGGCGTCGGTGCGACGGCAGTTGATTACTATCCGGCTGTCTTAAGATCCGAAATTGACGCGCTCAATGACATTATCTATTCGACGGTGAACAACGGTGTCTACAAAGCCGGGTTTGCGACCGAGCAAGATGTGTATGAGGAAGCGGTAAATGCGTTATTCGTAACCCTGGATGAGCTAGAACAGCGGCTATCGCAGCAACGCTATCTCCTGGGCTCAGTCCTTACCGAAGCCGACTGGCGATTATTCACCACCTTGCTGAGGTTCGACCCGGTGTATGTGGGCCACTTCAAGTGTAACAAGCGCCGGCTGATGGACTATGAACATCTGTGGGGCTACGTCTGCGAGCTCTATCAAATCCCGGGAGTCGCCGAGACCGTCGACCTCAGTCACATCCGGGAGCATTACTATCGGAGTCATTCAGCGATAAATCCAAACGGCATTGTTCCGGTAGGTCCGGACATCGACTATGGGCAAGCACATGAGCGCAGCCGCTTTGCATCGGCTGCCTAGTTTGGCGGGGAGATTGACCACGCGGCACTAATGGCGTCGCCGACATCGACGAGACGGTTGACGTCGCCGATGCGCAGAGGGCGGTTAGACCTAACTATTCCGCAAAAGTTGGGTATCGGATAGGTGATTTCGGAAGCCCAAGGTACCTAGGTGCAGTGGGCGATGAGCGGGCTTGCGTCATTATCTGGCCGAATTATCGTCCAATCTCGAGTGGCGCGGGTTATCGCGACGTAGAAAAGCCGTTTATCATCCTCCGAATCCGAATAGAATCGTTCGGAACCGTTTGCTATGACAACTGCGTCAAACTCCCGGCCTTTTGCCTGATGTGCGGTCATCACAAACAACCCTTTGTCTATCGGAGTAAAGCGATGCGCAGCTTCTGCCACGCTTGACGCATACGCGTTAACCATGCTCTCGAAGTCCGATTCATCAGTTAGTTGATGCGCAGCTTGCTGAATCGGCCACACGGCATCGCGCCGCGGTAGGTGGTGACCCATAGCCTCGCAATCTGCTACGACCTTTGCCAGCGTGTCGAGATATGCTTTGGGTCCGATCTCATACAGCGGAGCCAGTTGTGTAAGGATTCGTGATGCAGCAGTACCTGCTCTCTTCGTATTCAACGAATCGGGGCCCGTTCTTTGCCTTACTTGTTTCAGAGTGGAATCCGCGAGGGTGGGAACTATGCTCTCCAATCGGTCCAGCAAGTGGAGCGCCACACCTTGACTGTCCTGGATCAACGGGAGCTGTTCGATATCTGTACGACATTCCTCAAAGTGTGCAGATCCAACCCGCTTTGGAAACAAGCCGGCGGAGCACAGGTAGTTTTGTAGCTGCCAAACCTCCGTATTTGTGTTCATTAAGACAGCAATGCTCTTACATCCGCGTTCAAATGCTCGCAGCACTGAGACCTTCACCTTTCCTTTCAACGCGTTCAACCCGTACTGGGACGGATAGGTTTCGACTAGAAAGTGATCCGGCGATTGGGCTGGTTTGTCTACACCTTGGAGACGATCTCGAACTGCAAGCAACCAGTCACCAACGTCAGGCTGATGATGCCAACGATGCGGAGTACCCAGGGTGAATTGGCCACCACATTGATCGATATGCAGCTGGAGTCTCTCGGGGCTGGCACCGCGAAATCCGTGAATCAGCTGCATGGGATCTGCGAAAACGACCAACCGCTTACGACCAAGTCTCCGGACAATAGCGTCTTGAAGGGCTGATGCATCCTGATGTTCATCCGCTATCACTATTGGATAACGCGTCGAATACGCTTCTGCAACTGCGGGAAACGATTCGAGTAGTTTCCAAAAGAGAGCGCCAAGGTCGTCGAATACTAAGCGTCCGGCGGCATGCTCCTCATGTACGGATGGCAGGATATCCTCTACTGGTATTTCTTCAGATAATCTCTCATCGCGGAATTCATGAAACTCAAACTCCGCAAAAGCCTCCAATAGCCCAGCGTGTTTGCGCAACTCCTGGAAGACCGGCTCGTTAGTAGCACGCAACCTATCATTACGATTCTTTTGAGAGACAATTTCTGGCTTCAGCGGCAGTCCCAAGGCACGGCAATACGAGCTTACTGCGGACCAGAAGAAGCGGTGGTAGTTTGAAATTGTGATGCGACGTCGAGCAGCAGGACTGAGTTGCCGCCTAGCTTCTTCTTCCAGCTGTGCTCGTGCTTGGCACGAAAAGGTCAGGAGTAGTACTTGAGCAGGTGCCTCGACCTGACGCGAGAGTGTGCCGGCTAAGCGAATGGACAAGAATGTCTTTCCAGTACCTGGCGGGGCAGAAACCACAACATGTTCTTCGCTACACGCGCAGACAGCGTCATGATCGTCATCGGTTCGCGCTTCACTCACGGGCTCATGCGCACTTCGGTCCCCACCGGGCATGACTTTGCCACCCATTCTCCAATCGATGTCAATCCATCACCGAAAATCGTGGGCACCCCTGATGCCTTAACGATTGCGCCTGCAAAGATTCTCGCCTGACGTGCTCCCTTTAGGTCAAATGGAGATGTCGTCTTCGAACCTAGTGCCTTAGCGATGAGAGACCTGGCATCCCCTTTGCTTAGGCAATTGAGAAGCCCGTCTAGGTCGTCTGAAGCTTTCATATTCTCCCTGTCCTGCTGCTCTACATGATCGCTACGACTTATCAAGTCTTCCTTCTGTGCATCCCACGAATACGACCGATCATTGGCAACCTCGGTCATACCTACACACAGTGAACTAATCGGACAGCCAAGAGCTAGGGCGAGTTCGAGGTTCGTCGCTTGCTCTTTATCGTAGATCAGGAACGCGGCGCAATTATTCTCCGCTCTTAGTTTCTCTATAACGCTTCGAACGCTATCGGTATCCAATTCTGCCAGCGCCACCACTGGTTTGCCGGCTGACGCAAGTAGCGCAGCCATCATCGGCATGTGTGGGACTCCTTCGCAGTTTATAAACTCAAGCCCAATGGTCGCCTGAGATTGGACTCGTCCGGAGTCAAAAAGAGACGACCAGAATACATCCAGCACCGCCCGGTCACCGGGGCCTTCGACAAGCATAGGTATTCTAGAAAACAACCCTCGGACTACAGGGCCATCTACTCGCCGTTCATAGGCTTGACGGATTGGGGGGGACACGGTGTCCCTTAGATGAATCGGCGGTCCATGCTCTTGAATAAGCAAAAACTCGTCGATCTCAAACGCACGGACGATTTGAGGTGAATGCGTCACTACGAAGAGTTGACCACCATCGCGACTAACACCCTTTAGTAAATCGGCGATCTGAGCTTGGCGCAGAGGCTCTAGCGCTTCCTCCGGCTCTTCGAATGCACCAATGATTTTCGCGGCGTTAGCTTTTGACAGTCTAAGCAGTGCGCTTATTAGAAGAAGTCGCTGGATTCCACGCCCATGTAGCGAAAGGGGTATTTGCGCGCCGCCGGAGGGCAGCGACAGCCGCAAAGTTTGCAAGATTTCCCGTTGGGTGACTGCCCCAGTTTCGAACTGCGGTTGTTCCTTTTCATCCAAGAGTCCTAAGTCTCGCAGATCATCACCTAGAGAGGTGAGCATAGGCTCGACGGATGGGTCTTGGTTGATTACGCCCGTTCCTTCGGCGAGTGCGTGTCGCAATGCATCTGTGCAAGACGTCAGATCAATATCAGAAAAAAGCCGGTCTAGCACACCACCTTGATAGAACGACAAGTGCCAACTGGGATCCCGAATACGAGCATCGAACACCCAGCCAACTAGAGCCCGTAACCCCGGTCGGAACAACGCGCCTTGGGACTCCGTCTTGGAAAATTCGTGATGGAGTGTCATTTCTGAAGTAGCTCGCGCGCGAACTACTACAGCTGGATCAGTGTTGTCTCCTCCAGGCTCGGGTACAACGATTCGATTGGTTTTGTCCCAACCTTCTAAGTGATCTGGTATCTCACCGGTAAACTCATCTTGAAGATCCGTGAGCACGGCTTCGATCATGAAGCCTTGTGACGGATCTCTATTTAAGAAGTCCGTCTCTCTGGGTATCAAACGTGGTCTTCCGAACCCGGGATGAAATAGTGTGTCCAGCGCGTGCAAAACCGTGCTTTTGCCGGCGTTATTTGGACCCAGAATTACGTTGGCATCACCCGGAAACACCTCAAGGCGTTCTATTCCACGAAACCTCTCTATTGTGAGTTTACGGATGTGCACCAAGCTATCCTTTGTCTAGACTTTCTATCTTCGTTTACCTAAAGCTCAAGTGCTGTGTAGATGGATTCAATTTCTTCATCTTGAATGCATAGATAAGACAACGTCTGCTGTTGACTGGCGTGCCCAAAAGCCTGCATTAGAAGCGGAATAGGGGTATCTTGCTTTGTGCGCTGCATGTAGCCCCACGTCTTCCTCAGTGTATGGCTACCATAGTTTCCTCTTAGATTTACTTTGCGGCACCAGTCCTTCACGAGATTGTTCAACGTCGGAACTGACAACGGTTTATCGGGTTGTCTTCCGGCAAACAGATACGCATCGTCGTCGACCCAGGACAAATCTCGGACTTTGAGCGCTTTGCGATCCAGGTGCTCGAGCAGTTTTTGAATGGCCTCGTAGCAACCAGTGTTCATCGTCACGGCGCGGTACTTCTTGGTTTTCTTCTGTTTGACCTCCAGCCGATCACCGGGCTGCAGGTGTCGAACCTGACCGAGGCGAATCGATAGCAACTCAGATGCGCGGTACGCCGTGTTAATGCCGACGACGAACAACGCAAAGTTTCGAGGGGAGGGTGCCAAGTACTTTTTGAGATTGTTGATCGCGTTGACCGTTCGAATCGGCTCGACCTTGATCGTGTCGCCCAGCTTTGGGTGATTCGGGTTAGGGATTTCGGCAATCAGCGATTCGGTGTGCATTGCTTAAGTTTTTAAGAAAATCTTCAAAAGTTAAGGAAAATTTTTCAGCGAGCAGGTATCAGAATGCGCCTGAACTGACATAAAAGTCAATAATATCAATTGTATAGAGTAATTCTAAGAATCCCAACTTTTATGTAAGAGTTGGGCATAGCCGCTGTACGTGTCGCAGTTACTCTAGGATTTGACCGGCGGTGGCTCGACGAGCGTGAGTTTGCGGTCTGGCGGCGGAACTGTCATTTTGACAATCTCGTACTGAAATGATTCGGGCGCGATGAATCGCTCACGGGCGTATCCGTCTATGTCCTTGCCGACGATTTGAATCAACCCATCATCTTTCGCCGCAATCTTCATTACCCGAATGTATTCGCCGTTTGGCAAGTGGACAATCAGCTCTACTCGATGTCTTAGATCAGCATCGCGATGCCGACGGTCTGTTAGTCGATGTAAGGCGCACTTGACGATCCGGGATGCCTTAGATGCTATGCGCACTAGAGGCGCATCATGAAGCAGAGGTCTATCCCCAAAACCTACGGCGGCGCTAGGGATCGATCGCTGTGCAGCGAGTGCGGCTTCGCGTATCGGTATTGTTAGGTTGGCAATGGACCGCGCCAGGTGGAGTCGTTCAGCGACGATAGGAGTGGTGATTGCCTCAAAGCGCTTCGCTATGGCTTGGGACTCGATGACTATTCCTTGGACTCGACTGGACACTTCCAATGCTGGCTGATCGACCCGCGAATAGGCATCTGCAAGTGCTTTTGCCGAGGAAATCGTATTGACAAGATTCTGTGGAACGGTAATTGATGGCATCCGCAATTGATCCGCGACTCGGCTTGAGATGTCCAAGTGGCTCTTGGTCGCTTCGATCAGACTCAGCGACTTTGCGCTGTGCGGCTGTAGCTGTGCCAAGGCGTGATCGGTTGCCGATGTCGGCACTGTGATCTGAATCGTCATGCGGTCTTTTTTACCTCATCGTTTTCGCCGAGTTCGGAAATACTCACGGAGCCGGTTGGAAAGTGTGCGTTGAGCTCGAGTTTGCCGCCCATGGCTTCGACGAAGCGCCGCAATGTCGAAACCAGGTGGTCAGGACGACGTTCCATTTTCGAAATAGAGCCCTGCTTAACACCGAGTTCTTCTGCCAGCTGCTGCTGAGTGAACTGCAAAGCGTCACGAAGTGCATGCATGGGCATTTCAGCCAGCATCTCCTGGGTCATCGCGTCAATCTTGTCGCGACGTTCTTGCGATAGATTGTCGCGCAGGTTTTTGAATTTCTTAGTCATGAGAATTCTCCTTCAGAATTCTGATTACTGTTCGATTTCCTTCAAATGCTCGTCGTACAGATCATCGGCAATTGGAATCATTTTGTCGTACCAGCGATCATCACCTGTCTTGCAACCACCAATAAGCAGTATTGCCATCCGGCGAGTATCGAACGCGTACAAAACACGAAACGGCTGACCCTGATGTTGTACTCGAAGCTCCCGCATATGCGAGTGCCTAGAGGCCTGAACTCCAGAGCTATGGGGGTAGGGTAGTTGTGGCCCCAATTGCTCAAGCAGTTGCACCTTCGCCGCTACTGAATCTTGTTCATCCTCCGAGATATCGTTCCACCAGGCCTCGAATTCGTCCGTGTATTCAACTTCGCAGTTCACCGTGCATTGACCAGAGCGTCAATCAAGTCGCACACTGCGTGTGCGACTTGCATGATGACCTAGCCTCACACAAATATTCCATAGAAGGAATATAGCCTAGGGGGAATATCTAGTCAACCATTGGCCAAATCTCCGGGATTAGAGTCTGAAAAAACGAATAATAACAATAGTTTAAATGACCGCATCGCTAGTTATGATTTCTGACCGGTGCAATAGGGGCGATAATTTGAGGATGGCGACGGACTCCGATCCGACTCAAGAGTCCCTATAAGCCAAATTCAGGGGGTTCGGGAGAATCGTGCCGGCGTAGGAGTCGGCCGGATTGCTGTGTTTGGGCCAACAACCGTCAACGCTCCTTGTTCTCTGTCTAGCTCCATTCGCACTATTTCCACAGAGCCCGGAGCTACTCGCTCTAGGATATTGGCCTGTTCGGTGTCAACCTGTGGGCCCAGAAGCACTCGGGTGACAGGTACTGGAAGCTGAAAGAATTGCTGCTCCGTGACCAAACGATATTCCTGTTCGTACGACCACTCTTCGCTTTTCCCATTGAACAGGTGTTTCATGTCCTCTTTCGTTTGGATCTTCTCCGTGAAAATAGAAGAAAAAGGGGAGTAGAAGATTTTCATCAGATCTGGATGGTCTTCTGAAATCTCGATTTCAATTACAACGCCCTTGTGACCACCTGCGTAGTGCGACCACATGAGAAAATTTGTCGGATCTGCAGATAGAGAAGCGACCCTATAGGTATCTCTCGCGCTCTCTATTCGCGAAGTCATGATGGACTGTGTTTTGACGCTCTTGTCACCCAAGTAGATTTCGTAGCGACCTTCAAGTGGATCATTCAATTCCGACCAATGAGCACAGTAGAGACGATCATTTACGAGTCTCTGTCGGATGACGCGATTCGAAAGGTCCTTATTCAAGAGTCCATCGCTCGGTATTCAGGCAATTGTCCGTGTCCGTACCATGCGGCGCGAAACGGCAGTCGCTGTGGCAAGCGCAGCGCCTATAGTCGTCCTGGCGGCGCAGATCCGCTTTGTTATCCGAGAGATGTGACTGACGCAATGATCGAGCGGTATCGAAACGCAAATCGATAGGCGAAAAAGCGTCGCCTTGGCGCTGGGGCAAATATATTCGGTCGTCTTGCCACCAACTTGTGGTGAGTTCAACGCTTGATTGCCTTCATACCTCAAGGCCTCATTAAGCGCATAATGTATATTATGTTAAATGACAGGTCTGCTTAGAATCATCAAATGGCCTGCTCCGCCGTATTGTGGGATACCCCGTGATACCAAGGGGCATAAACCGCCACATGATCGGTACGTGTGGAGAAATACTGGTTCCCGGTCTAGCGGTTGCCGCTTATACGGGAACCGCCGAAGCAGGAATTCCGATCAGGGAGATCCACGCAGTTTCTTGTGGGCAGTAGGAACGCACAAGCCGTCGTGCTTTATCAGCCCGTTGATCTATCGATTTTGCCTATCGCGTTACGCCAGAAGGTATACACCGCTAATTAGCGCCGGGTCTGTCACGCTCAACTAATAGAAACAGTTGGTCCGCGGTTGCGTTTTGTCGGGCTCCTACTCCACTTTGGCACGAGATTCAGTGGGCAAATTGCGGGGTGATACAAGCACTGCTGACTACTTCAGAACATTGTATTGTCATTCATCGACGATGAGGGAATCACCTGAAGCACATCCCAATGCTCAACGATCTTGCCGTTATGGTCAAAACGAAAAATGTCTATTCCAGCGTATTGTTGATCGCCCGGCCAAACCTGATGGCAGTGAAGAACGACGAGGTTGTCTTCGGCAACAACACGTTTGAAGCGCGTAGTTTTCCCGGGGTACTCTTTGGCCATGCGTTCGAAATACTCAATGAATGCCTCTTTTCCGTCCCCGACCTCCGGATTGTGCTGAATGTAATCGTCGCCGATGTACTTCTCGATTGCTTCACGCGGCTTACACTCGTTGAACATTAAGTCATAAAAATTCTTTGCAGTTTCTTTGTTTTGCGACGTATTGCTGCTCATTTCAACGAATCTCCTCGTGCTGGGCCCCATATCGACTCTCTAGCTCGTCAAGATGACCTACGAGATAGTCAATAAGACTTCTCACGTTAACCGAGACAAAACGGCGCTGGGGGTAGACAGCATAAAGTCCGGCGCTGAAATGGACGTATTCGTCCAAGAGTAAGGTCAGCCTACCTTTGTGAAGTTCTCTCATCACCATAAAGTGCGGCAGAAGAGCGATACCCTGTCCCGCCAAAGCTAGTGCGCGGACAATCTCGCCACTATTGGCCCGGACGTTTCCACGTACCGTTGTCTTCGAGTTCGCACGATCACCCACCGGCCAACGGTTCCCGTAGCCCGAGACGGTATCCACGAGGCAATTGTGGGCTTTAAGATCCGCAGCGGTATCCGGCCTTCCATTTGCAGCAAGATATGCCGGGCTCGCAACGAGCGCGAGCTTCACGTCCATCAAGCGCCGCGCGACCAGTGTCGAATCGGACAGCTCACCAGCCCGTAAGGCGAGATCAAAGCCTTCTTCTATCAGGTCCACATATCGGTCGACTGCGGTCAATTCGACCCTGACCTTCGGGTAGGTGTTCAGGTAACCGGGTAAAATATCCTGCATGCATTCCTTCGCAATGAATACCGGCGCGGTAATCTTCAGAGTGCCTTGAGGTTCGGTCTGCATGTGAAGAGCCGCGTTTTTGATGTCGTCCACGTCGGTGATGACATGCTTGCATCGCTCCAGATACATCGCACCTTCTTCAGTCAGCGACAGCTTTCGGGTCGTTCTCTGTAGCAGCTGAACGCCCAACCATTCCTCGAGCTCAATGACATAGCGACTGACCGCCGAAGTTGACAGTTGCAGCGCGCGCGCCGCGGGAGCAAACCCCTGTTGGTTCGCAACTTCAGCGAAGATTGTCATTCCCTTCAGTATATCCACGATAATCCTTATATTTGGGATAGTAAATCCATTAAAAACTATATTATCAATTTATTCGGGTCAGTATATCGTAACGTCATCGTGTCTAAAGGAGGTTCTCGAATGAAGACAAAAATCGTACTTGTACTTGCTGCGGTGCTGGCGGGCTCCAGTGCTTTAGGCGCCGACGACGTCACAGAATTGAAGGCGCGCATCGTAGAGTTGGAAGCGCAAGTGGCTGCACATGCAGCTGAGCGGGCTCAAACCGCTCGTCATTTGGAGACTTTCGATGAGCTTGACCTCATAGCGTTCAACAATCGAGACATGAAGCGCATCGCTGAAATCCATGCCGATGACGTCGTGGTACATAATCCGGATGGGACACAAACATCACCGTTTCCACCGCATAAGGAAGAACTGCAGTTCTTGTTCGACGTGTTCGATTTCGAGGTCGCGGAACACATAGTCGGATTCGGCCACGGTGAGTGGACCGCCGGCATCAGCATTTCCCAGGGCCGCTGGGTGAAACCCATCACCACCCCGGACGGCCAAGTCTTGGAACCGACTGGTAAGCCGGTGAGCCTCAAGATCGCGACGATTGCCCGCTGGGAGAATGGTCGGATCGCCGAAGAGTACCTGTTCTGGGACAACGCTGATTGGAACCGCCAGATCGGCTTGGATTGAGTGAGGAAGGACATCGTGAAGGTCATTATTGTTGGCGCGTCCGGGAAAATCGGACGCGAGATAGACAAAGCGATATCGGCATCACACGAAGTCGTTCGAGTCGGTGTGACAAGTGGCGACATTCAGTGCGACTACACGAGCGAGGATTCAGTGAACGGAATGTTCGAAACGATCGGTTCCTTCGATGCATTGGTTGCTGTGGTCGGTGGCGACAGCACGTTCGGACCGTTCGAAGACTTAACCGATGACGACTATCGATGCGGTTTCGAGCGGAAGTTTCTGGGGCAGGCCCGTCTGTTGACTCTTGGTCTCGACCGTATTCGAGACAGCGGTTCGTTTACGTTTACAAGTGGGTTCCTCAGCCACTATCCGAATCTGGCCAGTATTGCGACGGGGCCGTTGAATGCGGCGGTCGACACATTTGTACAAAACACAGCACCACTCCTCCCCCGAGGCACTAGGATAAACGTCGTTAGCCCCGCCCCTGTCGTCGAGACCGGCAGAGAAGGACGCGGACTTGTTACGGCGGCGCAGTGCGCAGAGTTCTACATTGAGGCGATCGAGGGGACGATGTCCGGCAAGGTTCTGCGTGCATGGGGCGGGTTGCCGATTCCAGCGTAGATTTAGTCAGCACATCCTGTACACGTCGATCCAGGCGACCCGATCGGCCTGCAGGCCGGCGAGTGCTGAGTACACTTTCTATTAGCTGCGTCTGTTGGCTCCTTGCAGCTGTTCGGAATCGAAGGGTTCCGCGCTTCCGGATCGCGCGATCCAGCAGGGTAAACAATTATTCTGATCACTGTGGAACGTTAGACGACCGTTCTTGTCTTTGGGTATATCTGACGTCATATCAAGAGCAACGCCTGGTCGTGAATATGGAATTCTTTAGCGTTCCCCGTAAGCCATTACCCCCGCTGATGGCCCGCACGCGCCAGCGTATGGGTGAATTTTTTACGTCAAACCAGGTCCTTGGACGATTACAAACCATTGGCTGTGTTGCGGTGGAAATTACTCAGCGCTGCAATCTCGACTGCACGCTTTGCTACTTGTCGGAGAACTCACAGTCTGTGCGCGATATCCCCATGGCCGAGGTTCGTCGTCGCCTAGATGACGTCATTGCGCATTTTGGTGCAGGCACGCATGTCCAGATTACCGGTGGCGAGCCTAGCTTGCGCAAGCATACGGAACTGATAGAGATTGTTCGTTATGCGCGCAGCATTGGGCTTTATCCGGCGCTGTTTACCAACGGCATCGCCGCGAGCCGCGACTTGCTGGCGCGCCTGGCGGACGTGGGTCTGTGTGATGTTGCCTTTCATGTCGACACGACTCAGCGGCGGCAAGGTTTCGCAACTGAGACTGAATTGAATGCTCTACGCCGCGAGTACATCGAGCGTGCGCGTGGGCTTGGGCTAATGGTCATATTCAATACCACAGTGCATCAGGGCAATTTCGCCGAACTTCCCGGACTTGTGCGGTTTTTCGCTAAACATGCGGATGTCGTCGGATTGGTTTCTTTTCAGCTACAGGCAGAAACAGGACGTGGTGAGTGGCGGGCTCGCGATATCTCGATAAATCCAGTCACGGTGCAAAATCAAATCGAAGTTGGCGCGCAGAAGGAATTACCCTGGGGCGTCGTCCAGGTTGGGCATACAGATTGCCATAGCTATCTGCCGGCGCTAGTCATTAACGAACGCGTCTTTCCCCTGGCCGACGATCAACAGCTGTTTTCGGACTTCCTGGGCGATTTCGATCATATCAATTGGGATCGCCACGCGAAGCCCGTGACCATTGCCGCAAGCCTGTTATGCGCTGCCCTACTCCGCCCTCGTTGGTGGCCGAGAATTGCGACCGTAGTCGCAAAATTTGCCAAGACTATGGCTGTCGAAATTTGGCGGTCCAAGGGCCGGGTGCATAAGCTGACTTTCTTTGTGCAGAACTTTATGGATGCAGAGCACTTGCAAGCGGATCGAATTGCTGCTTGCTCTTTCATGGTGATGACGGCAAAAGGCCCCGTCTCTATGTGCAAGCACAATGCACGCCGAGATGAGTATATTCTCCAACCCTTTACCATCTCGGATGGCGACGGCCGCTCGGTAGTTTACGAGCCGTTGAAAAAAACATCGCAGTCCCGCAAGCGTTTTCGATCAATAAGAGACGCTGAAAATCATCCGCCGACTACTGTTTAAGGCGTTTCGCTTGGCAGAGCACTGGCTGATTTCAAGGGAGCGGGGGCTTCGGGCGAGTATGTCTGTCCAGGCACTCCGCATCGAGGGGCACTAGTTTTTTTATTCAGCAATATAGCTTGGATAATCCGGACGCCAGGTGCCGGCAGCGAGCCTGGCGTTGATTTCCGTATCGCTTAAGGCGGGGCATAGACCGTCTTCCACCGCCGCACGCATCACTGCCTTGGCGACGGCGGCGGAGACATCTGCTAGCCGGGAAATGGGTGGATACAGCAAACCGCTGTTGATTTCGTGTTCGCTGAGCGTGCTGGCCAGTGCTTTGGCCGCGGCGTAGAAAAGACGGTCAGTCACTCGTTGTGCGTCCGCTAGTAAAACGCCCAAACCCACGCCAGGAAATATGAAGGCGTTGTTGCCCTGCCCGATTTTTATTCGCCGCTCACCTCGCAGTATCTCGGGAAATGGGCTGCCGGTGGCAATCAGGGCCTGCCCTGCCGACCATTCTAAGACTTCGGAGGGTATTGCTTCGGATTGGTCGGTGGGATTGGATAGCGGCATGATGACGGGTCGATCAACGCTATTACTGATGGCGCGGATGATGTGTTCGTGGAAAGCCCCTGGCTGTCCCGAGGTCCCGATCAACACGCTGGGCCGAAATTGCTTGACCACAGCCTCGAGGCTTCGGTCATTGCTAGAACCTAAGCCCAAATTCTGCGCTTCGGCGGCTGACCAGGCGAGTTCGCGCTTGTAGCTATCGCGGATATTGCCATCGTCTACCAATAAGCCGCGGCTATCAAGTACCGCGATGCGATGTCTAGCTGTTTCCGCTGACATGCCTTCGGCGCACAAACCAGCGCGGATTTGGCGGCTGATACCCAGGCCAGCGGCACCTGCGCCGAGGATTACTATACGTTCCGAGTTCAGGCTTCTGCCGTGGATTCTTTCCGCACTGAGTATCCCCGCTAGGGCTACGGCGCCGGTGCCTTGAATGTCGTCATTGAACGACGGCAACTGATCCGCATAGCGATCGAGTACATTCAGTGCGTTGTCTTTGCGAAAGTCTTCCCATTGCACCAGCGCTCGGGGAAAATTCTCGGCCACGGCGCTGACGAATTCATCCAATAAAGTTTTGTAGTCTTCCCCACGCAAGCGGCGTTCTTGCCAACCCAGGTATAGCGGGTCTGAGAGTAAGCTCGCGTTTTCGGTGCCAACGTCCAGACTAACCGGCAGAACTTGAGCGGGATCAATGCCGGCACCGGCGGTGTACAGCGCGAGTTTGCCAATGGCAATGGCCATGCCACCCGCACCCTGATCGCCGATGCCGAGAATGGATTCATTGTCCGTCGCCACGATTAACCGAATATCGCGGCCGCGAGCCGCCGTCTTTAGCACCTTTGCGATCTTGCCGCGCATGCTGGGCGTAATCCAAGCCCCTCGCCCACGCTGAAAAATATGACTAAAGCTGCGCGTGACTAGGCCCACCGTGGGGGTATAAACGATGGGTAGCAGTTCTTCCAAGTGATCACTCAACAAGCGGAAATACAAATGCTCGTTGCGATCTTGCAAAGATGCGAGATAGACGAATTTTTTCAGGGGATCGACGTAGTTTTGAAGATTCCGGTACATTCGTTGCACTTGCATATCGATGCTAATGCTGCGTTCTGGAATCAAGCCGACTAGGCCAAAGGCTTCCCGCTCCTCGGCGGAAAAGGCCGAGCCCTTGTTGAGTAGTGGGTCATGGATAAGATCTTGGCCGCGCAGGGTGACTCGTCTTGTTTTCGGGGTTCTCGGCACGGGGCGTCTCGTTTTGCTGATGATTGTCCGTCAGGCTCGCAGTTAATGGCTCGCATGCACCGATCTGCTGAGGCGACCCCTATCATAACTCTTTGGTCATGAGCCGATTTGCTTTGTGTCGATTTCCGTGCAGAACGCGCCGCAATTGCTCACTCCGCAACTATGACCTTAAAGCTTGAACCTTTGTGGGCCGTTCCACCGCACTCCCCTTCAGCATAAGGTGGAGGTGGCAAATATGGTGTCGGGTTTTTCGTGCCAGGCGCGTTGAGGACATCGTATGCCCGCAGCTTCGCTCAATTCTTAACGACTTGATCGATCAAGATTTCTACCGGTCCGCCGTCCCAAGTCCAGTTTGCCTCTCCAACTAGATCACCGGCTTGCGCCAGCGCCTCCCCGTCCTGGGATATTCGTGCGACCAAGCGAATTTCTTCTAAATCGGCGAGGGAGCGGCCGGGAATCATTACATTGTTGTCACTCAGCTGCAGAGTGGCAGGTAAGGCGGCTACGCCAGTTCGCAAAGCGGCTACTGGTGGTCCGGCCGCGGCTGCACCGTCGCGGGCAAACAAGAACAAGGCGGCGCCCTGCCCTACCTTTGTTTGTAATTCATCCGCCAGTCTTACATTGACTTCAATTGATTTGTCAGCCGCGGAACTTTCAGATGAACTATCAACTGTGAGGCCCATGGCCTGTAATTCTTGTGTAACGATTCGCCGCACCGGTTCCGGTGGGCTAGCAGCCAGCAGTTGTTGCCAGCGTGTTTGCAGCAAAGGTAAATTGTCGCGCGCGCCAGCCACCAAGCCGCCGTAAAATAGCGCCTTGGTATTGTTCGGTTCTACCGCCAAAACCTCCTCTACCAGATCTCCAGCGCTACCACGCATACGTGATCGGTCCGCTAGAATCTGTGCCTCGGCGATGCCGAGTTTCGCCATTTGGTTTTGTCCGTCGCTCAGTTCCAGAGCTTCACGATAGGCGCGTTCAGCCGCCGTACTTTGTTGGCTTTGCATGAAGCTCGAGCCGAGCATCATCCAAGCATCTGCATCTTGGGGATTTGACCTGACGCGCTTTTCTAACTCGCCGATGGCCGCTTCCAGTTGCGGATTAGTCGTCTGGGCTTGCGCCGATGCCGCGCGCGGCGGATCACGCCAGTCATAGTTACTGGATACTAGGTAGATTAGGGCGGTGGCGGTAGGGACCAGCAATGCCGCACCCAGGGCGGCTACCGGCGCGGGTTTTTCCTGGTGTCGCAGCAGCGGCAATGCCACCAAGGCCACCGCTGCAAAGCTGCACAAGATTCCCAGGGCTATAAAAATCGTCACGGTTCTAGGGCGTCTTCTGCGTCGCTACTGACCGGTAGCGTGGCTCGGCGTGCAATGATTCGCCACAGCCAAATCGCAGCAAGTAGGACTAGTAGGCCTGGAGCCAGCCACAGTAAAGCGGTTGGTCCGCCATAGCGAGGCTTGTACAACACGAACTCTCCGTATCGGTCCGTTAAGAAGGTTTTGATTTCAGCTTCCGACTGACCGGCCTCCACCATGCCACGAATTTCACGCCGCAGGTCCGCGGCCAGCGGTGCCGTGGAATCTGCGATGGTTTGGTTTTGGCAAACCAAGCAACGGACTTCGTCGGTGAGTTGTTTATACAAGGCGCGTTTTTCCGGATCGGCAATCGGTGTATCAGGGTCAATGGCCAAGGCGAGGGGCATGGCCAGGAAGACTAGGATCGCGTATATCGGCCTCATGGGGCATCGTCTCTTAGTGCGCGAATCCGGGGCAAAAACTCGTGTTCCCAGGTTTCCAAATTCAGCGGGGCGATATGTTTGTAGACAACGATGCCGTTGGCATCTAGTAAGAATGTTTCTGGCGCACCGTAAACGCCCCAGTCGATGGCCACCCGGCCATCCGCGTCAACGCCGGTTAGTGCGTAAGGATTTCCCAGTTGCTTAAGCCATTGTCGCGCCGCCGTCGAATCATCTTTCCAGTTGAGGCCGTAAATGGGCACCTCGCCGCTGGCCGCGATGGCGAGCAAAGTATCGTGTTCCTGGCGGCAACCCACGCACCAAGTTCCCCAAACGTTGATCAAGGCAATTTTTCCAGCGAAGTCAGCGTTGCTGAAGGATTGCCCGGGGTCATCCAAACGCGGGAGTTCGAAGCTGGGTGCTGGTTTGCCGATTAGCGGTGACGGGACAACGGAGGGATCACGTCCTAAACCGACCCAAAACACCAACACCATCAGTGCAAATACGAACAGGGGGATTAGAAAACGGGACACTATGAGTTGACCGGCTTGGCCTGCGATGCATGTGTCTCAGATGCACTATCCTGCCGGCGCCGCGCAGTTCGATAACGGCGATCGGAGATGGCGACCAGCCCGCCCAAGGCCATGACCAAACAGCCAAACCAAATAAAGCGAATCATGGGTTTGTACTGCAGGCGAACACTCCAGGCATCAAGACCCAGGTCTTCACCCAGGGCCACGAAGATATCGCGCGCCCAGTCATCATCAATGGCGGCTTCCGTCATCGCTGATTTTTGGACCCGGTAACTGCGCTTTTCCGGGTACAGCACTGTGATTAGCTCACCGGCTCTGCGCAATTCCATCGTGGCGCGTTTGGCCAGATAGTTAACACCTTCGACGTTACGAATCTCGGTAAAACTCAATTCGTAGCCCGCCAACTCGATGGTTTCTCCCAGCGCGACGCGCCGGTCTACCTCCAGGCCATAGGAAGAGGTGACCGTTATGCCGAGGACCGTTAAGCCAAGCCCCAGATGCGCGATTTGCATCCCGAGCATGGCCGCGGTAAGTCGAGGACCCTTCCCTAGGAAACGTGAGATGGGATCTACCAAGGAAGCCGCGACGACCCAGACACCGACGCAAACGCCGATAGCCGTCAGCAAAGATTGACTGCCGAATACCAACCACGGGACGGCGAAGCCAATTAGCACTGCCAAGGCTGCCGGTAGCCGTAAGCGCCGCGCCAGCCGGTGGCCATCCGCCGAACGCCAAGTCGTATGCATGCCCACGCCGATGGCGGCAATCAGGGGCAGCATAGGAATGAGAAAGGCCGTTTCAAAATAAGGGGGGCCGACGGAAATCTTGCCCAGGTTGAAACCATCCAACACGAGAGGATACAACGTGCCCAGCAAGATTAGACCGGCGGCAATGCTCAGCAGAATATTGTTGATGAGCAAAAAGGTTTCACGCGACAAAGGCGCGAAACCCACGGCCCGATCTAAACTCGGTGCCCGCCAAGCGTATAAGCTTAGGGCACCGCCAATGACGATGCTCAGATAGATCAATATAAATAAACCGCGCGATGGGTCGCTGGCGAAAGCGTGTACCGAAACCAGAATGCCCGAGCGCACCAGGAAGGTGCCGAGCAAGCTCAGGGAAAATGCCGCGATGGCCAACAGCAGGGTCGTGCCCTTGAAAAGGCCGCGCTTCTCTGACACCGCCAGGGAATGAATCAGTGCCGTGCCCACCAGCCAGGGCATGAATGACGCATTCTCCACCGGGTCCCAAAACCACCAACCGCCCCAACCTAACTCGTAGTAGGCCCACCAGCTGCCCAGGGCGATGCCCAGGGTGAGAAACACCCAGGCGCCCGTGGTCCAGGGCCGGGCCCACCGGGCCCATTGCTGGTCGATTTGTCCAGCGAGCATGGCGGCCACGGCATAGGCGAAGGCCACGGAAAAACCCACGTAGCCGATATACAAAATGGGCGGATGCAAGGCCATGGCCGGATCTTGCAACAGCGGATTCAGATCGTTCCCGTCGATGGGGATTTGCTCAAGGCGCAGGAATGGATTTGAAGTTAGGAGAACGAACAAGAGGAAGCCTGCGCTGATCAAGCCGAGAACGCCCAGCACGCGCGCCGCGAACAACGGCGGTAGCCGACCGCTGCTTAGGGTGACCGCCAAGGTCCAAGCCGCGAGAATAAATACCCAGAGCAGCAGTGAGCCTTCGTGCCCACCCCATACCGCCGCAAACTTATATAACGTGGGTAACTGTGTGTTCGAATTGCTGGCGACATACAAAACGGAGAAATCGTTGCTGAGAAAAGACCAACTCAGGCAAACAAAGGCGCTGGCCACGAAAACAAATTGCCCACTGGCCGCCGGAAGCGCCACCTGTGTCCACGCGGGCTTATCGAGTTGAGCGCCCAGGAGCGGAAAAACAGCTTGCGCCAGGGCGAGGCAAAGCGCCAGGGCAAGGCATAGTTGACCCAGTTCAGGTAACACCTTGGGATACCCTAAGGCGTAGCCGGGGCAGGGCCACTGGGATGGCCCTGCTCGGCCAGGGTTTCAGCCACTTCCGGGGGCATGTAATTTTCATCGTGCTTCGCTAGGACTTCTTCGGCCAAAAAACTGCCGTCGCCTTGCAATACGCCGTGGGCAATTACGCCCTGGCCTTCCCGGAACAAGTCTGGCAGCACACCGGAATAAGACACCGGTAGCGTATTCGCATTGTCGGTGACCAGGAACTGGACTTTCAGTTCACCGGGTTCGCGTTGCAGACTGCCGTCCATAACTAGACCGCCCAGCCGGAACTTGCGGCCGTCGGGGGCTTCGCCGGCTAGGACCTGGGTCGGGCTATAAAAGAACAGCAGATTTTCCTGGAAAGCCTGCAAGGCCAAACCGACCGCGAGACCGACGCCGATGACGATCAAGGCAACGGTTAACATGCGTTGCTGTCGGGGTTTCATGTTTGCTGTCTCCGCTGGGCGGCATACCGATGCCGCTTGGCTAATTCTGTTTTTACCGCAGCCAGCCTTCGCTTCGCGGCCCAAAGATTGATAAATAGCACCACCACCGTGAGCCCAAAGCAACTCCACACGTAAGGCGCGTAGCCACCCATGGCGAAAAATTCCGTCATGTTCCGCTGCCTCCCGTCATCTTCACAATATCGGCGACCCAACGCGCATTGCGTTCGCGCTCCAAAACCTCTGCTTGTGTCCGGCGAAGCAGAATGGCGGCAAAAAATAAGGTGTAAGCCACGATCAGCATCAGTAGAGGCCACACCATGTCGCCGGTGATCGACGGTGCGTCCAGTTTCTTAATAGTGGGACCTTGGTGCAGGCTGCTCCACCAAATAACCGAATAGTGAATTATGGGCACATTGATGACTCCAACCAAGGCCAATAAGGCGGCAGCTCGATCGCCTTGACTCGGATTGTCAAAAGCAGCACGCAGGCTCATAAAGCCTAGATACAAAAACAGCAGGATTAGTTCCGAGGTCAGCCGCGGATCCCAGGCCCAGTAAGCGCCCCACATGGGTTTGCCCCACAATGCGCCCGTCGCTAGCGCCAGGAAGGTGAACCAGGCACCCACGGGCGCGGCGGCAGCGGCCACCGCGTGCGCGAGCTTTATTCGCCAGATCAAGCCAATGGCCGCGCTGATTGCCATCAGAACATAAACGAGCGTCGACAAGTAAGCGCTGGGAACGTGAACGTAGATGATCCGAAAGGCGTCGCCCTGTTGGTAATCCGGCGGTGCTAAGACCAGCCCGCCGTAAAACCCGATGAGCAGCAAGGCGATAGCGGGCCACAGCACCCAAGGCATGAAGAGGCCGGCCAGCCGGTAAAAATGCGGTGGCGAGCTCAGTTTGTGCAGCCAATTCGGTAAGTACATGGTCGACTCAATCTAAGCTAATGCGAATGGCTGCGGCCGTGGCAATGGGCACCAGACTCAAGGATAAAACTAAAAACGCGGCCAGCAAATAGAGAGGTCCCGCAATGCTCTCGCCCTCGCTGGCCAAGGCCGTGGCGCGTGCACCGAACATGAGTACCGGCAAACACAATGGCAGAACCAATAGCGCGAGTAGCCCGCCCGCTTGCCGCACCCCCGCCGTTAGGGCCGCACCAATTGAGCCTAGCAAGCTGAGGGTCGGAGTACCGATCAATAGGGTAACGCACAAGGCCTGAATGCCGGCGGCCGGTAGGCTGTAGGATACAGCCAGCAACGGTGCCAGTATGACCACCGGCAAGCCGCCGGCGAGCCAGTGGGCCAGGGCCTTGGCGAGCATCATGGCGGCCAAGGGCTGGGGGTTGACCACCAACTGCTCCATGCTGCCGTCTTCGAGATCTTGCCGAAACAAGGCGTTCAGAGAGAGCAGCAAGGACAGCAGCGCGGCGATCCACAGGACTCCCGGGGCGAGTTCGCGCAGCCGCTCCGGTGCCGGTGACAAGGCCAAGGGAAATAGCGCCACGACGATGGCGAAGAACATCAAGGGACTGACCACATCACCCCAACGTGCATAAGACAGAGCCAGATCGCGGCGGATCACCGCCAGCATGGCGCCTAGGATTTTCAAGGATTACCGCCCAGCGTTAAAGATTGACAGGGTCGGGCGAGTTCTAGGGGTTCATGCACTGCCAGGACGGCTAAACCACCGGCCGCGAGATGATTGTTCAAGGATGACACGACAAAGTCACGGCCGGCGGCATCCAGGTTGGCCAGCGGCTCATCCATGATCCACAGCTTCGCGTTCGACTGCAGTAAACGCGCCAAAGCCGTTCGTCGTTGTTGTCCTGCCGATAAGTGACGCACGGGTAAATCAGCCTGTTCGGCCAGCCCCACGGCAGCCAATGCTCCGTCCAGATTTGCACGCTGGCCGCGCAAGCGCGCGGCGAACTGAAGATTCTGCTCGGGTGACAAGTCTGCTTTTAGCCCGGTGCGATGGCCCAGATAAGCCAGAGCCCGCGTGAACGTTTCACGCTGTGCCTGGATGGGCTCGCCCGCCCAGTGCACCTGCCCTGCTTCGGGCCGCGTTAAGCCACACAGAACTCTCAACAAGGTCGTTTTGCCCGAGCCGTTCGGCCCTCGAATCAGCAATGCCTCACCGGTAGCGAGCTCGAAAGACAATTGCTCGAACAGGCAACGAAAGCCTCGCCAGAGGGTCAGTCCCGATGCGCTGATCACTCGCGTGGCCAAATATTAGAAAAATTAATAAATATCATTAGCTAAAGATTAGTTTATAAGATTTGGCATTAAATAGAAGGCCCGCTTGCTTTTCTACGCCTTTACATAAGCTTTCGGCTTCCATAAACTGATCAAACAATAAGAAAACTCATTAGAAGAAAAACTCAACTAGCTGTTCTAAAAGCATAAGACAAAAGCAGCAATTGTCGAGACCAATACCATGAGTCAAGCTCAGCTTGCCCGGCCATTCGTGGCCGTCGATCCCGTGTCCTCAAATTCCGATGGAATTCTAGGGGCTATGGATTATTTGCGACAGTCCCTCGCTACCAAGCAACTCTTCGCAGTGCTCACCGGTTCGCCGGGCAGCGGGAAAGCCGAGCTATTGCGGCGGTTCCTAGCGTCCCAGGATTGCGCCAACCTCGTGCATGTGGAGGAGCCGTTGTATGACCCGCATGAGTTCATGGAAGTCAGTTTGCAGCAGCTTGGCTTCGAACCCTTTGAGTCTTCCGAGCACGAGTTGCTCAAGCTGATGCAGGTTTTTCTTCGGCATGAGCACAGCCAGGGTCGGCGTAGTCTCTTCGTCTTGGAGCAAGCGGAAGCCTGGGGCCCACGAGTCTTTGCAACTATTCAAAAGCTGGCCGAAGCACACGTTCAGGAAGCTTCCATGACCTTCTTGTTGGTGGGTCTGCCGGCCTTGAATCGGGTGCTGGATTCCGAAGCCATGCTGACCATTGCATCCATGACACAAGATCGTCACGCGCTGGATTCCCCGGCTCTTAGGGAACAGGACGACCAGCCGCAGGCCGACCCGACGACGGAACCTTTCTTGCTCGTGACAACCGACGGCCGCATGACGCAGCGTTGTAGTTTAGAGAATTCGCAGTTACTCATCGGCCGGCATGCGCAAAATGATGTGAAATTGAACAGCCGTTACGTTAGTCGCCACCATGCATTGTTGGTCAACCGTTCAGGCGAGCGCTATATCGTCGATTTAAACAGCACCAATGGCACTTTTGTGAATTCGATCCAAATCGACGAGCAAGTGTTACGCCATGGGGACGTGATCACCATTGGCAGTTGCCGCCTGAAATATGTTTGTCCACCGCTGCGCAGAAAGTCGCGGTCCGCCACTGTACGGGACGAAGTGCTTGACACCGTCTCCGCGCGTCCGCTGCTGCGTCAGGATGCCATTCGCGAATCAGTCGGGGTCGGCGCCGAGCGCCTGCCATAACGACGTTCTAACTGCTGAATCGGGTTTTCCTACCAGACTAGGCGGGACTACTAGCTTGGTCATGTGTTAGCAGCGGCTTCACCTGGCTGGCGCAGGCCGCAACAGGATTTTCTAAGCTTGCCTATTTTTTCCGGCGTGTTCCGTGACAGGCACGGCCTAGGCTAGGTTGATCAGCAACTTGCCAAAGTGTTCACCGTCCGGCATAGAGGCCAAGGCCTTGCCGACTTCGTCGAGTCCATAGCGTGCGTGAACCACCGGGGAGAGATTCTGCGCCTCGATGAAATCCAACATTTGCAAATGCTGGGCCCGGCTGCCCACCAACACGCCATGCAAGTGTGCGCTCTTGGCGACCAAGCCCATGAGGTTTAGCTCGGCGCTCATGCCGGCGAGCTGGCCTAGATAGGCGATGTGGCCATCCCAGCCCAGGGCTTCAATGGACTGGCTGAGAGTCCCCGCCCCGCCCGTTTCAATAACCGAATTAACGCCGAGTCCGGCAAGACCAAAGGCGGCCTTTCCCCACTCGGGGTTGGCTCGATAGTTAATGCCGTGGTCCGCGCCCAAGGCTTTTGCCTTGGCTAATTTTTCGTCACTACTGGATGTGATGATGACGTTGGCGCCCAAGGCCTTGGCAAATTGCAGGGCAAATAGGGAAACACCGCCGGTACCCAACAATAAAACCGTGTGGCCGGCTTGAGTGCCACACAGTTCCTTGAGTGAGTTCCAGGCCGTCACGGCGGCACAGGGCAGGCAAGCCGCTGTTTCATAACTCATGTTCTGCGGCAACTTCACCACGGCCGCTTCGGGTAACACCGCATACTCACTGGCCACACCTGGCGCTTCGCAGCCTGTTGAGGCGCTAATTTTGCTCAGTGCCGCCGGGCCGTCGGCCCAGGTCTGCCAGAAGACCGATGACACGCGGTCACCAATGCCGACGCTGTCCACCGTGTCGCCAACGGCAACTATTTCCCCGGCGCCATCGGATAGCGGCACCAGGGGCAGCGGCAAGTCGGCGTTGTAGAAGCCCTGGGCAATCAGGAAATCCCGGAAATTTAGGCTGGCAGCATGAATACGCACCACGACTTCACCGTCGCGGGGTTCGGGTTGCGCCGCTTCGACGAGCTCGATGTGGTCCAGCCCGAATTGGCTGATTTCAATTCTGCGCATGCAAGCGGCTCCGGGGAATAAGGGCCGCGTATTGTAGGCGATTCATCCGGGCCGCCGACAGCTGCTCACAATAGGTCCATCATCCTTGGCCGCGCGATTTCCTTGACGGTGGACAAGGCCAAAATGCCGAATAGCACCACCAGCACCGTCCCAATGTCCCAGGGATTGAGTACATAGCCCAGAGAAAGTGCCGCGGCCGGTGGATGTTCAGTGTCCGTCAGGACCATGATAAAAAAACTACAACCGGTGGCCAGGGCCCCGCCCACGATTTGTAGCGTGTGCAGGTCCACGGACAGCCAGTTGGCAAGCCAAGCGGCGAGCAAGGAATAACTGCAACCTAGGATCGTGCCTACAAGATAACCACCCAGCAGCGCCCGGGGTCTTGATGCGTAGCTGCGCGGTACGGCGAAGGCAATAAAAGCGCTGGCACCCAGAGAGGCAATAAGGACGGTTTGCTGAACAGAATCCAGCAATAGCAAGACCGTCAGAATGGTCAGCGTCATGCCCAAGGACTGCGCGAAATAGCGAAACTTATTGCGGCGGTATTTTGAATCGATGAGCCGCCAACGCACCGCGGTCATGGCGAGGCGCCGTTTCAAACCGTAAGATTTTTGCCCGGATGGCTCAGTGCCCGCTTGCTCGCTCATGTGTCTAAAGCTGCCTGCGCCGCGGCTTGGGTTGCCGTCATGGCCTCCTCCATGCGCGCTTGCCAATGCTTGAGTTCATCCACGCCGCCGCCTTTGGGAATTTGTACGGGTTCGCCAACAGCAATCACCACGCGGCTAAAGAACCACGGCACCATGAACTTATCCCAGCTCTTCCAATAACTGCACCGTGAGGCCGCGTAGGCCATGGGCAGGATCGCCGCGCCCGTCATCCTCGACAGCAAGATAGCGCCGCTCTTGAATTCGTGTAGCGGTCCTTTCGGACCGTCCGGATTGATGGCGACGAGCAGGCGGTCGCGCTTCAGAGCTTGATGTAAATCGCGCAGCGCCTGTGCGCCTGTGCGGCTCGAACTGCCGCGCACTACCTTGGCGCCCCAACGCCGCGCGATGGCCGTGGGGACTTCCCCGGTCACCGACGGGCTGATCAAGAATCCGATTCGATCACCTTGCCTCACCCGCCGCAGCAAATAGTTGCTCACGACGATATGCATCTGATGCCAATAGGCCACGATGCCCGCCCGGTTTGTCTCGCGCAGCCTATCCAAGTGCTCTTCGCCAATTACGTCCGTGACGCGCAGCGTTTGCCAGGAAAGTCGCAGCAGGCCGCGCGCGCAGGCAATGATCAGTGCGTACCAGATCTTCCGGCCACGCGACATGCGCCGCTTCGAGGAGGCTGGCGGAGCCAGTTTGCGGGATGCGGCGGCACGCCGGCCTGGCGCGTAGGCAGATGCCGCAGGTTCGCTGGATTGCTGTTCGTCTTGAGTCAAAGTATTTCGTTTGTATTTTTTTGGGCACGGCAGTCTAGGGGCTTGACCGTTGACGAGCAACGCAATGGCGCCGGGCGCGTAAAGGCATCTGGCATACTAGCGCTCCTGATTTCCTTCTGTTTGTCGTCCGGAGTGCGTCGCCCATGTCCAGTTCCTCAGCCGCCGCGAGTTCGCGGACCGTGGCGAATGACTGGCTTTGTTTGCCCGATATTCTAACGCGCCAGCGTGAGGCGGATGGCTTTATTGAGTACATCGATGGTCAAAATGACCGGCGCCGGACAGACTTTGCTCAGCTCTACCGCACTGCTCTGGGTGTTTTGCATCATCTGCAAGCCGCCGGCATGCAACCGGGCGACGAAGTCATCATTTTTACGCCGTCGACGGAACAATTCGTGGATGGGTTTTGGGCCTGCCAATTGGGGGGCTTTGTGCCCGTTCCGGTGGCCGTGGGCATTAGTGATGATCATCGGCATAAGCTGCTGCGGATCTTTTCCCGCCTGAAGCGTCCTTGGTTGTACGCCGATGAGGTCTTGCTAGATCGCTTGGGCCAGTTCGCCCAGGAGCAGGGGCAGCAGCCTCTGTTTCATCGCCTAGTTCAACGGAGTTTTTGTGTTGAGAAAATCGACAGCATTGCAACACCCGGGCGCATTCACCCGGTTCAGCCTAGCGATCTAGCACTTATTCAATTTTCCTCCGGTTCCACCAGCGAGCCGAAGGGCGTAATGCTGACTCATGAAAATTTGCTGACCAACATCGGCGACATCATCGAACGTTCGCAGCTTGATGCTAGCGATGTCGTTGTGACTTGGATGCCGTTAACCCATGACATGGGTTTGATTGGCCTGCACTTGTCCATGTTTGCCGCGGGTGTCAGCCAGGGCATCATGGAAACGCGCTTGTTCAGTCGCCGGCCACTGTTATGGCTGATAGAAGCCGACCGGCTGAATGCCACCATCCTAAGCTCGCCCAATTTCGGCTACAAACATTTCTTGAAGGTCTATGCGAGCAAGGGACTAAATGATATTTCCTTGCAGCGTGTCCGCCTGCTTTACAACGGTGCCGAACCCATCTCCCCTGCCCTGTGCCGAGAATTCCTGAGCAAGATGGCGGGATTTGGTTTGCGGTCTACCAGCATGTATCCGGTTTATGGCTTGGCCGAGGCGAGTTTGGCCGTGACGATTCCGGCCCCCGGCCGGGAATTTCCCACTGTCTGTGTGGATCGACGCAGTTTAAGCGTCACGCAATCGCCCAAGGACTTGCCGGCTAGCGATACCAATGCCATCGAGCTGGTAGGCTGCGGTCACCCCCTGGCCCGTTGCGACATGCGCATTGCCGGTGCCGAGGATCAAGCGCTGGGCGACAACCAGGTCGGCCACATACAAATCCGCGGTGGCAATGTCACGGCAGGATACTACGACCCGGATGGTTCCTTGCCCCAAACATTTACGGAAGACGGGTGGTTGGATACCGGGGATTTGGGCTTTACCCGCGCGTATGACTTGTATGTTTGTGGACGCGCCAAGGAGATTCTCTTTGTTAACGGGGAGAACTTCTATCCCCATGATTTAGAGGCGGTTGCCGAACGAGAGGGTGCCGTGGAGTTAGGCAAGATTGCCATCGCGGCAGTGCGCAACAGAGAAAGTCACGAAGATCAGGACGAGGTCACAGCTTTCCTACTACACCGCGGCGATTTGCAAGATTTTGTTGAGTTGGCGCGCGGGCTGCGCCGCTGTATTAGCGAGCAAACGGGGGTGGAAGTTAAGCGCTGCGTGCCAGTACGCAGTCTCCCGAAAACCACCAGCGGCAAGCTGCAGCGTAGAAAGTTGGCTTTGGCCTTAGAGCAAGGCGAGTTCGACGATGTCTTGGCGCAAGTTGAAACCTTGCAAACCGTTGCGGCTGATGATGGTCAATCGCCGGCCAGCGCTATTGAACAGCAGCTATTGGACATTTGTGCGGATGTCGTTACCGAACAAAAAATTCGCGTCAACGATGATTTGTTTGATCTTGGTGTTAATTCCGTTGCATTGGTGGAAATCCATGAGCGCATCGACGATTTATATCCAGGTCAACTGGAAATCGAAGATTTGTTTGATACGCCTTCAATTGTCGCTGTTGCGCAACGTCTGGTTGATGGAAAAGCGGCTGAATAAGTCGCTTGATTTGCGGCAAGACCGTGAGGCTTGGCATGCGCTAGGACCCAATTTTTCGCATTGGCTTTACCTCAAGCGCAGCGCCAGGCCTGGGGTCCACCGAGTCCCGCGTGGACCAAGTGTCAGCGCAGTCAATGGTGCCCGGGGCCGGACTCGAACCGGCACAGAGTTGCCTCCGAGGGATTTTCTTACCCGCCACGGCTTTCGCCGCTACATTTCAGTATTTGGGGTCTGGACTTTCTCTTCACCCTATCCCTTAACGGGACTTAGGCGGGAGCCGTCAAGTCTCTACACTTTCCAGGCCTAAGGCCCTTGCTTAGCTCGGGATTGCCACCGCCAGAAGCGCTGAGGTTTCCCCGAATTTGACTCCATTCACTCCGGCCGTTTCTGGCCGGGTGCTCAACGATTTAAGTCCCTTGCGTCTACCAATTTCGCCACCCGGGCACGGGGGTATTGTAGAGAATTGCCGTCCAAGGGGACACTGCCATGTGGCTGCGCTCAAGCGGGTATGAGTTACGGCAAAGCGAACGCCCGAAACTTTGTTCTCGGTGTCTATGTCATACACATTATCCAGCGGTCCTAAACTCGCCCCATTCTCGCGAAGGTCAGCCAGCTATGAATGTCGTTCAATTCCAGGTGGAACTGTGCAAGTTGCTGAAGCAAGAGGGCTGGATTGCCGATATTGCATGGAACTATCAGGATCTAAAGATCGATTGGACTGCCAAAGGCCAGCAACTCGGAACGGACTTTATGGAGAACGTTCAAGGGCTGCGGCCTGGACAACCCTGGACCGCGGAAGAACTCGCATCTCTGCGTGCTTTCGGCATTTATGTTGGCTTCATCGAACCTAGCCGGCGCGATCTCACGCAGGCGGCCGTTAAACCCTTTATCCAGCATCGTAATTTGCTGGTCATTTCCACGGCGCCCAGCAATCGTCGTCGCTACCGCTTATTTACCGCGAAAAACTTCCAAGGCTTTTATGACTATATCGAAGCTGAGCAAGATGCCGGCCGCGAGCTGATGCTGATATCAGTCGCGGATATTCTTCTGTCGGATGTCGGTCGTGCCTTTCCTTTCGGCAAGCCCGAGGCCGAAGGGAAAACGGTTTGGCAGCGCGGCCCTTAGGAAGTTTATTTAAGAAGCTGGAGGCTAGGGTCGGAATCGAACCGGCGTAGACGGCTTTGCAGGCCGCTGCATAACCACTCTGCCACCTAGCCACGGTGGATTGCGGGGGGCGAATTTAGCATATCGCCGAGGGAAAATCGGCCTTGGGTGCCCGGCGATCCGCCTTCAAAACCAATGACGGGCAATCGAATGGCGCCGATTGCCCGTCACGGGCCGATATTCTTGGAGCGGGAAACCAGGTTCGA
Organism: Gammaproteobacteria bacterium; assembly: GCA_965221985.1. Lineage (GTDB taxonomy): Bacteria > Pseudomonadota > Gammaproteobacteria > Steroidobacterales > J054. The sequence goes on from OZ244928.1 coordinate 2,538,082, forward strand.
ACTGGCGACCTCAACCTTGGCAAGGTTGCGCTCTACCAACTGAGCTATTCCCGCTTCGAGGGAAGGCTATGTTAGCCCCGTCTTGGCGTCTGTCAAGAAACCTCGTCGCTGTCGCGAATGTGCGGCCAGGCGGCGCGGATATAAATGACCATGGACCAGAGCGTCAGAGCGGCTGCTACCAGCAGCAGGCCCTTGCCGATGTCATAAACCGGGATGCCCCAGACCGGGTGCTGCCACAGCATGGCGCACAAGCCCACCATTTGCATGATGGTCTTGAGTTTCCCCGAGCCGGATACGGCCACATGATGCCGGCGACCGAGCTCGGCCATCCACTCGCGCAAAGCTGAAATGGTCAGTTCACGGCCGATGATGACGGCGGCCGTGATGGCCATGTGGGCTTGAGGGTCGGCCTGCACGAGGATAACCAGGGCCGTGGTCACCATGAGTTTGTCGGCCACGGGATCCAAAAACGCGCCGAATTGAGAGGTTTGATTCAGACGGCGCGCGAGATAGCCATCGAGCCAGTCGGTAATGGCGGCCAGGGTAAAAATGATGGCGGCGGCTGGTCTTATCCACGGCGCGGGCTGGTACAGCACCGGCAGATAGAACACCAAGACCACCAGCGGAATCGCGGCAATGCGAAACCAGGTCAGCAGAATGGCAATATTGTTAGGCGGCGACATTCGGCGAACCTGGTCCTATGCGGATCGATGGCGCGGGCTATTGTAGCCTGCCTGGGTCCCTACTCCGCGGCACCGCCGTGAAAATGCTCGAAGATCCGCTCAGCCAGGGCTTTGCTAATGCCCCGGACACCCGCCAAGTCCGCGACACCCGCGCGTCGCACGCCTTGCAGTCCGCCGAATTGTCTTAGCAGTGCCCGTCGCCGTTGCGGGCCGAGTCCACTGATCTCTTCAAGGGTCGAGCGGCGTTGCTGTTTGTCTCGGCGTTGCCGATGGCCGGTGATGGCAAAGCGATGCGCTTCGTCGCGGATCTGTTGAATTAAATGCAGTGCGGGGGAATCCGCCGGCAGTAGGGTGGCTTGGGGCTGGCCCGGCCGAAATAAGCGCTCCTGCCCCGGACGCCGGCTCGCGCCTTTGGCCACGGCGACCAAGTCTACTTCGCTAAATTGCAGTTCTTCCAAGGCATCCATGGCGGCCTTCAACTGGCCTTTGCCCCCATCGATTAGAATCAGATCCGGCACGGGCCCCTCCCCGCTTTGCACGCGCGTATAGCGCCGCCGCACCGCTTCCGCGATGGCCGCGTAGTCGTCACCTTCCGCCGCATCACGAATGTTGTAGCGTCTATAGGCTGATTTCAGCGCACCTTGAGGTCCCCAAACCACGCAGGCCGCCAGAGTCTCGCGCCCGCTGGTGTGACTAATGTCGAAACACTCGATGCGGTCGGGTACTTCGTTTAAGGACAGACCGTCGGCCAGGGCCTCTGCTTGGGCGCGCAATCCCGCATTGCTTGCTCGCCGCAGGGCCAAACCCTGCTGGGCATTGGTTTGGGCCATTTCCAGCCAGCGTCGCCGCTCGCCGCGTACCTGAGTGCGAATGCTAACCTTATATGAGGCCTGTATGGACAAAGCTTCTTCCAGCAGATCGCGGTCATCTGGCGAGGTAGTCGTTACAATCTCGCGGGGCGCTGGCTGGGCAAAATAGTGCTGCACAATGAAGGCAGATAAAACTTCACCCGCCTCTGGCTTGCCAGCGCTCTGCGGAAAAAAGTTGCGACTGCCCAAAACGCGGCCGCCGCGAATGATTACCAACGCCACACAGTGCATGCCCGGCTCACTCTGCAGCGCTAGCACATCGGCGTTTCGCGTGTGCGCGCCGGCCATGACCTGGCTGGCTTGAATTTCTCGAATGCGGCCAATCTGATCACGCAAGCTGGCCGCCGACTCGTAGTCCAGTTCCTTGGCGGCCTTTTCCATGCGTTCAACGAGGTTTTCTAGTACGGGTTCGTTGCGGCCTTCGAGGAAGAGCGTCGCGTTCTTTACATCAGCCTGATAGTCACTGGCACTGACTAGTCCAACGCAGGGGGCGGTGCAACGTGCAATTTGATGTTGTAAACAGGCGCGGCTGCGGTTCGCGAAAAATGAGTCTTTGCATTGGCGCACCTGAAATAGTTTTTGTAGCTGCCCGAGCACTTGCCGGACCGCACCCGCACTGGGAAAGGGGCCAAAGTATTGACCTGCTCCGCGCCGCGATCCGCGGTGAAATTCAAAACGCGGAAAGTCTTGCTGTGTTGTCAGCCGGATATAGGGATAACTCTTATCGTCACGCAGTAAAACGTTAAAGCGCGGTTTGTGTTTCTTAATAAGGTTGTATTCCAGCAGCAGGGCTTCCTGCTCCGTGCCCGTGACGGTGACCTCCACGCGCTGGCTGTGATTCATCAGAGCTTGCGTCTTGGGATGATGAGCCTTGTTGCCAAAATAGCTGGCCACGCGTCGCTTTAGGTTTCGTGCCTTGCCGATGTAAAGTACCCGGTCGCGATCATCCAGCATCCGGTACACACCAGGTCGATGGGTTAGCGAAGCGAGAAAAGCTTCGGCGTCAAAAGTCTTGGTCATGGATTTTGATTACGGGTGGTAAATACTTTGACCCTTACTTCGGCTTATCGGTGCGATGAATCACTGAATAGCGCAGCCAGATAGGTATGTCGCGAAAGATTATATAAGCAGTTTAGGCGTCTACCTGCGACCACAGGTTCGTGCTGAGATTTGCACCGGCGAAGCTGTTGCCTTGCGTTGACCTATTCAATCCCGCGACGCCGTTTCTGGCAACCGGTCCAGCTGCGCGCGTAATTGGGCGAAGACTTTGTGGAACATTTCCGTGGTTAGCCGCCGGGTCTGCGTGTTGTAGCGGCTACAGTGATAGGAATCCGTTAGGCTGAGATTGTCGGCGATTTGATGCTGGGCGCCATGCGCAAAGGAAAAGGCGGAAAGCTTCAATTGGCATGCTCGCAGGACGGCACGATGCGCCACGGTGCCCAAGGCCAGAATCAGTAGAGGCGCCGACTTGCTAGTAAGCTCCGCAGTCAAGTAGTCATTGCAGCGATTGACTTCGTCAGTCGAAGGTTTGTTACCCGGCGGCAAACAGCGCACGGCATTCGTGATGCGGCAATCCCGTAACCGTAAACCATCATTATTGCTCGTACTTGCGGGTGCCGAGCCGAAACCGAAGCGATGCAGCGTTTCATACAACAGAATGCCGGCATGGTCACCCGTAAAGGGCCTGCCCGTGGCATTCGCACCGTGCATGCCCGGTGCCAACCCGACGATTAGTAGACGCGCTCTTGGATCACCGAAAGATGGTACGGGTTTCGCATAATAGTTCGGGTAGTCCGCGCGCTGTTGCTCGAGGAAAGCGGCCAGCCTGTCACAGCGCCGGCAGCTGGTGGAAAACCGGGCCATGGTTTCAGCTCGCTGCGAGGCCGCCGCCGTGAGCGGCGATGCGCATGGCAATGTCCATGGCCTGGTCGTAGTTCAGGCGAGGATCCACCTGACTGCGATAGTCGCGCGTTAGGTCAGCTTCGGTGAGTCCCCGCGGGCCGCCGATACACTCGGTGACATGTTCGCCCGTTAGTTCTAGATGCACGCCGCCCAGTCGGTTTCCTTCCGCCGCGTGGATTTTGAAGGCTGACTCCAATTCGGCAACGACATTGTCGAAGCGGCGAGTCTTGATTCCCGAGTTGGTGCTTTCTGTATTGCCGTGCATGGGATCGCAAATCCACAAGACGTCAATATCAGTTTCACGCACGACCTTAATCAGTTTGGGTAATTCTTTTTTCACCTGATCGGCGCCCAGCCGATGGATCAAACTCAAACGTCCCGGGATATTGTCAGGGTTGAGCCGTCTTACCAAGGCTTGCAGTTGCTGGCCATCCAAGACTTTGCCGACCTTAACGGCGATGGGATTCGCAACACCCCGAAAAAACTCAACATGAGCGCCTTGAGGATCAGCGGTGCGCAAGCCAATCCAAGGTAAATGCGTCGTGAGGTCGTACCAAGCACCGCGATGTTCCAAGTAGCGAGTTTGGGCTTGCTCATAAGGCAGATGTAGGCCTTCATGGGAGGCGAAAAAGTCCACCCCGCGCGCATCGTCTAAGCGGCTGCCAGTCATGGATTCGAAAAAGTCCAAGCCATCGGCCACTCGCTGCACAATTTGGTGGTATTGCTCCGCCGAAGCCGAATGACTGACGAAATCGAGATCCCAGTTTTCGGGGTGATGCAAGTCGGCAAAGCCACCCGCCGCCAATGACCGCACAAAATTCAAGGTTAGGGCCGCCCGTTCATAGCCACGCAATAACAGTTCGGGATCGGGCTCGCGGTGCTCGGGTGTAAACAAAGTTCGATTGACTAAATCGCCGCGATAGCTGGGTAGAGAAACGCCGTCGCGAGTTTCCGCATCCGCCGAGCGTGGTTTAGCGTACTGACCCGCAATTCGGCCGATACGCACAACGGGTTGTTTTAACCCTGCCGTTAGCACGACACTCATTTGCAACAAGATCTTGAGTTGCCCCACCACGCGCGCGGAGGTGCAATCCACGAAACTCTCCGCACAGTCTCCGCCTTGCAGCACGAAGGCCCGGCCGCGTTGGGCGCGAGCCAACTGTTGCTGAAGATTGTGAATTTCCCAGCTCGTTACCAGTGGTGGCAGCGCCGCCAGTTGTACCAATGACTCATCAAGCTTTTGGCCGTCGCGATAGGTCGCCTGCTGCGTGGCCCCGCAAAGGCGCCAGCTATCGGGCTGCCAGGATTCCTGGTCTTGGGTGCTGGTCTGACTGGACATGGTTTTTACTGGGCCATGCCCCGGTAGATCATTTCTATCCATTGATCGGGTTTGATGAAACCACTTCCCCACTGCTCATCAAACTCGGCCGTTGGCTTGCTGGCCTGTATTTCTTCTAAAGTTTTGCCATCCGCAATGAGTGCTTGCAGGCGATTGGCCACGGTTTCCAGCAGGTCGCGAAATCGAATTAGTTTAGTGCGATCGCTTAAGGGACCGTGGCCTGGAATCACGCGGGTATCAAAATCAATTTTGGTTAAGGCCGTATCAATGGCCGCGATCATGCCGCGAATGGAACCGCCGCTGTTGCGATCGATAAAGGGATAGAAACCTTCGAAATAGGTATCGCCCATGTGTACCACGTTGGCCTCCTCGAACCAAATAATCGCATCGCCGTCGGTATGGGCTGCGGGCACATGTTCGGCCCGGACGGTGTGGCCGTTAAGGTGCAAGCTGACGCTGCGGTCAAAGGTAACCACCGGCAACGCGGCGGCGGGTGATGCCGGTACTTCGGATTGAAAAAACTCGGAAAAGAACTTCCTGCTCATGCGACGGCGCACGTTATCTTGAGCAATGATCAAAGCGCCTGCCTTGGCCAGATTTTCGTTACCGCCGGTATGGTCGCCATGCCAGTGAGTATTGATGATCATGCGAATGGGTTGGTCGGAGATCTTGGCCACCGCCGCGGTGATCTTGTCCGTCAGTGGGCCGTATTGATCGTCGATGAGCACGACGCCATCCTCGCCAACCAAGACGCCGATATTGCCGCCTGAGCCCTGCATCATGTAGATGCCATCGGCCACGGACTGGGTAGTGATTTCTATCTTGCTGAAATCCTGTTGCTGGGCGCCGGCCGTAGCAGCCCAGGCGAGAGCGGTTCCGAAAACGATGAATATGGGTATCAGCCGTGAGTTCATGGGTTTTTCCTGCTGCCAGTCACCAGCGCGCATTATTCCACGTTTAATGGCCGTCCTGCCCTCGGGAGTTCGGCTGGACTGGTATCATGAGCAGTCTTGGTTGAAGGTGGAAGGAATGATATCCCCGCGCAATAGTCTCCGGCGGCTGCTGATGCTGATCGTGTGGAGTGGCCTTTTCAGTCCCGTCTTCGCGACGGCGGGCGATGCGGTGCGCTTAGAGATAAAGGGCGCCATCGGGCCGGCCACGGCTGACTACATTGCCAAGGGCATTGCGCATGCCCAAGATCAGAACGCGACGCTGATCGTCCTGGAAATGGACACCCCCGGCGGGCTCGATTCCGCCATGCGCGCCATCATCAAGGATATTCTCGCTTCACCGATTCCAGTGGTGACCTACGTATCGCCCGAGGGGTCCCGCGCGGCCAGCGCCGGCACCTATATTCTGTATGCTAGCCATGTTGCCGCCATGGCACCGGCCACGAACTTGGGTGCGGCCACGCCCGTGCAAATTGGCGGCGGCGGTTCTCCCTTGCCAGGGCAACAACCCGCACCAGAGGATACGGAACAAACATCCGACGGCAATGGCAAGAATGAACAAGCCGCTACGGATTCCGAGTCTGCTGAACCGGCCCTTGAGGGCACGGCCATGGAACGCAAGGCCATCAATGATGCGGTAGCCTATATCCGGGGGCTGGCGGAAATGCGTGGCCGCAATGCCGACTGGGCCGAGCGCGCGGTGCGGGAAGCGGCGAGTCTGAGCGCCGAACAAGCACAGGCGCAGAATGTTATCGACCTGGTTGCTGAGTCCATCGACGAACTGTTGACTGCCATTGATCAACGCAGCGTCCGCGTCAATGACAAGGACATGGTTCTTGAGACAGCGGACTTAGAACTGGAATCCTTCGAGCCCGATTGGCGAACCAAGTTGCTCGCCGTGATCACCGATCCGACCGTGGCCTACATGTTGATGCTGGCCGGAATTTATGGGCTGCTTTTCGAAGGTTACAACCCGGGCGCCTTAGTGCCGGGTGTGGTGGGCGCTATTTGCATTCTGCTTGCCCTTTACGCTTTTCAAGTTCTGCCCGTTAACTACGCGGGTTTGGCCCTGATCCTACTCGGCTTGGTGTTGATGATTTCCGAAGCCTTTGTGCCCAGCTTTGGGGCCCTGGGCCTTGGTGGCGTCGTGGCTTTCGTATTTGGCTCCATCATATTGTTTGATCATGAGGTGCCGGGATTCCAAGTGGCGCGATCTTTGATTATCAGTATCGCCGCGGTCGCATCATTATTGCTGTTGGGGTTGCTCACGATGTTTGCCCGCATGCGTCTGCGTCCGGTGGTCACGGGCATGGAAGAGATGATTGGTAGCATCGGCGAAGCCATGGAAGATTTTGTCGGCGATGGCCGAATTTTCGTTCACGGCGAACGCTGGCAGGCGCAAACTGAGGTCGCCATCCGCAAAGGTGATGCGGTGAAGGTGACCCGGGTGGATGGATTAACTTTGGGTGTAGAGCCCGTGGCGGCAGATCAAGCCAAGCAGAATTAACTTAGCAGGAGACTTCCATGCCTTTCGCAGTTTTCGGACTCGTTATCTTATTCGCACTGTTGGTCAGTGCGGTAAAAATCTTGAATGAATATGAACGCGGCGTCATTTTCTTTCTCGGCCGCTTTCAAAAGGTCAAGGGGCCCGGTTTGATCATCGTCATTCCGTTTATTCAGCGCATGGTCAAGGTTGATTTGCGTGTAATTGTGATGGATGTACCGACCCAGGACGTCATATCCCAAGACAACGTGTCGGTGAAAGTCAATGCCGTGGTTTATTTCCGCATCGTCGATCCCGAACGCGCCATCATTCAGGTTGCCAATGTCTTTGAAGCCACCAGTCAGTTAGCACAAACCACTTTACGCTCTGTGTTGGGTCAACATGAACTCGATGAAATGTTGTCGGAACGGGAAAAGCTGAATAACGATATTCAAAAGATTCTTGATCAACATACGGATGCCTGGGGCATTAAAGTTTCAAACGTTGAGATCAAGCACATTGACCTGGACGAAAGCATGATTCGCGCCATTGCCGCCCAGGCCGAGGCGGAGCGCGCGCGGCGCGCCAAGGTAATTCATGCCGAAGGTGAGAGTCAGGCGGCCGGTATGTTGTCCTCGGCGGCCCAGCAGCTGGCGTCCGAGGGTGGGGCCTTGCAGCTGCGGTATATGCAGACCTTGACGGAGATCGCCAAGGATCGCACGAATACCATCGTTTTCCCGTTGCCCATGGATTTGATTGAGCCGCTGATGGGGAAATTGAAGGGCCCGGGCTCGTCTACCGACCCGTGAGAGCAAGTTCGGGCACCTGCAGATGAACTACTGGGCGGCGGTATCCAGTTTGCGCTTGGCCTGCGACCACAATTGCTCAAGCGCGTCCGCACTGTATGTGGACCAATCGCCACCCTGCTCATTGACCGCCGCTTCAAGGAATTCAAATCGGCCTTGAAACTTTCGATTCGCTAGGCGTAACGCCTCTTCCGCATTCACACTACATTTTCTCGCCAGATTGGTTACGGCGAAGAGCAGATCACCGATCTCTTCGTTAATAGCAGTTTGATCGTGCTTGCTGCGTGCCTCATCGAGCTCTTGGAGCTCTTCTAAAACCTTGTCGCGCGCACCTTCGGCGCTGGGCCAGTCAAAGCCAACTCGGCTTGCCCGTTTACTGAGTTTCTCTGCTCTTAGCAATGCCGGCAGGCTCAGACTGATGCCCGCCAAAACTCGTGATTCACCCTGCGCGGCGCGTTCGGCAGTCTTGTGGGCCTCCCAGGCTTGCGTTTGTGCCGCTGCGCTGCCGACTTGCGCACCGTCAAACACATGGGGATGCCGGCGAATCATTTTGTCCGCTATAGCGTCGACGACGTCAGCGAAGTCGAAGGCGCAGCTCTCCTTTGCAATCTGGGCATGAAAGACGACTTGCAAGAGTAAGTCTCCCAATTCGTCTTTTAGATCGTCCAGGTCTTTGCGGTCAATGGCATCGGCCACTTCGTAGGCCTCTTCGATGGTATAGGGCGCGATGGAGTGAAAGTTTTGTTCGAGATCCCAAGGACAGCCTTCATCGGGATCCCGCAAGCGCGCCATTATTTTAAGTAATTTATTGATATCAACCATAAGCTATTATTTTTTATTTAATAAATTGACAAATTCATCAATGATATGTGCCGTGGCGCCCCAGATCCGGCGGCCTTGGTAGACATATTCAATGGTAGTGATTTCGGTCTCCCGAACTAGGCGTCGACGGGTTTTTCGCTGTCTGGAATCCAGAAAAAAGTCCAAGGGCACTTCGAAGGCTTCCGCCACCTCGAAGTCGTCTAGTTCCAGGGACAAGGGGCCCGTTGTAAGCCCGACCACAGGAGAAACGACGAATCCCGTGACCACGGCATAGGGTGGCAGGTAGCCGGCGATATCAACGACGGAAGCTCGCAGACCAACTTCCTCGCCCGCTTCGCGCAGTGCTGCAGCCAATGGTCCCTCGTCTTCCGGTTCAACCCGGCCGCCCGGAAAACTGATTTGTCCGGCGTGATCACGCAGGTGCGCCGTGCGCTCGGTCAACAGCAGAGAAAGCTCCCCCCGTGTGTCGACAACGGGCACCAAAACAGCCGCTGCGATTAATGGGTCGGGAAAAAGAACCGCCTGCAGGTCCGGCGTCCATCGGCCCAGGGCGTCCCGCGCCGGATCCGGCGACACTTGCGTTTCCGCCAACCGCCGCAGGATCCGCTCGCGCACAGTGTTCAGGGCTCCTTAGGACTTAATGCCGCCCCGGGTCAATTCCAATGCATCGAGCAATCGATCCAGCTCAGCGTCGGATAGATCCGTTTCTTCGGCGGCAACCTCGCGAACGGGTCTACCCTCGGCGTACGCTTTCTTGGCTATGGCCGCACCTTTTTCGTAGCCAATGACGGGATTCATCGCGGTAACGAGAATGGGATTGCGGTCTAAGGCCTCGATGAGCTTGGCCTGGTTCACCGTAAATCCGACAATGGCCCGATCGGCCAGTGCGCGCGCCGCATTGGCCAGCAAATTAATACTCTGATCCAGATTATAGGCTACCACCGGCAGCATCACATTCAATTGGAAATTGCCGGACTGACCCGCCACCGTCACCGTGCCGTCATTACCAATGACCTGTGCGGCTACCATGGCGACGGCTTCGGGTATCACCGGATTCACTTTGCCCGGCATGATGCTGCTGCCTGGTTGTAGTGCCGGTAGCGCGATCTCGCCAAGACCCGCCAGCGGACCACTGTTCATCCAACGCAAATCGTTGGCGATTTTCATTAGGGATACCGCAATGGTTTTGAGTTGTCCCGACAATTCCACCGCCGTGTCTTGGGACGAAAGCGCTTCGAAATAGTCGGGCGCGGGGGCAAAACTCAAACTACTTTGTTCGGACAGTAGCACCGCGACCTTGGCGCCAAAACTTGGATGCGCATTGATGCCCGTCCCCACCGCGGTGCCACCCAGGGCCAGCCGGCACAATCGCGGCATGACAGCTTGCACGCGCGTGGAGCCCTGCTTGATCTGGGTCGCCCAGCCCCCGAGTTCTTGATCCATGCGCACGGGCATGGCGTCCATTAAGTGAGTGCGGCCGGTCTTTACCACGCCCGCGACTTCTTTTGCTTTCTCAAGCAAGCTCGTTTCCAGATGTTCTAAGGCTGGGAGTAGCTCTTCGTTGACCAGCAGCGCCGCGCCCACATGCACGGCCGTAGGAATCACGTCATTGCTGCTTTGCCCCATATTGACATCGTCGTTGGGATGAACAGTTTCTCCCAAGTTCTTGGTGGCCAGTTGTGAGATGACCTCATTGGCGTTCATATTCGAGCTGGTGCCCGAACCCGTTTGAAAAACGTCGATGGGGAAATGCTGATCGTAGTCGCCTTGGGCCACTTGTTGCGCGGCGGTTTGAATCGCCACGGCGGTCTTGGTGGGCATCAGTCCGAGTTCGGCATTGGCACCCGCGGTGGCCCACTTCACCAAACCCAGGGCGCGAATGAAGCCACGCGGCATGGGTAAGCCGCTGATGGGGAAATTTTCGACGGCACGCTGGGTTTGTGCACGCCACAAGGCGTCCGCGGGTACCTGAAGCTCGCCCATGCTGTCGCGCTCGGTACGAAATTTTTGTTTCGACATGCCACCCTCCTACGGTGCTGGCTTTGAATCGCGAGCTGCGCACGCGCCGTTATGGGCCGCGATTCTACAGGGAGCCGAGCGATTTGGGGTGACATTCTCGGCCGGAACTGGTCCATGCTGGTGTATCATTCGCGCCCGGTTTTTTGTCGGCCATAAGATCATTTCGCCATGGATCTCTCACCCCTCACCGCCTTATCACCCCTAGACGGTCGCTACGCCGGCAAGTTACATCCGCTGCGCGAGTGCTTCAGCGAGTATGGCTTGATTCGTCTGCGCCTATTGACGGAGGTTCGGTGGCTGCAGTTTTTGGCTGGGCGTCCCGAGGTCGATGATTTCGGCCCCTTGTCGCCAGTGGTTAGCACTTTCCTGGACAAATTGGTTGATAATTTTGACCGCGATGACGCTTCGCGAATCAAGGCAATCGAAGCCACCACAAATCATGATGTGAAGGCGGTGGAGTACCTCATCGGCGAACAGCTCGGCGATGATCCTCATCTCGCGGTCCTGCGGCCGTTTGTACATTTCGCTTGTACCTCTGAAGACATTAACAATATCGCCTATGCCTTGATGTTGCGTCGCGGCCGCGATGAGTTCGTATTGCCGCAGTTGCGCCAGCTCAAGGAATCGCTGAAAGCCATGGCTCGACGTTATGCCGATCAGAGCATGTTGTCGCGTACTCACGGGCAGACCGCCAGTCCGACGACACTCGGAAAAGAGTTCGCTAACTTGGTGGCAAGGCTGGATCGTCAACTTCGCTTGCTGGGACAAGTTCCCTGCCTAGCTAAAATGAACGGTGCGGTGGGTAACTTCAATGCGCATGCCGTCGCTTATCCTGAGGTTGACTGGCCAAACATGAGTCGTGGCTTCATCGAATCATTGGGTTTGGAGTGGAATGAGTTCACCACGCAAATTGAACCGCATGACTGGATTGCCGAATATTGCGATGCCTTAGCGCGTATCAACACCATCTTGTTGGATGCGAGCCGTGATATATGGAGCTATATCTCCATCGGGTACTTCAGTCAAAAACGCGTGGAGGGTGAGGTGGGCTCATCCACTATGCCGCATAAGGTAAACCCCATCGACTTTGAAAATGCCGAAGGCAATCTGGGCATTGCGAATGCCTTGCTCAAGCATTTTGCCGTCAAGCTGCCGGTGTCTCGTTGGCAACGTGACCTGAGTGATTCAACGGTCTTGCGCAATCTCGGCGTAGCTGTTGGTCATAGCCAGCTGGCCTATGATTCTTTACGCAAGGGATTGGCCAAACTTGAGGCGGATCCAGCGCGCATGGCCGCGGACCTAGACGCCAGTTGGGAGGTCTTGGGCGAAGCCATTCAAACCCTAATGCGGCGCCATGGGCAAGCCGATGCCTACGAACAGCTCAAAGCTCTTACCCGAGGCGAAAACGTGGGACCGAAGGAGTTGCAGAGCTTCTTGCAGAAGCTTGATCTACCGGCTGAGGCTAGAGACCGGCTATCGGCATTGACGCCCGCGAGCTATACGGGCTTGGCCGCACGGCTGGCGAAGGAAATGGGTCAGCGGCCCGATTGATAACGCAACTGGGCCGCGAGCCAAGCTCTGCGTCGTAGTTTCCATAATCAGTTCTCGAAAATATCCCCTGTCGGACCAGCGGGTACGCGCCCCATAAGCAACGTCCGGTCTGCGGTTTACCCTTAATCGGCCAGGAAAACGTGACCCAGTCCTCACTTCTTGATGGACTACAGCCCTAGAATTCAGTGTCCCTCTCATCGCCCGGGCTATGGGCCGCCGATGGTGATAGGAGCTTTATTCATTCCGTCAAGCCGGTATTTAAAAGTGGACTCACAGGCATCGCGCATTCAAGGTCGTCGCTGGGTAATTTCTACCCAGGAGGAGAACCTTGAAGCGGCTGTTGAAATTGCCGCCCAGGCCAAGCGCTGGATCTCCATCTATACGCCGGATCTCGAGCCGGGGATCTACGATCATGATGACTTCCTGGACGTAGCCAAGCGTTTGGTGCTGGCCAAACGCTACGCGAAAATCCGCGTATTGATTTCGGAACCGCATCGCACGGTGCGCATCGGTAATCGACTAGTCTCCGTGGGCCGGCGGCTGAATAGTTTTATAGAGTTCCGCAATGTTCACGCAGATTATCGAGAGCATCGTGAGGCTTTCATGATCGCCGACGACACCGCCTTGCTCTACCGCGTGGAGGGACGGCGCTGGGAAGGCATTGCCGATACTTTTGAGCCCGCCGTCGCCAGACGGTATCTAGGCTTATTCGATGAAATATGGAATGCTTCTGAACTCGAACAGGAGTTGCGCGAACTTCGCGTGTAAGCTTGCGGTAAAAATCCGCAGCAAGATAAATTAGAAACATGCCCCTAATTGACCGCGAGCCCGTAATGGCGGAACTGACCGTCGCCGCTGTTATTGAGCGCGGGGGTAAATTCCTCATTGTTGAAGAATCAGTGGCTGGCGAAAAACTCATTAATCAACCCGCCGGTCATGTGGAGCTGGGCGAGACTGTGGTCGAGGCAGTGATTCGCGAAACACAGGAAGAGACGGCTTGGGGGTTCCAACCCGCGGCCGTAGTCGGTACCTATCTATGGCATCGCGAGGAAGGCGATCAGGCGTTCTTGAGAATCGCGTTTTGCGGCGAACTCGGGAATCACGATGCCGAACAAGAACTCGACGACGGGATAGTGCGCGCCTTTTGGCTCAGCCGGGATGCCTTGGCACTGCGTGAACATCGCTTACGAAGTCCAATGGTTTTGCGGTGCATTGACGACTATCTAGGTGGGCAACGCCTACCCGTAGACCTCATTCATAATTTGAACCTTGACGCACGGACAGCCTGAACTTGTCTTGCTGCGCACTACAAGAATCAGTGGACTGCGCCAGTTGCTAGAATAGCACTAAGAACATTCCAGCCATTAGGTCTAGCAATAGGCTTTTTTCCCGATAAATCTTATTAAATATTATATAGTTAACTCGTTTATTTACTCTAATTTCGAGTTATTGCAGATCTTCCACCGACTGAAGCGCCCCCCGCAAAGTCCTTTGCCCACCCTGCCCACACACATGAATCATGGCCAAGAACACTGACAAGGTAATGGTTGCGCTATCTGGCGGAGTGGATTCGGCGGTGGCTGCCCTGTGCCTGCTGCGCGCGGGCTGCCAGGTCGAAGCACTGCATATGACCAACTGGGAAGACGATGACGGCTATTGCGCTGCCGCCCGCGATTTTCAGGATGCACGCCGTGTTTGCAGTGAATTGGGGATCAGCCTGCACCGCGTTAATTTTAGCCGCGAGTATCGTGAGCGCGTGTTCGCCAATTTTCTAGACGAATATCGTGCGGGCCGCACGCCGAATCCCGACGTACTCTGCAATCGCGAAATAAAGTTCGGTGTTTTTCTAAAACACGCCCGGCGACTGGGGGCGCAAGGAATTGCCACCGGACACTATGCACGGGTCAGCGAAGACCAGCCCAGTAAGTTGCTGAAGGCCTTGGATTCGTCCAAGGATCAAAGCTATTTCTTGCATGCGGTGAGTACCGATGCGCTGGCAAATACAATGTTCCCCCTAGGCGAGTTGCGCAAGTCCCAGGTGCGTGAGATGGCTAACAGCGCGGGTCTGCCGGTGCATGCGAAACGTGATAGCACGGGTATTTGTTTTATCGGCGAACGGCCTTTTCGCGAATTTCTATCGCGATACGTCAATGGTGCGACCGGCGCCATGGAAACTCCATCAGGGCAAGTTCTGGGGGAGCATCAAGGTTTGATGTTTTACACCATTGGCCAGCGGCAGGGTTTGGGTATCGGTGGTCACGCTGACGCCGAGTCTGGCGCTTGGTACGTCGCGGGCAAAGACAGCGCGCGCAACGCATTGATCGTAGTACAGGGTCGCGACGACCCGGCCCTCTGGTCCGCAAGCCTGGTAGCAAGCCGACCCCATTGGATCACGGCAGCGCCGGCATCCATTGCCTCGGGTAAGGCCGTGGGCTTGCGGGCGAAGATTCGCCATCGTCAGCCCGAGGTGGATTGCAGCATTCGGTTGATTAGCCAGGATCGACTGCAGGTGGACTTCGACCAGCCCCAGTGGGCGGTGGCGCCCGGCCAGTATGTGGTTTTTTACCAGGGTGATGAGTGCCTCGGCGGTGCTTTGATTGAATCATCTAAGACAGCCCAGCTGCCCGTCGCGAAGACAGCGTAATCCGAGACGATCCGCTATAATCCGCCGCCTTGCAATCGCCCCGCGATCGCATGGGCGGGGCTTCCCCACGCCGGCCAGCAAAAATCTATTGGAGATACCCATGGCGCAAACCCCTAATGCGAAGTCGACACTGTCCGTGAACGGCCAGGACTATCAGATTTACCGGCTAGATGCCGTCAGCGAGGGCCACGTCGCGCGTTTGCCCTACGCGCTAAAAATCTTGCTGGAAAATCTCTTGCGCCACGCCGACGGCGGCGATGTGACGCCGGATGACATCAGTGCCTTGGCGAACTGGGATCCGCAAGCTGAACCGAATCATGAGATCGCCTTCACGCCCGCGCGCGTCATCTTGCAAGATTTCACCGGTGTGCCGGCCGTGGTCGATCTGGCCGCCATGCGTGATGCTGTGGTTGAACTGGGTGGTGACGCTGAGGCCATTAATCCATTGTCGCCGGCTGAATTGGTCATCGATCATTCAGTGCAGGTGGATAACTACGGCAGTGCCGACGCTTTGTCGCGCAACAATGCCATCGAATTTCAGCGCAATAAGGAGCGTTATACCTTTTTGCGCTGGGGCCAAAACGCCTTTGATAACTTTAAAGTCGTGCCGCCCAACACGGGTATCGTGCATCAAGTCAACCTGGAGTATTTGGCGCGCGTGGTCTTCGACAAGGAAGCCAAGGGCGAACGATTAGCCTACCCCGACACCTTGGTGGGCACGGATTCCCACACCACTATGGTCAATGGACTGGGCGTGCTGGGCTGGGGCGTTGGCGGTATCGAAGCCGAAGCGGCCATGTTGGGCCAAGCTGTCACCATGCTGATACCGCAAGTCATCGGTTTTCGACTGTCCGGCAAATTGCGCGAAGGCACAACCGCCACAGACCTGGTCTTGACGGTGACCGACATGCTGCGCGATCGCGGCGTGGTAGGTAAATTCGTCGAGTTCTTCGGTGATGGCTTGAGTGAGCTGCCCCTGGCCGACCGGGCAACTTTGGGCAACATGGCGCCCGAGTTCGGCAGTACCTGCGGCATTTTTCCCATTGACGGTGAAACGCTGCGCTATCTCGAACTCTCGGGCCGCGACCCGCAGCAAATCGCCTTGGTGGAAGCTTATGCCAAGGCGCAGGGCTTGTGGCGCGCTGACGGCCAGCCCGATCCTCTGTATTCGGACATTCTGGAGCTGAACCTCGATTCGGTTGAACCCAGTATTGCCGGTCCCAAGCGGCCGCATGATCGAATTTTGCTGAAAGACGCGGCACCCACACATCAACGCGATGCCAAAGACATTCTCGCGAGCCGCGGGACTGAGAAACGCAAGACGAACGCTGAACGTCAGGGTGAACGCTTTGAAATGGAAGACGGCGCCATCTTGATCGCGGCCATTACCAGTTGCACGAACACTTCCAATCCGTCGGTAATGTTGGCCGCGGGTCTGCTGGCGCGGAATGCCTTGGCCAAGGGATTGCGGACCAAGCCCTGGGTGAAGACCAGCCTGGCGCCCGGTTCGCGAGTGGTCAGCAATTATCTTGAAAAATCCGGACTCAATGATGATCTCGATGCCCTGGGTTACAACATCGTGGGCTTTGGCTGCACTACTTGTATCGGTAATTCCGGGCCGCTAGATCCCGCCATTGATAAGGCGGTGCGTGACAGCCAGATGTTGGGTTGTAGTGTGCTGTCTGGGAACCGGAATTTCGAAGGCCGGATTCATCCCTTGGTACAAATGAACTATTTGGCGTCGCCTCCCCTAGTGGTCGCCTACGGCTTGGCTGGCAATATGAACATCGATATCACCCGCGATCCCCTGGGCAAGGATGCCGACGGTAAACCGGTCTATTTGAAAGATATTTGGCCCAGTCAGGGTGAAATTCAGGCCTTGAGCCTGGCGAACATCGACTCGAACATGTTCCAAGATAGTTACGCGGGCGTATTTTCAGGTGACGAAAACTGGAATGGCTTGACGGTGCCCACGGGTCAAGCCTATGCCTGGGAAGCCGATTCGACCTATGTTCGAAATCCTCCATATTTCAATGGGATGTCGAAAGTTCCTCAAGAAATTTCAGATATCGAGGGCGCGCGGGTTTTGGCCCTACTGGGTGACTCAGTCACCACGGACCACATTTCCCCCGCCGGTTCCATCGCCAAGGACGGCCCCGCTGGGCAGTACTTGGTAGACCAAGGCGTCGCACATAAGGATTTCAACTCCTACGGTTCTCGACGCGGCAACCACGAGGTCATGATGCGCGGAACCTTCGCGAATATTCGTTTGCGCAATCTCCTCGCCCCAGGCACCGAAGGCGGTTGGACTCGCCATCAGCCTAGTAACGAAGAAATGTCTATTTTCGACGCCGCCATGCGTTACCAAGCCGAGGGCACGCCTTTGGTGGTCTTGGCCGGTAAGGAGTATGGCACTGGGTCGTCGCGTGACTGGGCGGCTAAGGGCACGGTTCTGTTGGGCGTTAAGGCCGTCATCGCGGCGAGCTTTGAACGCATCCACCGCTCGAATTTGATCGGTATGGGCGTGTTGCCCCTGCAATTCAAAGACGGTGAAAGCGCTGCCAGCTTGGGCCTGACGGGAACGGAAACTTTTTCCATTGCCGGTCTTGATGGTGGCGCGGCTAAGACCGTGCAAGTAACTGCCAAGACGGCCGACGGCAGTGAGAAGAACTTCACGGCGAGGGTACGCATCGACACACCCAAAGAACAGGACTACTACAGCAACGGCGGCATCTTGCACTATGTCTTAAGACAGCTTGCCGCCTGACGCCTATGAGCAGCCCGCCGGAGGCGCTCATCGCCGCCCTGCGTGACGCGCGGCATCTGATGGTGCTAACCGGTTCCGGTGTGTCGGTTAACAGTGGCATTCCCACCTTCCGCGAAGCGGGCACCGGTTTGTGGGCTCGCTTTCGTCCTGAAGATCTCGCGACCCCGGAAGCTTTTGCACGGGATCCGGCCTTGGTATCAGCGTGGTACGAGTGGCGGCGTGATTTGATCAAATCGGCGAATCCGAATCCGGCCCATTTTGCCATTGCCGAGTTGCCGGCACTGATACCTCAAGTGACGCTCGTGACCCAGAATGTGGATGGATTGCATCAACGTGCGGGTAGCGCCGACGTCATTGAATTTCACGGCAATATTCACCGTGATCGTTGCGCAGAGCACGGCATTCAATCCGCGTACGCCGACAATGAAAATCTGCCCAGGCGCTGTCCCGAGTGCGCGGAGGCGCTCAGGCCCGATGTGGTTTGGTTTGGAGAAGCAATTCCGGCCGCGGCGCTCAGTGCCAGTCTCCAGGCCGCGGCCACCTGCGATGCCTTGATCGTGGCTGGCACGGCCGGCCAGGTCTATCCCGCTGCCGGCTTGGCCGAGACCGCCAAGAGCAACGCCGCCTGTGTCATCGAGGTCAACACGCAAGCAAGTGCTTTAAGCGGCCTCGCGGATTACCAGCTGGTCGGTCCGGCCGAGGAGCAGTTGCCAAACTTAGTGAGCGCACTAAAGGCTTGTTAATTCAGCTGTAGGCTCGGCACTTCCAATTCTGCGGCGCGGTAACCCGGCGCAATACTGAGAGCCTTGTCCATGGCTTCATTGGCTTCCGCAAGCTTATCCAGATCTCTCGCCACACGAGATTTGTAGAGCCAGGCTTCTGCTTCGCCCCAAACGGGATAATCTTCGCTAGCCTGCTGGTAGTTGCCGAATTGCTCGATGGCATCGTCGAGTCGCTGCGCTGCTTTTTCCTTGTCGCCGCCGAAGGCCGACGGGCGAAAGTACAAACTGATGGCCTCCGCCAAAATAACGCGGGGATTCGCAGCGTCTATGGCCATGGCTTTGTCCAATGCGCTATTCGCCGCCATCCCTCTAGTCGCTGCCCTTAGCATGTAAAAAGGCGCACTCACGCCGTAGCAGGTTGCCTTTAGTGCATGGGCCTCTGCAAAATCTTTGTCAGCCTTTAAGCGCTTTTTTAGTATTTTAATGCAGTCGTTCAAGTGACCCTTGGACACTTTTTTCCGTTCGAAGGTCAATTCGCCCAACCGATAGTGCGCATAGGCGCGATAGTAGTCACCCAGGGCACTTTCATGTTCGCCCAATTGTGCAATGATTTGGTCTAGACCCTCTTCATCGCCAAGGATCACGAGGTCATCAAGTTGGTCGCGCAATTCCACAAGATTGCCCTCGGCGCAGACGGCGCCGGCTAGCAGTAGGAATAGGATTCCGAAAAAACGCGGATATTTTTCCTTACCAATAATTGGTTTTTTTAGCACCTGTTTTTCCTTCATGATCTCAGGCCAAGTGTTTTTGGCTACAAATCCCTAGTCTATTACGAGTACGATCCTGACATGACAGTGGAAACTATCGACTTGATTGACATTGGGGTCAACCTGACCCACGAAAGCTTCGCAGCTGATCGGTCCGCGGTTCTAGCCCGAGCCGCGGCAGCGGGTGTTTCACGACTCATCGTGACGGGGGCGACCCTGTCCGGCAGCCGCTCCGCAGCGGCATTGGCGGCCGATGACCCGGGCAGGCTCTACGCCACCGCCGGTGTCCATCCCCATCATGCAGACGAATTCGATGATGCCGGTATTTCGGATTTACGGGCCATCGCGGCATCGCCCGGTGTTGTCGCCATCGGCGAGTGTGGACTGGATTATTTTCGTAACTATTCCCCACGCGAGTCGCAAATTAGCGCTTTCGAACGGCAATTGGCACTGGCGGCCGAGCTGCGGCAGCCGGTATTTCTGCACCAACGAGACGCGCATCAGGATTTCCTGCCCCGGGTGCGCGACTACCGCGAGCAACTGCCCGGCGGCGTTGCCCACTGTTTCACCGCTGGGCCGAATGAACTCAAGGCCTATCTAGATCTGGGGCTCTATGTCGGTATTACCGGCTGGATTTGCGATGAACGCCGGGCGGCAGACCTGCGCGAGGCGGTCCGTTACCTCCCGCTTGATCGCGTGCTTTTAGAAACCGATGCGCCCTACCTGTTGCCCCGGGACTTGTCCGAGAAGCCCAGCGGCCGGCGTAACGAACCCGCCTACTTACCGCATATTTTGCACAAGGCCGCTGGCTACATGGGATGCTCGCCGGCTGAACTTGCGGCAGCCGCCACTCGAAATACCGAGAACCTGTTCAATTTAGCTGGGCCGGAACGGATTGATCAGACCGGCGGCCATTAGCCGGCCAGCGAGAGGTTTCAGGCTTCGCGGATCAAGTGATCCACTTGCGCCGAGACCGCTTCGTGCCGAAGTTGGTCCCAAGCAACGCGATAGTTTTCCGCGGTTCTCATTTTCGGATCGCGGGCAGCATCTTCTTGTTTAACAAGATCATCGAATAAGATGACATTGCTGGGTAGGCCCTTGGAAAACTCGGCGCCGGATGAAAAAACCACGAAGCCGCGCACCGTCACATTGGGTACCAGGCGCTGTACGGCTGCCATTCGGTCGTAGAGAAATTGTTGCGGGTTGCTAAAAGTAAATCGACGCCGATCCGCAAGCACTGTCCAATCTTGCATCGCGTCGCTACCAAAGACATGGCCCGTCACGTCTTTCACGTCCAAGACCAAAATACCTCGCGGTGTCAGGGCGGCGTGCTCAATATGTATTTCACCGCCGTCACTATCTGGAATAATAAAGTTACTAAGTAGTCCATCGGTCACGCGCCGTAGACGGCGCATCGGACTACGCTCGGAACGCCGGCGACGCAGATACAACAAGGCAAGCAGACCAAGCATCGCGACTGCCAGGCCGATCAGAAGCAGTAAACGCTGCGAATCACTGTCTAGTCCAGGCATGAGGTGCCCCGGGGTTTCAAGTCAAAGCTTAAAGCTGGGAGGCGAATTCGCCAAGCTCCGGCTCCACGGTTACAAACCGACTGGGTGAGTCCAATAGCTGTGCCAGTACTGGCGGCACGGCGATTTCTACGTCCAACAAGGGTTCTACGATGGTATCGAATTTCGCTGCGTGGGCTGTGGCAACTACAGCCCAGTGACGCCCCGCCCGGTCATGCGAACTCAAGTTGCGATAAACATGTAATGCCGTGGCGGTGTGGGGACACCAGGCCCGTTGATGGCGCCGATACTCCTCTTGAATGGTCTCTCGAATCACGGCATCGCTGACCGACCAGGCGCGAATCTCGCGACCAATGTTGTCCGCGTCGCCCAGCAGGGCCCTAAGCCTTTCCATGTTGCTGGGATCACCCACGTCCATGGCCGAGGCTAAGGTGGCAATGCTCGGGCGCGGTTGCCAATCTCCGCTGTTGAGAAAATCCGGTATGGTCTTGTTAGCGTTGGTGGCGAAAACGATCTGCTCGATGGGCAAACCCATACGGCGAGCCCACACACAGGCGAATCCGTTGCCTAGGTTGCCCGTGGGAATAATAAAACTCGTGGCCTTTCCGGTTTCGCGCCAATGCTCGAGACTTGCTTTTGCGTAATAAGCCGCCTGCGGCAGTAGCCGGCCGACATTGATACTGTTGGCCGAGCACAGGCTGTGCTGCGCGCTAAGTTGCTCATCGGCGAACGCTTCTTTGACCAAGCGCTGGCAATCATCGAATTCACCGCGTACGGAGAGTGAAATCACATTGTCGCCCCAGCAAGTTAGCTGATGCTGCTGGCGCGGGGACACGCGGCCATCGGGAAACAAGACAACGACGCGTAAGCCCGGGCGTTTATGAAAGGCGGCAGCCACCGCTCCGCCGGTGTCTCCAGAGGTTGCCACCAGAATCGTTACGGGCGGTTTCGCGTACTTGCCTTGAGCAACGATTCGGGCCATACAGGCTGCTAGAAATCTTGCGCCGACATCCTTGAAAGCGGCCGTTGGCCCATGAAACATTTCCAATACCGACAAGGGTGCTTCGCCGGTTTCCAATGGCTGCAAAGGCACCGGGAAATTGAGTGCGTCGCCACAAATATCCTCAAGCTCATTGGCCAAGCTTGAACCGTCGAAAAATGGCCTTAGTAGGCGCTGTGCAATTTGGGGGAAATCATCGCAGTCACCAAAGTCATCGGGTGAGAATGATGGCAGAGATGCGGGCACGTACAGGCCGCCATCGGGTGCCGTGCCACTCATGATGGCCTGTTCCAAGGCGACGACGGAAGCATCGCGGGTGCTAGTGAATCGCATGATGGCTTTGTCTGAGTTGGTCTTGCTGTCTACGCTTAGTGTGTCTGCCGAACGCCTTTACCGAGTATAGGTTGGGGGCGCTATGTTAACGACCCGCGCCTAAATAGGTCGTTAGCCGCAACAAGTCGGCAAAAACTCCCGCTGCGGTCACTGCCGGCCCCGCGCCAGGCCCCTGCACGACCAAAGGGTTTTCGCTATAGCGTGAGGTTTCGTAGCGCACAATGTTATCGGTGAGATTCATGCGGGCAAACGGGTGGTCTTGTGGTAAGGCTTGCAGCGTTACGCTGGCGCCTTCGTCCTTGCTCAATCGGCCGACGTAGCGCAACACGCTGCCGGCGTCGCTGGCTTTACGCCAGCGCGCGAGCATTTGCTCATCATAATTTGGCAATGCGTCCAAAAATCCCTCGATACTTTCGCCAAGCAAGGCATCCGGCACCAAACTTTCGACCTGTAGGTCACTGAGTTCAAGCTCCATGCCCATTTCCCGGCCAAGGATGATGACCTTTCGCGCCACATCCATGCCCGATAAATCGTCGCGGGGGTCTGGCTCAGTGTAGCCGCTATCGCGTGCTTCGCGAACAATGCTCGAAAATGCTTTGCTGCCATCAAAAACATTGAACAAATAGGCCAAGGTGCCGGAGAAGATTCCCTCAATGCTCAGTATTTCGTCGCCCGTTCGCTTCAAGTCACGCAAAGTTTCGATGATGGGCAGGCCGGCACCCACCGTGGTTTCGTAGAGAAAATGGGCATTGTGATTCCGCCGCACGTCCAACAGCTGTCGATAGTAGGCGAGTTCGCCGCTGTGGGCTTTTTTATTGGGCGTGACAACATGCACGCCCTTGCAGAACCAGTCTAGATATCGATCGGCAACCCCGTCACTGGCAGAACAATCCACCACTGCCGCATGGGGTAAATGATCGGCGTTAACGTGGTCAATAAAGCGACCCCAATCTATCGCTATCGAGTTGGCATCGAAGGCTTCACGCCAGTTGGCCAGATCGATGCGCTGCTCCGCCAAGAGCATGCGCGTTGAGCTAGCAATGGCGCGCACGCGAATATCCAAACCGAACTCCGCGCGCAAGGAATCTGTTTCTGCAGCCATTTGATTGAGCAATACCCCCCCGACATTGCCGGGGCCGACTAAACCCATAGAAATGGTCTTGGCGGACAAATAGAATCCAGAGTGCGCGGCGCGCAACGCGCGGGTGGCTTCCTCGCCGTCGATGACGACTGATATGTTGCGCTCGGAAGAGCCCTGGGCAATGGCGCGAACATTGATACCGGCATTGCCCAAGGTAGCCAGGAACTTCGCGGCAATGCCTGGTATGCCGGCCATGCCGTCACCCACAACAGCAATAATGGCGCAATTTCCTTGCAGGGCGACGCTGTTGATTTGCCCCTGTTCCATTTCGATCGTGAAAGCTTGCCGGACCACCTGCTCAACGGTGCGCGCGTGGCGTTCGGGCACCGCGAAGCAAATGGAATGCTCAGAACTGGCCTGCGATATCAAAATTACCGAGATACCCGCATCACGTAGCGCGCCGAATAGGCGGTCTGCCGTTCCGGGTACGCCGATCATACCGGCGCCTTCCAGGTTCACGAGGGTGATCTTTTCTATGGAAGTCACCCCCTTAATTAGTTCCTGATCGGTGCTGTCGCCGCCGATGCAAGATCCTGGGGCCTGCGCGTTAAAGGTATTGCGAATCCAAATGGGAATCCCCTGCGCAATGGCCGGCGACATAGTCTGCGGATGGATGACCTTCGCACCAAAGTAGGCTAGCTCCATCGCTTCGTTATAGGAGAGCCTATCGATGACCGCCGCTTCGGGCACGCGATTGGGATCCGCACTCATGACGCCGTCCACGTCGGTCCAAATATTAATGCGCTCGGCTTTCAACAAGGCACCGACGATAGATGCGGAAAAATCACTACCGTTGCGGCCCAAGGTCGTATGCAAGCCGTCGGCATCGGCGGCGATAAAACCGGTCACGACGGTGATGCCAGCGAATGTTGCGGGATAATGTCGGCTCGCATTCTCGGCGGAACGATCCCAGAGCACATTCGGACCCAATTCACTGTGCTCGACCACGATGAGTTGTCGAGCGTCCAGCCATTCAATGTCGCCCTCAAAACCGCGTTCTGGCGCAAGCTGCCGCAGCAGAGCCGCGAGAAGCCTGGATGACCAAAGCTCGCCAAAGCCCGCGATGAGATCGCGGCTGCGGTCTGCTGCCGAGCGCAACAAAGTCACGGCTTGCAGCACATCTCGAATGTCCGCTAGATCCCCATCGAAGGCCGTCAATAGATCAGCCGCTGCTTGGTCTTTCGAAATCAGCGCCTGTACCGTTGACCGGTAGCGCTCGCTCAAGGCCGCTAGGCCGGCTTGCAGCTGGTCTCCACCCGATTCTGCTTCGTCCACCAGCGCCAGCAAAGCGTCGGTCATACCACCCATGGCTGAGACCACCACGGCTTGGCGCGCGGGAGCATCCGTCAACAAAATGTCGGCAACCTGTCGAAAACAGTCTGGGTCGGCAAGGCTGGAACCGCCAAATTTATGGACCTGCCACGGCTTGTGGGTCATGGTACGAAGCTCATTCATGCAGGCCTGAGCCTGGGCTGGTTGACAGAAAGCCGGCAATGATACCTGTTCTCAGGAACCTGGGCAGGGCTAGCCGCGTTGCAAACCGAGTCCACCCGCTCAATAATTCTTCCGTGCCAGGAGATCCGCGATGCCCAAAATCTTTTTTGCTCCGGTTGATCAGCAGCATGAGCACGGAGATCTTGAACGATCGCTGATCAACCCCATAGATCGCCAGACGGTTATCAGCAGCTTTAGTGACGCGACTTATCCCGAACTCATCGAAATTGAGCGTCGGGGTCGCGGCTTTTACGCCTGGGGACTACCGCCGGGGCCGGATAGTGTTGAACTGTGGTTTAACATGGCCATTGGCGACATCGTGCTAGTGAGCTACAAGAATGCGTTTCGGCACTACGCGAAAGTGCTTGGCCGTTATGAGAATGTACGCGCGGCGCGTGCCATATGGGATAAGGATGCTGATGACAGTCAGGTACGAGAGTTTATTTTTTTCGTGACGGAACCCATTCCGCTGTCACTGCCGCACGACGAATTGAAGGACTACTTCCCACCCGGCCAGGATGGCTTTTGGCAGCTCGAAGACGAGGTGATCAATCGCATTGAAGCCGATTTCCGCAGCGTGGACCGCTTTGCCCGGCGCCGTTTGCTGAATACGGACGCCGGCGGCCCCATCTTGGACATGAGCGGTATTATCCAAATGTCCGAGCGTGACCAGCAACGATTACAGGCCTTTGAGTCTGGCAACAGCAAGGATGCTCGCGCGGGCGTCGTGGATAGCATCATCCGCCGCCGCGGCCACCCTAATTTTCGCAAACGCCTGCTATCCGCCTACGACTACCGCTGCGCCATCACTGCCTGTGACGCCGCCGACGCCTTGGAAGCCACTTATATTGTCCCCTACCGGGGAAAGTTCACGCATCATCCTTCCAACGGTTTGTTGTTGCGGGCAGATATTCACACTTTGTTTGATCTAGGCAAGATTGCCATTGATACGCGCACCATGACGACCATCGTGGCGGACGATATCCTGGAAACGAATTATCGCATCCTGTCAGGGCGGCCTATTAGTTTCCCCACCCAAGAAGAGCATCGGCCCAGCACCGAGTCCTTGGATCTCCATCGCCGCCTCGCGGGACTCTAGCGGTATAGGCCCCAGCGGAAAAACCGCCGCGGCGGGATACATTCGGGAAAGCGGCGATCAGCTTGATGCGTCGCTGTCTTGATGGCTTCTGCGCCAGGGTCCAGTGAAATCCTTGCGCGGCAGCCTTGCAAGGACTTGCCTTGAACGCAACAATGCGTGCATGCGAATGTCACGCGAAGAATTTCTGCGCTGGCCGCGCAAGGCGGTCACCCTGCTGGGTATGTCCGGTGTTGGCAAAACACACCTGGCAAACAGCGTGCCGAAGTCGAACTGGTTTCACTACTCTGGCGACTACCGCATTGGTACCAAGTACCTAGAAGAACCCATCCTCGACAATGTCAAGCGTCAGGCCATGCAAGTGGATTTCTTGCGCGATCTGCTGCGCAGTGACTCTATCTACATTGCAAATAACATTTCGGTCTATAACTTGGAGCCCGTCGCGACGTTCTTGGGCAAGCTAGGCCGAGCGGACCTTGGTGGGCTGCCCTTGGCGGAATTTAAGCAGCGGCAACATCTGCATGCCTTGGCGGAGGCCGCCGCCATGCAGGATGTACGGGATTTTATTCGCAAGGCTCATGAGATTTACGGCTATGATCATTTCCTGAACGACGCTGGTGGCAGTATCGTGGAGTTGGATGATCCGGGCGTAATGCGCACGCTGGCCAAGCATACCTTGATCTTGTACTTGCAAGCCGGGCCTGACATGGAAGAAGAGTTAGTGAATCGGGCAGTGACGGATCCAAAGCCGCTCTACTATCGCGAAGATTTTCTCGACGCCAAACTGGCAGAGTATTTGCGTAAGCAAAAAATTGAAAATGCCGACGAAATTGAGCCCGATCAATTTGTCAGCTGGGTATTTCCGCATCTGGCCAATCATCGTCGCCCGCGTTATGAGGCCGTCGCGAATGAACTGGGCTACACGGTTTCGGCCCGCGAAATTTCCGGTATCGAAACTGAGGCAGATTTTCTCGAACTGGTGGCCGGGGCGATTCCGAAATAGTTGGCCGTCATGGGTGATACGCCACTTCGATTCCTGAGAGTCCACGGCCGTAAGATGGCGGTTTGGGATCAAGGTCAGGGACCGGTACTACTATTTCTTCACGGCAACCCCACCTCTAGTTTCCTATGGCGCAAGCTAATCGCGAACCTGGCCACCGATTTTCGTTGCGTCGCGCCGGATCTCATTGGCATGGGGGCATCCGACAAACTGCCGAACTCGGATGTTGACAGCTATAGCTTCGCCGAGCATCGTGATTTCCTCGACAAGCTAATCGTAGAGTTGGAACTAGGCCCAGAAGTCACCTTGGTATTGCATGATTGGGGATCGGCCCTGGGTTTTGACTGGGCACGGCGCCATGCTTCCCAGGTCGACGGCCTAGTGTATATGGAAGCCCTAGTCCGGCCATTGAGCTGGGACGAATGGCCCGCGGCGAGCCGGGATTTGTTTAAGGCTTTACGCTCGCCGGCCGGCGAATCGCTGATCCTGGAAAAGAATATTTTTGTTGAAAAGATTTTGCCCGGCTCCGTGCAAAGGGAACTGAGCGTCGCGGAAATGGATGCCTACCGGAAACCCTTCGCGGTGCCGGGCGAGGATCGACGGCCTACCCTGAGCTGGCCTCGGCAACTACCCATCGATGGACAACCCGAGGATGTTGTGAAACTGGTTCAAAGCTATGCCGACTGGCTAAGCCAATGCACAACGCCTAAACTATTTATTAACGCGGAACCGGGCGCGATCCTAAGGGGCGCGCCGCGTGAATTTTGTCGCCGCTGGCCAGCGCAAACCGAAGTCACGGTGCCGGGAATACACTTTATCCAAGAAGATTCTGCCGCCGAAATCGTTACCGCCATTCGGGAATGGAAAATAATGCTAGCGCGATAGCATCAACACTAGAAGTTATAAAAAGATGGGATTCTATCAGCGCCGAATTCTGCCAAGGATAATTTCCAAAGGCATGAATAATAAGGCCATTGCAAAATACCGGCCCTTAATTCCGCCTTTGGCCAGCAAACGGGTTTTGGAGGTTGGAATCGCGTCGGGACTAAATCTACCGCACTATACCGACCAAGTGGACCACCTGTTCGGCCTAGAGCCCTCCAAGGAATTATTGGCGCAAGCGCGGGAACCGGCCGATGCCGCGGCATTTCCGGTGGACTTAATCGAGGCATCGGCGGAAGATATTCCCCTGGAATCCAACAGCATGGACACCGTGGTCAGCACTTGGACCCTTTGCTCCATTCCCAAAGTCGAGCGTGCCATGCAGGAGATGCGCCGGGTATTGAAGCCTGAAGGCCGATTGCTATTCATAGAGCACGGCAGGGCTCCCGATCCAGGTGTGGCGCGCTGGCAAGATCGCTTAGCGCCCGTATTCTTGCGCGTGGCCGGCTGCAGTATCAACCGTCCCATTGATAAAATCGTGGCCGAAGCAGGTTTCGATTATGTTGACTTGGATAAGCAGTATTTTTCCGGGCCTCGCTTCATTGCTTATCACTACGTGGGCCAGGCCGAAGCGAAACACTAGAAGCTACACGCAAGCTTGAATCGCAGCCTGTCAACAATGCATTGCTTGGGCTAGACTTCTACTCCCGCTACCAAAGGAACGGGCCGCAGAGCCCGGAGTGAAACCATGACGGAATCTGATAAACCGCGCCCACTGGACGGTATACGCGTGGTCGAAGTTGGCCAGCTGTTGGCTGGGCCATTCACCGGAAGCATGCTCGGCTATTTTGGCGCCGAGGTTATCAAAGTTGAAACACCGGGCGACGGTGATGCCATCCGCAAGTGGCGGATCATGAAAGACGGCACGGCATTGTGGTGGCATAGCTTGGCCCGCAACAAGAAATGCGTGACCGCCAATCTGCGTACCGACGAAGGCCGCGCCATCGTGGCCCGCCTGGCCGAAACGGCGGATGTCATTGTCGAAAACTTTCGGCCCGGGACCATGGAAAAATGGGGCTTGGGACCAACCGACCTATGGCAAAAAAATCCGGGGCTCATTTACAGCCGTATTTCCGGTTATGGTCAAGATGGACCCTACGCGTCTAAGCCCGGTTTCGCTTCGGTCTGCGAGGGCTTTGGCGGATTTCGCTATGTGAATGGTTTTCCCGACGAAGCTCCGGTACGTCCGAACTTGAGTATTGGCGATACATTGGCGGGCATTCATTCTGTGCTGGGTATATTGCTGTCGGTGATTCAACGCAGTAAGGATCCGCGCGGTCGGGGACAGGTTATCGATACTGCCATTTACGAGGCGGTGTTTAATCTGCTCGAAGGTGTTGTGCCCGAATACGACGGCGCCGGTGTCATCCGAGAGCCCTCGGGATCGACCCTGACGGGTATCGTGCCGACCAATACCTACCGCTGCAAGGATGGCAAATTTGTCATTATCGGCGGCAACGGCGACTCTATTTTTAAGCGACTATGTCATGCCATGGACCGTGGTGATCTCGCCGAGGATCCGCGGATGGCCGACAACGCGGGACGGGTTGTGCATGAGAAAGAACTGGATGAAGTCATCGGGCAATGGACTGGCACTCTCACCGCGCAAGAAGTCCTTGACCAAATGGAAGACGCGCGGGTACCGGCTGGCCCTATTTACAGTGTTGTAGATATGCTGGCTGATCCGCAGTACAACGCCCGGGGCATGTTTGAAGAGGTGCAAGTGGGCGGGGAAGCATTGAAGATACCAGCCATGATTCCACGCTTAAGCGACACCCCTGGCGCACGGATTGGCCGGGACCGGAGGTGGGCCAGCACAACGAGGAAGTGTTGGGTGGAATTCTCGGCTTTAGCGAGGCAGAAATGGCCAAGATGCGCAACGAGGGCATCATCTAGCGCGATCCTAATTCGCTTGGCTCGCGCCCGTGGCTTCCATGGCATAGTCCCAAACACGCGTTTGGAATTCTGGGTCGAGACTTGCCGGCGAAGGCGCCTTGTGTTTTTGATGTTCCCAATAGTGACCGGTGTCGCCGGAGACGCCCGGATCCGTTGCCAAATGGATGTGGTTTTTCGCGCCGCGTTGAGCCGACTGCAGCAAAGGCCAAAACAGTCGCACGCCTAGCTTCCACAGGCCGCGCATATTGCGGTGTATGTTCGTGCGCAGGAAATAGCCGGGCGAGACTGTATGCACATCGACGCCTGTTCCCTTGAGGCGCTCGGCCAGGCGAAAAGATCCCGCAGCCATGGCGAGTTTGGAGCGCGCATAGGCTTGAAAGCCCTTGTTGTGATTTATACCCGTCCAGCCCAACCGATTGTCGATATCGTCCCAGTCTAGGGTTTTCACCATCTTGTGTCCGTCGGAACAAATGTTGATCAATCGCGAAGGCGCGCTGACTTTTAGTTTCTCGATGAGCAACTGAGACAATAGAAAAGGTCCGAGAAAATTAGTCGCCATGGTGAGCTCGAAACCGTCCGCGCTTTCCCGCCGCACAGTCTCGGTGATACCCGCGTTATTGATCAAGACATCGAGGCGCGAATATTTCTCATTGACATGGGCTGCCAAGCGCCGCAGCTGGCTAAAGTCTGAAACGTCGCAATCGATAAATTCAAGATCACTATTGCCGGTATCCCGTATGATCTCCGCACGGCTATCCTCACCATTGGGGATATCGTTATCCACCATGATTAGGCGCGCGCCCTGACGGGCAATGGCCTTGGCGGCAATGCGGCCCATGCCGCTCGCCGTGCCGGTTATGAGCACGATTTTCCCGTCCATGTTTTGTGTTTGCGACATGATTGGATCTAAACCTCCGGCCGCGAAAATTTTCGACAACCAATTAGTAAGTACCGCTGACAGCCGAGAATAGAATACTCAGGCTTGGGAAAAAAATCAGAACTTGTACAGCTTCACCCCTCGCGGCAAGTGAGATGGCTACGGTACGCCGGTCTGATCAAGATCTCTTGTAGCCACGACATTCAATTTCGCTAGACAAACTCGCCAGTCGGACAGTGGTCCATCTCGGGTTTGGGCGGCGTAGACAT
The DNA here is from genome assembly GCA_965221985.1 of Gammaproteobacteria bacterium. Lineage (GTDB taxonomy): Bacteria > Pseudomonadota > Gammaproteobacteria > Steroidobacterales > J054. The sequence goes on from OZ244928.1 coordinate 2,568,983, forward strand.
CAACTCTATGATTTGCGGCTACACGCCTAAATAGATATCCGCAGAACCGGTAAATGGTGGGAAGCAGGAGATGACGATGGCAAGAGACGAGCCTGATTCTACGCCGATGTGCGGTCCCTTCGATTCGCTGCGTGACTATGTGGCGGCCTTGGATGCGAGCGGCAAACTATTGCGTATTGGCGAGATGGATCAAGACAAATTCGAAGCCACGGGCTTCGCGTATCGAATGATTCAGGAATTCGGCTGGCATGATGCGCCAGCGTTTCATATCGATCGGGTGAAAGTGGATGGCCGTTGGCTGGAGGGTCCCCTCCTCGGCAATGTCTATTGCGGTTGGCTGAGCGAGGCCCTGGCTTACGGTGCGTCCAGCGCCGCCGGCTCGCAGCGCGAGTTGTACCGAAGCACCTTCAGGCACTTAGAAGGCATGCTGGACGCTCAGGGCAAATGGCCACGGCTAGCGCCCGTGGAGATGAATTCTGCAGGCGCAGCCTGTCAGGAGGTTCAGCGATTCGGCGACGAAATCAATATCCTAGATTTTCCCTGGATTCAGACGAATCCCGCTGATGCCGGCCGCTATATCACGGCAGGCACCGTGTTCATGGAAGATCCCGATATGGGGCGCAATGTGGGCACCTACCGATGCCAAATCAAAGGTCCCCGAAAAATCGGGGTCAACACGGAGATCGGCCAACACGCTTGGAATTTCCTCATGCGGGCGAAAAAACGCGGCGCTAAAACCGTGCCCGCGGCGGTGGTGATGGGCGCTGATCCCATCACTTTTGCTTTGGGTACAGGCAAAATGACGGGCTTGGGCGAAGATGAGCTGGCAGTCGCCGGTGGCTTACGTGGCCGCCCGGTAGAATTGGTCCGCTGTCAGACCAGTGATTTGTTGGTGCCGGGCCACGCGGAAATTGTCCTTGAGGGCGACATTTGTCTAACGGAAATGGAGGCAGAAGGTCCCTATGGCGAAGTCTATGGCTACATGGGTCTGGAGAAGCCCGAAAACTTTTTCATGACCGTGAATGCTGTAACCCATCGACAGCAACCCTGGGTGGTGAACTCCTTTGCCGGGATTACCAAGTTGACTCTGAGCATCCCGCAAATAGTCAGCAACAATCAGAGTTATCGCAAAATTATTCCAAACTTAGTGGAATTTTATCGGCCCACTGAAACTACCGGCGTTGCTCTAGCCAGTATCAATAAACGCATGCCCGGCGAAGGCATGACCGCCGGCCAACACATTGCCGCCGCGGATTTATTCGCGAAAATTATCATCGTGGTGGACGGAGATGTCGATGTGCATGACAAGGACCAAGTTTTTCACGCATTGGGCACCCGTTGGCAGCCTGATCCCGCGAGTCTAATTATTCCGCAAACGCGTGGCATGCCCTTGGATCCAAGTGCTCCCACTCGTTGGTTGACCAGTAAGGCCATCATCGATGCGACCCGGCAATTGCCCGCCGAGGGTGGCCCGGAGCATTGGCCGCAGGTTTCTCGAGTATTGCTGGATGAACAAAGTCCCGAAACCCAAGAATTGGTGGCCCGTCGCTGGGCGGAATACTGGCAAGGCTGGGCCGGTAAATGACCTCGAAACTATAGAAATATAGTCTAATAATCTACTGTAAATAAAAGAATTATCATTACCTAGTGCCTGTATTTGTTGCGAGCAGAATATCAGCCCAGGCCTGATTGTTCGCGGCCAGGCGATGGGCACCGGCCAAGGATAGTGCGGTGGCGTCGGCTGAGCCGGTTAGTACGCCAACGGAAAATACCCCCGCACGGTGGGCTGCCTGAATGTCGATGACCGAGTCGCCCAGGTAGGCGGCTTCGCCAGGCTCAAGGCCCAGAATCTCGAGGCAGCGTACGATTCCCTCGGGATGCGGTTTCCTTTGAGCAACGTCATTGGCTGTGACAACGACTTCGAACTGCTCCAATAGTGCGGAGTGCTGCAAGGCTGAAAATGATTCCCCGGTGGAACCGGTGTAGATGGCCAAGCGTAGCTTGGCCTCACGTAGGACCTGCAGGCTGTCAGCAAGCCCGTCAAAGGCACGGACATATTCGTCCATCACATCGGGCCAGTGTTGCATGGTGCCCTCGCGTAAGGCTTGGATCAGGCTGACATCCTTGCGTTGTTTTTCAGGCAGCATCATCGCCCAAAACTCCTGGCCGGAATTCAAGGCCTGCTTTATTTGTGCCTGACTGACGCTAATGCCATAGGGCTTCGCGGCCCTTCCGGCGGCGATGTGGTAGGCATCGACAGAATTCACTAGCGTGCCGTCCACATCAAAGATTACCGCCTTGATGGCGCCCGGCATGACTGCGGACAGCTGGAGTGAGTTCCCGTCGCGAAGACTCAATGTATCGCGCAGGCCGACTGCGGAAATGACCTCCACTTGATCTTCTGGATAATCGCTAATCTCAGGCAGGAGTACCGCGGCCGTGCATTGATCCGCGATGCGCACCGGATAGCAACGGGCGTCGCAGTCCGCGGCACGCTGGGCGGGAATTCGAATACCAGATCGTCGTCGCCAGCTTTGCCAGGCTTGTAAATTGGATGATCCGGAGATGCGCAGATTCAATGTGCCCGGATAGGGATCAATACCCAGTGACTGCCTGGTGTTGGCCCGCACCCAGTCCAACTGCGTGAACGTGGCCGCCCTGCCCTGTCCGGCCGCTACCCTGCCCTCGATATTCAGCCTCACGCGGCAATACCCCTTCTTGCGACCCTTGATTCTGCCTAGCGAACAGGACGCGGCGCAAGCTGCTTCTTGCCGGTGGCCTCACGTATCCTGCGCGGCCCATGGACAGCACAGAATTTGGTTTCGCCTTTATCGAAGGGCTCGTGGAGGTATCCATGAGCGCCTTGGATTTGGAAGAATGCGCCGGTGCAAACGGCGGGCCGTATCTAGATCTCGTCGCGGCGAAAGATTCCGCACAATCGGCTGGCTACCTGCGACTGTGGTCAGGAGCTGCGCCCATCGACCGAATGATTCATGTTCGCTTGCAGGGCGATCCCGCGGACACGCATTTGTTCTTTCTTTTCGGTCGCCGTGAATCAGTCATGCCGCATTTTCACGGCCAGGTGGTTCAATTTGCACCGGATGCATGCGTTTACAACGCTGACCTTCTGCCCCGTCTAGACCCGGTGGATCATCCCGCTTACTACGAGTCGGTATTCGGCCCCATTACCAAGCCGTATTGGCAGGCTACTCAGAAACCCGAAAACGCTTGCGCAACCGCGCCGGGTAATCCGGCTATCGCGGCCTACTTGTCGCCGTGGAGCATTGGCGCTGGCCGGCCAACTAACGCTGCGGAACTAAACCGGGTGAGTCCACACATACGCGCATATTTGGATCATTACATAGCACTGACCAAGAGTTTGGATTATCCGGTACCGGATGCGGAGCTGATGCGCAGTCGTGATGAGCGTCATTTGAATTGTTTTTTCGCTGAGCATTTAGACCGTCGCGCTTGGAAAGGTGTTTATAGCCTAGTCGGCGAAGAGCAAGGACATAGAATTCGGGAAATCCTTATTCAAGAACTCGCGCAGTCCTGATTTCGCCGCAGTTTGTTTCCGGAGAGCCTTATGAAAATTGCCATTGTCGGTGCTGCCTACACCGGTCTTGCCGCCGCCCAATATCTGAAATCACAAGGCCACAAGATTAGCGTGACCACAACCCGGCAGGAACGTGTTGGCGAACTCGCGGAAGTTGCTGACCGCGTTGTCGTTATGCATGGCAGTAACCGGGAAAAAATGCGCGAACTCATTGCCGGGCAGGATATCGTGCTATTGACCATGGCTGGCGGGATTACCGAAAAAGACGGCAAGCCGTTTATGGATCCAGAACTCTATCGCGATGCCTATGTGGGTACCGCTGAGTCCTTGATTGCTTGTTTGGATGCGGCGCCTAATCTCAAGCAAATTGTTTTTTGCAGTTCTCTAAACGCCTATGGCGATGCCGGCGGCGCTGAGCACGTGGATGAAGAAACGCCCGCCAACGCCACTTCTCCTTTTGCCCAGGTCTATATTGAAACCGAAAATTTGCTCGCGACACTGGAAACCGATGAACTCAAGGTTTGCAATTTTCGCACGGGCACGATCTACGGCCCCGGACGCGGCCAGGCCAGCGAGGCAGCACGCATTGCCGGCCAAAAAATTCCCTTTGACGGCGAATCCGATGCCATGATCGTCCATCGGGACGATGTGGTGGGCGGCATTGTCTTCGCCGTCGAGAATCAGCTGTCGGGCCTATATAACTTATTCAACGATGTGAGTGACTCTAAGGCTGAATTTTTTGGCAAGGTCTGTCAGCAAGCGGGGTTGGAGCCTATTGTGTGGCTTGGGCTGAGCAAGGGACCAAAAGGCGTGACCAATCAGAAAATCAAGGCGGCGGGATTTAAATTTCTGGACCCGCGATGGGAGCGTGAGAACGACGATTTGCTGGCCTAGTGTTAATTTGGGGTAGCATCGTCGTCGGCCGGTAGCCTGAAACCGCGACGCCCCAGTTCATCTTGTACCTGGCGGGCCACCTGATTGCCCCCGGCGGCCAATCGACTAATACCGGATATCAAACCGTCAAATTGCTGGCGAACTTGCACGGATTCCTCCAAGGCTTCCTGTTGTTGCGCGATGGTTGATCGCAGCGCATCGCGTTGCTGAAGGCGGCCATACAGATCCGCACCGACAAGGCTTAGCAGTAGCACAAGCGTTAGAAGTAGCGGGATGCCCGGCGAATAATCCCTTGGCTTGTTTGCCATGTTCATTGGCCGGCAGCCTCATCTAATGCGACGGCATCAGCGTCTTCTTTAACGCTAATGGTAATGCCGTTGTCGGCGAGTAATGCGCGCAAGGCCTTATCCTCGTTCTGCACAGCCGCTTGGGCCAAGATTTGTGCAATCTGATTATTCAAGCCATTGATTTGTACACTGCGATTAAGCACAGTCTGATTTTGGTCACGCTCGACTTGGAGGTCTTGATTGCTTCGACCAACCCAGTTAGCGACGCCCCATACTGCGATGGCTAGTATGGCCAGCGTGTTCAAACTCCAGTATTCCCAAGATTTCAATCCCACCCGCTTACTCCGTCAGCTTATTCGGCGATCATAACCCAAGAGCCCTGCTCTAACCGTCTAGCTCAGAACCGACCACCCATGCAAGGAACGCGCGAAATTCTTGGGCAAGCGCTGAGCTTCAAGTGACAAATTTCGAAGCCGACTGTGAGCCACGCTGCAGTCACCGTGACTTGCACAACTAGGCGCCCGCTATCAGTCCAAATAGGCTGATAGGGATCAGCTTAGGTCCGCCTTAGTGACTGCGGAGAAGGAGCCGTCAGTATGCCGCGAATTCTAATTACCGGTGCTAATCGAGGTCTGGGCTTGGAGTTCACGCGTCAATACTTGGCCGATGGTTGGGACATTATCGCCACCTGCCGGGATCCAGGCGCTGCCAACGAGTTGCACACTCTGGCCACCGACAATGCGAATTTTTGCCTCGAAGCATTGGACGTCACTGACCATCAGGCCATCGACGAGTTGGCGTCGCGCTTGCGCGATACAGCGATCGATGTACTGCTTAACAACGCGGGCATCATTGGTCCAATTCCCATTCCCGAAAATATCGGCCTGCAACATTTTGGCAGCATCGATTACGGACTCTGGGAACGTGTCATTCGCACCAATACCTTCGCGCCCATCAAAATGGCGGAAGCTTTTCTGCCGCAGATAAAGGCCAGCACGCAAAAGAAGATTGCCACTTTGTCCAGCACGGTGGGCTCGCTTGTTGAGCGTAATACGCCCGCCATGGCTTACGCGACGAGTAAGACCGCGCTCAACAAGGCACTGCGCTTGCTGGCTAGTCAGTTACGCGAGCACGGGATCATAGTGGCCATATTTTGCCCCGGCTACGTTCAAACAAGAATGGACTTCGGCACTGCTGACGTGACGCCTGCGCAAAGCGTCAGCGGCCTGAAAAAACTCATCGAGGGTTCTAGCTTGTCTGATAGCGGCAGTTTCCGGCGATTTAACGGCGAAACAGTTGCTTGGTAAAGGCGCGTTGTTATCAGGCGTTTCCAACGGCCCCTCGACAAGTTCAGTGCGATTCTGATCAGAGAGACCCGGTGCCTTGCATCGAGATCCTTCGCGCTGCTATTGCCTAGCCTAAATTCAAGCATTTACGCCGGTTTGAATCGGCGGGCTACACAAGCTCCGGCAAAAAGAATCTCGCGAGCAAGGATACTTTGGTAATCATCACAAACAGGATATAGACAGTCAGGACCAGCGCTAAAATGCCGCGAATCGCGCCACTCGCCATGCCGTGTTTCACATTGTCCGCGTTTCGATTACGTGCATAGCGAATGACATCGGGCACAAGGCTAATGCCAGCCATTACCCAAAAGGTAAAATAGGCATCCCAGGCCCAGGCAGCATTGCGCAGTCCGCCCCAGGATTCGATTAGCATCAAACCCGCCAGTGGAATAATGATGGACGTCGTGCCCGTGACGCCCATGGCCAACTTGCGGAGCATAGCTCGGGCCCAAATGCCCGTGGCCTCCGGCTGGGTCATGCGCAAACGCATGGCCCAGATATTGCTGAAAAATGTATGTCCGAAAAAAATGAACGCGGCGAATTCATGCACCACCAAGGTTGCCAGATAAGGGAAAACTTGGGGTACTCGGGCCCAGTCGAAAAACAGTGGCAGCGCCCAGATCACCATGATGATCACATAGACGGCGTACCAAAAGTGGCGTTGCGGATCAACGTCCTCGGCTTGACCCGTGGCGGTTTGTGCCCTGTCACTCAAGTCTGTATCTCCTAAGGTCGCTAGCAACACGAGAATCATGCCTGATTGAATCATGGGAGGACGGGCTTGCTCACCCGGCGCGCCAACCGGCGGATAGTTACAGACACTGCGCGCGATTTAGTCCGGATCGAATATCTTGCCTGGATTCAGGATCCCGAGGGGGTCCAAGCTGGCTTTCAACTGTTTCATCAAGGCAATTTCTGGTGCCGAACGGCAAAACCCCAGGTAAGCTTTTTTTTCCAAGCCGATGCCATGTTCCGCGGATACCGATCCGCCCAGCTTCGCCAAGGGTCGGTAGACCATTTCTTCAACTTGCTCTCGGTCATCGCCCGCCGGCGCTCCTGCTTGTATACCCAAGTGGAGATTGCCATCACCCAAGTGGCCAAACACAAACAAACGGCCATTCGGCCATCGGTCCGTCAGCTTTGCGCGCAAGCGATCCACGTAGTTCTGCATGTCTCGCAAGGGCAGACTGATGTCAAATACGAACATGGGTTTGAGCTGCATCAAACTGGATACTTCATCGCGCACCGCCCATAGCGCCAGGCGTTCGGCCTCGGACTTGGCGATCACGGCATCGGTAATCAGGCCGTGCTCAATGGCAGTCTTCAGCATAGTTTGGATTCGATCAGTGTCGCTATTCTGGTCCACGCCCAGCGACTCGATGAGGGCGTAGAAAGGCTGGCCCGTCTCCAACGCCGGTCGTAGACCGGCCCGCTCTGTCACGAAGTCATAAAAGTCGCCCCACATGACTTCGAAGGCGCTGAGTTGTCCGCCGAGTTGGCCATCCGCGTGTCCCAAGAATTCAATAATTCCAGGCGAAAAGCTTTGGCTGCTGACCAGGGCGGTACATTGGCTGAGAGGCGCGGGAACCAGGCGTAAAACGAGTCGCGTGATAATACCCAAGCTGCCTTCAGAGCCTATGAACAGTTGTTTTAGGTCGAAGCCAGCATTGTTCTTGAGCATGGTATTCATCGACGACAGCACGGTGCCATCGGCCAGGACGACTTCCAAACCCAGGATGAGCTGGCGAGCCATACCAAAGCGAATGACCCGATTGCCGCCGGCATTGGTGGCCGCATTGCCGCCGATGGTGGCGCTGCCCCGCGCGCCCAGGTCCAGGGGGAAAAGCAGATCTTGCGCGGCGGCCGCGTCTTGTACTTTTTGTAAGCTTGCTCCGGCTTGTACCGTCAAGCAGCGTTCGACGGGGTCAACATCTTCAACGGCGGTCAGTCGTTCCATGGATAAGACCAAGTCTCCGGCCTCGGCCCAAGCGCCATCGACGACGCCCGTCAAGCCGCCATGCACCACGACCTTTTGCTTTCGGTGGTGGCAGATGGACATGACCAAAGACACTTCCGCGGTGGTCGCTGGACGTACCAGTAAGTCCGTGGCGATTGGACGCGGGGGACCCCAAGAACCCGCGATACGCGCGTGAACGTCATCGCCCAGCATTATGGCTTCAGGCCCCAGCTTGGCGATCAAAATAGTGGCTAATTCAGGGTCGAAACACTCAAGCATAACCTAGAATAAACTTATATTAATACTAATAAATATTTGTAATACAATAATATTTTATAGTTCTCGGTTGCAATTGCCCACGGTGCAAGCACCACCTCGATCATGGCAAGGTCCGCACAAGCCATCCGCCGGGGCGCGATGTCGGCGCGGCCATGGAAGCAACTGCCCCTTGAGTGGTCGCCGCGACGCGCCGCTTTTTACTGTCCGCCTCGGCACCATAGAATAGCCCGTCGCTGGCCAATCGGCTTAACACAAGGCAGGAAACCATGGTGCACGATCTAAGATCTTTCATTCGCCTTCTCGAGGAGCGCGGCGAGCTGGTGAGAATCAGTCGCGAAGTGGATCCGAAATTCGAGCTGGCCGCGGTAATGGGTGCCCTGGAACAACGGCGTAAGGCTTTCATTTTTGAAAATGTTCGCGGTGCCAAGTTTCCGGTGGTCGGTGGTTTGCTGAACAAGATCGAGCGTTTCGGCATGGCCCTGGGCTATGACGGCGAACAAGCCTTCACCGACCTGCAGTTTGACCACTTATTGGAAGCCGCGAAGGCGAATGCCCTCGCCCCGGTGACAGTGGATAAGGCGCCGAGCCAATCGGTGGTCCTCAGCGGTGCAGATATCAATCTTCACGAGCTACCCGTACCCACGTTTTTCGAACTGGATACCGGTCCTTTCATCACCGCAGCCATTGGCACAACGCGTGATCCGGAAACCGGCGTCCAAAATGTGGGCGTCTACCGGACGCTCATCATTGGTCGCGACCGCTGCATTATCAATGCCAGCTCCATGAGCGATTTGCGCCGTCACTATGCGGCCTGGGAAAAACGCAGCGAGCCAATGCCCATCGCCTTGGCCATCGGCGTGGATCCCGCCATGTTGACGGCCGCAGCCTGCAAGTTGCCGCCCAATCATTGCGAATATGAGATGGGGGGTGCGCTGCAAGGCAGGCCCATGGAATTGGTGAAGTGTCTAAGCAGCGATCTACTGGTTCCCGCGCAGGCGGAATTCATCATCGAGGGTCAGGTGGACTTCTCTGAGCGGATCGAAAACCTGCTGGGCGAATTTGCCGGCCAATACGGTCCCGAGACGGCACCCGCCACGCAGGTCAAGCACATCACCCATCGCCCGGAGGCCATGTTTTACAGCATCATGGCGGGACGCAATCCCGAGCACAACACCTTGGGCAGCGTTGCCGTTTACGGTGTGCAGCGTAGTATCGCCGAAGCTCTCAAAGAAGCTGTCCCCGAAGGTATTCAGGATGTCCATGTTTACTTACATCCCGGCTTCGGTACGCTGGCTCATGTCGTCGTAGCCATTAAGAAGCACTCGGATGATCAGCCGCGGGAAATCATTGAGAAAGCCTTCGCCGGTGGCGGCCATATATTCCCCATGAGCAAGATCACCAAACGGGTGATTGTCGTCGATGATGACATCGACGTGCGCAATTGGGACGACGTGGAATGGGCAATTTGGAACCGCGCAGCGACGCATCATAAGCACATGGTCATTCCTGAGGTGGAGAGCTGGGAATTGGAGCGTGCGGCCAAGGCTGGGCAAAAATCGGTGCGCCTGGGTGTGGATGCCACCATGGACTTGGACGATGTCGATAAGTTACTGCGCCCAATCACGCCGGGCGCCCTGGATATCGAACTGTCCGACTACGTGGACAACAGCCGCAAGTCGGCCGCTTAATTCTGGAGAACACTGATGATCGCGCCCTACACGGCCGTCGCCCTGCAGACCAGCGTCCACAACGTGCCGAATCGCGACCAGGTGGATATCAATCTCCAGCACATCGGGAACATGATCGATTTGGTGGTGCATATTTGTTCCTTGGAATTGCCCGTACGCCTAATTGCCTTGGGTGAGGGGGCTATTCAGGGTTTCATCGATGAAATCCTTGACATGGAGCAAGCCGAATACACCGAAGTAATGGCCGCGGATATCCCAGGCCCGGAAACTGACGCCCTGGGCGATAAAGCCAAACAACATGGCTGTTATTTGATGGCTCAGCTCAAGACGAGGAATCCCGACTATCCAGGCCGGTTCTTCAATACGGTGTTTTTGATCGATCCCAATGGCGAAATCGTCTATCAACATCAAAAGAACATCATACTTTTCACTGAACACTCCACTACGCCCCACGATGTTTATGACGATTGGATCGCGAAACATGGAGATTCTTTAGGTGCCTTTTTCCCTGTGGCGAAAACAGAAATTGGCAATATTGCGGGCAGCGTGGGGGTTGAAGGGGCATTTCCTGAGGCTTGGCGAGCCTTTGCCTTGAATGGTGCTGAAATTCTCTATCATGCTTCCTTGCCAGAGCCCTGGGTGTCTCGTGAAATTTTTCAGCTACAAAATCGGGCGCGCGCTTTGGACAATACTTGCTACATGCTAGGTCCAAATACCGGATCTTTAATTGTAGAGGGTCCGCCAGGCACGCCGCCAACCAGCATCGGCGGCGCTCTGGGAGGCCGCTCGGGTATCTACGGCTATCGCGGAGAAATCTTAGCCGAGAGCAGCGTGGTGGATGATTGTTACGTGTCCACGCAAATTGACATCGAGTCGCTGCGTTATTATCGGGAAAACTCCCGGTTTCAGAATTGGTTACCCTACTTGAAAACGGAAATCTTCAACAAATTGTATGACGCGCCGATATGGCCAAAAAATCAACCGCCCTTGCAGCATTCCGACAAACAAAAAGTAGTAGATAAGACCGTAGAATCTCTGCTCGCACGTGGCGCGTTTACACCGAGCAAGATCAAGAGCTAGGCTCAGGACTTAGTCGAACACTAGACTAGCTGAGCGGCCGCCGCCGAGTATTCGCTAAGACTCAAGACTAATTTTTATTGATCAGGCCGCTGCTCGCGCATCATGGCCAAGTCATCGACGAAGCTACGCAATTGCCGCACAGACTCGGTAAATTGCTCCAAGGTATTGTCATAGACTGACGACGAACCGCCTAAACCTTTGGCTTCTTCAAAGGCATCGCAAGGCGCCTTAGTTTGCTTCGCCAGGGCGAAAAACTCGTCCAGCAGCGGGTTGGCTACATTGATCGAACCTTTAGGATCACGATCTTTACGAAACTGGGTCCAAACCTCTGACTGTTTTTGAACCAACGCGCTAATATCGCTCCCCACGTCATCCTTGACCTTCGGCAGTAGCTTGAGCACACGGACCAAGGTTTGCTCAACGGCGTTGCTCAAGTAATCGATATGGAAATGCCAATCTCCCCGGATCTGCGAAAAATCTACTTCAGGTGCATTGCTCATATTAATCTCCTTTACTTAAGCGTTTTGCCGCATCGATTCTATCCCTTACTTCGGGATCGATGTCATAAGTCTCCCAGCCCTCGGGTGCCGTGTAAACTCCGGTGGCCACCATCTTGTTAATTTGATGCTTAACCAACTCCAACTGATGCTCTTCCGTCAATGGTGGTTTCTCCATGGCAAGATTAGCCGGATAGATGCCGCCCCGCGCCATCATGGCATCATAAATGACCTGATACTCTTCAACGCGAATGTCTTTGGCCAAATTTTGCCATTGGGCCCGAACCCGGAAATCGCGTAGTCCATCGATGTTCAAGATAGAACTGACCAGAGTCTGACCGCCACCGAGATATTCGGAGATCACATTGCCACGGTAATCGATGATCTGGCTCTTGCCGCAGCTCATTTTTTGCTTACCGCCCGGAAACCATATTTCTCCAATATTCGGCGCCAGCACGTAGCATGTATTGAAAACGGCGTGGGACTTGTTTTGAATTTCAGCAATACCATTTCCCATCCAGGGTTCCGGATATTGCGTACGCCAGATGATCTCGGCGCCATTGAGCGCGAGCCCCCGCGCTGCCTCGGGGAAACTACCCTCCGCGCAAATCAAGGTGCCGATATTGCCGATTTCGGTCTTGGCCACTGGATAGATAGCCTGAAAAAGCTTTTCGGGATCATCTCCATATTTCTCAAGGTATAAGTTCCAGATATCACTGGGTGCCGTATTCGGCTCGCGCTGATAAAAAGCAGTCTTATAGTGTTTGTGTATGACTTCGCCATTGGGGTCGATGATGAAGGCTATATTAAAGACCCGGTCCTCCATGAGTTCGGGGTCCTTCGCAATCATTTGCGCGATGAGATAGGTATTGAACTCCTTACACAGTTCACCGAGGAAGTCGGTCTCCTTGCCGGGAATGGTGGGTACCACATCGCGAGCAATGCGCAAGTGCTCCTCGCCGCCACCCAGGCACCAGCCACCGATCCCGCCCTCGGACACCGCAACCAAGCGCACCGGCAAATCCAGGCTGCAGTTCCATACTGCGTAGCCGATTGAGCCAGCCAGGTTTTCAAGATCGACCCAATAATCGTCGATGGTCACGGCCATATGCGATTCGTTTTGTATGCCCACCGCGGTGTACTGAACTGTCATATGGTTCTTATGTCCCCATGGAAAAATTGACTGGTCTGTTTTTGGCAGCTATCTAACTAGTCTGGCTTACGCCTTGTTGAGTTCCTGTTAGGCTTAGAAGTCTACCTGATTCTATCGGAGACGGAATCTTGAGCAATGGAGGCAATCAAGCCGCGGACACGGGTCTTGGGGGTCTGCGCGCCTTGGCGGATGTGCCTGCCCACACTTGGCGGGTTTTTTTCATCTGCCTGATCGGCGTGACCTTTGCGAATTTCGACCATTCACTGTTTACCTTCGTACTGACGGAATTCTCGGAAGAGTTCGGTTGGTCATTGGAAGCGCGGGGCTGGTACATCTTCATCACCTTCTTGTTAGCCGGCGTGATCATTACCCAGTTGGGTGTACTGACAGATCGCCTGGGCCGCAAGAAAATGCTTTTGAGTACCACCGTGCTGATGCCCTTTTTCGTGGCAATACTGACTTTTGTTCCGAACACCCTGACTTTGATTATCGCGAGGACCATCGGTTTTTCCCTGGCGGGCGCACAGTCGCCCATTACCATCACCACGGTACTGGAAGAATCGCCAAGCCGCTTGCGGGGCCTGTTCTCCGGTGTGTTGCAAATTGGTTTCCCCATCGGCTTTTTCCTAGCCTCTCTGCTGGTGCCTTGGGTCATGATCAACTGGGGTTGGCGCTACATTTTTCTATTGGCCTTCTTGTTCCTACCGTATATTTGGGTTATTCACCGCTATCTGCAGGAACCGGCTGCGTGGTTGGCCGCTAGGGACCGACGTTCACAGGGGGAAGCCTTACCCAGTACGCGCGAACTTTTTCGCCCGGATTTACGCCGCAAGACGATCTTGTTGTTTTTAGGCCAGTTTTTGTACGTCTTTGCCTACGGCACGACGATTTTGTTGACCGCGTATTTTCGTGAATCCTTAGGCTGGGGCGCGGAACAAGCGATCAAAACAGTCGGCTTGTCCTTTTTGGTCGGTGCCTTTGGGTATATCACGGCGGCCGTGGTCGGCGAGTTCCTGATGAGCCGGCGAGATGCTATTGTGCTGTGGTGCTGCCTGGGCGGCACCGCATTTGCAGCCATGGTTTGGCTAGCCGAGAGTTACACCATGATACTGCTGAGCTTTTGCACCATGACATTCTTTTTTTATGGAGCCTATGCGGTTATTGCGACGTTTATAGCCGAGAATTTTCCACCGGAGTTGCGCGCGACGGCGGCTAGTTTCTCCGGGTCTTTAGCCATTGAATTGGGCCTGGGTGGCGGCCCTTTGGTGGTTTCTTACGTCATCGCGGCCTCCAATTGGCAGTGGGGCTTTACTTGGTGCGCGGTGCTACCGGTACTGATTGCCGCCTTGATATTCCTCGGCCTCAAACCAGTTCCGCGCGATGCCACGTAAGGGTCTAAGAAGTGCGGTCTCGTAAGAATCCAGTATTTTTTCCGTTCGCGAACATCGCCAAGTCTTAAGTCGTGATTTCGTAAAAAATCCGCTTAGCTTTGTCCTTGCCAATCATTTTCGCGATCATACTTTGGGCCTTATCTTGGGTCCGAATATCACTAACAAAACCCGCATGAAATTTTTCTATCTCAGCTAAACGAGCGGGATCGGTTTCCGGCTGTAGCTCGTCCAGCTGAGACAGGTAGCAATCTAGATAATCCGTGGCGCAGGCCGCTAGGTCGGCGTAACGGTCGCGCGAAAACATGCCATAGATGGTGCAGTCGTTGCGGTACTTTTTCATCCACTCTGGGTAGCGATCGTCACAATCAAATGATGAATACTGATTGAGCAGCTTCACGAGGGGATCCACCCACTGGTGCTGGTAGTCAACGTCGGTGAAAGGGCAATTGACGTTGAGATGGCCAATAACTTTGCGCTTGGTGAGTAAACAGAAAAAAATAAAAATCGGCGCCGCGTATTGTGTTCGTGGATAAAAGATCGTGTTGATTTGGTCTAAGGGCGGTAACTTGACCCTAAAGCGCATGGCGAAGAGCTTGCGAAAAGGCTCTCCCGACCAGTTGAAATGCTCAGCATCCAGTACCTTGAGAAAAGATTTGGGCCTAGCGATATCATCATCTAAATCAATCACTTGTAAATCTATCTTATCCTGAATTCTAGAAATGAATCCTGCCAGTAGCTGGTCTAAATCAGTGGCCACTACTCAGCTCGGTTTCTCGGCGTACTTTTCGAAGTCGCAGGTGACATCCTGGAACACGGCGTTGGGTTCGAAGACCAACGGCCGATAAGTGACATGGCCATAGCCGCCGACGATGGACGTGGGCTTAATCAGCCCGCCGGAGGAAACTACCGCGCCGAAGTTTTGCCGCCCACGGAACATCATGGGATCCCAACCGTGATACATATAGGTCATGCCCGGTTGAATGGCGGCAGAGACATGGGCCATGGCAATGAAGGAACCCAGCGTATTGAAGACCTTGATGAGGTCTCCGTCCGCAACACCGCGGGATTCAGCGTCTTCGGGATTCACGTAAATGTCGGGCTCACCACGTTGCAAGCTGACTAACAGCGGGTCATCACGCCACATACTGTGAATGCCATGGCGAGCGTGGCCCATTAGAAAGCGCAGTGGATAGCCTTTGCTCCCAAGAGGTTTGCGATGGGTCGGTAAAGCCTCCCCTTCTTGCAGAAACCAATCGTGGTCAAAATAATATTGCTGGCGGCCTGTCAGCGTACGATAAGGCTTCTTGTCATTCACGCTGCGAATCAAGGTATCCCGATAGGGTGAGCCGGGTCCATAAATGACCCCATCGGTATCAGGCAGCCGGGTAATGCCATTCTTGGCCAGCGTCTCCCATGATTCCTTGGGTAAGCCAGGGTTGACTTGCAGCTGAAAATTCAGGGCATCACGACTAGTGGTATAGGCACCATTCTTGGTAAAAAGATCATAGAACTGCTTGAAGTCCCGCTGCACGGGCATCCCGAGGAAGTTATCTTGGACAGCTTCAGCGCCACGCGCCACCGCGCGCCTGCTGATAGCCTCAGCCATTCGTCTAAATACTTCAAAATCATCGGCGGATTCGCCCACCGGCGCCACGGCACGATCCAAGACCTGCAGGTAAGGTGTGCGCGGCTCGAGCATGATGTCCTCGCGCTCGTAGTGATGCGCCACAGGCAGCACGTAGTCGGCATACATGGGCGTGGTGCCCATGTCCGTGGCGCAAGCCACAATGGTTTCTAGTTTTTCAAAGGCATTTTGCCGCCAGTGCTTGCCAGACGAGCGCCAATTGGCACCGTTGCTACCCATATAAAAGCCCATTTTCCAGGGCGTCTTACCGTATTCGGGAAACCAGCCATTTTGTATGGACTTTTGATAGTAGGTATCTACGTGTTCGGCAAGTTCTGCGCCATAAACCTCAGCGTTTAGCTTCTTGCCGTCTGCATGGCTGTAGTCCCAGCGTGACATGGTAGCCACTCGTAAGGTTGGCGGTAAACCATCGAACATGAACGCCAATTGGTCTTCTTCGTGGGGTTGGTTCCAGATTTGCAGCCCCGTTCCCGGTTTACCCATGTTACCGGTGACCGATAACAGCAATAAGAACGAGCGTTGTAATAAATCGCCATGTAGCCACTTTGCGACGCGATAGCCCGAGAAAATCATTGAAGCGTCACTGTTGGCAAAGTGCCGCGCGATTTGCCGGGTTACATCCGGATGCACGCCGGTGGTAGCTTGCGCCAGCTCGGGGGTATAAGCGGCAAGATGTGATTTTAGGAGTTCAAAGACCGTCGTGACTTCAATCGGTCCTTCGGGCGTGTCTATAGACCAACGACCCTCCAGGGCTGGATCGAGATTGCCCAGTTCAAGTTTCTGGGCATGCTCAGGGATGGGCTGACCCGGCGGCGGCAGATTAAAGCCGGTGCCCGGCGCCGACACGGCGCGGTTTTGTGCCTGATCCCAAAAATAGAAAACCTGATCAGCGCCCTCATCCGCGTCACCCAAATCGCTAGCGCGCAGAAAACGTCGGTTGTCGCTGCGTACCAAAAACGGCAAGTCGGTTTGTTCACGAATGTAATCAAGTTTGTGTAGTCCTTCGTCGATGATGACTTGCACCATGGCTAGCGCCAGCGCTGCATCGGTACCGGGTTGCGGGTTTACCCACTTGCTCGCATGCATAGCGCTGGGCGTAAATTCCGGCGATATCGCAATGATCTCCGTGCCGTTGTATTTAGCCTCCCAAAAGAAATGCGCATCGGGAATTCGGGTAACGGCCGGGTTACAATACCAAACCAAACAGCATTTCGATTTGAATACCGCCGCCATCGTGTCGCCTACCAGCGCCTCGCCCAAGGTCATGTAAACCCCTGTGGGTAAATCGCCGACCCCGGCGAAGGCTTCCGGTAAGGGCGAGCCGGTCACGGTGGCGAAGCGGCCCAGCCCCATAAAGGCGGCACGCTTGAGTACCATTTGGGTACCCAAGCCAAAGGTAATGGATTCAGGGCCGTGTTCGGTACAGGTGTCGATGAAACGGTCGGCAATCTCATCTAAGGCCTGATCCCAACTAACACGCTCCCACTGCCCTGCCCCGCGCTCACCCACGCGCTTCATGGGATAAAGAATTCGCTGCTTGCCATACATGAACTTGGCGTGACGTAGACCTTTTTGACAGCCCCGCGGGCCGTAATCCGGCGCATCGGGATCAGAAATTCCGTATTGGCCCTGCTGTTCTTCGCGCCAAACGATGCCGTTTTTCACATAGACATTAAACGCGCAATTGCCCGTGCAATTGGTGCCATGCGTGCCATGCACGACCTTGTCCCAGGTCCACTTCTCACGCATGAGGTCTTCCCAAGCGCCGTAGTCCGGACTGTCATCAGTTTGTGCCGATAGGGGCCGGGCATAATTCAGTGTGAGAGCTGCCCCGCCGGTGCTGGCGACAAATTGACGTCGAGTGGTGGTATGCATTGTCACGAAGCTGCTCCTGCCAAAGTACTCAACCGTGCTGGCCAGGCATCACAAAGCGTCGGCCGCTGGCCTGACCCAGGGCGAATTCCACCAAGGGTACCCGCGCATGACCACAGTACATCTGCTCGCCAACGAACATGGTTCCCGGCGCGTAGCCGCCGCGGGCAATTAGCTCTTGCCCGTTTTTCCGAATGATCTCATCAAGACTGCTGTCGGCGAGCGTCGTGCTGAACTTGCTCTTGTCTAGCGCAACACTGGCTGCAATGCGCGACAGCTGTCCGGTGTCGTTGATATCTTTTCCCTCGCCATGGCGGGCCGCGAACACCGCCAAACTATAGCGGTCAGCCTGCCCTGTCCTGATCGCCAATAAAGCGCCGCGCAAGGCCAGGGGACAAGCGGGAACTTCGTTCTCGGGGAAGCTAATCTCGAGATTGCAATAGTCGGCCCAGGCGGCCAAGTCGGTCCGTTGATAAGCTTGCCAGCGTGGGCGCGGATCAATAGCGGGCTTTGCCGACTCACCCAGGGCCGCGTCAATCTGCGCACCGTCGACGGGCTTCCAGATAATCTCCGCCCCCGTGCGCATGGCAGCCTCGCGCAGACGCGCTAGGGCTAGATAGCTCCAAGGGCAAGCGTAGTCAAAGTAAAAGTCCACCGGATTGCTGACTTCCCTGTTCAAGACTGCTCCCGCGCCCGTAAATCCGTCTTGAGAACTTTGCCGCTGGCGTTGCGCGGAATGACGTCGAGTGTCTCGACGCTGCGCGGTATTTTCATGCGCGAAATATGTTCAGCGCAGAAGTCAGCGATAATGTCCGCGTCGATGGACTGACCGCCGCCCGTGACAATGAAGGCCTTTAAGCTTTCACCCCATTTTTCGTGAGGTACGCCAATGACGGCAACATCACGAATGTCCGGATGGGTTAGCAAGACTTCCTCTACTTCGCGGGGATAAATATTCACACCGCCGGAAATCACCATATCTTTCTTCCGATCCACGATGTAAACATAGCCTTCCTCATCGCGTTTCGCCAAGTCACCCACGGTTACCCAGGCATCGTGAAAAGCTTCCGCGGTGGCAGCGGGCTTTTGCCAGTAGCCATTAAACAAGTAAGGGCTGGTGGAAAATAGTTCGCCGACTTCGTCCGGTTCGCAAAGGCCGCCGTCATCGTGCCGAATTTCCACTTGCGTGCAGGCAATGGGCTGGCCGACGCAGGCCTTTTTGCGCAGCTGATCCGCCGGCCTAAGGTTGGTGACAATACCCGCTTCGGTGGACCCATAAGTTTCATGCAGCTTGCCTTCGCCAAAATAGTCTACCAGCCGTTCTTTGACTGCTTGGGGTAGAGGTGCCGCATTGGAAATTACGCTGGTGAGATGCTCCGGCCGTTGTGCGTCTAGCGTAGCTTTCGGCAATCCCAACAGAGCATGAAAATGGGTCGGCACGCCAAAAAAACCGGTCATTTGGCCGTCGCGTAGGCGCCGTAGAACGAGTTCCGGATCGAAGCTATCCATGATTTCGGCATGCCCACCGCAGAATACTGGCGCCAAGGCGAAGATCATGCCCGCGCCATGGCACATGGGCGCAATGGCCAGAAATCTATCCTCCGGCGAGTAGCAGCCATACTCGATGGCCATGGCGAACATCGACAGCGCGCGCGAACGATTCGGTACAAGCACGCCCTTGGGCTTCCCCGTGGTTCCCGAGGTGTATGGAATGGTGAATTCACTCCACTCCGGTACCGTGGGTGGAGCGCCGGCTTTGGCCTTGCTCAACCACGTATCGAACTCCTCGCCTAGATCAAAGCTGCGCTCCACGCCCGGCAAATCCAAATCACCCGCCATTTCGTGGTTGTCTTTGTCCGTGAATAGAACTCGGGCTTGTGCATCCTCGCAAATGGCCGCGATTTCCGCGGGGGCCAGTTTGGGATTGATGGTCGCAAGAGCGATACCCGCCTGGGCGGCGCCCAGCACCACTTCCATATAGGCGATGGAATTCTTGGCCACGATGGCACCATGGTCACCCGGCTGCAAACCCAGGTCGCCGACCAGGGCTGCCGTAACACGGTCGATACGGTCAATCAGTTCGCCGTAATGGCGTTCTGCTTTTCCATGCCGGTAAGCAAGGCGCGCGGGATTCCTGCTCGCCGCGCTACGAATGCCGTCTGCGAGACGGAGGTGGCGAAACGCTAGCGGTAAGGCATCAAGGCTGGACATGGGTCGCGGCTAGCCAGGTAAATTGAAGACGCGCAGCGCGTTCTCGCGCATGAGCATGCGTTTGGCCTCAGGCCGAAACCCCAGCTCTTCAACTTCCAGGACAGCGCGTTCGGGATCAATCACAGGCCAATCGGTGCCGAACATTACCTTCTCACGCCCGTAGCTGTTGGCGTAGTGATTGAATGATTCCGGCCAATATTTCGGTGCGTAGGCATCCCCGGCGGTATAAACGTTTTCGTGTTTCCAACACATTGAAATCATCTCTTCGGTCCAAGGAATACCGATATGGATGCCGATCAAGCGCAGCTCGGGAAAGTCTATCGCCACCTGGTCTAGGCAAATGGGCCGACCCACGCTGGGCAAGCGCCGCTGCCGCGAATAAACCAAGTTATGCCCCACCTGCATCATGATCGGGATATCGAGCTCGCAACACTTTGCATAATAGGGGTAGTACTTGGCGTGATCGGGCGGCAGCTCGCACCAATGCGGATACAAGTGCGCGCCCACGAAGCCGTACTCGGTGACCGCCTGCTCCAAATCTCGCAAGCCCTGCATGCCGCGAAACGGATCCACGCCGGCTAAGCCTGAAAAGCGCTCCGGGTATTGTTTGCAAACCTGGTGAACCCGGCTATAGGGAAGCTCGAAGCCGCCGGCTTTGTTGATGTCGCCGGCGCGCACCGCGATGAGCAAGGATCGCTCGATGCCTGCCCGGTCCATACGGCCCAGGTAGTCTTCAATGGTGACGCCGCCGCGCATGGCCGGCGGCATGCGAACCTGCTCCTTGAAGTCATCGTCCAGCCCCGTTTCGCCATTGGCCACGGTTTCTGGTGTGTATAAATTACAAACAATATCAATGGTGCCAGACATGGAACCTCAAGTACTTTCTTAAGTCGCTGGCAGGGCTAGAGCCGCGCCTACTGGCCGTCCAAATCCCACTCTCCGGCCGAGCGGGAGCGCACGGGTATACCGGCAATCACCGGGGCTTGGGTCTTGGGATCGTAATTGACCGCATTTCCCTCAATGATGACGCGCTCGTTGGTAGTGATCCAGTTAACCAGTGAACCGTCTAGCCGGAAGAATCCACTCCAGCCCTTCTCTTCGCCGGCTACAAAATGGCCGTGCTTCACCTTGGCCGGCCGGAAAAAATAAGTGCCGGAATCTAGCGAGCCAAAGTTGTAGTCCAAACTACCGTCCAGGCTATAAGCCTCCTCGAAAACCGGGTGATGCACCATACGATTGTCGGACCAGCCGGGCGGCGCCCAGGCCAACATGGTCACGAAGCCGCTGTTGTTGTTCTCTGGTGATGCCGGATCCAAGTACAACAGCTTGAGTTTCAGAAAGCGTTGCGTGTCGCCTTCGTACACATTGGGCATCCAATCCATGCGCGAGGTATCGAGAACAGTGAGTTCCCCCGGCTCGCTTGATGCGGTGTTACCACCACGGGACACAAACTTGTCACGATCACTGCTGGACTGGGTGAAGCCCCAATCCCCGTATTCGCGAAACAATAGAATTTCCGACCCCTCAGCCACTGAAATGGCGGGCACATGCAAGCCGGCCGGCGCGCGCACATAGGCGCCCTTGCTGAGCGTCTGCTCACCCAACTTGATGCTGCCCTTCATCACGTACCATTCCACGTCGGCGTGGTGATAACCAGCTGGCCGATGCCAGGCGCTATCAAAAATCAATCGTGTGGAGGCTGAACCATCTTCCTCATCGTAGGAAAGATTGCGTTGCCGGACTTTGCCGTCGCCACCGAAAAGCTCCGCCGGATGCCAGCAGAGATCTGCTTCCTGAATCAGTTCAACGTGGGGTCGCACCTAAGCCTCCTTGACGCACAGTGTCGGCCCCCCAGCGGGGCCTTTTGCTAGATTGACTATCGGGATTTTTGGCCGACGATGCAACAGGCTCACGGCGTATTCCCACTCCATGGACGATGTCGTGCCTCGCTCTTGCGGCTGCCGTAAAAGTCACTTGTAGTAAGCTTAGCAGTAGCCAGTTCCACAGCAGGCTTTTTAGCGGGAGTAGCGCAAGCATGACGGCCTTTGAAACCTGGAAATATCTGCATGTGCTGATGTTCGTTTTCTGGATTGGCACGGATTTGGGTGTTTTTCTTTCGGCCAAACGCGCCTCCGACCCGAGTTTGAGTTTCGCAAGCCGCATCATGCTGTTGCACTGGGCTCTGCGCATTGAATTGCTGCCCAGGCTCATGTGGAAGGCTGCCCTGCCCTTGGGCGTGATGCTGTCCGTGGACATGGGCCTGTTGGATCTCGGGCCAATGGGTATTGCCATTGTCTGGCTAGCTACCATTGCTTGGGCCACCCTCAGCGTGACGGGCGCCTATCACTACGACAAGCCCTTGGGCCATAAATTGGGAAAGATAAATAACCTCGTCACCGGCATTGTCGGCGCCGGCCTGATCGCTCTTGCGGTGTCGTCTTCTCTCGGCAATGGTCCCTTCGATGCAGAAGCTACCTGGCTGCTGTGGAAAGTCGCGCTTTATGGATTGATCAATCTGATGGTCATCGTGATGATCTTGGTTTTTGACCCCATGGGCTTGGCCTTCGCTCGCATGGCGACGGAAGGCTCGACACCGGAATTGGAAGATACCATCGCGGCCGTGATGAGCCGGTCAACCATCATCATCTGGGCGACCTACGGAACCATAGCGCTGGTGGCTTTTGTCGCGACTACCAAAGTCATTTAGCGCCGCTGACCTTGCTAGCGAGATCGCCAGCATCAACTCTAAATTTCGAGTTTAGCTGTCAGGGCTATAGTTCTGTTCGGGCGTACCGTTCTTAGATAACCGGTGAGCCCGGTTGGACAACGCCTAGCCAGGCTTCCAATAGCAAGCAGATCCATAGGCCAATCACGAAGGGCTTGGTGCGTGCCAAACTACGCGCCATGAGTTGATTGACCTCCGCGGAGTCCCCTTCCTGGGCCAAGCGGCCGATACCTGCCATCAGTGGTTTCACTTGCACACGCATCAGCAAACCGAAGAGGATTATGGCGGCGAAAAGCACAAGCTTCCCCGCAACCCACGGTGCGGATTCTAGACGCCCAGTGGATACCGAATAGCCAACCGACAGCAATACGCCGACAAACAAGGCCCAGCGGAACCACCAATCAAGCCGGTTGAGGGTTTCTCCCGCCGCGGTCCCCTGACGCGAATAAACTAGCAGCACGAAAACGAGCCATACCGGACCCAATAGCAGGATACCGAACCATTGCCAGGCCGGATGAGGGATGCCCACGAACTCCGTCAGAATGCCACCTACGGTGAGCATCAGGCTCATGCAAATTCTTGGCACCAAATCAATTTTGCCCATGGTTTGTGCGGCCACGAGTCGCTGTTCGACGCTTAGCTGTGGGTCTGTTACGCGGCCGCCGAGATAGTAAACGCCGATATCCGGGCCCAGCCAGTACACAAACAGGAGCTGATGGGCGAACAAGACCAGTTCGTGCAAAGTGATGCCGTCATCGGCACCGCTCACGCCGCTGGCCGCGAGCACCAAACCCATCGGCATGGCGATTATCAAGAACAATAGTCCGGCCGAGCTTCGTGTCATTGCCAAGTCCCCCTCTTCAACTGTGCGGTATTTTTCCCTGCTCCGCGCCGGAATTACAAATGAGCGGCCAGAGGCGACCGAGGACCGGCCCTAGGCGGCATGCTCTAGGGCCCGGGCGGGGGTTTTCGATCGTCATCCATCAGGATGCGCCACGCCGGAGTTTCCAAATCATCGAATTGCCCCGAACGCACGGCCCAAAAAAAAGCGGCGACCGCGGCGACCAGCAGCACCAGTCCTAGCGGAATCAAGTAGAAAATGATGTTCACTTCCGGCTCAGCTTACCCGTTTAAGCGACGGACAAGCTAGCCGCGTCGGGTTCATTGCTCCCGGACAAGGTCTTGGACCGTTGCTTGGGCTTACCGCCACGCCCCAGACGCATGGCATTCAGGGTCACTAGCAGAGAGCTAATTGACATACCCAGCGCCGCCATCCAAGGCGCCAGCAGGCCCGCGGCGGCTAGTGGCAAGGCGGCGACATTGTAAAGCACGGCCCAAGCTAGATTTTGCTTCACGATACCCATGGTCCGCTGGCTTAGCTGAATGGCGTCGGCCAGCGGCCAGAGGCTAGTGCCCAGTAACACACAATCAGCACTGTGCTGAGCCAGGTCCGTACCGCCACCCATGGCGATGGACACGTCCGCACCGGCCAACACAGGCGAATCATTGATACCATCACCGACCATCGCAACGCGTTTTTCATTCGCTTGCAAATCACGCACCCAGTTCAACTTATCCGTTGAGAGTTGCTCGGCTTTCCAGCTGTGGATCTGCAGTTGCTCGGCCAGCCGGCTCACAGGGCCGGGCTTGTCGCCACTGGCGATATGCAGGCTTAGGCCCTGACTGCGGAGTTCATCGGTGGTCAATTCGGCTTCGGCGCGTGGAGCTTCAGCGAGATCGAAACGGGCTGACAGTCCCGCGCTGCTGCCAAGATAAACCACCCGTGTGTCCGCGGTGGCCACAGTCTCCCGCGGTTTTTCACCCGCGGCTAGTTCTTCGACAAAGGCACGGGTACCAATGCGCCATTGCACACCGTCGATGAATCCTGCCAGCCCCGCGCCCGGCATCGCGCGCACTTCGCTGGCCATGTCCGCGCCGATTCCCCTGGGAAACGCTTTCGCCAGTGGGTGTTCGGAGTGCGCCTCAAGCGCAGCCGCGATCCGAAGGTTTCGTTCTTCAGACAAACCGCCAAGATTAACAACTTGCGCGATGGTAATTTCATCTCGCGTTAGCGTGCCGGTCTTGTCGAAGACCACATCGGTTAATTGACTTAAGCGCTGTAGGGCGCCGGCGTGGCGCAACATGAAACCTCGCTTTGCCAGCGCACTGGTGGCCACGGCAAACGCGGCCGGTGTGGCTAAGGCCAGCGCGCAAGGACAGGTCACCACCAAAACAGCCAGTACAACTTCGAAGGCCCGCGCCGAATCCAGGTTCCACCAGACGAGGCCAGTTAGCAGCGCGGCGCATAAAACGCCGCCGACAAAGTAGCTGGCGAAGCGATCGGCGGTGGTCACAATCTTGGGTTTGTCGGCCTGAGCTTGCACGACGAGGTCGGTTATTTGTGCAAGCAGTGTGCCGGTTCCGAGTTTTGAAACTTCAAATTGCAGTGCCTGGCCAAGATTCACGCTGCCCGCCACTACCGGGTCACCACATTGTTTGGTAACGGGCGTTGATTCACCGGTTAGCAGTGACTCGTTCACCTCAGCTTGATCAGATATCAAGCTGCCATCAGCGGGCAAGGCAGAGCCCGGCGCGACCAGCAGCTGATCGCCGATTTCTAGTTCCATCACGCCCACTTCCTCGGTGCGGCCCTGCAGGCAACGGGTCGCGACTTTCGGCAGATGGCTGGCCATGGCCCCGGTTAGGCTAAGGGCTTGGTGCCGGCCCGCCATTTCGAGGAAGCGCGCGGCGGACAAGAAAAAAACAAACATGGTTGCGGAATCGAAATAGACTTCGCCCTGTCCACTGAAGCTGTTCCAAACGCTGGCCGACCAGGCTGCCCCAATGGCCAGGGCAATGGGCACGTCCATGCCCAGTTGCCCGTTGCGCAAGCGATTCCAGGCCCCTTGAAAAAACGGTGCGCCGGAGTAAAAGACCACCGGGGTGGCGACGATCAGGCTGATCAGGCGCAAGAATTCTTGAATCTGCGAATCCCGCCAGGCACCGGCATACAGCGCCACGGCAAAACTCATGACTTGCATCATGCCCAGCCCCGCGATCACCAAGCGCCTTAATGCCTTGCGCCGCTCATCTTTCGCCGCGAGGTCTACGGTATCTTGCGTGAACGGCAGCGGGGTATATCCCAGCGTGGCAAGTTGCGCGAGTAGGTCGCTCAATGCCACCACGTCGGGATCCCAATGCAGTGAAGCGCGGGACGTCAGCGGGTCCACATGAATGCTATTTAGGCCTGGCGTGGGACCGAGGGCATTCTCGATGAGCCAGCTACAGGCCGCGCAGCGCACACCTTGCAACAGAAGCTGGCCGCGTCGGCTGCCGTCGGCTTGCACAGTGACAAACTCCTTTTGCAGCGCTTCGCGGTCATAACTTCGCCAGCGATCCGGCTGGGTATCCTGATTCTTCACGCCGTGCGTAGGTCCCGTGCGGAAGCGATAAAACTCCGTCAGGCCGCGTTCGGCAATTTTTGTCACCACTCGCGCGCAGTCATCGCCGCAGACTATTTGCGGCACACCATCGACTGCCAACTGACGCCGCTGGTCGGAATCCGGTAGTTCGAGTCCACAGTGGTAGCAGACAGCGGGCACGCTCATTTTGCACTCCGCGCTGATCTGCTTTGGAGTTGCAGTCGTTCAGCGGCGGGCTGCAATTCTCCGGTAAGCCGCCAGTTCGCGTTCGGGTCACTGAGTTGGAGGTAGAGACGACCGGCGGGCCGCTGAAACTCGCCCACATAAGCCGTCGCTGTTTGGCGCAATTCGACCTGCCGATCAAAGTCTTCGCGGGTCGGATGAATAATTTCCAGTATTAGCTGTTCGGGCCTGCCAAAGCTTGGCGTAGCGCTACGAAGCGACAAACTGACCCGAGTGTCCTTCGGTGCATCTTGCGCGGCCAAGCTTGTCAAGGTCAGGCTGCCCGACAAGCCGAGATCTTGGGCCAGCTGATCGCGTTCCGCCCGTTCCACAGTGACGCGGGCAATGTTGGCGTAGTCGTCCACCACTAAGGCGGGCGGGCCACCCGCCAGCCACGCGGTTAGCAGACCAGCAATGACCGCGACGCCGGGAGGAATCATCGACAACCAAGGCCACCAATACCGGTACCATGGCCGGTCGTCCGCCCGGGTGGCTCCCTGTGTGCTGATAGTCATTCGGTATCAGTCCAAGGGCATGAAGAAGCGGCTCTTCCGCTCCACTTCAACCGGGGAATCTCCCTGGCGAATTGCACGAAAAAATACGTCATGGCCGCCCGGTTCCGCCGATCCTTTGGGCACTCGCAGCCTGGCAATCACACTGCCCACCGCACCGGGGCCGAGTTCGACGGTGGTGGGATCGGTCTCCAAGCTCATTTCCGGCAAGCCGGACACGGCCAAACTCAACGTCTGGGGCTGGTCGGACTTGTTCAGCAGTTTAAGGGTGTAAACAGTTTCAATTTCACCACCACTGGTCTCACGATAAATCGCATTACGATCGCGAATCACATCCAAGCCCAAGGGTGTAATCGTTGCTAGCTGCCAGAGAAATGTAAGAAACAAGCCGCCCAATAGGGAGCTGTAGATAAGCGTTCGTGGGCGCAGCACGCGCACCGGGTTGCCCTCCAGTGCGTTCTGGGTAGTGTAACTAATCAAGCCATGCGGATCGCCCATCTTGTCCATCACAGCATCGCAAGCATCCACGCAAGCCGCACAGGTAATGCACTCATACTGCAAACCTTTGCGAATATCGATACCCGTCGGGCAAACTTGCACGCAGATATTGCAGTCTATGCAATCACCCTTCCCCACATTGCTAGCGGGCGTGCCGCGTTTACGTGGCCCGCGTGGTTCTCCGCGCGTCGGGTTGTACGACACAATAAGCGTATTCGGATCGAACATCGCGCTCTGGAATCGGGCATAGGGGCACATGTATTTGCACACCTGCTCGCGTAGATACCCCGCATTGCCATAGGTGGCCAAGCCGTAAAAGCAAATCCAAAATAGTTCCCAGCCACCCAGGTTAAAGCTAAGCAAGCTTGCGCCGAGCTCTTTAATCGGCGTGAAATAACCCACAAAGGTAAAGCCGGTCCAAGCCGCAAAGGCGATCCACAGAAATTTCTTCGCCCCTCGGCGTAGCAGTTTCTCCGTGCCCCAGGGCGCGCGATCAAGCTTTTTGCGTTTGCTGTATTTGCCTTCGGCAATGCGCTCCAACCAAACGAAGGCCTGAGTCCAAACCGTCTGGGGGCAGGCATAACCGCACCAAATCCGGCCCGCCACAGAGGTGGCAAGAAATAATAGCAAGGCGGCCATGATCAGCAGCCAGGACAGAAGAAAGAAATCCTGGGGCCACAGCGTCAAACCGAAGATGTGAAATTTTCGCTCCGGCAGATCGAAGAGTACTGCTTGGCGGCCCGACCAGCTGATCCAGGGCAGGATGTAGTAGATAGCCAACAGCCCGAGAGTCGCAGACTTACGCAGCCGACTGTAGAAGCCATCAACTTCTCGGGCATGGATCTTCTCCTGCTTCGCGTACAGGGATTCCGTGGCGATGACGGTTTTGGGCACGGCTAGCGGTCGGTGCTTTTAGAACTGCCCTTGCGTCGTGCAGTGCGCAGCAAGAAAACTGACAAGGTACTTGAGATAAAACAAATGAGCCAAAAGAATAAGAAGCTCAACCCATATCCGGTCATACGATCCAGCTCCGTTGATGTAAAGGCCACGTCCATGAGGTCCTTAGGGTCTACTAGGGCAAAGAATAGTAGGCTGGCAAAAGAAGCCGCTAAAAACGACGGCCAAATGACGGCGCTAATGGCCTGGGCGCGGCGGCTCCACGGTAACTGCTCCGGAATCTCCGGCTCTAGTAGCTCCGCGACATCATCGTCCGCCGTATCGCTCAAGACTCACTCCTTAGCGCCAATACTCAAGACATAGGCGACTAAAGTACGAATGCGTTGGGCCGAGAGCAAATCTTTTTGCGCCGGCATTTGGTTTACGCGGCCCTTCTCAATCACGTCTTTGATGCTGGCTTTGTCGCTGCCGTGCAGCCAATACGAATCACTTAAGTCAGGTCCACCGACGACCTGCATGCCCTTGGCGTTGGGTCCATGGCAGCTAATACAAAACTGCGCGAATTTGGCTTTGCCAGCCTCGACTTCCACAGGATCAACCTGCCGACCCGATAGGCTAAGCAGGTAGGAGACCACATGATCGGTGCCCTCCTCACCCAAGGCGGCGCCCAAGGCCGGCATCACACCGATTCGTCCATCGTGAATGCTCTGCTGGATGGCTTGCGGCGTGGCACCCCAAAGCCAGGCCGAATCCGTCAGATCGGGAAAACCCTTGGCGCCGCGCGCGTCCGCGCCGTGGCAAGTCGCGCAATTATTCAGGAACAGATTTCGGCCCAAGCGCACGGCGTCGGGATCTTTTGACATGGCCGCTAGATCCATTTGGTCAAAGGCCGCATAAATGTCGCCGTAGCGTTCTTCCGCCGCCGCGACCTCTGCCTCGTAGGCACCTTGCTGGGTCCAGCCCAGGGTGCCGGCGAAATTGCCGAAGCCTGGATAGATCACCAAATACCCCACTAACCAGAAGGCCGTCAGCCAAAATAGCCACAGCCACCAACGGGGCAGCGGGTTGTTGAACTCACGCAGCGTGCCGTCCCAAACATGCTCGGTGGTGTCACCTTCGCCCTCGTCCTTGGGCTTAGTCCGCAGGGAATGCAAAAGCCACAGCGATCCAACCATCTGAATCACGACCAGGGCGATAATGAAGATGCTCCAAAATCCGCTCATTCCCATCTCTCCTTACTGCCGTCCATCCTGATTGCTGCTAGGTATCGATCCCTCGTCGCCTTGCAAGGGCAGCTGAGCGGCTTCGTCGAAGTCTTTACGGCGCCGACTGCTATACGCCCAAAAACAGACGCCCACAAACAGCAGCAGCATGATCAAGGTAAACACACCTCGTAAAGTTCCAGCGTCCATCATGATCAGCGCGTCCGGGATGAAATGCCGAGAACCTGCAGATAGGCAATCAAGGCGTCCATTTCGGTTTTGCCGGACACTGCTGCACTCGCTGCCTCAACTTCACCATCTGTATAGGGCACGCCGACCATGCGCAGGCGCTCCATCTTTACTGGTGTCTTGGCCGCATCAACTTCCGTCTCGGCCAGCCATGGAAAACCGGGCATATTCGATTCGGGCACCAGGTCACGCGGATTAATTAGATGCAAGCGATGCCAGTCGTCTGTGTAGCGGCCGCCTACCCGGGCCAAATCAGGTCCGGTTCGTTTCGAGCCAAACAGAAATGGATGGTCATAAACCGCCTCGCCGGCCAATGAGTACTCCCCGTATCGTTCGGTCTCCGCCCTAAACGGCCGGATCATTTGCGAATGACAGAGAGAACAGCCTTCGCGTATGTATACATCGCGTCCCTCCAGCTGCAAAGCGGTATAAGGAACCACGCCCGCGGCAGGCTCCGAGCCTTGAGGATCCAACATCAGCGGAATGAGCTCAGCGATACCGCCGATACTCACAGCAACGGCGGTCAAAACACCAAAAAGGCCGACTTTGCGTTCCAACAGTTCATGTTTCATCGACGTACTCCTTAGACCGGCTCGACGACCGGCTGCAGAGCGTTCTTTTCGCCGGATGCAACAGTCTTCCACACGTTGTAGGCCATGATGAGCGAGCCCACCAAAAACAAAGTACCCCCAAGGAATCTCACGACGTAATAGGGGTAAGTCGCTTGCAAGCTTTCCATGAACGAGTAGGTTAAGGTGCCATCATCGTTGACAGCCCGCCACATCAAGCCCTGCATGACACCAGCGATCCACATGGAGGCGATGTACAACACGACGCCAATGGTGGATGTCCAGAAATGCAAATCAATCAGTCGCGTGCTGTACATGCTGTCCCGACCAAATACACGCGGAATCAAGTTGTACAAGCAGCCCATGGAGATCATTGCAACCCAACCTAAAGCACCGGAATGCACATGCCCGATGGTCCAGTCGGTGTAGTGCGACAAGGCATTGATGGTCTTGATGGACATCATGGGACCTTCAAAGGTCGACATGCCGTAAAAAGATAAAGACACAATCATGAATTTCAGAATCGGATCGGTGCGCAACTTATGCCAGGCGCCCGATAGCGTCATGATGCCGTTGATCATCCCGCCCCAAGATGGTGCGAGCAGTAACAGGGAGAACACCATGCCCAAGGACTGCGCCCAGTCAGGCAAACTGGTGTAGTGCAAATGATGAGGGCCGGCCCACATATATATGGAAATTAGAGCCCAGAAATGCACCACCGACAGGCGATACGAGTAGACCGGGCGCTCGGCTTGCTTAGGCACGAAGTAATACATCATGCCGAGGAAACCGGCGGTCAGGAAAAAGCCGACAGCGTTATGGCCATACCACCACTGCACCATCCCATCAACAACGCCCGCATAAATGGGATAGGACTGCAAAAAACCGACCGGGACCGCCAGGGAATTTACGATGTGCAGTATGGCGACAGTGATGATGAACGAGGCGTAGAACCAATTCGCTACGTAAATATGTTTCACCCGCCGCACGGCCATTGTTCCAAAGAACACCACGGCGTATGCCACCCAGACGAGGGTAATAAGTACGTCGATGGGCCAGATCAACTCGGCGTATTCCTTGCCCTGGGTTAAGCCCAAGGGCAAGGTGATGGCTGCGAGCAAAATGACTAGCTGCCAACCCCAAAACACAAAGCTGGCTAAACCGCCAGCGAACAAGCGCACATGGCAAGTGCGCTGCACCACGTAGAATGATGTCCCGATTAGCGCTGAACCCCCGAATGCGAATATCACCGCATTGGTATGCAAGGGGCGCAGCCGGCCGAAGTGAAACCACGGTAGCTCCGTGTTCAAAACCGGCCAAATGAGTTGGGCCGCGATTATGACTCCAACGGCCATGCCAACAATGGCCCAGACCACGCTCATGATGGCGAATTGTCTCACCGCCACATCGTTGTAATGCTGTGACTTATCCATGCCTGACCTCAACTCTGGGGACGCCGAAGAATATAGTACATATATGCGTTTTTCTATCACTAGCTTGGCGCGCGCATTCTAGGATGCGCGCGCCAAGTTTTGATCAAGAGCTACAGTGCTAGCCGCTAGCTATCGCTAAAACTTGTAGCCGACATTTATTGAGTAGACCATGGGGTCGATTTCGACGGTGCCGATGTCCGAACCGTTTACTTTTGCGTCAGTATCGATATCAGCCCAGCGCACATCGATATTCACCAACCAATGATCGTCAATCGGCACGTCAGCGCCAATCTGAGCGGCTAGGCCAAAGGAATCATCCAAGTCCAGGTCAGCACCAGCGATTTCTTCGCTGAAGAATAGGGTCCAGTTCAGGCCGAGCCCAAGATAGGGCTGCACTATGCCCAGCTCAGGCGTGTACCACTGGGCACTTAGGGTCGGAGGCAACTGCTTGGTCTCACCAATTTTTCCCGTCGGTGCCTCGATGTCGTGTTCCCAGGGGGTAGATGCCAGTAGCTCGATACCAATGTCGTCGGTAATCATGTAGACGCCAGTGAGTGTGACTGCCACAGCAGAATCCACTTCCACCGAAGCACTGGGTAAATTATTTGACTTGGGATCGACGACGCCAATACCACCGCGAATAATCCAGTCGCCTGCCTGCCGGGAAGAACTCTGGGCCAGAGCTAGATTGGCCGAGAAGACGGCAATAAGAGCAATGAGTAACAAACGCTTCATGACTTGGATTCCTTAAACTTCATACAACAAAAACCCCTACGCGATTGAAAAGGCTCGCCGGGTGACCGCGCGGGACTGTAGCGAGTTACGGAGTGGACCCCTATACGATTTATCCGGGGTGGCGGGGTGGTTAATACGTATGTATTTGCTGCCAAGTTTTGGGGACGGATCTAGGCAATCTCGAATCCGCGTGAGCAGGCGAGATACTTTGTTAGAGGTATTCTGTAAATGCCTGATATAAAAGGAAAAGCCCCCACTGACTTCTCAATGGGGGCTATGTTGCGTTCTTGTTCGGATCGGGCAGCTAGAATCGATAGTTAACGCGTATGCCCAGGGTGCGCGGATCCGGAATTTGAGCGAAGAAGTGCGTTACACCAAACCCCGCCGTGAACCCGGTTTGAGTCACCTGTTCGCCAAAATCCGGACCGGAACCACCGGTAATGATCGTATCGTCGTCGAGAAGATTGTCGATATACAAAGTGGCATCCCAATTTTCGCCAGCCAGGCCTAGGCGAGCGTCAAGCAGCCAGTAGGATTCGAATTTCGTCGCGTTGGTGTCCTCAACGAATCTGTCATCCTGCCAGATGGCATTGATGTCAATCAGCCAATCGACATCTCCCGAAAAGAACGGACGCGTGAAATTTGTTGTCAATACCACTGCGTGTTCAGGCGTACGCTCCAATTTATTACCGGCTAGGTCGTAACGGCACGTGAGTTCTGGCTCGAGCGCCCCTGGAGTCAAGTTTGTTACGTTGCACTCACCGAGTGCCGCAGAGCGCTGTAGTGACGCCGAATCGAATATATATTCCGTGTATTCTGCGTCCAACCAAGTATAGGCGCCGGTTAGGGTTAGTCCTTCCACAAAGCTCGGCTGCCATATAGCATCCAATTCTATACCCCAAACTTCAGCGCCACCGGCATTAATTATTCGCGGTGATAGAACATCACCAACTAAAATTTGGGTCCCAATTTGCTTGTCGGTGTAGTCTTGAAAAAACGCCGCGGCATTGACTTGCAGATAACCGGCCGCTTCCCAGCTCGTCTTGGAACCCAGCTCCCACGCTTGTAGCTTCTCCGCATCAAACCGACCGTCGTCGATAGTTTCGGCAAAACCGCCGCCAGTTACCTGACTGATACCACCCGGTTTTTGGCCGGCAGCCCAAAAGAAATAGAGCAGAGAGTCGTCCGTGGGCGCCCACTCCAAAGTGACTTTGGGCGTTTGATACTGAGATCGCTCTGTACCCACAATATAATTCCATGTGTCCGCAGGAAACGCTGGAGAAAACTGCGGATTGAGCAAGCGCTCATACTCGCAAACGATGTCACTTCCGTCAGAACTCTCATCCTGCAGTGGTGAAGCGGGAACAAGGGGGTTAGGCGGAACGCCCATGTTACCCGCTGCGAATGCGGAAGTGGTGCATGAGGCTTTTGCAGGCTTGGCGAGCCTAAATTTCTCCCAGACCAAACGGTCTTCAACAGACAGTTTGAAAGTATCCGTAATGTCCCATTCAACTAAAAAATACAATGAAAAGTGACGAGTATCAGCATTCCAAAACACGCCTGACATATACGGGTCGTCAAAAGCCGGTAAACCATTAGCAGCATTCGTCGCTGCATTCACCGGCAGCTGCAGTGCGGCTTCCTGCCACGTTGACAATGTTCCCTCCTGCCCGTTGCACGTTGATCGCGCTACTGCACTTGTTGTAGGGACGCCGTATCTCGCTCCATTCGGACCTGGCTCTTTTCGCAATGGTGCGCAAAATACGATCCAATTTTGATCATGTAGTTGTCGATCTTCTTGCCAGTAGAGAGCACCGGCAGTGAATTGAAGTGATCCCTCAAGTTCCGACGCAAAGCGAAGCTCCTGGCTAAATTGCTCCGTATCGTTAGTGGTTCTAGAATTTTGATGTCCGAGCAACGTATCCGGACGTCCTCTAGCTTGGTAATCCTGGTCGTAAGTATCAAAGGCGTGGAAGTCCGTATACCCGGTATAGGAAGTTGCGGTACCGAATTCTAAATCCAAGCTGGCCTGTAGAGACGCTCTGAAGGTTTGCTGGTCAGTGCCTTCATAATCTTCGCCGGTATACGGGTCCTCACTTTGCGCGATGACTAGATTGTCTGCGTTTCCAAACGTAGTAGGTATGCAAAAACCGGGGCCAAAATCTGCCAAACCCAAGGCAGTATTGCTAAAAGCCGTGCCAACCCCAAAGTCGGCATTTAACGCGCTCACGGGAAATCGCTTGAACTCATTACCGGATGCGCAAGTGTAGGTACTATTCGGGTTCAGATCTGGAAACCCGTCGCCGTCTGTATCTAGAGTTACGCGCGTCTGATTGTTAATGCCGTAAGTGACGTTTTCCCACGTGTTATCTTGACTGCCGTCATCCGTCGCCTGCAGTTCAGCGGGTAACCCCCCGCCAATTCGCGCTACCGGCCGCGGCTCGTATTGCTCATCTGAATATTCCACGCGAGCTTTGATCTTCA
Organism: Gammaproteobacteria bacterium; assembly: GCA_965221985.1. Lineage (GTDB taxonomy): Bacteria > Pseudomonadota > Gammaproteobacteria > Steroidobacterales > J054. The sequence continues at coordinate 2,603,787 of OZ244928.1, forward strand.
CTGCGTCCGTCGGTGTAAATACGCCTGTCAAGGCCGCACCGAAACCCTCTGTACCGCCCACATCATTGCCGGATACCGAATTGGTAAATCGTCCTTTCTCATCCCACCAGACACCAGAAACCCGTAGCCCGAGCTTTTCCTCCATGCCCTTAACGGGCCCACCTAAGGAAAAATTAAGCTGACGTTGCCCCTCCTCGCCGTAGTCAATGCCCAGCGCCCCTTCTAATTCGGCGCTGGGTTCCTTACTCGTATAGCTAATCGCACCCGCAAACGCCGAGCGGCCAAACAAGGCGCTTTGGGGGCCTTTAACGACTTCAATACGCTCAACATCGTTTAGGAGGCGTCGGTTTGCCAGCAGTCCTGACCCAGCCGTGACTAGGTTTTCGGTCGTGACATCGATACCATCCACAAGGAATGCCACATTGGACCGGCCACGGGTATTGGAAAGGCCGCGTATGGTGATTCGCGTATCCGACGGACCAAAAGAATTATCAAACTGCACACTCGGCGTGAGCTTGACCACGTCAGCTAGGTCACTAATGCCAAGGCGCTCAATTTGCTCGCTGGTAATCGCATCGATGGCTAGCGGCACGTCCTGAAGGCTTTCCGACTTCTTACGTGTCGTGACAACAATTTCGTCGATCTGCGCCCAGCCTGCGACCGGCAAAGACACCAGGGCTGGCAAGGCGAGCGTGCTGGCAACTAAAAGACCGACGTTTCCCTTCAGTCTGGACATTGAGAATCCCCTCTTCCTCAAAACGTTAGTGATGCACCCACTGATGAAGTCACTCAGCAAGGGAGCATTCACATAAAATATCGATGTCGCATTACGGCAACAAAATGAAACGTGCAGGCAGCTTTCCACGCACAGCACCTCATCCACGCCGCATTTCACCCGGGACAATAACCCAAATACTGCACCCGGGAAAGCCTTGGATGGTTCCACTGACGAGCAATGCCCTGTGGCGTGACATCGACATGTTCGGCTATAGTCGCAGGGGGATTACCGGTGCGGTCCATACGGCTTGGCTCGCTGACCGAAGATTCGAGAGCTTTCAGGTACTGAACCAAGATCTGCGCCGCGGCGCTAGAGTGTGTGGAGTCCATTAACAATGAAGAAATATATTTGCCTGTTCACTACTTCAGTATTGCTGGCGTCGACCGTAAGCTTTGCCGAGAACGGCTTCTATGGCGGCCTGGGTGCTGGCGGTGGTCGAGTAGAATTCGATCTCGCAGAGAATGCTGTTCTCCCGCCCTCAGGCGACACCATTGACACTTCTAGCTTTGGTGACGGTATGTTTGCGTTTAAGGTCTTTGGCGGTTATCGAATATTTGACTACCTTGCGGCGGAAGCGGCGTATGTTGACTTGGGTGAAGCGGAAACCACGGCATGCTTCCTTAATTCTGAAAATGGTTGCGCGCCTGAGCCTGGCGTTTTCGGTCCGCAGCTGCGCAACGAAGGGAATCCGTGGACCATTGATTCGCCAATTGACGGCTGGACCCTTGAACTAGTTGGATTGCTCCCCATCGGTGAACGTTTCGAGTTATTTGCTAAAGCAGGCGTTTTCTTCTGGGAGCAGGAAATCACGGCCAAGGACGATGTGGTAACGGCGCCCGGTCGGCCTATTCTTGGTGGCCCCCCGGAGAATTTGATCCGCATTAGCCGTGATGACAATGATTTGACCTGGGGTTTCGGTGGCAATTTTCAAGCGACGGACAAGCTTGGCCTTCGGTTGGAATTTCAGTGGTTTGATATCGCCGATACCGATTCCGTGTGGGCCAGCACCATCTCGGCGGTGTATAGCTTCTGAGTCGCGCGATCGAGGCGGGGTGAGTCAGATTGAAATAAGCCGCCAAAATTGGCGGCTTATTTCTTTCCTGGCGAGTTGAGCGACAATTTTTCGGACCAGTAGGTCGACGGCAAAGCTGTCATTTGCTAAATCCCTGGGCGATCAATGTATGCGGGGACTCGTCCGCTTTTTGAGCTTGAGGAAAAAATGCATTCCAGAAGATATAGCGCACTAGCGGTTACTCTGTTTTTTCTACTGCCGACTAGCATACTGCTTGTCGGCTGCGGCCCACGGTCCGCCGACGAATTCATTGCGAAAGCGGAAGAAGCCATTGACGCGGGCGACCAGCGTCGGGCAGTGATCTATCTGCGCAATGCCCTAGAACGCGACGCGGACAGTATTGACGCCTTGATTCGTCTGGGCGAGTTGTATTCGTCAGTGGATGATTACCGCAGTGCCGAGCGTTTTTTCAGATCCGCAGTCCAGAAGGGTGCTGATCCAACGCCCTTTCGCTTTAGTTGGTTGCGTGCCCTATTGGAAACGCGAAAGTTTCGGGAAATTTTGGAGCAGACTGATCCCCTACCCGATGACGTTGACGCCTGGAAACTACTCAGCCTGCGTGCCTATGCGCAGCGCGGTTTGGGTAAACTTCTGCTGGCGGAGCAGTCGTTTCGGGATGCCATCGACGCCGATCCAGATCAGCTCATTATCTACACCGACCTCGCACAGCTTCTGCTGTTTATGGGCCGCAGGAATGAAGCCGATGAGCTCATTGCCCAGGCACTTGCCCGCCAAGCTGATTTTGCGCCCGCGTTAGTACTGCGTGGACGCAGGGAATTTGGCGAGGATGATCCCGAGTCCGCCAAGAAAACGCTCACGCAAGCGGCGGAGTTTGCTGAAGCTGGTTACGACCAGCCCGTTTGGCTCGCCGCCATGGCGGCCTTGGCTGAGATCCAATTGGTTGAAGGCGACCTGACGGCTGCCACCGCCACCATCGACGCAGCCGCGGCCAGAGCCAGCGATGAGATAAATATCCGCTATTTGCGTGCGCAGCTCGCTTCTCAGCAGGGAAATTTTCGCGAGGCACAAAAGATTTTGCAGGCAATATTGGCCGACCGTGAAAACTATGCGCCGGCGCAACGCTTGTTAGGCTCCATCTACGCCTTAAAGGGCGAACTGAATCTTGCGGAACTTTATTTGAAATCCGCCATTAGTACCGATGCGCGTGATCAAGTCGCCCGCAGTCTGCTGGCGGTTGTTCGCCTTCGGCAAAATCAACCGGATAAGGCCTTGGACCTCATAGACCCCGATAAAGCCGAATTGACTGAAGGCCAGGCAGGCTTTTTGGCCTTGGCTGGCCAGGCACATTTGCAAGCTGGCAACTCGGATCGTGCCCTGGAGTTATTTGGTGCCGGCGCCGATCAATATCCTGGGGACTGGCGTTTTGCCGTTGGCCAGGCTTTGGCTTATTTGCGCGAATCGCGCACCGACGAAGCGATTTTGTTGCTGGAAAGCCTTGACGATACGGCCGCGCCCCAAATTCGCGGCGTAACCCTTGTGAGCTCCTATGTCCAAAAAGGCGACTTTGAAAAAGCCGATGCGGAGGCGCACCGGCTAGCCGCAGCCTATCCTGAAGAAGTGTGGGCACAAAACTTGCTGGCGGGTTGGCTGATGCAAAAACGTGATTATGCTGAGGCGGCTGCGGCCTTCGTGAAATCATACGCACTGGAAGCCGATCCCCAAACAGCCGTGGGTGCCGCTGAAGCGCGAGCCAGGGCTGGAATAGACAAGCCGACCGAGCTACTCGAGGCTTGGGTCAAAGGTAATCCCGATGATTTGCCCAGCTTGCATGCCATTGGACAAATATCCTTGGCGGTGGGCGATTATGCGCGTAGCCGCGACTATTACGAACGCGTTGTAGCACAAGACGCGCAGCACGTAGGGGCACTCAACAACCTAGCCTGGCTCTACACCGAGCTGCAGGATCCGCGCGCCCTGGAGATCGGGCAGCGCGCTGTCAAGTTGGCACCGGAGAATGCATCGATACTTGACACATTGGGCTGGGCGCAAGTGCAACTCGGCCAGGCTGAGCTCGGACTAACAACCTTGCAAACAGCCATTGAACTCGCCCCGGACAATCCGGAAATCGGTCTTCATCTTGCCTTAGCCTATGCAAAGACCGGCGCAAAAGATATTGCCCGTGAGCTCCTGGAGGCACTCATAGAATCAGATGTCGCCTTTCCGGGACGGCAGACCGCGCGCGAGGAACTGGCCAGACTCTAATGACCGGCGGTGCTCAAGGCCAGCGATCGGACGAATCGGTTGGAATCGCGCCCTGGAGTGCCCTGCTTGCTCTCCTGATTTGTTGGGTCGTCATCGGCTGGCTGTTTCGCGCCGACTTTGCCGCGATGCTTTATCAGTGGTCGACGTCGGCGACGTTTTCGTATGGGTTTTTAGTCTTACCGGGAGCGGCATTTTTAGTCTGGCAACGCTTGGGAAATGCCCCGTCAAAGTCGCATAGGCCAGCGTGGGTCATCTTGTTGCCAACGCTGGGGGTACTTTTATTGTGGATTGCGGGTCGGCTGGCCGGCATTCAAGCCGCCACCCAATTGTGCGCCGTGCTGCTCCTCATTAACTCATTCTGGCTGATTCTTGGCCATAGAACGACTTGGCACTTTGCTTGGCCATTGGCCTTCTTGTTGTTCATGGTGCCCGAAGGCCAATTCATGGTCCCGCGTTTGATGAATTGGACGGCAGATTTCACCGTTGCGGCCGTGAAGATATCGGGTATTCCAATTTATAGAGACGCCTTGCAGTTCAGCATTCCCAGCGGCGACTTCGCCATTGTAGAGGCATGCAGCGGCGTGCGCTTCTTGCTCGCGTCCCTAGCCCTGGGCTTTTTTATGGCCGGTGCTTTATTCGATAGTTGGCGGCGCCGTGCCCTATTACTGCTTTTCGCGCTTGTCATGCCCCTAGTCGGCAATGGTCTGCGGGCTTACATCATTGTGCTCGTTGGCCACTTGAGTGAAATGCGCTTGGTGGCTGACCATATTCTAATTGGCCAGGTATTCTTCTCTGCTCTATTTTTTTTCATGGCCTTGCTAGCGGTCCGGTATGCCGATAGACCCATCCTGTCCGGATTTGCACCACTAGGCTTTACTCCGGCCGACGGACACGCCACGCGCGGCGTGACCTTCGCCGTCATCGCTATGCTTAGCCTTCTGCTTTGCACCACCCTTGCTCATGCTCGTTTGCAAGACCGTCTGGCAAAGCGGCCACTAGGGCCGTCACCTGCTCTGCCCCAGTTGGCCGGCAAATGGGCCGGGCCCGACCATGCGAGGAATAGCTGGCAACCGCGGTATCGAAATCCTCACCAGCAGATAGCCGGTCGCTATGGCGGCGTGGATATATTTGTCGTGATTTACGGGCATCAAACCGAGGATGCGGAATTGGTCAATGCTCAAAACCGCCTGTTCGACGGAGATCGTTGGACGGCCTACGATCGGCGGCGCGGACGTCTGGCGGGCTCGGAGTTGCGCTACGATCAGGTCGAAGTACGTTCCGGTCTGAACAAACGTCTGCTGCGCTATTGGTACCTGCTTGATGGGCAGGCCGTACTGCAGCCGCAAGTCGCGAAATTACAAGAACTGACACAATTGTTGCGTCGCGAACGACCCACAAGCTCGCTGATCAGTCTTGGCATCGCCTTCGAGGGCAATGTGAGTCAGGCATCGGCCGCTTTAGATGAATTCATGCAGGTGTTTTGCAAGGCGAGGATCGAAAAGAATCAGCTACCGCCTTGCGGCTGACAAAGCTTCGGCGCCGTGAAGATTAGGCGCCAAACTTCTGGCTTTGTTCCGCGCGTAATTGATCACAAACGCGCCCCGCCGGTAGTTCAACATCTGCATAGCTAATCATGGTGTCTTTCGCAACCGGTCGCCGAACAATGCAATCCTCAGCTACGCCCATGGGTAACGCGTTTTCGCGGCGCGCGACATCGTAATTTTCGATTAAGGTGTAGGCAGCAAAACCGCCAATGCCATCCAGTCGATCGCCCGGTTTCAAATCGTGTTTTGCAATGCAAATTGCATCACAAGCGGGCGCGCCCAGGGGCGTGATGGTCGCATCATTGAGCAAGACTGCACGGGCTACGGTCAGCGGTATTTCTAGCTGCGGCAGGTGGAAGGGCGTGTATAAGGCATAGAGCGGCCCCTCCCCCATCTTAAGATACTTAAGATAGGCCTGCTTCACCGGATCCTCGGTGTGGCCCAGTACAAAGGCGCCATTTGACGGCGCGGCACCGCATAAATAATCCACCATACCGCCATCAAGCAAACGGTCACGATAATAGGCTGGGCTGTCATTTACATGCTCCAGATTGGGTCCGTACATACCCCGCCGTCCGACCTGAAAGCCCGTGGCATTGGCCAACACCGTGAGTTCCATGGATAGCTTTGTACCATCAGCAAAGGAAGTCATGGCCGTGGCTTTTTGATTATTAGCTTTGGCAAATCCTTTTTGCGTTTCCGGTGTGCGATAGGGGTCGTATAGCCCCTTAAGATTGCCCGCGACCACCGGGCGCAAACCGATAGAACGCACAAAGCGGAGCATGTTCATCGCCACGCCAGGCTCATCGCCGTCGCTATTAGAAAGAATAACGCCGGAAGCATCGGCGTAGGTTTTCAAGATAGGACCTAAGGTCGCATCCAGCTCAACATTCATCAGTACGGTATGTTTACCCTGCTTGAGCGCCTGCAAAGCAGTGGCCGCACCTGGCTCAATGGTGCCGGTGGCTTCAATGACAGCTTCGATATTGCCGGCTTTGCAAACTAAATCGGCATCTTCACAAATAGCCGGAATACCCTCGGAGATCGCCTGTTCAAGGGCCGCCACTGACTCCACTTCGCGAATATCCTCAATGCCGGCAAACTTATAGGCATCTCGCGCATTGTCCAAGGTGCGATTAGTAATGGCGACAACGCGCACACCGGGAAAGGAATGCCGCACTTGGTGGGCGATATTTCTGGCGCTATAGCCACCGCCAACCACAGCCAAGCGGATCGGATTGCCCGCATCAGCTCGGGCAGCTAGTTCACGATCGACGATGATCACAAATATTCTCCATAGCTTATTTATCCATCGAGAAATCCGGCCATTCTCGATCTTGGGGCGAAATCACCCGGGGCTCCGCGGGCCAATCGATCGCGAATGCCGGATCATCCCAGCGCACGCCGGTAGCCGATTCCGGGGCAAAAAATTCCGATGTGTGATAGTAGACCTCTGCATCATCGGTCAGGGTTAGGTAGCCGGTTGCACAACCTTCGGGCACATACAGGGCAAGATGATTGTCGGCACTCAATTCCACCCCCGCCCACTGCAAATAGCTGGGCGACTGCGGCCGCAAATCAACCACGACGTCGAAAACCCAGCCGCGAGTGCAGCGCAAGAGCTTTACTTCGCGATGGGGGCTTTGCTGATAATGCAGGCCGCGAAGAGTACCTTGGCAAACGCTGAAGCCCACATTAGTTTGGCGGACATTAGTTACCAGTCCCTGCTCAGCCAGTTCCCTCTCGCACCATAGCCGAGAGAAAAAACCTCGGTCATCAGCGATGGGTTCTGGCTCTATAACGAAGGCGCCATCAACTTTTGTCGGCAAAAACTTCACAGCGGATATCAGCAGGTCCAGCGCAAGTTTTCATCGAGTTGGCCACTAGCAAGCAGTTCCTTTAGTTGGGCAATTCGTTTGTACTTTGGACCCTCATAATCATCCTTATTAAGACCAATGCGGCGATAGGATTGATAAATATCCTCGGCTCCCGCCTTAGCGCTCCATTGCAAGGGGAAGTCTGGGAAGGTGGTTGCGTACTTGCCGAAGTCAACACGATAGTTACGTTTATCGGGCTCCGCACCATCCGCAAAGGCCAGGTCGCAGTTGGGTACCGTATCGCGCACAAACTCTGCCAGCTCTCTAATTCGGTAGTTCTCCGAATTCAGGCCCACGTTAAAAGACTCGTTGTGAATATTTTCGCGCGGGGCCGCTAGTGCGGCGATAACCGCGCGGCTGATATCTTCAATATGCACCAGCGGTCGCCACGGGCTGCCATCGCTCTTCAGGTAAACCTGCCCCGTGGTGTACGCCCATGCGGTGAGATTGTTCAGGACCACATCGAAGCGAATGCGCGGCGACATGCCATAGGCCGTGGCATTGCGCATGAAGGTCGGTGTGAAGTCATCACTCGCAAGTTCGCGGACATCGCGTTCAACCAGAACTTTAGATTTAGCGTAGGCCGTCACGGGATGTAACTCCGCGGTTTCTGTCTGCATATTGTCACCCGCTGCTCCGTAATTGCTGCAGGAAGATGCAAAAATGTAGCGGCGAATGCCCAAATCCTTGGCCATGGATGCCAAGCGAACCGACGCCTTGTGATTAATATCGTAGGTTAGCTCCGGATTTAGATCACCCAATAAATCGTTGGAAAGCCCGGCGAGATGCACGATGGCATCGATTCCGTGCAAATCATCTTTTTCGATATCACGGATGTCTTTGATTATTTCACGCAGATCTTGCACCAATTCGCCGTAGGTGCTGTTGCGATAGAGGTCCGAATCCAGACCGACGACTTCATGCCCGGCCGCTTGGATCATGGGCACCATCACCGTTCCGATATAGCCTTTGTGACCTGTGACTAATACTCGCATTACATTTTCTCTAAATAGTTGTCTGGTTAAATATGCTCAACGCCGCTTAGGATGCATGCTGCGACCCTGAATCGAATAATTTGTCGGCTGAACCGGAAATCTCATAACTCTGAGATGCCGTACCCAGCAGTCCATCGTACTGTTCATCCAGTGCTTGCTCGTAAGCAATATTGGACTTTGAGATTTGGGCCCTGACGGCGGGCAAGTTCTCCGCCAGGGCTGAAAATCTAGTCAACAATTCCCGGCTGTCGAGGGTTTCGAAAGTGACAGCATGCTCCCCTTGTCCCATATCCTCCATGAGGTCGCGCTGCTTTCGGTGGTAACAGACGGACAGGGTGGGAATACCATTCCAGAGTGAGAGCACTACGCCGTGAAAGCGAGTGGGCACCGCGATGTCCATATCACCGAGCACTAGAACGAGTTCGGCCACGGTTCGAGGCATGCGCGTCATGGCCTCACGATCTATCACTTGCGCAAGTTCATTTTCCAGATGATCCAAAATATCAACGATGACCAATTCGTCGCGCGGCTGTGTCGACCACAGGAAGCAGGGATAACTCAAATCCAACAAACCCTTAGTGAACAATGCCATCTCACGAACATAGCGCTCATACAAATTGTCGTCATGCACGCACCAGTAGCGCTTGTCGTAGACGGGCATGGGATTAATCCCCACGACAGGTTGCCGGCCCTCCGCCGGCGATGCCTTGTCTTTTGAGCGGCTTGGCAAACTAAATGCAAGATCCGGAAACACGCTGGCGCGACCACGATAGCCGTGGTCGCGCAGCAGTGCCAAAGAGGGCTCGTCACGCATAGACACATATCGGGCCGGGATCAGCGCCCAGCGAATTAGCCTGAAACTCAAGGACGCACTGATGGGACCCGCGCCGACACTGACATAGACCACGGGGGTGCCAACCAGACGAGCCAGCCAAGCCCACTTGCACAAGGTGTACGGAAATCCCCAGGGGCCACCAAAATTATCTAGAAATTGATTCGACCCCGTAATCATCAATAAATCAATATTGCGCAGTCGTTGTTTCGACTTCCAGAGAAACTTGACCTCGGCTGTGAGGCGTGTGAGAGCACTGATGCTGAGACCTGCAAGTTTTATCAGCTCGCGCAAAACTGGTATGCGCTTTAGGCGACTCTTCAAACCGGTCTGATGCGTAGTTCCGGCCCCAGACTCGTTAGGTTTATGCGCTGCCCTGGTTTGAGTTTCCGATGGTCGGCGTCGATCTAGACCGCGTCTGATCGGATAGGCCGGCATCTCAAACCGCTCGGCCGTGTCTCTCGGATTGATGGAGAATCCAATCAGGCTAGCGGCGGGCAAGCGGCGATGGATCTGCCGGACTACCGCCTCAATAATTGCCTCGTCGCCCAGGTTTTCGTTGCCATAGTGCCCGAAGATGCCAATCCTGGGTGCATCGGACAGCTTAAGGTCAGGAAAGATTGGCTGAGTTGATTTCATTGGTCATGAACTAGATGGACAGGGCTAGTCAAACTCAGACTATTGGCTGAGTTACGACGATGATGGGCTCGGCGGTGCATTATACAAGCCATCTCAGTAGGGAAGACCGAGCCTGGTCGCAACCGATCGCGCAACTTGGGGACGGAGAGTTTGCAGGACATGGTCCTCGGGCCCCGCCGGGCGGCCCGAGATAATCCATAGCATACCCAATACCGGAATGTAGGTCAGCGCACCAAAAACCACTAGTTGGAGCAAACCGGGCAGATCCCCTCCGACTCCAGTTTTGCCGAGATTCGACAACCAATTGACCGCAATATACATAACTCCGCTTGCAAGCAGCGGCCGCCAGGCAAGGTTCACCAGGGGCATGAACTTTAGTCTAAGGACTGCCCTCACTGCTGAGCTATAGAGCGGTGCAGTGCACAGAGTGACCAGGAGATAGGCCCAGGCGGCACCCAGCACGCCCCAGCGATATGTGCAGATCGCCAGCGTGGGCAACAATAATGCCGTGCTGATGGCAGTCACGCGGACAAAGCGCTTGACAGTATCCAGACTGAGATGCACATAGTAGGTGTTGGTTTGAAATACGCGGATCGCCGAGGCCATGGCCAGCAATGCGATGATTGGACTCGCTGCGCGCCACTTTTCCCCCAACAAGGTCAATACCAACGGTTCGGCGATCACTGACAAGCCGACGGCGGCTGGAATCGCGATCAAAATAATCAAACCCGTCACCTTTAAATAGGCTTCACGAAGTTTCGCCACATTACTGGCTAACTTCGCATAGCCGGGAAAAACCGCCCGGTTTATCGGCGCGATCAGTTCCGCCGTTGGCATGGCGCCAATTTCACTACCCAGAGTAAATATGCCCAAGGACTCCGCGCCTCCTAGGCGGCCGATCAATAGGGTTGATGATCGACGATAGAAGAAGCTTAATCCATTGTTGATCAATATCCATTTGGAAAAACCAAAAAGTTCGCTGGCTGCCGCTAAGGTGAATCGGGGTCGATAAGGATGCAATTGATAGCTATAGACGACGCCGAGGGTATTGCCGAAAACAATACCCAGGATTAGCGCCCAGTAGCTGCGCAAATAGTAGGCTGCCGCAACGGTCACGAGAAAGCTGCCTAGTTTGCGCGCAAACATGAAGCGAAATTCCCGATCGAAGGACAGTTCTTTGCGAAAGGCAATTATGCCCACGTTTTCAAAGCCCTGAATAAATAGGCCCCCACCAAGCACCAGCATCACTGGGATAATTCTGGGCTCGTGGTAGAACTGCGCGGCCGGATAGGCAAGCGCCGCCATGCCGACTGCCATGCCCAGTCCGAAAACGACCTTAAATGTCCAGACGGTATCGTAGTGCTTGCGCTCGGCCGCTTGATTTTGAATCAAGGCCATGTCGAAGCCGAAGGCCTGCATTAGCTCCAGGAAAGCGATAATCACCGTAGCCATGGCCACGAGGCCAAAGTCGCTGGGCAATAGCAGCCGCGCAAGCACCACGGTGCTGACCAGGCTAAGACTGCGCTCCAAAAGCTTGAAGAGCAGCATCCAGCTAGCGCCTTTCTGTACGCGTTGGCCAAGCGATCCCATGATCGCGAATTTAGCGAGCCGGCGGGGTAATTACCGTGTCGGCCGTCCCGATCTAAGGCCGCGGGGCCGCGGGCTAGCGCGACGGATACTCACGTCCCTAGCGCAATCAATCTTCTGCGCCGCACTGCCCTTTCGCTCGCCCTTCGCACCGTGGAGCCCACGTGTAGTGTTTTGTGATCCAATCGCTTATATATCAATCAATTGGAACGGTATTCTCAGATTGAAGCTCAATGATGGTCGAACCTGGAGGTATTGTGCCCACCGACGCTAAGAGGTTTTGGCCCCCCTCGCCGATTGTTCCTGCATCAGTCGCGCTAATACTTGTCCTGACCGCTCCGCCCCTTGCGAATTCACAAGCGCAAGATCCGGTGGATTCGGGCGCCCCGCGCGCGGGCACAGCCAGGGTGCAAATTTCCGGACGGGTCACGAGCATTGTCGACGGCGACAAGCTAATGCTCTTGGATTCCAATCAACACAGAATCCAAATTCGCCTCGCGGCCATCGATGCGCCAGAGTATCGTCAACATTACGCCCAGCAAGCAAAGCAAGCCCTGGCCAAGCTAGTGCTACAACAGCAAGTCGAGGTGCGAATACAGAACGTAAGCAATCAGGGGCCGACGGTTGGCTGGGTATTCGTGAACGGTATGGATGTATCGGCAGCATTGGTTCGTCAGGGTGCGGTTTGGGTCGATCGGAACCATCTTACGGACCCGTCTTTGCTGCAGGCAGAAACCGAAGCACGCGCCGCCAAGATTGGAATTTGGAGCCTGCCGGTGGTCCAGCGGGTAGCTCCTTGGGTATGGCGTGATAGCCAACTGACCGGCGCCCAATTGCAGATACCCGACCCGTCTTGAGCGACATACGGTTCACTCGGAATCGTTTCGATAAAACTTACCGCCTGTCAGCATACAACGAAATCTGACATATATCAGTACCCACCGGGCGCTCTCCGTTCAGTATACAAGCTGAACTTAGGGTCTTTAGGAGCGCAACAATGAATTTCAATCTATTCGAACGATTAGCAACAGACTGCGCCTTCTTGGTCATCGGCCTTGCCTATTTGGTTTGCATCCACAGCCTGGTTACCTAGAGCGGGTAGGTGCGTCATCTGCCATCTTTAACATCGTGGGAAATCGCTATGATTGTCGTCGCAGGTGCAATCAATGGAGCTATCATTGAAGTCAGCCTCGATCACCATCTATTTGCGGACGCGATGGAGTGGTACTTGCATGGCTTGTTATTTCACGCTTTTTTTGGACCGACTGATCCCATTTTCTAATGTCTATAGAACCACTGTTTCCTGGGCTAGATACTCTGCAGATTGAAAATCTGATTCAGAAAAGCGAACCAGAGATAGTTCCTCGTCACAAGTATCTGTTCCGAGAAGGCGAAAAATCCGACGCTGTATTCGTCATTGAAAAAGGTGAGTTGCTCATCGAACGCACTACTCGCAATGGAGATCGCCAGGTAACGACGTTGCTATTCCCGGGGCACTTTGTCGGTTTCACAAACGGCAGCCAATATGACTATGGGGTTTTCACCGTGACTGACTGCAATGTGCGAAAAATAGCTCGCTCGCTTGTAGAGTCCATTGCAAGCCAATCACCTGATTTTTCTGAACATCGTATCAGGGAGCTAGGTGCGCTGATGCTTGAGCAGTCCGACCATCTCTTTACCTTGGCAAAGAAACAGGCTCATGAGCGAGTTTGCTGTTTTTTATGCGAGCTCAACGATAAGCAGAGGAAAGGACAAGGCAGGACAGTCAATATTCATCTATCGCGACAGGATATTGCGGACTATCTCGGCTTGACGTCAGAGACAGTTACACGGGCGCTATCAAAGTTGAAGAGTGACGCAGTGATTGGTATCGACAATCCACACGAAATCGAGCTATTGCAGCCTGATGTGATTCAGCAGCTGGCCGGTAAAATCTAGACTCGCAGAATAATCGGGTTCCTGGCCCTTGGTCCGATAAGGGCCAGCGTCACTTTAGCTGCCTCCGCAGATTCTCGACAATGTTCGTCAACCCTCGAGGTGGCCTCCGCGACTTGAACTCTAAATCGCTCGGATCCAGGAGACGCAATATCGAATCACAGTTAGTGCGTGATCCAGATCGGGACACCTTTGCGGCGACTTCACCAGCGAGACGCTTGAGTTCGCCAGTCGTATCGATCTTCTTGGGCAACCTGACTGACCTGGCTAAACCATGTGACCGTATATGGACTCCTCCTCGTTTGCCAGCCAGCTGATCGATGATGCTGAGGTTCGACTGCTATCGTATATCCGGCCTCTATTCTGGCATTCATGATGCCGGGCCATGATGGGTATTCGCGCGTCCGCTCCCGATTGGTTAATCGTGCTTTATGCACATGGACACATACGGGGTTTACCGACGCCGGTCCGACCTGTTCACCATCTCTCAGTTTGCTGTGCAATCGTCGTTTAGATTTTCTTAGCCAGTAGTTCTCCCGTCCGTGTTAGGCAACGGCAAGCGTCGGTTCAAAATCCGTTCCGTTCTGCAACATCGCCCAAGCAATTCGTACAGTCTTGTTGGCCAGTGCTACCGCCGCAACATTGGCATGGCTGCGCTCTTTGAGTTCCGTCACCCAGCGGTTGAGGCGATCATCCTTCCGGTGTGCTCGACTCACAACCGAGCGCGCACCATGGATGAGAATACCGCGCAGGTAACTATCACCGCGCTTGGTAATACCCATTAGGCGATTTTTGCCGCCTGTACCGTGATGTCTCGGTGTCAGCCCAATGGATGCCGCCGCTTCACGGCCACGCTTGAAGTGACTTGCATCACCGAAACGAGCTACCAACGCCGTTGCAATGAGCGGGCCCACACCCTGGAGTTGCTTTAGGCGCTTCGCATCGGGATGCGCCTCGGCAATACGTGCGATCTCATCATCGAACGCCTGGATACGTTCATCGAACCGCAACAACTCGACCCATAAGCCATGCAATAAAGCCCGAAACCGATCGGTCAGCCCATTCTCTGCATCTTCCAGCCACTCCGGTATCGCTTTGCGAAGAGAAGCCAGATGTTGCGGCGTTACCAACCCGTACTCCGCCACCAACCCTCGGATCTGATTGGCCTGCGCCGTGCGTTGCCCAACAACCGATGACCGTACTCGATGGATCGACTGGATGTCCTGCTGTTCCACGGTCTTGGGTGCAACAAACCGCATACCAGGCCGACTCATTGCTTCGCAGATCGCCTCGGCATCAGTAGCATCATTCTTCTGGCTCTTCACATAGGGCTTCACAAACTGTGGCGATATCAGCTTTACAACAAAGCCCCTACTCGCAAGCTCCCGCCCCCAATGATGCGCGCCAGAACAAGCCTCCATGCCTACCTCGCAGCCAGGCTCAAGCCTCAACGTCATTGCCCTCAACCAACCCGACCGCTTCAACCTCCGCCGCCAGATCGGTCGACCTAACTGATTTACGCCGTGAATCTGAAATACGTTCTTTGCGATATCCACACCAACGCGAGTAATCTTCATCTTGGACTCCTTCTCAACCTGTTACTGGGAATTAGCTTCGCCAGCTTGGCACATTGCGATGCCGTTTAAGGTGAGGAGGAGTCCATCCCATTGGTTAACACCCGCTGGAAATGGTGGGCCGTGTAGGATTCGAACCTACGACCAATGGATTAAAAGTCCACTGCTCTACCAACTGAGCTAACGGCCCAAGCTATTGGGATCTTGAACCCCGCTACGAACATCGGCGGAAATTCCGCATGGGAGCCACCGACCAGGGTGGCGCGATCATACCCGATGGCGGCCAAGTCACCAATCAACATTTTTGATAAACCGTTGGGTCGGTGATGCCCGCGCTTACAAAGCCAGAGCGGCGCAGGCGACAGGCATCGCAGCGGCCACAGGCCTTGCCCAGTGGGTCGGCTTGGTAGCAGGACACGGTGCTAGCGTAGTTCAAGCCCAGGTCATGGCCGAGGCGAATAATCTCCGCCTTGCTTAGGTCTATCAAGGGCGTTCGCAATTCGACAGCTTGGCCCTCCACTGCCCTGCGTGTTGCGAGCCGGGCTAGGGACTGGAAGGCGTCAATAAACTCGGGACGGCAATCCGGATAGCCGGAATAGTCCACCGCATTGACACCACAATAGATGTAGTCGGCCTCCATGACTTCGGCCAACGCCAGCGCGAAAGATAGAAATACTGTGTTTCGCGCAGGCACGTAAGTGATTGGTATGCCTAGGCTTGCGGTCTCGGGTATGGTCAATTCTCGGTCAGTCAGCGCCGAACCGCCCAATGCGCCCAAATCTATGCGCAATTCACGATGGCTCTCGGCACCAAGTTCCTTCGCCAGGCGTTCAGCAGCATGAAGTTCCGCGACGTGACGTTGGCCATAGTTAAAGCTCAAGCTATAACAATCCAAGCCCGCCGCGACCGCCAGGGCAAGACAAGTCGCCGAATCCATACCACCAGACAATAGGACCACGGCACTAGCCATTAGATTCTCGTTCCATCAATGGCCCGGAGCTTCGCCCCATAGCAACTTATGCAATTGGAATTGAAAACGCACATCGAGGCCGTCGCGCAAAATCCATTCGGCTAATTCGCGGGCCTCTAGTTGCCCCCAGGCTGGAGAAAACAATACGGCATACCGTGAGCTTAGGTCATGCTCAGCGACTTGATTCCGGGACCATGAATAATCAGCCTCATCGCAGATCACGAACTTAATTTGGTCAGAGGGTTTGAGGGCCTCTAGATTCTTCCATAAGTTTCGGGCGCTCTCCCCGGAACCGGGTGTTTTAATATCCATGACCACGGTAACGCGGGTATCCACTTCACCGACCTCCAAAGCGCCGCTGGTTTCCAAGGATACCTCGTAGCCGGCATTACAAAGCTCATGGAGTAGATGCAGCGTATTCGGCTGGGCCAAAGGTTCCCCGCCAGTCACGCAGACCCGCGGTGCGGGAAAGGCCGCTACGCTCGCCAGAATTTCGCTGATTTTTTTGTTTTCCCCACCGTGAAAAGCATAGGCCGTATCGCAGTAGCCGCAGCGTAGCGGACAACCGGTCAGACGAATAAACGTGGTAGGCAAGCCGGCGGGGCGAGATTCCCCCTGCAAGGAATGGAAAATTTCCGTGACGCGCAGTCGATCGGCGCGATCAAGAGTATTCGCCACGGCCGTCAGCGCCGAGAACTAGATATTCTCGGCCTCCATACGTTCCAAACGCTGGTTGGCGAGGCGGGCCGCGGTGGTTTCGGGGTATTGGGCCGCGACGGTCCGCAGGGCTTGGCGGGCCGCATCGTAGCGTTGTAGTTCGTAATTGCAAAAACCGATTTTCAGCAAGGCATCCGGCAATTTGCGCGAATCCGGATAGCGATCTAAAACGACGGAAAAGGCTTTGACCGCTTCGGCGTACTTTTGCGTCACATAGTAGGTTTCGGCCAACCAGTATTGTGCGTTGTCGGAATACTCGCTATTGGGAAAGGCCACCATGAATTGCTTGAGTCCCAGTGCCGCTTGATCATAACGACCTTGCTTGAGCAATTCGAAGGCAGCTTGGTAGTTGGCGCGATCGGTACCGCCGGGAACCGGCAACTGTCCCGGGGACAGCGAACCGCCCTCTAAGACGCTGGCTTGATCCCGACGGACCGCAGACTGTTCGATGTTTTGCAACCTTTGGTCCACATCAAGATAAAGTTGCCGCTGACGGTCACCTGCTTGACCCACTTCATACTGCAAAGTTTCCAATTCGCTACGCAGCGCTTGGGTGTCCTTCTCCAAGGTTTCCAGCTGGGCCAGCAGACTCATCAAGCCTTCGTTGTTCACGAGCCTTTCGACGCGCGCGAGACGGCCATCGATTTC
Source organism: Gammaproteobacteria bacterium (assembly GCA_965221985.1). GTDB lineage: Bacteria > Pseudomonadota > Gammaproteobacteria > Steroidobacterales > J054. Next base: position 2,621,178 of record OZ244928.1, read on the forward strand.
CGTCATCTTGATGAAGACGGGATCTTCCTCGGGCGGCACCATCATCTCGCAACCGGCCAGTGCTAGTGGCAAGATCAGCAAAAATATTGTGCGTCGCATGGCCAACTCCTCAGACCCAACTATTGACCGTACACTAATTCCACGCGCCGATTGAGTGATAAAGCTTCCTCATCGGAGCCCAAAACCGCCGGCCGTTCCTCACCATAGCTTACCGTGCTCAACTGGGCCGCCGATGCGCCCTGCAGCAACAAGATTTGCCGCACAGCCTGCGCGCGCCGTTCACCCAGGCCGATATTATATTCCCGGCTGCCCCTCTCATCCGCATGGCCTTCCAGCCTTAAGCGGCTATCGGGTCGGGAAGCCAGGTAGCTGCCATGGGCCTCTAACAAAGGTAAGTATTTATTAGGCACATCTGCTTTGTCGTAATCAAAATACACCAGGCGATCATCGCGGTCACCGCTGGGACCACCGATGATACGGCCGTCCGCATCGCTAAATTCGCTCCCTTCGGCGAATCCGTCGTCACCCATGCCGGAACTATCCGCACCCTGGTCCGGCGCACCGTCGCCGTAGTCACCGAACAAGTCGTCATCCGGCTGTGTTGTGCTGGATGATCCGCCACAAGCCGACAGCATCGCCATCATCGCAACCAATACGAGCAATCTTAAAATCGTCATGATTTAAAACCTCAAAATAGGTATAAATTAAATGAAAAATATACAGTAACGCACTGTTATTATTCTAATTCCTTGGAAGATCGGACCAGGCGGGTTCGCGCACGTCGCCGTCTAAGGCCGAAATACGTTGCTTCACCCGACCATCCGCTGAAACCGTGGCCAACACACCTTTTCCTTGCGCCCGGGTAGCATAGATCAGCGTTTCCCCATTGGGCGCGAAGCTGGGCGACTCGTCCAGGCGACCGTCCGTGAGCACCTGAGTAAAGCCGCGCGCGACATCAACCAGCGCAATTCTATAGCTGCCGCCGTCGATATGCACCACGGCCAACTGCTTGCCGTCAGGGCTCAAACGGGGCCGAGCGTTGTACTTGCCTTCAAAGGTCACCCGTTTGGCACTGCCGGATCCATCCGCTGCGACCCGATAGATTTGTGGAGCGCCACCGCGATCCGAGGTGAAGTAGATTTGCCTACCGTCCGCGGACCAATTCGCTTCCGTATCGATGGAGGGCCTCGTCGTCAGCCTCTTCAATACTTGGCTGGCAAGATCCAAGGTGTAGACATCCAGGTTGCCATCGCGCTTGGACAAAGTCAGAGCCAGTTTGCGGCCATCGGGTGACCAAGAGGGTGAACTATTGACCCCTGCCCGCGCCGAAACTCTTTGCCGGGCTCCGGAACGCAAGGTCTGCACATAGATTTCGGAGTTCTTATTCTCAAAGGAGACATAGGCCAGTTTTCGCCCATCGGGCGACCAGGCAGGCGACATCAGTGGTTCGGCGCTTTCAACCAAAATGCGCGCGTTTTCACCATCCGCATCGGCAACCACCAGGCGATAGATCTCTTTGCCCAGGCCGCCGGCCACGGTCACATAAGCGATCCGCGTGCTAAAAATACCCGGAACGCCTGTCAGCTCTTCGTAGATCATGTCCGCCACCCGATGACTCATGGCGCGCAGGTTACCCGCCGTTGCCGGCTGCCGATAACCCAATAGTTGCTGGCCCCGCAAGACGTCAAAGACCTGAAATTGAATGGTGTAACGATCGCCGCCGGTGGGAACCAGCTGCCCGATCACCACCACTTCCACATCCAAAATGCGCCAATCCCCAAAATCGACATCGGCACCTTGCGTTGGTCGCTGCAACATGTCGCCCACCGGGATCGGTGCAAAGCGCCCAGAGCGTTGTAGATCGTCGGCGACGACTTTCGAAACATCCCCGGGTGGGCCGTCCGCTTGATCCCAACCAAAGGGAACCACGGCGATGGGGACCGCTTTATCCACGCCCTCACTGATTTCAATACGCAGCTCAGCGTGGGCTGGCAGGGCGAGCAAAAAGACCAGAGAAAGTAGAACGGTCTGTAGCGTTATTTTAACAGAGCAGAAATGCATGGTGACTAATCTTCCGGTTTGAAATCAAAAACAATTCGTCGTTCGAACAAGGAGGGATCAGGCGGAGGTGGCAAAGGCGATGCACGCAAAACAGCGTTCTCAATGGAACGGATTACCGCCGCATCAGCGTTGCAGCGGCCCACGGTCACATCAACCACTTCGCCGCCGGGTATTTGATTCACGCGAACTTCGCATTGCAGCCCCGCCGCAGCGCTGGCGGGCCGCACCCAATTTCGGGTCACCCGTTGGCGGATGACTTCGCGCCATTGGTCCAACAAGCCCGCGGCCACCGCATTCTCACGCTCTTCTTCCGCCGCCAGTTGCGCTAAGAGTTCGGCTTCCTGTTCCGCGCGCCGGCGGGCTTCAGCCGCGGCTTTCTGGCGAGCCAGTTCGGCTTCTCGCTCGCGCTGCTCAGCCAGCTTGCGTGCCTGTTCCTTGGTCGCGGCTTCTTCCGCGCGTTTTCTTTCCTCGGCCGCTTGACGCTTGGCCTCGGCTTCCTGGGCGGCTTCACGTTGCCGTTTGGCTTCAGCCGCCTTCGTGGCCTCTTGCTCCTGACGCCGACGGTCCGCTTCGACCCGCTCTTTTTCCAACTCTGCTTCGCGCTGCTGTTGGCGTTCGCGTTCTTCCGCCTGCCGTCGCCTCGCGTCCTCTTCTTTGGCGCGCTGCAAGGCTTCCTGCCGCGAACGCTCGGGTGTTTGATCCAACACGACCGCTGCATCAATGGCCAGACGCACCGGCCGATTGTTCTGCGAAGGCCAAAGGGAGAAATTCATCGCCAATGCCACCAGTAAGACCAGATGTGCCAATGCGGACAGCGAAAAACTTCGCCATTCACTGTTTGCTTGGGTGCCGACCGCCATGACGCGATGTTGATGGAGCTAGCCCGTCTGGCCAGCGTCGTCCAAAGCCTGCTCAAGATCGGCCGGGTCAGTCAAAAATCCCACCTTGGCCGCCCCCGCTTGTTGCAAGATAACCATGGCCGTCACCACGCGGCCGTAGCTGACGGTTTGATCCGCCTTAACGAGCACCGGTGTTCCGGGTTTCCGGCGAATGACCGCCGATGCTCGCCGCGCTACCTCGGCGGCAGCCAAAGGCTCATCTTCCTGATCACCCACATTTAAATAGAGCTGTCCCTGGGCATCCACGGACAGAATCAAGGGTTCGTCGTCGTCCGGTTCAAGGGGCTCCGCAGCGGCTTTGGGCAAATCAACTTCGATGCCTTGGGTGAGCAAGGGTGCGGTAATCATGAAAATAATCAGCAGCACCAGCATGACGTCAATGTAAGGCACGACATTAATTTCGCCCATGAGGCGGCGCTTTCTAACCCGAGACATCAGCTTTGCCCAACGGCGGCGCGGCGGCGCGCGTGGCGTTCCAGGATGGTCGCAAACTCTTCCGCGAAGCCGTCGTAACGCACTTCCAGGCGACTCACCTTGTCGGCGTAGCGGTTGTAAGCGATCACTGCGGGAATGGCCGCGAACAAGCCCATGGCCGTGGCGATCAATGCTTCGGCAATACCGGGTGCCACCATGGCCAAGGTGGCAGACTGCACGTTACCCAAGGCGGTGAAGGAGTTCATGATGCCCCAAACCGTGCCAAACAAACCCACGTAGGGACTGGTAGAGCCCACCGTGGCCAGGGTCGCCAAACTGGCTTCGAGGCGGTCCATCTCGCGCATTTGCGCCACGCGCATGGCGCGCTGAGCACCCTCCACCACTTGTCCCGGGGTCAGGTCCGCTTGTTGGGTAAGTCGACGAAAAGCGCGAAATCCGGCTTCGAAGACCCCGGCCATATCGGTGGGCGGTTTGCCGCCCTGGGTCACGTCGCGATAAATCTCACTCAAGTCCCCACCTGACCAAAACGTCGACTCAAACGAATCGGAGCCCGCCATGGCGCGGCGAAGTATGCCTCGCTTGCGCAAGATAATGCCCCAGGACATGACCGACGCAGCCAGTAGCAACAGCATTACCAGCTTGACCACTGGGCTGGCTGCCAGGGCAAGCTGGATCAAAGATAGGTTGTTATTCATAAAGAAGCGGCTTCCTTGGGTTTTCCTAGGCCGGGGCCTGACTGGGCAGCAGACCATAGGGCATGCGACGCGGCCGAAATGACTCCGCGTCCACGCAGGCAGCCACGCAGGTGGCGTTGACCAGAGCAGCGGAATCGCCTAACCGCGCGACCTGCTGCTCCAACTTAAATCGCGCTCGGCCGCGCTCTATCAGGCGGCTTCGCACCAGCAGTTGATTGTTGAAACGCGCCGGACTGCGAAACCGAACGTCGGTGGCCACGATCGTCAGGCACAAGCCATGCTCTGCGCGCAGCTCGTCCTGCTCAACGCCCAAGGCGCGAAGCCACTCGGTGCGTCCGCGTTCCATGAACTTCAAGTAGTTCGCGAAATACACCACGCCCTCGGCGTCCGTGTCTTCGTAATAGACCCGCACCGGCCACTCATGCCATTCAGTCATACACACACACGCCCGCCGTCCTGGCAGGTTCTCAATCAGGGGTCACAACAACAACGGCGCCAATAGTAATGGAGCCTTGGCAGGCTCACCAGACAAAATTTGATCCGGCTGCCGGATATGGGCATGTTTAGCCGGTTTCGAACAAGGATCCGGTCGTTTCGCCGCGCGGCAAAGGCAGCCCAAAGTGTTCATAGGCCCGGCGAGTGGCGGTCCGTCCGCGCGCGGTGCGCTGCAAAAATCCCTGCTGGATCAGGAAAGGTTCCAAAACATCTTCAATGGTGCCCCGTTCCTCGCCGATGGCCGCGGCTAGGGATTCGATGCCCACTGGTCCGCCATCAAAGGACTCGATGATGGTAAGCAATAGCCGCCGGTCCATGACATCGAAACCACTGGGGTCGACTTCCAGCATATCCATGGCGGCTGCGGCGACGGACTGATCGATACGCCCCTGGGCTTCAACCTGAGCATAGTCACGGACGCGCCGCAGTAGGCGGTTCGCGATGCGCGGCGTGCCGCGCGCCCGTCCCGCAATCTGCAAAGCACCGGCGCGATCCACCGGCGTGTTCAGAATATCGGCGGCACGGACCACAATGCTGTAGAGCTCTTCCACGTTGTAGAACTCCAGCCTTTGCACAATGCCAAAACGATCCCGCAAAGGCGAAGTCAGCAGCCCGGCGCGGGTGGTGGCGCCGACCAAGGTGAATGGCGGTAAATCCAATTTGATGGACCGAGCGGCCGGTCCTTCGCCGATCACTATGTCCAACTGAAAGTCTTCCAGGGCGGGGTACAAGACCTCTTCCACCACGGGACTGAGACGATGGATTTCATCCACGAATAGCACATCGCGGGGTTCCAAGTTGGTAAGCATGGCGGCCAGATCACCCGGCCGCTCCAGCACTGGACCAGAGGTCTGGCGTAGATTCACCCCCAGCTCGTTGGCAATGATGTGCGCCAAGGTCGTCTTGCCCAGGCCGGGGGGGCCGAATATTAGGGTGTGATCGAGAGCCTCCTGACGTTGTGCAGCGGCGCTGATGAAGATTTGCAGTTGCCGCTTAACGGCAGTTTGGCCGACATATTCACTCAGCTTTTGCGGCCGAATGGCCCGCTCCAGGGCAGGTTCATCCGGCATGGCGTCGAGGCTCAAGAGGCGATCTTCGGTGCTCATGCTGCCATTGTGCCGCAGATCAGCTCGCAGCTGAACGCAGGACCCGACGCAGGATATCTTCGGTGGTGGCTATATCACTGGGAACGGCTTCCAACATTCGCCGGACTTCAGCCGGTTTATAACCCAGCGACAGCAAAGCATTGTAGGCTTCGCCGCGTGAACCCCCAGGGCCGGTGGCGGTTGGCGTGCCAACGACCTGGCTGTCAGGGGCATCACCGCCGCCGACGCGATCGCGCATCTCGATAATGAGTCGCTCGGCGGTTTTGCGTCCTAGCCCGGGCAGGCGTGTCAGGGCTGCCTTGTCTTCGTTTTGCACGCACAGGGCAAAGTCGCTGACGCTAATGCCCGACAAGATGGTCAAGCCAAGTTTTGCCCCAACCCCGGACACCTTGAGTAAATTACGGAATAATTGTCGCTCCGCCTGCGTGGCGAATCCGTATAGCGTCTGTTGATCCTGGCGCACAATCAGATGGGCCCAGAGTTGCACATCCTCACCAAGAGCCGGCAATTGGAATATGGTTGACAAGGGGGCTTCGACTTCGTAACCGACGCCCTTTACGTCGATCAACAAAAGCGGCGGCTCTTTATGCTGCAGCCTACCGTGGAGAAAGCCAATCATCGCGCGGCACTGATCGCGGTGCCTAGGCGATCGGCCATGGATCGATGGTGGGCGTGACACAGCGCGACGGCGAGAGCATCGGCTTCGTCCGCCAGCACGCTCTTGCGTAAGCTCAGCAAGGCACGAACCATGTGCGCCACCTGCGACTTATCCGCCGCACCACGGCCCACCACAGCCTGCTTCACGGCTCGTGCCGCATACTCGTGTACCGTCGCCACACTGCCAAAGCTGGCGCAAATGGCGGCCGCCCGCGCCTGGCCAAGTTTCAGCGCACTATCGGCGTTCCGCGATAAAAAGACGTTTTCGATGGCGACTTCAGCCGGCGAATACTCGTTGATGAGCTTGCGTATTTCCTCGAAGATTAATTCTAACCGGCCCAACATCTCGCCGCCGCCGGCGCGAATACAGCCGCTAGCGATGTACTTCGAGCGAGAACCGTCGCTATCTACGACGCCGTAGCCCGTAACGCGCGAGCCCGGGTCTATACCGAGTATGCGAACACTAGTGATCAATGAATCCGCTGGCCTAAAGACGCGCCAGAACCTCCTCGCTAATGTCGGCATTGGAGTACACATGTTGCACGTCGTCCGCATCTTCCAGCATTTCTAGCAGCTTGATCATGCTGAGGGCTTCCTTTTCCTCTAGGTTCGCGGATACCGAAGCACGATGGGTGACTTCGGCTAACTCGTACTCAAGTTTGGCCGCTTTCAGGCCATCGCGCACTCGTTCAAAATCACCGGGTAAACACAATACGTCCACGGAGCCATCACCGTTGGTCAGCACATCTTCAGCGCCGACTTCCAGCGCCACCGCCATGATTTGGTCTTCATCACTGCCCGCCGGAAAGCTAAACAGACCCACATGATTGAACAGGTAGGCCACGCTGCCATCAGCACCTAAATTGCCGCCGAATTTTGTGAAGGCATGGCGTACCTCGGCAACGGTCCGATTGCGATTGTCGGTGAGACACTTAACCAATACGGCTACGCCACCCGGCCCATAGCCTTCGTAGGTAATTTCTTCGTAGTCTGCCCCTTCAAGCTCTCCAGCGCCCCGCTTGATGGCGCGCTCAATGTTGTCCTTGGGCATGCTTTGCGACTTGGCATTATCAACGGCCAGACGCAGTCGCGGATTCGCATTAATGTCGGGGCCACCGACGCGGCTGGCAACGGTAATTTCCTTAATGAGCTTGGTGAAAAGCTTGCCGCGCTTTTTGTCCTGGGCGCCCTTGCGGTGTTGGATGTTCGCCCATTTGCTATGGCCCGCCATATCCGAAAAATCCTACTGCCTAAACCTAGAAACGCAAGGCCAAACCAACGTGTAGGCCCGAATCGTATTTAACATCCGGTGCGTCATCGTAGTCGCCTTTTACATGCCGGACGCCGATATAGGCATCTGCATTGCGCATTACGTTGTAACCAGCCCGCAGATCAAGATCGGCGTAGCTATCGAGTTCGCCCACACTGAGCACCGACGGTGCGTAATAGGCGTGTCCGGCGACGAAAAACCGGTCATATCGTGGAAAGTTGTATTTAAAAAAACCACCTACGCCCAGCCCGAAGCCATCTTGCTTTGAACGGTCACCATTGGTGTAAACCAGGCGCATTCCCAGTCCGCCCCGCACGGGATTCGGCCCCTCCGCTATCTGTCCCGTTAGATGCAAGCCACCGTGCAACACGGTGCCCTTATCTGAATCCTGCAACCAGCCAGTATTCCATTGCAGAGCGCGATCAGAAAATGGGCGCGAATAATCAACGCGAAAAGCGTCGGTGTTAAAACTTAAACTGATTTCATCGGCCATCAATGGCGTGGTGAGCAATAGCCATCCGGCCAGACCCAGGAAAAACCTCATCCCTAAGCTCCGCAACAACAACGGCTCAATGATAACCGAGGCAGCAGCCCTTCCCAAGAACGCGGCCACGTAGGCCTAATAACTATCGATTAATCGCGTGAATGGCACGATGATCCACAGACAGGGCCGCCTCATGCAAGGCTTCCGTCAGCGTGGGGTGACCGTGGATGGTTCGCTGCAAATCTTCGGTAGAGGCTTCAAATTCCATCGCGACCACGGCTTCGCCGATGAGCTCGCCTGCGAGGGGCCCGACGATGTGGACACCTAAGATCCGATCAGTTTGCACATCGGAGAGCATTTTTACCAAGCCGGAATCATGGTCCATGGCTTTGGCTCGGCCGCTGGCCGCAAAGCTAAAACTGCCAGACTTGAAGTTTACGCCTGCATCCCGCAGTTCTTTCTCCGTCCGGCCAACCCAGGCAATTTCCGGGGAAGTGTAAATAATTGAAGGGATGACGGAGTAATTCATTTCCGCGGTTTGACCGGCAATCAGGTCCGCCACCATGACGCCCTCTTCCGATCCCTTGTGGGCCAGCATCGGCCCGCGCACCACGTCGCCGATGGCATACACATTGAGCGCCGTGGTGCGGCATTCATCGTCAACAATGATAAAACCGCGTTCATCAACATCAACGCCCGCCAAGGGATCTAATAAGCCTTCCGTATAGGGTCGCCGGCCAACAGCGACGATTACTTTATCGACGCTAATTTCATGGCCACCTTGCGTATCATCGTACTTCAGCAAGACACCATCATCGCTGAGTTCGCTATCTTGTACCTTGGCGCCTAAACGAATATCGAGTCCTTGCTTCTTAAATTGTCGTTGCGCTTCACGCGCAATTTGCGCATCAGCCATGAATAAGAATTCATCCATAGCCTCCAAGATCGTGACCTTGGACCCCAGACGCGCCCATACGCTGCCGAGCTCCAAACCGATTACACCTGCGCCAATAACGCCCAGCCGCTTCGGTACTTCTTGAAATTCCAACGCGCCCCACGAGTCAACCACCACATCACCGTTAAACGGGGCGACTTTTAGCTCCACGGGAGACGATCCTGTGGCTAAAACGATGTATTCGGCTTCGAGTAATTCCGCATCGCCATCATGCGGGCGATATTCAACCTTCTTATCCGGCAACAAGCGGCCCCGGCCAAATAATCCCGTGACCTTGTTGGCTTTGAATAGCGCTTGAATGCCCCCGCTGAGTTGACGGGTGATATCGGCTTTGCGCCGCTGCATTTGATCGAGATTCAACTCAAGTTCGCCCACGCCGATGCCGTGATTGGAAAACTCCGACTTCGCGCGGTGATAGAGCTCTGAGGACTCCAACAAAGCCTTTGACGGTATACAGCCAGCGTTCAGGCAGGTGCCGCCAAAGGCCGGGCTTGCATCTCGATTTTGCCAAGCGTCAATACAGGCCGTATTCAAACCTTGTTGAGCCGCGCGGATCGCCGCTACGTAGCCCGCGGGCCCCGCGCCAATAACCACGACATCAAATTTTCTACTCATTTTCTACGCACCCTTGGCAGGCCGAAGTGTCATTTCAGCGGCCACCATGATCAAGCAATTATTGATTCTAAACTTGTAACAACAAGCGGCCCGGATCTTCCAGTGACTCTTTTACCGCCACAAGAAATTGAACCGCTTCTCTACCGTCGATGATTCGGTGATCATAGGTCAAGGCCAAGTACATCACGGGCCGCGCGACGACCTCGCCATTTACAACCATGGCCCGCTCTTCGATCTTGTGCATGCCCAGGATGCCACTTTGCGGGGGATTCAAAATGGGTGTCGACAACATGGAACCGAAAACGCCGCCGTTGGTAATCGTGAAGGTTCCGCCTGTCAAGTCATCCATCGAGATGTTCCCGTCACGGGCTTTGCGTCCATAGGCACGTATGCCCCTCTCGACTTCGGCGAAGCTCATGCGGTCCGCATTACGCAGCACCGGCACCAGCAAGCCTCGTTCGCTAGACACGGCAATGCCGATATCAAAGTAATCGTGATAAACAATGTCACCGTTTTCCACGGAAGCATTGACTACTGGGAATCGCAGCAAGGCCTCGATACTTGCGCGAACGAAAAATGACATGAAACCCAGCTTGGTTTCATGCTTTTTTTCAAAACTCTCTTTGTAACGGTTGCGTAAAGCTATGACTTCGCTGAGATCTACCTCGTTAAAGGTCGTCAACATCGCCGCCGTTTGCTGCGCTTCGACCATACGTTCCGCGATGCGAGATCTCAGCCTACTCATGGCGACGCGATGCTCGCGACGTTCTGTCGATACGCTGGCCGGTGCCGGCTCCGGCACCGCAGATGGTTCTTCCTGGGTGTCGGGCTGTACTTGGCGATCGACATAGGCCAGCACATCTGCTTTCAGAATACGGCCACCTTGTCCGCTACCGGCGACCTCGCTTGGATCCAGGTCGTGCTCTTTCAACAATCTGCGCACTGCCGGACTGAGTTTGCCTTCGCTGCTGGTGTCGTGCGCCGTTGCCGCCGCAGCGGGCGGCGCGGTGGCGACCACGGAATCGGCGGCTGTAGGCGCCGCGGACGGGGCATCATCAGCAGCGCTAGGCTCGAGGATGGCCAGTAGCTCGCCACCGGTGACCGTAGCGCCGTTTTGTAGTTTTATCTCACTTAAGGTGCCCGCCACGGGTGCGGGTACCTCAAGCACCACCTTATCCGTTTCGAGATCTACTAAATTTTCATCGCGGGCAACCACATCTCCGGGTGACTTGTGCCAAGAAACTAAGGTTGCATCCGCCACCGACTCCGGTAACTGCGGGACTTTTACTTCCACGCTCATGGTCTAGATTTCCTCGCTTAGCGATCAATACGCAGCGCGGCTTCCACCAGCGCTTGCTGTTGCTGTACATGCAATTTAAAAATACCTGACGCCGGCGCCGCTGCATGCGGACGCCCTGCATAAAACAGTAATTGCTCCGGGCTTAAGGGCTTTTGTAAACGGTGTCGGATTTGGTACCAAGCGCCCTGGTTTTGCGGTTCTTCCTGGCACCACACGACTTCCGTGGTTTTTGGGTATGCGGACAGTACGGAGCGAAATTCTCGTACCGGAAACGGGTATAGCTGCTCAAGCCGGACCACTGCCACATCGCTAATCTGATTGGCCCGGCGCGCTTCCAGCAAGTCATAGAAGACTTTGCCACTGCAGAACACGACCCGCTCCACACCATTGGGGTCTGGCTGGTCAATATCACCAATCACGGTCTGAAAGCTACCTTCCAGTAATTCACTGAGCGGTGAACTGGCCAGGCGATGACGCAACAAGCTTTTTGGTGTCATGACCACCAATGGCTTGCGCAAGGGCCGCAGCATCTGCCGCCGAAGCATATGAAAGGTTTGCGCAGGCGTGGATGGGACACAAACCTGGACATTGTTTTCCGCGCACAGCTGCAAAAAGCGTTCTAGTCGCGCCGATGAATGTTCAGGACCCTGACCCTCATAGCCATGCGGCAGGAATAGCGTCAATCCACAGAGTCGACCCCACTTGGCCTCGCCCGATGTAATGAACTGATCGATGACCACTTGCGCGCCATTGGCAAAGTCGCCGAATTGCCCTTCCCAGATCACTAAGGTTTCAGGATCGGTACTCGCAAAACCATATTCGAAACCCATGACCGCTTCTTCGGACAATAAAGAGTCTGTAACGATAAAGGAGCCACGACGATTATCGGCGTCGTCCAGAGGTACGTAGGACCGGCCAGTATTCTGGTCGAACAAGGCCGCGTGACGATGAAAAAACGTTCCCCGGCGACTGTCCTGCCCGGTTAGGCGGATGCGATATCCTTCTCGCAACAAACTACCGTAGGCCATGAGCTCGGCAAAACCCCAATCCATGGGCACCTCGCCGGCAGCCATTCGCTCGCGGTCCGTAACAATGCGCGCCACGCGTGGATGCAAGGTAAAGCCGCGAGGTATTCGCGTAATTTCCCGGCCCAGATACTCGCTTTCTTCGGAGGAAATTGCAGTTTTTACTGCAAGGTCTGGGTCGCTGCGGGTATACCGTGTCCAGTCCACCGTGAATTCATTACCTAGGTTGCCGACGACGGCTTGCGGCAGCGGTTCACCCGCGTCTAAGCGTGCCCGGTACAATTCCACCATCTGGTCCGGCTCAGTGGCATCAATGAGGCCCGACTCCACCAAATGCCGCGTAAAGATCTGCCGCACGGTGGGATGCTGCTTAATTCTTTGGTACATACGCGGTTGCGTGGCGGCCGGTTCATCGGCTTCATTGTGTCCATGCCGCCGGTAACAGACCAGGTCGATGACCACATCTTTGTGAAATGTCTGGCGATATTCGACGGCTAGACGCGTAACGAAAACACAGGCCGCTGGATCGTCGCCGTTTACGTGAAACACCGGCGCTTCGATCATCTTGGCCACGTCACTGCAATAGGGCGTAGAGCGCGCATCGCGGCGATCACTGGTGGTGAAGCCGACCTGGTTGTTGACCACGATATGCACGGTACCACCGGTACTAAAACCGCGGGCCTGCGACAACTGGAAGGTTTCGGTCACGACACCCTGCCCTGCAAAGGCGGCGTCTCCGTGAATCAGCACGGGCAGTATTTCTTGACCCGAATCATCGCCCCGGCGCTCTTGCCGTGCCCGCACCGAACCCTCCACGACCGGATTGACAATTTCCAAATGGGACGGATTAAACGCCAGTGCCACATGTACCGTATCCCCAGGCGTGCGAATATCCGAGGAGAAACCAAGATGGTACTTAACATCGCCCGAACCGGTGATGCTATTTAGGTCGTAGGCGTCCTCAAATTCAGTAAATAGCTCCTGGGGCGCCTTGCCGAGGACATTAACCAGCACATTGATGCGGCCTCGATGAGCCATGCCAATGACACATTCCTGCACGCCCGACGCACCGCCCTGTTGGATCAAATCGTCAAGCATGGGAATTAGGCTGTCGCCGCCTTCTAGGGAGAAGCGTTTTTGCCCCACGTACTTCGTGTGCAGATAGCGTTCGACCCCTTCAGCCGCGGTCAGTTGTTCCAGAATAGTCCGCATGTCATCAGCAGCGAAGAGCTCGCCTAACATGCCGCGCTCTAGGCGCTCACGAATCCAACGGCGTTCCCTCCCACGGGACAAATGAGCGAAATCGGCCCCGACGTTGCCGCAATAGACGGTCTTGAGAATTCGGAGTATTTCACGTAAAGGAAGGCGCTCCTGCCCAGTACCGGCTAAGCCCCCGGTAAAAAACTCCGTATCCATATCCGCCTGGGTTAGGCCCAAATAGTCCAAGCGAAGGACAATTGGCGTTCGGCGCTGTTCCAGCTCCAGGGGATCTAGCGTGGCAATTTGATGGCCGCGCAGAGAGTAAACTTGAATCAAGCGCGCCACGGCGGCCTGTTTTTCGTTGGCGGCGGCTACCGGCGCCGAGCTCTGCGTACGCGATAAATCCGGTTGCCGCCCGGCAGCGAGCGCAGCGCGGACATCGCGATCGGAAAGTGATTCAGTATCGCCGCCACCGCCAATCCCGGAAAAAAAACGCTGCCAATTCTCGGGTACCGATTTCGGATCTTGTAGATAGGTTTCGTAGAGATCTTCTACGTAGACGGCATTGCCACCGAATAACGGTGACCAGGCGTAGCGATGCTCAAGGGTTTGGCTCATGGCCATGGCTAGATCATTCGGCTGTTAGAGTCTGGACCTGCGCTCGCGGCAGATACTAAAGGCGCGCTAGTGTAGCTGATGCGTCAAGACGTTGAAATGCGGCTAGTTCGCTAATAATGGCCTGACCTAACTTAGCTTACGCCAGGAATACGCGGTAACAATTTACAAACGGTTCAGGCCTAGTCACTAGCCCATGAACGGCAAGCCCTAAGGTCGCTCGGCGAAAAATATCGGTCACACGGTGGTGAGCAGATAAACCTCCCAGAGCATTAGCAGGCCGTAACCGAAGCACAAGGCTTCCAGCAAGCGGATCACCGGAAACTGGCCAAAAATACGCCGATTGGCTAGCAAGGCCAGCAGAATTAGACCGATGGATGTGACGCTGATCTTGACCCAAATGAACGCCATGACATCATTGCGAATGAGCCAGTCCATCAGCCCATTCATTTCGGATCCGCCCGTCGCTAGTATGTTTAGGGTCAGCACCGCGTCGGTGCAGCTCATTAACAAGGTCGCCAGTACCAACCACAGCACACGCGGTTCATGCCAGTCCAGGAAGACGCGTTGATCGTCGCCGGCTCGCCGTCCATCGCGCCGGCGCGGCCGGAAACCGCCGTAGATGAAAGATCCCAGGGAATGGCTGCGACGATCAGAATTGCGGCGTCGGTTTTCCTGCCTATACCCACCGGCTGGCGCGGAGGCGGTGGCCAGAACGGGACGCTGTGATGGACCGACTTTTGCTGCTGACACTTTCCTACCTAGGCCCATCACAGGACGGCGGGTTTAATCTGGGATGAATACTGGTCACTAACATTAGAGAAATTTTCTTAAGCAGTAAAGCTAATCGTATGTTTTTATTATGTTAATAGATGATCTTACTACCTTTTCGTCTGCAAATGGGGCTGCGGCGATAGCTCGTTTGACGCATCATCCGGGAGTGTCGGCGCCAATCGCGCCATTATGTTGCAGCCGATTGCCGTGGGCTCTGAGAAAGGCGGAATCTATAGATGTTGATCCAAATTATCGTGCACGAATCACCGGCTGGTTTTCGGGCCGAAGCGCCGGCCCTTCGTGATTGTCATTATCGTGCTGGGCACCTGGACGCGTGCCTAGTTGGCCTCAGACTCGCCATCGAGGGAGATATCGTCAGTCGACTGAGTCAGGGTAATTGGACGGAACAGGCCATCGAGCCCTTGCCGGTGCCGGAAAATGCACGCGCCTACGAGATGCATATTAATGTGCAACATCTAGAAGCGCTGGCTGCGCATCAGCAATCACGGGGAGCGTGAGCTTAGTGCGTCTCCGCCACGGAACGCCGATACCGCCATAGCCAGTACAGTGCGATCAGCAGCGCTCCAATCAACACCAAATTGCTATATGCCAAAAACATGCCGGTCGAGCTTGCCGCCGCGATACCGCGACAGATATTGACCACGGCGTGCCAGATCACGGCCATGAGTATGCTCTGCGACGATTCCCACACCAGCGCCAACCAAATGGCGGCAGATAAGATACCGATAGAAAATCCGGCGGCCTGCGCAAGACCAAACTCGGTTCTACTCAGAAAGAACGGCAGATGCCACAACAGCCAAACAGGAAATAGCAGCAAGGCCGCGACCAGTGGGCCCCGCAGCCGCCGTAGCTGAGCATGCAGAAAGCCGCGCCAACCAGGCTCTTCGCCTAAGGCCTGAATACAGGCACTGACCAATACCAGGTCGAGGACATTTTCCCAGCGCAAGACCTCCGCAAACCCCGGGCCGTCGCTATCAAGAATGGGTCGACCCAAAAAAACCAGCAAGCTGCCAGCGAGCCCCAACAATACGACCGGGCTCAGAGCAGCTAGTGCGAAAGGTCCCCAGCCCACTCGCCAATGTTGCAGGCCCTGGATGATCGTTGCCGCTCCTGCTCGGCCATGAACCGACCCAGTAACGAGTAGTGCGGCCACGAAGGGTCCGAAGGCTGCAATAGGCTCGAGCCAGCCGAGGTCCGGAAGCGGCAGAATCCCGCGAATGCTCAGCAAATTCGGCGCTGCCACCAGCCAAGTGAAAGCATAAGCCAGAAAAATAAAGGACAGTAACGGCCGCTGTCTAACGAGTTCCCGCATCCGAAATTCCTCAATCAGCCTCGTCGAGGCCTATTCCACTGCCGGCCTCATCGGCATCCAGCAAATCATCAAGTCCGCTGCACGGTACTTTGTCAGGCCGGTATGATGCCCGACATGGTTCAAATTGTTGATTTCTTGCGGCGAGGGCGACCGGCCGTCGGGCTTGGCTTAGCCCGCACCGTTTTGACATTCTTCGGCTTGGGCATCGTCGTTCCATTCGCGGGCGCGGGCAGCAGTATCGGGCTAGACATTGCCCCTGAAGGTCTAGTGCGATTCTATAACATTGCGAATTCTGACTTTGATGTCTACTCGAAAAACCCTAGCGCGGAACAGCAAGCTTGGATGCGGGAAAAATTCACGCGCATGCAAACCTACAGCCCTTATTTTGATAAGCGTCTGGCATGGTATCCGGCGGCCTGGTTCTACAAGGATAGCTACGCCCTCAAACCGCAGTGGACCGAGTATGCAAGCCATCCGGAATGGTTGCTGCGCAATGCTCAGGGACGAGCCCTGTATATACCCTGGGGATGCAAGAACGGGAGCTGTCCGCAGTTCGCTGCCGACTTTGGCAACCCAGCATTTCGTGCTCATTGGATCAAGCAAGCGCAAGAAAAGATTGCGCTGGGTTACCGCGGCATTTGGGTAGACGATGTCAATCTCACCTGGCGAGTGAGCGATGGTCAAGGCCGCCACCAAAAACCCATCGACCCGAGAACGGGCCTTGCCATGACACTAACTGATTGGCGCCGTTACTTCGCCGAATTCATGGAGACCCTGCGCGCGACCCTACCCGGCATCGAAATCGCACACAATTCAATCTGGTATGCCGGACCAATCGATGACCGCTCAATTCTGCGCCAGATTGATGCCGCGGATTTCATCAATCTCGAGCGGGGCGCCAGCGACCCGGGGCTCAAGCGAGGCAGCGGCGAATTTGGCTTCGAGCGCTTTCTTGCATTTATCGATTTGGTGCACTCGCGCGGAAAGGCCGTGATCCTGATGGACTACGGCAATTCCCTCAAGCAACGGGAGTTTGGACTTGCCGCCTGGCTATTGATCAATACTGGACGCGACTTGATCAGTAGTAATCAGCTCCGCTGGACTTCGCCCGATGGTTTTTGGGCAGGTTACGAACTCAACTTGGGTAAGGCGGTGGGCCCAAGAGAATCGTGGCGGGGCTTGCTAAGACGAGAGTTCGACTGCGGCTTAGTGCTTCTGAATCAGCCGGAGGCGCCGGCTAGAGCGCTAGCGATGCCAGCCGGATACCGGCGTATTGATGGTGACGCGGCTGGCAGCTTTCTGCTACGCGGCGGTGAAGCCGCTGTTGTCTTACGCGACTGTTAGCTAGCTTAGTGCATTGCAAGCTGGCCAATGTCGCAGCCGGTGCAATTTAAGCTGCCATTGGCGCGTGGAGCGGAACGCGATCTCGGTTGATACTGGCCGGCGTTGCCAATCACGCGCACTTTACGGGTAGCTAGAAGATTCCTGGCTTCACGCCCGTATGACGCTTGACCAGCTGCCGCATCCAGATCGACCAAATAGCCATATCCACGGTGGCCGCTACCGCCGCGCCGGTAACACCATAAACCGGTACCAGGATCGCGATCAAAACCACGGCAATAACCAGCGCGCTCAGGGATGACACTAAGGCGCTGTCTTGGTGACCAGACACGCTAAGCAGTCTCGCCGCCGGCCCAGCCGCGGCAAGTACGAGTTGGCCGCCACCCAAGATGAGTAAGAGCAAATAACCGGCCACAAATTCTGGGCCAAAAAATCCCAGAACCCAGCGGCCGAACAAGGCAAAGCCAATGATGGCCACGACACCGATCAATACGCGTAAACGCGTTGCACGGGTAACGAGCAATTGCAGGTCTGCCCGCTGACCAGCCGCATATAGGCGCGCTATATCCGGCGCTGTAGCGGCGTCCACGGCAAACAGTCCAAAGCCCACCAGCAAGGCTAAGCGAAAGGCCACATGGAACTGCGCAACTTGATCCGGCGCGAGAAATAGGCCCGCCAGGATGACGTTAATTTCACCGAAATAGCCGGTGAACAAAATCGTCGCCAACAAGGGCACCGATTCCCGTAGCCATTGCCTGCCATGGTATTCGGCTTCTGTATCGCCCAGCTTCGACTTAAGGAATCTCAGAACGGCGAAAACACTAAACACCGCGACTAGCGCAATAGCGACGAACTGCATCAGCATGGCCGTTTCCGCGTTCAGGCTGCCTCGCGACAACCACCAGGTACCCACCAGGCAAAAAAATACCAACGGCCGAAGCACATTGCTGGGTAAAAAGCCGAGGGCAAATCGGCCGTAGCTGTTGGCCAAGCCGCCAAAATACAGCAAGGCAGCCATGCAAGGCACTGCCGCGAGCATGAGGCTCATGGCGGGTTTGAAGTTTTCGGGCAAATCCAAGCGCCACAGCACAAGCAAGGCAGCAGCGGAAACACTCAGGCTACAGGCGATGGTCATCAACGCACCCCTGTGTACGAATCCTTTGATATAGGCAGGCCGTTCTTCGGCGATTCCCAGGCCCACAAAACGAACTGCCGCCATGGGTATTCCGAGGTTTGTTATCGTGGCCAGCAACAGACACCAGGAGAACGCAATCACGTAGATCCCCAACTCCGCGGCGCCCATCCAACGGGCAATTAATACCTGGGTCAGCAGCGTTAGCGCAGCGCCCCCGACGCGGCAGGCGAAAATAAACGCCGAGCCCTCCAACATGCGGCGCAGGCCAACTTTAGTTGTTGTTTGGTTCATGAATGCTAGCCGCCGGCTAGCAAGCCGGCTGTGAGTACATTATGTGCAGTGCAAAATAACGCCCATTCAACGTAATGACATTGCGATGAGCGTACGCAAGACTTAGTATGCGGAAGATTTGAGAAAATAACGATAACATACTAATAACTTGGAACTCTTGGTGACAACAATCACCCACCAAAATCCCGCAATCCTGCTGAACGACCAGCCGCAAGCCATAGCTGCCGCCCAGGCGGGCAAGCCTCGCTCCGCGTTGTTCTTGGGCATTTTATTGGCCTGCAGCTCACTGGTTTTCATTGAGCCCGCACCCTACGACATCCTAGTGATTGTGGGCTTTGTCGCTTTGCTGATAATGGGACTGCGCATTCCGCGCGCGCTCAACAGCGCGGCGATCTTGCTTGGCCTGTTTATTGCCGGCAACACTATGGCGGCTTTGACTACGCCAGACCCCCTGCAAACCATCCGTTCCCTGAGTATTCGCAGCTATATGCCCCTGGCTTGGTTGCTGCTGGCCAGCCTATTGCTAAGCGATCCCGCGCGGATGTTTCGGGCTCTTTGGACGGGTTACCTGATCGCCAGCATCATTGCCGCGATCTGGGGTGGCCTGGAGTACTTCGGTTTTATTGCCAGCGACCTATGGCAAGGCGGTCTAAGAGCGAAGGGCCCGTTTAAAGACCCCAATGTGCTCGGCCCCTTCTTGGTGCCACCCGCCGTTTTTTGTCTAGCCAGCATTGCCGGCGGCGGGCCCCGTAAATTGGCGATTTTCGGCAGCCTGTTTTTGCTGCTCACCTTTGGTATTTTACTGAGCTTTTCACGCGGCGCGTGGATTAACTTCGCCCTATCGACCGCGCTATTTTCCTTGCTGTGCTTCGTTTTTTCCCCGAGCTTGCGAGCCAGGCTGCAATGGATGTTGGCGGGCACCCTCGCGCTTATGCTGATGGTCGCCGCCCTAAGTGTCGCGGTCTCCTTCGAGCCCATCGGCAAGCGCTTTTTTCAGCGGGCCGTGCTGGCACAAAAATATGACACCGCAACCGGCGGACGATTCGCATCACAGCAGGCTGCCATTGATCGAATTGCACGAGATCCCATTGGGGTGGGCCCGGGACGCAGCGACGAAGAGTTTGGCCTCGAGCCGCATAATCTTTACCTGCACACCTTTGTCGAAGGTGGCTGGCTTGCCGGTGGTGCGTTCTTGAGCTTTATTCTGCTTACTGGGATGCGCATGACTGCGGCTCTCCGCCAGCGCTATGCCCTGCTTCACCCCGAACTTTTGGTGACTTATGCCTGTCTAACTGGTGTGCTTTTTCAGAGTCTATTTATTGATAGCACTCATTGGCGTCACCTGTGGTTATTGCTAGCCATGGCTTGGGCGCTTGTCATCGCGTGTCATAGATCACAGTTTGAAGAATCTTCCAAGCCGCTTATGTCGAAACGGTGATACGGGCGGACAACTAAGCTTTAATCTCAAGGTACCGTGGTGTTACCTAAAGTTCATTGAAGAACTGACTGCGGTTAGAACAACAACAAAATGTAGGGCAGGAAGCCCATGAAAACAAACAATGAATCCATCAAAACCTGCAAACAGCGGGTTGCTGCACTTATTTGCCTTGGCAGCTTAGCACTGCTGACGGCGTCGGGCATTGCCGCGCAAAGCTTAGAGCGCCGCGATACCGTTGCCTTACGCGACCGGCCGGATTTCGAGCCCATTGGCATACGCGTCAGCACAATGATGCTGCTTCCATCCATTGGCGGAGAATTGCGCTTTAACGACAACGTGTTTGCGGATGATGCGAGCAAGACTGACGACACAGCCTTCATTTTGACGCCAAAGGCCACATTGAATTCTGAGTCGCCACGGCATCGTGCCCAAATCGGTATCAGTGCCGAACTAGCGCGCTATGCGGACGAAGAAAGCGAAGACTATGAAGATGCGTCCATCTGGTCGCTAGCTTCCATGGCCCTCGGCCGCGGCGAAATCGAGGGCGAAGCGAACTATTCGCAGCTCCATGAGAAACGCACTTCCCCGGATGATATTCGTGGCAGTGATCTCACCGAGTACACGCGGCAACGCGTTGGCATTGCCTACAACTGGACCCCAAGCCGGCTGCTGGTACGGGGCGATCTGCGCTATACCGAGCTTGACTTTGATCCAACCAATTTTGCGAATGGACAGGTCAATAATGATGACCGGGATCGCAGCCGCGCGGAGTTAGGTGTCCGCGTTGGCTACGGTGTGACACCCGACTATGCGGTCTACGTTGAAACTCGCATCGACAATATTGACTATGACCAAGCGCAGGATAATCAAGGCTTTCGCCGCAGTTCCGATGGCGCCGAAGTTCGCGTCGGCACTCTCTTGGACTTCACGGGCAGCACGGCCGGTGAGTTCTATATCGGCTATTTGGAGCGCGACTACGAAGACAGCCGCTTTGGCAAAGCTGATGGCGCCACGCTTGGCGCCAAGGTGGACTGGAATATTACCGGTCTCACCACTCTGCGCTTCGGCGCGGAACGTACCATCGACAGCACAACCATTATTGGCGCCTCCGGCATAACGAAATCACGCCTGTCTGTAGGCGTTGATCACGAATTGCGACGCAACCTCATTCTCAGTGCCGAGGTCGGTGTCGGCAACGATGAATTCGATGGAATTGATCGTGATGATGACCTGGCGGGCTTGAGCCTAGGTGGTAAATATTTCATGAATCGTCACCTGCGAGTCGATTTTGGCTACCAGTATCAAGACCGGGATAGCTCACCTGCGAATTCCGGCGGAAGAATTTATGAAATCAGCGAAGTATTTGTTCGAGTTGTAGGGCAGCTGTGATGAATAAAAAAAGCAGTAAATTTAAATTGCAGGGACTCAATGCGTCACTCGCGGCGGCGGTTTGTTCGCTTGCCCTACTTTGGTGTAACAACGGGCTAGCCCAGAGTGCCACTGACGTGGATTACCGTTTGGCCGCCGGCGACAAACTTCGAGTCACGGTTTTTGGGCATGAGGATCTGTCGGGTGAATTTGAAGTCAATGATTCCGGCCAGATATCGATGCCACTGATTGACGAGGTCACGGCCAGCGGCAGCAACATCACTGAACTCGAGGTCAAGATCGTCAACGCGCTCAAGCCAGACTATCTTGTGAATCCCCGTGTCAGCATTGAAGTCCTGGGCTATCGCCCCTTCTACATCATTGGCGAAGTGGCCGCGCCAGGGAGCTACCCCTACTCTAGCGGCATGACCCTGGTTAATGCCGTGGCCGTGGCTGGGGGCTTTACCTATCGAGCCCGCAAGGGCCGCGTCAAAATTGTTCGCGAACGGGGTGATGTCACCGTCGAACTTGAGGCTGACCTGACCACCGCGGTCATGCCAGGTGACGTAATCGAAGTACCAGAGAGATTCTTCTAATGCAGAATGTGACCATGGCAGCTCAACATCCAGGATACCAACTCGCCAACGGACCAGAAGATGTCGGTTTAGCCGAGATTTTTTCTGTACTGCGGCGTAGATTATGGGTATTGGCAGCCGTCGTACTGCCCGCCCTGCTGCTAGCCGGTGCGGCTCTGGCTCTCATTACGCCGCGTTATACCGCCGAAGTCATGCTGATGATCGAGGCCGAGGACAGCAATAACATTGTTTCACTAGAGTCCGTGGTCGCCGGTTTATCCGGTGATGCCGAGTCTGTGCAAAGTGAAGCCTATGTGCTGAATTCCCGCGCCCTGGCTGATCGGGTAGTTCAGGAGCTTGGCTTGGATAAGGACCCCGAATTCAACGCCGCCTTGGAAGATCCGGAAGTTGATGCGACTTCCGCGACCAGCTATAGCAAAGTGATTGACAAGTTCCAGAGCCGCCTGGAGGTTCTGCCCCTAGATAACTCGCGTGTGATCTCGCTGCGTTTCTCTTCTGAGGATGCTGAGAAATCCGCGGCAGTTATCAATGGGCTCGCCGACCAATATCTGCAATCACGCTTGGAAACCAAGTTCGAGTTGACGCGACGCGCTAATACCTGGCTCGGTCAACGTATCGAGCAACTGCGTGGAAAAGTAGCTGGCGCCGAAGCAAAAGTTGAACAGGCTCGAGGCGACCTGGGGCTACTCGAGGGTGATGGCGTTACGTTGAATACGCAGGAACTTGTCGGGCTCAACACACAGCTGATCATGTCCAGAACTCAACGGGCAGAGGCTCAGGCTAGACTGCAGGAAGTCGAACGCCTGTTGCGGACCCGGGGCGGCGCCAATGCCGCCAGTGAAGTGCTGGACTCGCCTTTGATTCAGCGCCTACGCGAACAGCAGGCTGAAGTTGAACGCCGTGTTGCCGAATTGTCCTCCGAACTAGGGCCCAAGCATCCCCGGATGATTCAGCTGCGCGCGGAATCGAGTGACCTTAATCGCCGTATCGATAGTGAGATCAGCAAGATTGTTAGCGGTTTGCGCAACCAACTCAATGTGGCCCGCGCGCGCGAAAATTCCTTCCAAGAAAGCCTCGATCAGGTCAAGGGCCGCGTCGCAACCGCAAATCAAAATGACATTAGCTTGCGCGCCCTGGAGCGGGAAGCCGAAGCAAACCGAGTCTTGTTGGATACCTTGCTTGCCCGACAAAAAGAGACCATGTCACAAGAAGATCTGAATTTTCAGCAGCCGGATGCGAATATCTTTTCGCGCGCCGATGTGCCGGCCGAACCCGCGTTTCCTAAACCTGCGCTGGTCTTAGGTTTGGCCATGCTGGCTTCCTTGGTAATCGGCCTGGTGCTGATATTGATTCTTGAATTGTTGGACGGTGGCTTCCGCAGCGGCGAACAATTCGAGGCCGGTACCGGTGTGCCGTCCATCGGTTTTGTACCCTTCACTAAAAAGCCCGACGACTATTCCAGTTTGCCCGGATTTGTCGCGGGACGGCCGGCCTCGGCTTTCGGCGAATCCATGCGCACGCTGAATTGGAGTCTAAAGCTCGCCTATCCCGATGCGCCACCCGAAGTCATACTGATCACGTCGTCATTACCGTCGGAAGGCAAGACCACCATCGCCAGTTGCTTGGCCACTTCGCAAAGCAAAGCCGGCCAGAAAGTCGTCCTGGTGGACGCGGATATTCGCCGGCCGGGCTGTCATACCCTGGCGGGTGTGGAAAAAGAGCCCGGTCTTACCAATTTGCTGGCGGGTGACGTCAGTTTGGAACAAGCCTTGGTCCGCAGCGAGTGGTCTGGCCTTCAGGTTATTCCGGCGGGCACACCCAGTCCGCACGCGCCCAATTTACTGGGCTCGAACAAGATGAGCAATTTACTCAAAACCCTCAGCGAGCAGTTCGATCTAGTTGTTATTGACTCACCGCCCATGCTGGCGGCGGCCGATGCCAGAATCCTCAGTCGCATTGCCGACGCCACGGTTCTGGTTGTGCGCTGGGGCAAGACTCGCCGACAAGTTGTGCAATTAGCCACCCGTCAACTGGAAGCTGCTGGCGCGAACTTAGCCGGCGGACTGCTGTCCATGGTTGACGTTAAACGAAACTCCAAATATTCCTATGGAGATTCTGATGCCTATAGCGGAGAATTGGAGAAGTACTACGCAGGCTAAGAACTGGCCCTTCCGCAGCGGTGTCCACAGCAGCAAACACACTAGCCACAGTTACGCAGTTGCGACGCGGTTCGAATAAACAACGATACCGCATACTGCTGGTGACTGAGGCGGCTGGCGGCGGCGTCGGCCGTCACCTACTCGACCTGGCTGCGGGCCTAATTCAGCGCAATCATAATGTTTGTCTGGTCTATTCACCCGAGCGGACAGATCAGTCTTTTCGCAATGGCCTGGCTGGCATGGACAATTTATCCACGCACGAGTTGGCGATGCGCCGCGATGTTGGCCTGCATGATTTGGGCCAAGTGCGCGAGATCCGCAAATTGATCGACTCACTGGGCCCCTTTGATATCCTGCATGCTCACAGTTCAAAAGCAGGCGCGCTTCTGCGGCTGGCTGCTGGCCAATCTGAAACTCCCTGCGTCTACACGCCGCATGCATTCGTCACCCTTGACCCTGAAATCGGAATACTCAAGCGCATTGCCTATGGCAGAATCGAGCGTATGCTCGCATCGCGGGTTAGCCGAATCATCTGCGTGTCTGAAGACGAGTACGCGCATGCGCGCACTCTAGGCATCCCCACTGAATTATTGACGGTGGTGCACAACGGCATCGGTGAAATGCCGCCGGCCAGCCGGGCGGTGGTGCGCTCGGAATATGGTATCCCGCCCCAGGCTTTGGTCGTCGGCACCGTGGCGCGGCTCACTCATCAAAAGGCGACGGATCGCTTGCTTTCAGCATTTGCCATGGGAATCTCAGAACTCCCCGACAGCCGCTTGGTGATTGTGGGCGATGGACCAGATCGTGAGGAACTTACTGAGCTGGCGCAACGCTTGGGTCTGGATCAGCGAATCATCTTTACCGGTCATGCGGACGGCACTCGACTCATGGCGGCCTTCGATATTTTTGCCCTGCCCAGTCGCTATGAAGCCTTTCCCTACGTGCTACTAGAAGCCGCCGCCCGCAGCCTACCCATCATCATGACGGCCACGGGCGGATCCGGCACCGTCGTGCGTAACGGTTTCAATGGATATGTGGTACCCCAACTGAATGTTGAAGCCCTCAGCGCTCGATTGCTAGAACTCGCGACTGATCCTTTACTTCGCCGCCGTATGGGCGTGAACAGCTCCGAGGTATCGCGACACTTCACCATTCAACAAATGGTTGAAGACACCCTAGAAGTTTATGCCAGCTGCAAAGGACCTAGCCGGGACAGCGGCAGCTGAACTTAGTGGCTGTTCTCCCCGCCGGCGACGGCAAAGAATGTGCGCACAATGATAAGCAGGTCGAATAGAATCGACCAATTCTCAATATAGTAGAGGTCGTGTTCTAGGCGACCTAAGAGATCTGCCTCGGTGCTCGTCGGACCGCGCCAACCATTCACTTGTGCCCAACCAGTTATCCCGGGCTTGACTTTGTGGCGAACGGCGTATTGGTCAATAACATCCTCGTACAATGTCTCGCCCGCCTTGGCTCTGAGCGCGTGGGGCCGCGGGCCGACCACGGACATCTCACCCCGCATCACATTAAAGAGCTGCGGGAGTTCATCCAAACTGAAACGCCTTAATATGGCACCGACCCGGGTGACTCGCGGGTCGTTAACGCGGGTCAGCTGCTCACCATCATGATCAGTTTGCTCCACGTACATGGTTCTAAACTTGAAGACGTCAATGAGCTGATCATTAAAGCCGCAACGCTTTTGCCGGAACAATATCGGCCCTTGGCTCTCCAGCTTAATCGCCGCGGCAATCACCGCCATGATGGGCAAGGCGATCAGCAGGAAGATACCGCCGAGAACATAATCGAGAATACTCTTAAACAGCGCGGCCCAGCCCGAGACAGGTTTATCCAGAACGCTTAGCATGGGCACGCCGTATTGAAAACTGGTGCGCCGGTGTAGCAAATCGGTGCCCACGAACTCTGGAGTAAGGCGAATATTGGTCGGCAAGACCGACAGGTTGCGAATAATCTCTAAGACTCGCTCTTCCGCACCCCAAGGCAAAGCGATCAGTACCTCGTCGGCCCGATTTTTTCTAGCCCAATTGACCAGAGACTCTAAGTCACCTAACACGGGATAGCCCATTAGGTCCGCCGCGCCTCGACTGGCCCGCTCATCGAAGACACCCACGATTCGATTCCAGGGTTCATTCACTCCCTGGATATGCCGGATTAGGGCACTGCCCTGCTCACCCGCACCGTAGACAATGATGTTGCGGCCCAAATACCCTTGCTTTGCCCAGCGTTGGACCATGCCGGCAATGCCAAAGCGCGCCAGCGGCACCAATAACATGATCACAGCCAGCCAGCTGAATGCCCAGACGCGGGAAAACTGATCCGAGGTTTTAAGAGCGAAGGCGCAGCCCAGCAAGAACATAAAAACCACAGGCAGTAGAGTCATGATTCTGAGTAGGCTTTCCGCCGGATGAATCAAGCTGGTAAACCGATATAACCCCCCAAGATAGAAGGACTGGGCGGTGAAAAACCCCATGATCGCCGTCGCTCCCAGATAAGCTGGTAGGCGCTCCGGTTCGCCGGGCGCCACGTAGAGCGCAAATATCAGCAATCCAGTACCTACGATCAGGACGAGGTCGGATAAGGCCGTGATCCCGGCCACGATGCTCTGGGATAACCGAATACGTTGGGGGGCCCTATGCGCCGCGGCGGGGCCCACGATTTCTGCCTTGGAAGCCATACGATTCCCTGTTGCTTCTAATTATTTTCAATGTGCGCGCACTAGGCCATCCGGGGCCAATAAACGCTTTAACGACTCAGCCATCGCAATGCAAGCCGACATTAGATAGTATTGAGATACAATTAAAAAGTCCATAACTTTTATAGTGTTATGTGAAACAAGTCAGACAAATTCTGGATCATCACCAGGCATAATGACGACACGAAATCCACCCGCCTGGCGACCCCGATAATAAGAAACGACCACTATGCCGAAAGCCAGTTCCCGCAACGTTCTATTGCTTCCCACATTCCACGGGCGGGCAACCCCGAGCCGTAGCCCATGAGCCCACGCGTAATCGACCTACTGGCTGTCGTGGCCCGGCCGCTGCTGTTTCTGATCTATTGGCTATCCGGCTTCATGCCGCGCGACCCATGTTTGTGGGCCTTCGGCAGCTGGAGCGGCAGACGATACGCAGACAATGCTGCCGCTTTGTTCGAACATGTCAGCGCGCAAAGCAAGGGGCCAGTGCAAGCAGTTTGGATCACTCGGGAGCCGGCAATTCTCGATGATTTGCGTGCCGCGGGCTTTAAGGCCTATCTTGCACACTCTCCGCAAGGGCTGTGGGCCTGCGCGCGCGCTGGCGTGTATTTGTACGACGGCTTGACCAAAGACGTCCAGCATTGGCTGTCACACGGTGCGCGGCGCGCCTTACTGCGGCATGGAGTGGGAATCAAGCGTATTGAGCGCGCCATCGACATGCCCAATCATCGGCTGTATCAGCTTTTCCGGGGAACGCTACTACAAAGAATCGGTTGGTCCTGGTTGATTCCCTGGCATTTGGTTAGACCTGACTTCGCTATTGCAACCTCGCCTGCCCATGTCCGCCAAGGCTCGGAATGCTATGGGGTTCCAGAAGAGCGTTTCGCCATCACCGGGTTCCCGCGCAACGACCAGTTGTTCTCATCTCCCAAGATAAGCTCCCCGGATGCTGACTTGGCATGGATAGAGCAACAAAAAGCCGCGGGCCATGCTGTGTTCTTGTATATGCCAACGTTTCGTGACGATCAACGCCACTTCGACTTCGCCTGGCAGCAATTGAACGCGCTCAGCGACCGCCTAGGTATCCGTATACTTGCCAAACTTCACTACGTCGACGCAGAACGCGGATTCAGCCGTACCGACGGTAGCCTGGCAAATTTACATCTAGCTGATGCGTATCGCGATGCGAATCGCCTTTATCCCAATGTCGATGGCCTAATCAGCGACTATTCAAGCGCAAGCTATGACTTCATGCTCACTGGCAAGCCCTTGGTATTTTATATTCCTGATCAAGATCAGTATCGAGCATTTTCACGAACACTTTACTACGACTTCGATCGGGTCAGCCCAGGGCCGAAAGCGCGTTCCTTAGCAGAGTTAGAGCAAAGTATTACGGCGATCACGACCCGGGGACTGGGTGAGTGGGAAGATCACTACGCTGAAGTTTTGGACCTATTTCACACTCATCGCGACGGTCATGCCTGTGAACGGGTCTACCATGAGATCGCCAAGCGATTTTTGCCCAAACCCGTTTTTGAAAGCCTTCAGCAGGGCCATGGAGCAGCCAAGACATGCGAATACTAATCACTGGTATCCGCGGCTTTATTGGCGCGCGCTTGGCGCGCGCGCTGGCAAACGCTGGGCACGATGTCGTGGGCATGGACTTGCGCGGCCGAATAGAAGAGCGCGCCAGTGTTACGAACCTCGGCGACTGCCAGCGATTTTGCCGCGACGCAGAGATTGTGGTGCATTGTGCTGCAATACATCAAGCGGAAAAAGTTAGGCATGATCCCGATGCAGTTGCCGCGGTCAATTTGGGTGGCACGCAGAACTTACTCAGTGCGGCTGCAGCAGCCGGGACACGCCGGCTAATCTACTTATCCACGGCCAAGGTTTATGGGGAGCCTGAACGACTCCCATCGGCGGAGAATGACCAACTGCGCCCAGCAGGTCCTTACGCCACTTCAAAGCTATCAGGCGAAAAACTGTGTCTTGAGGCGCATGCTAAACACGGCATAGAGCTTGCCATGGTTCGGCCCTTTTCGGTTTACGGCCCGGAGCAGGACCTAGATACGGGCTATGTCGGCATGTTGATGACCGCGTTGCAAAATGGCGCCGTCCCGGTATTGCCGGGCAAACCTGAATTTCAGCGCGATTTTGTACATATTGATGATGTCATTGGACTACTGATGCACTGCATAGAACAGCCTCTGCTTCAGCCGGAAACGGTTAATGCCGGTTACGGTCAATGTCATCGGCTGGATCACTTGGTCAAAACTTTGTCGCAGGTTGCGGGCCAGGCCATTGACGTGGAATTCTCTTCACCTTCACCGAATACAATACGAAATTCATGCGCGGATACCTCCCGCGCTCAACAGCTGTTTGGATATCAGCCCACAATCGAACTGAGCGAAGGACTTAGTGAAACACTGGATTGGTTTATTGGCGTTCCCGATACACGCGGAAGTATTGCATCATGAATGGCGCTCTGATCTTGGCCGCGGGCAAAGGCTCACGATTCGGCAGTGACGGTCCGCCGAAACAATTTCTAACAATCCGCGGTAAATCAGTCTTACTGCGTGCTATCGAACCCTACCTAGCAGACGATATCGCCAGCAAAATCGTTGTCGTCGTATCCGAAGACGGTCTCGATCAAGCGACCAGCATTCTCGAAGCGCAGGGCATTGGCTCACGCGTCGACCTTTGCCTGGGCGGTGTCAAACGGCAAGACTCCATCCGCGCTGGGGTCGATATGCTGCAAAGCCGGGGCCTGACGAGTACCGAAGACGTGATTATTTTGCACAATGCCGCATCTCCGAATACTGACCGGGACACGATACGCAGATGCTTAAAGGCGGTTAACAAGACGGAAGTAGCACAAGCTTGTCAGCCGGAAATGCGCACACTGTTTCAACACGACGGCGCTTATGCCCAGAAAATAATTGCCCGCGAAACAACGGTCTGCTCAGTAGACCCCACCGTTTATCCTGCTGGCGCCCTGCTAGACGTCTTAAATGCATTGGAGAGCGGCGATTACCCCGCGGAAACTACGACGGATATCGCCATGGAACTAGGTTATCGCGTCGCTTTGGTCGAATCGCCGGCCGGTAATCTTAAACTGACAGGTCCCTGGGATTTGGCCATGCTGACCGCTGCCATACGATCTACAGAGTCTGAAGAGGACGCAGCATGAAGAAGTTTCGCTTGCTTGAACAAAGATGTTCTAAGCGGCTTCGCATCACCTGCTATGCCGGTTTAGTCGATACTTCAGACAGCTACTACGGTGTGTATTTATGAGCACCCCACAGAAAGCCAGAAAAGCCGAGCCGACAATCAGCATCGGTATGCCCGTATTCAACGGTGCTAATTTTGTCGCGGCCGCCCTAGATTCGATTCTGGCTCAGGACTTCCGCGACTTTGAATTGATCATCGTGGATAACGCCTCGACGGATGAGACGGCAGACATTTGCCAAGCCTATGCGAATCGGGACTCCCGGATTATCTATCATCGGAATAGGGAAAATATCGGTGCGGCGCCAAATTTCAATCGCTGCTTGGAACTGGCAACCGCCGAGTACTTCAAATGGGCTGCGCATGACGATCTGCTGGCCCCAAACTATCTAAGCCGTTGCTTAGAGGCGCTGCAACGAGATCCAGATGCAGTACTTTGTCATAGCCTCGTCAACATCATCGACAGCAAAGATAGGCTTATCGGTACCTACGACAGTGCGTTGGTCGGCGCGGATTCATCGCTTGCCAGCGAGCGCTTTGCCGCCCTTACACTAAACCGCCATCTCTGCACGGAAATGTTCGCATTGATGCGCACAAAACTAGTGAGAAAGAGCAAAATGCATGGCGCCTACTACGGCGGTGACCGCGCAATGCTCGCCGAACTCGCTTTGATCGGAAAGTTCTTGCAAATCCATGAGCCACTATTTCTCAATCGTGAGCACCCCAAACGCTTCGTGCGAGCAGTTTCAGCTCCAAATTGGCAGCAATGGCATGCCGGTGGCAATGGCGGTGCAATGAATATGCCCACCTGGCGACTATATAAAGACTATCGTGCGGCGATCGCTCGACATGTACACGGCTTGGATGAGGAATCCCGCTGCGAGGGAGTTTTACGGCGTTGGTGGCTGGTAGATTTTAACCTCGGGCGCGTGGTGGTGGATGGTATTGGCCGGTTTGTACCTGGTATTCACGCGCTGGTACGCAAGGCAAAACTGCGGATCTACGGCGAACTGCCGCAGGTTCGCGAGCACCGTCAAGGCGAATGGTCTACACCCGGTGTCGCCCGGCAAAAAGTCATCTACATCGGCGGGTGGGGACGCAGCGGCAGTAGTCTTCTAGCCAATATCCTGGGATCCAGCCCGAAAACCGCATCAGTCGGCGAAGTACGTTACCTGTGGGACCGTGGCATTGTCGAAAACAAGCGATGCGGATGCGGAGAGGACTTCGGGGATTGCGGCTTCTGGCAGCAGGTTCTTACACGCGTAGGCATTGAACCGCGTCCCTCGGTGGCAAAAAGATATACGGAGCTCATCGGCAGTGGGGCCACGCTAGATCAACTCATCGCGATGCTAACGGGAGGCGGCAATCGCTATCGCAAAGATCGGCACCAAGAGGTCACAAAATTGGACGGCATCTATCAGGCTGCTGGGGAAATTGCGGGGGTCAACATTATCGTCGATGCCTCAAAGACCCCACCTTATGCGCTGAACTTGCTGACCAACAAGAACATAGACTTATACTTTATACACTTGATACGAGACCCTAGAGCCGTGGCTTTTTCATGGGCCCGAAAGCGTGCCACGCGCGAAATGGACAATGAGCTTCTGCCGCAGTACTCGAGTCTAAAGAGTGGTATTTATTGGGCGGGCTTCAATGTCTTGGGCATGTTATTCCGTTGGCGAAAACGCGCGAACTATTTGCAAGTAAGGTACGAGGATTTTTGTGAAGATCCGCGCGGTACGACTGATCAAATTTTTGCGCACTGCGGCGAGTATGATACGCAAATACGCTGGCATGGAAATCGCGAGCTTGAAGTGAGCGCGCAGCACTCCATTAGCGGCAATCCAAGTCGGTTCAACATTGGCAAAGTGGCCATAAAGCCGGATAGTGCTTGGCAAGAGCAAATGGCAACGCGGGAACGTAGAACGGTAACGGCTATTTGTGCCAGCTTGTTTCCCTGGTTTGGATATAAGATTCGGCCGCAAAATCAGCCTCGGGGCAACTGAATTAGCTTGCGCGCCGATCATCTAGGTCCCGCCGTTCACCCTTCAAACCGCGCTCATATTGGCCTAACAAGCCATAGGACATACGCCGGTCATCAGCCGCCCGCCTATCTTGGTATTTCATATACCGGCAGTGACAAACCTCAACATCACAGCCGGCCAATGGTAATGGAGGTGCGGATGTACTTAGGTAACGCGTCTCCCGCTGCTCCCGGGCTGATCGACAAGCCTTGGAACCGGGGCGGACTTCCACAGCTTGGAACTCGCGTGTCCCCGCAGCATCGCTGGTCACGCAGAACTCACTCTGATTGATTTGCCTTGCCTGCTCCTTTTCGCCGAACGGCGCATGGCCCCGTTGGTAGGCTCTGAAAAGCCAAGCACCGCCAATCAGTGCCAGTAGGACGACCAGAGTTGTCATAATCTTTTTCCCCAGCAATTTAGACTTCAGAAATAACATGAAGCTTGTCCAGCCGCATCGAACTGGCTCGCATTTGTAACGACGCCTGAAACTAAATACTGTTTCGTGGTCCTAATATCTTGTCGCCATTTTGCATAAGGCAAAAACAACCTAGATGCAGACCTGCGTCACCTTTTTCCCACCGTAATTGAAGGTATTGTCGCGGCTTTCCCAGTGAGCCTAATTCAAGTGATCAGCCTCTTCGCATCCGCAATCCTCCTTTATACCGACATGCAATCTTCCTTCGATGAATGGGGGGAGCGCGCGGCACGCGAACCTCAAGTCGCTGAATTCTTTCGAGATCATTATCATCGTGCTCAGGTATATAGCCCTTACGCAGACCGTATCTTGTCCGTGTTCGCCGCAGAGCATGGATACGAATATGAAGCCGCATTTGGCATCAAGGAGTCCTGGGCTCAGTGGCCAGAACTGCAGGCTTACATCTTGCGGGATGCACAGGGTAACCGGCTCTATATGGACTTTGCCTGCAATGGCACACGCTGTAGCCAATGGGCCGATGATATTGGAGATCCCCGAGTACGGGCTATCAAGCTAGAAAGAATCCGGGATTCGGTAAACAAGGGTTATAAGGGTTTGTGGCTAGACAACGTCGATTTCGTTAAACCCAACGGCAGCTTCCCAACAGCAAATTCTCGGGGTGACTTCGTCAGACCCATAGATCCCCGCACCAAGCAGCCCATGACCAACGCGAACTGGAATCGCTATTACGCCGAATGGTTGGAGCTTATCAGGAAAGAGTTTCCCGATATCGAGATAGTGCACAACAGTATTTGGTATGCGAGTTGGGATAGCTATGTGGAACGCCAACACCTGGCGGCCGACTACATCAATATGGAACGTGGGTTTCTTGACTACAACCGCAAGCCCGGTAACGGCAGCTTCGGCTTCGATACTTTTATGGCCTATATCGATCGGGTGCACTCCCTGGGACGAAAAATCATCTTCGACACGAAGGGACCGCAAGGAACCGGGAACCCGATTACGGAACAAGAGTTTGACTTTGCGCTGGCAACATATTCGTTAAGTAGGGAGCCTGGCGATATGCTGGGAATTGACGATCCACAGCGAATCGCACCGGACAGCTGGTCGCCGAAACTTGATCGGGACCTGGGCGAACCCTTGGGCCCATTCTTTAAAGAAGGGGAAATTTACCGACGCCAATATCAATGTGCGTCGGTCGTAGTCGATCCCGCGGCCTGGACTAGCAGGATCGACAGTTGTCCGAATCCGCCAACCGAACTAGTTCTACGCTAAATCAGCGCCGGTTCATGATTCGCCTGCCCTAGCTGACAACAGGGCTCAATCATTAGTTAGCCGCGAGGACCAGGACCATGGCTTCCATGGCCTAATTGGCCATGGAAGAAATTATGCCGATCTCTTCCGGTATGCCGGAATCACGCGCTCGCCAATCAATCGAATCGCATCCGCCGGATTATCGTGGATACCCAAGGTGATATGCGTCAATCCCGCTTCGGCAAACCTTCTGAGTTGCTCCACGGTCTTATCAATCTCATCGGCGGAGCCAGTGAGGGTCAGATGTTCGACCATTTTTTCAATAAGTGCTTCGGGAATATTATCGAATCCACCACCACTTTTATAGAAAGATTCACGACCGTGAAAGGGCTTATAGAAGCTTTGGATATTGGCCCTGACAAATTCCACTTCATCGTCATTCAAGAAGGGTTTGAGGTACATGGGCTTGAGCATACCCCGCAAAATTAACCGGCTGCGCGCTTCCAGCCGAGCTTCCCGTGGATCATCTTTTACGTGAAAGGCCCAAAAATTGTTGATTTCGAACTCTTCCGATGAGCGATTTCGGTTTCGCAGAGATTTATCGAGTTTCCGCAAAACGCCGGGCAAAAGTTCAAGTGGCATATCGCTCATGTGCACACCGTCCGCTTGCCGTGTGGACATGCGTAGCATTTGATCCGCATTAGCTCCCGCCAATACTCTGGGAGGCGGATCAACGGCCCATGCGGTTTTGTAATTCCACACTGGGTAGAGTTCACCGTCATATTTGAGTGCTCTGCGTGCATGCGTTTGCTTCAATATATCGATGCACTCCCTGACGGCCCGTACCCTGCGGGACAGATCGAGGCGGGTGTTGGCAAGAATCGCACCACCGCCCCCCACGATAATTGATGCTCGACCCTTGGTCATTTCGTTCAGTGTCTGCAACGCAGTCGACAGCTTCACGGGATGGATCTCGAAGGGCGATATCGCCATAACACCAAGGCGAACTTTGGAAGTGTGTTGCGCAACGCGCGAGTAAAGCATGAATAAGTCACGCGCCTGCGGATCATTAGTGACCCACAGGGTACCGATATCATAGTTGTCAGCTAGCACGGCAAGTTGTACGAGTTGATCGGCGGAGACTTCCGGTTCTAGGGCAATGTCAAACTGCATTTTTGTACCAGCCTGTGATTGGGCCTGGATTCCGTGATTCTTAGCCAGACTAGCTCATTTTCTTGATAGTCTGGCGACCAGCCGGCATGCCAGGCCATACGTGACGTGGCGCCCCGACCACGATTCGAACGTGGGACCTTTCGCTTAGGAGGCGAACGCTCTATCCAGCTGAGCTACCGGGGCTTAACAGAATTGTATGCCAGATCGCGGAACTATCCTCAAACCAGGAAATTGACGATCGCCGGGAAGCAGCTTATCCGCGCAAATGGCGTCAATTTTCCCGGTTAGCCGGCAAAAGATCGATCAAAACAGCCCCAAAGTGTGCCAACGCTGATGATTCAGGAAAGGTCGGCCAGAAAGCTAGCTAACATGGCGACCAAACTAAGCCGCAGCGAAATTCAAACTACCGACGAACTAGTACGCAAAGACCAGCAAATGCAGCGCGCTTAAGTGTCTAGTTACCCTGCTCCGCCTGCTGTGCGTACGACTGCCAGCAGGCATACAAGACATCTTGGTCAATGGCATCTGCAACGTCCGTGGGGCCGCTATCTGAAATGCAGTTGGCAACCCAATCAATCGCATCGGCATCTTGACCGTAGCGTGCGACGATCTCTTGATGCTGTACCCGGGCCCGGCGGGCATCTTCGCGGATTTCGATACGCAGTTCCTCTTTGCTTCCACCGGTGGGCAACTCACGTGCCGGCGGTGCGGAGGAACCTGGACTTGCCCCACCAGGCCGCGTTGATAAACCGCCCGGGCCCCTCGGGCTCAATAGGAACCAGAACAGCAGCAATAGCAACAATATGCCAGCGGCTTTAATTAGCTTACGCATGGCAACAGCTTAGCAGCCTGGCGAGCCGAAGCCGGGAAGTAGATCCCAGCTTGGCTAAGCCAGAGCTATTGCCAATGAGATCTAGTTGCCCTTGCCAAGGGATACTACGTCGCGTACCAGCCGGATCCGCCTACGGCCATTGCGCTTACTGGGATTGGCGACCCTCGCCATGAACGGTGATGATGAGCCGCCTTGCATGCGCCGCAATACGATGCTCCCATAAATAAACACCCTGCCAGCTTCCCAAGGAACAGACTCCGTCGGCAACAGGCAAACTCAAGGCCGATTGCGTGAGGACCGTGCGCACATGCGCGGGCATGTCATCCGGCCCCTCATCCTGGTGGCGAAACAGGGTATCTCCATCAGGTGTCAAGCGCGCCATGAAGGACTCAAGATCGCGGCGCACATCGGGGTCGGCATTCTCGCAGAGCATTAATGACGCGCTCGTGTGCTGGCAAAACACATGACACAAGCCGCGTTCAATACCGGCATCCCTGACCCTTGTTTGAATCTGACGAGTTATGTCGTAGCTGCCCCGACCCTCCGTCCGCAATTCTATTGATGATTGTGCCCACATATTCTTGGGCTAAGGCCGGTACGGTGCGCCGTAGCGCAAACGCAAGGTTTTTACCTTGCCGTACCAGGGAATACTGACGATGTATAAGGCGTCGTGCTCCTGATCGGCCATGGGCGGTAATTTTTTGCTGCCATGAAATTCTTCAATGAGTGCCGGCAGCGCCTCGCGATTGGTTGCGACCAAAACAATCTTGCCTTTGTAATCCTTCAATATCCTCTCAGCCAGTCCGATGACATCATTGGCATCCACGACTTGTACCGGCAATTTGAGTTTCTTCGCCAAAGGCTCCACGGTTTCTTGCGTGTGGCGAAAACGCGTCGCGAAAATTGCATCGACGCCCGCCACCACATCAACGTCGCCGAGAACTCGCACAAGTTCTTCGGCACGGCGCTGACCGGCCCGCGACAAACCAGGATTACTCAGCACACCCTCAGCCAAATCGGCATAGCGCACAAACAGAACTGTGGTGGTGGCCTGGGACTCGAAAAACCAAGCCAAGCTTAACGCCGTGCCGAGAAACAACAGTACCGCTGTGATGCGACGTTGACGCCGGCGTTTGCGCCGTTTGTCCTCGGACTTAACGCTCACCGTTGGCTATCCTTTGGATTACGCAGCACCTCATATTCCGTTTCGATGAATTCTTCATCTGTGCTTGTACGGCGACGTAGTTGACGACGGAACCACCACAAGCGGACATAGACGATGGCCGCCAACACCAAACCCAAGCCGAGAATTCCCGCGAGCAGAAACGCGCCAAATACGATGGCAATGCCGAGAATACCGAGACCCAGGATGAATCCGATAACCTGCATGAACGGGCTGCGGGCTTGAGGCCCTCCCCATCTGTAGTGAATCTGGCGCACCCGCCTATTCTACCGGCCCGAACGCGGGGAAGTTAGCCTAGGCTGGAAGCCCTTGAACCAGCGACAGAGTCGCTGGTGGCGGAAAGCGATGAATATGGGTGAGCCGCAAATCGGCGGCCTTTAGTAGGGCCGCATATTGCTCGGCCGTTCGTTCACGACCCTGCGTCAAGGCCAGCAGGCTAACGTCCGTGGCCTTGTTCGGGTCCGGATCGTTGCCCGGTTCGATCACGGCGTCAATCACGGCGATACATCCCTCGTCTTCAAGGACCGCGCGGCAGTTTTGTAGGATATTGATGGCCGCAGCGTCGTCCCAGTCGTGGAGGATGCGCTTGAGCAAGTACAGGTCCGCTCCGCTGGGCACCGAGTCGAAAAAGTCTCCGGCGATCAGTTCGCAACGATCCTGGACCGCTGTCGTCTCTAAGTCACGCCGCTTCTCCAAAACCTGCGCCTGATCGAACAACATACCGCGGGTACTCGGATATTGCTGCAAGATCGCGGCAAGTAAGCCACCCTGTCCGCCCCCAATATCGGCGATATAGCGGAAATTCGTGAAATCGAAATTTTCAGCAATCACCGGGTTTTCGGCGGCCGCCACCATGGCCATGGCCTGGTCAAATGCAGCGCCAGCCCGCGGATGAGTTGCCAGATAATCGAAAAAACCTTCGCCATGCGCCTGTTCAAAAGCATTTTCCCCAACACGCAGCGCGGATGGCAGCGCGCGTAGCGTATCCCAACTCAAATTTTGCCAGCCGCTGGCGAATAGCGCGTGCAATGAATTGGCGGCTGTCTGTTGTAAACAAGCGGCACGAGGTGTCAAGGCAAAACGGCCATCATCTTCCTCGCGAAAAATTTCATGGCTTGCCAGGAATCTCAGTATTCGATAAATCGCATCCGCAGAGAGACCGCTGTGCTCTGCCAGTTCCGCGCAGGAGCGTGGACCGTTTGCTAGATAGTCAGCGATACCACAATCGGCCGCCAAGCCCACGCAGCGGATCAGTAGAAGCTGACCGCTGAGCTCCAGCAAGAATCCGCGCGGAGACTTTGAGCTATCCACTCGTCTAAGACTCCTCCCCCGCCAGAACGCCTAGAGGATCGTTTAGCACATCGGGATGGTACTTTTCCGTCAACTCAAGATAGTAAGGCGGTAGGTCCTCAACGCGCGGCGCGCGCCAGCCGATGCCGCGTGCCGTGGTATGGCCCGATGTGTCTCCGAAGCCCATCCAGGGGCGAAACGTCACCAGGCTTTGAAACTGCACCCGCGTTGGTACGCTCGCCTGGCTGGGATCATTCAGGTCCTGCCTGCGCGCTTGATAGGTGCTCATTTCATTGTAGATAAAAGGCGTACTATTGGCTTGTTTGCCGTTAACACGGATCTCCTCGGTAATCCAAACCTCGTTTCCATGTTCGATAGGTTTACGGAAATAGTGGTCCAAGCGCATGCCCCGAGCTTCTCCAACCGTTTCGACGTCCAAGCCTTCCGCCGTCATGGTAATGCTTGACGGACCCATGCGAGTCTGCGGCACTTCCACTCGCTTACCCGTGACCGGATTTTCCCACGTCTCAATGAGCTTCTCGGTCTCCAAATCTGTGAAGTAAGCAACCTCCAAACTCCGAATATTGAAACTTTGTTCGTCGACGCGTCGATAGCGGCTAAATGTTGCGGCCAGTATGCCGAGCATGGGTATAGCTTGATGATCAACAACTGCATAGCGCGCACCGATCACCCACCCCATAACAAGCCGGTCGTCCGTCGCCCCACGCATTTTGGCGATGGCCGTGAGTCTGTCCTCCGGAAGATCCAGGTCCAAGCCACCTCGGGGCCAAACCGACTGCATCGGCAGCAGACCAAGCCCACCCAATCCTTGCAAGACTGTTCTACGATGCATGTCGTCGCTCCCGGCTCTTAGGAAAAATGCGGCCCTGATGTCGTCAAAGTACTACTCATCAATGACAAAATGGCCATCAGAGTTTTGCGTAACAACTAGCCTAACGACAGAGGCTTGGACCGGCCAAATTAATGGCTAGCATCGACCAAGCCGTGCACAGGGTTAGCTCCGTCAAATAAAAGCCCGGCCAAGAAACCTTGCCATTGTTCTAGTTCGATGACGCTCGAATGGCGACAACTAGGCCATCGGCAAACCACTGTTGCAGAAACTGCACGGCCTGTTGAGGCACGGAATCTGGTGCATACCAGGCGCATAGAGCGTCGCATAAGCTGGCAAAACTATTGCCTCGAGACACCATTGCGAGGGCATGGGCCTCGGCAGCAGCCAGGGAACGCCAAAACACTGTCAGGTCCTGACGCCACAATAGCCAGGGCACAGCCTGCTCGCTGGCGACCCACTCGGGCAAAGCTTCGCCATGCGACTGCGCGGAAAATACCGCGGGAACATTCCAGTGCAGACTTAGCCGCTGCAGGCTGGGGTGGAGTGTCAATGTCATGTCACTCCATGCATCGGGAGAAATTTCCGCCAAATCGCCGGGTGCAAGACTGAGTGCATCGGCCGCATCAAAGGCGCGGCCCCAAGCCCACTCAAAAGCGGCCATTTCGGCCAAATAGGGCCGTGCTGACCATTGACTTGTCCCGTCCAGGTAACTCTCCAAATCACGGCCGAGCCAGCGTACCGAGGTGTATGTCGAGGGATGCGCTGCAAGATACTCCAGACAAAGGCTTTGCCATTCCGCCTCGCCCAGCAATTTAGCAAGGCCCGAAAAATCATTGCGCAATACGTCTGTCAGCCGCAGGCGATACGCGTCGTGATAAACCTGCAGACGACGTGTTGCGGGCGCGATATTGTCACCCACCACCGCCATTTCGATCCCCGGCTGATCACGCATCACATAAGCTTGAAAATCAGCCTGTAATACCCCTAACTTGCTCATGCCGCCGCCTCCAGGTGTTGTGCGGCGATCTGGCGGGCCTGCTGCAGTTCATCGAGCAACTCGGCCAAAGCTGGAATATTATCGTCACGTTCGATCATGGTCGCCACGTTGCCGAAGCGCTCAACGGCCTGCCCGTACAATTGCCAGACCGGATCAGCCACGGGTTGATCATGCGTATCGATAATCAGCGGCCCATCGTGGGTGTGGCCGGCCAAATGAATTTGCTGAACACGCTGCCGCGGAATACCGCGCAGATAATCCCGCGGTACGAAACCATGGTTGCAACTGCTGACATAGATATTGTTGACGTCTAATAGAATCAGACAATCGGCTTGTTCAGCGACCGCGGCAAGAAATTCCCACTCGCTGAGCGCTGACGATTGGTAGGTCACATAGCTGGAAACATTTTCCAACAGGATTTGCCGACCGAGAAAATCTTGTACTTCCCGCACACGCCCGGCCACATGCTCTATGGCTTCCTCGGTATATGGCAGGGGCATAAGGTCGTGGAGATTCTGCCCGGCGATCCCCGTCCAGCACAGGTGGTCAGAAATCCATTCTGGTTCGACCCGCGCGGCCAGCGCACGCAGTTGCTGCAAATAATTTCTATCTAGCGGCGCAGTACTGCCCACCGACAGCGACACGCCATGCATGACCACCGGGTAGTGCTCCCGTACCCGATCCAGATAATGCAGCGGCTTGCCACCCTCCACCATGTAGTTCTCGGTAAGCAATTCGAACCAATCCACCGGGGGCAGTTCGGTGACAATTTGCTCGTAGTGGTCGGGACGCAAGCCCAGTCCGAAACCTAGGCTGTTCTTAGGCAACTGAGTTCCCAAAGTTCTACTTCTTTATAGAGAACCGGGCCGACCACCTAGCAAACGAGGCCGGCCCGGTGTTTGTTAGCAGACGCTGCGCCTGCCGCTCTATCGCTTAGGCAGACTCAAAGGTTCCGCCAGCTTCCTCACAATCGGCCGCAGTGGACTTGGTCCAGCCTTCACCTTTGCAAGCGTTCTGTCCGGCGCAACCAGAACTGGCGGTCGCGCAGGCACTTTGGCCTTTGCAACCATTGGCACCCACACATTTACCTTCTGCCTCATCCCCCGCGGAGGCATGCGC
Source organism: Gammaproteobacteria bacterium (assembly GCA_965221985.1). GTDB lineage: Bacteria > Pseudomonadota > Gammaproteobacteria > Steroidobacterales > J054. Next base: position 2,662,530 of record OZ244928.1, read on the forward strand.
GCCAGCCGTGGCAGTGATGGGTGAAATCGCAAACAAGGCAGCGGCGGCGGTGGCCAGGGCGGCCCCGGATAAACGGTTTTTCGCGCTCATAAAGAAAACTCCAATTTGTTGATGAATGCCGAGCTAATGCCGAAGCAAAACTTGGCTGACCATAAACTTGACCGCAAGCATGGGCAACAGGTTCCCGCGGATGGAAAATAGAGTGACGGTCGCGGCGTTGCGAAGCGAGCTAAGCGCGTTTCATGGAAAAATGTAATACATTAAATAAAGGTAATAATTGCTTATTTTATAAAGATAAAATTGGATAACAGAATGCTTGCGCATAAACGATACCGCCCATCGAGCTAAGGAAAACCAAGTTGCGGGGATAGCCCCTTGGCTTTGCCGCAACGGCGCTAGATGATGCGCAGCACGACGTCAACAAACTGCGCCGCCAGGATTAAAACGAAGCCCGGCCCACAATAGTGCTTAGACACCGCTGTCTGCTCGCCTCTGGGCGCGGCGGTTTTGTAGTCTTAAGATCTGACTCGCTACTGAGCCGGCAGACCTACAGCAGCTTATCCAGAAATCGCGGCACGCAACAAGTTTATCGTAATGCGACACGCCGGTCGGCGAGTAACACTTCTACGCTATCCGATGTATTCACGAAAATACTGATTAATCATCCGATCTTTCGGATCCGAATGTCGCCGCATAGCTCTGAAATGTTCTAGGCGCTCGGCATAGGCTTGCCTTGCCAACGCGGGCGCGAAGCAACGGGTTTGATTAAATACCGGTATTGCATCCAATCGACTGGCTACCTCAGCAAAGTCGATCAGAAAATTCTCCCAGCCACGCATATCGGTCGACCGCAAATTGAGCGCAAATACGGGCCCATCAAAACTCGGAGACAACAAAGCCCGTGCATCCTGCGGCACCCGGTAGGCAATGGCCGGTAAATCGCAGCGATAGCTCGTGGCACGATAATTTTCTTGGCAAAAGTCGCGGTAGGCATCAAGGGCGGCAGCAAACCTGTCAGCTGGAAAATACCAAGTACATTGCTGCGTGCGCGCCTGCGGACCAACGCGCCGAAATTTTCCCGTTTGCTCCATGGCGTTGGTACCGGCATCCACTAGGCGCGTGTTAACCAGGACTTGGGTAGCTTGACTAAACCCGTCAACCACGGATCCACGCAAGCCACGTCCAGGAACAATGCGACCCGCGGCATGCACCAATTCAGGCAACAGCCGGTTTCCCAACCAATCTCGCAGCTTCCATAGCGCGGGTGAAGCACCGCGCTCCTTTTGGGTCGTCTCGCGTAACTCGATATAGGCCTTGTTTCGAAACGGCAGTAGGTAAATTTTTGCACCCGCTTGGATCGTGCTAAGGGTAGGTACTAAAGAACTAAGCTCTTTGAAGCTCAACTTGCGACTGCGAACCGAATAGGGACGAATCCGCCTAACCCGCAGAGAAACTTCATAAATCACGCCCACCAAGCCGAAGCTATTGCGCAACTTCATGAGAATTTTTGGGCGGCTCTCGTCGAACGAGAGCAAACGGCCCGCGGGGGTCACGATCCTTAGTCCAACTAAGCAATGGGCAACACCACCATCGGCATCTTCCGGTCCTGCCGCTAAGCAACCGCTGCTAACTAGACCACCGACCGTTCTGTCAGGTTCCTCGAAACTCGCGGTCAGCTCCAAACCATGCTCAGCCAATTCGCGCACTAAATCACGTAAGCGCATGCCGGCTTGCACCGTAACGCTGCGCGCCCGAATCTTAATAAGACGATTCATCTTGGACATATCCAGCACGGTGCCTTCTTGCACCAAGGTACAGCGCGGGTTGCCGCTGTTCGCGCCCACCGGGCGTACGGGTGATGGATATCGATAAGGGTCTTTTAGGACGTTAACAATATCTTCGGCGACCAGAGGTTGTGCTTTACCCTTGGACCGAAGTCTAAGCTGACGATGCTTACCGCTGCGCGATGCAACTTCCTGCATTTCTATCCCTCAATTGAAGGGCAATCACCAATCGAATGGGAGAACTGAATAGCGCGAATGCCGGGCTCTCGTCAGCGACGGAAACCTCTTAGAGTCGGCGACCCCGCCATCCTAGGAATAATCCCTTAGACCGGTGATTTTGTGCCCCGCGGCTTTCGCCGGGTTTACCTTGATTCGACCTGGTCAAATATGACCCAAGTTTCGCCACGGTACAAGCGCAAATTGGGGACTTTGTGCGCTTCTCGCCAAATATTGTTAAACACGGCGCATTCCAGGTATCAGGCCGCTCTCTAGTTCTTGGCCAAAGCGCTAAAAGACAAGCATTCAGCGCCTTGTTTTCCCACCAGTGCAGCCTCAGGATTCAGGAGCTAACTTCGCGCGGCAGACCCGGATAACTAACCCGCTATACGCTCGACGAACCAATAGCTCCCAATCATTGCAATTAGCACCGAACCCGGAAGCACGATGGCGCGCCGGTACCAAGGCTGCTCGCGAAACCAAATGCCCACGGCCAAAAATGCTAAGGCAATCACCGCCAGCTGGCCAAGCTCAACGCCGATGTTGAAACCGATTAGAGCAGTTAGAAATTCACCGCGCGGCAAGCCCAATTCAGTGAGTACGCCGGCGAAACCAAGCCCATGTAACAAACCAAATCCAAATACAATCCAAACGCGCCATGGCTTAAGGGCAGCTGTGAAAATATTTTCCACGGCAATGTATACGATGGACAGAGCGATCAATGGTTCAACGATACTGGCGGGTAGGCTGATCAATCCATACAAAGACAGTCCCAATGTAATGGAATGAGCAAGGGTAAAAGCCGTCACCTGATAGAGCAGCGGACGCCACTTTAAACTGAGCAAGAATATACCCAGTACAAAGAGCATGTGATCTAAACCCTTAGGCAAAATATGCGTAAAACCCAAGCCCGTGTAGTCAATAAATACATCCCATGTACTTCGCGAGGCAATTCGGTTCTTGTTCAAGGGAAAGGCTTCGCTGCTCTGTCCGGCAGTTAACCATTCCGCACGGATGACGCCCTGCCCAGCCGCGGCAATACGCAGCGCGCTCTCACCAAATTCTGGTGCATACGACCAGGTCAATTGCTTCCCGCCGGTCGGGAGCGTGCCGGCCAGCGTTATGCGTGTGAGACGTTCCACCGAGACATCGCCCACGGGAGGGATTTCCAGTGAGACCAGCTTGGGATGCAGCCGTTGGCCGTCCACGCTTAGGTTGATTCCTGCCAAGTAACGGCCCTTGAATCCTTCAAAGGCCTGCCGCAGCTGCACGGTGGGGAGCTCACGCAAGGCATCGTACTCAGCGGCTTGGGGAGCCTCGCTGGTATCTTGATGTTCCGGACCAATGCCCGCCAAGACAGCTTCCAGATTTAGATCAATCTCCCCCGTATAGCTTCCCGCGTCGTCGATGTGGATGGTCACTATCGCGGGGCGCAGGCGGTGACCCGCCGCGCTACCTGCGTACAGTAAGGCAAGACCCATGACGATCAGAAGCAAGCACCGGTCTGCACTAGGGGTTTTTAAATGAGCGTGTTTCATGCGACGCTTATGCTCATGGCGAAGCGGTTCAAGGTCAAGACACTCGTGCCTGCAGTCCGAAAGATTGCTTGGCTAGCCGGGCTAGTGTTCATCACCGCGTCAGCATTTGCGCATGATTTTTGGATTGAACCCGCTGAATTTAGACCAGCAGCCGGGAGCGAAGTGCCCATAACGCTCCGGGTGGGCGAAGACTTCAGCGGCACCAGCCAGCCGCTAATACCCAATTGGTTTAGCGACTATTCAGCAACTGGACCGGGCGGCAAACAGCTCGTGCGCGGCATGATTGGCGATGATCCCGCGGGGAGCATTACGGCGCGCGATCAGGGTAGCCAAGTGATTGGCTATCGTAGCAGCCGCGCCTTCGTGGAAATCGAGCCCGAGACCTTCAACGACTATCTCGCGAAAGAAGGTCTTGAATGGGTTATCGAGTGGCGGAAGCAAAACAATCAATCCGACGAGAATGCCCGGGAATACTATTCACGTTGCGCGAAAGCGCTTTTGCGCAGCCGGGAGGCCACCAGCGGTGAAGGCTTTGATGTCGATTTGGGTTATCGCCTAGAGATTATTCCGCAACGCGATCCTTACGTCTTGGGTGATGAGAACCAGTTACCCCTGCGAATCAACTACCAAGGAGAACCGATCGCGAATTTGTTATTGGTGGCGTTTACCGCTGAAGATCCCCAGACAAAGCAGCGGCTGCGTTCTGACGAACAAGGAATGGTGACCATTGAAATCGACCGGCCAGGTACCTGGCTGGTAAAGACGGTACACATTATCCCCGTCGACGACAGCGATGATAAAGCTGATTGGGAGAGCTTCTGGGCATCTTTGACCTTTAGGATCGGTAGTGACGCCGCGTCAGTAGGGAAAGTTTTTAACAATAGACCATAGCAGCAAGCAGAATTCTATCTGCCAACAACCAAACCGACTGATTTACGCAAAACTTCGAAATCGGCCATCTACATAAGTCTAAAATAGCTAATGAATGGTGCCTGCTACTCGCATTGGTATTAAAGCAGTCAAATTTATTTCTGGCCCTCTATCACATCGGCAAACTTCCCAGCTATGCTCCAAATTCGCGACAGCGTGGAAAATGATTCAAACGCCATTGAGTCCCTGTATCCCTTGGCGTTCCCGGACGAAGACCTAATTCCCTTGGTGCGCGAATTGCTGCGCAATGAACAGACCGCTATCTCGCTGGTTGCCTGCCTAAACTCAGCCGTCGTCGGCCACGCGATCTTTTCCCAATGCCATGTGCCGGAGAGCAACACCCCTGCCGCCCTGCTCGGGCCGCTAGTGGTAAATGTTTCAAATCAAAAGCAGGGCATCGGGAGCGCAGTCGTGCGCCATGGTTTGCGGCAACTCGAGCATGCTGGCGTGATCCAGGTATTTGTGCTCGGCGACCCGGCCTATTATCAGCGCCTCGGTTTTCAAAAGGAGGTCATTGTGAAACCACCCTATGTCTTACCAGCGGCGTGGGATGGTGCCTGGCAGTCGCAAACGCTGAGGGAGACAGACTCGCCGGGGGCTGGAACGCTATCGGTTCCTGAGCCATGGCGAAGACCGGCCTTATGGGCGCCCTGAGTTGTGATTACCGGTCCACCGGCACCCGTTTATCACTCTCCCAAAATTTCCATAGAAAGGCAAAAAACACACGCAGGTTCACATCATCTTCCAGCAATGCGCTGTTGCCATTGCTCGCGCCTTGTAGAAACCTGAACTGAACACCACCGACGACTTCGTAATTTGAAGCGAACTGTCTGCGGGCCGACAATCCCAAGCTTGTACCCAAGTAACCAGCATCGGCTTTGTATGCCGGACGATTCGGCGCACTGAATTCTCGCGCCACCCCGTAGAAGTAATTCATATAGCGCCGAGTGCCGAACAATGGAGCCACGCGTAGACGCAGCTCGCGTCGAGCCGTATCAGAAAATTGTCTCTTCCAGGTGAGCTGCGGATTGAATGTTAAGCCCTCAAAACTCGGGTCTATGCCATCCCAAGAAATCGCGGCGCGTATCGGTAAACTCAAATAAAGCTGACCACCGGCGGGTTGGGGCCGCAGTTTAATCTCTAACTCGGGACCCCCTTCAGTCAGCAGATCAAGATCGGGCATCCCCCGCCTAATGTCCACGTCATCGCTGTCAACGCCGAAGTTCATGGAAAAATCTAGATCGAGGCGAACCCGCTCGCCCTGAAACAAGCGGCCCCGGACGGGCTTGTCTGGATCTTCGCCCAAGCGCCAAAATTTTCCACGGTAGATGGGAAACGGCATGGGTACGATATTGAACTGATTTTCGGATGCGCCCGGATAGGCTGCCCCATAGCGGCTATACGTAGCGAAATTCCATTCTAGTAACGGGGCAGTTTCCGGTTTTTTCGCCCCGTCATCGTGCGCCTCGTCGGCCACGCCAATGGAACACACCAGGCAAGCGAGACACAGAAACAATTGACACTGCCACTCCTTGATCATCGACCTAGCCTTTCGCCGCTATCACCCCTACGCCGGTAACTCGCTCAACGGCCATGCGCCGCTAGAAGGCAACCCGCCAAACAGTATGCTGGGCTGAAGAATTGAGCGATTTCCCACCACAATCGTCGCAAGCTTACGATGTTTCACGCCCGGGCACTGGGGCGTGCCGCCACGCGTGCGTACCAGGTGGCCAAACTCGGTCGATTCTGACAAGCGTCATAGTCGACCCATTTCGCAAAATCCACGGTTACGAGCAAGCTAATGTCGGCGCAGCTAAAGTCAGAACCGGCCAGATGGCGGGCGTTTGTTAGCCGGGCTTCAATGCGATCGAAGAACTGCTCCATCCGCGCTGCCCCGCGCTTTACCAAAGCTGGAATTTGCGCAACGGACGTCGGACCAGGCAAGGCATGATCACGAAAGCCCGGCGAAAGATTTCGCAGGGTTTCAGCCGCCGCGCGCAGACCTTCATGCTCGCAGATATTGTTCCACATGAGTACCAAAGCTTCATCGAGCCCACGCGAACCCAGTAAGGGTGGTTCCGGATACAAGGTTTCCAGATGGCGAAAAATCGCAATGGACTCGGTTAGGTAAGAACCGTCGTCGGTTTCCAATACCGGCACGGTACCGGCAGGATTGATAACCAAGAATTCGGGCGACAATTGCTCCATGCGATAGAGATTGACCGCTACCGTGGGAATTTCTACCGCCTTTTCGGCCAGAAATATTCTCACGCGCCGGGGATTTGGCGCACGCTTAAAATCAAACAACCTCACGGATTAGTCGCGACTTCTGCCGCCTCTGCTTTCACCCGTTGCCGCCAGGCCTTTCGTTGTGGCGCACGGGCGGAATACTCCAACTCCAAGACCGCTTCCGCGCCTTTTTCCACGGGGCGATAAAAAACAATGAAAGCGTGGGGCTCTTGCGATAACCGACTGATCATTTCGCCACCGGTACGCCCCATTGGGATGGGTGCGCGTTGGCGTTCCCAATCTGGATAGTCCGCTTCCACCTGCTGCTTAAACACTTGCGCCGCCGATTTTGCCAATTCCAGATTGGCCACTGAACGATTCAGCACAATCTTTCCGATCCGGTGGCTAAGGGGCGATAAGTAGAGGTAAACGGCATCCGCACCGTAAACTGGTTGCACAGTTTGCGCCCGCACACGCAAACTGCCATCGGGCATGGTCTTCGTAACTGAGTCTTGGCGAACCGGATAGCCTTCACTCAAGGCGTAGCCGCCTAAACCAAAGCTACTGCTGGTGACACATCCTCCGGCACCTATTAGTAATAACACGGCTAAGTAATTTCTCATGAGCCCCTTGCATCGTACAAATACGTCTCGCGAGACCATCGGTCAGTGGCTGCGCGAGTAAGTCACCGCGGACTCAGCGTCCTTACTGGGTTTTGGAGCCGATCACCACGTCAACTGCGGATATTACGCTACGCGGTGTGCTGCGCACAGCGCAGTAAAGACCATGCAACGGTAGAAGAAGAGGCTTTGCCGCCTCAAGCCGACGGGCAATCCTGATCGCTCACTACCGTCGCCTGCTTCAGTTTCACTGTAACATCACCCACCATCGGTGCTTTGCCATTGAATTGCAAAACGATGCGTGATTCAGGCTCCAAGAGCATGTCGATATCGCCGTGCAACCCCAGGAATTCAAACGGTTCGCCCGCTTCCGCCGTTAGCGATTCGCCCACGACCCGGATCTTAATGGCCGGCACTTTCCCTTTGCACTGCAGACTGCCGCCAGGTCTGTTGAGATCGAATTTGAGCTTGAGCGGATCCGATGCCACCGCGGTTAAGGTCACTCTCGAGAGTTTTCGATCTGAAGTAGAAAGAATTTTGATCGGGGGGTCACCGGGTGACAGATCCGCGGCGGCAATAAAGTAAATCAGGCCCATAGGGTCAACGACCACTTCTTCGGCAGCTTGCGGACCCAGCTCGCGCCAGTCCGTGGATATATCGGTCCAACTTTCCCAAGACAGGGTCTCTTGCTCTGGGTTCGCGGGCTTATGAGTGCGAACGAAAATACCGGCTTCGGTATATCGATAGATTCGATGCCGCATACGCTTCCCATATCGGTCTTGCGCGTACTGAATAGCCTGGCCCGTGGTAGGCTGCATGTACAAACGCAAACGCGATTCCCGACCAACGAACTTCGACCAGGATTCGACCTGTAAAACCTCGGGCCCCAGAGGGACGGCTATACCCTTGTCACTCTCCAACAGCTGATCCACGACGGACCCGCTAGGCAGCATCTGTAAAGTCGCCGTGGTGCTGGCTTTGAAAAAGAACTTTCGTGCATCCAATTGAATAGATCGCCACGCTACGCGCTGCGGATCCAAGTTAACGACAGGCGCAACTTCTTCCGCCCAGCCCAGAATGGGTAGCGCTGTCACAATTAGGCTTAGCAATAGATTCTTCATAGGTAGAGGCAGATTAGCGAATGGTGCTAGCACGTCTTGAGCTTCAAAGGCCGAGCTAATGGGGAGCTTAACCGAAGTAGGCTCGACCGGCATGGCGGTAGTATCACTATAGCGAGCCGTGCTGAACAAGGACTGAACGAAGATGACCACTTAACAGAATAATACCCGCGCCTGCGCCGCTCCTCCCCACTAATTGGATCGCTACCTGCTCCAGCTAGTGGACCCGGGCCGAACCTTTAGTGTTTCCAATTATTTTAATAGCCTATATACGCACCTTCTCCAGATCGTGTCTACGGCATCCAGACCTCCCGGCAATGCGGCGGTCAGTTGCGGGTCATCGCCAGCATCGAAGATGCAAGCAACGATTGAGCAGATTCGCGGGAACTTCGGCCGCGACGCCGGGTCCGTCGATCCCGCGCATCCGAGCCGTGCAGCACCGCAGCCGCATTGCCTGATTTGACTGGCGCTGCTACGCGGGGTCCCGGCGCAGCTCATTCTCGATCTAAGGCTCCTGAATGGTTTTGGTCAACCCGCACGGTGCGTGCGGCAAAAACGACAAACAATCAGATCAATCGGACAAAGACATGGTGCTTCGAGTCTAAACGCAACTCGCATTTCAGGCACATCATCATGCCATTTGGGGTAATAGTACAATTCATTATTGACTCTGCAACGATGGTTATGGACATTAGACGGCATTGACATACAAAACTAAGGCGCGGCGTCGACACGAAACGGACTCGTTTCATCCGGGGGGGTAAAATGGTCAGGAGTTGCCGCAGTAGAAGTATCGTAGTCGCGGCAATCGCGACTCTGCTGATAACCGGTTGCGAAGCACCGCTTGTGCTCGATCACGTCGAGGCGCAACGCGGCGCGACAACGCAACGCTTTGACCTCTTTCAGGCCGCGGCGGGTAACGGCAACACACTTGTCGTCGTCGGTAGTGCCGGCGTCATACTCACGTCGGCTGATGACGGCACCACCTGGCAGCGTACCCAAGTTGCCGGCGCACCATTCCTGCTCGACATTACGACTTGCACCGACGATCGATTCATAGCACTCGCGGCCGAGCGCCAGGTCTGGCTAGGCGACGCGGATGGACAGAACTGGGCGATGCAGCCGCTCGATACGTTCGAGGCAGTGCAGGCGGTTGCCTGCGATTCACGAGGCAATATCTGGGTCGTCGGCAGTTTCAGCACAATCTGGAAGAGTACCGACGATGGCGCGAGCTGGACCGAGACGAGCATGGACGAAGACCTGCATTTCACGTCGATCCATTTTGTCGACGAGAACAACGCGTTCATGACGGGGGAATTCGGCGACGTAGTGCGTACGCAAGACGGCGGAGAGACTTGGGAGTTCCTCGAGCCGCTCCCGGACGAGTTTTATCCGCAGGCGGCACATTTCACTGACAAGGACAGGGGTTGGATCATCGGACTGAACGGCACGATCTGGGCGACCGATGACGGAGCACAGACGTGGGTCCGACAGGAAAGCGGAACGACCGCACCGCTGTATGGCATCGCGGCTAATGGCGGCCAGCTGTTCGTCGTCGGCGGATTCGGCACGGTGCTGTCTGCGAACGAGTCCGGGCGCTGGACGCGTGTGGAGCACGGTCAGCCCATCCGGTTCTACCTGCGCGGCCTGCTCCCACTCGGAGACGACCGGTTGCTGACAGCCGGCGGCGCTGGGGCACTGCTGGTAATCGAGACCTGACGGCTACATGAAACCCGCATCATGAACAAATTCACGGCGCAGCTGCACCGGATCGACCGCGTCATCTTCGCCGCGCCAAAAATCACGCTGGGCGTGATCCTAGCGGTCACCGTGTATTTCGCGTTCCAGATTCCGACCGTACAAATCGCGTCGGACTTTGCGGACCTGCTGCCGCAGGAGCACCCGTATATTCAGCTACATAACGAGATTCGCGATGTATTCGGCGGCGCGAACAATATCATCCTGTCCGTCGAAGTCGACGACGGCACGATATTCACGAATGAATCCTTGCAGCGAATCCACCGGCTCACTCAGGGCGTCGACTCCCTGTACGGGATCAACCACAACCTGGTCACGAGCCTGACGCATCGGACGACGCGCAAGGTCTGGTTGAGCCCCGAGGGCAACGTGGAGTCCGCACCGCACTTCGACCCATCGATCGAGACGTTCACCGACGAAGAACTCACGCAGATGCAGGCGGACGTCATCGCGAATCCGAGGGTGTTTGGGCTCCTCGTATCGCCGGATCTCCGATCCGCGCTGATTCGCGGCACGCTGAACGAAGGCCAGCTCGACTACGAGAAGGTGTTCCTGCAACTTCAGGAGCTGCGCGAAATCGAGGCCGCACCCGGCGTCAGCATCCATGCGACGGGCAACCCGGTACTCATTGGCTGGGTATCGACCTACATCGACCAGGTCGTGCAGATATTCCTGTACACGATCCTGATCATGTTTGTGCTGTTGACGCTGTATTTCCGGCGTGCCTACGGCATCCTGCTACCGATGATCGGCATCGTGCTGACGAGCATCTGGGGGCTCGGCACGCTGGCACTGCTCGGCTACAACCTCGATCCGTTGATGATGGTGATCCCGTTCCTGATCTCCGCGCGCGCGATGTCGCACGGGATTCAGCTGGTCGAACGCTTCTACCACGAGCGTGCACGTCTGCAGGAAGGTCCAAAGGCGGCGCGCGCCGCCTTCGAAGGACTGTTTCGGCCCGGGTCGCTCGGCGTTATCTCGGATGCGATCGGCCTGCTGCTGATTTCGCTCGGGTCGGTTCCGATCAACGACAAGCTCGCGGTCTATGCGTCGCTGTGGGCGGTGTCGGTTATCTTCACGGTCCTGATCGCGATCCCGGTCATGCTCCACCTGCTGCCGCACCCTTCGAAAAATGATCTGAAGCACAACGTGCTGCGAAATATCCTGCCGAAGGCCGCCGGCGCATTCACGACCAGAACCGGCGTAACAATCATCCTGACCATTGCAGTAGTGTCATACGTCGCAGGCGGTTACCTCGCATCGCAGGTACAGATCGGCGAGGCCGAGCCCGGCTCGCCACTTCTGTATCAGGATCACGATTACAATGTGTCGTCGACCGCTATTAATAACGCGTTTCCGGGCTCCGAGGAGCTCTACATCGTCGCGCAGACTGAAGAACCGGGCGGCATTAAGCGCCGCGACGTACTGCTGGCGCTCGGCGGACTCGAAGCCTATATGCTGTCCGATCCGGACATGGGTGGCGCGAAGGGCATCCCGGATCTCGTCATGGCCGTGAACCGTATTACGCACTACGATGATCCGCGCTGGATGATCATCCCGGACAACCCGCGCGAGTCCGGCGGCCTGATGTTCATGTACATGATGTCCAGCCCAGTCCCGGGCGCACTGCTTGAGTATATTGATCCCGAAGAGCGCTTGGCGAATATGGTGTTCTACTACAAGGATCACCGCGGCGAGACGATCCGGCGCGCAATCCATATGATTAAGAAGTGGAAGGATTCGCCCGCCGCGCAGGTCGAAGGTCTGGAAATCAGACTTGCCGGCGGACTGATCGGCGTCACAGCGGCGATCAACGAGGCCGCCTATGACACTAACCTGCTCGTTATTCCGCTCGTGCTGCTACTAATTTTGGTTTTCGTTACCGCGTTTTACTGGTCGTTGCACGCCGGCTGGCTGATGATGCTCGCCATGTCATTTGCGACGACGCTGACTTATGCCTACATGGGCATCACCGGCATCGGTATCAATGTCAACACCGTGCCGATTATCGCGGTCGGTATCGGCGTCGGTATCGACTACTCAATCTATATCATGGACCGCATTCGGGTCGAGATGCAGCGTCTCGGTAACATCCACGCGGCCGTCGCGGAGGCAATCGCCACGACCGGCGTCGCGATCGGGTTTACAGCGATTACGCTGACCGGCGGTGTGATCATGTGGGTATTCATCTCGGACCTCCGATTTCAGGCGGACGCAGCGCTATTACTGATTGTCATGCTGGTATTGAACGCGTTGGCCGCGATGTTTCTGGTACCGGCGTGGATCCTCAGATTCCGGCCTGCGTTCATCATGCAAGCGATGAATGTATCTGATGATATTGAACGGGCTCAGCGCAAGGTGCCGGCCTGATGCAAACCCGCCGGTAGCTGCTACTTACAGATTTTTGGGAGAGGGAGAAGAATCATGCAAGCAACCACGATGAGGATTTCGAGCATCTGCGTCGAAACGCTGGCTGTTTTTCTGTTCGCGGCGGTGCTAACGCCCGGGCATGCTGAATGGACGTCACGGGACGGCTCGCTGACGGCGAGAGGTTTCGTACAAGCCGAAGCGTTCACCCGCAAAGATGAAGGCTTAACCAAGGGCACAGTTACCGGCCAGCTGGAGTTTAATAAGGTTTGGCAGCCGCGCAGTTTCTTCTCTGAGTTGTCGCTCAGCGGTACGCTGCGAGGAAGCTACGACTCCGCCTACGATATCAGAGATAGTCGGTGGGGTAAGAAGGCAGGCGGTTCCGTGTCTTACCAAGCACCCGGTAACCCAAGCCTCTTCGCATTCATCAATCAGGGTACGCCACCCTTTCCCGACCCATCGACAAACCCGGTTTATGCCGGCATGTTTGGGCCGGCGTCCCTCGGAGCCAATGGGGCGATCCCGCTGCCGGGTACCGGCGGCACGATCGCATCCGCGCGCAACCCAAACGACGGCCTGCGGTTCGCTGCGGGCGATGTTTATAACTATCAGGATGGTGGCACGATCCTGGCGACGCCGGTCCGCCCTTGCGACGTCGACAGCCGCGGTTGTTTGAAGGACTACATGGACAAAGACCTCGATGAGCTGCGATTTCGTGAATTCAATGACGATCTTGACTTCATTCGCGAACTCTATCTCGACATGGCATTTGCATTGAGCCAGGGTAAACAAGAAGTTGCAATGCGCGTGGGCCGCCAGCAAATCGTCTGGGGACGCACCGACCTGTTCCGCGTGCTCGACGTTGTGAATCCAATGGATTTCTCGATGCAAAATTTGTACACCGAGTTCGAGGACCAACGTATTCCACAAGGCATCCTGAACGTCGAATATCGCTTAGGGGCGACGAAGTGGTTTGAGGACTTCAATATCCAGGCCTTGTGGAAGTTTGAGGAAGCGCGACCGCATGTACTCGGCCAAGGCGGAACACCTTATGCGATTCTAGGCGCCGGCAATCTATTTCGGGCGCTGGCCAACTGCTGGCAAAGCGGTTGTACGGTCGGCAACTTCCCAGCGACGGGAACGGCGGTCGACTTCCCTGCGGGGGCCATTGGCATTCGCAACGTCAATTTGCCGAACCGGGACGATATTGGTGCGCGCATCGAGGGCGTATTCAAAGGCGTTGGCTTCTCGCTAAACGCGCTTTACTACAGCTCGCAGTTCCCGTCATTGCGCGGTGGCGTTCCGGCGATTAATCCGTTCGTGTGCCAGGCTGGTCTACCCTGTTTTCCGGGCCAAACGCCGCCGCCTAACCCCGCTGTATTCTATCCTTACAACTTCGCGTTCGACATCGAATTCCCACGCCTGCTGATGGTCGGGGGTTCGGTCGACTGGTACTCGGAGTGGGCGAAATCATCATTCCGCATCGAAACCTCGTATACGAAGGACGAAGAATTCGCGAATACGCTCCGCGAACGGCTGTTCTCAGAATCAGATGTGTTCCGCTGGGTAATCGGCTTTGATCGCCCGACATTCATACCGTTCCTAAACAAGACCCGTGCATTTCTGATCTCGGGACAGATTTTCGGGCAGCATCTTCTCGATCATGAGGAGGCGATGGTGAATGTCGTTCAAGCACCTGGCCAGTCTAGTTTACCGACGCTGGCGCCGGTCGGCGTTCAAGACTGGGAAGACAATATCTTCCTAACGCTACTGATCCAGGGCAATTACTTTAATGACCGACTGACGCCGCAACTGATTACCGCGTACGACACCGAAGCGAAAGCTGGTGTCGCCGGCATCTCGCTGGAGTTTAAGCCGAGTAACAACTGGGTCTGGCGCGCGGCATTCAACCTGAAATGGTCCGATGGCGCAGACGAATGGATCGCGGATGACAATCGCTCGGCGAACATCTTCCCGCCGTTCACCTGCAACCCGGCATTGCTGCCGCCGGCAACGCTACCGCCCGATGCACGCTGCTTCGCGCCGTACAGCAGCGTCGGCCTGTCGGGCTTCGAGCCACTCGGCCGCTTCCGCGCCGGGCCAATCGGCGCCGCGCATAACGAGGACGAATTTCAAATTACGGTACGCTACCAGTTCTGACGGAGGAATCTAAGATGAGAATATTACTGACAGGGATCATCGCCGGGCTGGCGGCCACGGTGGCCGGCGCAGAAGTCTCGAACGACGTGATCCAGGCCGCGTTCAAGCCTTACGCTGACTGGCAGCCGACCTACGAAGGCTACGAACCGGGTATTGTGATCAACGCCGACAACGTCGACCAATACGAGGAGATCATCGATACGTTCCTCTTCCGCTACGTCAAGAACGGCTGGTACGAGATCAAGACACGGCCGACCTTTTCTATTCCGGTGCACCCGAACCGGATCGAAGCGACGCGGAAATATGCCGGCGATGCGGTGCTCGATGCCGACGGCCGACTGACGAATCTCGTGGCCGGCCGACCATTCCCGCAGAAACCGGACGCCAACGACCCGCAAGCGGGCCTGAAGCTGATGTGGAACTTCCAGCGCGGCTTCAACGCGGGCGACAGCGAGACGATCAAGCCTTTCTACTGGACCTTCCGCAATGCGAAGAGCGGCAAGACCGAGCGACAGCTGCGATTCCACTGGCGCTTCTTGAACTGGAAGCACCGCACCGTGTTCGACCCAAAGCCCGATGTCGAACCTAACCCGGGGCAGATATTCCGCTCGATCTACGGCACTGTGCTCGAACCTTTCGATCTCGCAAACACACAATTACTGATCCAGCGCTACGAGGATGACCTGAAGCGCGACGACGGTTGGCTGTATCTTGGGTTCCAGCGCCGTGTACGCCGACTCGCGGTCGGACAAATTACCGATGCATTTCTAGGCTCCGACGCGATGATCGAAGACTTCGAGGGATATAATGGTCGGTTGTCCGACTACACCTGGGAATACAAGGGCGAGATATTATTCCTAGCGCCTTTCATCATGCGTGATGAAGCTACGCTGTCGACGGAGGATCCCAAGAACGACCCGGACGGCTTCAAGTTCATCGCGATGGGCGGCCGTGGCAACTGCTTCCCGCAGGTCCCGTGGCAACTTCGCAAGGGTTACATCGTCGAGGGCCGGCCGAAAGACAAGAACCATCCACTCAGCAAACGCGTGTTCTACTTCGACGCCGAAACGATGACCATCCCGATCATCCAGGTGTTCGACAAGAAAGGCGATCCGTGGAAATGGTTCCCGATCTGCAAGACGCACCCCGAGACGCACCTACCCGGCAACAGGGACTCCGGCGTTGCCGTCGAGGACTGCGCGGTGTTCTTCGACGAACAGGCTGACCACTGCACGACACTGCAGTTCAAGAGCCTGATCAACAAGGAAGACACCAACCCGCTGCTGTTCAACGTACAGAACATGCGCAAGACGGGCCGCTAGCGTAATAGGCCCCCACCCCATGGCCGCCGGGCATTTGCCCGGCGGTTTTTCCTTGACATTTGGGCATTTGGTGCCGGTCATTAGTTTATAAGTTTTTCTTTCTTGGCCGCTGAATAAACTAATGCCCGGCACCAAACAGGGCGATAAGTTAGAAATTACCACAGCCTACCAGGGCAGTACCTCGCCATCCCACTGCAGATAAACACCCGTGTCTTCCACGGTCAGGCCGTCAATCAGTTCTATCATGTCGTTGATCGCTGTACGCGGTACCAGTCGACCTGCTTTCATCATCATCTGATAATTTTTTGGCACGGTGCTCGGGTCCTCGGCATTCATATAGTCCTGGGTGTCCACTGTGCCCGGGGCCATGATGCTGACGATGCCGCCCTTGGGCTTCAGGTAGATAGCGTAGTTCCTCATTGCCATATTCAACCCGGCCTTACTCGCGCTGTAGCCGATATTGACCGGCACCTTGGCATTGGTAATTGAACCGCCGGTCGAGGTCATGGCAACAACTTTTTTCTGGTCGCTTGCCAATACGTTTGCTTCGAAGGCTTCGGAGACTTTCAGTTGGCCAATAATATTGACCTCCAGGATCGTCGCGAAAAATGCATAGTCAATTTTCCCGAAACGGTCCAGCCCGAAGCGGTAGGCATTTATTGCCCCGTTCAATAGCAGAACGTCGATCGGTACATCCCGGTACTTTTCACTAAGTGCTGCGATTTCCGCATCATCGATAACATCGAGTTCTTCTACCCGGATATTGGAATTGGCTTCGGCTAGTGCATTCAGTTCATCTGCCTTGCCGGGCGACCGGCAACTGGCGATGATATTCCAGCCCAGTTTGTTGTACTCCTCAACAAATGCCAAACCGTGGCTGGCATTGGCGCCGGTTATAAGCACTGTCGGTTTCCCGGGTTCCGGGAAATCTGCCTGAGCGGGTAGTGCAAAAAGGCAAGCAAACAAAGCCGCTAGTAAATTTGATTTGACTGGTATCAGTTTCATTGTAATTTCTCTCGTCATTGAAATTAGCCGTATCAACTACTGGGGTCAGAGCAAGGTATTTGGTGCCGGTCATTAGTTTATAAGTTTTTCTTTTGTTTGCCGCTGCACAAACTGAATAAACCAATGACCGGCACCAAATTTCACGGCCACCTTGGACCGCCTAACGGACTCGACCGCGCGGCCCAACCTTCGGCCGCATCGTCCCCAACACCGAACTCGCGTCGCCTCAGCTCACACAAAGCCGCTTACACTTCCTATCCGCCTGCTTTATATTGTCTGCTCTGGTCCGATTAAAATCGGGAGTCACCATGAAGCATCAAAATCGACCTTCTATGCCAGCCATACTGCTCGCAAGCCTGATTTTTCTCGCCGGTTGCGACACCGACATCGTTATCGTCGGCAATTCCAAGTCGGGCGAGGAACTGGGCATTCTCGTGGATGGCATTGACGAATCCGGCACTGCCGTCAACGATGCGACTTATACGGTTCCCGTTGGCTTAATCGGGGTCGGCAACCTCACCAGCAACAACAAGGGCGACGGCGAAGTGACGTCTTTTAGCAACCGCCGAGCGGTGGCATTCGACGGCAACGCCGCCTTTTCGCCCAGCGACTCGGATGCCATCACCGTAAATCATCCAGACGAGATCACGATTCCCGTCACCGTCTGGATCGTGAAAGGACCATTCAACACACAGAAAAGCAAAGCGATTGATGCTTGTGTCACCACCTCGGCTATCTGGCGGTCGGAACGTATGGGCGTGCGCTTTTCGAGCTTTACAGTGAAAGACGCCACCGGCGACTCGGATGCCCCTACTTACTTCGATTTCGACTGCTCCATGAAAACCAACCTCCAGCGTGACATCGGCCAAGACGCTGGGCGCATTAATATCTACTACGTAGAAACGGTGGACGGCGGCTCCGGACGAGGCAATGTCTGCACTATTGGAGGCGACTTCGTCGCCATGGCGCAAAGCACCGGCGACGAGCTATTGAGTCATGAGTTAGGCCATGACTTTTCACTCCTACACATCGACACACTGACCAACTTCGACCAGACCAACATCATGCACAGCGCGAGCAATACACGTGCTTTTATTACTGAGGGACAGCTGTTTCGCGCCCACCTACGGACCAACAGCGCGCTGAACGCACTGTATGGTGCGCGTCCAGGCCTCCCCACGCGCAACTGCGTTCAGGGTACAGCCAATAGCGATTGCCCAAATATCAACAAACGAATTTGGGCGGACGGTAGCTTCTCAGCGAACTGAGCAGGAGATCACAGTCATGGCAACCACCATTAAATGGACCGACATCTCACTCGCGTTATTGATAGCCACCTTCGGCACAGCCTGTGATCGCCAAGAGATTACCGCAACAAGCGTGCCGACCACACCGGTCAAAGCACCCACCGCCGCCACGGCGCTGTTACCCACGCAAACCGCGCAGCACTGGCTGCAGCTCACCTGCAGTCTAGGTGATTACCCCCGTTTAGAGGAGAACCTACGCGCCGCCACGGTAACAGTTGAACCTATCTTTATCCAAGCTTACCGAGAGGGCCCTTCGACAGAAGTAATAAGAGAATTCATGGCTGGCGCCCGCGCCCGCTTCGCCCAGCGCAGGGCAATATTGGAGTCTGGCGAGGATACCGGCCTCAGTCCCGACGACCTGGCAGCCGCTCGGGCAGTCAACGAAAAAACTTTCCTCGCCCAATCCCAGCAGGACTTCGAGAACCGCTACCGAAACCAAGCGAAACTCGGCTTGGCAATTATTGGCAAGTCTATCCGGTAATAACAATAGGGTGCCGGTCATTAGCTTATTCAGGTTGTGCAGCGGCTAAGAAAGAAAAACTTATAAACTAATGACTGGCACCAATTATGTAAACTAATGACTGGCACCAATTATGCGTTTTCAGCTTATGTGTATGTGCGTTTGATTATCGGAGTGTTGTCAAAAGTGGTATGATAATAGCCCTGTAAAGACAGTAATCTGATGACGGTTTTGGGGGGATCTAGCATGCCGAAATCAAAAATTGCAGTTGCAGTTGCAACGGCTATCGGTGCTGCAGGTGCAGCGAACGCCGCTGATGTGGCGGTTACGCTGACAAATGTTAGCACCGGTTCAATCAACGGCGAATCCAACGGGTTTCTCAGCGGCACGCTGACCGGCACCTACAACACCGCCAGCGGTGTGGTAACCATGGATGCTGGCACTACAACGGTTTTATTTAACTTGAGCCCGCTACCGAACAACGAGCTGTTTACCCACAATCATACCAACTGGACCACGGGTGGCGGTGCTTACTCGGCTTCGGCCTATAACTGCGCCGAAGGTCAATTCGGTGGCAGTGTGGGCGCCCACTTGTGCGGTAACTGGAGCTATGGCGGTAATTTCGTTAATGAATCGAGCGTGAACTACGCGGCGATCCCAGGTACCCGCACCCTCGGTGGCGACGATGGCGTTGTTGGTCCGCAACAGCAAGGCAGCGACTACGCCGCGACAACCGCGTCGTTCGGCGGTGGCACGCTGGTCATGCAAAGCGCTCTATGGAACACGCTTGGTATGAATGGTTCGTCCACGGCTGGTGTTGAGCTGGTGTTCTCAGCGGTGCCGGTACCCGCAGCAGTTTGGCTGTTTGGTTCCGCGCTGGGCTTGCTGGGGTGGCTGCGTCGCCGTTCTCAGGCTTAGGTCGCCCGGGTGATCAAGATTCGCGACGACGAGGACCGCGCTAGGCGCAGCGGTCGCAACACCAATTTTCGACCGGCTGGAAATTGATTGTTTTGCTTGGTAAGCGATGGCGGCGCCAAAAATAGACTTGTTGTTTATTAATTATAACGTTTCGCCTCCGCTCACATAAGGCGGCTTATACGTCCTATCCGCTTAGCAAGTTTTGGCTTCAAAGGCCGAACTCATGGGTAGCTTAGCCGCCGCATGCTAGACCGGTATGGCTCTAGCATCACTATGGCGCACCGTGCTGACCACAACTGAACAGGGATGAGGGCTTAATAGAATAATGGCTGCGACTGAGCAAACTGCGTAGTAAGGCGTTAGGCCCTGGTCGCTCGGGTAGACGGTGCTTTGAATTAACCCCGGCAGTCTCGCCCAGGCCGCCAGGATACTTCCCAGCGCAAGCTGGCGGAGAGGGAGGGATTCGAACCCCCGGACCCTTTCGAGTCAACGGTTTTCAAGACCGCCGCATTCGACCACTCTGCCACCTCTCCAATAATCAGTGCTTTAAAAACAGCAAGTTGCGTAACAATATTTAGGTATTTTCGGCACCTCTGAAATCAACCCCATCGGCAGCCGCGAGCATAAATTTAGGCGACATCCGAAAAGCAGCGTCACAGCGGCGCAAATAGTATCGCAGCTGAGGATCAATTGGGTGAGCTCTGGTGAAAATCGATTATATGGCGCTCAAAGATCGAGGGTGCCCGGAACTCTCCCCATGTTAAAATATCCAACCGTTTTTCGAGCACCCATTTAAGGAGTCAGTGCATGGCCCAATCGGACCAAGATTACACTCGGATTAAACCCGCATCGGCGGCTAGCTTGCAGCGCGAGACCATTCGCGAGTCCGCCTTAGCGACGAATAAGGTTCTGCGCAACACTTACATGTTGCTGGCAATGACCTTGCTATTCAGCGCCTTGACAGCGGGCATCTCCATGGCGGTTGGGATGCCGTTTATGGGCCCCATCGTGACGCTTGGGGGCTATTTTGCCTTGTTGTTCTTGACTTATAAGTTCCAGAATTCTGCGCTGGGGCTAGTCTGCGTTTTTGCGTTAACCGGCTTCATGGGGTTCACCCTCGGCCCCTTGCTAAGCGCCTATCTCACCGCTGTACCCAATGGTGGTCAGCTCATCATGACTTCCCTGGGCATCACCGGCCTGATGTTTGCCGGGCTAAGCGCTTATGTATTGGCCACGGGCAAGGACCTAAGCTTCATGGGTGGGTTCTTAACCGTCGGCCTGTTCGGATTGCTGGCCGTAATCATCGTCGGACTATTCGTGGACTTGTCCGCGTTTCAAATAGCGATCTCCGCGGGTGTCATTTTGCTCATGTCGGTCTTTATTCTCCATCAAACCAGCGCCATCATTCATGGCGGTGAAACGAACTACATCGTAGCCACCGTCGGATTGTTTGTGTCGCTATACAATATCTTCGTGCACCTATTGATGCTACTGGGTATGGGCGACGACTAGTTACTTTAGTCGGCAGTTCACTACCTCAAAGAAGCCCCGCTCCGCGGGGTTTTTTTGGCCCTGCCCACAGCCTAAACTGAGCACCTCAATGGCGACCATGAATTGCCCTGGAGACAACTTCATGCCTCACCCAAGCAACTTGACCGTCTTTGCCGCGCTGATCCTAATGACATGCGGACCGCTCACGGCAACTCTGGCCGATGGCAATAAAGAAGATATGGCCACGGGCACAGTCCTAATAACCGGGTCGAACCGAGGTATTGGCCTAGAGTTCGTGCGGCAATTTGCGCGAACGCATTGGCGCGTCATCGCCAGCTGCCGAAGTCCAGAAAAAGCGGATGCGCTGCAAGCCTTGTCCCGTGAGTATCCCAAGCTCACCGTTGAAGCCCTAGATTTGACCGACGCGGCTAAATTGGCCGAATTGGACAGGCGTTATTCGGATACCCCCATTGACGTGCTAATCAACAACGCCGCCTACCTAGGCGACATGGCCGCACAACGCTTTGGGCAACTTGACTACGGCGTTTTCGCGGACGCCCTCGCCGTCAATGTGATCGGTACGCTGCGGGTAAGTGAAACCTTCATGGACCAAGTTCAACGCAGCCGGCAGCGCAAAATTATCGTGATCGGCAGTGCCGCCGGCTCGAACGGACTGCTGGGCCCAGGTGAGGCACTTTACGCTTATCGCGCCAGCAAGGCTGCTCTCCATTTCGCGGCAAATGAAATGGCCATGGATCTCGCGGGTCGGGGTATTACGGTTGGCCTGATCAATCCGGGTCTGGTGGACACCAAGGGTGTACTGGATCTAAAACCGGGCGATCCGGTACCGGAGGTATTCAAGCCTTTGATGCCACTCATCGAGAGCGGTCAGTTACCGTTAATTCGTCCGGCGGAATCGGTTGCGGGCATGATTGAGCTGATCGGAAACTTGAACGCCGAACAAGCCGGCAAATTCTTAAACTACGACGGGACTGAGCTACCCTGGTAATTGAATTTACCCCGGGAGCGGTGGCCACCAGCGATTAGTCAGAGATTTCCAGTCCCGTCGCCGCCGCGACGAAAGCCCACTGATCCGCATATTCATTAATTATTTTTGACGTGGATGCGCCGGCGCCATGCCCAGTGTTGGTTTCCACGCGAATCAGGGCTGGCCGCTCACAGCTTTGCGCATACTGCAAGGCGGCCGCGTATTTATAACTATGCCAGGGCACCACTCGATCATCGTTGGCATCCGCCATAACCAAGGTCGCGGGATAACAGTCATCCGGCCGTAATCGGTGATACGGCGAGTAGCTATACAAAACCTGGAATTCGTCTACGTTTTCGCTCAAGCCATAGTCACTCGACCATTGTCTCGCGTTAGCGCTGGCCGTGTGGTATCTCAGCATGTCCAACACGCCGACCGCTGGAATCGCCGCGGCAAACAAGTCCGGTCGCTGTTGCGCCACAGCCGCCACCAGCAATCCGCCATTGCTACCACCCCACACAGCTAATTGTTTCGGTGTGGTTCGGCCCTGCGCGATCAACCATTCCGCCGCCGCGACAAAATCATCAAAGGCATTCTGCTTATGCAGGCCAGTACCCGCCTTGTGCCAATCCACACCATACTCACCACCGCCGCGAATATTGGCCATGGCATAAACACCGCCCGCTTCCAGCCAAGCCAAGCGGGCAGTTGAATAACTGGGCGACAAGGAAATGTTGAATCCGCCATAACCATAGAGCACCAATGGCTGGGGCTTGTCAGACGGCAAGTCGGCACGCGAAACCACATACATGGGTACCCGAGTACCATCTTTGCTGGTGTAAAAAACTTGTTCGCTGCGGAAAGCCGTCTTGTCGATGTCTACGTTTGGGGTAAATAGCGGCGTTAACTCTCCTGTTTGAACCTGGAGTTTGAAAGTACTGCTTGGCGTCGCGAAATCCGTGTAGCTCAAATATGCCACCGGTTCATCCGCCTCGCCGCTCAAATCTTCTAGCGTCCCCTTGCCGGGCAATTCGATGTCGGCAAGGGGTGTTCCGTCCAATCGAAAGCGACTCAAACTGGAGTGCGCATCGACAAGATATTCAAGCACCAGCAAGCCGCCCAGCAGAGCCGCTGATTCGATGGCCCAATTCGTGTGTGGAACGATTTCGACCCAGTTTGCCGGATCGGGGGTTGCCAGATCAACGGCGATTATTCTGCCGCGCGGCGCGCTGTGAGTGGCCAAAAAGAAAAATCGGTCACCCTGATTGCCGATTAATTCATAACGGGCATCCCAAGCATCGAGTAAGCGAATCAGCCCGCTCTGCGGGCCGCCGTCTTCGCCCAATCGCTGCAAATAAATACCATTGGTGTCGTAACCGTCGAACAACTCATAAACTAGATATCGGCCATCTTCAGTGATATCGGCGTAGGGATTGCGCGTGGGATGATCTGTCACCGAGTAAATCAAATGGTCGTCCGCCTGGCCATCTCCTACTCGATGTCGATACACACTGACCTGGCGAGAATCGTCGTAACCACCAGCCTGTTGCGGATAGCGGCTGTAGAAAAATCCACTTGAATCCGGCAGCCAGGCAACGCTGCTAAATTTCGAACCTTCGATTTGTTCCGGCAAATCCTGGTTCGTGGTCAAATCCTTGATACGCCAGCTATCCCAGTCGCTACCACCCTTGGATAGGCCGTAGGCTAACAACTTGCCATTCGGACTGAGCTCATAACCGGTAATACTGACGGAACCGTCGGCGGCCATGGCATTGGGGTCGAGCACGATCCGGCCCAATCGACTGGGGTCATCGCTGACGCGCAATACATCTTGCTCTAGACGTCCGGTATTGTGCTCGAAAACGAAGACACCATTTTGTTCCTCCGGCAGCTCTACCCGTTCATAGTCGATCAACTTGGCCAGCCGAGATGCGAAATGCTCGCGCTGGGGTAAGCCGGCCAAATAGGCTTCAGTCAGCTCATTTTGTTCAGCAATCCAGTCTTCTGTGGGCGTGGATTCCAGGTCCTCTAACCATCGGTAGGGATCACTCACGCGTGTCCCATGGTAGTCGTCAACCTGTTCGACGCGATGCGCTTCCGGATACGATTCTTTTAGGCTTTCAGACATGGGCACGCAGCTGACCACCAACAAGATGAAAACCCATGGGGCGCGACGAACAAGCCATCGCCCACTAAGCGCCGATGATTTTTTGACCATTCATATACGCCTGCAAGGCAACCGGAATCTGGATGGCAGCTTCCGCTGTCTGATAGTTTTCCATGATGGCAATCAGCGCGCGTCCGGCCGCGACGCCCGACCCGTTGAGCGTATGTACCGGTTCGGGCTTGCCCGTTTCCGGGTTCCGCCAACGCGCCGCCATGCGCCGCGCTTGAAAGGCTTCGTAATTACTACAGGACGAAATCTCGCGATACTTATTTTGGCCCGGCAACCAGACTTCCAGGTCGTAGGTTTTGGCCGCGCCAAAGCCCACATCACCCGCACAAAGGGCCACGACCCGGTAAGGCAACTCCAAGCGCTGCAAAACCGTCTCGGCGTGGGCCGTCAGTGTTTCTAAAGCGGCGTAGGATTCCTGGGGTTCAACGATCTGTACCAATTCGACTTTCTCGAACTGGTGCTGCCGAATCATGCCACGGGTATCTTTGCCATAGGAACCCGCCTCGGAACGGAAACAGGGTGTGTGAGCCGTCATGCGCATCGGCAGTTGGTCTGCTTCGAGAATTCCATCGCGCACCAAATTCGTCACCGGTACTTCCGCCGTCGGAATGAGGTAGAAATCTTGTTCGCCTTCTAGCGCGAAGAGATCATCGCCGAATTTGGGCAGCTGACCCGTGCCTTCCAGGGCGTTGGCGTTCACGATATAGGGCACATACACCTCTTCATAGCCGTGCTCTTGGGTGTGCAAGTCCAACATGAACTGAATCAAGGCGCGGTGCAGTTTGGCCAGCGCGCCGCGCATGACGGAAAACCGCGCACCGGCAACCCGTGCTGCCGCATCGAAATCCAAGAGCCCCAGGGATTCGCCCAATGTGATGTGGTCCTGCACGGCAAAATCAAAGCTTACCGGTTTGCCCCAGCTGCGCACTTCGGCGTTGTCGCTCTCATCCCGCCCGTCGGGTACTGACTCATGCAAGAGGTTTGGCATGCCCATGTGGAATTCTTCTAAAGTGGCTTGCACCCGATCCAGCCCGCCCTCCGCCGCCTTCAGCTCATCGCCCAAGGATGCGACCTGAAGCTTCAGGGGCTCGATATCCTTTCCCTGGGCTTTGGCTTTGCCGATGGATTTCGATTTCACATTGCGGGTATTGCGCAGCTCTTCTACCTGCACTTGGAGGTTTTTGCGTCGCTGCTCTAGTTGAGTGTAGGCGGTAGTATCCAAGGCATATCCGCGCCGTGCCAAATTGGCGGCGACGGACTCGATATCATTCCGCAGTGTGTGTAGATTTAACATTCAATATATATCTTATATTATTGTTTTATTTATTCTTCTTTGCGCTTTCATTGTCGTTTCTTAACTGATCCAAGCGGGCTTTGATAGCGGTCTCCAGACCCCGCTCCACCGGCTGGTAATAGCGCCGGCCGGTCAAAGCGGCCGGAAAATAATCCGCCCCCGCCGCGAACGCATCGGGTTCATCATGGGCATAGCGATAACCCTTGCCGTGTCCTAAGGAGCGGTTCAAAGCAGTGCTTGCGCTGCGCAAGGGTTTTGGCACATCCAATGATCCTTGTTCACGAGCATCCGCGCTGGCGGCGGAAAACGCAGTGTAAACCGCGTTGCTCTTGGCCGCGCAAGCGAGGAATACCACCGCTTGGGCAATGGCAAGTTCACCTTCCGGACTGCCCAAGCGCTCGTAAACCTCAGCCGCATCCAAGGCCAAGCGCAGACCCCGCGGATCGGCATTGCCAATATCTTCCGAGGCCATGCGCAAAACTCGTCGCGCAATATAGCGAGGATCACAGCCACCATCCAGCATGCGAGCAAACCAATACAGGGCGGCATCGGGGTCGGAACCGCGCACACTTTTATGTAAGGCGGATATTTGGTCATAAAAGACATCACCGCCGCGGTCAAAACGGCGGGTACCGCCAGCCAATACGTCCTCGAGAATATCGTCGCTGACAACATGACTGCCCTGCTCTGCCAGGGCCGCCGCCAGCTCAAGCAGATTCAAAGCGCGCCGCGCATCGCCATCGGCCGCGTGAGCAAGCTTCTCAAGCTGTGTATCGTCGCACTCGAGCTTCAAGCCACCCAAACCTCGATCGGCGTCGGCCAAGGCTCGACGCAATAAAACGATTAAGTCTGCGTCCGCGATTGCTTGCAGAGAATAAACGCGTGCACGCGACAACAGTGCGTTATTTAAAGCAAAGGACGGGTTTTCCGTCGTGGCACCTATAAAAGTGATAATGCCTTCTTCAACGGCGGGCAAAAAGGCGTCTTGTTGACTCTTATTAAAGCGATGCACCTCGTCAAGAAACAAAACGGTCGGTTGATCCTGTTGGGCTTTGGCCGCAGCAATGGATGTACGTATATCCTTGACGCCCGCCATGACCGCCGAAAGCGCAATAAATTGTGCCCCGGCACCGGTCGCCACTAAGCGCGCCAGCGTCGTCTTTCCAGTGCCTGGTGGCCCCCAAAGGATGGCTGAGTGCAGCGGCTTGGCCTGCACTAAACGTGTCAGCGGTTTGTTCGGGCCCAGCAAACTAGTTTGACCAACAAGCTCAGACAACTTGCGCGGTCGCATGCGATCGGCCAAGGGCCGCAGGAGAACATCGGCTTCGTCTCGACCTAAGGCCGTCATGAGCCCGCGCGACGCGGGAGTAAATTTTCTACCCAGCCGATCCAGCGATGTAAGCCTGCGATAGCCAATCCCCAGCCCAAGGTAATGCCGGCTACGTCATAAAGTGCATCCGCCAATTCGGCCGACCGGTAAGGCAAACGACTCTGCAACAACTCGATGAGCAGGCCAAAACCAACCAAGCCCAAGGCCACCAAAGGCGTATAGGGCATGCGAAAAACCCCGCAAAACCAGAGCATCAAGACTGTGAAGGCCAGCAAGTGCGAAGCCTTGTCCGACAGAAAGCTGAGGGCAGTCACGCGGCCCATGGGTGCCAGGGTAAGGCCCAGTATCACCGCCATGATGAGTAGACCACCAATCAACCAAACATAGGGAAATCTTAGGGGTCGCATGGACGGCTAAAGCTCGTCCTCGCCAATGACATCCGTGCCTGGCGGCGCTTGGAAGCTAAAGACATTGTCTGGTAGGGGCGTGTTGAGTTGTATATCGCTAAAAAATATCCGCGTGGTTTGGCCCAGGCGATCCGCGAGTTCCAAACCCACCAGGCTCTCATCGTTGAAGGCTAAGCGGATCTCAGCGAAGTCCGCCGCGTCATCCCGCGGGCCCAAACGAAGCCACGACAACTCCTCCAATTGACTGGCGCCGAGAAAGTCGAACTGTTCAGCAATACTCACAGCACCCGTCAGGAGGGCGGCGGGTGTTTCGCCGAGACCCTCACCGAGCCGCTGCACGGTCAGCTGTTCGAGATCGGCCTCGTACAACCAAACCCGTTCCCCATCGGCCATGACGAGGCGTTCAAAAGGTTGCTCGTAGTCCCAGCGAAAGCGGCCGGGTTTTTGCAAACTAAGCTTGCCGGTTGATGATTCGAGGAGCACAAGCTCGCGGTTGAATACCTGCTGCTCAAAATTTGCCGTCAAAGTCTCCAAGCGATCTATAAACCGCTCCAAACGCAGCAAACCCGGTTCAAGAGCTTGGTCAGCCATTGCGGGCACAGCCGCTGAGACCACTAAGACGAAAGCCACGAACGACAGACGCGACGGGGTCCGAGCTAAATCAGCAAGCATGCGTAACTAGTCTTCGGCCGGCGGCGGTACCAGAACTTCTCGAGATCCATTCGATTGCAAGGCACTAACCAAGCCAACGGCTTCCATGGTTTCCACCATGCGCGCGGCGCGGTTATAACCAATTTTCAATCGGCGCTGGATGCCCGATACGGAAGCCCGGCGAGTTTCGGTCACGATCTTCACAGCCTGATCATAGAGGGGATCGGTCTCGCCATCCACATCACTGCCGACGGCCTTGGGCTCGCCGGAAATGCCGGGGATAGGCTCACTCGGCCCCACAGTGATTTCCTCGAGATAATTCGGCGTACCGGCCTCGCGCAGCCGCGCGACCACCCGATGCACTTCTTGATCGGCCACAAACGCACCGTGTACGCGATGCGGCATAGAGCTGCCCGCCGGCAGAAATAGCATGTCGCCATGCCCGAGCAGCGCCTCGGCGCCCCCTTGATCAAGGATGGTGCGCGAATCCACTTTTGCGGAAACTTGAAATGCGATGCGGCAAGGAATGTTCGCTTTGATCAAGCCCGTGATGACATCCACCGACGGCCGCTGCGTGGCAACGATCATATGGATACCCGAGGCGCGCGCTTTTTGTGCCAGGCGCGCGATGAGTTCCTCAACTTTCTTACCCACGATCATCATCATGTCGGCTAGTTCGTCGATGACCACGACGATTTGCGGCAGCGGCTGAAGATCGGGCGCGACGGTCATGTCGCCGTTTTCATCGGTGTAGGCTTGAAACAAGGGGTCTGGAATCGGCTTACCGGCATTAATGGCGGCTGCCACCTTGCGATTAAAGCCACCGAGATTGCGGACACCCAAGGCGGCCATTAAGCGGTAACGACGTTCCATTTCAGCAACGCACCAACGCAAGGCATTGGCCGCATCTTTCATGTCGGTTACCACCGGGGCCAGCAAATGAGGAATGCCCTCGTAGACCGACAACTCCAGCATCTTGGGATCGATCATGATCAAGCGAACATCTTCGGGCTTGGCCTTGTAGAGCAAGCTCAAAATCATGGCATTGATGGCCACGGACTTACCGGAACCGGTAGTACCCGCGATAAGCAAGTGCGGCATGCGCGCCAGATCAGCGACCACTGATTTGCCGCTGATGTCTTTGCCCAAGCCCAGCACCAGGGGCGAATTCATTTCTTCATAAACCTTTGAGCTGATGATTTCGCCCAAAGTCACCAACTCGCGGTTTTCATTGGGGATCTCCAAGCCCACGGTAGGCTTGCCGGGAATTACTTCAACCACGCGGACACTCATGGTGGATAGCGAGCGCGCTAAGTCTTTTGCCAAATTACTGATTTGGCTGACCTTGACCCCGGGCGCCGGCGCCAACTCAAAGCGCGTAATGATGGGCCCCGGATGAACCGACACCACTTCAACTTCAACACCGAAGTCACGCAGCTTCAGCTCGACCAGTCTTGACATGGCCTCCAGGGCATCAGCGGAATAACCCGGGCCATGCTCGGGCGGTTCGTCCAGCAAAGCCAAGGGTGGCAGCTCACCCGCGGCGGGTGGATCAAACAGGGGGACCTGTCGCTCTTGTTGCGCCCGCTTGCTCGGTTCCGCGGCGGGTAGCACGGGCTCAATACGTGGCTTGGATCGAGTCGAGGTCTTCTGACGTTCCGCACTCACGAGCGCATGACGCTGTTGCTGAGCGCGTCGCTGCGCGGCGCGCTCCTGCAGTTTTAGAAACAGCAGACGAGCGGCTTCAAACCCCGTTAACACCTGGTGGCCAATACGGTCCATAACCATCAGCCAGGAAATACCCGTAAAAAGCGAGACCGCCGCTAGCCATAAGGCCAACAAGAGCAGCGTCGCGCCGACTTGGCCCAAAACCGCGGCCAGCGAGCCACCGACCAACTGACCAAACGCGCCGCCAGCCGATTGCGGCATTGCCGTGTCCAGGAAATGCAAGCTAGCCAACCCGCAGCTCGTCGCCAGGGCCAAAACGAAGCCCCCGAATCTCGTGCCCAATAAACTGCGCTCAATGGGTTCATTGCTGTCGCGGGCGGAAAAAATCAGCCAACCCAGCAAAAGTACCATGGCCGGAAAAAGAAATGCCGGGGTCCCGAAAAGGCTATAGCTCGCATCGGCAAACCAAGCACCAGCCGCGCCAATCTGATTTTGAATGGCGTCACCATTGCCGGTACTACTAAACCCGGGATCGCGCGGGTCATAGCTCAAGAGCGCCACGAGCATGATCAGTGCCAAGGCACCGAACACCCATAGCGCGGACTCACGCACAGCGTGCGCCAGCGGTAAGGGGCTTGTGGGCTGCCCCCCTAGCCGAACTGCTTTAGCCAAGTCAGATTACGCAATAACAACAACAGCTATCTACTTCAATAATAAGTATTTAGCGGCGCAGATCATACCAGGAATTGAGCAACCCCGGGCAAGCCCCGGGAAACCGGGGTTGAGCTTTGCCGCATTCAAGCCTTTCGCCTAAACTAGCGCGCCCTTCTCGGCAAGTGCATGCAAGACCGCGTGCCCACCCAGCCAAAGGATTGCGCAATGAGTTCATCGCGGCCTGCCCCGCTGATTATTTTGGGATCCGGTCCCGCCGGCTACTCAGCCGCCGTCTACGCCGCCCGCGCCAATTTGCGGCCCGTGCTTATAACTGGATTGGAAATGGGTGGCCAACTCATGACCACCACCGAAGTGGACAATTGGCCCGGTGGCGCGGCGGGATTGCAAGGCCCTGCCCTGATGGAACAACTCCGTCAGCATGCCGAACGCTTCGATGCCGAGTTAGTCAATGACCACATTGAACGCGTGGACTTAAGCGCTCGTCCTTTTCGTTTGTGGGGATCCGCCGGTGAGTACCTTTGTGAAGCACTCATCGTCGCCACCGGAGCATCAGCACGCTATTTGGGATTGGCCAGCGAAGAAAATTTCAAGGGTCGCGGCGTGTCAGCCTGCGCAACCTGCGACGGATTCTTCTACCGTGGACAGGAGGTTGCCGTCGTTGGTGGCGGGAACACAGCCGTTGAGGAAGCGCTCTATCTATCGAATTTGGCCTCGAAAGTGACTCTGGTGCATCGCCGCGATCAGCTCCGAGCAGAGAAAATGATGCAGGAGCAACTCATGGCCAAGACTCGCGACGGAAATGTGGAAATACTCTGGGACCATGTGGTTGATGAAGTACTTGGCGATGATAGCGGCGTCACGGGTCTACGCCTGCGACACAGCAAGCAGGACGAAACGCAGGAGCTCAAATTGTCCGGCGTTTTCATTGCCATCGGCCACGATCCCAATACTGGAATCTTCAGAGGCCAGTTGGACATGGAAGACGGCTACCTCACGGTGAATTCCGGGGTCCGCGGGAATGCCACGGCAACCAGTCTGCCCGGCGTGTTTGCCGCCGGGGACGTGGCTGATCCGATTTATCGGCAAGCTGTCACCTCGGCGGGCTCGGGTTGCATGGCGGCATTGGATGCGGAGAAATTTCTAGATGCCGAAAAACTCAAATTGGGCTAGCAGGTTTGTATCGCTATTGATCCAACGTGCTTTTTAGAATGTGACGGATCAATAAAATACTGAAAAAGCGAAGCACCAAAGTAAAGGACTATGCCCGCGGAAATCATAAGCGGAATTGATGCCGTCCCAGCAAAAGTATGGAATAGCCTGGCAGGCACGGACCAACCCTTTCTGCGGCATGAATTTCTGCTGGCCCTGGAAACCAGCGGTAGCGTGGGTCCTGGGACGGGGTGGAACCCCGCGCATCTACTGCTTAAATCGAGTGCCGGGGTTCTGAACGGCGCGATGCCGCTGTACTTAAAGACTGACTCCTGGGGCGAGTTCGTCTTCGACTTTGCCTGGGCCGATGCCTATCGCCGTGCTGGTCTGAACTACTATCCGAAATTAGTCGCCGGCGTGCCCTTCACGCCCGCTACTGGCCCGCGCTTCCTGACGGCCAAGAATGTAGACCGCCAGGCGACGATTACAGAACTGTTATCGGCGGCGCGCGCGGCGACCGAACAGCTAGGCGCATCATCAATACACTTGCTGTTCCCTACTGAAAAAGAGACCGAGCAATGCAAGCTACAGGGTTTTCTGGTGCGCAAGGACTGTCAGTTCCATTGGCACAATAAGAATTACGAGTCCTTTGACGAATTTCTGAATGAATTCACTGCGGCAAAACGCAAGAAAGTGCGCCGGGAAAGACGCCGGGTCAGAGAAAGCGGCATTCGCTTTCGTCACTTGAGCGGTCATGAACTAAGCCCCGATGTTTGGCGCGAAATCATGCCGCTGTACGCCAGCTCGTTCTTGAGGCGGGGCCGCGAACCCTATCTCAATAAGGATTTTTTCCTAAGCCTCGGTCAAACTCTACCTGACAAGCTTCTGGTTATTCTTGCCCAACACAAAAACCGCGTGGTCGCCACCGCCATTTGTTTGCGCAGCGACAACCACTTATATGGACGCTACTGGGGCAGCGATGGTTACTACCACAGCCTGCATTTCGAAACTTGCTACTATCAAGGGATAGACTATTGCATTCGTGAAAGACTAGGAACTTTTGAACCGGGAACTCAGGGCGAACACAAGATCAGTCGAGGCTTCGTACCCACGGCGACCTGGTCCGCGCACTGGCTATCCCATCCGCAGTTTCTAGCTGCCGTGGATGATTACTTGGGCCGCGAACGGGAGCACATCGACGGCTATATTGATGCGGTAAACGCCCACGTTCCGTATCGAAAAACCAATGACTGAATTGCAGTGGCTGCGGCCGACAGACCCGCCGGATGCATTCCCCCATCCCAGTCATGCCCTAAAAGACCCGGACGGGCTATTGGCGATCGGTGGCGACTTGTCCAGTGAAAGGTTGTTGGCGGCCTACCGGCGCGGGATTTTTCCCTGGTACAACGACGGGCAACCCATTTTGTGGTGGTCGCCGGATCCCCGGGCGGTGATTTTCCCCCACGAAATGCATATTTCACGAAGTCTACGCCGGAGACTTCGCCGGAATGAATACAGCGTATCAGTGGACCAAGCGTTTGCCGCGGTGATTGCTGACTGCGCGGCGATCCGCGCTGATGCAGGCACTTGGATAACACCGGAAATGCACGCTGCTTACCTGGAGTTGCATGAAATGGGTTATGCCCATTCAATAGAAACGTGGCGAGGCAATCAGCTTGTTGGCGGAATTTATGGTCTGTGCCTGGGCCAAAGCTTTTTTGGCGAGTCTATGTTTAGCCGCGCGAGTGACGGTTCTAAAGTCGCGATGGCCAAGCTGATGCACTTTGCGAGAGAGCAACGCATAGAACTCATCGATTGCCAGCTGGCATCGCAGCATCTAGCCACGCTGGGCAGCCGGCTACTTAGCCGCGAGCAATTCCTGGAAAGATTGGACCGTTTTTGTAGCTTGCCTGGGCCGAAATTCTGGTCGCAGCCCCCGCACGGCACTAGCGACCTCCTGTAGGCCTTGACGATGCTTGCTTGCGCGCCTGTGCGACATCTTGCACAATGCGCGGCTGTTACCAAAGGATCCAAATGGCTAAAGAAGAAGCCATACAGCTTGAAGGCGTCGTTACCGAAACATTGCCCAACACCACCTTTCGTGTGGAACTGGACAATGGACACTTGGTGACCGCGCATATTTCGGGCAAGATGCGCAAGCACTATATTCGCATTTTGACGGGCGACCGCGTTACCGTCGAATTGACGCCCTATGATTTGACCAAAGGGCGAATCATCTATCGCGCGCGCTGACTAGCGCTAGCCGTCCGCCGGCGTGGGTTCTGATAACTGTTTGAGCTTCTGTGTATTCGGCGTTGAGATCAAGCCAAGCTCGTCTTTGTCGGTCACAACAATGCATACGGATCCACCGTCGGCCAGCTCGCCAAATAGTAGTAGTTCGGCCAAGGGGCGTTTCACGTGTTCTTGAATCACGCGTGACATCGGACGAGCACCCATCTTCGGGTCATAGCCACGCTCGGCAATCCACTGTCGTGCGGCATCATCAAGCTCTAAGACAACGTCGTGATTGTCCAGCTGTGCTTCTAACTCAAGTACCAATTTATCGACAACGCGCAGCACAGAGTCGCGGTCAAGCGCCTCAAACTGAATGATGGCATCAAGTCGGTTGCGGAACTCAGGCGCGAATAGTTTATCGATGGCGGCCATCGCGTCGGAGCTGTGGTCTTGTTGGGTGAAGCCCATGGATGAGCGGCTCATTTCTTGCGCACCGGCATTGGTCGTCATTACGATAATAACGTTGCGGAAATCAGCTTTACGGCCATTGTTGTCCGTCAAACTACCATGATCCATTACCTGCAATAGCAGGTTGAACACTTCTGGATGGGCCTTTTCGATTTCATCAAGCAAAACCACCGCATGGGGATTCTTCGCGACCGCCTCGGTTAATAATCCACCCTGATCAAAACCCACATAGCCGGGCGGCGCCCCAATCAGTCTGGAGACTGTATGGCGTTCCATATATTCCGACATGTCGAAGCGGATAAGCTCAATGCCTAGACAATGTGCCAACTGCCGCGTGACTTCCGTCTTACCTACACCCGTCGGGCCCGAAAACAAGAATGCCCCAACGGGTTTCTCGGGTTCGCGTAGTCCGGAGCGTGCCATCTTGATGGCAGATGCCAAGGCGCTGATGGCCTGATTCTGACCAAAAATCACTAATTGCAGGTCACGCTCGAGATGCCGCAGTTGGTCACGATCATCGGCGGAGACGCTCTTAGGCGGTATACGCGCCATCTTGGCCACAACCTCTTCGATGAGCCGGCTATCCACAGCACTATCACGGGAATCTTCGGGCTGCAGCCGGACTCTGGCACCGGCTTCGTCAATGACGTCGATGGCCTTATCTGGTAATTGCCGCTCATTGATGTGCCGCGCCGACAACTCGGCCGCCGACTTCAGCGCCTCGTCGGTGTACTCCACCCCATGATGTTCGACGAAACGCGACCGCAAGCCTTTTAGGATTTCGATGGTCTCCGCGATACTGGGTTCAACCACGTCAATTTTTTGAAAACGCCGCGCGAGTGCATGGTCCTTCTCGAAAATACCGCGATATTCGCGATAAGTCGTGGAACCGATG
Organism: Gammaproteobacteria bacterium; assembly: GCA_965221985.1. Taxonomy (GTDB): domain Bacteria; phylum Pseudomonadota; class Gammaproteobacteria; order Steroidobacterales; genus J054. The sequence goes on from OZ244928.1 coordinate 2,697,689, forward strand.
CAACGTAGTTCACCGTTTGCCAATACCGGCTTAATCAGATTCGAGGCATCTAGCACACCGCCCGATGCAGCGCCGGCCCCAATGACAGTGTGAATCTCATCAATAAACAAGATTGCACCGGGATCTTTGCCCAATTCCGCAATCACACCCTTCAGACGCTTTTCAAAATCACCGCGATACTTAGTGCCCGCCAGCAACGCCCCCATATCCAGGGCGTAAATCGTCGCGTCGGATAAGACGGCGGGAACCTGCTCATCCACAATCATCTTAGCCAATCCCTCAGCCAAGGCGGTCTTGCCGACGCCGGCTTCACCGACATACAGCGGGTTGTTCTTGCGCCGGCGGCAGAGGACCTGAATCGTTCGCTCGATCTCATCGGCGCGCCCAATCAAAGGATCAATCTTGCCAGCCTGGGAACGCTCGTTAAGGTTTACCGTGAAGGCTTCTAGTGGACTAGCTTGCGCATCTGCTTCGCCACCCTCAACGCTGCTGGCAGCGTCCTGATCCGCATTGGCGAGATCACCCGATTTGCTCACACCATGGGCAATAAAGTTCACGACATCCAAACGCGATAGATCTTGCAAGCCTAACAGATAAACCGCATGCGATTGCTTTTCGCCAAAAATGGCAACCAATACATTCTCGCCCAGCACTTCCTTCTTGCCGCTAGACTGGACGTGAAAAACAGCTCGCTGCAAGACACGTTGAAACCCCAGGGTGGGTTGGACATCTTGATCACTGTCGTCACCAAGCCGGGGCGTGGAATCGTCGATAAAAGTTTCGAGCTCCTTGGTGAGCTGCGCCAGATTCGCGCCGCAAGCCTTCAAAATATCCGCCACTTGCGGAATGCCCAGGATGGCCAGCAACAAGTGTTCCACAGTGATGTATTCGTGACGTTCCGAACGCGCGCCCTGAAAAGCCTCGTTCAAGCAATATTCAAGCTCGCTACTCAACATGGCTCATGCGTCCTCCATTGTGCACAACAGGGGATGTTGATGCTGTTCAGCATACGAGCTGACCTGAGCAACTTTTGTTTCAGCGATTTCATAGGTAAACACCCCGCACACACCTTTACCTTTGGTATGCACTTCCAACATCACGCGCGTGGCTTTTGTTCTATCCATTCCAAATACCAGTTCCAAGACCTCGACCACGAATTCCATGGGGGTGTAGTCATCATTGAGTAAGACCACTCGGTAAAGCGGAGGTTTCTTAAGTTTCGGCCTCGCTTCCTCCAGGGCCAAGCCACGGCCATCATCGGGCGAGTCAAAATCCGGTTCGTTTTCTCCACTCATCGGTCTACTTTACTAGGCATGGCGACCCCTGGCCGCCAAAATATTCAAAGTCTAGCGGCATAGAACCCTCTTGCTTGGAGATCCAGGCCGATGACCACCCCGCGCATACCGCGCCAGTGGCGTTTTGTCACATTCACCAACGTGTCACAAATATGGGGCCCAATTCGCTGCTTCACAAGGAATTTGGTCTATATTCTTGCTCTTGGGCCGTATGCGATTATTATGCCATTTCATTAAACCTCTGATCCCTCAGTGGCCACAGAAGGCTGCGGAGATGCGGCGAATTTTTGAACGTACAAAACCTCATAACTAATTGGAACGACCAGTCGCCAGAACAATGGTTGGCGCAAGCTAGCCAGCGCCTGCCGTTCTGGATTTCGCTGATCCTGACGGTGGTGCTAGCCTGGTATCTAGCCCGCCTTGCCTGGATTCTGTATCCGCAGCCCACCGCGGTGGACTGGACGCCACCCAGCCGGAGCCAAGCGGTAACCGCGGCCGGTACCGGAGCGACTGATTATTCCGACCTTCAATCGGCCGAATTGTTCGGCAAAGCCAGTAGCGAGCCAGCTACAACTGAGCCCGTGGAGGACGTCTTGGACGCCCCCGACACGCGGCTGAAGCTGAGTCTGCGCGCCTCCGTGGCTTCCACCGACAACAAAGCCGCCCATGCGATCATTGCCGATGACAGCGGCCAGGAAGAGTCCTATTTCATCGCGGATGCCATACCAGGCGGCGCAACCCTGCATCAAGTGCATCCAGATCGCGTAATTCTCAATCGTGGCGGCGTCTTGGAAGCCCTGCGGCTACCCCGCGAGTTCAGCAATAAAAATCCGGTCCGCACGCCTAGCCCTCGCCGCCGCACGGCGGCAACCAGGCCGGCACCGAGTGTGCAAGAAGTGGTGCAACAAAATGCCTCCAGCTTTACCGAAATTGTCCGCCCGCAACCGTTCATGCCCAATGGACAATTGCGCGGCTACCGAGTCTACCCGGGACGCAACCGGCAGCAATTCGCCGCCCTGGGCCTTCGGCCTGGGGATTTGGTCACAGAAATCAACGGCATGGCACTGAATAATCCGGCCGAAGGTATGCAAATCTTTCGCAGTTTGGGTGACGCCACGCAGGTGAGCCTAACCGTTGAGCGCAACGGGCAATCTGAGGTCATGACGCTGGACACCAGCCAAGTCGACCTGGCCAACGGAGCCACTCAATGAATTTACGTGGCATATGTAAAAACCTAGGCCTGGGCGTACTGACGCTCCTGCTGGTTTTGTTAGCCGGCGGCACTCATAGCCAAGAAACCACCATCACCCCCAATTACAAGGACGCGGACATCCGCCAGGTCATTGAGGCCGTGGGCGAAGTTACGGGTAAGAATTTCGTCCTTGACCCCCGCGTGAAGGCGCAGGTCACCATGTTGTCGTCCGTGCCCATGACACCGGACGCCTTTTATGCCGCCTTCTTGTCGATCCTCTCAGTCTACGGCTTCGTGGCCGTGCCGTCGGGTGACTTAATCAAAATCTTGCCCGATGCCAATGCGCGCCAGGTCCCCGGCATTGATTTCAGTGAAGGTAACAGCGCGGATGACATCGTTACCACGGTAATTCAAGTACGCAATGTCGCGGCAGCACAATTGGTGCCGATTCTTCGTCCCTTGATTCCTCAGTACGGCCACCTGGCCGCCTACCCTGCGTCCAACATGCTGATTATTTCCGACCGCTCGGCCAATGTGGACCGCATGCTGCGCATCATCAGGCGCATTGACCAAGCCGGTGACGAGGACTATGAGGTCATTCGTTTGGAGAATGCTTCGGCCGCGGAAATTGTGCGGATCGTGAATGCGCTGGCTCAGGGAGCCCGCGGCGAGGGCGCCGCCAACGGTGCGGCCACCACTGTGGTTGCGGACGAGCGCACCAATAGTATTTTGGTCAGTGGCGATCGGAATGAGCGTCTGCGGCTACGTACCCTGATTACTCATTTGGATACGCCCCTGGAAGACGGCGGCGATACGCAAGTCCGCTACCTGCGTTATGCGGATGCGGAGGAACTAGCGACCAAACTGCAAACCCAATATCAGCAACAGGCTGCTGAATCCGGCGCACCCGCGGAAACCGGCGAGATCACCATTTGGGCCGACACGCCAACCAATGCACTGATTATTACCGCGCCGCCTAAAATCATGAGCTCCATGATGACCGTGGTAGACAAACTTGATATTCGGCGTCTACAGGTCCTGTTGGAGACCGTGATCGTCGAAGTATCCGCCGAGAACGCGGCAGATTTGGGCATCACCTGGGCCGTGGGCGACGCGGACCTGGAGAATGCCGTGGGACTGACCAACTTCAGTAAAACCTCTGGCGTGGCGGGTATTGCCGGCGCCATCGGCTCCGATGGAAATTTTGGTGCCGATGCTGCGCAGGTTATTGGCGACGGTCTTACCTTGGGCTTGGGCCGCGTCAAGGATTCGGGTTTGAGCTTTGTCGGACTGGTGGAGGCCCTGGAAGCCGACGCCAACACCAACGTCATGGGTACACCCATTCTGGTCACCCTAGACAATGAAGAAGCCGAAATCAGTGTTGGTCAGGAAGTGCCCTTCGTTACCGGCAGTTTCACCAATACCGGCACCACCGGCGGAGCTATCAGCCCGTTTCAAACCATTGAACGGCAGCAGGTAGGCACGAGTCTGAAGATCACGCCACAAATCAATGAGGGCGATGCGGTTCGTCTGAAGATCGAGCAAGAAATTTCCAATGTTGCCGAAAGTGCCCAGGCCGTGGACCTCATTACCAATAACCGCAATCTCGCCACCTCGGTGATCGTGGAGGACGCCGGTATTCTGGTACTCGGTGGATTGATTCAAGATGACTACCGCGAAAGTGAAGAACGCGTGCCATTTTTGGGTCGTATACCTTTGTTGGGAGCCTTATTCCGCTCCACAAGCCGCGTGAAGATGAAAACCAACTTGATGTTTTTCATTAAGCCCACAATCTTGCGCGACGATGAACAGGCCGCCTACGTCACTAACTCGAAGTACAACTTCATTCGCGACCTGCAACTGAGCCGCGACCCGGTTAACGCGCTGCCGGATTTAGACGGCTGGGGCGACGCGCCGGAAATCCTACCGGCCGACCCCCGCGACATCAATCGGCCACCGGAGGACGATCTACCGGTAATCGATTTGCGTCTACCCCCTGAAGAGCAATCGCCGGAACCTTGAGATGGCCGCCACGATGCCTCCTGAAACCACCCTGGCGGATCTGCCAGTTGACGATCTGGACGATGGCATCATCACCGAAGCTGGTGAGCGTCTGCTGCCCTTTTCGTTCGCTAAGCGCCACGGCTTACTAATTCACGATTACATCGACGGGCGCGCGCAGCTATTGGTACGCCGTGACGCAAGCCCCACAGGGCTGGCCGAGGTTCGGCGTTTTGTCGGCGGCCCGCTGAATTCGCAGCTGGTAGATGAGGGCGAATTTGATGATCGTCTGCAAAGCACCTACGAACGAGAGTCAAATTCCACCATGCAAATGGTCGAAGGCCTGGGCGAAGACACGGACTTATTTCGCGTGGCTCAGGAGCTGCCCGAACCTTCGGATCTCTTAGAAAGTGATGATGACGCACCCATCATTCGCCTCATCAATGCGGTACTGACTTCGGCCGTTAAAGAAAACGCTTCCGACGTTCATATCGAACCCTTTGAAAATCGCCTCGTGGTGAGATTTCGCGTCGACGGCGTGCTGCGCGAAGTTTTGCAATCGCGCCGAGCCGTTGCCCCGCTGGTAGTTTCCCGCATCAAAGTCATGTCCAAACTAGACATCGCGGAAAAGCGGCTGCCCCAAGATGGGCGAATTTCATTGCGAGTCGCGGGCCGCGCCGTGGATGTCCGCGTATCCACCATGCCTTCAGGGCACGGCGAACGGGTGGTATTGCGTTTACTCGACAAACAAGCTGGACGTTTGGACCTGAGTCACCTGGGCATGGAGCCCAACGATCAAGAAGCCATGGACGCGATGATCCACAAACCCCATGGCATTATTCTGGTCACGGGGCCCACGGGCTCGGGGAAAACTACAACCCTCTACGCAGCCTTAGAGCGCATCAACGACGACACACGCAATATCATGACCGTGGAGGATCCCATCGAGTACTACATCGATGGGATCGGCCAGTCGCAGGTCAACACCAAGGTAGATATGACCTTTGCCCGCGGTCTGCGCGCAATCCTGCGGCAAGATCCTGATGTGGTCATGGTGGGCGAGATTCGTGACCTAGAAACCGCGGAAATCGCCGTGCAAGCAAGCCTCACGGGACATTTGGTTTTATCGACCCTGCATACCAATACTGCGGTGGGCGCCGTGACCCGGCTAAGGGATATGGGGGTTGAACCCTTTCTGCTGTCATCAAGCCTCATCGGGGTGCTGGCGCAAAGACTTGTACGCCTGCTAGACCCCGACACCAAGGAAGCCTACACAGCATCAGAGTATGAGTGTCGGGCATTGGGGATGGACCCGGCCAATCCGCCCACCTTGTACCGGCCGCCAGCCAACTTGCCCGCCGCCGAAGGGTTTCGCGGGCGCACGGGCATTTACGAATTGGCGACCATTGACGATGAACTGCGCACCATGATCCACGACGGCGCGGGAGAACATCTCTTGGAATCCTATGTTCGCGGCCGCAGCCGCAGTATTCGCGACGATGGAATTCGCCGGGTGCTAGACGGCGACACGACCCTAGAGGAAGTGTTGCGCGTCGCTCGTGGCGAGTAGATGGGTGCCTTTGAATATACCGCGGTAGATCCCTCCGGTAAGCAGCGCAAGGGCGTTATCGAGGGCGATACTGCCCGACAAGTTCGCCAGCTACTGCGCGATCGAAAACTCTTGCCGCTGACCGTCGGCGAGGTCGCGCAAAAAGAAAGCTCCCGCCAACAGTCCTTTACCCTGCGCCGCTCTTTGTCAGCGGCCGACTTGGCCTTGATTACCCGCCAGCTGGCAACCCTGGTCAAATCCTCCATGCCCTTGGAGGAAGCGCTACTGGCTGTGGGCGAACAAAACGAACTGCCGCGGCTCAAGAGCATTGTGCTGGGAGTTCGTTCGAAAGTAATGGAAGGTCATAGCCTGGCCGACGGACTGGCCGATTTCCCCAAAGCTTTCCCGGAAATCTATCGCGCCACGGTGGCCGCCGGTGAACAGTCGGGGCACTTGGATGCGGTGCTAGAGCGACTGGCCGACTACACGGAAAATCGCCAAGAATTGCGGCAGAAAATCATGAACGCGATGATTTACCCCGTCGTCTTGACCATTCTCGCCATCAGCATCGTAAGCTTGATGCTGGTATACGTTGTACCCAAGGTTGTCGGTGTGTTTGAAAACACCGGGCAGAATTTACCGGGACTCACACAGTTTTTGATCAGCACCAGCGATTTCATGCGCAGCTATGGCATCGCGCTGTTCATTGGCATCGCGGTGGCAGCCTGGCTAGCAAGCCGTCTGCTGCGCAAACTGCATATCCGCCGGCGATTTGATCAAATATTGTTACGCCTGCCTGTCATCGGCAAGCTGAATCGCGGCTTTAATACAGCAAGATTCACGCGCACTTTAAGTATTCTGACAGGTAGTGGCGTACCGGTGCTGGAATCTCTGCGTATTTCGGCGCAGGTACTGACCAATGTACCCATGCGCGAAGCCGTGGAAGACGCCGCGGCGCGGGTTCGCGAAGGGGCCGCCATCGGCAAGTCCTTGGCCGTGGGCGGATTCTTTCCACCCATTTGTATTCATTTGATATCTAGCGGCGAAGCCAGCGGCGAGTTGGAGACCATGCTCGACCGGGCCGCGGCTAATCAGGAGCGGGAAATGGATGGGCTCATAGCCGCTCTGCTGGGGATTCTCGAACCCGCCCTAATTGTGGGCATGGGCCTCGTTGTACTGCTGATCGTGCTGGCCATCTTATTGCCCATATTCGAGCTAAATCAGCTTGTGGGCTAGGCGATATACGCCCGTATATGGCTCTAAATATAGGGGTTTCCAGCCCTTTTAATGACCTGGTTCACGCTTTCCGCAAGTCCTTCTTGCAGCCCCTTTCACGACGCCTTATAACGAAAAAACAAAGCGGAGCTTTGCACATAAGCGTTCGGGAATCGGAAGGAGTTATCCCATGCGTGAGCCAGACGGTAAGCCGGAAAATAGTCAAGACGAAGATTTCGACGATCAGGCCAATGAAAATATTGAGCCTGACGGTGAAGCAACCATCACCACGGATAATGTCGGCGAAACATCGGTGGAAATCGACATCAATGAGTTAATGGCTGAAATGGAAGCCGAGGGCGTTCCAACCGAACATTTGACGGAAGCCCGCAATCGCAAACGAATTGATGAGCTTTTGGAACAGCGTCGCATTGAGCGTGAATTGCAAGAACTGGAGAGTTTCGAAATCGACTAGGTCAAGGGTTTAGCTGCCGCTCAATGAAAATTTCGACTACGGGGAGGGTGTTCAGATTTCTGTGTCAACGTGATGTTGCATAGTTAATAAGATCAAAGTTCCAGTGCGGCATCAAGCCGGCCTTCAAAAAATATCGACAACTGCGAGATTGTCAGCGTCCAGTTCTGTATCGGCATGGTCCACTTTTCACTCGCATTTTGGATGCCCATGAACAACAACTTCAACAAGCTGTCGTCGTTCGGGAAGCCGCCTTTGGTCTTGGTCAGTTTTCTAAACTGACGATGCACCGCCTCGATGGAATTGGTGGTGTAAATAATCCGCCGGATGTCATGTGGGTACTTGAAGTAGGCGGACAGGTGCTCCCATTTCGTGCGCCAAGACTTGATTACGATCGGGTACTTTTCACCCCACAGCGATTCCAGCTCATCCAGCGCCGCCTCGGCCTCACCGAGTGATTTGGCGCGGTACACGCGTTTCAGATCGACCATGAACGCCTTCTGATTTTTCGAGGCCACGTAGCGCAGCGAGTTGCGGATCTGGTGCACGATGCACAGCTGAACTTCGGTGTCCGGATAAATCGAGGCGATGGCCTCGGGAAAACCCGTTAATCCGTCAACCGAGGCGATTAGGATATCCTCGACGCCGCGGTTCTGCAGGTCCGTGAGCACCGAGAGCCAGAAGTTGGCGCCCTCGCTCTCCGAGAGATACAGACCCAGCACTTCCTTCTTGCCGTCCATGTTCAACGCCAGAACGGTGTACACAGCCTTGCTCCGATAACGGCCCTTGTCGCGGATTTTGTAGTGGATCGCATCCAACCACACAAACGGATATAGCTGCTCCAGCGGCCGAGCCTGCCAAGCTTTGACCTCGGCGATCAGCTTATCGGTGATCGTGGAAATCGTTGCCAGCGAGACGCCGATGCCGTACATCTCCTCGACATGCCCAGCAATGTCCGCGTAACTCATGCCCAAGCCGAACATCGACAGGATCTTGGTCTCGATCTCGTCTGACACTGTACGCTGGTGTTTTTTCACCAGTTGCGGCTCGAAGGTGCCGGCACGATCCCGCGGCGTCTCCAGCTCAAACTTGCCGCTGGTGCTCTTTACCGACTTCCTCGATTTGCCGTTCTTGCGATTCTCGGCAACGTCTTCTGCCAGGTGGGAATCGAGCTCCGCCTCAAGTGCTGCTTCGGTCAGCTGCTTTACCAGCGGGCCCAAAACACCGTCCTTACCCGTGATCGACTGCCCTGATTGAACTGCCTTCAGCGCTGATTCAAAATCAAACTCCTCTGCCATGTCTCAATCCCCTTTCCGGATAGATTAAAGGATTGACACAGAATTTCTAACACTCCCCATCATGCTGGCATTGAAGCAACAAAGGCAACGAACCGCTGTTTGATCTATGTAAGTATGTGCATTGGCGTCAGATTGTCACGCCCACAACGGTATGTTGTGTCGTTAACTGTCACCGTCCAGCTCAACGGAGTTTATCAGCGACGCACAAGCGCACACTTGCGACATAGCCAGTGGGTTTCGCCTACTCGTTTTTTAACAGACTTCATAATCTCCCACGTAGGGTACTTTGCTTTAAATTCTTCTGTTTTAGTGTGGTCCTCGAGTTGCGTTCCATCTTCTGAAGGGACAAAGCCATCGGTATATGCTACGATCGCAACGCCTGAACTGGCCCCTACCATAGCAACGAACTCTGGATCGCCGCCGTAATACCGTCTTCCTAGTCCACCTTCTTGCAGAACATAAACGCGACCCGGATCAAATCGCACCGTGAATGTTGTTTCGGCCGGTGTCCCATCCGACCGCCTAATTTCGGTGCCACCTATCCTTACTTCAGAAGATGGAGATAGCCACGTAGACCGGGCCCGGACATCGTACTCGCCCGGTATCACTTCGTCGATGTTTGCTCTGCGTACTCCAGCGTGATAGTAGATTTGTTGACTTACGCTAGTAAATTCTTTTTCTGCACTACCCACAGGTTTGATTGCCATATCGATGTCAGCAGTGTCACTAAACACAAATGCTTTCCTAGCGATACTTTCAGTGACTAACTTACGATCATCGAATTCACTTACCCAATTGATCGTCAGCGTCGATACCCGCGTTGTCGTACACGCAGACAGTAAACCTGCCAAGGCTAAAACGACGAATCCTCTTGCCATATCGGTCCACCCCACATCTGTTGCAGATTCATATTCTAACAATGCAGCCCTATGAAAAGGTTCTCACGAGAAACTTTTCTGCGCGGATAGTGCGTATAAGGGGCCATTATGTCAGGAGCGTGACCGTCGGTGCGAGCTGAAACCGGTCTGCTGAGGGCAGGTCGAGGCAGCCATCCGGCGGCGCCGGTCCGACCCCTCGTCGTTCAGGTGTGTGAATCTTCCCCTTTCACCTGGAAATGTCGGCGCATCACGGCACAAGCCAAAAACCGCCCGTCCCTGCACGGTGGCCCGGGTGGTGATGAACAAGACGCAGCGGTCAGACTAAGCGATCACCCTGTGGCGGCGCTCGGCTCGGGTGCGCCGGATCGATGGGCTCCACCGTTTGGCCGAGATGGTCTAGAATCCGTTCGATGACCGCGGGTTGCTCGATGCTGGCGATGACGCGCAAGCGCCCACCGCACTGCCGGCAGGTCTCGATATCAATCGCGAACACCCGCTTGAGGCGTTGTGCCCATGACATCGCCCGTTGCCGGTCGCTGACCGATACCTCGGCAGAGGGAGCGGCGCGAGCGGTTGGTCGCTCGGGGGATGGTGGAATTGACGGTGTTATCGATGAAGATCGATTGGGCTTGGATTCAGTCTATGTCCAAGCGAAGCGTTGGGAGGGCAATGTGGGCCGCCCGGTCGTACAGGCTTTTGCGGGAGCTTTGCAAGGCCATAGAGCGCATAAAGGCGTGATGATTACGACGTCAAACCATTCAGCGGAGGCCAAGGAATATGCTTCAAATTTAACAACTCGAATTGTTCTGATTGACGGCGTTCGATTGGCCGAATTGATGATCGATCACAATGTTGGCGTATCGCCTGAGTCCAAATATGTCATTAAGCGATTGGATTCGGACTATTTCGAGGACTAAGCCTCAGTTTATAGGTACCGTGAGCTGGTAAGGGATTTACGGACTTTTTTCGTATATCTTCATTGACAGAAAGCAGATTAATCTGACGGAAACGGGGGGTGTAAATATGTACCGATCTTTATTTCTAACAATCGTAGTTCTTTGCGGAGGTTGCAGTGCTGCGAGTCACTACGCTAAAACTAACGTTGGAAATAGTTTAGATGGAAAGATAATCGTCGAGTGGATGGCGCCCGATCTCTTTCTATTTACTCCCAGTGAGGAGGATCCCTTGGTTTTCGTTAGGAGCGATGGGTCAAGTGTCAGGCCAGAAAGAATGCTAACGGACGGCGGGTCAATTCCTCGGCCGCTTTGGGCATTGAGGAATTTTTCACCCTGGGGTTACGGCCCTGCTTTTATTGTTCATGACTGGTTGTTTCATATGCAAGATTGTAAATTGGCTGGGTATGAAGATTGGACTATCGACAGCGCTGCAACTGTGATGTCCGAAGTCATGAAGACAATGATGGAGGATCCGAAATTTGATTACGGAGATTCAACAACAGTATATCTAATGTATAAAGCCGTGAAGTCCCCGCCCGCGCAGGCCGCATGGGAGGACTCAAATTGCCGGAAACCGCCGCCGCCCGCCGCGGATTGGTGGCGACCAACGGAAAGATTCGTTGTCGATTTTGGGGGCTAGTTGGGAAATCGAAACGCCAACCAATTTTATTCACTAGAGTGTAGGCATGATCAGTAGGCAGCTCGAAATCACCTTCGTTCTAGTATTTCTATGCCCTGTCTTAGCCTTCGGCCAATCTGCTTCTAGCACATCGGGTAGATTGTCAGATTCGATGTACTCAATGTTAGTCGACCTTCACCCGTTTTTGTCGTCGGTGCAGTTGTCAACTAAATTGACAGGATTGGGTGCAGAGGCATCAGCTATTTCGAGCGTAGATCAGGCCATAAGCGCATTTCCAACCGCAAGTTCGAAATCAATAGAGGCTATATTTTCATTCTGGCCAGACGCGATTTCATATGAATTTGTGACGATAAAATCGTCTGCGCTAGTAGAGTTAGATATCGGTGGATTGATCGATGGCCCGACTGTTGTCGATCTGCTTGGTGAAAGGCGAATACTGCTTGACAAGAGAATTTCGTTCGATCGGCGCTACGCGTATTATACTTTCGGGCGACTTCCGCTGGCGCGCGTAGGTCTGAGTTTCGGGTTAGTAGGTGATTCATCAGTTCTCATTGTGGATCTGAAGGAAGGCTTAGTTTCAGGATATGCAAATTCTGTAGGGGTTGAACGGCATATAAGACCTGTTGTTATGCGCGAGCTTGAAAACGGCCAGCGAGAAAACCTACATGTGGTTGTTTCGACGCCTCCAAGGCTAACTGCCGACGATCTCAGGATTGAGAATATTGTAAATTTAGAGCCGGACAAGGCTGTCGAGGCGGAATCTGAGGAGGAAGGCGGAATAACGAATTCTCGTTTTTTGCGCGAAACAACGCTTAATGTGATTGAAGATCCACTGACGATTTATGCTGCTTATACGGCGAATGCGTTCAATAAGGCTCAAGATGATCCCAGGGTGCTTTCACCTGCACATATTATTGAGTCTCAGGCCGGGCTCTACAAAGAGTCTTTCTCTCATGCAGGTATTGAAGTCGAAATCCAGTTTCTTAGGCCGGAACTAACCAAGTATGTAGAACCGAGTACGTCGGAAGTCGATTCTATGTCTCAAATTGTTGACGCCTTTGCCGCTGGAAGAAACGAAGAAATCGAGAAAATTAAATTGCGCCGTGCAGAGATGGGCGCAGACATCATATTCTTAATAGTTCACAATGATAATTCCGCAATCTGTGGCGAAGCAGCATCCATACCTGCGAGTATGGCGAATGCGTTTGCGGTAATAAACTGGCAGTGCATCGGTGCTGCGTTTTCCGATCTTCATGAACTCGGTCATTTGCTCGGTGCGCATCATGATCCGAAAGGCGTCCCAAAATCTGTGGACCCAAAAGATGCTCGGGCGTTCGTCCTGGACGACAGCCGTGATCCTTTTGTTACCGTAATGGGCAGGCCGCAGATCTGTAAGAAGGCGAAATGTTCCAGGATATCAAAGTTCAGTAATCCTTTCGGATTTCATCACGCGAAAGTAATTGGCCAACATAAGAAAGCCTATAATGCTCGTGTTATTGGAACGAATTTGCCACTTGCCGTTAAATTTGGAGAAGAGGCTGGTGGAGGCGACGCGGTTGGTCACCCGTTTCCGCCTGTTGGGGACTCAGTTATGCGTGCGGATTACATTCGGTTCGAGCAAATAGCTGGAGAACTAGATAAATCAATTCGCGAAGTTAGCGATGAAAGGGCTCGGATCGGTGATCAACGATTAGGCTATGATCGATGCGTTTACGAGAGGTTAATTAGACGTGCGGCAGCCTTTCGGACTGCATCTCGCGTCATTCAGAGTAAGCGTGTGACCGACTATTCGATTGAAAGATTGCTAGTTTCCCTGTCTCGGAAAGCAAAGAAAGCACGGCTGACTATGCCGAGTCGATCAATATCGGGCGAGGGAAATAGCAGCGCAAGGCCGGGGGGCATGAATCGGGACGATGCGGAAATCAGCATTCCGGTACGAGCGCCATATTGGTCTGCGCTGGTTTCATGGGCGGCACCATCCATATTTCCATTGCGATCTGAAGAGATCAAATTACTAGGAAGTATGCATGATTCTGACTGTGATCCTCGACACTGATGTCGCTAGACCATGTCTTAGTTGGGAAAACGGGGTCGAACCGCGATTTTTATATTCGAGTCGTGCCGACTAGCGGTGTGGTTTTTTCGGTCGGCGGATAGTGCGTATAAGGGGCCATTATGTCAGGAGCGTGACCGTCGGTGCGAGCTGAAACCGGTCTGCTGAGGGTAGGTCGAGGCAGCCATCCGGCGGCGCCGGTCCGACCCCTCGTCGTTCAGGTGTGTGAATCTTCCCCTTGCACCTGGAAATGTCGGCGCATCACGGCACAAGCCAAAAACCGCCCGTCCCTGCGCGGTGGCCCGGGTGGTGATGAACAAGACGCAGCGGTCAGACTAAGCGATCACCCTGTGGCGGCGCTCGGCTCGGGTGCGCCGGATCGGCGAGTGATTCTCTACCAGAATACTGCAAATGGTGACATCGGACCAACTTAGGCTGAGGTTTCGCCCAAATGGCACGATTAGCAAGCCCAACCCCATACCAATTATTACAACCGGTTAACTATTCGATATCCCCAGCGTCTTCTGATGAAACTAATCGGGGAATTGCATCTGACACCCACAACGCCGAGGTCGCGCACGCGGTGGCGAATGCTTGGCGAACTTCATCGTCTATCTCCTGCAGAGCGGAGAATTTATCGTCACCACCATCAACTTCCGACATTCTGCGCATCGTATTTGTTAGCGCGTTCTCGGCGGATAACATTAGGACGCGCATCACTAAGATGAACTTCTGAGATAGGAAGTCTCGCTCAATATCCGACTTACATTGTGCGCGGTATCGAATATGGTGAGTATTGTCAAAGTTGATGTAATAGATTTTGCTATCTCCCAGATCACGGATATAGCCGCCCTCCGTTTCGTCAAAATCGTCTGGCCATTTCTCTGTCGTACTACCAAACACCTCACGGCCATCTTTCGTCAAGAGTTTACATGGTGGAAGTGACCGATTTGGCTTGTCTTTCGTAACTGGTGTTTTCTTCTTTTTCTTCTTCTTTTTCTTAGGCGTTGTGTCCTCCGCTAAGAACTGGACTGCCACGGTCGCTTTCAAGGGTTGCGGCATTGTCGGACTGTTCAAACCAACCTCAAATTCTACGGTCTTACCAACCAGCTCAGTGTTCTCAGAGCCGGGAGTCATGAATACAGTGAGTTGTCCGTCCTTCAATACATGCCGAATGGTGACCATCGATTGAAGTTGTGGGTTGCTTAGATACAAACTCCCTCGATTGTCTTCTCGGAGAAGGAAGTCGTTCGAAGCGTCTGTCGTCGCCATTACAGTACCGGTTCTATTGATAGCGATACCTAATGGCTCGACGCCTTTAGGTCGTTTGATGTTCAGGAATGTCGGGTCGTACCGGCCTTCAAACGATTGTCCGCCATTATTGTCCACATCGGGGAGATGGAGTGTCGGGTCGATATTGTCTAGTAGATTGATGAAGTCTCTATTTTCTTGAATGAGCTTCTGAAATAGGTCGGCGGTTTCGGTTGTCGCTATTTGGCGGAGTTCCTCCTTTGTAATTTCCGTCTGCAGCGTTCGCAATGGTTCAGAGTTTGTGATTGCATCCTGGACCAGCTCCTTGTATCGAGCGCCCATGGCATTCTCTACAATATTCTCGCGGTCACCTTTCCAAATGTCGGCGTGTCCACGGGATGTTAGACCAGTAGAGTCCACAACTATCACCACCCGATCCTTGAGAGCGGACAGGCGGCAACCCGAAAGAAACCCCCTTGTTTGTTTGAACTGCACCTGGCCGTTTACAGCATGAAATACTCTGTTGTTACTGTACTTCAGCCATGCAGGTCCGTGTTTCTTCGCGTCTTTTTCTAGCGGTATCGCGCTGATGTTGATAACACCAACTCTAGCGTCAGTAATCGTGCCGACGTGAATTCGCTTCCGCTCTAAACTATCGGCATCTTCATCTAGCTCAGCACCGTGAGTACGTATGAGAAGGTATTCCATTCCATAGAATGGCCGCTGGTCTGGCTCGCCCTTTCCTTGAGTCGTGCCACCTGACTCATAGCGAAAGTCCATTAGCTGAAATGGAAGGATTGTCTCAACAAGGTTCTCTAGAAACGCTTCCCTTGCGCCCTTGAATGTCTTGAATGCCTTACCTACGTAAAAGTCGTAAAGTTTTACTATGGTGCCGGATTTCGCGCACACTCCTTCATATCGACTTCCATCCATTTTGTGTAGCGGCCAAATCGAATCAATTTGAAAACTCGGAATTTTTCCGTTATAGACAAAGTATTCAGCAATGGGCTCAGCGTCACCGGGGCGTCGCCTAATTAGAGTCCAGCCCCACTTCCCTTTTCGAGTCCACTTTCTTGACACTATTAGCTTGTACCAGTTGCTGCCGCAGTAGTTCAGTACGCCAGAGGACCCCATGTTGTACTTACCTTGAACGAATGGTATCGCCTTCTTGATGCCTGTCTTGAAGGAGAGGAAGGTCTTAGGGAAATCATCAGGATGTTGTCCCTCCCCATTGTCAACGAATGTGTAGCAGGGCCACGCGGAGGATTTTGTCTTAAGCTTGCTATCTGGATTACCGGTGACACCCACCACTAAGTTCTTTTTCGAATAGTCTTTTAGCCAATTCCGATCGGCGTTAATTAGTTTCCCGCCTTGCAAATTCTGGACGAACGAATCTACCGCGTCATACATCGATTTGGGACAATCAGAGGAATCGTGCGTAATGCCATGGCTTTGGGCATGACGCATCAATATCGCATCAACCATATTGGTCATGATTTCGGTTGCGGCCTTGCCGCCGCTCGCAGCTTGATTTGTGACAATGTTGTAGTTGATTTCGTTTCCATCTAGCGCCAGCCAATTATTCTTGTCATTGAGCGCCTTATCTTTGGAGATAATCTCATCTACATCCGCTTCACTTTCTGCGCCAAGTAACGCGTAACAAAGCTCCTTCGCTTTCATCTAAGTTCCTCTTGAATGACGGTTTAGTCGAGCGAGAATGCTTCTTCGGCAGCCTTCCGCGCTGACGAGAACCGGCTACGTGCCGATTTCATCTCAGCGGTGAGTGCGTCGAAGATTTTTGAGACTTCTTCTTCGCTGTAGTCGTAGTTCGATTTGTTCGACAGATTGCCGATTAGTCTGATGTAGCGGATTGCATTATTTACGCGTTTATTTGCCAATCTTTTGAACTTTTCGTGGTCTTCAGATCTCATATTTGCTCTAGGAAATGACTTTGAGTCGTAGATATTAGAAATATACGTCTCTGGTGTCAAATGGATAGGTACAGGCGATTGTCTGTGTGTTTAGGGTTAAGTATACTTAGCTATACTCCATAGTCCTTTGAGACAACCAGATGGTACGCATGTTGGGGGGGAACAAATTTTATTTCATTCAGGAGGTTGCTGACATTGCTGGAGTGTCTCGGCAGACTATGCATCGGTGGCTAAAGGAGGGGCGGATCGATGAACCAGCACGTGATCGAAATGGATGGCGAATTTTTGATGAGAGTGAGGTGAGAGCAATAAAGAAGGCGGCTGAGCGTGTTTCCCGTAAGGTAGAAAAGTCATGACTGATCGTGCTGTAGGTCGAGTGAACGTTGGTCGGCCAAGGACGCCGAGGTTCCTCGCAGTGGACTTCTTCTGCGGTGCTGGCGGCACTACGAACGGCTTAATTCAGTCGGGAGGTTACGTGATCGCCGGCGTTGACAAAGATGGCTCATGCAAAAGAACTTATCTGGAGAACAACGCGAATATCGCAGGAAGCAGAAAACCGCCCGAGTTTTTGCAATACGATGTATTCCCGAAGTCATCGAGGTATCAAGAGGGGCAGCAGAAAGAGCTATTTGATCGCCTCGAAAACCTAATCGTCGATGCATGTGACCGATTTCCGGGTGTGCCACTACTATTCGCGATTTGCGCCCCCTGCCAACCGTTTACCCGGATCAGTCGTGCACCCATGAAGGAAGAGACACGGGTGAGACGGAAAAAAGACCAAAATCTCTTGTCAGAATCCTGCAAGTTTATTGAGTTTTTCGAGCCGGAATTAGTATTTGCGGAGAACGTGTCTTCGATAAAGAACAAGAAATACGGCGGTGTTTGGAATCGTTTCGCGAATGAATTACGGCGGCAAGGCTATGTTCTTGGTTCAAAGACGGTTTGTACATCCAGATTTGGCATTCCACAGTATCGGAAAAGGTCGATACTGATCGGGGCCTGTGAAGGACTTGTCAGTGATGATTCTCTGGCGGATTTTGATGAGCCCCGACTCATCGTGCCCGAAGGAGACCCTGATGAGTCGTTAGTTTCTGTCAAGGAGGCGATTGGTCACTTGCCTAGTTTGTCCCCGGGTTCCGCCCATCCGCGACTACCGAATCACCGCGCCAGGAACGTTAGCAAGATCAACAGGAAGCGACTAAACCGAGCGTTGCCGGGCAAGACCAACAACTACTTGTTTCACGGTGAGGGCGACCTCGCGCTGCCATGTCAGAAGCGTTTGCTAGAAAGGAGCAAGGAACGAGGATTCCACGATGTTTACACGAGGATGAGCGGAGACAAGCCGTCGCCCACAATTACGACAAAAGCTCATAGCATCTCCAACGGAAGATTCGCCCACTACGATACACGCCAAACGAGAGGTCTTAGCCCTCGTGAGGCTGCGATTCTGCAATCGTTTCCTAGTGACTATATGTTCTATCCAACTGACCAAATTGAACCAGTAATGCGAATGATCGGAAATGCCGTTCCGCCGAAGTTGGCGCGTTACTACGCTGACTTTCTCGTAGGTGCTCTAAACTAGTTCGCAGTCACTCTAACTTTCGATCGCGTATTTGGTTAAGTATTCCTAGCAGGTCGCTCGTTCCTTCCTGAATTTCGCAGTTCCAAATCGTCACCACCTTCCAACCGAGATTGGCGAGTCGCTCTACCGCAGACTTGTCACGATCAACGTTTTGCTGAAGTTTTTTGTTCCAGAATTCGGTATTGGTCTTTGGCCTCTTTCCGCGAGCACAATCGTGACTGTGCCAAAAGCAACCATGAACAAACACGGCTACTTTGTACTTTGGGAGAACGATGTCTGGCGTCCCAGGAAGCTCACGCCGATGTAGCCGGAATCTGTAGTTATTCGCGAATAGGCGCTTCCTTACCTCTATTTCAGGAGCGGTGTTTTTGTTCTTCACCGCGGCCATATTTGCTGATCTCGCGGTTTTTGATATCCGGTCCATTCGTGCAGTTACCGAAATGATTGTGTACCGCTTCCCCCGACTGGGACCTGTATGCGCGAACGTATTTGAGAACCACAAAGTGATTTAGAGCGAATCATAACTCGCGTTCTACTCGCGATATCATGCTTGAGGGCTTCGTCTTAAGGACTTCCGCTAGAGCGAACAGCGTCGTAAGCGTAGGCTGCCGAAGACCGCGTTCCAAGAGCGAGATGTATGTCCTGTCCAAGTTGCTCGCAAGCGCGAGGTCTTCCTGGGAGAGCTTATGCTTGGTTCGCGCTTTCCGTAGAACCTGGCCGAAAACAGTTTGAAGGGGGTTACTCCTAGACATCGAGTATAGCGTCGCTATCTCGAGACTGTGGGTCTACGGACTATAGTCTGCGAAATGTGCAGCGGGTCACATCTCCTAGTCGTGTACTTCGGGATAATCCCGGAACCGTCGAATGTTCTCTATGAGGTCGACCTTGTCCAGCGAACTAAAGCCATGCGTTGACTGTGAACATCCATGTTCGATTGGAGCGAAGATGTGCCCCAATTGTGGCCGAGGCAGGCCGACCGTGAAATCCGTAAAGTGGACTACCGCGGTAGCCATCTGCGTCGGAATCTTCTCGATTACCTGGCTGGCCGCTGCCGGGAACATCGA
This sequence comes from Gammaproteobacteria bacterium, assembly GCA_965221985.1. Taxonomy (GTDB): domain Bacteria; phylum Pseudomonadota; class Gammaproteobacteria; order Steroidobacterales; genus J054. The sequence goes on from OZ244928.1 coordinate 2,717,066, forward strand.
ATCGAATTCAGCAGCTAACCTCGATTACGAGCGCGACATTTCTGCCATGACTTTCGGACAGAATGCGATCCGTGAGCAACTCAAATTTCCGTCCACTGCGGAGTTTTCGGAACACAGATATGGACGCATCTCTGGGGATGAGTATTTCTATACTGCGCTGGTAAGGGCGGAGAACTCTTTTGGCCAGCAGCCTCTGTCTCGCTGGCAGGTGGTTCTAGAATTCGAGACCGATTCCTACAGCCGTGGCGAGATTATTTCGGTCACCCAGACGCAATAGACCACATATAAGTTTGCGTCGAATTTGGAACAGTCTGGAGCGAGAGAGCTATCCGCGACCCCATCTCGCTCAGAAAGGCACCCCACCGCTTGAAATCTGGCGGATAGTGCGTATAAGGGGCCATTATGTCAGGAGCGTGACCGTCGGTGCGAGCTGAAACCGGTCTGCTGAGGGCAGGTCGAGGCAGCCATCCGGCGGCGCCGGTCCGACCCCTCGTCGTTCAGGTGTGTGAATCTTCCCCTTTCACCTGGAAATGTCGGCGCATCACGGCACAAGCCAAAAACCGCCCGTCCCTGCACGGTGGCCCGGGTGGTGATGAACAAGACGCAGCGGTCAGACTAAGCGATCACCCTGTGGCGGCGCTCGGCTCGGGTGCGCCGGATCGATGGGCTCCACCGTTTGGCCGAGATGGTCTAGAATCCGTTCGATGACCGCGGGTTGCTCGATGCTGGCGATGACGCGCAAGTGCCCACCGCACTGCCGGCAGGTGCATCTCCGGCTATCGTCTACGAAACGTCAGGACCAAGTGGAGCGACACGTCGTCAAAGAAGCTTGAAGACTTGCTGCCGCAGGTTCTTCGGGGAGTTCAGACCGCGTCGGCCGCGGTTAAGCAAATGCGTATCGAAGATCAAGCCGCCGCACGTGAGCTGGAAAACCGGCGTCGACACGCGGCCCGGGTCAGCTCAATTGAATCACTTACTCGGCAGCGTGCGGATCGCCTGGAATTTGAAGTTCAACAGTGGGGAAGATCCAAGGCGATATACGAATTCCTCAATTATGCCGAACGGAATGGTCATAAACTTCGGCTCAGCAGTGCCCAGTTGAGACAGTTGCGTTGGGCAGCAGATCTCGCGAGGCACTTGGACCCTTTTGACCCGTATGAAATGCAGGCGTTAACAAAGTGACCTTCCAACTACCGGTTGTTGCCGGACAGCGAGCTACGCCCAATTGACTCACCATCCAGACCGCAAGCAAGAACAGCAGGTGTATCAGCTATTCCCGAAGCGCGTCAGCAGATTGTCATCCGGATCCAAATCGGGGTTGTCACGCATATAGCCGCGAACCGCTGTTCCATCGCTCCGCACGTACGGTGCCACCGCATGATAACCAGGCGTTGTGATCATGCCTAAACCAACGATGCGGGCAAGTTCTGACGCTTCGAACAAACGGCCGTTGTCAAGTCCGAGCTCGAATATGCGATCCGTCGCGCTAGAGTGACGCCCAGAAGAAATCGAGGCAGTAAATGGATTCACGAACACCTGCGCAAATAATGCGAGGTTTCCATCTTCTATTGTGCTGCTTTCCGGTGTGGACGCTGGCTGGAGATTTGCCAGCGGTCCGAGATTCGACAAAGACTGCGCGAGCTGACCGAGCGCCCCAGCGAATGACTCCGCTATCGCCCCGCGCACAAGGCTCGGCGCCGAGGAGATGCCAGATTCGATTTCACCAAGACTCGTTCCCTGGGTTGACAAGTATATTGTGCCGAAAAGCGGGACTAGGCCCAGTGTCAGAAACCCGCCGTCGCCGGCCAGAAAGAGCAGGACGTCTGCCCACCATGGGAGATCCACGTCGACATCAATGCCGGAAGTGTCAATCGCAAAATCCGAAGTGCCTCGAATCAGAGCAATCCGAATGGGCCCCTCAAAACTGATATCCGCGATGTCCTGGCTCGCTTCACCATCTATCAGAATTGCGTCGTCTCCCATCGTCAGGGAAAAGGAATCGATGGTCGCGTCACCAACCGTTTCGCCCGTCTGGTCGAATTGAAGCAGTGCCGTATCCAGCAAATCGCGCGAGTAGGCAATTCCGAACTCTGTTAGCTGCGGCAAGAAACTTGTCGTATCGACCGGCTCCGAATTGCCGCCAGGAAGGTCAACAAACAGCCCCAATGAGTCGATGTGATCCGATTGACCTTCAGCGGCGGGCATCAATGTTACGGACGCCGCCCACAAACCTGCGGCCGGTGCCGGATTGGCGGCATCGGGAAACAGAAGCGGACTGATGCCACTAATCAACGAGTCCAAGACGCCGATCGTGAGATTGTTGAGCGTATTGGCGACGGGCCCGCTGGCGAACAGGCCATCTATCATGTCCTCCGTCAACGGAGGTGCAGGCGGAACATCGACGCCATCGTATTCAAATGCCAGAACCGATGCGCTTACGGGTTGATTCGCTGCGGGCCGAATAACAGGCGTCAAGCGCACCCAGGTGTCGAGCGGAACTGCCACAGGCAGCGCTGCTGACGTAATAGAGCCAACGATGCGCAGCCGAGTGTACGGCGCATTGCCAGCCGGTTGGACGAGTTCATATTCAAATGGTCCGACTGCAACAGTGAAGTCGTTGCCATCGTGCGTCACTTCGAAGGTCGCCGGAATAACACCAATTCGCTGAAGGCCAAGTAAAAATTCCTCAAGCAGTGAGATGCTTAGTACAAGTCCAGCTTTGGCGCTCCCGAAATCCATAACCACTCTCCCAGCTAGAATGGGCGATCTTGTATTTGTCTTATCAAGATCAAATATAGTCTATTTGGACCAACTCGGGCGCGAATTTGTAGAAAGTAAGAGGCGGATACGCGTTTTCAATTACTAAGGCTTGCGAAAGTGGCAAGCGCGCTGAGGCGAATCGTATGCCGCAGGTAACAAGCAATTACCTGTTTGCCTAAGTTACTGATTCTCGACGGCGATCCTCAGTGTTCTCTGCCAAGTGCGCGCTCAACTCGGGCGACGACGTCATCGAGAGATGTCTTGACTTCGTGCTCGCGGATAGTGCGTATAAGGGGCCATTATGTCAGGAGCGTGACCGTCGGTGCGAGCTGAAACCGGTCTGCTGAGGGCAGGTCGAGGCAGCCATCCGGCGGCGCCGGTCCGACCCCTCGTCGTTCAGGTGTGTGAATCTTCCCCTTTCACCTGGAAATGCCTGCGCATCACGGCACAAGCCAAAAACCGCCCGTCCCTGCACGGTGGCCCGGGTGGTGATGAACAAGACGCAGCGGTCAGACTAAGCGATCACCCTGTGGCGGCGCTCGGCTCGGGTGCGCCGGATCGATGGGCTCCACCGTTTGGCCGAGATGGTCTAGAATCCGCTCGATGACGTCCAGACAATCCACAATTGATTTTATTTATCTTGGCTCGCGTTTAATTGCTACGAAAGTAAATTTACTCGAGCCTAATACTTCTCCCGTCTTGGTGACGCCTATTCCTGACTTAACATTCGTAGAGGGACAGACAGTTAACTTTCACTCCGACGTGTATTTTCAGATCCCGATGGAGACCCACTGACGTTCTCTGCAACGGGACTGCCGCCTCTATTAAGTATTAGTACGACCGGCCAAGTAACAGGCGGCATAACCAGCGCAGATGTTTTTAACTCTCCTTTCAATATTGTAATTACTGCGACCGATGCTTTTGGCGCGTCGATACAAGGCGACTTCATCGTGTATATAAACGCTAGTAGCGGCGGATGCGGTGGAGCCTGCCATGGCCATTAATTATTCGGTCGCGACAATTAAGACGCGAGTGTTTGCAGCACTCTCTTTGCCGCGCAAAAATCGATTGGCCCAATGGCTGAGCTTCCGCTCAATGAAAATTTCGACTACGCGTTCGTAATCCCCCTAGCAAAGGGCTATGGTCCTCAAGCCGCTGAGCGACCACATGCAAAACGTCAGACTCTCGCTGGATACGCCCCCACACAGCCATCAAAGCAGCACCCAGTAAGATGGGGCGATAACGTTTTGCAACGCGCTCCCAGACCACTAGATTTAAATAACCTGTTTCATCTTCCAGGGTTAAAAATATTACCCCGGCTGCACTGGCCGGCCGCTGCCGGGTAACCACCAGGCCGGCGGCATAAATCAGACTATCCGCCGGTGCTGCTTGAACTTCCGCCGCGCTGAGTAGACGTTGGGCATGCAATTGTTTACGCAATAAAGCCAAGGGATGCTGACGCAAGCTATGACCCATGCTGTTGTAATCGGCAATAATCTCTTCGCCCTGTTGTGGCCTGGCAAGCAAAGGCAAAGTGCCCGATGAGCTTGAAGAAACGGGGTCTAGTAGAGGCAAAGAAGCTTCCACGCCGGCCACCTGCCAGCGCGCCTGATGGCGGTTGCCGCTAATTCCTCGCAAGGCATCTGCCGCGGCCAATGCGCTAAGATCACCACGATTCAGCTTGGCCTTAACGCTAAGATCTTCTAAAGCTAATAAAGGCGCTTTAGCACGCTGAGCCACTAAGCGTTGCGCGCCCTTAAAGGATAAACCTTTGACCATGCGCAAACCTAAGCGTAAAACGGCTAGACCCTGAGTATTGCGCTCAAGACTGCAATCCCAATCGCTATAACGCACATTCACCGGGCGAAGTTCCACGCCATGGCGACGAGCGCACTGTAATAACTGGGAAGGACCATAAAAACCCATGGGCTGACTATTCAGCAAGGCGCAAGTAAAAACCGCCGGTTCATGGCACTTCAGCCAGGCAGATACATACACCAGCAAAGCGAAACTGGCTGAATGGGATTCTGGAAAACCATACTCACCAAAACCACAAATCTGTTGATAGATTTGCTGCGCAAATTCCTCGCGATAACCGCGATTGCGCATGCCGGTAATCAGCCGATCCTGAAAGGGTCCTAGACTACCCCGGCGATGCCAGGCGGCCATGGCCTGACGCAGGCTGTCGGCCTCGCCCGGTGTGAAGCCCGCGGCAACAATGGCCAGCTGCATAACCTGCTCTTGAAAAATAGGCACGCCCAAGGTTCGTGCAAGCACTGAACGCACTTCTTCACTGGGGTAACTAACAGGCTCCTCGCCATTGCGACGACGTAGATAAGGATGCACCATCTCCCCTTGTATTGGTCCAGGCCGGACAATGGCTACCTCGATGACCAAATCATAAAAACAACGGGGTTTTAAACGGGGCAGCATCGCCATCTGCGCCCGAGACTCGATCTGGAACACGCCAATGGTATCGGCGCGACAAATCATGTCATAGACGCGCGGGTCTTCGGCGGGAATATCTTGGATACGAAGCTGCCGGCCATAAAAACTTTTAATTAAATCTAGGCTTTTCCGAATAGCCGATAACATGCCCAAGGCCAGTACATCGATCTTGAGTAGCTTCAAGGCATTGAGATCATTCTTATCCCACTGAATCACGGTACGCCCAGGCATGGCCGCATTTTCCACCGGCACCAGCTCTGCCAGCGAAGCTTTGGAGATCAACAAACCACCAACATGCTGAGACAGATGACGAGGAAAACCGATCAGTTCAGCCACTAATACCAGGAGACGGTTAACCACCGGGCTCTTAGGATCTAGCCCGGCCTCTATGATTCGTTCGGCTTGTAAATGATTACCATCCCACCACTGCATGGCACGCGCCATGCGATCTACCTGGCGCGCTGCCATGCCCAAGGCTTTGCCCACATCGCGAATCGCACTGCGCGGACAATAGCTAATCACCGTGGCAGTCATTGCCGCCCGGTCACGGCCATACTTTTCGTAGAGATATTGAATTACCTCTTCCCGCCGCTCATGCTCAAAATCCACGTCGATATCGGGCGGTTCGTCGCGCTCTTTGGAAATGAAGCGCTCCATCAACATGGACATTCGCTCAGGACCCACTTCAGTGATGCCCAAGCAATAACAAACCACAGAATTTGCCGCCGAACCCCGCCCCTGACAAAGAATGCCACGCGAGCGTGCAAACCGAACCACATCATAAACGGTAAGAAAGTAGGCTTCGTAAGCGAGCTCGGCGATTAAGGCCAACTCATGTTCTATAAGATCAAGCACTCGTGCTGATGCGCCATCGGGCCAACGTTCAGCGATACCAACTTGCACTAACTTCCGCAAATAGTCACTTGGATCAATACCCACGGGCACCAACTCATCCGGATATTCATAACGCAATTCATCCAGGGAAAAATGGCAACGCGCCGCAATCGCCACGCTCTGATGCAATAGCGCTGAGGGATAAACAGTCTTAAGCACCGCCTTAGACCGTAGATGCCGCTCCCCATTAGAAAACAAATGATCAATTGCCTGGTCAATGGGCCGGCCTATGCGGATGGCAGTTAAGGTATCTTGCAAAGCCCGTCTACCGGAGCGGTGCATATGCACATCACCTGCGGCAACACAGGGCAAACCTGTATAACGGCTCAAGGCTTTTAACTGGGCTAGACGTGCGGCATCCTGACCGCTGGCCAATAATTCGACCACTACCCAGGCACGTCCAGGAAAATATCGAGCAAACCAGCGTGCATCGTTTTCGGTGGGGCAATCAGAGGGCAGCCACAGCGCCAAACAATCCGCCAAGCCACGTTCTAAATCTTGTCTATGTAGGCGGTACTGACCTTTCGCCGCGGCCTGCCGCCCCCGAGTAATCAAGCGGCACAGCTGAGCATAAGCACGCTGATTCTGTACCAACAATACAAGCCGTAAGCCGTCATGCAAACAGAACTCGCTACCAATAATGAGCTTCAGATCCAATGCACGCGCTGCCACATGCGCACGCACAACACCGGCCACTGAGCATTCGTCAGTGATGGCAAGGGCCCGATAGCCAAGCTCTGCTGCCCGCTGCACAAGTTCCTCAGGATGAGAAGCCCCCCGTAGAAAGGTGAAGTTACTAATGCAGTGCAGCTCGGCGTAGTCACTAATCGACACCTTAGAAACAAAGCTCACCCGAATAAGCCTTGGAGGTACCAGCGACAAGCACGCAAGTCACGAAATATCCAAAGACGCATACCCTGTTGATTGCTAGCCTGGTAATAGTCGCGGCGCACATCCTTACCATCCCACCAACCGCTTTCAATACGCTCACGTTCTTGCTCTAGCTGCAAAGGGCCGCAGTAAATTGGACCCTGCTTACCCACTCGTAAGCTCAAGGGCTCAGGCAATAACCACAAAGGACGCTGCGTCTGCGCTGTACCAATAGCAATGATTTTTTTATCGTTTAATAGATCAGAAACCGCCTGCCAAGCCCGTTCAGGCCGATGCTCAGGCGAAACCTGAAACCCCCATATAGCTTCATCACCTAAACGCGCCCGTAAACGCGCAATAAAGGCCGGCAGTTCTGCAGCCAGACCCCCACCGCCACCCAGAATATCCTGGGTAATCTGCGCCAGTGGTTCTGTCCTACCCGCTTGCAAATGAAGCGCAAGCACCGGCGCAGGTAATGGGTTAGCGGACAGCTTTATTTGCAATAACTCTATAAGTTGCGCTGCATCGTTACCGCTTTGTAATAAATTGATACCCAATAAACTGGGGGGAGCGGCATCCGGATGCTCTAGGCGCAACCAAAGCGAGCCTAAGGCCCGCTGACAGCTATTTAGATCCTTAAGTAAGCGCCCAAGAATAATTTCTAGGCCACGGACCACAAGCTCCAAATCCGTAGTTAGCGCTGGCAGTTCAATACGTTGCGTGAAAGATTCACGCCCTTGATACCAAGTGCGCACTTCAAGCGCACAGCCATAGGCTTGATCCAGACTGAATAAACGATTATTGCCAATACGCTTAGCCAGCCCGGCACGCGGTAAGCGTCTGCATTCCCCCATCCGGCGAACACCCATTTCGGCCAATAGCTGTAGTAATTTTTGCGGCCAATCCAATAGCTTTAAGGGCAAATTAGCCAAAGCTCCAGGCAATAAGGCCTGTTCCATGACTTGACTACCGCTGGCCCCACGAGCCAAGCACAAAGCTGCCAAGGCCGTGGGCGCTATGGACCACTGCAAGCGATGCTTGCGCGCAGCCAAGCTTGCTAAGATCGAAGACCGCAAGCTAGACAATCCACCAAATAACTTCAGACTGCCGCGAATTTCCAGCAATAAGCTGGCGGGAGGTTCCAGGCTAATAAAGGGGGTAAACTGCAGCGCGCATTCGGCTAACTCTAGCAAGGCTAAAGACTCACGCCGCGTATCCCGAGGCTTTAAAACGAGGTTTGGCACCAAAGCCAAAGCAGCATTTGCTGATAGACCTGGTTTAACGCCCAAATTTGCCGCTACCGAGTTACAGTTCAACACCTTGGCTTGTTGGTTTACCCCTGTCAGCACCGCTAAAGGAATGTCCGTCTCGACGGGCAAAACCTCTAAAGTTAGCTCAGGCAAGTAAACCCCTAACCATAGGCGCCGCGGCCTTAAGCTCTCACTGCTCAAGCCTGATACAGATGACGCTGCTTGGGCGACATCAATATAATCGCCAACATCAAATAATTGAGGCTGTAAAAACGGTCTAAGCATGCCCTTGCAGAACCTCAATCAGGTATCAGCAACCGCTGCGGTCTGTGCCCCCTTTGCTTGAAGATATCCAGACTGAATCCAGAATTAGCCAAAGGTTTAAGCAATAAACGCAAGCTCGCGGGAGAACGCTGGCGACAAAACCGCTCCGGCCTCAGCAACATGACCCAACAAGCAGCCTTCTCGGCCGTTAACTGCAAACGCCGCAATAAGGCCTCATCAATGCCCGCACACCAGGCAAGCACGGCCACGAAAACACCAGCACCCACCGCCTGGTCCAGTACCCAGCAAAGCTCACGGTCGTTCTGACAATTCACCGTGAGTAAGCGAGAGACATCCAATCCAGCGGCCAAAAGCGCGGGGGCATAGGGAATATAGGGCGGATTAACGAATAGAATATAAGCGGGCTTGCGACCGGCATCCTCTGCCGTTAAACGGCTCAGCGCCGGCAGCAAAAGCCTAAATTCTCCTAAGCCATAGGCCGGCGTTAGCAACTCACACAGGCAGGCCAAAGGCCAGCCGCCTGACAATGCCTGGTCAAGTTTTGGCCAACCCGTGCTAAGCAGCTCAGCCTGAGTGTCTCGTCCACCACCGGCATACCAAATATCGGGATGCGCCAATAGCGCTTCTAACTGATGTCTTGACGACATTTCTTATTATTTTCTGCCGTCGAAGGATTAATGCAGCATCGGCATGCCATTACGTAACAAGCCCACCACCACGCCTTCAATCATCATGGTCTGTTCACGCAGATCGACCACAATGGGGGAAAATTCCTCATTCTCAGGCATGAGCTTGCAAATGAAACGGCCCTCTTGGCGATAGCGTTTCACCGTGACCTCATCATCTAAACGCGCAACAATAATCTGGCCATTGCGCACCTCGGGCGTGCGATGCACAGCCACCAGATCCCCCTCTAAAATACCGACATCACGCATACTCATCCCCTGAACCCGCAATAGAAAATGCGGCTTCGGATCAAATAGCGAAGTATCGATGCGGTAATGCCCCTCAATATGCTCCTCAGCGAGGATAGGACTACCGGCAGCTACCCGCCCTACCAGGGGCAAGCCAAGCTGATCACGGAGAAAATCCTTTAGCCGGATGCCACGTGAAGTGCCAGGAATTAACTCAATGGCACCTTTGCGCTGTAGAGCCTTCAAATGCTCCTCAGCCGCATTAGCCGAACGGAAACCCAGGGACCTGGCAATTTCCGCTCTTGTAGGAGGCATTCCAGTTTCTTCCATAAACGACTGAATAAGCTCAAGAATTTCTTTCTGTCTGGGGGTTAGTTCGAGCATTTTAGTAAATCTGTTAATAAATACAGGCTGTAACTATATACAGTTTATGGCCGGTTGCAAGTACCTAGGCAATCACCGTAGAAACCACAACAATATCCCCTAATGAAAAAACCGCATGGCTATAAAACAGCGCCCATAAAAATCTTATTTAAAACAAGCCGTTTCAGCCTTCCACCAGATACCCAAGGGAAGGTAAAGGCCAATTGCGATTTAACAGTCTTTCGTTCATGATGGCGCCGTCTTGGAGGGGCCTGTCGAAAGACCTCGCTCCCTTCAGGATGTTTTTTAATTATTGTTGTTGTTAGTTGAGGACTTATTGATGAGCAATAAACTCCAAACGGCCATCAAAGCAAGCAGCGTGATGTTTGTAATGCTGATGGTCACCGGCTGCGCCACGAACGTGCAAAGCCAAATTGATGAACTGAGTGCTAAAGTTGACCGCATCGCTGCGGACGCTAGCCAAGCCAAATCTGCTGCCGATGCCGCTGGTGCCAGCGCATCAGAAGCACGACAAATGGCTTCTGGTGCACAAAGCACGGCCAACCAGGCGCTTAACGCCGCCAATCAAGGCCAAGCTTGCTGTGATGCCACCAACGAAAAAATTGATCGTATGTTTCAGCGCAGCCAGTCCAAGTAAGACTGCTGCACAAAAATTCAAGCCGCGACAAATGTCGCGGCTTTTTTTTTGCCCGGAAAACAAGCCGCCAAGTGAGTCGACTATCACCAAGCACGAAACCACCCCCCTGCAAAGCCTAGCTACCACGATAAGCCAAGGTCTGGCAGACGGTTTCAGTGCGCAGGGAATAAAGCGGACCGCAGGGAGCCATCCCGGAACACTGAAAGCGGCTACCAGACCGAACTCCCGCGAAAACCTTAAAACACAGCAGCATTAGCCTCCCTCCGAAGCCCAAACCTGCCTCTTGACACTATACGGCAATGCCGTATACTATGGCAGTGTTCAGCTTCATCGAAACCACGCTGTTTACGCGCCTAGTACAGGAATATCTGTCCGACGACGAATACGCTCGATTACAACAGCACCTAATTGACAACCCGGAAGCGGGCGCCGTCATTCGGGGTAGCGGTGGAGTTCGAAAGCTGCGCTGGGCAGCACCGGGCCGTGGCAAACGCGGTGGCTATCGGATCATCTACCTACTCCGTCAGCCTAAAGGTGTTGTTTGGATGTTGACGATGTATCCGAAGAACGTCACCGACACGATTCCAGCGCACGTGCTGAAGCAGATTCGTGAGGAGATTGACCATGACTAAAACACGAGACATTGGCACCGAGATTCTCGAAGGTATTCGCGAGATCAAAGAAGGTAAGGCAGGTCGTGTGGTTAACCTGCCCGCCGTCGCGGATATACGCGAGAAAACCGGGCTATCTCAAGCTCGTTTTGCCACATTGCTTGGGGTGTCCGTGCGCACACTGCAAGACTGGGAACAGGGACGTCGCGCGCCTTCGGGGGCTGCCCGCACATTGCTGCTCATCGCGCACAAAAATCCTAAAGCCTTATTGGAGGTCGCTTAAACCAGGGCCGGGAACCCGACCAGCAAATCCAAATATCGCGCTAAGCCCAGGTCTGGCAGACGGTTTCAGTGCGCAGGGAGTAAAGCGGACCGCAGGGAGCCATCCCGGAGCGCTGAAAGCGGCTGCCAGACCGAACTCCCGGGAAAATATCTTCAAGCACAGCAACAACCAGGCCTCAAAGTCTTAAGCACCAGGCTACAAAACTAGTCGTCCACCAGCCCCCGATCAATCAACCAAGAAGCCGTCTCAACCCCCAACGGCTTAACCAGCAAATCCAAATTCCGCACTAAGCCAAGGTCTGGCAGACGGTTTCAGTGCGCAGGGAGTAAAGCGGACCGCAGGGAGCCATCCCGGAGCACTGAAAGCGGCTGCCAGACCGAACTCCCGGGAAAATATCTTCAAGCACAGCAACAACCAGGCCTCAAAGTCTTAAGCACCAGGCTACAAAACTAGTCGTCCACCAGCCCCCGATCAATCAACCAAGAAGCCGTCTCAACCCCCAACGGCTTAACCAGCAAATCCAAATTCCGCACTAAGCCAAGGTCTGGCAGACGGTTTCAGTGCGCAGGGAGTAAAGCGGACCGCAGGGAGCCATCCCGGAGCGCTGAAAGCGGCTGCCAGACCGAACTCCCGGGAAAATATCTTCAAGCACAGCAACAACCAGGCCTCAAAGTCTTAAGCACCAGGCTACAAAACTAGTCGTCCACCAGCCCCCGATCAATCAACCAAGAAGCCGTCTCAACCCCCAACGGCTTAACCAGCAAATCCAAATTCCGCACTAAGCCAAGGTCTGGCAGACGGTTTCAGTGCGCAGGGAATAAAGCGGACCGCAGGGAGCCATCCCGGAGCACTGAAAGCGGCTGTCAGACCGAATTCCCGGGAAAACCTTCAAGTACGGCAACGACCAGTCTCCAAAGTTTTAAACACCACGCTAGAAAATCAGTCGCCCACCAACTACCGTTCAACCAGCTAACCCATGTACCGCGATAAGCCAAGGTCTGGCAGACGGTTTCAGTGCGCAGGGAGTAAAGCGGACCGCAGGGAGCCATCCCGGAGCACTGAAAGCGGCTGCCAGACCGAACTCCAGGGAAAACCTTCAGGCACAAAACCGGCTACTGCAAATTCCTAACAGCAGCCCCGCGCCGCAACCCCCGAGCACGCCCAACGACCACCGGAACCCCCCGCTGCTCCCGATAAACCGTCTCAGCCAACTCCCAATCAACGTCCGCAGCCCGCTCCGCCGTCGCTTGCACATAAAGCTGCGTCAGAGGCGTCAGACTATCCCCAGCCGGGTCGTCTTTATCCGACAAGGGAGCATGCACTTCAAGCAACAGTTCATCCCCGCTCCAACCCATCTTATAAGGCTGATTGATCAGCCGCACCGGTGTGTCCACCGACACGGCCGGAAACAGCCATTCAATGTCTTCCGGATACATACGAATACAACCATGGGTAACCCGCATGCCGATACCCGCAGCTCGATTCGTGCCATGAATCAAATAGCCAGGGATACTCAAACGCAAAGCGAAGTTGCCCAAAGGGTTATCCGGACCCGGCGGCACCACCCTCGGCAGCGGGCGGCCATCAGCAGCATGCTCGGCACGCACCGAATCTGGCGGATACCAAGACGGCTGACTGGCCTTGGCCACAATGGAGGCGGGACCCAAGGGAGTGGCCCAATCCATGCGCCCAATGCTGATGGGAAAGGTGGAGACTTGAACATCTCCTTCCATCGCATTCTTCGGCTTGGCGAAATAGTACAAACGATACTCGGCAATATTCACCACCAGGCCCCGGCGGGGCCCCGCCGGCAATACGAAATGCGTGGGTAGCAAGACGTCGGTTTCAGCACCGGGTAACCAGGGATCCACGCCCGGATTAGCGGCGAGTATTTCCGTATAGCCCAAGCCATGCCGCCGAGCCACATCGGTCAAAGTATCCTCATAAACGGTCTCGACCTGGCTAAGGGCGCCCACCACCCCCTCGCCCGCCGGCAACAGAAATACCTCTGCCCCAAGAGGCGCGGATAAAAGTGCAAGTAAACAAATAAGAATACTTTGCACGTATCTAATAATAAATATCTTTTTATTCATTAAGCGCACCGAGAATCGGCATGATAACAACATAGCTCAGACCCGTTATTAAGACTATGCCCACCAAATTTAGACGCAAGCCAATGCGACTCATTTGCGGGACCGAGATCTGGCCGGACCCAAAAACAATCGCGTTAGGCGGCGTGGCAACGGGCAACATGAAGGCGCAGCTGGCCGCAATGGCGGCGGGAACCACGAGCAGCAGCGGGTCCAAACCCAGGCCAAGGGCAACGGCGTAGAGTACCGGGAGCAAGGTAGCCGTGGTAGCCGTATTGCTCGTGACTTCCGTCAAAAAAATCATCAGGCCCGTCACCAAGGCCACGATAAGCGGCGGCGGCAATTGCGCCAAACCAACGGCTAGGCTGCCCATATAAGCGCTTAAGCCAGATTGATCGATGGCTGCCGCCAGACTTAAGCCACCACCAAACAGAATCAGTAATCCCCAGGGCAGTTTTATCGCCGTTTGCCAATCCATTAGAAATTCACCCTCTTTAGGGCGCACGGGAATCACAAATAGCAACAGCGCGGAAATGATCGCCACACCGGAATCCGATAACCCTGCCAACGGCTGCAATTGTCCGATACTCACATTGTTTAACAAGGGCCGGGTCACCCATGCAAGCGCCGTCGCAACAAACACAACAAGGGTCAATTTCTCACCCCGAGTCGCGGGCCCCAGATCGCCACGCAACTTTTCCAAAATTTCAGATAATCCTTCGATGGCCACATTGCCGACCGGATAGACAACACGGGCCAATAGCCACCAGGTCAGCGGCACGAAAATTATGACCAGGGGCAGACCAATGGCCATCCAGGCGAGAAAACTGATCTCGATATCCATCTGCCGCTGAATAAAGGATACCGCGAACACATTGGGCGCCGTACCCACGATGGTGCCAACACCGCCGATGGATGCGGCATAGGCAATGCCCAAGAGCAAAGCGACAGATAGGTTACCGTCCTGCCGACTGCGGCCCTCGCCCACCAAGCCTATGACGCTCAAGGCCACGGGCAGCAACATGATCGTTGTCGCGGTATTGGTTACCCACATGCTAATGAAAGCCGCGAGCCCCATGAAGCTGGCGACAATTTGTGTCGGCCGCGTGCCAACGGTTGCCAGTACCGACAAGGCGAGACGCCGGTGCAAACCCCATCGCTCCAGGGCCAGCGCCAAGATGAAGCCACCGAGGAAAAGAAAAATAAGTTCGTGGCCATAAGGTGCCGCGGCCGCTTGTATGCTGGTCGCACCAACCAATGGAAACGCCGCCAGTGGCAACAAAGCCGTGGCGTAGACTGGGATGGCCTCAGTCAGCCACCAAATCGCCATCCATAAAGCCACAGCAGCCGTGGCACGGGCCGCGGATGATAAAGGCAAGGACTGCCCACTCGGATCTTGATAGCTATCGGGCAGAATAAAAAACAGCAGTACAGCGGCTACGGGTGCGCCGATCAAACCGACGAAGCGAAGACGATTACTCACTAATAGCGAATCAATGCCGAGCCCCAGGTAAAGCCGCCACCAAATGACTCCAGTAGCAGTAAGTCCCCGCGCTTTACACGACCATCCCGAATCGCAACATCAAGGGCCATGGGAACCGACGCCGACGACGTATTGCCGTGGTCTTGCACCGTGAGAATGACTTTGTCCATCGACATATTCAGTCGCTTAGCCGTGGCCTGAATAATCCGCGTATTGGCCTGATGCGGGATTAACCAGTCAATATCGCCACGGTCGATATTGTTGGCGCTGAGGGTCTCCTCAACCACATTCTCCAAGGTCTTCACCGCGACCTTGAAGACTTCATTGCCTTTCATATGAATATACGGCCCTTGCGTATCCTCCGGTTTGCGCTGCTTCGATGTGCCATAAGGGTTATATAGCAGATCATGATAATGACCGTCCGCACCCCAATGACATGACACGATGCCGGGCTGTTCAGCCGGTTGCAAAATGGCCGCGCCCGCACCATCACCGAAAATCACGCAGGTACTACGGTCCGTCCAATCAACCATCCGCGACAAAGTCTCCGCGCCAAGCACCAGTGCATTGCGGGCTTGCCCACCAGCGACAAAGCGATCCGCGATATTCAAGCCGTAGAGAAAACCCGTACACGCCGCCTCAACGCTAAAGGCCGGACATCCCCGAATACCCAAACGTTCTTGCAACAAGCAACCAACATTTGGAAAGACCTGATCCGACGTGCAGGTACCAACCACAATGAAATCAATGTCGGCAGGTTCAATGCCGGCCGCATCCATGGCTTCACGGGCCGCCACTTCACACAAACTCGTGGTGGTCTCATCATCGGCCGCGATGTGCCGGCGCTCGATCCCGGTGCGAGCGCGGATCCACTCATCACTGGTGTCCACCATCTTTTCAAGCTCAGCGTTAGTCAAAACGCGCTCAGGAAGGTAGCGACCGGTTCCGGCAATTCGTGAATACATACTGCCCTTCTATATCGATGAATACGCCAGCGTCAAACTTATTTTAGCCCCGCGCCATGCTCGCATCGACCAAGGCAGCATTGCAAAGCATCGATTCAAGAAAATCCTGACCCCAGCCCTCGCTAGGACGTTGGCGCCCCGACGGCCTGAGATTCCAGCAGGCGCCGAATATGGCCCGGAACGTCATTCTCGACTTCGAGAAGAGCGACCCGAATCGCATTCATTAAAGCGACTTGATCGGCGCCGCCATGGCTCTTGATAACAATCCCTTTGAGGCCAACCATGCTAGCGCCGTTGTAGCGCCTCGGATCGAGACGTCGTCGTAAGGAACGAAGCACCGGCAAAGCCACCAAACCAGCCAACTTTCCGTACAAACTCCCACGAAATTCGCGCTCGAGGAAATGCGAAACCAGCCGAGCGGTACCTTCCATGGTTTTCAATGCGATATTGCCACTAAAACCATCGCAGACCACCACTTCGGCGCGCTGATCGGGAATCGCATCGCCTTCAATGAAACCCGCGTAGTTAAGACTGCTGTCGCCGATTAGCTGGGCAGCCTGGCGGATTACATCACTGCCTTTGATGTCTTCTTCGCCGATATTTAGCAGACCAACGCGGGGCCGCGGCACATTCTCGATGCGCTCCACTACCACCGAGCCCATGACCGCGAATTGAAACAATTGATCAGCACTGCAGTGAGCATTGGCACCAAGATCAAGCATATAGGTGCGGCCATGTTTGGTGGGTACCACCGCCATGATGGCTGGACGATCGATGCCGGGCAGGGTTTTCAAAACAAATCGACTGGTCGCCATGAGTGCGCCGGTGTTGCCTGCGCTGACACAAGCATCCGCCTGGCCACTTTTCACGAGATTGATGGCAACCCGCATGGATGAATCTTTTTTCTTACGCAAGGCATCCGCGGGTAGCTCATCCATCGCGACGATTTCGCGGGCATCCTGGATTTGTAGGCGCGCCGTATCGTAGACCTGGTTGACCAGTTCGGCCTCGATAACTTCGCGCTTACCCACTAAGATGAGCGACAAATCTTGCCGCTCTGTCAGCAAGGCTAAGGCAGCCGGAATGGCGATGGTCACACCCTGGTCTCCGCCCATGGCATCTAGAGCGATGGTGACTAAATTAGCCAAGACAACTCCCAATGACCGCGGACCATCTTAAGGGCAATATGCACAGCTGAGACTCGACCGCGGTAGCGCGGGTGGACCGATATCACTGCAGCTTTTGAACAAATGTGGGACGGTGAAAACCGGTACGCGCATGGAAACCGCGCAAATCATCGACCAGGGCATCAAGTACGCGGCCCTGCGGGCCAGTCCAGCATTGCATAAGACCGGGGCAAACCCGTGTTGATCGACTAGTCCAGCTCTTCCACGGACTGGTCGATGACTCTTTTGCCCCGATAAAAACCATCGGGACTGACATGATGTCGCAGATGCGTTTCCCCCGTCGTGGGTTCTACAGACAAGCTCGGCTTGCCCAAGGTATCGTGGGCACGACGCATCCCGCGCCTGGATGGTGTCTTACGACTCTTTTGGACTGCCATGTTATGTTCTCCTTAGGAGATTCGATTTTCCAAATTCATTAATTAACTTCGCGGCCCATTAAATGGGCTAAGCCGGCGAAGGGTCGACTGGCTGGCTCCTCGGCCGCGGCGATTTCAATCGCCGGTGAACAATCATCACCCATGCGCTCATGCAGCGCCGCCAGCGGCACGGCGCTCAAAATTTCATCCTCGGCGAGCTTGACTAAGTCCAGTTCGCCATTTTCCACTAAAACGCTATCGAATGGATCAAGCAACTGCTCCGCTTCATCCTCATGACGTAGCACTGTTAATTTGGCCGCAAGTTGCAAATCCCAACTCACCCCTGATAAACAGCGCTGGCAAACCAAAAAAAGCTCGCCCGTCAGCTGCAAATCAAGCTGCGCCAGACCTATTTCACTGCGACTCAGCGCCACCTGCGCCGCAATATTGGCCGGCTTATCGCTGACCAACAAGGCCCGTACACGCGGCAATTGCTCCGCCCGAAAACTCAGTGTTCCGTACGCAGCTTGCTCCGCCAAATCGCGGAGCTTCCCAAACTCTATGCGCTCGGAAAGCATAACCGGCGTATACTAGTTTCCTCTACGGGGACTGTCAAAATAGTGGGCCATTTGAAGAACTTAGGCAGTGCCGAATCATGAATGATAATGCTCGGGCAAAGCAGCTTGTCTTAGCCTCAACTTCGCCCTACCGGCGGCAGCTGTTAAGCCGCCTAACGGGCGAATTTGAATGTATCTCGCCGCCGGTCGATGAATCGCCGCGCCCGCGCGAAGCGGCCTCAGACCGCGCCATACGGCTGGCCGGCCTAAAAGCCGCCGCCGGGGCCGAGGAACGACCGCAGGCCATCGTCGTGGGCAGCGATCAGGTCGCCGCATTGGGCGACAAACTGCTACGCAAACCCAAATCCCAGGCAGCGGCCGAGGTTCAACTGGAAGCCTGTAACGGACAGCAGGTCGATTTCTACACGGCCATATCGGTCATCACCGCCGATGATCACTATCGGCATCTGGACCTAACCCGGGTCAAATTCCGCCGGACCAGCGCTCAAGTCCGCACCGACTATCTGCTCCAAGAGGAGCCCTACGATTGTGCCGGCAGCTTCAAATCCGAAGGACTGGGTGTCGTGCTCCTCGAGGAAATCGACAGCCAGGACCCAACGGCACTGCAAGGACTGCCGTTGATTTGGTTAGCGAATCAACTAAGGGCTTTAGGTGTGCTATTGCCGCCCGCCGAGTAGCCGTTTAGGGACGTTCCGCAGCACCAACTCGGTCCAACACGCCCTGCAATTCCTCATCCAAGGGACAGTCCACACGCAACAATCGCCCATCGCGCGGACTGTCAAAACTCAGTGCGATGGCGTGCAAGAACAACCTCTGCAAGCCGAAGCGTCGTTGCGCCACATCATCGTGGGAACCATAGCGAGCATCCCCCGCAACGGGATGTCCGACATGGGCTGCATGCACACGAATTTGGTGAGTCCGGCCGGTTTCGAGCAAGACGTCCACCAAGCTTAGTGCTCGGTACCGTTTGTAGGGGGTAAACCGGCTGCGGGCAGTCTTGCCTGCCTCATCAACGCAGACGTGGCGCTCACCCCCGCGCCGCCGGTGGGTTAGCAGGGGTGCATCGATCAAACGTTCCTTTCCCTTGAAACGTCCACAAAGCAAAGTTTGGTAATGCTTGCGCACGCTACCTTCGCGAAATTGCTCGTGTAGATTCCGCAAGGCCGGCCTGCGCTTGGCCACTAGCAAGCAACCGCTGGTCTCGCGATCCAAACGATGCACCAACTCCAGACCAGGCGTCTGTGGTCGCGCTTGGCGTAGCAGTTCAATGGCGCCCCAGCTCACCCCGCTGCCCCCATGCACCGCCAGACCAGCGGGTTTGTCAAGCACCAGCAAGTCCCGGTCCTCGTAAAGAATCCGTTCCGCCAGCCAAGTCAACTTATCCGCCGGCGTGCCGGCCGGCCGCTGCGCTTGAGGCTGCCGCAGCGGCGGAATCCGCACCTGATCATCCAAAGCGACTCGTTTATCGGGCCGTGCGCGCCCCCCGTTAACTCGTACCTCGCCGCTGCGTATCATGCGATACACTCGGGAACGCGGCACGCCTTTCAAACGACTGAGCAAGAAATTATCCAGTCTGCGCCCGACATCGTCCGCGGTGACCCCAACAATGCTCGGGCCATTGGGCTGTAAAGCTTTATTCATGCGGCGCGGCATCCAGTGCATTGCTGCCCGATGTGGGCGCTGCTATATTAACGACTGCGTCTGAGGACGCCCACTGGTCCCGATAGCGGGACCCATGTTTTTTTGCTGCGACCGGCATATCGGTCGAGCCACGCAAGTCCTGCGATGCAGGTCTTCAATCGGGCACCTGGAGAAACTCCGATGCAGCTTGGCATCCAGTTTCACCACTGAATTCTAAAGGATCCGCTCACGATGAAAGCGGTCGGCCAATTTGGATTGATGCTTATATTTTTGGGCAGGGCATGGTTTCGGCCGTTCGCCCGCCTAATGAGTATTGCCGCATACCAGACTGGCTGCGCAGTTCAGTGTTGCATCTCTAGGCGCCCCATTAACGAAAAGTTTGGGGCTTATGAAAAGAATGCTTGTAAACGCAACTCAAGAAGAAGAGTTGCGATTGGCCATGGTCGATGGCCAACGACTGTACGATCTCGATATTGAGGCCCGTTCGCAGACACAAAAAAAGGCGAACATTTACAAGGGGCGAATCACACGCATCGAGCCAAGTCTCGACGCGGCATTTGTCGACTATGGTGCTGAACGCCATGGTTTTCTGCCCCTAAAAGAAATCTCTTCTGAGTATTTCGTCCGCGAGCCGGAATCCGGTGGCCGGATCAATATCAAGCAGGTCTTAAGAGAAGGCCAAGATATTGTCGTGCAGGTGGACAAAGAAGAACGGGGCAATAAAGGTGCGGCCCTGACAACCTTCATCAGTCTCGCCGGCCGCTTCATCGTCTTAATGCCAAACAATCCACGGGCCGGTGGTGTGTCGCGCCGTATTACTGGAGAGGAGCGCGATTTGGTTCGCGATGCCCTGGCGCAGTTGGATCTCGACGACGGCATGGGGGTCATTGTGCGCACGGCCGGGGTTGGGCGCAGCAAGGAAGAATTGAACTGGGACCTGGAGTATTTACTCGGGATCTGGAATGCGATCAAAGAAGCGGTGGTTACTCGGTCTTCACCCTGCCTCATCTTCCAGGACAGCAATGCCATTATTCGCGCTCTTCGCGATCACCTGAATTCAGACATCGGCGAAATTCTCATCGACGACGAGAAAGTCTACCAAGAAGCCAAAGAATTCGCCGAACGCGCTATGCCGCATAATTTGCGCAAATTGAAGCTGTATTCAGATAACGTACCTCTATTTACACGCTACCAAATTGAAAGCCAAATTGAATCGGCCTTTGCCCATACGGTTCAGCTACCCTCCGGCGGCAGCATTGTTATCGATCACACTGAAGCGCTAGTTTCCATCGACATTAATTCGTCTCGGGCTACCAAAGGCGGCGATATTGAAGCCACCGCGCTGGCTACCAATTTAGAAGCGGCGGATGAAGTCGCTCGCCAATGCCGTTTGCGCGATTTGGGCGGCTTGTTAGTCATTGACTTTATCGATATGAGCCCGCAAAAACACCAGCGCGAGGTCGAAAACCGTTTGCGCGACGCAGTGCGCCCTGATCGCGCACGTGTACAACTGGGCCGCATATCGCGTTTTGGCTTAATGGAAATGTCTCGGCAACGCCTAAAACCATCCTTAGGTGAATCCGCGCATAGTATCTGCCCGAGGTGCAACGGCATTGGACACGTCCGTAGCGTCGAATCCTTGGCACTGTCGATACTGCGCATCATTGGCGAGGAGGTTCGCAAGGAAAGAACGGCTAAAGTCATCGCGCAATTGCCCATCAACGTTGCGACCTATTTGCTCAATGAAAAACGCGAATGGATTAGCAGTATTGAGCAGCGTGAGGAGGTTGCGGTTTTATTGGTTGCTAATCCCGATTTGGAAACGCCCAACTATTCCATTCGCCGGGTGCGTGACGATCAAACTCTGTTGCCAGAAAACACTGGCGTAAGTTATGACTTAAGGGGTGAAGAGGAAATTGAGGACCCAGCGACCGCACTTCCGGCCCGCAGCAAGCCAGAGAAGCCAGCCGTCACGGTGGTAGCACCCGCCGCACCGCCACCACCGGCGCCGAACAGCGCGGCAAACTTGGCTACCGCCCCCAGTAAACCCGGAATCTTCGTGCGTCTTTGGCAATTCTTTTTTGCCAGTGGTGATGTGGCGAAACCCAAACAGCGGGGCGATGCTCGGCGTAGAACTCAACGAAGTAGCAATGCAACGCGCAAGCGGAGCAACACGAATCGTGGCGGTCAACGCCAGGCAGCGCAAAATCGTGCGCGAGGTGGTCGCGGCAATCAACGTCAGCGAAATCGTGGTAACAAACGCCCTGCCAATGAGGCTAAAACAAATCAGCCCAAGCGCAACGAGCAAGCCGATAAGGACCAGGCCGCGGGTAAGCGCAACGCAAACAGCAACCAAAAGCCGCGGCGACGCAGACGCCGCCGCTCTGCCGACAGCGGACAATCAAATACGAAGGGCACGGACAAGCCATCGGAAACTACCGCGAAAGCTAAGAATGGCCAAAACGCGAAGCGCCCAAAGCCCGACCAACAGAGCGAAAAAGTGGCTGCGGAAAAACCCTCCGCGGAGCGTTCTACCGCGCGAGCTGACCACGCACCCGCGGCAGAAAAACCCGACCAGACGGCCAATAAGCCCAATTCGAATACCCAATCACAGGAACAAGCGCGCCGACTGCCGTGGGAAGAGACTAAGCCTAAAGATCAAGGGAAAACTTATAGCGTTTGGTCGTCAGAAGATCCCAAGGACAAGGATACGACGCCCGGCAGCCGGCGAGATTACTAGCCGCAAACGGGCTAGTCGGCGACAGAGCGACGGCGAGCCGCTGCCCGGCCTTGTATCTCGGACAAGAGTCCCTCCATACCTTCTTCGAGGAGGTCCAGTACGCGCTCGAATCCGCTGGACCCGCCGTAATATGGATCAGGGACATCCGCAGCCCGGCGAGACTCAGAAAAATCCAACAATAGGCGTGCTTTGTCGCGCCTGCCTTGCGGCGCAATCTCATGCATATACTCGAGATTGTCCCGATCCATGGCAATTAGCAGATCATGGGTCTCGAAATCTTCGGGAACCAACTGCCGGGCCTTGAGAGGTTCTATGTCTATTCCGCGGTTCTTCGCCGCTGCCTGCGCCCGCGGATCCGGCGGTGAGCCAATGTGATAGCTGTGAGTACCGGCCGAGTCGACATAGACCAACAAATCGCCGAGGTATTCTTCGGACCATTTTCTGAGCAAGCCCTCGGCCATTGGCGAGCGGCAAATATTGCCCATGCAAACCATCAAGACGCTGACATCGGACTGTGCCGCTGATAGGGGCACATCATCTATGTCAGCGCCGGACTCATCTTCTCGCAAGGTACGCCGCCGCTTTACCCAAGTCTTCAACCGTGTCCACATCGGGTCCGTGAGCCTCAGTTGCCGTTCCGACGCGAATCTCCATGCCCAACCATAAGGCCCTTAGCTGTTCGAGTCTTTCAACTTCCTCAAGATAACACGCGGGTGTCGCACTAAGCGTGCGCAATGCCTCAACTTTGTAGGCATAGATGCCCAGATGACGCCGAGCCTCCGTAGGCAGGCTCTGACTACCATGTCCGGCCGCGGGAATGGGACTGCGGCTAAAGTACAAAGCTCGACCGTCGCGGTCCGTCACCAGCTTAACGACATTTTTGTCGTGGTAGTCGGCGGGCTTTTCAAGCGCGGTGGATAATGTTGCCATGTCCGCGGAAGCATTGTCGGCTAGAAGCTGCGCAACGCTCGCGACGCTCGCCGACGGCAAACAGGGTGCGTCCCCCTGCAAATTGACAACGATGGCGTCTTTTGGCCAACACCTAATAGCAGCAACTTCGGCAACTCGATCCGTACCGGATTGATGATCCGAGTCGGTCATTATTGCCACGCCACCGAAAGCCTCGACCACATCTGCAATCGCTTGGTCATCGGTCGCAATCAAAACTTCGCTGGCGCCGGCGGCCAAGGCATTGTCATAAACATGCTGAATCATTGGCCGGCCCTCAAGGGGCGCCAGGATTTTTCCCGGGAATCGGCTCGACGCGTAGCGCGCGGGAATGACGACTTTATATTCCATGGGTAAGCTGTCCTAGCTGACGATATGCGCCTAACGCTGCAGCGTGACGCCGCCGGGCCAAAGCCTCTGCAACTGCACCGCGAGCGCTGCCTCGGCCGCTGGAGACAACACCGCCTTAACCGGCAAGTACCAGGCATCCATGTCTGTATCCGGCAGATATTTCACGGCATCCTTTTCCGTCATGATAATGGGCTTATCTTCTCGACGCCGGAGCTCATCAAGGCTCGTGTATCCGTGGTCCCCGACCGGCACGGTTTCGATCAGCAACCCCGACTGGCGCAGCCCTGCGTAAAACCGCTCGGGGTGACCAATGCCCGCGATGGCCCAAACATTCCGGCCAGCGAAACGACTTAAGGCATGAGAATGCAGACCGTCCAAACTCTTAAGCTCGCCTGACACCAGCTCGAAGCCAAAACCCAACGGCGGATTGAACTCGCCATTGACGAGTAACAAATCGACAGCCGCCAAGCGCGAAGAAGGCTCACGCAAGGGACCGGCTGGTAAGAGTCGGTCATTGCCCGTCATACGCTGCCCATCGAGCACGGCAATTTCCAAATCACGGGCCAAGCGATAGTGTTGCAGGCCGTCATCCGCGATTACACAGTTCGCGCCCGCGATCACGACTTGTTTCGCAGCGGCGACGCGATCTATACCCACACAAACGGGAACACCGGTTCGCCGGGCGAGCAATAGCGGTTCATCGCCCACGTCACCGGCGGAATCGTCATCACCTACCAGATGAGGCCCCGCGCCCTTGGAGCCACCGTAACCGCGGCTCACAATTCCTGGTCGGCGGCCCGCGGCCGTGAGCTGCCGGGCTAAGTACTCCACAATCGGTGTTTTACCCGCACCGCCCACGGTGATATTGCCAACAACAATCACCGGCGCACCAATGGTTTCGCTCCTGAGTAGGCCGCGCCGATAAGCGCCCCGGCGAACGCCGCTGGCAAAGCCAAATCCGCGCGCTAGTAATCTCAGCGCCGCATTCGGTCGGGAATCGCCGTACCAAGCCCGCTCGAGCGCCTGAGCTAGACTAGGCAGCCTCATCCCTAAACTGTAATCGATAGAGGGTTGCATAGTGCCCGTTTAGGGCCAGCAACTCATCGTGGGTGCCCAATTCCACAATGCGGCCTTCCGACATCACAATGATTCGATCCGCGTTCTCCACCGTGGACAGGCGATGCGCAATCACCAGTGTGGTGCGGTTCATCATCAGTTTTTGCAAAGCCTGCTGAATATGCCGTTCGGACTGGGTATCCAAGGCCGAGGTGGCTTCGTCCAACACCAGCACCGGTGCGTTTTTCAACAAAGCCCTGGCGATGGCGATGCGCTGACGCTGCCCGCCGGATAGCAAGACCCCCCGCTCACCGACTGGTGTGTCTAACCCCCGGGGCAATTGCTTCGCGAATTCATCGACGTGGGCCGCGTGCGCTGCTGTCTCAATCTCAGCGCGGCTAGCATCCTTAAGTCCGCCATAAGCGATGTTATTGGCAATGCTGTCATCGAATAACACGACCTCCTGGCTGACCAGGCTAATTTGTTCACGTAGGGCTGTCAGAGAGTATTCAGAAAGCGACCGTTGGTCTAACAATATTTCGCCGGAGTCGGGCTCATAGAAGCGGGGTAATAAACTAACCAGGGTTGATTTTCCACTACCCGAACGCCCGACTATCGCGAGTGTCTCGCCCGACGATACCGACAAGTTGATATCGCTCAGCACGGCCCCTTTCGCCGCCGCATAACTGAAATTCACCTGGCGGAACTCAACCGCACCCTCGGCCCTAGGGCCTACATAGCTGCCAGTATCAGATTCTTCGGCTTCATCGAGAATACTGAAGATACTACTACCCGCAGCAATGCCCCGCTGGATAGCGGCATTGATACCAGTGAGGGCGCGCAAGGGGCGCAGCAGAAAGACCATCGCGGTTAGAAAGCCGACAAAATCACCCAAATCAGCGGGGCGAACAGATTTTTGTGTCGCGAAAAACAGCACGCCCGCCACGCCCAAGGCGATGACCAATCCGGTCAGTCCATCGCCTACCGCGCGGCTAGCCGTAAGCCGCATATTGATGCGACGATTCGTTTCATTGGCGTCTTCAAAGCGTTGAATTTCATAGTCCTGACCAGCAAAAATCTTAATGATTCTATGGCTTTGCAATGCATCGCTCGTAATTCGCATTACGTCACCCATGGACTGCTGAATGCGCGCATTGTGACGCCGAAAAAGCGCACCTAGGTACCTAATCATGAAGGCAATAATGGGCGCCACGATCAGTAGAAAGATTGATAGAGGTGGGCTCAAATAGGTCATGTAAATGACCAAACCAATGATGGTTAAGGTGTCACGGATAAGGACGGTGACAACATCCGATGTCGCCGAGGCAATCTGCTCGATGTTATAGGCAAGCTTCGCCAACAATTCACCGCCCGAACGCAAGTCAAAATAGGCTGTGGGCAGGCGCAAGAACTTTTCGAAAACCTCGCCCCGCAGCGTCTTGATCACTTTTCGACCAATCCAACCCAAGCCGTAAGACGAACCAAAACCCGCGAAGCCGCGCACAATGAATAGGGCCAAGATACCCAGGGGCACCGCGCGACTGATGGATGTCGGGTCCATGGTCGTGTCGCCGTCTTCCGCTGCAGGCGTCAAGGAATCGACCAATTGGCTAATGAGATAGGCGAATGCCGTGTCTGTCGCGGCGAAAAAAACCATGGCTAAGGCCGCCAACAAGAACACGCCCCAATAAGGCGCACAATAGCTCAAAAGCCGCTGATAGACCGCAAGACTACTCATGGTCCCTTCTGAAATATCAACGGACTCGCGTGTCGATGGCGCGTTACTAATCAGACTGCTCCCCGGGCTTCAGCGTCGCGATGGCAATATCGGCAAATCCCAAACGACCCGCGGCGTCCATTGCAGTGACAACCGACTGATGGCTAGCGAGGGCGTCGGCGCTAATGGTGACACTGGCGTTCGAATCGGTGTTGGGCCTCAATTTACGCAAGGCGGCCTGTAGGGTTGTAGCCCGGTTATCCACCAAGGCACGACCATTTACTAGATAGTCGCCACGAGCAGTCACGGTAATTTCCAAGCCCAAAGCTTCCTGCCGGGGTGGCGCATCACTCTCGCTCTCAGGCAAGCGGATACTGAGCTGCGACTCACGAACAAAGCTCGTCGTGATCATAAAAAAAACCAGTAATAACAACACGACGTCAATGAGAGACGTCAAGTTAACCTCCGGCTCCTCGCGACTACCCGACCGCAGCTTCACGACGACGACTTGTGGTGTTGGTGCTTTGTGTGCGTTGCAGGGCTTCCACCAGAGCGGTCGCCTCTTTCTCCATGCGAACCACCAGCGCATCAACCCGACCCCGCAAGTAGCGATACGCAATCAGTGATGGTATGGCGACGCAAAGGCCAGCCGCCGTGGTAATCAAAGCCTCCGATATTCCGCCCGCCAAGACGGCGGGATCACCAATGCCATGGGTCGTAATGGCGGCAAAAACCTTGACCATGCCGATAACAGTACCCAATAAGCCCATCAAGGGCGTAATCGCGGCAATCGTCCCCAGGGAGTTGAGATAACGTTCTAGTTCGTGAACGACGTGTCGGCCCGTGTCTTCAATGCTTTCTTTCATGGCATCTCGATCACTGTCACGGTTTGCTAGCGCCGCCGCTAAAATCTCGCCGAGGGGCGAGCCCTCGTGCAAAGACTGTATATGCTTCGCTGTAAGCTGGCCTTTGTTAACCCATTCCCAAACTTGGCGCGTCAGATTGCGCGGCACAACGCGGCTGTGCTGCAAGGTCCAAAGACGCTCCACGGTAATCGCGAAGGCAATCACCGAGCAGAGAATGATGGGCCACATGAGCAGGCCGCCGGACGCTACAATTTCCAACATTGGGGATTGCTGCCTTTGCCAACATCGCGGACTATAACCGCGACCCCGACTATTTTACAGGCGTGGATAGCAAGCGGCAGGCTCTTGGCACGGGTCCCGCGGTCCAAAAATGCCGTCCATCAATACGGCTGGCCGACCTCAAAGCCAAGGTATTTTCTAATTGGAGGACGAATATCAAGCTACCATGCTCCGCGGTGCTCAACAGGCAAGCACCGGTGTCTTGCCAGCGCCGCTGCACGTCCGCGCGGGGAAATCCCCAACGATTCGCATAGCCGGTGGCAAAGGCCACATAGCGGGGTGTAGTCGCCGCCACGAGCCGCGGTCCGGAGGAGGTGTTGCTCCCATGGTGGGGTGCTATCAACAAGTCAAAGACGCCGGCTGGCAGCCTCCTCAAGAGACTGCGTTCCGCGCGGCGGCCAATATCACCCGGCAGCAAAACTTTCGTGTCACCGGCGGTAATCAGCAACACACAAGACTGATCATTGTCAGAAATTCCCGGCAAGCGGTGACGCGGCCCAGGATGCAGGATTGCGAACTGCACGCCGTCCCAAGACCACGACTGGCCCGCCAGACAGGGTTCGGATGGCGCTTGCCCGGACAATTCCTTTGGCGAATACACTACAGCCCCTGGATAGCGGTCTAGTAGCGTGGTCAGGCCACCGGCATGGTCAGAGTCGTCATGGGAGACGATGATACGGTGCAAGCGGTCGACACCAAAGCGGCGCAATAGCGGCAGTAACACGAAACCGGCTGCATCGCCGCCACTTTGATAGGCTGGCCCCGTGTCATACACCAAGTTATGCCGCTTGGTTTGCACCAGGACAGCCAAACCCTGCCCCACATCGGTGACTATGACACGCAGCCGCGAAGTTGTCGGGTCCGGCGACATTCCGATCAAGCTAGGCCATGCGAATATAAGCGGCGCACACCACGATAAACGCGGCCGCGGCCAAATTAGCGCCAGGCCGGACAAGCCCGCCAGAATCAAGGCCAGCCAATGCCTCGTCATGGGCTGCCAGCTTGAGCCACTCCATCCGCTCAAACTCTCTAGCAAGTGAATCAGTCCTTCCATGGACCAAGCAGCCAGCGCCAGCGGCGCGCGGCCCGCATCGACAATTTGCAGAAGACCGCCCAGCAAGGTCATGGGCACTACCACAAAGGCACAGACCGGAATCGCCAGCATGTTCGCCACGGGACCAATGAGGGAAACTTCGCCGAACAACAACAAGGTCGCGGGCGCCATTGCCAGGCTAATTCTCAACTGCGCCAGCCAGCCACGGCGAAACCAACCCCGCCCCTGCTCGGAACCGCTAGCATTGGGCGCCATGAGCGGCATCAGCAAAATAGCAACGGCAAAAAACGATAACCAAAAACCAGCGGCAAATATCGCTAATGGATCACCCAAGAAAATAAGCAGGGCGGCGGCGGCCAGAAACTGCCAAGGATTGAGCCCGCGGCGCAGCGCAATAAAGATGACCGCTAGCGCAATCATGATGAGCGCCCGCAAAGTTGGCAAGGCAAACCCCGCCAGCGCGCTGTAGCCCGTGGCGAATAGCAAAGCCAAGGCTCCAGCGAGATTCGTCGGGACAACGCGCAAGCCCAATACTGCGGCGGGCCAAAGCAAAATTCGCCCCAAGCACAAGCCAAACGCGCCAACCAGGCCGATGTGCAGGCCTGAGATTGCCATCAGATGTGTCGTGCCCGTTTTTCTGAGTAAAGTCCAATCTTGCACCCCGAGATCCGAACGGGCTGCTACCGCGAGGGATTTAATGAACCCAGTAGCGCGTTGATCACCGAGTTCACGCTGAATACCCGCCGCGACAAAATTTCGCGCGCTAGCACTGGGGCAGGGCCAAACGCGTTTGCCAAGACGTTTATTCAAAGTCGAGGATCGAACGTAAGCCGTGGCGCCAACGTTCGCCAGTATCAGCGCTTGTTCCCGATCCCTGGCTCCCGGCACTTGCAAGCCCCGAATCTCGCGCAGGCGCAACAGCAAGCGCCAATATTCACCGGCTTTGGGATCCACAGAGGCGTCATACCAGGCAACTTCAAGGCGCGCCGGCAGCGCAGGCTGGCCCCGGGCTTGAACGGTCTGCACTCGGAAGCGCGTAACGCGGCCGCGCCGGCTAGGAAACTCACAGACTACCGCCGATACAAGCACATCCTGGCCAGCCAAATCGCCCGGCAGCCTGTCCCCAAGCCTTGAATCAATCTGGGCCAGGGCAACAACCAACGGCAAGGTCACCAGTACTAGCCGCCGGGCACCCAGTAAGCGCAGACCGAGCATGGCGCCGAGAGCAACTTCGACCGATAGCCAATCTGGGCCAGTGCCTGGCAGCATTATTAACAGGCATAAGAGAACAAGGCTGCAAAATGGAATAAAAATCATTTTGCGGGGGCCCGGGAATAGGGATAATCACTCAGGGAACTCATACTCACGCCCGCCAGCCACGACTGAACATAGGACATGCCGCGAAAATTTTTCAGAAAGCTTTCTAGTGGATATTTCAAGAAACAGAGCGACTCGGGGCTCCTGAAACCCTTCCAGAACGCCCTGGCCCATCCAGTATTCTTTTCTGTTAGCCGCAGAAGTGTCGCGGCGGCGACCGCCATTGGCCTATTCGTCGCCCTTTTGCCGCTGCCGGGTCAGAGCTTGATTGCACCATTAACCGCCTTTGTTTGGCGCGCGAATGTGGCCATCGCGGCAGTGGCTGTTTGGTTGAGTAACCCACTCACCATGCTGCCCATTTTCTATTTCGAATATCGGCTTGGATCGATGATCCTCAATCGGCCCCTTGAGCCCTTTGCCATCGAGTTATCTTGGGAGTGGTTAGCCGAAGGATTACAAAACACCTGGCAACCTCTCCTACTGGGCGCCATCATCACGGCCACGCTCACCTCGGCCCTTTTCTACCTCGTAATCAGTGGGATATGGCGTCTAATCGTAATCCAGCGTTATCGGCGCCGCGCGCTAAAGCCACCGGGGCGAAAGTAATTCTAGGCTCGATAGTCTGCAGACACGTCCTCTAAACGACCATCAAGCAAAGTCAACACGCGACCCATCCGCCTCGCGATGGCGGCATCATGAGTCACCAATACCAAGCTAGCGCTGGATTCAGTTTTCAATTGCAACATAATTTCTAGAACTGTTTCTCCGGCTTGCGGATCCAAATTACCGGTGGGCTCATCGGCCAATACGACTGCCGGGTTAGTGACTAACGCCCTCGCGACTGCAACCCTCTGCCGCTCCCCGCCTGACAGCTCGCCGGGCTTATGCTCAAGCCGATTGGCCAAACCCACACGATCGAGCAAATCAGCCGCCTGATCGCGAATGTCCGACAACGGGTTGCGACGCAGAAGCAAAGGCATTGCGACATTTTCCAAGGCCGTGAACTCGGGCAACAGGTGGTGAAACTGATAAACAAAGCCTAGGGTTTGATTACGCACACGGCCACGCTCGGTTTCATCCAAGCCGGCAAGATTCTCTCCAAAAACAGTCACTGTCCCCGAAGATGGTCGATCTAAGCCACCCAGGAGCTGCAACAGGGTGGTCTTGCCGCAGCCAGATGCGCCGACAATGGCGATGGATTCGCCAGCACTAACGGCAAGATCAACCCCTTTCAACACTTCCAGCTCAGTCGGGCCTTCGGAAAAATGCTTCTGTAAGTCCGAGCAAGCCAGCGGTAGGCTGGTTTTGTCTCTTGATTGCATCAATGGATTGAACCTCGAACTATTGCCGGGCTGCGAATTCTACTCATGGCGCAAAGCACTGGCCGGCGGCGTCCGTGCTGCACGCCAAGCCGGATAGAGCGTCGACAGTAGCGCCAGTAGAACAGCGATGCCCGCCACCCGAACCACCTCAGCTGGCTCGATGCGACTCGGAAAATCACTGATGAAATAAACATCTGGAGCGAGAAATTTCATGCTAAACAAGCGTTCAATAAACCCCACGATGACATCCATGTTGGCAGCCAGCAGTACACCCCCGACTACGCCGAGCAAGGTACCGATGACTCCGACCAGTGAACCCTGGGTCATGAATACAGCAAGAATTGTCCGGGGCGCTGCGCCCAGTGTGCGCAAGATTGCAATATCACCACGTTTCTCACGCACCACCATGACCAATGTCGAAACAATGTTGAAGGCCGCGACGCCGACAACCATCAACAGGATGATGAAAATGATGGACTTGGTCAGCTGGATCGAACGAAAGAAGTTGGCATGCTGACGGGTCCAGTCCGTGATGTAAACGTCCTCACCAAGACTACGCGCGATATCACGCACGGCCATTGGGGCCTGCATTGGGTCTTGCATGGCGATACGCACGCCGCTCACGGCATCACCCAGGCGAAGCAGACGCGCGGCATCATCGATGTGGATATAGATGAGCCCGCGGTCAAATTCGTACATGCCCGCATAAAAAATGCCACTGATTTCAAAACGCCGCATCCGCGGCGCTAGTCCCGCGGGAGTCGTAACCCCTTCTGCAACCATTAGGATCACCCGGTCACCAACATCAACCTTCAGCAACTCCGCCAAAGCCCGGCCGATGACCACCCGATAGCTCCCCGATTGCAAGGCATCCGCGGTTCCAATTTGCATGAGCTGCGGCAAGTCCGAAACTTTTGCCTCCGCGGCAGGGTCAATGCCACGAAACTCCACCCCGTGAACGCCACTCTCGCCAACCAGCATGCCCTGTCCGCTGACAAAACGAGCCACCGCCTCCGTCTGTGGATCGGCTTGCGCTGCGCCGGCGGCCCGTCGCCAATTCATCAAGCGACCATCCCAGCCGGTAATCGCCGCGTGGGACACGACTTGCAAGATTCGCTGGCGCACCTCGAATTCGAAACCATTCATCACCGAAAGCACAACGATGAGCACCGCCACAGCCACCGCAATGCCGAACATGGATATCAAAGAGATGAAGGATATAAAACGATTGCGATTGCGAGATCGCAGGTAGCGAATGCCAATACCCATTTCGACTGGTTGACTAAGCATAAAACTGACAAACTCGCCCCGGTTTATTCATACCGAAGTACCTCCGCCGGCGCGACGCCCGCCGCTCGTATCGCTGGATACAAAGTCGCTAAACCGGTTAATACCAAGGCAATAAACGCCACCCAGCTTACGTCACTGATTTGCAGGTCAGCCGGCAACTCAACGACGTAGTAGACATCGGCCGGCATAAACTCGAAGCCGAATACCCGTTCTAGGAACGGTGCGATGCTCTGAATATTTAGGGCGACCATAACCCCCAAGAAGACACCAATAATGACGCCCATCCAACCCAGAATTAAGCCCTGCAGCCCGAATATGATCATCACACTGCGCCGGGAATATCCCAAGGTGCGCAAAATGGCGATTCCGGAACGCTTGTCTGTTACCACCATGACCAAAGTCGCAACGATATTAAAAGCCGCCACGGCAACGATCAGTGATAACAACAAAGTCATCATCAATTTTTCTATGCGCACGGCACGAAAGTAACTTGCGTTATCCTGCGTCCAGTCACGCACTTTGGGATTAAGTAGCAGACTCGTCGAAGATGCCCAATCCCGCGCTATCTCAGGCGCCTTGAAAACGTTATCGACGCGCAAACGCAAACCTGCTAACCCCGGCGCATCACCCGTTAAGGCAATCGCGTCATTCAAGTGTACTAGGGCGCGCACGTTGTCGTGGTCACGCAGACCAAGTTCGAACACGCCCACCACATGAAACTCACGTAAGCCCGTGCGCAATGACGCGCCAGCTCGCTTACGCGGCACCAAGGCCGTGATGGAATCACCTGCCGCTACACCCAAACGCAGCGCCAAAGCGCGGCCTAGAACGACACCACGCTGTCCGGGAAGCAGCGCGGTCAGTTCGCCTTCACGCATATGCTGGCCAACACCCGAAACGCTGTCTTCTAGATATGGGTCCACGCCTGAGATGACCGCCCCCGCCAAAGTTCCACCACTGGACAACATCGCTTCCAGTTCGAGGTAAGGAGCCGCCCCGGCCACGCCCGGAAATTCGATGAGATCAGCCTGCACGGCCCGCCACTCATCGCCAAGAACCGTATCCGTCTCAATGCTTGCGTGGCCAGCCATACTCAACAGCCGCTCGCGCAATTCGTTTTCGAATCCGTTCATGACTGATAACACAACGATCAGCGCGGCCACGCCTAGACCAACACCGATGACGGAGGCCACGGTGACAAAAGAAACAAAGTGATTGTCACGATGTTCGCGGAGAAATCGCAGGGCGACAAAGGTCTCAACGGGTCGCAACATCAGGGGCGATCTTTGCAAAGCAATTTCATAGCTCTACGGGTATTGAATCTATCAAACGTATTTCCTCGCAACTAACAGTCGCACGATAGGCCCACACATCGACGCCTGCCGCCACCGCTGCGCGCAGTTGTTGCCCATATACGGGATCGATCTCATCGGCCGGACTCACGCAGTCTACGTCAGATCGCTGTACGCAAAATACCAGGCCGGCTCCCTGCCCGGCCTGGCGCTGCCTCGCCAGCGCTCTGACGTGGCGACTCGCCCGTGTGCTGACTGCATCAGGAAATAGTGCATGCCTGGCTGTAACCGCAGCCGTAACATTCTTGACTTCAAGAAAATAGCGGCTTTGCGGAGCCTCTAACACAAAATCCACGCGTCCCTGGCCGTCGGGCAGCGGAACTTCGGCGCGCAGGCTTGAGTAGCCTGCCAAGGGCTCGATAAGGCCGGACTCTAAGGCCTCTTTGACCAAGTGGTTAGTCCGTTGCGTGTTAATGCCAACCAGCGTCGCGCCTTCGGTTTCTACCAGCTCCCAGGTCAATGGGTATTTGCGACGCGCATTCGCTGATCGACTAAGCCAAACTCGCGCGCCCGGCTCACAGCAACCCAGCATGGACCCCGTATTAGGGCAATGCGCGGTGGTTCGCTCGCCATCCGGGAGTTCCACATCGGCCAGAAACCGTTTGTAGCGACGGAGCAACTTTGCCGCGATCAGGGGCGCCTCGAATTCCACACAATACTCCGCGGGACAACGGCTTAGGGAAGGCCTACCCGAATTCCTGCGCCGTTTCTATGACATAGACCGTTTTTAGAGGGCTCGGGCAGTGCTATATTCGGCTAATTATAGCTTGGGGCGTGGAAATGTTACGCAAGGTATTGAGTCTATTAGTTGCTGTCCTGACGGTGGCGGCAAGCCCGATGGCAGGCGCGGATACGCTGATTATTGAGGGTCTGCAGGCAGCCCAAAGCAGCCAGAATCTCAGACCGCGCAGCGGATTGAGCATGAGCGCGGTATCCGCCAAATGGGGCGAGCCCCGTATGCGCCGTGCGGCAGTCGGTGATCCACCTATCACACGTTGGGACTACGACGGCTTCGCGGTGTTCTTTGAGTATCAGCAC
The DNA here is from genome assembly GCA_965221985.1 of Gammaproteobacteria bacterium. Classification (GTDB taxonomy): domain Bacteria; phylum Pseudomonadota; class Gammaproteobacteria; order Steroidobacterales; genus J054. The sequence continues at coordinate 2,752,032 of OZ244928.1, forward strand.
GTTATACATGCCGTTCGCCTAAACTAAGTCTGCCGGGGTTCAGCCGCTGCCCCGCAAGCTGTAAGATACTGCGCGCAATCGCCCGCAGCCGCGGGCGAATTTCATTGATGTGCGCCTATGTTCTGCCCTCTGCTTTGCTCGCCATTTCTTCCTAAGGGCATTTAGTGGCGAACGGCAGACTGATTCTGGAGTCAGGCGATACTAAGCTGCCCGCATCGGCCAAGGATGTATTTACCTGGGGCCAGCTGCGAGGTTCCGCTGCCGCATTGGCCATTGCCGAGATCATTACCCTGCGGCAGGCAACAAGCCTAATTCTCACCGCAACCGTCGATGAGGCCGAGTCCCTTGCGCCACAGATTGAGTATTTCACCAACGGGCAGGCTCCCGTTCGGCTGTTCCCCGATGCTGAAGTCCTTCCCTATGACAGTTTCAGTCCACACCAGGATCTCGTTTCCCAACGCCTAAGGCTGCTGGAATCGCTAGACAATGCGACAGCGCCCACGACGGTAATCGCCGCTTGGCCGAGCTTGCTACCGCGGCTACCGCCGGCTACCTATTTACGCGAGCGTAGCTTTCGCCTGAGTGTCAATCAAAGAATTGAACCGGCCCAATTTCGACGCAGCCTCGAGGACTCCGGTTATGTCCGTGTACCTCAGGTAGCCTTACACGGTGAATACGCCGTGCGGGGATCCTTGATCGATTTTTTCCCGACCGGCCACCGATGTCCGGTACGCGTTGATTTTTTCGATGACTCCGTCGAATCCCTCAGGGAATTTGACCCTGATACACAAATCAGCAGCAATCGGATTCTTGAACTCAGGACCTTACCCGCACGCGAACTACCTTGCGATGCACAAGCAATCAGCGCGTTTCGGCAGGCTTTTCGCGCGCGTTTTACCGGTGATCCCACGCGCTCGTTGATTTATCGTGAGGTCAGCGAAGGCAGGCTCCCTCCCGGCATCGAGGCTTACCTACCCTTATTTTTCGGCGCAACCACGAGCCTCTGGGATTATTTACCCGACAAGGCATTAGTCATCACAAGCGGCACACCGAGCGACAGCTTATCCGCGGCTTGGGAGCAAATCATGGAACGCTATGAACAAGCGCGACATGATCAAGAGCGCCCGGTGCTGAGCCCAGAAGAATTGTTCGTCAGCGAGGACGAACATCGCCGTGCCCTAGACCGCCACCCACGACTCATACTCGAACAACACAAGATTCCGGACGAATTGTTGACAGAAACGCAGGTCAACCTACCCTTTGGTCCCGCGCCCAGCTTACTCATAAATCGGCGCGCCGAAGACCCAACGCAGGCCTTACGCTCGTTCGTCGCCGAACATCCGGGCGGGTTGTTGTTGACTGCTGAATCGCCGGGCCGCCGTGAACTTATGCTGGAGCTATTGCGTGATGCTGAAATCTCTCCAGCGACTTGCGACGGCTGGGCGGACTGTCTCGCCCATAAAGACGCAACGGCCATCACCGTCGCGCCCGTAGACCGAGGATTCGTCCTCACCGACCAAAGCTTCGCGTTGCTCACGGATGCCGAACTATTCGGCGAACAAACGAGAACCCGGCGAAGGCGACGGCGCGTTCAGGACCCAGAGAGCCTGATCAATGATTTGACAGATTTGCGGGCCGACGCACCGGTTGTACATCTTGATCACGGCGTGGGCCGATACGTTGGCCTGACCAACTTGGACATTGACCACGCACTGACTGAGTTCGTAACCCTAGAGTACGCGGGTGGTGATCGCTTGCATGTCCCGGTCACATCACTACAGCTCATTTCGCGCTATACCGGCTCAGCACCGGAACACGCACCACTCCATCGCCTGGGCACTGACCAATGGGCACGCGCAAAACGCCGGGCGGCAGCCAAAATTCGGGATGTGGCGGCGGAACTACTAGACCTATATGCACGGCGCGCTGCGCGGCAGGGCAAAGCGGTCAGTTTCGATCCACATGACTACTTGGCTTTTGCATCCGGTTTCCCTTTCACGCCTACCGATGATCAGGAGCAAGCAATCGCCGCAGTAATTGGCGACCTCAGCACGAGCCAGCCCATGGATCGTCTGGTCTGCGGTGACGTGGGTTTCGGCAAGACGGAAGTGGCTCTGCGCGCCGCCTTTGTCGCCGTTACCGATGGACGGCAAGTCGCCATTTTAGTACCGACCACACTCCTCGCCCAACAGCACTACCAAAATTTCGCCGACCGCTTTGCCGATTGGCCGGTGCGCGTGGAGCAACTTAGCCGGTTTCGCAATGCCAAGGAAAGTCGCGAGGTGATTGCCGGCTTGGCTGATGGCACTGTCGACATCGTTATCGGCACACATCGACTACTACAAACTGGTGTTGAGTTTAAGGACCTCGGGCTGACGATTATCGACGAAGAGCATAGATTTGGTGTTCGCCATAAAGAAAAACTCAAAGCCTTGCGAACCAATGTAGATATTTTGACCCTTACGGCCACGCCGATTCCTCGCACCCTGAATTTGGCACTTGGCGGGCTCCGCGAAATGTCATTGATTGCCACACCCCCTGAATCCCGTCTCTCCATCAAGACTTTTGTTATCAGCTGGCAGAATCACATTATCAGCGAGGCTTGCCAGCGCGAGCTAAAACGCGGCGGACAAGTGTATTTTGTTCACAACCGAATCGAAGACATTGAGCGAGTTGCTGCCCAAGTTAGCGAATTGTTGCCCGAAGCCAAAATTGAAGTCGCTCATGGTCAAATGCACGAGCGCGAACTTGAACGCATCATGCTCGATTTTTACCATCGGCGGTTTCATATTTTGGTCTGCACCGCCATCATAGAAAGCGGCCTTGATGTGCCAACTGCCAATACAATAGTCATCAACCACGCACATAAATTCGGCCTTGCACAGCTACATCAATTGCGCGGCAGAGTCGGCCGCTCGCATCACCAAGCCTTTGCCTATCTGCTGGCGCCTCCACGTGACGCATTGACCGCCGACGCGGTAAAACGCCTCGATGCCATCGAATCCCTGGAAGATTTGGGTGCGGGATTCGTTTTAGCCACCCATGATTTGGAAATCCGCGGCGCGGGAGAATTACTCGGCGAGGAACAAAGCGGTCAGATTCAAGAAATCGGCTTTAATCTATACAATGACATTCTATCTCGCACCATCGACTCGCTGCGCGACGGACAGGAGCCGGATTCCGAAACTCCACTGGGACTGGCCGCGGATATAAATCTCCATCTTCCGGCATTGATTCCGGAGGACTATATGCCTGATGTCCACCTACGACTGGTCCACTACAAGAAGATTGCCAGCGCCGCGAACGAGGATGCCCTCCGCCAACTGCAGCTAGAACTTGTAGATCGTTTCGGACCAATTCCAAGTGCCACGCAGAATTTCTTTCGCATCGCGAAATTGCGGCTACAAACCCAAGCCATGGGACTCAAACGCATAGAACTTGGGACCACGGGTGGCCGGGTCGAATTCAGCGCAAATACGTCGGTGGAACCCACGATCTTGGTCGGACTGTTAGAATCTCAGGGTGATCGCTATAAACTCGACGCTCAACAAGGACTCCGGATCACTGCGGACTTGGAATCCGATGAAGCGCGTTTCGCCTGCATCGAGGAACTGCTGGCATGTCTGAACAAAAACCCAGTGCAGCAAAACACAGCCTGAGTTCTTGGTTGCTGATTAGCGGCGCGGTACTTGGTCTTGCTTTACCAAACCCATCCGCTCTGGCTAAGGACGATAGTGACAAACGCTACGCGGTGGAAATCATTGTTTTTCGCCACAATGATCAGACTCGCACCACCCGCGAAATCGAAGCCGGCGCGGTCAGGCTCGACAGTTTGGCAGATGGAAATTCTCAGCCAGTGCGAACAGGTCGTCGCGGCTCTACGCCGCTTAGCCCCTTGCCCGCCGCGGAGCTAGAGCTACAGGCGACCAAGGAACGATTACAGCGTGTAAATGCCTATTCGATCCTGCTTCATCTTGGCTGGACGCAAATAGCGCGGAGTCGCGATGAGGCGAGTCCATTCTGGTTACGCGGCCCGCGCGCACGCAGTCTTGGCTTGTCGGGTAGCCTAACCCTTTATAAAGAACGGTTCTTGCATCTTGACCTAGACCTCGACCTGGCTAAGGCGGCAAGCAACGCGGAGTTCAATCCAAGCCCAGCGGGAATGACCAAAATTCGAGAATCACGGCGGATACGCGGCCAGCTGCTGCAGTATTTCGACAATCCAGAGTTTGGCGTCATCGCGAGCGTGCGACGCCTGGAAGAGAACTAAGCGGTATCGCGTCGCTCCACGCAAGTTGCTAAGGCTTCGACCGGCTCTCCTAAGTCTTCCAGCGCTGTATTAATAAGCATTTCATAGCTGGCGCGCAATTGTGGCGTCTGCGCCGCCACGGCGTAGGAAACTGTCGCGAAACGGTCTACCGGAGAGCGCGGATGATGAATTGCTAGAAGCCGGACTTTTTCAGCAATATTCTTGGCAAATTCTAGCAGCTGCTTTTCATCGGACCCCGCCGTCAATACGGCGAATTGGTCGGCGGCAAATCTGGCGGCAAAATCTGATTCACGACGTATCGAGCCGTGAATCGCGTGGGCAATTTTCCGCAGGCAAGAATCACCGGCATGACGACCAAATACTTTTTGATAGCCGTCAAAGGCATCCACGCGAAAAACCATAATGCTCACCCGCCGGCGCACACGCCGCGCCACGGCCCAATCACGCATCAACATTTCCTCAAAAACCTTACGCGTTGGCAAGCCGGTGGCCGCGTCAGTTTGGGTAATGCGACTGCGTGTTTCATCATAGGTGCTCAAGCTGTCCGACAGCTGATCCGGCAACACAGTCAGCAGCCAAAAGGCAGGCCGGTCATCCGCATCGGTAAGTGCCGAAGCTTGCCACTGCAATTCGCAGTTGGGTCCGTGGGCGCAGCGCCATTGCTGATAGATAAGTGTATCCGGCGGTGCAACTTTCGCGCCTATCGGTAGCGGATCTCCGGCCACCATGAGATTGTCCAATGTCTTGCCCACGAGAGCGTCCGGCGTCCAACCCAGGAGACGCTCCATGGCGTCATTGGCATAGACGATGCGCCGGCCGGCTGAATCCACGATCACGGTGCCCGTCGCGCTGTGATCTAAAGCTTGCTGCAATATACGTTTTGTTAGTTTAATCATTAACTAAACAGTACTTTATTAAGTAAAATATAAGTAGGAAAGACAGGCTTTTTGGCAAGTAATCGGGGATCCGCAGTTTCCGAGAACCAGGCATCAGCCACTATATATCGAGGCATAGAACGGCGTCTGTGATGGCGTTCACCGGCTTGGCCCGTCACGACCTGGAGAACTAGGCCTCTGTGACCAGGGCCTGAATGAGGACAGCGGCGGCGTTTGTGCATTGCTGTAAATGCCGTTCGATTTCGGTATGGATATCCTGCTCTCCAGGTCCACGACCGGCCGCATAGTTCACCACCAAGGCGCAGATGACAAAAGGCAGGTCGAGCTCGCGTGCCAAGGCAGCTTCCGGCATCGCCGTCATACCCACAATATCGCATCCATCGCGTTCCAGACGATCAATTTCTGCTGCCGTTTCTAGCCTGGGACCCTGGGTTACCCCGTAGGTGGCCTCTAGCATGGGGTCCAAAGCCTTTTCGCCGGCGGCCGCTGCGATGCGCGCGTGAATTTCTGAAGATATTGGTTGACTGAAATCTACATGCCGGACCGGATCGTCGGAAGTTTCGACATAAGTCTGTTCACGGCCCCAGCTATAGTCGATGATCTGGTTCGGCAAGACAATGCGTCCCGGCACTGCCGAACTGTGAATACCGCCCACGGCGTTAATACTGAGAATAAAATCCGGATTCTGTTGCGCTAAGGCCCAGATATTGGCCCGATAGTTGACCCGATGCGGCGGGATCCCCCCAGCCTCGCCGTGGCGAGCCATGAAAAAGACTTCGGCCTGACCGGCAGACCAAGAACAAAGTCGCGCCGATGGCCTTCCGTACGGCGTCTCCAACTCTTCTCGATGTACGCGGGTTGACGGTAAGAGAGCCGGCGCAGCTGTGCCTGCCATCAAGGCCAATCGCAGCACTAGGATTCCTCCAACAACGCGTAAATACCCGGCAAGTGCCGCCATTGATGATTGAGGTCCATGCCGGCACCGAAGACGTAACGATCAGGCACCTCCAAACCAAATAGATTCGGCCGGCCCTGCGCACGCTCATTTTGCTTAAGAACCAGGCATACGCTGATCACGTCTCGCGCCCCGACCGCCCTGCATTCAGCAACGACGTGATTCATGGTGATGCCTTCATCGTAAATATCATCAACCACGATAACGGTTTGCCCATCCAAAAACCTTGAGGGACGCTGGACCCAATTCGGCTCGCCGCCGATTTGCGTACCCCGGTAACGGGTCAAATGGCAGTAGTCCAAACGCAAACTGCCACGTAGACGCCGAGCCAGCTGAGCTGCTGGGAGCATGCCTCCGACCATAACGGCCAATAAGACGCAGTCCTTGTCGGCGACGATTGACTGCAGTTGCGCAGCCAATCGGTCATAGGCCGCATTTACTGTCTCGGCACTCAAAAGCTCTTCTGCCTGCTCAGGCAGGAACCCAAGATTGGCCTTTGCGTCACCCATCGAGAGTCAAGCTGGGTCGCGCCATCGCTTCGCCCAGCTTGGCCTGGGCATCCTGCCAATCATCTCTCGCCCGTAGCGGCGCTGCTGCTTGTGTCGCCAGCCTAGGACGCAAGGCTGCCAAGCGACCATGACTCGCTGGCCCGCTATCATGGACGCCGCCTTCAATGACCGCTGCAGCCGCTTGCGGATTATTGCAAATCAAGGCCATATCCGCGCCGGCCGACAAGGCAGCATCCACCCGCGCCGACATATCGCCGACGCCGGCGACACCGGCCATGTTCAAGTCATCGGAAAAAATCGCGCCGCCGAAATTCAAATACCCGCGCAAATAGTCTTGTAACCAATACGAGGACAGACTGGCAATATCGCGATTCACGTTCGGATACACCACATGCGCCACCATGACCGCAGCCAAACCTCGTTCTACCAAGCGATGATAAGGACGCAAATCTTCTTCCATATCGGCGAGCTCACGCGGGTCTTGTGGCAACTCCAAGTGCGAATCCGGAACCACGGCCCCATGGCCGGGGAAGTGCTTCGCGACTGCCACCATACCGGCAGCTTGCATGCCGGAAATATAGGCATCGGCTAGTGCAAGCACACAATCAGGATCACGATGCATTGCCCGATCACCGATAATTTCGCTAACACCCCAATCAAGATCAACCACCGGAGCAAAGCTGAGATCAACGCCCAGATCCAACATTTCCGCGGCCATGATCCAACCACAGAGTCTTGCCAGCTTGCGCCCCTGCCGGGCATCCAAATCGTATTGGTGGCCTAGCCAACGGGCCGGCGGCAGGCGCGTTAAACCGTCCTGGAAGCGCTGAACCCTGCCGCCTTCCTGGTCTACGGCAACTAGCAGACTTGGCTGGCGCAGGTCATGAATATCCCGAACTAAGGCACGCAGTTGAGCAGCATCAGCAAAGTTGCGCGTAAATAAGACGACCCCGCCTACCAAGGGAGAACACAGCCGCTCGCGTTCCTCATGGCTTAGTTCCAAGCCGGCCACATCGATCATTAATGGTCCGAGAGTCATTGACCGCTAGAATCCGTTAGCCAAGATATCAACGCTGATACCAGCACTCACGCGCGCATGCAAATCGATCACATCCGAGTTGCGCATGCGAATACAACCATGGGAAAAAGGCACCGCCATGGGTTCTGAATCTGGTGTTCCATGAATATAGATAAAGCGACGCATGCTATCTACTTTGCCTAAGCGATTGACCGCCGGTTCACAACCACTTAGCCACAATATGCGCGATAAGATCCAGTCGCGCTGAGGAAACTGCCGGCCAAGCTCGGCGGAATAGATTTCCCCCGTTGGCCTTCTGCCCACAAACACTGCGCCTGGTGGCGCGCCGGCGCCGATACAGGCGCGAATGATATGGCGGCCGCGCGGCGTACATTGACTGCCACTCTGCTCTCCGGGGCCGTAGCGCGAAGTAGATACCTGATACTCACGCACTCGCCGGTCGCCTTCCAACAGCCACATTAACTGCTGCGTTAAGCTCACAGCAATGCGTAAGTCGGCGGCTGAGCTTTTTCTTAGTCCAGGCATTCTCGAGTCAACAACGCCACTGATTCGACATGACTAGTCTGGGGAAACATATCCATAATCCCCGCCGCCTCCAATCGGTATCCGAAATCGCTAACCAAACGACTGGCATCTCTTGCCAGCGTCGCTGGATGGCAGGAAACATAGACAATTCGCGGCGGTGAAATATTACCCAAATCAGCGAGAATCTCTTCCGCACCGGCTCGCGGCGGATCCAGCAGTACCGCGTCAAAGTCAAGTTCCGCAACCCCAGACAAACTATCGCTAAGCGCAAGATCAAGGGCGCGAAATTCAACGTTCTTAAGATTTGCCCGCGCTGCATTCGCTTGCGCACTTCGAACCATCACAGCACTGCCTTCAACTCCCAAGACATAGTCTGCCCGCCTAGCAATGGGCAAGGTGAAATTGCCCAGACCGCAAAACAAATCCAAAACCCTGGATGTCGAGTCTACCGCCAAGAGCCTCAAAACCTGATCCACCATCCGCTCGTTCAGTACTTTGTTAACCTGAATAAAGTCGGTCGGCCCGAAATGGATATCCAGATCGAACTCCGGCAATCCATAAGCCAAATCAAAATTCGTATTGAAATTAGGCAATGGCTGAATCGATTCCGGACCTCCGGGTTGCAAGAGCAAATGAAAACCCGTGCGACGCGAATATTCGGCAAGCTTGTCCAAGTCTTCCGGTGTGGGTGAATCTAGCACACGCATTACCAGTACCGTCGCATCATCGCCCACGGCCACTTCAATTTGCGGCAAGCGTCCCCGAATCGTCAATTCAGAGATCAAGCTCGCCAATTCGGCCAAATTTTCGCCGATGTCCGGATGCAAGGTTTCACAGCGCTGCATGTCGGTCACATAAGGCTTCCCCTGTTCTCGAAAGCCCACTAAAACGCGACCCTTCCGAATCACATCTTTCACAGCCAAACGGGCTTTGCGACGATAGCCCCAGGCCGGCCCCCTGAGCGCTTCGAGAATCCTAGCCGGCACCAAGCCGCCGATTCGGTCAAGATTATCCAATAACACAGCTTGCTTTAGCGCTAGCTGCTGCTCTGCCGAGAGGTGTTGCAGGGAACACGCGCCGCAGCGGCCAAATACCTCGCAACGTGCCTCAACGCGCTGGGGCGAAGGCTGCAATACCTCGATGAGTTCGCCCTCATCGAACCGACGCCGCCGCCGGCGGCGGAGAAAAACCACCTTCTCTCCGGTGAGTGCTCCGGGAATAAATACGGTCTTTTCATCAGTGTGAGCCACACCGCGACCATCGGGCAAAGTATCGGCAATATGCGCCGTTTCAGGAACTGCGGGATTGCGCATATTGAAAGCTAGATTTCAGACGCCGGCCAAGCTGATAAATACGCCTGCAGATGCGCCTCGTCGCTTTCGGCAAGTAAGTGACGAACGCGGTTCAGCTCCTCCGCCAAATTGGCGTCATCCAAACACCCACGCATATGCTCAAAGCGCAAATACACCAGATAGGTATTGAGAACATCTGTTTCGCAATAGTTGCGAATACCGCGAATATCCCCGGCCATGAAGCTCGGCCAGACTTGGTCACCACCCATACCCATCTTGCCCGGATAGCCCAACAGGCCGGCAATATCATCTAAACCCGCACGGGCCCGCGGCTGAAAGCCGGAGAGTACATCCATCAGATCTAAATGGCGCCAATGAAAACGGCTGAGGTAATTGTTGTAGCGAAAGGAACGATCATCTTCACCAATTTCCCAGTAGGTCGGCGCCTGTACACCATGCCGTAGGGCTCTATAGTGCAACACCGGCAAATCGAATCCGCCGCCGTTCCAAGATACCAAGTCAGGCTGATATTGATCGATACCATTGAAGAAGCGGCTGATCAGTTCTGCTTCATCGCTGCCCTCGTCACCCAAACTCCAAACCTTGAGCTGATCAGCGCGCCGCAGCACGATGGAAATCGCAATCACGCGCTGTTGATACAAAGGCAAGAACTCTGTTTCGGCTTCCTGCAATCGCTTGAAGGCCATGGCTTTGGCAACGTCTTTGTCTGTCAATGAGGATTCAAGACCGAGCTGGCGACGACCGAAATCAATATCGGGCACGGTTTCAATATCGAATACCATCACGCGCATGTCCCACTAAGCCTCCTGAGTTTGCAGCATGACCGCCACAGCAACTACCAACCCTGCCTCATCGGTAAGGCTCAAATGACCGGGCCCAATACCTAAGCGCGCGCAAACACGCTCCCCACGCGGAGAAAACACGATCTCTGGCCGACCGAATCGATTCGGAACAACCCCCGTGTCCCGAATCCACATACCATTCGCAAAACCCGTCCCCATGGCTTTTACCACGGCCTCCTTCGCAGCAAAGCGCATGGCTAAGAAACGTTCGGGCCGCTTTTGCCTTTGAAACAAAGCTAATTCTTCCGGCATTAACAAGCGCTGCACAAATTTGTCGCCGAATCGCGCATAGACGGAGGCCACACGATCAGCGCGCAAAATATCAACTCCAATGCCAAATATCACGATGCCCTCGCCGCCCGCATGAGTTGCTTCATGCTTGCCACGGCCTCGCGTAGCCCCTCCATCACAGCACGCGCCACAACGGAATGACCGATATTTAGTTCGTCAATTTGCGCCAGCGCGGCGATGGGTTGAACATTGTGATAATTCAAGCCATGGCCGGCGTGAACCTTGAGGCCCAAGCGCGCCGCATAGGCTGCCGCTTGCGCAATTCGTTCCAACTCTCTGGCCGCGGTCGATCGATTACCGGCTTCCGCGTAGCAACCCGTATGCAACTCAACTACCGACGCACCAGCGGCCTGGGCCGCGTCAAGCTGTTCGATATCGGGATCAATGAAGAGGGATACCCGGATATCCAGTTGAGTCAGCCGCTGGCAGGCCTCTGTAATCTGGGCCTGTTGCTGGCGAACATCCAAACCACCCTCCGTGGTCAGTTCGGCACGCCGCTCGGGTACGAGACAACAATCCGCCGGCCGCAGGGATTCGCAGAGCGCCAGCATTTCCTCGGTGAGCGCCATTTCTAGGTTCATACGGGTCTGTAGCGTTTCCGCCATCACGCGCACGTCACGATCCTGGATATGCCGGCGGTCCTCACGCAAGTGAACAGTGATGGAGTCCGCACCCGCGGATTCCGCCAACAAAGCCGCCGCTACCGGGTCAGGATAGCGGGTACCACGAGCTTGGCGCAGGGTGGCGACATGGTCGACGTTTATACCTAACAAAATGTTGTTCACAACAGGCTTTCGAATTTGGGGTAATGGTGACGAGCATCAACAATGCGCGTATGCGAAAGGCACATGTTCGCATCATCGCCACCGGGGCCGCAATGAATTACCGACTAAGAACTTCGCATCGCTGCGAATACCCGGCGAGTCCGCAAAGCTCGTTCACCCAGATGGTGGGCAAGTACTCGGCGCAACAGTCGCTTGGCCGCTAGCAGATTGTCAGGGGACTCAAATTGGCCGGCAGCAATGGCCAAGAGCTGGCTTCCAGTATAGGTCTTGCCGGGACTCGCCTTGGCCGCAGCCACAGCCCCCCGCTCGACGACATACTCGTAGTGACGCGAGGGGTCCAGCCGCTGACCCGTATCCGCCTCTCGCTCAAGACTCAGGCCATAGCCAATTTCAGCCAGCAAAGCCAGCTCGAAGTTCCGCAGCGTAAATTCGCTAGTGCTGCACTCACTGAGGCGGGTCAAGGCGGCCGTATAGTGAGCGAAAAGATCGGGATGAGCATCGCCTCGCGTGGTAAAGGAAAGCAGAAGCTCATTGACGTAGTAAGCCGCCAACAGCTGATCGCCGGCTAACGCCAAGGGAATAGCCGCCGGTTCCGCGGCGCGGAGGGTCGATAGGCCACCGCGACCCGTCCAGGACAGACGCAGAGGCTGAAAAGGTTGTAACAATCCACGCCAGCGGGAACGCGCACCACGCGCACCGCGGGCGACCAAACCGATGCGCCCATGGTATTGCGCCAATACTTCTAGGAGCTGACTGCTCTCCAGATAGGGACGCGGATGCAGCACGAAGGCCGACTCCATGTCCACACGTTCAACGGCACTCAAGGCGCTTCCTCATACCCCAATTGACGGAGCGCTTTAGCATTGTCGCTCCAATTCTCCTTGGCTTTGACTCGCGTCTCCAGATGCACTCGCCGCCCGAACAATTTCTCTAGCTCCAGCCTGGCGGACTTGCCAACGCTCTTTAGGCTTGCGCCCCCCTTGCCCACAACAATGCCACGGTGAGATTCGCGGTCAACCCAAATGACAACATCAATCCGCCACAAATCACCTTGCTCTTCAAGAGCTTGCACTTCCACGGCAATTCCATAGGGCACTTCGTCGTGGAGCCGCAGCATCAGCTTCTCGCGCAAGACCTCGGCAATCCGAAATTCGCGGCCTCGATCCGTCTTCATTTCTTCGGGGAACAGCTGTTCCCCAATGGGCAAGCGATCACGAATACAAGCCAACAAGGTCTCCAGATTATCCTTGTCTAAGGCCGAAACTGGCACCACAGCGTCGAAGTCACCGCGCCCAGACAGGTCCGTGAGTACCGGTAACAAAGCGTCTTTAGACTTGATCAAATCGATCTTATTCACGACCAGCACAATAGGGATGCCGCTTTCGGTTACTCGTTGTAGTGCAAAATCATCGCCGCGGCGCCAGCCCCGCGCATCGACCATGAACAAAACCAAATCAGCGCCGTGCGCGGATGCACCCGCGCTGCGATTCATAGCCTGATTGATTAGTTTTCCCCTGCGGGGATGCAGGCCGGGCGTATCCACGAAGATCACCTGGCAACTAGGTTCCGACCTGATACCAAGAATGCTATGACGTGTTGTTTGAGGTTTCGGGCTAACGATGCTGATTTTCTCGGCCACCAGACTATTAACCAATGTCGACTTACCAATGTTGGGACGACCCACAATCGCAACGAAGCCCGAGCGATAGTCAGTAGCCGGCATGCTGTAAGTTTTCCAGAGCCTTGGCCGCGGCCTTCTGCTCAGCCTTGCGGCGGCTATTACCCTGCGCTTGAGTGTGCACGTCTAGAGCGGCCACCACGCATGAGACCGTGAAAGTTTGCGCATGGGATGCCCCGCTCGTGCCGTCTAGAGAGTAAATGGGGAGTTGGATGCCGCGGGCTTGCAGCAACTCCTGCAGCGCCGTTTTCGCATCGAGCAATTCAGCTTCGGCGGGCAGATTTTCTAAACGCGTTTCGAACAAGCTAAGGATCACGCCGGAAGCGGCATCTATACCTTGGTCCAGCAAGATTGCGCCAAACAAAGCCTCAAGGGCATCAGCCAATACCGACTTGCGCTGATGACCGCCTGTTCTGCGTTCACCATCGCCTAACTGTATATGATCACCAAGTTGCAGTTCCCGCGCCAGCTCAGCTAGCGTATCGCGCCGCACGAGATGCGCCCGGAAACGGCTCATAGCGCCTTCCCGAGCATCCGGCTTACGCAAAAATACCGCCTGCGCAATAACAAAACCAAGCACGGCATCCCCCAGGAACTCTAGCCGCTCGTTGTGGGCGAGTTTCGCGCTGCGATGAGTTAAGGCCTGCTGCAGCAGGCCTAAGTCTGCAAACTGATAGCCGAGGCGATCTTTAGACCAATCCTCGGCCTGCGTCACCGCAGAATCTCTACCGAATTATTAAACACACCCAGCAAGTAAAGATTACCGATGAATGACGCACGCCGCTCATATTGGGCACGCACTGAGTAACCCCTTTCGGATTTCTTGATGGTGAAATCCTGCGGTTTCAGCGTGTCGATCATCTCTATGACCAGACGCTTGCCGATGGCCGAGCGGATATAGCGAATACTCGGATTCGTGCCGTCGAATTCTGCCTTCACATCGGCTAAGGTTTTCTGGATCTTCATATTTTCAAGATAGATTGGTGTCAGCTTTAATCCGGCAAAACCTATCAATGCCACAATGGCAGCCAAAATAATAAAAGAAATGGCAGTCATGCCCTGCTGGTTTCTACGCATCACTGAACTCCCGCTATTCACCATCATTCGATGGCATTGCCAATCCGATTCCAGCGCGGCATTTTGGGAATCTCCCAATTCATCCAAATGCGCACTGCCCTGCCGACTATCAGCTTATCGGGGATAAACCCGACGCCGGAGTACCGGCTATCGCGACTGTTATCTCGATTGTCGCCCATCATAAAAAAGTGGCCCGCCGGAACGATAAACGTACCTTGTCGGCTGGGACGCCCAGGCATGTGCAACAATTCATGCCAACCTGAGCCAAGCTGTTCCCGAAATAGGCTCGCATTTTCCTGGCCGTCCCCGGCATAGGGCCCCACAGCCTCAATATCGATGGGTTTTTCATTAATAAATAGGCGGCCGTTCACATATTTGACAGTATCACCGGGCAAACCCACCAAACGCTTGATGTAGTTCACACTTGGCTCCGACGGCAATCGAAATACCACAACATCCCCGCGCTTTGGATCGCCGACATCCAAGATCTTCGTATTCAGCACGGGCAAGCGCAAACCATAGTTAAATTTGTTAACGAATATGAAGTCGCCGATCAACAATGTCGGCACCATGGAACTCGACGGTATACGAAAGGGCTCGAACAAAAATGAACGAATAAATAGCACTGCAAGCAGGATCGGAAAAAATGACCGCGCGTATTCCACTAGAACGGGTTGTCTTGCGTCTGGCCCGGCATCACGAGCACGAGCAAATAGCAATGCGTCAAATGCCCAAATAAGGCCACATACGCCGGTCGCGATAACGAGAATTAGAGCAAAGTCAAAACTCATGAAATACCTATCTACAATCTATTTCGCGGGCGACGATAGCATGGCGGCGGCCACCAGCCCAAGCCGAATGCAGACATTGACAATATCGACGGGACTTCATTTCTTACCGACCTTTAAGACCGCCAAAAACGCTTCCTGGGGAATCTCCACGCTCCCTAATTGTTTCATTCTCTTCTTACCGGCCTTTTGTTTTTCCAGCAATTTGCGTTTGCGGGTCACATCCCCACCGTATAACTTGGCTGTGACGTCTTTGCGTAATGCCTTGACGTTGGCTCGCGCAATGATTTGGGAGCCAATAGCGGCTTGAATCGCAACCTCAAACATCTGGCGAGGAATCAGCTCTCGCAGCTTATCTACCAACTCACGACCCCGACGTTGAGAAAACTCACGATGCACGATCAAGGATAGGGCATCGACGCGCTCCCGATTAATTAGCACATCGAGCTTCACCAAATCTCCGGGCACAAATCGCGAAAACTCGTAGTCGAAAGAGGCATGCCCTCGACTGATTGACTTGAGGTGATCGAAGAAGTCCAGCACGATCTCAACCATGGGTAGCTCATATTCCATAGCTACCTGGCTACCCACATAGTCCATACGCTTCTGAACACCGCGACGCGCGACACAGAGTTGCATTACCGGACCAACATACTGCGGGGGAACCAGCAAATTGGCACGAATATAGGGCTCCCGCGTCTCGGCAATCTCGCTGGGCTCGGGCAAAGCCGCCGGATTATCTATGCGAACAATTTCCCCACGCGTATTTGTAATCTCGAAAACGACCGTCGGTGCAGTTGTAATAAGCTCCAGCCCATATTCACGCTCAATGCGCTCTTGGACGATCTCCATGTGCAACATGCCGAGAAAGCCACAGCGAAATCCGTAACCCAGCGCGGCGGAGGTTTCGACTTCGTAGTGCAAGGCCGCATCGTTGAGCCTTAGCTTGCGCAAGGCTTCGCGACAAGCCTCGAAGTCATCGGACTGCACAGGAAACAAGCCGGCAAAGACTCGCGGCTTTACGGCCGCAAATCCGGGCAGCTGCTCCTCGCAAGGCTTCGCGTCGGTGGTGATCGTATCGCCCACCGGCGCGCCATCGATCTCCTTGATACCGGCGATCACATAGCCGACTTCCCCGGTCGACAAGACTTCCCTACGGCTCATCTTAGGTGTAAATGCCCCCAGCTCGGTGACGGAATAACTGCGCTCGGTAGACATCACGCGGATTTTGGTACCGGATTGCAGTTGACCGTTGACGACGCGAACAAGCGATACCACGCCCACGTAGTTATCAAACCAGGAGTCAATAATCAGAGCCTGTAGCGGCGCATCTGGATCGCCCACGGGTGGCGGTACGCGCTCAAGCAATTGTTCCAATAGCTCATCGATTCCCTCCCCGGTTTTCGCGCTAACGAGGGCAACACCTTCGGTGTCTAAGCCGATAATCTCGTGAATATCCGTCAGCACACGCTCAGGCTCAGCGGAAGGAAGATCGATCTTATTGAGTACCGGAATGATCTCCAAGCCCTGCTCGACGGCCGTGTAGCAATTCGCAATGCTTTGTGCTTCCACACTTTGCGCGGCATCCACGACCAGCAAGGCACCCTCACAAGCTGCCAATGAGCGCGAAACTTCATAGGAGAAGTCCACATGGCCCGGCGTATCAATAAAATTCAACTGATAGTCGCAGCCGTCCTTGGCGCTATAGATTAGAGATACGCTTTGCGCTTTGATGGTGATACCCCGCTCACGCTCCAAGTCCATGGAGTCCAGCACTTGCTGTGCCATTTCGCGCTGTTCCAAGCCACCACAGCGTTCAATCAGCCGGTCAGATAGCGTCGACTTACCGTGATCGATATGGGCGATAATGGAGAAGTTTCGGATATGGTCCATGGTGGCCCGACCGGCAAAGCCGGCGATTATAGACCCTGGGTGATAAAGAATCGCGCTGCTTAGCCAGGCTATGTTGTCGTTGCGTTAAGCCAATCGAGTACCTTGTTCTGATCTAGCTCGAATTCGCATAAAAGCCCAGAATCGGCAGTCACCACGGGCACGCGTGATCCATATAGATCGCGAAGATCTGCGGACTGGTCGATGTCAAGCACGCGAATGTCCGCGCGGCCGCGCACCAAGGTCTCGAGTTCTCCCAATAGCACTTCACAGAGATGGCAACCGCGGCGACTGTAGACCGTCAGGTAAGGCTGTTCTTGCATACGGAGCCGCAGCCCTTACAACCTTAGCTTAAGTGCAGGGGCTCGGAAGAGCTGTTTGCTGGCCAAGACACCCAAGAACAAACCAATTGCGCCCCCAGCTAGCACGGACGAGTCACTACCCTGTGTCAACAGCATACCGGCACCTGCACCTGCCATTAGGCCACCCAGCGGTAAACCGTAGGCCAAGAATGCAGCGTTTAATAGCTGGTAAGACGAAAGCTCTAGTTCGACTGCAGTGCCGATAGCCACCGGAACTTCAGCCGGAACCGCTAGTCGACAACGCGGCCCCGTCGCACGCAATGTTCGCGCTAGCGAAAATAGCGCACAGCCTGATGAACAGTTTTCGCAAGTTGGCGAAATCCCCACGAAATCGATCTGCAGCACAGCGCCGGATTGACCAGTGACTATGCCGGCATGACTGGGCATTGCTTAAGGCGCCGGCCTGGCCGATGTCGCAATCGACTCCACAGTCCGCGCGGGCACTTCGCCCACGGATGTCACCAGGTAACCATCACGCATAACCGTGTATGCATTGGCGGCACCCATGCTAGATAGACCTTCCGTTTGCTCATCCTGACCGACATCCGCCTCTATGAATACCGAGACATAGGCGAGCCCATCGGAAAATACCAGCTGTTCCATAGGCCGCTTAGCACCTTCAGCCAACTTGGCGCGCGCGGCAATCAGCTTAAAACCCGCCGGCAGGTCATCGAATTGCCAGGCCACATTCCGTTTACTCCCAGCATCGCGAAGGCTGGCGTCACTGGAGCGTTGAACCGTGAAGGAATCCATGATTAATGATGGCTGGACTTCCTTAGCGGAAATACGATCTGTCACTGTAATTTCCGTGAATAAGATCTGCTCGACGATGTCACCGGCATCATCTAGAAGCTGCGTTTTCAGCGGCAAAGCAGTCTGTTCATCCAACCAAAGGCGATACCCATAGCGATAACCATCTTTGGGACGCACCGCGAGCACCCTTGCCTTGCGTCCTACCACACTGCCATCACTCAAGAACGACAAATGGTAGTAACGATCATCGAAATCCTCTAGCCGCGGTAAACTGGCATGTAATGGGTTCTGGCTACGATCACGACTGTCACGCGGCTCAACCATTACCGCACCCTGATCCGGCAAGATACAGGTCACTTCATCGTCGTCGCGAATAATTTCGCGACCGGGCCCATCCAGCGCCGTGATTCGCTCCGATATACTGCCATTGTCAACCCGATGGACCATGCGCAAGATATCTGCCTCGCCACCGTGCATATGAACTAAGGTGCCGTGGTAGTTCAGCCGTTCAACTGAATCGACCATCTCCATGAGCCAGGAGCGCGGATCGGTCTTGTCAAAGGCGTTGATGGCAACCGCGCCAAGCAGCCCAAGCAACAAGCAGACGGCGGCGAAAAACCGCGATTTAGGCATGCTATTGATCCTGAGCGAAACTGGCCCGCATCAATTCTGGTCTTCGATTGACCACGTGCGAATTCATCATTTGCCGCGATAGGCCGCGTGTGTAGTCGCCATGGGAAACGAGATAGCTGGTCAACCTCGCGGGCGCCAAGCGCGAACGGGGCGAATCGTCCAGCGCGGAAAACTCGTCGTAGTTCATTCGTCGCGCTTCCGACGTCAGGGCGATTTGCGCATCCACGGACTCAGATATGGGCGAATTCTGACCGGTCAAATCAAGATTGATAGCCACCACGGCGGCGATGCTGGCGGCAATTGCCGCGGCCCAACCACCGATCTTGAGCTTCGACCGGCCAGCTCGTGCCGGCACAACGTCGCCGTCCTTAGCCAGCACCTGGTGAACTGTACCCGACACATCCATGAGCGCACCCGCCGTGGGATCGCCGCGCAGCAAGTCGCCGATTAGTCCATAGCGCATCAACCTGTCGCGATGAGTATTGCTACGTTCCAAACGACGTAACAACAACTCCTCCTCGCTCTCGGGCAATGCGTCGTCCAAGAATGCGGAAAGCTGCTCTTCAACAATGTCACTCATTACACTGCTTCTCTCATTGGTCTGTCGTTTCGTCAATCAATGGCCTAATGCGCTGATCAATTGCATCTCTGGCACGAAAAATTCTAGATCTCACGGTGCCTACCGGGCAAGCCATGGTTTGCGCGATTTCCTCATAAGTCATCCCTTCAATTTCACGCAGCGTTATGGCCTCGCGTAGTTCGCCCGGCAAGTCGGCAATGGCCGCTTCAACCGTGGTCCGCAATTCTTCACGTAGGGCGATCCCTTCAGGGGTATCGCCATCGCGCAACAGCTTGTGCACGGCTTGCTGTTCTGGGTTTTGCAAATCCAAATCGTATTCCATGGGGCGCCGGCTCATTGAAACCAAGTGATTCTTCGCCGTGTTAATCGCAATGCGGTACAACCAAGTATAAAAAGCACTATCACCACGAAAACGAGGCAGCGCCCGATAAGCCTTCAAGAAAGCCTCTTGAGCGACATCCTGTGCTTCCGATGGGTCGCGCACATAGCGCATTACGAGCTTTACAATCTTGTGCTGATATTTCAGCACCAAAAGATCGTAGGCACGCTTGTCGCCATTCTGCACTCGCTCAACGAGCCGCTGATCGTTCGTCTTTGCTGCCGCCATACTGCCTTACGTTTGACTCCGAGGCTACATAGCGGCTTGCCATTCGCATAGACCACCATATGGCACTAAAGTTCGCTACCCTACGCCGTTAAATGGCTACCACGTCACACTACTGGTGCACCGCAGCGGCCACGGCAAATTCTACGTCATGACGTCACTTAAAGGCAGACGCAGGCGAACTCGCAACCGTCGCCACTGATCCGCGGAACAATCCTGGGCCCGCAGCCAAGCCCAATACGCTTGCCCGGTCGGGCTGCGCCAGCTTAACCCGGCCCAGCGACCGCAAAACCAGGCGCTGGTCAGCGACGCGGGCAACCCTCCTGAATTAGACTTGATCCAGATTCGCCAACGGCCATCCGGCGCCAGCATGGCCCGGTTCACGTGTTGAGACTGCCGCCGGAATATCCGCCAATAGGCCAAGGGGAGAATCATCAGCAAGGCCAGCCACTTGAAAGCCTGGTCGCGCTCGCCGAATGCTGCGAAACCTATCGCCACGAGCATGCCAATGCTCAGTAAGCAAGACTCGGCGCGCTGCCCCCATGAAGGTAGACCGGGGCGCAAATCAAGGCTTATGAAGAATCCGTTCGACCACATCACGCAGCGCTGCATCATGTGCGATTGACCGGCCGGCCAACAAGTCGTGAATTTCTGGATCCTGCATAGAAAGTAAATGCACGAAGGCGGACTGTTCTAGCTCGTCGGCGATGGGGAATCGCGTTTTTGCATAACGCAGCAAGAGAATATCCAGCTCACGCATGCCACGCCGGCAGCGCCAAATTAATCGCTTATGTTCGGGCGATGTGGCCGCCAAAATCTCAGAGCCGTCGTGCCGCAAGCATGCGCTTGGTTTCAGCGATGGCACGCGCTGGATTTAGATCCTTAGGACAGGCATTTGTACAGTTCATGATCGTATGACAGCGATAAATCCTAAACGGATCTTCAAGCTCATCCAAACGCTCGCCTGTGCCTTCATCGCGGCTATCAACAAGCCATCGATAAGCCGCCAGCAATGCAGCTGGCCCCAAATACCGCTCACTGTTCCACCAGTAGCTGGGGCAACTCGTCGAGCAGCAGGCACAAAGAATGCAAGCGGAAGGCGTATTGATAAGCTCCTGTTCATCTTTTGACTGCAAGCGCTCACTATCGGGCGGCGCGGGAGTACGGGTTTGCAACCAGGGTTTGATCGAGGCGTATTGCGCGTAGAAATTCGTGAGATCGGGTACTAAATCCTTGACCACCGGCATATGTGGCAGGGGATAGATCTTTACCTCCCCGGCAATGGTGTCGCTGGCTTGGGTGCAAGCCAAGGTGTTTTGGCCATCGATGTTCATGGCGCATGAGCCACAAATGCCCTCTCGGCAAGAACGGCGAAATGTCAGGCTCGGATCAATTTCATTCTTAATCTTGATCAGCGCATCGAGGACCATGGGCCCGCAATCACTCATATCGACTTCGTAGGTATCCAAGCGGGGGTTCTCACCAAGATCCGGGTCATATCTATAAATAACAAAGCGACGGATATTTTCGCTACCCTGCGGCGCCTTGTGATCTTTGCCGCGGGTCACGCGAGAATTCGGCGGTAATCGAAGCTCGGCCATTTCAGTGTTCTCTACTAAGGTAGGCGCGGACGCACATCAATAAACCCGCGCCTTCGGCGGCACGGTATCAACCTCGTCAGTGAGGGTTTCCAAATGTACAGGCCGGTAATCTAAACGAATATTCCAGTCCTGCTCTAACCAAGAAAGGCTGTGCTTCATCCACTCATCATCGTTGCGGTCGGGATAATCTTCCCGTGCCTGCGCGCCCCGGCTTTCCTTGCGATTCGCGGCGGATCGAATGGTGGCCGTTGCCTGTCCGAGCAAATTGTCCAATTCCAAGGTTTCAATTAGGTCCGTATTCCAAATCATGCTTCGATCAGTCAACTGCACATCCGCAAAGGATTCCGCGCAGGCCTGCAGCTTCTCGATACCTTCTTGCAAAGACTCACCGGTGCGGAAAACCGCCGCGTGGTTTTGCATGATTTTTTGCATTTCGAGCCGGATCTCAGCGGTGGGACGCGAACCATTCGCATGACGTAATTTATCCAAACGAGAAACGGCGTATTCGCCGGCATCCGGGGCCAGCGGCGCCTGACGTTCATCGCGCGGTAAAGCATTCGCGCAATGCTTAGCAGCCGCGCGACCAAACACCACCAGGTCCAGCAGTGAATTGGAACCTAAGCGATTGGCGCCGTGCACAGATACACACGCAGCCTCCCCCACTGCCATCAATCCTGGCACCGGCGTATTGGCATTCCCGTCACGCTTAGTCAAAACCTCGCCATCGACATTTGTCGGTATGCCGCCCATGTTGTAGTGCACTGTGGGCAGTACCGGTATCGGTTCCTTGGTAACATCCACACCCGCGAAAATTCGGGCCGTTTCCGCAATGCCGGGCAGACGCTCATCTATAACATCTGGTCCCAGATGTTCGAGGTGTAAATGGATATGATCGGCCTCTTTACCCACACCCTTGCCGGCCCGAATTTCCATGGTCATTGAGCGGCTGACGACATCACGGGAAGCCAGATCTTTGGCATTGGGCGCATAGCGTTCCATGAACCGCTCCCCCTCGGAGTTGGTCAAATAACCCCCCTCACCGCGAGCCCCTTCAGTAATTAGACAGCCCGCGCCGTAGATGCCTGTCGGATGGAACTGCACGAATTCCATATCTTGCAGAGGCAAGCCGGCTCTTTGCACCATGGCATTTCCGTCACCCGTGCAGGTGTGGGCTGAGGTGCAGGAAAAGTAGGCCCGTCCATAGCCACCAGTGGCCAAAATAACCTGCCGAGAGCGAAAACGATGCAACTGGCCGGTGGCGAGATCTAAGGCTACAACGCCTCGACACGCACCATCCTGCATGATCAGATCGATGGCAAAGTACTCGATGTAGAAGCTGGCATCGTGCTTCAGTGACTGCTGATAAAGCGTATGCAACATGGCGTGACCGGTGCGATCCGCTGCCGCGCAGGTACGTTGCGCGGTACCCTCGCCAAATCGCGTGGTCATGCCGCCGAAGGGGCGCTGATAAATGCGCCCGTCGTCTGTGCGAGAGAACGGGACACCGTAGTGTTCCAGTTCTATAACCGCGTCGGGCGCCTCCTTGCACATATATTCGATGGCATTCTGATCGCCCAACCAATCGGATCCCTTGACGGTGTCATACATGTGCCAGCGCCAATCATCTTCCCCCATATTGCCTAGCGCAGCACTAATCCCACCCTGAGCGGCTACCGTGTGACTACGTGTGGGAAACACCTTAGTGATGCAGGCCGTGGACAAACCCTCTTCCGCCAGACCAAATGTGGCGCGCAGTCCGGCGCCACCCGCACCGACGACCACCACATCGTAGCTATGATCAATGAACTCATAGTTGCTCATCCAATGGCTCCGGCTGAAACAGTGATCACGGCGTAGAGACCAGCGACGACAAGAACGACATGAAAAAACTTTACCAGCAAAATAGCGGCAATCTTAATGGAGCCATGCAAGTAATCTTCAATCACAACCTGCAGGCCCAGTGCGGAATGGTAGGCGAACGTAATTGTCAACAAGATCAGCATGATCGCGTGGGCGGGATCGGCAACCCAAGCCACGATAAATTGATAGTTCGTACTTTCCATGCCCAGCAAGGACGCAATAAACCACAAGCCCAAGGGCACCAAAGCAACGGCTGTTGCTCTTTGCGCGAGCCAATGGCCGGAGCCCTCTTTTGCGGAACCCAGGCCAAGAACCTTGCCCAGCGGAGATTGAAGACTCATGACCCTAGCCTCCCGCACCAAATAACCACAACAGCAGCGTCATTATTGCCGCGGCGGCGACAACACCCCAGCCCGTTTGCCGAGCCCGGGCTTTGTCAAATCCAATGCCGGCATCCCAAAACAAGTGTCTAACACCATTACACAGGTGATAAAAGAAGCTAAAGCTCCAGATAAAAAGGAATGTTCGACCCAAAACCCCACTCAAACCGCCGATAAAGCGTGCGTAGGCTTCGTAACCGGCGGCCACGGTAACAAGCCAACCCACTAGGACGAAGGCCCCGATGGACAGTATCACTCCGGTAAAACGATGCAGGATCGATAAGGTACTGGAGACTTGCCAGCGGTAGATCCCGATGTGTGGCGACAGTGGCCGCTCAATTTGCGCCATGCCCAATCCTCCAAGTCATTCATTCAGTCATTACCAAGACCCCAATCCGTGCGGATTTGGGCTGGGGGACCCTAAGGCCATGGCATGGAATCAAATCAGCTCGCTACAATCCGCATCAGAAATCGATACATCGGCCCTTACGCTCCCAATCGCCATACCGGGTCGGTTCCAGCCCCGCCGGACCACCCGTTTCGGCCGCAGTCGAAACGCTGCGCTTGGCGGTAGCCTGCGAAGCCTGACATCCCTTCGACGGCTGAGTGGCTGAACACTCGCCCTGCTCGGATGCCGACTTTGATGCCGACTGGGAATCGAAGCGCGCTGCTGACATGGCGGCGATTGTGCCAGAATAAACGCCCGTTTTCATTACAGTTGTCAAAAGCAATTCTCGCAATATGGATTCATTACCTCTAACCAAGCTTGCGATTATCAGCGTGGCAGGCACGGACCGCCGAAGCTTCTTGCAGGGTCAATTGACGCAAGACTTAAACCGGCTCACCACAAGCAGGACGCTGTTGACCGGTTGGACGAACCCCCAGGGACGACTGCTGCTGATTGGGCAGCTCATCGAAAGACAGGCTGACATCTTGATAATCGTGCCCAGAGAACTTGCCGACGGCATCATTAAGCGGCTGCGCATGTTCGTACTCAGAGCGTCAGTCGTTATAGAGGAGGCGCCCTTGCTTGCGTTCGGGCTTCGGCATCTGCCTGAAGACCAAGCAACAGTAGTGTTCGAAACGACCCTAGAAGCTCACCCGCAGGCCAGCTGCGATAACGGGAGCCTTGTCATCGCGCGTTTAGCCGGAGATCCGAGCCGGGCACTACTGCTGGGCGAGCAACAAGATTTATTCAGCTCGCTTACGACTGGAGAGATAAGCGCCGCTAGCGAAACAGAATGGCAGCTTGCGAATATCGATCAAGGCATCCCCAGCGTGGCCAGCACAACAAGCGAAGCGTTTATCCCGCAAATGGTAAACCTGGATTTACTCAGCGGTATCAGTTTTTCCAAAGGTTGCTATGTAGGCCAAGAAGTCATTGCCCGAACCCAAAACCTGGGCCGCATCAAACGGCGAATGTTTCGCTTGGCTTCATCGACGGACGAACATTTGTCGGCCGGTGATGCCTTGCTAACGGCCGAGGGCAAAACCGCCGGCCGCATTGTCGCGGCGGCAAACATAAGAGGCAAATGTCGGCTACTGGCCGTGATTCAATTGGCAAAACGTCAAGCGCCGCTATTTACTGAAACCCATCAGCCCGTAGAAGTAATGAATTTGCCTTACGAGATACCACTGACGAAAGAATCCTAATTTGAAGCGCAATCACAAAAACCGGAAGTCACAATGCCGCGGAAGGCACAGCGGTAGACAGTCACGTCAGTTCGCGCCTGGCTTGCTAAGCGTCTTCTGAACTGCGCAAATGTGGAAACAGCAAGACATCTCGAATACTCGATGAGTCGGTCAGGAACATGGTAAGCCGATCGATGCCGATACCGAGCCCTGCCGTTGGCGGCATACCATACTCCAAGGCGGCGATGTAGTCTTCATCGTAAAACATAGCTTCTTCGTCACCCGCGTCCTTCTGCTCAACTTGTGCTCGGAACCGCGCGGCCTGATCTTCCGCGTCGTTTAACTCGGAAAAGCCGTTGGCAATTTCGCGGCCCGCCAAGAAAAATTCAAAGCGGTCCGTCAGCCAATCATCCCCGTCCGTGCGACGCGCCAATGGAGATACTTCGGCGGGATAGCCGGTAATAAAAGTTGGCCCCATCAATTGACTTTCGGCGGTCTTTTCGAAAATCTCAATCAACAATTTCCCGCTGCCATAACTCGCTTCCGTTGCAACTTCTAGCCGTTGGCAAACAGATGCCAGGTATTCACGATCGCGCAACCGTCCGGCATCTAGCTCCGGATTATACTTCGCGACCGCCTCCTCAACACTGAGCCGGGCAAAATCTTTCGACAAATCATATTTCTTGCCTTGATATTCGATGCCTTCAGAATCACGCAGCGACAAGACAATACTGCGCAACAAGTTCTCCAACAAATCCATTAGCACTTCGTAGTCGGCGTAAGCCATATAGAGTTCGAGCATCGTGAACTCAGGGTTGTGCTGCGTCGATACACCTTCATTGCGAAAGCTACGATTAATTTCGTAAACGCGCTCAAAGCCGCCGACCACCAAACGCTTGAGGTAGAGCTCTGGCGCGATGCGCAAGTAAAGATCCCGTCCTAAAGCATTGTGATGCGTAACAAAGGGCCGCGCGATAGCGCCACCGGGAATCGCGTGCATCATAGGCGTTTCGACCTCCATGAAATCCATGGTGTCGAGATAATTTCGCAGGTATTGAATAATTCTCGTACGCGTTTTAAAAACTTTTCTTGTTTCGGGTGTAACGATTAAATCAACGTAGCGCTGACGATAGCGTTGCTCTTGGTCGGTTAGGCCATGGAACTTTTCTGGCAGGGGCCGTAATGACTTCGTCAGTAGGCGCAATTCCGCGACCTTTACGGTCAATTCACCTGTCTTAGTGCGAAACAACAAACCGCGCGCCCAAGCAATGTCGCCCAGATCCCAAGTTTTGAAGCCGGTGTAAATTTCAGGCCCCAGAGCGTCCCGTTGCAAAAAAACCTGCACTTGACCTGATCTATCCTGGAGCTTCGCAAACGCCACCTTGCCCATTACCCGCTTTGCCATGAGTCGTCCAGCCACGCACACCTCGACTGCCTCGGCGGCCAAGGCTTCATCACTATGTGCTTCATAGGTGGCCAGAATTTGACCGGCCAGCGCGTTGCGGCGGCAGTCATTCGGAAATGCGAAACCCGCGCTGCGGAGTTCTTCAAGCTTCCGTCGCCTTTCGGTGACTAATCGATTTTCATCTTTCATGATTTTACGAACCCTGGTCTAGACGCCCTGTTTCAAACTCGCCTCGATAAAGCGGTTCAAGTCACCATTGAGGATCGCATCCGGATTACCCGATTCTTCGCCGGTCCGCAAATCTTTCACGCGAGATTGATCTAGAACGTAGGAGCGAATCTGCTGACCCCAGCCAATGTCAGACTTGTTCTCCTCGGTCACTTGAGCCTCGGCCCGCCGACGCTGTTCCTCGAGCTCATATAGTTTCGCCCGCAGTTGCTTCATGGCCGTTGCCTTATTTTTATGCTGAGACCGATCATTTTGACACTGCACGACTGTCCCGGTCGGGTTGTGGGTGATTCGTACGGCTGACTCAGTCCGGTTGACATGTTGTCCGCCGGCCCCGCTCGCGCGGTAAACATCGATACGCAAATCCGACGGATCGATTTCAATATCAATATCATCCTCAATTTCCGGTGCGACAAACACGGCCGCAAAAGACGTATGCCGTCGATTTCCGGAATCAAAGGGTGACTTTCGCACCAAACGATGCACGCCCGTCTCAGTGCGCAACCAACCATAGGCGTGATCACCGACTATACGCAGAGTCGCGCTCTTGATACCGGCCACCTCGCCCGCCGAAACCTCAATTAATTCGGCATCGAAGCTATTACTCTCCGCCCACTTCAGGTACATACGCAGCAGCATCTCCGCCCAATCCTGCGCCTCGGTACCACCGGAACCCGCCTGAATATCCATAAAGGCGTTGGCCTCGTCGGCGCGACGGTTGAACATACGTCGAAACTCAAGGCGCTCGACGACGGACAGCATGGAAGCCAAGTCATTCTCCAACTCCGCGACGGTTTCTTTATCGGACTCGGCAGCGGCCAACTCCAATAATTCACCAGCGTCCATCAACCCCTGCTGTAGACGTGTCAAATCCGCAACTACAGTTTCTAACTTGGCGCGCTCCCGGCCAAGGGCCTCGGCTTCCTGCTGGCGCTCCCATATTTTCGGGTCTGCGAAGTGGCGATTGATTTCCTCCAGACGGCGCTGACTACCGCCGAAGTCAAAGGTACCCCCTTAGAGCGTCACTGCGAGCTTGCAGCTCTTTGATGGTGCTCTTGAGTGGACCAATTTCCATGGCTTAGTCTCTGGTGGCTAGAACAGGGTCTTCGGGAAGCGCGTAATCCTAGTCAGATTGAGCCGGCAAATAAAGGCTTATCTTGGGCTCAGAGTCCCGCCAATGGTTCCAGATCAGACATCGACCGTTTTCTTTTTTACTAGACGGGCAAACTCGATCATCGCGACTCAAGGAACGCTAGATCAAGCCGGCATAGCCAAGGTTTTCTTGTCCAAGCGCCTTGGCGGGCAGTTGCCTGAATCTGCGGACACAAGCCATCGAGACCCTAGATAATCACGACCGACGCAGAGTATTACTGCCCCGGTTCAGCGCTTTCCACGGGATTCATGGCTTGCTCCTGGAAGGCCCCGAGTAAGACCTACCGCCCACCCTACAGCGGCAAAACGCCCTTCAAACTGCAGCCAAAACACCCAAATTGGCAGCTAAGCCCCTGACAGTATAGACTTTATGTTAACTGCCGCCGGTTTGGCGGCACCGCGAATTGGGATTCCGCCTGATGTTTCCCATTCGGTACGCTCTGTGTGCCCTTGGGGGGAAATTGACATGAACCTAAGCGAACTATTCGGACCACTTGGAACCACTCTATCGGAGACCTTGCCGAATCTATTGATGGCACTGGCGATTCTCGTCATTGGCTGGTTTGTGGCCGTGGCTGTGCGAGCCGGCTTGCGAAAGCTACTGGGAATCCTGCAACTCGACTCCCGCTTTGAAAGCACCACCTCTGGCCGCCTGAAAATGGAATCCATGATCGCCACAGGTGCCTTCTTGATCATCATGCTTTTTGTGCTGGTGGCATTTTTCAGCGCCTTGAACCTTGGGTCGGTATCGGCACCCTTAGAAGCCCTAGCGACTAAACTCACCAATTACGCACCTAACTTAGTTGGCGGCGTCATACTTTCCCTCATCGCTTGGATCGTCGCTAGCCTGGTACGTAAATTCATGACCCAAGCTCTGGGTGCCACGCGTCTTGATGAGACCTTGTCGCAAGAAGCCGAAATGCAGCCCATGAGTGTAAACCTCGGCAACGTTCTCTATTGGCTTACGATTCTTTTGTTTTTGCCGGCGATTCTCGGCACCTTGCAATTGGGCGGCCTATTGACCCCCGTGCAAAACATGGTTGACCAGATGCTGACCATGCTGCCAAATATTATTGGCGCCATTGCTATAGGCGCCATTGGCTGGTTCATCGCGCGCCTCTTGCGTGACCTCGTCGGCAACCTGCTAGCCGCCACTGGGTTCGACAGCTTAGGAGGACAAGTGGGCCTGGCGGCGGACATTCGTTTGTCAAAGTTAGCGGGTCTGGTGGTCTTTATCTTTGTCTTCGTTCCAGCACTGATCGCGGCGATTAATGCCCTCGAAATAGATGCGATATCCGACCCCGCGACCCAGATGCTAGCAACCTTCATGGCGGCCATTCCCAGGGTGTTCGCCGCAACCGTGATTTTGACCATCGCTTACTTCTTGGCTAGGTTTATTTCCGGGCTAACCACCAAATTGCTACATGGCTTCGGCGCGGATGAAATTCCCCAGAAAATGGGCTTAGTCCAGCTTACCGATGGCGGCTTGAAGATATCCCGGCTCGCAGGCGTAGTCGTCAGTAGCTTTATCTTGCTGCTCGCCAGTGTTGAAGCAGCGAATCAACTGGGCTTCTTTCAAGTAGAGCAGCTCGTAACCACCTTGGTCCAATTCGCCGGCCAGATTCTCCTAGGCAGCATCATTCTGGCTGCCGGATTCTGGCTCGCCAACCTCGCCTATAAGGCCATTTTGCAAATGAGTGGTGACGGCGTCGCCGCCATCGCAAGCATTGCCCGCATCGCAATACTTGGCTTAGTCGTTGCGATGGGATTGAGAGCCATGGGCATCGCCGATGACATCGTCAACCTTGCCTTTGCATTGGTCTTAGGCGCCGTTGCCGTGGCAATTGCTTTGTCTTTTGGCTTAGGGGGCAGAGAAGCGGCTGGGAAACAGATGGAATTTTGGCTGGAGAAACTTCGCCGCTGATGAATCACTCAAGCCCCCGCATGCGGCCCTGTATAGCGCCGCATGCGGGGCGCAAATTGCCGCCGTCACACCAACTTTTGTCAGCAGAGGTTCGGCTGCCCGATGCGAAAATGCCCGCAAGGTTTTTCTCAGCCGCCGGCGCCAAGTTCCTCCGACCGCAGCAAACTCAATCAGCTCGCCGCGGCCATGTATTGCGAGCAACGAGTGACTCGTTAGCTACTCCTCCAGCTGCATATGCTCCACGATTAATTGTGCCTGGCGGCGATTACGATATTCGTTGACATCGAGACGATAAGCAAAACGAATGTCCGCATCGCTTGCTTGCGACGGTAATTCTGCTTGATTGAAAGCGATGGCATCGATATTCATACGGCTGCCCGGCGGACGCAAAGCCATTTTTAGATGGCGTTCTTTTAGCAATCGGGCAGTGACGACTTCAAAGCAGCCGTCGAACATAGGTTCGGGGCAAGCCTGACCCCAGGGCTGGGCGCTCGCCAGCTGCGCGGCGAAATCCACCTGTAGTTCATCCTGGCTCAAATCGCCATCTGTCCAAAGGACATTGGCTTGCGCGAATCCGCCGCTGCAGGCGCCGACTGCTTCCTCAAACACCCTGGAAAAATCATCCAGGTCGTCGGCTCGCAGCGTGAGACCGGCGGCCATGGCGTGCCCGCCGAATTTCTTGATCATAGAGGGATGGCGAGCAGCAAGCTGATCGAGCACATCGCGAACATGGATACCCTGAACAGAACGCGCGGAACCTTTCAGCAATCCGGTCTCATCCGCCGGCGCGAATGCAATAACCGGCCGACGGCACTGGTCTTTGAGCCGAGTCGCAACGAGGCCGACAATGCCCTCGTGCCATTGCGTATCGAATAGACAATAGGCATTGGCATTCTGACCATCCAACTGGTCTGCGGCCTTGCGCAGATATTCGCGCGCATCCGCTTCCATGGCGGTTTGCATTTCACGGCGCTCGTTGTTGAGGTGCTCGAGCTGACTCGCTAGAGACTGCGCCTTTGTGCTACTTTCGGCCAGTAGGCAACTAATGCCCAAGGACATGTCAGTGAGGCGGCCGGCGGCGTTAAGTCGCGGACCAATGGCATAACCCAAATCGCTACTCTTGGCGGCCCGAATGTTGCGTCCCGCCGCAGTGAACAGCGCTTGAATTCCTGGCCTGCCATGACCCGACCGCATGCGGCGCAAGCCTGCCTCCACCAGAATCCGATTGTTATAGTCCAGCGGGACAAGATCCGCCACGGTACCCAAGGCCACTAAATCAAGCGTGGATTGCAAAATCTGCTGGGCAATCTTGCTGTCGATTATGCCCTGCTCGCCAAGACGACGAGCCAGGGCCGCCATCACATAAAAGGCGACGCCCACACCTGCCAATGACTTGCCTCGAAAAGACTCCCTCGGCAAATTCGGGTTCACAATCACATTGGCGTCGGGCAATTGAGCACCCGGCAAATGATGATCCGTGACAATAACGTCCATGCCTAGCTCCCGCGCCCGCTGCACACCCGCAAGGCTGGACACACCGTTGTCCACCGTGACGATTAAATCCGGCCCCGCACTAGCCGCCTCTTCCGCAATGGAAACGGAAAGCCCGTACCCCATACGAAATCTATCCGGCACGCGAAATTCAACATGTTCAAAGCCAAATCCACGCAGGCAAGAAACCACCAAGGCCGAAGCAGTGGCGCCATCGGCGTCAAAGTCCCCAATGACGATAATGCTTTCGCGGTTCCTTAGTGCGCGCAGCAAACGCTCAGCCGCTCGCAAAGCAGATTCCAGTTCGCTGACGGGCAAGAGCGCCGCTAGCGAATGATCCAATTGCTCGCTAGACATATCGCGCGCTGCATAGACTCGCCGAAGCACGGGATGCAAATCTTCGGGCAAGGCTGCCAGATGCTCGGAATTAAACGCACGCCGTTGAATCTCCAGGCGCTCTAAGTCAGAAACCACGGCGTTCATAATCTAATTGTCATGCTCACTGAATTACGGGCCGGTAGCCGCTACTATTCGGCCCGAGGAGTACGGGGCCACCATGCAGTTTGCTCGCGACGAAAGCAGCAGTATTCAAATTCGTTCCTATGTAGCGGGTGAGCTGAGGGTGGGCCAAACAATCTTGACCGCGCCGGCAATTTTATCCCCCTCGAAAATTCACGAAAATTGGTCACCACCGGAAGTTGGGAGCATGAGCATAAGGGATTTCGCTATCGCAATGACAGAACAACCGGAAGTCATCTTGCTGGGGACCGGCCCCCAGCAGATTTTCCCACGCCTGACGCTCATTAGCGCCGTTATGCAACAAGGTATTGGATTCGAGTTTATGGACACAGCAGCTGCCTGTAGAACATTCAATGTCCTAGCTAGCGAGGGTCGCCGCGTGGTCGCCGCGCTACTCCTTAACTGACACTCACTTCAAGGCTTTGGCAGAAAACGCAGGGGATTGACCGGTCTGCCATTTTGACGCACCTCAAAATGTAGTAACGGCCGCTGACCTGGACCCTCGCCCATTTGCGCAATATCTTGTCCGGCGCGTACGCGGTCACCCTCTTTGACGATAATCTTGCGATTGTGTCCGTAGGCACTGAGGTAGCTATCATTGTGTTTGATAATGATCAGCTGTCCATAACTCTTTAGGCCGCTGCCGGCGTACACCACTTCGCCCGCAGCCGCGGCACGAATGGCCTGGCCCAGACGGCCAGCAATCTGGATGCCAGACTGCGTGCTTGGCCCTGCACCAAATCCCGCCGCTACCGAGCCTTTGGTCGGCCAGCGCCAGCCGCCCACGGGTTTTGGCGGCGGAGCGGGATCTATACTGGGGCGAGATTTTGTTGAACCAGAGGTGACCGGCGCGGACGCGTTAGGGCCGTACAAGCGCAACCTTTGGCCGGGATAGATGAGTCGTCCGTCGCCCAATCGATTCCAGGCTGCCAAATCTCGCGGGGCAATATCAAATTTCCTGGCAATGGAAAAGAGCGTATCCCCTTCGCGTACCGTATAGCTGTCCGCCGTCCAGCGAACGGCGTTGCTACAACTCATCAAGCTTAGGGTCAGCAGCAGTACGAAAACGCGCATCAGCGTCGCAGTACGAAGTACCCAACAATAATTAGCAGGACTAGCAGCCATCCCAAGGTATCGATATAGGCCTTTAATTTTGCTTCAGCCGCCGGCCCGCCCCATGCTACTAGTCCAGCCACCAAGAAAAATCGCGCACCGCGCCCAATCAAGGACGCGCCGACAAACGGCAACAGCGGCATCGCCAATGCGCCGGCGGAAATCGTAAATACCTTATAGGGAATCGGTGAGAAACCGGCCGCCAGTACAGCCCAAAAACCCCAATTCTCAAACCAGCTTTCCGCCCGTGTGAATGCCGGCAGATAGCCCCAGCGATCAAGCCAGGGCAAAACCGCATCGATGGCGAAAACGCCGATGGCAAAGCCTGCCAGCCCACCGACCACCGAAGTAGCCGTGGTCAAGCCCGCGAAGTACCACGCACGTTTTGGCTGCGCCAAGCTCATCGGTGCCAACATGACATCGGGCGGAATTGGAAAAAATGACGACTCTGCGAAACTAAGAATGCCGAGAAAAATCGGGGCGCGCGGGTGCTGCGACCACTGCATCACGCGTTCATAGAGCCTGGTAAAAATCCGCACTAACTCATGCCGTCCAGCAAGGGTACAAACGATACCCAACAGAGACGCTCTCGCTCATAACCCTCCTCGGTACGGGTTATTCTCAACAATTCTTGTTCGCCCGGCTGACCCACGGGCAGAATCAAACGGCCACCCAAGGCCAATTGCTCAGTCAGCGCGGCGGGAATAGCGGTGGACGCCGCAGCGACGAGAATGCCGTCAAACGGTGCCTGACCGGGCCAGCCTTCCATGCCGTTGCCGTGGCGAAAACGAACGTTGCCGACACCAAGTTCCCGCAAACGGCCGCGGGCGGCCCGCGATAGGTCACGGACGCGTTCGATGGTAAACACTTGCCGACACAGAGGAGACAACACGGCGGTTTGATAGCCGCAACCCGTGCCAACTTCTAATACTTTAGCGGGTAGTTCTTCTAGATCACGCTGCCCTACCAGCGCCTGGGTCATCAAGGCAACCACAAAGGGTTGAGAAATTGTCTGTCCATGCCCGATGGGCAAGGCACTGTCTTCGTAGGCTCGACTTGCCAAGGCTTCGTCAACAAACAAATGACGCGGCACGTTACGAATACGGTCCAAGATCACCGAATTACTGATGCCTTGATCCATCAAGCGCTGCACCAAGCGCTCGCGCGTCCGCGCCGATGTCATGCCGATGCCCTTCGCCCGCTGTGCGTCCTCCCGCATCAGCCCGCCTCGGTCGGTTCACATAGCGGCAGCCATTCGCCCAAGCTCCGGATTGCTTGGTGGCGGGTGAGATCGATCTGCAAAGGCGTCACTGAAACATAGCCGCTTTCAACGGCGTCGAAATCCGTGCCCGGGCCCGCGTCTTGGCTCGGACCAGCGGCCCCCACCCAATACACGGTTCGCCCTTTGGGATCTTGCGCCGGCACAACAGCCTCCGCACGATGCCGATAACCCAAACGGGTCGCCTTGAAACCTCTTAATTCAGCAAAAGCTATGTCCGGCACATTGACATTCAAAATCGTATCCGATGGCAGAGGGTCCTGGAGCAGCTTCTGAAATAATCGGCGCAGGGCTAGACCCGCCGTGTCAAAATGCCGCGGATTATCGCTGACCAGGGATACGGCAATGGCCGGTAAACCCAAGAACCGGCCTTCTACAGCCGCCGCAACGGTACCAGAATACAAGACATCATCACCCAAATTCGCACCGTGATTAATGCCCGCGATGACCATGGCAGGCTCCTCGGGCAACAATCCGGTGATGGCCAGGTGCACGCAATCGGTTGGCGTACCACTGACGGAGAACAATCCAGCACGAATCTCATTGACACGCAAGGGCATGGTCAAAGTCAGAGAATGACTCGCACCACTTTGATTGCGATCTGGCGCTACAATCACCACTTCGGCGAGATCCGCAAGCGCCTTGGCCAGAATATCCAAGCCCTCAGCCTGGTAGCCGTCGTCATTGCTGAGCAGTATTCTCAAGGTATTCCGCCTAATTTATAGGAGTCACCGGCTCGGTTCCGCATCTCAACGTCCCCGCCCCGGCTAGAACAGCATGACTAAGGAAAAAGGCAACGATAACAAGTCGGACGAAGCGGCGCTATTCCGTCAGT
This sequence comes from Gammaproteobacteria bacterium, assembly GCA_965221985.1. GTDB lineage: Bacteria > Pseudomonadota > Gammaproteobacteria > Steroidobacterales > J054. The sequence continues at coordinate 2,787,241 of OZ244928.1, forward strand.
CTGTCGGGTCCGTTCGCAAATTAGAACAACGCAAGGCGCATCGCCAAGCACCGAAACCCGCCCCCAGGGCAGCGTTGCGCCGCCAAGACGAAGCCAAGGTGCTCGCTGAATCCCTATCCATGCCCGCGGATGGCTTAGAGGTGGAAACAGGCGAGGAATTGATCTACCGGCGACCAGAAATTTCTGAGCGTGTTTTTCGCAAACTGCGCCGTGGCCAGTATTCGGTCCGCGCCGAGATAGACCTACACGGTCTAACGACGGCCGAAGCCTTACCCGAGCTGCGAGAATTCATTACACAATGCACCGAACACCGGCTGCAATGCGTACGAGTGATCCATGGAAAGGGCATCGGCTCCGGCCGACGGGGACCGGTTCTTAAAAACAAGGTCAATCTATGGCTTAGACAATGGGAAAGGGTCTTGGCCTTTTGCTCAACGCCGCCTCATGACGGCGGAACGGGTGCGGTTTACGTGCTACTGAAGTGCTAGCATCCATCTCCTTGTTCACCCCCGCCAATAGTTTTTACTCTGACCCCATAAATTAGAGGGTCGGCCTTCCTTTCCGAGGCACTTCGCCGCGTGGGGCAATCAACTAAGGCGTATCATCTTCCCAGACCGGGTAAAGGGATTTGTTGCCATTCGCCCAGTTGCGTCCCATCCACTCTACTGCTTGCCGCCAGTCGTTTGGTGGTGTGTCGAATTCAATAAGCACAGTGCCGAGAAGCTTATCGCCCCACCAGCCAAAACCGAGCATGTCCGGATTTCCGAAGCCGGCGCTGGTTGCCAGCTGGGTTTCTTCATCGGCACTGGTTGCCGCGAAGTCCTCAATCGTCGCGAACTTCTGCCATGCGTAGCCTTGCCCGGCCGCACCGCCCGTATGATCCCAAAAAAGCGCCTGCACGATGATTTTTCCAGCATCATTCACCGTTGGTGCAGGTAAGGTATCAAAATACAGGTGCGGGCCACCCGGATCGATAGTATAGCCATACCCCACCGAGCTACCTTTGCCGATATACATCTCGACACCCCAGACGTCGTAGTAATCTAATAGCCACTTACCCTTGCACTTACCGACTTCGCAGATGAATGCATTTATCATCAGATAGCTCTTATTCGGAAAATCCATCGCATAGGCACCCACGTTGCCCGTGACGGCCGAGCCGATCTCATTCGGATCCCAAACCCAGACGCCCGGCACTGGCAGCGCTTGTGGCCCAGCCCACCAATATGGAACCCAATTTTCGAACACCCCGAGATCAAATGCGCCGGCGTGCTCATTCGGAAAAGCGGTCAGAATTGGCGCATCGTTTGTCGTCGTCACCCCACGGACGACGATGCTGTCTTGTTGCTGGGCAACGAGCCTCCAATTGTTAGTATTCTGTAAGTCTTGGGCGTCGAGCGGCATGTAATGAAGCGTCTTGCCATCAGTTATATTAAAAAACTGCGTTTCACGTCCACGATCACGCCAGGCCAGATCCAGTTTGGCAACATTGGCACGATCGATATAAACTGCCTCGCCGAGAGTGAACTTTGGATCGGTGCGTAACAATAACGTAAGCGTATTGCCTGGCTCCCAAACCTGCTTATTGAGAATCTCCTGAATGACCGGCGCGACATCGACGACGATCGAGGCACCGGCCGACACGTTTGTAACTGCAACTGATGTTTCCGTCAGCTGGTCCGATAGCGACCAGGTCCGTGGGTTATTGTTCGCGATTGGGACAAGGCTATCGTCTGCAAGATGAGCAACGACAATCAGGTCTGGTGCGCCATCGACTGATTCAATGTCAAATCGCAAGTCGGCTCTGACGACCTCGGTATTGAATGGCAGGGGTAAGTTTTCGATGGTGATTACACCCCAATTGCTGAGGCCAATGCTGGCAGTGTCGCCGACCTCAACCGGATCGGTGTTGATTACCGATACCCATGCTCCGTAGTCGAGAATATGCCCCCAACCAGCATTGACGGGCGTGTACTGGGTGGTCGTTACTGTAGCTTCAACGGTATTTCCATAGGCACCGATATTGACGATTCCGCCGTTTGGCAATGGCTCATTCTCGAACGGGTCGGTGTTTCCGGCATCGATTGCAATTGATCCGCTCTGCAAATGGTAATCTCCAGCCGCTGCATTGACAAACAGAGGGTTCCCAGAAATATTACCGTTTTGCCCAACGGGTGTAGCGGCCGCGTCGGTAAATAAATTATTCTCGAACACCGCACCGACCGCAGACCCCTCTTCACCGAAAGTGGTGTCGAAGATATTATTCGTGAAGGTAGTGGCGTTCGTTGCAGCGCCGATACCGGTTGTGAATCCTGTGATCGTATTGTTACGGACGAATACGTTACCGGTATCAACGAATTGAATGCCGTAACCACCAATCGGGCCAACGATCAGATTATTCTTCAACGTCAGTGACTCACCTGCCGCGACCCAAAGCAGTGCCGACCGATCGAAAGCACTGTTGCTGATAGATATAGGCTGCGTGGTAGTTGGAACGATAACGATAAGTGTGCCGCTGGTCGTTAACGAAACACCCGATAGATTGGACGCCAGGTGGAGAGTCTTTAGTCCATAGGTCCCGGTCGTTAGTATCGTGACATTCACGTCAGCTCGGTTGACACCAGCCACATCAACTCCGGCCGGAATAGTTGTGCTCGAAGTGATGTCATAAGAGCCCTGCAATAGAATAATGTCATCGCCTGAGGACGTATTGGCGGTCGCTTCAGCCCAGGTGTAAGCGGTCTGGGGCGTGGTTCCGTCCCCACCTCCGGTGGCATTATCGTCGGCGTAAAAGGTTCCCGCCTGTATAGCGAATGATGCAAAAAGCCCCACTAAGAAAAGAAATCCTGAAATTCGTGCGCCCATAGCAAGTGCTCCCTAGTTTTTGGCTTTTGGGAAGACCGAATTTAAATCCAGTCCAGTTTACGCCGATTCTGAAGTTACTTCTACTTAGTTTAGTAAGTGCCGGTGGTAACTCCGTAACTTGTCGTCTTATTTCTAAGGAGTTTTTGCCGCTGGTCGCTTTGTCGCAATTATGATTCTACACAGGAAGTTACCACCGGCGCGGTAAATTCTATTAGATGGACTTACCCGAGTTTGACTGACAGCTCGTTGCTTAAAAACGAGGCTGTTTCAAAGGCCTCCGGACTGACGCCGCCGAGGTGGCTGTGATGCCGTTTTGAATTGTAGAACATTTCGATGTGGTTAAAGATATCGGCATTTAGGGAGAACCCAGATGTCCTGGAAAGAGTGTAAGCCGATGGATGGTTAGACGAATGAACTCAATTCCGAATCGGGGCAATGATTTGTGCGATACTAAGATGCCCTGTTTAGCTATTTCAGTTTATGTCTACGAGCTGCACACTCACGTTTGGGAGTGGTACGCGTATCATTGTTCCGGATTCACTGAATCTCATAACTACCTATGTTATGAGGGAACAGAGAGACTGGTTCGAAGATGAAATAAGGTTCCTGCGCCGCCTGTTGAGAAAGGGACAAACGGCGATCGACATCGGCGCAAACTACGGCGTGTATACCTTGACTATGGCGGAGCTCGTCGGAGCCGCCGGGCGCATATGGGCGTTTGAACCGGCGTCCAGAACTGCAGGCTATCTCGCAGATAGCCTGGCCGCCAATGCTTTCGAACATGTAATTCTGGAGCGGAAAGCACTATCGTGCCGGAAGGGCAATGCACAGCTGTCTTTGAATGAAAACGCCGAACTCAACGCGATCATCCAGGGTGATGAGACGGAAGGAATAACGGAGACCGTCGCGGTCGTGACTCTCGATGCTTGCATGGCCGAGCTTGGCTGGCACAACATCGATTTCCTGAAACTGGATGCAGAAGGCGAAGAAAGCAATATTCTTAAAGGCGGACGCCGGTTTTTTGATGAAAACTCGCCACTCGTCCAGTACGAAATAAAGGCTGGCGACGATTTTCATTTCGAGCTTGTCGACGAATTCGCGGAAATGGGCTATTCCTCTTATCGGCTGGTGCCAGGAATCAATGTCCTAGTTCCATTCAACGCCAGTGAACCCACCGATGACTACCAACTGAATCTATTCAGTTGCAAGAGTGATCGCGCTGCGCGGCTGGCCGACGATGGATACCTGGTCAAGCTCCCGGTTGACCGGCGATCCGAAGAGATTGATTCTGACACCGGCCTCGGTAAACTCGATAACGGTGCTTATCTAACGTGGCTGGCCGAACTGGCGCAAACGGAATACGGGAAAATATTTGCCGACGACTGGAGAGAGATGGTATCCGCGGGCCGATGCAAGGAGATGGAGGCGGCCCTGTCGCTATATGCCACGTCGAGATTTTCATCTTCTTCGGGCGCCGACCGTTTCTTGGCTCTAGAGCAAAGCTTCACGCAGTTGAGATCACTGTGTAAAAAAGAGCCCAAGTATTTGCGTTTGTCGAGCCTCGCACGTGTCGCGCGGGACTATGGCGCACGCCGTATAGCCGTGAAGGCACTTGGGCAATTGTTTGAATTCGTTTCCGGGGGTGGCCAAGTTGACCCGAGAGAGCCATTTCTCGTGCCGGGGGAACGATTCGATTCCGTCGCACCGCGAGCATCGGTGGCCGACTGGATTGCTGCAGCCGCACTGGAGGAGTTCGAACGGGCCGCAGCTTATTCATCCTACTATGCAGGCAAGACTGCCGTAGAACGGCTGACGGTTATTCGGGACTTGGGATTTGGGGGCGATGAGATGCACCGCCGATTGGATCTCGTCAGGCAGCGTTTCAATGTGACTGACTGATGTCGGAGTCGCCGGCTTTCTGCTGGTATTGCCGCCAAACCCCCTCCAGGGTCGGCTCCAGGGCGGCAACAAACCGGCCCGCGTCCATCAAAGGCGAACGCGCCATTTTGTTGCGCAATTGCAGTCGCATTGTGTTAAGTACATCGGGGCATTCGGCCAGGCGTTTGGCAATCCGGACGTAGTCGTCGTGACTGACTGCGACGAGCTCCGGTAGCCCGACGTTAGTCAGTTGGCTCAGTCCGACTCTCGAAATGTGTTTCTCACCGACCAGAGTGATTACTGGAACCCCCATCCACAAGGCATCGCAGGTCGTCGTCGTGCCGCTGTAAGGAAACGGATCAAGTGCTATATCGGTTTCGTGATAGCGTTTGAAATGATCCTCTGGTTCGTCCATGCCGGGAACGACAACGAGCCTGTCAGTATGGATATCGTGCACCGAGAAAAGCAACTCGATACTGTCCCGGATCAACGGAGTTTCGAGAGAAGGGTATTTGATTAGCAATTTCGAACCGGGAACCGCGTGCAGGATCCTGGCCCAGACGGCGATAACGGTCGGATTCAACTTATATGGATTATTGAAGGATCCGAAAGTGATATAGCCCTTCTCCATAGCTGGAGTATTCCGAACTTCGGGCGCGCTGGGAGACGGTAAGAATACGGAAAACGTTTCGGGCAGGCGGATTAGTTTTTCCGTGTGAATCCGGTCCGCAATTCCGTCGACGGGATCGGTGAATACGTCGACTATTCTATAGTCAATACAGTCCAGTCCCGTCGTGCCAGGATATCCGATCCATGTAAGCTGCAGCGGGGCTGGCTTGTGGCAGAATATTCGGAGTGTCTCGACTTCCGTGTACCCGTCAAGATCGATCAATATGTCGATACCATCAGTCTGGATCTTTTTCGCCGCTGCCTCCGAATTCATTCCGAAAAGATGGCGGTAGAGATGGGCCGACTCCTTGAAGCGTTCGGTCGTTGCATCCTGAATCTGGCCGGTGTTGTATATAAACACTTGATACTCGTCGCTGTGCGTTTCGATCACGGGCAACAGGAAATATGACACAGAATGGGTTCGCATCTTGGAACCGACGTAACCCAGTCTGATGGGACCAGTCTTCTTTGGGTACGCGGAAAACAACCGGGGCGTTTGACCCTCGATGAAGTTTCCGATCGACCTGATGAATCCGAACTCCTCCTCAGGATCGATGCCTGGGCAATATTGCATCGAAAATATGACCTCTTGCCAGTTCGGTAGATAGTCTGCCTGACAAGCCGCCGCCCGCCTGAATGCTTCGACAGAATCCGGATGCCTCAGTCGCATTCGATACATCCAGCCGAGCAAATGCTGCGGTTCATGGTTTTCCGGCGCCAATTCCGCGGCCCGACTGAGATATTGCTCAGCTAGTTCGAAATTGTTCATCGTCAGATAGATCGAACCTAGCGCGAGATTTGCCCCGGGGTGCTCTGGATGACTGTCGAGTACTTTTTTGACAAGAGCTTCCGCCTGATCCAGCGCGCCGGACCGCTGGTTTGTCCTTGCAATCTGCAGGCGAAAATCGATGGACTCGTTCATTCTGGAAATAGATCGGCGGGGAAATCGGCCGATTCGAACCGAATAATTTCTAGAGTAGTCAGCAAATCTCTGGCTCGGCGCATGGGATGATTTTGCTGAATAGATTTAGAATACAAATGATAGTGCGTGGCATCAGCTGTCTCAATCGTACAGCCACCAGTTATGTCTGATTAAAGGCCTGCTCACCGTTGTCTATAGCATGTTCGTCTGGCATTCGTCACTGTCGATACCGAACCGAGACTAAGAGTCTACGTCGATGATCCCTCATACTGGCGGGATTTTCGCAATTTGTACACCTCTTAATATTCTTTCTAGGGATTCAGGGTATCGCGATCGCTGTGGTGAATGAGATCGTCTGACTTACCGCGGGCATGAATCGCTTGCTCCAACGCCTCCAGTACCAGATCGCTCCTGAGCGACGTCCGGTAGCAAGCGACAAATTGGCTCGACCCCGTATCGATCCTTGTGATTGTCGATGCAGCGGACTATCACTTCAGTCGGCGGTCAAGCTCCGCCTGGGCAAAAAACGCTGAGGCCGACTTCAAGATCTCGTTGGCCCGCTTCAGTTCAAGGTTCACGCGCCTCAGCGCCTTGAGTTCTTCAAGCTCTGACGTTGTCCGAACGGGACGTCGACCATCGTCAATCTCTGACCGCTGCACCCACTTACGCAGCGTCTCTGGCGTACAGCCAATCTTCTCCGCGATCAATACAATCGTCGCCCAGCGGGAAGAATGAGCAGACTCCTGTTCGTGAACCATGCGTACAGCTCGTTCCCGGACTGCCCGGGAATATCGGGTTGCTCTTGTCATCGGGGTATCCTCTCAACATAAAAGGTCTCCGGCAAACACAGGGTAATTCATTGTTCCTCATGGTCATGGCTTGCGCCTCAACTCGATTTACGTTTGCAAAACCAGTTTAGTTGTTAGAGTGAGCCATGACCATTGTGCTATTACTACGGGTCTCAATCTGTGGGCCTGGATGAGCCCCTAAGTCCCGGCGGTGCTGAAAAATCGCCCAGCTCGCGCGCGACGACGGTGGCATAGGTACCCTTGGGCAGCGAAAAACCGAGCGCCAAGTCGCGTCCTTGCCAGCTCCATTCCATGGCCTGAGGTATCAAGCGCAATGCGCGACGCGACATACGCGGGCGAAATTTCGCGAGTGATTCAAGGGTTTCCGGAAAGCCAGCGAACCATTCTTGTTCCCTTGCCAAGGCTTCTCCGCGGTTTTGATTTTCGCCCTCGCCCCACAACAGGCCACCACCTGATTCGGGATCCTCACGCTGCCCGGCAAGCTCGCTAGGCAAGCGCTGCAACCAAGTGCTATCTGCGACACGAGTCGCCAGATAGCCGTTAAACAGCGCAGAACGAACCGCCGACAAACCGAAGCTACGTCGATTGCGATCACGCAGTGCGCGCGGAGATCCGAGCAAATCCAAATTTCCGCCCGCAAGCCCAAAACGTTGCGCACCAAAATAATTGGGCACACCTTGCGCAGCGATAATGGCAAGACGGCGGTTAGCCAGGTCACGCTCGCCGCGAAAGTTTCGCAATTTCAATTGAAACTCATTCGCAGAAAGCGCACCGATGCGCAGTTTTTGACTGTGCCGTTTTGTATGAAGAATTTCTACGCCCGGCAATGTTGGCAATACGGGATCCGCTTTGGCCGGCAAGTGCAGACTAAACCACTGATAGGTCAAGGCATGACGATCTTTGAGACCCGCGTAGCCGACCGCGACGCGCGGCAGGCCGAACGCCCGTGCAAGTTCCCGCGCCACCCACCGTGTGTTTTGAGCGCGCTTTCTGACCCATAGATAAAGATGCTCGCCCTGACCCGATAAATCGTACGCCAAAGTTTCACGAACCTGAAAATCCTCGACTTGGCTGCGCAATAGGCCCACGCCCAAACTCCGACCCCAGGCTCGCGGCAGGCTAGCTAAGTCGGCGGCAGCCGCTAGTCGGGTTGCTTCGGAATCCGCGGACGCCATCTGCACGCTACTCGGCAGGTGCAGCGCTGGGGTCATCTCCCATGATGTAGAAGGTCTCTTTTGGCGCTATCAATCCCAGATCAGACCGTGCGCGCTCCTCTAGCGCAGAGAAGCCTTGCCTAAGATCACCCACTTCCGCGTCTAAGCGCTTATTTCGCTCCGCCAGCCGCGCATTTTCTGCGGATTGATAGGCGACCTGATCTCGCAGGCGTCGAACCTCTGCAAAACCGTCGTCAGACACCCACAATTTGAACTGCAGCAGGACAAGCATGGCAGCCAATACCAGCAAGGCAGCGCGCAAAATTAGGGGCCTAGCTGGCATGGCTCAGAGACCCACCGGAAATGCCGCTGCACCCGCGTATTCGGCCTCGGCACCCAGGATCTCCGCAATACGTAGAAGCTGGTTGTACTTGGACATACGATCCGAGCGGCACAAAGAACCCGTTTTGATTTGCGTCGCGCGCGTACCGACGGAAATATCGGCAATAGTTGCATCGGAAGTTTCACCGGAACGATGAGAAACAACCGCTGAATACCCTGCGTCCACCGCCATATCGATGGCCGCCAGAGTTTCGGTTAAGGTGCCAATTTGGTTGGGCTTAATCAATATTGAATTGGCGATGCCTTCCTTGATGCCCTGTGTCAGAATCTGTGTGTTAGTCACAAACAAGTCATCGCCAACGAGTTGGATTCGATTCCCGAGCGCCTTAGTCAGCAATTGCCACCCCTCCCAGTCATCTTCGGACATACCATCTTCAATGGTAATAATGGGATAGTGGTCGACCAGGGATTTCAGATAATCGGAGAATTCTTGTGCATTAAAGGCCTTACCCTCTGACTCAAGACGGTAAGTACCCTCAGAATAAAATTCCGAACTGGCCACGTCCAGGCCCAGGTAGATATCTTTCCCTGCCACCAGCCCGGCTTTTTCGATGGCCAATTGAATCGTATCCAAAGCCGCTGCATTGGAAGGAAGGTCTGGGGCAAAACCGCCCTCATCACCCACGGCCGTATTCAGACCCTGAGAATTTAGAACGGATTTCAAAGCATGAAAAACCTCCACACCTTGACGTAGCGCCTCACCAAAGGAATCCGCACCAACGGGCAGGATCATGAACTCTTGAATATCAACGCTATTATCCGCATGAGCACCACCGTTAATGATGTTCATCATAGGCACCGGCATTACCCGCGCATCGGCCTGCAGACAACGAAACAAGGGCAAGCCCCGCTCCACCGTTGCAGCCTGCGCCGTCGCGAGGGAAACGGCCAATAGCGCATTCGCGCCTAGCTTGCCCTTGTTGTCTGACCCATCCAATTCGATGAGTTGCTGATCTAAACCAGCTTGATCTAGCCCGTCGTGGCCAACAAGGCTATCGCGAATGACGCCGTTAACATTGGCGACCGCCTTGAGCACGCCTTTGCCCAAATATCGGGACGCATCGCCATCACGCAATTCGACGGCTTCTCGCGCTCCCGTAGAGGCTCCCGAGGGTACAGCGGCGCGACCCAAGGCACCGCTGGCCAAGCGAACATCCGCTTCGACGGTGGGATTGCCTCGTGAATCTATGATTTCACGCCCAAGAATTGCTTCTATCTGACTCATATACTCTCTCGATAATTTCGACCAGGCTTAAATGCCATTTAGGCTAACAACGCCTGCTCAATGTAAGGCGTCGTTTTCACGGCACGGTCAACCCGCGTCAAAGTTTCCAATAGTTCTTTCATCTGACCCAAGGGCCAGGCATTGGGCCCATCGCTGAGGGCCTGAGCGGGATCTGGGTGTGTCTCCATAAAAATCCCGCTGACGCCGGCGGCAACTGCGGCCCGCGCTAATACCGGCACAAATTCTCGCTGACCTCCCGACGACCCCCCGCGCCCGCCCGGAAGCTGGACCGAATGCGTCGCATCGAATACCACGGGGCAGCCGGTTTGACGAAGTATTGCCAAGGAGCGCATGTCTGCCACGAGATTGTTATAGCCAAAACTAAATCCACGTTCGCAAACCATGATCGATTGATTACCGGTACTACGCGCTTTATCTACGACGTTGGTCATTTCTTTCGGCGAAAGAAACTGACCCTTCTTAATATTCACCGGCTTGCGTGTCGCCGCCACGCGCAAAATAAAGTTGGTCTGCCGGCATAGAAATGCCGGTGTTTGTAGTACATCAACTACCTCAGCCACTTCGTCAATGGGCGTATCTTCATGAACGTCGGTAAGCACGGGCAAGCCGATCTGCCGACGCACTTCACTCAGAATATGCAAACCCGACTCCATACCGGGCCCACGAAAACTATCGACTGATGAGCGATTCGCTTTGTCGTAGGAGGCTTTGAATACGCAAGGCAACTCTAGCGCCGCAGTGATGCTTTTGAGCTCACCGGCGATATCCAGCGTCAGAGCCTCATCTTCGATTACGCAAGGACCGGCGATTAAGAATAGCGGCTTGTCGGCGCCTAGCTCGAAATCCAGCAACGTCATGCTCGCGCCGCAGTTTGCAGCTCCTGGGCACCAAATTCCCGAGCCGCTGTGATAAATCCGGTAAACAGCGGATGCCCTTGACGCGGGTTCGACGTGAATTCAGGATGAAATTGGCAAGCCAGAAACCAGGGGTGATCGCTAAGCTCCAAGACTTCGACCAATCCATCGGCGGAAAAACCAGAAAATGTTAGACCCGCCTTTTGCAGCAGCTCCAAATAGCGATTGTTAACCTCGTAGCGATGGCGATGACGCTCACGCACCGTTTCCACGCCATAGCTACGCGCCGCCAAACTTTCCGCAGTCAGCCGGCACTCTTGAGCACCCAAACGCATGGTGCCGCCGAGTTCAGAATCTTTGGCGCGAGCCTGCCGGCTGCCATCCTCGTCTTGCCACTCGGTGATCAAAGCGATCACCGGATCATCAGCGTCAGCTTGAAACTCGGTGCTATTCGCCCGTTCAAGTCCCGCGACATGACGAGCAAATTCTACGACCGCCGCATGCAAACCCAAACAAATTCCCAAGTACGGCACGCCATTTTCGCGCGCATAGCGTACGGCCGATATCTTGCCTTCAAAGCCCCGGTCACCGAATCCGCCGGGCACGAGAATGGCATCCGCGCCATCTAGAAGGCCTGTACCCTCACGCTCTAGTTGCTCGGATTCCAAATATCTAATAGTGACACGCGTTTGGGTTTGCACGCCCGCATGGATTAAGGCTTCACTAAGGGAAATATAGGAATCTCGAAGATCGACATATTTACCGACCATGCAGACCGTGACTTCCGCCTGGGGATTCTTTTTCGCATCAACGACTGCTTGCCATTCGGAAAGATCCGCCGGCGGCACATCCAAGCGAAATCTTTCAACGATTATGTCGTCTAAACCTTGGTCACGAAAAACCATGGGTAGCCGATAAATATCATCGACATCCATGGCGGAAATGACCGCTCGCTCGGCCACGTTGGTAAACAAGGCGATCTTACGGCGTTGCTCATCAGGAACGGCATGATCGGAACGGCAAACCAATACATCAGGTTGAATACCAATGGAACGCAGCTCCTTGACCGAATGTTGCGTGGGCTTGGTCTTAATTTCCGCCGAGGTCGCAATGTAGGGAACTAGGGTCAAGTGGACGTAAACCACCTGATCATGCCCCAGGTCAACGCCAATCTGACGGATCGCTTCCATGAAGGGCAAGGATTCTATATCCCCAACCGTGCCGCCGATTTCGACGATGCAAATATCTGCATCACCCGCCCCCAGGGCCACGCTGCGCTTGATCTCGTCCGTGATGTGCGGGATTACCTGTACGGTGGCGCCAAGATAATCCCCACGACGCTCTTTGGCGATGACGCTCCCGTAAATCCGACCCGTGGTGAAATTACTGTGGCGTCCGGTGGTGGTATTCACAAAACGCTCGTAGTGCCCGAGGTCCAAGTCGGTTTCGGTGCCGTCTTCGGTGACAAATACCTCACCATGCTGAAAGGGACTCATGGTGCCCGGATCAACGTTGAGATACGGGTCCAGCTTAATCATGCTGATGCTCAGACCACGGGTTTCGAGTATTGCGCCCAGGGAGGCGGAGGTGATGCCCTTGCCCAATGAAGACACTACACCACCCGTGACAAATACGAATCGTGGCATTACCCGCAATACCTCAGCGCAACGAACCCTCAGCGGGCCGACTCCCTAAACCCGACGCCGCAAGGGGCGCAAAAACACGTCGGCCGGAGAGGCTTGTATCCCATCACCCGCAGGTCTACGCGGAAAGGGAAGCTCGCTCCGGCCTATTTCAGACTCCAAAAATGAAGCATCGATTGATCTTGAGAACGGTACCAGATCAACCCAGGCAGCTCAATGCACGGAGCGCGAAGCGGCCTCAGCCAAGCTCGGGACCGCCCCTCCACTGCACTACGAATCCGGGGTCGCCGGCGCGCGCAAGGTATTCAGCGGACAGCCACCAATCTCCCACTGCCACCAGCTCGTTGCCCGAATAAACCAGTGGAATTCGCGCGCGCAGCCAGGGCGGTACGCCCGCTGCTTGAAATAACTTTTTTAGACTCTGGGAGTGCGCGTGGCCGGCGCGTCGCAAGCGTTCGCCACCGCGCCGATATTTCACGCTCAGCGGCGCATCAAGAATACGCTCACTGAGACCCCCTGCTCGCGTGGCGACAAATTCCAAGATTCCATTCGCCCCCAGCTTGAGGGGTTCGCGTCCGCTCCACTGCAGCTCAATGTCGCCGTCCACGGCCTCATCGGAACACAGATACAGCCCGCCGCGGTACCGTCGCAAGCATGCTCCACTCCAAGCCAACATAGGATTCGCATCGGGCCGGGCATGCAACAGTTGTTCCAAACCCGCTGCCAGACGCGCGGCATTGGGCGGTTGCAAACCTTGGCTCCGAATGAAGTATCGCAGCAGATTGCGGGCACGGGCGGCCCCCAGTTGTTGTAGGCATGCACAATCTAGGCGCGTGTCCTGGGCCACGGACTGCAAGTCAATCTCGGCCAGGTCATCCAATAGCCGCGATACTTCTTGCGCCAAACCCGCGCCACGGGATATCAGTTGACTAGCCGCCGGCCAACGTTGAATCAGCTTGGGCATTAACTCATTGCGCAAATAGTTGCGGTCATGTTTGGAGCTGGCATTGCTGGGATCCTCGATCCACTCCAAGCTGTGCCGATGGGCGTAGGCTGTGAGCGCTTGACGATCGAGATGCAGCAACGGACGCCACAGCCAACCCGGCTCGCGTCGAATACAAGCAGCCATGCCGCCCATACCCAGGGGACCGGCACCGCGCATTAGCCTGAGCAATACGGTTTCAGCTTGATCATCACGCTGATGCGCGGTGGCCAGTGCCTCATCGGGCTGAAGCGCACCCCACAAGGCCTTGTAACGGGCAAACCTCGCGGCTGCCTCTAAGCCCGACTTACTCTGATCGGCGACCTGAACCTCTAGAACGGCCAAGGGGATACACCAAACGTCGGTGGTGACGCGACAGTGCTCCGCCCATTCAGCGGCGCGCGCATGCAGATGATGATTCACATGCAGGGCGCGGACTCGTAAGCCGGCAACCTCTGCCTGCAATCGACTCAAGGCATGCAAGAGGACCGTTGAGTCCAAGCCACCGCTGTAGGCAACAGAAACGCCAGTACCGGCGGGAAGATCGGCGGCGAGGGATGACCGGAGCACGTGAAGAACCTCAGTCATGGGCTAACTCGCGCCCGGCCAAGCCCAGGCAATTGCATTGCCTCAGCCGTCTTTGACGCGTCCGAAGCCATCCAAGCGCGTAAGCCGACGATGCAGCAATTCCGCCAAATCAATGGTCTTAAGGTCAGCCAAGCTGCTGACCAAGGCGTTTTGCAAGGACTGAAACATGGCGGCTGGATCACGATGGACGCCACCTAGAGGTTCCTTAATCACCTCATCCACCAAGCCAAGGGTTTGGAGTCTGTCAGCCGTAATGCCCATGGCATCCGCGGCATCTTCAGCCCGTTCGGCGCTTTTCCACAAGATACTGGCGCAGCCCTCCGGTGAAATAACCGAATAGATACTGTATTCGAGCATGATCAAATGGTCACAAACGCCGATGGCCAACGCACCACCTGACCCCCCCTCTCCGATCACGGCACTAATAATCGGCGTCCTAAGGCGGGCCATTGCAAACAGGTTCCGCGCAATGGCTTCAGACTGACCACGCTCCTCAGCGCCGACACCCGGATAGGCGCCGGGGGTGTCAATAAGCGTAATAACGGGCAACTGAAATTTTTCGGCTAGCCGCATCAACCGCAAAGCTTTGCGATAGCCTTCGGGTTTCGGCATACCGTAGTTGCGCAGCACGCGTTCCTTGGTGTCACGGCCTTTCTGATGACCGATGATCATCACGGGCATGCCGTCAATTCTCGCCAAGCCGCCAACGAGAGCCGGATCATCAGCGTATTGCCTATCTCCGTGCAGCTCTTGAAAGTCCGGCGCAATGGCTTCGATGTAGTCTAGCGAGTACGGACGCAGGGGGTGCCGGGCCAGCTGCGCCACCTGCCATGCCGATAGATTCGAAAAAATGCTCTTTGTTAAGGAATCACTTTTCGTCTTAAGCCGGCTAATCTCGTCACCAATATTGACTTCTGAATCGCTCCCGACGAAACGCAGCTCTTCAATCTTGGCTTCGAGCTCGGCAATGGGCTGTTCAAAATCCAGGAATTTAAGATCCATAATCGCGAACGGTAAACGCTTGTCCCCAGACACACAAGCCGCACAGAAGCCCGCCGCCGTCGATCAAGTCCTTGATTGGACGGACCAAGGGCTAAGAAAACCAGATCCGCGACTAGGATATACCGACTTGGTGGCCGAGCACGAACTCTAGTGACTTGGGCCCGGTGGCGCGTCATAAACGAAGCGAAAACCATCGGCGCCTACCAAAGCAGACAATCGCTCGCGCAGCTCGCGGCTTGGTCGCACCGACCACTCATCGCCGAATTCCATGCGCGCGGTCGCATCGGGTCGTTCATAAAACAGGCTGACTTCGCATTTACCGGGACGAAACGGTTCCAATAATGACTTCAGCTTTGCCGGATTGGCGTCATGGCCGTTACCCCGCGCCCAGCGAATAACCAAGCCCGACGCTCGATTCTCAATCAAACGATCAATATCAGTAACGGTCTCTGCTGTTAAACGCCAAGCGTTAATAAAATCATCAAAACGCAGCTTGCCCGATATCACCACGATATTGTGACTTACCAACAAGTGCCGGAAGCTCTCAAAGCTCTCTTGGAACAGGGTGACTTCAATCTGATCGCGGCCGTCGTCCAGGTCCAGGCTTACCCGGTTGCCACGCTTACGCAGACCGGTAACCAGACCAGCAACGGCGGCTTGCTTACCGCCGCCCCAGGCTTCTTGCTTGCCCTGGGGGCGCTGGACACTGAGCAGCGACCCAATACTTCCGGAAGCAACAAACGGACCATCACTGCGGTATTGATCGAACGGATGGCCGCTAAGATACAGGCCCAAACTTTCTCGCTCCGCCGCCAGCCGCTCCGCTAGGCCCCAATCATCCACAGCCAGCTTACCGTTGCTCGAAACTTTGCCCTTCGCGGCATCACCAAGGCTGAATAAGTCCGATTGCCCTGAGTTTCGCGCGTGGGCTGCTTGCTCAGCCCGTCCCAGTGCAGCCGGCAAGGCAGCCAGAATGCTCGGTCGATTCTTACCGAATGCATCACAAGCACCTGATTTAATTAGCGCCTCATAAGCACGGCGACCAATTCTTTCTGGCTCCAGGCGTTCACATAAATCCTCCAAGTTCGCAAATGGCCGCGACTGCCGTAATAATCCAATAGCGTCCGCCACGCCGCGCCCCAGGCCTTTTATCGCCGCCAGTCCATAACGAATCTTGGTCTCGCCGCTAAGCTCGAAGTTACAACCCGATGCATTAACGCAGGGCGGCTCAATGATTAAACCCTCCTTCGCACAATCGCGTAGTAGGCTGGCCAGCTTGTCCGTGTCATCCATTTCAGACGTCAGTACTGCAGCCATGAACGCAGCCGCATGGTGAGCCTTCAGCCAGGCGGTTTGGTATGACAAAACCGCGTAGGCAGCAGAATGAGATTTATTGAAACCGTATCCCGCAAATTTTTCCATCAAGTCAAAAATGCGCGTCGCGACGGCAACATCAACCTTTCGCTTTGCCGCGCCACTGAGAAAAACCGCCCTTTGCTTGGCCATCTCTTCAGGCTTCTTTTTACCCATTGCGCGGCGCAGTAGATCTGCTTCCCCCAATGAATATCCCGCCAAGCGTTGTGCGATTTGCATTACCTGTTCTTGATAGAGGATAACGCCATAGGTCGCCGCCAATACCGGTTCCAAATCGGGATGCAGATAGTCGATAGACTGATTACTACGGCCATGTTTACGGTCAATAAAATCATCAACCATGCCCGATTGCAGAGGACCAGGTCGAAACAATGCGACCAAGGCGACAATGTCCTCGAAACTGTCTGGCTGCAGGCGCTTTATCAGATCGCGCATGCCTCGCGATTCCAACTGAAATACCGCCGTGGTTCGACAAGCTTGTAGCAGCTTAAAAGTTGCCGGGTCTTCCATGGGCAGACTACGGATATCCAAGGGAGCTTCCCGGCCGGCATTGACCGTCTTGACTGCTCGATCAATAATCGTGAGCGTGCGCAAGCCCAGGAAATCGAACTTCACCAAACCGGCGGACTCGACGTCATCCTTGTCAAACTGGGTAACCGCGGCTTTTTCACCTTCGACCCGATACAAGGGCGTAAAGTCAGTAATAGCCGTGGGCGCAATGACCACGCCACCGGCATGCTTACCCGCGTTGCGCACCAAACCTTCCAACTGACGAGCCAAATCAATCAAGGCGCGCACGTCATCATCGTTCTCGTAGAGACTCCGTAGTTCCGCGTCTTGTTCCAGCGCCTTGCTTAAGGTGATGCCCAACTCAAAGGGAATCAGCTTGGCAACACGATCGACAAACCCATAGGGATGACCCAAAACTCGGCCGCAATCGCGAACAACGGCTTTGGCGGCCATGCTGCCGTAGGTAATGATTTGTGATACACGATCTCGCCCGTAGCGCTCGGCCACATATTCGATAACACGATCACGGCCCTCCATACAAAAGTCGATATCGAAATCCGGCATGGAAACACGCTCGGGGTTCAAGAATCGTTCGAAGAGCAAATCGTGGGTGATCGGATCTAGATCCGTAATACCCAAGGCGTAGGCAACGAGGGATCCAGCACCGGAACCGCGACCCGGACCCACGGGAATATCATTAGCCTTAGACCAGCGAATAAAGTCGGCCACGATCAAGAAATAGCCGGAAAAACCCATCCCGAAAATTACCGACAATTCCATTCTTAAGCGACTTTGATACTCCGCCGGAATTTCTGCCGGACCCTTAGTTGAGAGCCCGGCTAGCCGATCAGCCAAACCCTGTTGAGCCTGCTGTTCCAAGTAACGGTCAATGCTCAAATTCTCGGGAATCGCGTAGTCCGGCAGGTGCGCCGTTCCCAGTTCGAGTATCAAATTACAGCGAAGTGCGATTTGATAGCTATTCTCGATGGCTTCGGGCAAGTCCGAAAACAACTCCGCCATTTCAGAGGGCGAACGCAAGTACTGTTCTGCTGTGTACTCCCGCGGACGTTCTCGATCATTGAGACTGTGTCCCTGATGAATACAAACCCGGGCTTCGTGAGCCTCATAGTCACCGGGATCCAGGAAGCGAACATCGTTGGTGGCAACAATGGGCAGGCCCAAGCGACTGGCCAAGCGAACCGCGCTCTCGTTGTAGACGTCTTCACCGGGACGACCGGTCCGCTGCAACTCGATGAAGAATTCACCGCCGAAACAAGCGTCTAAGTCTCGACCTATGCTTAGAGCTTCTGCCGTCCGCTCGGCCAGGAGCTCACAGCCTATTGCGCCTTCGCGACCAGCGGACAATGCCAAAAGGCCGGACAATTCTTCTTCGTCCAGCCAGGCCCTCTGAATTACGGGTAAGCCGCCAAGCTGTTCGTTCTGATAGGCGCGTGTTAGCAATCTCGATAGACTGCGATACCCTGCGAGGTTTTTACATAGAATCGTGAGCATTGCCGGATCTCTATCCGGCAAATGCTGCAAGCAAATCTCCGCACCGATAATGGGCTTTAAGCCCTGCGCTAATGCGGCCCGATAGAACTTAATCATTGCAAATAGATTGCATTGATCCGTCATCGCAACAGCCGGCGAACCACTACCGGCAACGGCCGCCATCAGCGGCTTGACGCGAACCACACTATCGACAATGGAATATTCTGTGCGTAGGTGCAGATGAACAAATGGATTACTCATGACGCCATTCCGCAGCTAGCCAGAGCCGCTTGGACCGGCTTGAAGCTACGCCTATGCGCCGCACAGGGACCCAAGCGTGCTAAGGCCGTGCGGTGCGCCTGCGTGGGATAGCCTTTGTGCTGGGCAAAGCCGTAGCCCGGATAGAGCTTCGACAATTGCAGCATTTCATGATCGCGGGCGACTTTTGCCAAAATCGAAGCAGCCGCAATGGCGGGACAATGACGATCACCGCGAACCACCGCCTCCGCTTGACCGGAAAAGCCCGTTAACGCCGGCAGTTGATTGCCGTCAAAGCGCAGCAATCCGGGCAAAGACGACAGGGAAGACAAGGCGCGGCGCATGGCCAACAGACTG
The DNA here is from genome assembly GCA_965221985.1 of Gammaproteobacteria bacterium. Lineage (GTDB taxonomy): Bacteria > Pseudomonadota > Gammaproteobacteria > Steroidobacterales > J054. The sequence goes on from OZ244928.1 coordinate 2,806,245, forward strand.
GCCTGAAGTATGTTCAGTTCATCTATTTCTTGGACGCCAGCCTGCCCTATGGCGAAGCTCACAGCCTCTTGTTGAATCTGTTCGAATAATGTCTCACGCCGCTTTGCGCTCAGTTGCTTAGAGTCTTTTACGCCTGCGATTTGCTGTCCGGGTCCCAACACAACCGCCGACGCGAACACGGGGCCCGCCAAGGGCCCCCGCCCAGCTTCGTCTATTCCGCCAATGCAATGCGCGATAGACGGATCGGGGGCCGAAAGGACTATTTCTGCATTCATTGAGAGGATCGAATTATAGGCGGTGAATCCGACAGTATGAACGTCATGATTCAATCAAAATTCAACAGCTCGCAAGCGATGTCTGCCGCCCTGCGGCTGGCATCGCGGCGAAGCCGGCTGCCCAAGGCCGCAAACTCTTGCTGCCGCCGCACTTGCCCTTCGCCGGGCTGCATGACGTCAAGAAGCGACTGGCCTAGGGTCTCGGCGGAGATCTCATACTGTAAGAATTCAGGCACCAGACGGCGATTGGCTAATAGATTCGGTAAGGAAAAATAATCAGCCTTGACGAGACCTAAACCGCGCACTAGGAAATAGGTCATGGGCGAAGCCCGGTAAGCGACGACCATGGGACGATTGACGAGCATGGTTTCAAGACTCGCGGTACCGGAGGTCAGCAAAACAGCATCACCGGCGGCAATCACTTCGCGGGCACGACCATTATATGCACGCCAGCTACAGTCAGGCGCATAGCGCTGCATGGCATCCTCCACGGCCGCTGCGAGTCCGGGATGCGCGAGCGGCACGATGAACTGCATTTTTGGCACCCGCTTCGATAACCAGTTTGCCGTGCGCGCAAAATCGGGTGCCAATCGACTCACTTCCCCTGCCCGGCTACCCGGTAGCAGGCTGAGTACCGGCCCCTTCACTTTCCCCAGCTCAAGAGCGTCCCGCGCAAGCTGCGGATCAGTTTCAGCCGGTATTTCGTCCGCCAAGGGGTGTCCCACGAATTGCGCCGGGACAGCATGACGACGAAGAAAGTCAGCCTCAAAGGGCAATAGGCAAAGTACGCAATCGCAGGCAGCCTTAAGGGTTTTCACACGGCCCTGCCGCCACGCCCAAACCGACGGTGAAACATAGTGAATCGTCTTTATACCTGCGGCCTTCGCAATGGGCTCAATGCGCAGATTGAAATCGGGCGCGTCAATGGCAATCAGCAGATCAGGTGGATCCTCCAACAGACGCGAACGCGTGTCGCGAATAATTCGCCATAGTCTTGGCAGATGCCGCAGAACTTCCGCGAGCCCCATGACAGCCAATTCATCTGCCGAGCGCCAGGCCTGGCAGCCCGCTGCCGTCATGAGTGGACCGGCAATGCCTTCGCAGACGATCTGTTCATCCCGCGCAAGCAGGGCGCGGATCAAACCGGCGCCCAGCAAATCGCCTGATGCTTCTCCCGCAATGATGACAACGCGACGCAAGGTCGCCGCTTACCGAATAATGCCGCGTTCGGAGAGGTCCAAGAATTCCACCATGATCTGCAACTCAGTCTGTGACTCAGCGAGTTCACCAATTTTTTCCCGAGCCTCTTCAAGCCGGAGATTGGATCGATACAACACGCGGTAGGCTTCCTTGAGGTTGCGCATCTGTTCAGCACCAAATCCGCGGCGTCGCAAACCCTCTAAATTGATTCCGCGAGGCTCCGGTGGATTGCCTGTTACCACGACATAGGGCGGTACGTCGCGTGCCGCGCCCACGTAGGCGCCGATAAAAGCATGTGCCCCAATGCGGCAAAACTGATGCGCCGCCGCGAATCCACTGCATATTACCCAATCGCCCATCTGGACATGTCCAGCAAGACTGGTGTTATTGGCTAATATGATGTGATCACCCAACACGCAATCGTGGGCGACATGAACATAGGCCATGAGCCAATTGTCATTGCCAATGCGTGTCACGCCTTCGTCTTGCACCGTGCCTCGATTGATGGTGCAAAATTCACGAATGGTATTGCCGTCGCCAATTTCCAAGCGCGTTGGTTCGCCGGCATATTTTTTGTCTTGCGGCGCGTCGCCAACGGCGGCAAAGGGATATATTCGATTATCACGGCCGATGGTACTGGGACCTTTTACCACTGCGTGAGCGCCAATTTCGCATCCTTTACCAATGCTCACGTCTTCACCGATCACCGCATAAGGCCCGACCCTGACATCATCAGCAAGCTGAGCGGATTCGGCAATGATAGCCGTGGGATGTCGCGCTGACTCGTCAGCCATTGGAGTCGTGCTCCTTAGGTCGTCGTTCTAGTCGGCGCAGTCGTCGAGCTATCTCATCCAGTTGTCGATAGCGCACGGAGTTCTTGCGCCAGCGGCTCACCGGCTCGGCGGTATTGGGCGGACCGCCGTAGGCGCCCGGCTTGTCAATTGAATTAGTAACCGTCGTCCCCCCCATCAGGTAAACGTCATCGCAGATGTCGATATGACCGTTCACACCACACTGACCCCCAATCATGCAGCGCGCACCGATGGTCGCGCTACCCGCAATTCCCGTCTGCGCGGCGATTGCCGTGTGTTCACCGATGACGACATTGTGCGCGATCTGAATCAGGTTATCTAAGCGAGCACCATTTTCAATTCGGGTGTCACCGATGGCGCCGCGATCAATCGTGCAATTCGCGCCAATTTCGACATCATCACCAATAAGGACTCGCCCCAATTGGGGCACCTTGACCCAGGCTCCACTCGCGTCTGGCGCATTGCCAAACCCGTCTGACCCAATAATACAGGCCGCATGGATAATGCAGCGGGCCCCAACGATCACCTCATGTTGCAGCACCGCGCCTGCCAAAAGCCGGGTATCGTCACCGACTCGCGACTGATCTTCGATTATGGCGTTCGGCCCCACATAAACCCGCTCGCCTAAGACAACGTTGGCCCCAAGAACGGCACCCGCTGACACTTCACAGGAAGCGGGTAGCTTGGAATTTTCCCCGACGATCGCCGCGGGGTGGATCCCCGGTTTGAGAGGTGCGGGCGGATGCAACTGCGCCGCGACCTGGGCATAAACCAAGTAGGGATGGCTGGTCACCAATGCGATTGACGGGCAAGCATCCGCGTGTTCCCGCCCGAGGATCACTGCGGCCGCCTGGGTTTCTGGCAATACCGCTTGGTAGCTGGGATTTGCCAGAAAAGAAACAGCCGACCCATCCGCGTCCCGTAGGCGGGCTACGTGATCAACGATCTGATCTGGATCACCGTGCAACTCGCAACCAAACTGCACCGCGATCTCGCCCACCGTCAGGCTCATGATGACGCGCCCCGGCCCCGCGGCGCCCGACCTCAGTTACCTGCCGACGGATTTGACTTCAGTTGCTCCAAAACGCGATCGGTAATATCCACGGCCGCACTGGCATAGAAAACGCCTTCGCCGATCACGAGGTCGAAGCCCGAATCGCGAGCGTAGGTCGCTACCTGGCCCAGCAACTCACGCTGCAACTTCGCGAGCTCTTCGTTGCGGCGCAAATTTGCGTCTTCGTTGAGTTCCTCCACGCTGCGCGCCAAGTCGCGCTCTTCCTTGCGCAAGTCGCGCTCCGCATTGCGGCGCTCGTCGGGACCCATCACCTCTAAGTCGCGTTGAATTTGGGCCTGCTTTTCCTGGAATGCCGTCTGAGCCGATTTGATCTTGCGTTGCCGCGGCGCGAATTCTTCCTGCAGGGCGTTCATTGCCGAGGTAGCCTGCGGTGACTCACTAATTAAACGCGCCACGTTGACGAAACCAATTTTCGTTTGCTGTGCCATGCCCAAAGCCGGCCACAGCGCCGCGCTGACAACACACAAGATGCCAATGCGCTTAATCGTATCCATACTTTTCATCCTATAAATCTAAATATTAGAAGGCGCCGCCAATGGAAAATTGAAAGCCCTCAGTCTCATCCCCGAACACCCGGCTATCAGCATCTTCCGAATTTAGCGGGATACCATAACTGAATCTAAACAGTCCCAACGGTGCCAGCCACTGGGCCGCGATACCGACGGACTGCTTCAGGGTTGAGGCATCGAAATCATAACTGATCTCGCTCACCCCATCCCGCTCAAAAAACGTAACTCCGCCCGTATCGTAAACATTGCCAATATCATAGAAAAGTGTAAACCGCGCACGCGATCGCCATTTTTCTGGTATAGGCAAAATAATTTCGGCCTGGGCCGAGGTCATCAAGTTGCCACCATAGGGATTGCCGCGGCTGTCCACGGGACCCAAACTGTTCTCCCGAAACCCGCGCACCGAATCTGGCCCGCCGCCGAAATAGCGTTTGTAGGGCGGAATCGATGTGCTATCACCGAAAGCATCACCAAAGGATATTTCGGCACCCAGCGCCAAGGTAAAAAAGCGGGTCATCGGCAGGTATTGCAAACCGGTATAGGTAATCGTGTAGAACTCCACATCGCTGCCCGGGATCGTGCTGCCAAACAGCAGTCGCTGGCGCGCTCCCCGATCAGCAAACAAGGCACGATTGCGGCTGTCGAAGATCCACCCGCCAACTAACTCGAAGGTGTCAAAATCGCTGCCAAAGGTTGTATCGCCCACCGGAAAAGGATCACCGTTTTGGCGCACCCAGTCTTGAGCCTGCGAACTACTAAATTGACTCGCCAGAAGCTCGGCGCTGTTCCACGTTAGCCCGAAAACTAAGCGCTGATATTCCGTTAGTGGATAGCCGTATTCAACGGAAGCCGAATAAGTTTGGGTCTCGAAATTTGAAGCATCCGAGGTAAATTGCGTAATATCCCGATAAGAAAAACTAATGGTGCGGCTGACTTCGTTAATTGTGCTGTAGGGATTGGTATGTGACAGGCTGTAGATCGTGCGAAACCGACCCGTGTTCACATCCGCGGATACTCGATTACCGGTGCCCAAGAAATTCGTATGCACAAAATTACCATTGAGTATCACGCCCTGCGATTCAGAGAAGCCCACGCCACCGCCGAACTGTCCAGGCAATCCTTCTTTTATATCAAAATCCACATCGACCAGATCAGGCGTTCCCGCTACGGGATTGGTCTCAACCTCGACATTTTCAATATAGGGTAAACGCTGCAACCGGACTCTTGAACGTTCAACCTTACTGTTTGACAGATAGCCGCCCTCGAATTGACGCATCTCACGCCGAAAAACTTCATCATTGACCGAGGCCGCACCGTTGAAGTTGATTCGCCGAACATAGACGCGATTCTTCGGTTCCACATAGAGTGTTATGCCAACCGTCTTGTTCTCCCGGTCCAGTTCAGGTACCGGCTCGATACTCGCGAACGCATACCCCTCTTCGCCCAAACGCAGGCGAATCAGCTCCGCGCTTTGAGTAATTAGCTGCTGAGAATAGATCTGCTCCGGCTTCACCAAGACGTATGGACTGAGGGCCTCTTCGGGCAATACCAGATCGCCCGCCAGACGCACGTCACTGACGCGGTAACGCTCACCCTCGGTTATATTCACGGTTATGAAGATGTCTTCTTTACTCGGTGAGATAGCCACTTGCGTTGATTCAATGCTGAAATCCGCAAACCCCCGATCCATGTAATAAGAACGCAGCGACTCCAGATCTCCCGATAGAGCCTCCCGCGAATAACGATCGTCTTGACGAATAAAAGACAGCCAATTCGGCGTGCGCAGGCTAAACGCGTCAAGTAGGTCTTTGTCTTTGAAGCTGCTGTTACCAACTAGATTAATTTGCCTAATGCGAGCGCGGTCGCCCTCTTTGATCTTGATTGCAATTCGAACCTTGTTGTCAGGTAGGTCCTCGACTTCCGTGGACACAGTCGCGGCATACTTTCCCTGTGAAAAATATTGATCAGTAAGGGATTGCTCAACTTCGTCCAGTACCGAACGATTGAAAATACGGCCTGTCTTCAGACCGATGCGCGCCAGCGGTTCCTCGAGGTCTTCCGTCTTGATGTCTTTATTACCGTCGATGGTAAAAGACTCAATCGACGGCCGCTCCGCAACTGCAATGACAAGCGTGCCTGCATCCCAGCGAATTTCGACGTCGCGGAAAAATTCCGTCGCGTAGATCGCCCGCAAGGCTTCTTGGACTCGTTGCTGTGTCAACTCATCACCGATGTTCACCGGCAAGTAGTTGAAAACCGTGCCTTCCGATATCCGTTGCAAGCCCTCAACCCGAATATCTTTTACAACGAGGTCGTTCTGTGCGCCGGCCCAGGGGGCCCAAAGGCAAATTATGACCAATAACAAGCAACTGGGCGAGCATTCCAGGCGACTGAGCCGCATAAACTTCATGAGCACTGAATATCAGCCTATAAGGCGCGCAATATCATTGTAGAACGCAAAGCTCATGAGCACGATCAAGAACAAAATGCCCACTTGTTGCCCGACCAGCTGCGCCCGTTCAGACAAAGGCGCGCCCTTCACCGCCTCGGCAAGCTGATAGACAATCTGCCCGCCATCCAACATAGGCACCGGCAAAAGATTCAGAATCCCAAGGCTAATGCTCACGATGGCCAAAAACCCCAAGAAAGTCGCGGGACCACTCGTCGCACTATAGCCTGCAAATTGGGCGATATTGATGGGCCCACTAATATTTTTCACGGACACATCGCCCGTCACCATTCTCCCGAGCATTCTGACCGTCAGCGCAGCCATGTCCCAGGTTTTCGTCGTCGCCGCCGAAAAGGCGGGCACAAGTGCATAGCGCTGTGCGGCCCGCATGCCCGCATAAAGCTCCGGCGGAACATCCACGCCAGCGCCGATGCGCCCAAAGACCTCACCCCCCGCCTCCTCGACGCGCTCCACCGGCAGCAACAGCTCTTTGCGTGCCCCGGAGCGGAGCACAATCACCGACAGGGTCTTCCCGGGACGCGCCCGAACGAACTCGACCCAAGCCGGCCAACTGTCGATATTCTCACTGTCAGCCTGCACTACCAGATCACCAAACTCAAAACCGGCACGTTCAGCCGGACCGCCGGGCGTCAATTCTCCCAGAATCGGCGCAATGGTCGGAGCCCAGGGCTTTAGGCCCAATACCTCAAACAATGCACCCGGCTCGGTAAGTTCGGCTTCGCGACCGCGGGTCGCCAAGAGAATATCTTGCCGCGTGCCGGCACCACGCGATACGTCCAACGCAATATCACCGTCCGCCAATAGCTGGTCCAGCATGGCGATAACCGCGCCTTCCCATGTCGACACCCGCTTATCACCCACGGCAACAATTTCGTCGTTGTCGCGCAAACCGGCGGCCGCCGCGACGGAGTCCGCCATGACTTCACCCACGACGGGCTTAAGTCCGGGCACGCCAATCACGAACATGCACCAGTAGGCCAAGACCGCAAATATGAAGTTCAATAGTGGTCCCGCCAGCAAGATAGCGACACGCGCCGGTACGCTCTGGCGATTAAATGTACGATGGAGATCACCCTCGGGGACGTCACTATCCCGTTCATCCAACAAGCGCACGTAGCCACCAATGGGTATCGATGCCACGCAATACTCGGTTTGATCCGGCCCCCAGCGACGCAACCATAACGGGCGGCCGAAACCAATGGAAAAGCGTAAGACCTTTACACCGAGCATGCGCGCCACGATGTAGTGGCCCCATTCATGCACGGCAACCAGTATTCCGATGGCCACCAAGAAGGCCAATGTGGCAGTCAAAAAACCGCTCATGGATACATACACAACCTTAAGAACCGCCGCCAGACGGAATTTGATAACAGCCTATGGACGCAGTTTCTCAACAAACGCCATTACAACAGCAAACCCGTTTGAGAATCATCGCAATGTAAACGGGCATCGCGCAAGCACAAAATTTACAGCACGATTAGTCCAAACCAATCCATTAGCAACGCGAACAGTGGCAATGCAGCACTTGAACCATCAACGCGGTCCAACACACCACCGTGGCCAGGGAATAGGCTGCCGCTGTCCTTGAGCCCGGCATTGCGCTTGAACAGACTGACCGTTAGGTCGCCCAAAATCGAAATCAAAGCCAGACTGAGGCCCACGGGGAGCAAGACCGCGACTGGCAAATCGAGCAAGCGCGCGCCCAAGAGGCTTACCAATAGCGCCGCGAACAAGCCGCCACCCACGCCCTCCCAAGTCTTACCCGGACTGACGCTGGGCGCCAATTTCACACGTCCAAGACGACGCCCAACAAAGTAGGCACCGATATCAGCGGCGGCCACGATGGCCAGAACATAGAGAAGCATTTCCGGCCCGGCCCCAGAATTCATGAGCAACATGCTAGCGGCAACCCAGACAGGAATCAGAACAAAAAACCCACAGGCGCCGGTAAACGCTGCGCTCAGTTCGATGGGAAAGCGCAACACCAGGTAAAACGCCAGCAACCACCAGCCAAGACCGATCCACAATAGCCCGATGACAGGATAGGCGCGGAAATAACCAATGCTCACTGCCAGCATGCAAAACACAACAATCAGCACATAGACTACGCGCAGTAGCGTTTGGCGAATCGGTATGAATCCCGCCCATTCCCAGGCTGCGGCGACCACGAATGCGGCCATCAAAACCAAGGCGGCAGCCTCCGGCAAGACAAAGAATACGACCAGCAGAAAGGCTAAGAGGATTACTGCAGTAATGATACGTTGCAGTAATTTATTCATAAAACTCTTTGAAATTATTGATATTTAGGAGGCAAGCAAGTCCTAATCACCTATGGCACCTAGTTGCTCCGTGGTCAAACCGAAGCGCCGCTCCCGGCGTCGAAAAAACTCACAGCTGGCTACCAGATCTTGACGGTCAAAATCTGGCCATAAGGTATCGGTAAAGAAGATCTCGCTGTAAGCGAGGTTCCAGAGCAGGAAATTACTGACGCGGCATTCACCCCCCGTTCGAATCATTAGATCGGGCTCGGGCAGTTTAACCAGGGATAGATGCCGGGCGAATAACTCTTCGTCGATGCTGCTGACCTCCAACTCACCCAATTGCACCTTGGTTGCGATGCGGCGAGCGGCCTGAGTAATGTCCCAGCGGCCCCCATAACCGATGGCCAGCATCAAGTTCATACGCTGATTGACACCGGTCAGGGCTTCAGCATCTGCCATCCGCTTTTGCAGAATTTCGGGCAAACCACTCCGATCCCCAACGAATCGCAGGCGAATTCCATTGCGGTGCAGCGCATCCACCTCGCGTTGTAAAACCTCGATGAACAAGCGCATGAGCCCATTGACTTCATCCACGGGACGGCGCCAATTCTCGCTACTGAACGCGAATAAGGTCAGAGTGTTCACGCCCATTTCGGCACAGGCTTCAACGCATTCGCGCGCGGCCTTGACCCCTGCCCGGTGACCCGCCAATCGCGCCTTGCCATGGTTGGCAGCCCAACGGCCATTGCCGTCCATGATGACGGCAATATGGCGCGGTATGGGCTGTTGCTCGGTTTGCTGCGTCACTATTTAAGATTAATTCTAGAAATTCATTATTTCTTTCTGTTTTTCTTCAGAAAGTTCGTCAATACGTGCCACATGCTGGTCCGTGCAGTCCTGGATAATTTGCTGGCCGCGGCGGTCATCGTCCTCGCCGATCTCTTTTTCCTTGAGCAATTCCTTCAAATCATTGATCGCGTCACGACGAATATTACGCACGGCAATGCGAGCATTTTCCGCCTCCTGCTTAACCAGGCGGGCAAGATCTCGCCGCCTTTCTTCCGTCAGCGCCGGCAAGGGCACGCGAATAACCGGCCCCGCAGACGTGGGCGTGAGGCCCAAGTCCGAGTTCATGATGGCCTTTTCAATCACGGCAACCATCTTGGGTTCCCAGGGCGTCACCGTGAGCGTGCGTGAATCCTCAACGGCGATATTGGCCGCCTGGGTCAGAGGTACTTCACTGCCGTAATACTCAACCTGGAGGTGGTCGAGCAAACTCACCTGAGCACGGCCCGTGCGCAGCTTCCGAAAAGCCTGACCCAGCGACTCAACGCTCTTGGCCATGCGCAAATCCGCGTCTTTGCGAATATCATCAATCATGACATGGTTCCTCCGCTCGGCTGGCGGCCGTGCTATTCCGGCTGCAAGAGCGTACCAACATCCTCGCCGCGGGCAAGCCTCAATAGCGCTCCGGACTCGTGTAAGTTGAACACCCGGATAGGTAGGTTGTTGTCACGGCACATCACGACCGCCGTGGTGTCCATGACACCCAGCTTGCGTTCAATGACGTCGTCGTAGGACAAAGTATCGTAGCGGCGAGCATCACTATGCTGCATCGGATCTGCTGAATAAACACCGTCAACTTTGGTGGCCTTAACTAGCAGATCAGCGCCGATTTCAATGGCGCGCAAGGAGGCAGCAGTGTCGGTCGTAAAGAATGGATTGCCGGTACCGGCGGCGAACACCGTGACGCGGCCCTTCTCGAGATGCCGCACGGCGCGCCGACGAATATAGTCTTCCGAGATTTGATGGATTTGCAGCGCTGACATCACCCGCACATTCATGCCGACACGTTCGAAAGCGTCTTGCAGCGCCAGCGCGTTGATCACCGTGGCCAGCATACCCATGTGATCACCCGTGACGCGGTCCATGCCCGCACCCGCGAGACCCGCACCGCGGAAAATATTTCCGCCGCCGATCACCACGCCCAACTGAACGCCCAGGGCCAGCACTTCGCGAATCTCCTCGGCAATACGCGTTAAGACCAGCGGATCTATGCCGTAGTCTTCTTGGCCCAACAATGCCTCACCGCTGAGTTTCAGCAGAATTCGGCGATAGGGGTAGGAGGAGGAATTCACGGGTTCAATACTCCGGCTCGATACACAAATAACCCCGCCTGGGCGGGGTTATTGCTAATTCTACCGGAATTAGGCGCACCGCCATACCGGACCACATCTCAATTCGACGGGAACGACCGTCAGGACTGCTGTTGCGCCTTGACCTGCGCTTCAACTTCAGCGGCAAAATCCTCCGCCTTCTTCTCGATTCCCTCACCGACTTCCAAGCGCGCAAAGCTCGCAACGGTGGCGCCCTTGGCCTTTAGCAACTTTTCCACGCTGAGGTCGGGATCCTTGACGAAAGCCTGGCCCAATAAGGTCACTTCATTCAGGTACTTGCGCAAGCGCCCCTCGACCATCTTAGCGACGATCTCCGGCGGCTTGCCCTCATTCGCGGCCTGATCCGTCAAGATCTGTCTCTCACGTTCAAGGTCCGCGGCCGGCAAATCATCAGCCGATATGCAGCGCGGACTGCTGGCGGCGATATGCATGGCAAGATCCCGGCGCAGTTCGGCATCGCCACCGCTAACATCGACCAAAACACCAATGCGCACGCCGTGCAGATAGCTGCCGATCTCGCCACTGGCGTCAATGCGAACCAAGCGACGCACCCCAATATTCTCACCCAACTTTGCAATCAAGGCTTTGCGAGCATCTTCTAGGCTGCTACCACCGATATTCACGGCGAGCAATTGGTCCAGATCAGCGACTTGTGCGGCCAGCGCAGACTCCGCAAGTTGACGGGCGAAACCAATAAAATTGTCATCTTTCGCGACAAAGTCTGTTTCGCAATTGACTTCGACCATCACTGCCGACTTGGAATCCCCGGCACATTCGATGCGACCTTCAGCCGCCACGCGCCCGGCTTTCTTATCAGCCTTTGCCTGGCCTCGCTTGCGCAAAAGTGCTTGTGCGCCCTCGAGGTCGCCCTGCGCCTCCACCAGCGCAGCCTTGCATTCCATCATGCCCGCACCGCTGCGCTCGCGTAGCGCCTTAACCTGTGCTGCCGTTACCGTCATAGTTATAACCCTAATTTAAGCCATGCAGCCGCGCGCTGAGACTATGTTGATTCCTTCGTATCCAAGGCCGAATCACTATCCGGCGTCTCCGCAACTGCGTCAGACTGCGGTGCGAGTGCCTCCGGCGCATCAGCCGCCTCGGGGCCAGCCATCTCAGTGCGCTCTTCTTCTGCTGGCGCCGGCGTTGGCTTGGCGGGACTCGCGGCGCGCCGCTTACGCGCTGGCCGCCTTGTCGCCGGCTTGGCTGCGCGCTGCCGCGGACGGCCGGAGGCGTCCAATTCCACAAACTCGTCTTCGCCCACCGGCAAAGCCGGCATGGATTCCTTACCTTCTAGTACGGCATCCGCGATACCCCGAGCGTAAAGCTGGGCGGCCCGAATCGCGTCATCATTTCCCGGAATCACATAGTCAACTTTATCCGGCGTGCAGTTGCTATCAACAACGCCCACCACGGTGATACCCAGAACTTTAGCCTCATGCACAGCAATTTTTTCGTGGCCGACGTCGACAACGAAGACTGCATCGGGCAGACCGTTCAAATCCTTGATGCCACCCAGACTTCGTTCGAGTTTGTCCAATTCGCGCTTAATTTGTAGGCCTTCCTTCTTGATCAGCTTTTCGATCTCGCCGCTAGCCTGCATCTCTTCAATTTCTTTCAAACGCTTAATGGATTGCCGGATGGTCTTGAAATTGGTCAGCATGCCACCCAGCCAGCGATGGCTCACAAAGGGCATACCGCAACGAGTGGCCTCAGCCCGAATCGCTTCTTGGGCGGAACGTTTGGTACCGACAAACATCACAGTGCCCCCGTCAGCCACCAAGCGCTTGACGTAGCTGGTGGCTTCACGGAATAAGGGGACCGTGCGCTCCAGATTGATGATATGGATATTGTTGCGCGAACCGAAAATGAAGGGCGCCATTTTCGGATTCCAATAACGGGTCTGATGCCCGAAATGCACGCCAGCCTCAAGCATCTGGCGCATGCTAATTTCACTCACATTGTTCTCCTCGGGTTAAGCCTCCACGCACCCCAGGCGGAAACCCGGACCATTGGCCGGGCACCCATCCGCATGTGTCGGTGCGCGTGTGGATTTATTGCCTGAAAGGCGCGCGCTTTATACCATAGCGGCCCCTGGGCAACAACGCGGCACGCGCCAGGCTGATTCCAAGCTGGCGAATAGCGACCAATTGGTGGAATGGCCGGCCCGCCCGCCAGGCCTTATGCTCAACAGAGCGTTCTAACCCGGTGACCTCCTGGCCCCGCACCCAACTAAACGGAGTTCCATGCAGATCAGCATTAAATCAGCCGAAGAACAGGACAAGATGCGCGTCGCGGGCCGCCTGGCGGCCGATGTCTTGGACATGATCGGCGACTATGTCAAACCGGGTGTTACCACCGACGAATTGGATCAAATCTGTCATGCCTACATCGTCGATGTCCAAGATGCGATTCCCGCACCTCTCAATTATCGCGGATTTCCCAAATCAATTTGTACGTCGGTCAATCACGTCGTGTGCCACGGAATTCCCGGCGACCGCCGTTTGCGCCAAGGTGATATTCTGAATATCGACATTACCGTCATCAAAAACGGTTTTCACGGCGACACCAGCCGCATGTTTCATGTGGGCAAGCCGAGCGTACGGGGTAAAAGGGTGGCCAAGGTCGCCTACGATGGCATGTGGCGAGGTATTCAGCAGATTCGCGCTGGCACCCGTCTGGGCGATATCGGCCACGCAATTCAATCTTTCGTCGAAGAACAAAATTGCAGTGTCGTTCGAGAATACTGTGGGCATGGTATCGGCCGTCAATTTCACGAAGACCCGCAGGTGCTCCACTATGGCAAAGCGGGCACTGGCGTTGAGTTGAAGGCGGGTATGGCTATTACTGTTGAACCCATGGTCAATATCGGCCGAAGGCAGGTGCGGCTGCTCCCAGATGAGTGGACTGTGGTTACGCGGGATCACTCGCTATCTGCGCAGTGGGAACACACCGTCTTAGTTACATCCAGCGGGTTTGAGGTACTAACGCTAGGCGCCGCCGACCGGTCGTGAATACTCAGATCATCGATGCGAGCAGCGACCTCGGGGGTCTTGCGGTTGACCAAGCCACGCAGGAGCTTGCGAAAGTTGCCCTGAACGCCGAGCGCAGTGACCTAAACTGGGAGTGGATCACAGCCAGCTGCGAAAACCGCGACGGCGAGCTTAGCGAGCTGCGTCACCTCTATCACTGCTCAACGGCCGCCCTCCGCTTGCTATTCATCAATCAAGCGCCCGTGGATCAATTGGTACAGGCGCGCGCGCGGGTCGTTGACCAGATAATCGTTGCGGCCTGGCGCCGCGAGGCCCAAGAGGAACTACCTCATACCGCGGTCATCGCCGTGGGCGGCTACGGCCGGGGTGAATTGCACCCCTACTCCGATGTCGACTTATTGATCCTGGTGATGCAATCGAGTACCCAACACGCGGCAGAACCAGTAGCGCGCTTCTTAGCGCTAGTCTGGGACATTGGATTAGAAGTTGGACATAGCACCCGGACGCTAACTGACTGCCAAAACGAGTGCCGCAATGACTTAACAAACGCGACCACGGTACTAGAGTCGCGACTACTGACTGGCCCTAGCGCCTTGCGCGAGAAGATGCGCGCAACCCTTGGACCCGAGAAAATGTGGCCATCCCGGAGCTTTTTCGAAGCCAAACTCAAGGAACAGCAAGCACGTCATGCGCGTTTTGACGATACCGCCTACAACCTCGAACCCAATGTAAAAGGCGCCCCCGGTGGGCTACGCGACATTCAAACCATTGCTTGGGTAGCACAGCGGCACTTCGGCACAGGTAATCTCGCCGAACTGGTAAACCAAGACTTCTTAAACGCTCAACAGTTGGCCCTTATTGAAGACGGTCGCGAATTTCTCTGGAAAATTCGCTTCGCACTGCACACGCTAACTGGCCGGCGAGAGGACAGACTCTTATTCGATCACCAGTCGAAACTCGCAAAATTTTTTGGCTATGAAGACGGCCGCTATATTCTCGCCGTCGAACAGTTCATGCAACGCTACTACCGCACAGTGATGGAACTGAGCCGGCTCAACGAAATGCTGCTGCAAAGATTCCAAGAAACCATCCTGATGAATCCCGCCGCCCCGGCAGAAGCCATCAATGACCGCTTCCAAGTGCGCAACGGATTCTTACAAATCGCCAATGACAAGGTTTTTCAGCGCCAGCCCTCCGCCCTGCTGGAACTATTCGTTCTACTCGAACAACAGGCTGAACTAAAAGGCGTTAGTGCATCAACCATCACTGCTATTAAGCGAGATCTAGTACTGATCAACGATGAGTTCCGCCAGGACCCCCGCAACCAAGAATTGTTCATGCAGATAATCAGCGCCCCCGACGGCGTGACTCATGAATTAAGACGTATGAATCTTTATGGTGTTTTGGGCCTTTATATCCCGGCCTTCGGCCGAATCGTCGGGCGCATGCAGTATGACCTTTTTCATGTTTATACCGTCGATGCCCATACGCTATTTGTAGTCAGTAATCTGCGCCGCTTCGCCTTGAGCCGATTCGATCACGAGTTCCCGCACTGCTCAGAAATCATGCAAAGCCTGCCGAACACCGCAGTAGCCTATCTTGCCGGCTTGTTTCACGATATCGCCAAGGGCAGAGGCGGAGACCACTCTGAGCTTGGCGCCGCAGATGCGGAAGCCTTTTGCCTCGAGCACGGCATGAGCCGCTATGACGCGAGATTGGTGGCCTGGCTGGTTCGCCATCACCTATTGTTGTCACTCACGGCGCAAAAAAAGGACATTAGCGATCCCACGGTTATTCAAGAATTCGCCGAAATCGTCGGCGACGAAATTCATCTGGACTATCTCTATGTTCTGACCATTGCGGATGTTCGTGCAACCAACCCGAAACTGTGGAACTCCTGGCGGGCACAACTTTTTCAAGAACTGCGTCGCTTAACCCGCCGCGCATTGCGCCGCGGTTTGGCTAATCCTGTCGACAAACAAGATCTGGTCGCTGAACGGCGCACGGCCGCCAAAAATCTGCTGGGTGACAGTTCGATTACCGAGACAGAAATCGAATCGGCCTGGGGCCGCCTCAGCGAAGAATATTTCCTGCGCTGCCGGCCGGAGGAAATAGCCGCACATACCTTGATACTCGCTGACCCGGCCAATGCCGAGCGAACTGTGCTAGTCGATGTGCAGCCAGAAACGGCCAGCGGCGGCACAGCGGTATTTATATTCAGCCCCCAAGGTTATTTCAGTTTTGCCATGGCCACGGCTGTCATGGACGAGTTGGGATTCAGTATCGCCGACGCCAGAATCATCCCCCTGCCGGAGGAAAGAAGTCTCTCTACCTACGTGGTACTGGAAGCCGATGGCAGCCCCATCGGCGAAGACACACGCACCCGAGAATTGCATCGTCGCTTAAGCCAAGCCATGGCCCAAGACCCGGATGAGTCCTTGCAAGTCAAACGGCGCGCGCCCCGGCAAGTACGGATGTTTTCCACGCCAACTCTGGTCAACTTTGAGCTTGATGACCGCAACCGCCGCACTATGATCGAGATCATCACGGGCGACCAGCCCGGCATACTCTGTGAAGTCGGTAAAATACTTCGCAAACACCGCCTGGCAATTCAAACGGCTAAGATCGTGACTGTCGGCGAGCGCGCCGAGGATGTCTTCTATGTGACAAATGCCGCGGGCGAACCCGTTGCCCCTGAGCACTATGAAGCGGTGAAATCCGACCTAATCGAAGCCCTTGATAAGCTGAGCTAAACAGCAACGCCAAACCCGGAGCAACAATGAGTGACATGCAAGACATCATCGAGCAGGCCTTCGATGACCGACAGAATCTAGACCTGAGCCATCCCGAGGCTACTCTGCGCGCGGCCGTCGACGACGCCATTGCCGGACTCGACCGGGGTGAGTATCGAGTCGCCGAGCCCAAGGGCAAGGACTGGGTGGTCAATCAGTGGCTCAAGAAAGCCGTTCTGCTGTACTTTGGCATGAATGATAACCAATTAATATCAGCTGGTTATACGAACTTCTTCGACAAAGTTCCTCTTAAGTACGCCGGGCAGGACGAGGCCAGCCTGGCAGCGGGTGGCACTCGGATTGTTCCCAACGCTCTCGTTCGCCGGGGCGCCTACGTGGGGCCGGGCGCGATACTCATGCCCTCCTACGTGAATATTGGCGCCTACGTCGACTCCGGGACCATGGTAGATACTTGGGCTACCGTCGGCAGTTGCGCGCAGATTGGCAAGAATGTGCATTTATCAGGTGGTGCGGGAATCGGCGGCGTCCTTGAACCCCTCCAAGCGAACCCGACTATTATCGAAGATGGTTGCTTTATCGGCGCTCGCTCAGAAATCGTTGAAGGCGTCATTGTCGAGCGCGGCGCGGTGATTTCCATGGGTGTGTTTATCGGTCAAAGCACGCGTATTTATGACCGGGAACGTGACGAAGTTTTGTACGGACGTATACCAGCAGGCGCCGTAGTTGTTCCCGGTACATTGCCGTCCGCCACTGGACGTTGCAGTCTTTATTGCGCGGTTATTGTGAAAAGGGTTGACGCCAAGACACGTGCGAAAGTGGCCATCAACGATCTATTGCGCACGGAGTGACGACGGATTCTGGAGATTGCATCGACCATGATCAAGATTTACGGGATTAGCAGCTGTGATAAATGTCGAGCCGCGCGGAAATGGCTGCGCGAGCACCGGGTCGACCATGACTACCACGATCTGCGCATCGATGGCCTGGACGAGGAGCGACTGCGCCGTTGGCAACAGGCCTTGGGCTGGGAGTTAATCATTAATCGCCGGAGCATTACCTGGAAAAAAATACCCACGGCCGACCGCGACAATCTCACGGCCAAGAGCGCCCGGCGACTGATCAGCACTTATCCCACCCTGCTCAAGAGACCCTTACTGGAAGTCGACGAGCATCCAGTAAGTATGGGCTTCAGCCCCGAGATCTACACGCAGCTCACGCGGCAGGATTTTGATGACTGATACACTTCAATTTGCCCAAGCACTCATGCGTCGCCCGTCCGTCACGCCGGATGATGCGGGTTGTCAAAACCTATTGGCGGAGCGCCTGTCCACCTGCGGCTTCCAACTTGAAACATTGCAATTTGGAGAGGTCACCAATCTCTGGGCTCGTCGCGGTTCGACGGCACCGCTATTTTGCTTTGCTGGACACACGGATGTCGTGCCCCCGGGCCCGCTAGCGGAATGGAATAGCGACCCCTTCGACCCCGTGGTGCGTGATGGCGTGCTCTACGGTCGTGGGGCTGCTGATATGAAAGCCAGCCTCGCGGCAATGATTGATGCCACGAGGGAATTTTTGACGGCAAATCCGCGCCACAAGGGCTCCATCGCTTTCTTGATCACCAGTGATGAAGAAGGCCGGGCGCGCGAGGGAACCTTGAAGGTCATGGACACTTTGCAATCCCGTGGAGAGACCATCGATTGGTGTTTGATTGGCGAACCGTCCTGCGCCGCGAAGCTTGGCGATACGCTGCGTGTCGGTCGCCGTGGCTCCTTAAGTGGCATGCTCACCGTCAATGGACAGCAAGGACACGTAGCCTACCCACAACTCGCCGACAACCCCATCCAGCGTTTTGCGCCCATATTAGCCGAACTCTATGCCGCAGAACTCGATCAAGGTAACGACTATTTTCCCCCCTCCAGCTTTCAGGTTGTCCAACTAGAAAGCGGTGCTGGTGCACCCAATGTAACGCCAGCCAGTCTTTGCGCGCGCTTCAATTTTCGCTATTCGACGCAATGGGACCATCACCAACTAAAAGCTGCCGTGGAAGAACGATTCCGCCGGCACGAGCTAAATTTCGATTTGCAGTGGCACTTGTCCGGCGAACCTTTTCTCACACCACCCGGAATACTTATTGATCACGCTGCCGCCGCCGTGGCGCAAATTACTGGCATCGAACCTGAATTATCCACCGGCGGCGGCACATCCGATGGCCGCTTCATCGCGCCGACCGGAACTCATGTTGTGGAATTCGGCGCACTCAACCACAGCATCCACAAGGTCAATGAAGAAATACCCGTCGCGCACATCGACATGCTCCGGGATACCTATCGGGTTTTGTTGGAACGCCTGTTGGGCTAATGCGCGGAATTCGCGGGCTGGCGAACATTGTTCCAAATGGCCCAAACCGCTAGGCAGGCGCAGCTAATCGCGACCCAGGCCGGCATGCTAAGTCCAAGAAACTGCCAGCTAACGTCAGCGCATTCCCCCGAGCCGGACAAAACCATGCGCAATACTTCGCCGATGCCGAAGGTATCAAGCATGAAATCCAATCCTGGACCGCAAGCGGGCACCTGATCAGGGGGCAAGTTTTGTAGCCAGACATGCCGACCGGCAACGCCGAGGCCACTGGCCGCCGCAAGGGCGGCTAGGCCCCCGTAGAAACGCCGGCCCAAACGACCGGGGCCGTGTAGCGTGGCCAGAAAGAATATGACGCCGGTAGCAATAACCGCGACACGTTGCAAAATGCAAAGGGGACAAGGCTCCAGGCCCAGCCCATACTGCGTATAAAACGCGTACGCCATGAGTCCGGCGCAGGCCAAGGCCGCTAAACCGTTTCCTAAGCGAGGATTGAGCCTGGCAAACATGGGCGCAATTGTAGCCGCGCTCGGGATAATCAGGTAGCCAATATCAAGCCGTCACCTTATTCCGCAGGTAATTCGGTTGAGCCTGGGCCGCATCCATGCCGCGACCCGCTTGAAATTCATATTTGGCCAGGGGCAACAGTGAAGATGCCAGGGGCAGCAGCTCGGGATGATAGCCAGATATTTGCGCGGCGAGGCGTTCCCGCATTTCCGGATAGGCGGACCAGCCCGGCCCGGCGGCGATCACCGCTGGCTCCCCGGGCAAGGCCAATTCCGCGGGGTGCAGCAGGCAATCGTTCAACTCCGTTTGCAGATAATCCGGAGTAACCGCGTACAGGCCTGCGTAAACCTGCCCCATGCGCGCATCCAAGCAACTTGCTACCAGTGGGGATTGTTCGAGGTCTTGCGCCGCGGTCTGCGCCAGCGCCGCGAGACTCGATATTGAACATAGGGGTAATCCGGCCCCCCTACCTAAGCCTTGCATCATGGCCGCCGCCACACGCAGACCGGTAAATCCGCCCGGCCCGCAGCCGAAAGCCAGCACATCGAGATCCTCAAGCTCGAGTTCCAACTCAGCCAAGACTTCCATGGCCCAATGAAAAATGTTTCGTGATCGGTCACGATCAAGCAAGGATTCGCGCGTGGCTATCGAATCACCATTGCAGGCTGCCACGCTATAAAGCTGAGTGGACGTTTCTACCGCCAGGCATTTAAACGCTGATGACCTCATGAAGTCGTGCACCGCTGACGGCCGGTCGCCTGCAAGCTTCGCTCAGTCTGCTGAAGAAATTCGACCAGCTGATCGGGTTCGCGCAGCTGGGGCATAGGCGGCAAACTGGCCAGAAAGACTTTGCCATAGCTTTTCGACAAGATACGCGGATCAGCGATCATTACAACGCCAAAATCGTCATAGTCACGAATCAAGCGGCCAACCCCCTGCTTTAATGCCAAGACCGCCTGCGGCAATTGGTGATCGCGAAACGGATTACCACCCGCTTTACGCACCGCCGCCAAGCGGGCCGCTAGTAGCGGATCGCCCGGCGAGGCGAATGGCAAGCGATCAATAATCACCAATACCAATCCGTGGCCGCGAATATCGACACCTTCCCAGAAGGTCGCAGTACCCAGGAGCACGGCGTTGGGCGCCGCCGCGAACTCTTCCAGTAAACGCGTGCGCGGCGCACGGCCTTGAACCAACAAGGGAAATTCGAAATCAGGATCCTCTTCCAATAACTGCGCCGCCCTTTGGAGTGCACGATGACTCGTAAACAACAGAAACGCGCGGCCCCCGGTTGCCTCTATCAGCGGATAGGCCGCATCTATGACCCGCGCCGTAAAATCATAAGCGGCCGGATCGGGCATATTCGCTGGCAAGTAAAGCCGGGAGATGCGGCCGTAGTCGAAGGGACTAGGAAATTGCCGCGTGGCCAGTGCCGGCAAACCGAGCCGCTGGGTGAAGTGCCCGAAGTCTTCGCCCACGGCAAGGGTCGCGGAGGTAAAGATCCACGCGCAATCTTGGCTCTGCAACAGACTGGATAGCTGAGTCGCGGTATCCAGCGGCGTCATATTGACCGCGAAGGATTTCGTACCGCGCTGTAGCCAGCGCAAACCGTCATCCTCATTGGCCGATAAGATGCGTTCAATGGCGGCGGATACCGCCGATGCACGCTCACGACAACGGCGAATACCGACCCAGTCCTCGGCATCGGGCGATAGCAACGTGGCCAGGCCCTCGAATTGCACAGCAAGTTCGGCTAATTGCGCCGGAAAGCCGTCCGGCACTTCCGACCAAGCCAGACTATTCGATGAAATGGGCAAGCTTCTATTCAGTTCGGCAATTACCGACCCCAGTGCCGCTACTGCCTCAAAAATCACCTTATCGCCGAGGCCCGCCTGGTCCAGTTCATCGCGTATATCCTCCAACAAGCCAATGAACTGTCGATGACTGATCCGAATGTTGAAGAATCCCTGGGCCACGTCGGGAAAATGATGGGCCTCATCCACAATGGCGACTTGGATCCCCGGCAGCAGGCGACCAAAGCCTTCTTCCTTGATGGTCAAATCAGCCATGAGCAGATGATGATTCACGACCACCACGTCGGCCTCTTTTGCCGCCTGACGCGCTTTAACCACAAAGCAATCATCGAATCGTGGGCAGTCGGCACCCAAGCAGTTGTCGGCCGTGGAAGTTATGCGCGACCAAATCGGGGAATCCTCGGCAATTCCTGCGAGTTCGGCCACATCACCACTCGCCGTGCCGATGGCCCAATCGCGGGCGCGATTGAGGTCACCGGCCGCACCCGGGAAATCGGCAGCATGCCCGGCTGCCGAGGCCAGGCGTTGCAAGCACAGATAATTTGCACGGCCCTTCAGCAACCGAACCGTCGCGGGGCGCCCCAAGGCTCGACTCAGTAGGGGCAAGTCGCGATGAAATAACTGATCTTGTAGGGTTTTTGTGCCCGTGGACACCACGGCCGATTCGCCCGCTTCCAACAGTGGCACCAAATACGCCAAGGTTTTACCCGTCCCAGTGCCCGCCTCGACGACAAGATTTTCACCCCGACGGATGGCCATGGCCACGTCCTCAGCCATGGCCATCTGCTCCGGCCGGGGCGAGAAACTCTCCAACTCATTGGCGAGGGGCCCATCAGCGCCCAATAGATTTTGTAGAGATCTGTTCAAGGTAAAACGATCGGCGATCACACACAGTTGGGGCCTTGGTCACGGCCGGGTGTCGGGGAATTATGCACTTCGACCAACCTGGCGGTAACAATGCCCAAAGTCACCACTGAGCTGGGCAGAATGGGCTGACCCGCCCATCACCATCTGTATAATACGCTCCCACCACGGGGGCTGGGCTGCCAAAAAAACGTAAATTCGTAGCCATACTCCCTATCAATCAGCAAATCTCAATCGAGGATTCGAATGACCACGAGCAATAAGGCTCTCCAGCAATGGATTGACGAAGTAACTGCATTAGCGCGCCCGGCCAAAATTCACTGGTGTGACGGCAGCGACGCCGAGTATGACAAGCTGGTTGCTGAAATGTTGGCGTCAGGTGATCTATCGAAGCTGAACGAAGAAAGCTACCCGAATTGCTACCTGCATCGCTCCGACCCCACCGACGTCGCGCGGGTGGAGCACCTAACTTTCGTCTGCACCGAAAATGAAGCTGACGTGGGGCCGAATAACAATTGGCAGGCACCGCAACAGGCCCATGAACACATGGATGCACTTTTTTCCGGTTGCATGGAGGAACGGACCCTTTATGTGATCCCCTACTGCATGGGGCCGGTGGATTCGCCCTATTCGCGCTGTGGTGTAGAAATAACCGACAGCGCTTATGTCGCTATCAACATGAAGCTAATGACCCGCATGGGCACCTCCGCACTGAAGAGAATTGAACGCGAAGGCAAGTTTGTGCGCGGTTTGCATTCCACGGGTGATTTGGATCCTGATCGGCGATTCATCATGCACTTCCCCGACGAGCTGCTGATTCAGAGTTTTGGCTCGGGCTACGGTGGCAACGCCTTATTGGGTAAAAAGTGTCATGCCCTAAGAATTGCGAGCTGGCAAGCTTCTAAAGAGGGTTGGCTAGCCGAGCACATGCTTATCGTGGAAATTGAAAGTCCGCAAGGAGAAAAACATTATCTCGCGGCCGCTTTCCCATCGGCCTGTGGCAAAACCAACCTGGCCATGCTCATTCCGCCGGAATCTCACACCGGCTGGAAAGTCCGCACCATCGGCGACGATATCGCTTGGTTGCATTTAGATGACCAAGGACAGTTACGCGCGATTAATCCTGAAGCGGGCTACTTTGGCGTGGTACCCGGCACAAACGCCAAGACTAACCGCAATGCCTTCGACATGATCAAGCACGACGCCATTTTCACCAATGTGGCCGTGACGGAAAATAACGAGCCCTGGTGGGAAGACAAAGGCGAACAAGAACCGGCCATCGACTGGAAAGGCCAGGCCTATAAGCCCGGTAATGGACCCGCGGCGCATCCTAATTCGAGGTTTACCGTGGCTGCCCGGCAAAATCCCGAATACTCACCGTTAGCGGACGATCCCGCCGGAGTACCGATTAGCGCCATTATTTTCGGCGGACGACGTGCCGGCTTGGCACCACTGGTCTATGAAGCTAAAGACTGGCAGCACGGCGTGCTCGTCGGCGCCGGCGTTGCCTCCGAAACCACGGCTGCCGCAACGGGCGCGGTGGGCGTGACACGCCGCGACCCAATGGCCATGAAACCTTTCTGCGGTTATAACTTCGCTGACTATTGGAGCCATTGGCTGAGTTTCGCCGACCGAGCAAAAACACTTCCCAAGGTGTTTCACGTCAACTGGTTCCGGCAGGATGAGAATGGCCGCTTCATGTGGCCGGGCTTTGGCGAGAACCTGAGAGTCTTGCGATGGATTATCGACCGTTGCGAAAACCGTGTCAGCGCCCGCGAAACTGCTGTTGGCTATCTCCCCGAATCCGCTGACATCGATACTGCGGGGCTAGACCTAGATGCGCAGACCTTGGACGCATTGTTGGCCGTAGATCCAGTCGCCTGGCGGGATGAGATGACCACGATCAGCGAGTATTTTGATGAATACGGGGATCGCTTGCCGAATGCTCTACGTCAGCAGCATCAGCAGATTGTGTCGGCCTTAGGTTCCTAGGCCAACCGGAACGGGCACGCTCTGTGCCGGAAGCCGAGCGCTGACTTCAGGTTCCTCGTCTAGGTCTCGAATCGATATTCGATGGCCAAGGGTGCGCCGCGGGGCGCAACGCGACCTAGGCTGATCACACCGCTTCCGGATAATTCCGTA
The DNA here is from genome assembly GCA_965221985.1 of Gammaproteobacteria bacterium. Classification (GTDB taxonomy): domain Bacteria; phylum Pseudomonadota; class Gammaproteobacteria; order Steroidobacterales; genus J054. The sequence goes on from OZ244928.1 coordinate 2,830,449, forward strand.
CTGTCGCGACGTACGTAAATCTCTTCGCCATCGTCACGCTGCACAAAACTGCCATTGGTGCTTTCATCCACCAACAAGAAACGGTTGCGCACCAGTTCAACGCGAGCGTGTATGCGGGAAATCAAACTGCCCTTCACCACCAAGTCGTTTTCATCCGCCCGCCCCATGGTGGCGTTGGTTAAACCCCCGGGGGCAACCACTATTTGTGCATCCTTGTAACTGAGGTGCAGCCGCCGGGGAGCTTCCTTGCGCCTTGCGCTGGCTTGACCCACCGCCGGCAGCATGCTGGTCGCTTCTTCTGGCTGCCACAGCACTTCAAATACCGCGACTTCGTCACTCCGACCGCGCACGGCCGCGAAATCTATCTGCCTAACAAGGCTTTTCCATTCGCCGCTGAGCTGTTCAACGGTTACGGCCGTGGTCAGGATTTGGCCGGCCTTGGCCTGGGAGGTCATGCGATTCGCCGTGTGCACCGCAGCCCCGAAAATATCTCGGTCTTGCACGGCAACGGGACCGAAGTGACAGCCGATACGAATAGCAACTTGCCGCTCGCCGTTGCCGATTTCCGGATTATTAGTAATGCGCTTCTGCATCTGACTGGATGCGTTCATTGCGTCATCGGCCGAGGGAAAGGTCGACATCACTTCGTCCCCCATGGTCTTGATGACCGTGCCACCGAAAGACTCGGTGGATTCCTTCATCACCTCCAGGCAGGCTTGGACGGTCTCGCGCGCGCGATCGTCGCCTAGGGCTTCATACAGCTGGGTGCTGCCGACCACATCGGCAAAGACGATGGTGACTTGCTGGTCGTCGCTCACCGCGGCCCTCGGAGATGGATTGGAATATGTAAAACCACGAAATGATTATACGGTACAGAATCGGTCCGGAACTACTTGATTCGCCTTACCTTATTGTTCCGCCGTGATGTAGACAATCCAGCCAGCATCCGCTTCGCCCTTTTCGTCGGGTGTGAACACGCCATCACCCTCACCGTCATCGTCGGTGCCTTCCCAATAGACCGTAACTTTGCCAAAACCGGCTTCCTGAAGAATTTCTCGAATCTCCGGCAGGGTCCAGAGTCGCCAATCGTAGCTAAAGGCCTTCTTCAGCCGCGAACCATCGGGAAACTTGAAGTGAATGTGACACAACAACTCGCCTGTTACCGGATAGTAGCGGGCCTGATCCCAAACATAAGTGAAACCGTCATTCTTGGTCTTTTCCTTCATCTCCTCAAAGGCCTCATAGCCCCCGAATGCATCCAGAAAAAAAATGCCGTTGGGCTTCAGCGCAGCCCGGGCTTGGCGGAAGTACTCCCGCAGCGCGTCCCGAGTCTTGAAAAGGTAGTAGCTAAAGTTGAAGGCCCCCACAACATCGACGGCATCGCTCTTCGCCGTTAGCACGTCGGATTCGATCAATTGGATTCGGCTACGCTGCTCGTCGGTCAGTCGACCAAGTCGATGCGTACGGCCCCAGGCCAGCACATTAGGGTCGATATCGACCCCGATGGCCTTGTGGGCTGGACTCTGCCCCACCCATTGGCAAGCCGCGCTGGCCGTACCGCAAAAATCCTCCCTAAAGCTAAGTGGCGCATAACCGCGTAACTCATTAAAAGTATTGGTTATAAACTCGCACTCTTCCTCGACGTTTTGCACCGACTCTTCATAGAGTTCGTGAGGATCAGCCAGTTCGGCCAGGGTGGGCGCTGTTTTTGCAGCCACAAGTCTTAATTCATCTTTACTGACAGCCAAAACCATTCCTTTTTAATGTAAGAGCTAACAATCCAGTCACGAGCCGACACAAACGAATCAGCTGTGACCACAACGGCGTGCGAAGTGTCCCTTAAGGCGCGCCGAGCATCAAGCCGCTTGATCGAATACCGACAATGATTCCACGAATATCTCGGGACCCGCCCCGCGTCGGCGTGCCGCCTCGGCGATATATCGGCGCCACTTAGCGGCGCCAGCTTGCCCCGCATACAAGCCCGAAACATGACGCGCAATATTGGTCAATCGGCCGCCATTCGCCAATCGCGCACGCGCATAGTTGCACAGCTTCTTGAGGACGTCAGCCCTGGATGGAATACCCTTGGCAAAGCCCCCCAAAAACTCGGTTTGCAACTGCGTCAGAAAATAAGGGTCCTTGTAGGCTTTGCGCCCGATCATCACGCCGTCTAGCCGCGACAGTTGATCGCGCGCATCCTGGATGGTTTCGATACCACCGTTGACCACGATCTCTAGCTGTGGAAATTCTTTTTTGAGTTGCCAAACGCGTTCGTAGTTCAATGGCGGAATTGAGCGATTCTGTTTCGGACTCAGGCCCGACAAGATTGCTTTGCGCGCGTGAATGATGAATCGCTTGCAGCCGGCATCGGCCACAAGCCGAATAAAGTTAAAGAGGAAATCACAGTCATCCCGATCATCGATACCGATACGCGTCTTGACCGTGACCAGCTTGGTCCATTCGCTGGCAATGCCGTGGACACAATCCGCCACCAGCGCAGGCTCGGCCATGAGACAGGCCCCGAAGCGCCCAGACTGGACACGATCGCTGGGACAGCCCACGTTCAAATTAATCTCATCATAGGCCCAGTGGTTTGAGACAATTTTGGCCGCGGCCGCCAATTCAGCCGGCACGCTGCCACCTAGTTGCAAGGCCAAGGGGCGTTCTGCAAGGTCAAAGCCCAAAAGGCGGTCCGCTGGCCCATGCAGCAAAGCGGCAGCGGTAATCATCTCCGTATACAGGCGAATATCAGGGCTGCATAAACGCAAGAAATAGCGGCAATCGCGATCCGTCCAGTCCATCATGGGCGCGACGGACAGCAGCTTTTCAGACGATACTGTCTGTGGCTCGGCGGGCATTAAACGTTTCGCATGGTTTCGCCGATCAAGAACTCGACAATTTTATTTAGAGCTTGCTGCCGGTCCGCGCCTGCTAGTCGCGCTTTTTCGTACACAGCCACCTGCCGGTGCGCACTGGTACCATTAGCCAATATGTCGCTAATTCCGGCCAGTTCTTCGACACAGCCCAAGGCTTTAGCATCCTCGGCCACCAACTCCTGCATCTCCCCAAGCAAATCAGGGACGGGAACGATGACGCCCTTGGCCAGATCGAGTAATCCTTCGTCCATACCGTAGCGCATCGCTCTCCAGCGATTCTCGTTCAAAAGCATGGTGTTATACCGTCGCCAGCGTTGGTTGTTTATTCGCAGCCGATACAGACTACGCAACAGACAGACCGTCAAGGCAGCTAGGCTGACCGCGTGATCCAAGCGCGTGCACACGTCGAAAATTCGCAATTCCAGCGTTGGGTAGCGCGCACTGGGTCGTAAGTCCCACCAGATTTTGGTTGCATCCTCTAGTAAACCTGCTTTTATGAGCACATCCACATGGCGTTGGTACTCGGCGAAGCTCTCGAATTCCGCGGGTAGGCCCGTGCGGGGTAGCGAGTCGAAGATGGTGAGACGATAAGATCGCAAACCGGTGTTGATCTCTTCCCAAAAAGGCGACGACGTACTCAGTGCTAATAAGTGCGGCAGGAAATACCGCAACTGGCTCATTAGATCTATCCGCAACTCATCGTCTTCAATCCCTACGTGAACATGCATACCGCATATCAGCAAGCGCCGGGCGGTCGCCTGCATCTCCCGCGATAAATCGCTGTAGCGCTGAGCCGGCGAGTGTTGCTGTTCGCTCCAGCGCGCGAAGGGATGCGTGGAAGCAGCAATGGGCGCCAGGCCCTCCCTGCCGGCGATATCGGCCACAACCTGCCGTAAATTCTTCAAATCGGCGGCAACTTCACGGGGATTGGCGCAGACCTTGGTACCCACTTCGATTTGCGAGCGAAGGAACTCGGGTGAAATTCGCGCACCCATTTGTCGCTGGCACTCTTCCATAATGGTTTTAGGTGGATCGTTCACTAGATCCAGGTTGCCCTTATCCACCAGCAGGTACTCTTCCTCAACACCGAGGCTAAAACTAGGCTCCTTGCCGAAGTGCTGACTAGCCACAGCGCGCGGTTCCTGACCAGTGCACGTATAAGTTCGAGTCGCTGAGAATGGGCCGCAATAGGCTGGCTAAGCGTTCGCTCCATTCGCGAATACCCGCGGCCGTGGCGATTAGGTCTTGGCGTACCTCAATGGATACGTTTGGCAGTCCCTCCCCTTCAGCATGATGATCCACCGTGAAATCGGCGGGATGTTTGCCTGAGTAGGGTTGGTTGTCACCCACGCACAAGCTAGTGTCTGCACGTAAGCCCCGTAACAGAGGCACGGCGATCCTGGGATCTTGATCCCAAAGCACACCAGCATGCCAAGGGCGCATTTTGCCTTCATACACAGGTGTAAAACTATGTATCGACAGCAAAGCAGGCGCTGGCGCAAAAGATTCCAGGGCCGTCAGCTCCGCACGAATCCGATGATGGTAGGGCCAGTAGATCGATTCGGCCCGAAGCTGCCGGTCCTCGGTCGTCAAATTCTGATTTCCCGGTATTTCCCAACCATCGCTTTGCATGGGAAATGCGCTAGCGTCATCTAGCCGGCGATTGCAGTCCACCACCAGGCGCGAATAGGTCGTTTGCAGCGCGGGCAAGCTCAGGCTCTGACTCAGCTCGCTACACAGCTCGGCGGCACCAAGATCCAAGGCGACGTGCTCCGTCATGGCGGATAGCGGTAAACCCAGGGTACCCAAGCCAGACGGTATGCGCGCTGAAGCATGGTCACAGACCAGTAGCGCCGGATAGCCCGTCGTTTGACTAAGGCGCGTCCAAGGCGCCGGCTCATCCGCGGCCAACAGCCCGCCGAGTTCAGGAGGTGAATCGATATCCATGGATTTTGAAGCAAGCCCTTCGTTTGAACATGTTCGCGGTCCTGGCCACGCCAGGTCAAGGGCCTGGCAATTCATCGGGCAGTGAACCACGCCTTGGAAATGGGCCTAGGCATTGGTTAAGGTCGCCCAGGATTTGGTAAGGGCAGTGTAAAGGGCTCTGGGCATCATGAGTAAAGGCAGCGTATTGGTCACCGGCGGAGCGGGCTATATTGGCAGCCACGTGGTTCGCCAGCTGGGTTCACTGGGCGAATCGGTGATCGTTCTGGACAATCTATGCACCGGCTTCAAGTCAGCAGTGCTTTGCGGTGAGCTCATCGTCGGCGATACCGGCGACAAGGAACTAGTCAGCAAGATAATTCGCGAGAATCAGGTGGAGACGATTCTCCATTTTGCCGCCCATACCATCGTTCCAGAGTCGGTGTCCGATCCTCTGAAATACTACCGCAACAATACTTGCGCCAGCCGCAACCTGCTGGAGTGCGCATTAACCGGTGGCGTCAAGCATTTCGTTTTTTCATCCACGGCAGCGGTGTACGGCATACCGGCCGAAGGCCGCGCGAGTGAAGATTCACCCACATCGCCCATCAATGCGTACGGCACTTCTAAACTGATGACGGAATGGATGCTGCGCGATGTAGCGGCGGTCAATGATTTCGAATTCGTGGCTCTACGCTACTTCAACGTAGCCGGATCTGACCCCGAAGGACGCATCGGCCAATCAACGCCAAAAGCAACCTTGCTGACGAAAGTCGCCTGCGAAGCGGCAGTTGGTAAGCGCGAAAAAGTCTTTGTTTTTGGCACCGACTATCCGACACCCGACGGAAGCGGCATACGCGACTATATTCACGTCGAAGATCTAGCCAGCGCACATCTAGATGCTGTCCGCTATCTCCGCGCAGGTGGCACATCCACCACGCTCAATTGCGGTTATGGCCATGGCTATAGCGTCCGTGAAGTTCTCCGTACCGTCGAAAAAGTCCTCGGTAAACCTCTAAATGTTGAAGAAGCACCGCGACGCCCGGGGGATCCACCCGTGCTGGTATCGGTTGCCGATAGAATTCGTGAAGTCTTGAGCTGGAAGCCTCAATACGATGAACTGGAATTTATCGTCAGTACCAGCCTGCAATGGGAACGGCGGCTGCTTGAAAAGCCCATGGAATAAGGCCTACTTTTCCGTCGGAATTTCGTATTTTTGCAGCAAATCATAAAGTGTAGGCCGCGTTATGCCGAGTAGTTTCGCCGCCTGCGTTATATTGCCCGACGCAAAAACCATAGCACGACGAATGGCGTGACTTTCTGCTTGACGCCGGACTTCACGCAAATTCAGATTGGGACCGTCAGCATCCGCCTCAGCCAGACCCAGGTCGATGGCCGTGACTTGCTTTCCCTCAGCCATAATGACCGCCCCTTTGATTTTGTTCTCTAACTCACGCACATTGCCTGGCCAAGGATAGGACTGAATACTCGCTTGCGCGTCTTGGGTGAATCCGCGCAGGGGCCGGCCATGCTGACCCGCATACTTTGACAACAGGGTGCGCGCTAATATCAAACGCCCGCCTTCGCGCTCACGCAAAGGCGGGATATTGATCGTAATTTCACTAATGCGATAATAAAGGTCTTCCCGAAACCGGCCATCTTTGATGCAGGTGGCCAAATCTTGGTTCGTGGCGCAAACCACGCGAACATCAACGGGAATTTCTTCGCGGCCACCCACGCGTTCAACCACCCGCTCCTGCAAGAAACGCAGCAATTTCGCTTGCAGGGACAAGGGCATATCACCGATTTCATCGAGAAACAAAGTACCACCATTAGCCGTTTCGACTTTACCCGGCGTTTGTTTCACGGCGCCGGTGAAGGCCCCCCGCTCATAACCGAACAACTCGCTTTCCAACAGGTTTTCCGGAATCGCCGCGCAATTGATCGCAACAAAATGTTCGGCCGCCCGGGGACTGAGAGAATGCAAGGCACGCGCCAGCAACTCCTTACCTGTCCCGCTTTCACCTTGCAGGAGTGTTGTAGCATTGGTGGGCGCTACCTTCTCGATGATTCGGCAAACATTCAGCATCTTCTCACTGGCGGCCACGATGCCGTCGAGGGGCGATGAACTTTGCTGCTGTATTAAGCGCTGGTTTTCCTGCTCAAGCTCAAAAATTTGATACGCACGACCCACGATTAGCTGCAAAATGTCCGTGTCCACCGGCTTCTGATAAAAGTCATAGGCACCCATGCCCACGGAACGAACCGCATTTTCCTGGTCGCCGTTGCCCGTCACGACGATTACCTTCGTGGCGGGGGCCAGGGCCAAAACCTGCTCTAGGGTCGCTAAGCCTTCGCTGACCCCTTCGGGGTCCGGGGGCAAACCCAGGTCCTGCAAAACAACGGGGGGTTCAAAGCGACGGAGCTGCGTCAACGCTGCTTCGCGATCTTCCGCGACCAGTACTTCATAGTCTTCAAAGCACCAACGCAGTTGACTTTGTAGTCCTGGATCATCCTCCACAACCAACAAGCGCCTGGTTTCATCTGTCACGGCGTAAAGCTCCCTGCTTTAATCGATTTGATCATAACTGCTCAGCGGTCCGGAAAGCAGCGGCATCTTCCGCAATTCGAGCCGGAATTCTAATCGTGAAGCGGCTACCGCGCCCCGGCTCCGACCACACTTCCAAACTGCCGCCGGCATCCACCACAAAGGCACGCGCTTGGTAGGCGCCGATCCCCATCCCTTTGCTGCCCTTAGTGCTATCAAAGGGCCGAAATAGCCGACTGCGGACAAACTCCGCCTCCATCCCACTGCCATCATCCGCGATTTCTATCTCGGCATCCTCGCCGACTTGCCTGAGTTCCACGGTCACGGAACCATCCGCGGAAGTTGCATCCTGGGCGTTCCGAATCAAGTGGGCAACGATGGCGACAAACCTTTCGCGCTCTAAAGTTGCAATCAAGTCGATTTCTGGAATTTCAAGTACTGGCTCGGGCCGGCGTCCAGCAGTCCGAGCGATACTCTCGCGCAGCATGTTAGCCAGTCGCGCCTGTTGACGGGGCCCGGCTGATTCGCCGCTTTGAAGCTGCTTAAGCAAGCGGCTCATCCGGCCAACGGAATTATCTATGGTGGCAATCGCGTCTTCAAAAAATGCCGGATTATCTTTGTGCCGAGCGGCATTTTTTACCACCAATGACTGCTGGGCGATTAGATTTTTCAAGTCGTGCATGACGAAGGCTGTTAAGCGATTGAAGGCCTCGAACTGCTGCACCTCGGCCAGCTGTTTATCGGCTTGGTACTGGGCAAGATAGGCAGCAATTTGGCGACCGGAGGTGCGCAACAAATCTATTTCTTCGAAGGTCAAACGAAATGCTGAACTCGATTGAAACAAAACAATAAAACCGATCAGCATTTCACTGCTGATCAGCGGCACAACCAACAGAGCATCTGGAAAACGCTCCAGCCAGCCGGGTCTTTGCAAGCCGGCATACAGCTCGGGATCTCGATTTAGTTCAGCCGTGTCCATGATCCACTGCCGCTCGCGCATGAACTCCAGTACGGGATCATCCGCCGCCACCGGCTGATCAGGCCATGCCCGGGTGTTCCAGCGGGCCGCACAATAAAAAGCTTCCTCGTCATTTCGCCGCAGCCATAGCACGCCAGCTGGACTTCCGACAATTTGGGCGACCGCCTTGATGGCCCGCTCGGGTAACGGCAAGCGGTGTACCGGCGATGCCAGGGTGTCAATTAGACGCAACCATTCCTCACGATAGTCGTACCGAAATGGCAAGAAATGTTTACTGACGAATACCCGAAACCGCGCACTGATATCCTCGGAAAACAATAAGGCGGCCACCGGTAAGCCCAGGATAGGCACAAACCCTAAAGCTAAATTTGCCGACGCAGCCGCTGGCAAGGCTCGAAAAGCCGGCACTGTCACAGCCACCAAGGCCAGAATTGCCAACATACCCAAGAGCCTAGGCGCATAGGCACGCGCTTGCGGAGACACGAAAATTGCCAACGACCATTGGGGACGACGGCGTGAGGCGGCTATCAACAATATCGATGCCAGCGTGATGGGAACCGTGCGCAGTGCCGCATATTGATCGCCAAGATCCGCGGATAAGGCAGCCAGCGCAAAAATCACGGCCTGAGAACCACCAGCCAAAGCACCAGCCCAGGTAAATAATCGCAAAGCGCCCTGGTCTTCCACGGGTGCGTCGCGATGGAGCTGTGCGGATAGCGCCAAGCACACTAGGGCCGCGCTGAGCAGAATCAGGTCATAAAAGACTCCGGCGGGAAACAATGCGCGGTTGGAAACCCAGGCCACTAATAGGCCGGTGGCGGCCAGCAGCAGCCAAAACAGCAATAGAGCCCGGCGAACGGTTTCGGGCATGGACTGCTTGTAAGGTCCGCGCAGCAAGCGGTGCAACAGCGCAAACCAAGCCAATAAGAAAAGCGATTCAATAGCAAAGTTTGCCGGCTGCCGCAGCGCCGTTGCCAAGGGCAACTTAGAGAAGCCGTGGTAGGCAGCCCAAAGCACGCCCATGGCCGCCAGCATCAAGCGATGCCCCCGCAGCAATCCGCTCGCACCGGTTAGAGTGAGCATGCCCATCAAAAAAAAGGCGATACCAGCAACTAGATAACCGGCGGAAGATCCAATAGCTATTTCAGGCACAACAAGCAGGCAACCGACACTGCTCTAACGAAGCGTCGACCACAATGCATCCTAGCAACAAACCCAGCTGAGATAATAAGGCATTGGGATCAATTGGTTTAGGAACTGGCTCATGCCAGGCAATAAGAACGACGCGCTACGGGGCATGCCCAACTGTCCACGGGTTCGGAGTCAAGCTAGCCATTTGTACCCGACGCCCTGGATAGGCAAAACCCGCTGAACGCGGGCCCTGCGGTAGTGGCGTCCCCAAGGGGGTTCGAACCCCTGTTGCCGCCGTGAAAGGGCGGAGTCCTAACCGCTAGACGATGGGGACAATGTGAATCGAAAACCTGGTGGAGCTAGGCGGGATCGAACCGCCGACCTCTTGCATGCCATGCAAGCGCTCTCCCAGCTGAGCTATAGCCCCGAAAATTGGGCGAGACTCTACCACGCCCCCTAAGAGTGTCAAGAATTGCCCCGCGCCGCCTGAGATGCCCGCTGTTCAATGAAACTCAGCGCCGCATCGAGTCTCGCCAAGGCCCGTTGGCGACCCACCAACTCGGCCGTAACATCGATGGGGGGCGAAACGGGACCACCGCACAAGGCTACGCGCAGCGGCTGGCCCAACTTGCCGAAGCCCAATTCAAATTCTGCGGCGGTCGCATCAATGGCGGTGCGAATTGATTCGCGGTTCCAATCGTTTAGATCCGCTAGTCGATGGCGCAATGCCAATAGCGGCTCCTGAATTACCGGCCGCAAGTTCTTCTTGGCAGCACTTGGATCTGGCGCATCAAAATCCTGGAATAAGTAGTGAGCACTCTTAGCCATTTCGCGTAGACAGCTTGCACGTTCGCGAAATGCCTCTACCACTAGCTTCAGTGCTGGTCCCTCGTCAGGATCGAGACCTTCGGCCGCGAGATGCCGACGCAAACCCTTTTCCAAATAGGCACTGTCCGCTGCCTGGATATACTGCTGATTGATCCACTTCAGCTTGTCAGGATTGAACTGTGAAGCAGATGCATTGACGTCTGCAATGTCAAAAAGCTCAACCAGTTCGAGCAAAGAAAAAATCTCTTGGTCGCCATGAGACCAGCCCAAGCGCGCCAAGTAGTTGATCAAGGCCTCGGGCAAATAACCTTGTTCCCGGTATTCAAGTACATTGACAGCACCATGCCTTTTCGACAAGCGGCTGCCGTCCTCTCCCAAGATCATGGGCACATGCGCGTAGACTGGTACTTGCAGATCCAAAGCCCGCAACAAATTCATTTGCTTTGGCGTGTTATTGAGATGGTCATCGCCACGGATTACGTGGGTGATTTCCATATCGGCGTCGTCCACCACCACCGTAAAGTGAAAAGTTGGGCTACCATCGCTGCGAATGATGATTAAATCGTCCAAGTCAGAGTTTTCGAAGACGACTTTTCCACGAACTTGGTCATCGACTGTTATGTGCCCCTCATTGGGCATCCGGAATCGTATTACAGGATCCACCCCGGCACGTGGCGTATTCCGATCGCGGCAGCGGCCGTCATAGCCGGGATTTATTCCCGCCGCCACTTGACTGGCACGCAACTCATCTAATTCCTCTGCCGTGCAATAACAGCGGTAGGCCAGTTGCTGATCGAGCAATTTATCGGCCATGAACCGGTAGCGCTCTAGTCGCTGGCTTTGAAAGTAAGGTCCTTTATCCCAGCTCAGCCCCACCCACTCCATACCTTGCAGGATTGCGTCTACCGACGCCTGAGTGGAGCGTGCTCGATCCGTGTCTTCAATTCTTAATACGAACTCGCCGCCGTGGCGACGTGCATAGAGCCAACTGAACAGGGCGGTCCGGACACCACCAATATGCAGATAACCGGTAGGGCTCGGAGCGAAGCGGGTTCTTATGGTCATTGCGCACGGTCCGGCATTTGGCGGCCGGCAATTCTAACAGCCCCGCTGGCCACCTACATCCGCGCCCGCCCACTGGCCCGAGGGCACAAAACTTGGCCGACCCGTCGGCCGCTGGCAGACTGGCTGAATGAATCAAGTACCGAAGGCGGCCGCCCTACCCCATCGCTTTGCCCAACTCCTTCCGGCAGAGGCAGGATGGCACTTCAGCGAACAAGCCGCCGAGGCAATGCCGCTGGAGTCAGAAGAATTATTGTCGGCGGTGCAAATGTCGCCGCGGCGACTATCTAGCTTTCGTCACGGCAGACACTGCGCCAGGCTGGCCATGCGCGGTATTGGTGAGCCATTTCGCGCGATCCCAATGGGCAAGAACCGCGAGCCGATCTGGCCCCAGGATTTAGTCGGCAGCATTACTCACAGCGGCAGCAGCGCCGCGGCTGTCGTCGCGAAAAAACATTTGCTCGCGGGCCTTGGTATTGACCTGGAAACTCGTGGAACGCTAAGAGACGAAATCCGTGACTTGATCTGCCTCCCTGAAGAATTGACCATGCTGAAAGCAAGCAAACATTCAGCTGTCGACGCCAGGGTCATTTTCAGCGCCAAAGAAAGCATATACAAATGCCTTTGGCCACAACTAGGTCGCTATATTGACTTCAAGGACGTACAAATCAATCTTTTGCTGCAGGACTCAAGCTTTAGTATCGTCGCGGCGCCTAGCCTGCCAACAAGCCTAACTACACGCTTGCGGGGCCGTTTTTCCCTGGCATCGAACTCTGTGTTTACCGTTGCTTATCTTTGATCCGTCTCCAGCTCTTGAAGTGGAACATCGTGGTTTACGCTGTCACACGCCGAATCTCTCTCCGCGCTGCGACGAACATTCTTCCGTCGATCCTGAACCAGTCGACGTTCCGGGCCCGAATAATCAGGATCACGATTTTCGCGCCTGTCCGCCGTCCGACGGTCCGGCAATGATCGGCGACGTTTCATGGAGCGTTCTATAAAGCGCATGAATTTCCAGGCGCGCAGTATCATCCAAAAATAAAGCATTCCGGCGATTAGAAAAAACGCCGAGACATAGAAGTCTGTCGCGTTGAGATCCATGCTCAGCAAGCCGATGCCCACACCGATCAGCGCGGCGGCGGACATGATGGTGACAGTTTCGTTGACGCCGAAGCCTGCCAGCAGAAAGACATGGTGTATATGTTCTCGATCCGCCGAAAACGGTGAACGGCCGCTCAAGATTCGGCGCAACATCATCGACACCGTATCGAATATTGGCAGCATGATGAACCAAAGGGCCACTGCCGGAGTAATGGCCCGATCCGGCGCTTGCGATAAGGAAATCGCAAACCAAGTCAATAGAAAGCCGAGCACCATGCTGCCGGCATCACCCATAAACACCGCAGCCCGCTTCCGCCCAGGCAAGCGTAGGTTAAAACACAAAAAACCGATAATCCCTGCCGCTAACACTGCCAACAGCAAGGCATCTGAGAACGCGCCGTTCACAGTGGCCGCGATCATCAAGCCGGTTATTGAAATCAGCGCCAATGTACCACTGAGACCGTCAAGGCCATCGCACATATTAAGGGCATTGATCACGCCGAGCGTGGCAAATACCGTAAACGGCACCGCCATGAATCCCAGCTCAAGCGTTTCACCTGAAGGCAGCATGGCGCCCAAATCGTTTAAGACGACACCACCACCGTAGATCATCACGAGGCTCGCGCAAATTTGTACCGCGAACCGCGGAGCCGTGCTCAAGGGCTTAATATCGTCAATCATGCCCACGACAACCAGCAATAAGCTCCCGAACAGCAAACTGAGTGAGTAGCTGTTAAGAACCAGCAAGCCGTGCGCGACCGCCGCCATACTGCCTGCGGAAAATGCCAGAAAAATAGCGATACCTCCGACCAGCGGAGTTGGCCTACGGTGGCTACTTCGCTCGTTCGGGACATCCAGCATCCCCGCGCGCATCGCGATTGGCCGAAGAACCAAGATCAGCAACAGTGCGGCTGCAAAAGACAAAAGCGGCGCGATTAGAAAAATCATGGTCTATCTAATTAGTCGTCGGCCTAAAAAAATCGATAGCCGACCAGCAAGCCCATAGCAATAGTTCATAGTGCACTTGAGATTAGCCAGAAATTATACTCGCCCGCGAGAGCTTTTCCGCGAATACAACGATTATGTAGAACCGCAGTGACCAGGCTAGCCATCATCGGATGTTGGCCTATCATCCTAGTTTGCTCGGCAGACGTCACAAGGTCTGGCCCGTTTGCCTTGCGGCCAGGGGGCATTTCCGTCGCAGGGCCCTAACAAGTAACATTCGCGGTAGTTGCCAAATTTATCCGGAGCCCGATTGCGGGTCCCCGCCAAAAGTGAGGTCAAAATGTTGCCCAGACATGGATTAAGTATCATCAAAACAACAGTAGCGCTTATAACCAGCCTGCTCGTCGTGGCTTCCCCACTTCCCGCCCAAGAATCTTCGCCACCGGCCGTCGTACCTTACACGATTAACCCGGGAGACTTGCTGTCTGTAACGGTTTGGAAAGAGCAAGACCTTCAAAGGCAAGTGCTGGTTCGTCCAGACGGCTCCTTCTCATTCCCATTGGCCGGCGAAATTGATGCGAACAATAAGTCGGTTCGCCAAGTTCAAGCCGAATTAGTTCGCCAGTTGGAGAAATACATACCCGATCCTGAGGTAACCGTCGCGATCGAGCAATTATTGGGAAACAAAGTCTATGTATTGGGGCAAGTCAATCGCCCGGGTGAATTTATCGCCAATTCAAATCTCGATGTCACTCAGGCTCTAGCCATGGCGGGCGGGTTCACGCCATTCGCACAGAAAAACGATGTACGGATTCTGCGCCGGTATAACGCTGAGATCCGTGCGATCAAATTCCAGTACACCGACATAGAAAAGGGTAAACGCCTGGAGCAAAACATCCTACTGCGCCCGGGCGACACAATAGTCGTACCGTAATGCAGTATCAGAGCCCGAAGCATCTGGTCCGGCCGGCTAAATCCAATCGCAGTTGGTATTCATGGCTGACCGATAAGGCGCGATTTTTCGCTCGGCTAGCACTGACGTCTCTACTCGTCTTTGGCCAACTGCCCGCCGCGGAGCTATCTGTCCTGCCCAGGGTCGATTTGGGTGGGGTTTATGAAAGCAATGCACGCATGAGCCGAAACGAGACCGATGAAGCCGAGGGCGTGTTGGTCGACGGAAGTCTCGAAATCGGCCTTAAAACTGACCGCTCTACCATCGATTTTTTGCCGCGTCTGCGAACCGCGTTTTATGCGGACAAAAACGATCAAGACCTCGAGGAAGAAGATTATTATCTGCCGCTTTCGCTTGATACACGCACGCTAAAGTCGGTAACGCGCGCACAAATAGGCTATAACGATATCAGCATTCGCAGTAGCGAGCTGAATACGGCCGGTGAAAACGAAATCGGCGGGTCGGCCGACTTAGACGCCATTGAAGATCGCCAGAGAAGATTCTATTTTCAGCCAGCTTGGAACTACGCGCTATCGCCAAGAGTGAACCTGCGTCTCGATGGATCCTATTCCGACATTAGTTACCAGCGAACCTCCCCAAACCGGCGATTCGATTATGACTACTATTCAGCGAGCGCCTCCATTGACCGTCAATTCACGGACAAGATGAATATTGGAGTTTCCGTCGACGGTTCAGAATTCGATGCCATTGAACCGCTTTCCGGTCAAACAAACCAAAGCACTGGCTACGGCGCAAACTTGTTCATGGGCTATCAGCTGAGCCAAACCCTGAATGGTTCCTTGTCCGTAGGTGCTCGCAAGACCCGCGGGGAGTCTGAGTTTCCGCGGAATCAATTTGGTAACTGCTCAAGCCCGTTGGAGCTGTTTTTTGGCATCGTGCGGGACTGCCTAACAAAATATAGTGGTGATGATTTTACCGGCAATATACAGCTACAAAAAAATAGCGAACAAACAAGCTATAAACTTAACTACGGCAGGGCGATTTCACCGAATTCGAATGGCGCGGAACAGGTGCGAGACACTATTTCGGTAACGGCTGATCATCAATTGAAGCCCAATATTTCCGCAAGCCTCAGGTTGCTCTACTACCAACAAGATACTGCCGCAGCGCTCTTCCCAAGAAAACAAGACTATTTCAATGGAAGACTAAGCCTGCGGTGGCATTTCTCCAGGCATTGGAGCCTGCGTGCCACGTACCGCTACACGTGGGTTGACAATCAATTCGTGCAATTTGATCTCACAACCACCGAATCGGACGCTAGAAACAACTACGTATTTCTAGGCATCGGCTGGCAAGGTCTGGGTTGGCGCTTCTAAGCATCTTCTACGTTACTATTTCAACCATTCCATCCAGTATCCGGCAACAGCGGGAGTCAAGACGAGCATGAGAATCAGTATTTTCGGATTGGGCTACGTGGGCGCGGTATCGGCAGCCTGTCTGGCGAGGGACGGCCACGAAGTTCTCGGTGTCGATCCTAACCAAACTAAGGTCGATCTAATCAATGGGGGCAGCACGCCCATTATCGAAGCCGATGTTGGAGAAATCATCGCAGCCTCGGTAAAAAGCGGCGCCTTGCGTGCAACCACCGATTCAGCGCAAGCCATTGCCGAAACTGATATGTCCTTCGTCTGTGTGGGCACCCCGTCAGCGCCAAACGGCAGCCTGGACCTTCGATTTGTTGAAGCAGTTTGCGACGAAATTGGCGCGGCGCTCACCGACAAGGAAAGTCGACATACCGTTGTTATTCGTAGCACGATTCTGCCAGGCACGATGCAAGAACTCGTTATTCCAACCCTGGAGCGCAGCTCCGGCAAACGTGCCGGAGTCGACTTTGGGATTTGCAACAATCCAGAATTTTTGCGCGAAGGCACGGCCGTTAAAGATTACGACAACCCACCCAAAACTGTGATCGGCGCCAATGACGAGGCAAGCGCCAAACAACTGGCTAGCGTGTACGAACATCTCGACGCGCCCCTCATTACTACCCAAATCAATGTTGCCGAACTCGTGAAATACGTCGATAACGTCTGGCACGCTCTCAAGGTCGGATTTGCCAACGAGGTGGGCTCGCTTTGCAAGCCCCTCGGGATAGACAGTCATCGGGTTATGGACATCTTCTGCCAGGATACTAAATTGAACTTGTCGCCCTACTACCTCAAACCCGGATTCGCCTTTGGCGGCTCTTGCCTACCTAAGGATGTGCGCGCACTAAACTACGAGGCGTCTCAGCAAGATGTGAAACTGCCAATCATCGATGCCATCATGGAAAGCAATCGACTGCAAGTCGAGCGCGGCCTGGCGCTAATAATGGCCCAAACGAGTAAGAAGGTGGGCGTGCTCGGATTTAGCTTCAAGGCGGGCACCGATGATTTACGCGAGAGCCCAATGGTCGAGGTTATCGAGCGTTTGCTTGGCAAAGGCTATGATGTTCGGCTCTATGACCGCAATGTAAACTTGGCAAAGCTCGTGGGTGCGAATCGCGAGTATATTCTCAAGCATATCCCGCATATCGCCGCCTTAATGGTGGATTCCATGTCCGAACTGCTAGAGCATGCGGAGGTCATCGTGATCGGCAATCCAGCCCGGGAATTCCAGGAAGTCATCAAGAACAAGCGGGACGATCAACGTATCATTGATCTGGTGCGTATAGTCGATGATCGGCGTTCCGATGATGGCTATGTCGGCATTGCGTGGTAGCGCTGGCGACGCCTTAGACTCTTGATCGCCGCAGAATCCCGAGGAAATGGTGGGCGATACTGGGATTGAACCAGTGACCTCTGCCGTGTGAAGGCAGCGCTCTCCCGCTGAGCTAATCGCCCGGTACCGGACGCGGAATCATACACAAGCCTCGCTGACCTCGAAAGAACCCGGTAACAAGCAGTGAACGAATTCATGACCCCCAGGCGAGCGGCGGCAAATCATGGGAAAAATGCGCTCCATTCCCGGGCAAAACCGGCCCCAATGTACTAGGATATTGAATTGACCGCCCGTAGGCCTTTGTAGATAAACGAAAAATCCCGACAATGAGCGTTAAATAGTTAGATGTACGAACAATTCTTCAATTTGGAGTCCCGGCCTTTTGATCTGACGCCTGATCCGCGTTTCATGTTCATGACACCACAGCACTCACGGGCCGTGGCGAATATTCGCTTTGCCCTGCTCAATCGGGATAGTTTTGTCATCATCACGGGCGAAATCGGCATTGGCAAGACCACCATTCTCAACACGGTGCTCGACGACTTGGGCCATGACTATGTCACCGCCAAGCTAACCCACACGACCCTTAGTCGCATTGAACTCCTGCAGGCTTTGCTATCCGAGTTCGATATGCCGAACTACAGTAAGAAGAAGGTGTTGCTACTGGACACCCTGAGGAGCTTCTTTCTAGAACAGCATCGACAAGACAAGCATGTCGTCATCATTGTGGACGAAGCGCAGAATCTAAGCAGCGCCGCGCTAGAGGAACTGCGTTTGCTCTCCTGCATCGACACAAGTGACCGGCGCATAGTCTCCATCGTCCTCACCGGTCAACGCGGACTAGACGACCTGGTAGATGCCCCCGGCATGCGCCAGTTGCGCCAGCGTGCACGCTTGAGGCAGAGGCTGGAAGCTCTGAACGAAAGTGAAACCTTTGACTATATCCAACACCGACTGGCGGTTGCGGGTGGTGATGCGGATGTGATTTTTACGACTGAGGCCATTAAAGAGATACACCGGCTATGTTTCGGTATTCCGCGCTTGATCAACACCCTAGCAGATACGGCCATGATGGCATGCTTCGTGGAATCGATTGACAACGTGAGCCTCGAGGTCGTTGACGCGGCTGCCCAAGAACTTCGCTGGCAATGGCTGGAGGAGCGAGACGAGGAAATTCTGGCACAAAATCCTAGCAGTTCAACGCCCAAGATCTACGACGCGCCACCGGTAAATTTGATTGTTTACCGGGACGGCAAGTTGATCGAGCAAAGTCAAGCCAGTAGCTTTCCATTTGTGATCGGACGCAGCAACGCCAACGATCTGGTCATTATCGATAAGGAAGTAAGCCGCCGGCACGCCATCATTGACCGTATCGGCGGCATTTATGTGATTGAAGACCTCAATAGCAAGAATGGAATTCTTGTAAACCGTAAACGCCGATCGCGTGCCTTGCTAAGATCGGGTGACATAGTCACTTTTGGCCAAGTCGATGTGACTTTCCATATGGATTCATCGGCGAGCGGCGATGGCGAGGAAATTGCCGAAGACGACACCAGCAACATCGAGACCATTGCGACGGGCCTGGACAGCCTGGATGATGGCGAAGAGCCGACCAGCAATATTTCTGAGAAACTAGGCTAAATAACTTAGTTAAGCTATTGTTTTAAATAGCTTAATTAGGGGTTTCCCTGTTCTGTTCGCGAACCAGTCCCATCTGAGCATCTTCGGCTGTGGTGGTCGCCTCCGCCGACTGTCGTGGCCCGGCCATACTAATGGCCCGCCCCCAGAACACGACCTCAAGGGTTTGCAGTAACACAAAAAGATCGAAAACAACATTGCCGTTCTTGATGTAGTACAGATCGTATTTTAGTTTTTCGCGAGCATCCTCGACCGAAGCACCATACGGAAAATTCAGCTGGGCCCAGCCGGTAAGGCCGGGACGAACGCAGTGCCGGTGATCATAGAGTGGGATAGCCTCGGCCAACTGCTCCACGAACTCGGGGCGCTCGGGGCGTGGCCCGACGATACTCATCTCGCCCCGCAACACATTAAATACCTGCGGCAGCTCATCAATACGAAAGCGGCGGATAATCTTACCCGTTCGCGTTACACGGCTATCGCTCGCACCACCAGCCCACTGCACACCGTCCTGCTCGGCATTTTCAACCATGCTGCGAAACTTTAGTAGGGAAAATTTTCGATCATTTCGGCCCACGCGCGTCTGACGATATAGGAACTTGGCGTCTGCTCCGTCCTCCAAACGAATGGCCGCCATTACAATTAGCAAAAACGGACCCGCGAACAACAAGAGTACGCCCGCGACTAACAAGTCAAAAACACGCTTGGTGACTCGAAAAAACCAGTCGGTATGGCCAGTCGCCGCGAAGATAAGCCAACCAGGATGCAATACATCGAGGTCGATTTTCTCAGTTTCCTTTTCCAGAAACTCAATCACCTCTTCGACAGGCACACCAGAAAACTTCTGCTCCAGCAGTTCTCTGGCCGGAAATGCTCCTCGCCGGTCATCGAGCGCAACGACAACCTTATCCGCGCCTAAGCGCTGCAGACCGTCCTCCAAACTGACCAAGGGCTCTAAACCAAGTTCCGCCGCAACCGCGCGCTCGCCATCATTCGCAGGCACGTAGCCGAGAATGTCGAAGCGCCGTCGGTCTGCCCGACGGCGCAGAAGCGCAATTTTGCTCGCAATGCGGCCAGCACCCAATATTAGAATTCGCCGCTTCGAAGGATTGAAGTCCGCTTGTCGCAGCAAGTACCAGCGAAGAAATGCTAAGCCCACGGCAGAAAGCAGCATCGCCAGCGCCAGTACGCCGCGGCCGGTGACCACAGCGGGAATTAGATAGAAAAACAGCACATTGGCGAGGCCACCAATGCCAGCGGCTACGATTACTCGGGCAACTAACTCCCAACGGCGTGGGCGCTGACGGGCACGGTACATGCCCATGCTGACCATACCCATGATCATCCAGAACCCGAACACAGCCGCCCGGGGACCGGCCGGACCCAAAATATCGACGGCGCGTGAAAAATCAAAACCGAAACGCAGCAGTACTGCGAGATAAAAGGCAACTAGCGCGACCAGTAGATCCGCCACAACCAATATCACCGTTGGGTTGCTCACACGTAGCAAGAGATTGAGTAGTCGCTGCAAGATTTCTACCTTTCGTGTGTTCCTAGATTGCCTTGCAAATCGTCAGTGCTTGCGCGAACTGCCCGCCCGTAATACCTCTGGAGATCGAATATCGCAGATGCTGACCCGGGGTAGGTAATTATACGTGCTGCAGATCTACCGGCTGCTTTCGTGCGTCACGTTTCTGACCCGCTTCCCAAACCAGCGGCAAGAGTCCGATGACACACATAACAAGCTGTATTATATAGATTTTCTCATATTCTAAGCCAATCCGGGACACCGGGACGAGCAGGGAAGCCACGCGCCAGGACAAATTTAGAGACGACGTTCAAACTCTAAACCCGCAAAGCTGTGTATGCTCTAGAGCTGGCCGAAGACGGAACCGAGGGTACCGCTTCACCTGTGGCACCAGCCTCTCTGACAATCTATAGAGCTGAGCAATAAGTAATAGCATTTTAGGCTGATAACGATGAAAGTAGTTCTTTTTTGTGGCGGACTTGGAACGAGGTTAAGGGAGCACTCTGAAACCATCCCGAAACCGCTTGTGCACGTCGGTTACCGGCCAATTCTTTGGCACCTAATGAAGTACTACGCCCACTTTGGCCACAAGGAATTTATTCTTTGCCTCGGCTACCGCGGCGATATGGTCAAGGATTACTTTCGTAACTACGACCCCTATCTGTCCGTAGATTTCAAAATGTCGCAAGGTGGCAGCCGCATCGAGCCCGGCACCAGCGACATCGACGATTGGGAAATACAGTTCGCGGAAACGGGTCTGCATTCCAATCTCGGACAACGATTGCTCGCGGTGCGCGACTATATCGGATCTGATGAGATGTTTCTCGCCAACTACGCGGATTCCTTGTCTGACCTGGACCTCAATCAATTTGTTAAGCAGTTCAAGAACACGAAAGCCGTTGCTGGTTTTCTAGCAGTTCGGCCCTCGCAGAGCTTTCATACAGTAACGGTCAGTCAAAACGGAAACGTCTCAGGTATTGAACCCATTACCGAATCCGATTGCTGGATCAATGGGGGCTATATGACACTGAGGCGAGAAATATTTGACTATATGAAGCCGGGCGAAGAATTGGTCGAAGAGCCCTTCCGCCGACTGATGAAAGAAGACAAGCTCTACGCCCAAGAATATCAAGGCTTCTGGAAGGCCATGGATACTTTCAAAGACAAGATCGAATATGATCGGATGAATGGCCGGGGCGACATGCCGTGGCAACTGTGGTGAAATTCATAGACCATTTCTCCCTTCGTTTGAAATCTAAATGCTATCTCTAAATCTCGGTAAACAAGACTCGGCACCGCTGCGCCTGCTTTGTTTGGGTGCGCATTGCGACGATATAGAAATCGGCTGCGGCGGGACACTCCTGACACTGCTTGCAGGCGATCGTCCCTTAGTCATTGACTGGGTCGTGTTCAGCTCCTCGCCTATCCGCAAACGCGAGGCCGAAAATAGTTTTCATGCACTGTGCGGCACGGCTGAGGAGCGACGCATTGGCGTCGCCGACTTTCGCAACGGCTATTTCCCTCAGGAGACCACGGCCATCAAGGATTTTTTTGAAGACCTAAAAAAAACCGTCGAACCAGACCTGATTCTCACCCATCACCGCGGGGATAGACACCAAGATCATCGATGTATTGCCGAACTGACTTGGAACACTTTCCGCAACGATCTTATTCTGGAGTACGAGATACCCAAATACGATGGCGACCTGGGCACTCCCAACGTCTACATACCAATATCAGATACCCTGCGGGCGCGAAAAATTGAGCTGCTTTGCGAGCACTTTCCCAGTCAATCTAGCAAACATTGGTTCGATACCGACTTATTCACAAGCTTGATGAGAATACGCGGTATGGAAAGCGCGACGCCCTCCAAATTCGCCGAGGCTTTCTACGGGCCGAAAATTAGCGTGGCGCTTTAGCTAGCGGGGTTTCACAGAAGAACTTCTCGAGCCGGCGGGTGGCTTAAGAAGCCGATTGGGCTAGCTGATAATCCATAGGCCCCAGATTGAAGTACGACCACCAAGTCGCCGGTATCCGCATTGGCCAGGTCCATTTGATCGGCTAGCAAATCTATGGGCGTGCACAGTGGGCCCACGACGCTAAGC
The DNA here is from genome assembly GCA_965221985.1 of Gammaproteobacteria bacterium. GTDB lineage: Bacteria > Pseudomonadota > Gammaproteobacteria > Steroidobacterales > J054. The sequence goes on from OZ244928.1 coordinate 2,852,783, forward strand.
TTCTCGCGTTTTCGACCTTGCACACGATTACCAATGAGCACTGGGTAGTCGCGTCGAATCACTTGACCAAGATTCCCCGTGGCCGCCAAATGGTGATTCATGCCCCCATCAACCACTAGAAACACGCGGCCCCGCGAATGCTTGCGATCAATCACTTTCGCGACGTAGAAACCGGCCTCGGCCACAATGTATCGACCCAGCTCCAATTGAAGCTCGGCGCCGGGCAGTTCACGCGCGGCTTGCTGCGCAAGATTTTCCAACAAGCTGCCTAGATCCCCGACTTGCAAAGCTTTATCGCCCGGAAAATACGGCACGCCAAAGCCGCCGCCGAATAAGAACAAACGAGGCATTCGGGGCGCTCCCTTCGACAAGTCTGCCAAGAGACTGCAACCGGCACTCAAACATTCACTCAAGGCAGATGATTCTAGACATTGAGACCCCGCAAAAAAATGAAACCCCCTGAAGTCAATGGCCTCCTGATCGATGCTGGCCAGCAAGGCCGGCACGAGCTCCGAATCGATGCCGAAGGGTTTGGCACCGCTCGACATTTTCATCCCGGAGGCACGCAGCTCAAAATTGGCGTTAACCCGCACGAGTACGGCCGCCGGGCGACCCGCGGCGCGCGCGATTCGCTCTAAACGGCGCAACTCATTCGACGATTCAATACAGACCAAAACACGGGCAGCATGCGCGGCCATCAGCTCATCGTCGGACTTGCCCGGCCCAGCGAAGCTGATGCTTTCTCCCGGCATCCCCGCTGCCAGCGCCCGCTGCAACTCGCCGCCGGATGCGACATCCAAGCCGTCCACGCCTTGTGCAATAAAGTTCAACAATTCTGGATGGGGATTGGCTTTGACCGAATAGCTAAGCCGCATCGCAGGCGGCATTAAGGCACGCAAATCATCCAAGCGTTGCTGTAAACATTCACGTGAGTAGATGTAGAGAGGCGTGCTTCCCGCTTGCGCAACGATCTCCGACACCGATTTGCCATCTATGATCAATTCATCGTTGCGAACCTCGAGATCCCGCTCAATATGGATTGGTAGTTTCATATCTCATTGTCTCGGCCAAGCAGCAACTGACGAACCGCCGGACGATCATACTTACCGTTCAGTCCGCGCGGGATCTGCTGCGCCACTTTGATCTCCCGCGGCACCATATAGCTGGGCAAGTGTTGTCTGCAATAGTTCATCAATGCATCCACGCAATCCTCAGATTGTTTAACGACGCACAAAGCGATCAATGCCTGGCCGAGCAACCGATCCGGCGCGCCAACCACCACAGCCTCCGCAACCAGCGGTGATTCCAATAGCAGGTTCTCTATTTCTGCCGCACTAACGCGGTATCCAGAAGTCTTAATGAGATCGTCACCCCGGCGCAAGAAATAAAGAAAGCCATCCTCATCCCGTTTGACGATATCGCCAGACCAGACCGCCGCGACATCCGGGGCCGCCTCTGAATGGGTATCTGGTAAAGGCCGGAAACGCCGCGCGCTGGCGTCCGCACTATTCCAATAACCCTGAGCCACAAGCGCACCACTCTGCACGAGTTCGCCGGGTTCGTTCACATCACACTCACTGCCATCGGCTCGCAGCACATGTATCTTCGCACCTGGAATGGGTAAGCCAATAGAGTCAGCTCGGCGGTGAACCTCGGAGGGCGGCAAGATCGTCGCCCGAAAAGCCTCTGTTAGGCCATACATCAAGTAAGGACGCGCGCGCGGCATGACTTCACGTAGTCGATCCAGCAGTTCCGCCGTGACCACACCACCAGTACTCCCGAAAAACCCCATGCTTTCGCTCAAGTCTGCTGGCCATTCCGCAGCGATAAGTTGCTGCCATAAAGGTGGCACGCCAACAAGTCCGGTGATTTGGCTCTTACTGGCCTCGGCCAAGGTATCACGGGCTAAGTAATGATCACCGAGGATCACCGTCGAAGCCCCGAAAAACCCTGTCGTCAGCTGACTAAACCCTGCGTCAAAACTCAGTGGCAGCAGCGCGAACAACCGGTCGTCACTATCATTGCCAATCACGCTAGTTACGGCCTGCGCACCGGCAACCAAATTGCCATGCGACACCATCACACCCTTCGGCAAGCCGGTGCTGCCGGAAGTGTAGAACAGTGCAGCCGTGTCACCAGACTGAGGTCTCTTCGGAGTGGAAGGCGAAGCTGACGCCAACTCGGCAAAACTTATCGAAGCTACGGCGTCGCCCGTCGGAAGCGTCCACTGCACTGAATCTTCTAAGCAGCAGGCGAGCTTGAGGCTCGGTAACTCATCTAGAATCGGCTTCAGGCTATTAAGCCGCTCCGATGGACCAACCAGCATTCGCGCACCACTATCGCGCAACAAATGACTTATTTGGCGTGTGCGCAGCAGAGGATTCGCGACGATCAAAATCAAGCCGGCCATGCCAATGGCGAACATTAATGCCACGGCATCGATGGACTTCGGCGCATAAACGACCACGCGATCACCGGCTTGGAGGGGTAACTGACTTAAACCCGCTGCCAGGCGCTCTACCTGCACAGTCAAATCGCCATAGCTTACTTCCATGGCCCCATGACCCAATGCCGTGCGCTCGGGCAAGCGCTCGGCTGTCGCCATGAGTAAATCGGATAAAATACTCGGTGATGTTCCCTGGGGCATATCAGTGCGGCTGAATGGAAGCTGTCGAGCCGGGCAACTAGCCCGCGTAGGCATCCACGTCGGAATCGCCCATGGTCACCAGCCAGTCCGACGGATTCTGCAGCAAAGCGGCTTCTTCGCGACTTAGATCGCCCGTTGCTACCAACAATTGATGGCGCGGACCACGAAACAAGAAACCAAAATCTTTTAGCGACTGCTCGAGCACATCGTGCCCTAACAGACAGGCCACTGACACCGCCGATTGCGCGGCCAACACATCCAGCGCTGTCACCAGCAGCGCCGAAACGGCAGAATCATCCTGCGGCGCGACCAGCAGGTCCACGATAAAACCGCGGGGATAACGATAGGTTTCATCGGCGCCCTTCATCATTACAACGGCGCAAGCGCGCACTTGTCCGTCGCGCAACACATTGATGCGGGTAAATTCTGCCTTTGGCCTCTCAACATACTTCCAATTCAGGTAACTGGCATCGCGCACGACCCCGACGGGCAACTGAGTGGCCATTTCTTTCCAAAGTGCATCGTGCGATTCATCGAAGGATTCAATGATCTCGCTCGTGAAGCCCTGCTCTTGAGCATGTCGCCGATGCCGATTGAGCTTCAGCCTGTGCCACATTGACAGCACGAACGCCGCCAGGGGCGCAAGAATTGGCGGTAGCTGAGTTCGCAGATCCAGCCCCCGATTCGTGACAAACAACCAGGTATTTAGATCTCTGACTTTTTGCCAGCCCATGGCGTACTGCAATTGGCGCATTTGTTCGGTTTGCCCCAAGGACAAGTTGAACGGCAGATCATCCAGCGCTTTCCGAATAACCATCGGCCCGATAGGTGAGCCGCGAATCTCTTCTGCCGCCATGGTCTCAACAAACCATCCGGTCAAGTGCTCCCGATCACCTAACTTGAGTCGAACCGGGATCGCGCCTTGATGGGCCACAATGCGCTGAGACTTGCGATACATCCAGACCCAGGGTCGGCTGGCGAGCCGGCGCGCGGACTCCACGAACATCCAGCGCCAGTTCGGCAGAATCAGCGCTGGCGTCCGATGTGGGTAGGCCAAGACTTGGAAATCGTAGACCTCGTCTTCGAATTCCTCGGCATAGCCGACAAAACCCTTGGGCCCTTTTTCTGGGGCCGAGGCATCAGTGGCCAATACAGCTTACTCCCCTACTCCCTGGCCGTCGGGCATTGACCCGTGACCATGGTCAGAACCGCAGACCGCCGTCCAAGTCTAAGACACGTCCGGCAAAATATTCATTCTCGATGATAAATTGTACGCCGTGGGCAAATTCATCCAAATCACCGTAGCGGCCCACGGGCGACTCGGCTTTGATTTGTTCCAAGAACAGCTCCGGTATGTTAGCCGTCATACCCGTTTCCACAAAACCGGGAGACAGGGCAGCCACGCGTATGCGGTACGGCGCCAATTCACTGGCCCAGGTCACCGTTAGAGAATCAATAGCAGCCTTGGTCGCCGCATAGGCACTTTGACCGGGGTTGCCGGGACGGACCACGGATGAGGTATTAATGATTAGGCCCCTAGACTTTGAACCAATCATTTGCGCCGCCACAGCTCTTGCCATCAAGAAAGAACCCGTTAAGTTGCTGGTCAGCGTCTCCTGCCAATCTTCCAGCGAATGCTGCCGAATATTCTTGCCCAATTTGGATACTAGGGTCTGATCGCGCAGCACGGCCGCGTTATTGATCAAAACATCAATGCCGCCTGCGGTAGCCACCGTGTCCGCGACAGCCCCCTCGACTTGCTCCGGCAAACCAACATCAGCGGAGATAAACTCTGGTGCCGAATCATCTGCGGCCGTGAGTTCACGCGCATGCTTAAGCGCATCGGTATCGCGATCAATGCACCAAGTTCGAGCGCCAGCGGCGACCAGGTGCCTGGCACAGTGCAAACCAATCCCGGACGCTCCGCCGGTAATCAGAATCCGCGCGCCATCTACTTTCACTCCGCAGACTCCTGCAAGCGCTCAAGAATAGCAACGATATCGGTAATGGATTCAACTTCAATGGCATCCTCGACAGGCACGTGGGTGCCGAAGCGAGTCTGAATTTCCGCCATCAAGGCAACATGCCCGAGCGAATCCCAGCCATTTATATCTCCGGGACCCGTGTCGTCGTTAAGTTCGCTCACTTCACACTTGAATAAATCAGCCATCAAGTCTTTCAATTTGTCTGCAATATCGCTCATAAACCTACCTAGTTCCTCAAAATGCAGTAAATGCTAGCTCGCAGCTTCAGTGCGCATGACCGTCCGTGTCAATCTTGAAACCAGACCCACACCGTCCCACGGGTTCTCGAAATGATTACCCTCGCCCGGCGCCGGAAATCGGCAAACTCCGAAATGAGCCGCCGCCTCGCTAAATACCTCGGTATCTTCAGCTGCCAATTGCAAGATACAGGTCTGAACATTGCGCGGTATATGCGGATAGATTTCCGTCAGATCCCCGTAGGGAATGACCTGGACGAAGCGATTTGAGCACTCGATGTTGTCGTTGGGCTCGTTCAAGACTGCAACGGTCCACTGGGTTTCAGCATCGCGGCGCAATTGACCCCCGTCCAGCACGGCCCTGGCGCGATCTAAACTAATCCGAAAAGTCTCCGCGAAATCCAAATCGTGCCGAACAAAACTTGCGCTTTGCTGAGCGAAGGCTTGAGAATAGTTGCTGACGAAACCATCGAAGTCGGGCTCACCGACTGCACCTCGAACGAAAATACATTGCGGCGAACTACAAGCTAGTTGATCGAAAACTGCCGCATCCGTTGCCAATCGACTGATGGCTGATTTGGAAATCTGCGCGGGATCGATCACCGCCATACTGGCGCGCGGACCAAACACGATGTCCTGACAGTCCCAATCGGCAGGCAAATCGCGAATAGCATCCACGGCTTCACGACCACCCCAGGCAATGCGTGCATCGGCCCGGCGGCTCAAACTTTCATGCGCCGCACTATTTTCGCGATCGAAAGAAACTACTAAGGTCTCCGCGGCCATTTCCCGGCCAGCCGCTCCCGAGCGGGCCACGGCCGCCAATAGTGGCGACATGACGTCACCCTGGCGCGAACTCAAGCGCAAGACATTTCGATTGCCTAAGGCCGCACTGATTGCCCAGGAGAACGCCGCCAGCAACGGTACATTGCCGGCAACCCAATGGCAGACCAGGCCGCGGGGCACCAGACGCAAACTTTTGCGCGAACCTATGCGTGTGAAGCGCTCCAAGGCACCTAAGTCGGCTACTTCGCGCCCTAGCAAACCACGCATGTTGTCTTGACGTAAAAAGGCACTCAAGAAAGCCAGCCCTTCCACGGGCACCGCAGCACGCAGTGCGGGGTCGCCAGCTAATATGGTATCCGAAAGACCAGTTAGCGCTTCAAGACGCGACGAGAAACTCGTCTGGCAAGCTGCCGGCACAGCAAATTGTTCGAGCGCCTGCTCAAGATCTTCGCAGCCTTGTGCCGGCCACTTTAGGTCAACGCCGGGCAACATCACTGCATCCTCGAATTTCTGACCGCGGCGCGCGACCTTCAAAGGTGAAGGCCTTGCCCGATCGGCCGCAGCTGCAACCATCCAGCATGGCGATCCGGCCAAGATCTTCGGTCAACACGCTATGGTTAGGTGCTGACAGGGGCAAACAACTCAATAGTTGTATCAGTCCGGACTCACCGGCCTCCGTCGGCGCCAAACTGTCAGCTTTGCGGGTGATGACGTCCGCCCAATAAGGCACATGCTTGTAGCCAGCGTTGCAATCAGGATACGGCATACCGATTTGCTCGACCGCACCGTAAAAATCGACAACTTGCTGGGCTGGCAGCTGCCAGGGCTTGGCCACCATCGCGTTAAACACGGACTTATCCACAGCTAAATCGACCAGTTTCTTCCAACCGCCGCTGTGCAGGAATACGGAATCGGGATGGGCCGGCGCTAACTGCAATTTCTGCATTTGCTGATGTGCTTGATAGAGAATAAAGGTAAACCCGTAGGCAATGAATGCTTGATCACCGATGGCATCGACGGCCTTGCGCAAGGCGGACTCATCCAACTCTAGACCAGCGGAGCCCTCGCGCATGACAAAATGAAACTCTGAGGCCATGTGAGCCAGCGCCATGATCGCCGCACCGCGCGCACTAAAGGCCTGGGTACCGCGAACCGTGGACTCTAGATCGAAGACCAAATAGGGCCGCCGCTGGGCACCGATAAAATCGGCCAGTATCGCATTAGCCGAACGGGCCTGCCGTTTGCGGCTCGCCTTGTCGGTAAATATCTTGGACGACTGTTGAGATGTCGTTCCAGAAGATTTCACCACCGCCAAATCCTGGTCACTGGACTTCAGCTCGTATTCTTTGAATACGGACACGGGAATGAAGGGATAATCCTCAATACTCTCGCTCGTAGCGGAATGGTCCGTCTCCCAATCCTTCAGCAACTGAGCGTAGCCTGCGCATCGAGATCGGTGAAAATCGCGTAGAGCGGCGAGCTGACCCATTAGATGAGCTTGCTTCGCCGACGCGTCGAGGCCATAGGGCTCAGCACCGTCAATAAACAGTTCTTGTGGGTCCAATTCCGTCATAGCCTCAGGCAAGAATGCTTGCTCAGCCGAGTTCCCGCGCGGCCAAGTCCGCGTTTTCCGGTGACAGTCGGGCGCGCTGCAGTTTACCGTTTCCGGTGAGGGGAAATTCCTCGACCTCGAAATAGCGAGCAGGAATCTTAACCGGTGGCAAGCGCAAGGCCAGGAATTGATTCAAATCTTTGCGATTTACCGCCTCGCCGAGCCGCAAGTAGGCAACGATGACCAGACCTCGAGCGGGATCTTCCAAGTAGCTCACCGCCGAGCTTTCAATGGCCGGATGGTCAGCCAGCTCACGCTCAATTTCTAGCGGCGATATTTTCTCTCCGCCGACATTGAATACCTCGTCCCGACGACCCTGGATATACAGATAACCGTCGCGCAAATACCCCAAGTCTCCGGACAACAAGAACCCTTCCTCCGTGAATGATCTCTGAGTCGCTGCATCGTCATTCAAATATCCAGAAAAAACATTACCGCCACGAATGGCAACAATACCAACTTCACCATCGCCTAAAGGCGCTTGCGTATCTTCATCAAGAATCCGTATTTCCAGACCATCGATAGCCTTGCCGCATGTCGGTTCGGTAAAACGAGGGTCGTCATCGGAGATATAACTAATACGCGGCGTTGCCTCCGTCATTCCGTAGTTATCGAAAAAGCGGGCCGCAGGAAATATCTTGCGTATTTCTGGCAACAGCGTTCGATCCATTGCTGCACCGGCAGAGCAAATCGTTTTTACCGTCGGCATTTGAAATTCCGCCATTCGCCCTACCAAACACAGCGCTTGATAAGTTGAGGGCACGCCACAGAAAGTCTGAAGCTTTAGCAAATCAACTTGCTTGGCAAATTTGAGTGGATTGCGGAAACTGGAAAAAATCCGGCTAAAGCCGCCGACACTTAACATACAAAAAATTTGTGATAGCAACGCATAGCTATAGTGCAAGGGCAAGACGACGGCCGCGGACGGATTTTCCTGATAGTTAAGGTAGGCGGAAATAGCCGCGGTGGAATGCGCCAAATTGGCTTGCGAAATAACCACCCCCTTCGGTTTCCCACTCGTTCCTGAGGTAAATAGAATCAAAGCTGGCAGTTCCGGATTTCGCGCATCCAAGGGCGCAGCAGATTCAACCATCGCCAATTCCGCGGACCACAGAGCCCAATCTCCGCACGCGGCTCCCAGACTTTCAAGGCTTGCCGCTGGCGCTTGCGGGTCAATGGGTACCGGAATATTGCCACTAAAGCTAATAGCGCATAAGGCGCGCAAGAAGTCCACATCGCGTTCTGCGGGTAAAAGAATATAACGACCCGCGCCATATTCATCCCGCACGGCGCGCGCCAACAATCGCGCGTTTGCACTCAGTTCAGCGTAGCTCAGTTCGCGCTCGTCATCCGCAATCGCGGTCTGATGCCTGGCTGCGCGATCCAGCCATTCGAGAAAGTGAGCAGTCAATGTCCGGCAACCGTCTCGCGAACTACCGACAAGAATTGATCGAGGTCGCCCCGCTCGGGTCGACGGGGATTAGATCGTATGGCCACATCACTCATCATGTAGTTTGCGACCCCGTCACGAACATTGGCATCCGCAAGTGCTTGCAACGAGGACTCGGTCTCAACGCCTTCCAACGCATCGGCAATAACCGGCTGCACTAGCTCGACGAGTGCGCCCACGTCGCAAAGTTGCAGGTCCTTTAGCAACTGTGCCATGGCGGGCGTATCGGCATTAAATAGCAACCCCGCTCGTAAGGCGCAAGCGTTGCCACGGGCATGAGACAAACCCCGCACTGCCATGCTGTGCGCGAAGGCGTGCACGATCCCGACGGAACAATTTGCAGCCGCGATACCGCCCAAGAATCCGGCTTCCATGAATGCCTGCCGCTGGCTAGAGGATGGCTGTTGCGCATAGTTCTTGGTAATGATTCGCAAACAACTCAGTCCTGCCTCCTTGCCCAGGCGCAGGGGCACCAAGGACAAGTTGGCCTCGATGGCGTGACTCAGCGCGTCGCAGAGGCAAGCAGCGAGTTGCGCCGTCGGCATGTCCTGAATACAACGCCCGTCCAGAATGACCTGATCAGCCATCAGCAACGGCGATACCACGGCGGTCTTGCGGCCGTCGGCAAGCTGGTAGACCGCCACGTCACCGGCTTCGGCCCCCGTGGCGGGCGTGGTCGGTGCCAACACCAGCTCCGGCCGAGAGAAGTCAGATTGGCCAGCACTTAGCCGTCCGTTCGCCAAGTTCAGCAAGCCCGCTGAATGCAAGCAAGCAAGCCGTGCCCAATCCAGGACCGAACCACCGCCGACAATGACCAGACGCGCCGGGCGGGCCGCCGATATAAAATCAGCGGCCTCCACAATGGCCTTTTCCACCGGCTCACCGGCAGGCTTTTGATGCCACATAGCCGGAGGCCAGGACTGCCCTGATTTGGCCAATGACAGGCTCAGAGCCTCGTGGACGGCCGGATTCCCGCTGGTCAAAAAAGCGGTCTGCTCCAAGTCTGGCAGGCTGCCTAGCGCGCGCAGGGCGCCAGCACCGCAGGTCACCGCGGAGGCATGTCGAAAGACGGGATAACTGAGTTTTAGTTTAGCCATGGAATTTTCCGGGCGCGATTCTAGCACCCGGGTCTAGCGGCTTCTGCGACGGCATCCAGCTTCTGCGCAAGATCCTTAGATCTTCGTCTGTCAAGAAAGATGGACCCGTCGATATGACCGCAGGCCCAGACGCCTCAGGAAATCGCGCAGGCAACGACGAACCCAGGCTCCCAAACCCGCCATGCTGCGGGTATTTAAAGCCTCGATACCGACAATTTGACGCTGCTGATCCACCCAGTCGCGCTTATAAGCTTCGTCGCCGATCCCAAAATCAATTTCCGACACGCCATCGATATCGATGGCGTGCTGAAACATTTCCGCCGTCAGCAAGGAACCGGGACTCAATTCGCCGAACTCCGGCGCATGGGCAAGTTTGTAGATGAGGGCGACATCCCCCTGCACCATCCAAAACTGCACGGCAGCAACCTCGCCATCAAAGCTCAATGTACCCAGACGCGCAACGCCCAAGGCCGCGCAATCCCGAATCAGCCTTGGCATAAATTGAGGGCTGGGTTCTGCCCCCTTCCAGCTGCGAGCATAAACCGCCTGAAACGCCTCAATGGCTAAATCCAACTCCGCGCCGGGCTCGCAATGGATCGAAACCGTGATCTTGTGCTTTTTCCGCGCCGACTTTTGCTTGCGTGCCAGCGTATTGCGCAGGCGCGAGGACCGCGCTAACAAATAGTCGTTATAGCGAAACGGCTTAATCCGCGTATACCAATTGGCATATTGGTAAAACGTATCCACCCGATAGCCCGCAAGCAGTAATGCATCGCGCAGTGCTCGAGTGGAAGGGCGATCGGCGCGCAAGCAGCGTAAGTCTATCTGGGCCCAAGCTGGTGTCTCGGCGTATAGATACGCACACAATTTCCGTAGCAATGGCATCGCCTCGGCTTTTTTACCCAGATAAGCCGGAGCGAAACTAATGGAATAGTGATTCGTTAAACTTGTGAGCCGCTTGCTCTTCTCACCGACGAGCGCAAACAGGATAACTGCCGTCTCGGTGTCTCGATATCTGACCACATAAATCCTTTGTTCAGGCTTACGGCTCATACCCGTCTCGAGTAAAGCTTCAAACCATGACAAGGTATGTAAGTAGCTAGTATCCTCGCTTTTTTCCAAAGCCTCGCGCACAGCCGCGGGCAGTGCATCTACGGCGGTATAGACGGTGATTTCGGTATCTGCGCGCGACACGACGACTAGGGGGTTTCAGCCACTTGATCGTCGAGTTTTAGCGCCCAGACTCGAGTCGGTATGCGATTAAAAAAGCTGCCACCCACGAGCACAAATAGGTCCTGCGCCGATGAATAAATCATTGTGTAATTCAAACCTAGAGAAGGCAATTGAGTGTCTGGTAAGCGCTGCCAAGTATTCGATCCGTAGTCGTATACACAGGTGATGCTGTTGCTCTTTCCGTCCGGTAATACAACCAGTGTTTTTCCGCGCTTCGAATCGTAAGCAGCAGGGAAATAGTAACCGCCGGGACACCGATCACCCGCAGGCGATCGCCGCGCCCATTGACCGGCGACACCTGGCACCGTATTTGGCTGATAGGCCAGGACATCCGAGGAATTCGGATCACCACCAAAAATCAATAACACGCTGTGGCGTGTATCAAACTCCGCGTTAATCCAACCCCAGTGATGGACATCCCCTGCAACCAACCGCCACTCGTCGCGACCGGGTCCCAGTTCCCAGACTCCACGACGCGGTATCTCATCTTCGGTGGCCAAGCCCAAAAAGGCCGGTGAATTCGTTAGAGAAGCGTAGCCGATAATCGTATCGCGAGCCGGATCGAAGGCGACGCCCGTCGCGAAAAAATTTGGCAGACCATCAGTATCCACCGGATCCTGGTGCCAACTTCTAGCGGCCAAACTATAACTCCAAGCTGGGTCCAATTGCAGACCGGGTGCGGGCACAAAGCTATGTTTGGCACCCGAGAAAACTCGCAAAGCGTCCGCTTTGGGGTCATAGACCAGGCTGTCATAGGCATGCATTGGCCAAGGCTGGCGCTGCGCGATTCCAGCAAGCCGATAGCCTTCGCGGTTCGTGCGCAAGGCATAAGCTGGCGATGGGGCTTGATGCCTTCGCCAATGCAAATCACCCAAACGCAATTCATAGACTGAATTGTCAAAGCTAAGGCGATGAGAATCGGCACCAAACATGAGCAGACTGTCTCGTTGAGAATCGTAGACTGCGCCGGAATGCGTCCAACGATAGGCCGGGAATTGAGTACCATGCGGACGAATTTCAACCCAGCGCGCCACTGGTAAGCTGTCAGCCCAATTGCCGGCTACTACCCTTGGCTCGAATCCGTCGCCTGCAACTCTACCGTCTAAATACCAAGACAAAACCGCAAATGCGGCCGCTAATCCCAGGTAGGTGAATACCGTCAATGCGCGCATTTTCTTCTCATTGACAACCATCACCAAAAAGTAACCAAGCGCGCAAATCGCAACAAGGTATCAGGCCAAACGATCAAGGCGATCACCATGGATAAAAGCCATCCCACCGATAAGCAACTTGGCCAATGTCGACTCTGCAAACAAAAGTTTAGATGCCATCCCAGGTAAACAGTCAAGGGAAAAAACAATGCTAGCCATGGCAAACTGAATCCGGCAAAACTCAACACTGGAAGCAACAGGGCTAAGGCAATGATGATCAGTGGCGCCGGCGCTAGCCAGCGAGCCAGCACAACCAGAAAGAAAGTAGCCATCAAGGCGAGTGTTGTAACGGACAAATCCAGATCAAGCACATAAACCGCTAGCAAAGCTTGAAGGCCCGTCAGGCCGCAAGCCGCATAAAACAAAACGGCGGCGACAACCCAAAGGACGAACTGACCCAAGCAAGGGTAAGCGGACAAGCTCGCCGATTTAACAAGCCGCCAGGTAGTTCGCGGCCCCTCCAGGATCACCAGACAAACTACGGTAATCAGCAGCGCCACAGCAGCCAGTTCTACGGGTCGACCCAAACCCCTCAGGACGAGACCAAGTACGCAGATAAACGCGAGCGGCACAATGGCCCTGGAAAGCCGAGATGCTGGGATAGTCATAGATGTTTGTGTCAACCGTTGCTCGGGCGCGGCGCCGATACGAAGAATTGCCAGCGCCAGGATCAGTCCTGCCCATGGAAGCAACAGAGCGGCCCATACGCGACCCAGCTCAACGCCGGTCACCAAGCAGGCGAGCAGCACCGGTGGTCCAAACGGGCTGAGGGCGGCGACTAGTTTGACGACACCGGGCCAAGCACCCAGTGCGTTTGTCCGACTAGAAATCAATGCGCCGTCGGCAGGTTTTGGGCACACGAGCTGGTACAACCCAGGCTCAAGGGCGCACCAGAATCCACACAGCAGCAGGACGAAAACGGCCGCGCTTAGATCACTGCCGGAGACTAGATTCCAGATGATCTGCGTAGTGACTGAGTACCAGGCTTCGTCAGCCGGGCCAGCAGCCACCAGCATTAGCATTGATAAGAGCATCAATAGCAACGGGAACAGCTTTGACTTGTCAGGCCAGGCGAGATTTTCGAGGAAGCTAGACTCGCCAATAGACGGCCGGCGATGGGCAGAATTGCCTTCGGCCTCCCCCAGCTGTCTATCCGCACTACCCAGATGGAGAATCGCAAGTGCTGAGACTAGGAAGCACAGCAACATCGCGATAGTCAGCGCCACGACGGGCGTCGACAAAGACCAGCGGGTCCAATAGGCCGAAGATGCCGCGCTAAAGTCCAGCAACAACATTGCCAAAACGAGGCAGGTCAACAATGTAAACGCGGTGGCGGCCGAAACTAGATGATTGCCCCGCCCGGCTTCCGGTCGGAAAGACCACACTGACGGTAGACAGAACACTGCACCAATCGCCACGAGGGCTTGAACCGGCTCAAGCCACGCGTGTATGACATTGAGCCCGCGGATCTGACGAAAAAACCATTCGCCCGCCCCCCCCAATACTGCAAGGGTCAAGGCTGTCGCGGCAACGGCAAGGCTTACTTTGATAAGACGCGCATGGAGCTTCGCAAACAAGATCATGCCATTTTTGCAGCCAGAAAAGCGCGGCCACTATAGCAACGGGCCCGGTGCTTGCCTATGGACCAGGTGCTAATCTGTGACTTAAGCGAAGTCGGCTCTTTAACACGCGTGTTAAGCTGAGTTTTGTCCCCACCCCACAACAATTGATACCGCATGAGTCGGGAATTCGTTCAGCTACCCGAAGCCCATCCACCAATACTCATGGTGGTGATTGATACCGAAGAAGAGTTTGCCTGGGGCAAAGGTTTCGATAAAGACGCCACGCAAATCTCGGCCATCGCGGAAGTCCACCGATTTCAGTCCATCTGCGACGACCTCGGCGTCGCGCCCTGCTACGTGATCGACTATCCCATTTGTAGCCAGGCTGGCGGGATAGAAGCCTTGGGCCCGATTGCCGCGGATGGACGCTGTGAAATAGGCGCCCATTTGCATCCCTGGGTCAACCCGCCATTCAAAGAAATCGTCAACGCCCATAACTCCTATCCGGGGAACCTGGATCCTGAACTGGAGCGAGCCAAGTGCGCGGCACTGCGCGACTGCATTGAGGCCAATTTCGGTGCGCGGCCCATCAGTTACAAGGCCGGGCGCTACGGCATTGGGCCAAATACGGCGAAAATACTGGCGGAGGAAGGCTTTGAGATCGATTTGAGCGTCGCCTCAGGCTTTAACTTTTCCGGCGACGGGGGGCCAGATTTTACGAACCACCCTGTGGCACCGTATCGAGCGGGACCCGAAGGACGGGTTCTCTTCTTGCCGACTACCGGTGGCTTTAGCGGCTCGCTCGGACCAACGTGGGCCGCCAGGGCTTTTTCCCTGGGCGCACAGCCCCTACTACAAAGCATGAGATGGCGGGGAGTTCTGTCTCGACTAGGCCTCGCGCGCCAAGGCCGACTATCACCGGAGGGTTACAGCTTGGACGAAAACCGGTCGTTCACACGCGATTTGCTAAAGCGGGGGGTTCAGGTGCTCAGCTACAGCTTTCACTCTCCAAGCCTGAAGCCGGGCTGCACCAGCTATACACACACGCCAGCGGCAGTTGACGAATTCCTGGAAAATATCCGGAAATATCTCGAGTTTTTTCTCGGCGAGCTGGGCGGTAGAGTGATGACCCCGCGACAGGTAAACGAGCTTATCGGCCAAATATGACTAGCGTCTGGGCTAAGTAACGCCTGTCTACTTCTCGCCGGCGCTATGTGCATCAGGTTTCCCACCCGGAGTGAGATTCCGGTCTGCGCGAGGCCCACGGAACCGGGCTAACATAGGGGCCTATGAACCGTATCCGCCACGAGCCGCAGGGCCGATGAGCAACAGCATGGATAAGCAACCCAAACCTATGAGCGGCCTGGCCAGCCGATCAGCGGCGATGTACCGATGTCATTAACCGCTGCCGGCTTCCTGCTCATATACCCCACTGGGCTGTTGCTCGCCCTGTTCAAGCACCCGCGTTATGGCTTATATGCCTATCTATTTGCCTTTTACATGCACCCGCCGGATCGTTGGTGGCGCAATGAGGTGCCGGATCTTCGCTGGGCGCTGATCGCTGGGATCGTCACCCTAATCGCGACTTTGATGCGAGAAGGTGACAAGAATCGTCCTGCATGGTTTAAGTCCGGCGCCGGCCAACTGCTGCTTGCCTACCTATGCTGGATGGCTTTGCAATCTGCCTGGGCGGTTACAGGAGACTTCCACACCGAGGGGCTGGAGCTTTTTGGCAAGTATGTGGTTCTTTTTTATCTGATATATCGCCTAGTCGATACCGAAGTTGAATTTCGCAATTTCTTTATCGCGCACGTGATTGGGTGCTTCTACTTGGGCTGGTTAGCTTATGGCCGCACAGTATCAGGACGTCTGGAGGGAATGGGAGGCCCAGGAATCGGCGATGCCAATACTTTCGGCATGCATGTTGCCACCGGTGCCGTATTTGGATCAGCACTGCTCATCCGCGGCGGCCTTTACATCCGCGGATTGATGTTAGCGGCTCTTCCGTTCGTATTGAACGCAATGATTTTAACGCAAAGCAGAGGCGCTTTCGTCGGATTGTTAGCAGCTGGCATTGCGGCAGTGCTGCTCCGACCGCCGCGTATCAAGGTTTTCTTTTTCTCTTTGGGTGCCTTGGGGATTGTCTTGTTTCTTATTCTATCTCCGCCCGACTTCATAGAACGGCTAAAAACGATTACTGTTGCTAGCGAAAATATCGAGGAAGTCGACGGGTCGGTCAACACTCGCATCGCCCTTGCCGAGGCGCAACTAAAAATATTCCGGTCCAAGCCCCTTGGGTCGGGCCATCGCGGTACGCGTACCCTTAGCCACAACTATCTCGATGATCGCTATTTAACCAAGAATAAGCATGGTGAAGGCCTGGCTCGATCCTCGCATAACACCTATCTGACGATACTGGTTGACCAAGGTATTCCGGGTGCTTTAATTTACCTTTGCCTACTACTTTGGATAGCCAATACTGCCTGGTTTGTTCAAAAACTAGATCAGAAAAATTTGCCTCGTGAGCTAGCCAGCTATCGAATGGCTATCGGCGGCGCGCTCGCTTTGGTGCTCGCGTCGGGACTGTTCTCGAACTATTTCAAGGCAGAGATTGCAATTTGGTCAATCGCACTGCTGGCATCGCTTAGGCAGCTTGCTATTCAAGCAACTGAAGACAGCAATCTCGAATCTGTACCCGATTCCCTAGAATCGCCGAAGGCGCAAATTCGCCCAAAAAGCGAAGCCTGGCAATAGCAGCAACAGCGGCAGCAGCCATTTCAATATATAGGCGATCTTCTCTATCACGCAGACTCGGCCCCAGCGCACATCGGGCCCGCCGTAACGAATCTTGTTCTTGGCAGGCGCAAATGATCTAAACAAATTGCGCGACACCACTTGATTGTTCCAATAGTATGGAATGACAGTCTCCGGCTGAGCTTCTGCCTGCGCCAAGTCAAAAGGAATCGCCGCGCCATAGTCTGGATCGAGCATTACCCAACGCCCTGAATCAACTTGCGCTGTAACAAGAGTATGCCCTCCAAGATAAACGAAACCGGTTTTGATGCCCTTGGCTGAGAGAAAGTCCACCAAGGCCAGCGACTGCTGACCACATCGGCCCACACCACGTTCTAGCGCTCGCCGGTAGCTGCAAAACTCATAGTCGCGATAGGTATCCGGCTTCAAGTAACTCAGGGCGTAGAGAACATAGTTCTCCCAAATCGGAATCGTCATGCGGAGCTCTTTGAGTCCCACAATCTCTCGGTCTGTCGGATCAATGTGCACCATCGCCTCATGAAAAACCCGCGTTACGGCAGAGAGAGAATCTACGGTCGGGTGCACTGCCGTGCTCCTTAGTCGCTCCTTAGCCTCAGCGTAGGTAAGTGTGGGAGTGCCGGCGAAATCCACATAGTCATCAACGCCGGGGGCACGCAATGACAGGTACCCAACACCTGCGAAATTAAGCAAGAGCAAGCAAGCACCACTCGCGGCAGCAAGGCCGAGAAACATCGAGATGAACGATTCAGAACAAGGCAGGCGCATGCGCAGAGCATACTTCAGCCGGACAGCCGCGGGCGCAAAATAGACCACGGCGGAAGCAGAAATGTGACAAATGCCCGGCGCGCATCTCTCCTGGGCGGCAAATAGTGAACCGCAATGTGGTCATGCCGGCGGCACGCCAGCTAATATAGGCTGTTGATAAAACCCGCGGGGCTCAGAGAGCAGCGTTGACCGCGGCCGGCATGCATGAGCCGCTCCCGGCGCGGCTTTGGACGAACGAAACAGGATCAAGACAAAAAAATCGTGGAATTCTTACTTTGGTTCTGTCTTATTGTGTCCGCCTACGTGTACGTCGGCTATCCACTGCTGCTGTCCATGGCCGGAAGCATGTTTCCGCGGCGTGCGACCGTTGCTCCGGATGACTATAAACCTGCCGTCACATTAGTCATCTCAGCCTACAACGAAGAGGCGGTCATACTGTCGAAACTGGAAAACTCCATGCAACTTCGCTATCCCAGCGATAAGCTGGAAGTGATCGTGGTTTCCGACTGCTCAAGCGACGGTACCGATGAGATTGTGGAAGACTTCCCCAGCAAGCAGGTTAAGTTGCTTAGAATGAAAGAACGCGGAGGTAAGAGCGTTGGCTTGAATGAAGCGGTGCGCCAGGCTGCGGGTGAAGTCATTCTGTTCACCGATGCCAATGCCATGTTCGATCCGGGTGCACTGCATGCCATGACGCGTCATTTTGCCGATCCTTCCGTGGGTGCGGTGACGGGCCAACAAAAGTATTTCGACGCAGAGCCGGGCGACACCACCGACGAAGGACTCTACTGGCGTTACGAATTGCGCATCAAGGAATTGGAGAGCCGCGTCGGCTCCCTGGTCGGTGGCGACGGCGCAATACTGGCTATTCGCCGGGATTTGTTCGTGCCGCTAGATCCTCCTGACCTCTCCGATTTCATACTGCCCCTGCGCGTCGTCGGCGCGGGTTATCGAAACATCTACGAGCCCCAAGCAGCCTGCTATGAGCACAGCGCCGATTCAACGGATAAGGAATTTTCACGAAAAGTCAGGATCGTGAACCGCGCGTGGCGCGCGACGCTCAAGCTCGGTCATATGCTCAACCCCTTGCACCATGGTTGGTTTGCGCTACAGCTCATTTCTCATAAGCTGTTACGCTGGTTCATCGGCCTGTTCATGATTGGTGCGCTGCTTAGCAATCTCTTCGTGCTGCACCAGGGACCGATATACACCTACATCCTGCTGGCGCAGCTTGCCTTCTATCTGTTAGCCGCTGGCGGGATGCTGATGGAGAAGCAGGGTCACCCGGCGCCGGTGTGGATGTCGGCGCCCTACTACCTTTGCTTGGTCAATTTTGCGGGACTGTTAGGTGTATTGCAGAATTTTACGGGTAAAACCTATACAACATGGGCAACAGCGCGCGAAGGTAGCGGCAAATGATCTGTTTGAAAAACTCCATGCCTAAAACCTCTAGCAGCGAGTCAGCGCGCCTGCTGGCGCGAATTCTCGATGAAACCCTAGGACTCGGAGATCGGAAAATTGAATTCAATGATGGCACTCCACTGCTGGGCACGCTGCCGGAACTAGATTCCATGACCATTGCCGCCGTTGTCATTGCGATGGAGGAGGAACTCGGCCACCGCATCGACGAGGACGACATTCGGGCCGAAATTTTCGAGAGTTTCGGCAGCTTGCGGCGCTTCTTCGATGCCCAACTCGTCGCTCATGAGTCAAGCTATCAAAGCGGCTGTTGAAATAAGCCCAGGCTTTCTAAAAGCCGAACACGGTTATCGGCATGTCATCGAGTACCTGCCCACCAGCGGATCAACAAAAGAGTTCGTCATCATGGCGCCCCCCTTTGCCGAAGAAATGAACCGTGCAAGGCGGACGCTACATTTACTCGGCAAACGTTTGGCGGAAATCGGCATAGGCAGCATCCTGATCGACCTCTTTGGTACCGGAGATAGCAGCGGTAACTTCGCCCAGGCCAACTGGAACTGCTGGCTCGAGGATCTTGCCCTGGCACGCGCTTGGGCCACCAGCCGCGGCCGCATTAAAGCCGTTCTAGGCTTACGCTTTGGTGCCTTATTGGCGGCAGCCCTGCAACGAAAGAATCCAGCGGACAAACTCATCCTTTGGCAACCCATGATGCAGGGACGTGAGCAATTGACCGATTTTCTGCGGCTACGGCGACTAGCGGATCAGTTTAGCGGCCACGGCCCCGTCCGCAGCCGGCACGACTTGGAAGCAGCACTTCTTCGGGGAGAGAGCATTCATGCCGCGGGCTATGAGCTGAGTGGAAGCTTGGCGGGTAGCATTTTCGGTATTGAGCTGACCAGCTTGCTCGAAGGCATTTCTGGGCCCGTGCATGTATTGACGGTGGGGAGCAAGACGCAAGCCACACAGCCAGCCGCCCACCCACTCGCAAAGCTCGCGGCACAGGAATCGCATATTGATTTCAAAACGATGCCTGGCCCACGTTTTTGGAACACATTGGAAACCATCACCGCCCCGGCGCTGCTCGATGAAACAGAACGAGTTCTTAGAGCCTAGTAGCGGCGTTACGCGCCAAGCGATCACCATGGACTGCCACGGTTCAACGCTGGTGGGCATGATCGACCGACCCAGCGAGCCTGGGCAGCTGGGCATTGTTGTCTTGGTCGGCGGCCCACAGTACCGCGCCGGCAGCCATCGCCAGTTTGTCGCCTTAGCGGAAGACCTAGCCGCCGGCGGAATCACAGTCTTACGTTTCGATCACCGAGGCATTGGCGATAGCGAAGGTGAACCACGGCCCTTCTATACGCTTAATGATGACCTGCGCACCGCCATTAACGGCCTAGCGGAGGCCTGCCCCGAGATCACCCAAGTTGTCATCTGGGGGCTCTGCGATGCCGCCGCCGCGGCTTTGCTGTATGCCAACACCGATGAGCGTGTCGCCGGCCTGGTACTGCTGAATCCTTGGCTGGACTCCCCGCAAGCCCAAGCTCGTTCGCTACTCACTCATTACTACCGCCGGCGTTTGGCCAGCGGCGCCTTCTGGAAACGATTGTTGTTCGGCGAAGTCAAGATACGCGAGACCTGGCGCGAAATTCGCGAGAGCCTGTATATGCTGATCGTCGGTGGCGCCCGGGACAACGCCAGCCTCGAGGAAGCAGAACCCCTACTGGCCGACGGGCTCGCCGGCGAATTGCGAGTGTTTCAGGGCTCGGTCCTAGTCATTCTCAGCGGCGAAGACTTGACTGCCGAAACCTTCCGCAATACGGCCAAAAAATCACAAGCCTGGAAAGAGGCATTGGTGTCTGACTCTGTCACGTTGCGTGAACTCTCCGACGCAGACCACACCTTTTCTAAGCCGGCGTGGACCACCGAGGTGAGTCGACAAACGCTTCAGTGGGTTCAGCAGTTAATCGCTGCAAATCCGCCAGGCAAGGACGCCAGGTAATCAATTGTCGCGCCATGGATAAAGATCAGATCACGCTCAAGCAGGCTTCCTCGAAAACCGTCGCCGCGCGCTGAAACGACGCTTTCTCCTCGACGTATTGACGACCGGCGCGGGACAGGCGCAGCCCTAGCTCCTCATCCCGGAGGGTCCTTAAAATCGAATCCGCCAATTCCTGGCCAGAATCGCCTTGCAGAAAGTGCCGTTCCGCCTCCAGAGGCAGTCCCTCAACACCAATAGCTGTCGACACCACTGGTGTACCCATGGCCATGCCCTCGAATACCTTCAATCGCGTACCTCCAGCCACACGCAGCGGAATCACGAAGGCACGACAACCCTGCACGTGCGGCCGGACGTCGTCGACCCAGCCGGTGAACTCCCAGGCATCGCCAAAGCGTTCCGCACGTTGCAGCAACTTTGCCGGCGGCGACCGTCCAACAACCCGCATGCGAGCCGCAGGCTCAGTGGCTCGCACCAGGGGCCAAACCTCATCCATGAACCATTCGATGCCTTCGATGTTCGCCATCCAGTCCATGGAACCGCAAAATACGACGGTCTTGTTGTCGCCGGGGGGCGCATAGCCGAAAAATTCCACATCCGTACCGGTAGGAATGACTACGGTGCGTTGCGCACCATAAGCATCTTCAAGATATCTGCAATCCCGGCCCGATACGCCAATCACAACATCCGCGCGCTTAACCACGCGCTGTTCAAAAGCATGCATCTTACGATGTTGATTTTTCCAGATGGCCCGCCGAATGGGATCGTTTGCAAGCTTCGCGTGGCGCGCGAATATCTCGGCCTCGACATTGTGGGTAAATAGCACCAGGGGACCTGCCATTTTTTCCGGTGCCAATACCATCGCGTGAGGAAAATCAAACACGGTAACCGCCGGCTTCTTCGCAAGTTCATCAGCAATTTGATCAACGGCCCGTGATGAATAGTCCGTCGCCACGGGAATCGGCAAGCGATGCAGCAAATAACGCATGCGTGCCAACCGGAACCAGGCATTGCGGGGAGCAATGGGCCAATGAAAATAACGCGCCGCCAAGGCTTGCATATTAGCCTCATATTGCCGTAGATCGTCGGTGGTTGCCGGCGAACCCAAGATGACGTCAAAGGCACCGCCTTTTAAGCCGCGAAGTATCTGCGTGGTACGAATCCGTCCGCCCGTATCGATGGGATAGAGAAAGGTCGGCGAAACGAATAGTAAAGATTTTTCGCTAGATGACATGTTCGCTTGCCTGGCCACGGGCATCCCGGTGGCCTTGAAAAATTTCCCGCAGCTTCGCCAACTGCGCTGTCACAATGGGCCGCCAGCCAAACCGCTCCGCATGGCGACGCACGTCCGCCGGACTTGGCGGATTGCTAAAGTGCGCTTCAATCGCCACGCGAAAAGCCTCTGCCGAGCGCTCGTTCACCAGTTCACCGGCGGCGGAATTATCCAGTATTTCCGGCACGCCGCCCACGGCTGTAGCTAGCACCGGCGTCCCGCAAGCCAGGCTCTCGAGTACGACATTGGGCATGCCCTCACGGCTAGATGCGAGCAGAGTTAGATCAGCAGCACGATAGTAGCCCCGAAGCTTGGTCTGCGAAACGATGCCCTGTAGCTTGACGCGATCGGCAAGGCCAAACTGATCAATTAGCGAGAGCAGCTTCGGCCTCATCGGCCCTTCGCCAACGATGATTAGTCGTCCATCGGGAACATCAGCTAAGGCTTCAATCAAAATATGATGGCCCTTTAGCTCGAACAAGTTCCCCACGGATAACAATTGTCGCCCTTCCAAAGGCCAAGACAGCTCACTTCTCGCGGCACGCCGATTCGCGGGACTAAAGCGCTGCAAATCGACGCCGTTTTGTGAAACGCTCACGGCCTCGGGCGGAGCCCCAAGATGCAACAATCGTTCCCGCAACGCTGCCGATACAGTGAACACATGATCCGCCCGCCCCACGGCCCAACGCAGCCAACGTCGAGGCAGCCTAAATTCACCGAATTGATTGACGTCGGAACCGCGCGCTGTTAGCACCACCGGTTTGCCGAGGTTTCTGGCTAAGATCACCGCAGCCACGCCGTCGGGATAGAGAAAATGCGCATCAATAATGTCGGCCTGCGCAGACCGGGCTTCCATCACGCGGCCTACGCCGGCGGCTAATAGCACAGGCGCTATGCTCATACCGATTTTCGGCAAAGTTAAATAGCGGGGATGAAGTACCGACAAACTCTGGTATTCGCTAGTAGCCGGGACACGGGCAAACTCTGCATAGCGCCCGAACACCGGCTGACGAAAGGGAAACCAAGGCACGGGCGCCACGACCTCGGTTGTAACTTCACCAGTGGCAACCAGCTGCCGCAAACGTTCGGCCACAAATACTCCATGGCGGGTCTGCACTGGATTAGGAAACAGACTGGAAAAGCTCAACAAGCGCAGGGGATGCTCAGTCAAGGCGCCAAACCTTTACTGAATTGTCAGCAATCAAGCCTGATACTCGCGTCATCCAGACGCCGGCTCCATAGAATGACGGAGAAAGCCCTCAAACATAAGCAGGGCCCATAAAATCGAGCCATGGTCGCGGCGCCCGGTAGTGTGTTCATGGGCCAGTCGTTGCAGAAAGGCCATATCGAAAATACCGGTCCGCTCTAATCGATCACTACTCACTACCCGTTCAATTTCAGGTATCAGTGACTCGCGAAACCATGCGCTCAGCGGCACGGCAAATCCCATTTTCGTTCTGTAGAGAATCTCGCGCGGTAGCGTATCAGCCAAGGAAGACTTCAGGATGTGCTTACCGTCGCCGCCCTTTAGCTTCAGACGTGCCGGAATTCCAGAAACCCAATCAACGAATTCGTGGTCCAGGAACGGAACGCGAACTTCCAAACTATGTGCCATGCTCGCACGGTCCACTTTTGTCAGAATATCGCCCGGTAAATAGGTCTTGAAATCCAGGTATTGGACCTGCGATAGCGCATCGTCCGCCGGGCAATTCTCCATATGCCGGCGAAACACTTCAATGGATCGGTAACCTGCTAACTGCCGCTTGAATGTATCGCTATACATCTGCACGCGCAGCTCCTCGCCCAAGTAAGACACGCCGTGTAAGTAGGCCGCCACACTGTCGCGTGCCAAGGCTTGAAAAGTCGTCTTACCGCGCACAAACCGCGGCGCCCAATCCAGTTTCGGGTAATAACGGCCCAATGGACCAAAAATCGCCCGACGCATGCCCATGGGAATCCGTGAACGAACCGCCTCTTCCGCCATGAATAAACGATACCTGCGATAGCCAGCGAAATTCTCGTCGCCGCCGTCTCCCGACAGGGCCACGGTGACTTTTTCCTTGGCTAAGCCACAGACGCGGTAGGTGGGTATGGATGAGCTGTCGGCATAGGGCTCATCGTAAATACCGATCAATCGCTCCAGTAGCGAATAGTCAGCCGCTTCAACGACTTTTTGGTGGTGGTCAGTTTGCTTTAGCTCAGCAACTTGTGCCGCATAAGCTGACTCGTCGTACCGCGGCTCGCTAAAGCCAATGGCGCAAGTCTTTACCGGCTCCTGACTCAGCGCCGACATCATGGCCACGACCGCGCTGGAATCCACGCCGCCGGACAGAAACGCACCCAGCGGCACATCGGATACCATCATTTGTTGCACCGAATGCTGAAAGCGCTCGCGCAATTCTGCCTCGATATCGGCCTGGTCTATCGCGCCTTCACCGGCACGCGCCGCAAAAGACACATCCCAATAGCGGCGTGGCTGAGGTACCGGCTTCCCGCGGGTCACCAACAGGGCCGCGCCTGGCTCAAGCTTCTTGACCGAGCCGTAAATCGTGCGCGGCTCCGGCACGTAACCGAAAGTAAAGTAATCTTCAATGGCTTGCGGATCCATTTCACGGTCGAGATCGGCGAGGACCAGCAAAGATTTGAGTTCCGAAGCGAAGTACAACAGGCCATCTGGGGATACGGAATAAAATAAGGGTTTGATCCCGAGACGATCCCGCACTAGAAAGAATTGTTGCTGGTTAGCGTCCCACAACGCAAACGCGAACATGCCATTAAATCGGTCTACGCAAGCCGGACCCCACTCCTCCCAGGCATGCACGATTACCTCGGTGTCGCAGCGGGTCTTAAACTGGTGCCCCAGTTTACGCAAGGTATCGAACAGCTCGGGAAAATTGTAAATTTCACCGTTGTAGGTAACGCAAACCGTCCCATCTTCATTGAACATGGGCTGCTGACCGGCCGACAGGTCAATAATCGACAAACGCCGATGGCCGAAACCAACGCCCGGTTCGAAGTGGTAACCGAAACCGTCTGGCCCACGGTGCAACTGAAGCTCATTCATAGCTTCAACCAAGCCGCGATCCACCGGCCTTTGCGCCTGCGTATCAAAAATGCCGACAATTCCGCACACTAGCTAGATTCAACTTTAGTCATTGAAAGAATGGCCCGGGAGTTTTGGCAACCAGTGCGCGGTTTCAAAAATACCCCGCACCGCGAAACAAGAAACATGATCAGTCAGACGCTTTTATCTAGCCGAAATGCTCGGCACGCAGCATACATTAATAGCCCGCCCTGGCCGCCGATTGAGTAGCAAAATGAAGATCCAAATAGGCGGCTGGCAGGGCACAGGCTATTATTGCGGCTATTGACATCGCGCCGTGAACACTATGTCCCTAATAGTTTTGCTTATCCTAGCCAGCGGTGCTTGGGCCTTGCTCGCGGCGCAAAGCCTCGCACTCGGCCCCTTTCGCGGCCACACGCAGCGCTGGATATCGCTGCTTTTCACTGCGCTGCTGGCAGCCGGTCTCACATTAGCGCTGGGCGGCCTAATCCACGCCCGAATAGACCCCGGCCAATGGTTTGAGAAGGATCTCGAGGCGAGGTGGCCCACCTACGCGGCCAGCCCGGTCAATGACCCCGCCTTAGTTGCACAACTCGCTGGCCAAACACCCCGAATCAGCTTCCCCAAGTCAACGTTACCCGCGGATTGGCGTAATTGGCAGCAAGAGTTTCGACAAACCATGGGCCAGCTCTATCACTTTCCGCCAATTCCGGCCGAAGGGGGCCGTGAGCCTCCGCAATCGGTCTTGGTAAAAAGCGAGAACATTGATGGCCTGCGCCGCGTGGAATACCGGCTAGTCGGCGACGGCAGCGACATTTCAGTCATTCTGCACCTGCCCAATTCATCTACGCCCGTGGCCGGCCTGCTGGTCATTCCAGGCCATGTGAAAGAGGGCCAGTCAGGCTTGGACCAGCTCTCTTACCCGCAAGACAGCTACCACAACACCGCCGGCATGCGTCTAGCACAGGCGGGCTTTGCCAGCTTAGCGATGGAATTGCGTGGCTTCGGTCGTCTCGGGCCGCCGGAACATCCGGAACACCGCAACGTCGCTTATAACGCAATCCTCGCGGGCCGTTTCTATAAGGCTTTGATCGTTGAAGATATACGGGTCGCCATGGATTTCCTGGCCGCCCAACCAGAAGTCGATGCAAAGCGGTTGGGAATTACCGGCGTATCTCTGGGCGGTGAAATCGCCGTCGCCTATGCCGGGCTCGATGAGCGCATCCGTGCCATCGTCTTTCAATCTTATGGCGGCGCCGTCGGCAACTTTCGCGCCTACGGCACCGCTGCCCCACAAGCCCACTATTGCCACATCGTTCCCGGCAGCGGAACACTTTACCCACAGGAAGCCATATTTGGCCTGCTCGCCCCCCGGCCGACCCTGGCAGTGCGTGGATCATCGCAGGGCTTCTCTGAGCCGCGTTTCGCGCAAGCTCTCAGCAATATCTGGAACGCCTTGGGTGCCGCGGACGAAGTATCCATTCGTGTGGAGGCAGGTAAGCACGAGTATTTCGTGGAACCAGCGGTAGACTTCTTCCGCGCAAAGTTAACGCCGGAAAACTGAACGCCAGCCGAAATATCCTCACACCCATTGCAGAGCTCCGGTCTGGAACTGCTCCGACCACACTGGGCAGGCATGTAACGCGAACTATATTTCTTATTTTTATCTTATATAACAAATTATTATCACATATAGTTAATTATTAATCTAGATATTTTTGCCGCATCGCCATGCGCAGTAAGTCGGTTTCGTGACCATCCACCCGGCTGCAAATTCCCTTCGATGTTCTCCGTGAGTGCTTGATCTAAAAAGCCTATGAAAAAACCGTAGTGAAAATGGCCTAGCCCGCTCTGGAGAAGCAAGATAGCTTCCCTCCCGCATTTTGTGCGGGTTCTTGTTTTGACGAATCACTGGACCGCGTAGGGACTGTCTTTTTGATTCGTACAGATAATTTGTGACGCATTCCTCATTGTCCAGCTTCGGGCTGGCGGAGAATGTCCTCCGTACAAAGGCAAACCATCCGAAAGGGTGGGACGCAAAGCCACCGGTCTAAAGGAGAAGTCCTATGATAGCGGGGTTGCCGAAATTCTCTGGGTCGCGGCGAATAGCTGCCCTGGATGGCACCACCGTATTGATCAATGGTACGAGATTCCGCAATGAATCTCGCCGGCCGCCCTGTGTCCCCCTCTTCGCTTCAAACAAACACTGAGAGCGCTCGAGGTACAACAATCCCATGGCTCATTATTTAAACCAGCTACGACTGGCGACGCTAATTCTTTGCATCTCCATCAGCGTCAGCGGTTGCCTAACGGGTGGCAGCTCCCCGGCTGCCGCAGTTTCGGCGAATCAGCCCGCCACCACAAATTTGCCCAACGGCGCCAACACGCCACCGGCTGCCAGCAGCACCAAACCGACTATTTCGGGCGCACCGGCGCTGTCTGTCACCGTCGGCAATAGTTACCGCTTCAATCCCAAAGCCACGGATGCCGACAATGATGAGCTGACTTTCTCGGTGAAGAATCTTCCCGGCTGGGCAAGTTTTAATAAATCCACTGGCGCCATCACGGGCAAGCCGGGTATTGGTGACACCGGAAAATATACCGGTATCGTGATTACGGTTTCGGACGGAGAGAACAGGGTTGCTCTGCCCGGTTTTGGCATTGTCGTGGAACAAAGCGGGCAATTTTCGGTGACGCTGAGCTGGAGGCCCCCCACCGCCGATGCCGATGGCACGCCGCTGCGCGATTTAGACGGTTACACCATCTACTACGGAACCCAACCCGGACGAAACTACTCCAATACCGTAACCGTTCGCAACGAGGGTGTGACACGTTATGTCATCGAGAATCTAGCGGCGGGTAATTACTACTTTGCAATTTCCGCTTATGACAAGAACGGCAACGAGAGCAATCTATCTCCCGAGGCCGGTGTGCGTATCGGGTAACTACATGACCCGTACCAATGCTTTAAAATCGAACGGTTGCGAAGGGATTCGCGAGGAACTATCACCATGAAATGGAATACCACATTAAGCTGCGCCCGCGCAGTGCTACTCTTAGTCGGCGTAGCGACAGGCTCGCTGGCCATTGCCAACCCGCTTCCGGCGGTAAACTCCGACGCGAATCCCGAGCAAGATTTCGAAAACCGAAGAAATGCCTCCGGTGTGTTTTTCTCCAATGGCTTTGACAGCTGGAATGAAACGCATGATGGCTTTCAGGTGCGAACGGGCGACTTTAGAGTCCACGAAGTCGATGGACCAAAATCCGTCCCCAATAATTGCGTCAACGGTTACTGCTACGCCGCCCATGACCCCGGCATGGCAGCATCGGGCGGCGGATCACTGCGTCTAACAGCTAATGACGTCGCTCGCGCTGACCATGGTGGTGCGTGGTATTACGGCAATGCGGCAACAAACTGCACTGATGGCGCGCCCGGCACTGCAAATTCGTCGCACTGTAAAGAATGGCCGACGACAATTGGTGAAGGCGAAAAGCTCACCATGTCCTACCGCGTTCGCCAGAATAGCGCGATGACTAACTTTGATTGGAATTCCACTGGCGGAGAATCTTTAAAATTTCATATTTTGTGGCGCAGTGGAAGCTCATGTTCGGACATGCAGAATGTGCTAACCATTGGTAAGTCGACCCGCACGCTCAATGTATACAGCAACTGCGCAGGGAACTTGATGCGTTACGGGTTTGTAAACGCCCCATGCAATGCCTGCGCGAACACCTTTGACTATCCGCCTTACGGGCCGCCGATCAATACCGGTTCGAACAATTCATCCTATTGGTCGAAACAATCACAAGCGGGGCCACCAAATGGTTACAAGTATGCATCTAGCTATACCAGCGAATCGAAATACGACGCATTGGAACCCTATGCCGGCGGACGCGCGAATGCCTGGTGGTGGGTGTATATAGAAATCGATGTTGGCAAGCGCAAGAGCGTGGCCACATGTAACAAATGGGGAGATTCCGATTGCTCACACGTCCGCGCTTGGGTGTCGTTTGGTGACGGGGACACCCTCAAGCAATTCAAGGATTTCCGCTGGCCATGGCAAATTAATCAGAGCGGGCAATCTTTTCAAAATCTGATGCTCACCGTTTATCAGACTAGCAAAGATTTCTCCAACAATTCTGGCAACGAGTACCGGTGGTACGATGAGCTAATCCTAAGCACGGCGCCGCAACATGCGCCCGCCAATCTCAGTCTACCAAGTGGAGGGGGAGGTTCTGTAGTCGATGCCGTGCCTCCCGAACCGCCCTCACAATTTAGAATTGAGCTACAATAACATTTGAGCATTCGAACAAGAGCATCAAACAAAGCCGCGGCGCCCATGGCCGCGGCTTTTTTATGACTTCGATTGGCCGACCCACGCTCGAAATACTAAAAACAAGAGGCGCATTCCAAGGACACAGCAAATTGTAGTTAGACTTAGCACAATCCAACGTTTAATGCTAAGAGCACGCACAAGATCCTCGCTATCAGCCGTTGCTAGAATTCGAATGCGCGGATGAACGCCCAAAATAATAGCGACAACTTGTTCGGCGGATCGCGAAAACTTGCCAGCCCAGGCAACGAGTGCGTGGCTATCATAGTCATAAACGTTATTACCCCACCACAGATAAAATTGCCCTAGCCCTTGACGATAATATTCGACTAGGCGTTTATCACTGCGAAACCTAAATTGATCTGGATTCGTCGGTACGAATCGCATTAAATCTAAAACATTGTCAGCTTCGAGATTCTCAATAAATTCCATCGCTGACAGGGGTCGCCCGGAGATCGCGTTCACTGGATAGAACGCATTAAAACTATCGACCATTACCCATGCTTTCAATTCTGGGTCATAGAATTCATTGAAGGCATGTCCATCACCACCAAACCCATCGAAAGATACACCCCATTCCCGGACGCTGACATCCGCCGCTAGAGCCAATGCGATGTAGGTCTGCGTAAAATCAGCACAATAGCCAATTCCGCGCTCTCTAATTACGCGATATGTTTTCTCAGTATTGGCCTGTATTGGCACGCCGCGGCGATGACCTTCGATCAAATGCGCGGCCAAATTCTTGGCCTTGTCAAAATCAGAAATATTGGGATGCACCGCCTCTGCCACACGGTCACGGAAAAAAGTGCTTGGCGCAAGATCGTTTTGCAGAAAATCCGCCGGCGCATTCTTAGGTGACCATGAAAACTCCTCCGCCGCAGCTATGGAAGCAAGCAGCGAATTGCGCACTCTAACTGCTTCCCTGGATGGGTAAGCCTGATAAACCAGCAGTATCCCTGCGGCCAGCAACGCCAGAGTGGTAGTGAGTATTTTGTTGCGCATTAAACCGCCACCGAGCCAAGCTCTCAATTTTTCGATGTCAATCAGCGTGAACCCCCGATAACAATTCTGCCAACTTCCCCGCCTGTGTCTGCCTCGAGAATTCTCTCAGCGATTCGATGTTGGGTGGCTCATGGGCGCCACCCTCAATATCGATCAAGAACTGCTTAAGATTTCTTGAAATTTCACCAGCGTCGTTTAAGCGAGCGATTTGGCGTACACCGAACTGTTTTAAGAGGCGACCGGTATCTCCTTCCGGATCCGTCAATCCCAGGATCGGCGTCCCCGCGCGAAGATACTCATAGACTTTCGCCGGCACTTGATGATTGCAAGAAGCGCCTTGCAAGACAATCAGGCCATCTACCGTGAACATCTCAGCCAGTGCTTCGCGGTAATCCAATGGGGGCGCGATTCGAATGATGGAACTTAGTTCTAGCGCGTCAATCATGGCTTGAAATTGCTCAGGATGGCCCGGCGAGCGCAGCCGAATCTCCAGCCGATCCGCTGTCAAGTATCCCTTCTCCACCAGTTGTTTTACCGCCGCGAAAAAATCTGCCGGATCGCGCTCACTGGGATAAATTAAGCCTGAGTGTAACAATACCCTTTTGTCACCTTGCTTCCTGGGCAATGCATCTGCGCCAAACATTTCTTCGTCATATCCATTGGGTAAAACCTGCCAGCGCGACTCCGGTAGTTCAGGAAAACGTTTACGATACATTTGGCGCGTACCTTCAGCTGTAAAAACGACGCGCCGTGCCGCGTGACAAATACGCCGTTCAATCCACTGATAAATCTTACGACGTGCGGGCTCAAGCGGGAACTTGTCATCCGTCATCGCATCCCGCAGGTCTGCTATCAGGGGCAGGCTAGCCATTCGACTGACGGTAAGACCAATAAGCAGCGCGGTAGGAATAGGGTATGTGCACCAGATAATCGCCGGTCGCTCTCTGCGGATGACACTGAGGGCCTTGGGAACGCCGGTGAACCACCATGGTAACCTGCCCTCCGGCCAGCCGAGAAAGCCCGGATATCGCCCACGAATCGACAGAAGACTAGGTAGGTAGGGAGCAGCCGAGCGATAGATCTTGACCCCATCTAGCATAGAACCAAGGTTCTTCGTCGATACAGCCTCTGCTCGATGCCGCCCGGTCAGGACAATGGGTTCCCAACCGTACTCACTCAAATAGCGCGCATAGGCAAATGTCCGCCGGACTCCGCTGCCACCGGCTGGCGGAAAGTGATAGGCAATCAATAATACTTTTCGATTCATGAGCTGGACTGATTTTTTTGTCTAGGCGTATCATAGCGCGACGCTACTGGCCGGATGTGAACGAGTTCGTCGGAATTGCCGCACGTTACTCGTAGACTTTAGTTTTTCGGGGGCAATTCTAGGTGCTGGACTCAAGCTACTCATTGGTGGGACTGGTTGGCCTCAGCCAGCGCCGAGCCAGGGAAGGACACCTTCCGGCTTTCCGGCAGTTTCTGGAAATGATCGCTCTTAGAGTTTTTTACCGCTTGGGTCCGCGGTATTACCATAGCGCTCGTTTATTCCGTCGCGAGATTCCATGGCGTGACAAGACACGCTACCTAAATCCGGTGGATTTTGCCAAGGCCGTCCGCAAAATCAATCCGCCAGATTATAGAAAGCTCTCGCAATACAAACTCGCCGAAAAGTCAATTCTTGAAACCCTGACCTTTCCAACCGCGGAATTTATTGGTTATCTCAATAGTCGCCGCGGGTGCTCGGCCACCGGCAATGACTTGAGAAATCACCAGGAGTTGGAAACTTGTCTAAGCGCACTTCCAACGGGCAGCAAGATTTGCTTCAAACTGTTAGAGGGCTGGGGAGGAGCGGGTTTTGTCGCGATCGAAATTGAACATGCCGATAGGTCTTCTACTAGACTCCGACCACTGCAAGACTCTGATTGGCATAGCACGAAGGATTTCTGCGCCAAGGTTCTTCAGCTTAGTGATCAGTCGGAATACCTCATTGAGCACTACCTAGAACAGCATCCATGGTATGCCGAGCTAAATTCCAGCAGCATTAATACTTGGCGCATCTGGGTCTTAGAGAAGCCGGGTGAAGAAGCACAGATCATGTGCGCCTATATTCGAATTGGTCGCACCGGATCGCTAGTTGACAACTCAAGCGCCGGGGGAATGTGCTTTCCTTTTGATCCAGAGACAGGCCAGCTACTCAAAGGTACGCTGACAGAACTAGACGAAGACCGGTTCGAGCGACATCCGGATACCGGCATGCAAATTGCCGGTCTAACACCGCCGCTGTGGCCGGAGGTTGAACAGCTCGCGCGCCGAGTCCTTAGAATCTTCCCGAGAATGTCCTTCGCGGGACTGGATATTGCGGTCACCGCAGCCGGTCCAATCATCGTGGAAATCAATAACCAGCCTGATCTCATTGGCGCGATTGTCGTGGACAAACCCATTCGCGATTTGTTGGGCATGGACTAAACCGGATCTTTAGCGAAACGCTGCCCTGACTATTCTTGCCGGGACCTGCGAAATGGACGGGCAACTTCGATCACAATGTCCTTCAGCAAATTGGCGCGATTCCATACCATGCCGCGCAGAATTCGGCGGCGGATTTGCCGATGGTCCTCAGCAGATAGCGGTGCACGCCGGGCACCGCGCAAGAGCGCCAGGCTGCGTTTCCAACGGGGGAATCGATGGGCCGACGCGCCCTCGCCCATCCAGAAATCCAACTGCGCCTGATCATCTGCCCGATCCCAGCTGCTGGCACCGGGATGCATGCGGCGGGAAAACAATTGATCGGGTAGCTGCACGAACTTCCCATAGTGAGTCAGCTCCGCAACCAAATTGATATCCGCGGCGGGAAATGAGCCGTCGCCCATCAAGGCTGTGCGCTTCAGCGCGGTTGACCGCATCAAGCCGTAAATAACGTTTGTTAGGCCGATTCGCCGCAAGCAAGCCTCAAACCGCTGAGGTGCACTGTCTTGTTGTAGGTCCAATTTGTCTTCGTAGTCGTCGAGAAATTCACCATCGGAACCAATGATGACGGTGCGCCCATAAGTCAAGACCGCCGTGGGATCTGCTTCCAGAGCGGCTAGACAAAGTTCATGGCTATTGCTGGCGCATAGATCATCGGCATTCATCCAACGAAAATATTCAGCACGCGACCTCTGAAAAACCAAACGGTAGTTTCCCGCGGCCCCGACATTCTTAGTATTCCTCTCGTAGCGGATGCGCGAATCCTTGGCGGCCAAGTCACGACTAATCTCCTCCGTGTGATCCGTGGAGGCGTTGTCATTGATAATCAGTTCGAAATCATCCAGGGTTTGCTTACGAATGGAGTCAATAGCTTGCTCAAGATATTGCTCGCCATTGTAAACAGGCATCCCGACACTGATTTTTGGCGTTCTTTCTTTCATACTTACCGGCTAGTGACCCCTAATCACCGCTTGTCCGAATATCCACGCCTAGAAATAGCCACAATGAAAATACTCATGATATGCAGCGTCAATATCTCAGCGAAGAGATCATCACTATTGCGGGCCGAGCCCTCCTCTAGTGATGACGAGGGAGGCATCTTACCTCGGTACCGGATAAATTTGACTCGACCACAGCACAAAGCGTGAAGCAACTCTCCCTAAAAATTGCATCCTTGCTGGGCTTGTTTGGACTGGCCCGCTGGCTAACCAGGCACCAACTTAGAATACTGTGCTATCACGGCATCTCATTGCAAGATGAGCATCGATTTAAGCCGGGGCTATTCATGGAACCCGATACCTTCAAGGCTCGGCTGAGCCGGCTGAAAGACAAGGGCTATCCCGTTATCCCGCTGGCCGAAGCACTGCATCGGCTCAGTAGCAATACCATTGATCGAGGGGAAGTGGTCATTACCATCGACGATGGTTGGTATGGCAGCTACTGCCATATGGCCAGAGCGCTACATGAACAAAGCATGCCGGCAACTCTTTACCTGGCCACCTACTACGTGAATCGCCAGTTTCAGGTGTTCAATGTCGCCGTGGATTATGTGCTGTGGAAAACGACCTGCGCAAGCCTCGATTTGAACCGGCTGGGCATCGACGCCCCGATACCCTTTGACCTCAATGACAATAAGGACCGCACTCGCGCGACCAAACTAATTCTCGCAACGGGAGAAGCTTTGCCAACGGCGGCCGCTAGACAAGAGCTACTAAAGAGCTTGTGCTCTGCTTTGCAGGTCGACTATACGCGCATCGTGGAGAATCGCCTGCTGGCATTCATGACGAGAAAAGAAGCGGGCAAGCTGGCAGATTTGGGTGTTGATTTACAGTTGCATTCCCACCGCCACCGCTTCCCCGCGGACAGCTTTGAGGCTGCAAGGGCAGAGATCCTCGACAATAGAAAATGGCTCAAGAAAATCAATAGTGCAGCTGGGTTAGACCACTTTTGCTATCCAAGTGGCGCCTATGAACCGCATCAGCTTGACTGGCTTAGACAACTTGAAGTGCTTAGCGCCACGACAACCGAGATCGGGCTTGCTTCGGCACAAAGCCCAGCGCTGGAGCTACCCCGCCTACTTGATTCAAATGAATTATCCAACATCGACTTTGAAGCAGAGCTCAGTGGTTTCAAACATTTGCTGCGCCGCGCTTTGGGCCGCGTATAAAGGCGCATCGTCCTAGTCACGCACAAACCTTCTCTTGATGTTAGTCGCGAAATGACGCAGCCGTAGCGACAGCTTGTAGGCATTATCCTTCCAGGCGCCGCCGCGCAGATATTTCCGAATAGCGTGGTCGAAGCGCCAAAATGCACGTTCTAGGGCCGACATTGATGCCGCATTGGGAAAAGCTCGCTCATAGCCGTGACGGCTTAAGTGCTGGCCGGCCACACGCTCAAAGCGCCGCTGCTGATCCGCTGTTAGGCCACTCTTCCACTTGTTAAAGTTGCCGCTGTGAATTTCAGCAGGTAGATGGGCAGCGATATAACTTTGTAATTCGCTGGACTCGTCCGTGATGCCGAAAAATTCGCTTAGCCGTGCAAATAAGGCAACAGGGTCCTGCATCAACTCCTCATACTTTGCCTCGAAGAAGCGATCCGGCGAAACGGTAGCGGCAAACTGCGCGGCCAAATCGTCATAATGGGCCCAGTCCGCCGCTGCCACCACCTCATTCTTTGCTCCGAAAAATACCCCGAAGTTGGACAAGGCAACATCCCGGCCATCTCTGACAAGATGCACATACTGGGCATCCGGAAATAGGCGATCCAAAGCAGGCAGATGCAGCACGTATTCGGGTGTCTTATCACCCCAGCGCTGCATGCCATTGTGTGCTGCATACTGACGAAAAATCGCATCGATAACACCACTGTAGCTTCGCTCACGAATATCCCCAAGGACTTCTTGCGGATCAATCCGGAAACCAAATTGGTTGAGCTCAAAACATCTTTCCGTGGCCAGGTCAGTGATTAAAGACAGCAAGCCTTGATCACTTTTGAGATCGCCATAATTATCCAAGGTCGCGGCTCTGCGGAAGAAAAACTGACTTTCCGGACCAAAATTTACCTTGAGATACTTGCGCAGCAAACTCCCGAGCACTGTCGTGCCTGAGCGATGCTGGCCGATTAGCAACACGGGAGAAAATCGAGTATGGCTAACCTCTAGATCAGGCAGCAAGTAGCGACGGCGAACTTCCTCAACGGACATCTTCGGTTTCGCATTCATAAGCAGTCCACCAACGCTATTGCCCCTGGCCCTCGCCAGGTTTCCCCAACTCGGCAATGAAGCGGCGCCACTGACGCCAGTACAATGCGCGGTCGCCGGGAAACAGCAAGTCTCTATGGATGCCCGGGTGCATGAACAACAGACAAAAGCCCGTGAAGGTTTTAAGTTTCTTGAGGATGCCGACAGCGGGATCTCTAACGGTGGTCAGCAAATGACCAATTTCACCCGGGACGGTGTGCCGACTCACAACACCCAGCGTCTGCTTCTCGATTTGCGTCGCATCGCGCTGGCCTAGAAACTTTCGTAACTGAATCGCGGGAAAGTCGGTGCCCGCAAATAAATCAAGATGCAGGGCGGCCCAATATCGGGTGTTGGCCTCAATAAATTGATAGCTTTGCGTAGCCGCATCCCACTTGTATTCGACCATGGCGACTCCATCCCACTGGAGACAACGCAATCGCTCCAAGGCATCCGCATACATCGCGTCATGCCACCAGGTATGACGCAGCACGGTCAAGCCGCCAGTGTGCGGTGATTCGTGGGTGGACAAACACATACTGCGCGCAATGACCTCGCCCTGGTTCAGAAAGATGTTCACCGTCGCTTTGCGGCCGATGGCCGGCGCTTGAATCAGTACCGCACTGTATTCCCCGAGTAATTCCGTAGCGATCTGCCTGGCCTGTGCCAGTTGGTCCGCTTGGCGGACCGCCCCTGGGCCCGGGCCAGTACGCCCCAGCACCGCATCCGCCTTGACAAAAAAAGGTCCGCCGCGGGGCAAGTAGGCATCAATTTCCGCGATGTCGGCGGCACTACGCACCACGGCAAAGGCGGGCATGGACTTCGCCAAATTTGGCCCACCCTGCTCGCGAAAATGTTCCAGCGTTTCGGCCTTGCTAAAGCAGCGAACGAGGGTGTCGCGCTCGGCCGCATTGGGCATCAGGGGCAGAAACTCCTCCAGCTGGTCCATGATCGCCAGCAAAAAACCTTCACTCGGAACGATCGCACGCACCGCATGCTGCTTGATGTATTCGCGCAGCCAGGGTATGTAGTCAGCACTAGCGTAGCTCGGGGACACCGTCGCGTAACTAGCAAGTTTTGAATGCAAGCCCAAGGCGCTTGCATCCTTGGAGCATGCATGTACCTGAAAGCCCGCGCGTCCCAAAGAACGGATCACGGCGAGCATGCCCAGCGCGTCCGCTTGAGGCACTAGAACGGGGATATTGCTTAGATCCGCCATAGTTTGATGCTTGCTTTTCACGAATTGGCGCTAAATGAAGGAGCCCATAGCAAGAATTGTTGACGGTTGCTAGACAGGCCGAGCTTGCCAGTCAAACACCATGACCGTGAGCTTGCAGCCAAAGTTCCAGCATCATGACGTCCCAGATCACATAGCCGTGGTAGGAAGCATGACCGGTGCGGTGCTCATCGACCAATCGCGGCAGAAATTCCGCATGCAAAATGCCTCGCTTGCCAAATGATTCGAGACTGGGATAAACCAGATCCTGCAGCGGCCGATTTTCCTTCAGCCATTGTCCGAAGGGCAAGCCAAAACCATGCTTCTTCTTACGCAAGATTTCGCCGGGTAAAAACTCTCGCATGGCATTCTTGTAGAAATGCCGCAGGCGCTGACCGCGAATCTTATCCTTAGCCGGCACTTTCAGCGAAACATCGACCACTGGATCACCGAGCATGGGAAAACAGACCTCCACACCGGCTAGATCACACATATGGCCGACCTTACGCAGATCGCTATCGGCCAAGATAAATTGCCAATCGAGATAAAGCATACGATCAACCAAGTTCGTTGCCTGCGGCGTTTCATCGTAGACGGCACGCATCAGCTTCAAGGGATGCTCAGGGTCAATACCCGCGAGAAACTCGGCTGCAAACACTTCATTCCGCGGCTGTCGATACATATAGTTCCAAGACCAATTCCGGTCCGGCATACGTATCCGCGCCTGTTGAATGTAGCTGCCAATTTTGGCGGCGGGGCCCCGGCATAAGGCGAGAAAGGCCGGGCTCTCCAGTAAGCCTTTTAGCCCACGCGGCAATGATTCATAGGGCGCAAAGAGCTTCTGACGGGTGTAGTGTGGATTACCCGCGAACAATTCGTCGCCGCCATCGCCGGCAAACAGTCTGCTAATTCCGGCTTCGCGCGCGTACTCGGCACACCGGAGCGTAGGTACGGCCGAAGAATTGCCAAAGGGCTCGTCGTAGGCCTGGGCAATCCGTGGCACGGTCTCGACGATGTCCTCCACCGTGACATCAAATTGATGTCCCTGTAGGCCAAATTTCTCGGCGGCGAGGCGCGCGTAAGCCGACTCATCGTATTCTTCAGCCGATGAAAAACCGATGGAAAAGGCCGGCACGGAATCTTCGCTCAGCTTCGACATGTAGCCGAGCACCGTGGAACTGTCGATGCCGCCGCTGAGAAAACCCCCGGTGCCGGGACCCGGGGAGCAAGCTGAGACAGATTCTCGCAGCGCGTCGTGCAATTCGCTCTCGAGCGCGGGGATTCCCTCGCTCCGGTCCGCGGCGAACTTCGGCATCCAATACTGCCGGGCCGCATTCCTTGCTGCGGAGCACTCGTAAGCATG
Organism: Gammaproteobacteria bacterium; assembly: GCA_965221985.1. Taxonomy (GTDB): domain Bacteria; phylum Pseudomonadota; class Gammaproteobacteria; order Steroidobacterales; genus J054. The sequence continues at coordinate 2,891,513 of OZ244928.1, forward strand.
GGCCGGTCGCAGCTTTTTAACGCCGGAATAGATGGTTCCCGGACTCGGCACCATGTGAAAGAACAAATAATCGTGAATCGCTTGCTGGGAAATACCATCGTCCACATCCGGATGACGGACGATTTGATCGGCACGCGTGGAAAAAACCAAGTCTCCCCTCGAGGTTTTCCCATAGGCAAGTTGGCGCACGCCCATGCGGTCTATGGCCAGTAGTAGTGATGGCTGCCTTGGGTCGAATAGCGCAAAGGCAAAGACCCCGCCAAGCCGAGCCAAACCAGCGCTAGCATTCGCCTGATAAGCAGCAGTTACGGCCGCGCCAAACTCCGCTACAGGCCTATCACTGCGCGCGATAACAAGCAGTCCGTTAGGTCCCCGATAAATGTCGCCTGCGGCAGCGAATGCACCGTCGGCAACGATGTCGGCGGATTGCAAATCCCCCCCGACGGTCGCCAGCTCCGTCTGCGAAATCGTTCTCCCGCCTGGGCTAAAAATACCAAAAAATCCTTTTTTATTCATAAAATTAGATAGATTTCCCGATAAGCAATCTAGGCGTGCCTAAGCAAGTCACGCACTATATTCAATCTCATGGCGGTAGCGAAATGATAGCAGCGCAATTACGCGGATTTCGGCGACACAGGACGCAATACCAATCATCAAGACCGACGATTAATTGACGGGTATCCCCAGTGCCTGACGATAGAGCCGATCGTACTCGGCCAGCATCACCTTGAGGCTAAACCGCTTTTCCGCTAATCGCCGGGCGGCTTGTCCATGGCTTGCCGACAGTTGAGGTTCGCGGAGATAGCGCAGCAGTGCGGCCGCCATGGCGCTCGGATTATCGGGTTCCACGAGGAAACCCGTTACCCCCTCATTAACGAGCTCAGGATTACCGCCAACCCTGGTCGCAATCACGGGTAGGCCGGATGCCATGGCTTCCAGCAAGGTATTGGAAATCCCCTCATTCAAGGACGGGAGAACAAATAAGTCGATGGATCTAAGCTGGTCGGCCACATCGTCGCGAAAACCCTCAATATCGATTACATCACCCAGTCCGGTATCACGAATTTGCTGCTCGAGCTGGTCACGCAGGGCACCGTCGCCCATGATCCGGACCTGCAAACGGCTGCGCATCTCCGGGTGATGATCCGCGAGTCTAGCCACTGCCGCTATTAGGAGGGCCTGATTCTTAACGGCTTGTAACCGGCCGACCGTCCCGATGGTCAGGCGCCGGGCCTGGTCGACACCAGCTGCCGGCAAGGTAGGTGGTTTGAATTTCTGGGTATCTACGCCGTTGTAGACTTGCGCGATGCGTTTCGGCGCCACGGATTCGTCACGCTGCAGCCACTGCTGAATGTCCTCGGACAAGGCGACAAACCTCGAAATCAACGGATGAAGCCACCGTCTCAATCGCCGACCGCGTGGATTTTTCCCATGTAAATCATCTACATCCCAACCATGGTAACTGTGAATCCTAACCCGGACACCAGCCAAGGCAGCCACCGCGGCGCAATCCAGCACGCCTGCATTTCGCGTGTGAACAAGCTTTGGCCGCAGAGTGCGGAGGAGACGATATAGGCGCCAATAGGCACCCAGATCCTTACCGGGCCGCTTGTTCAGCGCGTAGACCGCCACATCTGGCCGAGTAATCCGCTGTCGGAAATCTGTGAAGTCCGTCAGGCAAATCACAGCATGCCGGTAATCTTCATCCGGCAAGCCGTTCAACAGGTTGACCAGGCCGTTTTCCAAGCCCCCGTAATCGAGTCGGAATAGCACATGAACGATGAGTGGCTGTGGCATAGTCGCAGATTCTTGGCGTTTGGCCCGCGCAGCCTAGCCAAGGCAGCGGCCGCAGGAAAGTCACTAGCAGAAATATCTCCGGCTCAAGGGCGTGAACTGGTTCACATCCTTAAGATGTCAGCTGGCATACTTTGCGCTTGATAATAAAAGCATGCAAAAGCGGCGGCCCGGCCGAAACGACCGATTGGTAAGCTAATGGCCCGATATGGCTCCTGGCTCCCGCCAAAAACATGCCAAGCCTGCCGCATAGGCCCCCACTTCCTGCGGCCCATTTCGCAGACAGGCTGCCGAGAGAACCCTATAATAATGGCTCAAATTCAGGGAGTTCTGCTGTTTTGATCAAAATGACTACACGCTGGCTGTTAGCCCTAGGCTTACTGATGACGGCGGTGGCTTGCGCCCCCACCTCGCGCGGCAATTTGCCAAGTGCCAGCCCGGCCGAGCAGACGGACTACACCATTGGGCCTGGTGACGTGCTACAAGTATTCGTCTGGGAACATCCCGACGTGTCGGTGACAGTACCGGTGCGGCCCGACGGGCGAATTTCAACCCCTTTGGTTCAGGATATGCAGGCGGCCGGCAAGACCCCTACGGAACTGTCCGCTGATCTAACGGTGGCACTGTCCGAGTACATTCGTTCGCCCCAGGTCAATGTGATCGTGACCTCATTTGTGGGGGCGTTTGGAACTCAAATTCGCGTTGTGGGCAAGGCCGCTCAACCGCGGGCGATTCCCTACCGGCAAAATATGACCCTGCTGGATGTGATGATTGAAGTGGGCGGTTTGGCCGAGTTTGCGGCGGGTAATCGTGCAAAGATTCTGCGCCGAACCGGCAACGCCGAAGAGGAAATTCCGGTGAAAATTCATGACCTTTTGAACCGGGGGAAAACCTCCGCCAACGTTCTCATGCGCCCGGGCGATGTATTGATCATTCCGGAATCTTTTTTCTAGTCAGGACGACTATAAGGACTTGTGCGAGGCGCATGAGTCTGCCGCAGGTAATACGCACATATGGATATTCGCGAAATACGCTGGCAACTAGCCAACGAAATCTTGGGAATGTGGCGCTACCGCTGGATCGCTCTCGCGGCGGTTTGGGGGCTGGCCATGGTTGGCTGGACCATGACCTTACTGATCCCCAACGAGTACAAGGCCACCGCTAGGGTCTATGTCGATACCGATTCAGTACTGCGTCCGCTGCTAAAGGGTTTGGCGGTACAGCCGGATACCCTGAGTCAAGTTGATTTAATGACTCGAGCGCTTAAGTCCCGACCACAGCTTGAAACCGTTGCCACAAAAGCGGGCTTGGCAACGAGTGCCATCACACCACAAGATTTCGAGGTACTTCTCAATCGAGTTGAACGGCGAATTACCATTAACAAGGCACGGCGCGATTCGATTTATTCGATTTCCTATCGCGATACGAACCCTGAAACCGCGAGCACTGTGGTTCAAACCTTGCTCGATGCGTTTATGGAAAACACGCTGATTGAAGACCGCTCGGAGGCGGTCCAAGCACAACGCTTCCTGCGAGAGCAAATTAGCGTCAATGAAGCCAGACTTGAAGAAGCTGAACAGCGCCTAGCCAAATTCAAACGTGAAAATGTCGGTTTGATGCCGGGGCAAGGCGGAGGTTACTACCAGCGCCTGCAAACCGGCGAAGCGAACGTACGATCGCTAGAATCGCGAATTCAAACAGCTAAGCAACGCAGCCGCACCCTTCAAGCACAGCTGCGCGGGGAAACACCATCGCTTCCGCCGCTGGGCAGCAACATACCGCCCCCGACTCAACCGATTGATACGACAATTGCACAATTTGAAGAACGACTAAGCGACTTGCTGCTCCGCTACACGGAAAAACACCCGGATGTTCTCAGCACCCGCGAAACCTTGCGGGATCTTTATGCTCAGCGAGAACAGCTAAATAGCGGGGACAGTAGCGAAGTTACAGGATTACCGGGTACCGTGAGCCCCGGCGGCATGAACCCCATTTATCAAGAGCTCAGAATCGCGCTGAGCGATTCCGAGGTTGAGGTTGCCGCCCTACAGGCAGAGTTGCGCGACGAAAAGCAAAATTTGTCCTACCTGCGCAGCATGGTCGATACCATTCCGAAGGTTGAAGCGGAACTCAATAAGCTCAATCGCGACTACGATGTTGTGCAAACTCAGTACCAACAGCTGCTTAGCCGCCTTGAGTCGGCGCGACTTGCCGAAGAAGTTCAGGCAGACAGTGAATCCGTGACCTTTGATGTGATTGACCCACCTCGTATTCCAATATTTCCGGAAGCGCCAGATCGCCAGCTGCTGGCCACCGCGGTACTTGCCGCGGCCTTGGCCTTGGGCATTGGGATTACTTTCTTGCTCAGCAAGAACAAGCCCGTCTACTACACAGTCCCGAGTTTGCGGGATGCTGTTGGTATTCCGATTTATGGGCTAGTTGGCGCCATTCCGAAACCAGGCCAAATGCGGCGACACATGTTGTTCGCGATCTGCGGCATTGCACTACTCGCGCCACTGGTCGTGGCATCCAGCAACAGGGCTAGCGAATTTGTCGCCAGCCTTAAGACGATGACTCAAGGCCTACTCACATGAGCATAATTGAACGCGCAATCGAATCCAGAGGTGACTCGCAGCGCCAGGCGCAGCCCAAGGCGCCCGGCAATCGACCCGCTGCAAGACAGCTTGCGGAAAAATGGCAGCGTACTAATCAATCCGTCAACTTCGATGCGCTGCGAGATGCCGGGCTGTTGGCGGACGGGAAAGACGGGCAGAGAATCACTGACCAACTTCGTCGCATCAAGCGCCCGATACTGCAAAACGCTTTTGGCGAGCTCGCGCACAGCAACGGCAATATCATCATGGTCACTAGCGCCTCGCCGGGTGCCGGTAAGACGTTTACCTCGATCCATTTAGCGCAAACTCTGAGCATGGACCGGGATAGATCCGTCTTGTTGATCGACGCAGACAATACAAAAGGCACCTTGACATCGGCACTTGGGCTAAATGATGAACCAGGCCTCTTTGATGCACTGGATGTCTCGCTGAATTCGCTGGAACAGATCATATTGCCCACTGAGTTACCGGGGCTTAAGTTCATACCCACCGGACGCCGGCATTTTCAATCCGAAGAAATCTTAACCAGCCGCCACGCTAACACCGCGTTGCGAAATCTGGGTCGAAATGACCCCCATCGCATCATTGTTCTTGATGCACCTCCCGTATTACCCTCTCCCGATGCACAAGCCTTGTCAGAGATCGCCGGCCAAGTACTGTTGGTCGTGGCCGCTGGCGAGACGGACCAAGACAGCCTGAAACGGACGGTTGAGCTATTGGACGACGGCAAACCCATAGGTATCGTGCTCAATCAAGCTCCGGTGAACTCCTGGCTGCCTGATTATCGAGGAGAAGGATATGCGGCTTACGAGCGATAAGAAGCTCACGACGAAAACGTTTTCTAAGCGACTAATCAGTGTCTGTGCCTCAGGCACCTTGCTGCTTGCTTTTAGCGCGGCCGAGGCTTTTGAATTCTCGCCCAGCATACGCCTGTCAGCGGCCTACTCCGACAACATCTCTCTGGCCTCAGAGAATGAACAATCGGACATCATTGGTATCGTCGCCCCCAGCATCTACGTGACACATCGCTCTGATCGTATCGCCTTGGAGGCCGACTATCTTTGGGAATGGCTATGGTACGACGATGCCAATACCACTTCAGACTTCAGTCATGGAGACGCCGACTTAGTCTTGAGCCTGGTCCCGGAACGCTTCCTACTGGAGTCCCATGCCAGTATTAATCAGGTTGCGGTTGACCCAAATCGCGCCATACCCCGCACATCCCTAGCCTTAACTAGTAACCGTACTGATCTAGTGGTCTTGGAAACTTCGCCACACTGGATACAACCCATCGGCCGCATGCTATTGGATTCCAGAGTGACCTTCGGCCGCTACGACTACGACGATCCCATGCTGGTCGGCACCGATTTCATGTACGCCAGCACGAGGCTTAGAGGACCCGAACAAAATAGAATCAACTGGGCCATCAATCATGACTACGGGCGCTTTGACTATGAAGGCAGCCCGATCGTTGCAAAAAACCAAACTGCGAGCGTCGAGCTGAGCTACACATTCAATGAATTCGCGGTCTTTGGTGTTATCGGCAAGGAGAGTTCCTATTTAGACGTACAAGACGCCAGCCTAGAGGACACAATTTGGCGAACGGGTCTGCGGCGACGAACCGCCCGCTCTCAATTCGAGGCTTTCTACGGGGAGCGCAGTTTCGGCAGAACTTGGGGTGCCAACTACAGTCACGAGATCAATAATGGCCTCGTCAGCATTAATTACTCTGAGGAACCGTCGCGCACCGAGGATGTGTATCGTCAGTCCAGACCCCGTCCCGGACGCCTCCCGGATTTAACACCGCTGGATGACTTGATTTTGGAACCGGCCCCCGAATTGCTGCCGGATATTGATCAACCCGGCACTGGCGTCCGCTTCGTTCGAAAATTGTTCAATACAGAAGTCACCAAGGATTTTGGCCGTAATCATTTTGGCTGGATCGTGTTCTTGGAAAGACGCAAAGACGGCATATTGCTCGACAACGGCTTGCAACTGTCAGATTCCGAGCAAATCGGTACGAGATTCAACTGGCGATACGACATCGGTGCCCGTACGGAATTACGCCTCGATACCAGCTATCGAAATCGCGAGATAGAAACTAGCGGCGGTGGCAATGATTCAGATGATGACTTCATCAATGCGCGTCTTGGTATCGCTCGAGGCATCGGCAGAAAAACCGAAGTGTCGGCCTATATTTCCCACACGCAAAAGGATGCCAAACTCCAGGCCAGCTCAGACTACACGGCCAATGAGATCGGTGTGAACTTCGTCCGTGACTTCGGAGCTGCCTCAACGCAAACTCAGCGACGTCGATAATCACAAGGCTGGCTCCGTGGGCGAGCAAATTACCAATGGTCTCTCGGTGGATGTCGAGGACTATTTCCAAGTCGGTGCTTTTGAGAACCAGGTTCGGCGTGAATCCTGGGAACAGCTGCCGTCTCGCGTCCGCGGCAATGTCTATCGCATACTCGAAGTGTTTGACCAAAAACAGGTCAAAGCAACGTTCTTCATACTGGCCTGGGTTGCGCAACGCTACCCGCAAATGGTGCGGGATATAGCCAGCGCCGGGCATGAGATTGCCAGCCATGGCTGCGAGCACCAGCCCGCATTTAGACAGTCCCCGGAAGAGTTCTACGAAGATATCTCCAGCAGCAAAAAAATTCTGGAGGATTTGTCAGGCCAGCCTGTACTCGGTTACAGGGCCCCTAGCTTTTCGATCATTCCGGAAAACAGCTGGGCATTCGGTTCCTTGGAATCAGCCGGCTATCGATACTCATCCAGTATTTACCCCATCCGCCACGACTTCTATGGCTATCCCGATGCACCGCGTTTTCCGTTCGTGCCTGATGGCACAAAGCTGCTTGAGTGCCCGCAGTCCACGGTCGAGATTGGGCCGCTGCGGATTCCATGCGGGGGCGGCGGCTACTTACGGCTATTGCCATTTCGCCTATTTTGCAAAGCCATAGAGCGCATCAATAAGGTGGACCGGGAAGCCATGTATCTGTATCTGCACCCCTGGGAGATTGACCCCTGGCAACCCCGCATCGAGGGCGCCGGGTTTAAGTCTAGATTCCGGCACTATCGCAACCTCGAAAAAACAGAGCGACGGCTAACTAGGCTGCTCGAACTGTTCAATTGGGGCCGCTTCGACGAAATCTTGAAGGTCGCATAGGCCGTGACCGAGCCCGGTATGGAAATTGGCGCGGCTACGGATGCTGATGCCGGCGAATGGGATCAGTTCGTTGAGGCCCATGATTTCGGTACGGCCTACCATCGTTATGCTTGGCGAAATATCTTCGACACGGCCCTTAAAGCGCCCACAGCGTATTTCATTGCCCGGCGGAACTCGGGAAACATTTGTGGCGTATTGCCAATGGCGCATCTGAAAAGCGCCCTGTTTGGCAACTATTTTGTCTCCCTGCCCTACGCAAACTTTGGCGGCGCCTTGGGCGATGACATGGAGATAGAGCAAGCGCTGATGCGTGCTGCCGGCGATCACGCGGCGAAGTTGGGCGCATCCCATGTCGAGTTCCGCGATACGCGACCAAGAGACGGCGATTGGGCCGTCAAAACTGAAAAAGTGGAAATGATGCGTCCACTAGAAGCCAACGCCGACAACTTGTTGAAAGGAATCGGCAGCAAACTGCGCGCGCAGGTCAAAAGACCGCTGCGTGAAGGTGCGACTTCGCGCAAGGGCCGTTTGGAATTGCTCGATGACTTCTATGCGGTATTCGCCGAGAACATGCGCGACTTAGGCACCCCGGTTCACTCTAAGGACTTTTTCCGCGCAATCCTTGGCGGTCTTGGTGAAGATGCCGAACTGGTGACGGTCTACATCAAAGACAAACCCGTGGCCGGCGGCCTCCTAATTCATCACGGCAAGGGTACGGAAATCCCGTCTGCGTCCTCATTGCGCGCCTATAATCGCTATAGCGTCAATATGTATCTATATGGCGAATGTCTAAAAGCCGCCATTGAGAGAGGCTCCACGGTATTCGATTTTGGACGATCCAGCCCTGATAGCGGTACGTTTCGGTTTAAGAAGCAGTGGGGTGCCGCAGCTCAACCCCTGTACTGGCACTATTGGCTGGCTGAAGGGCAACAAGCGCCTAATCTGAATCCCAACAACCCCAAATATCAACTCGCGATCCAGGCTTGGACCAAACTGCCCATTTGGCTAACCAAGATTATCGGCCCCCCCATCGTGCGCAAATTGCCCTAGAACTAACCATGTGCGGCATTTATGGAGAATTCGCCTATCAGGGCGAAGCACCAAATCCCCAGAAGGTCAGGAACATGGGTCGTCAAATTGTGCATCGGGGCCCTGATGACGACCATCTTTTCCACGACGATCATGTCGCCATGGGCCTGCGACGCCTGTCAATCATCGATCTGGCGGGCGGACGCCAGCCACTGTTCAACGAAGATAAGAGACTCGCTCTAGTCTGCAATGGAGAAATCTACAACTTCCAACAATTGCGTTCGGAACTACAAGCGGTGGGGCACCAGTTTCGGACAGGCAGTGACGCCGAGGTGTTGCTACACCTTTACGAAGAACACGGCGACGAGTTTATAACGCACGCCGAGGGAATGTTCGGCTTTGCCTTGTGGGACATGCGGCGCAAACGTTTGCTGATCGGTCGCGATCGCCTTGGCATCAAGCCTGTATACTTTGCCGAACACAAGGGCCGATTACGTTTCGCGTCCGAGGTGAAAGCTCTGCTGGCCCACCCGGACCAAGCTGCCGCCATAGAAACTGATGCACTGCAGAGCTTTCTTAGCCTAGGCTATCTAAACAATGGCCACAGCCTGTTCACGGGCATCCGTATGCTCCCTGCCGGCCACCTGCTAATTTGCGAAGCAGGAGGTAGCAGCGAGACGCGCTACTGGCAACTTGAACTTCAACCCGAAAACCATAGCGATGCTGTGTGGATCGATGAGATACGCACTACGCTCGCGGACAGCGTGGCTGCCCAGATGGTTAGCGATGTACCCATCGCGGCGTTTTTGAGCGGGGGCATCGATTCTAGTTTGATCGTAGCCCTGATGAGTCAAGTCAGTCAGTCGCCGGTGAAAACCTATTCCATCGGATACCAAGGCTCTTCCGGCTCGGCCTTGTATAACGAACTCCCCTACGCTCAACAAATTGCCGATGCCCATAAGACAGAACACCACGAAATCCTTGTGCAACCCGATGTTGTCGGACTACTACCAAAGTTGGTACAGCACATGGATGCGCCCATCTCCGACTCGGCATTGATTACCAGCAATCTGGTATCCGAATTTGCCAGCCGTGACGTTAAGGTAATTCTTTCCGGTGTCGGTGGTGACGAATTATTCGGCGGCTATGACCGTTACCTCATGAGTCACTACGTTGGCATGATTCAGCGCTTGCCCGATTGGTTGAGAAAATTCGCACTAAACCCCATTGCTGAACGCCTGCCAGTGGATAGGCATAAGAAAATACTCAATATACTCAGGTACTTACGCACAGTCATTCTACTAGCGGATGCACCGAGAACCGAGCGCTATCATCAGCTAATGGAAGTCTTTTCCAAGTCAGAATTACAGAATCTGCTAAGCGGTGGAATCCATTCGGAAGCGGATGCGTTAGAGAGGGTACTTCAGCGCACAACCGATATGTCCGCCCTAGACGGTATGTTTTTCGCGGATATGCACACGCAACTCACAGATGATTTGCTACTACTGACTGACAAAATGAGCATGGCCCACTCCTTGGAGTGCCGTGTGCCTTTGCTGGATGAACGACTGGTGCGGCTGGCAGCCCGCATGCCAGACCGGTTGCGGGTTAATGGGCGGCAAACACGATTCGGCATCAAGCAAGCACTCAGGGATCTATTGCCCGACACCATTCTCGACCGCAAGAAGCGCGGCTTTGGCGCGCCCGTGGGATCATGGTTGAAGCAAGAATTAGAACCCTTGTTGAGCTATTTACTGTCAGCGGAGTCTGTTGAAGCACGTGGCATTCTCCGCGCAGACACCGTGCGACAAATTATCCACGCACATCGAGAGAATCGCGCGGACCACACAGATCACCTCTTCGCCCTCATCACCTTGGAAATCTGGCAGCGAATTTTCCTAGATCGGCAAGATGTCAATGATCTTTCCGCTGAGTTAACCGCGGCGGTGGCAAGCACCTAGACTAGTCTTGAAAGCTCTTTAACGCTTAACTTTCATCAAGCAAAGCAAGAATCTCAGCCGTTCTTGCACGCATCAAATCACGATCAGCCCGGCTTTCTACGTTTAGCCGAATCACGGGTTCTGTATTGGAGCTACGCAAGTTGAAGCGCCAGCTCGGGAACTCCAGGCCCAAACCATCAGTTTCATCCACCGCAATAGCGCTAGGCTCATAGCGGCTACGTACCCGCGCGATGACGTCAACCGGATCAGAAACACGACGGTTAATCTCTCCGCTCACTGGAAATTCCGCCATACGTTCTGCCAACAAAGCCGACAGAGTCTGATCGCGCTGACTCATTAGAGCCGTCACGAGCAACCAGGGAATCATGCCACTATCACAATAAGCAAAGTCCCGAAAATAGTGATGGGCGCTCATTTCCCCCCCGTATAAAGCGTCTTCGGCACGCATGCGTTCTTTGATGAAAGCATGTCCAGTCTTGCATTGCACCGGCACGCCTCCGCCGGCGCGGACTATTTCCTGCGTATTCCATATCAAGCGTGGATCGTGAACGATACGTGCCCCGGATTCACGCGCCAGCAAAGCCTCGGCCAGCAGGCCCACGACATAGTAGCCTTCGATAAATTCGCCTTGCTCATCAAAGAGGAAACAACGGTCGTAGTCTCCATCCCAGGCAATACCAAGATCAGCCCCTGTTTCCCGAATTGCGTCAGCGGTGGCCGGCCTGTTTTCCGGCAACAGCGGGTTTGGAACCCCATGAGGAAAACTACCATCCGGCTCGTGATGCACCCGAACAAAATCAAAAGGCAGATGGTCGGCCAGGCGATCAATAATCAGGCCTGCCCCGCCATTGCCGGCATTGACGACGATCTTCATGGGCCTCAGCTCGATGCCGTCGATATAACTCAAGAGATGATCGACATAAGCTGCAAACACGTCCACCTGACGCCGCTCGCCGCGATCCGTACCCAACTCAATGGATGCCGACGCCACTCGATCGCGGATTTCATGCAATCCACTGTCACCGCTGATCGGCCGGGAACCGTCGCGGACGAACTTCATGCCGTTGTAGTCTGATGGATTATGGCTGGCCGTCACCATGATTCCGCCGCCGGCACCCAAATGCCAGGTCGCAAAATAAACGAGCTCTGTGCCACAAAGATCAATATCCAAGACGTCTGCGCCGGCGTCCCTGAGTCCCTCGGTGAGGGCAGCCGCGAGGCCGGGACTAGACAGTCTAATGTCATGACCCACAACCACGGTATCCGCTTCAATGACGGCGAGGTATGCGCGACCGATTTGGCGGGCCAGGTCTTCGTTGAGTTCGTCGGGTACGCGCCCACGTAAATCGTAGGCCTTGAAACAGGTCAAGCTGTTACTCATAGGCGCTCAATTGCGGATACTAGTCGGTTCTGCCTTCGCGGCCATATTTGTCTTCGAAGCGAACAATGTCGTCTTCGCCTAGATAGTCACCGATCTGTACCTCGATAATCTGCAGCACTTCGGTCCCTGGGTTTTCAATGCGATGTTTGGCGCCCACCGGAATAAACGTATATTCATTGCGCTTGAGTTCGTAGACTTCATCGTCGCGGGTAATTCGAGCGACTCCGCTAACCACCACCCAATGCTCCGCGCGCTGATGGTGAAGCTGCAAAGATAATATGGCCCGGGGCAAAACTACCAAGCGTTTTACTTGAAAGCCCGGCATAGACTCTAAGCTGTCATAACTTCCCCAAGGCCGGAAAACTTCTCGGCCGAGCAGGACTTCATCGCGATCCTCGGCTGATAATTCATCAACGATGCGCTTAACGTCCTGGGACCGGTTCTTGGGCGCGACCAGCACAGCATCCTTGGTTTCCACCACAATGCAGCCCTGCAAGCCGACGGCGGCCACAAGCCGGTGATCGGCACGAATCATCGTCCCTTCGCAGTCTTCAACAACAACATCGCCGCAAAGCGCGTTTTCATGTTGATCACGATGACTGACTTCATGCACGGCTGCCCAAGAACCTACATCGCTCCAACCCGCATCCAAGGGCACGAGGCTGGCGCGTTCGGTTTTTTCCATGACCGCGTAGTCGATGGAATCTTTCGGGGATTCCAAAAACTCAGACACCCCCGGCCTAATGACTCGAGCATCTACATTCGCGGACGCCATGGCGCGATGCACAGCTGAACTAATCGCTGGCGCGTGTGTCGATAACTCTGCTAAATATTGCGCACTGGAAAACAAGAACATCCCGCTATTCCAGTAATAATCCCCTGAGGCGAGATAAGCCTTTGCCGTAGACATGTCTGGCTTCTCAACGAACTCTGCAACGGCGTAGACGGGACCCTCTCCCCCGGCAGCACGGATATAGCCGTAGCCCGTCTCGGCAGCCGTGGGCACAACCCCAAAGGTCACTAGACGACCTGCCTGAGCCGCCGGTACCGCCAACTCAATGGCGCGTGCTAGAGCCGCGGCATCGCGAATCACGTGATCGGCCGGCAGCACCAGTAGCAGCGAGTCATCCTCAGCTTGAGCCAACTCTGCAGCCAGTGCCACCGCCGGTGCAGTATTGCGCCCTTGGGGCTCAAGCAGCACGCGGGGGTTCGCACCGAGATCTTGCAACTGCTGAGCTGCTAAATGCCGATGAGTTTCGTTACAAACCAACAAGGGTTCTGCCAGGTCTATGGATAAGCCATGCAAGCGAAGCACGGTTTCCTGCAGCATGGTCTTTTCGCCTGCAATGGCGAGGAGTTGCTTTGGATGATTCGCACGCGATACCGGCCAAAGCCGCGAACCCGAACCACCGCATAGTATGACCGGTATTAGCAACATCTATGGACCAATCGATTAGGCGAGGACAGATACGCGGCCAATGCTGTGGTAGCTAATACCCAACTTGGCCATGACTTGCGGATCATAAATATTGCGTCCGTCGAAAATCACAGGAGTCGATAACTTTTCCTTGATCAAGTCAAAATCAGGACTTCGAAATTCTTGCCATTCCGTCACAATAACCAATGCGTCGGCGCCGCTGAGAGCCGCCTCGGAATTCACGACAAACTCAATATTCTCGCATTCTCCGTAAATATGCTTCGCCTCATTCACTGCTTGCGGATCGTAGGCGCGAATACGCCCGCCTGCCTGAATAACCGCATCGATGACAGTACGGCTGGGCGCCTCGCGCATATCGTCTGTGTTCGGCTTGAAGGCCAAACCCCATAGGGCAATGGTCTTGCCAGTGAGGTCAGCTTTGAAATGATCCAGCAACTTTCTAACCAGCACTTGCTTTTGCCGCGAATTCACGTTTTCTACCGCTTGGGCAAGCTCAGCGTGATAACCAACCTCTTGGGCAGATCGGCTCAGTGCTGTGACGTCTTTGGGAAAGCAAGAGCCGCCGTAACCGCAGCCTGGATAAATAAAGGAATAGCCAATGCGCGGATCAGAGCCAATACCAACACGCACTTTTTCGATATCAGCACCGTAGAGTTCGGCCAGGTTCGATAGCTCGTTCATGAAGCTGATCTTTGTAGCCAGCAGCCCGTTCGCCGCATACTTTGTCAGTTCCGCGGAGCGCACATCCATCACAATCAACTTGTCGTGATTGCGACTAAAGGGCTCATAGAGCTGCTGCAAGAGCTCGGTAGCCCGCTCGCTATCGGTACCGACAATGACCCGGTCGGGCTTCATGAAATCACCGACGGCGGCCCCCTCTTTCAAGAACTCGGGATTTGATACCACGTCAAATTCGACCCGGCTATCACGCGCCGCTAGGCAGCTGGCCACGACCTCCCGGACTCGATCCGCGGTACCCACCGGCACCGTCGATTTGTCAACAATGACCGTGTAATCGTCAATGACATCGCCGATATTTCTTGCGACTGCTAAGACATGCTTTAGGTCTGCCGAGCCGTCTTCATCAGGCGGCGTGCCCACGGCGATAAATTGAAACAATCCATGCCGGATACCAGCCGCAACATCGGTCGTAAAATTCAGCCGGCCGGCGGCAAAATTTCTTTGCACGATTGCTTCCAAGCCAGGTTCGTAGATCGGAATTTCACCTTTGCAAAGTCGGCTTACTTTGTCCTTGTCCACATCGACGCAGACGACATGATTGCCAACTTCGGCCATGCAAGCCCCCGTAACCAAACCCACATAGCCGGCCCCGTGTACTGTCAGCTTCATTGCTCAATCCTTCCTAAGCGGGCATCTGCGAGCATTCCGATATCCATCAATGTTCTTCATTCCAATTCAATATTGCCGTAGCCACGCCGGGAAGCTGGCCCACGGCGCGTTCTTGAAGGGCTTGATAGTACTTACCGGCCATACGTTTGCCGAGTTCAACGCCCCACTGGTCAAAAGGGTTGATTCCCCAAATTACACTCTGCACGAACACCTTGTGCTCGTACAAGGCAATGAGTTGCCCCAAGGACCTCGGGGTCAAACTTTTCATCAAAAGAATATTGCAAGGACGGCCACCGGGGTGAATCTTATGAGGCAACAAGGCTTGCAGCGCGGATGAATCGAGCTGTACGGCCTCCAACTCCCTGCGCACTGCTTCCGCCGAATGACCACGCGCGAAAGCTTCGGCCTGCGCCAGCATGTTGGCTAAGGACTGTTGCTGATGCTCAGGCCCGTAGCCGCCCTGTACCACGCCGACAAAATCCATACTGACCTTTGCTGTTCCCTGGTGCAGTAGCTGAAAAAAAGAATGCTGGGCGTTCGAGCCCGCCTCTCCCCATATGACCGGCCCAGTGCTCCAGTCAACGGCATCACCACTACGCGTCACTGACTTTCCACTACTTTCCATTTCCAACTGCTGCAAGAAAGCCGGCAATCGCCTTAGTCGGTAGCTATAGGGAAGAATCGCATGACTATCCACGCCCAGAAAATTGTGATTCCAAATACCGACCAGGGCCAATAGGATGGGCAAGTTATTTTCCACTTCCATGGAAGAAAAATGCGCATCCATCGCCGCGCCTCCAGCCAGCAGCTCAAGGAATGCACTGGGTCCTAAAGCGACAGCGATGCTCAAGCCAATGGCCGACCACAGCGAGTAACGACCACCTACCCAGTCCCAAATCTCGAATCTCAAGCTCGGATCGATACCAAACTGGTCCATGGCCAGTGAGTTAACGGATACCGCCACAAAGTGTTTGGCCACGGCCCCTTCGCCCAAGGCGTCCACCAGCCACTCGCGTGCGGCATCAGCATTCAGACGCGTCTCCAGCGTGGAAAAACTCTTGGAGCAAATCACAAACAAGGTTTCGGCGGGGTCTAGAGTGTCGACGAGATCGGCTAACTCCAGCCCATCAATATTCGACACGAAGTGCACATCAATAGACTTCGATTGGAAATCGCGCAAAGCTTGCGTCGCCATGACCAAACCCAGGTCCGATCCACCAATCCCGATATTCACAAGCTGTCGAACTGGCACGCCCGTATGGCCGTGATACTCGCCGGCTCGCAGCGCGACGGCTAATTCGAGCATCCGCTCACGGACCACGCCAACTGTGCCCGTGACATCATTGCCGGCAAACTGGAAATGACTATCTTCCGTCCCGCGCAGGGCCATATGCAATGCAGCCCGACCCTCAGTGTTATTCACCCTAGCACCTGAAAACAAGGCGTCACGCCACGCTGGCAGGTCGCGAGCCTGCGCTAACTCAAGCAAATGGCACTTTGCGTCACGCGTTAGCAAATTACGGGAATAGTCTAAGACGAGTTCATCGGTATGAGCAGAAAATCCCGCAAACCGATCGGCATCGTCCAACAAGGCCGGCAAAGACCTCCCACGAAGTGTCTCAGCCGTAGTTGCAAGCGTCTGCCAAACGGGCAGTTCGCTGAGTCGTGCAGACCGGGCGACAAGATCTTCGATATCAGCCACCGAAATCTCCGTGAATCAGTGACTGAGCTTGACTTCGTAGTAATCCAGGTACCAATCGACAAACTTGGTTATCCCCTCTTCGACAGACGTCGACGGTTGGTAACCGACGTCCGCGGCCAAGCTTTCGACATCGGCCCAAGTATCAGGCACATCACCCTGCTGTAACGGCAGCAAGTTTTTTTCGGCCTTTCGACCCAGCCGGTCTTCCAGTACTTCAATGTATTTCATCAGTTCCACCGGCTTGCTATTACCAATATTGTATAAGCGATAGGGAGCACGGCTGGTACCCGGGTCAGGCTTATCAGCGTCCCAGTCGGGATTAGGTGTCGCGATCTTGTCCAAGGCACCAACGACGCCCGCCGCAATGTCTTCTACATAGGTAAAGTCACGGCGATGATTACCGAAATTAAAAACATCGATGGGCTTGCCATCAATAATGTTCTTGGTAAATTGAAACAAGGCCATATCGGGACGGCCAAAGGGCCCGTACACAGTAAAAAAGCGAAGGCCGGTCACCGGCAAACCGTAGAGGCCGGCATAGGAATGCGCCATGAGCTCATTGGCTTTCTTGGTGGCCGCGTATAGCGACAGAGGATGATCCGCGTTCTGGTGAACGGAAAATGGCATGCGCGTGTTGGCACCATATACCGAGCTAGTCGATGCATAGACCAGATGCTCAATATTATGGTGGCGGCAGCCTTCCAAGATATGCAGAGTGCCCACCAGATTGCTGTCCACATAGGTGTGGGGATTGGTAACTGAATACCGCACGCCCGCCTGGGCAGCCAGATGCACAACCCGCGAGAATTTTTCCTGCTTGAACAGGTCTTCCATGCCCGCCCGATCCGCTAAATCCAGCTTGGCAAACTGAAATCCAGCTTGCTTTTGTAACTGCGCTAAGCGTGAATCCTTGAGCCTAACATCATAGTAGTCGTTTAGATTATCAAGACCCAGCACTTCATCGCCCCGGGCCAGCAATCGAGATGCCACATAATAGCCAATAAAACCGGCCACGCCGGTAACTAGTACTCGCATATCTAAAAACCTCGATCGCGGCTACAAGCGACCATCAACCTCCGCGGAGGGGAACAAGGACTTAATGTCATAGACAACATGTGTAGATTTACCCAAGGCATGCAATTGCGAGGCGGATAATGCCTTAAATTCACGATGCGCGACGGCAACGACAATTGCATCGTATTGACCAGATTCGGGCAACTCACGTTGCGTCTCAATTCCATACTCCGCCTGCACTTCTTCGGGATCCGCCCAGGGATCAACCACGTCTACCGAGGCCCCATACTGCTGCAACTCCTTAATGACATCCACAACGCGCGTGTTGCGCACGTCGGGGCAGTCCTCCTTGAAGGTGAATCCGAGAACCAAAATTTTCGCAGCGGGAATACGAATGCCGGCTCGCACCATCAAACGCACCGTCTCCGTCGCCACGTGCAAACCCATGTTGTCGTTAATGCGCCTGCCGGCCAGGATCATTTCGGGGTGATAACCAATTTCCTGCGACTTATGCGTCAAGTAATAAGGATCAACGCCGATACAGTGCCCACCAACCAATCCGGGCCGAAAAGGTAAGAAATTCCATTTAGTACCCGCCGCTTCCAAGACTTCCAAGGTATCCAATCCAAGACGATTGAATATCAGCGCCAACTCATTAACTAGCGCGATGTTGACATCTCTTTGCGTATTCTCGATGACTTTGGCAGCCTCAGCAACGCGGATGCTACTTGCCATATAAGTACCGGCGCGAATAATTCGCCGATAGAGCGCATCGATGAATTCCGCGACCTGGGGTGTAGAACCAGAAGTCACTTTCAAAATGTCTGTGACACGATGCTCTTTGTCACCGGGGTTAATCCTTTCAGGGCTGTAGCCCAGAAAGAAATCCTCATTGAGCTCTAGTCCTGATACTTCGGCGAGGATAGGCGCACAGTCCTCTTCCGTGGCACCCGGATAAACGGTGGATTCGTATATCACGATATTGCCGGGCGAAAGCACTTTGCCGACGGCGCGGCTAGCAGACTGCAAGGCACCAAGATCAGGGCGCTTAGCGCTATCAATTGGCGTAGGCACCGTAATCACGTAGACGTCGCAGGCGCCTAAGGCTTCCAAGTTGTCGGCAAAACTCAATCGAGTGGCCGCTGCCAGTTCCTCCTCGCTGACCTCCAGTGTCGCGTCATGGCCCCGGCGCAACTCCTGGATACGGGCGGCATTTATGTCAAAACCCACAGTGTCGAAGTGTTTACCAAACTCTGCGGCCAAGGGCAGGCCCACATAGCCCAAGCCCACCACAGCAATTCGAGTGGAATCTAGATTAGGTATAGAAGCCATTGTTTATTAACATTTTATTGATCGACAAAAACTGACAACCAAGGCAGACTGTCGCCAGTGCGGGCATTCTGCCCAACTGGGTCTAAGCGCGCCACAGCGGAGATCACATTACAGCAAATAGATCACCGCCAGGAGACCTGTGATGCTCATGGTGATGGTATATGGCAAAGCCATTAGCACCATCCGGCCATAGGACAAGCGGATCAATGGCGCGAGAGCTGAAGTCAGCAAAAAGAGAAATGCAGCCTGACCATTGGGCGTCGCGACGCTAGGCACGTTGGTGCCGGTATTGATTGCCACGGACAACAACTCGAACTGTTCTCGGGAAATCGTTCCCTGCAACAAGGCCTCTTTGATTTCCCTCACATAGACGGTGGCAACGAATACATTATCGCTAATCATGGACAAGAAGCCGTTCGCTAAATAAAACATAGCCGTTTGCGCACTGCCCTCCAGCGCCAATACGACTCGAGTGACGGGATCAAACAAAGACTGATCTTGAATGACGGCCACGATACCAAAAAACACCACCAGCAGAGCGGTGAACGGCAAGGCTTCCTCAAACGCATGACCAATGCGCTTTTCTTCTACCACACCGGTAAAAGCTGTCGCCAATACAATAATCATCAGGCCAATGATTCCCACTTCGGCTAAGTGATTCCCAAGCGCAATCACCAAGATCAAGGCCGCGACGGCCTGCGCGATGAGTACGCTCTTATCTTTCGCCGTTCGCTTTTGGGCTTCATGTGCATCGTAATCCTCTAGAACCCGACGCACGGCGGGTCGCAAGTCCGCCCCATAACCAAACCAACCCAAGAATTCCAATGCAATACATGTCAGCAAACCAACGACTAGCACAGGCATGGAAACCGGTGCCATGCGCATAAAAAATTCCACGAATTCCCAGCCGGCCTCCTTGGCAATGAGAAGATTCTGTGGCTCTCCAACCAGTGTGGTAACGCCGCCCAAGGCCGTGCCAACGGCACCGTGCATCATTAAGTTGCGTAGAAAAGCGCGAAACTGATCCAGGTCGTCGCGATTTATTTGATCAACTTGTTCATCGTCCGATGCATCATGCCCACTGTCGTAGCCCTTGCCCGAAGCGACCTTGTGGTAGACGGCGTAAAAGCCCTCGGCTACCGTAATGATCACGGCGGTAACCGTCAGAGCATCGAGAAAAGCGGAAAGTACGGCCGCAACCGCACAAAACAGCAGCGACAGCAAGGCCTTCGACCGCACACCGAGAAGAATCTTGGTGAAGGTATAAAGCAACATTTCCTTCAGAAAAAATATGCCAGCCACCATGAACATCAGTAACAGAATCACCGGCAAGTTGTGTTCGACCTCATGGTAGACGGCATCCGCGGTTGTCATGCCAATGAGAACCGCCTCAATGGCTAGCAGGCCGCCCGGCTGCAACGGGTAACATTTGAGCGCCATGGCCAGGCAAAAAATGAATTCGCCCACCAACAACCAGCCGGCAACGTACTTACCCAAGATAAGCGCCACAATGGGATTCACAACAAGAAAACCGATGATGGTCAACTTGTACCAATTGGGCGAGTGGCCAAGAAAGTTCTCGGCAAAAGCCTTACGCAAGCTGTTGTTCATTCTGAATTAGCTCCCATGCTCCACAGCCAGTGAAGTCAATGAACCAAAAACTATCTGCGCTACGAAAGATCAGCCAAAGCTAGCTGTCAAGCCTTCGCCATAGTGCGCCATGGGGCGCGGCTTCATCCAGAAGCGCCAAAAAATCGTCGTGCGCCACCAGATCATCCGAGTTCGCAGCACTAATGACCAAAGCTAAACCCTCACGATCGACCGTCGTGGGCTTGGACCTTGAATTAGATTTCTCTCGGTTTTGGGCCTCGAATGATAGGCTACCCTGCCCGCCCGTCATAGCGAGATAGACGTCGGCTAGTAGCTGCGCATCCAAAAGCGCGCCGTGGTACTCACGACCCGAATTGTCCACATGGTAACGCTTACACAAAGCGTCCAGACTATTTCGCTGACCGGGGTGCATTTGCCGGGCTAGAGGCAAGGTATCGATCACTGAACAGTGTTCTTGTATCGACGTACCATATCCGGCGAGTCGGAGTTCATTGTTGAGAAAGCCTAGGTCAAAATCCGCGTTGTGAATAACGATCTCGGCACCGCCAAGAAACTCCAAGAATTCATCCGCGAATTCGGCGAATCGCCGCTTGTCGGCAAGCATTTCCCGAGAAATGCCGTGCACCTCTTCAGCCGCTGCGTCAATTTCCCGGTCGGGATTAAAAAACTCTTGATAGTTGTGGCTTGTGCGCCGCCGATTCACTAATTCCACGCAGCCAACTTCAATGATTCGGTGCCCTTTTTCGACCTCAAGACCCGTGGTTTCAGTGTCAAGTACAAGCTGTCTCATCGATACTATGCTCCATGGGCCGCCAATTCGGCCTCCAGCCCCGCATTGGCTAATTCATCGGCCCGCTCATTCCCCGCATCACCGGCATGACCCTTGACCCAACGCCAATCGATTTCGTGGCGAGATGACAGTTCATCGAGTGAGCGCCACAAATCCTCGTTCTTAACGGGTTTTCGGCTGGCTGTTCGCCAGCCACGTTTTCGCCAATCGGACATCCACTGCGTAATTCCTCGCCGCAGATACTGCGAGTCGGTATAGAGCACTACCTCACACGGTCGCCGCAGAGCGCGCAAAGCCTCGATGGCCGCCGTTAGCTCCATGCGGTTGTTCGTCGTTTGCAGACTACCGCCGAAAATCTCCTTACTGCGGCCACTATACCGCATGAGAACACCCCAACCGCCGGGACCGGGATTACCTCGGCAGGCCCCGTCCGTATATATTTCCACAGTCTTCATGCGGCATTACGCGTCGTTGGGTTCACCAAGCTGCCCACCAGGCGCGTGGGCCGACGGTTCGCCGGGCGCAAAGGCGTGACGGTATAAACTTCCTTTCGCGCCACCAGCAGATAGCAGGCCGCAAAGGGCGGCCACGCTTGAATCCGGCGCCAACTGGATTGCCAAATGCTCGACCGGAGGATATCGCTTTCGTCCGGGTCCCCCTTGGATACAGCGGCTTCGCGGCTGCCGGCGGAACTAATAGGCAACTGAAAATGATACTTTCTAGAATCCAAGATCGCGAAGTTCAACAGGCTCAGCCAGTCCCGCAATCGAACCTCGGCAATTAGCCGCTGTACGCCCGGCGGGTAGTGTTTGCGTGCCAAATAGTGACGCAGACCCCACAGCCCACGGGGATTGAAGCTCAGACAAATGACGTGACCGCCGGGCCGGAGTATCCGGTCAACCTCGCGTAGCAGAGCATGCGGATTTTCGCTTGTCTCCAGACAATGTGACATGACCACAACATCGATGGAGTCACTCGCGATGGCTAAATCATCGAGGTGGCATAAAATACGGACCCCAGGTGCCAGGCTATCAGCTAGCACAGCCTGGCGCCTGGTTCGCGCGAACCCCACATAGACTTCCGCACCCCAGCCGCCAATTTGCAGCAGCTCATCGCCGAACACGCTGTCAAGGGCGGACCTTAACGCGACCGCTTCCGCCTCGAACAGGCTACGCCCCGGCGGACTTTCCAGCCAATCGACCAAGGGATTTTGGGCAGAGACTTGCGGCATTACTAAGTACATTAGGAACAATGATACCGAACCTCGGCCGACGATAAAGTGGGGGCGTATACCCGCTTGTTGTCAGGGCGTAAACTATCTACAGAATCGCGGCATCGCATGGAGTTGTTATGGGATTTCTGGCTGGGAAAACTGCCCTTATTGCTGGCATTGCAAGCAGTAGATCTATTGCCTGGGGAATAGCCCAGGCAATGGCGCGTGAGGGAGCCGAACTGGCCCTTAGCTACCAAGGCGAGAAACTGCGAGATCGGGTGGAGGAAATGGCCAGTGAGGTAGGCGCCAAATCCTGCCAGTCTATGGACGTTGCCCAGGACGACGATATTACCAAGGTTTTCGAGAATATCGGCAAGCACTGGCAGCACTTGGACATCCTGGTGCACT
Source organism: Gammaproteobacteria bacterium (assembly GCA_965221985.1). Taxonomy (GTDB): domain Bacteria; phylum Pseudomonadota; class Gammaproteobacteria; order Steroidobacterales; genus J054. The sequence continues at coordinate 2,914,326 of OZ244928.1, forward strand.
CAGTGGGTTTTGCGCCGCGCGAGCAACTCAAGGGCGGTTACCTGGATACGGTGACACGCGAAGGATCGCAAATTGCGCATGACATCAGCAGCTTTAGCTTTCCGGCCTTGGCCAAGGCTGCACGCCCCATACTTAGGCCCGGCAGTTCTCTACTCACCCTCAGCTATCTCGGGGCGGTGCGGGCGATCCCCAACTACAACATCATGGGACCGGCGAAAGCGAGCTTGGAGGCGAACGTGCGCTTCATGGCAGCGGACCTAGGCCGAGACGGTGTGCGTGTCAACGGGATATCGGCGGGTCCGATCAAAACCCTGGCAGCTTCTGGGGTTGGTGATTTTCGCAGCATGCTAGGCCATGTGGCCAACGCCGCGGCCCTCAAAAAAAACGTCACCATTGAAGAGGTGGGCAACGCCGCCGCATTCTTGTGCTCAGACCTAGCCAGCGGAATTACGGGCGAAATCCTTTATGTCGATGCGGGATTCAACATGATGGGCATGGGTCTACAGTAGACACAGATCCTGAGAACCGTTGGCTAGGAGGGCTGAAGGGACAGCTTTTCACCATCCAAGCGAGCCAGTATCACGGCGCAAGAAGCATCGCCAAATACATTGACGCTGGTCCTCGCCATATCCAGTATTCGATCGAAGACGAATAGGACGCCGATGCCTTCAACCGGCAACCCCACGGCAGCAAGAATGATTGCGATTGCCACCAGGGACGCCGACGGAATACCCGCAACCCCAATGGAAGTCACCAAAGCAATTGCCACAATTGAGAACTGCACGCCAATGCCAAGGTCTACGCCGTAGGCTTGTGCGAGGAACATCGCCGCCATGCACTCGTACAGGGCCGTGCCGTTCATGTTTACCGTGGCGCCCAAGGGCAGCACAAAACTGCTGAGCCGATTCGAGACGCCCACATCGTTTTCCACGCACTCCATGGTGACTGGTAATGTCGCGGATGATGAGGCGGTCGAGAATGCCGTAAGCAGCGCCGGCGCCATAGCCCGAAACATCGATAAGGGACTGACTTTCCCCACAAAGCGCAGCAGCAGGGAAAGAGTTACGACGACATGCAAGAACAGAGCGCCAATTACAACCAAGGAAAAGCTGAGTAAGGGACCAGCGGCGCCAAATCCTGTTTTCGCGACAACCTTTGCCACCAAACCAAAAACACCGATGGGCGCAAATAACATCACCCACTCGGTCATGCGCATCATGACTTGAAACACACCCGACCAAAACCGGAACAATGGCTCCGCCATGCTGTGATCCAGCCGGGTCATGAAATACCCAAACAGCAAGCAGAAAAAGATCATTCCCAGCATCTCGCCATTGGCCGCCGCATTCACGACGTTGGGCGGCACCATCCGCAGAAATATATCAACGACGTCCCCCGCCCCTCGATCGCCAACTCGCTCGGCGATATCGCTGGTCTGGGTATCCAGAGCAAGAATCTCCCGGGCAGGCTCGCCGTCTACATAGCCGGGGTGTACGAGGTTAACCAAGAACAGGCCAACCAGTATGGCTAGCAAGGTTGTCAAGGCATAGAAAAATAGAGTCTTGCCGCCTAGGCGGCCTAAGTTGCCCGAGGACCCGATGCCGGCGACACCGACAATAATGGAAGAGGTGATCAAGGGCACGATCAACATCTTCAGCGCGTTAATAAATAGCGTGCCGATGAAATCGAAGGCGTCAACCAACAGCACCGAACCAATGGCGGCTGTGTCCCCGGCCAATTGCCCAACTAGGGTCGCGAGCACTATTGCGATGGCGATTTGCCAATGGAGCTTGAGGCGTCTCATGTCACTTCCAGTGTAACGTGCACCGAGGCTTGGAACGAATACACGGCAGTCAAGCAACCGGACCGTAGCATCTCAAAATTTCGCGCACCGCATTCCACGCACGAGACGGAAAGCCCTGAATCCGCGTGGGAATAAGACCGGCAAATGCTTCAACGAGTTCCGACGGTCTATTCATCCGTGAGCGCAATGAGAGCATTGAAGCTGCCCGGCTGCCGTCATAGCTTTTAACACTTCGCATTGGCCGAAGATCCGCTCAGCCTGGAGACTAGATAGCTCAAGATTCAATGATCGCCGTTCAAAAGTCAGTGTCTTCTGCAAAGGTATTTGGCGAAACAAACAGATCCGCGGAAGAGCGCAAATCAGTCAACAAAGCACCAAAGTCCTTATTGCCAGCTTGCTGCGCCAGCTGCATTTTAACTTGATCCCGTTGTTCCCTCGGGACTGATGCGGGTTTTCCAGAGATAACCTCGTCCAGACGGTAAATTGCATAGCCGCCGTCACTGGTCTGAAGCCCCCGAAAACCGGCCACAGCGGCCGGCGCGCGAAACACGGCGCCAAGTACGTCGGGCGGCAGTTCGTCGGAGTTCCGTGCCAGCGGACCTACGGTCTCGATGGGCTGATCCAGCTCTTTCGCGATGAGAGCAAAATCTTCACCGGACTCTAGCCGTGCAAACGCCGCCGCTCCCCTATCGACGGCCATCTGCGATGCCGCCTGAAGGCGCAGCTCACCCTCGATCACGGCTCGCACAGCCTCCAAGGGTCGGGCCTCGGGCAGTTTATGGTCAAGCACACGAAGCACGATAGCCCGATCATCGCCCACTTCGAGTAAGGGACTGTTTTCACCCTCCTCGAGTACAGCCGGGCTAAAAACGGCGGCGATTAGATCCGCATCGAAACCAAACGGCTCACCACCCCGGCGAGTGAAGCCCGCGGCTTGTTTCAGCACCAATCCAGTATTTTCCGCCACCAGCGCCAAGCTGCCCGGATTCTCCAGCGCCAAGTCGTCCAGTCGCTCCGCTTGTTCATAAAAAGCATCTTCCGCCTCCTGCCGCTGCAACTGCTCCAGCAACTCGTCACGAACCTCTGTGAAGGATTTTTGGGTGCCGGGGCGCACTTCTTCAAGCTGAATCAAGTGATACCCAAACTGAGTACGAACGGGCTCCGATATTTCACCAACTTTAAGGTCGAACAATGCAAGCTCGAACGGCTCGACGTAGGCACCCGGTGCAGCCCAACCCAACTCACCACCGTCTGCCGCAGAACCAGTATCAGCGGAATTTTCTCGCGCCAGCTCCGCGAAATCCGCGCCGTCGGACAGTCGACCCGCTAAGCGAGTGGCGGTCTTTTCAGCCTCAGTTTCGTCGGTCTCCTCGTCGATGGCGATCAAAATATGCCGGGCACGGCGTTCTTCTGGCGTCGAATACTGGTCTAAATTGCGCTCGTAATACTCGACCAGGGCTTCGTCATCGACAACAACCGTGGCAGCTATATCACCAAGTAGCAGTTCCACATACTCCAGATCGACACTTTCCTCTGTTTGGTAGCGGCTAATATTCTGTTGGTAATAGACCTCAATAGCCGCGGCATCAATTTGAACTTCAGGCATGAAATCAACAGGTGAAAGTCTCAGTAGCGTGGCTTTGCGCTGTTCCTGTTGCAACTCAATAAAGCGGCGGTACTCAGTTGGCGTATAGAACGAACTGGCGATGAGTCCAGCCTGTAGTTGATTGATTTCTAGCCGGTTTCGCGTCCGCTCTTCGAAGATATCCGGCGTTTGACCGAGATTGGACAAACTCGCGATGTAGGCTTCCTGGGCGAATTCGCCACCTACCTGGAAGCCAGGCTGTGCCCGAATGAAATCTGACACTCGTTTGTCGCTGACTCGGTAGCCTTGCTTACTTACGTACTGACTCACGGCGCGTTCCTGAACCATACCCTCCAGCACATTGCGCTTAACTTGCTCTTGTTGCTCGGATGATAGTTCGCCCTGCGCTGCCTGTTGCTGACGCAGCAGCTGATCTTGGTAGACGCGACGAAATTCGAACATGGGAATCTCTTCCCCATTTACTTTGGCGGCAAAGTTACCGCTGACGACATCAGTACTCATGTTGCCGAAAGAAATAACCAAAGCCACGGCGATGATGAAAATCACCAGCGCGGCGATCCAGCCACTCAGGCGATCGCGTATCGTCTGCAGCATAACAACTCCAAGAAAACTAGATTAGCAGTGACAAGGCTTATTAACCCTCGCCAACGGCACTGTGCTAAGCGCGATATTGTATAACGGTCAAGTAAAAAAAATCGGCGCCGCTAGACAGCGACACCGATTAATGTTCATGAGTGGCGGAGTGGACGGGACTCGAACCCGCGACCCCCGGCGTGACAGGCCGGTATTCTAACCAGCTGAACTACCACTCCGCAGAAAATCATGGTGGGTGCTGAGGGGATCGAACCCCCGACCTTCGCCTTGTAAGGGCGACGCTCTCCCAGCTGAGCTAAGCACCCAGTGCGGGTACCAAATTCAGCGTGGAAAAGCGTCTACACACTACCCGCAAGAACCGCTTGGGACGACCCGACTACCCACCTGACACTAGGACATTGCCCTGCCCCAGCGTCAAAAGGCGCGCTAGTTTACGGCATCCTTTAAGGCTTTGCCAGCCTTGAAACCGGGCACATTGCTTGCCTTAATCTGAATGGTTTCGCCCGTGCGCGGGTTACGGCCCTGACGCGCCGCGCGCCGTTTAACGGAGAAGGTACCAAAGCCAACGAGGGATACTTGCTTACCCTTCTTCAACGACTTCGTAACAGCACCGACTACCGCGTCTACAGCTCGGCCGGCATCAGCCTTCGACAAACCAGCCTTGTCAGCAACAACTTCAATTAGATCACCCTTATTCATCTATCTACCTTTGGTTAGATGTTAAAAACTCTTTTGCCACTAGCAAGCATTGCCAGCAGCTTCCCGCAGTGCATTTGAAGTTTTTCATCAAGTGCCCGTGAACACTGTTTTCGGAAACCCGATTACCGGGAAAACAGATCAAGCCAGACGCGAAACAACAAATACTATAAAGCTTATACCAAGGGCCAAAAACGCCTGTCAATATAGGCTCGCCAGCCAATCGGCAAATTCATCAGTGCGGCCGCACTCCCTTGGACCGACTATCAGACTCCGCTTTTGGCTCATCTTTGCTGATTTGATCAGCGGATGATTTTGGAACCGGCATGTGCTGAAGCGACAACTCCAAGACTTCGTCTATCCACCTCACGGGAACAATGTTCAGCTTGTCCTTGATGTTCTTCGGTATTTCGGCCAAATCCTTTTCGTTCTCGTAAGGAATAAGAGCCGTTGTAATTCCACCACGGTGGGCCGCGAGCAGCTTTTCTTTTAGTCCGCCAATCGGCAAAACTTCGCCCCGCAGCGTGATTTCTCCCGTCATGGCCACATCCGCACGCACCGGAATATCGGTAAGTGCGGAGACTAAAGCGGTGCACATTCCCACACCTGCGCTCGGTCCATCCTTTGGCGTTGCGCCCTCCGGCACGTGCACATGCAGGTCCAATTGCTGATGAAATTCCTCATCGACCCCTAGCACCCGGGCGCGACTTCGAACCACGGTAAGAGCCGCCTGAATAGACTCTTGCATCACCTCGCCCAATTGGCCGGTATGAATCAATTTGCCTTTACCGGGCACCACGGCAGCTTCGATGGTCAATAGTTCGCCGCCGACCTCAGTCCAAGCCAAGCCAATGACCTGGCCGACGCGATCATTCTCCTCTGCCAATCCGTAGCGATGACGACGCACGCCCAAATACTTTTCTAGCCCGCGAGGTATGACATGGGTCTGGTGATCGCGTGGTTTTAGCAACAAACTCTTCACAACTTTGCGACAAACTTTCGCAATTTCGCGCTCAAGATTCCTCACGCCAGACTCCCGCGTGTAGTAGCGAATAATGTCGCGAACACTTGAATCTGCAATGAGAATCTCCTTTTCCGCCAGTCCGTTCGCCTTAACCTGCTTGGGGATAAGATATCGCTTGGCGATTTTCAGCTTCTCATCTTCTGTGTAGCCTGGAATTCGAATTACTTCCATTCGATCGAGCAATGGCGGTGGAATGTTCAGCGTGTTAGCCGTGCACACGAACATGACATCCGATAGATCGAAATCCACTTCGAGATAATGATCGTTAAATGCGGCGTTTTGCTCCGGATCTAAAACCTCCAGTAGAGCGGAGGACGGATCACCGCGAAAATCCATGGACATCTTGTCCACTTCATCCAACAAGAACAATGGGTTGCGCGTACCTGCCTTGGAAAGGTTTTGTACAATCTTCCCGGGCATTGAGCCGATATAAGTGCGACGATGACCGCGAATCTCCGCTTCATCGCGTACGCCACCCAGGGACATGCGGACAAACTTACGGTTCGTAGCACGCGCAATACTTTGGCCAAGCGATGTTTTTCCAACACCGGGAGGGCCAACCAAGCAAAGAATGGGGCCCTTCAATTTGCGCACTCTCTGTTGCACGGCGAGGTATTCAAGAATACGTTCTTTCACTTTATCCAGACCGTAGTGATCGGCCTCGAGAACTTTCTCGGCGCGCTCCAAATCATTATTGATGCGTGAACGTTTTTTCCACGGTGCCTTCAGTAGCCAGTCGATATAGTTGCGCACGACGGTCGCCTCGGCCGACATGGGTGACATCATTTTCAACTTGCCTAATTCGGAAGTCGCTTTCTCGCGAGCTTCGGCTGGCATACCTGCATCCGCGATCTTTTGTTCTAGATCAGCCAGTTCACCAGGGGCATCATCCATTTCGCCCAGTTCTTTTTGAATGGCTTTCATCTGCTCATTCAAGTAATACTCGCGCTGACTCTTCTCCATCTGCTGCTTAACGCGGCCGCGTATGCGTTTTTCGATCTGCAGCATATCGATTTCGCCATCGATGAGGCCCATCACGTGCTCCAGGCGCGGACGAACCTCCAGAATTTCCAGAACCTTCTGCTTTTCCTCCAATTTCAAGGACATGTGAGCAGCAACCGTATCCGCTAGCCGTCCGGGCTGATCGATACCGGTCAAAGAGGTTAGAATTTCCGGCGGTACTTTTTTATTTAGCTTGATGTAATTCTCAAACTGCGAAATCACCGATCGCTTCAGGACATCGACCTCTCGATTGTCCAGGTCATCTGCTTCTTCAACGAGTTCGATATCAGCAGCAAAATACTCGCCTGCATGAGTTTCCAGCAGCCGGGCTCGCGAGCCGCCCTCCACGAGGACTTTGACTGTTCCGTCGGGCAACTTGAGTAGCTGCAGTATCGTCGCCAATGCACCGATACGATAGATATCATCCAGGCTGGGTTCATCTACGTCAGCCTGCTTCTGGGCAACGAGAAGAATTTCCTTGCCCGAGCCCATGGCCTCGTCGAGGGCTAAAATTGATTTCTCTCGGCCCACGAAAAGCGGAATAACCATATGTGGGTAAACAACCACATCCCGCAGCGGCAAAATCGGTACGGCTCGACGGGCGTCGCTACTCGAATCACTCATGGGCTTTTAACCTCTATCGCAGGTATTCAAAAAAACAGTAGATACCGGAAATTCTATCGGCAGTGTGCGGATTAAGGACAATCGGTGACCACCCTGTAGAAGTTGGGGTGATCCCTGCACATATCAAGGGCTATCCGAGCCCGTCGGCAAGCGCTCTTCGTCAACCGTCAGCAACGGTGCGGTATCTTCCGACTCATAGATAACGTAGGGGCGAGTTTCGCCAGATACCACCGCCGCGTCCACTACCACCTTAGTGGCCGTGGGCGAAGCAGGCAGATCGTACATGGTGTCCAGCAAAACGTTCTCAAGAATTGTGCGCAGACCGCGGGCACCCGTCTTACGCTCCATCGCCCGTTTGGCCACAGCGCGTAGGGCATCTTCGCGAAACTCCAGCTCGACGCCTTCCATGTCGAAAAGCTTGCGATATTGCTTGGTGAGGGCATTACGCGGCTCAATCAATATTTGTACCAGCGCATCTTCATCGAGTTCATCCAGCGTGGCGACCACGGGCAAGCGGCCGACAAACTCGGGAATCAAGCCATACTTGATAAGATCAGAAGGCTCAACATCAGCCAATAAATCGCCGATGTTCACCACATCATCGATACTCTTTACATCAGCGACAAAACCGATACCGCTATGCTCCGAGCGGCTACGGATAATCCGGTCTAGGCCCGCGAATGCTCCACCGCATACAAATAAGATATTTGAGGTATCCACCTGCAAGAATTCTTGCTGAGGATGCTTGCGGCCTCCCTGGGGCGGAACTGAGGCAATAGTGCCCTCAATCAGTTTCAACAAAGCTTGTTGGACACCTTCGCCGGAGACGTCCCGCGTGATGGAAGGATTGTCAGACTTACGAGAAATCTTATCGATTTCATCGATATAGACAATTCCCGTTTGCGCTTTTTCAACATCGTAGTCGCATTTTTGCAGCAACTTTTGAATGATGTTCTCAACGTCTTCCCCAACGTAACCCGCCTCGGTAAGCGTAGTAGCGTCGGCGATGGTAAAAGGTACGTTGAGCAATCGCGCCAAGGTTTCTGCGAGCAGCGTCTTGCCGCAACCCGTCGGTCCAATTAGTAAGATGTTGCTCTTCGCGAGTTCGATGTCGTCCTTGCCACCGTCCCCGCCACGATCTTCTAAACGCTTGTAGTGGTTATAGACCGCGACGGATAGTACTTTCTTGGCCCGCTGTTGCCCGATGACATACTCGTCAAGGACCTCTTTAATTTCATGCGGCTTGGGTAGCTTGGTGCCGCCAGTCTCACCGCGATCTTCAAGTTCTTCGCGGATGATGTCATTGCACAGCTCGACACACTCATCGCATATGAAAACCGAGGGACCAGCAATCAATTTACGAACTTCGTGCTGACTCTTGCCGCAGAAAGAGCAATACAGCAGTTTGCCGTCTTCACCTCTACCTCGACTATCGTCAGCCATGTTTTCCCTTTGCCTGCCGCAGCGTATCTAAGCCCGGCCGTAGCGAGTCCAATAAGCCGGTATATAGCATGGCAGCGCCCGCAGGTGCAAAAACCAGTTCACGCCTTTGGCCTGTGAACTGTGTCACGCTTCAGTCGACTCCGTGGGTGATTCTTCGCGTTGCTGCAAAACGCTATCGATCAGCCCGTAATCCACGGCACTGTCACCGCTCATGAAATTATCGCGATCCGTATCCTTTTGGATCTGTTCAATGGGCTGACCCGTATGAGTCGACAAAATCAGATTAAGTCGCTCGCGTGTTTGCAAAACCTCGCGTGCGTGAATATCGATATCCGAAGCTTGACCCTGGAATCCGGCAATGGGCTGGTGAATCATGATGCGCGAATGCGGCAGGCAGTGCCGCTTCCCCTTCGCCCCGCCGGCCAACAACACCGCGCCCATGCTGGCGGCCTGGCCAACGCAAATCGTGCTGATGTCAGGACGCACAAATTGCATTGTGTCGTAAATCGACAGGCCGGCGCTGACAGAACCACCAGGCGAATTGATGTACAAATGGATATCCTTACTTGGATTCTCAGACTCCAGAAATAGCAGTTGGGCGACCACCAAATTCGCCATGTGGTCTTCCACGGGGCCAACGACAAATACCACGCGCTCCTTCAGCAAACGCGAGTAGATATCGTAAGAACGCTCGCCCCTGGCCGTTTGCTCGACCACCATTGGCACTAGGTTCAGCGCTTTAGTATCCATTTTCCAATTTCCTTCAAATTCAAGCCGCCCAGCCAGTTGTGGTGCCAGCTTATCCTTGCAATATTTCGTCGAAGCTTGCGGTTTTGGACGTAACGGTCGCTTTATCAAGCAGCAGATCAACGACCTGCTCCTCTAAGACGACATTCTCGACCTGCGACAACAACTGCGGGTTTTGGAAGTATAGCTTGGCAATTTCATCCGGGTTGTCATAGGGGGCAGACATCTCCGCAACTTTTTCAGCCACGCGGTCACGATCAACGGCAACTTCAAAGTCGTTGATTACAGCGCCGACCAGCAAACCCAGTTTGACCCGGCGCTCCGCCGGCCCATGAAATGAGCTGAGGGGCGGCGCGCTGCCCTCTGCCTGCTCGCCCATTTGCTCCTGGGCCCGCTTCTGCAGGTCGCCAGCCTCTTCATCGATCAGTACCGTGGGCACCTGAATCTCATTGGTCTCGAGCAGGCCATCCATTACCTGAGCTTTGAGTTGTTCGCGAATCCGGTCACTGGCCTCGCGCTCCATATTGCGTTGCACGTCAGCGCGAAAATCGTCTTCCGATCCACTCTCTATACCAAAGGCTTTGATGAAGTCAGCATCCAATTCTGGTAGCTGCCGGGCCGACACTTCCTTCACCTTCACTACGAAATTAACTTTCTCACCGGCGAGTTCTTCCGCGTGATAGTCTTTGGGAAATTTCAGCTTGAAGCTTTTCTCTTCGCCCGCCTTTAAGCCCTTTAGATTCGCCTCAAAGTCCGGCAGCATTTGTCCCTCGCCAATGACGATGGGCACGTCGTCTCCCTTGCCTCCCTCGAGCGGTGCGCCCTTGCGGCTGCCTTCGAAATCAATGCGTACTTGATGACCCTCATCAGCCTGCTCATCGACGGGCTGCCAAGTGGATCTTTGCGTACGCAGGTTTTCGATCATCGCGTCGACGTCGGCGGAGCCAATTTCGACCGTGGGGCGAACCACCTTCAAATGATCCAGATTTCTCAGCTGGACTTCCGGGTAAACCTCGAAAATGGCCGTGTACGCCAAATCTTGACCCTCTTCCAAAGACTCGGGCTCAATTCGTGGTCCGCCCGCCGGGCGAAGGCTCTCTTGAGTAATGGCCTCCGAAAAACTCGACTGCAAAATATCTTGAACCACCTCTTGACGAACCTGGGCGCCGTAGCGGTCACGAATAATTTTTGCCGGCACTTTGCCGGGCCTAAAACCCTTGATGCGCGTCGTCTGCGCGACCTTTCGCAGACGCTCGTTAATCTCTCCGTCCACCTGATCAGACGGAACCTGAACCCTCAGGCGACGCTGCAAACCCTCCTGGGTCTCGACAGAAACTTGTATGTTATTCATATGGTTATAGTTCTTTTTACTCCAGGCGCCAGCCAAGAGCCCTTAGACCATCAGCTCGCGCCGCCAAATTGGTGCGAAAGGAGAGACTCGAACTCTCACGGGTTACCCCACAGAATCCTAAATCCTGCGCGTCTACCAATTCCGCCACTTTCGCCCATGCAGAAAAACCCGGTGAATTATAGCCGAGCCCGATCCCCCAGCCGCGTTATTTTGCAATTTCCCGCCGCCTTGATTTCCTCACCCCCAGGGAAATAAGCCTCCGTCATAGTTAGAAATTTATCATAATTAAAACAAATAATTATGAAATTTTTCTACAAAGAACATCATCTCTGCACATAAGGAACTCTGAGCCCGACATCCAGTGGCGGGAATGGCCCCGCCGGCGGGCACATCGATGATCCCCGCATAACAGCAAAAATCACTGGCCTAGTCTCCAGCTAGGACCGCCTGGAAATGGTGGGCCGTGTAGGAATCGAACCTACAACCAATGGATTAAGAGTCCACTGCTCTGCCAATTGAGCTAACGGCCCATGCTTCACTTTATCCGCCAGTAGTCTTTGGCTAGCTGTGCGAAAACTGGGGTGGATGATGGGACTCGAACCCACGACGACCGGAATCACAATCCGGGGCTCTACCAACTGAGCTACACCCACCACTGATCTTCTATCACCGATCGCCAAACCGGGAGTGGCGCGCCCGGCAGGACTTGAACCTGCAACCCCCGGCTTAGAAGGCCGGTGCTCTATCCAGTTGAGCTACGGGCGCCTTCTTCACTCACAATCCTCACGGCGAATCACCGCACCGGGCAGGCAAGTGGTCGGGGCAGACGGATTCGAACCGCCGACCCTCTGCTCCCAAAGCAGATGCGCTACCAGACTGCGCCATGCCCCGACATTCGGCCCACCGCTGATTCGCCGAGAATTATAGCCGCCCCATGGCTGCGGCGCTGGATAATAGGGCTGGTATCACAAGCAGTCAATGCGGCACAGCCGTGCCAGAGGGCTTCGCTAGTCGCGGAGGCTCTGGTATGTTGCGCAACTCTTGTTTATAGAGCGCCACGGACAGCAATGGCAGCAAAACTCATTGACGGGAAGGCCATTGCGGCGGAAATCCGCCACGAAGTTCGGCTAGCCATCGAAAAGCGATTAGCCGCGGGATACCGAGCACCGGGCCTGGCCGTGATTCTAGTCGGCGAAGATTCAGCGTCGAAAATCTATGTGCGCAACAAACGCCTGGCCTGTGATGAAGCCGGTGTCATTTCTATTGCCCGCGATTTGCCGGATACGACCACGCAAGCCGAACTGCTGGCGCTAATTGAAGCATTCAATGCAGACAAGCGCATCGACGGCATATTGGTACAGTTGCCACTACCAGAACAAATCAGTGAAACCAAGGTTATAGAGACGATCCACCCCGGCAAAGATGTTGATGGCTTCCACCCCTATACAGTGGGGCGGCTCGCCCAAAGAATTCCCGCCCTTAGGCCCTGTACGCCCTTCGGCGTGATGACCTTGTTGGAACGCATCGGCGTCGACGCCAAAGCCAAACACGTCGTGGTGGTCGGGGCTTCCAATCATGTCGGTCGCCCGCTCGCCTTGGAACTGCTAATTGCTGGCTCCACCGTCACCATCTGCCATCGTTTCACCAAAAATTTGCAAAAACACGTCAGTGAAGCAGAAATTCTCATCGTCGCCGTGGGTAAACCCGAACTCATTCCCGGCGCGTGGGTAAGACCAGGGGCTGTGGTTATTGACATAGGAATCAACCGCCAGGCCGATGGCAAGCTCGTGGGCGATGTTGAATTTCAAGCAGCCTCGGCACGTGCGGCATGGATTACCCCGGTGCCAGGCGGTGTTGGCCCCATGACCGTTGCGATGTTGCTGAAAAATACGCTGGCGGCGGCTGAAGAACACACGCGCGAATGAATCCATGATAAAAACCACTCATGGGCAGTGACTGCTAAGGAGACACGAGCATGCGTTCCTATTTCTATGGCTTAATCGGATACTTACTGATTTTGACGATGAGTCCGACGGCATTAGCCGATGCTAAAAGAGTCAAGTTCGAAACCACCGCAGGTGATTTCATAGTCCAATTAGACGAGACGCGCGCACCGCTCACGGCCGCGAATTTCTTGCAGTACGTGAAAGATGATTTCTATACCGGCACAATATTTCATCGAGTGGTGGGCGGATTTGTCATTCAGGGCGGCGGCTACACCGCCAAGCTGGAAGCAAAACCGACCCGCGATCCCGTTCCCAACGAATCGGGCAATGGGCTCAGCAATCGTCGATTGACAGTTGCCATGGCCCGAACAGGTGACCCGCACACGGCAGACTCGCAGTTCTATATAAACCTAGCTGATAACCTAGAACTCGATCCTAAACCCACGCGTTGGGGATACGCGGTATTCGGCGAAATCGTTGAAGGCAGCGCCGTGGTTGACGATATCGGCTATCGACCGACCAGCCCAAAAGACCAGTTTCAAAACCTGCCAGCGGCACCGGTAATAATCGAACGCGCGGTCCTGCTAAACGACGGCAGTAATGAATGAAATACTGTTCATCTCAGATCTGCATCTGGATGCGACAAGACCCAATGCTACCCGGGCATTTTTCAAATTCCTGGACAGCCGGGCAAAGGCTGCTGATGCGCTGTACATTCTCGGCGATCTCTTCGAGATATCCGTAGGCCCAGACCCCGCGGACCACTTACAGAAAGAAGTCAATGAAGCGCTACTAGCCTATGTCAGTGGCGGCGGTCGCTGCTGGCTGACCCATGGCAATCGGGATTTTATGCTGGGCAGGGATTTCACAAACGCCACGGGCGTAGTTATCCAGACACCAACCCGCGTAATCGACCTGTTCGGCGAACGGGCCTTGCTAATGCATGGCGATGAACTTTGCACCGATGATGAAGGCTATCAGCAAATGCGCCGATACCTGCGCATGCCCTTTCTCCAATCGATATTTCGCGCCCTACCCCTGGCTATCCGTAGGCGAATCGGACAACAAATAAGGTCGCAAAGCTTGGCTGCGGTCGACGACAAACCCATGGAAATCCTTGACGTAAATCCTGCCGCGGTCCGCGAGGCCATGCGGGAAAATAACTCACGGCTACTCATTCACGGCCACACTCACCGGCCCGGAATCCATGAGTTTGAGCTTGATGGTCGGGGCGCGAAAAGAATAGTTTTAGGGGACTGGTACGAACAGGGCAGCGTCCTCAGCTGGACAGAAACTGGACCCGATTTAACAAGCTGGAACTACGCTTGAGCCGCCGATGCCTTATCATTGCTAAAATCCTTCACCGCCTCAAATACCTCGCTGGCTGATTGGAAACGCGCATGTGGATCTTTGGCTAACATACGATCAATGAGAGCCTGGTACTTGGCAAGGGCATTTGGTAACCGCGGTATCGGCGCTTGGCGATGTTGGATAATCATCGCCATGGCCGTATCGGCTTCGTAGGGTTTCTTACCTGTTAACATCTCAAAGAAAATTATTCCCAAACTGTAGATATCGCTGCGTTGATCAACGGCTGCACCGTGACCTTGTTCGGGACTCATGTAATAAGGCGTACCAAATATTTCGCCCGTCCCGGTAATTTCAGACAACAGTTGCGCTTCGCGCGCCAGCCCGAAATCAATGAGCACTAAACTACCGTCGGCTCTAAACATCACATTGGTTGGTTTCAGGTCGCGATGCATGATGCCAACGCGATGCAGTTCACCCAAGGCTTCCGCCATCTGGCCAATGTACCGGCAGGCCGTTACCTCATCCAAGCCGGCAGTAATACGACGCTTGAGCGTACCCTCACCACAATATTCCATAGCAATATAAGCGTGATCATCCGCGACCCCTAGATCGTAAATAGCCACAATATTTGGATGATCAAGCTTGGCGATCAGTTCGTACTCACGCAAAAAACGATCGAAGGCGACCTCGCTACCGGAATCCGGCATTTGCCGCAATAGCTTAAGAACCGTCTGGCGCCCCATAGCTTCTTCGCGGCCGAGATAAACGGCAGACACATCATTGCGCGATATCAGGGACTCAATGGTGTAGCCCTTGAGCGTCGGCAGTTCAGAATCTTGAAACCGCTGAGGACTCTTATTCTCAGTACCGAGTACCGCGGAAACCAATTCGATTAAGTTTGCATGGTTTAGTCTGCCTTTGGACAGATACTCTGCCGCGCCCAGGCGTATGGCTTCAATGATATGGCGTTCCTCCCCCGTCCCCATCACCATGACTGGCGGAAATTGGGGAATCTTGCTGAACTGGCGCAACCACTCTAAGGAATCTAACTCGGCGGCCGGGTGCCCCAGTATGATCAAGTCATTACCCGCGCCTGAAAAACCCTCGGGCAATCGGCCTGAGGACAGCGAATCGAATTCGAGAACCTTGGCGGCGGGCCAATGACTGGTAATGTGATGACCAACCAATGCGCGATATTCAGCCGAGTCGTCAATCACGAGTATCTTTGGGCTCGCAGAGCTAGTCATAAGCGATCCAATTAGCTTGCCCAAGCATCAGGCTGCACCAGCGCGATGCTGGCGGCCGTCATCTTCATGATCTTCCGCATCGGCGTCGCCTTCTAATCGCCTGCGCAATAATTCCCGCGCTGTCTTTGCTTTGTCCGACCGCGCTGTCTGTAACTGCTCCAGATAGTCCGCGGTAACATCGCCCGTGACATACTCACCCGAAAAACAGGAAGCATCGAAGTCGTCTATGTCACCATTATCGTAGCGTACCGCGGCGAGAAGATCCTCGAGGTCTTGGTAAATCAACCAATCAGCACCGATCAGCTTGTTGATCTCTTCCTCGCTTCGGCCAGCCGCGACAAGTTCCTTGGCGACGGGCATATCGATGCCGTAAACATTCGGATATCGAACAGGCGGTGCCGCCGAGGCGAAATAGACTTTCCGCGCGCCTGCCTCGCGGGCCATTTCAATAATTTGCCGAGACGTGGTACCGCGCACGATGGAATCATCCACCAGCAGCACGGCTTTACCCCGAAACTCCAAATCAATGGCATTCAGCTTGCTGCGCACAGACTTTTTGCGCATTTCTTGGCCCGGCATGATGAACGTCCGGCCGATATAGCGATTCTTAACAAAACCTTCGCGGTACTTAACGCCCAGGCGATGCGCAACCTCGAGCGCGCTGGTGCGACTAGAGTCTGGGATAGGTATAACCACATCAATATCATGATGTGGCCGCTGCGCAAGAATCTTGGACGCCAGCGCCTCGCCCATTCGCAGACGAGCCTTGTAAACAGAAATACGATCAATAATCGAATCCGGCCTAGCAAAATAGACAAACTCAAATACGCAGGGCGTATAACATCTGCGCTCACCACACTGCCCGCTGAACAACTCACCGTCGTTGCGAATATAAACCGCTTCGCCGGGCATGATGTCACGAAGCACTTCGAAACCCAGGGCGTCCAAGGCAACGCTCTCAGACGCGACCATGTGCTCAGGGCCCTCGGGAGTATCTCGCCTACCCAAAACCACCGGGCGAATGCCATGGGGATCACGAAACGCGACGATACCGTGACCGATTATCATCGCTACCACGGCATAGCCGCCGCGGCATCGCGCGTTGACACCGGCCACCGCCGCAAAGATCGCTTCAGGCGTCAGGGCCCCACGATCTTGCCGCTGTAATTCGTCGGCAAACACATTCAGCAATGCCTCGGTGTCCGAGCCGGTATTCAAGTGCCGCCGGTCTTCGTGAATTAAACTATGCTTGAGTTCCTCGGCATTGGTCAGGTTGCCGTTGTGCGCCAAGCAAATGCCGTAGGGTGAATTCACATAGAAGGGCTGTGACTCCGCGGAACTCGACCAGCCCGCCGTTGGATAACGTACATGGCCGATACCCGTCGAACCGCGCAAGCGCACCATATGATGCTGTTGAAAAACGTCGCGAACCAAGCCGTTGCCCTTGCGGGTACACAAGCTGCCCTGGTCATCCATGGCGATACCCGCGGCATCTTGGCCGCGATGCTGAAGCACCGTCAAGGCATCGTACATAGCCTGATTAACAGGCCCGTGGCTAACGATTCCGACAATTCCGCACAAGCTAGTGTCTCCTACCCAGATTCAACCTGGGACCTCAGTCCGCATTAAGGCTGCGGCTCATTTTCGTTAAGCTTATCTATTCCTTCGGCAGCGGCAGCCCGCAGTTTGTCGGCAATGGGCGATGCATACGGTAGCAGTTTCGATTCCTCCCACCAAGGCGCTTCATTGAAACCACCAAATTGCAAGGCAATGACCACCAGGCCCGCGATTATGCCGCCGCGACCAAGACCAAATAGCACGCCGAGGGATCGGTCGGTGCCCGTTAAGCCAGAACGATCAAGCAATGCCGTGATCGCAATCGACACGATGGCGCCGGAAAACAAGATCGCGACCAAAATTGCCAAGCGAGCCGCCCAGAGACGTAAGACAGGATCCTCGATCCAAGGCTCAAGGCGAGCCGCGGCGACGAAATCGAACTGCCAAGCACACCAAAGCGCGATGACCCAAATGCCCAGCGACAGCGCTTCCCGAAAAAAGCCGCGATAAGCGCCCACAATGGCCGAGATGATCAGCACCGCGATCAAAGCGTAGTCAATCCAAATCACTTAAGACTACCCACGTAAAATTAAGGTTCTTGTCGCATAATACTGCCCGCGTGACCGGCAGTACGCAGTCGGGCAGCTAATTTTTCCGCGCCGGATCTTGCCTCACTGGCTGGACCCACCCTGACGCGAAACAGGGTCTTGCCGTCACGCTGCAGCGGCAATAAATACCCCTGGAAACCGGCATCGCGCAATTTTTCCGCCAAGGCCTGCGCGTTTTTTTGATTGGCGAAGCTTCCCAATTGCACAATCCAACCCGGCGCGGCCGCAGGGGCCGGCGCTGGCTTTGGCTCGGCCGGAATCGGCTTTGGCTTAGGTGTGGCCGGCGGTTTTACCACGGCGGGACTCGGCGGCTTGGCGGTCGCTTCCGGACCACTGGAGTTTACCGGAGATTCCACCTTCGCCGGCGGCTTCGGACTACCCTGGGCAGTTTGCTGGTCATCAACGGGATCGCGCACTTTGGCCAGGGGCGGTGTATCCGCCTCTGCCATGGGGCGAATAGTGACTTGCCGCATGGAATCGCTGTCTTCTACCGCGACAGGCGCCGACGGCTGGATGTCGCCGGGACTATCAAGAACCGCGGGAACCACCACGATCAAAAAAACGATCAGCACAGCAGCGCCAATCATGCGCTCCAACAATTGCCGATCCATACCCAACCCCAAAACCCGTGCTTCTCAGTATAGACCAAGCCATTCCATGGCGGGACCTACGACACCGAAAGATCCCGTCACCACAATTCGCCCATGCGCCAAGCTTGCCCGTCGCGCCTTGTCGAGAGCACCGCTAACCGGGCCCTCATGGACAAGGACTTCGCCGAGATTCTTGGCGCGCAAATGGTTCGCTGCCTTCGCGCCGGCCAAGGCGCGGTCGTCCTGTGGTTCACAATAGATCCAGCGCGCCGGCGCAATGCGCATCAGGGCATCAACGACACCATCCAGCGACTTATCCGCCAGCATCCCAAACACGACACTGGTCTCCACAGCACTTTGCAGGCGCGAACATC
This sequence comes from Gammaproteobacteria bacterium, assembly GCA_965221985.1. Taxonomy (GTDB): domain Bacteria; phylum Pseudomonadota; class Gammaproteobacteria; order Steroidobacterales; genus J054. The sequence continues at coordinate 2,932,850 of OZ244928.1, forward strand.
GGGAGGCTAAGACTCTAGCCGCCTGGGGGTTATGAGCCACATCAAGCACCCACTCGGGCGAGCCAGCAACACGCTGAAAGCGCCCGGGTGGCGGCGGCGTCTGCAGCGCTTGACCAATCGCCGCCGCTGACAGCAGTTGCTCATCGGCAGCCTCCACGGCCGCCAAAGCCAAGCTCGCGTTGCGCAATTGAACCGTATCGCCGATGGGCGGCAATGGCAGGCCAGTGAAAACCAGTGATCGGCCATGCCACGTCCAGTTCTGCTCTCGCCTTGTGACGTCAAAATCCTCACCACTCACAAACAGCGGCGTGCCAAGCTTAGCGGCAGTGTTACGAATGGCGGCAGGCACCGACACGTCCCCATACAGCGCCGGCCGACCAGCGCGCATAATTCCCGCCTTCTCCGCCGCAATCGACTCAAGATCGGCGCCAAGCCAAGCCTGGTGATCCAAATCCACGGTCGTGATGACAGCGACGTCGGGATCCACAATATTAACCGCGTCCAAGCGACCGCCTAGGCCGACTTCCAATATCCAGGCATCCAGCTTCGCCCGGGAAAATAGCAATAGCGCCGCCAGGGTCCCGTACTCGAAATAAGTTAAGGATATGTCTTTACGGGCAGCTTCAATGTCCTGGAAGGCCGCGACGAGTTGCTGCTCGCTCACTTCCTCGCCTGCAATGCGCACCCGTTCGGTATAGCGCGTTAGATGTGGAGAGGTGTATACACCAGTTTGGCAACCAGCACCGCGAAGAATCGCGTCGAGGAAACTAACCGTGGAACCCTTACCATTGGTTCCAGCCACGGTAAAAACTCGGCCAGTCGGGGGCTGCAAATCTAATCTTGCGGCTACCTGAGCACACCGATCCAGACCAAGCTCGATGGATGCGGAGTGCAAAGACTCTTGCCAGCGCAACCAGTCAGCTAAGCTCCGAGACCGTATCGCCAAATAATTCCGCCTTATCGATGCACAGCCTGGGACTAGCGGCTAGTCTGTGGGTTGCTCTTGAGTCGTCAGCTTAGCGATTAAGCTGGCGATTTCATTGCGCAGTTCCCGGCGATCTACAATCATGTCCAAGGCACCGTGGCTCAACAGAAACTCACTGCGCTGGAAACCTTCCGGCAATGTTTCACGCACGGTTTGTTCAATCACACGCGGGCCCGCAAATCCGATCAGGGCGTTGGGCTCCGCGATATTGATATCGCCGAGCATGGCCAGACTGGCGGATACACCGCCCGTAGTGGGATCCGTCAATACCGAAATAAACGGAATGCCGCGCTCCGCCAGTTCCGCCAAAGCAGCACTCGTCTTACCCATTTGCATTAAAGAAAACAGCGCCTCCTGCATACGCGCTCCGCCGCTGGCGGAGAAACTAATCAATGGCAAGGAATTCTCAGTGGAGAATCGGGCAGCCCGGCAAAATTTTTCGCCAACGACCGAGCCCATGGAGCCGCCCATAAAGCCGAACTCGAATGCGCAGGCCACCACAGGCATGGTTTTCAATAGGCCGGTCATGGCAACAAGAGCATCCCGCTCGCCAGTCGCTTTCTGCGCCTGCACGATACGATCGCGGTACTTCTTGCTGTCCCGAAATTTTAATGGGTCCTCGGGTGAAAGCTGCGCGGCTATCTCGCGACCACTGTCCTCGTCAAGAAACATTTCGAGACGTTCTCGCGCCGATATACGAATGTGATAGCTGCACTTAGGACAAACCGAAAGATTGCGTTCCACCTCAGCCCGGTAAAGCTGCGCCCCGCATTGCTTACACTTAATCCAAAGACCTTCAGGCACGGACCGGGTGCGCCGTTCGGTCTTGATGCGCGAGGGCATGATTTTGTCGAACCAGTTCATTGCTAAGGCATGATAAACAAGCTGAGTTACTTATTCATCTGACGACTGACTCGTCGCCTGGCGCACGGGAATGTCAAAGCTTGCCGGGTAGCGCACGCCGATCAATTCAAGCCCCTGGGCTGGGGCGGTCATGCCCGACACGCGGCGATCACGCGCAGCAAGTACATCTCTTATCCAGGCCGCGGGTTCTTCACCGCGGCCCACATGAACCAAAGATCCCACAATATTGCGTACCATGTGATGCAGAAATGCGTTCGCTTCACATTTGACGGTAATAGTTTGTCGGGTTTGAATGACGGACAGGCTACGAATCGTTCTAACCGGCGATTTGGCTTGACAGGCGGCCGCCCGAAACGCGGAAAAATCATGTGTGCCTAGCAAATAGCTAGCAGCACGGCGCATGGCATCAACATCGAGACTTTGACGAACCCACCAGCAACGGTGCCGCCAGAGGGCTGAGCGTAGAGATCGATTCAGGATGACATAGCGGTACGCGCGCGCCGTGGCCGAATAGCGCGCGTGAAAATCCTCAGAAACCGAGCGCGCCCAGAGCACGCAAATATCGTCGGGCAGATTGCTATTGACCCCAAAGGTCCAGGCCTGGGACGGCCGATCCGCGGTTGTATCAAAATGCGCAACCTGCCCGGAGGCGTGAACCCCCGAGTCCGTTCGTCCCGCTGCAATGCTACTGATGGATTCGCAAGCCACCACGGACAATGCGGCGTTCAATGTGTCTTGGATATTTGGCGCGTCGGGCTGGGTTTGCCAGCCACAATACCCTGTACCGTCGTATTCAATACCGAGGGCTAGGCGGTTGGTTTTTGGCCCTCGCGAGGCGCCAAAATCGTGCTTCAAAGCTTGGTTAGCCTAAGTCGACTGAATCAGCCTAGTAAGAAATCGTTGTTGTTCAGCAGCTAGCTACCGATATCGTCAATCAACTGTTGCGCCTCTTGGCGCTGAGCACCGTCGCCTTCTTCAATCACTTCGCCCAGGATGCTGCGAGCCCCGTCGGGATCACCCATGTCGATATAGGCGCGCGCCAAATCCAACTTTGTACCGACTTCCGTCATAGTCGGACCTTCGGGCCGCCCTTCCAGGATACCCATGGTGGTCGTTGGTGCCTGCTCATCCGCGAGTTCGCCAGCGTCGTCGGCGTCCAGCGCGGGCTGCTCAGCCGTAGACTCGGCTACCTCCGGCTGCTCCAGCGTATCGCCCCCGACTTGGTCGCCATCATCACCACTCAGCAAGGCATCAAATTCGGGGCCAGGCCCTTCGACGGTTTTCATTTCCGCAGTCGAGTCGGCGTCTATCAGATCGTCTAGCCCATCGCCCGCCTCCTCGCCTAGACCCAAGGACGGCACTTCAGCCGTGGGATCAAGCCCCGGTTCAAAGTCGCTAAGCAAGTTGTCGTCATCGAGATCTTGGGCCAGCAAGGTTGCATCGTCATCGCTAATGGCCGGCACATCCTCGTTGCTGCTTTCATCCTCAAAAGCGGACATGTCCAAGCCCAATTCATCTAGCTCCAACGAAGCGGTATCGCTAGTCGCGACTTGTTCCTCGCCAAAGCCGCTGACGGGTGACTCGATGGTCGGCGTTTCCATGGTGCTCGCCGGACCCGGGGACTCGATGGTGGGTGTTTCCATTGTGCTTGCGGGACCCGGCACTTCGATTGTCGGGGTCTCCATCGTACTGGCACTGCCCGGCCGCTCAATCGTCGGCGTTTCTACCGTCGCCCCCCCTGTACCTTCAGCCTCGATGGTGGGGGTCTCTTGTGTGGGTGTGTCGCTATCGTCCTGATTGCGGGTTGGAGAGTCATCAGCATCTTCGACCTTCGCATCGCCAAGATCGAAGTCGAGCAAATCTTCGTCGGACACATCCTTGATTCCTGACAAGTCCACGTCGACATCATCTGGCGCGTCGCCGAGTTGCAAATCGACATCGCCGTCATCGGCAGCGCCAGCATCGAACAAGCTGAGATCCAAATCGTCGTCCCCAGTCACCGGTGCGGCACTCGCGGCGAAAAGCTCATCATCAGGACAGAGCTGTTTGCCCATGATGATAATCTTGCCCCACTCCGGATCATCGGCACCGACATGATCTAGGAAAACTTGGGCTTCTTTAGTAAAACCCCCTTTGTTTTCCCAGACGAAGTAAACATCCAATAGCTTGCGGCGTAATTCGCGCCGTTCCGGCTGCGCGTCCAGTGCACCGGTCAGCAAATCCGCAGCCTGATCATAAAGACCATAGGCCATGTGAAATTCAGCTTCGGCGATCGGATCGGACTGGTCGAGGTTCAGCGCGGTATCACTGCTCAGGGTTCGCTCCAGCGGCAGTTCAGCATCACCGCCGTCGTCGGAACCCGCAGCACTGACCAAACCGCCGACTTCGTCCTCTTCGCCACCACTGGGCGGAATTTCTTCAACGACAAAGCTTTCTTCGGGGCCGCTCGCCGAGGTCCGTAGCCGATCCGTCGCTTCGCGCGACTCGGAATCGATGTCATCGGAGTCCACCAAGCTTTCCCAGCGCCCGGTCGGTTCATCCTTGCGACGACTGCGGGCAAAGATCAACACGGCGATAAGCGCGGCGGCCGAAGCCAACCAAAACCAAAAATTGCCCAGTAGCTGGCCGATGAAAGAGGGCTCATCCGGCCGTGACACCGTGGTGACCGGGGGAGGCTCCGTTACCTCGGCGGGACCGGAATCCATTTGCGCCTCACCGTCGGCCTCTATACCTGGCTCGACCTCGCTATCGATGCCTTCCTGGGGTGCGACTTCGTCAATTAAAGCGCTTGGTTCTTCCTCTTCCGGCGCACTTTCGACAGGCTCCCCGCCGATTAGCGTATCGTCGACGGGCGCTTCCATCTCGGCCTGGGAACCCACATCGCCGGCGGCTTCCGCAGCATCCGGCTCCGCGCCCGCCAAAGCCTCATCCTCCACGGCTGCGAGCTGCTGCTGCAGCTCTTCCAGCTCTTGATTCTTGATTTCCAGCAAGCGGTCCCGCTCGGCGATCTCCGCCTCCAGGGACTCAATCGCCGCCCGGTCAGCCAGGGAGCTGCCGCTGCTGCCCGCCAAGCCATCGGCGGACTGCTCAGTGTCTTCGCCCGGCGGGACCAAACGCAGACGAGGTGCTGCCGCAGCGCTACTGCCCTGCCAAGACTCGTTCTGCCGCCGGACTTCGGACAAGGCCTCCCCGCGACCAATGCCGTAGAGTTCATCGCTACTCGGCACACGGAGAATGGCGCCGGCTCTGAGATTGTTGATGTTGCCGCCAAAGGCTTCCGGGTTGGCCCGGTAGATAGCCAGCATCATTTGATTCATATCGACTGAAGCGTCCGGACGCACCCGCTGAGCGATTCCCCAAAGTGTGTCGTTGCGGGCCACGGGACCGTAGCTACCACCGGTGGCCACCGGCGCGGGACGCGGCGCGGGCGCCGGAACGGGCGCGGGTGCGGGCTGCGGTCGAACAACCGGCTGTTCCACCGGACGTGGGGCCGGCGCTGCCGTCGACGGCGAACTCGCGGCAGGCACGGCGGATTCAAAGACCGGGGGATCCAGCAGTACCGTGTACTCGCGCAGCAATCGGCCCTGCGGCCAGCTGACCTCCAGGAGCATGGTGACAAAGGGTTCGGTCACCGGCACCTGCGAGCTGACACGCACAACCGGACGGTTCGGCGCGCCCATCACGCGAAATTCGAAACCGGTCATGAAATTGGGCTGAATCAGGCCGTAGCGCTCAAAGGTGTCCCGCGATGCCAAATTCACCCGCAGCTGGCTCAGGTCATCGCCGGAGCCGACAATAATCGGGATTTCGGCTAAGAACGGCTGATTGAGGGCCGATCTAGAGTTAATTTCGCCCAAGCCGAGGGCCAGCAGAGCTGCAGGCAAGTGGGCAAGAACGACCAAAACTACGACGAAAAAAATTCGCGGCATGACAAATCCCCGAACGAACGGTGCCTAAGTTTTCCGGTACGGCGCCCCCTGAAAGCACACAAAGAAAGGCACGCAACCCGCCGGAAATAATATGTCTAATATAGCCTAAATGTGTGCACGCACCAAAACCTCCGCGATTTGCACGGAATTGAGCGCCGCACCTTTGCGGATATTGTCCGAAACGACCCACAGATTGATGCCCCGTGGGTGCGAAATATCCTCACGAATTCGACCCACAAACACCTCGTCACGACCCGCAGCTTCGGTGACCGCGGTGGGATAGCCCCCGGGCCGATGCTCGTCAATAACCGCAACGCCTGGCGCCTGTGCCAAAAGCTCGCGAACCTGCGCCGCACTAATCTGGTCGCGCGTTTCAACGTGCACAGCCTCCGAATGCCCATAGAACACCGGAATGCGCACCGTGGTGGGATTCACCACGATGCTGTCGTCTTCCAGGAGTCTGCGGGTTTCCCAGACCATTTTCATCTCTTCCAAGGTATACCCGTTCTGCTGGAAATCGCCGATATGAGGCAACGCATTGAAGGAAATCTGCTTTTGTCCCGCAGCCTGGTCAAGGGGCCGCCCGTTGAGCAATTGCGCGGTCTCAGCCGCCAAAGTTTCTACCGCCTTGCGCCCTGCCCCCGAGACTGACTGATAAGTCGCCACGTTGATTCGGTCGATACCCACAGCCTCATGAATGGGCTTTAAGGCCACGATCATCTGAATCGTGGAACAGTTTGGATTGGCAATGATATTACGCGGCGGATAGCCCGAAATCGCGTGCGCATTGACCTCGGGAACGACCAGGGGGATATCCGGATCAGTGCGAAAATGCGAGGTATTGTCGATGACGATGCAGCCCGCACTTCCGGCCCGCGGCGCATGCACCGCCGAAATGCTACCGCCCGCGGAAAATAAACCGATGTCCACGCCGGAGAAATCAAACTCCGCCAAGTTCTTTACCGTCACCGGACGCCCGGCAAACATCACCGTGCTACCGGCGGAACGTTCGCTCGCCAAGGCGTGCAATTCACCCACCGGAAATTCTCGTTCGGCGAGAATTTCGAGCAGGTGCTCTCCCACCAAGCCCGTTGCGCCCACGATGGCGACATTATAAGAATCACTCATGATATTGATTTAAAAAAATAATATTTTTCAAATGTCTATATTGATTAGTTTATATCTCTTCGACCTAGAGGCCGCAGCCTAATCAGCCGTGCTGGCTGGCACGATTGGCGTGGTGGATTCAACGTCAGCATTCTGTGCCCGGTGACGTAGATAATGATCCATGAGGACAATGGCCAGCATGGCCTCAGCAATGGGTGTGGCGCGCAAACCCACGCAGGGATCGTGGCGACCCGTGGTGGAAATTTCAGCGGCGCGACCGTCGACATCAATGGTATCGGCTGGCAGTCGGATACTGGAGGTAGGCTTCAAGCCGATACTAACCAGTAAATCTTGGCCCGATGAAATGCCGCCCAGCGTCCCGCCAGCTGAGTTGGATCTAAAGCCATTGGGCGTAATTTCATCACGGTGTTCCGTGCCCTTTTGCGCAACCGCCTCAAAGCCAGCGCCAATATCCACCGCCTTCACTGCACCTATACTAAGCATGGCATGACCAATATCGGCTTCAAGCCGGTCAAAGACGGGCTCACCCAATCCCACCGGCATACCGTTGGCCTGCACATTGATACGCGCCCCGACTGAATTGCCCTCCTTACGCAGGGCATCCATATAGGCCTCCAACTCAGGTACACGTTCAGGATCGGCGCAGAAAAATGGGTTGTCATTGGCCGCCGCCAAATCCGGGCAATCGAGCACGATGGAACCCAACTGGCGCAGCCATCCATGGACCTCCAGGCCCAGCCTTGTGAGCATGTATTTCTTGGCCACCGCGCCCGCGGCAACGCGCATGACGGTTTCACGGGCAGACGACCGCCCACCACCTCGATAATCCCGGCTACCGTACTTTTGTTGATAGCTGTAATCAGCGTGCCCAGGCCGGAACAGATCTTTGATCTTGCTGTAGTCGCGACTGCGCTGATCGAGGTTTTCAACCATCATTCCGATAGGTGTTCCGGTGGTCTTTCCTTCGAACACGCCGGACAAAATTCGCACGGTATCGGGTTCGCGGCGCTGAGTGGTATGCCGTGAAGTGCCGGGTCGTCGTCGGTCCAAATCAGGTTGAATATCCGCCTCGCTCAAGGCCAATCCCGGCGGGCAGCCATCTACGATGCAACCCAGTGCTGGCCCATGGCTCTCGCCAAAGCTGGTGACCGTGAACAATTTGCCTATGGTATTTCCAGACATAAAATCAATTAATTAAAAAATTTAAATCATGTAAATTCTAAGAGGTATTACCGCCGTGTCGACGCAAGTCATCCGCATAAACCACCGCGATCCCCTCGCCGCCGGCCAGCAGCTCCGGCCAGACAAAGGGTAAACTTGGGAACTCGGCTTCCAGCGCCGGCCATCCCGCGCCGACTTCGAGCAGCAACAAGCCATCATCCGCCAGAAGCCTTGCCGCATCTTGCAGTATACGCTTAGGCGATTCCAGACCGTCGTCGCCAGTGAATAGGGCCTGGACGGGCTCATGCGCATACTCCGGCGGTAGCCGTTCGCGCTCAAGCTCGGCCACATAGGGTGGATTGCTCATGATCACATCAAATGGCCCAGTTATCCCTGATAAGAGATCGGCCTGAACCAAGCTAAGACGCTGTTCCAGACCATGAACCTGGCGATTTTCCGCGGCCACGGCCATTGCGCCCGGCGACAAATCCGTCGCCAGCACATGAGATTCAGGAAACACATAGGCGGCGGCGATGGCCATGCAGCCGCAACCTGTGCCCACTTCCAAGATTCTCTCGACAGGACCCGGTCTTAGCCAAGGTGCAAAGCCAGCCCCAATCAGCTCAGCAAAAGGCGAGCGCGGGATGAGCACGCGATCGTCCACCGCGAAACGCAGGCCCCCAAACCATGCCTCGCCGGTGATGTACGGCGTTGGCCGCCGCAGCTCAATTCGTTGCTGGAGATAATCTTCCAGGCGCTGTTTGGCCGGAATACCAAGAGCTTGAGCGTATACATCGGCATCGGCATACCGCAGGCCGGCCGCATGCAGCACCAGGGCGGCCGCCTCGTCAACGGCATTGTCGGTACCGTGACCAAAGTAGACCCCGGCCTGAAGCAATCGCTGAGCACAGGCCTCGATTTGCGCGCCAATGCTGGCGTCGGCTGGAACCACGGCAGTCATGCGAACCTATTATTAGCCCCAAGGAGGCGGCATTATTGCCGCGCATTGCATGAAAGCCAACGCGCGCCTATCCGCAGACCCTCTACCCCATGGCAAAAATTTACATTTTGTTTCAACGCTTGCTACCGGCTTTTCTGCTGGGAAGATTCATCCACTGGTTGAGCCGGCAAGAAACACCTTGGATTAAGAACGCACTGATCGGTGGTTTCCTACGACTCTATGCCGTCGATATGACCGAGGCCGCTGAAGCAGATCACGCTAGTTATTCCAGCTTTAATGCTTTTTTCACGCGCCGCTTGCGCGATGACGCCCGGCCGCAAGACCCTGATCCGAGCGTCATTGTCTGCCCTGCCGACGGACGGATCCAGGCGGCGGGCCGCATCGATGGTGAACAACTCATGCAAGCCAAGGGTGTCCACTACAGCCTGCCTGAGTTGCTTGGCGATGCGGACTCTAGCGAAACTTACTTTGGCGGTAGCTTCCTCACAGTTTATCTCGCGCCGCATAACTACCATCGAGTGCATGCACCACTGGCGGGCAAGGTGATGTCCATGCGCTATTCGCCCGGAAAACGATGGGCCGTTAACAAGACAAGCGCCGCAGCATTGCCGGGCCTCTTCGTGCTCAACGAGCGAATCAGCTGCCAGATTACGGCCTCCTGGGGACAATTCGCCCTGGTCATGGTCGGTGCGCTCAACGTGGCCAGCATCAGCACGGTTTGGGCTGGTGAGGTATTACCCCTTAAACCCCGCCGCGGTCGATCCTGGCGCTATCACGGGATGGCCGCGACCGCGCTGGCGCGCGGCGACGAAATGGGGCATTTCAACCTAGGCTCCACGGTTATCCTGCTGCTGCCACCGAGAATGGCGACACTCGACGAAACCCTGCGGCCCGGAGATTCCGTAAGAGTGGGCACAACGGTTGGCAAACTACTGCTGTGACTAGCACGAGCCAGAACTGGCAGCCGGAAGCATCCTGGTCTGCCCTCCGCATTCGCGCCCAGATGCTTCGGACTGCCCGGAATTTTTTTTCTACGCGCGGCATCCTGGAGGTTGAAACACCGGTGCTCTTACATCACGGGGTCAGTGATCCGCAAATCGAAAACATCGCCACGGGCCTGCGCGAATCACCCCAAGAAACGCTGTACTTGCGGACATCACCGGAGTACGCAATGAAACGACTACTAGCCGCCGGCAGCCCGGACATTTATGAAATCGCAACAGTTTTTCGCGGCGGCGAACTTGGGCAAAGACACCAGCCCGAATTTACGCTCATTGAATGGTATCGGCGGAAATTCGAATTGTTGGACATGGCCATGGAAACTTGCGCATTGATCAACGAATTCGGACAAGTGATTGAAACACCGCCGGCCACGGTTGAAGTTCTGCGCTATCGAAGCCTGTTTCAGCAGGCCAGCGGAATTGACCCGCTAGAAGCCACGGAGCGACAACTGGCGGAGTGCGCCCGCGAGCTGTTGGGCTCTGCACTGAGTGAAAGTCTTGTTGCCGCCCTAGACGCTAGCCCCACCCTAGCCTTAGACCTCATCATGAGTCACAGCGTGTTGCCCAAACTAAACCCCCACCAACTAACGGTCGTGACTCACTATCCTGCTTCCCAAGCCGCACTCGCGCAGCTCAACCCAGCAGACCCCCGCGAATCCCAACGATTCGAAGTATTTTTTAAAGGACTGGAAGTCGCCAATGGCTATCAAGAACTGACCGACGCAGGCGTTCAAGGGAAGCGCTTTGCTACCGACAATCGACGACGGCAAAACATGGATCTAGCGCCCATCGCCGCAGATCAAGCGCTTTTGGCGGCCTTGCGTGCGGGCCTTCCGCCGTGCAGCGGTGTCGCCGTGGGCTTCGATCGCCTCTTAATGTGCTGGCTGGGCGAAACGGATATCCGCCGGGTGCGCGCATTCAATTATTCGCCACTTACTTGACACGCGAGACATATTCGCCGGAGCGAGTATCCACCTTGATGATTTCACCCTCTTCTAAGAAAAGAGGCACACGCACGACGGCACCCGTTTCAAGTTTGGCGGGCTTAACCCCACCCTGTGCGGTATCACCGCGCAAACCAGGATCAGTTTCCACAATCTTCAACTCGACAAAATTGGGTGCCGTTACCAATAACGGCACATTGTTCCATAGCGTGATGCTGCAAACGTCCTCTTCCTTGAGCCAATCACGCGCTTCCTGAACTGCCGCCTCACCGGCGGCATACTGCTCGTAGCTAGATTGATCCATGAAGTGCCACAATTCGCCATCGCTATAGAGATATTGCATTTCAAGCTCAATCACGTCAGCGGCATCCACAGCTTCGCCCGACTTAAACGTCCGGTCAACAACCCGCCCCGTCTTCAAATTGCGAATCTTTACCCGATTAAAAGCCTGCCCCTTGCCTGGCTTGACGAATTCGTTTTCGACAATTGTGCAAGGATCACCATCGATCAGAATCTTCAAACCGGAGCGAAATTCATTAGTGTTATAAGTTGCCATTTCTCGTATCGCCAAGTATTTGCCCGCGGCAGTTTAGACTGCGCGTGTATTGGGGCGGTATTGTAGCCCCAGCCACGCATCAATGAGCAAGCATGTCTAAGCCTGAGGCCGCACAAAACAAGCATTGCCGGCGGCTTAATCCACCTAGCTGGCAACACGAGTACGCCGAGGCCTACGCGCAGATTCCTGAGTTGTTGGCATCACTAGGTCTGCAAGACCAAATCAAGAAACTTCCGCCGAGAATCGTGAAAAACTTTGCCTTACGCGTACCCCAGGCCTTCGCTCGGCGAATGCGCCATGGCGATCGGCACGATCCTCTACTGCGGCAGGTTCTGCCCATAAGCGACGAAGCCTTGCCGGCAGCTGGATTTAGCGCTGATCCCCTTGAGGAGATAAGCAGCCTGACAAACCCTGGCCTAATGCAGAAATACCATGGCCGCGCGCTGCTGATTGTCACAGGCGCTTGCGCCGTACATTGCCGTTATTGTTTCCGGCGGGAATTTCCTTATCCCGAGCAGACCATAGGTCCGGCGAGTCTTAAGTCCAGCTTGGATCGCTTAGCGGCGGATCGCGCGCTGACCGAAGTCATACTCAGTGGCGGTGACCCGCTCAGCCTGAGTGATAAAAGGCTGGGCCGACTCTTGAAGCAGCTAGACGCAATCGCGCATTTGCGTTGTATCCGCATTCATACCCGCCTGCCCGTGGTATTGCCGTCCCGGGTGAACACGAAGTTAGTGACCCAGCTAAAAGCGCTAAAGAAGCAGTTAGTCCTGGTTATCCACTGCAATCATGCTAATGAAATCGATGCCGACATGTCGACAGCCTTATCGAGGCTATGCGGCACCGGCGCAGTGATCCTCAATCAATCCGTACTACTAAGAGGCGTGAACGATTCCGTTTCCGCGCTGGCCGCCCTATCCGAGCGACTTTTCTCGGCCCGCGTGCTGCCGTATTACCTCCATCAGCTTGATCGGGTATCCGGCACGGCTCATTTCTCGGTCAGTGATGCCAGAGCCCTGAGGCTGATATCCGGCGTCGCCGCCCGCTTGCCAGGCTACCTTGTCCCTAGGCTGGTGCGAGAACAGTCCGGTGCTGCCGCGAAACTACCCATAGTGGCGAATCAACATAATCCGTACTGAGCACATAACTCAGATACGGGTCACATAATCTCGGCCAAGCCTTCCCTACAGTCTGTCTGCAGCGGGTCAAACCCGCCGTGTGTCAATTCATCCGAAAATTAAAGGTGTCGAACTTGCGCGACTCAGTGGGCGTCAATGTTCTTGTGCTGTCTCGTAGCGATGAGCATGTCTCTATTATTAACAGCGTGCTGCGTGATGGGGGCGTCGCCGCACACTGCAGCCGTCTCGATCAGCCCAATGATTTAGAAAAGAGCGTGGCCCGACTCCGGCCGGCGTTGGTCATGCTATTCGCCGATGAGCTACCTCAATTCAAGATTGAAACCGTTGGCGCGCTCATCGCGAAGTCGGCCGACAAACCACCGTTACTGCTGGTTCGCAACTCAGTCGATGAACAGACCATAGCGGCGGACATGGAAAGCGGCGCGCGCGATGTTGTTTCCATGACCCATCGCAACCGGTTATTGGCCGTCGTCGAACGCGAACTGCAGGCGCAAAGGATTCGCCACACGCTGGACGGGGTTATGTCGTCCGCCAACGTTTACAAACGCGAATTGCGCGATCTGATGGATGGGGCCTCTGAGGCCATCGCCGATATTCAAGAAGGCATTCTTGTAGCTGCCAATCCAGCCTGGCTGGCGCTATTAGGCTATGAAAGCTTCGAAGACATCGAGGGTCTGCCGGTCATGGATCTCTACCGAGAATCAGATCAGCCCGGACTAAAAGGCGCCTTGGTAGCCTGCCTCAAGGAAAAATGGAATAACGAAATTCTCAATGTGGTCGCTAGGACAGTCGATGGGGGCGAAACGCCCATGGCCATGCGCCTGGAAAAAACGACCCTCGATGGTGACCCTGCCGTTCGACTCTTGGTGAGTATCGACCCGGTCACAGAGCAAACGCCAGCCGAACTCGTGGAACAAGCGGTATACACCGACCCGACAACAGGATTCTTTCACAGGCACTATTTACTGGAGCGAACCGAGGCCAGGCTGCAGGAACCGCTGGGCGGCGGCATACGCGCCTTGGTCTATATCCGGCCCGATCATTTTGCCCGCGTGCATGATGATATCGGATTGCTCGCCACGGAAGACTTATTGACACGTCTAGCCGAATTACTCAAAGAATTCATGCAGCCGGCAGATATCTACGGCCGATTCGGCGGCACCATGTTCGTTGCCCTACTTGAGCGCGGAACCATGGGCGATGCGGAAGCTTGGGCTGACAGTATCCGCAAGGCCGTCGCCGCGAAAGTCTTTGACGTCGATAATCGCTCTACCTCTTTAACCTGCACCATTGGACTCATCGAATTGGACCCAGAGTGCAAAACAATTGCCGAAGCACTAGCAGCGGCCGAGCACGCTTGCCGAAGAGGCCGTGACGTCGGCGGCAATCGCGTTGAAGCCGTTGCCGACACCAGTATTACAGCAAGTACGCGAGCGCAAGACGCCTTATGGATTCCGCGTCTGCGCGTAGCATTGATGAAGAACCGGCTCCGCTTGGTCCACCAGCCGCTGACCGGTCTCAATCAGGAAATCGAAAACTGTTTTGACACACGCGTTCGCCTACTAGATGAAACTGATCAACTAGTGCTGCCCCGCGAATTCATGCCGGCCGCTGAGCGTGCCGGGCTGGTGAAAAATATCGACCGCTGGGTTATCGGCGCATCATTTTCATTCTGCGCCGCAAAGAAACCCACCATGGTATTCGTCCGGCTCGCAAAAGATTCCGTCGTCGATCCGAGCTTGCTCGACTGGCTGACGGCCCGGTGCAAGAAGATAAAAATTCGCCCACAACAGGTTTGCTTTCAAGTTGACGAAGAGGTCGCGGCACGACAACTCAAGGAAACAATGCTACTGGCTAACAAATTGAGAAAAATCGGTTTCAAGTTTTCCATCGATCATTTGGGAACTGGGCGCGACTCGAAACAACTGCTCAAACATGTACCCATGGACTACGCAAAAATCGATGGCAGCTTGATGCAAGGTCTGCATCTCGACAAGGACACCCAGAAAAGCGTCGGCGAACTCGCCAAGATTGCCAAGCACCTCGGGATTGCCACTATTGCGGAACGAGTAGAGGATGCTAATGCCATGGCAGTGCTATGGCAGCTGGGCATTGACCATATTCAAGGCAATTACAACCAGATGCACGGCGTAGTCCTGGAAGACACGACCTCCATTAAGCCAATGGAGCTAAGCCTTGCCGAAGGGTGAACTGCGTCACAGCCTTGACATAAAGCACACGGGATATTGCCTGGAGTCGCGGGAACGAGATATTGATCCTTTATACACGATGCATGCAAATGCTTTCCTAGAACCACCTGGAATACGAGGAAATGGCGCTTCTAATGAAGCCGGGAAATCAACAAGTGGAATCCCTGCCGCAGCAGTCTGAGCTGGCGCGGGAAATTTCAACGGTACTTGCTCGCAAAGGCACCGGAAATCGCGAACGCCATTCGTTCGCGACGCGGTCCGTGCTTAGCTGCAGCCTGTTCATGCTGGCCTTGGGCCCGGCCCCTGTTGGCGCCGTCGGACTTGGCGAGTTGACGACCCACTCCACGCTGGGACAGCCACTGCGGGCCACCGTGCCGCTCCGACTAGGCAATGAAGAGCGCGTGAGTAGCAAATGTATTACGACCACCGGCGGCGCGGCCAGCGGTTTAAAAGGCCCGGCGAAACTGACACTCAAGGCGCCCCGAGTGCAGGGACCTGGCAATTTCGTCCTGGAACTGGGCACCCGCGTGCCAGTCCACGAGCCCATGTATGAATTCTCCGTCCGAGTGGATTGCCCCGGCACTGCGGCGATTCAACGGCAATATGTATTGATGCTTGATCTGCCCAGCGTCGATGCCGCCAGCGCACCGCTGGTGGACCGGCGCACCGTACCCGCCTCCTTAGCCCGTCCGGACAGTAGCCGCACGACGACGCCGGCCGGCGCGGCTGCGCAAACGCGAATCAGTCCGCCACGGGTGGCAGCTTCATACGCGAAGATTCCGGCGGGCAGCCTCTACCGAGTCAGCCAAGGCGACACGCTATCGACCATCGCGGCTAGAACCGAGAATCGACCACTGAATTCGACTTGGCAGTTAGCAGATCTGATTTACGCCGCAAACCCGTCAGCCTTTATTGCGGGTGATCCGAATCGGATTAAACTGGGCACTGAAATTCGCATGCCGACGGCGGCTGACTGGGGCGAAACCGGGGCTACTAGGACATCTGCGTCGCGAGCAGCGGCCGCGCCGGTTTCAGCACGCCGGCCACGGGGAATTGAAACCACAATTCCCGCCGTTACCAATCGGCAGCCGGAACAGGCACAAGTACGAACGGCACCACAGCAAAACACGGTCGCCTTACCACCGAAACCCGTCAGCCAGTCGGAAACGGCTTCGCCTGGCAGCAGCAGTCCGTTTGCGGATGAAAATGCCCCAAGCGCTAATGCAACGCCGGAGCAAACAAGTGCTGCGCAGACGCAGCTTAACGCGCCCGAAAATCCAGCGGTTGGGGCCACCGACACCGAAGCCAACGGCGCTGAACTCAGCCCCATTTTCGCCACCTTGCTTGGCGCACTAATTGGCCTCGGAGCCGGACTGGGCCTGCTCTTCTTCGGCGGCAGGCTGCTGGAAATCGTCACGCGATTATTTCGCCGCAACCGCCGGAACAACCAGGCCAAGAAAGAAGAAGACACCTTCTTGGATACCGACGCCTGGCTTAATAGCAGCGATGAAATGACGGTTGTCGTCGACCCGGTGGCCAACCCAGCCGACGATACTTATGTGGTCGAAGTCAGCGACGCCGACACCACCAGCAATCCGTTCGCTGAAATCATGGAGGCCAGGTCCGAAGCTGAAAAGACACAAATTGCCTTGCCGCCGCGCAATGACAAGGACGTAGAAACTCAGGCCAGCGAAGACAGTTGGAGCAGCGCACAAACCGTGGAGCAACCGGGAATAGAGCACTCCATCGACACAGTGATGACCGAGGTTTTCGACGATGCCTTGAGTGACATAAGCAGTGAATCAGAGCTACCTGATGAGGCTTTCTCCGTGCCCGAAGAAGGTGACGATACGACGCTCATGCCCGAAGCCGATGAACTCACGCATTTGAGTGGCGCAACGGTAGATGAGTTCGTCGACCTGGACGTGGGTGAATTGTCCGATGAAATGCTAGTTGATGATGCAACCCAGGAAATGACCCGCGAAGCCATGGCCATCGATGCCGAATCAGACCAAGTTTTTTCATCAACGCTGCAAGACGCTCTGGCCTTACTCGAAGAAGACTACGGAGAAGATCTGGATTCCAGCCAAGTTATTCTTGAATCCGATCCCTTTACGCTGGACGATCTACCAGACGAAGACACCAGCTTTGGCACCAACGACGCAAAGAAAAAGGCGAGTTAACCGGACTCCGCTGGAATAACTTCGGTTCGATCAACTTTTCTCCAACCACGCGGCAGCAGGTTACCCCGGCGGCCGCGCGTACCGGCGTAGGTTTCAAGATCACCTGCCTTTAGGCTCATTCGGCGCTTGCCGCTCTTAATCATCAGCGCATCACCAGGCCGCAATACAGCCGTGGACAGCAAGCTTTCTTCGCCACTGCGAAATTTCGGCGTCGGAATTCCGATTATCTTGTTTCCCTTGCCGCGGGCTAGCTCTGGCAATTCTGCCGCGGGAAAAACGAGCAGACGACCGATGGAACTCACCGCAGCGACCTGCAGTTCACCGGGGAATTCATCGCCGAGTATCGGCTGAGGAATAACGACTTGGCCACCCGCCGGCACACGGAGCACGCTCTTGCCCGCGCGATTCCGGGAATGCAACTCACCCAGGCGGACGAAAAAACCATAGCCGGCAGTGGAGGCAAGCAGCCAATATCCGTCTGAATCACCCGTCATGACACCTTGGAAACGCGCCCCGTCGGGCGGCTTAAGGCGACCGGCCAAAGGCTCACCCTGGCCCCGTGCCGACGGTAAACTGTGGGCCGGCAAGCAATAGGCGCGACCGGTACTGTCTAAGAAAACGGCCAGCTGCTGACTACGGCCCCTCGCCGCCGCCAAGTATGTGTCGCCCGATTTGTAAGCCAATGCCTCCGGATCAATATCGTGCCCTTTGGCGGCCCTCACGAAGCCGCGTTCGGACAAGACCACGGTAACGGGCTCGCTGGCGATGAGTTGTTCATCAGAAAATGCTTTGGCGGGCGCCCGTTCGACTATATGGGTGCGTCTATCGTCGCCGTGGGCATCACTCAAGGCCATCAGTTCGGTCCGAATCAATTTGTTCAAGCGAAGCTTGCTGCGAAGGGTTTTCGCTAAACTATCACGTTCTTTGGCTAGCTCGTCTTGTTCGCTTCGGATCTTTATTTCTTCGAGTTTCGCCAGCTGTCGGAGCCGCAGATTCAGGATCGCTTCAGCTTGTATCTCGGTCAACTTGAAGCGCTTCATCAAGGCCGGCTTGGGCTTTTCTTCCTTGCGAATGATGCGAATGACCTCGTCAATTTTCAGAAAGGCAATCAACAGGCCATCGAGAATATGGAGGCGTTCTTCAACGCGGTCCAGCCGGTAGCGCAACTTTTTCTTTACAGTTTCAGTCCGGTATTGCAGCCATTCACCGAGTATGGCCTGCAGACCGCGCACCGCGGGACGGCCATCAAGACCGATAACATTTAGATTAACCCGCAAACTTCGCTCTAGATCGGTGCTCGCAAACAAGTGATCCATCAATTGTTCCGTCGGCACCCGGTTAGAGCGCGGCACAATAACCAAGCGCGTGGGATTCTCATGGTCAGACTCGTCGCGGAGATCTTCAACCATGGGCAATTTCTTCGCGCGCATTTGACTAGCGATTTGCTCCAAAACCTTGCTGCCGGATACTTGGTAGGGCAACTGGGTAATCACTAAATCCCCGTCCTCGATTTCCCAGCGGGCGCGCACCCGCAAGCTGCCGTTACCGGTCTTGTAGATTTCCTTTAGATCTTGAGCCGGCGTAATCAACTCGCCGCCCGTTGGGAAGTCCGGGCCCTTGATATGCTTGCGCAAGGCGGCGAGTGTGGCCTTGGGCTTGTCGAGCAAATGCACTAGGGCCGCAACCACCTCGCGCAAGTTATGCGGCGGAACATCGGTGGACATGCCCACCGCGATACCCGTTGCACCATTCAACAACAGATTGGGCAGCTGAGCCGGCAGCAAGGCTGGCTCCTGCAAAGTTCCATCGAAATTCGGCAACCAATCCGTTGTGCCTTGCCCCAACTCGTCGAGCAAGACGGCAGCATACGGTCTCAACCGCGATTCCGTATAGCGCATGGCCGCGAAGGATTTAGGGTCGTCAGGCGACCCCCAGTTGCCTTGTCCATCCACAATGGGGTAGCGATAAGAAAACGGCTGCGCCATATAGACCATGGCTTCATAACAGGCGCTATCGCCGTGGGGATGAAACTTGCCGATCACGTCCCCGACGGTACGGGCGGATTTTTTCGGCTTCGCCCCGGCGGTCAGGGCCAACTCGCTCATGGCATAGATAATCCGGCGTTGGACCGGTTTGAGACCATCACTGATATGGGGTAAAGCGCGATCCAGGATCACGTACATGGAGTATTCCAGATACGCCTTCTCGGTGAAGTCTTTGAGTGGCTGGCGCTCTATGCCTTCAAAATCCAATTGATTTTGCCCGCTCATGAATTCATCTCCATCACAGTTGTGCCAGGTTGCCCTTGGTCTCTAGCCATTCGCGACGATCGCGCGCCCGCTTCTTTGCCAAGAGCATGTCGAGCAGTTGCTCAGTCTTGTCTTTTGCGGACACAGTCAATTGCATGAGACGCCGGGTATCAGGCGACATGGTTGTTTCGCGCAGCTGGGCCGGACTCATCTCGCCCAGGCCTTTGAAACGAGTGACATTGATCTTGCCGCGGAGCTTCTCTGCTGCAACGCGATCCAGAATGCCTTGCCGCTCGTCTTCATCGAGTGCGTAGAACACCTGTTTCCCCACATCAATTCGGTACAGCGGTGGCATGGCGACGTAAACGTGCCCCGCCTTAACCAACTGGGGGAAATGGCGCGCAAACAGCGCGCAAATTAAGGTGGCAATGTGCTGACCGTCGGAATCCGCATCGGCCAGGATGCAAATCTTATGATAGCGCAAGGCCGCTAGGTCCTCCGCCCCCGGATCAATGCCCAAGGCAATACTAATGTTATGCACTTCCTGCGACCCGAGGACCTCTGCTTGGTCCACCTCCCAGGTGTTCAGAATCTTGCCTCGCAAGGGCAACACAGCCTGAAATTCACGGTCACGCGCCTGTTTCGCCGACCCGCCCGCCGAGTCACCTTCCACCAGAAACAGTTCGCTGCTCTCCGGTTCCGAAACGCTGCAATCGGCCAGCTTGCCCGGCAAAGCCGGACCCGTCGCCAGCTTCTTGCGCACGACTTTCTTACCGCTGCGCACCCGCGCCTGGGCTGCGGCGATGGCGCGCTGCGCGATCAAATCGCCCGTTTCAGGGTGCTCATTGAGCCAAATACCCAATGAGTCTTTCACCACGCCGGAGACAAACGCCGCCACTTCCCGCGAAGACAATCGCTCCTTAGTCTGACCGCTGAACTGCGGATCTTCGGTCTTAACCGACAACACGTAACTCACGCCATCCCAGACGTCTTCCGGCGCAATGCGCAAACCGCGTGGCAACAAACTACGAAAATCGCAATATTCCCGAACTGCCTCAGTCAGGCCGGTGCGGAAGCCATTGACATGTGTCCCGCCTTGGCTGGTTGGCACCAAATTCACATAGGCTTCGCCGACACCGTCGCCGTAAGACCAAATCATGGCCCAATCAACTTCATCACGCTTGCCTTGGGCACTCCCGGCAAACGGCGTCTCCGGTAGACAGTCCACTTCACCCAGAGACTCGAGAAGATATTCTTCCAACCCCCCCGCATATTCCCATTCGTGTTTTTCAGCCGGCTTTTCAATACGCAGACGAATTCGCAGGCCGGGGCATAAGACTGCCTTGGCGCGCAGCACGTGCTTCAACTGGGCAATTGAGAACTTACCGGAATCGAAATACTTGGAATCCGGCCAAAATCGAATGGTGGTGCCGGTGTTGGCCTTGCCAACCTTGCCAACGACCTCCAACTTACCAACTTTCTTACCGCCTCTAAAGCTAAGGTTGTATTCCTTGGCGTTCCGGCGAATCCAAACCTCGAGATTCTTGGAAAGAGCATTCACCACGGACACGCCGACGCCGTGCAAACCACCAGAAAATCGATAATTCTTGCCAGAGAATTTACCGCCTGCGTGCAGGCGGGTCAGAATCAGTTCAACGCCCGGAATTTTTTCTTTCGGATGTTTATCCACGGGCATGCCGCGACCGTTGTCGGCGACTTCCAGGGAACCGTCCTTGCGTAGGGTGACATCGATGCGGCTACAGTGCCCAGCGATTGCTTCATCGACACTGTTGTCGATGACCTCGTGGGCCAAATGATTCGGCCGCGTGGTGTCGGTGTACATGCCCGGCCGGCGCCGAACGGGATCAAGACCGCTGAGCACCTCGATGTCAGCGGCCGCATAGCTGTTAGCCATTAATAGTGTTTCCGGGCTGCCAAGAGCAGCCTACCTGCGCACAACAAGCTACGCATGGTATGCCGTCAGCTAGAAAAGGCAATGCTGAGGAAATACCCGGGCCGCGGGCACTCGGCTATTGCAAGTCGGCAATGAGCGATTCGCGCATGATTTCCGGGACCGTGACCGCCATGCGATATTCGGGATGGTCGATGCCCGCTTGCAAGCCGGCACCCGAGCGCAAGCCTTCCCGCAGACCCTCACCCAGCTCAAATCGTAGAAAATGGACCGCGGAGGTCTTGTGCTCATTGGCTCTGGACATGTCTTCGTCGGCGATGGCCAGGACGCGATCCTGCCCATCCACTTCGACCCAAACCTCATTTTCAATACCCAAGAGCTTCACCAGGGCGCGCTGCCGATCGTCCTGGTCCGGATATTCGATCATCATGGTCGCCTTCCAGTTCCCGCCATCGGGAATGAGCGGATTGTAGGCATCCAATTCATCTTGGATCCCAGCTGGCTCAAAAATTCGCTCGGCCCGCAACATCTCCTGCACTTGGTAGTGCATGGTGAGCCTGTCTTCGAAAAACAGTGTGACATGATCGCCAATGGCCAATTTGCGGTGTGCCTTGTGGGCCATCACCTGCGCCCGAAAATCCCGGCGTAGGCGCGCATAGGTTTCCAGCGAATGGAGATCGTCCAAGGACAACTTATTCACGGCTACAGACCATAAGCGGCTTTCAAAAGCGATAGGGGATGACTTGCGTCGGTGCCCGCGACCTCGCCCGCGATTTGTTCGCCCGCCATGGGGCAATCGCTGACAAAATAATCAGCGTCCGCATCTTCCACCCGGCGCACGACGGGCTTGGCGATTTTTAGTGAAGCTTCGCGATACCGCTTCTTGACGCCGTAGGTTCCATCGTGTCCGGAACAACGTTCAATGGCAGCCACCTCAGTATCCGGCACTAATTCCAATATCTCCTTGGTTTTCAGACCAATGTTTTGCACGCGCAGATGACAAGGCACTTGGTAGCTAAGCTTACCCAGGCTGCGCTTAAAATCAGTCTGCAAGGCGCCGGCCTTGTGCCGCAACATGAGATATTCAAAGGGATCGAAAAAATGCTGTGCGACGGCTTGAACGTCCGGATCATCCGGAAACAAAAGCGGCAACTCCTGCTTGAACATCAAGACACAGGAAGGCACCGGTGCAACGATATCCCAACCATCCTTAACCCATTTGAGTAGCTCGGGGATATTGGCTTCCTTGGCGCGCTGTACAGACTCCAGATCACCCAATTCAAGCTTCGGCATACCACAACAGCGTTCGCTGGCAGCCAATGAAACCGCGATACCATTGTGCGCAAAAACCTTTGCCAGATCCTCGCAAACTTCCGGCAAATTACGGTTTCCGTAGCAGGTCGTGAACAAAACCACACGACCATGAGTGCCGCTGACAGTCTTTACCGGCGCTTCTCGATCCGAGTGTGCCAAGCGGGCTCGCGCGCTGCGGCTATGGTATCGGGGAATCGGCGCCGTGCGATCGACCCCCAGCACGCTCTCCATTGCTGAGCGTCCCAGCGAGGTGGCATTGGCCGCGTTGACAATTTCGGCAACAACCGGAATACCAGCAAACCGCCCCACTTGGTCCGTCGCACTGAGAACCCGCTCTTGCCAAGTCGCTCCATGATCCTTAAACCGCTTTGCCTTGGCCCGCAGCATGAGGTGGGGAAAATCAATGTTCCACTCATGGGGCGGCACATAGGGGCACTTCGACATGTAGCACATGTCGCAGAGATAGCACTGATCAACCACTTCCCAATAGACGGTTTTTTCCACGCCGTCTATTTCGCCCGAATCGCTCTCATCGATGGCATCAAACAGTGTCGGAAATGCATTGCACAAGCTAAAACACCGCCGACATCCGTGACAGATATCAAACACTCGCTCCAATTCCTGGAACAAGTCACCGTCGTCGTAAAACTTTGGTGATTGCCAATCTATGGCGTGACGAGTTGGTGCTTCTAAACTACCCTCGCGCGAAGAATTGTCCGACATTAGCAATCCTCGCGGCTGCCCGAGCCACGCTCGGGCAGCCGCTAGTTTTCGGGATAATTGGCTCTAGCCGTCGAGGTTATCCAGAGCCTTTTGAAAGCGATTCGCGTGGGACCGCTCAGCTTTCGCTAGCGTCTCGAACCAATCGGCGATTTCATCGTGGCCTTCATCTCGCGCAGTCTTGGCCATACCGGGGTACATATCGGTGTACTCATGGGTTTCTCCCGCGATGGCCGCTTTCAGATTGCTGCCTGTGGCACCAATGGGTAGACCCGTGGCTGGATCACCCACCTCAGCCAAGTAATCCAAATGACCGTGGGCATGACCCGTTTCACCTTCGGCGGTGGAGCGGAATACAGTGGCCACGTCGTTGTAGCCCTCAACATCCGCCTTGTTGGCGAAATATAGGTATCGACGATTCGCCTGGGACTCGCCCGCAAAAGCATCTTTTAGGTTTTGTTCGGTCTTACTACCTTTGAGGTCCACGTTGACTTCTCCTTATTTTCCGGGGAATTCCGGCCTTGTTTAGACTGAGTCTAAATATAGGACCGCCAAGGCGTCGTGTCAACAATTTGCTGCGGTAGCGACAAAAGTTTGACGAGCCCACTGGGCTGTGCAAGGCTAGCCCTGCGGATCCCATAGGAAACTGCTGTGGCAGACAATAAAAAGAAGACCTTGGACCTGGAAAAGGCCATGGGGGAGCTGGAAAAAATCGTCGAGCAACTCGAAGCCGGCAACCTTAGCCTGGACAAATCCCTGCGACAATTCGAAAAAGGCGTTAGCCTAAGTCGAGAATGTCATGCGGCATTGACGGCAGCGGAACAGAAAGTCCAGATGCTAATGGGTGACGAGCTTAGAGACACCAGCGCGAAAGCCCTAAGCCAACTCACGGACTAGCGATAAAACGCCCGCTATCAGGTGGAAGCGCCGTTCGCGCTTTCCAACCTGTGTATGAGCGAGCGTAAGAAAACCTTATTGAAGCGCAACTGACAAGCAGTGGAAACTTGCTCCAGTAGCGTCGCGCTGACGCTCAATATTGCAACGTTGTCGCCCGCACGAATGGTCGAACTGCGCTTAACATCCGCGACATAGCTCGTTTCACCAAAACAATCGCCAGTATCGAGATAGCCAATGGGCTTACCATCCCGTTCCACAATCACGCGACCTGAGACAATCACGTAAAACCGGTCGTCCAGTTCGCCCTCGCGAACAATTTCCTCACCAGCTTGATAATCCCGCCATTCACTGGCCCGCTGCAGCTCGTGAATCTCATGCTGCGAAAAATCATGGAAGAAACTCAGGGTACGCAGTTGCGCAAAATGCTCCTGGTTATGTAGGCGGTCGGATGCCGCCCGCAAACCCTGGTGCACACGAGTCAAGCGCGCCGCCAAAGATCCGCCGTCCTTGAAGCGCCTTGCTGGATCTTTTTGCAAAACGGTTGCCACCACTTCCTCGAGCTCTTCTGGAATATCAGCCCGCAGGCGGTGAATCGGTGCGGGCGTCGCATAGATGATCTGATTCAATAGTCTCGCCAAGGTACTGGCCTTAAACGGGCGAAACCCCGTGAGCAGCTCATACATGACGGCGCCCAGGGAATATAGATCCGAAGCCGGGGTGATCTCACCGGATTCAATTTGCTCCGGCGACATGTAACTCGGCGAACCGGCGATACCTTCAATACGCGAAATCTCTGCATCGCGCAGGATCGCAATGCCGAAGTCTATGATCCGAACTTCATTGTCCGGTGTCAGCATAATGTTATTCGGTTTGATATCACGATGGATAACGCCGCGCTTGTGTGCATAGTGCAAGGCCTTCGCGCAGGTGTAAGTGATTTGGACGACGTCATCAAGGCGCAACAAGTTATCTGGGCGGCAATAGGCAGCAAGGGTACGCGCACCCTGCACATGCTCCATCACGACGTAGTACTGACCATTTTCTTCGCCGGCATCAAAGATGGGCAGAATGTTCGGATGCTGCAGCATGCCGACCATTTGTGCTTCGTTAAAAAACATTTTTCGCGCGATTTTCGCGCGCTGAGGATCATCTTCAGGCTCGGCCTGATAGACCTTGATGGCGACGTCTCGATTGAAATAGGGATCGTGAGAAAGGAAAACGTTGCCGGTGCTACCCTGCCCAACTTCCTTGATGATAACGTACTTGCCGATCTGTTCCGGCACGACGGCGGGTGCTGTATTTTGACTCGCCAATTCGACCATCGAGATAGGACCACATGAGAAGACTACAAAGTCGCGGCGGCTAGCTGGCCTAAATAGATCAGCAACGCAGCGTAAACGGCCGCCAACACATCGTCGAGCATAATTCCCAGCCCCCCGGCGACACTGTGATCCACGTCCCGAATCGGCCAGGGTTTAAGGATATCGAAGGCTCGAAACGCCAGAAATGCGGCCAGTATCCAGAGCGGCTCGCGGGGCGTCACCAGCAAAACCAAGCCCATGCCGACGATCTCATCGAAAACGATGCCCGAATGATCATGCACACCCAATCGCCGCGCACTTAGGCCGCAAATTCCAACTCCCAGGATGGTCATCGCCAAAAAGCTCAGCGCGGTCCAAAACCAGGGCATGGGCGGCAAAATGAGAAACAGTAAAACCCCGAGGGCGGATCCCCAGGTTCCGGGTGCTTTGGGCATGAGCCCCGCGCCAAAACCAAACGCGAGCCAATGCACCGGATCGCGTATGACCTGTTGAACAAGCCTCTTTTTTGGATTGTGCTTTGGGCTCATTTCAAAAATGCGTGAAGACTTGTACGGCCGGCGACCAAGACGCACCGTCCAATATCCAATCAATAGTCGTACCAGCCGTGCAACGGCCAATACACGACAAGTCGCAATCCCAGTTTTCAGCCATGTCAATCACAGATTGTTTCTTAACCGCGGGCAGCGTAAAACATAATTCATAGTCGTCTCCGCCGCTCAGCGCCAAGTCACGCGACAGAGCGAGCCCGCATTCGGCAATGAGATCATTTGCCATGGGCAAAGCATTCACATTGATCTCGGCACCGAGCCCACTAGCCGTCAGCAATCTTCCCAAATCGACGAGCAAGCCATCCGATATATCAATGGCAGCCGTGGCAACTTCCCCCAAGGCTATACCCTGGTCGACGCGCGGCGCCGGATATAAGAAATGCTGCATCAACGGATCGTTAAAAGATGGCGGCGTTGGTGTCTCCAGGGCTCGCCAAGCATGACCCGCGCTGCCGAGTTCACCAGTCACAAAAATTAGGTCGCCGGGCGAAGCACCGTCCCGGCGCAAAGCTTGGCCGGGAGGCAGCTCGCCTAAAACAGTCACGGTTACAGCCAATTCGCCGCGAACGGTATCGCCGCCAACCAGTTCGAGACCAAAGGACTCAGCCAGAGTAAAAAACCCATTTGCGAAGCTCGCCAGCCACTCCGGCTCCGCGCGCGGCAAGCTGAGATTCAGCAGACACCACCGTGGGCTAGCGCCCATGGCAGCCAAATCACTCAGGTTCACAGCCAAGGCGCGATGGGCAATGGCCTCGGCCGGCAAGTTGGCAAGGAAATGCGTACCCGCAACCAGTGTATCGGTAGCGACCACCAGTTCACGCCCAGCATTGGGCCGACAAACAGCACCGTCGTCGCCGATCCCAATGACAACATCCTTGGAATATCCGCCTTGACGACGGGCGAAATATCGAATGACGTCGAATTCATCCACCGCACAGCTGCCCGCTAGTCGCTACCCGTCGCCACCGCGTCCAGCAGCGCATTGACGTATCGATAACTATCTTGGGCACCAAATTCGCGGGCCAATTTAACGGCCTCATTGATGGTAACGGTACGCGGAATATCCGGCCTTGCCAGCAATTCGTTTAACCCAATCCATAAAACCGCGTGTTCGACCGGGTCCAGTTGCTCGGCCGGGCGATCCGCCGCGGCAGCGATGCGGCCATCGAATTCAACTTCTCGCTCCAGAATTGCCGTCAAGGCTGTCGAAAAATACTCGCCATCGACCAGCTCAAAGCCAGGACCCGTGGAGAATTGCTTAAGCAGTTTATCCGCATCGTGCCCCGCAATTTGATGCTGATAGAGAGCCTGCAGCAGAAATCGCCGCGCACCGTAACGACCACGAGCACTCATAAAACTTTCAAGCTGTGAGCGGCTACAAGGCGATGTTTAAGATGAACGCGCGGCACGACACAAAGGCTGGGGCCTGGGTAGACACATCGTTGAGAAAAAATATTCATGAATACCGATCGTTAGCTGCCCCGTTTACGATGCTTACTCTACTATGTCCTTAGCGAATCCCGAAATGGCTCACTACAAGCTACTCACCCACGGTTCGTTTGCACAGCAATCTTGACCAAGAGACTTTCAAGAAAATATTCGACCTATTCCACAGCGGGCTACTTTGGGAGCAAATCAATACCAAGATTGTGTTCGACAAACCGGTCCTTAGGCCGCAGTTTGACAGGCGCTACTAGGCAAACAGGTCAAATCCGCTGAAGCGAACAAGGCAGAATTCTAAGTTTTCAAATAGCGCAAACGCAGATCAGTGCCGATGCGACGGACATCAACCAAGTCGAATTGTGGCCGGTCATTCATGCTCTTCAGAGCCGGCATCGCGAACATATCGCGCGCGTCGCTGCCCAATACATGCGGTGCTTGGTAAATCAGCAACTCATCGACCAGCTGAGCCGACAGAAACGCGCCGCACAAAGTGGCACCCGCTTCTACCATTACCTCGTTCATTTCCAGTTCGCCCAAGCGCATTAACAAAGCACTTAGATCTACACGACCCCTTTGACTAGGCAAAGTCTCCAAGCTTGCGCCGGCGTTCTGTAGCGCCTCTGAGCGATAGAAGGTTTCCTCAGCACCGAAAATTCGCGTGATCCCTGGTAGCGTAAATAGGCGCGCCTGCGGCGAGGTTTGAAAATGCGCGTCAAGCACTACTCGCTCCGGCCGCTGCGCATCTGCCAGGGTTGGATCACGAACCGTCAGTGATGGATCATCTGCAGCAACGGTATGTGCGCCGGTAATAATTGCAGAACTGCGCGCACGCCAGCGCTGGACGTCGGCGCGCGAAGCCTCGCAGCTAATCCATTGGCTCTGCCCGCTACCCAAAGCGGTTCTGCCGTCGATGCTAACGGCGAGTTTGATGCGCGTCCAAGGTCGCCCTTTCAACATACGCTGGTTAAAACCGCGATTAAGCTCCGCGCACTCATCCGCCAGGATCCCCTCGGTAACGGAGATCCCCGCATCACGCAATTTCTGGATGCCGCCACCATTAACCTGCGGATTTGGGTCCCGCGTGCCTATGACGACCCGGCTAAGTTCGGCCTTTAGCAAAACGTCAGTGCAGGCGCCCGTTCGGCCTTGGTGGCAACAGGGCTCAAGGGTGACATACAGGGTCGCGCCACGCGCAGCCTCGCCAGCGAGTTTTAGTGCCGCCGCTTCTGCATGAGCCTCACCGCTGCGACGATGCCAAGCCTCCGCCACGACTTCACCGTCCCGAACCACAACGCAGCCCACCCGAGGATTTGGGTGAGCCGTATATAGGCCACGCCGCGCTAGTCTAAGCGCGCGCGCCATCCAGAGCTGATCATTTTCCATCGTCGGGCAATAGGGACATTTGATCGCGGCGAATATCTTCGCCGCTCATTTCACGCAGCCGCTGAATTTCCACTTGAAAAGCTGTCACATCTTGAAAGCTCCTATAGACCGAGGCGAAGCGCACATAAGCGACCTCGTCCAAAGCGCGCAACTCTTCCATGACCATTTCCCCAACGAGGCGCGCCGGAACTTCTCTTTCGCCCGTGGTTTGCAGTCGATGAATAATCCGGGATAGCGCGGCCTCAACAGCTTCACTGCTAACCGGGCGTTTTTCCAGGGCGCGGACAATACCATTGCGCAACTTTGCCTCGTCGAAAGGTTCGCGACTCTCGTCGCGTTTTATCAGTCGTGGAAGCACCAATTCGGCAGTTTCAAAGGTGGTGAAGCGCTCGCCACAACTCAAGCATTCCCGCCGGCGACGCACTTGCATTCCCTCGCCGGCCAAACGGGAATCTGCAACTTTCGTTTCGCTGTGATTACAAAAAGGACAATGCACGTTCGCGCCGTTTTAGAATGAGCAGCAGCTTGCCTAGCTGTAGACTGGAAAACGCCTACACATCGCAATGACCTTTTCTCGCACCGTATTGAGCTGAGCTTCATCGCCCATATGATCCAAAATATCAGCGATCCAAGTTGCAACCTCCGTGACCTCCGGCTCTAGCAAGCCGCGCGTCGTGATGGCGGGGGAACCCATACGCAATCCGCTGGTTACAAATGGCGAACGCGGATCATTCGGTACGGCGTTTTTGTTCACTGTGATATGCGCCGCATCCAAGGCCGCGTCGGCATCTTTACCCGTAATATTTTTATCAATGAGATCCAGCAAGAACATATGATTATCCGTACCGCCAGATACGATCTTGTAACCGCGGTACTGCAACACGTCGGCGAGCCGGCGGGCGTTGGCGCGGACCTGTTTTTGATAAATCTTGAATTCCGGTTGCATGGCTTCAAGTAAAGCAACTGCTTTGGCTGCGATGACATGCATCAAGGGCCCACCCTGGGTACCTGGGAAAACCAGGGAATTAAATTTCTTCGTCAGCTCTTCATTTTCTCGGGCAAGAATCATCCCGCCGCGAGGGCCCCGCAATGTCTTGTGCGTCGTGGTCGTCGTCACATCGGCGATGGCAACGGGGCTAGGATATTCACCAGCCGCCACCAGCCCCGCCACATGGGCCATATCCACCATGAGATAGGCCCCGACATCATCCGCGATTTTCCGAAAACGCTGCCAATCAACGATCCTAGAGTACGCGGAAAAACCCGCAATTATCATCCGCGGCTTTTGATCACGCGCCATGGCGTGAACTTGCTCGTAGTCGATTTCGCCGGTTTCTTCATCAAGACCATAGGAGATGATGTTGTACAAGCGACCAGAAAAATTCACCGGCGATCCGTGGGTCAAGTGACCACCGTGAGCCAAACTCATACCCAAGACGGTGTCACCCGGATCCAGCAAAGCCATGTAGACGGCCGCATTGGCCTGTGAACCCGAATGGGGTTGCACATTGGCGTAGGCGGCACCAAACAGCTCACGCGCGCGCTGTAATGCCAGGTCCTCCGCAACATCCACATGCTCGCAACCTCCGTAGTAGCGGCGCCCGGGATATCCCTCGGCATACTTGTTTGTTAACACCGAACCCTGGGCCGCGAGCACCCGCGGGCTGGCATAATTCTCGGACGCAATCAGCTCGAGATTTTCCTCTTGGCGACGGGCTTCAGCACCGATGGCTTGAGCAAGATCCGGATCAAAATCTTCAAGGCTTGACGCCGCTGCGAACATTGCTGGCTCTCCAAGGAAAAAGGAGAAGGATTGTACCCGAGCTAATCCCAACTAGCCGGCTTAATCAACCGACCCGCAGCAGTTCCCCGACAACGGCGGTCCACGAATTAGCCAAGTTCTGACGGTTGTATCCACCACCGCCCATGGCCACTAGCCGCCCATCGCAGTACTTGTCAGCGTAGCGGCAGAGGTCCGCGGCCACTTTCGCATGAGCGGCCGCACTACAACGCAAGTGGGTAATGGGATCGTCCGCGAGACTGTCAGCACCGCACTGCAATAGGATGAATTCAGGCTGAGCCTGCTGCATCTTAGCTGTGACCTGATTCCAGGCGGCCAGGAATTCTGTATCCCCAGCGCCTGGATCCAGCGGCAAGTTCAGCTTGCTGCCGCGGGCGACACCCAGACCTGTTTCCGAGGCCGTACCCGTACCGGGATAGATATAGCGCCCATCTTCATGCAGATCGGCAATAAAGACATCCGGATCTTCTTCAAAGGCATAAAAAACACCGTCCCCATGATGCGCATCGATGTCGACGTAGGCAATGCGCTGCACACCATGGCGGCGGCGAAGTATTTCAATGGCAATACCGCAATCATTAAAGACACAAAAGCCAGCGGCGTGCTGGCGCCCGGCGTGGTGCAGGCCCGCAATGGGCACGAAGGCGCGGCGTACGTCACCGCTTTGTACCCGGTTCACCGCATCAAGGGTGGCGCCGGCAACGGCAGCCGCGGATTCATACAAGCCGGGTTGCGCGGGCGTGTCGCCCCCGTCTAGAAAACCGCTGCCTTGTTGACAGCAATCCGCCACGAAGTCGACATAGGCCTCAGCATGAAAACTACAAAGTTCAGCGCGGCTGGCAGCGACAGCCTTAACCAAGCTCACTCGCTCAGCCAAACCGCGGCGCTGCAGTTCAGTATGAAACGCATCATGCCGATCAGGACCGAAGGGGTGGCCGGCGCCAAAACCATAGGCGGCAATTGCCGGATCGCGATAGACCGCTACGGAACTATCAGTCTCACCAGCGCACATGGCTTTTCATTCTATTGAGCATTACCGGATAATCTCGCACTAATTAGGTCTTCACGGATGCATCAGCGTGGCCCAGTACGTCTACACCATGAACCAAGTCGCCAAGATCGTGCCGCCCAAGCGGTTCATTCTGCGCGATATATCCCTGAGTTTCTTCCCTGGCGCCAAAATCGGTGTATTGGGTTTGAACGGTTCCGGCAAGTCGACGCTGCTAAGAATCATGGCGGGCGTGGACAAGGAATTCGACGGTGAGGCCAGACCACAGGCCGGCATAAAAATTGGCTATCTTCCGCAAGAACCGGAATTGACGGCCGGCCAGACCGTGCGGGCCGCCGTCGAAGAAGGCGTCGCCGAAACCTTTAGGCTGATTACCCGTTTTAACGAAATCAGCGAGCGCTTCGCCGAACCCATGGACGATGACGAAATGACGGCTTTGCTAGAGGAGCAAGGCAAGCTGCAGGATGCCATTGATGCCTGTAACGGCTGGGAAATTGAACGACAACTCGAGATCGCGGCCGACGCGCTGCGCCTGCCCGATTGGGAAGCACAGGTTGACCAATTGTCTGGCGGCGAGCGGCGGCGCGTGGCCTTGTGCCGATTGTTACTCGCTGAGCCCGACATGTTGCTCTTGGACGAGCCAACCAATCACCTAGATGCGGAATCCGTTGCCTGGCTCGAACGCTTCTTGGAAAAGTACCCCGGCACCGTAATTGCTGTCACCCACGATCGTTACTTCCTAGACAATGTCGCCGGCTGGATTTTAGAACTGGACCGTGGCCATGGCATACCCTGGGAAGGTAATTATTCGTCATGGCTGGAACAGAAAGAAGCGCGCTTGAAGATCGAGGAAAAGCAGGAAGCGGGACGGAAGAAAACCATTAAAGCGGAACTGGAATGGGTGCGGGCCAATCCAAAAGCGCGGCAGGCCAAGAACAAGGCTCGTCTGAACCGCTTTCAGGAACTCAGCTCCAGGGAATTTCAGTCGCGACAAGAAACCAACGAAATCTATATTCCGCCCGGGGAACGACTGGGCGATCTGGTGATCGAGGTTAACCACTTGCGCAAGGGCTTCGGTGAGCGGCTGCTCATTGAGGACTTCAGCTGCAATATACCACCGGGGGCTATTGTGGGCGTTATCGGCCCCAACGGTGCGGGTAAAACCACCCTATTCCGCATGCTCACACAGCAAGAAGCGCCCGAGGCCGGCGAAATTCGAATCGGCGATACGGTGAAGCTTGCGTACGTCGATCAGTCCCGCCAAGCCCTGAATGATAAGCACACGGTTTGGGAGGAAATTTCCGGCGGTGACGACATCATTCGCGTAGGCAAGTATGAAACACCCTCGCGCGCCTATGTGGGCCGCTTCAACTTCCGCGGCCCGCAACAGCAACAACGCATCGGTCAACTATCGGGTGGCGAACGAAATCGTGTTCACTTGGCCAAGGTATTACGGTCAGGCGGCAACGTATTGCTACTTGATGAACCGACCAACGATTTGGACGTGGAAACCCTGCGTGCCCTGGAGGAAGCGCTATTGGATTTTCCCGGCTGCGCCATCGTGATTTCACATGACCGTTGGTTTTTGGATCGCATCGCCACGCACATCCTCGCGTTCGAAGGCGACAGTCAAGTCACCTGGTTTCAGGGCAACTACGCCGACTACGAGCAGGACCGCCAGCGCCGCTTGGGTACGGATGCGGACAATCCTCACCGGATTCGCTATAAAGCTCTAACGACATAAAATACCTTACAAAGATATTTTAAGACTTTATTATTAAAGAATTTTTACTGGCTGCGAGACAACTGTGAATCTAAGAACCAAGAGCCGGAACGCGCGAGTCACCTCTACTTGCCGGCGGGCGATCCGCGCCCAGCTCGCCTAGAGGCAAGCTGCTCTAATCCCAGCTGCAGCCGGCAAGGAGGGGTTATCCAGCTAACCAACCCAAACACGGGCATTGCGGAACATCCGCATCCACGGCCCGTCTTCGCCCCAGTCAGCAGGCGCCCAGGAATGCTGTACCGTTCGCACCACGCGTTCCGGGTGCGGCATCATCGCGGTGACTCGTCCGTCCGCGGAACACAATCCGGCAATGCCTTCGGGAGAACCATTGGGATTCGCCGGGTAACGCTGGGCTACTTGCCCGCGGTTGTCCACAAACCTCAAGGCGACTTGTCGGGCCCGGTTTAAATTCTGCAAGTCCATCGGCCGATCAAAAGCAGCACGCCCTTCACCATGGGAGGTTGCAATGAGTAGCCGACTGCCCGTCATACCATCCAGTAAGACCGACGGACCAGGCTGCACCTCTACCAGGCTGAGCCGTGCCTCGAACTGCCCGGAATAATTATGGCTAAACCGCGGCCAATGCTCCGCACCGGGAATCATGTCCTGCAAGTTCGCCAGCATCTGACAACCATTACAAACGCCCAGCGTAAAACTGTCTGCGCGAGCAAAGAAATCCGCAAAAACTTGGCGCGCCCGCTCATTGTGCAAGACCGACTTCGCCCAGCCACCACCCGCACCTAAGACATCCCCATAGGAAAATCCGCCGCAGACGGCCAGACCGATGAAATCAGCCAGGGTCACGCGATTTTCCAGTAGATCCGACATGTGCACATCGACGGCTTTAAAGCCGGCGCGATTGAAGGCCGCGGCCATTTCCATATGACTATTCACGCCCTGCTCCCGCAAAATCGCCACCGGCGGGCGGGCACCGCCGCTTAAGAAAGCGGCAGCGCAATTGATCTTCGGATCAAAGCTCAAACTCGGCGATAGTCCAGGGTCCAATTCATCGGTGGCCGCCGCATAGGCCTGGTCCGCGCATTCGGGATTATCACGCAAGGATTGCATCCGCCAGCTCAACTCCGACCAGATCGCATGCAATTCCATGCGACTGTAGGTCTGCTGAACTTCACCCTGCGCGCGGACTTGAATTCGATCGTCGACGGAAACGCGACCCACGATCCGCGTACAGGACCGCAAACCATGGCGATCCACCAGCGCCTGCACGAGCTGCAGATCAGCAGCGGCGATTTGCACTACAGCACCCAGTTCTTCAGCGAACAAGGCGGCCGTCAACGCATCGCCGGTTTCATCCATGTCGATATCAAGCCCACAACGCCCCGCAAAAGCCATTTCGCACAAGCTGGCCCACAAGCCGCCGTCGGAACGATCGTGATAGGCCAGCAGTAGGTCGGTGGCAGCCAACTCGCGCACGGCGGCAAAAAACCCCGCCAATAGCGCGGAGTTCGCGAGGTCCGGCGGCTGGCCTGCTCGCTCGCCGAAGGCCTGAGCCAGGGACGAACCCCCAAGCCGATCTCGTCCCTCGCCGAGATCAATCAATAACAATAATGAACCCTCTAGTTGAGTCAGTTGCGGCGTGGCGGTGCGGCGAATGTCGGTCACGGGCGCGAAAGCGGAAACAATGAGTGAAACCGGCGCCGTCACCGAATAGTCCTGCTCGTCACGCCGCCAGCGTGTTTGCATCGACAGCGAATCCTTGCCGACCGGAATGGCGATTTTCAATTCGCGACATAGACTGGCAACGGCCGACACCGTATCGAATAAGGCTTCATCTTCATCCCTGACACCGCTGGCGGCCATCCAATTGGCTGATAAACGCAGCTGCTCGATCCCGGAAATATCCGCCGCGGCAATATTGGTAATCGCCTCGCCCACGGCCAGGCGCCCCGAGGCGGCAGGATCCAACACCGCGACGGGCGAACGTTCACCCATGGCCATGGCCTCCCCGGCAAAGCCTTCGAAGTCGCGTGCCGTCACCGCGACATCGCTCACGGGCACTTGCCATGGACCCACCAATTGATCCCGCGCCACCAAGCCGCCCACCGTCCGGTCACCGATATGGATTAGAAAGGATTTATCGGCAACGGCCGGCATGCGCAATACACGACGGCAGGCTTCGTCAAGATTGCAATGCAGGTTCGCCGCGACTGGTGCACGACGACGACGGCGAATATTTTTTTGGGTTCGCGGTGGTTTACCCAATAAAACGTCTAGCGGCATATCCACGGGACGATTTTCGGATCGCCGGTCGCGCACTGTGAGCTGCCCGGAATCATCCAAGACCCCGATCACCGCGTAGGGGCAACGCTCGCGACGGCAAACTGCATCGAACCATTCCAGGCGCTGCGGGTCGAGGGCCAGAACGTAGCGTTCCTGGGCTTCGTTACACCAAATCTCCAAAGGCGACATGCCGGGTTCCGCATTGGGTACATCGCGCAATTCGATTTGCGCGCCCCGCTTACTGTGATCAACCAGTTCTGGCACGGCATTGGATAAGCCGCCAGCTCCCACATCGTGGATAATCGTTAGCGGGTTACCTTCGCCGTTCAGGCCCGCGGCCCAGCAACGATCAATCACTTGTTGCGCGCGCCGTTGTATTTCCGGATTGCCGCGCTGTACGGAGGCGAAATCCAGCTCCGCAGAACTGGTGCCACTACCCACTGACGATGCGGCACCGCCGCCCAGGCCAATCAACATGGCCGGTCCACCCAAGACAATCAGCAAATTGCCCGCCGGCACTTCCCCTTTTAGCGCATCGGGGCCGCGCACACTGCCCAGGCCACCGGCAATCATGATGGGCTTGTGATAACCCCAACTGGCAGCGGCTTCATCGCCCACGGGCTGCTCGAAGGCGCGGAAGTAGCCGAGAATATTCGGCCGACCAAACTCATTGTTGAAGGCAGCCGCACCAATGGGCCCCTCCAACATGATTTGCAGGGCGCTGGCAATCCGCTCAGGCCGGCCCAAGGTCTGCTCCCAGGGCTGGAGGCTATCCGGAATGCGTAAATGAGACACGGTGAAACCGCACAGCCCCGCCTTTGGCGACGCGCCGAGGCCGGTCGCCCCCTCGTCACGAATTTCACCCCCGCTACCCGTCGCGGCGCCGGGAAAGGGTGAGATGGCGGTCGGGTGATTATGCGTCTCGACCTTGATTAGCGTATGCACCTCGTCCTCGTGCACGCGGTACTCACCGTCCTGAACTGATGGCACCAGCCGCCTGGCCAGACCGCCTTCGATAACGGCGGCATTGTCCGCGTAGGCACTGACTACTCCTTTGGGATTCGCGGCATGGGTTGAGCGAATCATGGCGAACAGACTTTGGCTTTGAGGCTCTTCGTCAATGATCCAGTCGGCATTAAAAATCTTGTGCCGGCAATGCTCCGAGTTTGCCTGCGCGAACATCATGAGTTCCGCATCGCTAGGATCGCGATTCATGGCGATGAAATTCCTGCCCAAATATTCGATTTCATCCTGGGACAGCGCTAGACCCAAATCATGATTCGCGCGTACCAGTGCTTCATGACCTTGAGACAACAGGGGAACGGTTTTTAAGCTGGCGGGTTCATGACCGGCAAACCACTGATCAATTTGCGCGGGATCACTAAGCACGCTTTCGGTCATGCGGTCATGCAATAAGGGCAAAACCGCGGCGCGGTCCGCAGCCTTCAAAACAGGCACATCCAGGAGAAACTCCACGCCCCGCTCAAGTCGATTCAACTTGCGCAGACCACAGATCCTGGCGATGTCCGTGGCCTTGCTGGACCAGGGTGAGATGGTCCCCCGCCGCGGCAAGACAATAATTGAGACGAGTTCCGGATCACGGGCAGGGCTGACCTCCCCGTAGCTCAGCACGGCGTCCAGCAAAGCTTCTTCCGCCTTATCGAGCCCGCTCGCAGTTTCAAGCAAGTGAAGGAAGCGCGCTTGAATACCAACGACCTCCGGGACCACGGCCTGAATCTTGCGCAGCAGACGGTCACGCTGAAATGAACTCAGCGCCAAAGATCCAGGCCGCTGAATTAGAGGATTGGCGATTTTAGTCCGACGAGCCACAGCGTAGATCGCCGGCTGCGGGAAGCTTAGTCACCGCCCTTACCGCCCGGCGTGTAGAGGGGCATGGGAAATTGCGCAATATTGCTGCCATCGGCATCGCTAATCTTGCTGACACCCTGCTTCTCAACCTCGTCAATTCGCAAGATGGCATGCATAGGCAAGTAGCTGCGCTTAACGCCCGAAAATTCGGACTGAATCCGCTCCTCCACTGGATCTACAACCACCTGGCTGCGTTCTCCAAAGACCAGCTCCTCAACCTCAATGAAGCCGAACAGGGCCCCGTGCGACACACTCCGGGCATAGATCTCATAAATCTTACCTTGGTTCATGAACATGACCTTGAACAGGCGCTTTGCAGCCATACAGGACCTTCCTGGGGATTATGTTTAACCAGCCGCCGGACACAGTCGCCCCGCGGCGCGCGATTATAGCCCGTTGCGATGCGCCAACCCCAAGCTTTTGCCCCACGGAAACTGTGAACTGTGGCCGGACACGGCGGCACGCGCTCCGTCATGCTTCTTCTGCCGAGTGGACTACTAGAGATCCGCACCGCGGTCCTTGGGACTGAGTACTAGACTTAACACAGGTAAAATGAATGCCGTTGCGATTGCGTATTGTCAGCAAGAACGCGAAACTTTTGGGCGATGATGCCGAAAAGGAGTTCATCGCGCGTGGCGGTACGATCGGCCGCAGTCTGCACAGCGATTGGATATTGCCCGACCCGAAGCGCTATGTATCCAGTCAGCACGCGATGATCGATTTTCAGGGCGGGTCCTATTACATCGTAGACACGAGCCGCAATGGGGTCTACGTCAACGAATCGGATTCGCCGGTCGGACGCGGCCATCCTCAACGCTTATTTGACGGCGACCGAATTCGCATCGGCGACTTTCAAATGCGTGTGGAAATCGAAGAGGACCTGCCAGAAGCCGAGCAATCCGCCATGCAAGATTCGGTAGTGCGCGCACAACTAGTATCAGAAGATCCATCACTGGAACTGGCCATGATGGATGAAGATAAACTCGTAGAAGGCGACGCACTGGAACGGCATTTGGCAGTGGCCGACGGCTCAGCCCGGCTGAGCAGCCTCAGTGAAGTGGTGAAACTCCCCGACACGGCTGATAACGAGCGCGCGGTCAGCCTGCTATTGGAAGGCGCCGGCCTGCGCGCGTCGGATGTTGCCGGAACCCAACCCGCCGAACTCATGCGGACCGCGGGCCGGATATTGCGGCTTATGGTGGAGGGCCTCAATGACTTGCTGCAAGACCGCGCACAAATCAAAGATTCGCATCGAATTGCACAAACCATCATCAAGCAAGAACAGGGCAATCCGCTGAAGTTCTCTCCAGGCGCGGCGGAGGCCATGAGCTATTTGCTCGGTAACCACAGCGGTAACTACATGCCGCCCGAGGATGCAGTGAAAGCCACATTCGCGGATCTGCAACTCCACCAGAAAGCCGTGACGACCGCCATGCGCGTCGCCTTGGCCGATTTCTTGGAACACCTAGACCCGGCGGAGCTGCAGCGACGATTCGACCAAGGACTAAAACGCGGTGCCTTGTTGTCGGGGGCGAATAAGCTGAAATACTGGGATTTGTACGAAGAGTCCTACCATGTACTCACCCATCGCGAGGAAGGTAAGCTTCCGGAAGCCTTCAGCGAAGAATTCGCCAATGCCTACGAGGCCGAAATCAAGGACAAGCAGAAAACAAGGCGCGCCAGCTAAACAGGCCGGGCGAGCACCATCAAAGGGTTTGATCGCCTGTGGAAGCCCTAGCAAATGACAATCATTCTCATTTAGAATCCACCGTCAAGGACTGCGGGGCAAATAGCAGCCCGCAAGAGGATTCATGACTCTAGACAAACTAGAACCGGGACAGCGGGGCATCATATCCGCCATTAGTGGCAGCGGCCCGATGGTTCAGCGACTCATGGCCATGGGCTTGCTGGAAGGCTCGGAAATTTCCGTGACACGCCGCGCCCTGGGCGGCGATCCCATTGAAGTCGAGGTCATGGGCTATGCCCTCTCCCTGCGCGGCGATGAGGCGCGCCGGGTTAGCCTGAATGAGCCCTGCGATTGACGACGGCGGCGACGAACTCGTCGTCGCACTGATCGGAAACCCAAATACCGGCAAGAGCACGTTGTTCAACGCGCTAACCGGCCTCAAGCAAAAGACAGCGAACTATCCTGGCGTCACCGTCGAACGACGCACCGGCGAACTAAAACTCGGCTCGCGAACCATTGAGCTCATCGATCTTCCCGGCACGTACTCGCTGGCTGCTCATTCTCCTGACGAAATGATCGCGGTGGATGTACTCCTGGGCCATGTGGAAAACCTCGAACAACCGCGGGCAGTCATCGCTGTTGCGGACGCCACCAATCTGCGCCGCAATTTATTCTTGGTCACGCAACTCATGGAACTCGGCCTACCCGTCGTCATGGCTGTCAACATGATGGATTTGGCGAAGCAACGCGGTATAGAAATCGACTGCGACGCCTTGGCGAGCCGGCTGGGAATTCGCGTGGTGCCCATCGTGGCAAGCACGGGGGAGAATCTGGCCACACTCAAAGAGACACTGTCTGCGGCCATTGATGCGAAACCGACCTCACGCCCACAGCTGCTTCCCGACGTACATGCCGCCGCCGAGAACCTCTGGATAGAAATCAAGTCCGACGCGCCTAGGTTAAGCGAGTACGAGGTCGAACGAGCCCTCATAGATGCCGAGGGTGCCGCGGAGGAGCGCTTCACGCAAAATACCGGCCCCGAACATCGGGCCAGTTTGCTGGACCTGCGGATGCGCTTAGCAGCGGGCAGTTCATTGGCCGCCATGGAAGCCAAGGCGCGCTATGATCTAATTAGTAGCACGCTGCAGTCTGTCGAACGTCGGGCGCCGCCGCGGCCAAGCCTTGCAGACCGTCTCGACAAGATCACCAATCATCCGTTTTGGGGTTCGCTCCTACTACTCTTGGTAATGGCCACGGTGTTTCAAGCGGTGTTTTCCTGGGCCGCCCCCATGATGGAAGTCATCGACGCTGCGACGGCAGCCTTGATCGCCCAGGTGCAGGCCGCCCTACCCCAGGGGGCGCTGTCTAGCTTGTTAACCGATGGCATGATCGCCGGCGTCGGCAGTGTGGTTATTTTCCTGCCGCAAATCTTGATCTTATTCGCGTTTATTATTTTTCTGGAAGACTCGGGCTACATGCCGCGCGCCGCCTTCATGATGGACCGGCTCATGCGCGGCGCGGGTTTGTCTGGTCAGTCTTTCATTCCCATGCTCTCAAGCTTCGCCTGTGCGGTACCGGGTA
Organism: Gammaproteobacteria bacterium; assembly: GCA_965221985.1. Lineage (GTDB taxonomy): Bacteria > Pseudomonadota > Gammaproteobacteria > Steroidobacterales > J054. The sequence goes on from OZ244928.1 coordinate 2,973,670, forward strand.
TTTTGGCCACGCGGGTGATTCCCGAAGAACGCGATCGACTGGCAACCATTCTGGCGGCACCTTTTATGACCTGCTCAGCACGGCTACCGGTATATGCCCTATTGATCGGCGCGTTCGTACCGCAAGACTACTACCTGGGCGGCTTGCTGAATCTGCAAGGGCTCGTGCTTTTCGGTCTCTACCTATTAGGCATCATCGGTGGTGTTTTTACGGCCTGGTTGCTAAAGCGCAGCTTCCTGCAAGGGCCAACGCCGAGTTTCCTGATCGAACTGCCTCCATACCGATGGCCAAATCTAAAGTCGGTACTCATAAAACTGGCCGAACGCGCCAAACAATTTCTAAAGCGGGCTGGAACGGTTATTTTTACCGTCGCCGTGGTCATTTGGGCCTTAGCGTATTTTCCGCGGCCCGCGACAGTGGCGGAAAACTATGCTGGCCAACGACAAAACTTGTCAGCCGAGCTTTCAGGACCAGCGCTGGACCGAGCCTTGAATGAACTAGGCCAGGCCGAAGCCGCTGCTTATCTCGAGCAAAGCGCACTGGGCCGTATGGGGAAATGGGTAGAACCGGTATTTGCACCCCTGGGTTGGGACTGGAAGGTTTCTGCCGCTGTCATCGCGAGCTTTCCGGCGCGGGAAGTGGTCATTGCGGTTCTGGGAACCATCTACGCGGTGGGCGATGCGGAAACCAATGAAGGCGCGCTGGCCGGACGCCTTCGCCAAAGCCGAACAAGCGACGGGCAGTCCGTCTTTACCCTGCCCATGGTCATCGGTCTGTTGGTTTTCTATGCTTTTTGTCTGCAATGCGGTGCCACCGTTGCCGTCATGGCAAGGGAAACCAATTCTTGGCGCTGGCCGGCCATGGCGTGGCTCTACATGACAGGCCTGGGCTATCTCGGCGCCTTGCTGGTTTTCCAGTTGCTGGGGCCCTGACCATGGCCCCGGGCCGCCAAGAAATAATCGCGCTGCTAATCGTTGCCGTCATAGTCGGTCTAGCGATTTGGCGGCGAAGCCGCAAGCGCAAATCTCAGCTCGAAAAACACCATGCAGGCTCTGACCCAAAAGTAGCAGAAGAAGCCGAAATTCACTTCTACCGGCGTAACAAAGACTAAGCACCACCGCCAGCAAACCATTTTCGATCGGTCGTCCGCTCATGTATCGCGCTGGCAAACCAGCCTTCGGCAAAGCGTCGCCTAACTTGCATCATCCAGGGGACGCAATTCCGAAACCTCGTCGACATTGGTGTCGAGGATGTAGTACCCATAAACCTGGTTCGCCTGTAGTGTAACGGCGACCGGACCCACCAGTTCCACCGCACTCCCCGTCGGGCGAATATATAAGTCATAGCTACCTGGGACGATCTCTAGGTATCCGGTCGTACCGCGGTAAGCTAGGTTCGCGAATACTGCTGCCGTGTTGCCGATGCCCTCGCCGGGATCAACCAAGTACACATTGACAGCCCCGTAGGTCGGGTCTGCTTGAATCAAACGGAGCTTCGCGTAACCGGCCAAGCCGCGGTTATCGTCCACCACGGCGACAACTTCAAGATTTTCGGGAGGCCCGAGGAGAAACAAGGACGCACGATCACCGAAGCTAAGATCTACCGTGACCGGATCTGTACCGGCCAGGATTGTTGTGGTGTTACCCGTGGACGCCACTTTGATATCCACAGGCTCAGCCGTCGGCATCACAGCATATGCCGCCAGATTTGGGTAAGCCAAATTACTGACCAAGGGATTCGCAAAATTATCGTCCAAGACAAGATCCACGGAATCCGTCGCCAAGGCAGCATGCACGAAGCGAAGTTCGGGCGCAGCATTGACATCTTCAAGCAGCTGCAGCGAACGCGAAGCTGCAACACTGACAGCGAAATCCGCCGTGCCCGTGCCGGCAGCATCCAATAGCGCGAAAATGGGATCTTCATCCGCGGCCACACTGAATTCAGCGGATTCAAACAAAACGGTAGCCGGCGCATCGCGTCCGGTCACAATCAACTGGTAAGCACCCGCATCAATCTGGGCACCGGCAGCAAATTCACCAAAATCGATCTGTGCCTGCGGCGTAAGAGCGGCCGGGTCTGTGTTTGGGGCTTGCGCCAAGTACATGTCCACCGGACCGACGGTTTGCGCCGCGTGCCCAAAAGCGGGCGCGGGCCGGCTCGCGGCACTAGAGCGCCGTGCCCTTTCCCAGGTCAACAAGGCCGGCGTATCAGCGGTACCCGTTAACACGAAGCTGTAGTCTCTATCGCCATCGATAAACTGAGAAAACTCTAATATCCGCGACGCGGTGGTTTCACCTGGTAGCCTGACCTGCCACCAAAATTCGTAAGACGCGGCGGCAACGAGCAATCCGCCGCCGGAAAAACGATACTGCAAAGACGCGCGGCGCTGATCGCTGGCACCCGCTACAAAAAAGTCGGCACGGTTCAAATCGTGCACAGCATGCAGTGCACGAAACGAACCCTCCGTAGCCAAACTGTCGGAGACGTTGTCGCATGCCGCCAAAGCCATCGTCGCGGATACCACGAGCAAGAGGACCAATCTCGACATCTAGCAACTCCTGGGAAAATCAAAAGCCGGCACGGTAGCTAAACTATCCGCGCGATCAGGCACTCTACGACCTGATGCATTGCCGGGCAATAACGTACGCCAACCAAGGGAACTAGCGTTGGTCGTACAAAGAAACCTCGCCCGTTTCATCAAAAGCCAATACTTCGTATGGCTGGCGCTGATCGCCCACCTCCATCCCTGGCGACCCGACTGGCATTTCGGGTACGGCAAGGCCGGCAATTTTTGGTTTTTCCCGCAGCAAGCGCTGCACTAGGTCACCGGGCACGTGACCCTCAACCACATAGCCTTCGACAATAGCCGTGTGGCAAGACTGGAGTCTTGGCGGTACTGCATGACTACGCTTTATGGGGCTTAAATCGTCCATATTCTCGGTGAAAACTTCAAATCCGTGGGCCTCTAGGTGACGTACCCATTTTTCACAACAACCGCAGCTTGGTGTTTTATAGACGATGATTTCCGCGGTTTCCTCAGCTAGCGCGCCAATGCAATAGAGATGCATCAGCAAAGCCACGGCGAGCAGTCTTGTTGAAGTTTTTATCACAGCACCCATCCCATCAGTATTCGCTAAAAATGATAGCTTACTTGCGCCCCATGCGGCGAATAAATCGCTAGAGACGTCGGGGCACCAGATTCCGCAACGGCACCGCCATGCCGCGAACCCGAACTTTGAGCGCGTTTGATGGCAAAGTCGCCAAATTCCCTAAATGGCCGGCAACCCCGGTACGTATACACCTAATCTCGACCAAACCCTATTGGCGCAGCGAAAATGTTCAATCCCGCAGCGCGAGGGGCTAAGCTAGAACAGCTTGTCCAAGCCGGACTCGGAGCATTGTCCATGATGGAACATTTTAAACTGGTTCTTCCCGAACACATGAATCACTACGGTTTCTTATTCGGCGGCTACTTGCTGCACTGGATTGATGAATTCGCGTACATCACCGCCGCCGTGGATTTCCCCGATCATCGCTTCGTGACCGTTGCCATGGACAACGTGGAGTTTCGCGAACGAATTATCACGGGTGAAGTGCTGCGCTTCGCCGTCACGCGTGCGCGCGTCGGTACGACTTCTGTTCAGTATCTGCTGCAAGCTTTTGGCATGGTGCATAGCAAGAACCTGGAGAAAGTCTTGTTTGAGACTCGGGTGATCTTCGTCAATGTGGACGCCCAGGGTGACAAGACACCGATTAGGCAAGCGACATGATGCTGGACGGAGGCTAGTCGCCGCATTCGACTCAATCACGAATCCGCATTGCCGCGGCGTGGGCTAGACCCGGTTACGAAACCCACCACCGGCGGTCGGTAGCGAGCGTAAGAATCATCCCGCCCCATCCGACGAACACCTCGGCATGCGATTTTCGTAGAGCAAGACACGATGGTGATCCCAACCGATAGACAAGACATCTAAATCACCGTCCGCATCCACATCCCTGACCACGGCCCCGTCGTGATGCTCGTCGCCGCGATAGATAAGATGTTGCTGCCATGCCAAACCTTTGCCGTCGGCATTTTCGAACCAATAGATGGCTGCATTTTCTGGCCTTTGGCGATCATGTTCGCCGACCACGAGATCCTGATCGCCATCCAGGTCCAAATCACCAACACCGACGCTCATGGGCCCGGTCACCTCAGCCACTGGATGTTCAATCCATGCGTCTGTAGCGACCGCGCCCCTTTCATACCAAGCCACAGTTCCGAGCTGGCTGACAGCTTGATAGCCAATGACGACGTCCTGATTTCCATCGCCATTGATATCAGCCACCAAATTACGATCGGGCAACGCTTCGGTACGATGCAAGACTCGTTCTTCCCAGGCTTGTTCGGTGTTGCGCAACCATCGCGTCCCGAGCAGCAGATCCTTTCGACCATCCCCATCAAGATCCGCGGTCGTGAGCGCTTCATCCTGCGATTTCTCGCTTATCACCTCATGCCGCCAATCCGGTGACCTGGGGTCGTCCGCGGGTTGCAAAAATTGGACGCCTTCGCCGGCTTTGTGGAATGACAGCGCGATACCTGGCCCGGACCCGGCAGGTCCAGCATTAATCAGACTGGCACCCTGAAGAAAATCACCACTCACGGTGGCGGCTTCCGTCAGGGAGAATTCCCCTGCGCCATTGCCGAACCCGATCACCAAATTCTCAGCCGATTTCAGCTCATGGCCGCTGCTACCCGCGAGATCCAGTAATCCATCGCCATTAAAATCGGCCGCCAGAGCGAAGTTGGCAAAGCCCTGGGCAACGGCGATGCGCGGCCAGCTTGTGCTGAGGCGACCGGGATTTCGATACCAGAAAGCTCCCGTTACGATGTCCGTCAGGCCGTCGCCGTTCAAATCCTCAGCACCCATCAAGACTGCGCGGCCAGGCCGGTCTCCATCAATGAGCCAACGGCGCCAGGCCTGGGGTGCCGATGGACAGGATTCGTTGAACCAAATTCGTGGTGTTTGGTGCTCGCCTTTGTGATTGGCGCCGAACAGGTCCATATCACCATCAGCATCCAAATCGGCGGTCTTCAGGCCATGGGAGCCTTCTTGATCAATCACCATTTTTTCCCAATGCAGTTCGGGACCACGATTCAAGTACACGCTCAGAGCGTCCGGATCTTGCCCCTGATGCATCTCGGCCGTGATTACGTCCACGCGCCCGTCCAAATCCATATCAGCCACGGCCAAGCTATGCATGACGGCCTCTACATCGTCCTCCACAACATACTCGGGCCAGGCCCCATTGTGATCTGCCTGACCGGCGAACCAAGAGACCCGATAACGCTGACCTTTCAGTTCCGCCGGCGTGAGGACAACATCCAGACGCTCATCCTGATTGAGATCAGCGACAGCGATTACCACATGCGGCCAATCCCAGTCCTTCCCGTAACGATGTTCACGCCACTCGGGCAGGGACGTGTCGGCATCGGGCAGATTTTGGTACCAATAACCCGCCACTAACACATCGGGCCGGGCATCGTCATTCAAGTCGGCTACGGCCAAGCCCTCGCCCTCTGGAACCTTCAGACTCGCGCTCTTCCATCTCCCGCCGGGCTGCTGGTAGTAGAAGAAAATTTTGCTTCCAGAACCTTTAAACGCGCTTTGATCGCGGCCCACAAGATCAAGTAAACCATCGCCGTCGATGTCGACGGCTTCTATGTCATGCAAGGCTTGTTTTGCGACAACTTGTGCTGACCAGTCTGGGCCGCGATAAAAAACTACGGCATCGCGGGTGATAGCCACGATATCCGGGCCACCATCAGCGTCAATATCGGCAATGGCAAGATCCGTCCCAAATCGCTCGCCCTCCGCAATAATTCGTGCCTGATAGTCCGGACCCAGATAGGCCACCAATACGCCACTCTTTTGATAGGCAACCAGCAAATCCACGACGGCATCGCCATTGATGTCACCGATGGCCTTGCCCCAGGGCCTATCGTATTTATCGACCAGTTCGAGTCGCTTGAAAGTCGGAATAACATTGCTGCTATCCGCTGGATCACCACAAGCGCTTAGTAAGAATGCGGCACAACAGCCTAAGGAAACAAGGTAACGGTGCAGCTGTGACCAATCCATCTGGCCAATTCTCACTGGCGAGAAAAACTCAAAAAACTTCGAGTTCAGGAATAGGTACGACGAACCGGGCACCCCAGTCGCGAACAGCCCCCATGCTCTCACTGATTTCATCGCGGAGATTCCAGGGAAGAATCAATATGTAGTCCGGCTTGGTACTGAAAATTCTATCCGGTGGATAAATAGGAATATGTGTACCCGGCGTATAAGTTCCCTGCTTAGACTCTGCCCGGTCAACGGTATACTCCAGAAAGTCACTGCGTATTCCACAGTAATTTAAAAGCGTGTTGCCTTTGCCGGGTGCGCCATAACCCACCACAGATTTACCGGCGCGCTTCTGCATGATGAGAAATTCCAGCAAGGAACTCTTTATCTCATGAACTCGATCCTGGAAATCCGTGTAAGTATCAAGTTTCAACAAGCCTGCTTGCCTTTCCTTACCGAGCAACTTTTCTATGGCGCCAGTTTTGGCCCGCGCACCGCCAGCATGCTGTCCGTAAATCCGAATTGAGCCCCCGTGGGTGGTAAGCTCTTTGACATGAAAGAGTTCCAAGCCATGCTTGGCAAACACTTGCCGCACGGCATGCAGAGAAAAGTATGAAAAATGTTCGTGATAAATGGTATCGAACTCGAGTTTTTGCATTAGACGCAATAAATGCGGGAACTCGAAAGTGAATAAGCCGTCTGCAGACAATAGGATCTTTATTCCTTGAATAAAATCTCGCAGGGTCGGCGTATGTGCCAATACGTTGTTCCCTAATATAAGATCGCCCGTACCGCGTGCTGACAATAGACTTGTCGCGGTATGCGCGCCAAAGAACTCGCCGACGGTTTCTATTCCGCGCGCCCGGGCTGCATCGGCAACACCACCCGCCGGCTCGATGCCATAACAGGAAATATTTCGCGCCACGAAATGCTGCAACAAGTAGCCGTCATTGCTCGCGATTTCGACGACTTTTGAGTCTTCCCCGATCCCATGATCAGCGACTACGTGATCGACGTAGGCCTTGGCGTGCGCCACCCAACTAGACGAACAAGAAGAAAAATAGGGGTAGTCACGATTGAATATATCCGACGGCGCCACGAATTCATCGAGCTGCACCAGGAAACACTGGTCGCAGACATAAACCATCAGCGGGAAAAAGGACTCTCTCTCCAAGAGCTGGTCAGGCAGCACGCGGCTCTGACACAACGGTGACATGCCTAGGTCGATAAATGAGTTTGTCAGCTTTGCCCCACAGGCTCTGCAGACGGAACCACTATTTTGGCGAGTCATTATTGGAATTCTTCTATAAAGTGCTGCCGCTCTAGGACTATACCTAACAGTGGGAAGATTCAGAATTTCCGGATTAATCACGCTTGCCGATTTATCGGTCGCGTCATGGCCATGTTGTAAGATTTTGCGTCAATGGCTCACGCACAGACTTGGATTACGCGGTATTTATTCAAGGGCATTCGCCCCGTCCAAGCGAACCACTCATGTGAATGATTTTCTAGAAACAGAGGCTAAATTTCTGTTTGGCCGAGATTTGCTGAATTCTCCCTCGGAGCACAATCACGCGACCGCCGCACATAGACTAAATCTAGTGAGGGTCGAAAAAAACGCACCAATTTGATGCCGCCCACTCTCTGAACAAGGCCACCAAGTATCGGTCACCTGGCGTCGTTCCGAAAAACTGATCAATCGATGCGCAACTTCGGATAGCCGGATTCGACAATTCCTGCCTTTGCCTGAAGAGTTAAACTGCCATTGCTGATGGAGTTTGCGCCGCGGTTATCGGGAACGGGCGAAAGATGACGGCGCCTAGAATCGAGCATCAGCGAGTTGAGGCTGCTACTGAGTCTCACCGGGCGAGATCATCTTGCCGATTTCCGACAAAGGGACTAGCTTCAAGTAACTACGCGCCGGACGCTTTAGAAAAAGAGTCAGCCCGCTTTCTGAATCCCGCACCCAAAATGCTTCCCAGCGTTCCTCACCCAGCCGGTTGAGTTCTTGTTCCAGCAATTGATTTTCAGTGGCCGCAATAAAGGTAACTCGATATTCCCAATCGCCCACACGCTGAAGATCTTCGCGGGCCCATTCCACCGGGTCCTCGGGAGCACGCTTCATGGCTTCGTCGTATAAACGTTCCAGTTCTTGTCGTGCGCGATCCACCTGCGAGGGCTTATCGCTAGCGCGCTCGCAAGCGCTGCCAGCGAAACCGAGAACCAGTATCAACGCAATTCTTAGGCCAGCGTGCATTGTTCAATCCTCCGTCTGTAGCGAATTATCTTATGGGCGGTGACGACGGCGTGGCAACAGGCCGAGCAGCGGGTCTAGTTGCCAAACCCACCGAGTATCGCTTGCCTGATCCTGCCGACACGAAGAAAATTCCGCTTGATCGATAAATAGCTTCTTACGGCCATGAAGCAGAACCGCGAAATTCGGATATATCGGCTTCAGCCGTTAAATACGAGCTGGCCCCTCAACTCTTAGAAACCTAGTGACCTGCGTCAGCCAAGAATGAAAATCGTTTCGTTGGCCGCAGTGACGGCTCGGGTCTCGCCTAGGAGGCCAAGCAGAATGCCTATGAATGCCGGTAGCGTGCTCCGGCGTCAGCACGAAGAATGCCACGCAATCGGCGACCAGCATCGCTGTAATATCGCTAGCGCCCCACCCCAAAGCGGTACTCAGCCGTCACGCCCAACTGACGGCCCCGCGGCAAATGCGCTTGGAAAGCACGGCGCGTAAAAAAGCGGTTGAAATCTACAATCCGTAAAACCGAATCCACAGTGTCGTCATCGGTCAGATTCTTAACCCAGACGCTCAATAACCACTGCTCATTCTCAATACCCGCGCGAACATTGACGCGACTAGAGCCGCCGGTCTCGGCTAAATTAAAGACTTGCGCGTAGCGACTTGATTCGAAGTTGTAGTCGGCCCTAAAGTACCAATCAAAATCACTATTCAAAGCTTGGCGGTAATCCAAGGATGCAGCTAATGTGTGCTCCGGCGCGTTTGGCGTCGTGTTACCTCGCAAGGATCCCCCGCCGGGCTCACCCAATATGCTGGCACATTCCTCGTCTTCCCCGAAGAATGCACCGTACTCCAGATCACAGGCTCGAATGATTTCTACGTCAGTGTAGCCATAGGCCAAGCTCAAGCTAAGCCGGTCGATAAGCTGCCAGCGCGCCGTTAGCTCGCTGCCGAATATTTCCGTCTTACCCAAATTGGTAATGAGCGGAATGCTGTCGGCCATTCCCAAGCTGTCGGTAAATTCCTCGGTCCGGGTTAGCTGCTGATCGGACCAGTCAATAAAAAATGCCGCCAACTCCAGATATAGCCGGCTGTTCAGCAAATTAAATTTGGTGCCAATTTCGTAGTTCCAAGCCTCTTCTTCATCGTAGGCTAGGAACCTTCCCAATCTCTGACGCTCTCCCGCCGGGACATCCGCAGCCAGCAGGCCTGGATTAAAGCCGCCGGGCTTATTGCCCAAAGCAGCGGACAGATAGACTTGACCTGAATCGGCAAAGCGCCATCGCAGTGAGAAACGCGGCGTAACACTGTTGAAGTTTTCGCTGAGGCGTCCATTGATCCCCGTGACAGACTTATCATCCTCGGCCCAACGCAATTCGACGCCTGCCGTCAGCACCTCGTTCAAGTCCCAGTCGATGGATCCAAAGATCGCGGCGTTCTCTATTTCCTCAATATTGATATCGGTGGGGTCAATTCTTTCCCCATCGTAGTAGTAAGCACCCACGAGCCAACGAACTCGAGTGTCCGCCGACGAAACCAAGCGCAATTCTTGAGACCAGGTATCCCAGACCCAATTCACTAGCATCGTAGAATCGACGAAAGGACCGAAACCAATTTGCGGCCCAAAATCCAACAGCCAATTTTCTTGTTCTTTTGTGATTGAACTGATCGACGTCAAGCTTGCGAAATCAAATTTCCAATCCATGGTCAAACTACTGCGGAATGTTTGCCGCTCAATGCCGTACTTGTTTTCTGGTAGCAGATCAATGGCGACCGAGTCAGAAGCATCTACCTCACCGCAGTAGTAGCCGCGGGCGATATTTTCGAAACAGTTGAGTTCGTCTGCCTGAACTTCTAACCAATTCGTCGGATGACCGTCATTGTCCTCGAAATAGGTCAAGCGAAGCAGAGCACTAAATGCGTCGCCCGGCGTCCAAAACAAGCTGCCATAGCCGCCTGTAGTTTCCTCTTGGCCAATCTCTCCGCCGCCGGGACCGGTGTTGGCATACTCTCCACCATAGGTATAAACGCGAGCACCCGCGTCAAAGGCCAGCGTGTCTTTGATAATTGGACCACTTAGATAGGCTCGCGTTTCGTACTCTTCATGTTCAGCGCCTGTCGCGGCAAGCTTTCCTGACCATTCATTGCCCGGTTTGCGCGTCACATAGTTGACGGCCCCAGCCAAGGTCGCGCGACCGAAGAGGGCCGACTGTGGCCCTTTCAAAACTTCGACTCGCTCAATGTTGTCCAGCGGTGTGCTCGATAATGATCCCGCCACGAAAACCCCATCAACGAACAGTCCCACCGTGTTTTCACCCCGCACGATGGACTGTCCGCGAATGGCGGGCCGATCTAGAACGCGACCGAACGTGGGCCGGAACGACAAATTGGGCGACAGCAGGGCAAGCTCGAATATTCCCCTGGCGCCGGTCTTCGTCATGAGCTCTTCATCGTAGACATCAATGGCAAAGGGCACTTCCCACGGCGCTTCTTCCCGCTTGCGCGCGGTGACCACGATTTCTTCTAGCGGGGCTACCGCGGCTTGCGCCCAGGCCGTGGTCGGAATCGAGGTTTGCACCGCAAACGTCAGCGCGGCTACAGCGATTAATCGGCCAGCAAGGGAGTAGCGAAAGACCATCATAGAGGTGGCTCCATCTGACTGTTACTCAAGAAGACAGCCAGCATTCCCGCTTGATCGCGAAAGTGGTCACGACTTGTCTGGTACGCGATTATAGTGAGATGAATTCCCTTGCACAGGCATTAATGTTGGACTGGGCAAAATCGTCCACGAACTCTGTCCGTGTTCGCAACATGATTGGGAGCAAGACACCTAGCTAGGCTTATGGGGGCTTCAATGGCCTACTTGGCAAAGTAGTCAGGCGGCTCCTCGAGACACGAACTTCCCGGAGTCGGTACATCCGCCGAGGGTGTGTCGGGTATTTCCAGGGACGGACGGCGGATCTGTTCTAAATCGGGGGGCACCTTCAAGGGCGGCGCATTTCTGCTGGCTTGGTATTCCTCGGGTTTACTACAACTGGCCTGACGATCGCCAAAGCAAGCGGTCAAACCAACTCCGGCTATAACGGCCAAGATTAGACAACGCAAAAAATGCTGAGCGGTTCTGCGCACTAGCCCAGTCCAGCCCGCGCCAACGCGGCGGCCACTTTGGGCTGTGCGTGTTTGGATAAACGCGTGAGGGGGAGCCGAATCCCGGGCGGAATCTTACCCAGCCGCTCCATGGCCCATTTCACGGGAATGGGGTTGGCTTCGACGAAGAGATCCCGGTGGAGTTCAGCCAGGGGCGCATCAAGTGCCGCGGCTTCCTGTGCCTGACCGGCCACGGCTGTATCGGACATAGCGGCCATGGCCTGCGGCGCAACGTTGGCGGTGACCGAAACAACGCCCTGTCCACCTTGCAGCATGAATTCCCGTGCGGTGGCATCATCACCGCTGAATAAACCAAATTCCTCACCGCAGAGTTCGCGCAAATGCGGCACTCGCGCAACCTCGCCCGTGGCTTCCTTAATGGCAGTGATTCGCGGATGCTCCGCACAGCGCGCAACGGTTTCCGGCAACATGTCCACCGCGGTCCGGCCCGGCACGTTGTAGAGCATGATGGGCTGCTCCACCGCATCCGCAATGGCCGAATAATGCGCAACTAAGCCATCGGGTGTTGGCTTGTTGTAATACGGGGTCACAATCAAATAGCCGTCGATGGCGAAGGCACCCGCGGCCGCGGACAAATCAATGGTTTGCCCAGTCGAATTTGAACCGGTCCCCGCAATAACCGGAACACGGCCAGCCGCTTGTTCGGCCGCCACCCGAATGACTTCGATATGCTCATCGCGGGACAAAGTCGCCGATTCGCCGGTGGTCCCGGCAATGACCAAGCCATGACTGCCCGATTCCACATGCCAGTCCACCAAGGCGCGCAGGCAGGAAAAATCAACCTCACCGCTTTCAGCCATGGGCGTGACAAGCGCAACCAAACTGCCATGGAACATGATGGAATGAACTCCGAGCTGGCTGGCGATGGTACTCAGGGCCATTTAACAGCGCAACAGCCCCAGTGCACGGCAGCATCGAAAACGCTATGCCCGGTGAATGTCAGCTAAAATGGGCATTTACTGAATGCCGACAGTGCTATGGAAAAGCGTCTAGCCGTTACCGCCATTGGCCCCGATCGAGCAGGCCTGGTTCGCGACCTCAGCGAAGTCGTCACGAAAGCGGGCGGCAACATTCTGGAAAGCCGCATGATGAGCCTGGGGTCGGAGTTCGCGATTCTAATGCTCGTGTCTGGAAATTGGCATGCCCTGGGCAAATTGCGCGAACAACTGGACACGCTGGAGCGCGACGGCAACTTGACCGTGACGCTACGTGATGCGGAACCGCGGCCGCGCGGGGAGTGCGCACCCTACCTGGCCGATATCGTGGCCTTGGATAGCGAAGGTATCGTGCTCGGCTTGTCCGGATTTTTCGCTGGCCGGGGCATAAAAATTAGCGAGATGACCACCCGCAGTTACAACGCGCCACACACGGGGGCCGCCATGTTTTCCGTGCAAATGATGGTTGACGTGCCCGCGGATGTTCATACCGCCAGCCTGCGAGAAGACTTTCTCGATTATTGTGACCAAGAAAACCTGGATGCGGTATTTGATCCCGCGCAAGCTTGAAGGCCATTGACGGCATTATTGACGGCATTTTCGAATTCAATTGAGAGAAAAATCAACGAAATGAGCACCCCAAAAATTGGCCGCGTGGCGCCAAACTTCAAACTGCCCGCTAGCGGTGAACAGACCATTGAGCTAAAAGCCTTGCGTGGCAAAAAAGTCGTGCTGTACTTCTATCCGAAGGACAATACATCGGGTTGCACCAAGGAAAGCCAAGACTTCGCCGCCAAGCATGCTGCATTTAAGCGCGCGGGCGCGGTCATTCTTGGCGTCTCGCGCGACAGCATGAGTAGCCACGACAAGTTTCGCGACAAACATGGTTTTCCCTTCCACCTAATTTCAGATGCTGATGAAAAAGCCTGCCGTCTCTTTGACGTGATCAAAGAAAAAAACATGTACGGCCGCAAGTTCATGGGCATTGAACGAAGCACTTTCTTGATCGACGAAAACGGCAAGCTGCGTCAGGAATGGCGCAAGGTCAAAGTGAAGGGTCATGTGGATGAAGTATTGACTGCCGCTAAGGCGCTGTAGGCTAAGTTTCCATGCGCATCCGTCGTCTCATCATCTCTTCTGGCGTCATTGTGGGGCTGCTGCTTTGCCTGAAGCCCGCAGCAAGCCTTGCGGTTAACGAGGACAACTTGCCGGATATCGGCAGTCCGGCGGACTCCGTCCTTAGCAAAGCCCAAGAGCTGCAAATCGGACGCTCCATCTACAACAGCTTACGCATGACGGATCGCGTAATCACCGATCCTGAAGTACAGGAATACGTCCAGGATGTCGGCCAGAAGCTGGTGGCGAATGCTCAGGACGGCGACTTCAAATTTCAGTTTTTTGTCGTTAATGACCCTGCGATTAACGCCTTTGCGCTGCCCGGCGGGTACATTGGCGTGCATTCAGGGCTACTAATGGCAACCCGTAGCGAAAGTGAATTAGCCGGCGTCCTGGCTCATGAAATCGCCCATGTAACCCAGCGCCACATCTCGAGGGCGATTTTCGCCAACCAACGTGAAAGTATTCTGAGCATGGCGGCGATGCTGGGCGCAATTTTGGTGGGAGCCGCGACGGGCAGTGGCGATTTGATTCAGGGCGCGGTCGTCGGTGCCCAGAGTCTCGCGGTGCAACAGCAGATCAATTTTACCCGCGCTAATGAGTATGAAGCGGACCGCGTCGGCGTTGGCATTCTGGCGAATTCGGGCTTCGATCCCCGCGGCATGCCGGATTTCTTTAGCACCCTGAATCGCATGACGGGCTCTCGGGCAGGTGCCGCACCTGAATTTTTGCGCACCCACCCGGTCACCGTGAACCGGATTGCTGAAACAGCGTCGCGCATTGCCGAACTCCCGGAAACGGAAGTCAATGATGCATCGGGCTATGGGCTAACCCGAGCGCGATTAGCCCTGATCACGGCCAATACGCCGGAAGCGGCACTGAAGTACTTTGAAGGTTTGCGCAAAGATCCCGAGCAAGTGGGCAAGCTTGGACTGGAATATGGGATTGCATTGGCAAAACTAGAACTCGGCCGCTACCAAGAAGCACAGGAAGATTTTGAAAGGCTGCTGGCCACGAATGAGGAAATTATCCATTTCCACACTGCCTTGGCGGCAACACAACTGGCCCTGGATGATCGCGACGGTGTGGAAAAGACTTTCAAACGCGCCCTGGAACTATTTCCGCGTAACCGCCCCCTGACCATTCGCTATGCCGAAGCGCTAATGCAATACGATCGCGCTTCAGAGGCACACCAAGTGCTGTTGGATCTATACAATCAAGTGCCGCCCACTTCTGAACAAGTGCGGCAAATCGCCTTGGCCGCAAGCGCAGCCGGCGATGTCGCCGATGCGCACTACTATATGGCGGAATATCATTTGTTGACGGGAAATCTGAATATGGCCAGCGATCAACTCCGGCTCGCATTGAGCATCCCTGAACTGGACGACGTGCAGCGCGCGAGGTTCCGCTCACGCTTGGAGCAAATTCAAGAAGTACTATTGGAAGCGGAAAAAGGTGAGCGGCGGCGCAAGCGAGCCGCATCATGACGCGCCTATGCGCAGAGCGAAACCGGCTACTCGGGCGCCTCTATCTCCTGTTGGTGCTCGTGATCGTGAGTGGCTGCGCCAGCCAAAATGCGACGCAACAGCCAACGCCCGGCGACCCACTGGAACCTGTCAATCGAGCAATCTACAAGTTCAACGACGTAGCCGATACCTACGTACTCCGACCGGTCACCAAGGGCTATGAATGGTTGCTACCGCAGTTCATGCGCACCGGTGTAAGTAACTTCTTCGACCACTGGCTCTACCCCATCGACATTGTCAATGCGTTTCTGCAGGGCAAGGGCGCGCAAGGTTTATCAGACATCGCAAGATTTGGCATCAACAGCAGCCTAGGCCTAGGCGGACTCATGGATCCAGCAACGCGCTTCGGCTTGCCCCAGCATGAAGAAGACTTTGGCCAAACCCTTGGCGTTTGGGGCGTTCCCGAAGGACCGTATTTGATGGTGCCTGTGTTTGGTCCGCGCACGCTGCGATCAGGCGTCGGCCAACTCGTCGATCTGACCTATGATCCCCGCGTCTATATCCACAACCGAGATTGGAAAATTGGCGTTACCGCCCTGTGGTTCATCGATCAACGGGCACGTCTATTGGGTTTCGATGACGAAATCAGAGGCGCCTTTGATAGCTATGCCTTCGTGCGGGATGCCTATCGGCAAAACCGCCGCTTCTTACGCTACGACGGCAATCCACCAAGCGATGGCTTGGACGACGAATTCGATGAGGCCTTCGATGAAGACGAATTCTAGGCCGGCCTGGACCAGCACTGAAATAATCTGCTAGCCGCCCGGCTTGCCCTCGTTTTCCAGACGCGCAATTACCGCGT
The DNA here is from genome assembly GCA_965221985.1 of Gammaproteobacteria bacterium. Taxonomy (GTDB): domain Bacteria; phylum Pseudomonadota; class Gammaproteobacteria; order Steroidobacterales; genus J054. The sequence goes on from OZ244928.1 coordinate 2,989,572, forward strand.
CCAGGCCGCGGGCCGAGATCTCGGCGTTGAACTGATTGCGATAGTTTTGCAAGTAGGAAACACCTTCGACACGAACGTCATAGACCTTCCAACCTGAATCCGTCCGCCGCAGACGATAGTTGACCGGCACCGTGGCACCATTGTCTTGGCGCAAGCGCGTCTGCACCGTCGCGCGTTTGTCATCGTTGGAAGGCTCGTGGGGTAAAATCTCCAGGCTGGCCGGGTCGAAATCCAGCAAGCCTTCAGCGTAACTACGCACTAGAAAATCGAAAAACGTTGCCACAAAACGATCGCGCTGCGCTTCCGACGCGGCCTTCCAATGTTGCCGGCCCAGCACCAAGAAACCCGCGTAACGCGTGTCAAAATTCGGCAGCAAGACCTCATTGACCAGGCCATACAGTTCCTGGGGGTGCTGGCGCATATAGTCGCGACGGCCATCCAGACGATCTGCCACTGCTGTCGCGGTTCCCGACACTACGGCCTGCGGCGAAGTGTCGGCCGCAGCCAGCGAGCCAACGGTGAACAGACCAGCGGAAATGAACAGCAATAGTCGCGCAATCAAGATAATTCTCCCCCAATGCTCCGGGCATCCCTGCCCTATCTCTTAAGACCTTGGTTCCAGGTAGCGGGTTCCCGCCTGCCCGACCCGATTCCAGAATTATGAAAAGTTTTCCAGCCTGGCCCAACACTATAAATCAGCTGAAGTATTAGATATAAGTTACTGTTTTAAAGTATCTTAATACAAAGCTACCAAGCAGCCTCCATGACATCATTGGTGGGCCAAGCCGTTGAGCCGAGCGCGCTTGTGGAAAGCTGCCTGGCTCGCAGCATAGCTCTATTCGGCATCGTCCAGCCGCCTACTTTGCAGCTAGCGCGGCTAAACCGCTAATCATAGCAGACGGGACCCCACCGAGGCCGTGCATGAAAATCGATACTTCCCGCGCAGGGCATAGTGGACTAAAATGGTCATAATTTAGTTTCTCCGACGCCCACATGCTCCGCATAAGCCGCCTCACAGACTATGGAACCATGCTGCTGGTATACCTGGCTCAGCAAGGGCCCCAGCACTGCGCGGCCACAGACGTGGCTGCCGGCACTCATGTGGCGCTGCCCACGACCAAGAAGCTTTTGACGGTACTGGCGAGGGCTGGTTTGGTGGAAGCCACGCGAGGATCGGAGGGTGGCTACCGCCTGGCGCGGCCCGCGGCAAGCATTAGCGCGGCGGAAATAGTGAAAGTCATCGAGGGACCCGTCGCAATCACCGAATGCAGCACGGATGCCAGTCAATGCGAACTTGAGTCCATGTGTTTGGTGGGCGGTGCTTGGCAGAAAATTAATCAAGCCGTGCTCGCTGCCCTAGAGGATATTAGTTTGCAGGAATTGCAGCGCCCGGCTTTGGACGCTGTCCGGCCTAAACCTCGACGGCAGATGGAGGCTTCTGAGCAAAGCATAATCGCGCGGGAATACCGCAAGTAAGCAAGGATCGCGAGCGCCATGAACTCTAAACAAACTCAGGCTGCGGATATTGTTGATCGGCGCTACCAACATGGGTTTGTAACGGATATTCAATCCGATACGGTGCCGCCGGGTCTAGACGAGGACGTCATTCGATTGATTTCTCGCAAAAAAAGCGAACCGGACTTCATGCTGAACTGGCGTCTAAAAGCCTATCGGCACTGGCTCACGCTGGACGAACCTCAGTGGGCGAAACTCTACCACCCGCCCATCGATTATCAGAGCATTTCCTATTACTCGGCACCGGGCCAGAAAAAAGACGGGCCGAAAAGTCTGGACGAAGTTGATCCGAAATTGCTGGAAACCTATGAAAAGTTAGGTATCCCATTACATGAACGCGCGGCACTGGCGGGTGTTGCCGTCGACGCCGTCTTTGACAGTGTGTCCGTAGCCACGACCTTCAAGAAAAAACTCGAAGACGCCGGGGTCATTTTCTGCCCGTTCTCCGAAGCCGCGCAAAAACACCCGGAGCTCATCGAAAAATACTTGGGCAGCGTCGTCCCGCATCGGGATAACTATTTTGCCGCCCTCAACTCCGCGGTATTCAGCGATGGATCTTTCGTTTATGTCCCGAAAGGCGTGCGCTGCCCCATGGAGCTATCTACCTATTTTCGGATTAACGAAGCAAAAACCGGCCAGTTCGAGCGCACGCTCATCATTGCCGAAGAAGGCAGCTATGTGAGCTATCTGGAAGGCTGCACGGCGCCCATGCGAGATGAGAACCAGTTGCATGCGGCGGTTGTGGAACTGGTCGCCATGCAAGATGCGGAGATCAAATATTCAACGGTGCAAAACTGGTACCCGGGTGACGAAGAAGGCCGCGGCGGTATCTATAATTTTGTCACCAAGCGCGGCGATTGCCGGGGTGCTAATTCCAAGATTTCCTGGACCCAGGTAGAAGCGGGTTCGGCTATTACTTGGAAATACCCCAGTTGTGTTTTGCGCGGCGATAATTCAGTGGGCGAATTCTATTCTGTCGCTGTTACCAACAATCTGCAGCAAGCCGATACCGGCACAAAAATGATCCATATCGGCCGCAATACCCGCAGCACTATCGTGTCAAAAGGAATCTCGGCGGGACGCGCCCAGCAGTCCTACCGCGGCCTGGTGAAGGTCTTTCCAACGGCGGCGGGAGCCCGCAATTACACACAGTGCGATTCTTTGCTAATGGGCAAGGAATGCGGCGCCCACACCTTTCCCTACATGGAAATAAAAAATCCAAGCGCCATCGTGGAACACGAAGCCACGACATCCAAGATTGCCGATGATCAGTTGTTTTACTGCCGACAACGCGGATTACCCGAAGAGGACGCGGTCAACATGATTGTGAATGGCTTCTGCAAAGACGTATTCCGCGAACTACCCATGGAGTTCGCGGTAGAGGCGCAGAATCTATTGAACGTTAGTCTCGAAGGCGCCGTGGGCTAGTTGATTTTTCAAAAAAATAAGCAAGGACAATCGTGTTAGACATTCAAGACTTACGCGTGAGCGTTGGTGGTACAGAAATCCTCCAGGGCCTAGATCTGATGGTCAAGGCTGGCGAAGTCCACGCCATCATGGGCCCGAACGGCTCTGGCAAGAGTACCCTCGCCCATGTACTGGCTGGCCGCGAAGATTACGAGATCACCAGCGGCAAAGTTCAATATATGGGCCAGGATTTGCTGGAACTCGCACCGGAGGAGCGCGCTTGGGCCGGCTTATTTCTGGGCTTTCAGTATCCCGTTGAGATCCCCGGCGTCAACAATGTCTATTTGCTCAAAGCGGCACTGAATGCGCGCAGAAAACATCAAGGCCTGCCAGAAATCGATGCCGTCGATTTCCTTAAGTTGGTACGCGAAAAAGCAGCGCTTATGCAGATGGACCAGCAATTTCTCAATCGCGCAGTGAACGAAGGCTTTTCCGGTGGCGAGAAGAAGCGCAATGAAATTTTTCAAATGGCTTTACTGGAACCCCGCCTGGCCATTCTTGATGAAACTGATTCTGGGTTAGACATAGACGCCCTCAAGGTCGTTGCGAATGGCGTTAACAGCCTGCGTGATCCACAACGCTCATTCATTCTGGTAACGCACTACCAAAGGCTACTGGACTATATACAACCCGATTTTGTGCATGTACTGGCTCACGGCAGAATTGCGCGTACCGGCGACCGAAACCTCGCGCTGGAACTTGAATCCAGTGGTTATGACGAAGTGCTTGCAGAGGCGATGCAGTCTTGAGCACTAATTCCCTCGAAACTCAATTTGATACCGCACTGGCGAACAGCCCGCCAGGCTGGGATTGGCTCAAGCCACAGCGCAAACTTGCCCAGGAACATTTTGCCGCCACGGGCTTTCCAACAACCCACCAGGAAGAATGGAAATACACCGATCTGCGCGAATTTATCGAGCGCACACAAGACTACTTGCAAACGCCCGCGCCCAATAAAGCACCAGATTCCATACCCGACCGTCGGCTGGCCTATGCCACTGATAGGTTGCAAATCGCCTTCGCCAACGGCCGCTTGGTCGCGCGGCCAAACAGGGGCACCCATGGACTGAGGATTCGCTCATGGGACGAAGTTGAAGCAGTTGATCAAGCCCGATTGCTGAAAGAAATCGCGGCTGAGCACGAAGCCTCCTCTCTCACCCATTTGAATACGGCCTTCATGTCCGCGGGACTAGTTATCGAAGTGGCCGACGATGCCAAGATCGATACGCCGATACAGCTGATACTTCATGGGGATGGGCAGCCGGGCAGCGCACAGCCAAGAATTCTATTGCGGCTGGGACGCAACAGCGCCGCCAAGGTCATTCAGCATCATTTCGGCGACGGCCCCACCAGCACTAACGCCCTAGTCCAGGCCAATTGCGGCCCCGGCGCGATGTTGAGCTTGATTAAACTGCAAGACGAGTCTGCTACCGCACATCATTTAGCAACGACTCGCATAGATTTAGCACGCGACAGCCAACTGTGCGCGGTATTGGTCGACTTAGGCGCGAAGCTGGCACGCAATGACTTGCGGGTGAACCTAAACGGGGAAGGCGCAAATGCAAAAGTACATGGCCTAATGATTGCCCTGAATGGCAGCCATGTCGACGACCACACAGAACTCAACCACCACGCCAGAGACACCCAAAGCCAGGAAGTGATCCGTGGGATTGCCGGCAGCAGAGGACGTAGCATTTTGAACGGCAAGATTACCGTGCATCCGGGCGCGGACGGCACCGATGCCAGTCTCAGCAACCGCAATTTGCTGTTAAGCGGCGATGCCGAAATTGATACCAAGCCCGAGCTAGAAATCTATGCGGATGATGTGAAATGTGCACACGGCGCGACCACGGGCAAGCTTGATAGTTCTGCCCTGTTTTACTTGCGGTCACGCGGGGTGGATGCGGAAACGGCCCGTCGAATATTGATAACAGCCTTTGCCGGCGCTGTCTTGGAGCAGGTAACAAGCCCCGAACTACGCCAACACTTGGAAGATCGAATCGCTGCCAAGATTAGTTCAATGGCAGAGACCTTGAAGCCATGAGCGCCGAAAGCCTAAGACATACCGGCAACAGAATAGACCCTGAGGCAATTCGCGAGGATTTTCCAATTCTGCAACAACAGCTGCAGGGCTGCCGGCTGGCCTATCTAGACAATGCGGCGTCGACGCAAAGACCACAAGCCGTGATTGATGCAGTGAGCTACTACGAGTCACACGATCATGCCAATGTGCATCGTGGCGTGCATAGCCTAAGTCACCGCGCAACCGATGCCTACGAAGGCGCCCGTGAAAAGCTTCGCGATTTTATCAATGCGGCAACAAGTAAAGAAATCATCTTCACCCGCGGTACGACGGAGTCAATCAATCTGGTCGCAGCCTCCCTGGGGCAAAGTTTCGCCGCGGGTGACGAAATCATTCTCAGTCAACTGGAGCATCACTCTAATATTGTGCCCTGGCAAATGCTCGCTGAGCGCACCGGCGCCAATATTCGCGTCATCCCCATCAACCAAGCGGGGGAACTCGATCAGGATGCCTACCGTGATCTACTCAATCCCAAGACATGCTTGGTCAGCATCGCGCACGTTTCCAATGCCCTGGGCACCATCAATCCAATCAAGTCAATGATCGCGGCCGCACGCTCCCGGGGTATTGCAACGCTAGTAGACGGCGCCCAGGCCATGGCACATGAGATTGTCGACGTGGCAGACCTCGACTGCGATTTCTATGCCTTTTCGGGCCATAAAATGTTTGCCCCAACGGGCATCGGGGCCCTCTACGCCCGCGAATCAGTGCTGAGCACGCTGCCACCCTGGCAAGGCGGCGGCGATATGATCTTAGCGGTCAGTTTCAAGGGCACGACTTATAACGACCTGCCCTACCGCTTCGAAGCCGGCACACCCAATATCGCTGGTGCCGTTGGACTCGGCGCTGCCATCAACTATTTGCAGAACATCGGCCTGCAAGCTATCCAGCTCCATGAATCCGAGCTGCTGAACTATGCGACTGCGCAACTCAGCGCCGTAGAAGGTATAGAGTTTGTGGGCACAGCCGAACATAAGGCGGGCGTTCTGTCATTTAATCTGGATGGCATCCATGCCCACGATCTGGGAACGATTTTGGACCATCAAGGCGTTGCCATACGGACTGGACACCACTGCGCCATGCCCGTGATGGAATTCTTTGGAATTGCCGGCACGGCCCGGGCTTCTCTCGCCTTGTACAACAACCGACAAGACATTGATCAATTGGTCGCAGGGATAGAGCAAGCACAAGAGATGTTTCTAGAATGAGTAATAGCGACAAATTGCGCGAGCTTTATCGAGAAACGGTGCTCGAACACAGTCGCCAACCGCGAAATTTTCGTCGGATACACAATCCTGATAGAACCGCCGAAGGCCACAACCCCTTGTGTGGCGACAAGATTTGCCTCTACCTCAATCTCGATGACAATCATCTGAGTGATGTGGCCTACGAAGCATCAGGCTGCGCCATCTCCTTGGCGGCGGCATCCATGATGACCGAGCAGATGGCCGGACTAGCGGTCCCAGAAGCGGGGCGGCAGACAGACGAAGTCATCGCGGCCTTCTCAGACCCGGAGGCGGAATTGCCCGGCGAACTTGCAGCACTAGGCGGCGTTCGTGCCTATCCGTCACGAATCCGCTGCGCCTTACTCCCCTGGCGAACCTTGCGCGCAGGCTTGGATGCCGAATCCGCAACCGTGAATACCGAGAGTAACAACTGAAATGTTTGGCCAAGAAAGCGAACCGGTAGTCCTGGCGAGGGATTGTGATGCCATCGTCGTACCGGCCGGTGAAGCCGTGACCCTGGAAAAGGGATCGCTGGTTTACATCACCCAGGCCATGGGCGGCAGTTTTACCATTTACTTCGAAGGCAATCTCTTGCGCATAGCGGGCAAAGATGCCGACGCCTTACGCAAAGAACCCATCAAGCCCCCAGAGCTACCGCCAAATGCCACAGACGAGGAGTTTGAAAAACTCGTATGGGATCAAATGCGTACCATTTTTGATCCGGAGATACCCATCAATATTGTTGAACTGGGGCTCATTTACGAATGCCGGATCTCGATGCTCGATAGCAAGCAACGTTACGTTTACATCGAGATGACCCTGACGGCCATCGGTTGCGGCATGGGTGAAATTCTCGTGGAAGACGTCAAAGAAAAAGTCGGCATCATTCCCACGGTTGGTAAGGTGGATGTTGAAATGGTATTCGACCCACCCTGGAGCCAGGACATGATGTCGGAAGCCGCCCAGTTGGAGGCGGGTATTCTATAGTGGCCAAGAAACTCAGACGCGTGACCCTCTTGCGACACGCCAAATCTAGCTGGGATACCCCAGGCCATGCCGATCATGATCGCCCACTCAACAAACGGGGCAAGCGCGATGCACCAATAATGGGTAAACGACTACTCGAGCGCGGCGCTCGCCCTTCTTTGATTCTTAGTAGCACGGCAAAAAGAGCGCGTGAAACGGCGAAACTTGTTGCGGCCGAGATCAACTATCCGCGCGAATTCATTCAAAGCGAGGCGGCTTTGTATTTGGCGACACCCGAAAAGATCTTGTCCGTTATCGCCACTCAAGATGACAATTTTCACGATCTGCTCGTAATCGGTCACAATCCCGGCATGACCGAGCTAGCCGCGCAGCTATCGGGCCGACCCATCGGCAATCTACCGACGGCGGGTGTCGTCTGCGTCGAATTCAAACTAAATGACTGGTCAGAGCTGGGTAGCAAGAAGGGCAATTTGTTGTACTTCGACTACCCGAAGGCCCGCGCGCCATTTGGTGCCGGTCATTAGTTTATAAGTTTTTTCGTCCGCTGCCTCATCCATATATGCCCGATGTTTCTTGATCGCGCCGCGGCATGTCGAACCAAACATCGCCGGGACGTAATCTTGTGTAAGCCAGTCGTGTTTCCGGGCACCTAGATATAAGTTGTGGCTACTCCAGCGGTATTCGCCGGGGTGATCCACCCTGTTTGCCCGCATGGGGTTCACGTGTATATGTCGCACCAGCTCCTTTTAGATAGGCCTACTATAAATATGCATAGGTGCCAACTCATTTTTCCCCCGCTCTCTAGGGCAAAAACTGTATAAATAATCAGTATAATAGCGCTAAATCGCGCCAAAAAACGATAGAACTACCTATTTATTTACTGCAGATGATCAGCAATCCAATTGATTGTCAAAGCATTTGCCGGCGTAATTGGCAGCCTAAAATAGGCCCCAGATTATGACAAAAGATCCAATCCGGTCAAAAGCTTATGGCCGCCCGGAACTTGCTGTTAGGCGATACTCCCTGATAGGATACGGTTCGGATCGATAGAAAGATCCAAAAAATTTCAGGTCACAAAACTGAATAGCAAGAATAGCTTTTGTTAAGGGGAGGCTACTTGATGACGCACCAGCCAACCTTGCGCATGATCGCAGGGATATACGCATCCATATTATTTCTTGTCGCGGGCACCGCGTCCGCAGCGCCTCTGGGGCTAGATCCAACTGGCTATTTCCCGGATCTAGCAAGCGAAGGGACCATCGATTACGATAGCACCACGGGTACGTTTACCGTGTCAGACTCCGGAGTCTGGGTAATGAACTTACCACCCGACGGAAGCACGACTGACTTCATTAATGGCACTAGCTATACGCTAACCGCAGAGTTCGGTGGCGATGGAATCTTTGATAGCGGTACAGTGGTCATTACCGGATCGTCATTCGGCGGCCACCCCGACTATTCCGGCCCCAACCTCCTGACTGCCAATCTTACTGATTTCGGATTTGCCGGCACCGGCTCAGCGGGCGTATTTGAATTCACTTTTGATAACGCGACTGGCGACATGAGTGCCTTTGGTACCCAAGGTGGCATTATTGTCAGCACCTTCGATCTAGCCGGCAGCGGCATTAGCGCCGGAGTCCAATGGGATCCGTTGGCTAATGGCAACCCCAGCTTTTTCAGTACCGACTTTTCTGGAAACGTGGGCAGCGCTGATACTTTCGTGCCAGTGCCAGCTGCGGTTTGGCTTTTTGGTTCCGGCTTGCTCGGTTTGATGGGCCTTCGCCGTCGAGACAAAAAGCTTTAATTAAGAAAGAAGAAGCACTCGAAAACATTAGCTTTCTATTTTTTAATAATAAAAATTACGAACGTAAAACAGGATTGGCCCAAACAGCCAGGTCGCGCGCTAGCATGGAGCCAGGTCGCGACGGGTTGGATTTAGGCACTATGCGGAGACAACTATGACTGTATTCAAACGAATAACGGGTGCGGCATTAGCACTTGTTTTGTGCCTTGCGGCGAATACGGCGCCCGCCGGCAACGGCGCGCTGCTAGGTGTGCAAATCGATTTTCCCAATATCGAGTTCCTGAGCCTCGCCGGTCAGGGTGCCACCTACGACGGGACCACACTAACCATCACGTCAACGCCGGTCCTGCTGACGTTCACGTCGGGCGGTGCCGATGAATTCATCGTCGGGGGTAGCCTCACTTTAACTGCAGATATTGATTCCAGTGGCAATTTCACCGGAGGCAGCTTCACCGTCGATGCGGTCCAGGTAACGGATTCAGCCACAACGACTACCTATACCGGCCCGTTGCTGACTGGCACGGTGACCGACTACGGCATTATCGACGTCGGCCCAGTCGGCGGTACTGATCTCGCTGACTTCGAACTCAATGTGACCGGTGGTTCCCTACAGGGCTTGTTTGATGCCGTGGGCACGACGGCTGGCGCGCAAATTTCCCTAGAGGGCTCTGACTTTTCTGGCAGCTTCGCTTCAGCCTGGAGTGCCACCCGTGCGAAGGGTGACATTGGTCCGATCCCGGGTGGTGAGCCACCACCCCCGCCGCTGAGCTACGGCTATTGGACGCAACATCCGGAAGCCTGGCCTGTGAGTAGCTTGACAATTTGTGGCGTTAGTCTCGATCAAACCGCATTGCTGAGTATTCTGGACACGAAGCCGAAGGGCGACAAGACCATTATCATGTCCAAGCAGTTGATCGCAGCCATGCTTAACGTAGCCAATGGCAACAGCTGCAGCAGCTTAGATGATGCCGAAACCTGGTTGTGTGACCATGGTGGCATCGGCGCTGGCATCAAAAACTGGGACGGTGGCGAAGCGCTGAAGGATGACTTAGATGCATTTAATAACGGTGGGTCTTGCCTCCTACCGTAATATCGATCTGATCGGTTATCCGTTCATCGGAAACCAAAGGGGCAGTCGCAAGACTGCCCCTTTTTCTTTTTGGTGCCGGTCATTAGTTTATAAGTTTTTCTTTCGTCTTAGCCGCCGCATAACCTGCGACAGCGCTGACTGCGAGCGATTGAAGCGACGCGCCACTTCGCTAATGCTGGCAACCCCGTTGTCGACGGCTTGGATCGCAATCTTTGCCCGAATTTCAGAATGCAGGTGCGAGCCTCGAGGTAGGCTTAGCGACTTTTCATCTAGATTGTGTGCCTCGCAAACAGTTGAAACAATTTCATCCAGGGTTTGCGGTGCAGCTGATCTTGATTCATTCGCTAAGATTTTAGTTAACCAGGTATCGTCGCCGAGCAAGCGATCGTCTGTTTTGCTCCCGCGTCGCAGCTGATCGGTACAAGCTGGCGACGCTGCCTCATCCATGAATGCCCGATAGTTCTTGATCGCATCGCGGCGCGTCGAACCAAACATCGCCAGGACGTAATCTTGCGTAAGCCAGTCGTGTTTCTGGGCACCTAGATATAGGTTGTGGCTACTCCATCGGTATTCAGCTAGGCGATCCACCACGCTTGCCCGTAAGGGGTTCATATGAATATATCGCACCAGCTCCTTTAGATAGTTCTGCTCTTGAACCAGGATCGCGCGGTATCGCCGTTCAAACAAATGGCCACTTCGCCGATGACGCCGATTGAAGCGGCGTGCATATTGACTGGCCAAAAATGACATGGCCTGTCCCAGTGGGTTTGTACCTGCCTGCAAGGCCATGTGCACGTGGTTGCGCATCCAGCAGAACGCGTGGAGACGATGTTCGTAGTCAGCCAGAGTTCTCTCGATGATTGATTGCCAGTCTATCCTATCGACCGCGTTCAGGAATACATCCTGGCGTGCGTTACCGCGCAAAATAACATGGTATAAGCCACCAACAACATGTATGCGGGGTTTTCGCGACAAAGCCAGCCTTCGACGGCATGAGAAGAATGACGGAGGTTAGCGACGTTTATAGCGTCGATGAATGCGAAAAACTTCGCAAAAAACTAATAAACTAATGACCGGCACCAACTAACTAGTCGCCCGTACAAAAACAATGAAAATACAAACCGCGCGGATCGTTGAAGTGAGCAAGATCAGCGACTCTGTCACCAATCTCAGTGAGCACAACATTGAACGCTTGATCACGCTGCCAAATTCCGTCAAAACCTAAAACATCCATCCAGCGGCCGAGGCGCAAAACCAGCTGACTGCTAATTTGCTCGCGCCAAGTCAATTGCGGTTCAACGTAACTCACACCCCAGCTACCGTCGGCGAGACCAGCAGCCTGCGCGGCCGCGGAAATCGCCGCGTCTAATCCACCGGCGACATCGACCAGGCCAGTGCTAATGGCATCGCTGCCAATCCACACGCGCCCGCGCGCCAAATTGTCAACGCGCTTAATTTCCATCCCGCGATTCTCGGCGACCTTGCCAATAAATATCTGGTAAGCATCCTCAACACTGGCTTGCAACACGCGGCGCGCATCCTCGCCCAAGGCGCGATCGGGCGAAAGCTGGCCGCTCAGTGAAGTCGTGCCAAATCCGTCGATGCTGACTCCGACCCGCTCCAGCGTGCGCTGGAAGGTCGGCATAAGCGCGCCAACGCCGATGGAACCCGTGATGCTTGTAGGCTCAGCAAATATCTTTTCAGCCGGCATGGCTATGTAGTAGCCGCCGGACGCAGCCACGCTGCCCATGGATGCCACCAGCGGCTTGTTCGAGTCGCGCAAGCTTTGCAGTGCCTCGAAGATCACTTCAGATGCAAACATACTGCCACCCGGGCTATCCACACGCAGTACTAAGGCGTCTATGCTGGCATCCTGTGCAGCCTGCTGAACAAGTGCTGCGAAACTATCGCCACCGATGGACCCGGGCTGACTTTGGCCATCGACGATTTGACCGGATGCAACCAAGACGCCCACATTGTTGTCGTGGGTCAGGCGCGGCTGCTCACGCCGAAGCGCGGAAAGATAACTGGCGTGATCAATTCCAGACCACTGACCTTCCTGCTGTTCCGATTCACCCACCAAACGCAGTAACTCGTCATTAACCGCATTCCTGCCACCCAGTTGATCCACAAGCCCGGCTTCAAGAGCTACTTCCGCTAAATTGCCGCCCGCGAGTTCAACACTATCAGCGAAGCTTTCAACGTAATTCTCGATGGCATTTTCCGGCAAATGCCGTGCAGCCCTGACATCGAGACGGTAGGCATCCCACAGGGCATTCAGCCAGCGCGCGCTTGAATCCTTATCTTCTTGCGACATGCCGTTGCGCGTAAATGGCTCAACAAAGGACTTGTACTCACCGACGCGAAAGACGTTCACATCGACACTCAATTTATCCAATGCATCGCGAAAATAGCTACGAAAGTAGCCGAAGCCGTCGATGTAAACACCACCGAACTCATGCATATAGATTTCGTCCGCCTGCGACGCGAGGTAGTACTGCGCTTGGGAGTAAGAGTCACCGGTGGCAAGAAGTCGCTTACCTCGCGAACGCAGCTTTGCTAAGCCCCGACCCAATTCTTGCAATTGCGGTAACCCCCCGCCCTCAAAATTCGCCAGGTCGAGCACCACGGCGCGGACTCTTTCATCGTCGCCCGCAGCCTCCAGAGCCTCTAGCACATCACGCGTCAGTGTCTCACGCTGCGGGATACCCTGCAGTTCGTCGAGGGCCCGAGTCACCGGGTCCCCGGACAACTTGTCAACCAAATTGCCGGAAGGATTAACCACCAATGCGACGGAATTGGGCACCCTAATCGGTTTTGCCGACTGTCCGAACAAGGCCAAGACGAATGCGATAACCACAAGAAATAATAGGATCTGAACTGCTTTGCTGACGAAGCTAAATATTCGCCACAAACCGGAGAAAAAACTCGCAACTGATTTCTTCATAACGGATTCCGGGCCGGTTTTAGTTTTTCGCGGGCTGCGTGTAAGTTATTTGGTAGATGAGGCCCGCCTTATCATCACTCACCAGCAATGAGCCATCGGGCGCCTGCAGCACATCAACCGGGCGACCTAAAACCTCATTGTCTGGACCCAAAAAACCCTCCATGAACGCTTCGTAAGACACTGCCTGGCTACCATCTAGGCGAACCAGGCTCAAGCGATAGCCCGTGGGACCGGCCGCCTTGCTGCGATTCCAAGACCCGTGTTCGGCCAAAATGATCTGGCCACGATATTCCTCTGGAAACATCTCACCGGTATAAAACACCATACCCAGGGGCGCGACATGGGGGCCCAACTGCTGCGCCGGGGCCACCGCATCGCTACAAAGACCTAAGTTTGAGAATTCCGGATCGGGCACATCTCCGCCATGGCAATAAGGAAAACCAAAATCTTGCCCAGGCTCAGCCACCCTATTCAGTTCGCCGGCCGGAATCTCGTCTCCCAGCATGTCACGGCCATTGTCTGTGAACCACAATTCACCGGATTCCGGGTGCCAATCGAATCCTACGGAATTACGCACACCGCGCGCCTCGACGCGGCGATCCGAGCCGTCCGGATGCATGCTAATTATTTGTCCGAAGCCCGGTTCATCACAAACGTTGCACGGCGCGCCAATAGGCAGGTACAGGCGACCGTCTGGACCAAAGGCAAGATACTTCCAAGCATGCCGTGCATTCTTATAGGGCAAGGGGTTGCCAAGGATCTCCGGGGCGCCCGGACTGTCTAGCCGATCAACGATATCGGGAAACCGGAGTAGGCGCTTACTTTCGGCTACATAGAGGGAACCATCCCGGAAAGCCACGCCGTTAGGCATCTTGAGTTTTTCCGCAATCGTGACCACATCGGGATCGCCGGACAAAGGATCACGGACTGCATAGACTTTGCCGGCTTTGCGGGTACCGACGAATAGTAAGCCCTCGGGACCCCAGGCTAGAGAACGCGCGTTTGGTACACCCTCGACAAGAACTTTCGCGCTAAACCCGGGCGGCAGGCGAAACTCAGACGTCGAAGTTACCGGTTCCGCAGCACAAGAGGCGGCAAGGCCAACCACCGCGAAAAACATTGGCAATAGCAATCTAGTTCTCATTGTTGAACTCCAAAAAATTTTCACCAATCGCGGGTTCCGGTCATTCGCCGAGCAATACCAAAGACAAGGAAGGCCAAAAAGTAATGATCAGCACCGAAACCATCAACATTAGCAAGAAAGGCAAGGTAGCAGCGTAAACCCGAATGATCGATTGGTCGAAGCGGTAGCTGGCTACAAACAGATTAAGCCCGACGGGCGGGGTCAGATACCCTAGCTGCATGGTGGCCAAAAAGGTAATACCTAGATGTACGGGATGCACCCCGTACTCAGCCGCCACCGGTAGTATCAAAGGAACGACCAAAACCAGGGCGGAAAAAATATCCAGGATGGCGCCGAGGATCAGCAGAAAGATAAACAGCAAGAGCAAGAAACTCGTTGGGCCAGTCACATAGTTGTTAACGATGCCAATCAGCATTTCTGGTACCTGCGCATCGATCATGTAGTTCGTCGACGCCAGAGAGACACCGAGAATCAGCAATATCCCACCCACTAACAACATGGACTGACGCACGATTTCTGGCAACTGTCTAATTGAAATATCCCGGTGAATAATAGTTTCTACTACGAGAACATAGATAGCGGTCACGACTGCAGCTTCCGAAACCGCAAAATAGCCGCTGTAAATTCCGCCGAGAATAATCAGGGGTAGCGGTATTTCCCAAATGGACTCCCGCAGCGCCGAGAACACTTCGCTCACAGAGAAATCGCCAATGGGCCGTTGGTGGCCGCGATTGACCCATAAGCAATAAGCCGATAGAAGGAACATCATTAGCAGGCCAGGCAAGATACCTGCGATGAATAACGAATCAATGGAAACCTCGGCAATCACACCATACAAGATCAACGGTAGTGAAGGCGCAAACAGCAAACCCAAACTTCCAGCCGATGTGACCAGGCCTAAATTAAACTGATCCCGATATCCAGCCTGTGCCAGGGCTGGATAAAGCAGCGCACCTAGGGCAATAATCGTCACGCCGGATGCACCGGTAAAGGCAGTAAAAAGCGCACAGGTGGCAATGGCTACGATGGCCAAGCCACCCGGAACCCAGCCCAGCAACGCGCCGGTCAATCTCACCAATCTTGCCGGGGCCTGACTCTCGCTAAGCACGTAGCCGGCAAAAGTGAACAGCGGGATTGCCAGCAAGATCGGCATTTCAGCAATGCCGAAAACTTCGATGGGCACAGCCGTCAACGGAATGTCACTGCGCAAGTAGCCTAGCATTGCGCTACATACGATAATGACAAACAGCGGCGCCCCCAACAGCGCTAAGACCAGCAGCAGGATGCTGGCTAAAATCACGCGCCGGCATCCTTGGCAAAAATCATGTGCAATTTTCTGAAGCACCAGATGACGTATCGGTAGCCGATCAGGAAAAATGCAATGGGCAACACCGACTGGAACCACCAAGCCGGCAGATCGCCCAATAGCACATCCTCGAATTCTCGAGACTCGACAACGAAGCTCAGCGCGTACCACGCCAAGACTAGGCAAACAGCGGCTGTTACGGCATGCACTAGAGCGGCCACCGGTAGCCACCAACGCGCAGACAAGATTCTTGAAGCTAAATCGATGCTGACATGGCGATCGTCCCGGCTCGCCGCCACGGCACCAATCAGGGCAAGCCACAAAACCATGATGCGCAAGGCTTCATCGCCCCAGGCCAAGCCGCCGCCAAGGACATTGCGTAAAAAGATTTGACTGCCACCCAGTAGCAGCATGCCCACCAGCAATAGCACGAGAAAAGCCGTCTCTAAGGAACGGCCGGCGCGTTCGGCCCGCTCGAGCAAACCCGGCTTGGGCCGGTCTGCGCTCATTCAGCCGCCGCTTGGGAATCTGCAGCCTGTGCTTGGCGATAGTCGGCGACATGTTGGAGCAATTTCTCCAAGATATCGGCGGAAACGACACCCTCGCCAATGAGCCGCTCGTTGGCCTGCTCAGTTGCCCTCCGCCATTCGCGCAGCTGCTCGGGCGGCAGCGTAGCAATATCCAAACCGTTCTCGATCAAGGCCTCTCTCGCGCTTAAGTTATCAATGCGGTTTTGCTCATCCAGCCGCGCGTAGGCTGCCGCAATGGCTTCGCGAAACACGGCTTGATCCGGCGAACTCAGGCGCTTAAATGCTCGTTGATCAACCGCGAGTATTCCCAGGGTATAAGCCAAGGGCACTTCCGTTACGAACTTGACCTTGGTATACCACTGCAACACAACGGCACCGACGGGCGGCGTGGCAACAAACTCAAGCAAGCCCGTTTGCAAGCCCGTTAACACGTCGGTGATGGGTAGTACTACCGGCGATAGGTCGAGTGATTCCATCGCGGCGTAGCTGATGCTATCGCCCTCGGGGACCCACACTTTGCGGCCCTTTAGCTGCTGCAATGAGGTGACAGGTTCCGCACCCATCACACTAGCGAATCCGCCCCCCGCCATCCCCAAGGCTTCGAAACCTTCTTTCGCCAGACCAGCGGCTAATAGCGG
The DNA here is from genome assembly GCA_965221985.1 of Gammaproteobacteria bacterium. Taxonomy (GTDB): domain Bacteria; phylum Pseudomonadota; class Gammaproteobacteria; order Steroidobacterales; genus J054. The sequence continues at coordinate 3,006,309 of OZ244928.1, forward strand.
GTCCATGCGCTCGCGTACATAGGCCACTTCGGCCTCGTCGTTAAACAGCAAAGGAAGACCATAGATTACGATATCCGAGTATTTCTCGGATAATCCGCTGGCAGTAAAAGCGCCACCGTGCAGTTGGCCAATTCTAATTTTGCGCAGGACCTTTCGGTCGTTGCCCATCACGCCACCGGCGTAGTACTTGACTCTAACTCTGCCTTCGGTGCGTTCATTGATACGCCTCGCAGCATCGCGGAGCTCGGTCATCCATTGTGACCCCTCGGGCGCCACTGTTGCGAGCTTGAATTGAGTGGCCGCCTGAACAGCACTGAGACTGCCGAGGCTTATGCACAGTGTAAGTGCGAATCGAAAGTAAACATGTAACATTCGAAACTCCCTGTCCGACCAGCTGGGCAGCCAGTTAAAAATAGTCATCGGCGGAGGCCAACAATTCCTTCGCTTGGACCTGAGCCATACTATTAAAAAGCGTCAACCCGGGTTGATCAATATCGGCACTTAAGACTTCGTTCAGTAGCCGGTCATGTAGTTCCCGTTCGTAAACCAGGCGGGCATAAGAGCGAGCGTATTCGAGCTTGATGCTTAAATCCTTGCCTTCACTTGCCGACAAGGCCTGCTCAAAGAAGTTCCGCCCCAGCTCCGGCTTGCCGCCCAAGGCGGGTGGGCGCAGGGTATTCAAGATGCCCAGATACTTGTAGGTATCCGCCAGACGCTTCCCTGGCCCTAGCTCAAGTAGGCGCCTAAGGGCCAACTCTGCCTTTGGTAGCCCCGCTAAAGCACCTAGATCACCGCTATGGGCGCGGATGTAGGCCAGATTCGAAACGGCATAGCTATAGATCGCATCGGCCGCGTCCGCATCGATGCTGTTAACGGAGGCTTCGTAGGCTGCAAAATCCTTGCCTTCCAAACCACAGCCATGCTCATCCGCCGCGCAAAGACTCCGGCGACCATAGGTCCGCGCCTTTTGAGTAAGCTTTTTCGCCCGATCGAGATCAGTGACGAACGCACTGCCATAGACAGCGTAGAGTTGGCTTGCGGCAGCCAGGATGGAAGGATCGTCGGGCGAACCCGCGACAAAGCTATCCATTAGCAGCAAATAGGCAGGTACGCCTTCACGCACCAGCTGGGGATCGTCCTGCTCGAGAATGGCGGTGGACAGGTTTTCAGCTAGACCCGCGGTTGCGGCAGACATTAGCCGCCCGCAGGACTGCAGCGAAAGACCAATAAGCATGACTAACCCAAAACGGACCGCGGGACTGCTGATTTGCCGTAGCCTATGCACGGTCCAATCGCTACCAAGACAATCGCTGACCGGCCAGAAGCTGATCAGCCAATCTTCTCCTTGATACGCGCGGACTTGCCGCTGCGTTCGCGAAGATAATAAAGCTTGGCGCGCCGCACATCGCCGCGACGCTTGACTGTGATGCTGGCAATGCTCTTGCTATGCGTCTGAAATACGCGCTCCACGCCCTCGCCGTGAGAAATCTTCCGCACCGTGAAGGAAGAGTTAAGGCCGCGATTTTTCTGCGCAATAACGATGCCTTCGTAAGCCTGTAAACGCTCGCGCTCGCCCTCTTTCACTCTAACCTGAACCACAACCAGGTCGCCGGGCGCGAAATCCGGTAGATCGGATTTCATCTGGGCTGCTTCAAGTTCCTGAATCACATTGCTCATTTTCATATCACCTATTCGTGCGGCTTCGCGCTTCGTCAGCGCAGCCCCTTAACTATACCGGCGGGCTCACGTCCCGCTCGCGAAAAAATTCATCCAACAGCGCCTGCTCCTCGAAGGTCAGCTTACGCTGACCCAACAAATCAGGACGCCTCAATGCCGTCCGGCCAAGGGACTGCTTGAGCCGCCAGCGTCTGATTTCCGCATGGTTGCCACCGAGTAAAACCGGGGGCACCACGCGTCCGTCGGCAATCTCCGGCCGGGTAAAATGCGGGCAGTCCAGCAAACCATCGGCAAACGAGTCTTCAGCTGCCGACTGCTCATGGCCCAGCACCCCGGGCAGTAATCTAACGATCGCGTCAATCACCGCAACCGCGGCAATCTCGCCTCCACTGAGCACAAAATCGCCCAGCGAAATCTCTAGTCCGCCTTCCGCTTCGATTATGCGCTCATCGAAACCTTCATAGCGCCCGGCCACCAAAACCAGGCCTGGCAGATTCGACAGTTCCTCGGCCATTGCCTGATCAAATCGTCGTCCCTGGGGCGACAAGAACAGGACCGGACTTCCCGGCGGCAAGCGCATCTTCGCCTCGGCGATGGCATCGCGGAATGGCTCATATCGCAAAACCATCCCTGGTCCGCCGCCATAGGGGCGATCGTCGACGCTACGATGCGGATCCTTGGCATACGCCCGCGGATCGACACTGCCCAAGCGAACCAAACCGCGTTTCAACGCGCGGCCAGAAATTCCTTGACCGGTGCCGGCAGCGATCATTTCCGGAAACAGGCTGACTACGCGTATGTCCATCCCGCTCCAGACTCTCAATCAAAATTCCGGATCCCAAGCAACGAGAATCACTCTCTCCTCAAGATCCACCGACTGCACAACCTGATCGGTGATAAACGGGATCAGCCGCCGCCGATCACCAATTACCAACAAAACATCGTTGGCCCCGGTTTCTAGTAAACTGTCTACGTGGCCCAACACCCGGCCCGCGAGGGTTTTGACCGACATTCCTTCTAAATCTGACCAAAAATACTGGCCGGGCCCAGCGTCGCCTAAAGTCGCGCGATCAACCCTAACCTCCGCGCCCACTAATACGGCGGCAGCGTCTCTGTCCTCAATCCCCTCCAGCTTAGCAACCAAACCCTTGCCATGCGGCCGACCTGCCACCGGCCTATATTCTCGCTTGCCGGATTCTTGCACCAGTTGCCAGGGCAAATACCTCAACAAGTTTGATGCGGGTTCGGTATATGACCGCAACCGTATCCAACCCTTTACACCAAAGACGCCGACCACCTGGCCGACGAGTACCTCTCTATCCGACGACGACAGCACGCCGCGGCGGGAAACTATGCGGCGGCCGCTTGCTCGGCTCGATAAGTTTTTAGCAATGCTGAAACACGCTCGGAAGTTTGCGCACCCTGGCCCACCCAGTGCTCGATACGATCCACATCCATGCGGAGCTTCTCTTCCTGACCGGTGGCGACGGGATTGAAAAAACCCACGCGTTCTAGGTAGCGGCCATCGCGACGATTGCGCTGATCCGTCACCACAATGTGAAAGAACGGGCGCTTCTTCGCCCCCCCGCGGGATAAACGGATGGTAACCATGTCTGCTCGCTTCGTTAACAGTGTTGAGCCACCGTCGGCCAGCCTGGCCTTCGGCGGGATAAACGGTTAATTCTACGGGTTTTCTGGCGAATGTGAACCCGAAGATTCACCGGCCGCCTAGGCCCGGCAAGCCACGCAGGGCCCCTTTCATTCCGCCTTTGCCCATTTTCTTCATCATTTTTTGCATTTGCGCATGTTGCTTGAGTACGCGATTGACCGCGGGAACCGCCAAGCCGGCTCCTGCTGCGATGCGGCGTTTGCGCGAGCCATTGATTGTCTTAGGAAAACGGCGCTCCTGTGGCGTCATGGAATTGATAATCGCCACTTGTTGACGGATGGCGCGCTCATCGACTTGTTGGGCCAGCTGCTGGGGTTTCATCCCACCGGGCAACGGTAGCTTTTCCAGCAAGCTCTCAATGCCTCCCATGCCGAGCATTTGCTCAAGCTGATCGCGCAAATCAGCGAGGTCAAAGCCTCGGCCCTTGCGCAGTTTTCGCGTGAGTTTTTCAGCCTTGTCACGGTCGACTTTTTGCTCGACCTCTTCGACCAAGCTGAGCACGTCACCCATCCCCAGAATTCGGGACGCCATCCGTTCCGGATGAAACAGCTCCAAACCGTCCAGGTCCTCACCGGTCCCCAAAAATACGATGGGTTTACCGGTCACCGACTTCACCGACAAGGCCGCACCGCCACGCGCATCCCCGTCGGCCTTGGTGAGCACAACGCCCGTCAACGGCAACGCCTCGCCAAAGGCCGCCGCGACATTCACCGCATCTTGGCCCGCCATGCTGTCCACGACGAATAAGATTTCCTGCGGCGATACCGACACTTGCAGCTCACGCAACTCATCAAGCAATTCGGTATCCAGCCGCGTGCGTCCGGCCGTATCTAGCAACAGTATTTCGTATTGTCGCCGCTTGGCTTGGTCAACGGCGCGCTGCGCAATCACCAAAGCTTGTTCCTGTGGCGTCGCTGATACAAAGCCGGCATCCACCCGCGCGGCCAGTTGCTCTAGCTGCAGCATGGCCGCCGGCCGGCGATTGTCGAGGCTGGCGAGCATCACCTTGCGGCCGTCACGACGATGAAAGTAGCGCGCCAGCTTAGCCGCGGTCGTGGTCTTGCCCGCACCTTGCAGACCGGCCAACAGAACAACGACTGGAGGCTGATGCCGCAGTTCGAAGCCGGCATTGGATTCTCCCAAGGTCGCGGTCAGCTCGGCATGCAAGATCTTAATGAAAGCTTGACCGGGACTTAAGCTACGGCTGATCTCGGCACCAACTGCCCGTGCTTGAACCCGGGCGACGAATTCACGGACAACGGGCAATGCAACATCGGCTTCGATTAAGGCACGGCGCACATCGCGCACTGCCTCGGCAATGTTCTCCTCCGTCAAACGCCCCTTGCCGCGGACCCGCTCGGCAACGGACTTTAATCGCTCGCTGAGATTTTCAAACATCGCTTATGCCTTAGTGTCAGCACCGGCAAGCCGGAGTCGCCCAGGGACTTGGGTATTCTAACCCGCCGCGCGTATCCAGCGCGCCCGCGACCGGCTCCCTTGACATCGCCGCATCGGCTTGGCGACTATGCATCTGTCAACAGCAATACGGGAGACCAGGTCCTTTGGACGACGACATACCGTTAGGGCTAATGTTCTTAGCCCTCGGCATCATGCTATTCCTATCGGCTTTCTTTTCGGGAACCGAAACGGCATTGATGAGACTCAACCGTTACCGACTTCGCCACAAAGCCCAGGCCGGCCACCGCGGCGCGAAATTAGCAGAAGATTTACTCGCCAAACCCGACCGGTTGCTTGGCCTAATTCTCATTGGCAACAACCTCGTCAACATCGGCGCTGCCCAGCTGGTAAGTTTCATTGCCCTAAAGCTTGGCGGACCTTGGTGGGTGGTCATCAGCGGTTTCATTCTGACCCTCGTCATTTTGATCTTTGCAGAGGTCACACCTAAAACTCTCGCCGCCTTACAACCAGAAAGAATGGCCCTACCCGCGGCCTATGTTTACTACCCGCTACTAAAACTATGCCGCCCGCTGGTCTGGCTGATCAATGCCCTGGCCAATGGACTGTTAAGACTATTCGGCGTGCATACTGAACACGGTGGTGATGACAATCTAACGATTGAGGAACTCCGGACCGTGGTTAGCGAATCCGGTGGCATGCTCCCGAGGCGCCGTCATACCATGCTGTTGCGCATACTTGAACTGCAAGACATCAGTGTTGATGACGTCATGGTGCCGCACAATGAAATTGTTGGCATTGACCTTAACGACCCGTGGGAAACGATAATCGACCGCATTCGCAACAGCAGGGTCACACGACTGCCGGTGTTTCGCGATAGCATCGACGATGTGGTTGGAGTTCTAAATCTTCAACGAGTCGTGCAATCGGCAAGCCTGGAGGGTCTCAACATGGAGGGACTGCTGCGCTTGCTGAGCGAGCCCTATTTTGTGCCTGAGGGCACACCGCTGAATAAGCAGCTGATCCAATTCCAGCACACCCACCAACGGGTCGGATTTGTGGTTGACGAGTATGGGGACATCCAAGGCATTGTCACTTTGTCGGATATTCTTGAAGAAATTGTCGGCAATTTCGCGGCCGATTCTGAGCCCCTCAGCGAAGGCGTGGTCCGCGACGAAAATGGTGATGGCTACTTGGTGAATGCCGGTGCGAACATTCGCGCGCTCAACCGAACCATGCAATGGCATCTACCCACTAACGGGCCAAAAACTTTGAATGGCTTGATACTCGAGCAACTCGAAGCCATTCCGGAGACCGGCACAGGGCTAATGGTGGCCGACTACCCCATCGAGATTCTCCGGACCGGCGATAACGCTGTAAAAACCGTGCGCTTGCGGGATCCCGTGGTCAGCTCCAAGGTGGTTGATGCAGCCTAAGCGCGGAATGATACCTGTCTAGTGCAAGGCTTGAAGCGCTGCCAAAGCTTCCTGCACGGTACTAACCCCGCTGCACTCGAGACCGTCTATGGCCAGCTTGGGCAGATTGCCACGCGGCGCAATGGCCCGCTTAAAGCCTAGTTTGGCGGCTTCGCGGAGGCGCTCCTCACCATACACCACCGGCCGAATTTCACCGGCCAGGCCCACCTCCCCGAAGACGATCAAGTCGGTGGGCAAAGGCTGCTCCGCCACACTGGAAACCGTGGCCAATAGGGCTGGCAGATCGGCTGAAGTCTCCGCGATTTTTACGCCACCAACCACATTGATAAACACGTCAACATCGTGCGTCGCGATGCCCCCGTGACGGTGCAATACCGCTAATAACAAGGCTAGGCGGTTTTGATCTAAACCGACCGCAACTCGGCGGGGCGGACCGCCGCCAGCTCGATCCGTGAGTGCTTGCACCTCGACCAGCAGCGGACGGCTACCTTGGTGGACCGCGGTGATTGCACTGCCGGCGACGGGATTCTCATAGCGTGAAAGAAAAATCGCCGAGGGATTGCGCACTTGTTGCATCCCGTGCTCGGCCATGATGAACACGCCCAATTCATTGGCCGCGCCGAATCGGTTCTTGATTGCACGCAAAATTCGGTAGCGGCTGCCGGCCTCATTTTCAAAGTAAAGTACGGCATCCACCATATGCTCCAGCACACGGGGTCCGGCAATACTGCCAGATTTGGTGACGTGGCCAACCAACATCACGGCGATACTGCCGCGTTTCGCCAGCCTTACTAGCTGGGCGGTGCACTCACGCAGCTGGTTTACCGAACCCGGCGCTGACGGCAGTTTGTCGCAATACATGGTTTGGACTGAATCGATGATCAAGCACGCGGGTCGATGGCGCTCGGCCACGGCGCATATTGCTTCGACATTGGTTTCGGCAAGCACCGTGATGCCTTTTGGATCGATACCCAAGCGCCGCGCCCGCAAGGCAATCTGCTGCAGGGATTCCTCGCCGCTGACGTAGAGCCGCGGACCCGTTTCAGCCGCGGCACAGGCCTGGAGCAGCAGTGTCGATTTGCCAATCCCAGGATCACCGCCGATCAAAATAACCGCGCCCGGCACCAAGCCACCGCCGAGTACGCGATCCAACTCTTCGATCCCCATGGATTGGCGAGTCAGGGCCTCGCCTGACAACTCGTCTAGGCGCTGGCCACGGGCCTCCCCAGCATAGCCGACGGTGGGTTTTGCCGACCTAGCCACTTCTCGCTCCAGGCTATTCCAGGCTTCACAGGCTGGGCACTGGCCCTGCCATTTCGGCGTAGTCGCGCCGCAGTCCGCACAGCGAAAAATCGATTTGCTCTTGGTCATGAAATAAAATGTGATCCCGTTCTCATTTGGGCCTGCAGTTTTACCGACGAATTCGCGGGGGTCAGCGGAAAACGAAACCCAGTTCTCACCATGGGATTCGCGCCACCCGTAACATGCCCTTATGTCCTCTAGCAGCTCCGAAAATCCGCGGCGGGCCGGCCCAGCCGCCCCTATCGTCCTCCTGATCCTCGGAGGAGCCCTGATGTGGGCGGCAGGGGACCGTATGCTACAACTCGAGTTCGGCCTGTTTGATTTTCTTCAAGACCGCGCACCCGCGGCGACAGCCAGCTCAGAGATATTACTCGTGAATACAGGTTCCGCCCAGGAATCCCTCTGGACAGACAAACGGCTCCCTGCAGCCATTACCCGCCTGGCTGAGGCCGGAGCTGCCGCAATCGTGCCAACCCAGGCGCCGTCGACGCGGCGGCGGTTAACCAACTTAGATCAGCTGGCCACGCTACTCGATCTTGAAAAACGAGCCAATCGTCCGGATTCTTCAGGGGAAACCCGCGACATGGATGCCCTTGCCGGTCAGCTCGCTCGTTTCCGCGCGCAACATGAAACCCAAAGAGAAATTCAAACGGCCCTGGCAAAAACCGGTAAGGCGGTGCTACCCATGGCTGTCGCCGAAGCACGAAACCTAGATGATCAAGACGCCAACCCCTGCACCCGGCTCTCCGTGAACAGGAATGATGGTGCCGGCGCATGGCCTAAAGGCCTCGCGCAAGTCTCCGGCCCCCTGGCTTTGCCCGAGTACCTGTGTGACTCAGCTGCGGCCGCCGGCTACTTTGACTATCGCGCGGATCTCGATGGTCAGGTGCGCCAGTCTCCCTTGTTGGTGAATAGCGGCGAGCGCGTACTTTCCTCACTCGCGGCGGCAAGCGTCGCGACAGCGAGCGGCAACGCGGAAATCACCGTCGAAGACGATCGCTCAATTGTCCTGGGAAGCCGCCGCGCAAAAGCCAGCGGGGATTTCAACATCCACAATCGCTACTACACGGACGCACAAGGCGAACTTGATTTTGACCGCATCAGTATCGATGAGCTGCTGGGTGACGACTTCGACACAACTCAGCTGAACAACCGCATTGCACTCGTCGGCCCCAGCGATGCCGAGCCCCGTTACAAGACACCCGCGGATCCGGCACTTTCCCATACGCTGCTGCTCGCCACGAATATTTCAAACCTGCTGCAGTCAGATTACGTCGTGCGACCGAGCTGGCTTAAGTGGTCAGAGCGAATCTTGTTGGTTGGACTCGGCATCCTATTTATCGCGACAATTCCCGCCATGGGCTTAAACGCCGCCGCCTTAGCCGCACTGCTCATCGGCTTGCTGTTAGTCGGCACTGAAGCCTATCTCTTGCTGACTCAAGGCATCTGGACGCAGCTCGGTTCTGCCGCTGTATTCTCTGTTTTAGGTATTGCGGCGGTCTATGCCTTGCGCTACTTGGGACATCGGGAGTCGAATGCGGTGGCTGCGAAGCCACGCGCGGAACTCGACGCCGTGGCTGATGGCGACGAACTTGATCTGGCGTTCTCCGTGTTGCGCCAGCAGGCGCCTAACGAAGACACGAAGGAAAGCCTGTACCAAATCGCGGTGACCCACGGCAAGCGGCGGGAATACGCAAAGGCCGAACGCGTGCTGCGCTACCTGGCCTCAATTGATCCAGAATTTCGCGGTGTGGAGGAAAAGCTCAAGAAACTCTCGGGCGCCCGCAAGGAGAAAGCCAAGGCCAAGGAACAGGCCGAGGCGAAGGCCAACCCGGAAGCCAACATGCCGCGCAAAAGAGGTAACAAAGAAGGCAGGTTGGGCCGCTACGAGTTGGAGAAGGTCATCGGTCGAGGTGCCATGGCCACGGTCTATCTAGGCCGCGACCCCAAAATCAACCGGCAGGTCGCGATCAAGACTATTGCCTTGGCGGAAGAATTCAGTGACGAAGACCTGCAAGCTGCGAAGGACCAGTTCTTACGCGAAGCTGAATCCGCCGGCCGGCTTAACCATCCGAATATCATTACGATCTTCGATGTCGGCGAGGATGAAGATGTTGCGTATCTGGCCATGGAGTATTGCGAAGGCAAATCCCTGAGCAGCTACGCGCAATCGAAAACCCTGCTACCTCCAGAGTGGGTATTGGAACTCGGCGCGCGCGCCGCTGAAGCCCTGCACTACGCCCATTCCCAAAAGGTGGTCCACAGAGATATCAAGCCCGCAAATATCTTATACAACGCTGCCAAGGACGAGCTAAAACTAACGGACTTTGGAATCGCCAGACTCACGGATACCAGCCGAACTAAGACCGGCATCATCTTGGGCACACCCTCTTATATGTCGCCTGAACAGCTCTCGGGCAACGCCGTAACAGGCCAATCCGATCTATATTCCTTGGGCATTACTCTCTATCACCTGCTAACGGGAGCGCCGCCATTCCGAGCCGATTCAATACCCAAGCTGATGGACAAGATTGTCAACGACAAACACGCGGATCTAAGCACCATGAGAGACGACGTGCCCCCTGGTGTCGATGCATTTTTTGACCAGGCGCTAGCCAAGGACCCAAAGGATCGATTTACGAATGGCCGGGAAATGGCTTTGGCCTTAAGGGATTGTTGTAGTAGCTTTGCAGCCTAAGCCGCCAATTGCGCCCTGCGATGAATCTAGAGAACAAGTTTGCCTGCGTTCAAATAACCGACGTCGGTCGAGTACGCGAGCACAACGAAGACGCCATCGGGGCCAACCTTAGCGCCGGATTGCTAGTTCTCGCCGACGGCATGGGCGGCTACAATGCCGGCGAGGTCGCCAGTGGCATCGCCGTAAAAACTGTCCTGGAGCTAGTCAGCGAGGCCTGCCGGCGCGAAGACCGCGGTGCCGTGGAGCCGGAAACGGGCATGATGCGGCAGAGCATCGTGTTGCGCGACGCCATCACCCGAGCGAACAAAGTAATCAATCAAACGGCCAAGAGTCAGCCCCAATGCGAAGGCATGGGAACTACCCTGGTTGCCTGTTTGTTCTATGACAATCGGGTATCCATCGCCCATGTTGGCGATTCGCGGCTATATCGTGTCCGTCGCGGACAACTCGAGCAAATGACAATGGATCATTCGCTGCTGCAAGAATTGGTTGATCGCGGCTTTTATTCCCCCGAGGAGGCAGCTCGATCCACCAACCGCAACTATGTCACCCGGGCTCTGGGCGTCGAACAGGGGGTCCAGGTTGAGCTCAGCGAGGCCGAGGTCGAGTCTGGCGACCTCTATCTACTATGCTCCGACGGCCTGTCGGACATGGTTGACGATGAAGATATTAACTTAACTATCAGCACGTTTAGTGCTAACCTTGAAAATGCAGGTCAACAGCTGGTCAAGCTGAGCAATGACCATGGCGGTAAAGACAACATCTCGATCATTCTTTCTCAGGTGCTCGAGAGCTTCCCCGCCAAAAAGGGTTTGCTGGCAAAATTTGCAAAGATATTTAGCTAGGTAATTCTGACGATGGCAAGACTGATTCTGAATCTAGACGGTCAACAACTCGCCGAATACAACATGAGCAAGGAGCGGTATACCATTGGCCGTCTCCCCGATAACGATGTGCGCATTGATAATCCAACGGTGAGTGGTCACCATTCGCTGATTATCAATATTCTCAACGATTCTTTTTTAGAAGACTTGAATAGCACAAACGGCACCTACGTCAACGGCAAACTCATCAAAAAACATGCTCTGCAACACGGTGATTTAATCACCGTGGGCCGTCACCAACTGCGCTACGTGGATAGCGCTACGGCCGATCAGGAAGGTGACGATGACGAGTTTGCTAGAACAATGGTCATTGACAGCGCGGACATGACGGGTGCACATGTTCCCAACGCGGGCAACGGCACGGCTAAACCTAGTGCCAAGACCGGGGCCGCAGACCAGGAAATGATTGACACCATTGCGGGTTCGAAACCCTTGCCCATTGCCAAAATACAAGTCCTAAACGGCAGCTTTGCCGGCCGTGAGGTTAACTTGAGCAAGGCCGTCACAACCTTGGGCCGGCCCAATGTTCAGGTTGTCGCCATTACGCGCAGATCGGATGGTTATCATGTGGTACAGGTCGAGAATGCCGAGGGCCGTGAGCCCTCTAAGATCAACGGCGAACCCATGGGGCAACAAGCCCGCGAGTTAAAAGATAACGATGTAATAGAAATCATCGGCATCAAGATGGGCTTTTTTGCCGACTAGCCTCCGCCGGCCCTCGCCATCGGGCGAATCGGCACCCGGCTAATGACTCGAGCTTCGACCACATCCTTTGCAAGCTTATTGCATCCAGTCGATAGCCTGTGCCGGCTAATATTATTTTTTTTATTTCAGTAACTTAGGCAGGCTTCCTAAGTGTATTCAGCAGTAACCAGGCTAGCTGAAGGGTTCTTGTTCTGGTACGTAGTTTTCAAATTTGGTAAAGCGGTCGATAAACGTCAGCGGAAACTCACCCGTTGGCCCATTGCGCTGCTTGGCAATGCTGATATCGGCCACACCCTTACGCGGTGTTTCCCTGTCGTACACCTCTTCACGATAGATAAACGCAATAAGATCCGCATCCTGTTCTATGGCACCAGATTCGCGCAGATCGGACATGACCGGTTTCTTGTCGGTACGTTGTTCAACGCTGCGATTGAGCTGCGACAAGGCGATGACCGGTAAACTGAGTTCACGAGCGAGGGCTTTCAATGAGCGGGATATTTCGGAAATTTCGGTGGCACGATTTTCGGTAGTGCCTGACACGGACATCAGCTGAAGATAATCAATGACTATTAACGACAACCCGTGCTCACGTTGCAAACGCCTTGCCCTGGCGCGCACTTCGGTGGGTGAAAGCGCTGGTGTGTCATCGATAAATATCGGCGCCTGCGCCATCTGCTGAATCGCGCCGTTAATCCGCGGCCATTCTTCGTCAGCAAAACGACCGTTGCGCAAATGCGACTGATCGACGCGGCCCAGCGATGAGATCATACGGAAGGCCAGTTGTTCCACCGACATTTCCATACTGAACAAAGCAACCGGCAGCTGTGCAGCACCCAAAGCTGCATTTTCAGCGATATTCACCGCCAAGGTCGTCTTACCCATGGACGGCCGTCCGGCGATAATAATCAAATCACCAGGCTGCAGTCCCGCCGTGTATTCATCCAACAACTTAAACCCGGTGGACAAACCGGTGATGGAGCCACCAGCCTGGTGCAAAGTGTCTAATCGGTCGACCGTGTCGTCGAGCACTTCGCGCAAGCGGACGAAACCGGAACCGCGGCGCTTGCCCCGCTCGGCGATTTCAAAAACCTGTCGTTCGGCATCATCAACTAGGTCGGAAACCGAACGCCCGTCGGGATGGTAAGCGCTGCGAGCTATATCATTGCCCGTGCTGATGAGATCCCGCAGCAAAGCTCGCTCGCGAATAATGGCGGCATAATCGACAACATTGGCTGCGCTGGGGGTGTCCCTAACCAAGCTGGCGAGATAACCGAGTTCGCCCGCGTCCGCCAGCTTGCCGATGCTGGTTAGGTATTCCGATAAAGTCACCGGATCACAGGGCTCGCTGCGTTCAGACAGCTCGCGAATGGCAGCAAATATCAGCCGGTGATCCGGCCGGTAAAAGTCAGCTTCCGCGACACGATCAGCAACGCGCTCCCAACTGCGGTTGTCGAGCATGATGCCACCCAGCAAGGCGCGCTCGGCATCCGTCGAACTAGGCGGACGATTGATGCGATCCGTGTCGCTAAGCTCGGGACTCGGAAACGCAGTAGCCATGAGCTAGGCCATCAATCCTCGGTGGGATCAGCAGAGTCGGTATCGAGCGATCCAGTGGCATCATCGTCAAGACCCGCGGGCACCACTTCACCACTGTCCACGACATTGATAGATAGGCTGGCATTGACTTCCGGGTGCAAATGAAATTCAACTTCATGTTCGCCCAGCGAGCGCAGCGGACCGTTCGGCAACCGCACTTCGCTGCGCTGCACTTCAACACCTGCCTGAGTGCAGGCCTGAGCAATATCGACCGTGCCAACGGAACCAAACAACTTGTCATCGACACCCGCGCGGGCCGGAATCTTCACCGCCAACGCTTCAAGCTGTGCCGCCCGAGTTTGGGCGGCCGTGAGTTCTGCGGCTTGCCGCGCTTCAATCTCTGCCCGACGCGCCTCAATCTCGGCGATATTTGCCGATGTGGCCAAGGTCGCCTTTCCTTTGGGCAGCAAAAAGTTCCGGCCGAAACCCGCGCGGACATTGACGCGATCGCCGATATCTCCGAGGTTTTCTACCTTTTCCAGCAAAATAATTTCCATCGCCCTCTTTCTCCATCGGCCGGCTGCGACCCGGCCCGCTATTAAATCACATCCTCACCGAATCGACGCAAGGAGTACCAATTGTCAATAAATCCTAAAGCTGCGAGGCAAAAAACGCCGACAGCCAATACCGAGGGCCCCAGAATCAGCGGCAAATACACCGGCAATAGTATTGTCCAAGGCCAAGCCCGTGCTCTGGCCTGCCAATGAATCACCGCCAAACCCTGGGCGGCGAAACCAGCCGCGAGAATCAGCAGCAAATTCCCGGGCAAGGCGCCAATGGGGAAAACCGCGGCGAGGCCGATCCCGGCCGGCCCACCACACCCCGACCACCAAGGCCAGCATTGCGCTCATCACGGCGCCGGCGCCCGCGATTCCCGTCATTTGCGGCGCCAAGCCGGCCAACAGCTTTGGATCACTAGTCGGTAGCCCAAGTTCAGTCATTTGCGTCGTGACGGTCTGAAAATAGTCCGTCCAATAGGCCACGGGATCATCGACCCAGACCGTAAACAACAAGGCGCCAACTAAAGTGATCACCAACAACACTTGCACCGGCAAAACCAGTGACTGATAGCGCCCGGTGAGTACCCCTAGGAGCAAAGCGAGCGCCCAGCTTAAGGCGACACCGGCGGTCATTAGCGTCAGCTGAGCACCGGCAAGCGACGCAATGCCCAAAAATACCAGCAAAGCGATGATCAAATCGCTGAGGCCTGTCTGCCAGCCCTTGAGAATGGCAACGAAAACCAATATCGCGCTGCCCAAACCGGGTACGCCCAGCAACGCGGAGCCCGCAATCAATGCCAGACGAAAGAATCGCTGCCCCGCAAGCAGATTAGCGAAGCCGGTCATGGACTCTAAAGCGTGACCGGGACCGCGTCTCAGTGCTTGTCGGTATACGGCAACAAGGCAAGATAACGCGCACGCTTGACGGCGGTGGCGAGCTGACGCTGATAGTGAATCTTTGTACCAGTAATTCTGCTCGGGACAATCTTGCCGGTTTCAGTGATACAACTGCGCAAGGTGTCTAAGTCTTTGTAATCGATTTCTTTTACGCCGTCCGCGGTAAACCGGCAGTATCGACGACGTCGAAAGTATTTGTTCATCCGTTAATCACTCCAATACAGTTAATTGGCGACGAGTTGCCTAGGCCGCTGTTTCAGTAGCGGTATCGTCGTCTGCGACTGGGTCCAAGTCGTCGCCGTCAGCCTCGCTCGCCGAACTCTCGTTGTCGTCTTTATGCCGGTCGTCCGCCGGCAATGGGGCATCGTCCGCTGCGGCGGCAGTCTCGTCTGTTGCGACGGGACGGGGTTTAGCATCACGGGATTTCTCCGCGACCTCATCCTCAGCTGACTTCGCCAAGGGCGACGCTTCGGTGATCGCTTCTTCCCGGCGAATGACCAAGTGCCGTAGTACCGCGTCGCTAAAACGAAAAGCACCCAAGACCTCATCCAGCGCAGGCTGTTCGCACTCTATATTCATGAGTACATAGTGAGCTTTGTGAATCTTATTAATGGCGTGGGCTAACTGACGTCGGCCCCAATCTTCCAGGCGGTGAACTTGGCCGCCGCTCCCGGTCACCATGCCGGTGTACCGTTCAATCATGGCGGGGACCTGTTCGCTCTGGTCAGGGTGGACCAGAAACACAATTTCATAATGCCGCATTGTGGCTCCTTATGGACAAAGCCACCCGTCCAGCGGTGTGGCAAGGAGAGCTGCTGACCCTCAAGGCGCCGCAGCGAGGGCGCATCCTAACGGATGTCCCCTAAGCGACGCAAGAAAACTAGCGTCGCTGCCGCAACGCTTCATAGAGACAGACGCCGGTGGCCACGGCCACATTCAGGCTCTCAACGGCACCGCGCATGGGCAGCCGGACCAATTGATCGCAGCGTTCGCGCGTCAAACGGCGCAGACCAGCACCCTCGGCACCCAACACAATCGCCAGTGGCCCGGTGAGATCCGTCGCGAATAAATCCTGCGCCGCCTCGTCATCGGCACCGATCACCATCACCCCAGACTGACCCAGAAAGGCCAAAAAGCGAGCTAAATTGCCCACGCTGGCGATGGACTGAACCTCTGCGGCACCCGCTGCCACCTTGCTGACGACGGGCGTCAACCCCACATTCCGGCTACGCCCAATCACGACCAAATCAACCCCGGCCGCATCGGCCGTGCGCAAACATGCACCGAAATTTCGGGGATCCTGAATGCCATCCAGCACCAGCAGTAGCGGCACGGCTAGAGATGCAACCCGTTCGCGCGCCTGAGCTTCCGTCAGGATGACCTGGCCCGATATGCGGGCCACGACGCCCTGATGCTTGCGCGTGCCTGCCAACTTGGTCAAGTCTGCGACGCTCAATTCCTCAACGGACATTCCCGCAGGCAATGTGTCTGGCAATCGTGAACGCCGTTGGCGTCCCAAATCCGCCTGGAGATACAAGTTAACAACGCGCTCGGGATTGGCATACACTAAGCGTGCAACACTTTGCCAACCACAAATCATTTGCTCAGCCATGCCGCCTACTCCGACGCTTTTTCTGTTTTTCGGTTTTCGCCCTGAGCGAATCCGCTTCATCGGCTAAAGCAAAATCGATCTTGGCTTCATCCACATCGACCCGGAGTACTTGCACACGCACCGCATCACCCAGTTGATAAGTTTGCCCGGTGCGCTCGCCACTCAACTTGGAACCACCATGCGTTAGATGAAAGTAATCTTTACCGAGCGCTGTTACATGCACCAGTCCGTCAACGAATAAATCGTCCAAGGTCACGAATAAGCCAAAGTGCGTCACCCCGGTAACTGTGCCCGGCAAAGTTTCACCAATTCGATCCACCAACCAAGCGGCCTTCAAACGGGCTTCTACAGCACGGGTTGCATCATCGGCGCGACGCTCCTGTTCAGAGCAACGTCTGCCTTCCTGCTCCATGGCGCCTTGACTGTAGGGGAATGCCCCAGGCTTACGCCCATCAATGATGTGGCCAATTCCCCGGTGCACCAGCAAATCGGGATAGCGCCGAATGGGCGAGGTAAAGTGCGCATAGACATTTAAGCCAAGCCCGAAATGGCCGATGTTGGCCGGCTGATAAACCGCCTGACTAAGACTGCGTAAAACCGAGACCGTCAGTTGTGCCGCATCAGGCCGCAAACGAATGGCTTGAAGCGCGCGATTCAAGTGTTTGGGATCTTTACAGGCCTCGGCGGGAACCTTAATGCCTAATTCCTGTAATAGAACCCGCAATTCCTCAAAGCGCTCCTCCCCAGGCCCGTCGTGAACCCGATAAAGTGTTGCCATGCGATGTCGGCGCAAAAATTTCGCTGCCTCAACATTGGCGGCAATCATGCACTCTTCAATTAAGCGATGGGCATCGTTGCGCGGCCGGGGTGAAATTTTCTCAACGCGACCAGCATCGTCCAACTCAATCTTGACTTCGGGGACATCCAGATCCAATGCCCCCCGCTTGCGGCGGGCACCGGCAAAGGCATGATAAAGCGTATACAGCAGGTTGATCTGTTCGCCGAGCCCCTTTACCGCCCGGCGCCCTTGCCGTGTCTGCTGATAGCGATCAACTTCATCGTAGGTCAGGCGCGCCGCCGAACGCATCAGGCCGCGATAAAATTTTGAACTCGTGACTTTTCCCGCCGGACTAACGCGCATCTCGCAGACCATGCACAAACGATCGACCTTGGGATTTAAACTGCACAAGCCGTTCGACAGTGACTCGGGCAGCATAGAAATCACTCGATCCGGAAAATAAACGGACGTGCCTCGCCCACGGGCCTCCTGATCAATGGCGGCATCAATTGCGACGTAGTGAGATACATCTGCAATGGCGACAAGCAAACGCCAGCCTGAGTCAAGCGATTCGGCATAGACCGCGTCGTCGAAATCTCGGGCATCAGCCCCGTCGATGGTCACCAAGGGCAAGTCACGCAAATCTTCTCGATCTACTTTGTCTTTGGCGCGTACTTTTTTCCCCCATTCATCCGCTGCTGCAATAACCGCAGCTGGGAATTCGTTAGGCAAACCATGTTGTTCGATGGCGACTTCGGTAAACATACCCGCATCATCGGCTTCGCCTAGAATACGCAGAACTTTCCCGTGGCCCTCCCGGCGCGCCGTCGGATATTCGGTAATCTCAAGCTTGACCAATTGACCGTGAACGGCGCCGTGACGCTGATGATCGGGCACAAGAAATTGATGCGGCGACCGACCGGACTCCAATACGAAACCCACACCATGCTCACGCTGATAGCGGCCCACAATCTGAGTCTTGCCCCGCGCCAGAATATCGACCACAGATCCTGATTGACGGCCCCGCCGATCAGCACCCGATACCCGCACGGCAACTTTGTCGCCGTCTAGCAGAGGACGCATTTCGTGATAGGACAAGTAGATGTCATTGCCACCCTGGTCAGGGATCAGAAACCCGAAACCATCAGGGTGCGCCGATACGGTGCCGGCCACGGCGTCGATCTTGTCCAGCAAACAATACTCACGGCGGCGATTCACCAGCAATTGACCAGCGGCCGTCATTCGCTGCAAGCGTCGCCGCAACCCCGACAAATGCGGCCCGGGCACATCGAGCGCCTCGGCCAAAACCTCTAGACCCAAGGGCCTACCCAGGCGGCTCAATTCAGCCAAGATAGCCGTTCGGCTAGGAATAGCATGCTGATAAGCGCCGCGCTGCTTGCGAGTCTTGCCCTTAGGCGACGCCTTGTTTTTCTTAGCCACTCACAATTCAGCCGGTCAATGGGTTTCGTTGACAAGCATACAGGCCGCCAGTAAAGTCGCGCCACTTTCTCGCAGGCCAAAGCAACGCCCCGATTGTCTTGGCGTCGGTTTATACTCACTAATCGCAGCTTAGCTTATGCCCAGGTGGCGGAATTGGTAGACGCGCATGGTTCAGATCCATGTCTACGCAAGTAGGTGGAGGTTCAAGTCCTCTCCTGGGCACCACACTTTCCTTAAAACCTTGGTACTAAAAGCTTCCTCACTTTGCTCAGCATGATTTGACCTTGGTCTCACACCAAGGTGGTACACCACAGCTAGGTGAGCCGTGGCAACAGCACAATTTTTAGTCCGAAACCGGCACCAGAATATCTGGTACGGCCCGGTGGTTATCCCTTCTTCGATTCGCCCCCTGTCCAGGGCAAGCGTGAACTCCGCCAGTCGCTGGCAACCGCCGACAAAAAGCTTGCCACGTGAACGCGCACAATTTGTCTGTGGCAGTTTCGAGTGGCAATGAGCACAGAATCTTTATCTCGACAAGACAGTCCTCGCTATAATCAAACCCTCGGATAAAAGTATGCGATCTTCGTTCCTCGTCACATCTGGTTATCATGGCTGCATATTCAGGGCTTCCTCTGACGCAATCTCGAACATTCATCGGCCTAGATCCCGAGAATCTGGAGGGTATTGAACGAATTCAACAAATCTGTAAGCCGTTCAATCGGGCATCGGGCGTATACCTCTACCGACAGCACGAGTCGCCGAAACATGTCTGGTTCGTGCAGCAAGGCGAGTACATGGCCGAGATCGATTGTGTCGACGGCAGCCGGCAGGTCAATCTATTTGGCGGCCGAGGTGAGTTACTTGGGTTTCCCTGGATGCATGATTATGAATACAGCATCAGATGCCTAACAGACATGCAGGGACTCATGGCGGCTCAGACGGAATTCTGGACTATCGTCCGTGAGTATCCTGCACTGCGTCAGAGCCTTCGCAAGAGAGGCAGCCAGATATTGATGGCGATGTCTCGCCAGGCGACCATCAACGGACGATTTAAAGCGTACGAGCGTCTGGGCGCGATGCTGGGCAATATCTCAGCAACCCAGGAGAATGTGAACGAAATTCAGCTCAATATGACGCGGCTCGATATTGCTGATTTTCTGCAACTCAACTCGGACTCGGTTTCCCGAGCCTTCCGGCGCCTTGAGGAACAGGACGTTATCCGTATGGACGAGACCGGTCGGCTAATAACAATCCTTGCGCCGCAAACGATTCAGGATCTGATTGACAGAATCTAGATCGTCAGCAACCGGTCCCATATTTAGCCAGTCCGGAGTTTCGGACATTGCACCGACATTTGTCGGTACCCACTAAAGCCGCATTACCTATATTCCTCCCGACCGATTCCGGGCCCCGCAGAGGCCCGCAGTATTCGACAGGGAAGAACGGATGTATATCAATTTCTGGTACCCGATCGCGCTCAGCGAGGCCATCACCAATCGGCTCCCCCTACGGGTGCACATTATGATGCTCGACTTCGTTGCTTTCAGAGACAGCGATGGACAGGCGTATGTGCTCAGCGATACCTGCGTGCATCGCGGCGGCAAGCTCAGTGACGGCCGGATAAGGGGTAACTGTATTGAATGCCCTTATCATGGCTGGCAGTTCGATGGCGTCGGCCGCTGCACCAAAATCCCGATACTCGGCGATGCGAAATATCCCGCGCGCGCCAAGGTTGATGCTTATCCGGTGCAGGAACGGTACGGCATCGTATTCGCATTCCTGGGCGATCTGCCGGAAGCGGAACGACCTCCGCTGTGGCATGCCGAGGAATTCGATCAGGATGGCTGGCGCGCTAACAAAGTCGTGGTGCTGGAACCCGAGTGTTACTTTGAGCGCTCGATCGAAAATGGCCTCGACCCAGCCCATAATGAGTTCGTGCACCCCAAACAGGGTGCGCCAGCCATCAAGCAGGATCTCAGTAGTCACCCGATTAAAACCCATGACATGGGAGGGTGGGGATTCTGGTTCGCCGTACGTTTTCACGAAGAAAAGCAGGCCAGCGCACTGATTTCCGAAGGCCGTGTAGGCGAACCGGGCTTCCCGGTCTCGGGCTCCGGCCATATCGGCCCGAACTTTCTGACCACTTGGATCCGGTTCAGCAAACAGAACGAATTTCGCCAGCATCTTTTCGAAGCGCCGATCGACGAGAACAACACGCGCCTGTTCTTCCTAAACATGCGCCACTTCATGACCGACCCGGATCAGGACAGCAGACTGATGGATGCCAACCTGCAGATCATCGGCGAAGATGTCGATGTGCTACGAGGACTGAACCCGGTGCGCACGCCCGAATCGTTGACGCGGGAAATCCTACTGCCGGCTGATCTGCCGATAGTCCGCTACCGCGAGTATCTGAAGGCTTTCGATGATCGGGGCTGGAAGATCGACCTGAAAACGCTCAATGAGAAACGCGGCGAGACCGCCTTCGCGATCCCATCGCCCGCGCGGCAGACAAGCGGCAACTGGGTACTCGACTCCGTACCGCTGAAGCCTGGGCGCCAATGACGACGGCGTCTTTCAAATTCGGGCCGATCTGGCTGTCCAACGGTGTTCGCCATCGGCATGTGCTGACGTTTCTGTTTGCGGCAGTCATCACAATCACGCTAAATGCTGGTCTAACCATCCTGCAACCTTATCTGCTGACGGAAAACCTGCACATCCCGTTCGAAGATCAGGGCAAAGCCAGCAGCATACTGGTATTGGCGGCCGAAATCGTGCTGATCCCCATGATCGCGGTGTTCGGCGGACTTTCCGACCGGATCGGGCGCCGAGCCGTTTATGCCTTTGGATTCGCGTGGGTGGCCGCCGGATTCATGTTGCTGCCGCAGGCGACCAGTCTCCCGGGCTTGGTCGCAGGACGTATGTTTCTGGCGGTGGGCGCTGCGGCAATCGGCAGTATGCTGGCGGCAGTCCTGGCAGACTATCCGCAGAACCGCAGTCGCGGGAAGATGGCCGCAGCAGTCGGCATCTGCAACGGCCTCGGGGCTCTGTTCGCAGCCATCGTACTCTCGCAGTTACCCAGCTATTTCGCCGGCCTGGGTTATGACTCTCTGATGTCGGGGCGGCTAACTTACGCGGTCGCCGCATTGATAGCGCTGTCTACGGCTGTTGTTGCCTACCTTGGTTTAAAACCAGGTGTTACACAAGGCGTGCGGACCGATATACCGCTGCCGATCCTGCTGCGGAAGGGTATGCATGCTGCCCGGGGCAACAAGCGCCTGCTAGTGGTGTACATGGAGGCGTTCGCAGCGCGGGGCGACATGGTCGTGATCGGCACCTATTTCAGTCTGTGGGCAAAACAGGCGGGACTCGATCAGGGTTTGTCGCTGGAGGACGCGCTGAAGCAGGCCGGCGTCTACGTGGCGATTATCCAAGGCTCAATTTTGTTCTGGGCACCTGTCTGGGGCCTCATTCTCGACCGCATTGATCGCTTGACGGCCGTTTGTCTCGCCATGTTAATCGCCGCCAGCGGTTATTTCCTCGCAGGTATTACGCATTCTCCCGTGGGACCGGCATTCATACCGGCCGCCTTATTGCTCGGTTGCGGTGAGGTCGGTGCGATTCTCACGGGTCAGGCGCTGGTCGGAGAAGAGGCGCCCGAGCGGATCCGGGGATCCGTGGTCGGACTGTTCATGCTGGTCGGCACGGTCGGCCTGCTGACGATCGGTGTTGTCGGCGGCTGGGTATTTGATGCCTGGAAACCGGGCGGGGTTTTCATCATGGTGGCGTGTGTAAACGGGCTCGTTCTTATTGCTGCCGCACTCCTGCGCTTAACCGAGCTTTGTCGACGATCCTGATCCGATACACGCGGGACAGATGTGTTGCTTCTATCGGTTGAAACCGCCCCCCGAAAGCGGCCACTCAGCCCCAAGGCGCGCGGTGCAACATACCCGTTCACCACGAATCGGACTCGGACTACTCAGGTGGTACACTCACGTAACTTCCTGAACTAACAGGAAACTTTAAACCCTTTAAAAATAAAGGGTTACAGGCAATCAGCGAAGCTGGGAAGCGTGTGGGTTCAAATCCTCTCCTGGGCACCAGGTATGAAAGGGCCGCCTCTTGGCGGCTTTTTTTCAAAAAACTCCTGCTGCCTGCCCCAAGCTAAGAAAGTTTCTACTCTGACCCCATATATCTATTTATTGCTTGATACCGCGAATCAATTTGTTTAAAAAGAAACTGTTGTCGAACTTCTTAAGTTCAGGGAAGAAGCCGGTCGATGGCCCCATGCGAACGACAACGAGGGCTTTTGAGCGGCTGACCACCACTCGTTGGCCACCGTGGCCGGTCAAATAGAAGACATCATCCACGAGCCAGTCCTCCGAACGCCCGCGCCCGCCCATGTTCGGAGGCTGGAATTCGTTGTTACCAATTCGAGTCAGGTATCCGTAATGGGGGCTAAAGGGATTCGGCAACGTCATCGACTCGACCCACTCGCTTGATACGATACGCCGTTCGTTAACTACTCCATAGTGTTGCAACATGAAACCGACACGCGCCCAATCCATTGGAGAGGCGAGCAGGCAACAAGCATGCATTGCTGACCCGCCCTCATGGTCCAACCAAACCTTCGCGGTTTGAGCTCCAAGAGGTTGCCACAGCTTTAGTGCCAAATAGTCGGCATAACGACGCTCGGTAACACGTTCGAGAACGATACCTAGTACCTGGGGATTGAAATCATTGTAGTAGTAAGCTTGGCCAGGAGGGCTACTCAGCGGCTGCTTCAAAGTGGCCCGAAGCGTATCGTCGGAATATAACCACCGCCATCCACTTGCCCAAGGAAATGGAATCCACTCAGGCTCACGTAAACCGGACGCCATCATCAACAACTGCTCGATCGTAATTCCCCCGCGATCGTCATCGGCCCATTCCTCGATGTAGCGTCCTACAGGGTCGCGAATAGATTTGATCAAACCCTCGTCGATCGCTATTCCGATCATGATAGCCTGAACTGTCTTGTGCATAGATTGAGAGGGAAATATTGATTGCCGATCAAAGCCCGGCGCATACCACTCTAGTTGAATAATGCCTCGATGAAGGACAATCATGGCATAGGAATTGAACTCCTTCGCATAGGAAACTATTCCGCGAAGAGCGTCCTCCTCGACCGTGCGCTCGGATTCGGACTTGGCGACAGGAAACTCGAATAATCGCTTACTCGTAACTTCCTCAGTATCAGAGTAAATCTTCTTTAGCATGCCAGGCTCGTCGCCCGTCATACTTACGATATAGCGATACCAGAAAGTATTGTTAACGCTAAAATCAGCAACCAATATGAGCAGACAGGCTGCGCCTAATAGAGCAATTAAAGGGCGCTTTTTCCACATGATTCCACGCTCAGGTTTTAGCAACACAGCAGTAGCGAAGTCCTAAAGGATGGATCTTGCCAAGCTACGGTTTCGAAAAAGTCACGAGCCACTTGAGCTCCGCAACCGGGAGCTAGTGAAAGGCGTGCTAATTAGTCGTTATCCAACTGGGGAATAAGATACTAACCGATAAAAGAAAGCGCTTCCTCGGCGTTATCATGAATTCGAACAGCAACCTCGTTGCAACCTGCCTGCTCGATAGCACGGAACTGCTCCACGATACGATCTGCCTCATCGAAGGAACCCGTGGATGTAATGCCGTGAATGATTTTCCTGATTACATCTTCCGGAAAGCCTGGAATTTCTCCCGCACCTTGCTGCCAGGCAGCCAGGAAATCGTATTTGCGATCTTGCACCAACTGCACTTCTTCTTCGCTAATAAAGGGACGCAACCAGGTAAGTTCCAGCCAGCCGCGCAAAATAAGCTCGCGGGTCGATCAACCGATCCTGGGCCGCCGCGCCCATCCGGAAACTACCTGCAGGAATGCAAACCATCACTGGGCAGTCCTCGCAGTCGCGAAACTCGAACTCAGACTGCTGCGTGGCTGCGACCGCTGTGTCGGGTGCCGCGCTTCTTTGCCCACAACCCACTAAGATCGCTGCGCTAACCAATGCGAAAAGCATCCCGGTGTGGGTCAAGGTTGTTTTATTCATAGCCATATCACCGCTAGAACTCAAAAGCACTTAAACTATTTATTATGAAAAAATTTCTCGCCGCGCTTCTCTTAGCTCCACTCCTTGCACTACTGGGTATCACGATATTTTTCTCCTGGCTGCCACGATCCGCACCGCCATCTACTGAAACTGTCGAACATTCCTCTAAAAGACTGAAACGCGGCGAGTACCTGTTTAACGCCGTACTCGGCTGCCCGGTTTGCCACTCCGAACGGGATTTCTCGCAGTATGGCGCGCCACCGGTTGCACCATTCGGCGGCGGTCGCGTCTGCGCAGAACCTGGCAAACCGTTACCCGGACTTGCGGAAGCTGGCGGCCTGCCTGGCACGATTTGTTTTCGTAACATCACCCCGCATGCATCTGGAATAGGCGCTTGGAGCGATGGCGAAATCCTGCGCGCCATGCGGGAGGGAATCGATCGGGACGGCAATGCGCTGTTTCCCATCATGCCTTTTTTCATCTACCGATATTTATCTGATGAAGACGCACGTGCAACACTGACTTATATACGAACATTGATGCCAGTCGAGAACCAACAGCCGGAAACAAAAGTTAACTTCCCGGTAAACTGGCTCACTCGCTTGCTGCCTCAACCGCTCGACGGGCCGGTAACGCACCCCGATGAATCAGACCCGATCGCATACGGACGCTACCTCGCCACTGTAGCGCGCTGCGCATTTTGCCATTCACCACGAGATGCGCGCAGCCGCCAGACCATTCCGGGTCTCGAATTTACCGGCGGTGTTGCATTTCAGGGCCGACAAGGATTGTTCTACTCGACAAACTTGACAACACATTCCTCCGGCCTGGGTGACACGAGCCGAGACGAGTTCGTCGCACTATTTCAGCGCAAGACCGACTCCAGCACCAATGAACTAAATCTGATGCCTTGGACTTATTTTGGGCAAATGACGGATGCGGACCTCGGCGCGATCTATGCTTTCCTCCAGACGGTGACTCCGGTTGAATATTCGCCATGATAAATTGCGCCACTGAAAAATTTATTCGCGTATCGACTAGCTTCCAACTTCGGCATCGAGTCTTTCGTATATCGTGACGCGGTTTGAGCGCGGCTCGGAGCGCATCAGGAACAGGTAAATCGCTTCCAGATCTGCTTCCGTCATATCGGCATACATGGTCCAGGGCATCAACGAATTGAATCCATCCGGATCCAGTGAAATCGTGCGCCCGGCCTCACCCCGGTAGTGGCGAAAACGCGCAATGAAGTCGTCGCGTGACCAACCGCCAATACCAGTTTCCTTGTCCGAGGAAATATTGGCCGCACGAACCACGTAGTCACCCAAGAAAAACTCATGCCCACCGGCCAGACTCTGTTCGGGAATGATCTGCTGCGTCTGATTGAGCGGTGTGTGGCACCAGATACAGCCGGCAATCCTGGACAAATATTCTCCGTATTCCAGGGAATCATCGCGATTGACGGTCGCAGGCTGCGCTTCCTTAGGTATGGAATTCACAATCAGGTTGAGCGGGAAATCCAGCTCATGGTCGGGTACATCATTCTCGATCGGCGCAAGCGTGCGCAGATACGCGATAATCGCCAACGTATCGCGTTCGTCCATAAATCGGTATGCGTCGTAAGGCATCAACGGAAAGAGCGCATCACCGTCTTTCTGCAAGCCGCCCGTGATGACGCGGAACAGCTCACCATCGGACCAATCGCCCAGGGCGTAGGGTGTAATGTTTTTCGATATCACAACACCTGGCAGCCCGGACTTATGGTCGAACACCTCACCGCCCTTCCCCAAAGTCCCGGGTACGATGGGGCCGGCAAAATAAGACCAGTTACGCGTCGAATGGCAATCCATGCACACTGCGACGTGAGTGGCGAGATATCGGCCGCGCTCAATTTCTTCCACTGAACTCGGCAGGGTAATTTCCGGAACTGGAATATCTCGCGGCAGTAGGACGGTGAATCGAAAGAAAAAGAACCCCACGCCGAGCACGATGACGCTAAGAAGTCCGATGCCGATTTTCTTGACCACCGATATTTTCACCCAATGTGAATTCGGGAACTCCAACGTTGAAGCTGCGCAAAACAAATGAAAACTGCGAATCAGCCCTCCGGATCATAAATCTCACCTGCTCCAAAAGGATCGCTGCCTGGTAACAATTTGTAACATTCGGCAACCGGAATTCTACTGCGGTGCAACTCAATGTCGTTGTTAATTAACGGTTTCCGATCCTCGCCTGGGCAATCAATTCGCCCTCAACCCGACACCGAGCGCATTGTGGCTCGCACCAGTGAGGACCGCTGCTTATCGGCCCGTCCGCTTCACTCTGGGCAGGCCGGATAACTGTCGGCCGGGCAATCGATCATGGGTTTACTAATTGGGGTCAGCGTAAAAACTGACCAGGGCATGGCAGCTGCAGAACGCTTCTGGAATACATCCGAGGGCAAAACGGTTCATCCGCTGCCATGGCAGCACTACCAGCAGCAACACCCAGAAAGGTGACAAGAAATACAGACAAATTCACGCGCGCAAGCTCCTTTCGCTTGATCGACTTACCGTTGATGAAATTCCCAAGCGAACTATACCTTCATCGGCCCCGGCGACTTAAAGCGCACAACAATAGCGGCTAGCAGCACAATTCCGTTGAAGAATCCCACCAACACGAATGGCGCAGATGGCCCAACAGCATCAAAAAGCCGCCCGCCGACACTCGATGCCACTAAAATACCAATCGCACCACAAGTGTTGAACACACCGACAATTGAACCTCGCTTTCGTTCCGGAGCCTCTTGCCCAATCAATGTTGCGGAACCGATAAACGCACTTATTTGCCCGATACCCAACAGAATGAATACGGGTATTGCGGCCCGCGCGGTGGGATCGTCGATAAGCGCTGTGGCTAAATACCCTGCCGTGGCCAAAGCCATACATACGACGAGCCCGGTGACCCGATTCACGCGATCAAGAAAAACCCCAAGCAACGGAATCCAAACCAATGCAGATGCCTGTGCGGTCACAAATACCATCGTGCCGACGGCCAGCGCTTCGGCGGGCTCCATCCCTTGGCTAATACCAAAGGTCTTACCCCACAAAATCGTGAAGGTCCCCAGAATGACCAAATCACCTCTGGACACAAAAGCAGACGCATACGCCAGTGCGACGCGAGGGTTTCTGCCCTCCTTGATGCCACTGCGCGCTAACTCGAGTAACGGAAGCTGTTCTTCCTGGTGCGCGGGCGTTCCTTTCTTTAGCCCGAAACCGAGGACGAGCGCGGTAACAACACAACCCACAGCGGCTACCATATGGGTATACCGGCCCGCAGATATTGGCGTATAGCCAGCCTCTACCAACATATCCGGAAGGTTGCCCAACAACGCGACGACCAGAATGACGCCAATGCCGTTAAGCGTACCGGCGATAGCGAGCATCTTGCCGCGGGAATTCTCTTGCGGATAATCCGCGACAACCGTTGCCAACATCCCGGTCGAAATACCTAAGCCGATGGCGTACACCACACGATAGGCGGTCAGCTCACCGACGGAATTGGCGAACGGATAAAACACATAGGCCGCGCCCATCGCCAGCATACCCATCGCATATAACCAATTGCGACCAAAGCGATCGGCAGCGACCCCGACCAGACCAAAAATAAGGATCTGCGTGATCTCCGCCCAGAAAACTAGATCCCCCGTAATCGTACCCTGATCGTTCTCGGGAATACCCAAATTAACGGTCAATACATAGGGTGTAGCGACCGAGACGAAGGTCAATAATCCAATGGTCGCGAACGCACCCCATAGCAACGCAAAGGCATGCCCGTGACTGATGCCAGGCATCAACCTCACTGGGCCAAACTTCAAACCTTCCCGGTCAGTATTCGAGCTATTTACCACTAGTCAATCCGCCAGCAATTAGAAAAACACACATATCCAACATCATCGCCCGACAATTGCCTGCTTCGAGCAGGCGCGAATTCTCAACCGTTTCGCTCACGATTAATGCGCTCAACAAATTCGACATCCACC
Organism: Gammaproteobacteria bacterium; assembly: GCA_965221985.1. Classification (GTDB taxonomy): domain Bacteria; phylum Pseudomonadota; class Gammaproteobacteria; order Steroidobacterales; genus J054. The sequence goes on from OZ244928.1 coordinate 3,035,017, forward strand.
TCACTGATGCCTTCGGCACGCGCCTGCTTCACGATTCCCTTCAGCGCTGTTTTAACGAATGGCTTCGGAATTCCCGTTAACTGCTTGCAGGCTTCACGGGTGAACTGGATATCGGGATCAAGTCGATTGGCCTCATATAGAATTGATTCTTCCTTAGGGCCCTTATCCGTTGGTGTCGGCAACCAGAACCGACGGCCCGGCCGGGAAAACCAGAACTTCCCACCATCGCGAAACCCGAAGGTAATTGGCATATTTGGCATGCGCGTTGCGCCATTTTCCAGATTCTTTGCCCAGGTCTCTTTGAGCAGAATGTTGTCGATCCGGAGCACAAGATATTCGGGCGTGTTGCCATCATTACGAATTTGTTGCGCATCGTCCCAGGTACACTCATGAACCTGAAAAGCCTCTTTGAGAATTTGTGGATAGCGTTGACGATCTGACGCCCGACCTGGCGTCGGGCTGTCGATCAACGTATAAGGGTTATCCGACATCTTTTCGTTGGTCGTTTGCCCCGGGTACCCCAGACCGACGATTTTTTTTAGTTGACGGCGATTAAATTCGACGAAATTCAACGCACACCTCTTCGTTCGTTTTACATTTAGGTCCGTATTCGACCCCTGACGTGAACAAACGAGAAATGATCGCCCGCCGATAACCTCGAACGGAAACGTCAACTGATACGGACCGATATTGGTTTCTCCGTCTTCGCTGACCGTCGTAATGAGTGCGAATGAGGACGGCCAATAAGAACTGGCCTGGTACCAGTTATCGCGCTTCGGACTGGGCACAAACGGCTCGTTGACCGTACTGCGCCTAAAAAAATCCAAAATACTCATATCATTGCCAGACCTCTTCGCTGCAATGAGGTTACCCCATAGGAATTTATAGGTAATTGTTTTTTAAGTTTTTATTGACTCTCGCGAGCGGCCGAAACTTGCGACGTCGCCATGATTATGGTTAGATGTCTAGTTGACTATACAAGCAAAGATTTGGAATGACAAATACCCCTCAGTCAACTGTCATCTCGGCAGGTGAATCACCTTTGTATGTTGAGATTTACCGACTTCTGCGCCGCAAGATTGCCGCTAAGGAATGGCAGCTTGGGGAGAAACTGCCGCCGCTGGAGAAAATGGCAACAACCTATGGCGTCACACGAACGACACTGCGCAAAGCCATCAGCCTGCTTGAACGCGACGGGATGGTTGAATGCCGCCAGGGAAAGGGCAGCTTTGTCTCTGCGAAAATCCAGGCAGCTCGTTTTACGCCGTCAGCAACGGTGGACTGGGCAACGCTGGCAAACTCATCGGGAATTGGCATTTCCAAAGAAATTGCACCGCCGACAGAAACGGAAGCCCCGGTACCAAACGAATCAGCGTCCGCCGAATTGCGTGGTGCGAAACTTGCCAATCAATTCGTTCGCTTGCATTTGTTAGCGATCTACGATCAACAGCCTGTGGTGCTATCCGATACCTTTCTGGACAAGGCCATTTACGAACGTCACCGCGACGCATTTAGGGAAGGAAATATTCTTTCGACTATCGGCGGTATTAACGAAATAGAAATCTCACATGGGTTCTATTTCATGACGATCAGTACAGCCGATGTCGAAACCGCTCAACACTTGGCGGTGAGCATTAATTCACCGATCGGTGAAACCGATATGTGGCTGGTTGATAACAACAATACGGTTGTTTATGCGAGCACGCATAGATTTCCATCAGATTTCGTCAAGTTTCGATTCGACCTGGCTATTAACCCATAAGCAAGAACACCCGAGAGCTCTCGTAACTTAAGGATTCAATCATGCCCGACGACAGCACTAAAAAACCGCTCGTATCGACATCACGGCGTGATTTCCTGGGCTCGACCGCAGCTGTATCCGTGCTCGGAACTCTCGCTGCAACCGGATGTGCTATCGAGGGCGCCACCGGGAAATCCTCAATATCCGCGGGATCGGCAACCGCCAACAAAAACGCACCCACGGCACCGTTCAACTCGTTGCGTGACTGGGTTGCAGCGCTGGAAGCGAACGGGCTCCTGATGCGCTTCGACCGGGTCGACCAGGACAATTACGAGATTCCGGCGATGTTCTTTTGGGCCACGGACATATACACGATGTACGGCGCCCCGTGCATGATGTTCGACGAAGTCAAAATCGACGGTAAATGGGTCAAGGGGCCAGTGATTGTCAATACCCAGGGACACTGGAACACCGATGCGCTCATCTGGAATCTGCCGATCGTGCCCGGCGACCACTACGCCACCTACCGGAGTGCTGTTAACTACATCAAACAGGTCTTTGCCGACAACGGCGGCAAGATCCCCGAGATCGCCCCGGTCAAAGTCCAACCGCAATCAGCGCCGGTTAAAGAAATCGTAGTGCATGGGGACGATGTCGATATCACGCAATACGCGTTCGTTAAAACGAATCCCGCCGACGCTGGCCGCTACGTCAACAGCGGCTCCCTGTTCATGGTCGACTCCGAGCTGGGCCCGAACTTCGGTACTTATCGATGCCAGATCAAAGGCCCCCGTAAGCTGGGTGTCAATCCCGAGCCCAATCAGACCGGCTACAAGATGCTGATGGCCGCGAAGGACAGAGGCGAGACCGAGGTCAAGCTGTCGATCGTTCTCGGTCAGGACCCGGTGATCTGGATGCTCAGTGGCACGCGACTGGCGCCACGGGGTTTTGGGCCGAAACCGAAACCTGCGGATGAACTGGCGATCGCCGGCGGCCTGCGTGGCAAGCCCGTGGAAGTCGTAAAGTCGGAGAACTCAGACATCCTGGTGCCTGCCCATGCTGAGATGGTGATCGAGGGCACGATCAGCCTGAATGAAGATACGATGGAACCGGAAGGCCCGTTCGGCGAGATGTTCGGCTATCTTGGGCCGAAGAAAGACAAGAACTTTGTCATGAGGATCGACTCGATCACGCATCGGAAGAACCCGTGGATCATGAACGCCATGACGGGCATGCAGCGAGGCTACGTCACTGCCCCGATGGATGCGGCGTACAGCATTATCCTGAAGGAGATGATTCCCGAGTTCGTCGAGTACACGAACCCTCAGGATACGATGGGGATTGTCGTATTGAGCATCGACAAGACGGGCCCCGGCCAGGGCCTGAAAGCCGGGATGTCGATCGCGAAACGTAATCCGATCGCCAAGGTCGTCATCGTTGTGGATAAGGACATTAATATCTACAACCGACGAGACGTCATGTTTGCAATCGGTTCGAGATGGCAACCACACCCGGCCTCGGAAAAAATCGAAGAAACTTTTGGACTCATGACGGATCCCAGCCAAGTTAAGTACGCTAAAACCAGCAAGATGGTGATCGACGCGACGCGCCAGCTGCCCGGCGAAGGCGGCAAGGCAGATTTCCCGAAAACGAATCGCTCGCTTCTGATAGAAGGTGCTCCTACGGCCTTTGACAAGGCGCAACAAGCGTTCGGGGAGGCACTGGCCAACTGGAAGCGCGTTTAGACGATGGCTCCGCGTATCGGACTGGAACCGGCGACTCGATACGTTCACAGGAACTCGTCGATGGATGGTGTCGATCGTGGACCAGCAACGTCGAATGAAAGCGCGACAACAATCTACTCCAATAAAATTGGTATAAACGACAATGAACAAAGGCAACAGCAGCACGAAAACGGTCCTGATCGTCGGCGCGACGGGCTATTACATATAGGCAGCGCAGTTGTCGCAGAAGCAGTACGACAAGATCATGATGTTATTGCAATAAGCAGATCTCCCGCTGAAGAAGGTCAATTTGAGGGCGCGGAAGTCGTCGTGGCCGACGTCACCCAACCCACTTCCATAGCAAAGGCGTTCAATAGAAAGGTCGATGTCGTTATTTCAACCCTGGCTTGTCGCTCGGGCCTGCCACATGACTCGGAAAATCTATATTTGGGTGGTACGGTACACTCACGAAAATTCCTGAACTAACAGGAATTTTTAAAACCTTTTAAATCAAAAGTTTACAGACGCTCAGCGAAGCTGGGAAGCATGTCGGCTCAAGTCCTCTCCTGGGCACCATTAAACTGCCGCCCTAAAGGGCGACTGTTTAAAGCTGCCCCGCTGAAAAATTCCTCCAGGGCGGTAATCATTGCTCTTCTGACAACCACGCTCGGGTTTCCAAAAAAACTGACCACGGAAAACAACACGCGAATTACCCTTTCCGCAATTTCACTGAATTAGTTTAACTTAGCGTGGCTCAAGTCCTCTCCTGGGCACCATTAAACTGCCGCCCTAAAGGGCGACTGTTTAAAGCTGCCCCGCTGAAAAATTCCTCCAGGGCGGTAATCATTGCTCTTCTGACAACCACGCTCGGGTTTCCAAAAAAACTGACCACGGAAAACAACACGCGAATTACCCTTTCCGCAATTTCACTGAATTAGTTTAACTTAGCGTGGCTCAAGTCCTCTCCTGGGCACCATTAAACTGCCGCCCTAAAGGGCGACTGTTTAAAGCTGCCCCGCTGAAAAATTCCTCCAGGGCGGTAATCATTGCTCTTCTGACAACCACGCTCGGGTTTCCAAAAAAACTGACCACGGAAAACAACACGCGAATTACCCTTTCCGCAATTTCACTGAATTAGTTTAACTTAGCGTGGCTCAAGTCCTCTCCTGGGCACCATTAAACTGCCGCCCTAAAGGGCGACTGTTTAAAGCTGCCCCGCTGAAAAATTCCTCCAGGGCGGTAATCATTGCTCTTCTGACAACCACGCTCGGGTTTCCAAAAAAACTGACCACGGAAAACAACACGCGAATTACCCTTTCCGCAATTTCACTGAATTAGTTTAACTTAGCGTGGCTCAAGTCCTCTCCTGGGCACCAAGTAAAAACACAGCACTACTATGGTTTGACCTTGGCGTCACACGAAGGTGGCAGACCACTGCGAGATAACTATCGCAAACTTTGCATCAGTGAACACACTGTTTCGTAGACATCTCACAGCTGCCCATCGCGAATTTTCTGAACCGCGGAATCGCAGGCTCGAGCCGTGAGTGCCATGTAGGTCAGTGACGGGTTCTGACAGGCGGAAGATGTCATGCAAGCGCCATCCGTTACGAATACATTGGGCGCATCATGGCACTGGTTATAACGGTTCAATACAGACTTCGTAGGATCATGGCCCATTCGCGCGGTACCCATCTCGTGTATCGCGGATCCGCCAACGCCAATTTCGGTCGTTGCGATAATGTTCTTCGCACCTGCAGACTTCAACATCGCTTTGGATTCCCGCGCGATGTCCTTTCGCATTGCGTGCTCGTTTTTTCCGAACGAAAAACTTGTCTTGAGCAGCGGGATGCCCCACTGATCCGTCTTCTTCTCATCGAGTGTTACGTGATTTTCGTAATAGGGTAGACATTCGCCGAAACCGATGAATGCCATGTTCCATGGCCCCGGTCGCGTAAGCGCGGCCTTGAATTCCGCGCCAATACCTCTAAGATTCCGGCCGCGTTTCCAGCCTTGCCGTCCTGCTCCGCCTTGCAGTGCGTAGCCACGCAGAAAGTCAGCATGCGGTTCGTCAACGTTGCGAAAACGCGGCACGTAGACACCGTTCGGGCGGTGCCCATAGTAATAGCGATCGTCGAAACCCGGCATCTGGCCGACCGCGCCAAGACCCGCGGTATGGTCCATTAAATAATGGCCTAGCACCCCGCTGGAGTTGCCGAGCCCATTGGATGCACCTTCCGACCGTGAGTTCAACAAGACTTGCGTTGATCCCAATGTAGATCCACACAAAAAAACAATTCGACCACGCACCGTGAATCCCGTCTTAGTTTTTGCATCGATGCAACGAACGGCCGTGACTCGACGCGAGTGTGCATCAAACTTAAGACTTGCAACAATGCAATCCGTTCGGGTGGTCAAGTTTCCCGTCGCTTCAGCAGCGGGCAGCGTCGAACTCTGGCTACTGAAATACGCCCCGACTGAACAGCCGCGTTCGCATGGACCGCAATAATGGCAAGCACCTCGGCCATGCAACGGTTCCGTGAGCACAGCGACCCGGCCAATCGTCAGCAGCCGGTCTTCGTAGTGCTGGGCGATGGCATCGCGAACCTCTTTCTCAACACAATTGAGCTCCATCGGCGGCAGAAATTTCCCGTCGGGAAGCTGCGGCAATTCTTCGGCCTGTCCACTGACGCCAATGAAGTCTTCGACGTGCTCATACCAAGGCGCGACATCCTTGTAGCGGATCGGCCAATCGATGCCATGACCGTCGCTCCTGTTTGCGGTGAAGTCGAGGTCGCTCCAGCGATACACTTGCCGTGCCCACAACAAAGACTTACCACCCAGCTGGTTGCCGCGCACCCAGTAAAATGGGCGGTCTTGTGTTTGCAAGTAGGGCTGTTCGCATTCGTTGGCAAAGAAATGCTCCGTGTACTCACTGAATGCCAACTCCTGACTTTGCAATGGGTAATCCGATGCATAGAGTCGGCGGTTGCCAAGCCCCCTGAACTCCATCTCCCACGGAGCGGTGTGCTCGGTGGGATAATCTTTGCCGTGTTCGACATTGCGCCCGCGCTCAAGCAGGAGAACCTTCAGGCCGGACTCTGTGAGTTCCTTGGCCGCCCATCCGCCGGTAACACCGGAACCGACAACAATCGCATCGAATTCAATGGTCATACTTAACCAAATCCTTGCCGAAACCATGCCTTGCCATCCAATTCGAACTCGACACAGCCGTCATAACGGCCCGGAACCGGCAGATAGTTCAATGCCACGGTGGCTCCGACTTCGCTGGTGAAATAACCGACGACCGTGAGTTCCTTAAACAAGGCGAAAAACGGCAACGCGCGTCCCGGCGGGTAGAATGGGAAGATCATTTTTTTGTCTAGGTCGCGCAGTAATTGGATCTGCTGGTCTAACTCCAAAGCAACGAAGCTCTGGCCATGTTGCTCCTGGGCATCGGCGTCGAACTGCCGCAGGCCATCGTGAATCAGGCTCGCCTCGGCATCGGTAAGCGAAGCACGAACCATATGGTCAATGAAATTCGGTACGCCGGCGGCGACTGCGCCGGGAATATCCGTGTCCGGGATGATGCGATCAGTCATTACCTCTACGAGTTGGAACTCCGACCGCGATAGCACGGGCGGGCACGCTTCGTTCGCCGGCCCGGCGGCAAGCACGCTGCGGGCGACAGACGGACTGATTGTCGTGCCCAGGATAGCGGCGGCGCGCGTGAGCAGTATCCGACGATTTAGCATGGAGCAATCATTCCACGGCCGGCTCATCGAGCCTGCCGGCCCAGGCGATGGCCCGGCCAACCATTTCAACGTGCGCCGACTCGGACCACGCCTCGCCGGTGTGTCCTAGTGCACTATAAAAGATACGACCCCGCTGCAGTTCGCGGCTCCAGACGATGGGATGATCGTCGCCCATTGCTAGCGATTCGGGAGCGTAGCTTGATTCATCAAGGCGCGCGAGAACTTTGACGCGCCCACGAGGGCTTTCAGCGAAGCTGTACCATTCGTCCGATCGGCTCCAACGTGCTGGCAGGTGTTGCATCGTGGGGTGGTCCGGCTCCTCGACAATGATCTCCGCCTGTTGAATGTGAGAGCGGCGTGGATGCCCCGTAAACTCGGCGCCAATAACTTCGTTTACGTACCAGGGCCACGACTCATGCGAAGCATCACCGGCGGCATGCAAGCCAACGAACCCTCCGCCAGACTCGATGAAATGTCGCAGTGCCGCGCGCTGATCGTCTAGCAGGATACGCCCGGATGCATTACTCCAGATCACGACATCAAACTGTTCGAGATTTTCGGGCGAAAAAACCGCACCGTTCTCAGTGACGAAAATCGACCATGCCGAAGCTGCGGCAAGATCGCGGAATGCGGTTTCGGCAGCCGGTATCGCTTCATGGTGCCGGAAACCATTGGTTTTAGAAAACACCAGAATGGCCGGCCGGGCGAGTTCTCGAGGCAGATTCGGTGCGACATTGTCCATGCGACCGGGTAGAAACATTTGTAGTTGTTGATGATACCCAATACGAAAGAAAAGCCAGCCGCTAAAAACTAGGACTGCAATGACAAAAATGCCGGCAACGCGAAGTACGATAGACATTCGAATTCTAATTAGAAAAACACGCGTACTCTGACGCCCAGAGTGCGCTGCTGCGCAGGATAAATCACGTTCAGTGCCTGAAAATCGTCCGCGAAATTGACAAAGCTAACGCCCGATTCGGGTGTGTCGTCGTCAAATGCATTTTCAACATACCAGTACGCTTCGACACGCGGATGACGAATACCGAGCATGAAATCGACGGTGTGTTTGTCATCAAACTTTGCGAAATTCTGAGTGTCGAGAAAGCGCTTCGAGCGATATGAATAGCTGAAGCGTGCGATAGCATTGACATCTGCACCGAACGGATAGACATATTCGGCAGACGCGTTTAGCGCATGCTTGGGTACGTTGATCAGCTTCTTCCCTGCCACATCGAAATCCGGGTCAGCAGCCACCGGTATCGAGCCAAACCGCCCCGTCGACGGATCGATATCAAAAAAGGATGCACCACCCTTGGCGCTTTCGTAGAAATAGTCAACATATTCACCATCGGTGTAGGCATAGCTCAGGGTCAGCGTCAACTCATCGGCCAGCGTCGCAATCATTTCGAGTTCCAAGCCGTCAATTTCTGCCTTGCCAACATTGTCGGTGTAAGTCTGCGGAGGAAACCCTTCCACCGCGGCAACCTGTTTGTCGCGATTGTCGATGTGAAAGAGCGCGGCATTGACGACCAATGCGCGCTCAAACCAAGTTGTCTTTGCGCCCAGCTCGTAAGTCCACATGGTTTCCTTGTCGAAACGCTTCGAATCGTCAGTCAAAGCCGTTTGGGCCGTGAAGCCCCCAGGCTTCGAACCTTTTGCTGCGCTGACGTAGACTAAAGCATCATCAGTTGCCGCGAATTCAACCGACAACCGTGGATCGAAACTATCAAAGCTGTTGGATTCCCGAAAAAATGGCGGGTTTTCCAGTACCTGTGGATCACACTGGAAGCAGATGGCCTCGGCAAAGAATGTCACGTCCTCTTCCTGGTATCGCGCAGACGCTGACAGCGTCCAGGCGTCGAAAAAATCGATATCGACGGCGCCGTACACGCCCCAACTTTCGATATTGCGCGTTCTTAACCCTGGCCAGGTCGCTTCCTTGCCGGCCGGCAGACTATCGGCGGGCCGCTCGAACTTTGGGTCATAGCGCACGTAGGCCAGGCGGTCCCAATCCTCTTCGAAATACTCGCCGCCAAACATCCAGATCACACGGTCTCCGATCTGACCCACGAGTCGCAAATCCTGGAACAGCGTATTCCGGTCGGTGACCGTATCAGTATGCGCACCGGCGCTGACATCAGGCGAAAATGAGAACGCCGCCGTTCCCGTGACCGGAATGCCGTCCGGCTGCTGGTCAAGATCGAAGTCGTCAGTTTCATCATAGTCGCCGTATGAGCTGACCGAAACTAAACTGCCGAATGGAAGCGACCAGTCGAACGTCCAGGTGAAACGCTTCTGCTCATTCTGTATTCCGAAGAAATGATCGTCGGACAATCGGATGTCACTCGGCCCAATATCCGGAACCGTACCAAGGTAGATCTGCGTAAAGTCGGAGTTTGGGCGCCTCTCGCATAAACCGAAATCCGTGGTCACGACCGTCGCAAACTCATCGACAGAGGCACAGGCATTATTCGCGATACCCGCGACCGCCGATTGTCCGCCTTCCTGATCCACATAATCGAAACGAAAGTTTGTTTCAAAGGATTCACTGGGTATCCAGGTAAGTGCCACGGCAAAAGAGTTCGTGTCATTGTCGCCCAGCCGAACTCCATTCTCGGCGTTCACATACTGGCCGTCTGTTTCAGAATGCCCGACCCCGATGCGACCAAGCAATTTTTCGCCGATCAGCGGTCCGCTCACATTCGCTTTCAGGATTCGCGTGCCATATTCATCGAATTCACCCGACACAAAACCGTCGAATTCGTTACTTGGTTTTTTCGTGATGTAGCTAATCGCGCCTGCAAATGCGTTGCGGCCGTACAGTGCGCTTTGCGGGCCGCGAACAACCTCGATGCGTTCGAGTTCGAACAAGTCGACGTTCAATGCCGTGCCGCCACCCGTGCCAACGCCCGAATCACTGGTAATGTCCACCCCGTCGACGAGAATCGCAACCGTCGAGCGACCCCGCACCGGGCTCAGCCCACGAATGTCAGGACGACGGTCCGCGCCCCCAATACCTTTGGTAAACGTCAATCCCGGCGTGACCTTGACCAGGTCCTCGGTCCGACTAATACCCATCTGCTCGATGAAGTCCTCGGATAGGGCCGTGATCGCGACCGGAACGGACTGCAGATCCTCGCTGCGTTTGCGTGCAGTGACGACAATTTCCTCCGTTGGGCCCGCCGCATTCAGGGACATAGCGAATGCAAGCTGGGACACGAAAATTAAAAAATAGATTATATTTTTTAATAACTTAGACATCTTTCGTGATACGATAGAGTGATAATGAAATCGGTTACAGTAATCGTTTGCATTATTATGCTCCGATTAGGTGATTTTTGAAATACTCGTTTGGCGCCTCGCTATGAACAATAAAGACAATGAATCACATGTGCTGCGCATGAAGGACATCGCGATGCTTGTCGGTGTCTCGACCGCCACGGTGTCGCGAGCGCTAAAATCACCGAATTTGGTAGCGCCTACGACACGCGCCAAAATCCAAGCAATCGTGCAGAAAACAGGCTATGCGCCGCTTCAAGCGGCGCGCAGCCTGAGAACTTCGCGCAACTTCGCCCTTTTGATCGCGATCCCGACCATCGAGAGCGCCTATTACACGACCTGCGTGAACGGTGCACAGAACTTCGCGCAGCAGGCTGGATATTCTGTGCTGCTATCTGACATGCAGGTCAGTCGGTCATCGGCGACAACGATACTGAATTCTCACCAAGTAGACGGTGTGATCGGATTTTCCGATATCATGCCTAAGATCAACACCGATCGCCCGCGCGTAGCCATTGGCCCTGCAATGCCTAAGTCAGCTTGCCCGAGCGTCGGCATAGATGATCAAGCTGCCATGCGCAAGGCAACGGAATTTCTAATTGCCCACGGACATCGAAGGATCGCCTTTATCGGTGGGCCATCGCAGTCGAAAGTTGCAGACAAGCGATTGGAAGGCTACAGAATCGCGTTAGAGGCCGCTGACGTTGAATATCAAAAAAACCTGGTCGCAAGTACTTACTTCGGCATGGAGCATGGCGGTCGTGCCGTTAACGAGATTCTTGCTCAAAACGATCGGCCGACGGCACTAGTGTGCACGACTGACGAACAAGCGATCGGCGCGTTGCACGCCATTACTTATGAGCAAGGACTATGCGTTCCGGATGATATCTCGGTGATCGGATTCGATGATCACCCAGTTGCGAGATTCCTAACTCCTACGCTCACAACCGTCCGGCAATCCGCATACACCACAGGCCAAAAAGCTGCTGAAATGCTAATTTCACAGATCAACGGAGAAGAGCTGCCATGTCGCCGCGTTACTTTACCGACAAACCTGGTCATAAGAGATTCAGTTAAACACATTGCTGGCTAACTCGACGTCGCAATTTTCCTGTCCCTCGGCAATCGTAGCTATCCCTCCAAGTGCAAACAACAATGCGCATTGCTTGCGATGTACCTCCGTCGTCGCCAGAAAAGATCATTCGTGACATCAAGTCAAGACTCGCAAGTGCTACGGCGCGGATTAGAAAATAGGCATTGTGCTGGATGGATTGTGTGGTGAGGATCGTGTTGCCAAGTAGCAGTCGTGTGAAGGGTTTCAGGCAGTACCTAGAGATTTACCAAAGTAGAGATCGCAGCTACTCAGGATCCGCTTGAAAAATTACGATTACAAATCAACGCATAGAAGATATTGATGGTCCGCGGTCCGTTATATAGACAAAGATCGTTCCCAACAACAAAATGCAGTATAGAAGCGCCATCAGTATGAATGGCGCTTTCGGAGAAAACATATCGAATAAGCGGCCGCCGAGGGCTGTGATCAGCAAAATTCCCGCCGCGCCGCACAGAGAATACACCCCAATTACCGCCCCGCGTTTTTTGGCTGGCGCTTCCTGGCCGATCAGCAAGCCGGAACCGAAAAACGCACTACCCTGACCGATTCCAAGTAACAGGAAGTAGCCTAGATTTGACCAATCCAGCGGGTTGTCGACAAAGATGACGGCAGAATACCCAATGGTGCCAATAACCAGCACGGCGATTAGAAAGGCAACTCTGTTGACGCGGTCTGCAATAAAGCCCACCAGCGGTGCAGTCAAGACGCTGCAACCCAAAACAATTGCCACTAGGATACCACTGCGCTCGGTCGCGACAGCAGAATCGATGGCCATTTCTCTGCCTGCTAATGCACCCCAAAGGGCAATGAACAGACCGGCGACGGCCATATCGGCACGGCCAACAAAACCTGCTAGATAAGCGAGCCGGATTCTTGGCTTTCTTGCCAATCTCAATCCGTCCAACATGGCTGACCAAATTGATTCATTTTGCTTCGCAAGCTTGGTTTGCTGCGAGGAGCTCAGGCCAAAGCTCAGAAAAATCGCAGTAGCAGCGACAAAAAATGCGACGACCCAATGCGTGAGCCGCCCAGCCATGACTACGCTAAATCCGGTTGTTTTGAAATAGGGCAGCAGCTGGCTAAACAAATATACTGATACACCAGCGCCGATTGTTTGTGTGACGCTCACGGCCGCCATCAGTTTGCCGCGAGATGTTTCCTGTGGAATATCTTGTAACAGGATAAAAAGCCCGCCAGTAAACATGGCGGCGCCAACCGCAAAGATTAGCCTGTATAAGAGCAATGCATACAAATCAGCAGCCATAGGATAAAGACCATACCCTGCAGCCATAACGAGCAATCCAAAAAAAATCATCGGCCGCCTACCCCACTTATCGGCCAAGGCACCGACAAAACCAAAGCAAAAGATACTGACAACTTCGGCCCAGAACGCGAGGTCCCCAGTGACAGTGCCTTGCCGCGCGGTTTCAATTCCCAGGTTTTCACCCAACACATAGGGTTGTATGACATTGATAAAAACCAGAAAACCGATGGAAACTGAAGCAACGATAAGGAATACCCAAAAATCCCGGGTCGTGACCCCGGGAGCCAATTGAATCGGCCCGACACGCTCAGTTTTCGTATTCATGGTCATCCGAGTGAGTCCAAATCAACTCAGATCATGCGTAATCGGTATGGTTTTATGCACCCAGTTACCGCTCTGTTCGCGATGGCCGGGACACGGAATGACAAAAGCATGTCGGTGTTCTTCAAGACGCCACGCGGGAACATCAATCATCCCTAGCGCGCCAACAGCCTGCTTTGTTTTGCGCCGCATAGCCGCTTCGAGGTAGTCTGTTTCAATCAGCAGCTCGTCGGAGAGAGATACCGGCGGTATGGGCGGATTCTGATAGCGCCACACCTGTAAATCTTCATCAAATCCATCTTCAATGATCTGCCGCATTTGAGCCCGCACAGATTCCGGCATATTCAAGCTTTGACAGGAGTAGAGAAACACGCGTGTATTGAATTCATCGATGGGTGTGCCCGCACCCCAAAAAATCTGTGCACCGCCATCGAGTTTTCCGATGTGCAACGTGCTGACCAATCCGATCGTAGAAAATTCGCTGCGCTGAAAAGATTGCTGACCGCTGGGGTCGTCTTTAGCAATCAGGTTGCCCTCGGCACGCGCGCCCCACTGAGATTCCTCAACTTCGGGAATAGCCATCCTCGGTTCCATATGACCGGCAAAGCTGTGCACGTAAAAGATATGCGCAGTATCCAATACGTTTTCAGCGATCCTGGCCCAGTTGACAGGGTACTCATTGACTCGCAACCGGACATCGTATTCATCGGTTCGATCGATTTGGAGGAACGGTATGTCGGGCAGGCTGGGACGTTCGTCTTCCGCTAGATCGCCAAGGAAAACCCAGACGAGCCCATTCCAAACCTGGGTTGAATAAGAGGGCACACGAGCCCGTTTGGGAATCTGAATTTCGTGGCCCAATGCCGGCATTTTGGAGCAGCGACCGTCTGCTGCATATTCCCAACCATGAAAAGGACACTTGATACAGCTATTAACCAGTCGGCCACGCGATAAGGACGCGCCGCGATGACAACAAACATCACTCAGGCAAGCGATTTCGCCTTCGCCGGTTTTAAACAAAACGAATTCACAGCCCAGCATCTTTACCCGCACAGGTCCATCGCCAATAGAGTCTACTGCCGCTGCCGCATACCAGTTATTAATCAACATAGTTCTTCCTACACGAAACACTCTCGGGATGCACTAATGCGCAATCGCGTTAGCAATGGAATCAGAATAGAGAGAATTTGCTTGCGACGTATCGATAAAAGTCGACGGAAGGGAATTTTGTCAGCTACAAAGCCGGCAGCAGCTTAGAGACGTTTTATATTCCCGCTGCCAGGCTGTGCACCATTTCTGGCTGCAGCAACTTGACATCGCGGCCAGTACTATCGATGGCAACAATACCGTCAGCCTCAAGTTTTTTGAGACCTCTTACAACGGTGTCGGCGGTGAGCCCTAAAAAGTCGGCGATATCCTGCCGGGTCATGTTCAAAACTACATCTGAATCGTTGAGTTGCATGCGAACAATTTTAACGAGCAGCGTACAAATACGTTCATGCGCTTTCATCTTACCAACGACGGCAATTCTGCGTGTCATCTCAAGCATGACTTCATCGCGGCGCTTATAAAGATTGGTGAGTATCGACGGTACGCTTTCGGCAAACGCAACGGCATCGGCAGTAGGAATTTTGAGTGCACGTCCTGAAACTAACACTTTGATGCTGTACGCATACGCGTCGGGCGTACCGAAACCTACCAACTCGCCCACGGAGCTGAAGCCGCCGACTTGTCTCTGCCCTTCGGCGAGTATGAGCTCGGACATCCACTCACCTTCCTGAATGAGATAAATGTGCGTCGGATCGTCGTACTCACGAAACACATATTCCTGTGCTCGTGTTTCGACGGAAGTGGAGTAGCTCAAGAACTGTTCGATCTGATCACCCCTTAAGGAACGAAGAGTGGCGCATCTTTCTAACCAGGCTGGATAGGGCTTCGTCATATCGTTGCCGTTGATTTGTCCTATACCAAACGGTATTTGATCCCGAAACGAATACCGAGGATATTCAAGTACATGCGGGAAATCGAATACCCGAAATCACCCTTTGCTCGGCAACAGTCGATTCCAATAGTCGTACAAGCTCCAATCGCGTGTTTTGATCATGCCTCCAGAATACAAACGGAGCTTGAACATTCCATTAATCTGGTCGATTAAGAACTCGTGGAAGGGTGCGGGAACCTACATTGTTTGGCGAGAGTTTCTTGGAAAAAAGCGCTAGGAAAGGATTCAGGATTGTCTTTTCTTAGTACTGAACACATCCATAAAATTCAATTAGTTAGAGAAATTTGCCTATTTTTCTAGGCATTATACTAATTAACGCTTGTTTTAATAGACATTTGCTCTTGACTGATATCACGAATCAAAGTAGATTTGTCTAGTATTCTAGTCATTATTGATATTAATGACTGCTTTTCTAGACATTCGGTGACACATGGTTAAAGCTCGTACCTACTCCAAAACGACTCTCGAAGCCGTCAAATTGCTTGGTCGGCTGATACGCCTTGGGCGCCAGGAGCGCCACTGGACCAAAGTCGAGCTGACCGAGCGCGCCGGTATTGCACGGGAAACCTTGGACAAGATCGAAAGAGGCGATCCCGGCTCTTCAATTGGCCTCGCTTTCGAGGTCGCGATCCTGGTCGGGGTCAAGCTCTTCGACGCAGACAGAGATGACTTGCGTCGCGCCCTGAAAGCGGCCGATGAACGCATCGCCCTGCTCCCACAGCGAACCCACCCCAAACAACGGACAGTTGAAGATGACTTCTAGAGATGAAAAAGAAGCCTATGTCTGGGTCTGGCTGCCTGGCACGACTGAACCGGTCGTAGCCGGGCGCTTGGTACGCGAAGGCGACAACCTGTTGGTCAACTATGGTCGGAGCTACCTGGCACGAGAAGAAGCCATCTCGTTCTACAACAAAGAATTACCGCTCCAGCGCGGCGAATTACCCTTGCCGGCCGGCCTAACTATGCCGGGCTGCATTCGCGACAGTGCCCCTGATGCCTGGGGTCGGCGCGTCCTCCTCAATCACTTGCTGGGCGCCAAAGGCAAGGAGGCGGACGTCGCCGAACTCGACGAACTGACGTATCTGCTGGAATCGGGCTCCGATCGGATCGGCGCGCTGGACTTCCAGCGGTCGCCGACTGAGTACGTCTCCCGAGCGCCCAAGCAAGCCTCATTGGACGAACTGCTGAGTTCGGCGGAAAAGGTCGAGCAGGGAATCCCCCTGACGCCGGATTTAGATGCTGCGCTTCAACACGGCAGCTCTGTCGGCGGCGCGCGCCCTAAAGCAATGATTGTCGCAGACAACAAGAAGTATATCGCCAAGTTTGCATCCAGCAGCGACCTTTACAACGTTGTTAAAGCGGAGTTCATCGCCATGCATCTAGCCAAGCGATGCGGACTTAATGTCGCATCCGTCAAACTGACTCGCGCGCTGAATAAAGATGTACTCCTGATCGAGCGCTTTGATCGCGTATCCACGGAAGACGGCTGGAGTCGTCAGTCACTGATCTCCGCCCTCACCTTGCTTGGCCTCGATGAAATGATGGCCCGCTATGCGAGCTACGAAGAGCTGGCTGAAATTATTCGCCGCGATTTTAGCGATGCCCCGGCTACGCTCCGGGAGCTCTTCGGCCGCCTGGTATTCAACATCTTTTGCGGCAATACCGATGACCATGCGCGCAATCATGCCGCTTTCTGGGACGGTAAGACACTGTCATTAACACCGGCGTACGACATTTGCCCACAAGGTCGGACAGGCAATGAGGCCACTCAGGCCATGCTGATTACCGGTGAGGCGAGGCAAAGCCAGCTTGCTGCGTGCCTGGCTGCCGCCCCGCAGTTCTTGCTGAGCGAGGCCGAGGCTATTGAACTGATGGAAGAGCAGTTAAAAGTCATCCGCGACAACTGGAATAGTTCCTGCGAGCTTGCAGGGCTCACTGAAATGGACCGGCGTATGTTGTGGGGAAGGCAATTCCTGAACCCTTACGCGTTCGAGGGCATCGAAAATAACGCCACATCGCTGCAGGCGCTCGCTACTGATATTCGCGGCACGATAGCGCTCTGAACTGCGTCAACGGTACAACTCTATCGAGTTCACGACGTGTGGTAACTCTTAGCAAGCGGACAACCAATCATTGTTCCACAACATTTCATACCTGAGCGTAGGCAAGGTTGCCAGAAAACCTCTTCGCTCCGCCTACGGTCGGTCTCGCAAAGTAACCATTGCCGCAGCAAACGCTTGCGCTTTCGAGCCGTAATCCGTCAGTTTGAACGCCCGCATGCTAAAGCTGCAAGAGCATCATTGCACCCCTCGCTATCGACATGGCCCGACGGTAGCGACTTGCGCACAAAATCAGCACGCGCGAATTCGCGCGCCAAATACCGCTTCTGCTTCATGCCTTCACCCCTCTATCACGGTAAAATCATGTCAGAAACTAACCCTCAATTTGGATCAGAAATCCCGGAGCCGGTCACCGGGCTTCGATGCTCTCGATGACGTTGTTGCGGTAGCTCTGACTCACCGGAACGTTCAGCGAATCATTCAGCGTGAGTTCCAGTGAACGACCACGTCTCTGCACTTCCCTCACGGCCTCCAGGTTCACCCACCAGGATCGGTGCACTTGCATGCCGATGTCATTACCTAACTCGTTGACCGCATCCTTGAAACGAAACCGGATCATATCGGTACCCGCATCCGACCAAACCTTGATGTAGTGCTCTTCGGCTTCGACAGCGAGAATGCGAGCATCGGACGGCAGCGTGGTGTAACGCATAAAAGGAACATTGCTGTCATCAGCAGGCGCGTCATTCTGTGCGTCGTCGTCAGAGAATCCGGCGCGTTGTTCGTCTGGATACGCCCACCAGTCGACGCCGGTCACGAATTTATAGCTATAGTAAGCCAACATGAAGAGAGGTAATGCTGGCAAGGAGTAACGTGCAAAGTGCGTGATGTATTCAAAAGTCCAGCTGGGTTCGACTACCGGAGTTACCGGGACGAAACCGCCTGGATAAAGCCGCTCAAAAAATGCGCTCAGCTCAACATAAACATAGGTCAACGGCAGTAATGAAAAGGCAAATCCCAGAAGCATGATGGTTGCCGGTGGAGGCTGCCAGTGTCGACACCAGAATTTGACGCCAACGCAAGCGGCGCTGATTCCCCACCACGCGATCGCTATATGCAGTGTCATATAACCAACGGCGGCAAGAAATGGCATTTGGGCAACAATACGCAACCCGAACGCTGCCATTATGAATCCCAAGCCTGCAGGCAACACTAACAGAAAAACGAAATAATCGAGCGCAAAAGGCGCTCGGGCGAAATTTCTGGGCTGTATCAAATGCAGGTTCATGCGGCGCTAAATCATTGTTTTTCTTATCGCCTATTCGTGTCGCATGAATGAGCAGATGCGAATTCGTGCGATATCAGACTGTATCACGACATTAACGCCCCATTCACGACATTCGGATTGCCGCGGCGCGCGCCGCCTTGTAGCGTCAAGTGTGCTGTTGTCGGAGATTCTGTCGCATGCCCCCAGCCCAAGCGCGACGGCACCGGCCCGCGATCTCAGGCAACAGCCCTGAGAATAGCGGGTCGAAGAGCCCGATTTTCAAGTAACGACCGGCGCAGTGCTCGAGCAGTTTGTCTCGAGCCTGTTATGAGAACCGGATGCCGAAATATGGAAATATGTGGGAGTAAATTAATGATATTTCAACCAAGAACCTCCTGGCGATTACGAGCAATTCGTAAAGCCTGCCTGCTCGCCGCTGTCGGCATGCTTGTGGGCTATACAGGAGTTGCCGGGGCAGCACCTAGTAACGGCAACTACTGCCCCGGGATATTCGAAAAGGGCGTGCTGCCGCTGAACTTCAATCCCGCGTTCTTGCATGTTGATACATTTGACAACGACCAGTCCGGTAGCTCCGACGACCTGCTGATGTCGAGCTTTTTCAACTCGATCAAAGACCCCAGCGGCGAGAACGTGATCGGATTCTTTGAACGTGACCTGGTGGCCCGGATTCGCGATCTGGATAGCCTCGATCCCGATACATTCGATGCCGATACGGACGTCGAGGAGCTCACGGATCTCGATGGCGGCGCTCCCGTGCACGTGTGGCCCAACGACACAGAACGTGTACCAAACGGCATGCTGCCGTTCGAGGGTGTGGTTTCCCCACAGGGCTTCCACACCGCTCCCGAGGCGGGACGGTTGTCCATTATCGATGTGTCGGATCCCAATCGTACTGAATATGTGGTCGATCAGACTTTTCAGATCCCGGGCCCACCCTGCACAGTGACGGGGGTCATTCCGAAGTTCTATCACAAGGCACTATTTTTCGATATGGACAACGACGGCCTGAAAGACATCATTACCGTCCGATCCAGTTTCAAGGTAAATGGCCTGTTCTGCCCGCCGACCGGGGACCTGGTATGGTTCAAGAACCCCGGGAATGCGATCAACCCCAATACGGAGTGGCAGGAAACCGTGCTTTACGGTTTTCCGACGTCATTCAACGGGCCTGACATCGCGATTGCCATGGCCGACTTCGAAAATGACGGCATCCCTGAGTTCGTCGCGACCAGCTTTTTCACGGTCGACGTGTTTGCGGGCCAGGGCGCGATCCGGATATACGGAGCACCTGTCGGGCAGGATTGGTCTACGGTAAACCAGTTCAGTAATCCTCCGCGAAATGCCGATATCTCCGATGATCAGGGCCTGCCCTTCGGCGTCGAGCTTGTCGACCTGAACCTGGACGGGAAGCTGGATGTGCTAGCAACCAATCACCAGCCGGACAACTGCGCACCCGGCCCCCGCAGCAGCGAGGTCCCGGGTCGTATCTATGCCCTGGAGCAGCCGGCGGACGGTGACCTATTCAACAGCGACTGGATTACCCACGTGCTGCTAGACGACATCCGGCCCAACCCGACCTTCCCCACACCGGCCAGTGAGACCGGCTTTGGCCGCCTTGCGCCGAACACAGCCAAGGCCTTCTGGCCATTCCGCCACATGGAGGGCAACTCGAAGCCCTACATCGTCGCGGGCGGTGATGAAGCATCCAAGGTATGGGTGCTCCAGCCGGTTCATGCGACCAATAGCAAAAAATGGGACTACAAGTCCGCCGTGATTTTTGACATCAATGATCACTACGGACCCAACACAACCCAGACGTTGCTGGACGATCCGCAGGGTGTCAGCATCTCGACCATTGGTGGTTTGGCGGTGCGCTACGACGACCCGGGACCGAATGGTCAGGCTGAGTTCTATGTGCCCGTATTTGAGGCAAAGGAAATTCATGTATTCGGTTTTCGGGCCAGCCCACCCTTCCAGACGGTGGACTGTCCAGAGGACGTGCAGATCGCCTGTCCTGTCGAATAAATCGAAACCGTCAGACAGTTGCTCGAATAACGCCGGCTTCATGCCGGCGTTTTTTTGAACTCGAAAACCTTCGAACCAACCTTTTAAGATGAGGAAAAACACGAGAAGCAGACAAAGAATCGCCGGAGTCGCTCGCGACGAAAGAAAAGCTGAAGCGCCCGACCTAAGTCAACGGAACGGCGGTATCAATGACTGCTTTGGGTGGTGACCTCAACCGGTGAGTGCAACACATTGGGCAAATCGTTCGGCCCCGCCTCATGCGGGCAGCATATCCGTTTGCCACGATTCGGACTCGAACCATTCAGGTGGCACACTCACGTAAGCTCTAAACTAACAGGGAATTTTAATCCCCTTAATAACAGAGGGCTACAGACGCCCAGCGAAGCTGGGAAACGTGTAGGGTCAAATCCTCTCCTGGGCACCATCTAAAGATGGTTGGTGCCGGTCATTAGTTTATAAGTTTAAAAAACTAATAAACTAATGACCGGCACCAAACTGTTTATTAGTTTTTTAAACTTATAAACTAATGACCGGCACCAAACTGCACTCGGCACCAAACTGCACTCTGATAACGAGTTTTTACTCTGACCTCATTAATTCTTTACCGTTACAAATTATATCGGGGTTATGTCGAATTGCGTTGAGAAGGAGACGCGAGTAGATTCTTAACTTAGACCAGTTTCGATGACGCAACCTTCGATCCGGTCAACATCAAAACCAATAGAAGCTTAATGCTCGCGTTGATCGCCCCTGCGATTAGCGATTGTCTTGAGGAAAGGTCATGTTTCAGATCGAATGCAATCATGTTCGTGAAAGTGCAATCCTGTGTGGCTTGTCGCTGTTGCTGGCAAGCCCAATCGGGCAGTCCGCCAACATAGTGCTGGATTTCACCGGCAATCTGACCTCGGTCGACAGCGGGGCGACTGGCGGGCGAGCCGAAGTGCCAATACTGGGGAATGTGTCGGGCGGCGCGTACACCGGCAGCATTGTGTACGACTCTTCAAGCGGCATCATTTCCAGCGGCCAGATAACGTTCGCATCCGGTTACTCGATAAACAATCACGTTATTCCGACGCCCGAGTTTGCGTGGACCGAGTGGAGCTGGGGCGCGGTGACCTACGCTCTGGCGGGCACCATGGTAACGAGCGGGAACGACGTCTCGCTGCTGATTGGCAATGCGCTGGATCCGTCAATCCACACGATGTCCAGTCCGGAAGTTCTGGCCATGGCGGATTCGACGCTGGCGCCGGCGATCTCCGGAAATGCGCCGACATGCGACGCGTATGATCCCGATCCCTTCTGGCAAGATAACAACTGCGGATTCGCGTCTCCGGCCAACGTCCTCGGACTAGACTCGCTGATGCTCGAGTTCTCGCTCGACACCAGCACCCATCTGCTCGGCATGGACGACTTCGTCCGGCATTGCGGTTCGATTGGGAATTGGGATTGCAGCGCCGCACTCCTAACAACCGAATGGCACCATATGAGCGGAAGCGGTAGCCTGTCTGCGGTGCCGGTACCGGCAACGGTGTGGCTCTTCGGATCCGCAATCGGCCTTCTCGGCTGGACGCGACGCAAGAGCACATTCGGTGCCGGTCATTAGTTTATAAGTTCTTCTTTAAACTTATAAACTAATGACCGGCACCAACACTTCCCGCGGGTTAAGCTTTCCCCTGGCACAATAGAGAATTACGAATGTGGCCGACTGCCAATACGGTGCCGCCTGCCACCGAGAGGGTCTGATCAACCCACGCCGGCGCGCGGTCATGGGCCCAAAGCGCGGCGGCGACTAAGATCACAAGGCCCACGCCGACCAGAGCGAATACCCAGACATCATGATGCCGCCCCCACGCCAACCCGACGGCGACTACGCTGGTCGGGAGAATCACCCACAGCAGAATCGCATGAAAAGACTCATCGGTCATGACGGTAGCTCCAAGCAACGGAAACACCACCAGCAGCAACGGCAGCGCAAGACAATGCAGCGCGCACAGCACCGAGATTGCCACAGCACCGGCATCGAGCAGGGATTGAAGACGGCTGGTCACGCGAGAGCCCATCTATGCGGGACAAAGACTGCGATTTCTCGCCGCCCTTGTCCGCATGTTTTAGCGGACAGCAGCAAAGCAAAGCAGAGAAGCCTCAAAACCTAGCTCGCAGGCCGACATGTAGCGAACGCCCAGGTAACGGTGCGTAGGCAGCAAGGAATGAAGTGCTCTTGCGTGCTTCCTCATCCAGCAGGTTCGTGCCACGCGCGAAAAATTCCCAGTTCATCTGCACGAATTCCATACGGTACAGAAAGCTCAGATCCACCATCGTGTAGGAATCTGTGGAAAATGAGCTGATATCGTCCTGCTTCGCGTGGTAGACCACGTCTAGACCCGCTAGCCATGCAGACTGACCCAAACTGAAATTCGCGCCGAGGCGCCATGGCGGAATCCGCGGTAGCTTGCTGCCGTCACTGAGCTCAGCTTCAACATAGTCGCCGAACAGACGCAAATCATTCGTCAACTCTTCGGTACGCCACAACGGGAACGTCACCGCGGCTTCGAAACCTAGAAATTCGGCATCCTGCTGCGAGTACTGCGCGACTGGCAAACCGTCATCGACATTGCCCGTCAGATCTTGATACACGTAGTCGCCGATATCGTAGTAGAAAACGGACGCGTCCCAGCGGACTCCGCCCGTTTCCCGACGCCACCCCAGGTCGACATTGCGTGACTTTTCGAGTTCCACGCTGCCACCCGGCACGGCGAGCAAGCCGATCTCGAACTGCCGCGTCGCGATGTGGGCTCCGTCGGAATACAGCTCCTCCGCGTTCGGATTGCGTTCCGTATAGGAAAGGTTGAGAACGATCTCAGATTCGGCCCGCACATCAATGCCCAAGCCCGCGCCAATAGACAAGGCCTCGTCTTCGTAGTTCGGGAACGTGACATTGCGGTGTTCGAGTGATTCGACCCGGCCGCCCAAATGCAGGTGGCCCCACATAAATTCCCGCTCCTCTACGAGAAACATCCCCCACGCCTCCGTGTTAGTGGGCGCAATAAACGCTTCTTCACCGATAGCGGCGAAATCGCGATCGTCGATCTGGATACCAAGGGCACCCCGCCAACCGGCTAGCTCGCTATGCACCGCCTCGGCCCGTGCCTGCCACGCATCGTTGTCGAACTCGGTTGCAACATCACCCGTCGGTTCGACCTCGTTGTGCTCGTAATCATTAATGCCATAGGCCAATCGGACCGACTCCAGCAAACTGTCGTCGAACCGGTATTCGCCACGCACGTCCACACGTGTCTGCTCCATATCGAGGAAAGGTCCCTCGAAGAGTTCCGGGCCTTCTTCCTCACCTTCTTCTGGTTCTGGCCCCAGCAGGCCGTAGGTCTGCTTGAGCTTGCTCACCGATGCACCAAGGTAACTGCGATCGGAAACCCAGGATAAGCCGCCGGCAAATCCATCACTTTCGCTGTAGCTGTTGGCAAGCGTGCCGTCAACCTCGTCATCCGGGCGCTCGGCCGGGTCCGCAGTTGCGAAACCGGAGATTTCAATGTTCTCGGTCTCGCGCTTGAAGCCATCCAGGTGGTAGCCGATCGGACCGATCGTGCCGTCGAGACGGCCAACGATCGCACGCTCCTCCGCAGCCGTATCACCTCGCAGCTCGATACCGCCGCCGATAGTCTTATCCGTGGATTCTTCGGGGATTCGGTTGTCGCTGACGTTGACCACGCCGCCCGCAGCTGCGCTTCCGTACAACAAGGTCGTTGGCCCGCGGATAATCTCCACCTGATCGGCCAGCAAAGACTCGACCGCCACGGCATGATCCGGACTAACATCCGATACGTCGAGCGTCGAAACCGAGTCGGACAGCATCTTCACCCGCGACCCGGAAAGTCCGCGAATGACGGGACGACTGGAAGCCGGACCGAAGTAGGTACTGCTTACGCCAAGTTCAGCACTCAGTGTTTCGCCGATTGTGGGCGCCGATTTCAGCAAAAGCTGCTCGCCGCTAAGGACTTCGCTCGGTTGCAGTATATCGCCGAGCGGCGAGGCGGTTACGACAAGTTCGTCGATATCATGGGAATCCGCATTTGCGGCATTAACAGGTGCGCCGAAACAGCCAAACGCGGCTACGACGTACAGGAATCTGACTTTCATTTTTCTGACCTCTGTCGATCTTCAAATACGAACGTACGCACGGCTCGTTGCCGTGCGCTACATATCAAAATTTAAGAACGGATCAGAGGATTGGAGGGCCACGTAAGCGGTAAATGCGAGTTTTTTGAGTCGGCAGCACAAGGCTGGCGGGATCCGGCAGTATGGTCGACGCCAGAATGTCAACCTGCTCGAAATTTGCACTAACTGGAACCCAAACTTGTCGATCAAAACTCGAACAAACCTCGCATGATTCCTCGGCCAGGTGATCGAATACAGACTCGTGAAGGAGCAGACCGGACTGGCCGATTATTACGACCAGCAGCGCTGCCAAACCACTACTTTTCAGTCTGTGTGAGGAATTGGCTCGCATGGGGGCATCATCACAGATTGGGGCTTGTTGAACAAGGATGGTTGGTGCCGGTCATTAGTTTATTAGTTTAAAAAACTAATAAACTAATGACCGGCACCTAGAAATGCTTGAACGCCAGTCGAACCGTATCAAGTGGTCAAAACAAGGAATTCATTATGAAATGCGTATATCGCTGTTCTCGCGACCACAAGAAACCACCGGCCCGAAGGCCGGAGTTTCCTTCCCCGCCCACAGTTCGCACCGTTCGACGGAATTTTCCATCAACCGGCCACAAAGCTAGTTGATATACGGCACAAGCTCCAGCACGCCCGGGACGACGATCGACGAGAACGAATCCGTCACCGTAATCTGGGCCAGACCCACGTGGTCGATACCGGCCGCCGGGATCGGAAAACCGCCGCCCACGACAAAGGCCGAAATCGACAACGTGTAGTTGCCCGGGATCGGTGTTAATACGCCGTCCTGCGGCAGATTGACCGAAACCGAGTAGGTCACATCGTCACCCGCCTGGGCCCCCATCGGATCGATGTCGAGGTTCAGGAACCACAACGGTGCGCTGAAGATCGGCTGCGCAGTATTCTCCGGATACAGTACCGCGGTCACGAGATAGACTTCACCGATACCGTTCGGAAAGCGCAGTGTCATGTCCAGCGTACCACCCGGAAGTTCCTGCTCGACACGCTCGTTGCCGCCACCCGGCGGGTGATCAGCGGTCGGCTCTACATCCGGCAGGTTCTTGAAGAACTCCCAGATGATTTCGCCTTCGCGCGGTGCCCACCATCTGTGACCGTTGAACCCGGTCTCGTCGTGCAGGCAGTACTGGAATGGGTAAGGAGACCCGCCCAAGTCATAGTTCTGACAAACTGGGTCCAGCCCCTCCTCGAAAACACCCAGGTCGAAGCCGTTGTATAAGATCCAGTGGTCGCGCGACGGTGTCGTCACCGACGGCGGCACGATTTCGTCGAACTCGCTCTGGAACTGGATCACAGCCACGGAACCGGTGCAACCGCGACTGGTCAAACCGCCGGCGCTGGGCGCAACTGCGCGCACGATATCACCGAATCGGCAGCCGATCTCGTGCGAAAACGCACCACCCGAGCTATGGCCGGTTACGAAAATCCGGTTGGAATCGAAGGCCAACCGCTCCTCGACATCCGCCAGCACGTCCTGGAAGTATTGAAAGTCGATGGCGAAATCCCACTGGTTGATGCCAGTCGCGATCTTACCGGCCTGTGGCAGGATGATTATCGCTTCGTCTCCGACCGACTCCCGGAGATTATCGCCGTAGAAACCGCTTTCGAACCAATTGTTGTACGTACCGTTCGTGCCATGAAACGCGAACACGATGGGTTTCGAATCGTCGTACTGCGAGTAACCAGATGGCACCTGCATGTAGTAAATCCGCTCCTCACCATTCGACAGGATCGTCACAAGGCCAGTAGGCGGAACGAAGAACAGTTGGTCGATGACGGCCTGTGCCTGCGCGACAAGGTCGTCGGCCTGCTCATTCGTCAGCGCGTTACCGCGAAACCAATCGACGATCCAGACAAAGGTCTCGAGTTTTTGCGACGCCACCGTTGCACCGCGATCATCCCTGCACCGTGCGTTGTACCGTGCCTCGACTCTGCGCGGGCGCCTGGCATCGGCGAGCAGCTCTTCGAGATCCTGCTCACACCACTCCAGGGTTCCCTTAGCTGAATACAGCAAGCCATTCAGCACCAACCGATTCCAGAAATTCAGACCCAAGCCATTAACAGTCGAAATCATTGTATCGAGTCGTTCCGCGACCGTGGGAATCGGCTCGGGACCCAGCGAAATGACGAGGTCGACGGGGTCATTCAGCAGTGCGCAACTCGTGCAAGCTGCCGGAGTCTGTACCGCCACCGTACCGGCGGGATACAGCTCGCTGTGCTGCGTGCTGACTGCACCGACGGTTAAACCGGCGTTGACGACATTAACAAACGCATCGGCTTCCAGTTGCCCCTTGAAATTCGGCACATCAATGACCGGCGGTGCGCCGCTGACGACGAACTCGAGCTGAATACCAGCCGATCCCGGATTCCCAGTCCAGGCCGCCGACTCGACAATGAGTTGGCTGCCGTTGAAAGAATTGAGCGCTACCGAATAGTCGCTGAGCTGCTGCGCCGCCCCGGCGGGTGAATCGTCTCCGGTGATGTTGCGCACACCAGGAATCGAGCTGTAGTCGACCGTGGTTTCATTAATGAAATTAGCCCCGTACAAGGAGTTGGCGCAGAGATTCACACCAATCGTGTCACCGAAGCTGCCGGGTATACATTCGTAGCTGGCGCCTGTCACCGTCTGCGCGCTCAAATCCAACACCACACCGGCAAAGTTGTGCGTAAATAAGCCCGCCGCACCCGGGAAAGGCCCGAGTTTGAAGTCAACCACTTGCGACCCTTGAAGGGTCACCGTGCCGGCAACGTCGTCATAGACCCAGCTGCCGCTAGTCGATAGCGTGACAGCATCCGAAGAACCGTTCGGACTGCCGTTAGTAACGCGCACAAGTTCAACTTGAAATTCAGCTGCCGTGGCAACTGATCCCGTAGCCACCAAGACGGCCACGCCAATTTTGATTGCCAGCATTCTGGTCAATGTTTTAAAAATTTTCATCATTTTCCCCTTCTCTATGCCCCTATGTTTTTATCAATGCATTGATGATGCGATTCATGTGGTCAAGACCGATAGCGTCCTGATGGTCGGCTTGGCCGTCCCTAGTTTGTATTCTTGTATTGGCATTCAATTTTCTGGTGACGGCTACAGCCACCGCATTCTTGTTCGCTACTCCTCAAATTCGATACGAATCATCTCGGCGGGGTAAATCATCGTCGATGCATAAACAGCGACGTTGGCCTGGTTCTTCAGAACCAGGCGTGATCTGCCGACCGGCGCTAGAGGTATAAGATTGAGCTTATCTGCGATTTCTTCATCGGCGAGGTCGACAGTCAGGTAATTCTGTTCCGCTTGAACCCCATGCCCCATCCTTTCCAACACTAGCGCCAGAGCTGGTTTAGCGTCGTATTCGGCAGGGGAAACGTCGTATAGCGCCCGATCAAGATACGTTTCGATTATCATCGCCGGCTGTCCGTCGAACTCGAACAACCGGTACATCAGCTGGTAGCTCTGCGCGGGTTCGAGTGAATCCGGCAAATCCGGCTGCACCATCGCGGGTTGCGAAAGGTCGATGAGCTTCGGCATTTCGATCTGGTTCGACCAGTCGCCAAGATTCCTGCGAACGCGAAAAGGTTGCATGCGCAGGGAAGGCCCCGATACATAGGTTCCGGTCCCGTGCCTACATTGGACGACGCCAAGACCTTCCAGGTATCTGATCGCTTGCCGCGCCGTCGGTGGCGCAACGCCGAAACGCTTCGCCAGCGCATTGATCGAGGGTAGCCTGTCGCCCAAACTCCAGTGATTTTCCGCTATCTCGTGCCGCAAAACCGACGCGATCTTAAGGTATCGCGGCAATCCCAATTTTCTGGCGATAGCGCGCTGCAATGCTCCGCTCCGGCGAAATTATTAGAAGACAATAATCAACCTATTAGAACTAGATGTATAGTTTTATATATGTATTGGCCAGTCTGCAGTCGATCGAGGGCTTTGCTCTGAAAGCGCATGGGGTCTGCGCGCCGCTCACGTTCCTTATCTTTCAAAAGCTTACGAAGCTGCCTCGCGAGTGTTGGAATGGTGGCCCCAATCCTCTCCCGAGCACCTTTAGACTGCCGCCCCGCTAGCTGCCCTTATTAAGGTGCATGATCGCAGCCAGTTGCTGTTCATACCGTCGCCAACGGCCAACCGAGGTTTGATACAAGGGCTGGCGGACTTGCCAATTGCTGGCTGATCGAACGTTGCTATCGATTTCCTGCGACTGCAAGCACTCTTCTGACCATGGCAGCCCGACAAACTCGAGAACGCGCTCGAGTGTTGATCGGGGGTTCGCGACTAGCGATTCGTAGCTCACTTGAAGGATTCGATCCGGAAACATGTCCGTCCAGTAAGCCATAATGCGTTGATGGAACTCATACCGCTTTGCTAGCCAGGATAGCTTGTGCGAGAAATCCATACCTTTAGCGAAGTATGTTTGGTAGTTTGACAAGCAAGTATCCAACGGGTTTCGCTGACAATACACGATCTTGTTCGCCGGATTAGCTAACAAGCACACGCCGAGAAACACATCGTTGTTAATTGATTTTTCAATATACCAAGGCGAATCAAGCCGGTGGCCGTCCAATGTTGAATGCCACTTTTCAAACAGTGAAGCAAATAAATGCTGGGCATCGGATCGTTTCACCCAGGTCCACAATTCATCCATGGGAAAACGCATGATCGAGACTGCATGGCGAACGGCCTGGGTCGCAATTCCGGATTCGCCTAGCGAACGTACCTCTGGATGCGCCGCGATGCTTTGATCCAAGAGCGTAGAACCTGATCTTGGCATGCTACTAATGAAAATTCCTGACGGGCGCATACACCTGGGTTCTTGAAAGCGCATCAAGACCTCGGGATTCAGCGCCTCGATAGTATCGACGATTGATGCGAACGAGCGCCAGTCCCATGGTGAAGCTATCGCAAGAATCTCGTGGGCCCGGTCTAGATAGCTGAACTCTTCTTCTATGTTGCCGTTTTGTCTATAGAATTTACTTATGCAGAAATTCGTAATTGCTTTGTCCTGATCAGAAAGAGCTGATTTGCTCGCGAGCAACTTCATACGCATCAATTGCTCGTTCGTGATTTCCAACTTAGGCAAGGATGTCAGATTGTGGATCGGCGCAACATAGCTCTCATTGAGCTCTATTGCTGACATGAATGAACTCGCGGCATCTTGAAAATGGCCAATGCCCATTTGGTAGACGCCCAAATTGTTTCTAAACACGGAGTTTTCAGGCTGAAGCTTAACAAGCTGTTTCGCCAGAGAAACCGCATCAGTTCCAAGGTCAAGCCGAAACAGCGCATCCGCCTTAAGCATGATTGCGGTAACCGAAGAGGCATCAATGGTCAAAGCCTCGTCCGCTACTTGCCGCGCTCGATCAAAAGATCCCAATCGTAAGCAAACCTCCGCTAAGCGTAGCTTGGCTTGCAAGTCTTGAGGCATGAAATGCACTAGTTGACGCAGCAGGTGTTCAGCCTCTTCCAGCCGCGCCTTGGCAAAACGCTGATTTATCTCTACGACAAGATCCGCAATACTCCCTTCCTGCATTGATTTCGCGGACCCAAACCGAGAGTACTTGATTGGCTTATCTAGACTATCTTGGTCATCGCTCAATTCGACGCGCCTCCGAATCAGGTGTCGGAGACAGTTTACGCGCCCTCCCTTACAGCATCGATGCTACTTCGCGATCGCCCAACACCGGCAAGCGGCTGGTATCCGTGGTTCCCGGGATAGGACCACGATTGCGCGCTGCCCTGAGCCAGTCGCTCGCGTCTTCCGGATTCATCGGTCTGGCGATTAGATAGCCTTGAATCTGGTCGCAGTTCAACTCGGTCAGCGAGCGGAGCTGATCCGCGGTCTCGACCCCCTCCGCCACTACCTGGATTCCCATGTGATGCGCCATCGCGACGATGGCAGACACCACCGTTCGATCATCTGCGTTGCTAGCAACATCTCGGATAAAACTTCGATCGATCTTCAAGCTATCGACACTGAAGCGTTTCAGATAGCTCAGGGATGAATAGCCGGTGCCAAAGTCATCAACAGACAGCACAAGTCCGCGCTTGTGCAACTCGCGCAACGCTTGCGACGACGCCTCAACGTCTTGCATCAAGGCTGTTTCGGTTATCTCCAGTTCAATATTGTGATTGCTAAGCCCGGATTCCGCGATGGTTGCGATAATCTGTTCACCGATATCGACGGATCTCAGTTGAACCGCTGAGAGATTGACCGCGATGGATTGAGGCGCAATACCTTCATTGATCCAACGTTTTGCCTGTTGACAGGCTTCATGCAAAACCCACTGGCCAATACTAGTAATAAGGCCAGTTTGCTCGGCTAGCGGTATAAATTTGTCGGGCGAAATTATACCCATCTCCGGATGGTCCCAGCGGATCAGAGCTTCCATGGACACCACATCGCCACTATTCATATCAAGCTTAGGCTGATAGTTAAGTACAAACTCATCGTTTTTTAGTGCCTGCCGCAGCTGTGCTTCGAGCATCATTTGTTCCATGGCATGATCATTCATGTCGCTCGAATAGTAGGCGTAAGTATTTTCTCCGTGCCGATCTCGCGTATGTTGCCTAGCCACGCGCGCATTACTAACTAGTGATTCGGAACTATTCGCGTCCGCTGGATATATAGCAATGCCAATATTGCAGGTGATATATATTTCGCGATTCTCAATGTGGAAAGGGTCAATGAGGCTGTCGAATATTCGTCTGACAATCCACGTCACCGTATCCGGATCTTGAATATCTGCCAATTCAATGGCGAATTCATCTTTACTCAATCGGCAGACGCCGGCGCCGTCTCGTCTTTCACCCAGCGCTGCCACGGTATCACTGGCACGCAAAACCGCCGTGATACGCTCTGCGATATCGCGCAGTAGCTGATCGCCCGCCCCCGCACCAAAGGCAGCGCTTACGCGCCGAAACGCGGGGATGTCCATATACAGAATGGCCACGCTGTGACCTAAGCGCGCAGCCCGCGCAATAGATTGCGAAACTCGATCAAAAAACAGCACGCGGTTCGGTAGTCCCGTCAACTTGTCGTAACCAAAACCCTTGTCCGTCGTCAAGTCCTGGCCATCTAATATGTTTTCGAGATCGCTGATTCGCTGCTGCAATATCTTGACGACGTTTCCGGTTCGCTGATCGACAGGAACGCCCTCATCCGGGCGCGCATTAGTCAATAAGATACCCCCCGAGTTCGTTTCCAAATCGGCTTTTTGAATGGTTAAGGTCATTTGCGCAGAGTCCCAACAAACAACGCGATTGCGGCCGTTCTCCTTGGCCGAATAGAGCGCCATGTCGGCTTCCTTAACCATTGTCTTACCGGAACCACCCGCCGCGGACAACTCCGATATGCCAATACTAATTGTGACCTTAAGCGCAGAGTTTAAGCGTGTTTCCGAAAGACGTGACACACCAACGCGAATGCGCTCGGCAATCACCATGGTCTCTTGCATCGACAGGCCGGGCAAGGTAATACAGAATTCCTCACCGCCGTAGCGACAAACCAAATCTACTTCCCGGCAACCTGATACCAATTCTTCCGCGACCATGGTAATAACCTTGTCACCCATGGAATGGCCATGCTTGTCATTGATTTTTTTGAAGTGATCAATATCCAACATCATGCAACACAGGGGCGCGCCAGCTTGCTGGACCGCCTCGATAGCCTCGTCCATTGCCTCAAAGTAAGCGCGACGATTCAAACAACCAGTCAAAGAATCCCGCGTTGCTAGATATTGCAACTCGCGATTCTGACGATTGACTTCATCCTGAGCCTCTTCCAGCTTGCTCATGGCCCTATGCAGGTCCGCATTCTTCTTTTCCAAGTCCGTCACATCGTCAAAAGTTGCAAGCGCGCCGCGAATCTTCCCATCCCCGTCAGTAATGGGCGATCCGTTGACCATGAAGCTACGCATTTCACCGGTAACCGTGCGAACGCTCAGGGGCATACCAACTTTCTTTTCTCCATCGCGGATGGCGAGTTGCCAGGGCAGTGCTTCCGGGGTCGCATCACCCTGCAATCGGCGCCAGTTCAATTCTGAAGACTTACGTCCCGCAAGCGGCTTGTCTGACTGCCAAATATTTTTTAGGAAGGCGCCATTGACCAGAACAATGCGCTCCTGCTCATCCATAATTAAGACACCCTCGGCCAGGGCATCGAAGGCAGCCTTAACGCGCTCGGGAATGACGCCGCGCGGATCCAGTTCCCGAAGAGCCCGCCGCAATAACATAAAGTAGGCACCAAAGCCTGCTAAGGCAATAAAGGCGAACAGACTGACGCGAGAATTCTTAACGCGCTCGAGCAGACCACCGCTGGTGCCCGCCTGCGCAAAACTGATCTCCACGGTACCCCAGCGACGCTCACCTTGAAAAATCGGCACCTGCGCATGAGTTGCGGTCGACCCGCCGTCAGGATGAGGCACCCAATGCGTCTCGTGATCGCCCGATCCAGCGACGATATTGCCGTGCTTGTCACGCAATGCAGCCGATAAAACGTCCTCGTCGCGGTCAACAATAGACTCCAGTGTATCGGTAATTAGCCGAATATCGGTACGGGATGCAGCCGCTGACAATTGCACCGCCAGCGCCTCGACAAAACTCACTCGCGCCTTTAGCGCCACTTTACTCTTCTCGGGAACGAGCCCAAAAAATGTAGCGGCCATTATTAAACTGAGTGTGACGAATACCAGTCCAAGCGTGATACGCAGTGTGGGCGAAAGTCTAATCCTCATGACTCGATTCAACTCCGCGCCTTGGAGGGGTTACTAATGCCCGCGGCTTCAAACAACTGATCGACGCGCGATTCTTTCAAAATCTTCTTAGACCGAAGTTTAGCTTCGTCTTTGTCGCGACGACGTTTGCGAGCCAACAATACCGGCAGCGGATCGAAACCCTGCCAGACCGGCATTGTCGACAACAAGGCGCTAGCAAGGGCGCCACCGCGCATCACCCAGGTTAGGATACCGGCACTAAGCAGCAAGCTAGTACCCGTGGATATTTGCACCATCATGGACCCGTCTATTCGCCCAAGACTGTCGCGGTCACTCATGTCTCGCTTTAAGGTATCAAGGGCATCCCAAACGGCAAGATGATTCAGTTTTAACAAGCCGAAATCAGCGAACTCCACATCGAACATGTTCTCAATGGTTTGCACGGCGTCGTACATGAACTTGGGCGGTGCCGTGTAGGACCGCGAGTTGTTGTCATCAGCTGGCTGCGGGGCAGATGTAGCCATTGCAGGCGTTGCGGAGAAGTCTGTGCCCGGCAGACCACTGGGCAAGGGAAAGCCTGGTTGACCTGGCAACTCCGCTTCACCCGGCTGGGAAGTTCCAGATCCACCGTTTCCGCCATCACCGCCGGAATTCGAGCCCGAACCTTGCCCACCGGAATCACCACCGTCGGTGCCATCCGGTGGCTCAGTGGGTGGCTGTCCGGTGCCCGTACCACCACCAGGATCAACAACAATGCCCGGAACCACGGTGACCTGAACTTGAACCGTATCCTGAGCGCCGGAAACATCAGCAACCGTATAGGTAAAACTATCAACGCCCGTGAAGCCGGCATTGGGAGTGTAAACAAGACTACCGTCTGGGTTCTGCGTAACGACACCGTTGGATGCTTGCGTAAAATTTACAAGACTCAAGGCATCTCCATCCACGTCGATATCATCCGCCAGCAAACTCTGCTCCGTCATCGCGGCTGACTGGCCTGCTGTCACCGTCACGGAATCGCTTACACCGACGGGCGCATCATTGATTGGGTTAACGGTAATGTTCACAACGGCCTGCGCAGTTCCGCCGTTGCCGTCGGAAATCTCATAAGTAAATGCATCGTTCCCGTTGAAATTTGCAGCTGGGTTGTAGGTAAATCGACCATCCGCATTTAGTATCAGGGTTCCATTGGATGGACCAACGACTGGGTTCACATTAACGCTTAAAGCATCGCCGTCGCGGTCGGTATCATTCAATAGCAGGTCGTTAATTCCCGCAATGGCCGTCAGCGCGTTATCTTCGTCGACGGTGTAATTTTCTCCAGACGCTGTCGGCTGATCATTCACTGGATTAACCGTAATTGTCACCGTGGCTTGCGCGGTGCCACCATAGCCGTCGCTCACTTCGTAAGTGAAGCTATCTGTGCCGTTGAAATCTGCATTCGGCGTATAGGTGAAGGTACCGTCGGCACTAAGTAGCAAGCTGCCGTTACTTGGCCCAGATACGGGCGCCGTATTGACGACCAACGCGTCGCCATCGGCATCACTATCGTTCATTAACAAGTCATCGACACCCAGCACCGCGGTAAATGCCATGTCTTCATCCAAGGTGTAAGCATCATCGATGGCAACAGGATCGATATTGGGGCGATTGATAACCAGTTCATCGAGACTGGCATCCACGCCGACATTGCCGACTGGATCAGTTGCCGTGACATAAACATCGTAGGTACCTACGGCCAGCGCAGGAGTGATAACGTTGTCCGCCAATGTCCAAGTGCCGTCACCGTTGTTGGTCGCCGTGTATGTCTGACCGTCCACGGTGACGCGCACGGTCGCGCTGGGATCAGAAACGGTGCCATTCAAGGCCGGCGTGTAATCGGTCGTCGTCAGCGCCGAGACGGTAACCACTGGTGCCGTGGTATCAACGGTCAACTCGTTGACCGACGCGTCGGTACCTACGTTACCCAGAATGTCCGTGGCCGTGACTACAACATCGTAGGTGCTATCAGCCAGAGCGGGCGAAATGGTATTGTCCGCGAGCGTCCAGGTACCGTCGCCGTTATTGGTGGCCGAATAGCTGTTACCGTTCACGGTGACAGCAATGGTCGCTGAGGCGTCGTCCACTGTGCCGGTTAACACGGGCGTGTTGTCGATGGTGGTCAGTCCGGTGATCGTCACCACCGGGGCGGTGGTATCAACGACCAGTTCATCGATGCTGGCATCATTTCCGACATTGCCAACACCGTCCGTCGCAGTAACCGACACGTCATAGGTGCCATCGGCCAGCGCCGGCGCAATGGCATTATCCGCCAGCGTCCAGGTACCGTCACCGTTGTTGGTCGCAGCGTAGCTGTTAGCGTTCACGGTCACCTGGATCGTGGCCGTCGGATCATTCACCGTACCGGTCAGCGCCGGCGTATTATCGGCGGTCGTCAGTCCGGTGATCGTCACCACCGGGGCGGTGGTATCAACGACCAGTTCATCGATGCTGGCATCATTTCCGACATTGCCAACACCGTCCGTCGCAGTAACCGACACGTCATAGGTGCCATCGGCCAGCGCCGGCGCAATGGCATTATCCGCCAGCGTCCAGGTACCGTCACCGTTGTTGGTCGCAGCGTAGCTGTTAGCGTTCACGGTCACCTGGATCGTGGCCGTCGGATCATTCACCGTACCGGTCAGCGCCGGCGTATTATCGGCGGTCGTCAGTCCGGTGATCGTCACCACCGGGGCGGTGGTATCAACGACCAGTTCATCGATGCTGGCATCATTTCCGACATTGCCAACACCGTCCGTCGCAGTAACCGACACGTCATAGGTGCCATCGGCCAGCGCCGGCGCAATGGCATTATCCGCCAGCGTCCAGGTACCGTCACCGTTGTTGGTCGCAGCGTAGCTGTTAGCGTTCACGGTCACCTGGATCGTGGCCGTCGGATCATTCACCGTACCGGTCAGCGCCGGCGTATTATCGGCGGTCGTCAGTCCGGTGATCGTCACCACCGGGGCGGTGGTATCAACGACCAGTTCATCGATGCTGGCATCATTTCCGACATTGCCAACACCGTCCGTCGCAGTAACCGACACGTCATAGGTGCCATCGGCCAGCGCCGGCGCAATGGCATTATCCGCCAGCGTCCAGGTACCGTCACCGTTGTTGGTCGCAGCGTAGCTGTTAGCGTTCACGGTCACCTGGATCGTGGCCGTCGGATCATTCACCGTACCGGTCAGCGCCGGCGTATTATCGGCGGTCGTCAGTCCGGTGATCGTCACCACCGGGGCGGTGGTATCAACGACCAGTTCATCGATGCTGGCATCATTTCCGACATTGCCAACACCGTCCGTCGCAGTAACCGACACGTCATAGGTGCCATCGGCCAGCGCCGGCGCAATGGCATTATCCGCCAGCGTCCAGGTACCGTCACCGTTGTTGGTCGCAGCGTAGCTGTTAGCGTTCACGGTCACCTGGATCGTGGCCGTCGGATCATTCACCGTACCGGTCAGCGCCGGCGTATTATCGGCGGTCGTCAGTCCGGTGATCGTCACCACCGGGGCGGTGGTATCAACGACCAGTTCATCGATGCTGGCATCATTTCCGACATTGCCAACACCGTCCGTCGCAGTAACCGACACGTCATAGGTGCCATCGGCCAGCGCCGGCGCAATGGCATTATCCGCCAGCGTCCAGGTACCGTCACCGTTGTTGGTCGCAGCGTAGCTGTTAGCGTTCACGGTCACCTGGATCGTGGCCGTCGGATCATTCACCGTACCGGTCAGCGCCGGCGTATTATCGGCGGTCGTCAGTCCGGTGATCGTCACCACCGGGGCGGTGGTATCAACGACCAGTTCATCGATGCTGGCATCATTTCCGACATTGCCAACACCGTCCGTCGCAGTAACCGACACGTCATAGGTGCCATCGGCCAGCGCCGGCGCAATGGCATTATCCGCCAGCGTCCAGGTACCGTCACCGTTGTTGGTCGCAGCGTAGCTGTTAGCGTTCACGGTCACCTGGATCGTGGCCGTCGGATCATTCACCGTACCGGTCAGCGCCGGCGTATTATCGGCGGTCGTCAGTCCGGTGATCGTCACCACCGGGGCGGTGGTATCAACGACCAGTTCATCGATGCTGGCATCATTTCCGACATTGCCAACACCGTCCGTCGCAGTAACCGACACGTCATAGGTGCCATCGGCCAGCGCCGGCGCAATGGCATTATCCGCCAGCGTCCAGGTACCGTCACCGTTGTTGGTCGCAGCGTAGCTGTTAGCGTTCACGGTCACCTGGATCGTGGCCGTCGGATCATTCACCGTACCGGTCAGCGCCGGCGTATTATCGGCGGTCGTCAGTCCGGTGATCGTCACCACCGGGGCGGTGGTATCAACGACCAGTTCATCGATGCTGGCATCATTTCCGACATTGCCAACACCGTCCGTCGCAGTAACCGACACGTCATAGGTGCCATCGGCCAGCGCCGGCGCAATGGCATTATCCGCCAGCGTCCAGGTACCGTCACCGTTGTTGGTCGCAGCGTAGCTGTTAGCGTTCACGGTCACCTGGATCGTGGCCGTCGGATCATTCACCGTACCGGTCAGCGCCGGCGTATTATCGGCGGTCGTCAGTCCGGTGATCGTCACCACCGGGGCGGTGGTATCAACGACCAGTTCATCGATGCTGGCATCATTTCCGACATTGCCAACACCGTCCGTCGCAGTAACCGACACGTCATAGGTGCCATCGGCCAGCGCCGGCGCAATGGCATTATCCGCCAGCGTCCAGGTACCGTCACCGTTGTTGGTCGCAGCGTAGCTGTTAGCGTTCACGGTCACCTGGATCGTGGCCGTCGGATCATTCACCGTACCGGTCAGCGCCGGCGTATTATCGGCGGTCGTCAGTCCGGTGATCGTCACCACCGGGGCGGTGGTATCAACGACCAGTTCATCGATGCTGGCATCATTTCCGACATTGCCAACACCGTCCGTCGCAGTAACCGACACGTCATAGGTGCCATCGGCCAGCGCCGGCGCAATGGCATTATCCGCCAGCGTCCAGGTACCGTCACCGTTGTTGGTCGCAGCGTAGCTGTTAGCGTTCACGGTCACCTGGATCGTGGCCGTCGGATCATTCACCGTACCGGTCAGCGCCGGCGTATTATCGGCGGTCGTCAGTCCGGTGATCGTCACCACCGGGGCGGTGGTGTCGATGATGTCGACGTTTACCGTGCCAAGGTCAATCTGTCCGCCACCACCGGTGCCTGTATTGCCGTTATCGCTGACCTGAACCTGGATCGTGTCGGCATCGTCTCCATCAGTGCCAGGGGTGCCGTGCAGATATTGAATATTGCTGGTGGAATCGAGGAATGTGTTCAGATCAGCGAGTACGCCCGTCAAGGTCAGAACACCGGTTCCGCTGCCACCAACGGTCACGCCACCGCCGGACGTGGCACTGAGGTTGCCGCCCGTCGACGTCGACAGTGTGATGGTTAGGTTGCCGCCGTTATGATCAACATCGGAAAGATCAATGACCGAAAGATCGACGTCACTCGAAATATCTTCCGTAACAGTGATGTCCGTAGGTAAACCGCCAGCATTCGTGGGATCGTCATTGACGGCAACGACCGATATTGTGCTGGTCGACGTCAGGCCGTTTAACCCCCCCCCATCCTGCGGGATGATATTGATTGTGCGGTTGCCGGTCGTCGGATTGTCCGAGACGTTCTCGTAGGTAACTCCTCGAAGCAACAACTGCAGATCCGCCTGCGGCATATCGCCGCTGACATCGCGGGCGATCGTGAATCCGCTGCCGTCGAAATCGATTTCAAAATCGGTACTGCCTACCGTGCGTACAACGGTTTCGGCCACGCCATAGCTGAACGTGTACCCGCCGACAGAAACTCTCTCGTCGCTTCCATCCGTGAAGCCGAAAAGATTAATGCCCAGACCCTGATAGGTTGTATTGTCGACATCGCTGATCGTCGCGTCGCTGTCCGTCACGTTGACCGCGCCCAAACCTTCAGTAAAACCCGTTGAGAAATCAATGCCGCCGCCATCGGCTCCATTTAGGTCGGCCACGGCCTGATCATTGACTGCGGTTACGCTGATCGTCCGCGACTGGATTACGCTCGTGCCGCCGTCACCGTCGGTAATCTGGAAATCGATGATACGTGAAGCCGTTGACGGATCGTCGGTAACCGTGCGGAAGAAGATTGCTTCGATAACATTCTCGATGGCCGCCGCCGTCGCGCTCGAGTTGAACGTCACGATCAGCGGATCTCCTGCCCCGTTGCCGCCGCTGATGGTGCCGATCTGAATCATCCCGCTGCCGAAGTCATAGGAAAGGTTCGTGCCGGATGCCAGGATGTTGCCGGTTGTGAAGATGTACATGTCATCCGTGGCTTCACCACCGGAAGAGATCGTAACCGTGAGCTGCCCGCCATCGAAATTTGTGCTGTCGACATCGGTGAGCGTCGCGGACGGCGTAATCAATTGATATGCACCCTCTGTATACGCCGTCGTGCCCGCAGGGATCGTCAGTACTGGGTCGTCGTTGACTCCAATCATCGTCACGGTGGTTGTTGCAATTGGGCTGCTGTTGACGCCGTCGTCGGCAACGAAGGTGATGTTACGGGCTGTCGTGGAAGGAGCGTCCGATGTGTTTTCATACGTAACGGTCTTGAGTACCGTCAGATAGTTGGCAACGGTGTCTGAACCGCTCAGCGTGAGCACACCGGTGCCCGAGTCGTAGCTAGCGGAAATGTTTGTTCCGCCGGTGGTCGCCGAAAGCAACTCCGCACTGCCGTCAAGCTGGTTGGTGATCGCGACCGTCAGCGACGAGAGGTTTGTGCTATCCGGGTCTACCAGCGTAGCATCGCCGTCGACGATCACAACCGGCCCGCCGTCCTCGGACCACGTCGTCCCAAAGTTAAGGCCTGAAGCGGCGGAGTCGTCGGCATCCAGGTCGAGCGTCGGCGCCGGAGAGACTACGGAAACTTGATGACTCGGTACAAAAGCCAGCGACGTCGGCCCATCCACTCCGCCCGAACCCGTGATGACATAGTTGCCGATCAGAGCCCCCGAAGTACCGTCAAAGATGAGAACTTCGTCCTGCGTAAAGTTGGCAACATAGAGGTTGCCGTCAGGACCAAACTCCAGGCCGATCGACTCGCCAAGCCCGCCGCTGCCAACCGCGACAAAGTCGTCTATGTATGCGCCCGTCGTTCCATCGAACCGCTTGATGACACTGTTCGTCCCGCTGACGTACAGATTGCCGTCCGGGCCAATGACAAAGTCGCCCGGGCCGTTCAACCCGCCGCTCGCACTGGTTATGAACTCGTCGACGAATGCGCCGGTTGCCGCGTCGTAACGAAGGATGTTATCGGTGTTGTAACCAGAGACGTAGAGATGCCCATCACCCCGGAACTGCAATGCCGTTGGTGCATCGACGCCCCCGCTGCCGGCAGTGATAAATGTGTCGAGGAATGCTCCCGTCGTGCCGTCGTACCTCAAGACCTCGTCGGTGCCCTGACTCGTGACATACAGATGTCCGTCGGGGCCAAAGGCTAACCCCGCCGCTTTGGAAAGGCCGCCGCTGCCAGCAGCAACGAACGTGTCGACAAGCGCTCCCGTCGCCGGGTCGTATCGGACAATGTTGTCGGATCCGTGACCGGCCGCGTAGAGCAAACCATCCGGGCCGATCGTTATCGCGTAGACGTTCGTCAACTCCGCGCCACTAAAGAACTGAGTGAACGCCCCGTCAGGCGCCGTGTACCTATAAAGCCCTTCCCCTGTCAGGAATGCCGATGCAACGACCAGATCATTCGAGTAGTGATCGCCGGTTGCATCGGTCGCAGCGACGAGAATATTGACTGACAGCCCTTCGTAACCCGATGCATAAGTGTGCGTCACAGAAGACGGGTTACCCGCGATGGTTTCGATCGTGCCGTCACCCCAGTTAATGGTCCAGCTGGTGGCGTCTTCATCGGCGGACAAGTTGAGCGTATAGTCAACCCCTCCGACGGCTGTAGTAGCACCGCTGGCACCAACGGTCATGATTGCCTGATCTGTCACCGTAATGTTCATCGACTGCATATCCGACACACCGTTAGCAGTCGCAGAGACTTCAACTTCATAGATGTTGTTCAGATCGAAATCTGCCGGGTTCTCAAAGTCAGGCGCCGCAGAGAAACTCAGCTCGCCCGTGATGCTGTCGATAGTGAACAATCCTGCATCCGCACCGCCACTGATGCCGTAGGTGATAGCGTCGCCGTCCGGATCCGTTGCAACGACCGTCGTGACAGCACTGGTGTTTTCGTCGTGACTAATGACAGCCGAATCCGCACCGCCGTTGCTCGTAATGACCGGATCATCGTCGACCGCCGTAATCGAAACCAGTGTGCTGCCGACAACTTGCAAAGCACCGCCGGCACCCTGCGCACCGGTGTTGCCGTCGTCGAAGGTCCAGTCGAGCTGGGCACTGGCGGGCGGCGCGGCGGAGGCGTTGGCGTACGTGATCTGGCGCAGAATGTTGTCGACGTCGGCTGAGGTGGGAATCTCGCCGTTTGCGTCGGTGAAGGTGATGACGAGCTGGCCAGCTGTCGTCATCGTGTCGAAGCTGGCGACGATCTGGCCGTTCTTAATCAGGTTTCCGCCGGACAACGTGACGCCGCTGCCATCGGTGAATGACAGGATATCCTCGGCGTTCGCGCCGCCGTTGCGTGCGATCGTCAGGCTCGCACCTGAGTAGTTACCCAAACCACCATTGAGCGAATCGAGTTCGGTGTCGATGACATCAACGTCAGTGTCGAGCAGGACGGGCGGGCCGTCTTCAACAAATACGGTGCCGCCGTATGAAGCATCAAGCGAACCATCGGTGTTATAGCGCGCTAGCAGCATTCGAAACTCGCCGCTGCTATATTCATAACCGGCGACAAGTATTTTGCCGTCGGCCTGCAAATCAACGCTTAGCCCCGGCCCATACGCATTGCCCGAGTCAGTAAGAACGATGCCATCACCGCCACCAAAGCTGGCATCCAGCGAACCGTCGGTGTGATATCTGGCCAAAATCAGATCAATATCGACACCTGCATTACTCATGCCGGTGACCAATATCTTGTTATCGGTTTGTATGACCAGGTCGTAACCCGAATCGGCAGCGGCGCTGACATCGGTGGTGACAATGCCATCACCGCCACCAAAGCTGGCATCCAGCGAACCGTCAGTGTTGTAGCGAACTAGCGTGAGATAAGAATCGGACCCATCGCCGCTTTCACCGACCAGAACGATCTTGCCGTCAGGCTGCAGCGCGATGCTTTTTCCAGCATCTTCCGTCGACGCGAGATCAGTTGTGACGATCCCATCACCACCGCCGAAACTGCTATCCAGCGATCCGTCAGTATTCAGGCGAACCAACGCAAAATCGCGATCAATGCCGTTGTGGCTACTACCGCCCACCAAAATTTTTCCGTCGGTTTGCAGCGTGATACTTTCAGCGAAGTCGTCCGCCGGGCCTATTGCAAGTGTGGCGATGCCGTCGCCACCACCGAAGCTCGTGTCCAGAGTTCCGTCAGTGTTGTAGCGAACGACAACGGCGTCGCTATCGGTTCCATTGTGGCTGCTGCCTGCGACAACAATTTTGCCGTCGGCCTGCAGCGCAACGCTTTGTGCTGAATCGTCCCCCGGACCAATCGCTGTGGTAACGATACCGTCGCCACCGCCGAATCCGGTGTCCAACGTTCCATCGGCGTTGTAGCGTAGTAACGCTATATCAATATTCATGGCGTCCGTGCTGCCGCCCGCAACGACAATCTTGCCATCGCTTTGCGCAACGACTTGGCGCCCAAAATCATCGCCATCACCAATGTCGACCGTCACAAATCCGTTACCACCGCCGAAACTGGTGTCAAGTGAACCGTCGATAGTGAGTTTAGCCAGTAGCAAAAATGTATTCGCGCCATCGGCGACCGAGCCTGTGACGAGGCTGCTGCCGTCAGCAAGCACCGTGCTGTCATTAGAAATTTCATGCTGATATCCGAACGTGGAAGTCAAGATACCGCTTAGCTTTAAGAACTCGGGCGCAACGTTTTGCGCGACAACGGTGATCGTGCTCGTAGATGAAACACCGTTCAAGCCACTGCCGTCTTCTGGAATGATATCGATTGTACGATCGCCCGCGGTGGGATCGGGCGACGTATTTTCGTAGGTAGTACCGCGAAGAAGCAGCTCGAGGTCGGCCTGCGGCATATTACCGCCGTCGTCGTTCGAGATCGTAAACCCACTGCCATCGAAATCGAGATTGAAATTGGTGGCACCGACGGTGCGAACGACGACTTCACTCACGCCATAAGAAAACGTATGGCCGGCAATCGTGATCTGCTCCGCAGCAC
Source organism: Gammaproteobacteria bacterium (assembly GCA_965221985.1). Classification (GTDB taxonomy): domain Bacteria; phylum Pseudomonadota; class Gammaproteobacteria; order Steroidobacterales; genus J054. The sequence goes on from OZ244928.1 coordinate 3,078,888, forward strand.
CGTCCTGGAAACCGAACAGGTTGATGCCCAGCCCCATATAATCGGTATTATCGACATCCGTTATCGTGGCGTCGTTTGCTGTGATGCCAACCGGGCCTGATCCCTCAGTGAAGGTCTCGGCATAGTCGATACCTGTGCCGGACGGGCCGTTCAGGTCGGCGATCGCTTGGTCGTTAACGGGCACGACGGTGATCGCAACGTTTTGTGTGCCCGATGTGCCGCCATCGCCGTCAGTGATGTCGATCGTGACGCTGCGAACGCCGGCGGTCGGATTGTCGGTATCGACGTTCTGGTAGTAGAGATTGCGGATCAGCGCGGTGACGGCCGCCGGTGTCGCGTTCGCGTTGAATGTGACGTCCAATGGGGTCAGGCCAGTGCCACCGATGAACGTGCCTATCACGGTGCCGCTGTAGGTCACGTTCGACCCGGACACGCCGATCAGACCTGCTCCTGCGCCCTGATTCCAGATCGCCAGTACGTCTTCGGCCGGTGCGTGTCCGCCGTCGATCTCGACGGTGAGCGTGCCGCCATCGAAGTCGGCCGAATCGACGTCCGTGACGACCGCATCCAGATTGACATCGAACAGATAGGCGCCGGCGCCTTCGTTATAGGTAACAGAATCGTTGTGGAGATTCGCGACAACCGGCGCATAGTTGCCGAGACTGTCACCGGAGATGGTCCAACCATCATCATCAATCAGGGACTGGCGGTCGGCGGCCGATAGGCTATATTGCAGACCAGCAGCGCCGAGCGTGACACCCGGTTGCACAGTTTGTGCTGCCCAAGCTGTCAATGTCGCATCGTAGTTAGCCATTGACAGATTTGTATTATCGAGCATGTTGGTCATGACAGTGACATTTGAGATATCCCAGGCGCCCAGATTCTGATCAAAACTAGCAGCGTTTCGGAACATGCTGGTCATGTTTGTTGCGTTTGACGTGTTCCAGCCGCCGATATCTTGATTAAATGCGCTCGCACCAAGAAACACACCTTGCATGTCCGTCACATTGCTTGTATTCCAGCTGCCGATATCCTGATTAAATGAATTGGCCAGATAGAACATGTAGGCCATATCCACGACACTGGACGTATCCCACGCACCAATATCCTGATTAAAGGCATTAGCGCCCTGGAACATACTTTCCATGGTTGTAACATTCGTGGTATTCCACGCACCAATGTTTTGATCAAAAACACCCGCGTTGTAGAACATCGCGTACATACTAGTGACGCTCGACGTGTCCCATGCACCGATATTCTGATTAAACGAACTTGCGTTGCCGAACATGAATGACATATTGGTAACACTGGACGTATCCCAAGCAGAGATATCTTGGTTAAACAAGCTCGCGGACTGAAACATCCATCGCATATCGGTAACGGCTGCTGTATTCCAACCGCTAATATCTTGATTAAACGCTGCCGCGGAGCGGAACATATGCTCCATCTTGGTTACAGCCGAGGTATCCCAGGTACCGATATCCTGATTAAAGCTCAAGGCACCGTTGAACATGTGCGCCATGACCGTAACACCGGATGTATTCCACCCGCCGATTGCCTGGTTGAACAGGTCGGCTTCCCGGAACATATTAGCCATGTTCGTCACACTGGAAGTATCCCAAGCACCGATATTTTGATTGAAACCATCGGCATTCCAGAACACGTTACGCATGTTAGTGACGCCGCTGGTATCCCAGCCGCCGATATTCTGATCGAACAAGATCGCGTCTTGAAACATCGACTCCATGCTCGTCACATTGGAAGTGTCCCAAGCGCTAATGTCGCCGTTGAATGACGTCGCGCCAGCGAACATCGACGCCATACTGGTTACGCTGCTGGTATTCCATGCACCGATGTCTTGATTGAAGCTTGTCGCGCCCGAAAAAGTACCGATCATACTTGTCACATTAGACGTATCCCAAGCGCCGATATCCTGATTAAAGGCAGTCGCGTTACGGAACATGTTTCCAACATTCGTTAGACTTGTCGTATCCCAACTGCCAATATTCTGATTAAACGAACTGGCGCCATAGAACATGCCATTCATCGAAGTGACATTTGAGGTGTCCCAGCTACTGATATCTTGGTTGAATGAGCTGGCCCCATAGAACATTCGGGTCATGTTAGTAACGCTTGATGTATCCCAACTGCTTAGGTCAGCACTCACGTTGACCGCGTCCTTGAACATTTCAGTCAGGTCGGTAACGCCACTAAGATCAGGCGCATCACTGGCATTGATTAACAGGTTGCTGGCGCCATCAAAGGCATCATCCAGATCTTGCCAGGCAATGTTGCCCCACTGCTCGATGCTCAGCAGTTTGTTGCCGTCACCGCCGCCGTCAAAGTTTACGCCCGGGAAATCGCCCACAATCGCTACCGTGTAGGTACCCGCCGTTGCATACGTGTGACTGACCGGACCGCCGGTGTGCGCCGAGCTTGTGCCATCGCCCCAGTACACAGTGAAGTCTGTCGTGCCAGTGCCGATTGGAATGGTGATCGTGTCAGCAGCGGACGTACCCGGATTATCGGTCTGCCAGGTCGTAACAAAGCCGGTTGCAAATGCAATTGCTTCATCGCTGCCGGTGACGTTAATGGTCAAGACTTCCGAATAAGTCGCTCCAGCGGAGTCCGTGACTTCAACTGTGACGTTGTGAGAGGTATTCGTTGCATAGTCGAGCTGTGAACTATCAGCAACAGCGATCTCACCTGTTGAACTGTCAATCGCAAAGCGGCCACCGGCGTCATCGGTCAGCGTGAATGTGAAACTACTCAGTACTTCGCTGGCATCCCACTCAACAATGTAAGCTCGCGTTGTACCGCCATCCAGGTCATTCCATTCTCCATTTATTGCAACGAGCTCAGCGTAGTTTTCTGTTGCCCCGCCGCTGGGCTCAAAGCTCCCAAAGTTTTCGAATGCACCCTGCGGTGCGGCTCCCCCGCTATAGAAAACCTCGTTCGAGCCGTCCTGCCAGCTCCATGTTCCTTCGACAGTTGCATCGCTTCCGCCGATCCAGGCTCCACTAACGGAATTCGCTTGTAACAGTTGCTGCAAAAACGAGTTTTCCGCTGCAGAACGAATGGTAGATAGAGTCCCCGATACACCATTCAACAGATCCGCATTGGCGTTCGTCTGCGCCGTCGTCCAGTCCGTTCCGGAAGTAACGACTTTGTAAAACTTGCCCGTCGCTGCGTCGTAGCTGAGCGTCGAATCATTGTTTAGAATCGTCTGGATCGCCGCTGGAATTTCTACAACGTGGATATTTCCAACGATCGGCCCAGTGTTTCCAGCGTCTAGCGTTTGAAATTGCAGTAAGGTGCTTGTGGAGTCTGCAGTAAAAGTGAAACTGCGGTGTTCCCAGAGCATGTTCGACTGGCTCCAACCGGCGGGTTCGGTTATGGAAAAGTCGGTTGATTGTCCACCTGCAGAGACGCGCATATCTTTAACCGCATCACCCAAATTCCAGTTGCCTGCAAACGCAAAAGTAACCTGATACTGCTGGCCCACTTCGGTAGGAATCGTTTGTTCTATGGCGCCCGCTATCGTCCCGTTGAGTTCGACGCTCCATCCGCCCGCCGGTGGTGCTTCGACTGCGGTGCCCAGTAGATTGATATCACCGGAGGTTACCGTCCAGTCGCCAAACGTTTGTCCAGCGGTATAGACCACTCCGCCACCAGGATCGGGTGCCTCCAGGAACGATCCATCGCTAAGGATATCGTTGTGCAGATCCGGATCGCTCGGAACCACGAAACCGACACTTGTTCCGTTGGCGCTGTTCTCGTCGACCGTAAGCCCACTGACGGGTGTACTTTCAACCCAGGAGCCTCCGGTGCCGGAGTCGCCCACAGTCAGATTGTTGCCACTGACGATTTCGACGATCTCATTTGAGCCGTTAAAGCCATCCATTTGCCAATTCGCAACAAGCCCTGTGGGAATAGACGAAGCATCAATCTTGTGCTGATAGTTCAGTGCAATCTCTTCGACACTGCGCACTTCATTCCAGATACGCACATCATGTAAGGTGCCGTGAAACGCCTGATTTGGTGCAAATCCACCCAGCAGGGTGTCCTGATCTTGGCCAAGCACCAATTCACCTGGCCCGGTAATGGTATAGCCAGCTCTCAAGCCGGTGAATCTCTCTACCAGTTCGCCGTCGAGAAATACCGCAACATCACCATTAGTGTTGTCCCATGACACCGCAATATGATGCAGTTCGCCATCAAGCAGTTGCGGGTAAGCTTGAGTGGTCGTTATGCCTGCGTTTCCAATCACCAAATGGATTGTATTCGCCGGCATTACGGCAACCACTACTTCATTAAAAATGGTTGAGTTGGCGTAGCTTACCAACGGGACTGAACTTAACAACGGCGTACCATCAAACTGGAAAGCGGTTTCAACCGTCAGGCTGGTCAGGCCATTGAATATTGCGCCACCATCGTTCGCATACAGATAGGTGTCATTGCCGCCGTCTGTATTGATTGCAATTCCAGTGGAGAGATTCGTTGGCGCTTGGTTCACCGCCGCGCCAAATTCAAAGGCACCGATGTCGACACTCGCATCGCGAAACTCACCGCGTTGGTCACTGATCGGTGCACCCGTGTTGGTACCCTCATCGATACCCCGGCTACCGGCCAACAAGGCATGAGTGAGCGTGTAGCCACCGTTGTCCGCCAAAGCGCCCAGTAACGGCGTAATATTCTGCAGGTCGCTCGCAATCCAGCCGCTTGAGCTACTAGTATCGCCAATAATGTTAAAGCCCTGGCTGTCAATGCCGCCGCCCGCATCGGACGGCGTAGTGCCGTCCAGCAAGGTATTGCCGGCAATAATGGTATTGGTCAGATAAGTTCTTGTACCGCCGGTGGTTTCATGGATACCACCATTTTGAGCCGACCGATTTTGGGTCATCGTCACATTGATAAGGGTCGCGTCCCCATTGCTGTTCAGTAATCCACCCCCCTGGCTAGTTGCCGTATTGCCGCTGATGGTAACGTTCTCCAGCGTCATCACACTGTTGTTGCGAATAGCACCACCAAAGTTCCCAGTATTGGCATCGATCAAGCTATTGGTAATTGTTGCCGTACCATCGTTGGTAATACCGCCGCCTAAGTCGCCTTGGTTGTTGGTGACCCGCACCTCGTCGAGCAGCATGTTGCCGCTGTTGTGAATGCCGCCGGCTATAGACGACGCGACGTTGCTGTCGATAACAACGCGTTTCAGGTCCAAGGTACTACCAGAGGAAACTTCGATACCCGCACCAGTACTCTCTGCACCCCCGGTTATCGTGACGTCAGATAGGGCTAGGCTGCCGGATAGAACATCAAATACGCGATAGGCACCGTTCCCGTCAATGACAGTTGTTGCCGCATCTACGCCGACGATGGTGATGTCACTGGAAATGTCTAGATCGCCTTCGGCTGCGGCATCCTCTGCTTGCCCCCCGAGGCTCAGGCTATAAGTTCCGGCGCCTAAATTGATCGTGTGTGACCCACCCAGTGCATTAGCCTCCTGGATCGCCGCGCGCAGACTGGTATTCCCCATAGCGTCCAGGGCGCTGCCATCCCCTGGGTTCGCATTTACCGTGTCGTCGGTAGTATTCACGGTGAAGGTGGCAAGCACGCCCGCCCAACTTTCTTGCGCAGACGCGCTTACCGCAACATTGGATTCAACGCGACCAACTTGATACTCAAGATCCCAGTCGCCGCCCAGGGACTTCGCGCCCGTTAGGTCCTCACTGGCAGCTACGTCGGCCTCGGTCAAACGAGACAGCACATCCACGAGATCCCGGCCGGCTTCCGTCGCGGCAAGATTGCAACCATAAACAAGCAGATCGCCTTCCGCAGTGAATGCATCGCCCCAGGCCTCAATGACTGAAGCGTTGTCAACAAGTGAATCGTGATTTAGTGTCGTACTGCCGAGACTTATACTGCCTTCGTCACCATGCGATACAATGTGTACAGCGTCGAGATCAGAATAACCTGAGAGCAGTTCAGTGATTTGCTGAATACCGTCTTCGTTGGGATCGAGTACGGCGTATTCAAAGAGGCGATCGCTCTCGTCCTGCCCCGTCAGATCTGCAAGTAGGCTCTCGTAGTCAGGCGTCGAGGCATCAAGAATAATCAGCTCGCGGCTTTGGTTCTCTGCCGCTTCAGTACGCTCGGCCTGAGCATAATCCACCAAATGAATCGAGTCTTTTTCCGGCTGCTCCGCATCCTGGTAAACCGCATTGTCAACCAAGGCACCAACGACATCGGCGGAAAGCAGCAGTCGCCGCTCCATTTCCTCCATGAACGGACGGGTAGTGACTTCACCGCAAGTGTATTGCTTGCGCTTCAGCACGGCGGCAATTCCGAGGCAAGATCAACGGTCACGGCACGAGCCAGACAGGTTCGTGCATGCTTGCGGATGAAGCACAAGTTTGCAGCTTGGGATCGCACAGGCAACCTCGACCAAGGAAACGGACAACAACGCCCGCAATATTAGGAATTTGGCTAAGTTATTGCGCTGCGGGCGCTCACAAATACGCGGATTGCTACCGGGCTTATGTGAAGTTGAGCCTAAGCGGAACCTGATTTTTTGACGCAGACCTCAGACCTAAGGTCCGAAGCCTCGGTGGCCCGAGAAGTTCTATTCAGCGCGCGGCGTTAGCATTCAGCGAACCGAGGCCAGCGTTCGATTGCAATCCGCAACGCTGATGGACAAATCACCGAGCAGTTCACGAGTATTCTCTGGCAAATCACGCCTTTTCGCGGCTAGATCCGCAGGGCCAGAAACATCGACCCAATATCGCGTCACTTCGCGGCCACGCGGCAGCGCTTCCGCAACAAAGCCGGCGGCCTGGACCTCCTCCACTCGATCCATTGCCCAGGATTCTTTGTTATACAAGCCGAGGGAGACCCGCCCCTTATAGGGACCGCGGCCAAACACAAACATATCGGCCAATCCTGCTGCCCGCATTTGCTCCGCCAAAGCCTTAGCCCCGGCAACGTCGCCCTGATGTGAGGAAGCTACGATGTAGCCACTTTGCAGCGGCGTTGATTCCTCGCGCAGGCTTACGCGCTGGGCAGTTTGTGCGAACGCTGTTCGCAGGCGGCGTGCCCGCGCGAAATCCTCTATCGGCCCAATAGTTTGACAAGCCGAGACATTTTTCGGCGCATTGGTCGACGCACGCAGTTCCCCGAGGTCCCGCGGCATCGTACCCGCCGCCGGCGACTTCTTGGATGGTGCCTCGCTGGCCGGTAAGTTCCTGGCCAAGGAGCCACCCGCGACAGCTTTAGCAGGGACACCCACGTGCGGCAGATAGGCCTGCGACGCCGAACCGTTTGCATTTTCAGTGGCGTTTGAATCAGCAGCTTGCATCGGCGCGGGTGACTTTGATTGAACCGGTATTTCACTCGGACCGGCCGCCACATTAGCCGCGGACGTGGCCGGTTTTGGCAAAAAGCGGACTAAACAATTAAGACCGCTAGGCAATTTATAGTCGGGGTTCGGCAGGCTTAGGCGCACGCGGAAGGTTCCGCTGGCCGCATCCGCCACTCGATCAACCACTGTGACTTCGGCTCGATACGAACCCGTCATGGGACGTTCCGGCATCACATTGGCCTGCTGGCCCACCTCAAGGGCGCCAAAGTAACTAACGGGAACAATCACCTCCACCCGTAGCGGATTAATCTGTGCCAAGCGCAAGATTGGTTTCTCTTCCACGGATTCACCAGGCGCCAAAAACCTTTGCACGACGACACCATCAATTGGGCTGCGCAGGGTGTGGCGCTCAAGCACTTCTTGTGACCGTCGCAGTTCCAGCTTCGCCAGCCGATTACGCTCTTTGGCCTGCTGATAGTTTAATTTGCTGAGCCGGGCTTCAGTTTCCGTTTCGTCCATCTGATCTGAGGAGACAGCCTGATCACGATAGAGCGATTCCACTCGAGTTTGACGACGTTGGGCGAAATTTCGACTGACCTCGCCGGCTAGAATATCCGCTTGGGCTGCTGCGGCCACGCGCGCATACTCCACCGCGGCACGCTCAACACTCGATTCCAATTCCACCAAAACCTGGTCCGATTTTATGATATCCCCGCGTTCCACATTAATCGTTTCGACGATGCCGTCGGTGCGACTGCTAAGATCGATCACCATATGCGGCTCAATGACGCAATCCAATTCTGGTACTTCAAGGGCATTCGCGCTCAGTGCAAACAAGCCGATCATTGCAGCACCGATTAATTCCAACAGGGTTAACAACTTTTTATCGCGCCCTATCATTCCATGGGCCCCGTAAATGCCAGCACATCGCCGAGGCGCCGGTCCATTTTGATCAAATCGCGACGAATACGGGCGTGGCGACGCTCCAACTTCGACTGTGCCTGGCGAATAAATCCTGCGCCAAGCCACTGTGCGAATGGCGTATTTGAGCGAATCAGCCACTGCAACAAGGCCTTGACTGGCCGCGGTGCGTAGAGATCCGGAATGTCGTCTTCCAAGGACAAGATCGCTTCGTAGCTGCCCGGGTCACCCTGCCGGCCGCAACGGCCAAACAACTGCCGATCAACCCGCCGAGCTTCGTTGCGCTCAGTGGCAATCACATGCAAGCCACCGATTTCCCGAATGCCGGCACCCAAACTGATGTCAGTGCCACGGCCCGCCATGTTGGTGGCAACGGTAATTCGGCCCGCCTCACCGGCAGCGGCAATGATGTCAGCCTCTTCCTCGTGATTGCGCGCATTGAGTACGCGGTGCTCCAAACCGGCCACCGTCAACAAAGCGCTTAGTTGCTCCGATGCCGCCACCGAGCGCGTGCCAATCAACACAGGCCGCTGCTGAAGGTGCATAGCCTTGACCCTGGCGACTATCGCGCGCCACTTATCCTGGGCTGTCAGGTAAATGCGTCCGGGCCCGGCGCGCCGCTGGATAGGCTTATGGCTCGGCACTTTGACAACGCGTAAGCCATAAACGGACCAGAGTTCTCCGGCTACTTCCGTCGCGGTTCCGCTCATCGCACCAAAACGCAGGTAACGACGAAAAAACCGCTGATAGGTAATTTTCGCCATGGCCTCGCGGCCCGGCGTCACCTCACAGTTCTCTTTCGTTTCCACCATCTGATGCATTCCCATTTCCCAAGAACGATCGGCCATCACTCGGCCTGTGTTCTCATCGACTATCACTACCTTACCGTCGCGAACTAGGTAGTGCTGATCGCGTGCATACAAGTGCAAGGCACTTAACGCCTGCGTTACCAACAATTCTCGACGACGCACGCGTTGCCAAAACTTCGGCATTGCATCCGCCAGTTCACCCAAGCGCAATTTTCCGGCCTCGTTAATTATCACGCTGCGCTCGCGCGGCTTAACGCTAAAATCATCGTCGGGACTGAGGCTAGCCGCCAACTCCAAGGCCTGACGGTAGACTTCCTCACCGAACTGCCCGGCAACCGGCCGTGACAAAATCAGTGGTGTACGCGCTTCGTCAATCAGCACACTGTCTGCCTCATCCACGATGGCAAAACACAAACCCTGCAATAGCAGTGGCGATTGGGCAGCACCCGGCCGAAGCTCGTAGACCTGCCGGCGGAGCTCGGCACGGCGATGTCCCATCGTCACTCGATCTCTAAGGTAGTCGAAGGCGAGTTGCTTGTTTGTGCAATATGTCACATTACAGCGATAAGCCTTACGCCTGGCTTCGGGCTCCGAGTTTTCCTCGGTCACCGCCGCAACGCTCAGACCCAACAACTTATAAAGTGGCGCCATGAGTTCGGCATCTCGCTGCGCTAAATAGTCATTGACAGTAATGACATGTACCGGTATGCCGGCCATGGCGGCTGTGCAAGCTGGCAATGTCGCTGTCAGGGTTTTACCCTCACCGGTCTCCATCTCCGCCAGCATGCCGTTCAACATGACCCAGCCGCCGAGTATCTGACTGTCGTAGTGGCGCATTTTTAGCGAGCGTCCTGACAGCTCGCGAATCAGGGCGAAGGCCGAGATCACAAGATCATCGACCAAGCCCTCGCGGGTCAAGGCGCGACTTAGCGCCAGGGCACGCTGGCTCAACTCGCGTGCTGGCAGATTGCGAAGTTCGTCACCGGCACCATTGACTCGAGCCAAAAAGCGCCGCCGATACCAGCGGCTAGTCTTGAGCCGATGACCAAGGCGCACGATGGTTCGATGCGCGAATTCATCGAGTCCGGCGAAACCTTCGGCCGCCCTTTCCGGGTATGAGCCAAGACTCCGGCTGGGTCGTAACAGCTCGCTAGGCATCGAAGCGCCTCAAAAATAACTGACGAACTCGCCGATACGCCTGTTGTGCGAGGGGTTCAGCACCATGGTCAAAGCGCACATGGACCCGTCCGCCAATGCGCGGCACCGCTTCGGGAATTTCTAGCTCAAGATGAAAAACTTGATTGAGGGTCCGCAGCCCTTCAGCATCGTTTGGGTCAACCGGCATGGAACCCCCACCTCGAGTGCCCAACACCCGGCTTGGCAATCGACTCATGGCGGCGGGCACGAAGCGCGTGACTGACGCACGCACTGGTTTTTCGACTTGCTCGCTAAGACGCACCCAAACTTCATCCGTGCGCTCGCGAATTAAACCAATGTCTTCCTGGCCAACCGCGACCCGCACGCGACCGTTGGATTGATCGACGACATAACCAATCAAATCTCCATTGCGCACATAGCGGTTGAGTAGGTCATTGGGCTGTTCGACGAGAAAATTGCCCGTCACCTTGCTATGCACGGTTAAGGAATCCAACCTTGTTCGCGCCAGCGAGAGATCCTCACGGAGCGTGTTGATCTCATCAAGAAGAATCGCGGCTTGAACGGGCTCGGTACTTCTTACCGCATGGTAGCGCGCTTCGGCTTCGCGCAAATCGGCCGCCAAGATACGTACGCGATACTCAATCAACGGGTGCTCCAACTTAAGCAACGGTGCGCCGACGGCGACCGGCTCGTCGGGTGTCGTGATTAGCTGCGCGACGACACCATCGGCCCCGGCTCTCACCTCGGATTGGTCTGGAGCCCAAACCACACCCTCGGCATAGGTAGTCAGTGGTAGCGGGACCCAAAAAAACAGAATCAATGCTAGCAACGTGCTTGCGCCGACTAATGTAACGGCACGCGGACGTTGTGTTGACAGCTGCGGGTCGGCCAGCAAGTAAGATATCTGCTTAACCACCGGCCGTAACACTTGCATGACGATAACCCAGATCGCGAGCAAAGTTCCGATGACGAAGAATTTCTCGCTGACGAACAGCACAATGCCGAACATCACTATCATGCGGTACATGTAGGAAAGAACAGCATAGCCACCTAGCCATGGGCGCTCGCTGGCATCCGTCGCGGGGCTTTCGCTTTCTGTCAGGCCAAACGCGTAACGCTTAACCAGGTAGCCAATATACTTGTTGGCGCGCGCCGCGAAATTTGGCATATCAAGCCAATCCGCGAGCACATAGTAGGCATCGAAACGCAAGAGCGGATTGCCGTTGAAAACCACCGTTGAAATGCCACCGATCAACATGACGTTAAAGGCGACAGATCGCACAATGCCTGGCTCGACGGCCAACCATATGAACATGGCCATGGCTGCCACAAACATTTCAACCATGATCCCGGCGGCACCGACTAGTATGCGCTTACGCTTGTTCTTAAAGGCAGCTGCCGCCGAGGCATCGACATAGGGAACCGGCGCGAATACCAGCAGCATGATGCCCATCTCATGCACTTCCCCGCGCCACCGTTTCACGGCAAGGCCATGACCCAGCTCATGCACCAGCTTGATTACAGGGTAGACCAGCCAAAGAATAAACAGATTCTGCGCGCTTAGTACCCGATCCGAAATATTCTGGGTTAGTTCGGACCAATGCATGCTCGCCAATATCAGCGCGGCGCCAACAACTAGCATCCAAACAATCAGTCCCGCACTGGAGAATACGGGATGCACCGTGGGCAGCAGCCGGCTAAGCAAACGGTCTGGATCCAGTAGCGGAAATCGCATGGCCGTGGGATTCATGAAACGCTGCTTAATACCCTGGCGGCGGCGTTGCTGAAGACGTTTAAATAGTTCCTTTGTATCCGCCGGCGTTTCGGCGAGCAATAAGTCCGCTGAATATAATTTTGCTAGCAATTGCACGACATCTTCTTGAGTCGGTGCATCGTCGCCTAGCTCTTCATCTACTGTTTCCCAAATACTGTTGACGGACCGGCGGCCATCCATCATGGCGATCACGCGATAAGCGGAGGGGGTAAATCGGTGCACACGGCCGGCGGCCAAATCCTCAATCACGAACCACACGGCACCTCGATACATGTGGCGGTGCACTTTGGTGTGACGGCGCAGGGCGGGCTTTATTTCGCCTACCCTGGACCAGTGTGGACTGTAAAGTTGACTTGTCATCGTCAAGCCGGCCCTAGCCGAACCAACGCCAAGTTTTCAGGCGAAGCCAGTCCAACATCTCGTGGGTCCAGATCCAGATTAGCTTACGGCGGCCCACCGAAATCTTGCCGATGCCTTGCATGCCGGGACGCAGCACTTGTGTTTGCTCACTCAGCAACTTTGCTTGCACGGCAAAGAAGTTTCGGCCGTCCTCCGCCGTCGAGATGGGGGTAATACGCTGCACCTCAATCAGCAATCGATTATTGGGCATGCCCGATAATGCGAGCTTGCCGGACAAACCTGTCTTGAGCCGACCGACTTCGCGTTCATCAACAGCTAGCATCACGCGGTAATCATTGAGCGGCGCGACTTCGAATAGCACGTCCCCACGTTCCACCGGGGCACCTAGTGACTGAGTTAGGTCGCCTTTTACAATCATGCCCTCCACCGGGGCGGCGACTTTGGTGCGGGCGAGTTGTTCCTTGGCCAAGGCGAGTTGCGCGGAGGCCTGTTCGAGCTGTGCTTGCAAAATCCTCACTCGGGAGTTTTCGTGCGCGGCCAAGGCTTCGCGATATTCTTTCCGCAGTTTGGCGGCCTCGCTGGACCACTTGAGTTCTTCAAGCTTCAAGTCTCGGTCTTCTAGCCTAGCCAAAATAGTGCCGGCCTTAACCACATCGCCAGGACGAACGGAGGACTCATCGACGTAGCCGTCAAACGGAGCTGTTACCGCGCGTTGCACCAAGCTTTCCACCATCGCATCGGCGGAAACCCGATACTCGCCCGTTGCAAAGCTGAAGAACAGCGATGCCGCGATGGCCAAGGAGGCGGCCAGCTTGAAACTCATATGACCAGGACCGGTAAGCTTGCTCAACTGGCTACGTGGCATACCCAGCAGACGCGGTCCGAACCAACGTTCCTCCTGTCGCTTGCCGGCCAGGATGGGGCCAACCAGTGACACCACTGCTTCGCACAGTGCAATTACCGTGGAATCAAAAAACTCTGGTGCCTGGTGCTCGAAAGTCACGGCGGCAATCAATTGACCTTCATTCGCGATAGGAACCGTGCAGATTGATCCACAGCCGTAGGTTTCCAACAAGCTCTTCTGCGCATCGACAATTTGTGAGCTGGATGCCCGGCGCGAGGGATAGACCAGAGTCATATCCTGATCCACGGCCTCGTCCATGGCCGCAGCAATGGATTGCAATAAAGCCATGCGGTTGTCTGCCGAAGCACTGCCTGACATGGCAAGAACCCGGGCACGATTAGCGCGCAAAAAACCAAGACTGATCCGCTCACAGCCAATCCGTCGTGCAAGCTCAGCGACGACGGCAGACGCGGACTCATCGAAACTGCCATGCACTAAGCTGGTGGCGACCATGTCGATCACGGTCAGCAAGTGATTCTCAGCGGTATCGGACTGCGCGTCCAACAGCAGATTCAGCCAGGCCCGGCCCCATAGCAGCGCTTTCGCACAGGCGCGCCCTTGGGCATCATCCGCCGCCGCGATTCGCACGGCGATGACACCAAAACATTCGCCATCGCGACTCAAGGGACAAGTAACGAAACTACCCTGGTGAGAAGCGTCGTCGGGCGCCGCATCGAAATTAACCACTGTGCATTTCGGCTTACCGGTGACCGAAGCTGCCACATTCGATAGCACATCGCTGCCGACCGCATTTTCCGGCCAACGGGCAACCTCCTTATAAGAGCCATCGTCACCCGCGCAAAGAACGACCGCCTCTACCGCCCCGGACAGCATGCTGCACTGGAGGCCTAGCCAAGATTCGACGAGATAATCCTTTGCGGCCATGCGTTTTTTGCGGGCGCAGCGCGTCCCACTTTTCTCCAATAAGCGAATTAAGACAAATATACGAATTCGCCAACAGCACTGGCGTGACGTAACCGACAGATATGCATCAAGATTTCCGTCGTCAGAGGCTGTTCTTGGAGGCTGCTCAGCTAGTCTGCTGCTGCGCTAGCGGTGGTATTGATCCTGGCACAAACCGCTCGGATCGGCGAAAGGCTGGAAACGCGACTTAGTTTAATGACACGAAAAGCGAGGACACGGGCTTTGCGGTAGCTGTCTAACCGGGGCTACGCGCCAATTCTCCCTTTCGTGCGAGCGACCGGTCAAAACAGGGCTGAACTTGCGAGAAGGCTGATTTCTCGGGTGCGTATCGAAACCCACGAAAAATTTCGTTCGCGCCGATACCGTCCAAATCAGCTACGGCTGATCTCCAACCTGCAGCGCCGTTGCTGAGCGGTTGTCAGCTATCGATGCAATACGCCATCCGTCAGGCGTACTCACCAGCAAATATACCTCGGTGAATTCGTTCGTGGACGCCGCGTCCTTCCCTTTTCTCACGGACACGGTCTTGGTATTCGTCCAAACCGTTGCGACATCACCGTGCGCCTCGGAATCAATGATCTCAACTTCGCGCGTATAACGACTCGTGGACGCAAATAATACGGGTACAACCATAGACCAATGCGCGAGGATCGGCGTTACCAGCTTGTCCGGATCGACGCCATCGTGCAGCGAACGCAGCGTAAACTGAACACCACCTTCGATTAGCTGAGCGACTGCCGCTTCTTGATCCCGTTGCGTAATCGCCCGGTTGAAGGATTGGACAACGGTTTCGGCGTCTGCGGCGGCATCCATCTCAGCCAAGCTGATAGCTGGAGCTGCCAAATTCATAGCTAGCGTAACAAGTAGAGCGCGGTAAAAAATAGACATATCTTGTAATCTTCTCTGTGGTGAGTTGAGTATAAGCTTGGCAACAGTGTCAGCCTTCGTCTTGCGACCGAAGCAATTCGGCACCAAGACTGACAACGGCTTCACGTGTCATGGCCTCCGGATTCGCCGCGCAATATTCAACGAAATGCTCGGTAAGTCGTGTGAAGTCCCAGTCGTCACCCGCAGCAGCAGCGGCTATCAGTTCATCCAGGTTTTTTTCATTGCGAGCATAGAAATAACCGTTCGCCCATGTGAGTAGAGAATGCCGAGTACCCAGAGGCCCGATCACCAGCATTTCAGTAAAAACACGGCAGGGAATAGCACCGATGTCAGGTACACCACCCATGCCGGGAGGCAAGGCAATTTTCTCGGCGAGCAATGCTTTGCTAAAGAACAAACTTGCGGCGAGGAGCGTTAATAGTCTGAGGGTTCTCATCTTTAGTTTTTCCACTGTCTGTCCAAGCAGCTAATCAACCCGTCAGCTACTACCCTGATTTTTCCAGCCGCCTACTTCGGAAGGCTTTTTCGGTGCCAGTAAGAGCAGCACAATGAGCACAACAAACGCGGCGAACATCACCGACATCTCCAGGGTGTATTTCCAGGGGTCGACCCAGATCTCCGTAAGCATTCCAAACTTGCCCAGCACTTCGACGTTGATCCAGAAAATATTGCCCACGGGGATTGCGTAGCGTAGTGCCGTGGAAGTCCGCTTGAACTTGATCAGCCGCATGAAGCAATAGCCGCTCCATATCGTCGCGACGAATACCGACGCTAGATTGACGGCCACAAATAGGTCAGACCTCCCCACTAGCCCTGGATCGAAGCAGAGCAGGTTCCAGGCGTAACAAAACCAGGTAACGAAAAATGTTTCCATGAATGTGATGATGGCGTAGTTACGATCGCGCGCAGTCTTCGTGCTGGGCCCCAGGCCCTCTTTCAAGCCGAAGACTCGCTGGAACCACAAAAACATATTGCAACGTGTGTCTTTGTCGAAGGTATAGAAGCACAACATCATCATCAGGATGCCGACCGTCGACCCCATGATCATGTACTCAGGCCAGGTGCCGCTAACGTTCAAACCGTCGGGACCATCCATGCGCGGCAACATGCCCCAGTTCATGCGCCCGTACCACATATAAAAGAACTCGACCCAGCACATCCAAACGATCACACCGGCGAAAAACCCGATCCAAGTTTGAAAATTCTCATTATTTGACTTGATTCCATACCACAGCATCACGATGCCGACGAAACCGAGCAAGGGCGAAAGCTTCAGGGTGGTAGCCTGACCCAAATTGTGTTCGATCATCACCATCAAGGTATGCGCGAGGCCAATGGCGATAAACATCAACACGAAAGTAATGATGCCCACAATGGGCGGGCGCCAAAGTTTTGATTTTCCAGGACCAGGCGCCGTTGCAGCTTTACTCATAATGCTTCCTCATAAAACCCGCGGCGCTTACTTAAGCCGATTTCCGCAGGTCGCCAGGCGCCTGGGGATCAAAATACTTGGCAAATTTGTCTGGCTCTCCCTGGTAGACATCGGCATCGACAGGCACTACGCCTTTCTCGGTGATGACCGGCCATTTTTCGGCAAACTCGGTGTTCAAATTCAACCAACGCCTGCCCTCATCATCACCGTCAGCGATTATTGCCTCGGGCCCGCACTCAGGCAGACAAAGCCCGCAATCGATACATTCCTCGGGATCTATAACCAGCATGTTGGCGCCCTCATGGAAACAATCCACGGGACAAACCTCCACGCAGTCCTGATGCTTGCAGCGAATACAGTCTTCTGTCACCAAATAGGTCATGGCTAGGTAAGGCTGACTTGACGAGCACTTGACTCGGGGTTAGACCGCTCGCGCTTGAGCAATAAACCACGCATGGATTCACGAAACAGGCGTTCCCAGTCAGCTTGTCCGTCAAAGACCCGCAAGACAATGACGGCCGAACGTGCTGTTAAGGCCATGGCTTCCTCCGCACTCTTGGCGCGCAGAATGTCATGTACCTCCACTTGTTTGAATAGCCTATACATATGTTTCATCGCCGGTCGATGCGCCTCTTCGATCAGATGAAAAATACCCGTTGAGTCTTTTTGGGATAAGGAGAATGCCGTCGGCGCATCCTGCCAAATGCGAATATAGACATCGATGACACGATCAATGATTTCCCAGGGGTCCGAGGAATCGATACTGGCCAATTCCGACCCATACAATTCCATCAAGGGCCGCAGGATTTCACCCAGCACCTCTTCTTTGTCCCTAAATAGCTTGTAAAAGGTACCGCGGGAAATGTCCGCCGCTTCGGTGATTTGCTCAACACTGACCGTCCCGAAACTTTTTTGCGCAAATTGCTCTGCCGCGGCGGCGATGACCGACTGCCGAGTGCGCTGCTGGCGACGCAGCACCCTGGGACTTGGACTGTCAGCGGTTTGTCCAGCTGTCATTGGCACGAGTACCTTTCGAGCGATCGAGAATCGAGGGGCTATAAATATATAGAAAAGCCTAAAATAATACAATAGTGTATATTATAAAAAATGGGAAATAGGGAAGTTTGTAACTCCTTGTCTTATAAGTTTTTTTATTGTTCCTTAAGTAATTCTGCGTATTTCAGTCACAATGCCGGATCCACTGATTTCCGACGCAGTCACCAAAACTGAAGCGCTGAGACCGACGGTGCGTTCCCATTCGGGCACGAGAGCTTAGCGATACGATTAGGAATATTCGCAACGCTCGACGACATGCTCGGGAAGATAATTCCCCGTCGGAAAATCAGGGTCAGCAGCCACGAGTCGACCTGGCTTCGCGTAACTAACAGATGGAATTTCCTGGAACGAGCCGTGGCGCAATGCGACTGCTGTTACCCTTCGCGCCAGATCAAGCGGATGTTGACCTAGCGAAACCACCAGCTGTTGGGATATCGGCGTATCAACCATCGGTCCAAGCCAAGCCAAAGCCCGGATTGCCACCAGAGGAAGACGATGTTGAGCAGAAAGAACGGAATCAATGAAGCATCATAATATCCGCCGATCGCCAAGCCGAACAATATGAAAAAGCTTACCGCTGCCGCGATTCGGGTGGTAAAACCAAGCAGTAAACCAATTGCCGAATAGAGCTCACCAATGGTAATTACCCAAGCGACGAGCATATATAAAGGTATCGCGAAATTTTGCAAAAACAAGGACGCAAAAGCATCGGGCGGCATTTCCGTTAGCCGGTCCAAGAATATTTGTCTAAGGATATCCGAGGTCAGCCATTCTTTGACCACCTTGTTAACTCCGGCCGCGAGCCAGAATATTGCGAACAAAGTCCTAAAGACCAAATGCAGCAGTATTCCGCCAAAGCGAATCGGATGCGTTTTAATCCAGCCCCATTTCCAAACCTCTCTAAACTCTTCAACGGCGAGGCTCATGAATCATCTCCTGGGGCCTTCGCGGCAATCCTATCTAAGGTGTCCCAGAGTGGCAGCCTAGTACAGTAGCCAATGCTCTCGTCATCGCCTGCCCGCCGCCATGATCGGTCGATACGGTCAATTTCGTGGTCGCCGAATTCGAGTATCCCAGGATCCAGTATCAGCCGGCCCTCAATGACTCGCGGCGCAAACCACACACCTTCAGCAACGTTGTAAACATGTACCGGACGAGTGTGACCTTTAGCCGCGAGATTTTCGGCGGAGAAATTCGCGACAAACCACTCCCAAATAGTCGAAACCTGGGACCAAAAGGTTCGTGTTTGTATGTGGTAGAGCGTAAAGCTGCCGCTGTCAGGAACGGCCTCACGCTTGAGTACAGCCTTGCCGGCTTCACACAAAACGGTCACCTCACACATTGTGCAGACCTCACCGAACTGTCCCACGAGAAAATGATCACGGAAGGCATCGATATTGACTTGCGCAAAGGCAGAAACCGCAAACAAGGCTCCTAAGAGTAGTAGCTTCCGATGGCCATACCATCCGCGAAAAATACGAATATTCGTCACTGTTTGCTCCCCTGTTGCGGATTGACTGGCGGATCCGTTAAGCGATCGGGGGCAGCAAATCGGTCTTTGAATTTCTCTGAGGCCATGTTCGCGTAGAGATCCTGCATATAAGCCATCGCCGATTTGGGTGCCTCGGCATAATAAATGAAGCGCCAGCCATTTTTGGTCTGCCGAAGAACAGCATTGGCACGCAGATTTTCTCCCAGCGGTATCCCGCGCTTGAATTTCATTTCCGCATGAATGTGCCAAGTCGCAAGCGCTAACCCCTCACTCAATAAGCGCACGCGGATATTAGAAACGTGATAATCCATCGCCTCGATCATGGCAAAGCGCTCTGGTGTTTCGAAATACCACTTGAGGGCATCCCAGCCGATCATCCAGTCGTCCATTTCTTCGCCGAGATACTGAGGGGCGATCTCATCAGGATCGAATAAACCGATTGGCTGGGGTCCAGATAAATCGGTAAACCGCGCGGCCATTTCTTCAATGACCGCGGATACGTCAGCAAAAACATCTGGATCCGCGATAGACGATTCGGCGGAAAAGCTACGATCCATCATTGGTTACCGGCAGAGCAACTAGACTTGTTTACAAGATTATTCATAAGACAATATACAGTGGAAACACAAGAGACCCTGTGTGCGATTGCAAGCGCTACGCAAGACGAAATGACGGATCCTCAAACAGCTAACTAATAACTAAATACCCATTGCTGTGCCTGACTTTCCCTAAAGCGCAGGCTTTGCTCCCCATTCGGTCGCTCAAATCTCATGGTGATTTCTTTTTCCATCGCCACGCGATGAGGGATCAAGGTAGCTGGCTCAGTAACAATCCTCATTGTGGTCACGAGACTGTAATCGGCAATTTTCATGCGCCGCCCGGCGCCAGCCGCATCCATAAGTTGATTGGATAAACCGGACAAAATATTCTTGATCTCATCGCGATCTGGGGTCGCCACGGTGCTTATCGTCACGCACTGCCTTTCCAGGGCTCGCGGACAGGGCGCGGGTTCACTAACCGCCAGTTCCGTACTGTAATTAAGCATTGGATTGCCCGGCAGCGGCAAAGGCTCCCGAGTATCAGCGACATAGGCCCTGTTTGGCACCATGGTCAATGCCAACCAGCTCGAGACCATTGAATTCCACATCCGCTCGGCAGCGTCATTATAGTTTTCTTGTGAAAATACTTGCTCGATAATGTCACCAAAATTTCTCGGCATTTCTTCTGCATTCCTGATCCCCGCGAATAAGGCATTGCTAAGCTCATCGAACCCACTGGCGAACAAGAATCCTCCTTCACTATTCACCACGATGTTGGGCGCACCAATCTGAAAAACAGTTTGCAACGCGCTGAGGCTTGGCTCGTTCGCCCCAGCAGCAAGCACCGGTTCGCCCACCATGGTGTGAATAATCCGTTTATTACCGTCCTCAAGCTCTTCGACTGAAAAGTCCCACATGGCCTGTGATCGGAGTACTTTCTCCGCACCCCTCATTGCCGTAAATCGGGAGCTTGAAATATCAACCTCACCAGACAAACCTGTGGGCCAATTGAAATGGAATGCAACGAGCTGCTCATTCGCAGCCGGTGCTTCAATCGTCGTGCAACCGGCAAGCAGTAAAAAAACCGCTGTAACCGGAAACGCCAGAAAAATGTAGAGCCTAGACAACACAGAAAAACATCATTTCTACGAGGATGGTCCTAGTCAGGACACTATATCCGTTGTTGCTTGTCAATTATCAGGACAGTGAAATCATCACTAGATGATCTAGCAAATATAGACTGCTACGCCTTTAGGATCTGTCGCAAACCTCCCCCCCTCAATTCGTGGTAACGCGAAGCTCATCTTCTCAATGATTGGGCCGCAATTTGCAGGCAGCCCTACCTTGTAAACGCGCCGTGGCGCCGCTTTGCCCGTTCCATCTTCTTGCGCTCAATATCGCCGCGAATCACTATCTTTGGATCTGGCTTGAAATCGAGGCTGCGCCGTCGACCACGGTATTTCATAAGACTCAAAATGAGCTTCATGGTTTCCAAGCGGGCGCGCTGTTTATCGTCCGAGCGAATTACCCACCAAGGATTACGTTTCGTGTGCGTACGTTTGAGCAACTGATATTTGGCCTCGGTAAATTTCTCCCAAAGCTCTTGGGCCTGCAGATCCACTTCGCTTAGTTTCCACTGCCGTAGTGGATCATTGCGGCGTCGATCGAAGCGTCGCTGCTGCTCCTTTTTGGATACTGAGAAATACAGCTTTATTAATGTGGTCTGCCCATCTTCGATAAAACTATCCTCATAGTCATTGACTTGCTCTATAAATCTTCGATACTGCTTCTTCGTGCAAAACCCCATAACCGGCTCGACCATGGCGCGGTTGTACCAACTGCGATCAAACAATGCGATCTGACCAGCATGGGGAAAATGTTCAATATATCGCTTCATGTGCAGCTCAGTGCGCTGATGTTCGGTGGGTTTACCCAGCGCAACGACCTGATAGTGCTTCTCATTCATGTAGCGGGTTACGCGCCTGATGGTGCCCCCTTTTCCGGAAGCATCGCGACCATCAAACAAAATAATCGCCTTACGCCCGGTGGCCTCTAGATGAGACTGCATGCGAATTAACTCAGCCTGGTAGGGCTTTAGCTCCTCCGCATCCAAGAATTTCCGCAGCGCCGCCGCTACGATTTTTTCACGGTCCTTCTTTTTTAGACCCTTAACAAGGCTCTCAAGTTGACTTTTAGTCTCGCGACCATCTGGACCTAAGCCGCGATTTTCAACAACCTGCCTTATTAGCGCAGACCCACCTTTATTTTTTGAACTGGTACTCACTTGCGACATCTCCCTATGAACCGGGAGCGCCCAGGCCCCCGTATGTCGAAACAAACGTAACCAACGCAGACTGACATCAGAAAATCCATCCGTAGCATTCCGAAATCATCACGCCACAACCCTTTCACGTCCCCGTACCATCACGTTCGATGACATACCTTAAGCCTACGTCTACGGACGCACGGCAAGACTTCTCTCACGCGTCCGCTTCTGCTTAGGCCGGGTCTCGGTAGGACGACACTCGGCGATCACGGCAAGACTAATTCTATAGGCTCTGCCGAATTCTCTTAAGCAGGTCGACTCAGGCATGCGGGCCAAGCTCATTACTATGACTGTTTTCTTATTGTCCTTTTAAACGCACTCAGCGAAATCAGGTCATCAATAACTTTTTCTGTACGACGCATGGCATCGTGCCAATCGTCGTCTTGATTCAGATTGTATCCAACATGTGGTGTGCCCGATTTGGAACGTAGGACAAGATAGTTTATGGAATTGTATATAACAAAAAGTAGGTTCCAGTTATCTTCATCCCTGATCTCTGGATGGGTCATTACCGCCGCCATATTCTGTTGCAACCATTCATTCCGACTTGCGTCAAGCATGGCCTGATACTTGCAATTGCTATTGAGTTCGTCTGCGAGAAATTCCAAAGCGACAGGGTTTTCGCGCAGAGCTTCTGCCGTGGTAAGCAAGAACTTCTTCAAGCAGAGTTTCAATTCATCCGCGGTCTCTATGCTGTCGGGAAAATCATAATCAGGCCAAATTCGGTTTGCATCGAGCCAGGCCTTTACTAGGCCTTCCATTCCGCCGAAATAGTCATAGAGCAGCGGTTTGCTGTAGCCAGCCTCTAGCATCACCGAGGTGGGATTCGTCGCCGCTAGACCATCCCGAGTGACCACCGTTGCGAAGGCAGCAATAATTGCGTCTTCCGTGGCTTTCCGGTTGCGGCGCTGTTTTGGGGGAGTGTCGGTCATGTATTTACCAGGCAGAGCATTAACTTACGCTCACGTAGATTTCTATCGAGAATAGCACCCCGACTGACCGCATATTGGTCATTTTACTGCGATTTCCATGAATTAACTTACGGTTCCGTAATATTAGGATCATTGAAGCTAATCCCCAACCGCCAATATCGGGAACAAACCATGCGTAGGAATAAGAGCCGCCGTCAGGCGATCAAGGCACTTGCAGCCCTTGGCGCAACCGCCACTTTGCCCAGCTTCCTGTCTGGCTGCAAAGCCTCTCCCAACAAAGACGCGCAGGTAATCGTGATTGGCGCGGGCTTGGCGGGACTGAATGCCGCCGTGCTACTCGAGGATCAGGGTATCGACGTGCTGATATTGGAAGGCAGCAACCGAGTCGGCGGTCGAGTTTTTACCTTGGACGACCAGCCGCACAAGCCGGATGCCGGCGGCAGCGAGTTCAGTGTCGTGAGCTATGCCCGAATTATGGACATGGTCAATCGCCTGGGACTCAAGATTATTCCTTGGCGCGGCAAGACTGTGGACTTTGCCTTCCGTGTCGGCGAGCAAAACGTCACCGCATCTGAGTGGCCTGATGCCAAAGTCAACATGGTTCAAGGCCCGGCCCGTGGCGTACCGCCCTTGTTTCTTGGAGACATGTTCTTGCCCCGCCCCCTGCCGCTTGAAACTGCCGATGCCTGGCTTAAGCCCGAGGCCTTTCAATATGACGTTCCCTACGGCAGCTTTTTGAAAACCGCGGGCGCCGACAAAGAGGCTTTGCGCTTGCTTGAAGCACATACAAATAATGATGAATTAAATCAGATTTCCGCCTTGTGGAAAATGCATACCGCCCAATTTGCGCAGGCTTCCGGCACACTTGACGACCTGCGCAATCTTGAAGGTGGCATGAGCCGACTCACCGACGGCATGGCCGCCATGCTGCAGCGCCCGGTGCAAATCAATAATCGGGTAACCGGCATCGCGGCTACTACCGATGGTGTGGAAGTCGGCACGGCCGAGGGCAAAAACTGGCGCGCCGACTATGTGATATGTACTTTACCTCTGCCCTTGCTTCGCGAGATTGCAATCAGCCCGCCATTGCCTGACAAACAGGCTGCGGCTATTGAGCAGATACCTTACGATGATCACATCGAAGTCTACTTCGATATCGTCGAACCTTTCTGGGAAGAAGATCGCCTACCGTCATCCTTGTGGACTGACGGCCCGCTCGGATTGGTGCTGCACTTACCCGATGAAGGCACTCATGGCTATCTCTGGCTCGCGATGGCCGGTAAGGCTAGCGCCGGTTTTCGCAGCCTGGATAACGAGAAAATTCTACAAGAAGCCGCCAGGGAACTAGGCCGGATTCGCCCTAGCACCATCGGTAAAGTCCGGCCAATGACTGCTCACAATTGGTCAATACATCCTTGGAGTAAGGGGCATTTAGCCTATCGCGGCCCAGGACAAATCCGAGAATTCGGGACCGTGGCCGCCAATCCGCACGGCCGTGTGCATTTTGCCGGCGAGCATACAGCCATGCTCGCGTCGGGCATGGAAGGCGCGATGGAATCGGGCGAACGCGCTGCCGTGGAAATTTTGACTCTTGCGAATTAGCCGTATTGCGGCAGCTAGATCAGCTGCCGGCAATTTGCCGAAGCCCGCAGGGATCTACAAGTTAGTGATAAAAAAAACAGGGGAAATAGAATGCTCAAATTGGATGATAATCGGCTAGCGATTGGTGTCTGTCTGACGCTTATCGGCAGTGGGGTAGGTGCTCAAGACAGTACTAGCAGCGCAGCCGCGGGATCGAGTCCCGCGGTTGAAGAAATCGTGGTGTCAGCACGAAAACGTGATGAGAGCTTGCAAGAGGTCCCCATCGCGGTTGACGTACTCGATGCTGACACCATTGAGAAACTCAATATTCGCGATGTGGCCGACGTCAGTAAGTATTCACCTAGCGTGGTATTCGATCAGGGCTTCAGTGCTCAAGACACGCGTATCACCATTCGCGGACTTGCACCGACGCGCGGCCGGCAAAACGTTGCCATATTGGTGGATGGCATTGACGTCACCGGTCAAGCCGTACAAACCAATGGCGGTTCACTACTGATTAACACGCGCTTGATTGATATTGAACGGGTAGAGGTCCTGAAAGGACCGCAAAATGCCCTGTACGGTCGTACCGCATTTGCAGGCGCCATCAACTACATCACCAAGAACCCGGCGACGGATTCCTTGGATGCGCAGCTATACACCGACCTGGGCAATAACGGCCGCTATGAGGGTCGCCTTAGCCTATCTGGACCACTAATTAGCAACCATCTCTACGGTGGGATCAACGTAGCGAGCTGGACCGACGATGGGTTTCACAGAAATTCCATTACTGGCGCCGAGCTTGGCGGCCGCGAAGGATCGGGCATATCGGGCAATCTTGTCTGGGATATTACTGAAGGATTTTCCATCAAGTTTCGCGCCGAATACACCGACGAGGATATTGAGCAAAGTCCCTACTCTGCAATCACGCCGACGACACCTGTCGCGATTCCCGGGCAAGTTTTCGTTACGCCGCCAGGTGGAACCGCACCTGTACTCAGTCCTGATGCACCGGCGGCTATAAACTCGGTAGTGGGCTCCTTACCCTCGGGCGATTCGCGACAGGCAACGCTTTCGCCCAATCCACGAACGCTGGAAGACTATCCGGGCGTCGAAAGAGAAATCTTGCGCGGATCATTGATCGTCAACTATGACTTCGGATCTATAGAGCTCGTTTCGCTAAGCGGTGTCACTGACGCCGACGTCTTCAGTTTTGAAGATGCCCGTCGCGAGGGTAGTGTCGTTGGCAGCAATGTCGGCGGCGAGTTCTGGGCCGAGGACGGGACGAAACAATTCAGTCAAGAGCTGCGCTTGCAGTCTAACAATGACAGTGCCGTCTCCTGGACGGTGGGTGCCTTGTACTGGGAAGAGGATGTCGATTTTGTGGACGGTGGGGTTAACTGCATACTCGCGCCGGCACCGGGCGATTGTGCTCCAGCCATTGCCGCGACCGCGGGTGCGGCGCGATTTGCTGATCCCTGGGCGCGTGACACTGAACACTGGTCAATTTACGGTTTAGTTGACTGGGAGATCGCCGAAACTTGGTCCCTTAGTCTCGAGGGCCGCTATGTCGACGAAGAAATGACGGTGACGGGACCTGACCGCGCGGGTACAGCTTCACCCTTCGACGATCGGCCCCGTGCCATCGGCCCGGCCTTTGGACAAACGGCTCTACAGCCTAGCTACGGAAATATTTCCGATACGGTCAAAGACGACTTCTTTGCACCCAAGGCCACGCTACGCTGGACACCCACCGACGCTGCCATGTACTACTTCTCGGTCGCACGCGCCTACAAGCCAGCGGGTGTTGCGATTGTTGCTGCGTTAACGGGCTTCAACCCGGACGTGAGTCAATTCGAACAAGAAGAACTGACAGCTTACGAACTGGGCGCCAAGACCAATTGGATGAATAACCAATTCGTCCTTAATGGCGCTCTTTTCTTTCAAGACTTTAGTGATAAGCAAGTCAGCACACAGAAAGTCGTTGGTGGTTCGCTGTTACCAGTACCGGTAAACGCTTCTTCCGCGGACATCATAGGCTTGGAACTGGAGTCGCGATGGCAAGCCACTGACCACCTGGATCTATATGCTGCCTATACCTACTTGTATTCCGACTATGGGTCATTCAAGACAGATAGCACGGGCGCGGGCTCCATTTCTCGGGCAGGCAATTGTGCGGTATTCGTGGAAACAACTGGCACCGGGCCCCGCAGTGTTTGCTCACTGGACCTTTCTGGTAATGAATTGGAATTTGTCCCCGAGCATTCGCTACTAGCCGGATTAGAGTATCGGAATAGTCTGAATAGCCAGATGGACTGGTTTGTGGGTGCGGATTATATTTTTCAGGACGAGCGAGCGCTGAATCCTGAAAACACCATCAATCTTGAGAGCTACCATACGCTCGATATCCGCTTTGGCATCGCCGCGGACAGCTGGGATGTAATGGCTTACGCCACGAATGCCCTTGACGATGACACCGTACGCTCCAGCTTCGGTAACACCGATAACCGGCAATTGGCTGTTTATGGCCCACCGTTCACGGCCAACGGCCCGTTCACATTCTGGTTGCCCTCGAATCAAACACCGATTAAGCCGAAGGGCCGTGAAATCGGCCTGCGCGCGACCTACCGCTTTGGTAACTAGACAATAGGTTTGCGCAGGCCGAACAGCGGTTATGACCGCAGTTCGGCCTGCGCTATATTTTCCTACTAAGCGATTCTGCCGACTATTCTAGAGATCTCGTCGCGACCCCAATGAGTCAAACCGCTTACCAGCGATTACCGCCGCCACGATTACCGCCGCCACCGCGAGGGGCACGTGGTTTGGCTTCATTCACTTTGATGTCGCGACCGCCCAGATTGGTGCCATTGAGCTCTTGGATCGCTTTTTGCGCTTCACCGTCGCTAGACATTTCCACAAAGGCAAAGCCTTTGCTTTGCCCGGTATCCCGATCCGTAATGACATTCACTGAATCCACAGTGCCACAAGCACCAAAGGCTTCCTGCAAACTGTCTTGATCAGCGGAGTAAGGCAAATTGCCGACATAGAGTTTCCTGCCCATTTGATGACCTCCTAAAGGTTTAAAAACCGCTCAAGAGGATGTAGGCACCATGCCAGCAGACTCGATGAAAGCGATATAAAGGCGCGCGAAGTATACAGGTTTTTACCAGCTCGCAAGCCTTTGCCGATGCCCTACGAAAAAAGGCTGAGCGACACGAGCATGCCTGCCCTAGTCCGGATCCCGGTGCCAAATCTGCCTTGGCGCATAGCCGTTTTTCCGCAGCCAATGCTCGGTATAAACGATTCGATCTGGGTCAAGACGCATCAGGCGGCCTTGCGGAGGCGCGTCCGGATTACCGCCCACCTCGAAGGCAGAAGCCGGCCACTTGAATACCCGCATGCCATGCTCCCACTCGGCCGTGCCCACTTCAAGCAATTTAGCGTCGCCGAAAAACTGCGCACCCAAGGCACTGGCCCAGCCGGCCATGTGATTGGAGCAGGCGAATGAGACGCGCGGATCACGTTCCATGGCCTTTTCCTTCGGACTGCCGGGTTGCGGAAACACATAGATACTCAAACCATCGGCATAGAATTCCAGCGGACTGAGAATAGGACCGTTCTTGCCGATGGTGGCTAGATAGCCCATGTTAGTCAGCGCAAGAACGCGTTCAATTCGTTCTGCCAACTGATCACGCGGCAGTTTCTTCTTTGGCCAAGTACTCGGTAATCCCTCGAGCCAAGGATGCGCGGCACTCATGATATCCCCCTTGCTAAAAGCAGTTGTGCGACGAAGTATGTCATGACCCATTCTCGCTCGTCACAAAAAAACCTACGCCAATCTATGAGACGATGGGACCACTTCCCGAGGTGACCAATAGCCGTGAAAGCTCAGCGGTACATGATGGCGTAAATGGATTTTCGCAATAGGTCCTTGGCGAAAATTCTGATCGTCAAGAATCGCAAAGTAGCTGCGCCGGGCCGTCGCATTATAGACTTGGCTGAGCACCCAACGGCCAGGCTCACCGCCGAGGTAATCGGCAGTTACCGGCTCGGACACAAATTCGTCCGCCCCAAACCCATAACTTTGCCGCGTGAGCGAAGCCCCGTCTAGCTGGCAAATGCTACGAGCGAATAACTCGCCGGCATCAGCCTGAATCATATAAGCATGCCGATACTCAAGCCCCCGTTCTCGGGTGGCCACCGTGGGCAGTTCGTAGTTATTACTGCCGTCTATTACGCGCTCCTCTGCCCTTCGCGTACTCAAATTGAACCGGCAGCGGCGCGGATAATTAACGGGCCCGACCGGCATCGCCTCCTCGCCCCGCATGACGGCGAACAGCGGCGAACTGTCATCGCCCAGGCCACCGCCAATGTCGCCACCAATGTAGTCCAATATCAGTTCACCGCGATCTTCGTATCCATTGATCGCATGCCACATCCAACTGGCCGGTAGCTCGGCCGTAAAGGATTGCCCATCCCCACGCCGGGCGACATGCAGCAAGCTTGATTCATCGGCGCGCCAGCTGATCGCCTCGGAGAATGTTTCGCGACCGATAAGCACCTGACCCAATCGACCTAGATCAACATAGGCGGGATGAAGCAAGAAGGCAAAATGATGGCGCGTAACAAACCAATCATGAATGTAAACGGACCTGGGCAAGACGATGCTTTGTCGCGCGACAATTTGACCTCGCAAGTCGAGGCTGACAATGCGCGCCGTCGCACGCGGCCCTTGACTGATTGACAAGAGATGGAGCTGTCCATGCGCTGCGTCTAGTTTCCAATGAGCCCAATAACGCAAACCTGGCTGCTGACAATCAAGAACAACCTCGCCGATTGTGTCCAAGGCAAGATTCAATTCGTAAGGACGTTGGGCTTCGTCGAAAGCCAAGAGGCGGCCGGCCCATTCCAAAACCGTGGTATTGGCCTGATTAGCAAGCCGCAAACCGAGGTTATACCTCAATGGCCCGGAGCCATGTGTTGAAAAGCTGGGATAAATAAAGTGCCCAGCACGCGCTTCTGCGTTGAATTTTGCCGTCCGCACATATCGGCTGCGAAAACGCGGCGGACCGTTTCCAA
Organism: Gammaproteobacteria bacterium; assembly: GCA_965221985.1. Lineage (GTDB taxonomy): Bacteria > Pseudomonadota > Gammaproteobacteria > Steroidobacterales > J054. The sequence goes on from OZ244928.1 coordinate 3,108,420, forward strand.
AGCTCAAGGCCTGCAGCATTCCATCGCCATCGAGCATCATCCGCCGACGGTCAGCGCCCCGATCATAGAGTCCGGGTCCCACACGATAAAGCGTGCCGCGTAGCCGGGGCAGATCCCCTTCCACGGCGCAGTCGTAGTCATATTCGCTGGACAGGGAGGTCAGCAAGCCCGCATAGGGCAAAGGATTCCGATCTAGACCTAACCAGCGGCTCGAGTCTAAAGGTAGTTTACGCCAGGCCATTGCCGTCAGCCCTGTCTGCCGGTAAACCCTGGATAACGCACGGAAACCCCGCGGATCGAGGCTGGCACATCAGGCTGCTAAGCAACTGAAGGACCGACGGACGCAAGATCGGGCTTTGCCGCACTGATCACGAGAATTCTCAGGTCGTTCTGCACGAACTGATGAACTAATCCATTGGTCGAGCTGCGCCTGTCGTCAACTCACCCGCCCAAGAGGGCGCCTCAGAAAGTTCCTCAAAATCGTCGGCAAACTTGTTAATACGACGACTAAGACGTCGGCCTTGGCGATCATCCAAATTCGACACCAGTTCGATCAACATGTTAAACAGTATCTTCTGATTCGTTTCCACCTGTTCACGATACTCCGGCCGATCAACCGTATTGGGATTCAGCATGAGATCGGTAAAGCGCTGCTGAAACTCCTGCGCGGGAGGCCGTTCCCTGAGTAGGGCATGGAAATTCGTTTGCCATTGCCGACGACCCTGCATCCACTCAGCCGAATTGTCATGCATGCTTGATACGCGCAAGGTGACGAGTTCTTTTTGGCCGCGATTGAGTCGACCGGTGAAGCGCTGAATTGTCTTTATGGCCGATTTAGTTCGGCGCATCCTGCGCTCCTCGGGCGTTTCGCCCGCGTACTCTTCCCAGAGCTCTTTATTCTTCTCCTCGGCATTTTCTATGAAATCTGATACTTGTTCCCGGCTTAGGCCCGCCAGAAACCCTGCTGCATCGGGCAAGGCATGGCGGAGCCCGGCATCCCATAGCGCTATTACCTGGGCATAGTCCTGCTCAAGTTTCTGTAGTGACAAACTATCGGTCTGAAGATAAGTATCGAGTGCGCGCAGCAAGCTTGCATATTCGGGTAGTTGTTCGGTGCGTATCCAGTCTAGATTTCGCTGCACCACTGCCTGCAATTTGTCTTCCTGTTCGCTATCCAGGCTAAAAATATCACCCAAATACCAAACCACGACCCAGTCAAGTTGCTTGTAAATAAACTGCGTACTTAAACAACCACCTAAGACCAAGCTTGCTACAAGCAGCAGCAAGCATTGCCCGAATTTCTTACACCAAGGCCGATACCAGTCAAAGTATGAGCATAGTTTCAGCGAAGACTGTTTGGCTTGACTGGCCATTTTTTGGGTGGCATTAATCGAAGGGGTGACTCAACACAATATTCTCGTCGCGGTCCGGGCCCGTGGAGACCATCGCGATAGGTACGCTCAATACTGATTCGATACGCTGCAAGTAGTCGCGTGCCGGACCAGGCAGTTCATTAACTTGAGTAATGCCAACCGTAGAAGTTCCCCATCCGGGCAGCTCCTCATAAATCGGTTCACATTCGGCAAATCGGTCTACAAGATAGGGCGGTGTCTGCACCTCTCTGCCGTCAAGACGGTAGCTAACACAAACTTTGATGGTTTCCAGGCCGTCCAGGACATCAAGCTTGGTTACACACAAACCCGAAATGCTATTGTTCAACACCGCCCGCCGCAACGCGACAGCATCGAACCAGCCACAACGCCGCGGTCTGCCTGTCGTCGCGCCAAATTCCGCACCCACCTTCGCCAGGTGCTTGCCCATATCGTCAAAAAGTTCGGTGGGAAACGGCCCGGCACCAACTCGTGTTGTATAGGCTTTGACAATGCCCAGCACATAATCGAAGGAACGAGGGCCAACTCCAGTACCCGTCGCTGCCGAGCCCGCCGTGGTATTTGAGGAAGTCACAAATGGGTAGGTCCCATGATCGACATCCAACAAAGTGCCTTGGGCACCCTCGAACAACAGATTCGCGCCGTTTGCCTGCAGATTGCCGATGAAGGCAGCTGAGTCTATCACCAGCGATTTTATGACCTCACCCGCCTCTAAGGCTTCGCCCATGGCCACATCAATATCCACAGGCTCGGCCGCGTAGAACTTCTCCAGCATGAAATTATGCAACTGCATGGCAGCACGCAATCTTTCGGCAAAACGCTTAGCGTCGAAGAGATCAGAAACGCGCAAGGATCGTCGCGCTGCCTTGTCCTCATAAGCCGGACCAATGCCGCGGCCCGTCGTACCAATTGCATCACTACCACGCGCTTCTTCCCGTGCATTATCCAGGGCGATGTGAGTCGGCAATATCAACGGACATGCGGCACTGATGCGCAAACGTTCGGCCACATCAACCCCGCGGTTCTGCAAAGCTGCAATTTCCTCTAACAGCGAAGGCAAATGCACCACTACGCCATTACCGATAATGCAATCGACACCATCGCGCAGAATGCCTGAGGGAATTAAATGTAAGACGGTTTTTTCACCGTCGATAATCAAAGTATGCCCGGCGTTATGCCCACCTTGAAAACGAACAACGGCACTGGCTCGCTCCGTCAATAGATCGACGATCTTACCCTTGCCCTCGTCTCCCCATTGGGAACCGACAATGATGACGCTTTTACCCACACGCGATACTCAGCTTAGAACGCGGTCTAAACGCCGCGCACCAGCAGTAACAAACCCAAACCCGAAAAAATAGTAATCAAACCGAACAAGCGCAATTGCCCATCAGACAGCTGTTCAATCATGGCTAATCCACGTCGCCAACTCGCCGGACTAACGAAAGGCAACAGGCCTTCAATAACTAAATACAGCGCCAGAGCCGCAAGCAGATCACTCCAGTTCAACTGGCCATCCTCCCGACGACATCCGGTATTCGACCGCTAGCGTGCCGGCCGCGCTTCGTTCAGATATTGCAGAAAGTCGCTGTCAGCATCGAGCACCAGCAAGTCTTGCTCACGGCCAACGGCACGGCGATAAGCCTGCATACTGCGATAAAAGTTGAAGAACTCTTCATTTTTACCGTAGGCGAGCGCGTAAGTATCGGCGGCTTTTGCATCGCCTTGGCCACGCAACTTCTCGGCATCACGATAAGCTTCAGCCAGTAAGATTGTTCGCTGACGATCTGCATCTGCTCTTATTTGCTCGGCATTTTCAGCGCCTTCAGCGCGTAGCTCGGAAGCCGTGCGCGCGCGTTCTTGGCGCATACGATTGTAGACGGACTCACTGACCTCATCAGAAAACTCGATGCGCTTAACGCGAATATCAACCAGTTCAATACCAAAACGACCGGCATCTCGGCGCGCATTGGTCAACATTTCATCCATAATTTCGCGGCGTTCGGCCGTCACAACCTCCGGTACCGTCCGCTTGGCAAATTCCGCACGAATACCATCTTTAACGATTTCTAATAAGCGTTGAGCAGCCTGTAATTCTTCACCGTTGGTGACGCGATAGTACTCGGCGACATCGCTGATCCGCCACTTCACGAAAAAATCAACGAAGAGGTTCTTTTTCTCAAAAGTCAGGAACAATTCCTTTGGATTGTTAATGGTCAAAATTCGATTTGGATAGAACTTTACCGTTTCAGCAATGGGCAGCTTCAAATGGATCCCAGGCGGAATATCCGATGCAACAATCTTGTTAAATTGAAACTTAATAGCGTGTTCGCGTTCATCTACGGTATAGACTGCCATGCTCAGCGCAACCAGACCTGCAAGTACCAAAAACACTGATAGTCGCTGCAGCATTATCGACTCCCCCGCGTACGACGACCATCTTGTTGCATGCGCAAATTATCCTGAGACTGGTCAGAGTTAGACCCCGACATACTGCGGCTATCCGACGGCGATGCACGCCGCGCATTGGCACCTTGCTCCAGAATCTTGTCGATGGGCAAGTACATCAAATTGCCGCTACCTTTAGCATCCAAAAGCACCTTATTGGAGTTACCGAAAACTTCTTCCATGGTTTCCAAATATAAACGTTCGCGGGTCACCTTTGGTGCCCGTTCGTACTCCACCAGCAACTGTTCAAACCTCGATGCCTCACCTTCTGCGTCGGCAATGACGCGCGCTTGATAGGCCTCGGCATCTTGCAGTCGCCGCACGGCCTCACCACGTGCTTTAGGCAGGATGTCATTGGCATAAGACTGCGCTTCGAAGGCTAAGCGCTCGCGATCTTCGCGCGCCTTGATGGCATCTTGGACCGCCGCTTCCACCTCTTTCGGAAAATTCGTGTCCTGCAAATTTACCTTGGTAACACTGATACCCGCGCCATATTCATCCAGAGCCTCCTGGATCAGAGTTTGGGTCAACGCAGCAATCTCCGCGCGACCCTCTAACAGTACAAAATCTGCGGAATTTTTACCCACGACTTCGCGAATGGCGCTTTCACTAACATCACTTAGCGTAGCTTCCGGATCACGCACATTGAACGAATACGCCACCGGATCGGTGCGTTGGTACTGCACGACCAAATCGACAATCACTATGTTCTCATCAGCTGTGAGCATGCTCGTGTTCTTGCTAAACGGCGTAATTTGATTGATGTTTACTTTCTCGACCGTGTCAACGGGCCAAGGAATTCTCCACCGCAGTCCCGGCTGGGTAGTTGTTTGATATTCACCAAAGCGCAAAACGACGCCACGCTCCGCATCGTTGATGCGATAAAAACCCGTCAGACCCCAGGCGATCAATAGCAAGAACAACAGGCCGGCGATCATTGGACCGCCACCGCGCACGCCGTCACCGCTTCCGCCTCGGCCACCGCCGCCGAAGAGCGAACTCAATCGCCGCTGCCAATCACGAACGATCTTGTCTAGGTCGGGTGGACCGTCACCGCGGCCGCGATCCCAAGGGTTTTTTCCGTTGCCGGATTCATTCCAGGCCATTTTTGTCGCCATCAGTTTGCGTATTCTTTAATGCCAAGGCGCCTGGCGCTCGTCCGAATCTGGACTGCCCAGGCACAAATCTTCATCGCGTTGTAAATTTTCATAGCCGCGTCGGTCTAGCTCAACATCCATTTCCCAACCCGCGTCGCCCAAGTCGCGCTCATCAAGCACCTGCGCCTGGCTGTAAAGTAAGGCCCGCAGACGACCCTGACTTAAATCCAGCCGCACCGTGCCCCGCACCCGATCTTGATACAGAAACTGGGCAATGAATTCCAACAAAGACTCGACGCCTTCGCCAGTCGCGGCCGAAAGCCATATCCGCCGCGGCATCCCGGTTTCACTTCGATCAACTCGCGGGGGTATTCCAAGTATATCAGTCTTGTTGTAGACCTTAACCATAGGCAAATGATCAGCCCCGATCTGCCGCAGCACGTTGTCTACATCATCGATGCGCTGACTATGCTCAGGATCGCTGGCATCCACCACATGCAGCAACAGCCGGGCACCGCGGCTTTCTTCAAGGGTTGACCGAAATGCCGCCACCAATTCGTGGGGCAGATCCCGAACAAAGCCCACGGTATCCGCCAAAACGCACTGACCACCCCCAGGCAGCTCCAAACGCCGCAAACTCGGATCCAGGGTCGCGAACAATTGGTCCTTGACCAACACATCGGCTGCTGTCAGGCGATTAAACAAGGTCGATTTGCCGGTGTTCGTATAGCCCACCAAGGAAACGGTTGCCGCATCCTGTTTGCGTCGCCGCGCTCGAGCCAGCTCCCGTCGTTGCGCCAACCGTCCCAACCGGCTTTGCAGCTGCTTAATTCTTTGACCCAACAAACGTCGGTCAGTCTCCAACTGTTTCTCACCGGGCCCGCGCAGGCCAATCCCGCCCTTTTGCCGCTCCAAGTGCGTCCAACCTCGAACCAAGCGCGTGGACAAATGCCTCAACTGGGCAAGCTCGACCTGCAACTTACCTTCGAAGGTACGCGCGCGTAAGGCAAAAATATCCAGAATCAACCCCGTGCGATCGACGACACGTCGGCAAAGAATTTTTTCGAGGTTTCGTTCTTGAACGGGCGTCACGGGGTGGTCGAGGAGCACCAGCGTAGCGGATAACTCCTCGACTAGCTGGCCCAGTTCGGCCAACTTCCCCTTACCCAACATATGGCGCGGATTCGGGCTACGCAGGCGTGCCGTCAATTGACCGACCAGCTCAGCGCCGGCCGCCGCGACCAGCGCCGCAAACTCACTTTGATGTCCGGGATCTGGCGGTACACCTAGCCCGATATTAACGATGATGGCGCGTTCACCGCGCCGCGGACGTTCAAACAAGCAATGACTCCAACCGCAAAGCAGCTAGCGGCGCGAACCAGCAGCAGGGACGTCGCTTAGTCGTCGTCCTCTTCTCCGCTTGAAATCTGCACATTGCGCGATGGCACAACGGTAGAAATTGCATGCTTGTAGACCATTTGGCTGACGCTGTTTTTCAGCAAGACCACGAATTGATCGAAGGAATCAACCGTGCCCTGCAACTTGATCCCGTTGACGAGATATATCGACACCGGCACTTTTTCCTTGCGCAAGGCATTCAGGAACGGGTCCTGCAAAACTTGACCTTTGCCCATTAATCGACTCCAGATTGTTATTAGTTCTTATCAGCCGTGACTTCTAGTCCAAGTCTAAGCGCACAGGCTGCGGACCAAAACCACCCCATGCCGGCGATTCTAGCGGCTAAACCGTCATAATGCACCCGCCACACCTGCTTCTCGGAGGATTGCAACCACTTGATCAATACCATCCGCCCGTAAGCAGTCGACCCGCCTAAAACTGGGCTCGCCGCGTAGCCACGTCAATTGACGCTTGGCATAGCGGCGCGTGGCGAGTACAGCGTCCTCGCGGGCCCGCGCTAAGTCGCAGCGGCCGTCCAGATACTGCCACAGCTGCCGATAGCCAACGGCTTTGGCGGACGACAGGCCCGCATGCATTTTGGGTAGTCGGCGCAGGGTTTTGACCTCGTCTAGGAAGCCTGCCTCCATCATCCTGTCGAAACGCGATTCAATCCGCGCATTCAGCACCGCTCGGTCTGCCGGCACTAAAGCAATGGAAGCAAACTCGAAAGCGGGCTGCTGCGTCGAGCGGGCCTGAAGCTCCGAAATGCAAATGCCGGTCAGCCGATGGACTTCTAGAGCGCGTTGAATGCGCTGCCGGTCGTTGGGATCGATGCGGGCCGCGGCCCGCGGATCAATTTTGACCAACGCCGCATGCATCGCGGGCCAACCCAATCCTGCGGCCTCCTCATCGAGCATTTCACGAACCGCCAAGTTCGCCGCGGGCAAGCGCGCCAGACCCCGTTGCAATGACCGAAAATACAACAGCGTGCCACCGACGAGCAGTGGGAGCCGATTTGCACTGAGACTGGCTTGAATCAGTGCCGTTGCATCTTGGCAGAAATCACCCGCAGAATAATTTTCCCAGGGCTCACGAATGTCGATCAATGCATGGGGCACATCCTCGAGCAGCTGAACACTGGGTTTCGCCGTGCCAATGTCAAGTCCGCGATAAACCATCGCCGAGTCAACGCTAACAATGTCGACTTCGAAAGACGCGGCCAGAGCAATGGCAAGATCGGTTTTGCCCGCCGCCGTGGGACCAGCTATACACAATACCGGCCCGCTGCTGTTCATGGCTGTCGAATTTTTATCATCTACCGCGAGCAAACAGTCGATCCAAATCCTGCAGGCTCAGTGCCGACCAAGTTGGTCGGCCATGGTTGCATTGATCACTGCGCTGCGTGGTTTCCATATCACGCAAAATCGCATTCATTTCAGGAACGCCGAGGACACGGTTCGCGCGCACTGACCCATGGCAAGCCATACTGGCAAGCATCTCATCCACCCGCTGCTCGAGCCGCCCCTCTCCTGCACCTGTGCGTAAGTCCGCAATGAGATCGCGCAACAGTGCGTCGGTATCTCCGTCGCGTAGTATCGCCGGTACCGCGCGAACCGTTACCGTCTCGGGGCCCGTGCGGCTTATCGATAGGCCCAAACGATCCAAGCAGGCCTGTTCACCTTCGAGAACATCCGCCTCTGCTCCACTCACGGACACGCGCAGGGGCACCAGCAGCGGTTGGGCTTGCAAACTACCGCGTGAATATTCCGTTTTCAGCTTTTCATAGGTAATCCGCTCGTGCGCGGCGTGAGCATCGACAATAATCAAACCTGCTTCATTTTGCGCCAGTATGTAAATGCCGTGCAGCTGCGCCAAGGCGAAACCCAGTGGCGGGACTTCCGCCGAGGGATCCGCAACGGGATTCTGCGGCCGTGCGGATAAGGCGCCATACGTGGCTAGCGACTCCCGAATTGCGGCGGGCGAGGAAGAACGCAAGCCCAAGCCGGGCTGCTGGGGTCTTGCAGGGCCTGAGATAACCCGACGATTAAATTCAGCCGGTGGAGAGGATTCAGCACCTGCCTGGGTTTCGGCAAGGGCAGACTCAACACTGCGCCGGATAAAATCATGCACCGGCCGGCTATCCCGAAAGCGCAGCTCTTGCTTGGCCGGATGGGCATTCACGTCCACAAGCTCCGGATCCATTTCTAGATAAAGCACATAGGCCGGGAAGCGGCCATGAAAAAGCACATCAGCGTAGCCACGACGCACCGCACTCGCAACTACCTTGTCGCGAACCACGCGACCATTCAGTAACACATGCTGCAAATCGGCTTGGCTGCGAGAAAAAGTTGGTCTCGCGATCCAGCCCCATAGACGCATACCGTCGGCTACGTGTTCAATCCGCAAGGCGTGCTCCAGGAAAGGATCACCGCAAAGTTTTGCGATTCGCCGCTCTTGCTCTTGAGGCGTATCTGCAACCGGCAAATCCAGAATTGTTCGCTGATTGTGCGTTAAGCGAACCGCGGTTCCGAACCGGCTTAAGGCGATTCTTTCAAGGATACGGCGCACATGCGCGAATTCCGTGCGTTCAGTCTTCATGAAGCGGCGGCGCGCGGGTACATTAAAAAACAGATCCCGAACCTCGACGCTCGTACCCTGAGGATGAGCGGCGGGTTGCGCCACCGCGGTCTCACCGTTTGCCACCTCAACGGCCCAAGCCTCATCGCTGGATCGATGACGAGACACCAGACGCAGGCTCGACACTGACGCGATGCTCGGCAGCGCCTCGCCGCGGAAACCTAGGGATGCGATATGCTCCAGGTCCGTCAGACTCGACATCTTGCTAGTTGCATGTCTTGCCAAGGCCAGGTTTAGTTCGCCCTTTTCGATACCCAAGCCATCGTCAGTCACGCGACACAGCTTAAGCCCGCCGGACTGTAGCTCAACGTCGATACGCCGGGCCCCAGCATCGAGACTGTTCTCGACCAACTCCTTGACCACCGAAGCAGGCCGCTCAACGACCTCGCCCGCCGCGATCTGATTGATCAATTGGGGTGGCAATTGACGAATAGGCATGACTGTTATCTGACCCGCAAGCGAGAGGGACTCTAGCTTAGTGTCATCCGTCGCTGGGAGAAAGCAGCCTGCGCAGCCCCGACCACCGAAGCCGATTGATTACCAGTAGCGGGACCTCGTCGATGCCTAGGTGTCGGTTGGCCCGGGAATCCGTAGCACTTGACCGACAACAATACGGTCATTGCGCAACTTATTGACTGCGCGAATATTTCGTAAACTGACCTTATAACGTGTTGCGATTTCGCTGAGGGTGTCGCCCCGCCGGATGACGTACTCGCGTGGCGCCGGCGCACCGGCCTTCGCCAGTTGCGCAACGCGGGTACCAGGGGGCGGATTGGTATAAAAATAGTTCCGGACGCCAGCAAGAATGGCGGTGGCGAGGCGTTTTTGGTAGCCGGTGCTGTTGAGATTACTTTCGTCCTGGGGGTTGGAAATGAACGCCGTTTCGATCAGTACTGAGGGCACATCCGGCGACTTCAAGACCAAAAACGGTGCCTGCTGAACCTGGCGCTTGCGCAATTTAGCAAACGCGCCAAGCTCGTCCAGAATTTCATCGCCAACGTCAATACTGCTGCTCAATGACGCATTTTGTGACAGATCCAAGAGCACCGATGCCAGGGTCGGGTCCTTGTCGGTGAGGCTGACGCCACCAATCAAATCCGCGGCATTTTCTCGTTCGGCCAAACGCCGCGAAGCTTCATCGGATGCGCCCTTGTCTGAAAGCACATAGACCGTGGTGCCCCGGACACGCCGATCTCGAAAAGCATCGGCATGGATAGACACAAACAAATCGGCGGCCGCCGCACGCGAGCGCTCCATTCGGCTGCGCAAGGTGACAAATTCATCACCCTTACGGGTCATGAAAGCGCGCATTCCCGATTCAGCATCAATTTCGGCGGCCAGGCGCCGGGCAATTTGCATCACGACGTCTTTCTCACGCGTGCCCTTGGGACCACGGGCACCGGGATCCTTGCCACCATGGCCGGCGTCCACGGCTATCACCAAATCCCGCTGACCTACGGGTTCGGATTTTGTGGGGGCCGCCGGGGGCGACGAACGCGATGTGTTCGCAGACGTTCCCGCCGGGTCCCTTTCCAAATCGACCACTAATCGATCACCGCGATCAGCGTTGGGCGCAAGCATGAAGCTTCGCGACTGGGCCGCATGCTGAAGATCCAGAACTATGCGCACCGAGCCATCGGGTCGATTGGCGCCACGAATTCGAGTAACTGCACCCCGTCCTGACGGGAAAGGCAGTACTTTTGGCGCGATGCGCGCGCTTTTAATATCTATGACGACCCGGGATGGTTTCCCTGCCGCAGGCGGCAAGGAAAAAACTTTGTGCTCAACGCTCCCGCTTAAGTCCAGAGCAACCCGCGTCTGTGAATCCTTAGCGGCAATACGCACATTGTCGATACTCACCGCGGCAGCTTGCACCCCGACGCAGCCGAGCAGTATCGTGATCCCTACAAGAAGACGCTGGATTGACATGCCCCTCAAGAACTCCGGCCATGGCCCAAAACTGCTCAGAAATTAGCAGCTTAGTTTCCTTTTCTTTATCAAAATTATATAGATAGAATTTATTTCTACAAGAGCCCTGAAGGCTGCAGCCTACCCCAGCTTGACAGGGCCTTGCGAAACGCTGGCCGGGCCGCACACCACTCGGCCCGTCGTCCTGGCGGCGCCAGGCTTAGAGTGAGCTGCAAATCGGGCGGCGCCAAGGCCTCAGCAGCCTTTTCTGGCCATTCGATCACCAGCAATTCGCCCGGCGCGGGCAATTCAGCGAGCCCCAGCTCGTAGGCCTCTTGCGGCGATCGAAGCCGGTAGAGATCCACGTGATAAACGCGCCCACAGGCTAGGTCGTAGGGTTCAATCAAGGTATAGCTTGGACTGGGCACTCGGCCGGAGTGACCCAGGCTTCTCAATAACCCCCGCACCAAGCTTGTTTTACCAGCCCCCAACTCGCCCTGTAGCCAGACAGAAACACCGGAGGCCAACCCGGGCTCAAGAATACTTGCCAAGCGCGCGCCCAGGGCGGTCGTCGCGTCAGCATTGGGCAGATCTATACCCGCGGATTTAGACATGGTCTTAACTGCGCCAGGAGATCCGTGGGGATTAGGCCTCGCTCACCCTGGGCGGCGGCCGCGTCTCCGGCGCGGGCGTGAACAAACGCGGCCGCGGCGGCACAATCCAAAGGCTGCTCCGGAAATTGCGCCCATAGACCCGCCGCCAATCCCGTCAGCACGTCACCCATACCGGCGACGGCCATCCCGGGGTTACCGGCGTCGATCAACCAAGGCAGCGTTTGCCGGTCACCGATAAGGCTGCCCCGGCCTTTTAGGACGACGGTACCGCCATAACGATCCACCAATTCCTGCAGGCCGGCCAAACGATCAGCTTGCAGCTCAGCGGTTTCTTTGCCGAGCAAACGAGCAGCCTCGCCTGGGTGGGGGGTGAGAATCCAGTCGTTCTGACGGCGGGGCTCATCGGCTAAAAGATTCAAGGCGTCGGCGTCGAGTACCTTGGGGACTGGAACGGGCAGTACACGATTCAACAGGGCCATGGCCCAATCATCGCAACCCAATCCCGGACCCAAAGCCAAGACCGTGGCTTTTGCGAGCACCGGATCAAGGTCATCAAGCTGCTCGATACCCACGCACATGAGTTCCGGACGCTGCCCCACCACCGCCGCGATGTTCTCGGGTCGCGTTGCAACGGTCACCAAGCCAGCCCCGCCGCGCAGCGCCGCTTCGCCCGCGAGACGCACGGCACCCGGCATACCTCGATTGCCACCAATCACGAGGACATGACCATACAGGCCTTTGTGGGCGGTAGCCGGCCGCGCTCTTAACAAGCGACACAACTGATCCTCATGGTAGATGGCCAGAGTCGCTTTCGCCTGCTTACGTACGGCGACCGGAATATCGAGATCGGAAAAAACGACATGGCCGCAATAGTCAGGGCCTGAACCCAAATAGAGCCCCTGCTTGCGGCCCACGAAACTGGCGGTGAGATCAGCCTGTACCGCTGCCCCCATCACTGCGCCGGTATCGCCATTGATGCCACTGGGTACATCCACGGCCACGACTTTCGCTTTGCTGGCATTCACCGCCTCAACGGCGTCCTGGTAAGCGCCGGCAACGGCACGGTCAAGTCCCGTACCTAGCAAAGCATCCACGATCACATCCGCCGAATCGCACAAGCTGCCGTCAAATTCCTTTACCTCACCACCAGCCCGGTGAAAATCGCGCCATGCGGAGGCCGCGTCACCGCCCAAGGATTGCGGGGGCTTAATGGCGACGAGATCAACCGCTAAGCCCGCGGCCCGGGCCAATGTCGCGATCACGTAACCGTCACCCGCATTGTTGCCCGCGCCACAAAGCACCAACCAAGTTTTTGCCGCCGGCCAACGCTCGTAAGCTGCCTCAAACGCAAATCTTCCGGCGCGCTGCATGAGGGAGTAGCCGGGAACCCCATGCTCAGAGATGCTTGCCTGGTCCATGGCACGGACCTCACTGCAACTGAATAGGTACTTCAAACCGGATGACATTCAAGAATTATACTGGGCCGCCCGTCGACTGCTTTAGATAATTTCATGCAGGAAAGTCAAACACTGGTAAACAAAATGCGCGATTGGGCGGCCGACCTAGGCTTTCAGGCGCTGGGTATCGCCGGTACCGGCCTAGGCGACGTGGAGCAGCAACTAGAAGCCTGGCTTGCACGGAACTTTCACGGCGAAATGGAATACCTCGCCAAGCACGGTAGGCGCCGCACTCGACCTACCCAACTGGTACCCGGTACCCGTAGCATCATCATGCTGCGCATGGATCATCTGCCCGAGAATGTCCGTGCTGCCAGCCAACAACTGAATCGCAACAGCCGTGCTTATATCGCTCGCTACGCGTTGGGCCGCGACTATCACAAGCTCATGCGGCGCCGAGTGCAACAACTGGCCAGCCTTATTGAAGCGCAAATTGGTCCCTTCGGTTATCGCGCCTTCGTGGACAGTGCACCGGTCATGGAAAAGCCCTTGGCCGCCCGTGCCGGTTTGGGCTGGCAAGGCAAACACACCAATCTCATCAACAAGTCGGCCGGGTCGTTTTTTCTACTCGGCACGCTATACACAAATTTGTCCTTACCTGCGGACGACCCCACAGTGGACCACTGCGGCAGCTGTCGGACTTGTCTTGATGTTTGTCCGACCCAGGCCATTGTGGCGCCCTATCAACTGGATGCTCGGCGCTGCATCTCCTATCTGACCATCGAACTCAAAGGCAGCATCCCGGTAGCACTGCGTTCGGCCATCGGCAATCGAATTTTCGGCTGTGATGATTGCCAGCTATTTTGTCCCTGGAATAAATTCGCCAAAAAAACTTGCGAAGGTGATTTTCAAGCTCGACATGGTCTGGATGATGTAGAACTGACTGAACTCTTTGCTTGGACTCAAGAAGTTTGGCAAGAAAAAACTCAAGGTAGCGCCCTGCGTCGCCCCGGCTTTGACGGCTGGCTGCGCAATATTGCCGTCGCACTCGGCAACGCTACGCCTAGCGAGGCGATTCGAAGCGCTCTGCGGGCGCGGGCTGATCACCCCTCGCCCATGGTGCGTGAACACGTTCGGTGGGCTTTAGCGCAGCAAGAATCCGCTCGCCACGAAGCGAAGCGATCAGCCACGCAAGTCGACTAAGTCGCACCGGAATCAAGGCATAAAAAAAGCCCCGTTGAACGACGGGGCTTTTTGATAATTACCGTAGCTTGCTCGTTAACGTGGCACCGCAACCCAGCGTCGCAGACCAAAGGCAGCCAAGCCAGCAAGTATTAGGGCTAGACCCGCAGGCTCACTCAGCGCAACCGATTTCGGCGTGACACCGATTTTGGAAAAGAGCGATACGCTCTTCCACTTGATGGAACCGTCTTTGCTGAGGCCACAGCCGGTGAAAAGGCAGCCAAAACCGACACCGTCTCCACCCAGGTTCCAGTTCTGCCCTAGGCTAGTAACGCGTAGATCGCTGGGCTTAAACAGGAAGAAGTCCGGCTGGCCGCTCCAAACGCCCATGGAATTTCCATTCTTGAAGCCTTCAATCATGAAGCTGAGCAAATCGCCCACCCGCACGCGGCGCTGTCCGTCATCCTGATAACTGAACATGCCGGCGAGGCTATAGCCATTGGACCCACTCCAACTCACGTTGTAGCTCATTGGTCCCGCCATCACGCTGCTGGCCACCAAGCTCAGGACTACCCCCAAACCGACCTTTCTTATGGTTTTCAAAGCCCTTACTCCGTCGATCAATTACCAAAACTAGACATAACATATTGTAGCTAAGTCCCAGCTCAATTCCTAACTGTTCCAGTTTCTAATAGAATCGCTTAACTATTTGAAAAATATATTATTAGCCTAAATTGACAATTGTTAAATTGTCGATCAGTCGGGCCGGCCCGCACTGTGCCGCGGCTAGGATCACGAAGTCACCCGTATTTGGACCGGGCAGTGACAAGTCATCGGCAACGCGCACGGCGAAATAGTCCGGCGTGAGATCCGCGGCGCGCAACTGGGCGCAACCGGCCTCTTCCAGAATCGAATACTCACGCTCGCCAGCTACGATGCGCGCAGCGCAAGCCTTCAGCGATGCGTAGATTTGCGCCGCCGAAGCCCTTTGAGTCTCGTTAAGGTACTGGTTGCGCGAACTCATGGCCAAGCCATCATCTTCACGCTGGGTCGGCCCCGAGACAATATCCGTAGCTAAGTGCAAGTCGGCAATCATGCGCTGAATGATTTTTAGCTGTTGATAGTCCTTCTGACCAAACACAGCAAGTTGCGGTTGCACAATATTGATCAACCGACAAACCACCGCGGTCACGCCGTCAAAATGCCCGGGCCTGGATGCGCCACAGAGAATTTCTGACAGTCCGGGCACCGAGACCTTGGTCATCGATTCGACACCGAAGGGGTACATCTCTTGCTCATCGGGCACAAACAACAAATCTGTCGTAGCGCCGCGAAGACGCTCGCGATCTTCATCCAAGGTCCGCGGGTAAGCGGTGAAATCCTCCTTGGGACCGAACTGGGAGGGATTCACGAACAAGCTCACAACCACGCGATCAGCTTGCCCACGCGCTAGATCAACCAAACTCATATGCCCTTGGTGCAAATTTCCCATAGTGGGAACCAAGGCAACCCGCTCGCCCGCCCTCTGCCATTGAGAAACTCGGCGCCGAACTTCTTCGACCTTACAAATGGTCCTCATGGATTCGATGCTGCCCCGACTTAGGAAAAGCAATGCTCGGGCGCTGGGTATTCGCGCTTTTTAACGGCCTCGACAAAAGCTTCACAAGCATCCCGCGCGGAACTCCTGCCCGGCAAAAAGTTTTGCACAAACCGTGGCATGGGGCCCTGAGTAATGCCCAATACGTCGTACAAAACCAGTATCTGTCCGTCGACGGAGGGTCCAGCACCAATCCCAATCACGGGCACATCCACAGCGTCTCGTACCGCCGCGCCCAACTCGCTGGGCACACATTCGAGTAATACGATATCCGCGCCCACATCCTGCAAGGCAAGGGCATCTTCGACCATGCGTTTGGCTTGTTCGGTATCGCGGCCCTGCACTTTGAATCCACCGATCTTATGTACCGACTGCGGCCGCAATCCTAAATGCGCGCAGACGGGAATATCGTGGTCGGTCAAATGCCGGACTATGCTGACCTGACTCGCCCCGCCCTCCAGTTTTACCATCATCGCGCCGCCCAACTGCATCAAGCGCACCGCGTTTTCCAGCGCTTGATTTTCGTTGCTATAACTCATGAAGGGCATATCTGCGACCAGAAAGGCACGACGCAAACCCCGGGCAACACTCCGTGAATGGTAAATAATGTCATCCACGGTAACCGGCACTGTGGTGTCATGCCCCTGAATGACCATACCCAGGCTGTCACCAACCAAGACCAAGTCCGTACCGGCTTCATCCACAAGTTGAGCAAAGCTGGCGTCATAGGCTGTCAAACAAGCGATGGGTTCAGCTTCAGCCTTCATGCCAGCCAAGGTGGATACGTTGACGGGCGGCTTTGCCATGCCCCGCTGTTGCAATTGCTTGTACATAGATCGAACTCCCGTCGCCCTTAGGCCAGTGCCGACAAAACAGGATTGAAGAAGTGCCGACCACTGCGAATTCTGCAAATCTCATCCAGCAACATCTGGTAATGCAGTTCATTGCTTACCGGATCAATGGCCGCGGCATTAACAATTAACAAAGGAGAATCATCATAGTCATGAAAAAACCGTGCATAAGATTCGGCTAGTTTTTCGAGGTAGCGGCGGCCAATGCGCTGTTCATAGTCAATGCCCCGCCGGGCGATTCGAAACAGCAAGGTGTCGACGGGTGCTTGCAGGTAGACCACCAAGTCCGGCGTCGGCACATCTACGTTCAATGACTGATAGACCTGATCATAAAGATTCAATTCATCCCGATCGAGATTGATGCCCGCGAATAGGCGATCTTTTTCGAGCATGAAATCGGCAATGCGTGTGTCGCTAAAGATATCTGCCTGCCGCAACTGGTCTACTTGCCGAACCCGCTGAAACAAGAAGAACAGCTGGGTTGGCAAAGCGGCCGAACGCTGATCCTGATAGAAACGCTCGAGAAACGGGTTGGCCGCTGCCTCTTCCAACAAGAGTTCTGAATCTAGGCTGGACGCCAGACGTTTGGCCAAACTAGTTTTGCCCACGCCAATGGGCCCTTCAATGGCAATGTAACGAGACTCGGACATGCTTTTCGTTCTAGTTGTTATCGGCCGGCCCGTAGGCCTATTCGTCTAGGCGCTGAACTGTACTTCTATCGTGCAACTTTACCAGCTGACCCAAAGGAGCCACGCCGGGTATCAAAAGGCCGGGTGCAGTATCAATCAATGGGAACAATACAAAATTTCGCTCGGCAATGCCCGGATGAGGAATCGTGAGTCCGGGCTCGTCGACCCTTTGTTGCCCATAGCTCAATATGTCGAGGTCAAGCTCCCGCGCTCCCCAGGGCTCAGACTTGGCTCGATCTCGGCCCGCCGCTCGCTCCAAGGCTTGCAATTCTAAGAGTAACTGCCGAGCGCTGAGCACCGTTAACAGACCGGCAACCGAATTAATGTAGTCTGGTTGAGAAACGGGTCCCATCGGCGGATTGCGATACCAAGCCGAGGTCATCAGTAAACGAGTATCGGGAATATTCTTCAGCCCCTCGATGGCCGCGCGCAAATGGGCAAGGGGATCGCCCAAATTGCTGCCGAGACCAACCCAAACCGACTGCCAGACTCGCCGGGTCATTGGCCCGATTCAGGGTGCGGGTCTGGAGGAGCGTGACCGCCCCGGTGACCGCCGCCGACGGCGCCTACGCGGGCGCTCCTTGGGCGGCGCATCGGGAACGGCGCCGGACTGCCTAGCAGTCCAGAAATCCACTAACTCAGTCTCGACTTCACCCGCTTCGGCCCGCATAGCGAGCAGATCGTAGGCAGCACGAAAACGCTTGTGCTGCGGTAAGGCCTTCGCCCGGCGTCCGCCGCGATTTTCTAGGCGAAGTTGCAAATACAACATGTCGCGCATCGGTAAGCTAAACCTGCGCGGTAAGGCAGTGCGTTGACATTGCTCAGCACTAATCTGCGCCGAGGCCATCACGAGAGCTTGGTTGGGCGTACACTCCTCCGCCGCTTGAATTTGTGCTTGTCGATGCTGCACGGGACGCCATAGCAAAACCGCGAAAAGAAACATGGGCGTAATTGACCGGTCTTCGGCCACGCGACGATCTGTGTTGGCAAATGCTAGATCGAGGAGTTTCGCATAGGCCACATCGTCAGTAGCTGCGAGGCAAGCCGCCGAGGCGGGAAACATATGCTCGAACAAGCCCAGCTCGCGCAATTTGTGATAACTGGCCCGGGCATGACCCGTCTGAAATAGCTTCAGAAACTCATCGAACAAGCGCGCGGGCGGAACATCATTAAGCAAATGTGCCAATTTGGGAATAGGTTCCGCGGAGTCATGATGGATAGCTAAGTTGAGCTTCGCGGATAATCGTGCGGCACGGAGCATCCGCACTGGATCTTCACGATAACGACTAACGGGGTCACCAATGACCCGCATGCATCGATCGTAGATATCTTGCACGCCCTGGGTGAAATCCCAAATCGAATAGTCGGCAATGTTGTAGTACAAGGCATTGATCGTAAAATCTCGACGCCGCGCATCTTCCTCAATGCTGCCCCAGACATTGTCGGACAAGATACGTCCCGATTCATCAACGACCTGCCGGTTATCCCCCTCCTCCTGGCCCGCGCCGCGAAAGGTGGCCACTTCTATAATTTCGCGGCCAAAGCGCACATGGGCCAATCGAAACCGCCGGCCGATTAGCCGGCTATTAGAAAACAAGGCACGAACTTCCTCGGGGCGTGCGTCGGTGGCGATATCAAAATCCTTCGGCGCAAAGCCCAATAGCAGATCACGCACGCCGCCCCCCACCAAGAACGCGGCATAACCCGCATCTTTTAGGCGATACAGGACTTTAAGAGCACTCTTAGAGATATTGGCCCTAGACACGCAATGGTCAGGCCGTTGAATAATCAAGGGTGAGCCGATGGGAACCTTCCTGGCAGCGGCAAAATTATGTCGCTTGTGAGGGCGACCTGGCTCACTATAATAGCAGCCCCTGCCGAATCGGGTAGCGAACAACTCCGATGGCTCCCTTCGTCTAGCGGTTAGGACGCGGCCCTCTCAAGGCTGAAACACGAGTTCGATTCTCGTAGGGAGCGCCATTCTTCTCACCGAGCGACGCCAGTAGCCTTGAAACAAGCACCGACAGCCGGTCTCATGCGACGCCTCGCCGCAGCGGTTTACGACGCTTTGCTGCTGGGCGGTGTACTGATGCTGACCAGCCTTTTCTTTGTGATGGCCCGTGATGGCGAAGCGATACCTCCGGGCAGTTTGGCTTACCAATTGGCCTTGTTGCTAATCCTTACACTATTTTTCGTAGGATTTTGGACTCGCGGCGGGCAAACCCTCGGGATGCAGGCATGGCGCTTGCGGGTACAAACGCCGGCCGGAGATTTGCTCGGCTGGCCCCAGGCGCTGTTGCGGTTTGCGGCCGCTTGGGTCGCCTGGTTACCTTTCGGCCTAGGCCTACTTTGGCTGATCTTTGACCGCGAACATCTAGCTTGGCATGACCGGCTAAGTAATTCTCGCGTGGTGCTCTTACCCAAGGGCGATTTCCGCCCGTCCTAGCCAACACGTCTTAGCAATACATACACCGCTAGGCTTAACAACAGGGTTGGCGCCCACGCCACCAGCACAGGGGGTAACTGATAAACTGCACCCCCGTCGGACAAGGTCTCACTGAATAGGAAATAAATCAGACCGATGATCACGCCGATCACCAAGCGCGATCCGGTACTGTTAGACCGCAAACTGCGAAATGCGAACGGCAAAGCCAACAGACACATCGGGACGACAGACACCGCGGAGGCAATGCGACCCCAAAATGCGACCTCGTAGCGGGTCGAATCAAGTTCATTGCTACGTAAATACTTTATGTAGCGATATAGCCCCTGCCCGGTAAGACTCGAGGGTCGCACGACCATGAGCCCTAAAACTTCCGCATTGAGGCTGTAAGGTTGAATAGCCCGGCCGCTCTGCGCAATCTCTAAACTGTCGTCACCAAACTTTGTCTCGCGGTAGTTGTTCAACACCCATTGATCGGATTCGTCGATTTCCGCAGAATCTGAACGCGCCATGGAAACCAGACGAGCACCGTCCAATCTAAACATGTAGACACCACCGTAGCTAAAATCTTCGCCTTGCGGCCCGAGGCGAATAACCGTGTCTCCGTCGCGCACCCACACAGCATTCGCGGCGCGAATGCCGGCCTGGCCGTGCTTAACCAGGGTGCGAAATTGCCGCGCATAATTATCCAGGGGCGGCGCAATAAACTCACCCAATAGCAAGGCGAAGAGTGCCAAGCCCATGCCCGTGGCCGCCACGGCTGCCGCGATCCTGGCCGTGGATATTCCCGCGGCCCGCAAGACGATGAACTCGCTGCTACTCGCCAAGGCACCCAATCCCAGCAAGGATCCCAAGAGCGTCGCCATGGGCAACATGCCAAACGCCATTGCTGGCATCTTTAGCAGCGCGAAAAAGAACGCCTGAACAATCCCGTAATCGCCAACGCCCGTGTCGTCTAATTGGCCGATGAATTCGATAAATACGCCCAGAGACAACAAGACAGCCAAAACCAAACCAAGGCTGGCCAAAATGCTGCGGAACAGATAGCGCCGGACAATTCTCATGCGACAGCCGGCGATTTCCGGTAGCGACGCGGTCGCATCATTCCCTGTTGCCTCGCTAGCATGAATAGAGCCAAACAGGCGAACAGACCATGCACCCACCACAAACCCAAGAATTCCGGGACCTGGCCTCGCTCAAGCCAGACACGCGCGGCGGCTAACAAATTAACGTAAGTCACGTAGAGCAAGACGCCCACGAACAATCCACCATATCGACCTTGCCGCGGGCTGCTGCGGCTCAAGGGTACGGCGAGCAAGGTCAGCACCAAAAGATTTAGCGGTGCCGACAATCGCCATTGCAATTCAGCCTGGTTTTGTAACCCGCCCGAAGCGATGAGTTCGGACATTTCACGGGCCTCGGGCTCCAGGGCAACGGGTCCTGGCGGCGGAATTTCCAGGGGAACCCCATACTCGCGAAATTTCACGATATTGAAACGCGGCCGACCCGGTTCACCTTCGTAGCGTTGACCATCCGCAAATCGTAAGATCCGAACATCCGGCGTGCTGCCGGGTGATTGCCAAGCACGCTTGGCGACGACAACTTCAATCACTCCGGCAGTCCGGCTGCGCTGCAAAAATACGTTGCGCAAGTTGCCGTCCTGATCTACTTGCTCGGCGTAGATGACTGCGCCGGTTTTTCCAAACGGCAAAAAACGACCAGCCTCGATTAGACTTAGATCCGCGTTCTGGCGCGCCTCTTCGGCAATGGCGCCAATATCCCGCGTGGCTGCGGGCGCAATAACCAAGGCTAACCAACCCACGAGTCCAGCCAGCAGCAACGCGAAGCCGAATAGCGGCCGATACAAACCGGTAGGTCCGATACCGCAGGCCATCAATGCGGCCATTTCACTGTCGCGATATAAACGTCCCAAGGCCAGTAGGATGGCCAAAAACAGGCCCACGGGGGTTAAAATCGCCAAAAACTGCAGGGACGTGAGGCCTAGCACTTTAAAAATTGCGTCCTTGGGCACCCGAGCCACGGCCGCGTCGCCCAGTACCTGGGCGAATTGATAGGTCACCAGAATAAGCAGTAACACCGCAGTAACAACCAGCCAGGTTTGCACTGTTTCGCGCAAAACATAGCGTGACAGTATGGGCGGCATGATGGACTAGCCTCTGACCATAGCCGACCGTGGCACTGTGCCGCCATCCGGAATGATCGAGTAAACTGTGGGTGGTTCGCGCCCGCGAATCAGGTCCCTATGCATCAGGCTATGATCGGGCCGAAGAAACAAAGGCGTCAAGGCCAATATATTCGGCGGCGCGAGAACCGCTCGAGCTACGAGGAAAAAGATATGCGGATTCAAATAACCACCGGTGCCCCCAAGAGCCAACGCGCAGAGTGCTTGGTGTTGCCGATATATTCCGACGGCAAGCTCTCCTCCGCCACTCGCGAAGTCGATCGCGCTTGCAGCGGACTCATTGCCGAACTGACGGCCGCCGGTGACATGCAAGGCAAATTAGCCAGTAGCTTGCTGGTGCATCCGCGGGGGGCCTTATCCAGCGAGCGGATTCTGCTCATGGGCTGCGGATCCCGCAAGAAATTCAATCGCGCAGCCCTGCGCAAAGCCCTAGTCAGCGCCTATAAGGCCCTGCGTCGCTACGGTTACAGCTCGGCGAGCTGCTTTCTCACGCATGACGCCTGCAAGGGTGCCGACGCGTATCGGCGCGCCAGCCTGGCAGCGGAACTCTGGCAGCACAGTGCCTATCGATTCACCGCCACGAAGTCCGAAAAGTCGAAACAAGAGGACGCGGGCATCAAGCTGAACAACCTGGCTTTGGGCTTCGGCGCGAAACAGGCCGGTGCCGCCCGGCGTGGGCTGAAACATGGCGATGCCATTGGCCAAGGCATGAACCTGGCGCGAGAGCTGGGTAATTTGCCGGCCAACGTCTGCACGCCCAGCTACCTGGCCAGTCAAGCCCGGCAACTCGCCAAGACATCCAAGAAATTGCGCACCGAGATATTGGACGAGGCAGCGATGCGTAAACTCGGTATGGGGTCGCTGCTTTCCGTGACAGCGGGGACCAAGGAACCTGCGAAATTTATCATCATGCGTTACCAGGGCGCGGCGAAAAAAACTAAGCCCATGGTATTGGTCGGCAAGGGCGTGACTTTCGATTCCGGCGGTATTTCCATCAAGCCCTCTCCACTCATGGACGAAATGAAATTCGACATGTGTGGCGCTGCGACGGTGTTTGGCGTCATGCAGGCCGTCGCGCAGCTCAAGCTAAGCCGGCACGTCATCGGCATCGTGCCCGCCGTGGAGAACTTGCCCAGTGGCGTCGCGACCAAACCCGGAGACATCGTGACGGCCATGTCTGGTGAAACCATAGAAATTCTCAACACGGACGCCGAAGGTCGGCTGATTCTGGCCGATGCCTTGACCTACGCACAACGCTATAAGCCGGCTAGCATGATTGACATTGCGACTCTAACGGGCGCTTGCCTTATTGCCCTGGGCAGACATCGCAGCGGCTTGTTGTCCAATGCCGATCGCTTGGCCGATGACCTGCTGAAAGCAGGAGAAAAAGCGGATGATCCAGCGTGGCGCCTACCCCTGGACGATGCCTATATGCGCCAACTCAAGAGTAACTTTGCGGACGTGGCCAACGTCGGCGGCCGCGAGGCGGGCACCATTACGGCTGGCTGCTTTTTATCGAGATTCGTGGACGACACTCCCTGGGCGCATCTCGACATTGCCGGTACGGCCTGGCGATCAGGTCCGGCAAAAGGCGGCACCGGCCGGCCTGTGCCCCTGCTCATGGAGTACCTGCTCAACGGTTAAACCTTGACCGCGCAACGCGTATCATTTCCGGCTCGCCGCCAAGCCGAACCGGAGACCCGCAGTGAACCAAGAACCCCAACGCGTCGATTTTTACGTATTGGAATCCGATGCCACGGACGCCCGGCTGCGTTTTGCGTGCCGACTCAGCGAAAAGGCATGGAACTTGGAGCATCGCGTCCACGCGCTAACCGGGGATGACAAGGCGGCCCGTCAGCTCGACCAACTCATGTGGACTTTCCGCGCCGGCAGTTTTGTGCCCCATGCCATTAACGACACCGCGAGTGATGAGGAAAATCCCATTACGATCGGTTCGGATACCAGCGTCAGCGAGGGTGAGCTACTGATCAACCTGACGGAGACGGTACCCGCTTGCTTCGACAAGTTTCAGCGGATCGCGGAAATAGTGGGCGGCGATCCCACCAGCCGCAGTGAAGGACGTAAGCGTTTCAGCTTCTATCGCGACAACGGCTACGCTCCGCAAACTCATCGTATCGACTAAGAGCGCCGGAAAGGACCCAGCACTGTGCCCATGGAAAAAACCTACCAACCCGCCGCCATCGAGAAGCGGCGCTATGCGGAGTGGGAAGCTGCGGGCTATTTCCAACCCAGCGGCCAGGGAGAGCCCTATTGCATCATGATCCCGCCGCCCAATGTCACGGGCACATTACACATGGGGCATGCCTTTCAAGACACCATCATGGATTGCCTAACCCGCTACCACCGCATGCGCGGCAGAAATAGCCTATGGCAACCAGGCACCGATCACGCCGGTATTGCCACGCAAATGGTCGTGGAACGACAGCTGGAAGCGGAGGGTCAGGCACGCTTGGACCTCGGCCGGGAAGCTTTCCTGGACCGAGTTTGGGCGTGGAAAGCTGAATCGGGCGGCATCATTTCTCACCAACTCCGCCGCATGGGCGCCTCGGTGGACTGGAACCGCGAGCGGTTCACTATGGACGAGGGCCTATCCAAGGCCGTGGCGGAAGTTTTCGTACAGCTTTATGACGAAGGACTCATCTATCGCGGCAAGCGTTTAGTGAACTGGGACCCGACACTACACACGGCAGTCTCCGACTTGGAAGTTGTTTCTGAAGAAGAGCAAGGCCATTTGTGGCACTTCCGCTATCCGCTAGCCGATGACTCTGGACATTTGGTGGTTGCGACAACCCGCCCCGAAACCATGCTGGGGGATTCCGCGGTTGCGGTACACCCCCAGGACGAGCGCTACAAACATCTGCTTGGCAAGCAAGTCCGCCTGCCATTGACTGATAGAAAGATTCCCATTGTTGCTGACGACTACGTGGACCCGGAGTTCGGTACCGGTTGCGTAAAGATCACGCCAGCGCATGACTTCAACGACTATGAGGTCGGCCAGCGGCATGACTTGCCCCTGATCAACATTTTCAATATTGACGCTGCGATCAATGAAAATGCGCCAGCCGCTTACCGGGGTCTAGACCGCTTCGAAGCGCGAGAGCGTATCGTTGCCGATCTCAAGGCCGAAGGTCTACTGGCGGAGATCGACGAGCATAAATTGATGGTGCCTCGCGGTGACCGCAGCGGCGCAGTGGTTGAACCTTTTTTAACGGACCAATGGTTCGTCAAGGCCGAGCCGCTAGCCAAACCGGCCATTGAGGCCGTGGAAACTGGCCGCATTCAGTTTGTGCCGGCCAATTGGGCGAAGACCTACTTCGAATGGATGCGCAACATTCAAGACTGGTGTATCAGCCGGCAGCTGTGGTGGGGCCATCGAATTCCCGCGTGGTATGACGAGACAGGTAATTACTACGTTGGTCGCGATGAAGCCGAAGCGCGTGAACGAAGTGGACTCGACCCATCGGTACCACTAAGACAAGACGAAGACGTCCTCGACACTTGGTTTTCATCGGCCCTATGGCCGTTCTCCACCTTGGGCTGGCCGGAGCAAACATCGTCGCTGAAAACCTTCTATCCCACCAGCGTGCTCGTGACGGGCTTTGACATTATTTTCTTCTGGGTTGCGCGGATGATCATGATGGGCCTGAAGTTCATGGATGAGGTGCCATTCAAAGAGGTCTACATCACCGGCCTGATTCGCGACCATGACGGTCAAAAGATGTCGAAGTCCAAGGGCAATATTCTTGATCCCTTGGATTTGATTGATGGCTGCGAGCTAGAAACACTGATAAAAAAACGCACGGCCAGCCTAATGCAGCCGCAGATGCGCCCGAAGATTGAAGCGGCCACCCGCAAACAGTTTCCGCAAGGCATTCCGGAATTTGGCACGGACGCCCTGCGCTTTACTTTCGCCGCATTGGCCAGCACCGGGCGAGACATTCGCTTCGACCTCGGCCGCATCGAGGGCTACCGAAATTTCTGCAACAAGATTTGGAATGCCGCCCGGTATGTCATGCTCAATACCGTAGAAGCGCCAAGCAGGGGGGAAGCTGAATTCAGTCTGCCTGACCGCTGGATTCGCTCCCGCCTAGGCAGAACCATTCAAGAAGTGGATGCTCACCTAGCCGAGTATCGCCTGGATCTCGCGGCCCGCGCACTTTATGAGTTCACTTGGAATGAATATTGCGACTGGTACTTGGAATTAGTGAAACCCGTGCTGCAAGGTGCCGGCAATACCGCCCAACAGCTTGGTGCCAGAATGACGCTGATCACCGTATTGGACAATCTCTTGCGCTGCCTGCATCCCATCATGCCCTTCATTACCGAAGAGATTTGGCAAACGCTAGACACCAACGAAAAAACCGCGGGTGCCAGCATCATGACTCAGCCTTTTCCTCGCGCCGAAGATTTTCCGGCCGATGAGGCTGCGGAGGCAGAGTTAAGTTGGATACAAAGTTTTATCCTTGGCATCCGGCAAATTCGCGGAGAAATGGATATCTCGCCGGGCAAAGCGCTACCGGTGCTGGTGCAAAGTGGCGACACAACTGCGGCCCAGCGCCTGGATACCCATGCGAACTACTTAACCAGCTTGGGCCGCCTGGAAGCCATCACCCGTCTGCCCGATGATCAAGAGCCACCAGCCTGCGCGACGGCACTATTAGATGGCCTGCGCATTCTGGTTCCCATGGCTGGGCTCATCGATGTGACCGCGGAACGAAGTCGCCTACAACGAAATCGGGACAAGCTGAGCAGCGACCGCAAACGCGTGGCCGGCAAGCTCGATAACGCCAAATTTATCGCGAATGCACCGCCTGCCGTCGTTGACAAAGAACGGGCAAAGCTGGCCAAAATAGACTCAGACCTGGGTCAGATTTCTGCTCAACTGGAACGCCTGGAAGGGCTACAATAGCTTTGATATATTCTCTAGAAAAGTACTTTAAGGTATTGTTTTTAATATTTATAAAGATATTATAATTTGCTGATCTAGTGGACCTTCTCTTGGCGACAAAGCTCGCAATTTGGGCATTGGTTCGCAATTAAACCAGCAGGCTTGGGGCAACATAGCGCTTTGTTTTTCGTTTAGCTTCAGCGGCACATTTCCGATGACCGAACCTGTAACCCGCATCGCCGAACACGATCGACTTGCCTGGGCGAGAAGCCGCGCCGAGGCCGTCGTCCACTGCGTCAATGAAGTGGTGCTGGGCAAAGACCATGAAATTCGGCTTGCCGTCTCTTGCCTGCTGGCCCGCGGACACCTGTTAATCGAGGATCTGCCTGGCGTCGGTAAGACGCTGCTGGCACGCTCACTGGCCGCAGCTCTGGGTTTGGAATTTCGGCGCCTGCAGTTCACTAGCGATCTGCTGCCAGCAGATGTCATTGGCGTATCGATTTTCGATGAAAAAACAGCGGAGTTCGAATTTCACCCGGGACCCTTGTTCGCGCAAGTCGTGCTGGCCGACGAGGTGAACCGCGCGACCCCAAAAGCGCAAAGCGCATTGCTGGAGGCCATGGAAGAACAGCAAGTTTCAGCCGATGGCCAAACCTATAAGCTACCCCAACCATTTTTTGTCATTGCCACGCAGAATCCGGTGCATCAAATCGGCACCTTTCCTTTGCCCGAATCCCAGCTCGACCGTTTTCTGATGCGCATCGGTTTAGGTTATCCCACACCAGACATGGAACGAGAACTGCTGACGGGCGCGGATCGACGTGCCATGCTCGCCGACATCAAAGCCGTGACCAATGCCGATGACATTGCGGAACTGCAGGCTGCGGCACAGTCGGTGCATGTTGCCGATGGCGCGTTGGATTATGCGCAGGCCTTGGTCGCGTATACACGCGAGAATCAGGATTTTGAATTCGGTCTGTCGCCGCGCGGCGCGCTGGATTTATTGGCGGCTGCCCGCTGTTGGGCGCTGCTGCACGGCCACCGAGGCGTACGCCCCGATGACCTAAAGGCAGTCTTTGTTCCCGTGGCGGAACATCGCCTCCGGCTTCGTGATCACACGCTGCACGCGAGTGATTCAGCGGTTCGGCAGGTACTGGACTCAGTACCGGTGCCGTAGTTCCCGATGGCCAATGTCTTGGCATCCATCGGTAGAGCCATCGGCCAGCGAGCTCGGGCCTGGGCAAAACGCCGCCAAGGCATAGACCCGCCCATTGTGAGTCTCCAAGCGGGCCGCATTTATATTCTCCCAACCCGCGCAGGCGTTATCTATGGCCTGATCCTGTTTACCATGTTGTTGGGCGCAATGAACTACAACAACAATCTGGGATTCGCGCTGACTTTCTTGTTGGCAGGCGTGGGCATCGTCAGCATGCACCACTGCCATCATAATCTTGCTGGTCTGAAAATTAGCGCCTTGGGCGTCACGCCGGTATTTGCCGGCGAATACTTACAGTTTCGTTTTGTCGTGGACAATCCCAGTGCACAAGCCCGCTGGCAAATTCGCCTGGGCTGGGACGGCGAGTCATTTCAAGTTTCGGAACTCGCCGGCGGCAGCCGTGAAGCACTCACGCTAGAACTTCCTACTAGCCAGCGCGGCTGGCATGCCGCGCCCCGTATTCAAGTCAGCACTCATTATCCCCTAGGTTTGTTGCGGGCGTGGAGCTGGGTCAATATGGACTTGCGTGGACTGGTCTGGCCTCAACCCGCTAAGCAAGCCTTCGGTCAGAACCGCGGCGAAGTGGGACGTCAGGATCTGGGCCAGGATGCCGCGGGTGAAGACGACTTTTACGGGCTACGTCTGTGGCGCCATGGCGATCCGCCGCGTCGTATCGCCTGGAAGTTGCTGGCCCGCACCGGCCAGAAAATGATTAGCGAATATCGCAGCGGCATGCCCGAACCGGTCTGGATCGATTGGGACAGTGAACCAGGCACGGATCCCGAACAACGAATTGCAAGGCTAACGCGGCGTGTGCTGCAAGCCGATGCCGCGCAACGCCGTTTTGGGCTGCGCCTGCCTGGCACCCAGCTAGACCCGCAAGATGACCGTGGTCACCTGCAAAAGTGCCTGGAAAGCCTGGCCTTGTTGCCCACCGCCACGGGCACAGAACACCCGGCATGAAAAACCTACCCACCCGCGAGCGCCGTCAAGAATCCACGCAAGAATCGGGCGGCCAAGTACTTTGGCTTGCCGCCACCGTGATGGTCGCCATTCTTCCACATCTGCCCCATGTCGTGCCCTGGGTGCCGATGCTGGTATTCGCGATCTGCGGCTGGCGCGTATTGGCTGCCTACCGCCGCCATCATCTACCCTCGGCCTGGATCCGCTTGCCCCTGACGGTCCTCGGCTTCATGGGCATCTTGTTGAGCTATCGCCAAGTATCAGGCCTCGACGCGGGCTCGGCCCTGCTAATGGTGATGGTCGCGATGAAAATGCTGGAGACTCGAGGTCATCGCGACCGCGCCGTTGTCATCTTCATTTGCTTGTTCTTACTGTTTGCCGCGTTTCTCCGCGAGCAAGCGCTGTGGGCCCCTCTTTACTTACTCGCATCGGTACTCATGGCGAGCACGGCTCTGCTGCAAATCGCGCGCGTCAATTTACCCGTCCCGCCCGCTAGTGCGGCACTCACGGCCGGAAAAATAATGTTACAAGCCGTGCCTTTCATGATCGTGCTGTTCTTGTTATTCCCCCGCATCCCGGGGCCCTTTTGGTCCCTGCCCCAGCGCGGCGGAGGCGGCACGACTGGGCTAAGCGAAAGCATGACACCCGGCGACCTGAGCGAACTGGCCCTATCCGACAAGGTTGCCTTTCGGGTACGGTTTCCAACAAGCGCTCCGCGCGCAGCGGATTTGTACTGGCGTGGTCCGGTATTGAGCCGCTTCGACGGACGCACATGGGATCGCCCCCGCGGTAGCTTTCAGCCCGGCGCGCCGGGCCAATTCGACCAGCGACGTACCAGCATCGACTACGAAGTAACCTTGGAGCCGCACCAACAACATTGGCTCTTGGGACTAGAAACCCCCGTGGATTGGGATGCCCCACGCGCCGCCTTGGGGTCCAGCTTTGAGCTACTCAGCTTCAACGCCATTGATCGCCGACTTGCCTACAAGGCTCGCTCCGTCTTGGGCGGCTATATTCCCAGCTACCTAACCCGGTCCGCGCGTGCTGCCAATACCTGGTTGCCGGTTGATGCCAATCCGCGCAGTGTTGCCTACGCAAAACACTTACGCGCCGAGTATGTAAGCGATGAAGCGCTGCTCGATGCCATCTTGCTAAGTTTCCGGCAAGAAGAATTTTATTACAGCCTGACGCCAGCGGTGCTCGGCGCACAATCCGTCGACGAATTCCTGTTTGATACCCGCGAAGGATTTTGCGGCCACTATGCGTCCGCCTTCGCTTTTCTCGCGAGAGCCGCCGGTATACCGGCCCGTATCGTCACCGGCTATCAAGGCGGTGAACCCAACCCCTTGGGGAGTTATTGGATCGTGCGTCAAGCTGATGCCCATGCCTGGGTCGAAGTTTGGCGCGACGGCGGTTGGCTGCGTTACGACCCCACAGCGGCCGTGGCGCCGGAGCGAATCGAGAACGGCATGGACGCGGCCATTGACAGTGGGCGCCTTGGACGCGCCGAAGCACTCCGCGACAGCGCGTTCGCGGAGCAACTATTCATGAGCTGGGATGCCATCAATGCGGCGTGGAATCGCTGGGTACTGAGTTTTGGCCCCGACAGTCAAGCGAGCATTCTTAAGTTCGCCGGTATTCCGAAACCGACTTCACGACACTTGGTCATTGGCATGACGGGGCTGACCGTCTTGTGCATGCTTATTCTCGCTTGGTATCAGAGGCAACTGGCCAAACCCAGTCCAGATTTGCTACGTGATGCCTATGATCGCTTGTGCCGTCAAACGGGCCGCGCGACAAGATTGCGACGGCCCGAAGAAACGCCTACGGAATATCTCGCCGCGGCGAGCGAACTCAGACCCGACCTGCGCCGTCAGCTCAGCCAGCTATTCAATGCCTACCTGCG
This sequence comes from Gammaproteobacteria bacterium, assembly GCA_965221985.1. GTDB lineage: Bacteria > Pseudomonadota > Gammaproteobacteria > Steroidobacterales > J054. The sequence continues at coordinate 3,139,269 of OZ244928.1, forward strand.
TTTGCGCTATGACGGGGCGGCGGACAAGTCAGCCCTGCCTAACTTCATCGCGCAGGTTAAGAGCTTCCGGCCACCGCGCCGCGTGCCGGTAAATTTACCCGCGTAAGCAAGACTAAACCAAGCACCAGTAGGACCACGATGGACAACAAGCCGATTCGCTGACTGCCAGAAAGCAAGGCTAAAACACCCACCATGATCGGCCCCAAAATAGCAGCAAACTTTCCGAGCATGTTGTAGAACCCAAAATACTCGCCCGTTTTGCCCGCCGGGATCATCCTGGCGTACATCGAGCGGCTTAGACTTTGCACGCCCCCCTGCACCAAGCCGATACATATCGCCAGCAAATAAAAACCGGTCATTGAAGCAATGAAACCAGCTGCCAAGGTCGCGACGATGTACACGGCTAACGCGATATAGAGTCCAACTCGCGGACCCATGTATCGACCTAACCAACCGAAACATAAGGCGGCCGGAAAGCCAACGTAGTTAGTCAATAAAATTGCCAGAATGAGGTTTTGCGACGACAGGCCCAGTGCCAATCCGAAGTCCACCGCCATCTTGATGATGGTGTAGACGCCATCGATATACAGCCAGTAGGCCAATAAGAATAAACAGAGATCACGCTGCTGCTTTAGCCCAGCGAGGGTGGCGCGCAATTCGGTCCAGCCATCGCGTAGCGCCTCTATCGTATCGTGTCGAGCAACCGCGGGTTCGCGCACCCAAAAAACCAAGGGCAAGGTAAATACGCACCACCATAAGGCGACCATCAAGAAAGAGATGCGCACGGCTTGCGCCGAATTCGCCAAACCGAAGCTTTGCGGTGTTGCCACCATGGCCGCATTAAGCGTAAACAGTAGTGCCCCACCTATGTAGCCAAGGCCAAAACCATAAGCCGATACTTGATCATAGTGAGTCGGCGAAGACACCTCCGTGAGTAGTGAATCGTAAAGGGAGTTGCTCACCGCAAAGCCAACCGAAGCCACCACAAAACAAGCCAAGGCCAAGACCCATTGCCCCGCCGAGGCCAATGCCAAACCGCCCGTGGCGGCAATGCCCAGGGACGTAAAGGCCAACAAAATTTGTTTGCGCCGACCAGCACGATCCGCCACGGCACCGAGCAATGGGACAAGCAAAGCGACAATGAGACTCGCACTACCGTTCGCCAGCCCCAAGCGAAAAGTCGTCACGCCAGCGACCGCACCGTCGTTCCAATAATCAGCCAATAACAAGGGAACAAAGGCAGTGACGACGGTGAGGGAAAACGCGGAGTTGGCCCAGTCGTACAGCGCCCACGCGAGAACCGGCTTACGCCGCCACCAAGCGATCGAATGCCTTTGCGGCTTAGCGGGCAAGGCTTGCGTCGACCAGGCGACGCACTAACACCACTGCATCCTCCTTGCCATTGTGCGCGCGATAATAAGCGCGACGTACGCCCACGACATCGAATTCAGCACGCCGATAGAGTTTCAGAGCTTCGCTATTCGACGGACGAACCTCCAGAAATACGCGTTCTGCGCCCAAGCTACCGGCCAAGTCCATCATATGATCGAGCAGAGAACGCCCCACACCGAGACCGCGCAGCTTTGGCGCGATACAAATATTGAGCAAATGCGCTTCGCCGGCGGCCACGGACATAATGGCGTAGCCCACCAGCTGACCGCCCTGCTCCAAGGCAATGGCCGAATAGCCCGCTAACAGGCAGTCGCGAAAAATCCCAATGGTCCACGGGAACTCGTAAGCAGACTGCTCCAAGGCGGACACCGCGGCCACGTCCTCCACTCGCATGCGCCGAATTCGTAGGGGCAGATCTTTAAGGGCGGCACTCACGCCTTAAGCTCATGAAATGCGGACTGCGCGAGGCATAGATCTGCCCAAGCCTTACGCTTCTCGCCCGGGCTACGCAATAAATAGGCCGGGTGATAGGTGACGACCAGCGGGGTATTCGCCGCGCCGTAGTGATGCAGCCGGCCCCGCATTCGACCCACGGGCTCATCGCTTTGCAATAAGCTTTGCGCCGCAAACTTTCCCACCGCGAGAATCAGCCGCGGGCTAATCAGCGCGATTTGCCGCTGCAGGTAATCGTTGCAGGCCGCAACTTCCGCGGGCAAGGGATTACGATTTTTCGGCGGACGGCACTTTAATATGTTGGCAATGAAAACCGATTCGCGGTCGAGGCCGACGGCGCGCAGCATTTCATTTAGCAGCTGGCCCGCGCGGCCTACAAAGGGCTCACCTTGCCGGTCTTCCTCGGATCCGGGCGCCTCGCCCACGATCAACCAATCAGCTTGTCGATTACCCACCCCGAAAACCGTCTGTTGCCGAGACTTGTGCAGCGGACAGCGAGTGCAAGCTACAACCTCGGCCTGCAACGTTGCCCACTCATTTTCGGTCTCCGGCGTGACCGCCCTCGCCGGCTCGGGCGCGCCTACCGCGGATCCGAGTTCCTTCCAAACGGCGATGCCCATGGCATCCAGTGCACGACGCTGTGTGGGATCTAAAGCCAAGCTCACGGAATCACACCTCAGTTATCGGGAAGCTCTGCCTCCGCCCGTCGCCGGCGGGATCGACGGCGACGCCATCGCCAAGCGGTCAGTAGTGGGCCGGACAAGGCATAGGCACAAGCCATGCTGAAAATTACCGTCGGCGGATTCAGCGCGATGAGTACGAAGGTTAGGGGAATCACGAAAAAATAAGTAAAGGAAACGCGACCGCGCGGACTGATTTCCTTAAAGCTGAAGTAGGCGAAATGCGAAACCATCAGGCCCCCGGCCGCCGACGCGACAATACCAGCGAAGGCCAGTGCAAAACCGCCGGACCAACCCAGCTCCGTACCTAACCAAACCATGCTCACCACGAGACCTGCCGCCGACGGACTGGGTAGACCTTCGAAAAAACGGCGGTCGGCGGACTGCGTGGAAACATTGAAGCGGGCCAGGCGCAAAGCCGCGGCCACGGCATAAATAAAGGCTGCGAGCCAACCCACTTTACCCCAAATCCAACCGTACTCGGCAAGCCGAACCAAACCCCACTGATAAACGATGATGGCCGGTGCAACACCAAAGCAGACCAAATCCGACAAACTGTCGTACTGCTGGCCGAATTCTGATTCGGTCCCCGTGAGGCGGGCGATTCGGCCGTCCAGACCATCTAAGGCCATAGCCACGAACAAGGCTATGGCACTATTTTGATAGTTGCCGTCGATGGCACCGATAATGGCGTAGAACCCGGCGAACAAGGCCCCTGTCGTGAGCAAATTCGGCAACAGGTAGATACCGGAACGACGATGTTCGCGAACTTTTGGCGGATTTTCTTCCGGTGAGCGCAAACGCATCCCAGAATATTGCCACGGCATTGAGCCGAACTCACGTGACGACGACCCACGAAACGACGCAACTCAGGTTCTGCCGCCTAGTGCTGAGAGCCGCCGCGGTCCCTAGACATTGCTAGGAGTGGAAACGGCAGGCATAGCCAAGGGCTCATTGGGCAAGAGAATTCTCAGTACCCATGAGGACAAAGCCTAGTGAAATAAAATTATTTATATTATAAATATCAATATATTATAATATTTTCTTAAATTAACTCTAATAAAAAATGAACCGAGACTCATGGTCTAATGTGGGATCGCAAACTTCATCAAATCCGGTTGATTGATTGCTCACAGCCTTCGCAGTCACGCGGACCGCTCAGCGCCTGGGGCAAATCAGTCTCGGCGCAGCTCCGCCAATACGCCGGTCCCAGCAGTTACCGAATCACCGACAGCGACTTCCAGGCGCGCATTCACGGGAAAGTAGACCTCGGCCGTCGCGGCAAGACGCAAGTAGGCGAAACGTTGACCCTGACCCACCCTTTCACCATAGCGCACGAAGGCGCGCGGACCCGGCCCGATGCCACGGGAGGGAAACAGCAGGACGAGGTCGTCCTCCTCTTCACTGCGCAACCACAATCCATTAACTCGTGCGTTAGGGCGTAAACGCTTGCGAACAGAATGAATATGTCCCTCGATGGGCGCCCGCACCGTATAGGCACCCAAGTGGTTGCATCGAATGCGCAACATCTGCCAGCGACCGGTAACCAGGCCTTCAGTGGTTTCTTCAATGGCAATGACGCGGCCATCCACCGGCGCCAGAATCGCCAAGGGTAAGGCTGGCACGGCACGGCCGGGATCGCGAAACAATAGAAACAAGCAAACGAACAAGACCCCAGGGACGGCCGTCCAAAAGCCCGCTTCAAGCTGAAACATCACCCCGGTGACAAGACCGGTGACCAACAGCCAGGGCCAGCCCTCCTTCGCCACCATGGAATGATTGTGGGCCACCGCGTTCACCTGAGACCTTCTAACCCGCTCACAGAGATGCGTCAATGGCTGCAAGGTCAAAGGACCGCTAGAATTGCGCCGTCTCGATAGCCCATTGGACTCAACATGCGCTTAAGCCGCCTACCCCTGAACACGTATAAAGAGGTACCCGCTGACGCCGAGGTCATCAGCCACCAACTCATGTTGCGCGCTGGTCTGCTGCGGCGTCTCGCTTCGGGACTGTTTACTTGGATGCCTCTAGGCTTGCGCGTACTGCGCAAGGTGGAAAAAATCGTCCGCGAAGAAATGGACCGCGCTGGTGCGTTTGAGCTACTGATGCCCGTGGTGCAACCCAGTGAACTTTGGCGCGAAAGCGGCCGCTGGGATGTCTATGGTTCACTCCTATTGCGCATGCGGGACCGCCACGAACGGGAATTTTGCTTCGGGCCCACCCATGAGGAAGTCATTACGGATATCGCCCGCCGCGAACTGAAAAGCTACAAGCAATTGCCGGTGAACTACTACCAAATTCAAACGAAATTTCGCGATGAAATCAGACCGCGCTTCGGGGTGATGCGCGCCCGCGAGTTCGTCATGAAAGATGCCTATTCGTTTCATATCGACCAGGCATCCTTAGAGGCAAGCTATCAAGCCATGGCCGATGCGTATTCCCAGACCTTCACCCGCCTCGGTCTGAAATTTCGGCCGGTGGCAGCTGACAGCGGCGAAATTGGCGGCGCTTGTTCCCAAGAGTTTCACGTACTCGCGGAATCCGGCGAAGACGCCATTGCCTACTGCGCGGAGGACGGGTATGCCGCCAATGTGGAAATGGCACCGGCCCTACCACCGACAAAGCCCCGTAAGGCAGCCGCGGCCGACATGGAGTCGGTCAGCACGCCGAACATCCGTAGCATCGAACAGTTGGGCGACTTTTTGAAGCTTGCGCCCAATCGCTGCGTAAAAACTTTAATCGTCGCCGGGAGCGAAGAAAATTTGGTGGCCCTCGCGCTGCGCGGTGATCATGAGCTTAACGCTGTTAAGGCAGCCGCCCTGGAGGAGGTCGCCAGCCCGCTGCGCATGGCCAGCGCTGAAGAAATCCAACAGGCCCTCGATTGCCCGCCCGGTTTCGTGGGCCCGGTGGGCCTGCCCATACCACTGATCGCCGATCATGCAGCTTTGCAGCTCGCGGATTTTGTCTGTGGTGCCAATCGAATTGACGAGCACTTGCGGAATGTAAATTGGGGCCGCGATCTAGACGCGCCGAAGGCCGCGGATCTGCGCAATGTTCAGGACGGTGACCCCAGCCCCGATGGCGGTGGTGCATTGCGCATCGCGCGCGGCATCGAAGTAGGGCACATTTTTCAGCTCGGTGACAAGTACAGCCGGAGTCTCAACGCCACGGTGCTGGATCAAGGCGGCCGGGAAACTGCATTGCTAATGGGCTGCTACGGCATCGGCATTTCTCGTATCGTCGCCGCGGCCATCGAACAGAATCATGATGACGACGGGATCATTTGGCCCGCCGCCATGGCACCCTTCCAAGTCCTGTTGGTGGTTCTAAATCCCAAGAACTCGGCCGACGTCACAGAGTCCAGCGACCGGCTCTATGAAGATATGCGTCAGGCGGGCATCGAAGTCTTACTCGATGACCGGTCAGCGCGTCCCGGCGTGAAATTCGCCGATGCGGACTTGCTGGGCATTCCGCACCGGGTCGTCATCGGTGAGCGCGGATTGAAGGCAGGTGAATTAGAGTACCGTGAACGGCACAGTGGCAAAGAGGAAAAGATCGAAATCCATGAGCTGGTGGAAGCCCTTGGGCGCAAGCTTGCGGCCGCCGTCTAGACCTTATGCAATGGCTATCCTGCGGCTAAGCTTGGTCTTATTGTTGGGCTACTGTGCATCAACTGGGCTGTTTGCCCAGGAACCCGAACAACCCGACCCGGCCCTCAAGGAATTACTCCAGGCAGCCATGGCCGAAAGCAACAGTTTTCCCGACCGTTTTGAAGCACAGGTCTGGTTAACGGACATGGCCACGCGCCTAGGCGACCAGGTGGCCGATCCGGCAGAGCGCGTGCGAATACTCAAGCAAGTGCATTGGGAAGCCACGCGCGTTGACCTGCCCCCGGAAATGGTACTTGCGGTCATCGATATCGAAAGCGCTTTCGATGCCTATGCCGTATCCGTGGCCGGCGCTCAAGGTTTGATGCAGGTGATGCCGTTTTGGCTGGACGAGATTGGTAAACCGAATGACCGACTCGTCAATATTGAAACCAACCTGCGCATGGGCTGCACGATTCTGCGCTACTACCTAGACATGGAGTCCGGCGACTGGATTCGTGCCCTGGGCCGTTATAACGGCAGCCTAGGCAGTCGGCGTTATCCGGAAAAGGTCTTGAATCGATTGCGTAGTCGCTGGTTTAAGCACTAGGCGGTGACGACCAAACTAAGCCGTTGGAGTCGTATGAAAATCCGTCAATCCTTCGGCGACGGATAGCGTCTCTTCGCGCCGCTCCAAGCGCGACACCTCAGCCATGCGCGGGCCGCGCAGCAGCCAGCGGGCTAGGGACTCGACATCTTCGGCCAAACCGCGCGCAAGCACCTCGACTCGACCATCGGAAAGATTTCTAGCCCAGCCCACCAAACCCAAACTTTCTGCCTGTTTCACGCAACTTGCGCGGAAGAAGACGCCCTGCACGCGACCCTCAACAAAAAAGCGCGTACAAACTTCTTCGTTCACTGGATCCTAGGGAGCCTGACCCGATTCGCGGGCACGCCGGCTGATCAACAAAGCGTCCAAGGCAGTGTCTTTAGCATCAATGGCCGCCCGCTTAGCCATCCAGTAGGCATTGGAAGTACTTGTCTGGAGAAATTCTTCCGCGCTGGCGAGCAAACTTTCCGCCTCGCGCAATTTCGCGCTAGCGAACCGATTGGCACCGGCCTCCCTCGCAGCGGCGACGGCCTGACGAGCATCGCTCATCTCTTGCACCGGTGGCGCCGTGGCGCAGGCCGCCAGCAACATGATTGCCAAACTCAGCGAAACGCTACGAATACCCGCGCCAGATGCCTGACAAAGCCGTAAGATTTGGAGCATTCGCTGACGCTAGCAATCGTCCAGAATAGCGTCAAGCATCGCTGCTACCCCGCAAGTTTCCCTCAGTGAACTTAGGCAAACACGCCACAAGAATTTCCGCATTGATGCTCGGCACGTCGGTTGCGCGCTACAATTTGGAATTTATCGGCTGGCAGAGCTATGACCATCATCATCTATCACAATCCGCGTTGCTCTAAATCTCGAAAAACCCTTGAGCTGCTGCAGGCAAATAGTCAAGATCCTCAAATTCACGAATATCTTAAGCAGCCAGTCGCTGCCGATACCCTGGCTGAGCTTGCCAACAAGCTGGGGGTGCAAGCCGAGGGCATCATGCGCAGCGGCGAAGAAGAATTTCGCGAGCAGCGCGAAGCGCTGAGCAATATGACCGAAACTGAAAAATTCGCATGGCTGGCCGCGCATCCGAAAGTATTGCAACGCCCCATCGTCGTGGCGGGAGATCAAGCGAGAATCGGCAGACCACCCGAAAACGTTCTAGAGATTCTTCCACCCCTGTGATGGACATACTGGTGCTCTACTACTCACGGCACGGCTCCACCGCAAAGCTGGCTCAGCAAGTTACGCGCGGCGTCAATGCCGTGGAGAACTGCACGGCACGCTTGCGCACAGTGCCGCCGGTTTCTCCAGACACCCAGGCGAGCGAGCCAACTGTTCCCGTTGAAGGCGCGCCCTTCGTGCAGATGTCTGATCTGCTGGAATGTGGCGGAGTATTAATGGGGAGCCCCACTCGATTTGGCAATATGGCGGCGGCCCTGAAGTACTTTCTCGATGGCACCAGCGGGGCTTGGATGAACGGTGCATTGCGCAACAAACCTGCTGGCTTGTTTACCTCCACCAGCAGTTTACATGGCGGCCAAGAGACCACCTTGCTCAGCATGGCCTTACCATTGATCCACCACGGCATGCTGCTGGTGGGACTGCCCTACTCCCTCGCCGAGTTAAACAACACGCGCACGGGCGGCACCCCCTATGGCGCCAGTCATGTAAGTTTCGGCGACAATGAGGCCCCGCTGAGCAATGATGAAGCCGCGTTGGCTCGCGCCCTGGGCCGGCGCGTTGCTGAAGCGGCCCTTAGACTAGAAGCTTGGGACCGGCCGTGAGCCCGGGACAATGGTCCCGCCATCTCGTGTTGCTGGCATTGGCTCTGTTGATTGTCTGTCTAGTCTGGCCGCCCTTTAGGTCTTGGACTCTAGTCGGTATCTTGCCCCTAGCTGTGGCCTTACTCGCCGGCATCAAACCGAAACCGCGCTGGGGCGGCTGGGTCGCCACGCTCATGATTCCCTACTTTTGCGTGGGCATCATGAACCTGCTAGCCGGCCCCGCGCCGCCTTTCCTTGGCTTAAGCCTGTCTCTTGCCAGTGCGCTGGCCTTTATTGCCAGCATGGACTGGACGCGGCGAATGGGCGTAAATCTAAGACGCTAGGCTTCCGCGCCGCCGGAGTGTTTAGTCTTCGCCAACACAGCCTTGACGAATGGCACGGTCAAACGCTTTTGAGCGACTAGGGATTTCTTGTCCAAGGTATCCAGCAATTCGAATAAACGGCCGGTGTGCCGATCAACGCGGCTGAGCAGGTAGACGGCCGTATCGCGCGGCAATTGAAAACCGCGCCAATTCGCGCGATGGCGCAGGGCTTCAATTTTTTCGTCATCGCTTAAGGGCTTTAGCCGAAATGTGGCTCCCGAGGTAAACCGCGAGGTCAGATCGGGCAGCGCAAAATCCGCATGCAGGGGTGCGCGATTGGAGCTTAGAACCAAACGCGCACCGCGCTGGCGCAATTGCTCGTAGAGTTCGAACAGTGCCGTTTCCCACGCCGGCTGCGCGGCCACGGCTTCTACGTCGTCTATGGCGACCAAATCCATGGCCGCCAATCCATCCAGTGCGGCCGCGCCCAGATCCGAAGCCGAATTCAGCGGCAGGTAGATCGCGCGTTGGCCGGCCTCGTCCGCCGCCGCGACCGTCGCTTGCAGAAGATGACTGCGCCCACACTGCGCCGGCCCCCATAACCACAATAGTCCGCGCTGACTACAAACGGCTAAGTCTTGCAAGGCGTGCAACAGAGCGGCATTAGGCCCCGGATAGAAATTCGCGAACACGGCATGGTCCGCGGGACCGACTTCAAGGGGTAGTTGTTGCACGAAAAAGCGCCCAGCGATTAGGAACTGTGGCGAGCGCGCGCCCGCGCGCTCCAGGTCAACACGTAATCAAGGCCCGAGACCACACTAATGACCAATACAGCCGCGCCGATAACCAACAGGCTAGTCTCTGCGGGCCAATCCATGGCGAGGCGCGACAACGCAAATAAAATATAAAGTAGTTGAAGACCTGTGTTTAATTTACTGATTTTAGTAGGTTCTGGTTGAACCTCGGAGATCAGATGCTCATAGGCAAGGGCCCCTGACACGATGACCAGATCCCGGGCGATGACAACGACGGCTAGCCAAAGTGGGGCAACGCCCAACCAGGCCAGGGATAGAAAGACGGACACCAATAACAACTTGTCCGCCAAAGGGTCCAACAGGCCGCCCAATCGCGTGCGCCAATTAAATCGCTTGGCCAAAAATCCATCCAGCCCGTCGGACAAGCCGGCCACGATGACCAACAGCAAGGACAAGGCAAAGTCGCCCGCTAACAATCCATAAATGATGGGGCCAATAAGCAGGATGCGCAGGATGCAAATCGCATTCGGAATATGGGCCAGACGAAGCATGGGTGGTGGTGGCAGTTAACCGCCGGCAAATACGTAATAGAGATCGGCGGCCGCGCCTGCAATGTCCGGATCGGCCGGCTGAAGCAGACGCCGCAAGGCGATGGTTCGCATGAGCTGATCGGCGCTTCCGCGAACCTGAAGTTCAAAAACAGCACGATCGTCAATAACCTCCACGACGTCGCAAGACACCACGCTGCTGAGTCCAGATAGATAGGCGCTGATGGTGCCGTAGGCATCGAAGCTGGCCAAGCCGGCGACCTTGACCCGCAGACGCCGTTTCGAACCCGCATCGGCCGCCAGTTGCATGGCCAAGCGATCTGCTGCTTCATCGGGGCCTGAGGCGACGGTTCCAGTCCAATCCATTCGCTGACCGCCAGACAGGAGAGTCCAGCGAACTTGGGCACGGCGCGGATCGGCACCGCGGGCGCGGCCAATCAATACCGCATCGGCGCGATAACGTTGCGATGCCTGAACAACCGGATCGGTAAAATCTCCCCAAAGATCAGCAAAACTCAGCGCGCCGCGGTCCTGGGCGTCGACCAATGGCAAAATTAGCGGCAAGCCACGGGCCTTGCCGGCATTCAACAGCAATCGCCGGGCCGACGATCCCCTCGCCCCGCCTCGCCCGTCGGCCGAGGTCAAGATATCTCGTTGTCCCTGGCCCCGGTCCGTGGCTAGCCATACGAGTGTCGCAGGCCGCTCCTCGGCCCAAACGGGCAAGCCAGCCTGGTCTAACGCTCTGCGCAAGGCTATGGCATCAAACCCCACCGAAATTCTGTCGGCCGATACATTGCGGTACTGCTCCACCAGTGCGACTGGATCGCCGAGTTGCGAGGCGATCACTGCACCACCCGCCGCTCGCCGGCCCGTCAATTTCACCAGCACCTGCCGGAGCGCGGCGGCAAAGGCTTGGTCTAAACCCTTGTCACCCTCGGGCAAAGTAACTTCGGCTTGATAGAGATCCGGCACTTGCGCGGCGTCAACACTCGCGCCATGGAACATCAATGTGGCAGCCATCAGCGCCAGAATGCATGGGAGTTTTACCCAACCCCCGGCCCTTGAATGGAGCAAGTTTGAAGCAGTCATATGCACTATTATAGCGGCGCCTCGGCCGCTGAATCCCCACAATGAGTGCAAAGAAATCCTTGAGCTACAAAGACGCTGGCGTAGACATCGACGCCGGCAACGCGTTGGTTGAGCGCATCAAGCCCCTGGTCAAGGCCACCCACCGCCCAGGCGTGCTCGGCGGTATCGGGGGGTTCGGGGGACTTTTCGAACTAGACCTGGATAGCTACCACAAACCCGTGCTCGTGGCGGGTACCGACGGCGTGGGCACCAAGCTCAAGCTCGCCCTTGAGCAGAAGAACCTGGATACCGTGGGCATAGACCTAGTGGCCATGTGCGTCAACGATGTCATCGTCCAGGGTGCGGAACCTCTGCTGTTTCTGGACTACTACGCGACCGGCGCACTGGATGTAGACACAGCGGCACGAGTCATTAGCGGCATCGCTGCTGGCTGCCGGCAAGCTGGCGCGGCGCTATTGGGCGGTGAAACGGCTGAAATGCCAGGCATGTATCAGCCCGGGGAACTTGACCTTGCGGGTTTCTGCGTCGGCGTAGTCGAGCGGGATCGCATCATTGATGGCAGTCAGGTTGCCGTGGGCGACAGGATCATCGGCCTTGCCGCCTCGGGACCCCACTCCAATGGCTACTCACTGATCCGCAAGATACTCGCCGAAGCCGACTCCGAGGCAATTGCTAATTTCAGCGGTGGAGACCTAGTGGAACAACTACTCGCGCCCACCAATATTTATGTGCGCTCACTCCTGTCGCTGCTCAAAGATACCCAGGTTCATGCGATGGCACATATCACCGGCGGCGGCCTGCCTGAAAACCTTGCACGTGTTTTGCCGGCTCATTGCGATGCGCAGCTGGATAGCAAACGCTGGAAGCGGCCGGCCGTATTCGATTGGCTTCAAGCCGAAGGCGGTATTGACGACAATGAAATGCTACGCACCTTTAACTGCGGCATAGGGATGGTCGTGATTGTACCCCCCCAAGCCGCACATCCCGCCGGACGCTGTCTTGCTGATGCGGGCGAGCGTGTCTTCGATTTGGGTGAAATCACCCGCGGCAGCGGTGCGGTGAACATCGATACATGAAGCCTCCCGCGGCGAAGATGCGCACTGCCGTATTGGTCTCAGGCAGTGGTACCAACCTGCAAGCCATCATCGACAAAGCTGAGGATGGTTCACTACCCATTGAACTCTGTGGCGTACTCAGCGACCGCACATCTGCCTTTGGACTCGAACGTGCGCGCCGCGCCGGCATCGCAAGTATCGCAGTGCCCTACACAGACTACGCTCATCGACACGCTGCTGAGCAAGAAATGCAGCGGCAGCTCATTGCCTTACGACCCGGGTTGGTCGTCCTGGCCGGCTTCATGCGCGTGCTTCCCGAAGAAATTGTGAGCCAGTTTCGCGGCCGCATGCTAAACGTGCACCCTTCACTACTGCCGAAATATCGTGGACTGAACACATTCCGTCGCGTACTGGATGCCGGGGACCGTTGGCATGGTTCAACCGTGCATTTCGTGGTGCCCATGCTGGATGCAGGCCCATCCGTCATTCAATACCGCATCAGAATCCGTCAGAGCGATACCGAAGACTCATTACGATCGCGCGTACAAACCGGCGAGTATTTGATTTACCCGCGAGCAATTCGTTGGTTTGCCACAGGAAAACTGAAATTAAAGAGAACTTTGGCTCACCTGAACGGTAAGCCACTGCGCAGGCCCATCCGCGTTACCGAGGAATCTAGTCGGTAACTTACGGAAAGTAGCAGGAAGCACCAATACCAGCGCGTAGACCCGATAACTCCGTCGGCGAGACATCGCCATAAACGGCCCGTTCATCGTCTGCTCGGTTGAGCCCGGCCTCAAAGCAGCCAGACCCATCAGTGGGACTGGTGCGCGTTTACATACCCGAATAATTAGGTCCACCGCCCCCCTCGGGTACTACCCAATTTATGTTTTGCGCGGGATCCTTAATATCGCAGGTCTTGCAATGCACGCAGTTCTGCGCATTGATCTGAAAGTGGGAGCCGCCGCTATCATCAGCGATAATCTCGTAAACGCCGGCCGGACAGTAGCGCTGAGCGGGTTCATTATAGCGAGGCAAATTGTCGCGAATGGGTATTTCGGGGTCGGCAAGCTGCAGGTGACAAGGTTGATCCTCAGCATGATTCGTACTCGACAAGAAAACTGAAGACAGCCGATCGAAACTGATTTTTCCATCGGGCTTCGGATAGTCGATCTTCGGCGCTTCATCGGCCTTCCGCAAACTCCGATAATCTGGGTCCGGGCTGCGCCAGGTAAAGGGCAATTTGCCGGCGAAAATATTTTGATCGGCAAAGGCAAACGCCGCGCCCATAAAATTACCGAGTTTCTTCTGGGCGGGACCGAAATTGCGAGCTTTGTGCAACTCCTGGTAAACCCAGGAAGCTTCGACGGCGTCCGGAAAACTCTCTAACACGGCTGGTACGTCGTTTGACAAACCGTCAAATACGGCTTCCGCCGCTAGCATGCCGGTTTTCATCGCTGTATGAGAACCCTTGATCTTCGCGCCGTTTAAGAATCCCGCCTCGCAGCCGGCCAGTAGTCCCCCAGGAAATATCAGCTTGGGCAAAGACTGGATACCACCCTTATTCACGGCCCGGGCGCCGTAACTAATCCGCTTCCCGCCTTCTAAAAAGTGCCGAATCCGCGGCTGCTGTTTCCAGCGTTGGAACTCATCGAAGGGACTCAAATGCGGGTTGCGATAGTTCAGCGCAACGATCAGCCCCAGATACAGCTGGTGATCCTTTGCGTGATATAAAAAACCACCGCCTTCGGTACGATTGTCCAAAGGCCAACCTAAAGAGTGCAGTACCAAACCCTCCTCATGTAGATCAGGATCTATGGTCCATACCTCTTTCAGTCCAATGCCGAAGTGCTGCGGATCTACGCCCTGCCGTAAATCGAACCGTGCCATGAGCTGCTTGCCAAGACTGCCACGGCAACCTTCGGCAAAAATAGTGTAAGGAGCGCGCAACTCATAGCCAGCTTCAAAACTATCCTTGGGCTGACCCTGCGCGTCGCGGCCCATGTCCCCAGTCGCCACCCCGACCACGCGATCGTCTTCATACAACACTTCGGCCGCCGCAAATCCAGGAAACAGATTCACCCCCAGGTTTTCCGCTTGCTCGCCCAACCAGCGACAAACGTCGCCGAGGCTAACAATATAGTTGCCGTGATTACGAGCCGGCTTGGGCACCAAGATATTGGGAACACGCCAGCCGCTGGTCGGACCGGACAAATAGAAAAAATCGTCACGGTTAACGGGCACGCTGACAGGTGCCCCTAGTGATTGCCAGTCGGGAAACAACTCATTCAATGCCCGGGGCTCGAGCACGGCGCCGGATAGAATATGACCGCCGATCTCGGCACTCTTTTCCACCAAACAGACGTTCAATTCCCGTTGCGCCTGTGCGGCCAGTTGCATTAGACGACAGGCCGCGGCCAGACCACAGGGTCCGGCACCCACGATAACAACGTCGAAGTCCATGGATTCTCGTTCAGGCATGGGAAATCCGATCCAATAAAGCCCTTATTAGCGGCTGCGAATTGTAGCACTGGCGCACTATGCCCCCGGCCAGCCAAGAGCTAAGCTTGCGCGCTGGCGATCGCAATGATTGAACCATGAAGTTACGCCAACACTACGCAAGAGCTCTGACCGAACACGGCTATTCAGAAGATGCCGCCCAACTGCAAGCGATTGTCACGCTTGAGCGGGTGCGCAAAGATCTTATTCGCCAGTCACCCTGGGGCCCGATAGCCAGATTGCAACGCAAACTGCTGGGGCGATTCCGGCAACGACCTCCGGTCCGCGGCGCTTATTTATGGGGCGAGGTTGGCCGCGGCAAGACTTTCGCGCTGGATCTGTTCTTTGACAATTTACCGTTCCCAGACAAGGAGCGCTTCCACTTTCATCGGCTCATGTATCGCGTCCACAACCAACTGCGGGAACTTGTGGATCTTCAGGATCCCCTCGACATCGTCGCCGATGAACTCGCCGGAAGAGCCCGGGTCATTTGCTTCGACGAATTCTACGTAGCCGATATAGCGGATGCGATGATTTTGGCACGCTTATTGGACGCTCTATTCACGCGCGGCGTCGCACTGGTAGCCACGTCGAATATCCCGCCGGCCGACTTGTATAAAAACGGTCTGCAGCGACAAAAGTTTCTGCCCGCCATCGAGTTGCTGGAAAGTCATACCGAAATCATCAATGTCGACGGCAACACGGACTATCGGCTACGCGTACTTGAGCAGGCCGAAATCTATCATTCGCCTTTGGATGAAGCAGCGAATCAAAACCTGGAGCGCTATTTCCACGATATCGCGCCCGATACGCACTATGCATCTTCTTCTATCGAAATCCTGGGACGCCAAATACCCGCATCGCGTCGCGCCGACGGTGTTGCCTGGTTCAACTTTGCCGCCCTCTGCGATGGACCTCGCAGTCAAAACGACTATATTGAAATTGCCCGCTGTTTCCACAGCATCATCCTGGCGGACGTACCGGTAATGGATGAAAACATGGAGAACCAAGCCCGGCGGTTTATTGCCCTAGTCGATGAGTTCTACGACCGTCGCGTCAAGCTAATCTGCTCGGCAGCCGCCCCAATTGCCGAGCTATACCGCGGTTATCGATTGGTCCGTGAATTTGAACGGACCCGCAGCCGCTTACGCGAGATGCAATCACGGGAATATTTGGCGGCCCCTCACCTACCTTGAAGACGCGGACAAGGCTAAACTAGCCAACATGAAGACACCCAGGATGCGCGTGATACCGCGTCGCAGGTGCATGACGCTGCGGACATCAGCACAGACTGGTTTATCGCATCAAGACTTAAAATAGTCACGGCAACTCGGAGAGATCATTCTCGATAGAGCCAGCGAAGATTCATTCACTAACGCAAAAGCACTAGGAAAAAATATGACCGGCAAACTTGTACTCTGTCGCCACGGCCAGAGTATCTGGAACTTAGAAAACCTATTCACGGGCTGGACCGATGTTGAGCTCACCGAGCAAGGCATACAGGAAGCACGCCGGGCGGGCCAGCAGCTTCGTGAACTCGATCTGAAATTCGACGTCGCCTTTACTTCCGTACTGAAGCGCGCAATCCGGACCCTGTGGATCGTGTTGGATGAGATGGACCTCATGTGGATACCCGTGGTCCGTGACTGGCGCCTAAACGAACGCCACTATGGTGCTTTGCAGGGCCTAAACAAAGCCGAAACCACCGCGAAACATGGTGCCGAACAAGTACAAATTTGGCGACGCAGCTACGACATCGCGCCGCCAAGCGTGGAAAAGGATGATGAGCGACACCCCCGCCACGATCGCCGCTATGCTGGCATAGATAATCTACCGGGCGCGGAGTCACTCTATACAACGCTGCAGCGTGTGCAGCCCTACTGGGAAGCCAATATCGCGCCGCGTCTCCTGGCGGGCGAAAACGTGATGATCGCCGCCCACGGCAATAGCCTGCGCGCCTTGGTCAAGATGCTGGATAGTATTTCCGACGGTGACATCACCGGCTTCAATATTCCCACTGGCGTACCGATCCTCTATGCACTAGACAGCAAACTCCAACCCCTGAGCCGGGAATTTATCGGCGACCCGGAAACGGTGAGAAAGGCGACTGAAGCCGTTGCAAATCAGGCCAGTACGCAGCCGTGATTTACCGTCTTGCCGATTGCCAGCCACGCTTGGCGGACTCCAGTTACGTTGCGCCCGGCGCCGATGTGATTGGCGATGTGGTTTTGGGGCCTGATACCAGTGTCTGGTTCGGTGCCGTGTTGCGCGGCGATGTGGAAGCCATCAGCCTGGCGCGCGGCTGCAATGTTCAAGACGCCGCAGTTCTGCACACTGACCCGGGCGCGCCTTTGGTTTTAGATGAGCAAGTGACAGTTGGACACCAGGCCATGCTGCATGGCTGCCGAGTGGGCCGCAACAGCTTGATCGGCATCGGTGCAACCATCTTGAATCATGCAGTGATTGGTGCCAACTCCCTGGTTGGAGCCCGCGCTTTGGTAACCGAGGGCAAGGAATTTCCCGACGGTGTTTTAATTCTTGGCACACCCGCAAAAGTCGTTCGCGAGCTAAGCGACGAAGAAATCGCGGCCCTGCCAACCTATGCCACACGCTACATAGAGCGCGCGCAACGCTATCGCGAACAGCTTAACGTTGTCTGATCAGTCCCTCCTGGGCATTGCTGGCAACCAAAGCGCCATCACGGGTAAACACCGAGCTGCGCGCCAATCCGCGCGCACCCGATGCACTCGGGCTGTCCAGCGCAAATAATAACCATTCATCAACGCGGGCAGGCCGGTGAAACCAGATCGTATGATCGATGCTCGCCATTTGTAGCTCGCCGCCTCGTCCAAGGTTTTCTCCATGGGGAATCGTCGCGGCACCCAATAACCCATAGTCCGACATATAAGCCAGCAAGGCGCGATGCAAAGGCGGATCATCGGGCAGCGCATCGATGGCACGCATCCACATGTAACGGGTGCCCATGCCCTGCGCAGCATCGGGGACCAAACGCAGGTGGAACGGCCTGCGGTGCTTTAGCATCGCGGCGAAGCGCTTGGGCAATTTCGCACCATCGGCCGCCAGTTCTATGGAAATCTCCGGCAGTTCATCAACGTCCGGCACCTCGGGCGCGGGGATTTGATGTTCCAAACCCTCTTCTTGTATTTGAAACGAGGCGGTCATATTAAAAATGGGCCGGCCATGCTGAATCGCCACCACGCGCCGATTGCTAAAACTCCTGCCATCGCGCGCACGATCGACGTCATAGACGATGTCCGCGTTTACATCACCGCGGCGCAAAAAATAGGCATGCAGGGAGTGCAGCTCGCGTTGCTCAACGGTTCGGCTAGCGGCTATCACTGCCTGACCGAGAACTTGCCCGCCGAAAACTTGCGGACTACCGATGTCCCGGCTTTCGCCGCGAAAAATATTCACCTCGATTTGCTCGAGGTCCAAGACCTTGACCAGGTCGGCCAGCAAGGAATTCATGACGGTCATTCTAGTATGCTAACGTTGCTAACTCATCGTGAGGATCCAATCATGAACGATTCTGAGGCTCAAGTGGTTCCCCGTGGCACCCGCTGGTGCAGAATTGGCAGCTGGCTCTGCGGCATTGGACTCGCGGCCGCGGTGATTGGTTTGTTGGGTGCAGCTACGGACCTGCTATCACCCCTAGCGGCTTTCATGGCCTATGGTATCGGTGGCCTGCTGTGCGTAATCGGCATCCTGTTGTTGCTTATCGGATTACTCCTCAGCGGGGGCAGTGGCGGCAACATCGCCGCGGGCCGTGCTTGGGGCGCCTTGATTGCCGGCGTTGCGTTGATCGCCGCCAGTCTGGCCCTGCGGCCTGAGAGCTCCGGCGCGCCACCCATTCATGACTTGAGTACCGACCTAAGGAATCCTCCTGCTTTTGATCGGATTATTGCGCTGCGGGAGGCCGACGGCGCGAAGAATCCGCCTGAATACGCGGGTACTGAAACAGCAGCCGCACAAGCAGCAGCTTTCCCCAATTTGAAAACTTTAATATTGCTGCAGCCACGCAACGAGGTTTTTGCCGCGGCCGAAGCCACGGCGCGCGATCTCGGCTGGGAAATTGTGGCCAGCGATTTGGCTCTTGGCCGCATCGAGGCCACGGAAACTACCCGTTGGTTTCATTTCCGCGATGATGTCGTGATTCGCATCAGCGCCAGCGGCACGGGAACTGCTGTGGATGTCCGCTCAAAATCCCGAGTGGGCCAGGGTGACATGGGCGCTAATGCGGCGAGAATCCGTGCCTTTCTAGACGGTCTTAAGACCCGCCTAAATTAACAGGCGCCGATGAACCGGCGCGATCTCGAAAGCCTAGTTGACTACTATCTACCCTTGCTGGTGACGGCGGGTGACTATGCGAAAGCTATCCAATCGCGCATAGCCGGTCCGGGCGACAAGAGTGGCGGCAATGCCTGGGCGCAAGCGCTGACAGACGCGGATCTCTGCGTTCAAAACTATCTAGAAGTGGCGACCCTCGCCCATGATTCTCAGCTGGGGTTTTGCGGCGAGGAATCGAGTCAATCAGCAAACACCCGCTACTTTGATGTGGATGCCAAAATTGTCGTGCATGTGGACCCTATCAACGGAACTTTTCTCTATCAGAATCAGCGCGACGGTTGGGACATCATTCTAAATATCGCCTGCAACAAGAATCTCCGAGTGGTCATTAGCTATATGCCGGCCCGCGGTCAGTTCTACGTTTGTGTTGATGGCGACGCCAGATTCGGGAACCGCAACGAAGCACAGCTCGCCAAGATGCATGCCTTACAAACGCAAACGGGCAGCCGCGTTTGTTTAAGCTATCAAGCACCCGAAGTGGTCACCGCCCTAAAGCCTAGCTTTGAGGCCTTCGACCTCATTGCCGATGATGATCCACAACGCGGCGTCGATAATCTCAACGAACTGTTTACCGGTAGGCTGGATGCCTTTGCCTGCCGGCAGGGCGATCTGCTGGACTGGGGAGCCGTAGCCTATATTGTCGCCTCAGCAGGCGGTTACGCGTCGCGCCTAGATGGCAGTCCGCTGAAAAGTCTAGAAAATTTCGTGGCCCATGCCCAAGACGACATGCTGGTCACCAGTAGCCCTACGGTACATCAGGAAATCATTTCGCTGCTGCGGCGGGCCGCCTAAAGGCTAAGCACGATCCCCCGAGAGAAAATACATGGCGATGGTTTCCGCCACGCAGGCCGGTTTCGCGTGATCTTCAATCTCTAGGGTGTTTTCAAGTATTACCTGCAAAGCGCCCGCCCGCTTGCGCGCAGATTTCAACTTACTGCGCAATCGGACCCGGCTGCCAGCCGGCACCATGGTCTTAAAACGCACTTTGTTTAAACCGTAATTGATGGCACGCTCAAGTCCTTCAAATTTTACAAAGTGATCGATCAAGCCCGGCAGAAGCGATATCAACAAATAACCGTGGGCAATGGTCGAACCCAATGGCATTTCCTTTGCCGCTCGTTCGGTATCGACATGAATCCACTGATAGTCATCCGTCGCTTCCGCAAACATATTAATGCGAGCTTGATCCAACCGCACCCAATCGGATACACCCACTTCCTGCCCAATCAGGCGCTCGGCATCAGCAATGCTGCGGATCACTACACTCATGATGTCACGATAGTACCGTATGCACAGCGCCGCGTGTACCGAGGGGTCCCGCGACGGACCGTCTCAGCTGTGTTACCGTCGCCGCGATCTATCTAGCAGACAGCCATGAGCGACACTGCAAATCACACCTCTGCCTTAGTGCCCCTGCGGCGACCAATTTTTCGCGCGCTATGGCTGGCCCTGATTGTGTCCAGCATGGGCTCCTGGATGCATGACGTGGGCGCGGCCTGGCTCATGACCACATTGGCACCCAATCCCGTTATGGTCTCGCTGGTTCAGGCGGCCACACTACTGCCCTTGTTTCTGCTCACGTTACCGGCCGGCGCCTTGGCCGATATTTTCGATCGGCGACGCTACCTCATTGTTACCCAACTTTGGCTCGCAGCGACGGCAGGCATTTTAGGCCTAATGACTTTGACCGGATTCACAAACGAGTGGTTGCTTTTGGCGATGACCCTCTCCATGGGGTGCGGCACGGCCATGATGATGCCCGCCTTCTCGGCATTAATTCCCGACCTGGTCCCACGCAATGAGCTGATGGCTGCCATAACGCTAAATTCCATCGCTTTTAATGCCACGCGCGCAGTGGGGCCCGCCTTAGCCGGCGCAATTCTAGCCGTTACCGGTCCCGGTATGGTTTTCATATTTAATGCCATCAGTTTTTCCGCCGTAATCTGGGTAATTTTTCGCTGGCGCAATGAACAAGCCGCCAGTTCATTGCCCAGCGAACGATTTATCGGCTCCATGCGCACGGGTCTACGCTATGTCCGCCAAGCCCGTGAGTTACATGCCGTCATATTGCGCGGCATCGCGCTTTTTTTCGCCATGAGCGCGCCATTGGTCTTTTTGCCGCTAGTCGTTAAAACGGAGCTCGCGCGTGGACCACAAGTCTACGGAATTTTGCTGGGCTGCATCGGCGCCGGTGCAGTCGCCAACGGTGTGTTGTTGCCCATGCTCCGTCGTCGTCTTAGTACCGATGCCATCATATTCTTGGGCAGTAGCGGTGTGGTTTTGGCCAGCATTGCCCTCGCCTACGTCCGCAATCTTGCCTTGCTCGCCTTGGCCATGTTTGTTCTCGGCGCGAGCTGGATCAGCGCGCAGTCCACGCTACAGGTCACTGCCCAACTGAGCCTGCCGGGTTGGGTGCGGGCGCGCGGCTTGGCCGTATTTATCGCTTCTTTCATGGGTGTGATGGCCATGGGCGCCGTAGGCTGGGGTCGTCTCGCGGCAGCCACGTCTATTCAAGCAACACTGCTCGCGGCAGCGGGACTGGGCGCACTGGGGACCTTGCTCACATCGCGAATTAGTCTGGAAGCCGTAACAAAAACCGATAACACCCCCGCCCCACCCATCAGCGAACCGCAACTGACTCCGCCTGCGGGGGACGAGGACCGCGGCCCGGTATTGGTAAGCATTGAGTACGACATTGAGCGTGAAAATGCCCAGGCGTTCATCCAGGCGATGCAGGCAGTCCGCCGCGTTCGCCTGCGTAACGGTTCGGCGGGCTGGGGAATTTTTCAAGATACACAAAACGAACGCCGGTTTCGCGAAATTTATCTGGATCAGTCTTGGCTGGACCATCTCCGCCAGCAATACCGGGTAACCCAGGAAGACCGCCGCAGTCTGGATGCGGCGAATGCCTTCCATCGCGGAGATCAGGAACCGCGAATCACTCGTCACGTCGCGCCACGCCGAAAACGCCGCTAACTATTGCGCCTAGCGGCCGGTAATCAATCTCCAACCGCTGCCACCACGATTTCGGATCTAATCAGCAAGCATTCCTTAGCCGGACTCTCGCTTGCGATACAGCCGCCAAACACCGCGAATCACAAGACTTGCCCATAACTTCGCCGCGCAATTTTCTCATTCATTAGTCATGCAAGCGTGCCGAGGCAAGCGGACCTCGCATCACTTGACCCGATGAAAATATGAGCCAACTAGCGTGATAATCCTTGAAGCAACTTGCAAGCCAGGACAATCTAATCCCCCGAGACAAACCCTGGCGTTCAACCAGGATTGCCGATCGCAGCGAGAAACTCCTTGCACCGTGATTCTTCGGTATCGAAGACACCCAGCATTTCACTGGTAACCATATTGATCTGCGGCTTGTTCACGCCCCGGGTTGTCATGCAAAGGTGCTTCGCTTCGACGACCACGGCGACGCCGCGAGGCTGTAAGACAGCCTGAATACACTGCGCGATCTCCATGGTTAATCGTTCCTGAACTTGCAAACGCCGTGTTAATACCTCGACTAGGCGCGCAATTTTGCTAATGCCTACTAAGCGTTCATCCGGTAAGTACGCCACATGCGCGCGACCAATAATCGGTGCCAGGTGATGCTCACAATGAGATGCAAATTCGATATCGCGAAGCATCACCATGCGGCGGTAGCCACCGGATCTAGGGAAACTCTTACCCAAAACTTCTTGCGGCCGCTCAGCGTAGCCCGCAAACCAGTCCGCATAGGCGCGCAGAACGCGGCCTGGCGTTCGTCGCAAACCCGGCCGCTCGGGGCTTTCTCCGATCCAACTCAACAAGACCTGGACTGCAGCTTCCGCTTCGGCGCGACTGGGCCGGCCTAATGATTCATCCGTCATTGTTATTCCCGTGGGGCCGCCGGAGCCAGTCCGAGGGCCTGTTCATGTTCAGCATTGCGCGATCTGTCGCTGGTTCCACCAAGAGTAGGTCCAGCCCCACTAATAAATCACGCGGCGACAGGGCGCCATCCTTGATGGATTCGCAAATGTCCGCTAGTCCATTGGGTTCATAAACCGCGCACAAAGGTTCCGGCCGGCCATCCGCGGGGCTGCGAATTGCCGTCGCCTGGCGCTTAGCATCCCGCTGCGAGAATAATCCGTTCAAGGTTTGCGCATCCAATTGCGGCAAGTCGCAGGCCAGGACGCACCAAGCTTTGTCCGGTTCCGTGGCATGGGCAGCCAATAAACCAGCCGCCGGTCCGCGGGCTCTTGCGTCATCCAGTAACAGGGGAAAACTGGCACGCACAGAATCGTCGCGTTGATCTTCCCGCACACTGACGTAAAGCGACTCAACATGGGGTCGCAACAAATCTACAGTTCGCTGTAAAAGGGTCTCGCCCGCGACTTCTACCGCTGCTTTATCGGAACCGAAGCGTCGGCTCAGGCCACCAGCCATGACCAGGCCCATTGGAGGAGGCGCCGAGTTCACGTGTCTTGTTCGGCTTGGTAGTCCGACTTGCCCCCTGACTTGCTGACCAAGCGCAATTCGCTAATGACCATTTCTTGGGACAAGGCCTTGCACATGTCGTAAACCGTTAGCGCAGCCACACTCGCCCCGGTTAGCGCCTCCATCTCAACGCCCGTCGTGTGCGTCACTTTTACCCGGCAATCGATTACGACCTCATCGTTTTGGCCGGAAATATCAATGCGACAACTGTCTAAACCTAGCGGATGGCAAAACGGAATCAGCTCGTAAGTTTTTTTTGCCGCCTGGGTACCCGCAATGATGGCGGTTTGAAAAACTGGCCCCTTGGGCCCTTGAATTTCTTCATCTTTCAAGACCGACTGCACAGCGGGCGGCAATTTCACACGAACTTGCGCGTGAGCAACCCGGCGCGTGGGTGTCTTTTCGCTGATATCAACCATGGTCGGCTGATTACGCGAATCAATATGCGAAAGCTTCTTGCCCATGCAAACCCCTCAATTCATGACCGCAGTTCTAAGCCCGGAATTTCCGGCGAGCGCTGAAACTTACCTTCTCTAAGTGTCAAATAAACCATGTGCAAAAAACTCACCAAGCCCCAGGACAAACCCACAACTACGCCGGCATCGAGTATGCCGCGCCAGGGTTGACTGAGTAATTGGACCAAGATAACCGCAATAACAATGGCGAGTGTCCCAACCCAAGCGGCCATTAGCCCGCGCCGTTGAGAATGAAAGTAGCCAATACAAAATACCGGTGCGAGGACCGCACGCAAGGCCGTGGGCTGCAATAACAAATAGAGAGTTCGTGCCGCCACGCGCGGTGAAAACCGGCATTGAAAGCCCCGATAGCCCTCAGCCCAGGCAAGAAAAACAGTATTGCCAATCAATATCACCCACTGCAAAGGGCTTAGGCCACTGCTTATTGCAGCGACGGCATAAGGTGTCAATCGAACAATGGCAAACACCAGCACGCCGGCCACGCCCAAGACACCCCAGGCGGCCGCTAGCCAGGCCCATAGGGGACGAGAATCCGTGGTCGTGGGATGATTCACTTTATCTGGGGATACATCGACAGTCATGCTTGCTGATATTATGCGGCCTTTTTACGGGTCAGAAGCGTGCAGATTCTCCGCTTCCCCATAGGCACCGCGATAAACTCAGTGTAACCGTCGGCGCGAGGATTCACTACATGGGCCGCAGTATCATCGAGAAACTCTGGGAGACGCATGCCGTTAAAGACCTCGGTGACGGTACGACCCTCATTTACATCGACCGTGTTTTTCTGCACGAGCGGACGGGCAGTATTGCGCTCAAGGGACTCGAAACCGCCGGCCGGACTGTACGTAATCCGGAACAAGTCTTTTGCGTGATGGACCACATCGTGGATACCTTCGTTGGCCGTAGCGATAAAACCTTGATGCCTGGTGGCACGGCTTTCATCACCAGCACGCGAGAATCCGCCAAGGCGGCCGGTATCACCTTGTTCGATCTCGATGATGAACGCCAAGGCATTGTGCATGTGATATCGCCTGAACAAGGCATCGCTTATCCGGGTTTGACCCTCGTTTGCCCCGATAGTCACACCTGCACGCAAGGCGCATTGGGCGCGCTGGCTTGGGGTATCGGTTCCACGGATGCCGAACATGCCATGGCGACTAAAACCCTGGTGGTCAAAAAGCCCGGGACGCTGCGGGTGCGATTTGAGGGCCAACTGCCCAGAGGTGTCAGCGCCAAAGACATGATTCTGGAACTCATTGGCCGCCATGGTGCAAGCGGCGGTATAGGTTACGCCATCGAGTTTGCGGGTTCGGCCGTTTCAGCCTTGCCCATGGAGGCACGGTTCACCTTATGTAACATGGCTGTGGAGTTTGGCGCTTGGACCGGTCTGATTGCCCCCGATGAAACAACTTACGAGTACGTACGCGGCCGGCCGTACGCGCCGGCAGAGAAGCATTGGTCTGACGCTTTGGCGCATTGGAAGAGTTTGGCTAGCGACAGCGATGCCCAGTTTGATAAAGAAATTCTCATCGATGTGGGCGACATCGTGCCGCAAATCACTTGGGGCACAAGCCCGCAACACAGCATCGGCATCAATGGCCGCGTACCTGATCCGGCTGATGAGGCAGATCCGAACACACGAGAGCTGATGGCCAAAGCACTAACCTACATGGACTTGAAGCCGGGCACGGCACTGGAGGGAATTCCGATTCAAGCTGCATTTATCGGCTCGTGCACGAACAGTCGCTTGAGTGATCTACGTAATGCCGCGGCGATAGTTGCCGGTAATAAGGTAGCACCAGGCATAAAAGCCATCGTGGTACCGGGCTCTGGTTTGGTAAAAAAAGCAGCGGAGGCCGAGGGGCTTGACACCATTTTTACTGACGCGGGTTTTGAGTGGCGCGAGGCCGGTTGTTCCATGTGTTTTTTCGCCGGCGGCGAAAACTTTGGGCTAGAAACTCGCGTCGTCAGCAGCACCAATCGAAATTTCGAGAATCGGCAAGGTCCCCGCACGCGCACGCATATAGCGAGTCCGAGTACCGTTGCGGCATCGGCCATCGCGGGTCATTTGGCCGATGTACGCAAGACCTCGCCGGCCAAGTAGGGGTGGCCCGGACACAGGATCGAGCAAAGCAACAGCATGGAAAAATTCGAACAGTTAACGGCCGTGGCGGCACCTTTGCGCCGCATCAACATAGACACGGACATCATTATTCCCAGCCGGGAAATGAAGCGCGTTTCCAAACAAGGCTTGGGAGAGGGCTTATTTGCCGGTTGGCGTTATACGCAACCGGGAGGCCGGGAGGAAAATAGCGAATTTGTTTTGAACCAAGAGCCCTATCGAAATTCGAAAATCATTTTGGCAGGTGAGAATTTTGGCTGCGGCTCTTCTCGGGAACATGCAGTCTGGGCGCTACATGAATGGGGGATACGCTGCATCATCGCGCCCAGTTTCGGTGCGATATTCCAGAGCAACTGTGTACGCAACGGCATATTGCCGGTGGTCTTGAAAGATGCAGTGATCGAATCCCTAGCCCAACAGGTGGCAGCCGACCCCGAGAAGAATCGAATCAGCGTTGACTTGGTCGCTAAGCTCATCGCGGCACCCGACGGTCAATCCCACAAATTCGAACTCGCACCCGCCGATCGGGTGATGCTACTAGAAGGCCTAGACGCCATTGCCGTGACCCTGAAAAACGATGCGAAGATCCTCGCCTTCCGGGCGCGAGATCGTCAGCAACGGCCTTGGGTCTATCTCGATGCATGAGGATGCATGAGGGTCGAACCGCGTTTTCCATAGGGTGATAGCAATAATATTGCTATCACCCTATGGAAAACGCGGTTCGACCCTCCCTCGCTCCCGCTGTACCGCAACCTAGCGGCGCCAGGACAGCGGCCCCGCCAATCACTCGAGCATCTATTCCCCGCTTGTGCATTAGATCCCATGCCGGCTAAAGCCTGCCAGCCTTATCAGGCACCACGACAGGCCCTTGCTTGTGGCGCTAGGCAAATAACCACTTGCGAATAAGCGGGTAAATACCGCCCATTTCCCAAGATTTCTTGGCAAAACGGCAGTACGTCACGGCTTAAAAGCCAGCGCTACATAATAATTTCTCCTTATTTCGATTCGCCCGCGATGCGGGATGCGTGACACCCAACAGCGATGATGGACCCGTTAAATCTCGATCTATCTTGGCTCGCCTGGCTCACCGCGGCGGGCCTGTTAATCATGGTCGTGGCAATTTTGCTGCTGTTGACCAGTCACCATCCTCTCGTCAACAAGCCGCTCCATGGCTTATTCATGCGCGCTCCCACCATGCGCGCGCGTTTGCTCTTGGGTTTCGGCTGTATTTCGCTGATTCCATTGGCATCCCTGGTCCCGTTAATCAGCCTGTATGCCGCAAGCCAAGTCCACAATGAACAGGTAGCGGCCGTGGATAGCCAGGTCGAGACTATCGCCAACGCGGTTCCTAAGCTGCTGGCCGAACGGGCTGATCTCGTCGCTGAGCTGGCAAAGCACATCAGCGCCGGGGATGACTTTAGCAAGTCCGCGCTGGTGGCTTGGCTACTGCGCCACCACGAAGGCAAGCCAGAAGTTACCTCCATGTGGGTCGCGCGCCCCAACGGCAGCTTGGCCGCGGCAACGGCGGCCGGCAATGGGTCCGTGAAAGCTTGGGACGGCCCAGTCGCGGGCGTGGGCGCCATGGACTATTTCCTCGAGTCCAAAGAGCAAAGCGGGCTTTACGTTTCCAGCGTACGCAAGGGCGTCTCGCGAGGTTCTCATCCCATGGTATTCATCAGCGCCCCGATCACTCGTGGCGGCAAAAAGCCTTGGGCATATCTACAAGCTCAGCTTGATTTGCACAAGGTTTTAGGATTCATGCTCACACCGCGGGCCGCACCCGGCAACGCCCTCTTGCTGGCTGATCAAGAGAATCGAGTCATGATTGCATCGCCGCAGCTAGGTTTTGGGCCCTTCGAGAATATTGCGACCCATCCCCTTGTGACGGTCGCTAGTCGGCAACCACAAGCTAAGCCGTACAGGTTTTCGGGAAATGTTCTAGCCACCGGGAAATCCGGCCGGTACCTTGCCGCCTCTCGCAAACTACCCGGCGGCTGGCAGTTGTTCGCCGTGGCCGACAACTCGCCGGTGCGGAATGTCGCGCTAGTCCCACTATTCCTGGCTGCGCTCTGGGCTCCCTTGATGATTCTCCTAGCCCGCGGTCTTGCCAGCGTGTATGGCAAGGCCGTTGCCACGCCGCTGAAAAAACTCGATGAGTCCCTGGACGTATTCGACGTAGAACCCACCATGCGCGTCGTCCCGCTACCGCCGGCTGATGCACCCAACGAGGTTCGCGATGTTTACGACAAAGTGCGTAATTCAATGCTTAAACGGCGCGAGTCCTACGACAGAATGATGGAAGCCGTCAACGAGGGTGCGAACCTAAAACGGCAGCTCGGTGAAATGGCGGACGAGACACCGAGCGATGATCCATCCGCCACCGGCAGTGAGATTAGCCCGGCGCACCTGGACACCTTCCGCGGTAAAATTGACCCGGTTACAAAACTGCCCGGCCGTGAACTTTTTACGAAATTCTTTGCCGAGGCCTGGACTCTTGGCGGCACGAACAATAGCGCCGTCGCACTGCTTCTCGTTGGTATCGGCTCCAAGAACGACGGCAGCTTGAAACTAGCCGCCGAAGCCCTAGGGGAAATCGGTGGCCGTTCTTTGGATCACCTGGCAAGAATCGACGTTAACGAGTTTTCTCTGGTCCTACCTGAAACCGACTTATCAGGCGCCCTGGCCGTGGCTGAACGGGCGCGCACGACGGTTCAAAAAGCTCTAATGCAAGCCTACGCCGAGCGCCGGCCAACTCTAAATCTCGCCGTCTCGTCGATTGTCCCGGTGGCCAACGGTGATCCGAATTCTTTCATCGAAGTGACGCGACGAGTACTGCAAGCCTCTATCAAAAATGGCAACGGCAATATTGCTTTCATCAATGCACAGGGCAAGATTCGGTTGGCTACCAACAAAGATCTTGCGGGCAGTGCATCAACCGCCCATGCTGCCTCTTAGCCTTCATTCGCAAGGTATTGGCACCGAAGCCCGCTAAGCGCCGCCTCGTCCAGACCGTGCCCGCGTTCTAGATAGGTCTCGAAACTGCCGTAGTCGCGTTCAATTTGGCTGAATGCCGCCTTACCCGGGAAATGATCGATCAACCCGTGGGCCGGTCTTTGAATGCAATTGCCATGGCGCTCATTCTACATGTCGTCCTCGTCCGCGCAGACTGACATAGTATAAGCCGCCAACAACATGTATGCGCGGTTTTCTCAACAAATCCAGCCTTCGACAGAATGAGAAGAAGGACGGAGGTTAGCGATATTTATGGTGTTGATGAATATGCAAGAGTTCGCAAAAAACTAATAAACTAATGACCGGCACCAATCACGCCATCGGCCACAAACGCATCGATATCCGCGTCGGAATAGCC
Organism: Gammaproteobacteria bacterium; assembly: GCA_965221985.1. Taxonomy (GTDB): domain Bacteria; phylum Pseudomonadota; class Gammaproteobacteria; order Steroidobacterales; genus J054. The sequence continues at coordinate 3,168,829 of OZ244928.1, forward strand.
CAAGGATGATAGAATTTCTCGAGAATGCTGTCCGGCCCGCGGCACGTCCTGCTGAATACCGAATCGATGACCATCCATTTCCAAGGGCAAGGCGGGTAAATTGGCGGTGTTGCCCGCACGCGGACCGTCCGTCACCGAAATGGGCAGCAAACCCTCGCTGGCCAGTAGGTGGGGATCATCAAAGAGTTCTTCCGGACGTGCAATGGGGGCAAACGGCAAACCCGTCTTCTCTAGTTTTTCCATGAGCTCAGCCTTGCTATAGCGCATGAAAGTTTCCTTGATCACCGGAAGAATCCGATCCTTATGCGTAACGCGGTCGTTGTTCGTCGCGAGGCTGGCATCATTAGCGAGGTCTGTTAGCTCAAAGGCACCGCATAGCAGTTTCCATTGCTTGTCACTGACCACGCCCACGAACACCAAATCGTCATCACCCGTTTCGAACACTTGATAAATTGCCCAAGCAGACACACGAGCCGGCATTGGTGCGGCGGGTGTTCCCGTTACCGCATATTGAGCCATATGCTGTCCCACTAGAAAAACCGTACTTTCGTACAGAGAAGCCACGATTTGCTGGCCTTTGCCGGTCGTTTGACGCTGGAACAGGGCGGCAAGCACGCCCGTGGCGCCGAACATCCCGCCTTGGACATCGATGACGGAAGTGCCGGCCCGCAGCGGTTTACCCGGCGGACCGGTCATATAGGCCAGACCACCCATCATTTGCGCTACTTCATCTAAGGCCGTGCGATGTTCATAAGGCCCCGCCAAGAAGCCTTTTTCTGAACAATAAATCAGGCCGGGGTTTTCCTGTTTGAGCGTCTCGTAGCCAAAACCCAGGCGATCCATGGTGCCGGGGCGAAAATTTTCGATGAGCACATCGGCGTCTTGCAGCAATTTCAGCACCGCTGCCTTACCCTCGGCGGACTTTAGGTCAACGCATAAGCTGCGCTTGTTGCGGTTATACATGGGAAAGTAGCCCGCGCCGGATCCCAATAATCGCCGGGTGCTGTCGCCTTTTGCCGGCTCGATTTTGATCACATCAGCGCCCATATCGGCCAAAATGAGTCCCGCCGCTGGACCCATCACCATATGAGTAAATTCAATGACCTTAACCCCAGCTAGGGGCAATGCCTGCTCTTGTGCCATCACAATGCCTTTTTCGTTATGCTTTTAGATTGAGGGCAAAAGCCTAGAAGCCGCCCGGGAGCATTATGCCCCAGCGGCTGTCTATATGTGGACCAGGCGATTGGCAATTATTCGAAGGACAAGGAAAAGATGAGCGACGGCAAGATATTGATTAGCGAGGTGGGGCCCCGCGACGGACTACAGAGCATAGAGTCGGTGATGCCCACAGCCGTCAAGAAGGCTTGGATCACCGCCGAGGCCGAAGCCGGCGTGCAAGAAATCGAAGTCGGCTCCTTCGTGCCTCCTAAGTTACTGCCGCAAATGGCGGACACCGGCGAAATCGTGGCCTGGGCCCGCAACATTCCGGGACTGACTGTGGCAGCATTGGTGCCGAACTTCAAAGGCGCTGAAAACGCTATTAAAGCCGGCGCGCACAAAATCACCCTGCCCTTGTCCGTCAGCGAAACCCACAGTCAGTCGAATCTGAGGAAGACACACGCCCAGGTTATGGATGAGGTGCGCAAGATTGTGGAGCTCTTAAACAGCTTGCCCGCCGACCAACGCCCCGACTTTGAGGGTGGACTCTCCACGGCCTTCGGCTGCACTTTGGAAGGCCGCGTCGACGAAAGCCAGGTTGTGAAACTGGCCGTGCAACTCATTGAATTGGGCTGCGATGAAGTGGGGCTCTCGGACACCACCGGTTATGCGAACCCGGCACAACTGCGCCGACTAATCCGGCTGCTATGGGCCGAACTCGGTCGCGACAAACTCACCGGCGTGCATCTCCACAACACGCGGGGCTTAGGTCTCGCCAACGCATTGGCCGCATTGGACGAAGGCATTACCACCATCGACAGTTCCTTGGGCGGCATCGGCGGTTGCCCGTTTGCACCGGGCGCCAGCGGCAACATCGTGACGGAAGATCTCGCCTTCATGCTCGACTCCATGGGCCTTGAAACGGGCATCGATTTAGAGAAGTTACTCAAGGTTAGAACAATCATCGCAAAAGCACTCCCCAACGAAGAACTCTACGGCTTTACGCCAGATGCGGGACTGCCCAAGGACTACACGATCGGCGGCTGGGGTGTCGCGGCTTAGTCCGCCGCCTGCAAAGATCGGGTAAGAGTTAAGAACTCGACAGCTAGACTAAGCGTCCCGCGCGAGCCCGAAACCGGGAGCCGCGGCCGCATAGTTAAGCTCACTGTCCCCCTGATCGATCCGTATCACGCACCCGGAAAACCGGTTCGAACTCCGTCAAATGCGACCCCGATCGAATGATGAGTATGAAAACATTCGCAAAAAACTAATAAACTAATGACCGGCACCAATTACTTTACCTTAAGTCCGAAATCCAGTTGCAAGGTATCGACATCATAGGGCTGGAAGTTATTTACAAAGCCCTGACTGTCCTGGTGCTCGGTGGCGAAGTAGGTAAGCTTCACGCTAGTTCGGTCCGTGGTCGCATACTTCAGCGACAGTTTATGGCCTTCAGAGTCCGTGCCACCGCCGGAAAAGTCTGAGTCGGTTAATAGACCTAATACGGCATCCGCCTCGAGATCTTGATAAACGTAGCCGACTTCCCAGCCACCTTGTTTCTTTGCCTTGCCAAGCTTCAAGCCAAATGCATAAGCCGTATCCAGGGCTTTTGCATCGGTGTTCTGCACCAAGTCGGCAAAGAAAGCCGCGGGTAAGCCGAATAGTTCGAAACCAACCTCGGTGAAGACCTCAAACTCTTGGAAATCGAAGGTATAGGTGCCGTCGGGATTCACGGTATTGCCGAAACAGTCTCCCGAGTCATAGAAGCACTCGCGACCCGCGGCATCGATATCGTAGTAGCCCGCGCCCACCGTGAAATTTACAGCGTCGCCTGACCAGCGCAGGCCGGCTTGGCCGCCATAGGCAAATTCATCGGCATTGCGGCTGTCGGACTCCAGCCAGGTACCCAAAGCGTTGGCGAAGAACATGCCGCCGGTGTCGTAGCGCAACTGAACACCCTCGGGACGCCAGTCGCCATCCCATAACAAAGCGTTGCCGCCGACACGTAGGAGCGCGTTCTTGAATTTGCCGCCCGCGAGATAGAGGCCCTCTAAGGCCTGCCACTCAAAATAGGCCAGATCCAAATTGATGCCCTTGGTGGAACCACCATTGCCCAGGGTTTGGTTCGTCGATACTGGATCATCACTGCCGGTGGCCAGCCCAAAACCCACTTCAATATTGCTGGGCAGCTTGGCGATGATAGTTGGCCTTGCACGAATTCTCTGGCGATTGCGCGTACTGCCCTGGCCACCGCTGCTTAGCGTGCCGTCTACATCACCATTCTGATACCGGTAGCGAAGGTCGCCCTTCACTTGGATGCGTTCCGCCCAAGAAAGGGACTCTTGTGCATCGTGGATTTCCACCGCTTGCACTTGGTTCTTTTCCTGAGCCGCTCGAAGTTCCGCATTCTCCGCCGCCAATTCTTCAAAGCGTGCCGCCAGCGCCGCGAAATCCGACCGCAATTCTGCGACCTCCTCCGCCAATGCCGGTGTACTAACTTGCGCTCCGTGCGAACCGCCCCAGGCAATTTGACCCAGGAGTGAGAGGCTGGCAAATAAGATGATCCCCATGCGTTTCATACTGATTCACTCCGCTATTTGCGTATTAACTAAGTTCGTTTCGATCTTAAGCCCAGGAAACCGAAATGCTGTACTACGATCTATCGGTAGGATTGTGTACAGCTATGGTTACAGTTGTGTTACGGATCGTATAACGTGAATAGGTGATATGGGTCATCTCGCGGAGACGGACACCGCGGAGCCGACCTACCTGGAGGACACCAGATTGCCTGGTGTCTGCGGCTACTTTAAATGGATTCGACAGCCAAGAAAACCTCGTCAAGCATCCCAAGAAACCAGCGAATCGCGGTGCATGGCCGCTGGTCCACCACGCTTGTGATGGCCAGTTGCTGGCAGAAAATGACTCAGAAAACGCGGAGTTAAAACCAGCAATGGCGAACTGACTTGACTCAAGCACAGTTGCCGCCAGTCAGGCTGGCGGCTGGAACAATGGAAGTCTGCACAACGGTGCTTACGCAGTACCGCTCCAAAAAGATCCGAGACCTGCAAATATGCCACTATCCAAATCGACCAGTTACGTAATCCTCGGTCAGTTTATGGCCAGGGTTGGTAAAGATCTTGTCCGTCGAATCAACTTCAATTAGCTCGCCCAGGTGAAAGTAGGCCGTGCGTGAAGACACACGGGCAGCTTGTTGCATAGAGTGAGTCACGATGGCGATGGCGAAGTTCTGCGACAACTCATCAATGAGTTCCTCGATTCGGGCCGTGGCGATGGGATCCAATGCCGAGCAGGGCTCATCCATCAGTATCACTTCCGGTCCCACCGCAATGCTGCGGGCAATACATAGCCGCTGTTGCTGTCCACCCGACAACCCCGTGCCCGCATCGTCTAGGCGATCTTTAACCTCGTCCCACAAACCCGACCGCTGCAAACTGGTGTGAACGATCTGGTCCAACTCAATGCGATTGCTCGCCAAGCCGTGCAAACGAGGTCCGTAGGCCACGTTTTCGTAAATGGATTTAGGAAATGGATTAGGCTTCTGAAATACCATACCCACCCGCGCACGTAACAATACCGGGTCGGTAGACTTCGCGTAGATATCCTCGTCGTAGAGCCGGAACTCTCCCGTAACGCGAGCCGAATCTATCGTATCGTTCATGCGATTCAGGCAACGCAAAAAAGTTGACTTGCCGCAACCCGACGGGCCTATGAGCGAGACGACTTCACTACGCCCAATATCCAAGCTGACATTTTTGATCGCGTGCGTATCGCCATAGTAGACATCGCAGTTTCGAACCGTAATAACCGGGTCCTTGGCGTGGATATCACCGATCACCTCATTGTCCTGCTCATTAGGCTGAACCGTTGAGTTATTCAAGGAGATTTCTTTCGACGGTTTGGTTTCAGTCGCCAAAGAATCACCCCTGGTTTCGCTGCCGTCGCCTACAGAATCCGGATTCCCAACTTGCAGCATCTTCATTGCTTCCATCATAAACAGCTACCTACCAACGACGCTCAAATTTTCGGCGCAACAGTATCGCTGCCGTATTCATTACCAGCAAAAACGCCAGCAACACCATGATTGCCGCCGAGGTTCGTTCAACAAAAGCCCGTTCGGGGCTATCGGCCCAAAGAAAAACTTGCACCGGCAAGACTGTCGATGGATCCAGGGGTGTGCTGGGAATTTCCACAATGAAAGCCACCATGCCGATCATCAACAGTGGCGCGGATTCACCCAAGGCCTGCGCCATGCCAATGATGGCGCCCGTTAACATCCCCGGCATGGCCAGTGGAATCACATGATGAAAAACCGTTTGCGTGTGCGAGGCACCGATGCCCAGCGCGGCATCACGAACCGACGGCGGTACGGCTTTGATAGCCGCACGCGATGCAATGATGATGGTTGGCAAGGTCATCAAGGTCAGTACCAAGCCGCCGACCAAGGGCGCGGAACGCGGCAGGCCAAAGAAGTTTATGAACACGGCCAGGCCCAGCAGCCCGAACACGATGGATGGCACCGCCGCCAGGTTATTGATGTTGACCTCAAGCAAATCTACCCAACGGTTCTTGGGCGCGAATTCTTCTAGATAAACAGCCGCGGCCACGCCCAAAGGAAACGCCAGCAGCAAAGTTACCAACAGCGCGAAAAACGAACCTTTAGCCGCACCACCAATGCCAGCAAGCTCAGGCTCACGTGAATCGCCGGACGTAAAGAACGCCACATTAAACTTCTGTTCGAGTTTTTTTTGGCGCAGCAATTCATCAATCCAGACGATTTGCTGCGCCTTTAGTCGACGGGTCGTATCGTCCCCTTCGCGATCCGTATGACCTTTGACCAGCATATCGACCTCATCGTCCACCGGCAGCCAGATCTTCATGCGCTGGCCTAAAATTGAATTATCCGCCAGCAACATATCGCGAAGTTTGTAGCCGGCGCCAATACTCATGAGTCGGTTCAAGTCACGCCGATCACGTCGCGCTGTCACTTCGGGAAAAACATCGCCTAGTGCACTACGCACCAAACGATCGAAGTTGGCACGACCCATCACAGCAACATCACCGGTCCCCTGCGGATCGATGACTTCGGGATCAAAGAAAATTTCCAGCTGCGCATGCGACTGCCAAAACGCGGTATAACCGTTGCTGATAATGGAAAAAAACAACATGCCCACGCACAACAAGCCTACTAGAATGGCCAGTACGCCGTAGAGTTTGAAACGCTTCTCGGCACGATGGCGCGCTGGCAGGCTCGCCTTAACCTTGCGGCGTAACTCTTCGGCGCGGACTTGCGGGTCGCTAATCAAGCTCATTCGTATTGCTCGCGGTACTTACGCACAAAACTCAATGCCGCTACGTTCATGACCAGGGTCGCCAGAAACAGGACCAGACCCAGCGCGAAGGCGGCCAAGGTTTTAGCGCTATCAAACTCTTGGTCACCCACGAGCAAAGTCACGATTTGCACCGTAACGGTCGTGACGGCACCCAAAGGATTGGCGGTCAGATTCGCCGAGAGGCCGGCGGCCATCACCACGATCATGGTTTCACCAATGGCGCGTGAGGCCGCCAACAGGGCGCCGCCCACGATGCCCGGCAAGGCAGCCGGTAACACCGCCTTGGTAATGGTCTCTGAGTGCGTGGCTCCCAAGCCCAGCGACGCATCGCGCAGCGCCTGTGGCACGGCATTGATCACATCATCCGTTAATGACGATACGAAAGGGATAATCATCACACCCATCACCAAGCCGGCGGCCAGCGCACTTTCCGAGGCGACATCCAAACCGACACTGGCACCGGCAGAGCGCAACATGGGCGCCACGGTCAGGGCGGCAAAGAACCCATAGACCACCGTGGGGATACCCGCGAGTATTTCGAGCACGGGTTTTACCCAGGCACGCAGACTCTTAGAGGCGTATTCGGATAAAAAAATCGCCGTCATTAAACCAATGGGCAGCGCCACGAAAAGGGCGATGAAGGAAATCATCAAGGTACCCGCGAAAAGCGGTACCACGCCGAAAGCGCCAGAAGACCCCACTTGATCAGCCCGCAGCGCTGTTTGCGGACTCCAGGTCGTGCCAAATAAGAAATCTGTCACGGGAATCTTTTGAAAGAAACGCATGGATTCAAACAACACGGATAGCAAGATACCGATGGTCGTTAGAATCGCCAGCGTCGATGCCACAACGAGCACGACACGAATTGCGGATTCGACATGATTACGGGCGCGAAAATCCGGACCCAGCCGGGCCCAGGCCAACGCGAAACCGCCCAGACCCATCGCCATCAACAAGCCCGTCAATATCCAGCGTGCCGAGGCCTGCAGGCTTAGGTAGAGGTCAGCCGCGGCCGCCAGGTCTTGGGCGCGCGCGGGATTGGCAAACTGGCCGGCAGCCAAGTTCTTTACATCGTTGGTGACTAGACTCAATTCGTCGGCCGGCAGATCGCGCAGGGCTGGCGGCAAGGTCGCCAACACTCGATCCATGATGAGCGTATCGCTAAACGACAGCCAAAAAACGATCAGCAGCAATCCAGGCACAGCGCAGCAGAGCGCGGCGAAATAGCCATAGTACTTCGGTAAGGAGTGGAGACTGCGTAGTGCGCCATAACCACCAACACTAACAATAGACCGTCGGCGGCCTAGGACGAAAGCCGCTATGGCCATCACCGTTAGAATCAGCAGAAGTGTGGACAATCGCATACCAATCAGTCTCGGCAAATGCGCGGTGGCGACCCTTTTAAGGGCCGCCACCGGCTGCTTATTCTTTTCTCGGCCACGTCGCTAAGCTACGCGGCAACACCGTTCCAAGGCTAATTCGTCGCCAGCTTAACCGGCTCCAGGTCGCGGACCGCTGCAGTAACTTCCTCATACTCATCGCTGGGTAGCGGAATCAAACCTCGGTCTGCCAAATACCCTTCTTCACCCATGGCTCGTTCACTGGTGAATTCAGCCAGATACTCACGAATGCCCGGGATCGCGTCGACGTGGTTTTTCTTCACGTAGAAATACAAGGGCCGTGAGACGGGATAGTCGCCGGCGGCAATGGCTTCGAAGCTAGGTTCTTGACCGTCGACCAGTGAACCTTGGACAACATCGGTATTTTGATCCAGAAAGCTGAAACCAAACACACCCAGGGCATCCGGGTTGGCCTTCAACTTTTGCACGATCAAATTGTCGTTCTCACCCGCTTCGATATAGCGACCGTCCTCACGAACTCCGTGACAAATCCCTTTATATTGCTTTTTGTCCGTTTTCTTAATGGCCGCAATCCAGTCGAAGCTCTTACAACCACCTTCCAATGCCAGCTCGGCAAAGGCATCACGGGTACCGGAGGTCGGCGGCGGGCCTAAGACCTCAATTTCAGTCTTGGGCAGTTGCGGATTGACGTCACTCCACAGTTTGTGGGGATTAGGGACGAGACGTTCCGCACCACTGGGGTCGGGTATGTTCTTCGCCAGGGCCAAGAAAACGTCGCGCCGCGTGAGCTCATAACGCTGGGCTTCGCGGGAGTTGGCCAAAACGATACCATCGTAGCCAATCTTCACTTCAACGATTTCATTGATACCATTGGACGCACAGTCATCGATCTCCGAGCGCTTGATGCGCCGCGACGAATTGGTGATATCCGGATGCCCGACGCCCACGCCGGCGCAGAACAATTTCAAACCGCCACCAGAACCGGTGGACTCGATCTTCGGCGTTTTAAAGTCTGAGCTACGACCGAACTGCTCCGCCACAACCGCGGCAAAGGGATAAACCGTGGATGACCCCACGATACTGATGTAATCGCGTGCTGCTTGACCAAATGCCGGCGTTGACGCATAGGCGAAAACGCCTGCTGCCGTTACTAGACTTAATACTCTTCCCTTCATAACCGTGGGTCTCCGAAAAAACACTGCTTAACCAACAAAGTGAATTTTAGAGAGGGTTTATTAAGGAAATATTTCAGCGGCAAAGTCATTTAGCCGGCTATTTCTTCTTTGACTTGTTCCAGCCCTAAATGCCGGATATCGCGTCCATGTACGAGATAGATGACATATTCGCAAATATTCTTAGCATGGTCCCCTATTCTTTCCAGGGCCCGCGCCGTCCAGGTCACGTCCATGAATCGGCGAATAGTTCTAGAATCTTCCATCATCAAGGAAATACAAGACCGCGCGATGAGATCGTATTCTTCATCGACTAATTTGTCCTCTTCAACAACTTGCAGGGCATCATTGGGATCCAGTCTCGAAAAGGTGTCCAAGGCGTCATGAAACATGGCCTGAACATGTTCCCCAAGGGCCTTGAGTTCGCTGTAGTGATCGTGGGGCTGCTGCTCGGTGGCAAGTTTCGAGGCGAGATACCCAATTTTTTGCGCCTCATCGCCAACGCGTTCCAGGTCCGTGATGACTTTGATCACCGCAACGATAAGGCGCAGATCCGCCGCCGCCGGCGCTCGAGTCGCCAGAATCCGGCTGCATTCTTCGTCGATGGCCACTTCCATCTGATTGACAATGTGGTCCTGGCGCGCAACTTCGAGCCCCATTTCGCTATCGCCGGCCGTAATGGCTTCCACCGCCCTGGCAAGCTGACTCTCCACCTGCCCGCCCATGCGCAAGACTTCATTACGAAGATTCTCCAGCTCTTCGTTGTAACGAGTCGAGATATGCTGCGCGAATTGATCTGAGTTCATGACTTGCTCCCAGCCTTTTTCAAGACCCTAAAATTCCTAAGCATTAATGCTAAGCCAAGCGTTTTTTCGGAAAACGGCAGGTAAAGCGGCTGCCTTTGCCGATCTCGCTGTGTATTTCAAGACTGGCATCGTGACGAATCAATATGTGCTTCACAATGGCCAGACCCAGACCTGTGCCCCCTTGATGCCGCGCCCGCCCGGGGTCAGTGCGATAGAAGCGTTCCGTGAGACGCGGGATATCGTCCTCCGCGATCCCTACGCCGTTATCGGCCACACAAAAATAACCGCCGCTGTCATCCGCTTCCCAACTCAGCGTTATCACACCGTCGGCCGGCGTGTAGCGAATGGCGTTGCTCAACAAATTACTGATCAAGGACTGAACCTCTGATGGCTCACCCCGCAATTTAGCCTCACTGGACAACTGCAGATCGATGGTTCGGTGTTCGTCCTGGCGCGACAAGTACTCACTGCGTGCCGACTTTAGTAATTCTGAAAGATCGACAACATTGTCGGTGCTGCTGGCTTCGGCGGACTCAAGCATGGACAACTGCATCAGGTCACGCACCAAGGCCTCCATGCGCGCCGTTTGCTCTTGCATGTCGGCCAACGGCAACCGCCAGTCATCGGGAAATGCCGCGTCATCCGACATACCCTCCAAGTATCCCGCAATGACGGTCAGCGGTGAACGCAACTCATGTGACGCGTTGGCGACAAAGTCCTGTCGAATGCGGCCCACCTGGACAAGCTGTGAAATATCACGCACGAGCAAAAGTTTTTGCTCCATGCCGTAGGGAATTAGACGGCAAGACAGCCAGGTATCGGGGTTTTCCGGTGCCGGTATATCGACGCTGGCGTGGCTGTCGCCGCGCTCCAAGAAAGCGACAAAGTCGGGATGCCGCAGCAGGTTGTCGATACGGGTGCCTCGGTCGCGCTTTTTTTTCAAGCCCAGCAGGCGCCGGGCAACCTTGTTGCAACGAATGATTTCGTTGTCCGCGCCCAAGACCACACCGCCATCGGGAAAGGCTTTGATGGATGCACGGAGTTCCTTGATCAACCCCCGCCAATTGGATTTATGCGTATCGCGGGAATCGTAGATGGCCTGAATACGTGAAAAAACCTGCGACCAGGGCCCACTGCCTTCCGACCAGGGGGGATTCTTGCCGAACAACAACCAGCGCTCCAGCAAAAACAAATTGTAAAGGTGCCACAACAGCAGCCCAAAACCAGCAAGCACCAGACCACCGATTACTGAGTCATACAGTCGGCCAATCAGGGCACCGGCCAACAAGACCGCGGCATGCTGCAATAGCAATCTGGACCAAATAGAGGGCAAGACTATTGCACCGAAAACCGATAGCCGGCGCCACGCACGGTTTGAATGTATCTATCCACGGCAAACTCTTCTAAGGCTTTACGCAAACGGCGTATATGTACATCAACAGTTCTTTCTTCAACGTAGACATTTTGACCCCAAACCTGATCGAGGAGCTGATGACGAGGATAGACCCGCTCGGGATTGCTCATCAGAAACTTGAGCAGTCGAAACTCCGTCGGACCAAGCGCGATCTCGGTCCCCGCCACCGCAACGCGGTGACTAACCGAATCCAAAACCAAATCCCCCGCCACCAGCGGCTCATCGGCATTGGCGACGGATCTGCGCAGTAAGGCTTTGATCCGGGATAACAGTTCACGTTGGGAAAAAGGCTTTGTGATGTAATCATCGGCACCGCCATCTAAACCCGTAATCTTATCCATCTCGGCAGACCGTGCGGTCAACATGATTATGGGCAAATCCCGATTCAACTCTTCCCGACGTAGTGCTCGCGTTAATTCCAAACCTGAGGAGTCGGGCAACATCCAATCCATCAAGACTAGATCGGGCCGGTCATTGGCAATAGACTCGCGCGCCGATCGAGAATCCATAGCCTCAGTTACGGTAAAACCCGCTCGTGACAAACTAAACACGAGCATTTGCCGTATCTGCTCTTCATCTTCCACGACCAATATACGGTGGGAACTCATGGGGCTATTCCGTCGATAATCGACGATTACAACAAGTCATTGTTACAGCAAGATTACGACAGATACCACGTCAGACAAGGGGGTCGAACCGATTTATCTCCGTAAATAACTCAATAAGCGGTTTCTACTCGGCCACACGCCGGTCCGCGGACGGCGTACGAAGCGGGTCAGTCGATTCGCTAAGCCCCGGATCGCTACATTAAACTCGATTCATGATCAAAACGACTTATCAACTGCTGTTTCTCTGCACGGGAAATTCCGCCCGCAGTATTCTTGCCGAATGTGTCCTTAACCGCTTGGGTAAAGGGCTATTCCAAGGATTTAGTGCGGGCAGCCAGCCTGCGGGTCAGGTGCATCCCCTCGCCCTGCAACTGCTAAACGATGAGGGCTATTCCACCGCGGGCCTGCGCTCAAAAAGCTGGGATGAGTTTGCAGAAACCGATGCGCCGCAATTCGACTTCGTGGTGACGCTATGCGACAGCGCCGCTCAAGAAAGCTGTCCGACCTGGCTGGGTGGCCCACCGACCATTCATTGGGGACTTCCTGACCCCGCCGCGGTGACCGGCAACCCCTCGAAATGCTATGCGGCGTTCGCGGCGACTCATGCTGAATTGAAACGGCGCATCACTCAGCTCGTCAGCTCATCGCGTGGCGCACCCGATCGAAGCGAGGTCAAGATTCGCCTAGAGCAATTCAGTGCCGGCGGCTAGCGGCTCGGTCAAGGACGTTGCTAATACGGTTAGCACCGATTCGTTCGCCGCCCTTACTGCAAGACTCGGCTCGAGTACCAAGGCCACCTACGCATCAAAACTAACGCGCCCTAGTTGCCGGCCGCTGTCGCTTCCTGCAAATAAGCAATTAGACTGGCACGATCCTCCGGTTTAGACACACCGATAAAAACCATGCTCGTTCCGGGCACTAAGCGACTCGGACTGGTGAGCCACTGGTCTAAGTTATTCATATCCCAGTTAATGTTGGCGGCAGTCAGTGCTTCAGAATAGGCGAAGCCGGGCGCTTGCGCGGCGGGTTTACCTAAAAACCCGTGCAGGTTCGGCCCAACCTTGTGCGGCTCACCCTCGTTTAATGCATGGCAGGCCCGGCACTGCAGATACAGTGTTTGGCCGCGCTTCACATCAGCGGCCGCCACTAGGCTGGCCATGTCGTAATCCGGCGCAGACTCGTCACCATCGCCCGTGCTTTCGCCGGGATCGGAGGCTGTAGCCGCATCGGCATCCTTGGCCTCACCGCTAGTCGCACCCTCGGGCTTCGGCGCACAAGCGGCCAATAGCAAGATTGACAGCGAGGCGAGGAAAAATGAGAGGAATAATGATCGCTTCACTAGTTTCTCCAGATCACATTAATTAGCCGCTGGCGACAAAGCCTGAGCGGCGCGATGAATGGCTTTGCGGACCCGCGGATAGGTACCGCAGCGACAAATGTTGGTGATGGACTTGTCGATCGTCTCATCATCAGGACGCGGATTTGTACTCAACAAGGCGGCGACGGCCATGATCATGCCCGGCTGGCAGTAACCGCATTGAGGAACCTGCTCGGCGATCCAAGCCTCTTGTACCGCGTGCATATTTTCGGGTGCCGCCAAACCTTCGATGGTCTTGACCGTTTTACCCGCCACCGCGTTAATGGGCATCACGCAAGAGCGAACCGCCTTGCCCTCAATATGCACCGTGCAGGCACCGCATTGTGCAATCCCGCAACCGTACTTGGTACCCGTTAACCCAAGCTCATCGCGCAACACCCAGAGCAGCGGCATCTCAGCCGGCACGTCCACCCGGACAACTTCATCGTTAACCGAAAACTCGATCATAAAAAGTCGCTAGGTCGCCGGCTGCGGCTCGTTCTCGGCCATATACACACTAAAGCTGGAATCGTTTTCGCTACCCCAGGAATCTTGCGCTGGCGCCTGAAAATACTGCTCGCCCAAATTGTCCGCCACCTGACGCAGCAAACGATCCGGCATACGTTCGATGGTCTGCGGTCGAGTCATAAAGGTGCGGTATAGCAAGTGGCCTTCGGCCTGGCCTTGCAGCATCCACGGTAACCAGGGCCCGATGCGCGTCCAGACACCAGTGTGATCCACGGATGTCAAACTTTCATCCTGCAAATCAGAAAGCTTCATTGAACGATGAAACATTTCGCTAATGCGATTGACCGGACCAGCCGACTCCCGCGGCCACTCTTCTACCGTCATGGGACTGGGTGGCGCGACATGCACTTCAAACATGTTCATCACCGTGTCAATTTTTTCCTGCACCCACCACGGTGGCGCAAACGGAATCTCTTGAACCTTGCCGTCGAAATCCATCTTGAACACGGGTGCCACTTCGGCGTTAACCGTCAGGTTATGGATGGGCGACACCTTGACTTCTTCGCCGGTAAACGGATTTTCCCAGGTATCGATAAATTGACCCGTAAAGGGGTGCGTATAAAAGGCACATTCACGGTTGAATAGTCTATAACTACCGTCATCTTGCGCCTCGGTGCGCAAAACCCCCATACCCTCGACGCCATACATCTTTTGTAACGGCTTATCGGGAGAAGTCACCGCAAACACATCGCCCCCAAACCAGCCGACCGTTTCAACGGTCGGGTCGAGATTGCCCATGACCTTGACGAAGGCGCGCAAGTTTTGCGCCGGGTCTTTGAAATCAATATCGAGCTTCAGTTCGGGCACGCTGGCCACTGGCGGCGGCGGGGGAACCTCAGGCGCGGTCGGCGTTGGCGGCGGCGGTGATGATTCCTGAGCGCAGGCGGTAATCCCCGGCAACACCGCCACGGCTCCACCCAGGGTGAATGCGTTACGCAACAAGTTGCGTCGATCGACGAGGGCTCTTAGTTGACTTGAATAAAGCATGGCTTTTTCCTAGACAGGTGTTTGCACGATTGAGTGAAATCTAGCTTTCGGTCTGTGGGCGCGCTGTTAGTCTTTCCGGATGCTCAGCTTCGGCACGCTCGCGAAATTCTTTAGGTAGCTCATCGATGGAACGAATCTTAGCGCCACCAGCATGCCAAATGGTATGCCCGGACCGATCGCCCATATCCATCCAGCGAAACCAGGGTTGAATGACCGTGGAGCTAAACAAGGTGGGCAAGTTACGCACTTTCTCATCGTTGAACTGATCCAGGGGCACGAACATGGTTTGGCGTTGCTCGCGCGGCGGCGGCGTTCCGGGCGGATACGCGGTGCGATTGTGTAGCCAGACGGTATCGCGGGCAGCATGCCACTCCATCAATAGGGGTTGATCGGGAATATCGTCCAGCCGCCAACTCGCACGAATCCCATTAACCGAATAATTGAAGCCGCGGCCCGCACCACCGCCTTGAGCTGCCGCACTGACTTTATTGATCTCACCGGTGAATGGATTCTTGAACTCCTCAATCATCTTCCCCGACTCTAGGTCGCGAAAAAACGAAATCGTGCCGCCGGTGAGTTCATAGCTGCCATCACCCAGCGGGGCCATCCAGTAGATTTCTAGACCTTCGAATAGAAATAAAGGTACTGGCGCTTCTTCACCCACCATTCCATAGATGATGCCGTTAAACCACCAAGGCACATCTTCCTCGTCTTGGCTGGCCGTGAAACGAATCAGCTGGCGCAAATTTTCTTCCGGCGCGGACAAATCTAGCTTCATGCAGTCGGCGGCCGGGCCGACGGGTGGCATTGCCATGGCGCGGCCCGCACCCAGCCCAACCAAGCCGGCGATTCCCAATAGGCTGCGTCTAGACCAGGCTGCCGATTCGTCGCTCAAAGCCCAAGGGCTCCCGGATTCATCAAGCCCTGCGGATCCAAGCTTTGCTTGAGGTCTTTCAATACCCGTGACGCTTCGGCTTGACGACCGCGCATGTAAGGATAGGCCTTGCCCACTTGCATGTGCGTTGCACCCAGGCGGCAAAACACATCCTGGATCTTCGCTTTCATTTCCGCGACCAGGGCACGCCCCTCCGGATTTGCCGGGTACTCAGGCAGCATGTCCAAATATTCCTGCGGCAAATAACGCTTATGGAACGGCGTGCGATCATCTTCCCAGTAAAAGACCGGTTCGTAGAGCAAGGCCGTGGTGCTGATGCTGGTGAACATGGCGGCCTTCTCCACCTTATGCGCCGTCATTCGGTCAGCATATTCCACATACACTTCTTGCAGCTGCTCATGAAAATCATGTAGCCGGGACAGTGGCAAGATGCCGTGCATGGGCACCCACCGCTGGCCCCGCGGACCAAGAATCGGATACAACGGAATAAAGGGCATGGCCCGCAGCACCGTGGGAATGGTGTTGGCGATTTCCGTGCCGTGGGGTTCCGCGGCTTTACGCACTTGGGCCAGCTTCGCGTTGACTTCGGCGCGGCTACTGCCTTCCACCACAAAATGCGCGGAATAGTCGAAGGCAGACAAAAAACGCTTGCCGGCGATGGCCATTTTCATCACGCGGGACAAACCATCAACCGGGTTGGTGGATGTTTTCAACACCGCCAGCACGGCATCCACCGCGTCTTTGGTGCTGGTGCTGCCCAGCTGACCTTGTTGCAATTTAGGATCCAATCCAAAGTTATCGGCTACCACGCCGGTTCGCGTCGCGGCGGCCATGGCGCTGGACATGCCTTGATAGGTGTCGAAGCCGAAAGACGCTGTCGCGTGGTGACTGGGCTTGGGAATCAATCGCAAAGTAATTCGTGCCTTGAATCCCAAGGCGCCCGCATCGCCGGTAAACAAACCCGTGAGGTCCGGGCCATACCAGCGGAAAAACGGCGGGCTGTTTTCCATGGCATTCGAGCTGGTGCTCAGCAACTCACCATTGGCCAAGACGATGTCGAAAGACAATGCCGTCTCGGCCGAACAACCGTAGTTACCCGAACCCAAACTCACGGAGTTCTGCGACATGGATCCGCCGATGGTGGCCTTCAGTCCGGAAAACGGCCCCCAAAAGGCCGTGCGCAAATTCTTTTCCGCGAGCTTTTCGGTGAGATCCGCCCAGGTAATTCCCGGCTCCACCGTGACATACATATCTTCTTCATTAATTTCCACGATCCGCTGCATGCGGTCGGTATCAACGATGAGGGAATTCGGCGTGCTGGGCAGGTAGGCATCGGTGTACGAGGCACCGCCACCGCGCGGCACCATGGCCACGCCGGCCGCGGACGCGACGCGGGCAACTTGCTGGACCTCTTCCACGCTGCCGGGCTGCACCACGGCCAGGGGCATTTCCCGGAAGTTGTACACATCCATGGCGTAGAACTCGCGGTCGGCCTCGTCGGTGAGCACATTATCGGCCCCGACCGCCGTAGAAAGCTGTTCAATAATATTGTTATTTTCCATGAGATTAGCTGACATTTCTAAACCTCTTATTTCGCTATTGACCGCAGCCAATCCGCGAGCTGGGTTGTCCATTCTGCCGGTTCCCCGGCCAACGGGCTAGGCGGTTCGGCGCCAGCCAAACCAGCCACTCGGGCAGCGCGCGCGTCGTGGCTGCCGCCCTTTCGATAAGCCACATGCACCGGGACATGAACGGCCTCGAGCGCCTCTGCCGAGGGGTAGGCTAACAGGTCGCGGACCAGACTGGAAAACGTGGGTGCAGCCTTCAGGGCCGCCTCAAATCGGCGCTGCAGTTCGTGAGGATCCAGGTCCGGTTCGCGGTCGAGTGCAGTGGCTGCTTCGGCCCTAAACCAGGGCCAAAAAAGTTCTCCATCGCGCACAAAATACCAAGCGCGCAACAAGTGTTCACCATAAAGCTCGGCGGCTAAACCCGGATCTAGCCCAGCCGCCAAATCCTCGCACTGTTCCGGGGTAAATAGCCAAGGATCTACCATTAAAGCGCGGCTGCAACGTGCCGGATGCTGGGCCGCGGCCTCCGTCACCAACAAACTACCCGCGCCGATGCCCGCCCAAACGAGATCTTCAATGCCAAGTTGGTCCAAAGCAGCCAGCAAGGGCGTTAGCTGATCAGCGGGCGCCAGACTGGTCTC
Source organism: Gammaproteobacteria bacterium (assembly GCA_965221985.1). Taxonomy (GTDB): domain Bacteria; phylum Pseudomonadota; class Gammaproteobacteria; order Steroidobacterales; genus J054. The sequence continues at coordinate 3,186,675 of OZ244928.1, forward strand.
GCGTAGCGCGCCGGTTTCGCCTTGGCCCGGCAAGTCTGGAACAAGTACGAAGTAGTCTTCCGTCAGCGCCTCAGCGATTGCTACCAAGGAGGCAGCCTCGGCGGCCAAATCATGCAGCAGCATTAGCGGCGGCTTTTCCTCGTCACCCAACATTAATAGATGCAAAGCACCTGTCTGGGTGTTGAAGCATTCAGCTTGCAAGCCCGCGGCGGCACGACCAAAGCTTATGCGTGGCAGCTCTACCGAAGGCGGCGCGTGCTTGAGCAGGAAATTCTCAGCACTATCATGCAAGGCTTCGTGGTCATCGAAAACTTCGCGAAGCGTACCTTTGGGTAAAGCCTTTAAACGTTCCGGGTGTCCGGCAATGGGGTCTGAACTGCTATTGAGTACCGCCAAGGGTGTGGCAACTTGTGGTAAACGTTCCGCCGTGCGATAGCGAAAAGCCGCCCGGTATCCATCGCGCCCGGCGCGTTCAGCCCGAAACAAATCCACAACATAGGGCTGGGTAATGTCCGCCGCCGGCAAATCCAAATTCAAACGCTTGTCGCGTGTTTTGCTATACCAGGGAAAAAACAACATCTGGTCACGGATACGCGCCCAGTGCCAAGGCAGATGCCCACCCTCGGGATCGGGACCGGGCTGAACCAGGTAATTGGCCAAAATATCCTCAAGCTCGTCACCGTCAACCACCACCAAGCCATTAATCATGGCTGCAGCGCAACGCTGGGGATAGCGACGGGCAAATTCGACGGCCAACATGGCGCCCGTGTGAAAACCATAGAGGGCGACTTGTGAGAGGCCTAGGACATCTAGAAACTCCGCAAGAACCTCAGCGTAGTCATGTAGTTCGGGATCGGACTTGCCCAAACTCGTGGATAACCCGAAACCTGGCGTATCCGGGCTGATCACCGTGAAGTTTGGAGCGAACCGGAGGATCTCAGATAGCATGGCCGCCGATGAACTCGGACTTTGGTGCAACAAGACCAGCGGCGGCCCACTGCCCGCCAGTCGAAAATGAATCTGGTGTTCGGCTAAGCGCGCATAGTGGCGAGTGACCTCGGCGGGTTCAGGGCTTTGATGCATGCTCAGCCTGCGTGCAACTCGTGGAACACTAGCCGATGATTTGCTTGGCACCCGGCATGGGCCAATCTTTCCAGACCTTGATTACACCGTCTTCAATTTCGAAATGTCCGGCGATATGAAAATGCATGCTCGGCGTCTCACTGCCCTCAGGCGCAACAAAATGATCAATGCGTTCATTCAGCACCAAGGGACCGACGGCGTGCGAGCGAATGATCTCCCAATCGACCTGAGCCAGCTTTTTCAAAAACGGCCCCATCTGCGCGGCGAATTGCTCCGCGCTGGTGATCAACGGCTGACCTGGTGTGATTTGGTAGAGCAGGTCTTGCGCCAGATACGGCAGCAAAGCATCAACATCGCGCAAGGACCAATCCCGGCAGAAATTGTTCACCAAGGTTTCATTCGCGTTTTCGTGCTTGCTGAAATCCATCTGATCTGCTCCGCTTAAGCCTGGTTGCAAGCATAAGGGTTTATGCTGTGCGTGTAACTGGCAGGAGGGGTCGAACCGATTTTTTCGGGCTGAACCGGTCCAATTGCGGCCGTGGGTCGAACCGATTTTTTCGTCCGCCTAGGTAGATCACAGCCACCCAAAAACATCGTCGCATCGGATTCAACTATTGGACGGCTTCAGCCCGAAAAATTCGGTTCGACCCCTAGCAATCAATTTTCATTGCGGCTGACCAGGCGATGGCATTGCCATAACCCGCGGGTCATCACGCATCAATTGGCTGCGAGCCGACCATTCGTTCGCGGCGTCGGGCTCGGCCAACCACTGAAAGCGGCCGCCGGCAAGGATGGCAACGGGAGAACCGCCGCGGTAAAGCAAACGATTGCGTGCCGTCGCGGCCACGCGCTCCCCAGGTGTAATGATCCCGGCCAGGTTCAGCGGGTCGGCCGCGGAGACGGCGACCTCCAGGTCACGGTCTGCGTTACGTGCCTGGCGCAACTGCTCAACGGCCTCCGGCCAGGCAAATTGCTCGCCGCCAAAACCGTTGACGAAACGTCCGCCGCGGACCTCGCCCCGCGCCTCCAAGCGCCGCAAGACTCGAACCAACAGCCGCCACGGCGGCAAGCGCTTGGATTCGCGATGCAATAAGCCGCGAAACACGACGCCATAGCGATTCAACAGCGCAACGGCAACCTGCTCGGCCTGCGCTTCATCAAAGCGCAACTCCTCACCATCCGCCGTTGCGTTTGCCGCCGCAGCCAGCAACGACCATCGACCGGCCGCATCCACGCCCACCGCGGTACGGCGTCGCCGGCTGGAATAGCGTGGGCGGCGTGACGCTGGCGTGATCAAGGCGCGTAAACCGGAAAAGTTATCCGAAGTCACCAGGCCACGAGCCACCAACAGTGCCAAGCCCTCTTCCACTTGGGTGCGCAGCAAACCCGTGTGCTGAACGAGGTCAACAAAAAACATCGCGCCCTGGGTCCGCAGCGCATCACGAATCTTCGCCGCCAGCGCGGGCAGTTCTGGTTCGTCATCGGTAGCGGGCAGCCACATAGGCGTCCAGACAGACAAATTGCTGCGTTCGATGAGCGCGATGGGCGTGTTGCGCACAGGCCCCGGGCGTGCGCTGCTGTTGCCATCGCCCCAGGGTCTCAGCCAAACAAAACCACCGCTGGCGAGCAACTGATCTAAGTCCGACGGCAAGTAAGCATCGGCGCGCGAAGGCAAGAGGTATTTTTCCCAAGCGGCGGCGGGTGCAGAAAAACCCTGCAGCCGGCTCAAGGCCGCCCGCACCGCTTCCGGCCCCTCGGCGCGCTCGCCGGCCAAACCGTGCCAGCGAAATAGAAAGCGCATCAGCGCCGCGGGCGATACCGGCTCGACTTGCTTGCGCAGGCTGCGGATGGTGCGCTGGTGAATGCGCGCGAGCAGGCGACGGTCGCACCATTCTGTCTCGTCGCCGGCCTGGCCGCGGAAACGACCTTGAATTACAAAACCTTCAATTTCAAGAGCTTGTAAGGCATTTGTTACAGATGACACGAGAATACCCAAAGGCTGGCCCAGGGCGGTGGCGGTCACGGGCCCCAAGGTTTCCAGGCGGCTACGCAGCAGTTCCACCAAGGCCGACTTGGGATCGGCGGCCTCACCGCCGCTGCGAAACGTGGTCACTGCATCAATGGCGAGTTCTAGACTTGCGTGGGCTGCGACTTGCTGCAACTCGGCCAAGCGTTCGGCGGCCACCCACAGGGCTTCGCCCCCCTCTGGCGTGAACGCGGTGGCGCGCCGCTGGGCGATGAGCTTTTCAAAATACGGCTGCCAGGTTTCGTCCGCGCATTCCGCCGCGCTTAGGAAGCCGCTCAAGACCAAGGCATCATGGAGTTCGTCCGCGTTGCGCACCAAAGGCCAAGCTTCGGCGCCGACCTCGTCAATGGCGGCCGGATCAGGCTTGGCCAAGCGCGCCGCCTCGTCGGGATCCAACAAGTGCCGGCTGCGGATGGCTTGAGTGCGGCGCTCCTCCGCCGGCGCATCATCGAGGAAGGCGTAGGGCCGCGCGCTGATGATTTCTTGTGCCAGGGGTGACGGACTGGTGAGATCTAGCGCATCAACTTGGACCTCGCCTTCCGCCATACGCGTGAGCAAGGCCTCCAGCCCAGCGACATCCATAAGCTCGTTCAAACAATCGTCCAGCGTTTGTTGCACCAGCGGGTGATCTGGAACCTGCCGATCGCCGGCGATATTCTCCGCGCAGGCCAATTGATCCGGAAATACCAAGGCCATCAAATCCTCAGCATCGCCGCGTTGAAACTGTGGGGGGATTTTTTTGCCGTTGCGATTGCGGCGCACGGCCAAGGCAATGGTTGCGGCCCAGCGCCAGCGCGTGGGAAACATGGGCGCGGCCAGAAGGGCTTGGATCAACACTTGGCGCACACTGCTCGCCTTTAGATACTTGGCCACATCCGCCAGCGGAAAACTGTGTGTGGGACCCAAAGATAAGACAATGCTGTCTTCCAAGGCGGCGGCCTGTAGTTCGAAATTGAATTTGCGGCAAAACCGTTTACGCAGCGCCAGACCCCAGGCGCGATTCAATCGCGACCCATAGGGCGAATGAATGACTAAGTGCGTGTCACCCAGTTCATCCATGAACCGCTCCATCACAATACGCTGCTGAGTGGGCAAACCGCCTAGCACGGCATCCGCCGTGGCGAGATAGTCGGTCAGTTGTTCGCGGGCCGAATCCTGCAGACCCAATTCGTCTTGCAACCAGGCCCGCAGCCTCGTGTTGCCGGCGGCACGGTATTCACTGAATTGCTCCCGCAGGCGCGACACGGCGAAGGACAATTCATTGGAACGGCCTGGCGCTTCACCGAACCAAAAGGGAATATTTGGCGGCGCGCCATGAGCGTCTTGCACATAGACCTTGCCGGTCTCCACGCGCAGGATCTGATAAGAGGTATTGCCCAGCTGAAAAATATCCCCAGGCAAACTTTCGAAGGCAAAGTCTTCGTTCAAGCTGCCCACGGAGAATTCTTCCGGCATCAAGACTACGTCGTAATCAAACTGATCGGGAATGGCGCCGCCATTGGTCATGGCCGTGAGTCGCGCACCGCGCCGGGCGCGCAGGCGTTCGTTCACGGCATCCAAATGCAAGTAGACGGCACGGCGGCCGCGCCGGGTGGTAAAGCCATCGGCCAACATGGCCAGTAAGGCGTTGAATTGCTCGCGGCTTAGGTTGCGATAGGGCCAGGCGCGACAAAGCTGAATGTACAACTCATCAATACCCCAATCTCGAGCCGCCACCTCGGCCACGATTTGCTGAGCCAGCACGTCCAGCGCCGGACCTTGGGGGCAAATGACATCGAGTTCTTCGCGATGCACGGCATCGAGCAAGGCCACGCATTCAACCAAGTCATCGCGGGATAGAGGAAAGAGCCGCCCCTTCGGCAAAGCATTAACGCCGTGACCCGATCGGCCCACCCGCTGCAACAGCGGCGCAATGCCCCGCGGTGAACCCAGTTGCACCGTGAGATCCACATCACCAATATCGATGCCCAACTCCAGCGAAGCCGTGGCCACCAAGGCCCGCAGTTCACCCGCTTTGAGTCTTTGCTCCGCATCCAGCCGATGTTCGCGCGCCAGACTGCCATGGTGGGAAGTCACCGCGCCGTCATCCAAACGTTCCGCCAAGTGCCGGGAAACCCGCTCGGCCAAGCGGCGGGTATTCACGAAAATTAGCGTGGTGCGATGCGCTAGGACCAGCTCGGCCAATCGATCATAAATCTCGGTCCAGACTTCACCCGCCATCACGGCTTGCAAGGCCGATGCCGGCAATTCCAAGGCCAGATCTCGCTCACGCACATAGCCGGTGTCGATGATCTCGCAGGCCTCATCCCGGTTGCCCAGCAGGAATCGCGCCATCACCGACATAGGCTTCTGCGTGGCAGAAATCCCCACCCTCACCGGCGGCCGCTTACACAGGGCGTCAAGCCGCTCCAAGGACAGTGCCAAGTGCGCGCCCCGCTTGTTATCGGCCACCGCGTGCAATTCATCCACGATCACCGTGCGCACGGTGCCGAGCATGTCCCGGCCCGATTCGGAAGTCAGTAAGATAAAAAGCGACTCAGGCGTGGTAACCAGAATGTGCGGCGCCTGCCGGCGCATCCGCGCCCGCGCGCTGGCCGGTGTATCCCCCGTGCGCACGGCCGCGCGCATCTGCAATGGACTCAGTTCGCCGAGATTAGCCTGAATACCCGCGAGAGGTACTTCAAGGTTTTTATGAATATCATTCGATAAGGCCTTGAGCGGACTGATATAAAGTACTCGTGTCTCATCGGGCAAACCAAGCACTTCCCCCTCGCGCACCAGTTGATCGATGACCGCCAGAAACGCAGCCAAGGTCTTACCCGAACCCGTCGGTGCTGCGAGCAAAGCGTGCCGGCCCGATTGCACGGCAGGCCAAGCTTGCGCCTGCACGGGCGTCGGCGCGGCAAAGTTTTCCTCAAACCAAGCCGCGACGGCGGGGTGAAATAGCCCATCATTCATGAACCCATCATAAAGCCTGGCAGGCTCATTGGGTGGGCCTAAGAGAAGGGGTCGAACCGATTTATTCGTCCACTGACATCGATCGAAACCTCGTTAACTATGCACACAACGAGGCAATTGGTAGCGCGAAACTATCCGAATAAATCGGTTCGACCCCCTACTGCCCTCCCCAGCTATACTGCACGAGCCTCTAGCCCAGCTCAGATCTCCATGCCCCAACCGCAGATTCCCAGTTCCATGGCCGTTGTCGAAATCAGCGAACCCGGCCCACCCGAGGTATTGGTCGGCGCCCGCCGCCCCGTGCCCCAGGCGAATTCAGACGAGGTCCTTATTAAGGTGTCGGGCGCGGGCGTCAATCGGCCGGATTGTCTGCAACGCCGGGGAATTTATCCGGCGCCGCCCGGGGCATCGGATTTGCCAGGCTTGGAAGTGTCGGGCCAGGTCGTTGCGGTGGGAAGTTCCGTCAGCAACTGGCAAATCCATGACGAAGTTTGCGCCTTGATCGCCGGCGGTGGGTATGCGGAATATTGTGCCGCGCCGGCCGCCCAATGCTTGCCGGTGCCCAAAAACATGGAATTGATTCATGCCGCGGCCCTCCCCGAAACCTTTTTTACCGTCTGGAGCAACCTGTTTGATCGCGCGCAACTCAAAAAAGGCGAGTCAGTGCTCATTCACGGCGGCGCCAGCGGCATTGGCACCACGGCCATTCAAATGGCCCGCGCCACGGGCGCTCGAGTTTACGCCACGGCGGGATCAGACGAAAAGTGTGCGCTGTGCAAGACCCTGGGTGCGGAGCATGCGATCAACTATCGCCAGGAAAATTTTACACTAGCCATGAAAGAGTTGACTGATGCACAAGGCGTTGATGTCGTCCTGGATATCGTTGGCGGCGCTTATCTCGACGACAACCTAAAAGTCCTCGCCACGGACGGCCGACTTGCCATTATCGGCGTACTGGGTGGTGGCAAGGGCGAAGCCAATTTGGGACGCATGCTGACCAAGCGTTTGACCATTACCGCATCCACCCTGCGCGCGCGCGATCAGCAAGCGAAGTCGGCCATTGCGGAGCAATTGCGGCAACATATCTGGCCCAAACTGGATGCCGGTGAGATTAAGCCCGTCATTCAAAAAATAATCCCCCTGCGCGATGCCGCCGATGCCCACCGCCTGTTAGAGGCGAATGAGGCCAGGGGCAAAATCGTCTTGAGCTGCGATTAGTTCAGCGGCATGAGCGACCGGCGCATCATTGAAGCATTCGAAGCCTGGGCCACCGAGGGCCGTAAGCTGGTCTTGGGAACCGTGTATGAAACCCAGGGCTCCACCTATAGCAAAGCCGGCCAGCACATCATTATCGCCGACAACGGTGACTACCAGGGTTTGGTGAGCGGCGGCTGTTTGGAAGGCGATTTGGCTGAGCATGCCGCGCAAGTGATTGCCGATGGTCAGGCACGCAGTTTGACTTACGACTTGCGGGATGAAGCGGACGAAGTTTGGGGATTGGGGATTGGTTGCAATGGACTCTTGCGAATCCTGTTGCAACGGCTAGAACCGGACAACAATTACCAGCCGTTTCGCGCCATCACCGAACTCCAACGCCGCGGCGAATCCGGCATTGCGGCAGTGATTGTTGCCAGTGACGATCCCCAGTTAGAGATCGGTGCAAGCTTGCTCAAGACTGAGCGAGAGACTAAGACATGGCGGATGCCTGAAGAGCAAGCGGCGGAAGTCTTGAAGCATTGCGACCAGCTGGCTGTTAACGACCCAAACGCCTTCAAGCAGCTGCTAGGTTCGTACGAAGCTTTATGCGCTAGCGTTCGCCCTCTGCCGCAGCTACTCATCCTAGGCGCCGGACCCGATGCACTACCGGTATTGCGCATCGCCCATGAACTCGGATGGTTGGTCACCCTCGCCGACCATCGGCCGGCATACTTGGGGAATCCCGAGTTTGGACTCGCTGACACACAGGTAGAATCCCTGCCGGAACAAATCGCCAGCCAAGTGAACTTGGACGATTACAACGCCGCCATAGTGATGAGTCACCACCTAGATTCGGACCGCAGCTATCTACATCAGCTTGCCGCTTGTCGAATTCCGTATATTGGCTTGCTAGGCCCACGCCTGCGGCGAGAAAGATTAATCAAGGAACTTGGACAACAAGGTGCACGCATCGCACCGCGCCTGCACGGCCCCATCGGACTCGATATTGGCGCGGATTCACCGGAATCCATTGCCTTGGCTATTTTGGCGGAAATTCACAAGACGCTAGCGAACGGGGGTCGAACCGATTTATTCGGGTAGTCTCCTGCCATTAATTGCCTCGCGACAGGCATCGAACCGATTTATTCGCCCACGGAGGTGCATCCATGCCACCAATTCTCGCCGCCTAACTGATCGACAATTTGTGGAACCCGGTCCGAAAAAATCGATTCGACCCCTTCCCACCTACCGACCAAACGCCACCCCAAACTGCAGCTGATAGATTTCCCCATCAAGATCACGCGCACTGCCGAGCGACAACGGCGGTTCAAAATCAACAAAATGCACTTTCAGGCCAGCCGTCACGGCAAAGGAACTATTCGCCCCAAAGTTAAAGTCGCCACTTAAGCCAAGAAATCCACCCAAGCCGTCATCGTCGTAATATTCGAAAATGTCGCAATCGAAAAAACAACTGTCTTCATATTCGTCAATCGATATCCAGTAGTAAGCAAGACCGGCATCAAAAAACCAGCGGATCCGCGCTGTGTCATGAAACCCCCATTTAATCGACGGACCAAGATAAATGACGGAGGCTTGCAGCTCTTCATTCTCTTCTAAGCCACGAATGTCACTCTCGTGGCCGAACACCCCGAAGTTTGCGCCCCAAAATAGAGGTGAAGACTTCAATGCCTTGGCGCGCAGGTGATAACTTAACTCGAAGTTTGCGCCCCATTCTTCGAAGTCATCACCTGGCAACGGCTCGATGTTTCCGAGTTCTGACCAATGTTGTAGGCCGAGGACAGTGCTTACCCGCCACGAGTCAATGTGTGAGCCATCAGCCGCAAAAACCTTGCTGGCAAGGAATAACGCGAGACCAAAAAATATCAGTTGGCGAATACCAAATTCTCTATAAACACTCATCTTATATCCACCTTCTGCAAGTCGAAGTCTAATACAAGCACCAAATTCCCGAAAGCGTTGAGCGGCCGAAAATTCTTGGCCAGCGTGGAGAAATCGCTATCAAGGCTTTTCTTCCCCAGGCTGCGGTGCTTCTCCGCGCTGCAGGGGTGGCTGCCCCTGGATAGAAGGATCAATGGTGTGAAAAATCTTGCCGATGCTGCCATCGTCGTCGAGACATTCCACGACCAAAGCTGCCAGATCCGCGCGCTGGATCATACCCATCACGCTGTGGTCTTCGGTTTTAACGGCATTGCCCGTGGCGGGTTCCGACGCCATGCCGCCTGGTCTCAGTATGGTGGCATCCAGTCCGCTGGCCGTTAAATACGCTTCTGCCTGGGTCTTCAATTCAATAACCGGGCCCAGAAATTTCCAGGCGTTCTCGGACAACACGTCCCGGCTATCGCCTGCGCCGATGGCGGTCACCAAGATCATGCGTTGCACGCCGCGGCGTTTAGCGGCATCGACGATATTTTGCGTACCAACGACATCGGGACGCTGTGGGTCTTTCCGCGAACCGCCCACGGTGCAAACCACCGCCCGGAAATTGCTGGATGCAAAGGCCGCATCCACGGCTGCCGCATCGAGCACATCGGCTTCCACAAAATCCACGCCAATTTCCTCCAAGGCTGAGCGGTTCGAGCTGGCTCTAACTGCGGCGGTTACCTGATCGCCGCGCGCTGCAAGTAGTCGAGCGACTTCGAGACCGGTTCTTTGGCTTGCGCCAAACAATAAGTAGGCGTCTGTCATTCCTTTCCTCCTAGCGACCAAGCATTGGCACGGGCGTTACCGCCCAATCTGTATCCGCATGCTGCCTGCGGCCCGGACTTGGAATGGCATAGGCCATGCGATTCCAGTTGCGCGCGATTTCTTCCAGATCCATGCGCCAGCCTTTTGCTTGCCATTCAATCAGCCTCTGCCGGTATTTCATCAGCACGTCATCGGCCGGGACAATAAACTCCCCAATGGCTTCCTTCGAAGAAATCGGCGGATCCAACTTCTCGACCACGACCCGATCCTCTTCCACGGCAATGCCCATGCGCTCTAAGAAATTCTTATCCATTGCTGGATCGAGACGACAGTTGCGCTGATTGACTAGAAAAATCTCTAGATCGAGCTCACTCCTTGGACAGGCGTACAAATACATGTTCATACCATCGGTTTCATTAAAGTGAATCCGCGTCCAGGTAGAGGCCACGCCATGAAATCCAGAACCGGCATCGGTACGCCCCTCGGGGGACATGTCGGCCATGTCCTGGTCGGGAAGTTCAGGAGAATAGAACTCGACCATCGCGCCCGCGCCCCATTGGGATTCTTGAATATCAATTTTCGGGACTTGATAGTCCTTGCGCGCACCACCAAAACCGAAACCACTGTGAACATATTCCACATGCGACGGATCCGATTGATTTTCCACCAGGCGCACATAGTTTGCTTGCCAGCGGTACCGCATGTGTAGGGTTCGCCAACCCGCTGTTCCATATTCCTCGATGGGCATTATGGTCGGTCGTTCTGCTTCGGGTAGATCGCCTAGAAAAACGAAGACCAGACCATAGCGTTCCTCGACAGGATAAGCATCGATTCTAGACCGTTCGGGAATCTTGCTTAATGGCCCCAGGGAGGGGATCCGTTCGCAGTCACCCTGACCGTTGAAAAGCCAACCGTGATAAGGGCATTGCACGCAATTTCCAACAATCTCGCCGTCACCCAATGAGCCGCCTCGGTGCGTACAGGTATTTGAGACGCAGCGTACCGCGCCCTCCTCATCGCGCCACAGAACAAACCAGAGGCCCAGCATCTGAACTTTCATAGGTTCTTGTTTGATGTTTTCGCTTGTTTCAGCGGGGTACCAGAAATTGATGAACATTGGGAACCTCAGTAACGCTTATTCGAGTTTTTCTGCAACTTAAGGAAAGAGCACGGGCATTAGTCGCGTTAGGCCTTTTATAAACGCAAGCGATCGGTGCGTCCAAGCACAAGCCTTAGCTATCGACAAGAAGCAAGCCGACCAGTAATACTCCCAATGCCGCGCCGTTAATGCTTGACAAAAAACGGATCGACACGGCCATTATCAGTTAAATAATCAGCTCGGCCAAGAAACGATGCTCTAAACGGCCGGCCAACGAATGGGGCTTAGTCGAAACTAGATCTAGACTACCGGAGTTGTGTCGATCGCGTGTTTGTTCGGATTTACTATACAGGGAGCTTAGGCAGTGCAGCGGTCGCGATGCCGGCAAAATTATGGGTAAAGGCCACTCGACCCACCCCCGCCCCCACCCGCTTGTGGCCTGCAACAGCATTGTCAATCTGGCTGCGAGCAACGGCGGGCGGGGACAGCGGTTGAGCACCTTCAATCACTCGAACTTTCTGGCGAGATTTCTTCATCGGCGGAACTCAAGGCCAAATAGAGTTCACGCCTTTTTGCCCGTTCGTGCGCGAGCACTTGCTGAGCCCGTTCAAAATTGCGCTTGCTGACTGCTTTCGCGCCCCTAAGCTTGCGGGCCTGCTCAAAGTCAGCGGCTGCCTCAGCATAGTCACCGCGAGCCATCTTCATTACGCCTCGATTGTTCAAGGACGGGCCTTTGCTCCAGCCCATGGAAACCGCCTCATCGCAGTAGGCTTCCGCTTTTTCAAACTGCCGCAACATGGTGTGAGCCGCGCACAGATTGATCAGCACAGGCGTTCTCCTCGAGCCAGATTTCACCGTCTTTAGAATGATATTGAGTCGCTTGATGCCCTCCTCGTACCTACCAGTCTCCACCATGCGAACACCGTAGATATCGTTGGACTGGGTGACAAGCTCAAGGGGACCTGTTGCTTGCCCCATGGCGCTTGCCGCCACCAGCAACACAGCAAAGGCTAAGCCACAGTGACTTAAACTTTGCCATTTCGTGCATCTCTTCGCTTTCATCATACTTCTCCTCGGACTTACCCTATTCGGCACCTCTTGCCGATGTATAAAGTCTAGAGACGTGCAGCCTCATGTTCTGTCAGGGCCTTGACACTTCGCGGGTAATACCTGGGAAACAACCCTAGCTAACCATCGAAACGAAGATTTGGGCTGCCATTGACCCATGCTCAAGGGCTCGGTGCCGACTGGTATCTGTCAGCCTCTGTCTATACGCGCGGCAACTTTTGTTAGCGCGGCCCGTGGAAATGACTTTGGGCTGCTCGGGTATGGCAGTGCCTTTTGCGGACACACTGCACAGAATCTAGTGCACAGCCTTAGCACCGCAGGTCGCAATGGCGCTAAACTAAACCGGTGACCTCGCTACAAAAAATTGAAGTCGCCCAGGCCGAAGCACTCGTGCGGGCACGCATGCCGACTTACGCTGCTCGCGAAGTTCCTGTTGCCGAGGCCCTCGGCTGCATCCTCCGCGAAACCATCCACGCCGAGCGCGATCAGCCACCCTTTGATCGCGTGACCATGGATGGCATCGCCATTCGCTACGCCGATTTTGCGGCCGGCCGAAACACTTACAAACTGGTCGGCACCCAGGGCGCCGGCGCGCCCGCTCTCAAACTGGGGGAGGATGGCCACTGCGTGGAAATCATGACCGGGGCCGTGTTGCCTGTGGATGCGGATACGGTTGTTCCCGTGGAGCGTATTCGGCGCGCAGCTGATATGTGTAGCTTGGAGGATGACTATCGACCCAATGAAGGGCAGTTTGTGCATTTGCAGGCGTCTGACTATCGGCAAGGTCAGGTCGTACTCAAACCGGGTATGCGGATTGGACCGCCTGAAATGGCTGTGTTGACGATTGGCGGAAAGCCGACCGTGGAGGTCGCCCAATGGCCCCGCGTCGCGGTGATTTCCACGGGTGATGAGTTGGTGGAAGTCGGCGTGGACTTGGCACCGTTTCAGATTCGTTCGTCTAACGGCCCGGCCATCGCCGCCGCTTTGGAGTCTCGAGGCTGCAGGCAGGTCACTCTCGCGAGACTACCGGACGATCCGAAGCTACTGCGCCAGGAGATCAGCCAACTCCATGATGAACATGATGTGCTGATCTTAAGTGGCGGGGTATCCATGGGAAAGTACGACTATGTGCCGCAGGTCATGGGTGAGTTGGACGTGGAGTTAGTCTTCCATAAGATTTTGCAGCGCCCCGGTCTGCCCATGTGGTTTGGAGTCAGCGCGGCGAAAAAGCCGGTATTTGCCCTGCCCGGCAATCCCGTGTCGAGCTTGGTCTGCATGCTGCGATATGCGGTTCCGGCTATCCTGGAGTCATTGGGCTTAGCCGATACGCAGGCCGCGATAAAGGTGCTGGCGGAGGACGTCGAATTTGCTTCCGATCTGACCTGCTTCCTGCCGGTGGCATTACAGGATGATGACGAAGGCCAAGGCTTGGCCGTCCCGCGCCAAACCAACACGTCTGGCGATTTCGTGTCCTTGGCGGGTACGGATGGTTTTTTGGAGCTGCCGCGCGGCCAAGACAAATACCCCGCGGGTTTTGCCGCGGCATTTTATCCTTGGTAACAAGAGCTGGCTTGGGATGGTTCGACTATTGCCCGGCCGTGAAATCCAGGTGAAGGAACACAGACTTGTCGACAAGTAGCCCAGAACCCGCGGAACCCTTACAAGCGCAGGCCACCCCGCCCCCGGCTGATGAAGGTCTTCGCGGGCGTCTCACCGCCTCGTCCGTTTTTCTTTTGCTTGCCAATCTCGTCCCGCTCTACGGCGTGCTGCAATGGGGTTGGTCCGTAAGCTCCGTCATTCTGCTGTTCTGGCTAGAAAACTTGATCATAGGTGCGGTAAATGTCATGCGCTTTATGTCCGCCAGCCCGCAAGTAATCTCCTCATCCCAAAGAATCGTATCCACCGTCTTTTTTATCGTTCACTATGGCACATTTTGCCTCGTGCACGGTTTGTTCGTGTTGACTATGTTCTCAAAAAGTTTCGGCATTGAAAGCGGCATGCTCGGCGTCGGCGACATGCTCCCCATCGTCGAACGCGCGCTTCAACAAGATAAGCTGATTTGGCCGCTGCTTGGCATTGCGGCGAGTCACTTGTTCTCCTTTGGCATCAACTATATCGGCGGTGGCGAATATCAAAGAACTTCAGACAAACAATTGATGAAACTGCCCTATGCCCGCGTGATCGTGCTGCATATCACCATCATCATGGGCGGTATCTTGATTCAAGTCTTCGATTCGCCCACGGCCAGCCTGGTGCTACTGGTTTGTATCAAAACCGCGATGGACTTGGTCGCGCACCGCCGGGAGCATGCGCGGGAAATGGCCGCAACCCATTAGAAAGGTCGAATCGAATTAAAGGCTATTCGGTTTGCCCTTCCTGGTGCCGCAGCAAGAATCGCTCGGCCGAGAAACACGCCAGCGCGGATAAACCACCCAGGGCGCCGACGACTGCTAGTGGATCTGGGGTCGAACCGATTTTTTCGACCACCAATGTCGATTCTTATCACCAGAATATCGTCGCATCGCTAGTTGGCTAATGGATCGGGCCTACCCGAAAAAAGCGGTTCGACCCCTTTTACGCGCGCAAGGCATCCACCGGCGGCATCCAGGAATACCCCAAAGCCTGTGCCACCGCGGGATGGGTAACTTGTCCGCAATGAATGTTCAAACCGTCGCGCAGTCCCGGGTCATCCAACAAGGCCTGCGGATAGCCTTTGTTGGCTAGGGCCAGCACGTAGGGCAAGGTGGCGTTGGTCAAAGCATAGGTCGAGGTGCGGGGAACGGCGCCGGGCATATTTGCAACACAGTAATGGACGATACCCTCTTCTATATAGGTAGGTTCCGCATGTGTCGTGGGGCGGCTGCTTGCAAAGCAACCACCTTGGTCAATGGCGACATCCACCAGCACGGAGCCGTTGCGCATATCTTTTAGCATGTCGCGCGTGACTAACTTGGGCGCGGCGGCGCCAGGAACCAAAACGGCGCCCACCACCAAGTCCGCATCGGCAACATATTCTTCCACGGCTTCGTGAGTGGAATAGATGGTGTTCAGCCGGCCGCCAAACTGAAAATCGAGCTCTTGCAGCCGCGGCAATGAACGATCAATCACCGTGACTTGTGCCTCCATACCCATGGCAACGCGGATGGCATTGGTGCCCACCACGCCGCCGCCGATTACTACGACGTTGGCGGCTTTCACCCCGGGCACACCCCCCAGCAAAATCCCTGCGCCGCCGGCTTCGCGCTCCAAACAATGCGCACCCGCCTGCACCGCCATGCGTCCGGCGACTTCACTCATGGGCGCCAACAGCGGCAGACTACCGTCTTGCCCGGTGACGGTTTCATAAGCGATGGCAATGACGCCCGACTCAATCAAGGCAGCGGCTTGTTCTGGATCGGGCGCCAAATGCAAGTAGGTGAACAGGATTTGGCCTTCACGCAATTGTGCGCATTCGGTGGCCTGCGGCTCTTTGACTTTCACCACCATATCGGCGCGCGTAAAGATGTCCGCGGCCTTCGGTACGATCTCTGCCCCGGCCGCGCGATACATGGCATCGGGTAAGCCGATGCCTTCACCCGCGCCCGTTTCAATCAATACCGCGTGCCCGGCGGCCCCCAGCTCACGCACGCCCGTGGAGGTCAGGCCCACTCGGTATTCGGCCGGCTTAATCTCCTTCGGTACGCCTATCAACATAGCCATTGTTCCCCAGAGATCGACGCTTATCGACCCGGCGTGGGCATGTTTAAACCCTGCTCAAGGTGCTGCGATTCATCAGGCCAGCGCGATGTAATGGTTTTCAAACGCGTATAAAAACGCACGCCTTCGGTGCCGTGTACATTGCTGTCGCCAAACAGCGATCTCTTGCGGCCGCCAAAGCTGTAAAAAGCCATGGGCACGGGAATGGGCACATTCACGCCAACCATGCCCGCCTCTACTGCGCGGCTAAATGTTCTAGCCGCGCGGCCGCTGCGGGTGAAGATTGCCGCCCCGTTGCCGAATTCATGGGCATTCACCAAGGCAAGAGCTTCTTCGGCGTCGCTAACTCGTAACATGGTGAGTACCGGGCCAAAGATTTCTTCTCGATAGATGCGCATCTTCGGGTTGGCGTGATCAAACAAACTGGGACCCAAGAAGAAACCGTCGGGAGCCTCGGCGATTTTCAATCCACGCCCGTCAACAACCAACTCCGCACCCTCCTCCTGGCCAATATCGATGTACTTGAGCACACGCTCGCGATGTTCGGCCGTAATCAGCGGCCCCATCTGGGCTTGGGGATCATCACCCGCGGCAATGCGCAGCGCATTGATCTTAGGTACTAAGATATCTCGCAGCCGATCGCCAGCATCCCCCACGGCCACGGCCACGGAAATGGCCATGCAACGTTCGCCGGCGGAGCCATAAGCCGCGCCGAGTAAGGCATCGGCCGCCAGCTCCATATCCGCATCGGGCAATACCACCATATGATTTTTTGCACCGCCCAAAGACTGCACGCGCATGCCCGTCGCCGCGGCGCTGCGATAAACATGTTCCGCCACGGGCGTGGAGCCGACAAAACTAACGGCAGACACGCGTTGATCGGCAAGCAAGCCGTTCACGGCTTCGCCATCACCGTTCAAGACATTGAACGCACCCGGCGGTAATCCCGCTTGCGTCAACAACTCAGCCAACCGCAGCGCGCAGGACGGTACTTTTTCCGACGGCTTCAAGATAAAACTATTGCCGCAAGCAATGGCTAAAGGAAACATCCACATTGGCACCATGGCCGGAAAATTGAAGGGCGTGATGCCTACACAAACACCTAGGGGCTCGCGCAAGGAATGCGCATCCACGCCCGTACCCAAATCTTGACTGAACTCACCCTTGAGCAAATGGGGAATCCCACAAGCGAATTCCACCACCTCAAGGCCGCGCTGCAAGGAACCATCGGCATCGCTCAGCACTTTACCGTGTTCTTTCGTAATGAGACCCGCCAGTTCGGCGCGGTTTTGTTCGATGAGTGCCTTAAAGCGAAACATCACGCGCGCGCGTTTGACCGCCGGCGTATCCCGCCAAGCGGGAAAGGCCGCATGGGCTGCTTGCAATGCTGCTTCAACGGTTTCCGCACCCGCTAGCAAAACCCGGCTAGTCTCTTCGCCCGTGGCCGGATTGAAGACCGGGCCGCTGCGCCCACGGTCAATGGCAACCGGTACGCCATTAATCCAATGGGGAATCACCGCGGCTGTCTCTATATTCGCTGCAGATGTGGCCATATGCGTACTCCTTACTTTACCGCGTGCAGCGTGGCCTTGATGATCTCAAACATCTGCGTGATTTGCGCCTCGCTAACGATCAGCGGTGGCGTCAGGGCAATGATATCTCCCGTGGTACGCACCAACAGACCGGCATCGAAACACAGTTGAAAAACATCCAGCACTCGCAATGTGGGCTCGCCCGCCCGCGGGCTGAGCTCAATAGCCCCCATCATGCCAATGTTCCGGATATCGATAACATGGGGTGCATCGGCCAAACCATGCAAGGCAGACTCAAACGCGGGAGCCAGCTTTTTAGCCCGGGCACTGAGATCTTCCTCTGCGTGCACATCCAGCGTCGCCAGGGCAGCCGCCGTTGCCAAGGGATGTCCCGAATAGGTATAGCCGTGGAAAAACTCGATGGACCTTTCCGGCCCCTGCATCATTGCTTCGTAAATACGGGCATCGGCAAGCACCGCACCCATGGGCACCGCGCCGTTGGTCAAAGCTTTGGCCAGGGTCATTAGGTCTGGCTTCACACCGAAAGTTTCCGCCGCGAAGCGCTGACCGGTGCGGCCGAAACCCGTGATGACCTCATCAAAGATCAACAAAATGTCATGTGCATCGCAAATCGCACGCAGGCGTTCTAAGTAATTCACCGGCGGCACCAACACGCCCGCGGACCCGGCCACGGGCTCCACGATCACCGCCGCAACGGTGGAGGGATCATGCAATAGCAAGATATCTTCGAGCTGATCTGCAAATTCCGCGCCCCATTGGGGTTGACCGCGCGAAAACGCATTGTGCTTGAGAGAGTGCGTATGCGGCAGATGATCAACGCCGGGTAGCATGGCACCGAACATTTTTCGATTGGGCGACAGACCGCCCACGGAAATGCCACCAAAACCCACCCCGTGATAGCCGCGCTCCCGGCCAATGAATCGGGTGCGCTGGCCTTCGCCACGACTGCGATGATAGGCTAAGGCCATCTTGAGTGCCGTATCCACGGACTCGGATCCGGAGTTCGTAAAGAACGCATAATCCAAGCCAGGCGGCGCGATGTTTGTTAAACGCTCTGCCAATTCAAACGCACCCGGGTGGCCCATTTGAAACGCGGTTGAGTAATCCAGCTTCGCTGCCTGGGCCTGAATGGCCGCCACCACGCGTGGATGGGCGTGCCCCGCATTGCAACACCACAGGCCGGCAATACCATCGAGCACTCGATGGCCTTCGGTGGTGGTGTAGTACATGCCCGACGCGGAATCGAACAAACGCGGATGCGCCTTGAAATGGCGATTGCCGGTGAAGGGCATCCAGTAGGGCTGCAGGTTCGGCGAAGTGGCCATGGCTGGGACGCCTCGAAGCGAGAAACAACCACTCTAGTGCTTTCCGGGATATTCAACAATATTTAAATCGTTAATAATTAACTCATTGTTTTATATAGCCAAAGAGCCTAGTATGTTATAAATATTTAACAATTTAACGGAACCGCCAACCATGGAAGACTTGGGCCGCCGCCTGCGACGGGTACGCGAACTCAATGGACTCTCGCAACGCCAGCTGGCGAAGAAATCCGGGGTCAGCAACGCCAGCATCTCGCTGATTGAAAACGACCGCACCAGTCCTTCTCTTGGTATCTTGAAACGTATCTTGGATGCCGTGCCCATCTCCGTTAGCGAGTTTTTCGCTTTGGAACTGCCAGCCGACAGCCAGGTCATTTACCGGTCCGCGGAATTGACCGAAATTTCCGACGGGCCAATTACTTACCGGCAAGTCGGTGGCAACCTGAGCCAGCGCCGCTTACAAATCTTAGTGGAACGCTATGCCCCGGGAGCGGACACGGGCCACTCCGCACTGTCCCACGACGGCGAAGAAGGTGGCGTGGTCCAGTCTGGACGGCTGGAGTTGACGGTGGAAGACAAAACTTACTTATTGCACCCGGGCGATAGCTATCTTTTCAGCAGCCGCCTACCCCACCGTTTTCGAAATCCGGGCAGCGAAGACTGTGTACTGGTTTCGGCCTGCACGCCGCCGAGTTTCTAACTGATCGATGGCGATGCGCCCCTGTAAACTTCGCGCTCTAGCCAAAATCCATTTTCGAATTAAGGTGAGCCCTACGCGACATTGGTCGTGCGTCCTAGCCTTGATCTGGTAGATTAGTACCACAACTAATCACGGAAGCTAGCATGGCTCACGACGAAAACGCCCAACGCAAATTTCGCCCCTTAAAGATCGCGGTACTCACAGTATCGGATTCGCGCACCGAAGCCACGGACAAATCCGGTGCCTTGCTGGTAGAGCGGCTCAAGTCGGCCGGCCATCAGCTGGCGCAAAAGTGCATCGAGCCCGACGACATCTACCGCATTCGAGCAACGGTCTCGCGCTGGATCGCTGATCCAGATGTGCAAGCCATAGTCACCACCGGCGGCACCGGCGTCACGGGCCGTGATGGCACGCCTGAGGCCGTCGAGCCTTTGTTGGATAAGGTCATCGATGGCTTCGGCGAAGTGTTTCGCGCCCTTTCCTACCAAGACATCGGCACCTCGACTCTACAATCGCGCTGCATCGCCGGCGTCGCCAACGGCACCTACATCTTTAGCGTGCCCGGGTCTTCGAATGCCTGTGCCACCGCCTGGGACAAACTCATCGTTAGCCAGTTGGACTACCGTACCCGCCCCTGCAATCTCGTCGAGCTTCTGCCGCGACTGAACGAACGGTAGGTTTAAACATATGAGTCAGTTACAAGTCCACATGTTTCCCTGCTTGCAGGACAACTATGGTTTTTTGATCAATGATCCGGAAACCGACACCACCGGCGTTGTCGATACGCCGGAAGTGAAGGCGATTTTGGATGCCTTGAACGAAACCGGCTGGTCGCTGGATTACATTTTGAATACCCACCACCACTGGGACCACGCCGGCGGCAATCTAGAACTCAAGGAACAAACGAACTGCAAAATCGTAGGTCCGCGCGCGGACGCGGCAAGAATCCCGGGCATCGACATTCAAGTGGGTGATGGAGACGTGTTTGAATTCGGCCAGCGCAAGGCCGTTGTTTACGATACGCCAGGCCACACGCGCGGCCACATCGTCTATCACTTTGCCGATGATCAAATAGCCTTTGTCGGTGACACCTTGTTCGCCATGGGCTGCGGGCGATTATTCGAAGGTACGCCGGCACAAATGTGGTCTTCGCTAACAAAACTCATGGCGAATATTCCCGATGACACAAAACTTTATTGCGCCCACGAATACACGCAAGGCAACGCGCGCTTTGCATTAACGGTGGAACCTGAAAATCGAGATTTGCAGATTCGCGCCCAGGAAGTGGATCGTTTACGTGCCGATAATCAGCCCACCGTCCCCACCACCATGGCCCGGGAAAAAGCCACAAACCCTTTCCTACGACCCAATAGTGCGAACCTACAAGCCACGCTGGGGATGACAGGTGACGATATCGTCGCCGTGCTGGCCGAAACGCGCGAACGCAAAGACCACTTCTGATATGAACCTGCTCGAACGCGAGGTCACTTGCCCGAGCTGCTGGGAAACCGTCGATTTACAACTCGATGTATCCGGCGAAGATCAAGATTACGTCGAAGATTGCGCGGTTTGTTGCCGGCCCATGCGGATTACCTATCGAACGGACAACGGCGGCCTGATGAATTTTCAGATCGAGAGCGCGGCGTGATTCCTAAATAGGAGCTCACGGAGACGAGGATCAACGGACAACGCCGGCTTCGGTTCACACAGAGTCGCCAATGCGAGACAGACGGGACCGAAACACCGAATGACTTGGCGAGGCAATTCAAGCTGTACCCGTCAACACATTATTAATAGACTATCGGTTCCAAACGACATAAATCTCGCACCGGCCCCTATGCCATGGGCGAGCAAGCCACAGAAAAAGCGCCCGTAGCTCAGCTGGATAGAGCATCAGGCTTCGAACCTGAGGGTCGGGAGTTCGAATCTCTCCGGGCGCGCCATTTTCCCGTGGGGCTAAATCGTCCAGCTCTAGTCGATGTTAGCGAATTTGCCGCGCGGCCATGCAGCTGAACGGGGCAACAACGCGCCGTAAAGCTCTTGGCCCGCACACCCCGCGCCCGTGCCGCGGAACCCCGTCCACTACCCACACCGGCGGTTGCCACCGTCAGTCACACGCCCTATCATCGCCCGGCCTTGAGCCTTAGCAGCCAGAATGAACCAGCTCCGCCGCAAAAGAGCAGTGAACTTTTGCCTGCTAAGCTAGCAATGATCAAAGTGCGCCCGTAGCTCAGTTGGATAGAGTACCTGGCTACGAACCAGGGGGTCGGAGGTTCGAATCCTTCCGGGCGCGCCATACTAAGAAGAGTCACCTTGTGTGGCTCTTTTGGTATGGGGAGCTCGGAAGCCTTGGTTCGAAGCTCAGTTCGATTCGGGTCCAGCAGATGAACCGCGCAGCGGGGCAGCTGATGGAGAGAACGGCGAGCGGGCGAAGACCGCGAGCCACATCCTTCCGGGCGCGCCATACCAAAGAGTCACCTTGTGTGGCTCTTTTGGTATGGGGAGCTCGGAAGCCTTGGTTCGAAGCTCAGTTCGATTCGGGTCCAGCAGATGAACCGCGCAGCGGGGCAGCTGATGGAGAGAACGGCGAGCGGGCGAAGACCGCGAGCCACATCCTTCCGGGCGCGCCATACTAAGAAGGGTGTTAACCGGTCACATGGTTTACAGCTTGTTCCGGACACATGGTTAACACTTTGATTTCGAGTGGGCGAAGATAAGCAAACCCACGTGGCTAGAACCACCAATGCATCTGGAAACAATCAGGGTGCTGAAAAACGGTGAGATGAGCAACAACTGGCAGTCGTTACTGAACAATTCTCAGCTAGCCAGTTTCAGCTTAATCTGTCAGTATTCCCGGGGTTTTTCTCATACGATTCAACAGCGGCATCGGTTTTCGCGGGGGGCGATTTAATGAACACATCACTGATTAAGTGCGCGGTATTGGTGGGTTTGCTGACGATCAGTTTCACCACAGCCCAGGCCGTAACAGAAGAAATATTGGTAACGGCACGTAAGCAATCCGAGAACCTGATGGAGGCACCACTGTCGGTCACAGCGGTGGATGCGCAGACCATCGCCGAGGCCAATCTGCAGAATGTTTCGGATCTGGCGAATCTCACGCCAAACCTAAAATTCAACTCCGGCTTCGGCTCGGTCAGTGACCGCCCGGTGATTCGCGGCTTATCCACCAACTTTCTGTTTAAGGAATTGGCTGGCTACTTTGTAGACGGTATTTGGGTATCCGGTTCCTTGACGACTTATGATTTATCCAACGTGGAGCGGGTGGAGGTTATCAAAGGACCGCAGTCTGCAACTTTCGGTCGACGCACATTCAGCGGCGCCATTAACTATGTGACGCAGGGTCCATCGGAGGATTTACTGGGCAAAGTACAGCTGCAAGCTGGTAGCAACAGCTGGAGAATTCTCCAGGGCAGCATTTCCGACACCGTGGGCAACTTTGGTTACATCGTGACCGGTCGCTATTACGAATACGACGGCGACTTTTCCAATGCCCTAGTGGGCGCGCCCAATGCTGGCGCGGACGACATCGGCGGTAAAGAACAAGAGAGTATTAACGGTACTTTTGTGTGGAACGTATCCGATCACTCCAGCCTGAAGTTCAATGTCAACTTCACACACACCGACAACCCGCATTTTGTTATCGGCTTACAGCCAACGGCGGAAAATAATTGTACTTTCAACAACGACCCCAATACGCCCTTCCCGTCGGCCTACTACTGCGGAACCTTAGACCCGAGCCGGGCACCCATTAAGTTGGGTGGATTTTATGCGCCCGATCAATATGGCCTGGATGAGGATAGGCTACGCACGTCATTGGTTTGGGACTTCGACCTGGGTTGGGCCGACCTACAATGGATAAATGCCTACAATAAACGCGAATACGTTCGCGGCATCGACCAATCGTACAACGGCACGACATTCGCATCTGGCCCCGCATTCCACACCATAGACGATGACGAATTCACCGATTACAGCAGCGAACTATGGCTACGCGGCGGCGATGCACTGCGCTGGTCGGTAGGCGCTTATTACTTCAATGAAGAGGTAGACGAGAACGGTTCGACGGGCTTCGGCTCGACTTTCGGTGAGCAAGAAGTTACCAACACCGCCATCATGGGCGGGATCGAGTATGACATTAACGATCAGTGGACTGCAGGTTTAGAGTTGCGGTTTGCCGAAGATGAAGTCAGTAAGGCGGAAGCCGACGTCGGCAGCCCACTCATTAAGTTCGAAGACACATTCAATAGCGTCACCGGCCGCTTGACCTTGTCGTATCAAATTAGTGACGGCACCATGCTGTACGGTAACGTGTCCACGGGTGTACTACCGGGTGGTTTCAATACTGATCCCGATCTAGTCGCAGATCGGCCCGAGCTGATTGTTGTTGAAGAACAAGACCTGACACAGTTTGAGCTAGGTCTAAAGTCTGACATCAACGACAATATTCGCCTGACCTGGGCAGTTTACGCAATTGAATGGGAGGATCAGGCTCGCCAGCAAGCAATTGCCTTACCAAACGCCAATCCACCACCGCCCACCGTGCTGATTGGCTATGAGGACAATCAGGGCACAACTGACATCCTCGGCACCGAAGCTGATATCAGCTGGTCGGTAACGGACAATCTTATTCTCGGCGGCGGGTTCGCCTACAACAATTCTGAAGTTGATGACTTTTGTAGCTTTGACGTCACCGACCGGAATATAAACGGCAACGTTGTAGCCGGGCCGGATGGTGGGTTTTGCACCGATTTGTCCGGCAATAAGACTGAACTCGTTCCCGAACTAGAAGTCACGACCAATCTTAGATACAGCACCGAGCTTGGTAGTGGCTGGATGTTCAGCACTCGCGGCGATCTCAGCTGGCAGGACACTCGCTACCTTCGGCCGATCAATCGCGCGAAAGTCGGTACTGAGTCGATCTTAAACTGGACAGCTACCGTTGGCCGGGACAACTTTCGAATCTCTCTTTGGGGAAAGAACCTGACGGATGAAGATTCTGCTGTGTCCGGACTGCGCTACATCGAGCCACCCGTGTTCACCGATCGGGCCTTCGCCGTCACACCCAGACCCGGGCGTGAGTTTGGTCTGACTTTCGAAATGGACTTCGGGCAATAGCACTTCTTAAAGAGGGTCGAACCGAATTGAATTAGTTCGGTTCGACCCCTATTTCCCCGGGCAACCTAGCTAAATTTCTCCACGGTATTACGAATGTCGTCGAGACCGGTGTTGGCGATAGGCACCTCTTCCAAATCCACCTCAAAGGTGTGGCAGATCTTGCTGACCAGGACATACACGCCGATGACTACCGTCAGTTCCATCAGTTGCGGCTCGCTCAGGTAGCTAGCCATGGCCTGAAAAGTCTGTCCGGAAGCTCCGCCTGCCAGCACCACCTCATCCGTGAACTTCAGAATCAGCTGTTCTTCTTCGCTGAGCAGTCCGGTGTCGTGGCCGGGTTCCAAAGCCTGGATTTCCTCAACCGTCATCTCAATGAGACGGGCCACCCGGACGTGGTTCACCACTTCGTAATCGCTTTGGCAAAGGTGGCCTGTGCGAATGATCGCAATTTCCCGCTGGCGTGGACTCAGCAGGCCGTGATTGAGATAGGCATTAAATACCCGCGTCAGCGGCTGAAACATGGACGGACTCCAAGCCAGCATGCGCGAAATATTTAACTGGGGCAGACTTTTTAGAAACTCCCGGTCGGACTCGCCAAGGGTATCGGGATCAGGATACGGTATGCGGCTCATATTATTCGGGGCACCAAGCGCCGGTCTGCTGATGGCAATCGAAACGGCCCGTCATCTTTTTCGACTCGGATTAGTCAGCTTGTTCGCGCTTCGACTCATCGGATTACTCCCTAATAGATACAACGAATTTACCCCGTGCCTGCAGCGTTTCGCTGCGCTCGTGGACCCCCCGGATCTGATCCAGAGAGAATTGGCTATCTATTATAGACACCAGCTTTCCATTAGTGACCCAGGCCGAGAGGCAGACTACATCCCAAACGCAAGGCACGCCATCATGCCGCGAGGCGCATCCGACCCTTTGCGGGAGTTTGCCCTAAGATCGAACGATTTCTATACGCTCAGCGGATGTCGGGATATGTTGTATCACGTCAGCCAGCATTCGTTTACGCTGCCGAAAATTGCGGAGATCCTCGATAGGAACCGGCTCCGGTTCCTGTGCATGGGGAGTTACGCGCGACTGCAACCCGAACTGGCAAAATTTCCCGATTTCCGCATCGATCAATTTGACCTGATGTCATGGCACGAGGCCGAAAAGCGGTTACCCAGACTATTTGCCAGCATGTATTTCCTGCACCTGCAGAAGGGGGCTTGATGGAACAGGTCATCAATAACTAAAAGTTAATCTGCAACTCGAGCCACCAATCACTTTGGCACGGCCGACTAAGATTGAAAACCAGGGGCCTTGCACCATTTGGCGACTCGTTCGCGGCGTCGAAGTCGAAGGACTGTCCGACGGAATCGGGCGTGTCGTCATTCACTCTCGAAGCCGCCACCAAACATTCACTGCTTCAGCGTATGAGCCTCGACGCAAACAACTTGATCTGATGGCTATATTTAGCGTTTTAGGGCTTTTCTAACGACGCCTGTATCGAAGCTTTTCATCATCCTGACTTACGGAGTTTGCAAGCCTCAACGGAAAAAAACCGCGTGGGCGAAAAAGGCAAGGGAAAACCTTGCAGCACAGCGGCGAGTACTGTTGTAAAGTTCCCTAACCAAGCAATAGACACGAAAAAGAAGTACCCCCATGGACATCGACATCATCTTGGAATGTGACGTCAGCCCACCGCAGTTGGCCGAACTGGCGGTGGAAGCCGAACGACTAGGCATACGCGCCATCTGGTCCTCAAATTATCACCAAAACTATGATTGCTTCCTGGCGCTGGCTCCCGCCGCCACCGCCACGTCGAAAATCATTCTGGGGTGTTTGGCGGTAAGTCCCTGGGAACTGCATCCGTTAAAAATGGCCAATGCCGTGCTGACTCTCAACGAGATGTCTCAGGGCCGGGCCATGGTCGCCATCAGTGGCGGTGGCGGGGTGCTCGGGGCCTGCGGTTGGAAAATTAGCAAAGACGGACCGATCTGGCCCATTAAGCCTGACGCGACTGCGCCGCGTTATCCTGAACGCCGGGTCCGAGGCGTGCGGGAATGCATTGAAGTTCTTCAGTTGGCCCGCGCCGGCAAATTAGTTTACTCCTATGATGGAGAAATCTTTCAAATTACCCGTCCTTTTATCATGGACTGGGCGAAGGCCGATGGACCACTAATTTATGGATGTTGCAGCGGCCCCATGATGCTGCGCATGGGCGCAAGACTGGCCGATGGCGTACAGATCAGCGACGCCACACCCGACATGATTCCCAACGCCATGGAGAACGTCCGCGCGGGGCTGGCAAAGCGGGAAGTGGCCGCCGATAATTTTCGCATCGGCAATTTTTGGGCATTTCACATCAAGGCAGACAAAGAGGTCTCCTACTATGAAGCCCGCCGCGAGCTCATTTGGCGCGGTGCCATTGCCGCTCGGTACGCGCATGAAATTCGGCCCTTCTGTCATGACGATGACGAGGTCAAGCTGGTCATCGATAAATGGGACAATTTTTTCAAAGCATTCTGGACACGCAGCGGCAAGATCGATGACGTGCCCGAGGATTTGGTCAACCGGCTCATTCGCGGTATGTCATCGGCCGGTGACCTGAGCCAACTCGACAAAGAAATAGACCGCTTTAAGACATTCCGTGACAACGGCCTGACGGAACTTAGCCTGCGGCTGTTCGACGATCCCATGGATGGATTGAAACTCATCGGCGACCGGGTACTCCCGGCCTTACGCTAGTCCGCCGAAGCATTACACTCACAATCGCAGTATTAGGCCATGGAATAGGATGCGCCCTTGCCCAAAACGAATCCTAGAAATGTTTACAAAATTTTTAAGCCTAATATTACTGCTAAGCCCGGCTGGCTACCCTGCGTGGAGCGCTGACATGTCATCTTGGTCAGTAGTCACGGTTGGCGTTGCCGATTTAGATTCCGCGCTGACGCTCTGGCAAGACGACTTTGGATTTGAGGTCGCTGAGCAGCGGGAAGGCCCCGATGCCGAGTTGGCAAGCTTGTGGAATATCCAGGCTGACGATATTGCCGGCCAAGCACTGGTAAAGACGCCCGGCATCGATTACGGCATGTTGCACTTGCTTGAGTTTGTAGATCCCAAACCACCAGTGCGCGAAGGCGCCCTCGCCTACGACCTGTGCCCAAAGAATCTCGACATTTATACCGATGACATGCCGAAACGCATGGCAAAGTTGCGGGAACAGGGCCGCGAATTTTCAAACGACAACTTTAGCGAAGTCACGGCACCGAATGGCATTACCTTTCGCGAAATCCATATGCCGTCCCATGACCGGATCAATGTTGTACTCCTGGAATTGATGGGCGAAGCGCTACCGGTATCCCCAGCCGGCTTTTCGGGTGTTGGCATACTGATTAGTATCGTCCCAAATGCGGAGGCTGAAAAAGCCTTCTATCGCGACGTCATGGGCCTGGACATACTCAGTGACAATCTACTGAAGGGCCCGGAAATTGAAAAAATGGTCGGTTTGCCCGCCGGCTCGGCGCTGGACGTCAGCATTTGGGGCAAAGCGAATCAGCAATTTGGCCGCATGGAAATCATTGAATACCAAGGTGTGCGTGGAAATAACCTGTACCCGAAAGCAGTGCCGAAATCCCTAGGAATCTTGCATGTGACTTATCTGACAGATGGTCTTGAAAGTTTAAAAGCCACACTTGCCGATCACGACATTGGCTTCAAATTCGTGGAAAACACCAAGACAATTTACTCGAGTGGATCCACCCTCTCTTTTCTATCACCAGCCGGCTTGCGCCTCTACGTTGCCGAAAAGTAAACGTTCCTATACTGCTCATCACCTTGTTGGCGGCACGCACGAGCTGAGACATATCTGGAGGCATCACCCGCCGGACGGCCTAATCAAAGCCAGGAAAAATCTGATAAGACGCTGGCGACGGCAGTCTCAGCAAAACCACGTCAAAGACCGTTGTCGTATGGTCGCGCACAAATCGACGAAAACGTTTCGCCGACAAGGGCAAACAAACCGGCAGATAACGGATTTCATTGCTCCGCGGTTCAATGGCGCTGACTTCGAGATGCACCGCGCCAACTTGGCCTAATTGATCACGCCAATGGCCTGCATCTACGTCAAATTTTCTCGTGCGCAAGTAGAAGGTCCAAATTCCTGGAGTTTGTTGATTTTCATGCGTGTGTTCAAACAGCTCATTGATGGACATACCGCCTTCGTCGACGGAATTTATCAATATATCTGCATGCTCGACGGGCACACCATATTGATCACGGACCCGGAAAATGAGCTGAGCATGTGGATCGTACTGAGCGCGCGGTTCGTTCCACAAGCCACCGAGCCGGCGCGGCGCTAGCTCGGCAGCGACACGCGAGTAGTTCGCGCCGATCCGCTCTTGGAATAATCTTGCAGTCTTGCGATATTGAGGTAGCGTATTGACTTCAAAAGCGATATCGAGCAAGCCCATTACTTCTTCACGCACGCCACGGCCGGTGACAATACCCAACTCATCACCGCTATGGGCACATTCGTAGGGAATCGCCATGGGCACCCGGCCCGGCTCTTGCTCGGCTGCCAGTACTTGATGCGCGACACGATAATAGGAGTCAGACTTTTCGCTGCGCTCGCCCGGCGGGCTCATCAGATGCGAACAAGTGGCCGCGATCTCTTTCCAGCGAAGCGACTTGGCACGCTGCTTGGCCTCGATGCGCAGATAATTCCAGTTGGGATTCGCGCCGGCGACACGGACGGCGCCGTCAGAACCGTCTTCGTGAGCATAGCGCACGGGTATAGGCAACCAAGCCGGCAAGACTTGACTGCCGACTAAAGAAAATTCGCGGATGCGATAAGCGGACCATAAATTCGTATCCGCCTCCAAAAAGAAGCGATGCAAGTCAAGCGTCTCATTTGAACCAAGCTCTAGCGCGCCAAGTAGCTGCAGACCCCGGTCCGCCCCGCCCTGAAATATCGCTCGCCCCCACTTTGCCAGTTGGCCACGGCCCACGTGCGCCCAGCCGGAACCAAAATTGGCACCGGCCAAGCAAATTAACCGTTCGATGGGGCTCGGTCGGCGGGAATATCGACGCAACCAGTTCCGAATAAGCAGCACACCCATACTGTGCGCGACGACATCGAATCGCCGCGTCAGCAGCGGGGAAAAATCCTTGCGCAAAGCCCTGTCGAAGCCGCGGGCCAAATCATCCAGGGTAATACCGTCGTCAAGGCTTAAATAGCGAGATACGTTTAAGTCGAGAACTGACCGATCTCCGTAACGGCGACGAAGCTCCGGCACCAATTGTCCATATATACCAGTCACTGCTGACGGCGTGGACTGCCGTGAAGCGGAAGAGAAACCGTGAACCAGCAATATGGGATTGCGTTTGCTCAATGACTTCCCTCTCAAGAATCTCCATCAGCGGCTTGTCGAGCCGCCAAAACCAAATCTGCGTTCCAAACCGCGCGGATCGATTCTGCTACCGTAACATCAATATTGACTTCTGCCACGGGTTTCGAGCTATGCGGATTTGGTCCCAAGCCACGGAAATGGCGGCACAAACGCCTGAGACAAGAAATCGCTATGTCGATTTCTTACGCGCCGTTTCAATCATGTTTGTGATTAGCGGCCACTGGCTTATTGCAACTGCCTACTATGTGGACGGCAAACTCACGGTCGGGGATATCTTGAGCATACAGCCATGGACTCAATGGCTAACCTGGCTCTTCCAAGTGATGCCCATCTTCTTTATGGTAGGCGGTTTCTCCAACGCCGTGTCCTTGCAAAGCGCGGAGAAGCGCAACAGTGGTTATGCCGTGTGGCTGGCTAGCCGATTGAGCCGGCTGTTTAGCCCCTTGCTATTCTTACTGCTCGGTTGGGCGCTACTCGCTGTCGTAATGCGCTTGCTGGGTGTGAGTGGCGAAAAAATTCAGCTGGCCACGCGTGCTTCACTGATCCCCACTTGGTTTCTAGCAATCTACATGCTGGTGGTTGTCTTGGCGCCCCTCACCTATAAGGCTTGGCGGCGATGGGGCTATGCATCGTTTTGGACCTTCGCGGCCCTCGCGGTCCTCACCGATTTGGCCTATTTTCAAGCGGGCCTTCAATGGCTCGGCTGGAGCAACTACTTTTGGGTATGGCTCGCCGTGCATCAGCTGGGCTATGCCTGGTTCGACCGCCGCCTGGGCAACCCCGCCCGCTTACTGGCTTATGCCACTGTAGGTCTCTGCGCGCTGATGCTACTCATATTTCAAGGGCCCTACCCATTGGCCATGGCGGGCTCTCCGGATGAAGATCTCAGTAACACTCTGCCGCCCAAAATTTCCTTGATTGCCCTAGGCGTTTTGCAATTCGGCCTATTGCTGGCCCTAGAACAACCCATGCAAACATTACTCAAGAATACAAAGTTATGGGCAGCCACCGTACTGATTAACGGCATGATAATGACAATCTATCTGTGGCATTTGACGATTTTAGTCGCCTTGGTCGGCTTAGCCTATTTAGCCGGCGGTTTCGGTCTGGGGTTCGAACCTGGAAGTGGTGCTTGGTGGCAATCTAGACCTCTGTGGCTTGCTACCTTAACGCTGGTCCTTGTACCTCTAGCCCTGGCGCTATCGCCCCTTGAGCGGCTGGAATTAAATAGCAAAAAGAACCCGCCCAAAGCAGCCCGTCAGGTGGGCGGCGCGGTACTGATTTGCATCGGCGTCGCCGTATTAGCGAGCTTCGGCTTTGGCGATAAACCCTGGCAAAGCTTGGACGTCTTAGCACTGGCAACCGTCCTGTTTGGCGGCATAATCAGTGGCTTGCTGCCCATGCCCGGACGAAAGTAGTCATCGGTCCTTCATTTACAGACAGTCTGACACTGGAAACTAGCGCAAAACAAGAAACCCAGAAATCGCCACCAACCGGCTAAGTTTTGTCTCCATTCGTTGAAACACGAAGTACTGTCGAAGACTCATACACACATGTTGCAGCCCTGGGCGCCGCTCAGTTCTTGCCTTCGTTGGCGAATGGCTCACCAGCGGAAAGCTTGCGCCACGAGCTACGGCCAAATCCTGCAAGGCATTCCATGCTTGGCTTTCTCGAAGCCTTATAATTCTGGACGTCTAGGCCGCCTGTTGGCTAGGCCCAGCAAACAAACATCAAACGACCTGGATTGGACAGCCCCGATATTCTACGATCGGCCAACAGTAGCAAGGCAATAAGCTCGTCAAAACAATGGAAGTAATAGCTATGAATTCGAGTCGTAAGATTTTCTCCATAGTTGTAAGCACGGCTATGGCTTTCACATTTTTCGCTGGCTTGTCAGCCTGTGCTGGCAATCAAGCCAGCGACTCGCAATCCAAGGGCGTGAACATTGGCCCGGGGGAGAGGGGCATTGACGCCATCATGGTCGATGGCCCACCCATTACCGCTAACCAGGTCATGGGTGACGACCATGCCAGCTATCCCCGTGGCATGACCTGCGCGGAATGCCATAGCGTTGACTTCGACATCGATATGGTCACATCAGCGAGCCAGCAGTTCGTCAATAACTTCCCCAATTTGAGCCAAGAAGAAATTTGGAAAAAAGTTGTCGCGTTTCTGCCGGGCAGAGAGCGCTTCGCCATCGCCACTGTGTCAGACAATAAACCCACCGCGACTACAGTAGATATGGTTTTGGATGCCGAAGAAAAAGTTCTTTTTGTGGTCTCGGAAAAAGGCACCGAAAAGCTGCTACATCTCCGGGACAATCCCTATATCAGTGCCGTGCGCTTCGCCGGTTGGACTTTAGCGGACGGCGGACCAAAGCAATGGCGTAGCGTGCAAATCAAGGGTACCGCGGAACTCATCACCGCATCTGACCCGCGATTCGAAGCCCTATTGGATAAGTACAGCCTTGTTAGGGTCTC
Source organism: Gammaproteobacteria bacterium (assembly GCA_965221985.1). Lineage (GTDB taxonomy): Bacteria > Pseudomonadota > Gammaproteobacteria > Steroidobacterales > J054. The sequence continues at coordinate 3,219,104 of OZ244928.1, forward strand.
GAAAGTCCGCGCCGTCCGGCGCTTTGATCTCATCAGAGTCACGCCCGAGCAAATTTATTACTTTGACACGACACTGGGCAAAGACAACTACTCGCCCTATCAGCTTTGGAAGCGGGGTGAAGGCTGAGGCTTTTAAGATCAGTAGCTTCGAGCCCGCGGCGCGCTTAAAGGCGTCAAGCCGCGGGCTCGAAAGCACAATATGCGGGGCTACTTCTCAAAAAACAAAGTGAATCGATCCGTGTTCCCGGTTACCGACTTTCTTCCAACCTCGTAACGAAGCTCATCATCCGGCTTGTAATGTAGATCGGCAAAATCCACGAACTTGAAGCCGGCCGCGGTAATTTCCTTGATCACCAAGACCGGATCCAGGCGCCGCCAGGACTCATTGGTCATTTCCGCCATATGGCGACGCGTGTGATCGATAACGCCGAATTTTCCGCCATCCTTAAGTGCAGCGTAGGTAGCCTTGTATAAGGCCATGCGGCCCGTCGAGGTAAGGTTGTGCAAGTTACGGAAGGTCAGAACCAAATCAATGTCTTTTATGCCGAAGTCAACGGCCTGCATATCCAGGTAGCCAAAGCGCTCTGTTTTTGAAAGCTTGGGCGATAAATCTATTATTTCGATATCTTCAAAGCCCTCAAGCTTCTTTACCTGGCTCAAGATTCCGCCGAAACCCAATGCCTTGCCCAGCCCGCCAGCGGCGTAATACTGACCATCATCTCCCAAGGCGGGCACGATTATCTTGGTATACCAACCGCCGCCGGGTAGAATTTCGACCACACGCATGCCAGGCTCAAAGCCAAAAAACTCCAAAGTCTGCTTAGGCTTCCTATTACGGTCTCGCGCCTTTTCATCGGCGGTACGAATATCTGACGCAATGGCCAGATCAATGGGGCCTTTGGCACCCCGTTCATGAGCACGCGCGATCAACTGCTGTGGCAGAATGAGCGCCAGCAGCAATAGCAAGGCTGTAACAATCTCAGTTTGATTAGATTTTTTCACCAGTTTTCTCCCCTGCGAGTATCTCTCTCAGTACAAACTGTGGCAGCATCAATCGATGCCGACGCGTATGCCATTTTACGATTAACCTCACCGCGAAATCTCGGCGTGGCCCATTAGGCGCGATCAATCTTCTCGCTTTTCGTCCTTTTCAGCGAGCCGCAATACTTCTGCATCGGCGTCATCGATTAATCGCCCGAGCAGCTTGGCCGTCTCATCTTTGGGCTGAGCGCGCGCCCCACGAAAAATGGGATGTTTTATGGCACCATAATACTTCGGCGATGCGGAAAATTCTTCTGAAAAACGCCATTGATCGATGGTACTCATAGCCACGAACACGGCGGCAAAACCAATCGCCGTGGCTGCGCGAGGTACGCGCCTTAGACGTGCGGCCAGATATAAGCTGGCCCAGAACGCCAGAGCCAAGATGGCAACACCGCAAGCCAAGTCCAAAATATTAAAGACGAGTTCACTATGCAGGTTATACGCGACGATTCCCGCCAGAAAGCTACTTAGGCTGCTCAGCAAGGCGGCTAGAAACCAAATCGATACGTGAGAAAAAAATGCCGCACGTTGACGCAATACACGGCCGACGAAGGCCCAAAACGCAGCGACTACTAATACGACGGCGACACCGGCCACGACGTCGCTCAGCTTGGGTATTAGCTTGAATTCTTGATAGGCAGAAAAATAGGCTTCCACCAATAGGAGACTGGCCGCCAGGGCAATTAGAAGCGGCCAAATCAGCGGTGATGCAAGGCTCGAAATTCGGGCCTCGGCCCCATCGAGCTTTAGCGGTTCATCTACCGGATGATCGCCATCGTAGACATACAGATTAGTATGACCGATACGTAGTCGATCTCCCGAACGAATCACTTCGCCGCTTGTCTTCTTACCGGAAGTTTTGTGCCGGTAGCCGTTCAGGCTGTCGTGGTCTTCGATCCGCCAACCGTTCTCGACACGCCATAGACTGAGATGTTGGGGAGAAACATATTCATCGTCAACAACAATATCGTTGTCGAATCCGCGCCCGATGCGAATGCAAGATTGCTCACTGCGCAAGCGATCCAGTAAATGGCCGCCACGCCCGCGAACTTCAATAATCGTCGTCAACGGCTAACAACCTGTTCAAACCGGGCCATGAAAGCGGTCAACATGTTTCGCTCCACGCCGGCTAGCGTGAAATGGCTAATGAAAGCCTTATCAGCTTCATCGACAGAACCGCGAACGTAGAGTACGTCGTAAAGGTCCGCATATTTGCGGTAAGCACGCACGCATAATACCAACTTGTCCACACGACCCACGCTATCGTCTACAAATTCCTCGTCACAAGAATAGTTGGTAACGCTATCCTCGTCAGCACTATTGTCAGGCATGTAATTCGGAAATAGTGCTTGATAATAATTATTGAACTGCGCGGTATTCAGCTTGTCGGCTTCGAGCCAAAAGAATTGATAACTGATGATGCCGGTGCTAAGGCGGGGACCAAGATAGATTTGCTCATTACTTCGACAACTACTGGAAACCGACTTATACAGAGCCTTGTCATCGGCGGAACCACCCCAGCACTTGACATAGTTCGGCAGCTCATCAAGGGCTGTTGCTTGACCAAGCTTCTGCGTAGGCCATTGTTCTTGCAGGACACCACCGATGAGCCGACGCTGATTCTCAGACAATTGTGCACGTATGCGCTCATCAAAGTCAGTGATAGCTGTTGTCTGGCCAGCGAGATTGCTGATCAGAGTCTGCAAAGCGGCGACCGGCACGAGGAAACTCAGCTGATTGCCGGCTGAAGACACATTGATCCCCACAACTTCACCCGCGGCGTTCAGCACTGGCCCACCGCTCATGCCGGCATTGACGGAGCCTGAAAAATGAATGCGCTTATAAAAGCTATCGTCGGCGATACCATTGTAGGTTCCCGGTACAACGGTAAATCCGATATCGTAGGGGTTGCCGATTGAATAGATGGTATCACCCTGTGCCGGCGGCCTAATCGCCACTTCCAAGGGCTCTAAACCAAAAGGATCAGCCGACAGCAGTGCCAGATCATTGATGATATCGATATCCAGCAGCTCAAGTTTACCCTTATCGCCCTGCTGATTCTTATACTCAAGGCGAAACTTGTCCGGTCGATTAACCAGCTCGGAAATCACATGAAAGTTTGTCGCTACAAGACCATCTTCGGAGACTAGAAATCCCGTACCCAGCGCCGATTTCTCTTCGGCTTCGAGATCGACCACACGAACTTGAACAATGCGATCCTTGTAGTTTGCGTAAAGATCAGACGCCTCTTGATCCGCCGCAAAACCATGAGACGTCGAGGTGACCAGCAATAGGAAAAAAACGCAAAATTTGTAACCCATTGAACCCCTTGTACAGAACAACAGGGACCAAGGTCAATGCTACGTAGTTCCAGAGGGTATGAGATAAGCGCGCGCCCTGAGTATTTCCTGGAAACTTATTCACGCCGGCACGTCTAAACCCATAGGCACGCTCTCCGGAAACTCTATGCTCAAAGCCCTAATAGCCAGCAGCTTGCTGATGCTTGTTTGCCTGGATACTCATGCAGAAGTGCAGGTTTTCAAATCAGGCAAGGCTCGTATCGGTCTGCTGGAGCTGTATACATCGGAAGGCTGTAGCAGCTGTCCTCCCGCCGATCGCTGGCTCAGCAAACTGACGCAGAGCGATGAGCTGTGGCGGCGCTGGGTGCCCGTGGCATTTCACGTTGACTATTGGGATGAGCTCGGTTGGCCAGATCGATTCGCTTCCAGTGCATTTAGCCAGCGACAGCGCCGCTATGCCCGGCAAGGAAGTTTGAGCAGCGTGTATACGCCGGGATTCGTTTTTGATGGCCGTGAGTGGCGTTTACGGCATGGTATTCCAGGCACCCAGTCCAGTGATCAAAATGGCGCGGGCCAAATCTTGTTGAAGCTAGCTGATGGACAAGCCCAGATTCAGTACTTACCAAGCATGCAGTCCGATCGGCCGGTCATCGCCAGCGTGGCGATATTGGGATTCAATCTGAGCACCCAGGTTATTCGCGGGGAAAATCGTGGCCGGAATCTTCGCCATGATTTCGTCGTCCTGAGTTTGCAGGAGCAGCCTCTAGCGCGACACGACGGCAGACTAACCGGCTCCGTTCAACTTTCCGAACGCAAAATTGAGTCGGAGCGCATGGCAATCGCGGCCTGGGTGAGCCAAGCTCCGACACTGGCGCCTTTACAGGCCGTCGGTGGCTGGCTGACGAGTATTCCATAGGCAACCGCGACCGGGCTTTGGCATTTCCGTCTAGGCAATCAGCCTGCAATTCAGCGCAAATCTACGAACATAATCGTGTGACCTGATTCACAAAAACACCACTAACTCAGTCTGCTAGACGCCTAGTCAGCTCCTTTCAGGATCATGCCATTAAGTAGACAAAATGCCCTGTATGCGAAAAGGGCAGGCAAAAGGATTCACGCTGATCGAGGTCATGATCACCATCTTGGTGGTAGGCATCGTGCTCAGTATCGGCGTGCCGGCGTTCAATGAATTCATTGCAACGAACCGGGTTGCGGCGTCGGTCAATGACCTGTTGTCTAGCCTTCACCTGGCTCGATCCGAGGCCGTCAAAAGGCGCACAAACGCTAGCTTGTGCGCAAGCGCGGATTGGAATTCGCCAAACCCGAGCTGCGATCTGGCGGGACAAATCGGTGATGGTTGGATCGTTTTTACCGACTGCTCAACGCCACCGCCGAGCCTGGGCGGCGCCTGTGGGCCGGCCAATCTGGTTGTTGACGCCTTCGACACCGTGTTAGAGGTTCATGGACCGATGCTCGGTACTATCCCACCGGGATTCAGCAGCGCACCGCTGGGTGGCGTGGACTACGTTTCGTTTGCCGCGACCGGATTTCCGGCGCCCGTTCCCGGTCAGGGACCGTCTAAAACCAACTTCCAGCTGTGTGATGACCGCGGCAATCATGATACCGGCGGTGGTATCGCGGCAGGCCGCTGGATACAAATCGCGAATACCGGACGCCCGCAAGTCTATCGCCTGCAAGCCGAAATCCAGGGCGCGAACAACCCGCTCGCAGGCTGTTGAGCAAGACCATGTATTCATCGAATCAAAACTCGTTTACTCACCGCAACACCGGCTTCACCCTGGTCGAAGCCATGGTTGCCCTGGTTGTCCTCGCGGTCGGCATGCTGGGCATCGCCGGCCTATATATTGAAGGTTTGCGCTCGGGCCAGTCTTCGGTTGCTCGTACTAACGCAGTGAACCTAGCCGGTGACATGGCCGATCGAATTCGGGCAAATCCAACGGCCACCGTGGCTTACGCCGGCGCCGGTCCCGGTACAAACATAAACCAATGCGTCAACGGCCCGAACGATTGCACCGCCGATGAACTGGCGGCCGACGATTGGTTTTGGTGGAACTTGGACGTGCAAAATCGTCTGCCGCTGGGTGCCAACGCATTGATAGTGGTCACCCAGCCCACGGCTTTCACAACCAACTATGCCATTACCCTCAACTGGCCGGAGACAGGACAAACTGCGCCGTCAACTTACACGCTGACGTTTACGCAATAGTCGGATTTGAAGCTGTGAACATCTTTAGAAATTCTCACCAAGAAACCACTTCCGCGCAGGCACGGCAACAAGCCGGCATGACGCTAGTGGAACTCATGATCGCGGTACTCATCGGCTCATTTGTGATGCTCGGCGCCGTTGCCATCTATTCCCAGAGCCGCTCTAACTACCGGCTTAGCGATACTGTCTCTCGATTGCAAGAGAATGCTCGGTTCGCGATATCTCATCTACAGCCCGATATTCGGTTGGCCAAATATTGGGGGCGAAATCGCGAACCCAGCTTAATCGCGGTACCGGCCGGCATATTGGTCACTTGCGATGATGGCGCTGATGCCAGCGATTGGGCCTTGCAGAACCTAGGCCAGGAACTGGCTGTCGCCGACGACGATTTCAATGGGCCAGCCCCCATAGACCCACAACCATGCGCCGCGAATACCGCAGCACGCGCGCAATCGGACATGCTCATTCTACGGCGTGCAAGCGGTCAGGTAATGCCCGTCATCCCCGGGAATATTCAGGTACTCAGCGATCTCACCACCGGGCAAGTCTTTACCGGCGCACTACCTGTGGGTTTACCGGCGACCTCTGAAGTTCGCGATGTTGTGATCAACGTCTATTATGTGGACAACGGCTCAAATCTTAGTGTCACGCTACCTTCTCTGCGCAGAAAAACCCTGGTGAATGGCGGCATCCTGCAGGACGAGGAAATCATGGCAGGCGTTGAAAACCTGCAAGTGCAATATGGTGTTGACACGGACAATGATCAAACCGTGGAACGCTATGTGGACGCGGATCATCCCATCGTCACGCCAACCGATCCAGGCTTTCTACCGAACGCGGAAATCATCGCGGTGCGGCTTTGGTTGCTAATGCGTAGCGATCAATTGGAGGCCGGCTATGTGGACGTTGGTCCCTACGTCACCCCCGACGTCGATGTGCTACCCATCGTGCCGGCCGGTAATGCGCCAGCGGTGGGCAACTACCCTCAAGCCTATCGTCGTCTGCAGGTTTCCAAGACTATTTTGCTAAGAAATAACCGCGGTTGAAGACCATGACTCGCAACTATCGCCAACAAACCAAAGAATCAGGTGCCGCACTCGTGGTGGGACTGATTCTGCTACTGGTACTGAGCGTTTTGGCCATTTCAACTATGAACACGGCCAGCCTCGAGCTCGTGATGGCGGGTAACACGCAGTATTCCGAGAACGCCTTTCAACTCGCGGAGACGGGCTTGGATACGAATATTCAAAACATTAACAACGGCGCGCCGCTACCACCGCCCGGCATCCCGAATTGCCCAGCGGCTGGCAGCCTGGCCGCGGCCGGCACCCCCGTTAATGTTGCAGTACTCAATGGCAGCTATAGCGTCGCCAACGGTTATTGCGGCGATACCCCAGACTTTAGCGGCGGCTCAAGCCTCGGCAAGATTCGCCAATATCACTATCGCGCGGATTCGCAGGGTATTACCACAACCCGGGGCGCTTCTTCGCTACATCGTCAAGGATTTTATAAGCGCGGTCCCGACGGATCGTGATGCTCGGGAGAAGATTGCAATGCGCAAGATTATAGGCATGGCCCTTATCAACCTACTGGTACTGCCTCTGGCACTGGCTCAGACGGCCATGGTGTTTCTGGAGGATTCCTACGAACTAGACCCCGATCTGGTCAACTTACCGAGACTAGACAGCGGCCAGGTGAGCTTTCGCGAATGCAGGACCTGCGACAGCATTAGTTTGCGTGTTGATCACAATACGAACTACTACATCGGTATCAACGCACCGAGTGTGACGCGGGCCGACCTATACGAAGCCGCTAATGGCGATGATGCTAGAGGCATCTATGTGTTTTTTGAACCGGAAAGTCAGCTGACAACCCGCATTGTACTCAGCACGGGCGGGCAATAGGGCACAGCCGCCAAGGACCAAGCTATGAACAAGATACGTACTTACATTATTCCGCTTGCGATGGGTACCTGCCTGGCCATGATGTCGGCCGGGCCAGTTGTGGCAGACGACACCGAACTGTTCTTCTCCAAGCCAGCACCGTCCAACAGCACGCAACCCAATATCCTATTCATTCTCGACACCTCGGGAAGTATGGGTACAACACTACTGACGAGAGAACCCTGGGATCCGACGCAAACCTATACCGGCTGCTATGACTCCAACGCCATCTACTATTCAGGCGGCACCAAGCCAGACTGCACAAGCCTGAAATCCTTCCCAAAAAGTGTGAACCATTGCGAAGCTTCTTGGTCGGCTCTCGATGGCCTCGGCCAATACCGGGACGAATTTTCGGCCTGGCGCCAAGATCTGCAGCAATGGGAGAATCTTAGCGTTACGGATCCCAATCGACCCACGGAGTGCCAAGCCGACTACGGCAGCCACGGCGACGGCAGTAGCAATCTCGACGTGTATCCGGCCAATGGCAGCCAAGGCCCCTGGCATGATGACACGAGCGCCTATGCGGCATTCACCACCACCCATGTCGTGTTCGACGGCAACTGGCTGAATTGGAGCGAAACCGCCCCGTCAGTGTCTAAAACACGTATTGAAGTGGTGAAGGAAGCAGCGCTACAACTCGCCGACAACTTTCAGAATATCAATATTGGCTTGCAGCGTTTCAACTACGACGAGGGCGGCGGCATTATTGATGCGATTGAAGACATTAATACCGGTCGCGCGGACTTTAAGGCCAAAGTCTCTGCCACGGTGGCGGATGGCAATACGCCTTTGTCTGAGGTCCTTTATGAAGCCGGCCTATACTTTGCCGGTGGCACGGTCGACTACGGCAACATTGCCGATCCCGATCCCAGCGCGCCGGAAACACGCGTCGGTGGCACAGGGACGTCCAACACTTATCTTTCGCCGATTACCATCGATTGCCAGAAAAACTACATCATCTTCCTAACCGACGGTGAACCGACGCAAGATAGCAGCGCTGATGCAAAAATCGCGGCCTTACCGGGCTTCGATACGCTTGTTGGTAGTAGCTGTGATGGTTCAGGCGTCGGGCATTGCCTGGATGACATGGCAGAATATCTCAACAAGGCGGATCTTAGCCCATTGCCTGGGCGGCAATGGGTTTCCACCTATACCGTAGGCTTTCTTGCCGACTTCCCCCTACTGCTAAGCACGGCACAACGCGGTGGCGGACAATATCGCACAGCAGATGACGCTGCTTCACTAATTAGCGTGCTGTCTGAGATTTTCCAGGATATTTCCGGTGACGCTACCACCTTCACTGCCCCGGCCGTACCAGTAAACGCATTCAACCGGACGACCAATCTGCAGGACGTCTTCATTTCCATGTTCAAGCCGGCGCCCAATGTGCATTGGCCGGGTAACGTGAAAAAATACCGGCTTGTTGGCGGCCAACTAGTCGGACAAGATACTCAACCCGCCGTCGACACGGCAACGGGTTTCGTTAAGCCGGACGCTTTCAGTTACTGGTCAGACGCCGTCGACGGAAATAACGTGGTTTTAGGGGGCGCGGCCCATGAGATTCCAGATCATACCCTGCGTAATCTCTACACGAATGTAAGCGGGCCTTTGCTGACCGACCCCGACAACAGCATAGAAACCGGTAATGCGGTAATTACTGCAGCCATGCTGGGTTCACCGGCCGGTGATCGCAACATAGTGATTAACCATGCCCGCGGACTCGACGTGTTCGATGAAGACGACGACGGTGATAAAACCGACACGCGCCATGTTATGGGTGATCCCTTGCACTCTGGGCCGGTTACCGTCATTTACGGCGGCACCGCGGCAAACCCGGATACTGTGTTGTTTACCGCCACCAATGATGGCTTCGTCCACGCGATTAATGCGAGTGACGGTAGCGAGCTTTGGGCCTTTGTGCCGCAACAACAGCTAAGCCGGATGCACGCACTCTATGTGAACGATCTCGCCGCGCAAAAGCAGTATGGTGTCGATGGTGAAATCGCAGTTTATATTCGCAACGATGACAAGATCCCGGGTATTGATCCCACGGTTGAAGACGTCATATTGCTTTTCGGCATGCGGCGTGGCGGCAATGCTGTGTTCGCGCTGAATGTCACGGATAGAACGAACCCGCAACTAGAGTGGGTGGTTGACGCCAATACACCCGGCTTTGAGAATATGGGCCAATCTTGGTCCACACCCAAGGTTGCCAAAGTGAATATAGGTGGCAACGAAACAACCGTCGCGGTATTTGGCGGGGGTTATGATCCAATTCAAGATGGCCCGGCTTATCGTGTCGATACGCGCGGTAATTCTATCTACATGGTAAATCTTGAACCGGGCACCAACGCGGGCAATCTCGAGTGGAGCGCAGGACACCCAACCGTCGGGTCAGCCAACTACGATGTAACGTTTAGCCAGATGCAGCATTCGATTCCAGCTGGCATTAACGTGATTGATATCACGCAAGACGGACTGGCCGACCGAATGTATGTCGGCGACATGGGTGGTCGGGTTTGGCGATTCGATATTGTCAATGGAAACCCGGCTGGCACCCTAGTCGAAGGCGGCGTACTCGCCTCACTGGGCGCTGCTGACCTTGGCGCGAGCCCACCTGCTAGCCAGGTTCGGCGTTTCTACGCCACGCCAGACATTGTGCCGGTGGTCTACCAGGACGTCGGCGAGGAAAAAATGTTTCTGACGGTCAATTTAGGTTCTGGATATCGCGCACACCCGCTCAATAGCACCATTGAAGACGAGTTCTTTTCGATTCGTGACTTTAATGTGTTCGGTGTTGTTGCGACGGCCGACTACGGACTGCCCGTCTATCGCAACGATTTGATCGATATCACCGATCTCGGCACGCCGGGCGACCCAGCCGACCCCGAACCGGTGGTACTTCCCACGGATCCCGGCTGGCGGCTGAGCATGCAAGGGCCCGGAGAAAAAATTCTCTCGGAGGCTTTCGCCTTCGACAACGAAGTATTCTTCGTGTCCTTCTCTCCGCAGGGTACTAGCAGTAGCTGCAGCGCGACTACCGGAAAAAATCGACTCTACCGGGTCAGCGTTTTCAACGGCTTCCCCGTGCGCAACCTAGATGGCAGCCCAGCGGGCGATGATCTGACCGAGACAGATCGATATATCAACCTCGAGCAGGGTGGCATTGCGCCCGAGCCGACCTTCTTGTTCCCAGAAGATCTAGGGGGTAAGCCCATTATCTGTATTGGCCTAGAGTGCCAGCCGCCCGGCTTCGACCCGGATGCCGTGCGCACCTACTGGATACAGGATGAGGCACGCTAAGCCATGAAATATAGAACTGCACAGGTAAAGGGCCGGGTTAGCGGTTTTACGCTGATCGAACTCATGATCACAGTGGTCATTGCGAGCGTCCTGATCGCGGTGGCGATCCCCAGCTATCGAACCTATGTTCAGCGCACCAATCGTGCGGATGCCAAAACTGCCTTGTTGAGTCTATCCGCGGCACAGGAACGCTTCTATTTACAAAACGGTACCTACGCGACCCAAGCTCAACTCGGCCTAGCCCCGCCCGCTGGGCTAGGCTTCACCAGCGGAACCAGTGAACGAGGTTACTACCTGTTGACTATTGCCAATGCCGATGCGGCCAGGTTCACCATCGTTGCATCAGCCGATCCGGCAGAAAGGCAAAATGACGACCATGAGTGCCAAAGTTTCCGCGTCGATGAAAGCGGCCGGCGGGAAGCGGCCGACGGCGGGGGCAGCTATACCCAGGCGAGCACTGATCGCTGCTGGTCATAACGGAGTCGAGGGGCCGCCAGCCCGAATACTGGCTGAGGCATACCACCGGCTTGACTAGCGCCTTAATCAAGCGCCTCGATCTCCCTAGACCAACTCGATGGTCGCCGGATCAAAGTCCGGCTCGGGATAACGCATCTTCAAGCCTTCTAATAGGCTAACTATTACGTGGGCGATGAGCAGATTCCGATACCATCGGCGCTCGGCCGGAATCACATACCAAGGCGCTGCATCCGTCGAGCAACGCGAAAGACAATCTTCATAGGCCTGCCGATACTCTGCCCAACGTGCGCGCTCGGCAATATCATTTGGATTAAATTTCCAAAGTTTATCCGGGCGATCCAAGCGACGTTGCAATCGTTGGCCTTGATACTCCTTGCTAATGTGCAAATAGAACTTGACGATCAGCATACCTTCATCAGCTAGCTGCTGCTCGAAATTATTAATATGCTCAAAGCGTCGCCGCCAAATTGATTCATCCACCAAGTTTTTTACCCGCACCACCAGCAAGTCTTCATAGTGCGACCGGTTGAAGACTCCAATGTAGCCCTTCTCAGGTACCTTTTGGTGAATTCGCCACAGGTAGTCATGGCTTAGTTCTAGTTTCGACGGCGCCTTGAAACTATGCACGCGGCAACCCTGTGGGTTGATGGGCCCGAATACCGATTTGATGGTGCTGTCCTTACCGGCTGCGTCCATGGCTTGCAATATCACCAACAGACCCCGGTGATGAGTGACGTACAGCAGCTCTTGAAGTTCAGCCATGCGCTTGGACAAGCGCTTGAATTCCTTGCGGCCACGGCTCTTGTCCAAACCACCGTCTTCCTTGGATAGCCGTGACCCGAGATCTACTTTCGACCCAGGAGTCACACGGTACTTTTCAAGCTCAATCATGCAATCCTTCTCCTGCCCTTGCCGCGGATTTACCTTAATCGATAGCCACGCGAAGACAACGATAGGCCATGAGCAAATCTCGCGATTATATTGCTACGCGAATACATGAATGTCCATTGATGATAGTAAACATCAATTTGGGGATAAATTGCTGACAGCCCGCAATTTTCTCATTAACAATTCTTCATCTCGCCGACATCTAGGCTTTAGGCGCAGGGCCATAAGATGAAACATCAAGACTCAGAAAAGGCATTCAGCCAAAACCGACACCACTCAAGCGATATCGATTACAGTCAACAATCCATCGGCAGATGACCTCCCCTAAACATTCCATTCGACAACAACTCAGCGGTGGCCTGCTGAATTCCGAATTCGGCCGGCTGTTTTGGATCGGTATCACTTTTCTTCTGCTGCAAATACCTTTAATACAGATTGGTGGCGTGGTTGCGGAGAGAATTGGCGGGAGAAACGAGGCCATGCATTCGGTCGCAAGTTCCTGGGGCGGTCACCAAATCTTATTTGGCCCAAGATTGGTGGTGCCGATTGTAGAAACCATCGAAGAGCGAAAGACGAATGGCCTAGGCCAAATAACCGTGTCTAGCCGAGAAATCACACGCTTTGCCGTTTTCCTGCCCGTCACGACCAATGTTGCCGGGACGGTGGAATCGCAGACCCGGCATCGAGGGATTTTCGATGTGCCGGTTTATACCTTGCATACAACCATCAGCGGCCACTTCGACCAAGCTAATTTGGAATTGCTTGACCGGGGCAAGGGCCGGGCTCGCTGGGAGGATGCCTACCTTGCCTTCAGAGTTTCTTCACCCACGTCACTGCAGGAAATTTCGGCGCTGCGTTGGGGCGAAGACAAGCTGCCGTTTGAACCCGCGCCAGACGGTAAAGAGGCATCGCGCAAGGATTTGGTCGTAGGCATTGACCTCTCAAAGGCCGAGAACGAGATCCCCTTTGGCTTTGACATCAAGATCAAGGGCAGCAGCGGCCTCGACATCGTGCCCGTGGGCAAAGCCACCATCGTTGATATCCGTTCCAATTGGCCTGACCCAAGCTTCATGGGAGACTGGCTTCCCACGACGCATTCCATCGACGATACAGGATTCTCAGCCCGCTGGGAAATTCCCTATTTAAGTCGAAGTTTTCCGCAACAATGGTTAAGCAGCAGCGGAACGGAACAACTAGAACTCTCCAGCCTCGGCTTTCGCCTACTCAGTCTCGTAGACAATTATCGGATGGTAGAACGAAGTATCAAGTACGCCAGTCTATTCCTTGTTCTAAGCTTTGCCTGCATTTGGCTGCTCGATATTCTGTACTTCAGCCCCGTACACCCCATCCAATATTTCTTGATCGGCCTGGCCTTGGCCGTATTCTGTCTATTGCTGGTCGCCCTATCGGAACACTTGGATTTCTTTTGGTCATATTTGATCTCCGCTACTTGCGTGCTCGCCATGGCATTCATGTACTCCAGCGCCGTCCTAAAGAGCATCCGCCGTGCGACGCTGCTGTGCTGCTTGTTAATTGCTCTGTATAGCTACCTTTACACCGTACTCCATCTGGAAAATCTTGCCCTGTTGGCCGGCACAACCCTAATCGTGGCCGCGCTCGCCACGCTGATGTTTTTTACCCGGAAAATTGACTGGTTCACCATGGGCAAAAAAAATGCGCAGCAAAAGACCTAATCATGCCAAGGGAGTAGTCAGCGACTTACATCAAAGCCAAGTGATACAGCAAGCCGTTTAGGGCAGCAAACAATTCTTGAAGATCGGCAGGAACCATTGCAAGCACACCAAGCTAGGAAAATATCTTGGAATATTCTCCTGATAAGGCTTCATCTGCCCCGGCCACTATCGCCTTACGACGAAGCCGCCGATACGCCAAAATTGGCTTATCGCTGGGCAATAGGCGTTCCGCGGTAACATCATCCACGTTAGCGGGTTGCTGCGTTTTTACTACTTGCATGTCCTGACGCAGAATATGCTTACTACCTAGGGTGTAGCCCAGCTTGAGCAATGAGGCCAAGGGCAAAATCGGTCTTCTAAAGTAAGTACGCGAATAGACGATTGTATGCTCATCATCGACACAAACGGGGGCTTGCACAACGAAAATGTCGGGTAAACACCAATTGAGCCAGAGGTTGGGATACTTCATGATGAAATAGTTTCCCGTTGGGTCTTCTTCGTTATAGGCTTTAAAGCCGTCCACCCGCTCTTCGACCCTAATGTTGTCGAAAGGCGATGCCGCCGTAACTTTTGCCAGGGTCCTGGGATGCACGGTGGGCACATGCGATAAATCAATCAAGGCTTCCATGGCACGCGTGTAATGAGTAGGCCAGGATACTTGTGTCTCGCTGTAGTGCTTGTACTCATCAAGCTCACCGAGCTTCGGCGGCTTAGGCAGATCCATTGAATTCTCGCCGCGCCAGAGCCAGATCCAGCCGTCGGACTCCGTGACGTGGTAGGTTTTCACTGCCAGACGGGAAGCAGAAATCGCTGTGTCCGTTGGAATGTTAGCGCAAGCGCCAGAAGCGTCAAATCCGAAGCCATGATACGGGCAAATAATACAATCGTCCGCAAGCTTGCCCGCCGACAGAGCCGTACCGCGATGTGGACACTGATCCACCATACAAACCAGCTCACCCGCCTTGTCACGCCAAAACACCAAGGACAGCCCGAATCTCTTCTTGGCCACCGGCTGCTTTCGAACCTCCCTAGAGCCTCCCACAATAAACCAATGACCAAGGCCGAAATCTTGACCAGTATCTTCTAATGCACACAGTTCTTCGAATATCACGGGGGCAATAAATAGCATCGCTTAGTCACTCCTAATTTCCACAATCGCTCTAGGCCGAGAATGCATTCCTTTTTTCGAGCACCGACCGCTTAGTCGCTCGGTATACAAACGTCTTGGAACGCACATCAAGAGAAATAGTCAGCAGGACTGGAATCAGCCCAAGAATGAGCATCGTCGACGCCGTCAGGCCGAATACGATGGTGACGGCGACGGGCCGAATCAACTCAGCTTCCGGAGAGCGCTCCAACAGAATCGGCAATAAACCACCCACTGTGGTCAGACTGGTCAAGAGCACGGCAGGTAAACGCTCTCTAGTACCGGCCAGAATCGCAGACTGGATGCTTGAGTTTGCCAGCAACTTTTGTTGGATGGTGCTGACCAGAATAATCGCGTCGTTAACGACAATACCCGACAGACCCAGCATTCCTATGATGCTAAACATGCACAGATTGATACCCATCACCCAGTGACCGAGCACGATACCGATCAGCGCAAAAGGAATAATCGCGATAATCGTTAGGGGCTGAGTGTAGCTGCGTAGTACCCAGGCAAGCACAACGTAAATCAGCACCATGAGCACTAGCGTTCCCGCGGTCACGCCGGAAAAGGCCTCAGCTTCTTCGCTAGCCTCGCCCATCAAGTTGAACTCAACGCCAAAGCGACTTTCAATCGGCGGCGCGATATCACGCCAGAATTTTTCTAGTATCGCCCCCGAAGAAGTAATACCGGAATCCACCGACCCGAACACGGTGATTTGGCGAACGCCATTGGTTCTCGCCAAGCGCGAAAAACCTTGTTGCGGTGTCAAACTCGCAATATCCGACAAATGAACGTCGGTTCCAGTCGGTGAACGCAGCATCAGATCGCGAACGGGCAGTCTGTCGGACTCCGCCGGCGCCAATCTAACGCGCACCACCACTTCTTCTTCGCCTTCGCTAAACGGGCTAGCGATCGCGCCTTCATAGGCAGCACGAATGGCCGCAGTCACGGAGTCCGTGGTAAAGCCCATGGACTTACCCTCCGGCGATACTTTTAGCAGTAGCTGCCGCTTGCCGTAAGGCCAATTGTCTTCAAGCAGTGACACGCCCGGTAGCTCGGCAAGCCGCTGTTGAAGCGCTAGAGCGGCGGCCTTCAATGCCTGAAGACTTCCGCCTGAAATACGAATGTCCAAGTCTCTTCCCGCGGGCCCGCTCTCATGCTGGGCAATACTTAGCTTCTGCACTCCAGGAAGCAGCTTGGTTTCTGAATTCCAAGCCGCAATAAAATCTCTTGTTCTAGTGCGACGAGTCTTGGAGCCGACCAGCTCGACGGTCAAGCCGCCAATGTGTTCACCAACGATGCTTGGTTCGCTAGATTTCTGATTTGCCGGCTCGCCAATTGAGGCAACCGAGAGCGCAATGAGGCCCTGCGGTTCGCTGGATATGCTTTTTTCCACGGCATAAGCAGCTCGCTCCAGCTCAGCCAGCATTGCGATGGTTTTTGCTCTAGACGCCCCCGGATACAGGGTGATATCCGCATAGACGAGATTACTTTCAAGCCTTGGAAAGAAGTCGAAACCAATCCGGCCGAAAACAAGCAAGGCCACGGAGATTACAAGCATGCCCGTGGCAGCCAGGAGCACGCAGTATCGATTCCGTATACAGAAGCCTACGAAGGCCGTGAACCGGCCGGCGCAGAAACCGTCCAGCGCACCGTTGAGGCGGATACGCCAAGCAATCTCTTCCGCTTTGGGATGCGCTTTTAGTGCCGCACAAAGATGTGCGGGCAATATCAAAAAACATTCAATTAAGCTCGCGATCACTACCGCGATCATTGTTTTCGGCAAGTCCGCTTGAATTTGCCCAAAGCTCCCGCCAATCAGGAGCATGGGCAAAAACGCAGCGATGGTAGTTAGTGAGGCCGCCAGCACGGGTACAAACATCAAGTTCGCTGCCTTGATCGCGGCTTCACCCGCCGAGTGCCCATTGCGATGCAGATTTGCTGTTTTTTCGCTAACTACGATCGCATCGTCAACAATGATCCCCAAACCCATGATCAAGGCAAAAATGCTGACAATGTTTAAGGACATGCCCAGGGCTTGCATGATCCCTAGGGTCGCCATTAGCGAAACAGGTATGCCCAGCGCAACCCACAGTGAAAAACGCGCTGGCAAAAAGAAATACAAAAGAATCAGCACGATCAGCAAACCGTAAATGCCGTTTAGAGCTAACATCTCCAGTCGATCTGTCACGACGGCTGCAGCATCGTTATAGACACTGATCCGCAGTTGCGCTGGGGAATCACGTTGGTAGTCAAGCAAAGCCTGCTGCACTTTCTGCCTGACTTCTATGGAATCCTCGCCGCGGCCACGAAAAACCTGAACCAGAATGGAAGGCGCACCACCAAGTCGGCGGAATGATTGAGCCTTAGAATGCTGCTCCGTAATTTGCGCGATATCACTCAGGAATAGCTTTTCTCCGGACTCCAGTGAACGAATTTCTATTGCTGCCAAAGAATCGACAGATCGCGCGAGTTCGCTAGAGCGAATCAACTTGGACGACCCGGATGCGGTTTCGCTTCCAGAGGGCCGGTTAATGCTATGCAGTCCAATGGTTTTGGCTATTGCCTGAATCGACAGGCCGAGCTGACGTAGGGCCGAATAGGAAACACCAACAAGCAGTTCACGATATCTCGCGCCGACAATTTCTACCTGCCTAATGTTTGCCCTTTGCAGCCGATCACGGAAATCTCTTGCGTAAGCCTTAAGCCTTGCTTCGGAATACGGACCGGAAATTTCCAGACTGACGACGGTATCTCGAAACAAGGGCTGGCTGATCACCGGGCTTTCTGAATCCTTGGGCAGGGTCACCACCCTACTCATTGCCGCCTGCACGTCGGACAAGGCTTTGGACATGGATGCGTCGAAGCTAAACTCGATGCTGACTAGCGCACCACCCTCGAAGGCATATGAATCGATCCGGCGGAGCTTGTCGATAAACCGTAGTTCACGCTCCACCTCCACCAGTATGTCGCTCTCAACGTCTTCTGGACTCGCACCGGACCAGGGAATCTGCACCGTAATCGCATTGATGTCGGAATCCGGCATGGATTGACGCCCCAACTGCGAAATCCCATAAAGACCGCTAAAAACCATGAGCAGCAACAGCAGATTGGCCGCGTTCTTATGCCGGACAAAGTATTCGATTGGGCGTGAGTAGCGACTCAAGTCATCCATGAAAACGCATCAAGATATGATCAATATCGTGTTCTTCAATGGGCTTGCTGAAGAACGAGCAGGCTGCCTGGATCTAGATCGTCCCGCGCAAGACGAAGCACCGAGACTTGCGCCCCATCAAGAATTTCCTGACTTGGTGTCGTCACAACAACGGCACCATCTTCTACTGGCGCAGTCTCATGGCCACGCAC
Source organism: Gammaproteobacteria bacterium (assembly GCA_965221985.1). Lineage (GTDB taxonomy): Bacteria > Pseudomonadota > Gammaproteobacteria > Steroidobacterales > J054. The sequence goes on from OZ244928.1 coordinate 3,237,496, forward strand.
CAATAGAAACGCATTGCTGCGGCCAACAATTTCAACTTTTTTTGATAAGACCCGCGCGTCCTTGATAACGCGAATCTTGTCCTCGCCCACTAGTGCTTGCTCCGGAATGGCAAATACGCTGGCATGGCGGCGCTCGGGCACGCGCACCTGCACCAAAGCCCCACTGCGGAGCTGACTATCAGGTATTTGTTGATCGATGACGGCATAGACATCCACGCCGTTAACCGCGCTATTGATCTTGGGGCCCAAACGGTCGATGGTTGCCTGATATGACAGTAATTCGTCTCCAAGCAGCCAATCAATTTGGATTTGGCGGCCAATCAGGGGCTGTTCATCGCCAAGGAAACGGCCGAACTGAGTCTTGGATAGGGAAAAGCGCACTTCAAGACTGGCTTGATCGATCAGGGTGGCAATAGGATCACCGACGCTGAGTCGCTTGCCAAGCTGGGCAGACGGAGATTCGATCAAGCCCTTGAACGGGGCTAAGAGCCGCGAATTCTTAAGGTCGCGCCGGCTCCGCCGAATGTGCTGCCGGTACTGCTCGATGATCGCGCGCTGCTGTTCGAGATCGGCGGCCGACTCCTCCAACATTGCACGCGAGACCAGCTTAGACTGCGCCAGCTCGGATAACCGCCGGTGCTGGCTCACTAGGAATTTCTCTCTAGCCAGGGACTCCTGAAGCGCGGCTGCGTGCTCTTGGAGACTGGCTCTATACTCAAAGGCATCGACGGCGACCAATAGCTCTCCCTGCACAACTTCGCCACCCGGTTTTAGATTTTCACCAACCTCAGTCACCACCCCGCCGACAAAGGCACGAATCTCACTGGCACGTTGCGCGACGATCACGCCCATGAGCTTGAGTTCCGGCTGGATATTGCGATGCTGAATACGCAGCGCGTCGACGGGCCATATCTTCGCTGGTTTCTGCAATGGCTCGATTTGTGGCCGAGTCACGAAAATAAAATAGACCGTCGCTACGACGACTAGCACTATGCTGGCTGGCAAGCACACGGAAGTTAGCCAGTGACGCGTTGCTGTCGACTTAGCTGCCGCCTTTGTCATCCAGCCTGTCCCATCAATTCAGCGCGATGCAGATAAGTGCCAGGCAAACCATATACATGAACCAGTTGTCCCAGGTATGTGGCGAAAGCGCCTCGGTGATCATCATGGCCACAGGCACCGTTGCGATCAAAAAAATGAACTGTTCGGCGCTTAGAACATGAATATTTAGAAAAACGCCCAGGGCTGCAAAAAAACCCACGCAGGCCGAGCCCAGATAAGTCCTGCGGTAGCGTCGATGAGTCAGAAAGCCTCGGGCCACGTAACCACGGCGGCCAAACATCTTGCCAATCGGTTCGGCTAGGCCGTCACCCAAGCCGCAAGCCATGGCCGGGATCAAATACAGCGACCAAAGATTTAGATGCACAAAGTATTGCGTCATGGGCACCAGAATGACGCTAGTGGCGAGAATCTGGGAGCAAAACCAGAGCAGCGTGTAGGGCCGATCCTCGGGTCGATCAATGGCCCGCATGCAATAGTAGAAAATCCGAATTCGCGAACGTATCGGCCGAATGAAAAAGCTGTAGGGCAACACGACAATCGCAATGGATTGCCAGACCATGGTCTGGTACCACTCTCGATAGAGATCACCATCGTCCATCATCACCGGCACAGAGATCAGCGGAAGAATAAAGACACCAATGATGTGCCCCGTCTTGCGAGTAAAGGCGACGTTTAATCCGCGCTTTTCGACGGCCAGACCTAAGGGCACATAGAGAAGAATGGTCGCTAGCACGATCAATCCAAAGCGTGCGAATTTGGCCTTTTCGGGAATCGCAAAAATCGACCTATACGCCTCGTCATGCGCGTAGCTGGCGATTAGCGTGCCCGCTAGGGCCATGAGCAGCCACAAACCGAATAGCCAGAGCAGCCAGCGCTCGGGAGCCTCCATCGGCCCAGTATGGGTATCGGCCCGACTCGGACCCAGAAGACTTAAACGAGAAGTCACCGACATGAGACGAGCTTTTTGGCTTGGCGTTTCATTGGTGGCTGACAGCTTCAAGACCCGCCGGCGGCAACGCGATCGCCTTTCTTAGGCGTCAGGAAATCATTGCCGTGTTGCTTAGCCCACAGGTCGTATTTTTCTCGAGTTTTCGCAATCCTGCGAAAGTGAGCGACCAGCAAATCCGCTTCAACCAACATTCTGCTGCGGCAACCTCGGTCATAGCAGTTCTGACTGCCCTGGGCCGCCCTTATGTGATCCGCCATCAGAGGCTTACTCATTACCAAGGCAAATTTTCTCGCCAAATAATTCAGTAGTGAGTTAGTCCACATGTTGTAGTAGGTGCGGATATAAATGTGGGTCTTCCGCTCGGCCAAGGGCACATGGATCGATTGAATCGATAATTTGCGGTCGGAGCCGCCGCTTAAGATGTCGGCTATAACGCGGTAGGGCGCGGTGACGGTATAGCAAATACTGCTTTCGCCTTGCTGGCCAACCCAGCTCGCCCGAGCGCGTAGATATCCTGCGTCGATATCGCTTTCATCCGTAACACGGACCTCATCAGACCGACTATGGTCCACGAAGCCCGTGACCCGGTCGCCGAACAACAATGATTTATGCAGCTGGTTGGTATGGGCGGGATCGATGGTTTGCTCAACACTAAACTCCACATTCGAGTCTAAGGTCGTAATGCGATCAACATAGACCCAAGGACCGTGCTCGGCTGGCGCGACAAAACCAAGAATGGGCGGCCGACTCTCCATAGCTGGCATCGCGCTCACCCAGATTACTCCATCCGCCTCCTCACAAGGAAAAGCCTCCACGCATGCTCGGCTAGGAATTCGGCGACCTGGGGCCAACGATGGAATCTCCACGCACTGGCCCTGGGGGTTAAAGGTCCAGCCGTGGTATTCACAAACCAGGTTGCCATTGACGAGCCTGCCATTGGATAAGGGCACCGCGCGATGCGGACAACTATCTTTCAGCGCCCTCACCTTTCCCTGTGCGTCGCGAAATATGACGAGTTGCATGCCTAACAACTGGCGTCGCAACAAAGCCTTGCTGGGTAACTCAGAACTCTGTGCCAGTGGATACCAATGCTGCCGCGGATCGCCATCGAGCCTCGTCGCTGCGGTTAGTCCCGCGGGAAGCAGTTTGTCTAAATCGTGCAAGTACATGAATTTTCTAACTGGGTAGCTAATTTTTTGTCTGTGAGTATTTCCGCGGAATTTCATCTGGGGAATGACTATTCATCGTCAATCGACGTCGTCGTCTGACTGATGCGTCAGCCGCTACCGCTAACGCGAAACCGCAAACCATATATATCGCTTCAAGAGCTCGGGTCCCACGCCCTTTTTGGCCTTGTTCGGCGGGAAATACTGCGCAAACCGCGCCACCAAAGAACCAACCCGATCAAGCGGCCAACTGCGCAGCTAGCCGCGCGCAAACGGCTACTTTGTGGACGGAATGAGCGAGGGTTTATGGAGAATGCACTAGCTTTGCCGCCGGCTTCTTGCTGCGGACATTGAGCCTGACCAAGACTCTGACGAGCACCATTTTCAGAATAGCTGACGGGCCATTGCTCCGATCGTCAAGCGTAGCGAACAGGAGTTTAAAGCGGACCGGCAGCCCTAGATTAAAGAATCTGCACCGACTAAGACAGCTGGCGGCCCCTCGAATAGGAACAACAAAGCCGCGGAAAAAGTAGTTGTGCCACGCCCAAAGGACAAAGCGTAAGCTTGCCCGGCTTCACATTAGAATAGTGCTAAAACTCATACCGCAAGCCAAACTTCAAACTTCGGCGTTCCGTCGCACAGGGCATACAAGGCGTTAACCGCATCCTGACAAGATCCAATGTCATGCGCGACTCTGGACTGCTCATCGCGAAAGTGAGCAATGATTTTATAGTCCCGCTTGCTCTGTTGCGCCCGATACAACTGAAATCCGACCGTGCCGGGCTCCGTCTGCAATACCTGAGCTTGCAAGAGTTCGAATGCCGCTTCGAACTCCACTTCTTTGCCTTTCGCAACCGGAAACGTATGGATGACACTAAGCACAGGTGCCTCTGCTACACAGCCGCGCTAAGGTGAAGCTGGCCAAGCGCCATGATGGTCGTCGATCACGAAAGCATGGGCATGGGTAACGGATGAATGCTCATGCTCGTGAACATGCGGCTCATCGCTGTCGTGGCCGTGCTCATGATGGCCGTCATCATGTCGATGCTCATGAACATGACTGATGGAGTCATGTTCATGCTCCAAAACAGTGCCGTCACTAGCGGGCCAAAGCCAGGCTGCCAGTAGGCCAAATAGCAATATGCCGCCGGCCAAGTAAACCGCAGTGGCCTCTATGCCAAGACGCACAGCCAACTGCCCCGCCACCGGATAAAACAATAACCAGCACAGATGAGAGAGCGCGAACTGTGCTGAAAAATACGCGGGCCGATCAGCTGCCGAAGCGGATCGATTGACCACCCGTCCCGATGGAGTCTGGACCAGCGACCAACCCAGACCGACAGCAAACCAAATGGGAAGCATGGCCGTAAAACTCGGACTGGTGCCGATCAGGCCGACACCAATGGCCATCACCAGCACACCCAAAAGCATAATGGGCCGATCTGGTATCCGGTCGAGTATCTTCGGCAAAGTTAGGGATGCCAGCATGGATCCGCAACCCGCTGCACCCATGGCGATGGCAACGCTCGTCGACGGCAAGCCCAAATACTCCTTAACATAGACCACCGTATTCACGATCAGCATGGCGCTAGCACTCGCAACTGCCAAATAGAGGGCAAATAGACCGCGCAGCCTCGGAGTCTTGAAATAGGCCAGGCCACCAAAACTGATTTCGCTCCATACATTGCCCAACCTCACAACCCCACGACTCGCGGGCAAGCCGGTCAAGGCGATCAGAACAGCCGAAACCAAAAACGCGATGGAGTTCGCGATAAACAGCCCGGTATAGGTCATGAAGGCCAGCGCTATTGCGGCGATGGTGGGGCTTAGCAAATTCTCCAAGTCATAGGCCAGCCGCGACATGGACAGCGCGCGGGTGTAGCTGCGGTCATCCGGCAAGATATCTGGAATTGTGGCCGCGAACACGGGCTTGAAACCTGCTGAAAACAGATTGAGTAAAAAGATCAGCAAGTAGATTTGCCAAACCTGAGTCACGAAGGGCATTAACAACACCACGCCGGCCCGAACCAGATCCATCGCGATTAGAAATGGCTTACGCGCAAAACGGTGAGCAAGGCCGCCGACTATTGGAGCGAATACCACATAAGCGATCATCTTGAACGCCAGCGCGGTGCCTAAAACCGCCGCGGCATTGCCGCCCACCAAATCGTAGGCCAATAGGGTCAGTGCCACGGTGGATAGCCCTGTACCCACTAAGGCAATCACCTGGGCGGAAAAAAGTTTGCGGAACTCGCCATGACGCAGCGGACTGATAACAAGCGCTGACTGATCAGCAGGTGTATTCATATCGAAAACGGCCGATAAACGCTTAGATCTTTGTACAGTGAAGCCTTGGTAACAGCAATAGCCTGTCAGCCCAACAGACCCTAACTGGGCTTCTCGCCCGCCGGCGCGAAAACCCGCGACATATAATCCAGCAGATCCTGCGAAATTTCTTCGGCAGATTCAGGGGCTATTCCCGCCAAAGCCTTCGCGAGACTTTTCTTAAAGCCCAACTGCGCCTGCCGAGATATTTGTATCCGCTGCGCCTGGGGTGATCCCGCCCCATGCATGGATTCGGTGAGGTAACCGACCGCGTTACGACCGAGGGTCATATTTTCAATCAGCCGCAAAATGCGCATGCGGTCCTCAACCGCAATTTCTTTGCGGCCTTTTAGGTACTTCCGAATCACGGCACCCAATTCCGGATGCGCCAAATCTTGTTGCGACGGCAGAGTCACCATCAGGCCGCCCGCAAGATCTTGGGCCAAGCGGCCAATTTCATAGGGAAGCTTTGTCACATGATGCTTGCAGACATTGGCAAGCATGTCGTCATTCAAGAACACGCCCGAGGCCATTTCGCTGGCCTGATAGCTGGAGGCAATGCCAGTACTGTAAATCGTTTCATTGAGGTGGGTCATTTCCACCAGTTTGTCGCGAATATGTGACGCTTTCTCTACGCCGTTAAAATCGGCAATGGTGGCAGCCGCTCCGATAAGTACGTCGCCGACGCCAGATTTGCACACATAGCTACGACGGTGATAGCAGGTAAACCGCTCCACCAGCATCGCGGCAAATTCATACTCTCCGTCCATGAAAAGATATTCATTGGGAATAAATACGTCGTCAAAAACAATCATGGCCTCTTGGCCCGAAAATTTCTCGTTGCCGGTGTCTATGCCGCCGTCTAAGGCACGGTTGTCACAAGATTGGCGGCCGTAGATGTAGGTGACACCTTCAGCATCCGCGGGAATCGCGCCAACCACGGCAAAATCACGGTCAGCTTCAAGCAGACGGAGTGTCGGCATAACGACTAACCAGTGAGAGTTGATGCAACCGGTTTGGTGAGCTTTCGCGCCACTAACATAGACCCCATCCTCTGTTCGGCGCGAAACATGCAAATACAAATCGTTATCGTCCTGTTCATGGGGCGCTTTACTGCGATCGCCTTTGACGTCAGTCATGGCTCCACCAATTACATAACCGCTGCTCTGCGCGAGACGAACAAAATCGATAAAACGTTGGTGATAGTCGGTACCGTGGGCCGAGTCAATCTCGAAGGTCACAGAATGCAAAGCGTTTAGCGCATCCATGCCGACGCAACGTTGAAAGCAGGTACCGGTCAACTGGCCCAATCGCCGCTGCATCTTGTTCTGATTGACTAGGTCGTCCGGGCTTCGCGCAATATGCAAAAAACGATTGATCGGCTCCCCCGTGTACGGAGATTGAACCTTGCCTAAATCCGGATTACGCTCAGCCAGGTCATAGGTCTCGGCAACCGCGTTAATCGATGGCCGAATGATGGGATGATCTACAGGCTCAGGAACCAGTTCGCCCGCCAGATAAACCTTTAGGTTTCGATTCCGCAGACTGGCGATGTACTCGTCGCCGGTCTTGATTTTCACAGCAGCAACGCCCGCATCCTTGGCACGAGTGGCCATGTGCTTACCCCTATCTATTCTAGGCTTTTGAGTGTACACCGCTGGAGACCATCATCGCAGATCGGCGCGGCCAAACTATGGCCCTGTACTGCAAGTGCTCAGCACTAATTCGGTTCGCCAGGGCGAGGAGTGCATCAGAATCGACGACTCGGCCGTCCGCCTAAACCGGCGCCCACCTACCGAGCGAATATGGCACACGGATAGTTTGCCGCTTTTTCCGAAAATGGAACGATCCTCGACACCTGATGAAGATCCACTGCATTAACGGTATTCTCGCTGCATGCAATTGGGCTTCAGACAGGCATGATTAACTTCACGCTGCGCCGGCTGCTCATTGCGGTCCCGACTTTGCTCATCATTGCCACTGCCTCCTTCTTTCTGATGCACTCGGCCCCGGGAGGTCCATTCGACGCCGAGGCGGATCTAGAGCCTGAGGTACTGGAAAATATCCGCGCCGCCTATGATCTAGATAAGCCCATCATTGAGCAGTTTAAAATCTACGTCAGCAAAGCGCTGCGTGGAGATTTTGGGCCCTCGCTTGTCTACAAAGACTTTAGCGTCACCGAACTGGTGGCGATTGGTCTCCCCGTGAGCATCAAACTGGGCATTAGTGCCATGGTCGTTGCACTGATCTTCGGTGGGCTCACCGGCTGCATTGCGGCCCTAAGACAAAATTCGCTTCTCGATCATGCGGTCATGGCCTTGGCCATGACCGGCATTGCACTGCCCAGCTTTGTCATCGCACCGGTGCTCGCTTTGTTTTTCGGCTTGTATCTTAAAGTTCTACCCGTGGCCGGTTGGAATGACGGCGCGCTGGCAAACATGATTTTGCCGGTAACCGCCTTGGCCTTGCCGCAAATCGCAATCATCGCGCGGCTGATTCGCGGCGGGATGCTGGAGGTCATGCGTGCCGATTTTGTCCGCACGGCGAGATCGAAAGGATTGAGCGAAAGCTATATCGTTCGCCGGCATGTATTGAGGCCGGCATTGATACCCTTGATTGGCTATCTAGGCCCCGCCTTGGCCGGCATCATGACCGGCTCCTTGGTCATTGAACTAATTTTCAATCTACCCGGCGTGGGCCGCTATTTTGTACAGGGCGCCCTCAATCGCGATTATCCGCTGGTCATGGGCGTGGTAGTCATCTACGCCAGCCTCATCATCGTGCTGAACCTGCTATCGGATTTAGCCTATGCCGCATTAGACCCGCGCGTGCGCAAGGCCTACGAATGACGGCGGCCAAAGGCAAGCTGCTGGATTCGAAAGTACTCGCCAGTGCGGCGGCGGGCGATGCGCCCCGGTCGCTCTGGCGGCAAGCCGCGGCGCGCTTCAGGCGCAACCGCGCCGCCATGGGCAGCATTTACATCCTGGTTTTCATCGCGCTTACCGCAATCCTGATCCCCATGGTTTGGCCCCATGGCATTGAAGATGCGTCATGGGAAAAAATTCTCGCGCCACCATCCTTCGATGACTTTCACTGGTTTGGTACCGACGCCAATGGCCGCGACTTATTCGTACGGGTTTTTTACGGCGGGCGAATTTCTCTTAGCATCGGGCTGCTCACAACACTGGTCGCCCTATTTATTGGTGTTAGCTATGGTGCCATTGCTGGTTTTTTTGGCGGACGTTTGGATGGGTTCATGATGCGTATTGTCGATGTGCTCTACTCCCTACCCCTACTCTTCTTCATTATTATTTTGGTTACGGTATTCGGCAGGAACATCTTCCTGGTTTTTATCGCTATCGGTGCCGTGGAATGGCTAACCATGTCACGTATCGTCCGGGGTCAAACTTTAACGGTAAAAGCGAAAGAATACGTTGACTCGGCAGTGGCCATCGGCATGTCAAAGGGCGCGATTTTGCGGCGCTATATCATTCCCAATGTTCTCGGCCCCGTGGTTGTCTATGTCACCTTGCTAATACCCACGAATATCGTGGTCGAAAGCTATCTCAGCTTTATTGGCTTGGGGGTTCAAGAGCCCTTGACGAGTTGGGGATTGCTGATCTCCCAGGGTTCTGGACAAATCGATAATGCAGCGTGGCTACTTTTCTTTCCAGCCACGATGCTGGCCATCACGATGTTTTGCTTCAACTTCATTGGCGACGGCCTGCGCGATGCGCTAGACCCTCAGGGTCGCTAACATGAGCGCGATCTTGACTTGCAAAGATCTGGACGTTCGTTTCACAACGGAAGCGGGAGAAGTCCGCGCAGTCAATCAATTGTCCTTCGATCTACAAGCGGGCGAATGTTTAGGCATAGTCGGCGAATCAGGATCAGGGAAAACTCAAAGCTTTCTGGCCATGCTCGGCCTGCTCGCCCCCAATGGCAGGGCGACAGGTTCCGTGCGTTTTCGGGATCAAGAGATTCTTAATATCCCGCGTCGAAAACTGAATGAACTGCGCGGCAACCGGCTCACCATGGTCTTCCAAGATGCACTGTCGAGTTTAACGCCAAGTCTGCGCATCGGCGACCAGCTGATCGAAGGTTTGGTTCGCCATCAAGGCCTGAGTAAGCCCGAGGCTCGCAAGCAAGCCCTAGCCATGCTCGATATCGTCAAAATTCCCGATGCAGAAAACCGTATTAACGCCTATCCTTTTGAACTATCCGGGGGAATGCGTCAGCGAGTCATGATCGCCATGGCCATGCTCTGCAAGCCCGACGTTTTGATTGCCGATGAACCTACCACGGCACTTGACGTAACAGTACAAGCGCAAATTCTTCGCTTGCTGGATGGTCTAAAGCGCCATACGGGCACCGCCGTAGTCATGATCACCCATGACCTCGGTGTCGTCGCCGGCTTGTGCGATCGAGTACTCATCATGTATGCCGGGCGACCCGTCGAGATTGGTAAGACTAGCGATCTCTTCAATAAACCCAAACACCCCTACACGGCGGGGCTGTTACGCTCCATGCCCAAGCTAAACGGTGATCCACACATAGACTTGCCCGCCATCGCCGGACAACCGCCTGACCTGGAAAACCTGCCGCAAGGCTGCGCGTTCGCGGACCGTTGCCAAGAGGTCATGGATATTTGTTGGCGAGAAAGACCCGAGTTAGCGAGCAGGATCGGCACACACTCCTGGGCCTGTCACTTGGACGAACCACAGTGAGCAAGATACTGCTAAAAGTGGACAATCTAAGCGTCAGCTATCCAATCGCCGGCAAGGGTTTATTCGGCGCCGGAAAACAAGACCTTAAAGCGGTAAGAAACATCAGCTTCGAGATCGGACCGGGCGAAACTCTGGGTGTCGTCGGCGAAACGGGTTGCGGAAAATCTTCATTAGGCCGCGCCATCCTACAATTGACGAAGCCAAGTGCTGGCCGGATCATTTATAAGGGCCAAGACCTGTGCCGGTTTAACAACCGTGAACTTGTCGCCATCCGCAAGGAACTGCAAGTTGTCTTTCAGGACCCCCTATCCAGCCTAAATCCCCGCATGACGGTGGGCGAGATTATCGCCGAACCCTTACGGATACATTCACCTAGCATGACCGCCAGAGAACGCGATCAAGCCGCCGCGAGCATGATGGAACGAGTTGGCCTACCGGCTGCACTGGCAACGCGTTATCCAAATGAGTTTAGTGGCGGACAATGTCAGCGCGTGAGCATTGCGCGAGCGATGATCTTGCAACCACGTATCATGATTTGTGATGAACCAGTCAGCGCCTTGGATGTTTCCATTCAAGCCCAGATTTGCAATTTGTTGCGCGACTTACAACGCGACACGGGAATTGCGATGCTATTTATCAGCCACGACTTGTCCGTGGTGAGATATATGGCACAGCGAATCTTGGTGATGTATTCAGGTCAAGCGGTGGAACTGTCGACTCGCGATGAGTTCTTCAAAGCACCACGACACCCCTACTCTCAGGCGCTGCTAAAGGCCGTGCCTAGACCAGATCCAAACCTGGACATTCTTGAATCCATGGAGCCTCTGGAAGGCGAGTTACCGTCGCCCTTGAACCCACCCTCGGGTTGCGTATTCCGCACTCGCTGTCCGCAGGCAACTGCCCAATGCGTCACTCAATCACCGGCCATAAAGGCGACTAGCTCTGGCGCCATGGTCGCTTGCCACTATACTTAGCCATCTGGGTCGAGCCTGTTAACCCGTAACTTACGACAGCGGTGCCAACCGCGAAGAGAGAAACCATGGCTGATACGCGTTGTTACATGATTGTGATCGGTGAAGTTTACGATCGTGAGAAATTCCTTGCGGGCTACGGCACAACTGTGCCGCCGCTGGTTGAAAAATTTGGCGGGCGGTACATTCTCAAAGGAGTTCAGGGTATTTTTCTTGAAAATGGAATTTGCGACGCACCCAGCGCGCTGGTTTCAGAATGGCCCAACCGAGAAGCTGCGCAGCGCTTTTGGGATTCGCCTGAATACGCGGATGCAAAAAAACTCCGCAAAGGGCTGGGAAAATTTCAGGTAATGCTCATTGACTCAGCACCTGTCGCTTAGCACCACCACGAACTACGGCAATACATGCAAACCAGCTCAATTTCCGCACTAAGTCACTCTAAATAGTATTCGCGGCTAAACCCCAAGACATGCGCGACGACGGCATTGCAGCCCGCTATTCTCCGACCCTCGCCATCCTTGACCACGGCACTGCCGGCTTCAACAAACGGGACGCGCACCGGCTTAGCACAACACTGGAATTGATGGCTTGATAGCAAAAACCGTGTTCTTATCGGGTCGCCGCAGGCACACAGAAAATAGTCGGTCCGAAGCCGAAAATTGGAGTCACTGTCCCCGTTTGCGTGTTAAGTGAATATGATGATGGTACTGCTCCGCCAAATACCAGGCCACCAAGCGTTCAACGGGTCGTCGCTTACCGTCGAATACCACCAAGCGCACCTGCAATAGAGGCGCGCCGACTGTAGTATGAAGCAGCGATGCTAAGCGCCCATCGGCCAAAGTCGCGCTGATGACCTGATCGGCGGATGCGACATCGACGCCTTTGCGTTCCAGCAAGGTCAGCATAGGACTGGCATTTAATTCCTGCAGATCAAAGCGAACCTCCAAGGCGGACGGGACATATGTGACAACATAGCCGATGGGTTTACCGTCAAGTAGGCGCACATGAGAAGCGCGCTGAACTCGCGCGCCCTCTTCCAAATCTAGGTCTCTGCAAACTTGTGCATCGGCAACTTCTTCAGTGACCTTGGGGTCGGCAACAGCTGTGTTCTTTCCTAAACGCTCAACCTTGAGTAGCAACTGTTCCATATCACCCAGTACTGGCGCATCCGCCAAGTCTTCGACCACGAAGCTTCCGCGGCCAGGATAGCGCACCACCAAACCTTCATCCGCCAGCATATCAACAGCTTTACGCGTTGTGATTCGAGACACGCCGAACAACTCGCAAAGTTCGCTCTCCGTGGGCAAGCGCCCACCAGGTTTATAGCGGCCGCTATAAATCCAATCCCGAACGGCGGAATAAACTTGTATATACCGGGGACTCTTGACCGAATGGTCGACGGGCGTATTGGATGCATGACGCATGAAGTTCGCAACCAGGCCTAGCGGCCCACTATCCAAATAGTCATAACCACATACTAACCAGGTATTGCCGCCGGCACCAAAAGCACCAAAATCATGAGTTCTATCCGCCACGGGAAAAAGCCGGCGAAAAAACCATCACCTCGCTTCGGAAGCGCCACAAACAGTGCACCAGCAGCGCAGACACGGGGCAAGGTGGAAAAACAACCGCAGGCGTAGGAAGCTAGCAGGCTGCGCATCCCAGCCCGTAAAGCGCGGTGATTGCCTGTTGATCAGGCGGCTTGAGTTGAAGCCGCCGCTCCCGGTGTCCGTTGAGAAACAAAGATAAGCGCACAAGCGGCTACGAAGAAAGCCGCGATCAAGCTCATGGGAACCATATAATCCAGCGGCTTAATCCATATCTCTGGATAGAGACCCCAACGAGAAAAAGCCTCAATGGGCAACCACAATATATTTCCTGTGGGAATCGCGTAACGGAAGGCCGCGCCTAAAGTCCGTACTTTCCTAAGCTTATTGGCCAAATAAACGCCCCAAATGACGAAACCAACGGTGATTACCATAGCGGCCACTGAATCGTATTTTATTAGGCGCGGATCATTAATGACGATGGCGCAAAGATAGATAAACCAAATAAGGAACACCGTTTCCATGGCGGTAATTCGCGAATACTGCCGCTTGTAGCCCGCTGTCATGCGCCCCGGGCGAATTCGCAAATTGCGATGAAACCACATAAACATCCGGCAGCGGGTGTCCTTGTTGGAGCCTAGAAAAATCAGCAAGACAATCACCAGCAAACCGGTGGCCTGAATCATTTGCAATCCGGGGGCCAGTATCTCAAAGCCGCTGTCCATGATCGGCTCCAGCTTCAGCAAATTGCCGAAAAAGTGCCAGGTCCACTCGAAAAAACCCACCCAGATGAGATTGCCGCCGAGATACCCCATGATGGTCGCTTGGTTTTCAGATCGGCTGAGCCCGCGCCATACGAATATCACACCGGCTGTGCCAAGGGCCATTGACACGAATGTGTCTACCGTGGAATGCCCACCGGTAAAATGCCATTGCAACACGACTAGGCTGTGACCCAGGGCAAGTCCGCTCAAGACAATTAACAAGCTAAACCAGCCCGCAGCGGGTGAGGTGTTGATCTTTTTCGCGAGATCGCTCATTGAATCTGCCGCTTCAGCCAAAGACTACTTTTAGCACTAATTCTCGTTTCGCTCAATTTTGACAAAATCAACCTTCGAGCCTTTAGGCTATAGGATCCTTGCGCTACAACTTCGGACCGTAAAGCAAGACAAATTGCGTGCAATTTTTACCTAGTCCATGATGCGGCGAACTGCAGATCTACCCAGAAGCCGAATCGAACATGAGATATTCGAAAACGGAGCGACTCGCTTGAACTTTAAGCCCGACCACTCTGGACTGAAGATCGGACCCTACTGGATCCGCGCCGGACTCAGCCGGACGAATGCGGCAACAGTGCTGTTTGCATCGTTTGTCAGCATTGCCATGACCGTTTTTATCTCGCTGATTCAGCCCTATGTGCTAAACGAAATGGTTCGCATACCCACGAGCCGACAAGGCATGGTGACGGGCACCATGGTAACCATCGCGGAAGTCATTTCTATTTGCCTCATGGGCCTGGTAGGTGCCTGGGCCGACCGGGTGGGCCGGCGGATCGTCTTTGTGATTGGCTTTTGCATTACCGCCACCGGCTATCTACTCTTTTCGTTCGCTAGCAGTGAATTCCAACTCTACCTGTTTCGCGCGCTATTTGCCGTTGGGCTCTCCATGGTTCCGGTCATGCTCAGCATCAGCGTACAAGACACTCCGCAGGAGCTGTCGCGCGGTAAATGGATCGCGACCAATAATATTCTTCAAGGGCTCGGCATTCTCTTCATAGCGACATTCATTCTGGGTAGTGCACCCGAGTTTTTTCAGAACCAGGGCTACGAGCCGGTTATGGCCGGCCGACTTAGCTTTTGGTCCGCCGCCCTACTCTGTTTGTTCGCGGCCGCGATCTTATGGCTTGGATTGCCGCCTCATGTGCTGGGCGGCGCAGAGCCGGTAAAAATTCTGCCGCAATTCTTGGCGGGGCTTAACGAAGCACGCCACAACCCGCGTCTCGCCGTTGCCTTCTGCGCCGCCTTCATCGGGCGCGGGGATTTGGTCATCATAGGTAGCTTCCTGACCCTGTGGGTCACGCAATATGGCATTGAATCCGGTCTCGATACGGCAACCGCCACGGGCCAGGGCTTTAAATTGTTCGGCATTGTGCAAGTGGCCGCCTTGGGCTGGGCCGCGTTCATGGGCGTCATCGCGGATCGGATCAATCGCATGACTGCCGTCTGTATAGCGCTAGCCATTGCCACCATCGGCTATAGCGTAATGGGGCAAATGAGTAACCCCATGGGGCCGAGCGCGATTCCACTAGCGATATTATTGGGCATCGGCGAGATCAGCGTGATCATTGCCGGCGGCTCATTGCTAGGCCAAGAAGCAAAAGCGAGCTTACGCGGCGCGGTAATCGGTGCGTTTAACTTGTTTGGTGCGGTGGGTATTGTGGTGGCCAGCGGTGTGGGCGGCTGGGTTTTTGACCATGTCGAGCGCGGCGCACCGTTCCAATTCATGGGATTGCTCAATGGCATTTTGCTACTAGTCGCCATCATGGTGAGGATTAGCGCCGGGACCCCGGTGCCACAGGACGGTGCTGAGCGCGTGCAACCCTAGGCATGTGTCTGCTCGCGCCTTACTCTCATTGTGATCTAGAATTTTACTCTCCCGCCAATCATTTAGAATTTAGGTGCTATGCAATGGAAATGAAACCTCTTGGCCGCAGCGACATCAATGTTTCCTCCGTCGGTATCGGTTGCATGATGTTTGGGCAGATGTGCGATCAAGAGCAAACCACCGCCATCGTCGACAGCGCCTTGGAAGCGGGCATTAACTTCTTTGACACCGCTGACATTTATGGCGGCCCGCATGGCAAGTCAGAAGCTTTGCTCGCCGAGGCCCTGGGCAATCGCCGGCAGCAAGTCCTTATCGGAACAAAATTTGGCGCGGGGGGCCGCGGACCCGTGGAAGGCGGAGGATCCACCGGTTACATCAAGGAAGCCGTTGAAAAAAGCCTGGCGCTGCTACAAACCGACTACATTGATTTGTATCAACACCATTTTCCCGATGCTGGCACACCCGTGGAAGAAACCTTGCGTGCCTTGGAGGATTTGGTCAAACAGGGAAAAGTCCGCCATATTGGTTGCTCCAATTACAGCGGCGACATGCTGGCCAGCGCCGCCAAGGCGGCGACTGGCACTGGCTATGTCACGGCACAAAATCGCTATAGCCTGCTGTATCGAGATCTAGAAAAAGATCTGCTGCCGGTGGCGCAAGAACAAGGCGCGGGCATTTTGCCTTACTTCCCCTTGGAAAGCGGCCTGTTAACAGGCAAGTACAGAAAGAACCAGCCCCTACCCGATGACAGCCGTTTTTCCAAATGGGGCGGCGGCGGCGCTTTTGTATCTGACGAACGCTGGGACCGCGTGGAAGCGTTGGCGAACTACGCCGAACAACTCGGGCGCAGTGTTTTGGATCTGGCCATTGGGTGGCTGGCCGCGCAAGACTATATACCCAGCGTCATAGCCGGCGTGACTAAACCATCGCAGGTCATATCAAACGTAGCTGCCGCGAGCTGGCGACCGACGACAGCGCAGCTGAATGAGATTTCGCAGCTGTCGTCGGCCTAAATGGCGCACCAACGACCCCGCCTAGGGCCGAGCCCCGGGCGGGCAACGCCCCACTCTACCAAGCGCCGAAGCGGTACTGAAATTCAACGCCCATGTGCCGATCCCGCTGTGGATTCAAAGACCACAAGTTTGGATTCACGCCATTACTTAAGGTGCGACCAAAATCGAAAAATTGCAGAGCCGAAAGCGGCGTATTGTCATTGAGCAAGTTGTTTACGTAACCCGTCAGCGTCCAGTTCTCCGCACGCACCCCGAGCCGCAAGTTGGTCAACTTGCGTTCCCCCAAGTTATTGAAGTTGCCGGCTTGCACCCAACGCTTACTCTCGTAAGAGAAGTCTGCGCGGAGGAAAGACTCCAGGTCTTGATTGATCTGATTGGTGACCACCAAGCCTAGGACACCGGAATGCTGGGGCGCATTGGGTGTCTCTTTACCGGCGATGTCGCCGTTACCCGTAAGGTCTTCCCAATTTGGATCGAAGCCCTTTTGAATCTCGCCGTTCTGATAGCCATAGTTGGCAATAACAAACAAATTGTCTGTTAGCACGAAATTCGACTCTAGCTCCATCCCCAAAATTTCCGTCTCGCCGGCATTGCGTCGGATTGTTGAACAAAGCTCCGTGCCGCCAATCGTATCGGTGGTGCATCTGGAGACGAACAAGGCCTGATTTTCCCAATCGATGAAAAAACCTGACCAATTGAGCGTCAATCGTCGATCAAGCCAGGCACTCTTAAAGCCGACCTCGTAGGTGATTTGCTCTTCTTCCTTAACTAGAGCCAATGCGTCTTGACGGCAGGTTTCAGTGGCCGAGCGGTTGAAATCGTAGCGATAACACTCAACGTTATAGTCGGCCGGTTTGTTACCCTTGGCAACGAGACCGTAGAACATGAACTCATCACTGGTCTGATAGCGCAAGGTGACACGTGGCGTAAAGGCCTTGGTGCTGACGTCGTCACTGGCACTGTTGCCACCCACAATTTCTTTACGATCATCGGCCCAACGCGTTTCGAAGGCCAGACTGAGCTGGTCGGTAATATCCCAATCGACGTTGCCGAAAACCGCGATATTTTCGGTATTTAGCGTAGTCGCGGGCGGAAATGCGGTGGTAACCGGATGCGGCCCAGGACCGGCACAAACCGGGTTATCGTCTAGCCGGGGACATTCAAACTCGGCCCCTAAGGCCACATAGGGCCCTACGCGGCTGCGTACCTGACTACTCTTGTCGTAGTTGAAGTAGTAGACGCCGACGGATCCACGAACCTTCGACTCAACGGGCGTGGCCAGGCGAAGCTCAAAAGCATAGTCTTCTTCCGTCTTCTTCTCTTCGAAGTTGAATAGCCCCGCTAAGACCCGCACATGCGTGTGGTCCAAGTCATACGCCTGATTAAACGAATCATCGTTGTACGCGGCACGCGCCGTCAATTCCCAGTCACCCAGTCCCTGAGTCAAATCCAGCATGAAACGATGGGACTCGCGGCGGGTGCCGGCCTCAACAGGCTCGCTGGTGCGGGCCGCCAAGGGAAGCGTGGTCAGCACGCCACCCACCAAACCGTTGAAATCCGGAAGATTGATTCGATTCTCCCAACCCGTGGGATCGAAGGTGCCGCAGAATGCCGCCGGGCTGTCCGCGGCGGTACCGGGATCTATGCCGGGACGGTAACAATTTAACCACTCTTGTCCCGGCAGCGGCACAACAGAGGGGAAATGCTCATCATCGCCTTCGGTATAGGCGTACTTGAAATTTGATTCTGTTGAATCCGTCGGCGTCCAAGTTAGTTTGACCATCAAATCCTTGGTCTTCTCGCCACCCATACTGGAAGTGTCACCGCCCGTCGGCAGGTTGGAAAACCCCGCATCGGAAAAAGGCACTGGCGCTGTGTACGCGTAGCCAGCATTTGGATCTGCCGGCACGAGACCCGGATTGTTCGGATCGTAGCCATCCGTGGGGGCGCGCAAGTTATTCCGCCATGCACCACCAAAATCCAAGTAGGCTGCCGAGACTAAAAACCCCAGTTTGTCTTCAATGATGGGTCCACTGAACCAGCCACCAATCTCATAGTCATCATCAGTGCCTGCCTTCGTATTGACTTCGCCCACCCACTCGTTCGTTGGCTTGCGCGTGACATAGCTCACGGCACCCGAGAAAGTGGCACGCCCGAACTGCGCCGACTGGGGACCGCGCAAGACCTCGACGCGTTCAACAGAAGCAGTGGTTGCGGTGGAAATACTGCTGGAAACAAAAACCCCATCGAGAAAGTACGAAGCGTTGGCCTCCCCACCCACTGACGCATTCGCCATACCCCGGATAACGGGCCGGTCAAGATTACGACCGACGGTTTTCGATGTATTGAAGTTCGGCGTGAAGACCGCCAGCTCGAAATTGTCCGTAATACCGCGCTCTTGGAGTTGCTCACCCGAAAGAGCGGTAATCGACAAGGGTACGTCTTGCAAACTCTCTTCGCGTTTGCGCGCGGTAACAATGATATCTTCGATTTGCGCTGGAGCCGCGGGCGCGATCAAACTCGCGGCCACGAATAACAGAACCAGTGTTATCCAATGATATGGTTGACGTACAGTCATGCTTCTTAACCCTAATCTTTGTTGATTTACATTCATTCTCAGGTAAGGAAAATCTTTACCTGAGATCCGAAACCTGTCCACGGCCGATAACATACTTATTCGGGCCGAAAACTGGCTTGCAATTTGTTTAGCTACCCTCTATCGGCCGACCGTTCTCTATTCTTCAATCAGATTGTCACTGACAGCGGCGCGGAAGGACTTTAGACCAGACCAAAGCGCCAATACCGCCAGCGGTACGGCCAAGCTATTGACGGCGGCCATGGCCGTGCCGATCCCGGCAGGGCCCGCGAAAGCCAAATCGCTAATGAAAGGCACCGCCGTCGGCCCGATACCCGCGGTGACAATATTTAACACCAGCATCCAGGTTGCCGTAACCTGGGCGCGCATTTGATTCGGGACAACCACCTGCAAGGCCGCCGGCGCCATGGCCAAGCCAAAACTAGCAAAAAAGATAAACGGGCAAAATAGGAGCGTCGCGAGCTGGGGGTCCGTCACCGTTGTAGCGGAAAGGCAAAAAGGTAACATCAGCAGGCCACCGAGCATGCCCACCCGCAGCGCTGAGTCAGTGTGACCGCGTTGTCGCAGGATGTCGGCCAACCAGCCACCGGCGAACACGCCCAAGGGCGACAAAACAATCAGGATTGCACCCAGAGTAAGCGCGGCCTGGGGGGGTGCGAAACTCAGCGCTCGAGTGAAATGCGTGTGCGCCCAGGTCAGAATGGTTGTTATGGGAACTGCCAGTAGCGCGAAACCGCAAAAATGCGCGATAAATACTCGCAACCGCGACCGCACGAAGGCCCAAACTTGACTCAGCGGTATCCCTTCTCCCGGGCCAAGTACGGCCCCGCGGCGTTCCGGTTCGGCCACGGTCCACATCAGCAAAGCAATCAATATTCCCGGCAGGCCAGCCACGAAGAACACCATTTGCCATGGCCGAACGGCACCAACCAAGGGCAGCACCATGTCTTCCCCGCCACTGACCATCTGAATGACCAGACCACCCACTAGAAACGCGATGCCGGCGCCAAAAAATGCCCCGGACTGATACACGCCAATAGCACGGCCCAGCTGCCGGGGTGGAAAGTAGTCTGAAATCATGCTGTAGGCCGCCGGCGACAAAGCGGCCTCGCCAACGCCCACCCCGACGCGCGCCAGGAATAGCTGAAAGAAACTTTTCGCTAATCCACAGGCTGCTGTCATCAGACTCCACAGAAAAATCCCGATACCGATAATTCGACGGCGGCTGTAGCGGTCTGCCCAGCGACCGATGGGAATGCCCACTAGCGCGTAAAAAACGGCAAAGGCCAGACCTTGCAGGACACCCAGTTGGGTATCCGACAATCCCAGATCCAACTTCAGCGGATCGACAAGCAGTGCAATGATGATCCGGTCAATGAAGGAAAAAACAAACGCGATTACCAGGATTGCCACTGCGTACCAAGCCTTGCCGGGACTCGGCCAGGGCTTAGCGGCCTGCGCTGATTGCTGCATGTTTGATCCCCCCTACCCCTGCCTTGGGCCATTGCGGCGACCCCAGGGCCCGTGGAGCATACTGTCTGATCCCGCCGGGCGCAAAATAAATGCGCCAAGGCATCATGATCGGTATCGGGGAAATCGTCGAGCCCATATTTTTCTGGCGACGGGCATCGTATGAAACCCATAAGGACGCCTCTGCCTACTGCACGGCAGCAGCATAAGACTGCCGGTGCCCAATCGATGAAGTACGCGACTAGACTATTGCCCGGCTTGCTTCCGTTTTCTAAAGCAAGCCTAATCCCGCGATTGCTAGCCGCACCTAGAGTTCCGGCTCGCCGCTGCGGATCTTTAGGTTAATCGCCACTGCCAAGGGCTTCGATAGCCATGCAAGTAGCGCGCCGCGGCCGCATACATTGGGCGGCGATGGAACCTAGCGGGCACACACGGGCAGTGAGTGCTTAGAGATTCTTAATATAGGCACTGATCGCCGCGAGATCCTCCTCGCTCAGCCACGCGAAGCCAGGCATGGAGCGTCCAGAAACGGTGTTTGCATCGCCTGGCATGCGCCCCGCTCGCAAGAAATCGACGAGTTGCTGCGTCGAGCGGGCGGCGACAAGATCCGAATCGACCAAGCTGATACCCAGCCCCTGTACTCCATGACCATCCAGGCCATGACAGGTCATACAATGACGATCAAACGCCAGCTTTCCCGCTTCGCCTGCCGCTGCTTGTGAAGCTACCGCCGGGGAGCCTTCGGCCTCGGTTTTGCCAGCGGGGGCAGCGCGCAAGCCGGCCCGAGCCGAATCCTGAACCGACGGCTGGGCTGTCTCGCCATCGATAGTGCCGTCGGGCGTCCCAGCACAGGCGCCAAAAATGAGCACCCATGGAATCGCGACCATGATCAGCGCAGCGCGATCGAATCTTGGGTTCATCAAAAGTTCCAGCGAATTTCTTACATCGGCTATGCGCTGCTCGATATCGTGCTCAACTGCCAGCGCAAGTCAGCGGCAACAAACTCCGCCAAGGCTGCGGCAAGCTGTGCGTAAACAGACTCCGACGCGAGCCTTATCACTTCCGCGGCCCAGGCATCCACCCAAGAAAAGTGCCGGCTGGCAAAATCCGCTTGTGCAAGCTGAAAAGACCGGCGGTCTTCTTCCGCGCTGGCCTCCCGATAGCAAAGTAAATGCATGAACTCCAATTCCACCGAAAGATGGTCGGGCGCCCAAGCATAGCGTTCGGCCAAGGCATAGCCGAAGTAGTCATAGAAACGAATCAAATCTTCGCGAGTACCGGCGCGTTGTCCGGTGCTCAAGTCTTCACGTATCGCTACCGGCGGGCCTTCGCTACCCACTTCAAACAAACCGCTGTATTCACGACGCAGCTTGTCCAGATCCATGCCAGACAATTCCTCGATACAGGCATCTAGCGGCTTCGCGTACTCCAGAACATCGCCAATTCCCAGCTTTTCGCGCAGACTCAAACGAGGATCTAAATCATGCGGCGATGCAATTAACTCAGAACACGCAGCATAGGCAGCACATCGCGCGGCGGCTAATTCAGAATCACCGCGGTTGACCACATTACGAAGCATATTTTCGGGCGCGGCTGGCACAGTACTCATGTGGCGCTGTACTCCGCCTGAAATACCACAGTCTCCCCCAATCCAGGGACATCAAATCTGAAACCTCGTACAAAGTTATGGTTCATACGATAGTTCGCGCGGGTTACGGCGGCGATTGAAATCGGCTTTATCTCGATTGTCATGGCAATTCAGATCCAATTTGGTAGCGATTCACTCCGGTGGTAAGCCCGCTGCTGCGGGAAGTTCCCTACCCATAATTAATACCCAGTCGCTCAGCACCAGAAAGTAAAAAGCTTTGTTGGAGCCATAGGACAATCCCCAGCCAGGCTAGACTACTTTAGCCCAAAATCATCGGACTGGGTGACCCCTACGATGCCCGCGCTGGCATGAGTGATACCTGCCCTTTCTGGTAAAGCCAGTAGGCCGCAGCTATTCACACGTGGCCAGCGTCTCGCGACCAGCGACAGCTTCCCTTACACTGCGCCCACCAGCAAGATCCCCTACCGTGATTAACTACGCAGAAGCCCTAGAGATTATCGGCGCGGCCCTCGAGCCGTTGCCTGCTCGCGAATTGCCACTGGACGCCGCACTTGGCGCGGTCACTGCTGCTCCTGTGAACAGTCTCCTGGATGTGCCGAATTTTGACAACGCGGCCATGGATGGCTTCGCCTTGGTTGCTGCGGACATCGCGCAGGCAACGGCGAACGAGCCTACCGAACTGAAAATCGCAGCTAGCCTGGTCGCCGGCGATGCCGCGGACCAAACATTGCCAAAGGGACAGGCGATAGAAATCATGACGGGAGCACCCCTGCCCAAGGGCTGCGATACCGTGGTCCCCGTTGAACGAACCAAGCCTTGCGCCGACAGTAATCGAGTCCGATTTCTAGCGCCGGCGCGGCCGGGTGACAACATCCGGCGCGCGGGCGAGGACTTTAGTCGCGGGACGGAAATTATTGGAACGCAGTGCCGCCTCACACCCGAACGGCTGATGGCTAGCGCCGCCGCTGGCTACGATGAACTTTCGTTGCGGCCGCAACCAAGGCTAACGGTGATCACCACGGGCGCTGAGATTGTGGAACGCGGCGCCACCCTGGCATCAGGCCATATTCGCGATGCGAACGGGCCCTACCTGCGCGCCACCGTAGGTCGCTGCGGCGGCCAGTTGCTCGGCCTAGTAAGCGCCGGCGACAATGCTGATGTAATCGCAGAGCGTATTGGCACCGCCGCCGCGGAGGCGGACTTGGTCGTCACAACTGGCGGCGTATCCGCCGGCAGATTCGACGCAGTACCCGCAGCTCTTAAGTCGCTTGACGCAAAAATTCATTTTCACAAGGTGCTCATTCGACCCGGCAAACCGATTTTGCTGGCGCAGTTACCCAACAAGACCTGGGTGTTTGGTCTACCAGGCAATCCCATGGCTGTGGCCATTGGCCTGAGATTCTTCGTGGTGCCAGGAATGCGCGCGCTGCAAAATTTACCCGTCGAAGAATTCGCAACGGCCAACACGCTTAATATCGTTCGCAAAAGAGCAGGCCCGCGTTTTTTTGCCAAGGCACATGCGCGCATTGACCAGACAGGTCAACTGGAAGTGGAAATTTTAGCGGGACAAGAATCCTTCCGGATACTACCGCTGACTCACGCGAATTGCTGGGCGATCATCGCCGAAGGCGTGGACGACGCGCCGGTAGGCACCCGCGTTTCGGTGGCCAGCTTATATCCCGACGTTTGGCCAACTTTCTCTCAGGCGTGAAGCTGGCCAATATGCGCGCAAATTACTAATCGGCGGCACAATGGGCTAGCTCCTGACCCAACATCGCATGCGAACAAATTTTTTTACAGTCGAAACCATCGACGCCCAATATGACCCAATAAGAATTGCTGATGTTCGCGGCCCTAAAAACAATACACATCACAACCGTCATCACTGCGACTGGACTATTTTTATTGCGAGGGTTTTGGATGCTTCGCGAATCGGATTTATTGCAACGCTCCAGCGTGCGTATTGCGCCGCACATTAACGACAGCCTGTTGTTCTTTAGCGCCCTTGGCATGGCGGGGCGGATTGGAACGAGCAAAACGAACCAACAGAATGCCTGCGTGTCACGAAACCGTGCAATGCAAGCTCGGTCCAAACGAAACGCCTAAATTGAAAATCCGCAGAAAGAAATCCCGCCGCCGGCCGCCGTGTCATTCGAAGACTAGGCGGCCGACCGCAGGACTATAGACTGACTAATGAACCTAATTAGCGCGGCTAAGGCTTCGCTGCCCAAACGCTACACCAACCGGCGGCCGCAACAGTCTTGCCAGGGAAAATTCCGCAAGGCCGCCACGCAGCGCCGTCCTCGCCTTGGATTTGCGAACAGTTGGCACAATCTTGCCCCGGCTCGAAGCGAGCAGCCAAGGGATTAGAAGTATCAACGTCAGCCGCATCCTCAACGTAAAGTAGCGCTACCGCCGCCGGGTCGGCCACATCTAGCTTTGGCAGATCATCAGCGCGAACTTCACTCTGCAGAATAAATGCACCGGCCGGCAGCACTGCCGCCGCAGTTTGCAAAAATTTTCGTCGATCTAAATTCTTCTCTTGCATGGACTCTTCCTTGTTCTCAAACAACTAATAAACCTTGCCGCTGGCCAGCGTCTGCTCGCCGAGACAAAATATACGTAAATGGGGGCTATTCTGGTGCTTCTAGTGGGGTTCTGAATATTTAGGCTAGCAAACCGCCGATTAGACCCGAATCAGTAATTTTACCTAGTGTGGCATTGCGGGCGAGGCATCCGCAATGCTAATGCGCGGCTGCATTTCGGCAATCTCAACCATCGTCAATACCTTCCGCAACCTTCCCGAATCGGGATTAAGTTTAAGACCCGCTTCCACATCGCTGCGGGCCGCTTGTATCTGGCCTTTTCCTAAATAGGCGATGGCCCGGTTATTCAGGACACGCCAAGGTATGGCGTTCAATTCAAGGGCTCTGTTGCAAGCCTCAATGGCTTCGTCATAGCGCTCTAGTCCCGCATAACCGGCGCACAAATTGCTTAAGGCGGCAGCCCTTTCCCTGCGCGCCACATTGCCACGCAGCCCCTCCAGCGTCAGACGCACTCCCAATTCATAGTCGCGAAACTGCAAAGCTCTCGCACCATCGGCCAGCTGTGACGACGTGCCAATCACGGTGGCCGAATCAGCTGATCCAGCGCAGACCAATCCGGGGAGAAGCCAAGCGATAATCAGCAGACTTACGATTCTAGCCATGATGGCGAATGGGCCTATCGACCAGCGTTGATGCCATGCTTGCATTATACGCTCGGGGCAGCGCTCCTTCATGGGTTGTGCCGGACTGCGGCAAATCTTGACTCTGGCTGGGGCTTGCCGTTGTGACAAACTGAGACGGCAGCGCCAAATCAACATAATCCATAAACCGAACACCACCGAAAATCGGCATAGCCCTAATTGAACTGGGCACCTACGATCGTGAACTCAGTGATACGCAAACAAGCCGCTTCGCCGCACAAAGATGAACCACCTAAGAGACTCAGGCAACGGGCGGCAGCTGCAAAATTCACGCGCTGGAATAACCCCGAATCTGGCTGCGGTGATTGCCGCAGCCATCATCCGCGAAGCCACTCGCCGCAGGTTCTCGAATCACCGCGCCTCGACGGACAGTTTGCAGATCTGGACCCTTGTCACCTAAAAGCAGATCAGCAACCAGGTCGGCTTTTCCATTCATAAGGCCATCCAGGCTGCGCAAACTTCCGGGGAATTATCTGATACATCAGCAAGTTACAAATTGTTACAAGCCGATATATAGGTGGCCTGAACGCAAAATAGCAGCGCCAATCCTTGGTTTCACAATGGGTTACGCCGCCCTGTGGAAATCACCACCCAGCCGAGGCGCCAATAGCTGTGATGCAGTCAGTGGCAACGCCTGGGGTCGCCCCCTTACAGTATCGATTCGATACACATTCAGGCGACCATTCGTCGCCATCCGCCATCATTAAAATAGCGCAAAAAATGGACGTAAAAACTCTCTGCCTAGGGCTTCTAAGCACTGGCAAGGCCTGCGGATACGAGCTCAAGAAGGAATTCGAATCCACTTTCAAGCATTTTTTTCCGGCCGGCTACGGATCGATCTATCCGGCCCTTGCGGATTTAGCGGATAAGGGGCTGATTGAATGCGAACCTGTGCCACAAACAGGCAAGCCGGACCGCAAGGTCTACGCTATTACCAAGCAAGGGAAACGGGAGTTCGCGCGCGCACTGTCTCGTGCCCAGCCTCAACACAAGTTGCGTTCGGAGTTTCTCGCAACAATTTATTTCTCGGAATTTATGCCTCGCGAACAACTTGAACGCGTGTTGCATGAACAAATCCTCGATCTACAAGACAGCATTAAGCATATAAACAAGCTGACTGAGAACGGATCGGACGAGCTGACGGCCGGCGCAAGATTCACCGCGGGATTTGGTCTAGCAATGGCTGAGGCCGCCACCGCATATATCGAATCCAACCAGGACATGTTAGTGACTGCATCGCGTTCGATTCGAGACCGGCAGCCAAATCTAGACAAGACGAATGCGCAGCCATCGGGCATTGAGAACCGGCCATGAAAATTAGGCAAATCATTAGTGACCAGCCCTGGCTGCTCGCCGTTTTAGTAACCGGCGTGGTTCTGCTTTGGATCGCGTCGGGCTATGTGGGGCGTAGCATCACTGGTCCGCATGCCGAATCAAGCGGCACAACGGCAACGCAGGCTACCGTGCGCGTACAGGCGAAAGTGCAATCGGCGCAACCCATCACGCGCTATATAAGTGTCTATGGCCGATCCGCCCCCGCTCGCGCGGTCAAGGTTAGAGCAGAAACCGATGGCCGGGTGGAAGCCATTGTTGCCAAGCGCGGTGAACGGCTGAACGCGGGCGATACCATTCTGCGCTTGGACTTGCGCGATCGGCAGGCTCGCCTGGAACAAGCGCGTGCGGGCGTCACTGAGCACAAGACGGCGTACGAGGGCCAACTGAAACTGAAGACCGAAGGCTATGTGTCCGACACGCAAATCGCCGAAACACTGGCGAAACTCGAGACTGCGCGCGCGGAACTCATCCGTGCCAAGCTAGATCTGCAGTACAGAGTGATTCGAGCACCATTTGACGGCGTAATTTTAGAACGACCCGTTGAACTGGGTGACTTCGTTCGAGCGGGCGACGAGATTGCAAATTTCGTCGACAACACCAGGGTCATCATTACCGGCAGTATCGCCGAACAAGATGCGCGCTACGTGAGTGCCGGCCGGGTTGCCAGTGCCGAGTTAGTCACCGGCCAGAAACTAACCGGTCGAATACGCTACTTGGCGCCCGTGGCGGACGAGTCGACGAGAACCTTCACGGTGGAACTCGAAATTCCGAACCCCGATGGCAGCCTCCCCGCCGGTGTCACCGCGGAAATGCGTATCCCGGGCGGGGAAATCATGGCACAGAAGGTAGCACCTTCGCTCCTGACGCTAGACACCGACGGCACCATCGGCCTGAAAGCAGTAGATGACTTTAACCGCGTAGTGTTCTATCCAGTGGAAATCGCGCGCACGGACACAGACGGCGTTTGGGTCTCTGGCTTGCCCGAAACCACGAGCATCATCACGGTCGGTCAAGGCTACGCCCAGGTAGGTGAACTGGTTGATGCCGTATTCGCCGATACCGATACGGCATTGGCTGCCGAGGCTGTGCAATGATCAAGGCTATTGAATCGGCGATAACGCGCAGCCGCACGGTCATTATCGCGTTTCTCGTCGTGGTAATAGCCGGCGTAGTTTCCTATCAGGAAATGCCGAAGGAAAACGAACCCGACGTCGCCTTTCCCTATATCAATGTGCAGGTCTTTTTGGAAGGCGTGTCTCCCGAAGACTCAGAAAGACTCCTGGTACGGCCTCTTGAGCAGGAACTGCGCAGCCTCGATGGCTTGAAGAAAATGGTGGGTTCCGCCGCGGAGGGCCGGGCAACCATTAGTCTGGAATTCAATCCTGAAATCGATGTTAACGATGCCCTGCAGGAAGTCCGCGAACGCGTCGACCTAGCCCAGCCAAAGTTGCCGGAAGACGCGGATGAACCCCGCGTTGATGAGATTAAGTTTTCACGCTTCGATCCGATGATTGTCATGAACCTTAGCGGATCGGTCTCCGAGCGCGCACTCGTCGCGGTAGCTAAAGATCTTGCCGACCGTATCGAAGGCATCGATGGTGTGCTTGAAGTCAATGTCATCGGCTCGCGCGAAGAGGTTCTAGAAGTCGTTGTTGACCCCTTAGCCATGGAAAGCTACGGCCTGTCTCCAGCCGATGTTCTGAGTTTTGTCGAGCGCAACAACCGGCTCGTGGCCGCTGGCGCCCTACAAAGCGAACAAGGGCGTTTCGCGATTAAGGTACCGGGTGTTATTGAGAATCCCGCAGACGTCTTGCGCCTGCCGATAAAAGTCGATGGCGAAAGAGTGGTGCACTTTGCAGACATTGCCCAGGTGCGCAGAACATTCAAAGACCCCGACAGTTTCGCCCGGCTTAACGGCAAGCCTTCCCTAGCACTGAAGGTGGTTGGCCGCAGTGGCGCCAACCTGATCAAAACGGCCGAAGAAGTCAGAGAGATTGTTGATGCCGTCTTGCCGCACTGGCCGCCCGGCGTGGAGCTTATTTTTTCCCGCGACAAATCCAAATGGGTTGCGCGCAATATTTCGAATCTTGTTAACAATGTTGCTGCCGCAATTGTCCTGGTATTCATCGTGTTAATTGGTGTTCTGGGATTTCAGAATGCACTGTTAGTCGGCATTGCCATTCCCGGATCCTTCTGTGCGGGATTCTTCGTACTAAATCTGCTGGGAATGAGCGTCAACATGGTGGTCTTGTTCGCCAGCATCATGGCGGTGGGTCTACTGGTGGATGGCGCAATCGTGGTTACGGAACTCGCCGACCGGAAAATGGCCGAGGGACTTCACCGGCGTTACGCGTACACCGAGGCCGCTAAGCGCATGGCCTGGCCCATCATTGCGTCCACGGCGACGACCTGTGTGGCTTTTATACCGCTTATCTTTTGGCCGGGGATGATCGGCAATTTCATGCTGTTTTTCCCGGTAACACTGCTTGCCATCCTCTCCGCGTCATTGGTCATGGCCCTGATTGTGGTGCCGTCCATGGGCACGCTGTTCGGCAAACCCGGACACTTCAATGAGAGCATTCGCCGCGATCTCGTCGCCGCTGAATCCGGGGAACTACAGAGTATCGGCGGAATAACCGGCCGTTACGTGAAATTCATGTTTGCCAGCATGACGCACCCCTGGCGCATTGTCGGCGTCATCACTCTTTTGCTCGTGAGCTTATATGGTTCCTATGCATTGTTTGGCAATGGCATCACCATGTTCCCCAATGTCGAACCTAACCAAGGTTCTGTGGACATACGCGCGTTGGGTGACTATTCACCGCAAGAGAAAGATAAGCTAGTGCGTTTGGTGGAAGATCGAATTTACGACATCGATGGCGTTGACTATATCGACGTCCAATCCGGCGCCGGCGGCAACGGCGCCGCACCGGACCAAATTGGCGCCATTCGGCTTAACTTCTCGGACTGGCGAACCCGGCGGCCGGCGGAAGAAATCATGGCCGAAATCCGGCAACGCACGGCCAGTATCGCCGGTCTGGTTATCGAACCTCGATTGCCCGAAGAGGGCCCCCAGGAGGGCAAGCCCATCGAGATTGAGGCGGCATCTCCAGACCTAGAAGCTCTGCGACATGCCGTGCAAACAATGCGGGACGAGCTCGCCACCATTGACGGTGTGATCAACGCCGAAGATACCGCGCCGCTGCCCGGCATCGAGTGGCAACTGGACGTCGATCGTGCCGAAGCGGCTAAGTTTGGCGCGGATGTCAGTCTCGTGGGCAGTGTTATTCAGCTCGTGACCAACGGCATTAAGGTCGGCGAGTATCGCCCCAATGATGCTGACGAAGAAATCGATATTCGGGTACGTTTTCCCGGTGATGACCGTAGCCTCGATCGCTTGGGCGAACTGCGCATACCCACGCGTGATGGCAATGTACCCATTGGTACATTCGTAACTCGACGTCCCGCCAAGGCGACACGAACGATTATGCGCACGAACATGCGCCGCACCATGCTAGTACAAGCCGATTTGGCCCCGGGCGCGCAACTGGATCCCATTGTAAAGGAATTCAAAGAGCGTTTACCCACGCTAGGCCTAGATGAAAGCGTGCAACTCAGTTTCGAAGGCGGCGCGCGCGATCAGCAAGAGACCATGGAATTTCTTAGCCGAGCCTTCGCCTTCGCCTTGGGTTTGATGGCCATGATCTTGGTAACTCAGTTCAATAGCCTGTTTCAAGCCTTGCTAATTCTCACTGCCGTTTTGTTTTCCACCGGCGGCGTATTCCTGGGCCTATTGGCGACCGGCCAATCCTTTAGCCTGGTGAACTGCGGAATTGGCGCCATTGCCTTGGCCGGCATCGTGGTCAACAACAATATTGTGTTGATCGATACCTATAACAAGATCCGCCAAACCGGGATGAACGCAAAGGAGGCAGTTATTCGAACCTGCGCGCAGCGCTTGCGCCCGGTCATGCTGACCACCATCACCACAGTGTTAGGACTATTGCCCATGGCCATCGCGCTCAATATCGACCTGCTGAACCGGGAAGTCTACCTGGGCGGCCCCGGCACCCAATGGTGGAAGCAAATGGCATCAGCTATAGCCGGCGGCCTGATATTTGCCACACTGCTGACCTTGCTACTCACGCCTGCCCTGCTGATGATTCAGGCCAACATCTCGCGCAACTGGCGCACTCGCCGTAATCTGCGCAAGAGTAGCCGTGCCGGAACGGAACGCACCGTGGGACCAAGCACGGCATAGACTCCTAAAGCCCTCGCACTGAAACCAACGATTATTCCGTGACCTCAGCGTCGCCTGTCAGGGCGCGGCTGGGCAGGACTAGCCGCCCGCGGTTAGTATTTGCTCGATGACCATATTTCCGGCAGAGCTACAAGATTTTTTCTTGGCCAACCAAAACCTTCTCTGGCTGTTCACCTTGTGTCTAGATCTGGGCTGCACGGTACTGATGTATCGCCTATTCGGCCGGCAAGGACTGCTGGCAGCCATCATTTTATCCATCTTACTGGCTAACCTGCAGGGGCCGAAACTCACAGTTATTTTTGGCATGCAAACCAGCCTTGGCGTTATTTTTTACTCGAGCATATTCTTCGCCACGGATTTGCTCAGCGAAAAATACGGCCGAGCTGAAGCCAACCGTGCAGTGCGGATCGGCTTCAGCGTTAGCCTGATTATCGTCTTGATGCTCAGTGTGTCCTTATTATTCAAGCCTTCCGCACAAGCCGATTCGGCCGCTTTCTCCGCCGATATTCACAATGCGTTCTTGGCGATCCTGAATTTCACACCGCGTTTTGTTTTTGGATCTTTGCTTGCCTACTTAATCAGCCAAAGTTTTGATGTCTGGTGTTTCCATGCCATTAAGCGCCGCACCCAGGGAAAACACTTGTGGCTGCGAAACAATCTATCCACCATGGCATCACAAACCATTGATACGTTGCTATATTCCTTGGTCGTCTGGTGGGGGGTCGTTGATTTACAAACAGCAATACAACTTGGCCTAGTGAAGTACGCTTTTAAGATTTTTATCGCCGCCTTCGATACACCTTTTATTTACTGGGCAAGAAGCTGGGATTCCTCTGCCGGTAACAATTCTGATCGTGACCTCAGCCAAGCTTCCGCCTAGTTAAACGATCCTATGTCGCATCCCAAACAAACCAGCACTGCGGCATTCGATCAAATCATATTACCCGTTGACCAGAACGGGGCCATCTAGAAACAGCGAACTGCACTGCTTTGGCAGTAGAATGTCCGCATGAGCAATGTGATTACCTTGACCACCGACTTTGGTCACAAAGGCCCCTTCGTCGCCATCATGCATGGCGTCATGTTGAGCCGGGCACCGCTGGCGAAAATTATTGACTTAACCCATGACGTTCACGTCCATTGGCCCGCTGAAGCCGGATTTTGGCTATCGCACTCTTATCAGTACTTTCCGAAAGGCTCGGTCCACGTCGCCGTAGTCGATCCGGGCGTGGGCACCGACCGAAATATTGTCGCCCTGGAGTTCGATGGGCACATTTTTCTGGCCCCGGATAACGGCCTACTCCCGGATAGCATGATGAGCGCTTCAAGGGCGCGGGTTTTTCGGCTAGACGATATGTGGCGCGCGGCCCAAGACTGGCCAGAACCCAGCAACACCTTTCATGGCCGAGATATTTTCGCTCCCTTGGCTGCTGAATTTATCACGGGCCGAATTCAGCCGGCCGACATTGGCAATCTAGTCACGGATTATGTGCCTTCCCTCCTAGACGCACCACAGCTTGGGGGCCATGAGGTGCAAGGCACCGTAGTAACCCTTGATCATTTCGGCAACCTGATCACAAATATCGAATCGACCTGCTTAGACGGGCTAAGGGCACCACAAGTCGAGGCCGGTGGCCAACGATTACCCTTGCAAGATACTTATGGCCAAAGTAAGCCAGGAGATTTTTTGGCCCTGATCAATTCTTTTGGCGTGCTGGAAATCGCTCGCGCCGAAGGCAGCGCAGCCGATGCCCTGGGGATCGGTCGCGGCGCACCGGTGGCAGTCAGGGGCTCAGCAAGCAGCTAAGCCAAGTTGGCCAAGGCCGCCTTCTCCAGTTTTGCCCAGGAATCGCGCAGCGTCGTGATGCGATTGAACACCGGCTTACCCACTTGCGAATCCTCGGTATCCACTACAAAGTAACCATTGCGCTCAAATTGGAAGTAGTCACCGGGATTGCCATCGGCAAGCATGGGTTCTAGTTTCGCATTGGCCGCAACAATCAACGAATCCGGATTCAGTGACGCCGCAACATCGCCCGCTGAAGCCTCAGTATCGGGTCGTGCCGCGGTAAATAGCCGATCGTAGAGCCGCACCTCAGCCTCAACCGCAGCGCCCACAGCAACCCAATGAATGGTGCCCTTCACTTTTCGATCCGCGCCGGACTGACCATGGCGACTGTCGGGATCGTAGCGACAGTGAATTTCCAAGATGTCGCCGGCTTCATTCTTGATCAGATCTTCACATTGAATGATATAGGCGTAGCGCAAGCGCACTTCGCCACCAGGCTTTAAACGAAAAAACTTGCGCGGTGGATCTTCCAGAAAATCGCTGCGCTCTATCCACAATTCGCGCCCGAAGGGTAAGCTGCGCTCACCCAGTTCAGGACGATTCGGGTGGTTCGCCGCGGCCATGGTTTCGCTTTGGTCCGCGGGATAGTTCGTCAAGACAACTTTAACCGGATCCAGCACAGTCATGGCACGCGGGGCGGCCTCGTTGAGGTTTTCGCGCACCGCACTCTCTAGCGCACCCATCTCAATGAGGTTCTCTTTTTTCGTGATGCCCACCCGCGCGCAGAATTCTCGCAAAGCCGCGGCAGGATAACCCCGGCGACGCATGCCAGCGATGGTGGGCATACGCGGATCATCCCAACCGGAAACCTTACCCTGCTCGATGAGGGCAGCCAACTTGCGCTTGCTCGTGATCATGTAGGCCACATTCAAGCGCGAAAACTCTATCTGCCGCGGCCGGTGCGGCAGGTCTAGATTGTCCAGAAACCATTCATAGAGAGGCCGATGGTCTTCAAACTCTAAGGTGCACAAGGAATGGGTGATGCCTTCGATGGCATCAGATATCGTGTGAGCAAAATCATACATGGGGTAGATGCACCAGTCGTCACCCGTGCGCTGATGGCGCAGATGTCGAATGCGGTACAAGGTCGGATCGCGCAAGTTTATGTTGGGCGAGGTCATGTCAATCTTTGCCCGCAGCACGTGCTCACCATCAGCAAACTCGCCAGTGCGCATCCGCCGAAACAAATCCAGATTTTCCGCCACGCTGCGGTCGCGATGTGGACTGTTCTTACCCGGCTGCGTCAAGCTGCCCCGGTAGCGACGAATTTCTTCGAAACTCATGCTGTCGACATAGGCTTTGCCGGCCTCGATGAGCTGTTCAGCACAAGCGTAGAGTTGGTCGAAGTAACTCGAGGCGTGGGTCTGATGTCCCTCCCAGTCGAAGCCCAGCCAACCTACATCCTGAATAATGGCATCCACAAAATCCTGGTCTTCCTTGGCTGGATTGGTGTCATCGAAACGCAGGTAGCACTGCCCGGCGTTCTCCTCGGCCACACCAAAATTCAGGCAGATAGACTTCGCATGGCCGATATGCAAATAGCCGTTGGGTTCGGGGGGAAAACGAGTCACCACCCGGCCGGCATGTTTACCGCTTGCCTGATCCTCGGCGATGATCTGGCGAATAAAATCCTGTGCGCTGGCGCTGTCCGTGATTTCGCTCATTCGCGACCCTCGGGTCCCGGCTGATGCTCTAAGCTCTGCTCATACTCGTCAACGATGTTGCGCTTGCGGTACTTAGGCAGTAGAAAGCGAGCCAAGGCCTTGCTGCGCGTTAGCCAGGCGATCTTCGCGCCCTGTTGGGTGTTCGCTAGGGCTTGCTCCGCCAACCATGGCGTCACGGTTTCTACCTTATCGCCCAATAGATTCATGATCCGTTTGGACTTCTCCCATTTGGCTTTTTCCTCACTACGGGATGAATAGATCAGCAAATCCGTGGGCACCATGCCGGGACTCAGGGATCCAATCAGCACGGAACTGTCCTTGTATTCTTTCGCCACGGACGTTGTAAAGTAACGAACCGCCCGCTTAGACGCCCCATAAATAGTCAGCCCGGGATTGGTCATACCGTCGCTGCCAAAGCCTTCGAAGGTATAGATTTTGCCACTGCCCTGTTTGAGCATACCCTGCAAGGCTATTTGGGTCCCAAAGATCGTGCCGGTCAGGTTGGTATCCACTGTCGCGCTAATCTCCTCCGGGGGAATTCGATCCAGCAACTGATGGTTGGTTGCCAAGGCGGCATTGTTGATCCACATATCAACCCGGCCAAAACGTGCCACGGCCGCATCCCAGAGCTTCTGAAGATCATCCCACCGGCGCACATCACGGGCTTGACCTAGAACATCGCCCATGGGTTCTAGTTCGGCCAGCGCTTTGGCCACCGACGCATCACTTCGGCCGGTCACCACGACCTTATGCCCGCGGCGCAAGAACTCACGCGCCAAACCTAGACCGATACCGCGCGTGCTACCCGTTACTACAATTGTCTGCACCTGAGCAACCCTCACCCTCGTAAGTTCTTGATGAAAAACATAAGCTCATGCTTACTTTTTACCGTCGCTGGTGGCCCCGCCGCGACCGCGGCAACATAGAGACCACCCGGCTACCGCTGGACCGGGGTCGGCTGTCGGCGCGAAAAACACGCCACTTGCCCGTCCCGACTCGCACCGGTTTCGACCGCGCGAATCTTAATGCTTGGCCTGCGCCGCCGATAGTCCCCCACGCAGCATCAGCCACAAGTCGCCGCGATCACCTGAGAAGCTCCTCCGCCCCATGGCGGCACTGCGGTCAGACGCGCGTGCGCGCGCTGTGCGGGTTCCCTCGATTCTGCGACCCCCTATGGCTACACTGCCCCTCGCGATTCTGTGATCGATTGAACAAGTATAGCGTTGGACCCGAGTATCTCTGCCCATATGCCCTGGCCCCGCGCGACATCAGGATTCGTGCGCTGGGCTCGATGCTGGCTCGAAAATATGAACCGGTTCCGGCAGTCAGCGGCTTACCCAGTCACAATAGAGCTGCCACTTCATCTGCAGCCGTCCAGGGCGGCGGGAGGCTCAGGGCCCATGCATCGCAAGGGGGCCAAACTCGTACTGGTACTGGCAGCGATTCTAAGTTTAGCCGCCTGTGCCCAGGATCAGGCGAATCGTCGCGGGACGAAAGCGGCGACCGCAACCGTGTCGGAAAAATCCGGCCTTGGCGACCCGGACGACTCACCGGCTGCAAATGCCGCTCCGAACCTCGACACACCCGAAACAACAGATGCAATCGGCGAAGTGGTGGATGAGGCTGTTGGCGTCGTCAACGAAAGTATCAACGAGCCACCGCCCGCGGACGGCCCAATACCCAACCAAGCCTCGGCGGAACCGGCCACAACATGCAACGAACGCGAACAAAGTAGCTCATGGTTAGACCGCACGCAAAAACGGGTCTTTTGGACCGTCTGCGGTGCTACCCGGTGGTTCGATGGCTTCTTCGGCGACCGCGCACGCTACGATGCCACCGTTCGCGAAACGAACGGCCGCGTGGGCCTGGGCGCGTTCTGGGACGAACGCGTCGGATGGGATACCGACTATCGCTTTCGCGCAGACCTGGCGCTGCCGGCGGCCGAAGCCCGACTGGAAAATTGGCGCGGTAAATTGCGGCTAGGCCGCGGCACCGAAGAAGAACTCATCGAAGATCGAGGCGATGATGAAGTCGATTCCTTACCCAGCCGGTTCGAGGAAGTTGATGATGCGGACTGGCTGGTCGGTTTAGGATTTCAGCGGGGACAAAAGCTCGACCGCGGCTTTGACTTCGATGTGGGCGTAAAACTCAGATTGAATCCCGATGCTTTCGCAAAAGCTCGCTGGCTACGCAACTGGAATGTCACTGAAGAAACACTATTGCGCGTACACCAAACGGTTTTCTGGACCCGCAAGCGCGGGCTGGGTGAAACGACGCAAATCGACATCGTCAGGCTCATTGGCAGTAATCGGTTACTACGCTGGGGAAATGTGGGGACCTTGTCTGAAGATCGAAAAGGATTAGACTGGACTTCGTCTCTCACCTTGTTTCGCGGGTTCTCGAATCGCCGGGCACTGACCTACCAGGCTTTTATACGAGGAGAAACCGGCCGGCAATCACCATTGCAAAACTATGGCATTGAGCTGCGATATCGCCAAAGAATCTTGCGCAAATGGCTATTCGCAGAGCTCCGCGGCAGCGCGACGTTTCCACGCTACGATTTTGAACCCAAACGAGAGCTGAACTTGGGCTTTGGCCTATTTTTCGACATGTACTTCGGCCCCGTGCCCGAGCAAGAAATGCGCTAATTTCGATTACCAATCGTCGGTGCCGGATTGCGCATGAGCATCAAGCCGCAAAGGATTAAGCCCATGGCCAGCCAGGAACTCAGCGGCAAGCGCTCATTCAGCAAGAGGCTGCCCAAACCCACCGCCCAAACGGGCACCAAATAATTCAGCAGCGAGGTAAACCGCGCGCCGGTTTCCATGATCAAGTAGAAGTAAATGATCGATGCCAAACCGGTGCCCATGAATCCCAAGAACGCCACCGCGAACACAGTGGCCGGGGAGGCGCTTGGCAAAAGAGCCACGGCATCAAGGCTAAACGGACTCATGAACCCACTAGCGATCAAAATCACCCCACAAGATGTCACCACGGGATGCGAGGCGGGCATGAACCGCGCGGCGACGGTGGCCACGGCATAGCAAACGGCGGCGCCAAGAATGGCCAATTGCGACCACAGGCGCTCGCCTGAGCCGCTAAACGCCGCCAGAGAATCGGGCCCCATTAGCACTAGTACCCCCATGAAGCCGACGAGGAAAGCCAATCCTTGCCGTTTTTGGAGGCGCTCATCGTCTAACACAAAGTGGGCCAGGATCAACACGACCAAGGGCGTGGTGGCCGCCAGGATACCCGCTAGGCCAGACTCCACACGCTGCTGGCCCCAGGAGATCAGAAAAAATGGTAGGCAGTTGCCAATGACGGCGATAAAGCCGAACCACAGCCAGCGGCGCAGGTCGGCGGGCAAGCGATGACGGCCGACAAAGACAGCCAGCAGCAACACCAATGCACCCGTGAGCACCCGCAAACCAACCACTTGCGCCGGCGGCCATACACGCAAGGCCCACTCCACGGCGGTATAGGAAGACCCCCAGAGCACCACCAAGCTCAGCAGGGCCAGCCAATGTCTGGCGCTTATCTGCACGCAGATCGATTCAAATTCTGTGAATTCACGATTGTTTCTAGGACTTACTTGTAATTTCTGATTTTCACTATATATTTCACCTATTAATCGTTCATTGCACGCCTAAAATCTCTCTTCATGGAGTGACAATAATTTGGCGGCTAGGGCGATAAAAGGCGAAAAAAACTATATCGCCCGGACCAAGAAAAACGACAAACGAGGGTCCTCATGTGCCAATTCACTGATAGATTCTATGCGGCCGTCCGTACACTGGCGGGTGACGGCAGCCTAAAGCAACGCCTGCTCGCTGCCTACACCAATAATCTTGAAACACTGCCGAAGAGCGGTATGCCCGAGAGCATTCGGGAAGGCCTGGAACGGCTGCAAAAATCCATGTGCTCCGCCACACCCATAGGCCGCGAGTATGTGGCCGCCGCGAGCATTCGTAAGATGTCGGCCGCCGAAGCGGCTCAGCACGCGGCCAGCATTGTGGCCATGTTCAGCGAGTTGGTGCGCGTGAAGGCCACGGGTGAGCCGCTGGCCAATATCAAGTGCGCCGAAGGCAAGGACGCGGAATCTTCAATACCGACGCATATTGCCTTGAACTGACCGCGTCCGGTGCCCCAGGGCAACACCGGACGTCTAGATCAAACGGCGAGGGCCAGGCAAGAGCCGAAAAATCGGTTCGACCGCTTAAAAGCTAAAGGCAACCTCCATCCCATAAACTCTGTCGGTGCCGGGATGTATAAAGGATCCGCCAAACTCTGGCGCAGTGATTACCTCTGCCAGATACTCCTCATCGAACAAATTATTGGCAAAGGCCGTTGCGCGCCATTGCTCGCCTTCAAGGCCAAGGCGCAAATTCACGATCCCGTAGGCGTCACGCCGGGTCCGGCTGAAGTCCGCCGGCGGACCACCAAACAGTGTCGCTGGTACGATATTGTCCTGGACCGTGTGAAACGAGGTTTCGCCGATCAAGGAATACGTCAGGGTACTAACGACATTCATTCCGGAAAATTCGGGAGAAATGTACTGCGCTGACGCGTTAAACGTGTACTCCGGGGCGTTGGGAACTTCATTGCCAACGGTGTTGGGCCGAATGGCATTGGCGTCGATCTCGCCGTCAATCAAACTGGCGCCCGCGCTAAGGTTGAAAGAATCAGTGATCTGCGCCGAAAAGCCAGCCTCGAGGCCCTGAATGGTCGTTTCGTCGATATTCTCAACCACCCGCAACAAACCGAAGGGGCCCACGAAGAATTCGAAAAATTGCATGTCGTCGACTTCGGTATAAAAAGCCGCGCCATTGAGCTGCACTCTGCCGCCGGCTAAATCCGCTTTGAAACCGACCTCAAAGGCGCTGGACTTTTCTTTCCTAAATAAATCCGGCGGCGCGACAAGCGTGGCGCCGGCATCAACGAAGAATAGTTGCGTAGTGGCGTTCGATCCTAAGTTGTTAAAGCCACCACTCTTGAAGCCAATACCCCAGCTACCGAACAAGGTCCAATCGTCACCTAAATCCCAGGTCAAACTGACTTTTGGTTGTAGCTGGGAAAAGGTCTTACTGCGCGGAGCGATGGAGTCCACTGTTTCACCCGTCGCAAAGTTGGTCACAAACGCAGGATTTAGCGGAGAACCAACCAATGGTGCACCATTTAAGGTACAGCCACCGATAATCGCGCAGTAGTCAATTCGCGTCGACGTAATCTGACTGGGCGTAGGTACAAGGTTCGTGACGTCGCGCTCTTCTTGATCCCAGCGCAAGGCGAAGGAGGCCTCGATGGCGTCGGTCAAATCATAGTTAATTCCGCCGAATAAGGAATAGACCGTGGTGTCGAACTGGTCACGCACCAGTGCGTCGGTGTAGGGATTGATCAAACTGGCCGGTAGATTGCCACTGCCATCGTCGAACAATTGCGCCACGCCAACTTCGCGCTCCAAATCCAACCAATAGGCGCCCACATTCCAGCGCAGGCGCTGATCCGCCGAAGAGGTTAAGCGGACTTCGACGCTC
Organism: Gammaproteobacteria bacterium; assembly: GCA_965221985.1. Lineage (GTDB taxonomy): Bacteria > Pseudomonadota > Gammaproteobacteria > Steroidobacterales > J054. Next base: position 3,277,425 of record OZ244928.1, read on the forward strand.
AAGTCCTCTTGATCGCGAACCTGGTACTGATAGCCGTCACAAGTCGTCGGGCTATAGGGGGGATACAGCGAACCTGCCGGGTCTGGGCCAATAAAGGCTGGCGTTTGTACCGGAAAACCCTGCAACGCTGCTGTTGTGGCAAGACAGGTGGGATCACCAAAGTAGAAACCGAAGGCCCCGCTGGTGCCGTCAGCGGAGAAAAACTGCTCCACATCGCTATACAACACCCAGCTGGTCAGGGTGGCCCAGTCCATGTCGTAGTCGAGTTTTACCGACGCCTCCAAGGTTTCCTGTTCGTTTTCCGGATCGACGTTGGGCGAGAAAACAAACTCGTGCTCATTGGCGTCTTCAAAGGCGTCCGGACCGAGGAACCCAACAAAGGCAGGCAAGGCAAATGATGCGTTAAAGGCAATGGATGCGGCCTCAACCTCACCATAGCGAAGCTTGGAATCGATAGACAAGGCGTCGCTCGGCTCCCACACGAGACGACCGGTAACATTATAGTTTTCGAAATCGTTAACGATCCGGGTATCGGTGAAATTATTCGTCAGATGTCCATCGGTATCTCGATAGTCGAAACTTATCCGGCCAAACAAGGAATCGCCACTCAGTGGACCGCTAATCATGCCTTTAACTGTGGCGGTATCATGGGACGCAAGACTTGCCTCCACATTACCCTCGAATTCGTTACTGGGTTTACCGGTCGTCACGATAACGGCACCGGATGCCGCGGAACGCCCATAGGCCGCGCCCTGCGGACCTTTCAAGACTTCGATTTGCCGTAAATCGGTATATTCGCGATTGAAGGCCGAGGGATTGGTATACAAGATCCCGTCAACAATGAAGGCGAAATTCGTTTCGGCGTCTCGAGCGCCGTTTAGACCGCGGATACTGACATTGGTGTCACCGACCTCCGCGGTATTCACCATAGTGACGCCTGGTGTTAGCGCTATAAAATCCTCGGCACGCTCCACCCCGACCCGCTCAATCGTATCTTCGGTAAACGCCGTGATTGAAGCTGGCACATCAGTCAATTTTTCCGAGCGTTGCCGCGCGGTCACCAGTATTTCCTCAACTTGTTGCGCAAACAGGGAAACCGGTGATCCCGTTGCCACCAGTGCCGCCCCCAACACAACGGCCGTAAAGCTAGAACTTGTCGAATGTTTCATTTCTACCCCTGCTCAATAGTGAAATGAGTCCCACAAAAGGCTACTCGAAAAAATTAGCCATCCTTAACGAATTCGATCACCGCTGCCGCGGTTTCTTCGGGCTTCTCTATCATGCAATAGGTCCCGCCACCCCCCGCGATGATTTGTAAATGCGCATGCGGTACATGCTGCATAAACTCATCGGCCAAGTCTTTGATGCCCGGCGAGCCAAAGCCAAGATTGCCCGATTCGCCCAAGAGTAACATTGTCCGGACCTTTATCTTAGCAAGATCCGCAGTGAGATCACTATTGGCGTGAATGGCCATGGTCTCGTTGAGAGACTCGATGGTGAAATTTTGCTTGAAGGCTTCGGCCTCATATTTGGCGACCTCGCCCCATTTCGGGCCAAACACGTTCTCCTCGGCGCAGCCAATCCAAGAAGTCAGCGCGGCCAAGGCATCATAACCAAAGGTCTCGCAGACGTACTGGAAGCCTTTGAACGCATTACGAAAACCAACGTCCGCCTTGACCATGGGATAGGTAATCATGGACCGGACACGAGCCTGATAACGGGCCACATAGCGCATGGTGATTTGGGAACCCGTGGAGGTCCCCCATAGGTTCACATCGCGCAAGCCCAAATTATCCAAAATGAGTTCGAGATCATCCACCCAGCGATCGAGGTTGAAACTGCCACCTGGCCAGGCACGATCAGACTGCCCCACGCCGCGATAATTCCAATCGATGACTTGAAATTCTTTAGCCAGGGCATCCCGCACATAGTCGTATTGATTGTCCAATAGACCAAAGCCGCCGGATACGACCAAAGGATTACCCTTGCCGGTGATCTGGTACCAGAGGCGAACACCTTGATCGTCTACGAAGGGCACGATTTCATGACCCCCAAAGAATATATTGATCGGTAAAAAGGAAGATCAAAATGCCTTTCGGCCGCGTATGGAGCGAAGTCCGCGACTAAGAAATGAAAACGGAGTGTCTTCAAAAAGCATGCCCACTGAATGTTCTTTCGAGGATAGCGCTGCCTTGTGGGATATACAAGCTAAGTACACAGACTGATTCGCGCCCCAGTTACCAGATACTTCTTGCCTTTTGCGCATCTGCTTAGGCAACAGACGGACGAGAATTGAAATATCCGCTGGTTAGCTGCGAATGCTGGTAGGCGCCAGGACAAGCTAGGCAAGTGCGGCAGTTAGACACAGGTTAATGTTTGCAGTGGAAAGTATCGCGATCTAGTCTAGGTTTAGGCTTGAGTATCTGCACAACAAGCAACAAAGCAGTTTAGGGGGGACCCGTGACGACCATCACCCGCAGCCTCGCTGAGTACGCCGCAGCCGGAAATTTCGATGCACTGCCCACCGATGTGGTGGAGCACACTAAGACCTGCATACTGAACATTCTTGGCGCGGCGCTGGCCGGCCGAAAAACTCGTATCGGTCAAATGCATATCGATCTGGCGAAACAGACAGGCGGTGGTATATCCGAAGCAACCATCATCGGGGACGGGGCAAGAGTTTCCGCCGCCATGGCCAGTTACGCCAACGCGTCCTTGGCCTTCGCGCTGGATTATGAAGATGTGGTTTGCTATTGCATCCACGCCGGACCGGTGACCATCCCCTCGGCATTGGCCATCGGTGAACTTGTACAAGCGAACGGCCGCGATTTGATCGCGGCCATCGAAAGGGGCTATGAAATCGGCACGCGTATCGGCCTCTCCATGCAACCCTCCGCAGAGCGTGGCTCGCGAGTTTGGGGGCAGCAGTACACGCCCTTTGCGCCGTGCATCGCCACGTCACTCTTGCTCAGATTGGATGCCGAGCAGATCGACGCCGCCATGGGCGTTGCCGGTACCTACGCGCCCGTTCCATCGGCCTACAAATATTTTGGAATCGTTGAGGAAACCCGCCCCATGAGAGAGGCAAAACTGGGTTGGGGCTGGATGGCCTTGGGCGGCACTTTCGGTGCCCTGTCCGCTCACCAGGGTTTCCGCGGCGGCTACGGCATTCTCGATGGGGATGAAGGCTTTTGGATCATGGCCGGTTCCGACCAGTGCGATCATTCAGTCATGGTTAAGGATCTCGGACAGACGCACTACATTCTGGAAACAGAATTCAAAGTCCACCCATCAATCGCCTGGAATCATCCCGTTCATGTCGGTCTGAAAAAACTACAGGCCAATCACAATTTTCGTGCTGAGGATGTCGAGTCAATCCGGGTACGCGGCTTGGGGGCTGATCGAATCGCGGACTACAAGCCCTCGGGCGCGGTCGATGCAATGTTTTCACTGCCCTATACGGTAGCGACGACATTGCTGGGCGATAAACTCTTGCCGACCCTCTATGACCAAAGCCGGATAGATTCCGACGACGTTCAGAACTTGCTAAAGCGAATCCGCATTGAAGCTGATGCAAAGGCCGATCTTGCTTGGTTCAACGAACATCGCATGTGCTTCGATATTCATGTGGAATTAAACGACGGTCGGAAGCTGAATGAGAATTCAGAGTTTGCCCGCGACAAACCCAAGTTAGGCCGGCCAGAAATCAAGGAGAAGTTCCGCGAGCTAGCGAGCGTCGTTTTGCCGGCAGAAAAAATCGATAGCATTGTCACGATGGTAGAAAGTCTGGAAGAACTTGACGACATTTCGAAACTTTGCCGGCTTCTCTATTCCTAGCAACAACAAGCTCGGGCTACCAAGTACCAGACTAAAAAGCCCGGGGCAACTCTTGCTCCACTTCCGATCGTGGTTTTGCATCGGCCACTCTGCAAACAAAGAAAAGGGATGGTAGGCACTTCGACCCACCATCCCTAGTGCAAACCGGGGATATCGCCCCGCGCTTAGCAGGGGCGATCCAAATAGCGTCCCGTCGCCTTGCCAACAATCTTGCCGTTATCGTAGACCCGCTCGCCACGTAGGAACGTGGTTTTCACCTTGGCGGTCATTTCCAAACCTTCGAAGGGTGTGTAGCCCTGTTGAGACTCAGAATCCTTGGAATCAATGGTCCAAGTCTCACTGGGATCGAGAATGGCCAAATCAGCATCTAGGCCCTCGGCAATATCGCCTTTGCTGCTCAAGCCGAACCGGCGTGCCGCATTGAAGCTGGTCAAGCGCGCCATATCGTTCCACGTGAGACCGCGTTTGCGGCCCTCGGTAGCTAGTGCGGCCAACAGGTACTCGGTCCCGCCGAAGCCGGACTTGGCCAACCAAATATCCTTTTTGCGCCGCTTGTCCACCTTCATTTCATGTTTACAGCAGGCGTGGTCCGAGCAAACCCAGTCCAGCTCGCCGGCCAGTAAGGCTTCCCAGAGGAACTCCACGTCGTCGCGCGGCCGAATTGGCGGATTCACCTTGGCCAAGGGCCCGGTTTTGGCATCCACATCCAACACCAAGTGCCCAATGGTGACCTCGCGGCGGAAATCGATATGCGGGAAAACTTCCGCCATTTGTAAGGCCGCCACAACAGCCTTACGCGAAGTTAGATGCAGCAAATTAATGTTCGGCAAATCCGTTTCGTTGGCCAAATAAGCGGCGATAAAGATAGCCAGACCTTCGGAATGTGGCGGTCGGGCCGCACTGTAGGCATGCAAACCTTTGAGTTTCCCCTGGCCTTCAACCATCTTGGTATACGCCGCCATGATTTCGGCCGTTTCGCAATGCAGACTCAAGCTTATGGCATCAGCCTTGTCCGGAAACCGCTTCCGGGCCCGCTGAATACCGCGCATCACAAACTCGAAATGTGCATAGTCGTACTTCTCTTCATCACCAATCATCAAGAACTCGGATTGATTTGACGAGGAACCATGCAAGCCATGCCCGCCGTAGAACATGTAAATCTTGAACGACGTCACGCCGTGCTTATCCACCAAACTGGGAATCTCGCGGATATGCTGTTTGGACATGGGCGCGATGTGATACGCGTAGTCCACATGAAAATTATTCTTGGAAAGACCTAAGACTTCCGGAAAAAACTTGCTGTATGGCCCACCTTTATTCAAGTAGTAACCGCCGGTGCGAATATAGTTAAGGCTAGAAGTCACGCCGCCTTGGGCGGCCGCGCGACTTTCGGTCACGGCATCTTCGTCCAGGGGCGCATAGATACCCGTGTGCATGTGCGGATCGACCAAACCCGGAAAAGCCAAACGATTTTTTGCGTCGAATGTCTTTTTTGCACGGCTGGCCGCAATCCCCGGCGCGATCTTGGCAAACTTGCCCCGCTTAATAGCGATATCGGCATCGTCAACCATGGAGGCATTGGGCCGCACGACCCGGACATTCTTGATTAGTAGGTCAAATTCTTTCTTCGCGGCCATGGTTCCTCCCTGGCGTATTGGGCTCAGGCAATAACCGGCGTCTAGCGGCCGGTCTCCAATTACCGAAGCAGCTGATCTAGGCCCCGATCAAGTCATGCCGGAGCATTCGCATTGCTGTAGCGAGAGGATAACGCCAAACGGCCTCCGACCCAAGCTACGCAGCTAATCGCACAACACAGCATCATAAGTGCCTGGAAAGACTTTCAGATTGGCACCGCGCCGCCGACCATTCATCGATTATGAGCTTGGGCTGCTGTTCGCCTAATCCAGACCCAAGGCCCCAGGGTTCATTAGATTTTTCGGATCCAACAAACGTTTTAGCCCAAGCACGAGCTCACGCACGGCGGGCTTGCGAGTGGCGAGATACGGGTAGTCCTTACCAATCTGAAAATGACTCGCGCCATTTTTGACGCACAGCTGCTGAATGCGGCCTTTCAATTCCTTCACGAGGGCCAATCCCTCGGGATTTGCGGGATAAGTTGGCTTGGAGGACAACAATTTTTGCGGGTAAACCCGTTTGTGATAGATCGACTGCTCGTCCTGCCACAGAAAGGTCGGCTCATAAATAAAAGCGTTACTACTAAAAAACATCAACATGCGATTGAGTGCTACCTTGTGTTTAGCCATGGGTTCAGCGTACTCGGCCAACAAGGCCTCAAAATCTGCGTGATGTTGCGGCACCGACGAGAAGGGCAAAATGCCGTGGGTTGGCTTCCAGCGCTCACCTCGGGGACCGAGTATGGGCGTCAGCTCCATGAAGGGCTCGGCGTTAAAGTACGTGGGTATGGAATTGGCCACTTCGGCACCATGGCGCGACACAACGGCCCGCACGGCAGCCAGTTTTTGTTTAGCCTCGGCGTCATTGACGCCCTCGCAGCTAAAATGCGCCGAGTAGACGGCATTCTTGAGAAAATTCCGCCCCGCTAGCCCCATCTTCGCCACTTGCAAGACACCATCGACGGGATTGCGCGCCGAACTGAAAACTGACCAGGCGGCCTGTATGGGATCGGTAGATTCCATTTGCGTCAGCGCGGTTTTTTGTTGCCGCGGGTCCAGAGCAAAATTCTGAGCAACCACGCCCAGGCGGGCTACCTCAACTAACGCAGCGATGCAGCGCTCGCCATCGGCGAAACCGAAAGACGCCGCGGCAAAGCCCTTGGGATCCTGAATCAAGCGCAAGGTCAAGCGGGCCTTGATACCTAGTGCCCCGGCATCGCCCACGAAAACACCCGCCAGATCCGGTCCGTAATACCGGAAAAAAGGCGAATGCCCCTCGCCGCCGCCCGATCCCGTGGACAAAATCTCACCGTTGGCGAGAATGATATCCATGCCCACCAAAGATTCGGCCGAGACGCCGTAAACACCCGAGCCATAGTTAACGGCGTAATGCGACATGCCGCCGGCCACACTGGCGGCTAAGCCCGAGAATGGGCCCCACATGGGTGTCCGCAAGCCAAGTGACTTAAGCTCAGTATGCAGTTCGGCCCAGGTCACGCCCGGCTCCACTGTAACGTACATATCCTGGGCGTTAATCTCAATGCCCTTGAGCCGAGACATGTCGAACAGAACCGTACCCGGTCGCGTCGGTAAATAGCCATCGGTGTAAGAGGCCCCACCGCCCCGAACAACCATGGGTGCTCCTTCGGCGATGCAAGCTTGGGCCGCGGCCTGCAGCTCCGCCACCGTGCCGGGCCGCACCACCACAGCCGCTAATTCATCGGCTTGGCGAAAGACATCGGTGGAATAGAAGGTCAGACTTTCTTCGTCAGTGAGCAGATTATCGGGGCCCACCACCGCGGCCAGAGCGTTGTTTAGGCTACCGTTGTGGGTGCTCGTCGGGACGGACTGAGCCATGCTGGGGACTCCCTGTTGTTTTGGTCATTCTATACTGGGCGGGATTGGATTGGGGTCAGAGTAAAAACTCGTGATCCCCTAAAGATCACGAGTTTTTACTCTGACCCCAATTAATCGACCCCAATTAATCAAGCCAAGCGCCGACAATAGGATCATAGGGCTGAGCTTCATAGCGTAACCAAATGCCATGGCGATAATAGGGATCTTCAATAATGAGCTGCTCCAGCGCCGATCGATCAGGTACCTCAATCACCGCTAAAGACCCCGCCTTCACCTCACCCTCGGGACTCAAAGCACCCGCCACCAAGATACTGGGCATGATCTTGGCCACATACTCAAGATGCTCGGCCAGGTGCTCCCTGCGCAGGGCAGCCGCGTTGGGTGAGTCATACATGCGCACAAGGTATTTCATGGCGGGCGCTCAAGCTCAGGTTTGAACATGGTAAAGCCGGCGACGACGGATACCTCAGGCTACCAGGCGTCCGTTTGCCAGGCAGCTAAGCTGGCAAACACTATCAACAGTGCATCAGGTACATTCCTCGGTAGCACTTCGATAGGGTCTTGACTATCCTACAAGCTATATTCGCAACAAAGCACCCGAATCATGCCAAAGACCGCTCTGATCACCGGAGTCACAGGTCAGGATGGCGCCTATTTGGCGGAATTCTTGCTGGAGAAGGGCTACCAAGTCCATGGCCTTAAGCGCCGCGCCTCCTCCTTCAATACCGACAGGATCGACCACCTCTATCAAGACCCGCATGTCGCTACCCGAGATTTCATTCTTCACTACGGCGACCTAACCGACGCGACAAATTTGATTCGCGTTGTGCAAGAGGTCAAACCCGATGAAATTTATAATCTAGCGGCCCAAAGTCACGTGGGCGTCTCTTTCGAAACGCCAGAATATACAGCGAACGCGGACGGCTTAGGCCCGTTGCGGCTACTTGAAGCCATACGCCTGTTAGGTCTTGTCGATAAGACCCGATTCTATCAAGCCTCGACCTCCGAACTGTACGGTCTGGTTCGCGAAATACCGCAATCCGAAACCACGCCTTTTTACCCGCGCTCGCCCTACGCGGCGGCAAAACTCTATGCCTACTGGATTACTGTCAACTACCGGGAGGCCTATGGCATCTATGGCACGAATGGCATTTTATTCAATCATGAATCGCCAATACGCGGTGAAACCTTTGTCACCAGGAAGATAACCCGCGCCTTGGCGCGAATTGCACTCGGCTTACAAGATGCCCTGCACCTCGGCAACCTAGATGCGAAGCGCGATTGGGGCCACGCGCGCGACTATGTGGAAGCGCAGTGGTTGATCCTTCAGCAAGACAAACCCGATGACTATGTCATCGCCACGGGCGTGCAATTTTCGGTGCGCGAATTCGTTGAGCGCGCCGCCCAGGAGTTGGGCATGCAGCTTAAGTGGTCGGGCGACGGCCTGGACGAGGTCGGCGTGCTCGAAAGTAAGAAGGATGACTGCGCGGCCAAAACCGGCAGTGAAATCATCTGCATTGATCCCCGCTATTTTCGGCCAACGGAGGTCGAAACGCTCTTGGGCGATGCCAGCAAAGCCAAACGCGAGTTGGGCTGGACCCCACAGACTGATTTTTCTTCGCTGGTGCGGGAGATGATTCGCGAGGACTATCAAATTGCCAAACGCGATGATCTAGTCGCCCGGGAAGGCTATCGAGTTTACCGCCATCATGAATGAGCTCGATGCTGGCGAATTGCAAAAGCTCAGAGCCGGAAAAATATTCGTTGCCGGCCACGGCGGGATGGTCGGATCGGCGCTTGTGCGGCGCCTCGAGAAATCTGGCTGCGACAAGCTAATCCTTCGCCGCAGCAGCGAAGTCGATCTACGCGACCCACAGGCGGTGACAAGTCTCTTCGCCGATGAAGGGCCCGACTATGTGTTCATGGCCGCAGCCAAAGTCGGGGGTATTCACGCCAACAATACCTACCCGGCCCAATTCATCTACGACAATTTGATGATGGCAGCCAACGTAATACACGCCGCCCACAAAGCCGGCACGCGACGATTGCTTTTCTTGGGCAGTTCTTGCATCTACCCTCGCCTAGCACCGCAGCCCATGCCTGAAGACGCGTTGCTCACTGGCACACTTGAGCCAACGAACGAGCCCTATGCGATAGCTAAAATTGCCGGCATAAAACTCTGCGAGTCTTATAACCGGCAATACGGGACAGATTTCCGTAGTGTGATGCCGACTAATTTGTATGGGCCGAATGACAATTTCGATTTGGAGACCAGTCATGTGCTGCCGGCTTTGATACGTAAATTTCACGAAGCAAAGCTAGCCGACGCGGATAGCGTGGAGATTTGGGGGACGGGAAAACCGCGGCGTGAGTTTCTTCATGTAGACGATCTCGCAGACGCGTGCTTTCATGTGATGAGCTTAACGGCCCAGCAGCTTGGAGACTCAACAGAACCGATGCAATCGCATATCAATGTTGGTTTAGGAACCGACGTCACCATTGCACAGCTGGCAGAAATCGTAAGCGAAGCTGTCGGCTTTCGAGGCCGATTACATTTTAATCCTGACCATCCCGATGGCGCGCCCAGAAAACTATTGGATAGCTCACGGCTTTCATCTTTAGGCTGGAAAGCTAAGATTCCGCTAAAGAAAGGTATAGAGGATACCTATAGCTGGTTCCTAAATTTTGCGTAAGGCGCTTTTCAGGCCGCGCTAGACCGCTGCCAACGACTTCCGATCTAAATCCTGCGAAAAGCGAGCTGATTTAACACAACGGAAATTGGAGTTTCTATAGCCCCCGGGAAAATGATGCTGCGGCTTCTAGGGAGGACTTCCGGCGATCACGATAAGCGATCGTCAGTGCGCCGAATCTGCGCGGCGCGGAGATTGCGCCAACAAGGAACCCCGTGGCAGCAAGGACGAATATATACACTTAGGAAACTGAGCAGTACCAGTCCGATAGCAAACTCGCCTGAGGACTGCCTCCTATACCATCGGCGTTCACAAAACTCGCATCTTTCTGTGGCAAGTAATAGGCGAGCTGCGGATCAATTACCCGCATGAACTCTTGTAATCGCTTGTCAGCAACGTCGATACTAGCCCGATCACCGACGTAGGTGGTGATACGCACTAACGCGCCGTCGGTCCTATTTCGCGTCAACGCATCCCAAAAAATAAACCACTTGACCAGATACTCATTGGTTTGAATGCGGCCACGCTCCACAAACCAATAGTAGACCAGCTGCACAGACTCGCCTTTTGCAATTACGGCGCGATTCACAAAGACCCCAGCGCCATCGGGACCAACACTTTCAACAAAGGGCTGAGTCAATGTTTCCATTCGCCAACCACCTCCCGGCAAACAGGCCTTGGGTGAATGCACCGACGCTCCCTTCTTCTGCGCAGCGTAGTAAGCAATCCAAAGATTAACCAGCGCCTGTTCCTCATCGCTCACGAAGTTCACCATCAAATAGTCATCGGTCTTGAGCGTATCGAGATAGATTTGTTCGACAAGCTCATCTTTGCCCCGCCAATTCTGGATTCGCAATGGAAACGTAGAAAACTTATCCCGCTGGGGAATCAGATCTTCGCGAGCTTGTAAACCAACTGAGATGAGCAAGCCGATGCCCAATGCAGCAATACAGGCAAGGAATTGAGCATTCACCCCCCGCGGCAATAGATATAGGAAATGATCCGTCGGTGGTACGTCCAAGCCAAAGGCATGCATCAACTTCTGACCGATGAGCCGAGCAAGGATGGCCATGATTAGAAACATCAGAGCCACACACACCATGAAGACAATCCAACCCTCGAAGTAGTGGAGAAACCCCTCCGCCTGCTCGATGCCAAAATTCTCGACAAGCACACCGATCACACCGATACGAAAACTATTCATGACGATAGTCAGCGGAATAGCTGACAGGAAGATTATTGCTCGATGCCACCACGGACCCTTGTAAAGGGCGGCACACAAAAAGCCGAAGCTCATCAAAGGAAACAAGTAACGTAGACCACTACAGGCCTCGGCAACCTGTAGCTGATAGGCACCGAGATCTATAACATTACCTTCCAGGAAGACACTAATTCCGAAAAGTCGGATAACCGCGACACCAATCTGCGATGAAATCAGTTGAAGTTCGCTCGATAAGTTAAAGTAGAGAAAATTGGGTAGCGGCACCATGAATATGAGATAGACAAACGGTACCCAGGCAATACGCATTCCTTGCCAACCAATGGTCGTCACAAGCACGCCAAACAGCGTCAGCAGAAATGCATATTGAATAATCGTATAAATTGCGCTGAGCTCGCCCAGAATCAGCCCCGCTAGACCCGCGGCAACAAAAATCAACCCGGTCCATGAGCCCCGCAAGTCGAGCTTTCGCAGGTCATCGGCACGCAACCACAACAGATATAAAGCAACTACAGGAATCAAATAGCCGTGGTTGTACTCCTCCTGCGACCACCACCGGACCATAAGGGCCAAGCCATCCCAAAACACTACGATCAAAAGGCCCAATAGCAAGACACCGATACCGACGGCTAGCCAGTTGATATTCGACAGTTGCAATTTATTGGTGTTATCGCTCACGCAATTTTTTCCTATTATTCTCTTAGCGGCGTTGCATGGCCCCTCGCCAGCAAAACCTGGTCAAGAGACGCCTCATAACGTACCGCCAATGCCTCAAGATTCAAATGCTTCGCAACATAATCTGGGGTCGCTAGGGGCCATTGAGGGGCGCTTGTCATGATTGTAGGCGAAATCAGGTACCACCGCCGCTAATTCCGTCGCGTTTTCTAGCTGGATGCAGATACGGGAATCGGCAGCCTCCATCAGCTTATGTACCTTACTCCGTTCGCCCAGGACCATAGGGCGACACGTGGCCATGCTTACAAATATCCTTAATGGGATGACAGCTCTAAATATGGTACCAACATATCTAGACACGAGTTTCTTGACTTGCTCAGCCCGCGTGACACCCAAAACATCATGTTGCGCAAGAACTTGCTTTCTATTGCTCTCGTCATGCCGATATGTGTAAAGAGCGCTAAAACCAAAATGTTCGGTACACCATGTGTACGTAGAATGCCATCAACAAGTCCCTTATTCCGACTCAAAAAAACTCAAGCGACGCTATGGCTCTTATGCAAATGTAGCAAATCTTATCTTTTGTCATACCCGAGCTAGACATAAACGCCAATCCGTAGGACTAGGCGTTGATATATGTTGCCCGACGTCCATAAAGCAATCACCTGAACTGACAATATTAGCCTGAGGCTCGTGATCGCAGCTGGAGAGATTATTGTCGTGCAACAACAGCTCTAGCGTAAGCCGCATTTCCTCGCCAAACTGGCCATACTAAAAGCTGTGGATCCGATACCAGGATTTTACTACCCTAAAATCTAGGTTCGCCACCATCGCAATACTGTCCTTCTCAGGGACCTCCGATGAACAAACAATGACCCTGGAATTATTCTATGAATTGCCTTATGTAGCGGTTCGAATAGACTCATCGCAGCCTTGCGCTAGGGCTATTGGCACATCGAATGGCGATACGTTGGTCTCCAGGATCTATGAAAAACAGACAGCAATCGCCGCTCAGATGTGCCGTAGCAGAAAAAGACATAAGTTAGCAGCGACCGTTTCATCAGCAAAGAATTCTGCCGCTAGCAAAACGGCTCAGACCACGAGGGATGCCCTATTCAAGACGCCTGAGATTTACCATCGCGAACTAAAGGCCCTGCACCAACTTGATGCCGCGTCGTAACCAATCCCATCGAGATCCGGTCATCTAGTACGCTCCGCGCAATTTCGGCATCAATACATGCCTTCTTGGAAGAGTACCCGTAAACAAGAGCTAAATCACATAGCGAGTTAATCACTCGCGGCACACCATCACTCGCCGCAACGAGTATGCGCATCGCCTCATCGCTAAAAATCTCAGGATTTCCACCGGCCGTCGTTATGCGATGACGAATATAGTCCGCGGTTTCATCGTCGGTCATCGCATCCAAATGATAGGCAACCGCAATGCGCTGTAACAATTGCTTCAGTTGCGGTGCTCTTATGAGCGTCCGAAGTTCAGGCTGCCCAACAAGAATCATATGGAGCAGATAGTCTTTGCGCGCATTAACATTCGAAAGCATGCGTAATTTTTCCAGGCCCTTCAAACCCATATTCTGCGCCTCGTCAACGATGAGCACGACCTTCCGGCCGGCCGCATACTCGTCGATCAAGAACTTGAGAAATAGGTCATAAACGCCCGCTTCGCTTTTGCCAGCGAACTCTAGGCCGTAGGTCATGGCAACCCACTCCATGATGCTATCCGGACTGTCCTGCGTAAAACTCAAGACACCCACGTTTATATCGTCTTCCAAACCGTCTATTAGCTTGTTAACTAGCGTTGTTTTTCCCGAGCCGATTTCGCCGCTGAGTACAGTGAAGCCCTGACCGCTAATTAGGCTATACCTCAATAGAACTAGCGCCCGATTATGCACCTTCGACATATATAAATACGAAGGATCCGGCAGAATGGAAAAGGGTTTTTCGCGCAGTCCGTAGAACTTGAGGTACATCGATGCCAATACCGCCGAAACAGCTCCTATATCCCCTAGCGGCCGTAATATTTACGAGGCTTGGATCGGCTCTTGTTAAGCACCGTGCCAATCACGGGCACATCTTTGAGTAGTTCCAGCGACTGCTGTAGATCGTCGCGCGTTGTGGTTCCCGCCGCGGCGACCATTAACAGGGCATCAACATAGGGTGCGAACGCCAAAGCATCGTCGGTAGCCAGCATCGGCGGCAGATCAAAAATGACTAGTCGATCGGAGTAACGAGCCTTGAGCTCGGTAACCAAATTAATCATCTTGGGCGAACGAATGGTCTCCGCGGAATTTTCCATGCTTTCGCGGCCAGGCAAGATCGATAAGCGTTCGATGCCGGGCGAGAACTGCATTTGCGATATGGGCGTATCACCGCTCAAATAGTCACTGATACCCACGTCGGGGACATATTCGAAGTATTCATGGATACTGGGACTGCGTAAGTCCAAGTCGACAAGCAGAACGGTGCTTGAGACTTCGCGCGCCAGGCTAATGGCCAAATTGATGGCTGTCAGCGTCTTTCCAGAGTTAATCCCCGCACTTGTTATGGCCAGTGTCGACCAGCCATTGCCGCGCATCTGCTGCAAGACTCGCGTTCGCAGCATACGGTACGAATCGGCCAGGGGGTGCTTTGGCAGCGCGGCGACTAGCCGATTGCGCTCAAAGACATCCGCATCAATATCGACAACTTTGTTGCGTTGCGGATGCACCTCAGCTGCCACAGGCGTGACGTTCGCCCCATTGTTCGCAGCCGCCGGCAAAACCTCATCACCGGCGTTGATAGAATCATTCAGTGCCGGTGGCTCAGTCGACTGCTTCAGTGATTCGGCGCGTTCGCGTTCGGCCTGCTCTAGCGCTTTTCGAATATGTTCCATGCCCTACGTCCCTACAGGCCCAGCTGGCGAACTACCGAGTACCAGAGAATATCCAATGGCCGGTAAGCAAAGTGCACCACCAAGACCAGGCAAATCATTGTTACCGGAACACCGGCCCAGGCGGCGATTCGCAGGCTGCGGTGACGCGCCGCCTCTTGCCGAGTCATGATCATTGGAATTTCCGCGATCGGCGGCATGCCCAGCAGAGACTCCAAATCTTTGCCGACCCAAACCGAATCATCCATGGCCTCTTTCAATTGAATGATGCCCACACCGATCGCCGGCGCCAAAACCAATAGCAACAATAGCAATGCCGGGCGGTTTGGACTCGACGGCTGCAGGGGAAAATTAGGCGGCTCAACCAGCACGAAGCGTTCACCTTTGGACTGAGATTCCAATGCCTGGCCCATTTCGGCGCCGAACTGCCGTTCGCGCATGGCTACGTATCGCTGGGTAGCCGTTGCTAATTCACGTTGAAGCCCAATAAGCTCTTGCTCCACTTGCGGCGCGGCCAGCATGTTCTGCTCAATGCTGGAAATCCTCGCGCGCAGCTGACCAGCTTGAGTACGCAGCGAGTTCTCCTCAGCCGTCAAGCTGTTGAGCTGAGCCGTAATTTGAATGTACGCCGGATTATCGGGGATAACGGCTGAATCAATGCTATCGCCCCGCTCAATCGTAGCTAGTTCCAAAGAGGCAACTTCGCGCTCTAGGCGCTTAACTTCTGGATGTTCCGCACTGTAAGTTTCGCGGGCTCTCGCCAAACGCGACTTCGCATCCGCCAGGGCCGGCGCGGTCTGACTTAGGTCGGCTGTGATACCCGTTTGTTGTTGCAAAGCTTCGACTTCGCGACGCGCCCGCATCACATCCGGATGACTAGGGCTGTACTTGCCCTCCAGCATGGCGAGCTGCGTTTGCAGTGCTTTGAGCTGGTCAGTGGGTGACACCACCGCGCGACCGTCCGCCAGTATGGTCGGGGCCGTACGATCAACCTGTGCAAGCTGCGCCTGCAAGAGAACACGGCTTTCTTCAATGGACCGTATCTGCCGATTGATTTCCAGCAATTGATCCTCGGTGCGCTGAATGATCTGGCTATTGAGTTGACTGAGCTGCGGCAGACTGTCGTTGTTTAGCTCTTTGAAGCGAGCAATTTTTGCTTCCAAATCTTTGACTTCCTGGTCGAGGCGCTCGACTTCTTCAGTCAAGAACTCACTTGTCTCGGCCGTTTGTACCGTGCGGGAACGAACGTTCTCTTCGAGATACAAGGACACTAGATCGTTTGCAACCTGCTGCGCGATTTTCTGATCGTCGTGCTCGAAACCAATGGTGAAGGCAATGGTGCTCAAAGCGGGGCGATTCGACGTCGGATCGTTCAATTCAACGTTAATCAAGTCCATATTGATGCTTTCTTCGACATCCTCGGTCAGCATCAATGTAGGCAAATGCTTGCGCTTTTCGGCGTACAAATCGAACTTTTCAATAATCCCAGCCAAGTTGGAGCGGGTCATCACTCGCTGGTTGATCAGCTGAATCTGTTGAGCAGCAAAGGTAGTGACGGTCGTCTGAACCAGTTCTTGAGGAACCTCTGGCTCTTCAATCAGCACCACCGCCGTCGAGGTGTACAAGGTGGGCCAAAACAGGATGGCTAGAGCACCTGCAATAAATACCGCCGCTGCTGTCAACAGGCCTAGCCAGCGGCGGCGCTTTAACGCGGCGAGAAAGTCCCCCAGGCCTTTGCCCTCGTCGACTAGAAATTCCCTTTCGTCAACCATGGGTATATCAGAAGAACCCCTTCAGGGTCAGGTAGTTATTGTAATAAGCTCGAATTATAACGCGCTGCCGCGTAACAATTCTGTGACGGTTGCACATAAAATCGATAAATAACCGCTAGCTCGCGGTGAATCTCCTGCGATCCGTATTTTAAGACACGACGATCCCGGGGGCCGGGCAGTCTACACTGCCCGGCCCCCGGGAATCTACTTAGGGCAGATCAGACCCTTGTATGTCGCGCGGCTACTAAGCGGGGGCAGCCAGGCGGCGCCGGACGCCGGCTAGCAAGCCCAATGCACTGCCGAACAACCAAACCGAGGCGGGTACCGGTATCACGGCGGTGGAAAAATCGATGTTATCGATAGCACCCGACCCCCACAGAATGACGTCCAGACGGCCAACGTCTACTGCACCTTCAAGAATCAAGCGATCCCAAGTGTTGTCGCCGCCGGTCGATGGCACCGTCCACATGTCGATGGGATCTCCGTCGGAATCCAGTGCGACAAAAGCCATGGCAAAGGCCCGCACCTCACCACCCACTTCGTTCTCTTCGATATCGAAGAAATCGATGGAATTAATGGTCACCGGCCCGTCGAATTGAAAGCTGAATCGGCCACCGTTGGCGTCATCATCAGGCTCATCGCAACTCGTGTCACCGCAGGGTGCATTTTCCTGCAGGATGAGCACGTTACCGGGATCATAGTCGTTGGAAAGCGACGCATTGCTGGTGGAAAAAGGTCCCGCCAAATCGTCGTCACCACCGGTTGGGTTGCCCGTATCAAAAACGACTGCGACATCTGGCGCGCCACTACTGCTGCCGTTACCGCTAATGGTCACGCCATCGTATTGGTTGCTCATGATGCTGCCCGCCGAGAAGTCCTCAAAATCCAGGACCAAGGCGTTTGCCGACGTGACCACGAACATACTCGCCATCATTGTTATCAGGGCTAGTGATAGCCCCTTTCTTTCTGCTCTAAGTTTCACTATGTGATCTCCTAACTTATGCCAATGGCGCCTCACGACGCCTTCCCCTCAATCAAGCACCTTCCTTTTGGACTAATCCGCTCAAACACCCCATGGGGCTACCGGCCAGCTAAAGACAGGCACTTTGTCGCACGCATCATTGGCGCGGATGACTCACCCACCACCCATGATCTGTCTGCGCGCGATGCCCCGCGTACAGAGAACATCGCGTTTATTCGCCGTGCCACTTATTTCCGCGGCGCGACGCCTAAATTTCTTGGTGCTACGCAACAGTCCAGTTAGCCTTGCCTGTTCCGCTCACTGCCACCGGTCAATAGGGCGGAAAGCCACAGAATCGCAGTGCAAGACCGTTGCTTATCTGCTATTCGTATTCCTTTAGCGCCTCCTCCAGACGAACGGTGAAATCCTTAATGGCCGCGGAGATACGGCCATGCGCATCGCGATCCATTAGGGCCTGCTTATCAACACGAATTTGCACCGTAGAGTCGCCAAAACGAGCCCAGCTGCCATCGCTACCCTCGTCGCGAGCAGCCGGTGTAACTCCACGGTCTATGGATTCATGGCTTGCTGACGCGATTGGGGCTGAATGGCCCGCACCATTGCTTTGATGGAAATTCGGCGAACCCGCCGATATATCGTCCGTCAGCCAGTCCAAATTCAGCAGGGAACCCACCTGAAAGTTCCCACGATCAACGCCGCGAATCTGCTCTGGCGTTAGCGCTTCCAGCGCGTCGCGAATTCTTTCCGGCGCGGTGGCTGGCGAAAATGCCTTCAATCGGTTCAGCACCCTGAGTCGCCGCACCTCGATCTCGAAGGCGAGCTCATTTTGAAGCCGGGCTAGCTGGTGCAGTTCAGACGGCGATAAGCGCCTGAGAAATGTGCGAATCGATCCCAGGCTGGGAAATTCTTCCTTCATTAGCGTCCGAACCAGTGGAATAACGCGCAGCGCGTCCAAATCGCGCTGGGAATACCTGGCACCGCGACCGCGGTGGGAAGGACCGTTTAGCAGCCCCTTAGATACGTAATCGGAAATGGTGCGTCGCGAGAGCGCCGACATCTCTTCCAAATCACTTAGTGCGTAACTTCGCATACGATCCCCTTAAAAAGTCTGCGAACAATTACGTCATCAATTGCTATTAAAAATGTAGCTCCGGATCGTCAAATTCCTATTAACTAGCGGATCGCAAACTTGCCCTAGGAACTAATAAATATCTATTTATCAATGTTCTAGAATGGAAAACCCGCCGGTTTGCTGACTTTGATCGACCCAGTTCCCCGGCGGGCCCCGATGACGCGAAACCAATGATACAGAAAAACTACGCAGAATCAAGCGTTTATATTATGTAAATATTGCCGACTTTTGCGGAGATTTCTTGCGTAAACACATGGATTTAGAGAGGGGTCTTAAGTGGGCTTGGGAACTAAACCCGAAATTTTTATTTCAAGAATTGGGCAATTTCTCTGCTGATCGGCCGAAAAACGACGTGAGAAGCGCCCTACCGGATCTTGTTGCCGTGAAAACTTTGCTGGAAATGCGCGACAGGTGTGCGGCAAGGCAACCCGAAAAGATCTATGGATGAGTGTTTCCGGGGACCAACGCTCAAGCGCTGGCTTATCGCTTGCCTTGAATTTCGGCAAGCCTCCTTCTAACCGCGCATTCCCAGAGCCTGCCTATGCAGCGCTGGATCTTCTGCCAATGGCCAAGGGCAACCAGGTCCACCGATCCACCGGCTAGCGAATAGGCCGTCAAGAAATGATCCGTATCCGATGGGTCGAGTTGCGCCCCACTGATAAAAACGGCGAGATCGAAGTGCGCGTTGCCCAGTGCTGCATATTCCCAGTCGATGAGCCGTGGTGCCTTGTTTGTCGCAAATAGGATATTGCCTGGGTGGCAATCGTGGTGACAAACCACTAAATCAGCGCTAAAGGCGTCGAGCTTGCCCAACTCGCTGTCAATCTGCGGCAGGATCTCCTTTGCCGTGGCTTGTTGTGCCAGCTTCGCATAGCGCTTCGCGGCCTCCGTTAGCTGCAAGGACTTGATAAGGCTGACGTCGGCGAAAGCTTTCACTGGTGAACTGCTGATGGTGAGCCGATGCAGTCTCGCCAACAAACCGGCGACCGCTTGTAAATTTACCGGCTGCCGAATATCGCTCGGCGCCATGCCGATGCCTGGCACATACTCTAAAAGCAAGTAACCCAAGGATGGACTAGCCGCAATGACCTTTGGAGCCATTCCCGTTTCGGCAACAAGATTCAATACCTGTAATTCGCTTGCACGATCCAAACCTAAATCGCGGGCCATGGGACGATCAATACGCAGCACACAAAGCTCGTTCGCAAGTTCCACCAGCCAGGAGTCAACGACGGGACCAGAAGAAAACTGTCTAAGGATTCGCGCGCCGCGTAAAGCTGACCAATCGGGTAATGGGCCACTAGGCATCATGGGGAATCGCTCGCTCGGCGTGGATAGCGGATGCCGCGCACGAGCTTATAGGGCCCAGCAAACAATATTCAATACTCATGAACGCGTCCGCTCGGCGAGAGACGCGCGACCTCCTAAGTCGCGCCTTACAAAGCTATAACCTAAGCTTCTTGTCGCGGAACATTGCCCAGCGAGCAGAAGTTTCGACGAAGTAAGCTTAGCAGCGATCACTAGTGTCTAACGCTAAGAATAATGACGAGCTAATAAAACAATACGCGCCGTACCCGCGCGGATAAGCGACATGCGCCGATGCTAGAACCTTTATAGTTAAGCAACCATGCGGCTATTTCCGACCCGCATGTATTCCGCCAACTTCACCATGCAAAACAACCGCCTTGAATGCTAACAAGTCTGGCAAAATAACGGCGGATTAACCACTTTGGTGGTGCAGAATTGCTGCGCAACCGCTTACAGCTCAGCCAACTTTGCTCTCGCTTCTTCAATGCCATCAAAGTCCGTCTTTGCATCGGCGATCGCCCGCTCCAACGCCTGCTTGGCGCCCACTGGATTGTTGTTCGCCGCGTAAGCCATGCCGAGATGGTAGCGAAGAATCGGTACGTCGCTGGCACCGGCTACGGCTCGCTCTAGATAGCGCACAGCATTGACGTAGTCGTTATTGCGGTAGTAAGCCCAGCCGACCGTATCAAGCAATGGTGGCTGGTCGTTTTCACTTAATTTTAAGGCCAACTCCATAGCGCGCTCATGGCTTGCCGTGTCATTTCGCCGGTCAAGTAAAAGTGCGGCCAGATTATTGACTGAGATCATGTTCTCCGGATTCGCCGCCAGTAATTTCTCATAGACAGCAATAGACTCTTCCCAACGCCTATCGCGCTCTAAGGAGGAAGCTAGTACCAAGCCGATTTGGGCGCTGTTGGGTATAGCATTAAAGCCGCGCTCTAAGATTTTGATACGCTCGGCTAACTCATCTTCAAGTCCCGCCAAGGCCGTATAGGCACGCACAGCCTTGGGAGACTCGGCCAAAACATCCTCGTAGCCCTGCCGCGCCGCATTTTTATCGCCTAGCTGCGCGTGAACCGCAGCTTCAATAAACCGCGCGTCGATCAGATCAGGGTTCTCCCGGCGATGCTGCTGCAAAAAGCTCAAGGCTTCTGTGCCGCGACCGTTCTGCAGCAATACGCTGGCCAATCCCTGTAGCGCGCCCGTCGCGCGAGGGTTCTCAGCCAATGTCGCCTTATACGCGGCGATGGCTTCCGCAGGTGATTCTTTAGCCTGCATCACCCGGCCTAGCTGGAACTGTGCCAGGGCATTTTTCTCGTTCATTTCCACCAGCCTGCGCGCCTCAGCCTCCGCGGCGTCAAGATCTTGCTGCGCAAGCAATGTCTGAACCAGACCCGAGGCAGCACCGGAATCTTCAGGGTCTACTTCCAAGCGCGCGCGCAATACAGATTCCGCTTCGGCCGCGTCACCCTGGCGTGCGAGCAAATTCGCCAGTTCTCCCGGAGCCTGAGAATGCTTGGGATTAATGGCCAGCAATCTGCGATAGGCGTCTTGCGCCAAAGCTGTATCACCGGAGCGAACATAGGAGCGCGCCAGCAAAAGCAATCCGGGCTCAGACGCCTCTTCTTTACGCAGTAGCACCCGCAAGTCAGCGATTGCCACGTCGAAATCCTGATCGACATACGCAAAAGCGGCGCGATAGAGTAGCGCGCCTGTATTGTCGGGCGCATCCGTCAAGATTGCGTCCACGGCCTCGCGCGCCTCATCGAGTTCCTCCGCGGCAATGTGCATCGACACCAATCGATTGCGGACGTTAAAGCCTTCTTCGCTCCGCGGTGCCTGCGCCACCACTTCGCGATACACAGTCCTTGCCTTATCGACCAGTTTATTGGACTCATATAATCGGCCTAGCGCGGCCCGCAGCGATAAGGCTTCTGGCTGCGCGGCGACAGCAGAGGCCAGAAACTCTTCCGTCGCTTCGAAGCCTTTCGCGTTGGCCAAATAGCGGGCGAGGTTAAGTTGCCGTTCAGTGTCGGCCGGATCCTTCGCGGCAATCCGACGCATCAGAGCTTCAGCCTTCTCGGCTTCATCCTCTTGCATGTAGTACTGCACTAGCGCGTACTGATAAGCCTCCTCGTCTGGAAAGTCTTCGATGAGCTTCAATATTTCAGCTTCGACTTCATCTTGCCGACCTGTGCGACGCATGAGCTGAACGCGAAATTGACGCAGTGGCTGAGAGTCTTCCGCGGCAACCTGAGATAAGCCGTTTTGAACAATCGCAAAAGCTTCTTCCCATTTCTCTTGCTCGCCGGCCAAGCCCGCCTTAAACATGATGGCATCCACCAAGGCCGGATCGGCGGCCAAGGCCGCCTCCGTTTCAGTGGCCGCGGCATCGCGATCGCCTTGCAAAAACTTGACCCGCGCATTCAGTAGCCGGACTTTCGGATCATCCGGCGCCAACTCCATCGCCTTTGCCGCCTGTTCAACCGCTTGCTCGGTAGCGCGGCCCAAGAAGTAAAAATTCCCCAGGCGCACACGCGCATCAAGCAAATCCGGATCTGAATCTATGGCCACGAGCAAGTGACCCACAGCAGCGCGGACATCCCCCTCTTGCTCCGCCATCTCCGCCAACAACATGCGCGCCTTGGCGTTGCGTGGCTCAATTTGCGCAGCATTTTGCGCCTCTAGCTTGGCCTTGACGATATCGCCGCTGGCCAGCAGTTCTTCAGCCTTTACCAGGTGATCGGCCGCCCGTTGCTCGGGCGTGCCGCAGGCTGGCACGAATAAGACCGCGACGACAAGAAAAATAAATACTTGAGCTTTCATAGTGCAGAAATCCCCATAGGGGTTAATTAAGAACGAAGCGCCAAGTCTGTCTTTAGTGAGTATTGACCGTCCGCAACAGCACGCAGCGCTTGTCTAGTGACGCTTTCAGTTAATGCACAACCGACGATGCAATATTTGTAAAGACATAGCATATCGCGTTTTTGTGCTATTCGGTGACGGCGTCCGCGTGGCTGACCAATGCCAAGGCTGGATACGCAATCAGGCGATCCTCTAGTGCTCTAGCGCCGCTCATGAGAATCCAAGAACCGGCGCAAACTCTCCACGCAACGGTCGGCCGTTCGGCCATCCCAAAGGGCAGGTTTGCGACCGGTGGCCCACTGACCTGAAAACACCCGGGTCAGACGACCGCCCAGCTCCGCGGGCTCTGCCAATTGATTGGTACCCTCGGTGATGGTGATGGGCCGCTCCGTATTGGGTCGCAGCGTGATGCACGGGATGCCGAGGTAGGTGGCTTCCTCCTGAAGCCCCCCCGAGTCGGTGATCGCCACGCTGGATGTGGTCACTAAATTCATGAACTGGATGTAGCCTAGTGGCTCGATCAAGCGGATATTTGCATCGGCTGACAGGCGATCAATCAGGTGAGTCGCCTCCAGTCGCGCCCGCGTTCGCGGGTGCACGGGAAATACCAGAGTAATATTTTTTGCCGCCTCAACAAGCTGATCGACCAGCGCCGCCAAAACACTTGCGTCATCAACATTTGCCGGCCGATGCAAGGTCACGATTCCATAGTCCTTGATCGTCAAACCCAATTCATCGCGTGTCTTATCCGCATCGATCTTCTCGCGGAGCATCTCGAAGGAATCCAGCATGATGTTACCCACGCGGTCGATCTTATTCGCCGGAATGCCTTCCGCCAGAAGATTTTCATCCCCATCGGGTGATGGCGTCCACAACAAGTCCGCCACGGCATCAGTCACCAGACGATTCATTTCTTCCGGCATGCTTCGATCCCTGCTGCGCAAGCCTGCTTCTAAGTGCACAATGGGCACCTGCAACTTTGTACAAACCAGGGCTACCGCCACCGTGGCATTTACATCGCCCACGACAACGACACAATCAGGCTGTTCGGCCAAGCAAACCTTTTCGTATTCGATCATCGTGCGCCCGGTTTGCTCAGCGTGACTGCCGCTGCCCACACCTAGATGAAACTGCGGCTCCGGCAAACCGAGATCCGCGAAAAAAGCGTCCGACATGTTCGCATCGTAGTGCTGACCGGTATGCACCAATTGCACGCCGAAGCCCGGCGCCGCAACCAGTGCATGATAGAGGGGTGCGACCTTCATGAAATTAGGTCGCGCTGCTGCGATTAAGTGGATGTTCGCTTTGGTCATAAATGGCCATCCGCCCTGAAAAGCTGAGCAAGGCTCGCACAGTCAAATGATCCGAACAAGTCGCTGGAGCACGAAATGGGCATTCCTGGAGCGGGGACGCAAGATTATGGCTAATGATCGGCAGCGCGAGAATCCAAGTGGCTTCCGGCCTCAAGCTACGCTGGCATGGCAACGCCGCTGACCATGCTGCGTTTCCATGCACGGTAACCGATTACGATCAAAACCAAATACACGACGAAAAGCGCCGCCGTTAGATACAGACCACGATTGACGTAGAGAAAAACCGACAGCGTATCGATCACAAACCAGTAGAACCAATTCTCCAGTATTTTCTTGGCCACCATATAAGTCGCTACAATGGCCGCCCAGGTGGTAAGGGCGTCGGCAAAGGGCAGTGCGGCATCCGTGAAGCGAGATAGCAAGAAACCACTGCTCGCTGTCAAGAACAAGATAATGGATACCATCGTGGCGTGAAACCGCCAGGGCCGCGTATGGACTTTGAGGAGCGTTGATTCAAGGCCGTGACCGGCAGATTTCGCCGCTTGGCCGGCAGTAGATGAAACGATGGATTCCGCGGACGCGGCACTAACGCGCCATGACCACCATCCAAAAAATGCCATGCCCAAATAGAAAATCTGCAATGCAGACTCCATATATAGTGCCGCCTTGTACATGACAAACAAGTAGATCACGGTACTACCAATGGCCGCGGCCCAGCACCAAATGTTCTGCCGTATTGCCAATACCAGGTACAGCAAGGCCAAGGCAACAGCCGCTATTTCCCAGGTAGATGTCAATTTTCGGTAAGCACTTAAAGGCGACTACCCGACTAGGCCGCCCGTGCTGGGGTCAGTAGTCGCGGCATGCCTGCGGCAGGCACCGATGAACCGTCGGGCGATGGGGTAGATACCAACACTGGCAGCCAGACAAGCTCGTAACCGCTGGCGACCAGATCCCGGCCGTAGTGCAATACTGGACTAGACATCTCGTTGCAGTTCGCTATAAAAAGCCATTTCTTGGCGATGGCTGCTCAAATCTGCGGTTCGCTGGCAATCTCAAGATCCGCGTTCAAATATTTCACGACGAATACCATCGTGCCATGGCGCTCCATGCTTTGACGCATGCAGCGTTGTACCGCGCCGGTGACGGCATCGTATTCGCCGGTCAACTGGGTACTCATTTGGTTCGTAATTAGCTCGATACCCAACTGTTCACGCAATAGCTGAACAAACTCGCGAATATCCGCGACAAAGTTCTCATTCAGCGGGTACAGACTGATCTCTGCTGTGATTCTAATGATGTTCTCCTTTGCGAGGCTAATATTGATAGGCAAGGCTGATCCCTAATTGCCGCGGATCACCGAACTTCGTGTACAGACGCTGCGCAAATGCGGGTGGCTCATTACCGAAATAGAATCCGCGAGTGGCATAGTCTTGGTCGAATAGGTTTCGGCCCCATAAGGCGACCGACCAAGCATCCCAACGTTTGCCAATGCGAATATTGGCCAGCCAATAGTCACTGGATTTTTGATCGTGGCTAATATCGAAGTAGAAACCGTCAACGGCGCTACCATCAAGGTGGGCAAACCAGCCACCTGACCCTATCCAACTCACGCTCATGCTGAGCGTGTAGTTTGGCGCATGCGCGAGTTCGCGGCCCACAACGGCCTGACGCACCGGCCAGGCATCGATCTCAGAATCGAGTAGGCCCAGCGCCCCCTCCAATTGCCAGCTCTCGTCCAGCCGCCACTGCAGGGAGGCTTCCAAGCCATAAACGCTCGCCGCGCCATTGCCGGTGACAAAAACAAAGGTATTGGGATCCGTCAAATCCGTCTGCTCCGACTGGCTAAGCTGAGCATCATCGCGATCCATGTAGAAAATCGTTAAATCGCCGACTAATGCGCCATCCTGCGACTGGGCACGGGTACCCAATTCATAGTTCCACATATACTCGGGTGCGTAGGTGACGAACTCCGGCCCCGGTGCATTGGGCAACGCACCCAGTGATGCCAAGGAGGGATTAAAACCTCCCGCTTTGAAACCTCGGGCAATGCGAGCGTAGCTGCGGATTCCATCTGTCCACTGATAACTCAAGGCAATATGACCGCCGATCATGTTCTCACTGGGCGCGAAGTTGTTACGAGCACTAACCGGGCCGCCGAACACACCGCTATCTAGCCAGTTGTCAGCATAGTCAGCGTCCCAATGCTCAGCACGAAGCCCCGCGGAGAAATCAAACCCCCAGCTTAGCCGCGTATCGATGCCAAAGAACATCGCAAAATTATCCGCGCGATAGCGGCTCGCAATCTGACGATCAGTGACACAGAAGCCAGGATCACAGCCCACCGCGGCCTCAATGTAGTCACCGGTACTGTCAATCTGATTGTCTTCTCGCAAGCGCCGGCCATACAAACCGGCAACCCAATCAGTGCTGCCACGAAAGAGCCGCCCGCTGGGACGCGACACCCAGCGGATCTCTTGGCTTACACTCTCGCGATCACGCGGATTGCGATAGCGAAAGTCGTAGATAACGGGCAACCAGAACGCTTCATTGACCCAATCTCCATCGTAGGCAAATTCTATATTGGTATGTGCAACACTGGATATGCTGACGATTTCCGCCCAGTCTTGCCACGGACCACTAACGCGTAATGAAGCGGCCTTGGTCTCCTGCCCATCGACACCCGGCTCATCCGAGTGGGTCAGATCAGCATTGTTCAGCGAAAATGCGTCGTAGCCGTTAGAAAAATCTAGATACACCGCCGCCAGCAAAGCTTGCCATTCATGGCCGATATTCCAATTTAATTTGCCGCGCAGAGTGCGCTCTTTACGCTTATTCGTATCATCGCGGCCGAGAAAAGCATTGCGACGAAAACCACCGTCGCCATACTGATACACGGACAGGCGACCGGTGAGCTTGTCATGCAAGGCACCGCCCACGGCCAAGCCAGCAGCGCGGGTCTCAGCACTCCCGGCAGTGACTTCCGCCCGCGCCGAAAACTCTGGTTCGGGCATCGCGGTTTGAACATAGACCATGCCGGCTAGAGCGCTTGAACCGTAACGCGCGCTTTGCGGGCCGCGCAGCACTTCAACTTGCTCAAGATCGAAACTGGCTATGGTGCCACCTATACCAGACAAGTCGATGTCATCGACGATAAACCCCGTGGATGAATTGGGCGCGCCTTCGTATTGCTCACGCTCGCCGATGCCGCGTAGCTGAAAGTAACGCGCTCGCGACCCTTCACCCGAAAAATTCATATTAGGTACTAACGGTATCAGTTGTTCAAAATTCGACAAGGCGGCCGCTTCGATGGCCGTTCGGTCAAGCAAGCTAATACTGGTATCAAGCTCGCCCTGCGTGAGTGAGTGATATCCGGATACGACAATCTCGTCCATGGAAGGCTCAAGGGCCCAAGCCTGCGGACCGATGAAGCTGAGCAGCATTGGCAATGCGAAACGATAAACTTTCATGGTGCGGATCTCTCACAACTTTACTGGTTAGAGACCCGGTAGC
Source organism: Gammaproteobacteria bacterium (assembly GCA_965221985.1). Classification (GTDB taxonomy): domain Bacteria; phylum Pseudomonadota; class Gammaproteobacteria; order Steroidobacterales; genus J054. The sequence goes on from OZ244928.1 coordinate 3,305,109, forward strand.
GATGGACGCGGGGAAAAATCGACAGTGCTGTTCCTACGCCGGCACTAACCGGATCAGGTTCAAAGGGTTTCCACAACGGATCTCAGGCCCACCAAGGCCACCCCTCAGACGCTGCAAATTTAACCGATCATGCAGATAAACGGAATGGGGACGACGACGGTAAGGGAGACTAAGGTACGCCGACCTAAGTTCGACACGCTTTAGCGACTCTAATCACTGACGCAACGCGAATTAAGGCCACAGTCCCCTTATTGCCCCACAACTGGTGACTTAATTTCTGCTATCTTTCCCGCACTTCAAAGACGCAGGAGCCTTCGAGCCCCACCGGAAACCGAAAAAATGACTGATAAATCATACGATTACAAATCTATCGACGCCGTCGTTAATATCTGGACCGACGAGGCGCTTCGGCAGCGACCCAACTGGGGCACTGATTTTTTCTCGGGCAAAATGAATGCCGATAAAGGCATGGTTGACGCCGCTATTAGCCTGGAAAGAATGCTCGCCATGCTCGATGAGGCAGATATCGAGAAGGCGTTTCTCATTGCAGCGCACAGTGGCAGGCCGGGTCTCCCCGGTTGTTATCACATGCCTTACGAGGTCGTTGCCAAGGCCTGCGAGCAGTATCCCGATCGCTTTTACGGACTTGCCGGCATTGATCCCTTTGATGGCATGAAGGGCGTCAAAGCCTTTGAAGACGCAATTACGAATATGGGTTTCGTTGGTGCCCACCTATATCCTCATTGGTTTGACCTAGCACCCGACCACCGCAAGTACTACCCCTTCTACGCGAAATGTTGGGAACTCGGTGTACCGATTCAAATGCAGGTGGGGCAGTCGATGATCTATTCACAAGATTTTCCTTGTCAAAGTGTAGGGCGACCTATTTCGCTAGATCCGGTGGCTTGCGACTTCCCGGAGTTGAAGCTAATTGGTATTCACGTGGGTATTCCATGGCACGACGAAATGATTGCCATGGCCTGGAAACACAAGAACGTCTTTATCGGGTGCGATGCACACCGGCCCAAGTATTGGCCAGCCAGCTTTACCCATTACATCAACAGTTTCGGTCAGGACAAGGTGATTTTTGGTACCGACTTCCCGGTGCTACCCTTTAAACGCACGGTGGAAGATATTGATAATTTAGGGCTAAAACCCGTGGTACGGCGCAAGCTGATGCGGGACAATAGCTTGCGAATCTATGGGCTGAGTTAAGGCGTGAGGGTAGCGCCGCTAGCCACCAAGGCATCAATTTCTTGCTGGCTTAGGCCTGCTTCGCGCAGAATTTCCGCGCTGTGCTCGCCTAGAATGGGTGCATGGCGGCGCACGTCGGCCGGTGTCTCGGAAAAGTTAACGGGAAAGCGGGTCATTCGGATAGGCCCTTCGGTAGGGTGATCCATGTCTTGCCAAAAACCCACGGCATTCAAATGCGGGTCATCCTTTAAACTCTCTAGGGTATTCATGACGATCGTCGGCACGCTGGTGTCGCCAAACAGATCAATCCATTCACCAGTGGTTTTGGTGGCCATGATCTTGCCGGTTTCTTGATAGGTATCGTCGATGTTCTTCACACGGTTCGCCAGGGTCGTAAACCGCGGATCCGTTAGCAAATCTTCACGCCCAACTTTGCGGCAAAAAATCTCCCAATGCTTGTTCATATAAGGCAGGATCGCAATGTAGCCATCCTTAGTTTTATATGGCTTGCGATGATGACTCATGAGCCGCTCGTAGCCGGGCGTGCCAATGGGCGGCTCAAAGGTCATACCCCATAGGTGCTCGGCCATCACGAAGTACACCATGTGCTCGTACATGGGCACCTCGATTTCCTGCCCCTGGCCGCTGCGTTCCCGCGCAAACAAGGCCGCGCTAACTGCGTAGACCACTGCCATGGCCGTGGTCTTGTCTGCCACCACCGTCGGCAAATAGCGGGGTTCGCCAAGCACCATTTCAGTCAATGCTGCGACACCCGCCGCGGATTGAATGGAATCGTCCAAAGCACCCTTGGCCCCATAGGGGCCGTCCTTGCCATAACCATAGCTGCCGCAATAGATAATTTTCTCATTAACTTGCTTAAAGTCTTCATAGGTGAGACCTAGTTTGGTCATCACTTGCGGTCGATTGTTGTGTATGACCACATCGACATCTTTGGCAATCTTCAGCAGAGCATCGCGCGCAGAAGGCTGCTTAAGATCGAGAACGATATCGCGCTTATTCCGATTGCAAGTCAAGTACAGAGCCGCCATGCCGGCATTCCGCGACGCGCCCAGGCTGCGATTACTGTCGCCATGGGGTGGCTCAACCTTGATCACTTCGGCCCCCATGTCGGCCAGTATCTGACAGGCCCAGGGGCCTAGGACGACGCTGGTGAGCTCAAGAATCTTGATACCTGAAAGAGGACCTGCCATGGGATGCTTCTCGGTGTTTTTTGGTTCGTAAAATGAGGCGGCATTCTAGCATTGCCTTGGCTGCTTGCCCGCTTTCCATAAGCTGGAGACCGTCGGTCCATGATGAAATCGTGCCGCAATCAGGAGGTTTTAAAAGCCGCGCGCCGCCCAGCGCGGACACATCAAGCCCTGAGAAACGCCGCCACGGCTTCTGACCATTCTTTAGGCTGCTCGTCGATCACATCAATGGTGCCGCCTTGGAGCTCCGCATACACAAAGTCGGGACGCATCTGTATTGTCCGCTGAGACTGCGCATAAATTGCATCACCGGTATTGGCTAAAACCAAACATGCATGCTGAATTCTCGGGATGGCCTCTTCATGGTGATAGTCCATTACCGCATCGTGCGCATACCAAACCTTGTCACCCGCCAGCAAACCGTGGACGAAGTGCGTATTAAAGGCCTGCAGATCGGACCACTCCGGCTGAGCATTGAATCGAAACGCCCACTGCTCCGCAAAGTGACTACCATCCCATTTAGGCCCCCACGATTTTTCGGCACTCATCATCTCTTTGAAATAGGCGCGCTCTTGGTCCTCCAACGGCAAGGGCCCATTGAGAATCAGCTTGTCTACTCGCTCGGGATATAGCAGAGCGGCTTCGGTGACGATTAAGGCGCCCGTGTGATGCCCCAGCAGACTCGCCCGCTCCAAACCAAAATGATCAAGAATCGCCGGAACGATCCGCGCGTACTCGGCAATGCTCGGTGGATGATCCGGTGTATCGGACATCCCGTAACCCGGGATATCCACCGCAATGGCCTGAAGCCCCTGACTAGCCAATAGCGACATAACGGGCTCGAATTGGACCATGGAATCGGGTGACTGATGCACCAGCACCAGGGGTTTGCCCTCCCCGGCCGTCATGTAGTGAAGCTGGCCAAAAGGACCTTCGGCGTAGCCTTTCTGATGATTAATACGCATGCTATGACTCGAGTTGCTCTTCTAAGCCGCTATTCCTCCATGATAGCAGCCGTACCGGGAGTTGGGGTCATTTCCCCACTACCCCTACTCCCCGTTCTATAATCCGAGTAAGGAGTCTGGCGATTATCGCTGGTTCCGTGGAGTGAACCGATGTATCGCATTCGTAAGCTAGTGGCGGGAAATGATTTGATAGAACTACAACGCCTGTTTGACGAAGGGCGCTTTGTCGACGGCTCCTTCACCGTCGTGGATCCAGGTCACTCAATTAAGTCAAACCTTCAGCTCGATCAAACCGACCCACGTGGCGGAGCGGCTAACCAGTTTGTTCACCGCATCCTATCTTCCAATGATGAGTTTAAGGCATACGCATATCCCCTGAGAGTTTCAAGCATTACTTTTTCCCGCTATGAAGTCGGCATGCAATACGGCTCCCACACTGACGCACCGGTCAATTGGAGCAAGCACGGTGCAGTACGCAGCGATTTATCTTTCACGATTTTTCTGTCGTCACCAGATGAGTACGACGGCGGAGAGCTGGTCGCAAACGTTCTTGATGATGAGATCAAAGTGAAGTACGAACTCGGCGACATGGTAGTCTACCCGTCCGGCTTGCAGCATGAAGTTGCCGAAGTTACACGAGGCGTAAGGAAAGCAGCTGTCGGTTGGGTGCAAAGCAGCGTGCCAGAATCAGACCGGCGGGAGATTCTTCGCGCGCTCGATCAAGTACAACGCGATATATTTGCCGAGAATGGCAGGTGCGACCGATTTAATTCAGTGGCTTACGCTTATTCGAATTTAGTGAGAATGTGGTCGAGAGTTTAGTCCGATGGATCGGCAAGAGAATTTTTGGCAAGTTCCTGTTGTAACAAATTATCATAGACTTTGGAAAACTCTACAGGCCCCAACAGAAGACCTGGCGCGCCGGTGCGGCCCACCACCGACCAAATAATTTCCCTGACAAATGGGAAAATCGTATCTACACATCTTCTAAGTAGATAATTGCCGTCCTCAACGGTGTCCCATCCCCGTATGAAGAATATACCGCCCTGTTGCACTTCGACGATGAATACCGATTCTGAAGTGTCGTCAACCTTCGAATGAAAATTGACATGCAGAATGATCTCCCATCTATCATCGCCTCTAAATTTTTTCTCAATCGTAATTGTAAGTGAATTCTTTTGGGCGCCCTTTACCGTCAAGATATCTGCCGCCTTAGGACACTCGAAGGACAAGTCTTTCAAAAAAACCCGATCAACCCTGAAAAACCGATTCTTATCTTCCGCCGTCACAGCTAAAGGATTAATCTGATCTTCACTCATAGGCTATTCTCACAATTCAATAAAACCGGGTGCCTAAGCAGCCGGTCCGCCGGCTTCTATTTCTTGTTCGGTAGCAACTCTGACATCCTTAACTGCGCCACGAAAGTGTAGCGTTGTCCCGGCCAGCGGATGATTAAGATCGACGGTCAATGACTCATCGTCGATACCGGCGACGACCGCCATCTGCGTTCCGCCCACGTTGCTGTTTAGTTGTAAGGGCATGCCCACCGACGGCGAAACACCCGCTGGCACCGAATCAATCGGCACGCGCTGCAATAGATCGGCGCGGCGCTCTCCAAAGCCATCTTCCGGCTCAATCGTAACGTCGAATTGTTCGCCAGCCGACATCCCCGTCAGTTGCTCCTCAAGTTTTGGCAGAACACCGGCGCCGCCATGCAAATAAACCAGGGGCTGGTTTTCAGGCGACTCATCCAGCAGCTCGCCCTCATCGTCAGTCAGGCGAAAGCTAATTGACACTATGCAGTTTTCTTGAATTTTCAAATCGGTACCTCCCACCATGACTGTAATGCCACCGCCGAACGCTGGCATAACTAATTGCAATAAATCGCGAAACACGGCGTACGTTCACATGACATGACAACGACGCCAAAGCGCGAAGGTTCACTATTGGTTATTGTCCTTCTAGTTCCAACAATGCCGCGCGCGCCTCTTCGATACCCGAATAATCCTCACCATTATCCGCGACGGCTAGGCGAAGCTGCTCCCTGGCCCTGGACTTGTTACCCATCGCATTGTAGGCCATACCAAGGTGATAGCGAATTTCCGCCACGTCTCCCGCAGCTTCAGCGGCACTCTCAAGAGTTCTAACTGCCGCGGTTATATCATTGTTGAGAAAATAGGCCCAACCCAAGGTATCCAAGGCAACTCCAGATTCGCTACCGCTAAACCGCCTGGCAATTTGCAAGGCCCGCACATGACTTTCCGCATCATCTGGTTTCTTCAATAACAACATCGCCAAGTTGTTGGCAACGGTGTCATTGTCTGGGTTTAGACTCAGCGCCAATTCATAGGCGGTTTGCGCTTCGGCCAAATGTCCACTGCTGGCATACTCATAACCAAGCAGTGCACCCAATCGCTGATCCTTGGGATTAGCCTCAAGGCCCTGCTTCAGCACCGCGTAACGCTCTTCGCTGCCCAGCTCATAAAGAGCCGCGAGATTCAAATACGCCTCCGGCATGGTGGGCTGATCATCAATCAACTCCTTAAGCTCCCGCTCCGCTGCCTTGGTTTCGCCGTTCGCCGTATAAGCCTGAGCCAACAGACGACGCGCAATGGGCTGATCGGGATTGTTGCCCAGAAAGGCCTTGACTGTAGCAACAGCGTCCTTTGCTCGATCAGCTTTCAATTCACCCGAAACCAGAGCTTGCAAAACGCTGACGGAATTAGGTGATTTGTCCGATGCGCGCTGGTACGCCTCGATAGCAGAACTGAGTTCGCCCCGGGCTTCTCCAATCAGGCCCATCAAGAAATCGGCGCGCCCCGTATCAGATTCTACTTCTCGAATGCGTTCAGTGATTGCCTCGGCCGCTTCAAATTCTCGTTTGGCTATCAATAAACGAACTTCGGTTTCTAGGAGTTCGGCACTCAGCTCTTCATTCTCTTGCAGCTTGCCGAGAACTTCATTGGCGGCCTCCAGATCGCCGCTGCCCAGCAATAAATTCGCCAACTCGGTAGCCGCCTCCGCATTAGTCGGATTTAGGGTCAACAGCCGCCGGTAAGTATCCTCGGCAAGGACACCATTGCCTTGTGCATCGTACGCACGCGCCAGAGTCATGAGCCCCCGCTCGGAAGACTCGTCCTTGCGGACGGCGAGCCTCGCATCAGCAACTACGTCGTCATATCGGCCATCGGCAAAACTCAGGGCCGCGCGGGCCAACAATCCATCCACATTATCGGGCCTCGCGGAGAGTATTTCAGCCAAGAGTTGCTTGGCATCGTCGGGCCGATCTTTCTTAATGTGAATCGCGACCATTCGGTTGCGGGCCTCGAAACTCGAGTCGCTGTTGGGCGCGAGCTTGATGGCGCGCTCGTATTCCCGCATTGCATCGTCGAAGCTTTCCTCCCCCTCGTAGAGTTGTCCCAAGGCGAGCTGCAATTCAGGGGAGTCTTGAGACTGTGACATGAATTCGCGAAGCTTCGCCTCAGCCACATCGGGGCCTTTTTGGCTAGCGAGAAATTTCACCAGCGTCAACTGACGATTGAGATCATCGCTATTCAGCCGAACGATTTCGCTCAGTGCTTCTTCAGCATCTTCGGTGCGTCCGGTATTGACGTAGTATCGCGTCAACAAATCGGCATATCGATCCGTGTCCGGAAACTTCATTGCCAATTCGCGAAGTTGGGCCTCGATTTCTTCCTCGCGTCCCGCCGGCGCCAACAAGCTCAGCCGCAGTTCTAAGATGCCCTGGGTTTTATCGATCGTCAGGCCACGCGAAACGTATTCGTCAATCACATCGACGGCTGCCTTCGGCCCCTCGACGTCGGCGGTGAGCGATGCTAAGAACAGCAGCGCATCTGGATCGTTCGGTGCCAAACGGACAGATTCAGCAGCTCTCACAAGCGCGGCAGGCTTGTTTCCGTCGGCGTCCATGAGCCGCGCTTCCAATAACATGACGCGCGGATCCTCGGGTGCCAGGCGGACCGCGTTTTCCACTTGAACTTGCAGCTCATCTTTGGCTTTGCCGTAGTAATAGATAAAACCCAGCAGCAGTCGCACCTCAAGAAGATCCGGCGCGCTTTCCGCGGCGATTTGCAGATGGCCATGAGCAGCACGAAAATCCTGCTCGCTCAAGGCGATTTTCGCCAAGATGAGTCTCGCGCCCGCGCTCTTGGGATCGAGTTGACCGGCGTTCTTCGCCTCGATGCTGGCGGCTTCGAAATCCCCAGCTTCATAAAATGCCTGCGCCTTGGAAAGGTACTCTTCAGCCCGCTCCTCGGGCGTTCCGCAAGCCGTCATCAGGCCAGCGATCAATAGCGCTACGAAAAATCTTGTCGGCAACATCATGACTCCTGATAGCAATTATTCCCGGCCACGGGACCACAAATCAACGACGGAATAAAGAAAAGCCCCGCACGGGGCGGGGCTTTACTGATTCCGGTCAGACCTAGCCTAACCGAAAACTATTGCGGGCTACGTTACACCGTTGCGCGGCGACGTACCCAGCCGAGCAAGCCCAGCGCGGAACCGAACAGCCAAACCGCTGCGGGAACCGGCACTACGTTGAACACTAGCTCGACACCACCGGTGGAAGTTCCACCACTGCCGAGGGTGTTCCACAAGGAACTCTGCATGACCAGCGAGCCACCGCCAATCGACGCCGTGCTGGTGGCATAGTCACTGCCCTGCTGCTGCGCGCCAACAGAGACGTCGTCACCACCAAGGGTCCTGGTACCCGGAATCGCACCGTAGTTGACGCTCGACTCATTTATAAAATTAGAACCGAAGTTGTAATTACCGCACAAATGCGCGCCAACGCTGCCACCAAATTGACCTTCGGCACAGCTATAAGCCGAAGCCGAGTAGCTAGCGCCACCTGTGGTCCAGTTGGTGTGATTGTGGGTGAACAGGTCGTTGTTCGGCAGCGGGTTAAGATCAAAGAACGCGCTGGTCGTACCGGCATCCATGGTCACAATACCGGTGCTGGTATTGTAGGTACCCGTGAGGGTGCCGCTAAGCACGGCCGACGATTCACCATTATTAGAACCGGTGCTAACGGCGGTAAGCGTAACCGCGAGATCCGCGGCATTCGCTGCGCCGGCAGCCCCTATAGCCGTTGCAACTGCAATGGCAACTTTTGATTTCTTCATTCGCAACTATCCTCCAAAGTATAGTTTAGTCAGCTAACTGCCTCTCGGCACCAGGTAGCAGCCCGGCGATCTTCCCCTTCAAAACTCGCAGCCGCTTTATCGCGACCTCTGAGCAAGACCCGTGGCTTTGCGTCCGAGGCTTACACCCCGTTTGCCCGTTCCGTCCCCTTAAGGCTCGAGCGTTACTATACTTGACCGCCCTAGTAGTTCAAACATCTTTTGACATAAGGGGAGAATAGGCCTAGTGGCCTGAAAATCTACTTTTTTCTTTAAAAACAATATATTAGATAAATTTCGCACAACGTAGGCGCTATTCAGCGACGACCATCTGCATCCAGCCCATCGCAAATTGGGGTAGCGACCACTGCGCGGATACCTGGCCCATCTTGCTCGACTCGCTGCCTGGCTTGCGCCGACGGTCAAGGCCGCGGAACGGGATACGATACTGCCCGCCATCGCTGCGCGTAGCAGACTCTCTTTACCGCGAATTCTCGGCATTCGGCCGACCTAGGTCTGCAAGCGTCGGCGAGTCCAGCCGAGCAAGCCCAGCGCGGAACCGAACAGCCAAACCGCTGCGGGAACCGGCACTACGTTGAACACTAGCTCGACACCACCGGTGGAAGTTCCACCACTGCCGAGGGTGTTCCACAAGGCACTCTGCATGACCAGCGAGCCACCGCCAATCGACGCCGTTGACGTGGCGTAGTCACTGCCCTGCTGCTGCGCGCCAACAGAGACGTCGTCACCACCAAGGGTCCTGGTACCCGGAATCGCACCGTAGTTGACGCTCGACTCATTTATAAAATTGGTACCGAAGGTCCAATTACCGCACAAATGCGCGCCAACGCCGCCACCAAATTGACCTTCGGCACAGCTATAAGCCGAAGCCGCGTAGGCACCGCCACCTGTGGTCCAGTTGGTGTGGTTATGGGTGAACAGCTCGTTGCCAGGCAGCGGGCTAAGGTTAAACAACACGCTGGTCGTACCGGCGTCCATGGTCACAACACCGCTGGTGGTGTTGTAGGTACCCGTGAGGGTGCCGCTAAGAAAGCCCAACGATTCGCCATTATTGGAACCGGTGTTAACGGCGGTAAGCGTAACCGCGACATCCGCGGCATTCGCTGCGCCGGCAGCCCCTATAGCCGTTGCAACTGCAATGGCAACTTTTGATTTCTTCATTCGCAACTATCCTCCAAAGTATAGTTTAGTCAGCTAACTGCCTTTTCGGCATTCGGCCGACCTAGGTCTGCAAGCGTCGGCGAGTCCAGCCGAGCAAGCCCAGCGCGGAACCGAACAGCCAAAGCGCGGACGGAATCGGTACCACCGTAAACACCAGCTGGATTCCCGCTTCGGAGGTACCACCGGAATTCCAGGAATCGCTCTCCATGACCAGCTGGCCACCGCCGTAGGATGCCGTGGTCGTGGCGAAGGCACTGCCCTGCTGCTGAGGGCCGACGGCCACATCGTCGCCGCCGAGGCTTCGGGTACCAGGAATCGCCGCGTAGTTCACGCTCGATTCGTTGACGAAATTGCTACCGAAGTTGTAGTTACCGCACAAATGGGCCCCAACACCGCCACCGAACTGCCCTTCCACGCAGCTGTACCCGCTGGCCGAGTAACTTCCGGCCCCCGTGCTCCAGTCGGTGTGCTGGTGTGTAAACAAATCATTATTCGGCAGCGGATTTAAGTCGAAAAAGACCGAGGTGGTGCCCGAGTCCATGGTTACAATACCGCTGCTCTCGTTGTAGGAGCCGGTCAGCGTACCGCTGAGGATTCCGCTTGACACGCCGCCCGTCGAACCGGTGAAAACCCCAGTCAGTGTTACGGCAACATCCGCCGCTTCCGCCCCACTGTTGACCCCTAAAGCCGTTGCAACGGCAACCGCCAATGTTGATTTCTGCATGCGTCGATCCCCCAAAAGCTTAAGCCAATTATTGCCGTTGGATAAGCCGGTGCGACGCCCGGCTGTCACCGTCATCACGCGGAGAAGGATCGCTACCGTCGCCCATTCGGACCCCCCTCGGCGGCAATGCTCTTAAATTATACCGATTTTCGGCAACGTTTACCGGTCACGCCTAGCTTGACATAAGCTGCCCATAGCGACCGCTGTGGAAAGGAATTGCCAGTTCTCGTAGCAGGCTATTAAGTAGCCCGGGCGTTACTTTGTCATCGCGGAGCGTAAAGGACAGAACCGGTTCTGTCGGCATTGCCAGGACTGGTCATGCAGAGAATTTCCGCAACATACGGGCGCCCGTCACCCACAGTATTGGCGGCGAGCAGTGTCACCGATGCTCGACGCTAGCTGTTGAAAGAGTTCCCCACTAAATATTTAAGTGATCAAGTTGAAGCAGATACGGGAACCGTCGGTTCACCGTCGGTCATTCTCCACCCGGATAGACCAGGCTCGAATCAGTACCTATGGACTATACGATGACCAAGCGGCCAATATCTGGAATATTTGAACCATAGCTGCCCGGCTTAATTAAGTACAACAGCCCGAACTCATGCATGATCTCGTAAATGCCGGCAAGTTCTTCCCGAATGTCCTGTTGATTTGAACCAGGCACCGCGCGCTGCACGCGCTGGTAGATGTCGCGAATGGGTATCTTTCCATCCATACAGAGGAATAAATATTTGAGAATTTCGCTGCAGCGAATGCTGATGCTGATGCCCCGTACCTGAAGATTGAATATCTGTCCCGGCCGCATGGCATTTGCCAGTTCTTGCTGCTTCCCAAACATTTCCCAGAACAAAATTAACGCGTTGTCTTCATCATCAAAACTTGCAACCGCCTGCGGAAGCCGTGACACGAAAAACTCATGTTTCGCGATATGGCAGCTCATGAGTTCGGCCACGGTTTGTTGTTGCACACTGTCGAGGCGATCAAATTCCTCATGCAGCGCTTCGTCGTTTACCAGAAAGTACGGATCATAGCGTTCTGATTGGACTGGAAACCCTTGCACATGCAGGCCGCTAGACTCGGCGAACTCGTAGACTGCGGGTATGTCGAAAGCCTTGTCGCAACTGTGTAAGAGCAGATCGTATAAACCGGCATCACCATTGCCAGTCGCTGAGATTTCATCCTGCCACCGGGCCAGGTCGCGCTGGAACCAGTTGGTGGACGGAAGATGCGCGAGTAGTGCGCGGGTCTTGGCGATCTTGTCTTCGGTACCTATGTCTTCCGGGAGGTAAGCTCTTAACAATGACTGGATATCGTAAATAGGCCGGCGCGCGTACTTTCCGTACAGCATTAGGAACATGGCGCCCTTGGGCTTCAGCACGGAAGTAAGGGCCCGTAAGCCAGCCTCGGGTGACTCCAGATGATGCAGAACTCCCGAGCAATTGATGAAGTCAAATTCTCCCAGGTCTAGGTTGGGAATATCCTCGAGGGAACCCGTCACCCAGGAGATGTTGTCGAGACCTCTGACCCGGGCACGCTCCTGGGCAACTTGGCGACTCGCCTCGGATAGATCTAGATAAACCAGTTCCGCGCTGGAGCCTCGCAGCTGTTCCGCCATATAAATAATGGCATCTCCCGTCCCACCGCCTGCTGAAAGAAAGCGAAAGCCGGCATTAATGTCCAGCGCTCCCCGAAAACAAAAATGGTTAGCGACGATTAGATTACTGCCAACGCCATGCAGTATTCGGGTTTTCTCATCGGCGGGGTTTCGAACCGGATAAGGCAGGTCTTCATACTGCTGCTTAACGACGGCGGTTGTGCTTTTTTTTGACATCAATGACTCCTGCCCTGTTCCGGGGATGATAGATGCTTCGTGTACCGGCTCAAAATTGGGTCGTCATCCCGTCCGCAAAAGACCAGCGTAACGCCAAACCAGGCGGCCGCGAGAACAGATTAGGTTAAGCGTGGCACTGAAATACCCTGCGAGGGTCAATCCGTGACCGAATAACCATACCGTGCGAGTTGTTCTTGAACAATTGGCAGCAAAGGCTGAACTTCCGCGGAATAGTTGCGCCAACGATTGCGCGCGGAAGTATAGATGGGTTGATCGACTTGCGAGTTTGACGGAGTTATCACTAGGCGTTCTTCATTCTTGATATGAAAGTCCCGAAAGCGCCAGTCGGGTTGCACCCCTAGAAATTCAAGCAGGCTCAGTATTGTGCCCTCAAAATCCGCGACCAAGTCCTCGTAACGAACGCAATGCAAGGATAACGAGAGCTGCTGCCTATACATCTCGAATAGATCCATCACCTGATTATAACGACGGAAGCAGGACTCCAAGCTCGTGAAGTACCGCATTTCTGTGTTGAGCGCGAAATCCTGCTGAAAACAACTCAAACAAACGTCAGCCGGATGACGCAGAGACCAAATAAATCGAGAATCGGGAAATAGCGTCAAGATCAAGGGAATATGAATGATATTCAGCGGCAACTTGTCGATAACCACCGATAGCTCGCCGTCAGATTCCAGATAGACTTCGTTATGCTCGAAATAGGTCTCGCGTAAACGGCGCTGCGTTTCGGGCATCAGCTTATGGAGTTCTTGCGGGTAAGAGTACCCGGCACTCTGCATCTGATGACGTACTTTCGATATTGCGTCAGCTTCGCCCAAAGTCGCGAAGCCGGGCTGGGTGCCTAGCACAGTTTCCAGTAGGGTCGTACCTGAGCGCGGGAAACCTACCATGAAAACCGGTGCGTAAGGCGCGTCTTCATCATCTTCGTGCGCCACCAGGTCTAGGGGCAGCAGACGGCGATATTGCTCAACGTAGTCAACGGCTTCAATATTTCCTACTTCCGTTTCCACAAGCTGATTCATCGACGAGAAACTTGCATGCGCGCCGGCGTAGTCCCCGATGGCATCCAAACATTTTCCACGCAGTAAATAATAACTACGCAATATGCCTGGCTGGGTAATCGACCGTGCCTGCACGTCATCCAATACGGTGAGAGCTGACTGATGCTCTTTGTCGTGAATAAGGGCGCGCGCCTTGAATTCATACAACCAAGACGGTTGACGATTCCGGGCCTGCAATTCTTGCATCAGAGACTGCAGAGGAACCCATGCCCCGTAGCTCACCAATAGCTCCATCAGCGTATAGAGCTGCTGATTGTCGATTTGCTGCCAGTGAGCCAGCATTGCGTCGATAATGGCGAGACCTTCGGCGCGTCGGTTCAGCAAGTAGCAAGCTATTGCATTCCATGAATGTGCCTGGAAACTTGCACCCTCCGAATCAAGAAGCGCTTTGGATTGGACGTACAATCCTCGCGGATTCACGGACGCCAGATATGCCTGGCATAGCTTGCGCCTTATCGGATTGTTTTCCGGCGTCGGACTTAGTTCAATCGCGCGTTCCAGTAAGCGAATGATGGCACCCGCATCCGTAGCCGATGCGACGCCCAAGGAAAATTTCAGGTCCGCCGCACACTCCAGCAAAGAGGCACGCTCAAGGGGATCGCTAGCTAAAGCCTCTGCGGCCAATAGGGTAGTTACGGCTTGTCCACTTCGCCCTAGCGCCTGCAATGTAGATGCGTACATCAGAAGGCTTGCCGTAGTGCGCGTAGCCGGGGCATTACAGAGACTTGCGAGCAGTTCTTCCGCATCGCGAAATTTCCGATCCTCGATCAGCTTCTCAGCTTTCCGTAATTCGGGAGATTGATTAGTCAAATTGTAGTCCTATCCCCTGCAAAGGATCGCCGGCAAGGTATTCGCGCCCGACTAAGAAATAACTGTCCAAGCTAACCGTAAATAAGTATAGCTGCCACGAGACTCGCGGTGACCTAAGAGTGAATTCAAGTATCGTCTACCCCTGCGAAAATCATTTCACCGGCAACTACAGATTCCCATTTTTTCAGCCACGGTTAGCGCCGGAGCAACCTTTTACCCACTTACCCCATAATCAACTGCGAAAACTCATGACATAATCAAGGGGATTTTCAATCCAGGCACCACCCGCGCGCGCGTGATAACATACAATCCAAAGGAGATCACAGGCCTCCTTGACCGTTTGCTTGGAACTGGGTCGGCGCGCTAGCAATGGTCATATCAATAATAACTCGCTTCTACTTAATCAAATTTGACGAACCAACTTGGCATGAGAAATACAAACGGTTTGCGCCTGCGTGACGCATTTGCCACGCCCCTATTTTTCGCGAATAACCCAGCAGCGGCTGAACTGAATCCTCAATTAGCTGCTCACTTTCTTCAGGCTGAGTCAGAGGGGGCCGCCTTTAGAAATCAAGACCGGATACCAGCTTATCGATACAATATTTTCGATAGTCGGCGCGACCTGTTCAACTGGCCCGATGCCTGCGTTCAAAGTTTGGCACGGTATTGCCTCGACTCGTTGGTAGAGGCCGCAATGGAAATTAACGACTATCCGCTGGATCAAGCAAAGAATTTAAAAATAACCGGAGAGTCCTGGTTCCATATTACGCACTTCGGTGGTTATCACGGAACCCACAACCACCCCCTGCATAGTTGGTCGGGCGTTTACATGGTTAGTCCTGGTGGCAGCCCAGACGAAGGCCAAGATTTGGGCGGCATTTTCAGCTTCATGGATCCGAGGCCGCACGCCAACATGCACATCGATGCTGGCAACAAGCATTGGCGAGAACAGTATCTCTTGAGCTCCAGAAAAATTCCCATGTCCGCGGGTGACTTGATGCTTTTCCCATCGTATCTACAACATGACGTGTCTGCCTATTTCGGCCGCGAGCCGCGCATCACAGTTGCATTCAATGCCAACCTTTCTTTCCAGTCTTAAATCAGCGGTTACGCGGAATCGTGCCAACCACCGGAATTCGCTGCTAGGATTCACGAGTTGAGAAACCCATACCCCAACACACATAAATCGAACTTCGTTAAAGGTGACCTCTTTGTACAAGCGGTGACCCATGAATTTTCTAGCGAAGAACGGGTTCGCCTTAAGGAGCTGATGGATTCCAATGCAAGCCAAGGGGAGACCTGGGACTCGGCAGAGGCGAACAAGGCGCCCATTGATCGCCGCCGCTCGCAAGTTCATCTTCTTAACCCTGGTGACTACCCATGGGTATGCGAGAAAATCTTTTCAGCACTTCGTGTAATTAACTTGAAGTACAATTTTGATATTTCCTCGATTGGCGAGCTGCAACTTGCGCGGTATGACGAAGATGATAGCGGATTTTACGACTGGCACATGGATATTGGGCCAGGAGCTTTTTTCTTCCGAAAAATCAGTGTTTCTATATTGCTAAATAGCCCGCAGGAATTCTCGGGGGGCGATATAGAGTTTAATACTGGGGGAAGCATTCTCCGCGGAGAGCGATCCGAGGAACGTCTGCTCGCATTCCCGAGTTTCTTGCTGCACCGGGTAACACCGGTTACTCGCGGACGCCGATACGTTTTGATTGCGTGGGTGCATGGTGGCGATTGGCGCTAGGCTTAGTAAGAACGAACACACGAGCAAGCAACATGAACGGAACAGCAAGCGTCAAAATCGAAGACTCGCATATCGGTGCCGGCGCGGAAGTAGCAATAGGACAGAAAGTCGCGGTTCATTTTACTGGGTGGCTCGAAGATGGACAGAAATTCGATAGCTCCGTGGATCGCGGCGTAGCGTTTGAATTCGTTGTTGGCCAGGGCAAGGTAATAAAGGGCTGGGACATGGGTATCGCCGGCATGCGCGTTGGCGGCAAACGCCGGTTAACCGTTCCGCCTGAATTTGCTTATGGCGTGAGTGGAGTGGAAGGCCGCATTCCGCCGAATTCCACTCTGGTTTTCGATGTTGAGCTGCTGAAAATTGAGCAGCAGCAGTTCCCATTCGACGTCTTCTCCTATCGCGATTTTCCAGGCGAATTCGGCGACTTGATCTGTAAATACGGTGATAGCTGTTGCTTCCCACCATTTCCCTGGGGACAATGGGTATACGGACAGCTGATTCAAAACTACTGCTTAAAGCTCCCCGGTGATCTCATCGAGCTAGGGGTCGGCGCCGGTGGCACATCGCTAATTTTCGCCTCCCTTTTGAAAAACACGGACCGGAAGATTTATAGTCTCGATACGTATTCAGGCCTACCGGCACCCGACAAAGCGCTGGACAATCCCTATTGGCGCGCCGGCCTATACACTGGCGTAGTTCCGCTGGGGCCACGGCTGAGAAATCTTGCCAAAGAAAATCAACTTAGCGATCACATTGAGATTGTTGAGGGCCTGTTTGCCGATACCTTACCCACTTTGCCGAAAGACGCGCGATTTAGTTTTGCGCATTTGGACTCAGATCTCTATCAATCGGTACTTGATTCGCTAGAGGGAGTCTACGACCGGGTGGTTGATGGCGGCATTCTGGTTATTGACGATTTCTTCCATCATGCCCAGGGTCCCGCTAGGGCTGCTTCAGATTTCTTCAATGCAAGAGGCATGACACCTATCTACCACGTAGTTTTTCCCTACAGCGTCGGAATCATCAAGGGTGATAATTGTGAATCGCTCGGTAACCGCAGCATCGACGGGAATGTCTATTCCTTTGACTGGCTGCAAAACGATGCAGTATTGCGAAAGGCGGTCGACCAGTCGATTACTCAATCGACTGGCGAATCGAAAGCGGGTAACAATGCACGGAATCTACAGGAATTATTGTCCTCCGATATGGACAAGCCATCTAATATCTATGCCTATTTTCTAGCGCTCGAAGACTTTTGGGATTCAATGGCAGAAGGATTTTAAGAGATCGCTTGGCGGTTCGACTACCTGAAACATTTGACAATCCGGTGGGCAAAGAAAGGCTTCGGATCAGTTGGTCGCGTCGATAAGGCAGTTACGGACTCCGCAAGAATTCTGGAACCACTGCCGTTGATCCGGTCACGATGTGTTATCAATGAAAGAAACAATTCAGCTGGCCTGCTATGACGCCAGCGAACAGGGTTTTACCGCTGACATGCTGATACGATCCCAACTGATATGACTAGAAAGATCAGCAGCTCAGTACCTTTGAGCAATGACGGGGAGCCCCAGTGGGTCGTGCTTGAATCCAACGAAAACAGAGTGATTGGGAGGCCACCGCAGATTGCCGGCAGGCCAACCATTATCCTAGGCTGGCTATGGCATCGCGTTTCTCCCATCACGGCAGGCAAGCGCTATAGCTTAGCGGCATGGGTACGCGGGCCCTATTGGCGTTAGCCTCGAATGACCAGAGCGCTTCAATCAAAACCTTTCGAGCTGAACCCACGCCGGTTCGCTGACGCGCCACTGCCTCAATACACGGCTTAGTCGTAATATCCTCGTTGATGTCTCATTCTAAAAATAATCAAACGAATCGAGCCTGGACACGAAAGTGGGAAAATACTGATGTCACCACATTCACCAAGATTTTCCCCAGTGGCTATGACGACTCGATTCTCGATTTCTGGAAAAGCCAGTTAGCGGGCTCACTCGAGCGGGTTGCGGATATCGGTTGCGGCAACGGCGCCATCACTTGGCTATGCCATGACATCTTGACTGCTGCGGGATCTAAGGCGCCAGTCACGGGCATTGATGCTGCAAACATTGATCCCTTTAGAGCGCTGGGACGCCAACACGACGACTATCCAAACGTAAAATTCATCGGCAATAACCCTGCCGAGCATCTGCCATTTAGTGATAACTCTATTGACTTAGTCGTTAGTCAGTTTGGTATCGAATACTCCGATATAGAACAAAGCATTCCTGAAGTTGCAAGAATACTTTCGAATCACGGACGCATTGGATTTATTCTTCACAATCAGAACTCAATCATCGTTCGCGAAGCGGCGGACTTCATCAAAGATGTTCGAGAAATGCTGACGAAGGTAAAACTGCATGAACTTGCCTTGGCACTGCTAGAAATTCATCGTCAAAACGGATTCGGCGACCAGTTGCAAACATCAGAGGCCTACCAGGATCTGCAAACTGAAATAGCAGCACGGGTATCTGTCTTCAACCCCAAACTACAGAAGCATTCCCAGGGCTCTGTGCTCCAGCAATTTTTCGGAGCGCTCAATCACGCCACAAACGAAACAGTCAGTTTAACTTTCGATGAACGTGAAGCAATCGTGGTCAACGCGCGGGAGTCTTTGGTGCGGGTTGATCAGCGACAGGCAACTCTCGCTGCCGCTGCCTTGACGCCAAACAGACAGGCTCGGCTCGTTGAACTAATAGAAGCTCACGGAAAAACCGTAACTTGCGTAAAGACGCTGCGATACAAGCAGCAAGATAACTTTGGTACGGTATTGACGGCCGAATGATTCTTGAGCATCTATGAAGACAGAAAAACTTTCAATCGATGAGCAAGCACACACTTAGCCTATACTTCTGAAAAGACCCGGAAGAAAGTCCTGCTTAAGTTGGAAGAATTGCAGGAATAACCTTAGCTGACATAGCTTGGACTTGATCTGACACCTAGCGCCATCGATCCTCAATCCTTGCTTCTGAAACTCACCGTCTTGCTGGACAGCTCACTCTAAGACCACGGAATCCTGCCAGGCAAGCGACCGACCCAGGCGATCGAATTGCGCATGCCAGCCTTGGAAGGACACAGAAGCTTACGGAATTCTTAAACTGAATGCCTTAGGTAAGCTCTACACACGGCTAAGTCATCGCAGTCTTCGATAGTTCGCTCAGCCCATGCCATGGCTGATCGAATTTGACCCGCTTTTATCTGGCGCGTTCTCTCCATGCCTTCGCGACGAGTACTTTCCTGGTACTTAAAATCCGTTCTTTTCGAGTAACGGCCCGCGATCTCGTCGTAACGCGCGAAAATTGCAGGTAGCTGGTCTTCGAAACCGAAGAACCGAGTGATTGACTCGAGCTGACTTTCTGGAGAAACTAGAAAGTCATCGAAATTTACGAAGCGGGTCTGATCAGGCCAAGACTTTCTCGCGCTCTCAAACTGGCGAATATTCATCAGCCACGCAATGACTAGCATCTGCTCATGCGACAGATCACAAAGCCTTAGCTGCCCGGAATACCCCAGGTGATACCAATCGCTGATTGCCGCAGGAGCCTGCATACGTGCATCCGCCAAGCGCACATCGCCTGCGGAATCCGCCAACATTACCGCCAAGTAGTCCTCGAGCGATGAATAAACCATCAGACCACGCCGTTCGCTACTCTCGCGCAACATGGGATCAATTAGGTTATTGCAGGTACTAGTCAGTTTGATCATTGGCGACTGATCTGGATGGAAACGGCGCGCGTTGCATTCCAAAATACCAGTCTTCAAACGCCCCCAATCCACCTCGGAACAAAAGCTCGTCGGCAATGCAATCTGGCGAAGTGATTCCGCGAGAAAACGCATGGTCAGTGGCTCTCTTAAGGGTAGAACCGTTGCTGTCGCGGCAAGCGCCCTAGATATCAACGTGGATCCACAGTGTCCGATATGAAAAATAAATTTCGAATCCAGGGATCGATCGCTCTTCTGGCACCAGACTTGATTAAATTTCCCTAGATCGAATTGAACTGAATTTGAAATAGACGCTAGCAACCTTTCGTCAAGAAAGCTTCTGTCGTAATACACAGATTCGGTCACGGCGACAAATTGGCACTTGCGCTGCACGATATTTACGTTCATCAAGAAATATGATGGATCATCACTGATTTGCTCGCTGGTTATTCGCATATGTTTTGCTTTTCCGGGCCGATCCAAGAAAGGTCGCTCACTAGTTGATGGCTGATCAACCAATCTCAGAAAAAACTTTGTCGATTTAGCATTCGAGGTTTACCTAACCATAGCGGCTCTACTACGCACACAATTGATAGACAAGAAATCAAACGTCCGCGCCCGTCTCGCGATATTCCCGCCAGATTAGATTGAGCCAGGCCTCATACTGAACAATGAAACCCTCCGCATCCATCAGTGGCGAATTCAACATTTGTTCCCTCAGCCCCATCCGAATGGACCGCAGGCCATTCAAATCCATAGCCAAATTTCGGGCAATAGCCACATATTCGTCTTCTTTGGACGCACAGAGCTGCGGCATACCAATGTTAGTCATTTGACTTAGGCCAACCCTGGATAGGTGGAGATTGCCGCTCATCGCAATCACCGGAACGCCCATCCACAGAGAGTCACAGCTTGTGGTGGTGCCATTGTACGGAAAGGGATCCAGGGAAATATCGACGCTATGGAAGTTCCTCAGGTGATCTTGCACGCGGCTCGTTCCAAGGAAAAATCGCAAGCGGCCCACCGCTACACCCCAGTTCGCGAACTTTTCCTCGATGCTCTTGCGGAGTATCGGGTCCTCCTCTTTTACAAATTTCAAGACAAGAATCGATTCCGGAATGGCAAGCATTAGCTTGGCCCATAGGGCGATCACGTCGTCATTCATCTTGTATAGATTGTTAAAAGAGCCGAAGGTAATGTAACCGTTGGTCAATGCCGGCAAATCATTCACGACGGGCGCGCCTAGCGGGGGGGAATAAACTGAGAAGCTGCCTGGCATTCGAACCAACTTCTCGGTATGTGAATTATCAGCGATGCTCCCCACTGGGTCGGTATAGTGATCGACGATACGATAGTCGATTCGATCCAAGCCCGTAGTATCTGGCCAGCCAATCCAGGAAACCTGCAATGGCGCCGGTTTGTGGCTAAGTATTTGCAGCGGAACAATATCTGCAGAGTAGCCATCCAGATCGACCAATATGTTCACTCCGTCACGGTATATTTTTTTAGCTGCGGCCTCGGAACTCATTCCCGACAAATTGCTATAACGCCAGGAATGCGCCTTTATTCGCTTCGTGACATCATCTTCGATCTCACTGAGATTGTATGTGAGTACGCTGAACCGTTCGCTGCTTGCCTTGATAATTGGCAGGAGAAAATACGAAACGGAATGCGCGCGCATTGCTGATCCAAGATAGCCAATTCTGATTGGCTCATGCTTGCAGTTGAATTGGGCGAACAGCTTTGGCGCGCTTGCCTCTATAGCTCTGCCAATTTCTCTTATCTCGCGGAACCTCGCCTGGGGCTTGATACTTGGGCAATACAATAGGGAACTAACGAATGCTCTAAGGTACTCATGATTGTCAGGCTCGGCGTGCACGGCCCGGCGGAATGCCGCTACGGCTTGCTCATGTTTTAGCTGGGCGCGGTACATATACCCGAGCCGCAAGTATGCTGAACCGCTTTCCGAAGATGCGTCTCCCGCCATCTCCAAGACTTGAGTTGCCGAATCGGGTCTACCCATGGCCCAATAAACCAAGCTAAGCTCGGCGGCGGCTCTAAGCTCACCGGGCTGATCGCTCAGAATTTGTTTCAACATGGCTTCGGCCTGATCTAAACGGCCCGCTTGGCGGTTTTGGGCCGCCGCACTTAGTAAGATGTTTTCAAAATCATTCATCTAGGGATTAACATGATTCATGGTTGGCGGCTCGGCGGAGATTTATGGGTAGCTTCTGCATTAAAGGTTATCCCCCAAGAACCGCCGAGGGGTCACCGTAGCCGCATCAAACCAAGCCGCGAAAGGGTACTAAACACCAATACGCTCAAGCATAATTATAAACACCTGACAAAAAAAGACGTTATGACTATCTATGATTCATACGCTCCAAAGCGAACGCTGCGATTAGCTTGTCCAACTTACCTACCGCGATTACCGCATGTTACTTAATGCTAACAACGGCGATTTTTCGCTTGCATTGAATCATGAAAATCTCTGACGAACTGGCGCACGCCGAATCCGCCATCCAACAAGGCAATTTTCCTTTAGCTGAAAAAATTCTGCGAAGTATCAATTCCCAGCCCAATCTTCGTTCAGCCCGAAGCCAAATTCTGTTAGCCGACGCCCTCACAAGCCAGGGCAAACTAGGCGAGGCTGAGACGACCTATCGACAAGTTTTGGCGCGGACCACGATAAGACCGGAAAAACTGTGGTTGCTCGAGCGACTATGCAATATTTTTTTCGCGCAAAAGGATGCAAATCCGGAGAAACTGCTTGAGGCAGCAGCTGTACTAAAGCAGTCAGTCGAATTGGAACCCGGGCGAAGCAATGACCTGAGCCGCCTCAAGCTCTGCATTGTTCATAGCCAATTACAGAATTACGAACTGGTCTCTGAGCAGGCTCAGTATCTACTCAAGCACCCACAATACGGCATTGATGCCCGGCTGTACTTGTGTGATGCGATGTTTTTTCAGGGAAGCTACAGCGAGGGTGAACAACTCCTTCGGCAAATTCTGACGAGTGACCAGCCTATTAGCGAACAACAAAACCTCAACCTCTTGGGCCTACTGGTCAAATATCAACTGTATCCAGAGGCTGACGGACTAGTTGCGGAAACTGAATTCACTGCGTCCAGCCTTTTTCTCGTTAAGAGATATCAAGTACAAACCTATATCGAGCGAAAGAAATTTCCCGAAGCCCTTGAAATATTGACTGAAGGATATATCGAAGCCAGCCCGGATGAAGAAAAGCGGCGACTGCTGCTCTACTACAAAGGTCGTGCTCTTGACGCGAGTATGCGCTATGCCGAAGCGCATGCCGCTTTCACCCAAATGAATGCGCTAGCGATAAATGCTTGGGAAACCCGGACCCCGGTTGATCATGTGGCCGCTTACCGATCAGTCGACCTCACAAGCCTTCGCCGTGAGGAATCGACGCAGCGGATAGAATATCAGCCCGTCTTTATGATTGGCTTTCCACGCTCCGGTACCAGCCTTTTAGACAGCATACTCGATACTCAGCAACGCATTGTGACCCTAAGCGAGATCGATGGAATTCACGCCTCGATATTGCGTATGCATGAGCTGGGCAAACATTATCCCGCTCAGTTACCCGCTCTTTCTGCAAGTGAAATCGACTCGCTCCGGCAAACTTACTTTGAGCACAATGCGAAATTTCTGGGCACCGTAGTTTCGAATTCCGTGATTATCGACAAGATGCCGCTGAATATCCTGCATATCCCATTGATTCTAATGATGTTCCCGTCCGCACGGTTCATCCTGTCTCTCAGACACCCTGTCGATGTTTGCGTTAGTTGTTACCAACAAGATTTTATCCTGACGGATGAGATGCATTATTTTACGGATTTGCAAAGGACGTTCGAAAGATATCGAGACGTGATGAATCTGCTCATAAGATTTAGAGACGAACTAAAACCCGTTATTCATGAAATCAAGTATGAAGATCTTATTAACGATCTTGATCGGTCGGCGCGCCGCGTATTCGACTTTCTAAACCTAGAAATTAGCGATGGCTACCAAGATTTCTACCTGAGAAACCGCAACAAGGCACTGCGAACCCCGTCGCGAGATCAGGTCACTCAGCCACTATACCAATCATCCAGCCAACGCTGGAAAAACTACGCCGAATTCATTGAACCCCATCTAGACTTACTCAGACCGCTGATCGAGCGATATGGTTATTCAGCTTAATCACTGGCCACATTGAGTGACATGCGCGGCATCTAAAACCGGACAGAACAAGTACTGGCCGCTCGCAAACAGAAAACAATGGCCATTGGAAATGATTATAGCCAGAAGTGCGCGATCTCAACCGCGGCCGCCGGTCTGACTGCTTGATATAATCGATATCAACCACTTTGAGATCGGACGGTTGAAACGACTGTAGCACGAGATTCTCAGAGGTAGGTCATCAGAGCCAGAGGCTTCTGATACGAATCTTGTATATGATGATTTACTACTTCGTGGACCAGCAAGCTCATATGCCAAAAAAAGAAAGCGAAAATAGCGAGCTACTGCGTGAAGCGGTCGCTCACCATCAGGCTCACGACCTCCCCAGGGCAGAAGCTCTATATCGGAAGGTACTGCACGCAGATCCTAACAACGTTACCTCTTTAAACGGATTAGGATTAATCGCTTTGCGATTCAATCATTTGGAATTTGCCAAAAAGAGCCTATCCAGATCACTTGAAATAGCACCTAGCATCAGCGAAACACATCGCTACTTGGGAAACGTATTCTCCTCCATGCAAGACCATCAGCAAGCGCTCGATTGCTACCAAATGGCTTTGCAATTGGATCCGGACGACTTGCGTACGGCCCAATTGATTGCCAAAACAGATAAAGCGTTACGTATCGAGCAAGATCCTGACTATGCCTTGATAAAAACAGCACCTTGGAATGATTCCGATTGGGTATGGGAAGAAACTTCCGGAAATTCGACAATATTTGTATTGTTTTCAGGTCTTGGCGTTGGAAGGAAACCTCCCACATTCATTTTTTCGAAGTTTCTCAGCGCCTATCCGATGGTAGATAGACTTTTCCTAAGAGACCTCGAAAAAAAGTGGTTTCTTGGTGGTTTAGGCAAGATCTCACGTAACGTTGAAGAGACTGCAAACTTCATTCAAGAGAAATTGCGTGGCTATAAACGGAGTGTATTCATTGGCTGCTCCGCTGGAGGGCTAGCTGCGATTCTCTATGGCGAAATCCTAAAGCCCAACAAAGTTCTAGCATTCGCACCCCAAACTGTGTTGTCCGATGCAAAGGAAAAGGAATACAAGGATTTTCGATGGTTCGGCCACATGAGCAAGTTACGTAAAGAGATAGCGAATAAAGCGTACCTCGATCTAAAATACATGAATCCTTACTTGGCGAATATTGATGTACATTATTCGTTAGGTTGCGAGGTTGATCGGTTGCACGCAGAGCGCATCTCCGGAAAGAATCTGAATTTATTTCCACACGAAGGATCCGACGGCCATCTCGTCGCATTGTATTTGCGAGACTCCGGGAAACTCCGGGGAATAATTGAAAGCGAACTTGTTACGATCGACGTATCGTGATGCTCCGAGGTGACAACTTGATTCAAACGCTGTTGACCTTCTCGCTCGCCATCAACGGTTACGCTGGCGTAACGTCGAAAGCAATGCACAGCTGCTCTTCGTCGCTCTTGAACGGAATCGCTCGATGATAAAGAGAAGAGAGAAGATGGAAACAGGCCCAGTTAGCCCCGCTTGGTCATACAAGTTTGTATTTGAGCACACGAAGAACCACGATCGGTGTATGCGCGGTGCTCTGCTCATGTACCGCGGCTGAACTATCATCTTTGATGGGCTGGTTTCTTCTATCCCGCTGCCATGGGCGTCGCGCGGTCCAATACCGCTAGGGCCAACGATAGCGTGCTTACATAAATTCCAACTGACGGGCGCGTCGAGCCGAACATTCATCTTGGCGCTACAAACTGCTGCAAAGATGCCCGCCATCAACGGCCAAGACGCTGCCCGTCATAAACGAACCGGCCGTCGAAGCGAACAGCAACAACGGGCCATCTAACTCCTCGAAGCGACCGATGCGGCGCATGGGAATCCGCTTCAACATGGCCTGCCCTCGTTCAGAGCGGAGAAAACCCGCATTCATCTCCGTAGCAAAGTAGCCAGGGCACAGCGCGTTAACGCGAATATCGTGGCGCGCCCACTCCAGTGCCTGGCTTTTGGTCAGCTGAATCACGGCCGCCTTGCTGGCGTTGTAAGCCGCATTGCCCGGCGACACCCGCAAACCGAGGATGGATGCAATATTGATTATGCTGCCAGGGGTGCGCGCCGCGATCAGCCGGCGCGCGGCTTCAGCGGCAACTTGGTGAACGCCCGTCATATTCGTCGCCAGGGTTTGTTGCCAATCGGCGTCGGATATTTCTTCCAAGCGGCCGCCTATGCCGATGCCAGCGTTATTGATCACTATGTCGACGACACCAAATTGATGTTCCGCCGCGTCAAAAGCCGCCGCGACGTGAATACGGTCAGTCACATCTAGTTCGACGGCTAGGGCGTCTGAACCGCGCTGCTTAAGTTGCTCGGCCAAGTCCTTAAGCGGATCCATTCTGCGTGCCGTTAGCACGACTCGCGCGCCAGCTGCGGCCAAGACGGTGGCGAAGTGTTTACCGAGACCGCCACTGGCGCCGGTGACTAGTGCCGTGCGCCCATTGAGGCCCATTGGATTATCCATTGATTTTTGTGCCTCGAAAACTTTCCAGCCAACAACTTACCCGGACTGAATCAACCCCAGGTGGACAACATCTACGAGCAAAGCGTAGCAAATGGCACGGACGATCCCGTCGCGCCACCAAATATACAATTCATCTGATCAGGAATTTGGGACCCCTCAGCGCCACGCGTTCATGAATCGATCAGTGAGTTTGGCCAATGTCGCAGCATTGCCGTTGCGAGCCAAAGACGGGAATAGCCAGTCCGCACGAGCCGAGAACACCGCCGATATGAGAGCACGAAAGATTATTTACGCTACCGCTCAAAGTAAAATTTAGCAGCAGACACCCAACAAACCCCGGGCTGATGCGAACAACCAGGCCGATGCGGGAACCGGGACAACGCCGATCTATGGGCCCTCATCACCACCTGGACCCTAGCTTAATATTTGCGCGGCGCCATAAACAGAAGATCCCGGCTACGGTCGCGGCAGCGCAGTGCGATCTCCACCCCGACGCTGACTCGCGGCAATAAATCCTCTCCAGAGATAGGAATGACCAAGCTATGTGGGCCGCTGGGGAGTTGGGGGCTCCTGGCCCGGCGGATCGCAGCCATCAGACCACTGCGCATGGCGGCGTTTCACCCAATTCGAAGGCACCACCAGCACAAGCAACCGTGTCGACGTCGCGCAGCGGCCAGCGGTGGATATTCATCGCTCTCTACCGGCCAGCCGGTTACTATAGGCGCCGTTTTTCACTCGCGGCATTCGGAGCCCGACTTATGGACCTGCAAAACAAGACCATCGTAATTACCGGCGCGGCCCGGGGACTGGGAGCCGCCATGGCACGCCATTTGGCGGCCGATGGCAGACATTTAGCCTTGGTTGACCTGGACGCCGACAGCTGCAAGTCCGCGGCCGACGCCTGCACCGCAGCCGGTGCCACAGTCAGTACCTATGGCGCCAACGTGGCCCAGGAAGCGGATGTGGTCGATCTGTTCAATAAAATCCTTGCCGATACAAGCCGGGTGGATGCTTTGATCAACAACGCCGGTATCACCCGCGACGCGCTGCTGGTCAAGGTCAAAGAAGGCGAGCTGTTGTCCAGCATGAGCCTGGACCAATGGCAGGCCGTCATCGATGTCAACCTGACCGGTGTTTTTCTTTGTAGCCGCGAAGCCGCGGGGCACATGGCTAAATTGGGCAACGGCGGCGTGATCATCAATATCTCAAGCATTTCGCGAGCCGGCAATATGGGGCAAACCAATTACTCGGCGGCCAAGGCTGGGGTCCAGGCCATGGCCGTGGCCTGGGCGCAAGAATTGGCGCGGTACGGAATTCGCACGGCCGCCATCGCGCCGGGATTTATTAACACTGAAATGGTGCAGGCCATGAAACCTGAAGCACTGGAAAAACTAACCGCGCGTATTCCCTTGCGCCGCATGGGCGAACCGGATGAGATTGCTCAAACCGTCGCGTTCATTTTGCAAAACGATTACGTGTCAGGCCGCTGCTTTGATATAGACGGCGGTTTGCGCCTGTAGGCTCGGTACGAAACTACCAGCCGCGCCGGAAGGCGCCGGTATTGTAGGGGTTAGTTTCGTCGGCCTTACCCCGATCCGGCGTCACGGTCTTATCATCGCCAACGCGACGCAGTCCTTTTTCTTGATCAAGCTCCCAGGATGCCGTTTCGTAGGGATTCGCTTCGTCATCAAGGTTTTCGTCGGAAATCGCCAGGTTGCCGGTGTCAGAAAAGATCGGATCCGGCTCCGGTACGTTGCGGATTTCCTGAGAAACCTTCCGCGTCTTAGCCGCACTGCGCCCGGCCGACTCCACGGAATAGATCCGGCTGCCGGATCCTGCCTCTTTTTCCCTGCGGAACAGCTTGAGTAGCCACTTCATGAAAAAATCCAACTCTGCATGCTTGTTCCAAATTACGGCGCCCGCGCAAAGGGGCCTGCGAACTAGTTCACAGTTTGCGGCGGTGGACGAAGCCCGTGCATTAATCCGCCGATAAGGGGCAGCAAACGACGGATCAACAGCGCCCTGCGGGCGGATTTGCTGCGTTGAGTCGTCCTGCTTGGCGCCCTGCGAGGAAAGACCGGGTCCAAATTATTGGGCCGCCGGACAGCCAATTTGGCGGCTCAACGGTGGACCTTGACCGACGGTGGGCTATGAATACCAACCAGCGCCGACTCACACAGCAGGTGCCGCAGTCAGCAACCCGCTCTGTGCGGCGACGGGCGAGGAGTCTTATGACCGAGCCGAAGCGCTACCGCTGAATACCCGGCAAAAATGCCACAGCTAGACCAGCCAGCGACCCAGAACCTTGGCGCAAACTTGCGACCAAACCTTGCCATTTGAAGAACAACAATCGCGCGCGAAGCACTGGGAAAACCATGCCGACCCTCTGAGCTAAGGCACCGGAGCCCCCTCGGCGGGCCAGCTGCAATAGGCTCAAGCAGTGAAGAAATTGGTGGAGCGGAGGAGGATCGAACTCCCGACCTTCGCATTGCGAACGCGACGCTCTCCCATCTGAGCTACCGCCCCAAAGAAACAAGGCCACCTAGCTGTCAGCTTACCGACTTTCCTTAACTAGACTACGCGGAATTCCAACGGCGATTTCCACCGTTCGGCCAGGTTTGCAAACCGTTACCGTCCGATGGCGTCCTGCCGACTGAACAGCGGGGGATTTTACTCATGCCGTCAAGCCAATGTCACGGGCCGCACTTGGATTAGGTCTGCCGGAACAAGCCCCGCGAAAAAACGCCGCAATGAAATCCACCAAGCAAACTAACGGCGGCCAGGAAAAGCGCAGGACGTATGCCAAACCATTCAGGTGGCCAGTTCGCAAAAACCCTTATCCAAAACAACAAGATCCCGTTCCACGGCCCGCACGCGGAACGACACAATATTCGCCGACTGCCACATTTCCGTGCGCAAGGTTTCTCCGGGATAAACCGGCGCAGTGAAACGCCCCTGCAGTTCGCGAATAAACGTGGGGTCATATTCACAAATCGTGCGCAGAATGGCGCGGCAGGCGATGCCCCAGGTGCACAATCCGTGCAGAATCGGCCGCTCGAATCCCAGATCACGCGCCAGCTGAGGATCCGCGTGTAGCGGATTGCGGTCGCCCAGTAGCCGATACAGTAGCGCCTGGTCACCGCGAGTGCGTAGACTGCAATCAAGGTCAGGCTCGCGATCGGGCAAACTATGTGGCGTGCTCAGACGCTTGCGGGGACTCCCTGTTCCGCCGTCGCCTCGCGCCAGCAGGGTCCGGGTCAGCGTAAATACCGGCCGGCCATTGGCTCTGCTGCGCCCATCAAGTTGCAGCTCAACATAGAGTCCGCGCTGCGGGCCCAAGTCTCTTACGCCGCTCACGCGACTATCGAGCAAGAGATCGTCCGCGTCTGCCAAGGGCCGATGCAAGCGCAAACGCTCATCCGCGTGCAACACTTGACGATAGTCCCAACCGCAGTCGTCTAGTAAGTTGCTGTGACCTAAGACGCTGGCGAAACTCGGCACTACCCGCAGGTCGCGGCTTTCCAGGACGTAGGCCAGCTCCTTGTCAGCCACCGGGTCGCGGCCCATGCCCACGGCTAGGGCATACAAGATGACGTCGCGATCAGCGTAGCTTAGTGGAGTATCGACGTCACGCCGGGCAAGGAGTTCTTCGCCGTTTATAAGCATCGGCGGCCAGCCGGGTTCGCTAAGCTCATCTTATGCCTGGCTGGCAAATTGAAAGGCAGGTCGCTGTTTGAGTCGCTCAAACCACGCCGCCAAATGGGGATTCCCATCCGGCATCACGTGAAACAACTTCATGAGCAACACCGCGTAACCGACGACGATATCCGCGGCGGTAAATTCGTCGCCGGCCAAGTAGGGTCGCTCGACGAGTTCTTTGTCCAGCACCGCCGCATAGCGCGTTAAGCATTTCTTGCCGCGTTCAACTTCCCGCGGGTCTCGCTCGCCTTCCGGCAATTTGAAGGTATGCGTGGCAATGTGCGCAATGGGTACCATTAACGTGCCCTCACCGAAGTGCAGCCATTGCAGATACGGACCGAACGCCGAGTCATCAGGATCGGGCTGTAAGACGCCGTCCCCATATCTAGCGAGCAAGTACTGAATGATGGCGCCGGATTCTAGTAAGGTGAGATCGCCGTCCACCAAAGCCGGCACCGTGCCAAAAGGATTGATCGGCAGATAATCCGGACCGTTCAGCACCCGTGGATCGAAATCCAGGGTTTCTAGCTCATAATCTAAACCAAGCTCCTCCAACAGCCACAGCACACGGACCGAGCGTGTCTTGGAGCAGTGGTAGAGTTTCATGATTCTAAAATGCTGGACCTACTCTTCCGGCGCGATGGTCAAACGGATGCCGTCCAGCTCATCGCTCATGATGATTTGGCAGGACAAGCGCGAGGTGGATTCGTCGTAGGTTTCAGTACCCTCTAACAATTCCAATTCATCATCCTGCGGTTCTTCCAAAGAACTGTAAAACGGCTGTTCAACGAACACGTGGCAAGTTGCGCAGGAACACATGCCGCCGCACAAACCTTCGGCGCCACCGCTGTCTAAATCCCGCAGCGGCTCCATTAGGTTCAGGCCATTTTCAACTTCAATTTCGTGTGCACCGCCCTCGCGGTCGATGACATTAATTTTTCCCATTGCTACGCTCTTAGTCGCGGTTTCGAAAGGCCGCGGACTATAGCATAGGCCCCGACAAGGCTGCGATTGGTAGATGCCGTCAACCCATTCTGCCGCATTTGGTGGCACAAACGCCCTGCCCAATCCCAGCACAGCGCCGCGGGCACGCCGGCCCCCAGCCCGCTAGCGACTAGGGCAAACCTTGACCAGCCCTTAAGACCCGCTGCAGCCCGGCTCGCGCCCCAGCGAGCCGTCGTAGCCCCGGAGAAAATACCCGCGGATGCCTCTGGCTTGATCGCCAATACACGGAAAATGGCGAGCAGCTTGCTTTACTGACCTAGTGAAAAAATACGTCGTCCCGCCCCGACTGCGCCAATGGACCCATCGGCGGACGCCGTTACTGCCATTGCCCGCAAACCCACTTGGATAGTGTGAAGGCGGTAACGGTCACAAAAGAATCCAAGGGCTAGTCTTAGGCTTCCAAGGATGGAGATCACGGCATGGATGCCGACCTACCAACACCCGCCCACTTCCATACCGCCGTTGGCGGACTCATTGCGGATATTGAAGCCTGTGGGCAAGCAGTGGGTGATGATCGCGAAGCGCAGCTGCAATGGGAAGCATTTCACGAGCGCTGCCATCGAGCCCGAGCCTTAGCCGCAAAACTAAAAGATGCTAGAGACGAAGAGCGACAGCTGTTAAGCGGCGACGCGTATCGACTTTGGCGAGCCTTGCAATGCTCACAAGAATTTTTTCAAGCCCGCGTTAACAATCAACAAAAAAACTAAGACCAGCGACTGATAGCGGGCAGCTCGCAGTTTGTAGGTGGCCGAACTAGAAGGACTTTCCCGAGTTAGGACAAGTATTACTTCGTCACAGCCGGAAATACCCTGACCAAATCATCGCGCATACTTAACTGTAGCCAACCGCGCTCCTGGGCAACGGCGCGGACCCTCTCGGTATCCTTGTCGTAATCGTATTCGCGGTCGGCATCGTTGTGGTGAATTAGAATGGCCAAAGAGCCTGCTCCTGTATCGGTAAAACGCAGCATGTCCAAATCACCGTCGGAATTGCCCACCGCCAGGATTGGACGACGGCCAATAAACTCTTGAATATTTAGCGCCTTGAATCGACCCACATTTAGCGCGCTAAATCCTGCTTGCCGGACAATCTCTAGGCGCCCGTCGACGTCCCGCAAACGAATTTTGGTCCGCGAGCCGATCACACGTTCACGTGGAATCCCGTAAACCGATTCGGCCAAGGCTCGAATAAAATGCACGCCGCCGCCAGAAACAATGAATACACGAAAATCATTGCGGTGTAAGTGTTCGACGAGTTCGAGCATGGGTAGGTAGTGCATTTTCGAATACACTTGCCCGAAACGCGGGTGACGCGCTGACACCAGGAAATTTTCCGCATGCCGATGGAATTGCCTGGCGCTTAGGCCAGATTGCGCCGCGTTCATCAAGGGGGCGCGCTCACGAAAACCCATATCGGCAAGGGCAACGCCATCCCGCTCAATGGCCGCGCGAAACGCGGCATCCTTTCCCCACTCCGGATGCTCGTCAGCCAAGTGACGAACCCGATCGAAAATGAACTCCATCTGCACCAGTTCGGGTTTCTCGACCAACAGGGTGCCGTCGTGGTCGAACACGGCGATGCGCTCCGCGGGCGGCCGCCAGTTGGCATGCTGTGGGTTGGTGGTGCTGGTTACAAATTCCAACACGCGTGCCTTTGCCCCACCCTCCCGCCACGACGGTAGCGGATCAAAGAACAGGCGCCCGGTGGAACAAGCCGCCAGACTTAGAGCCAGCATCGCGAAGGCCGAGAGCCGCATTTGCCTAGCAACACGCATCTTAAATATCTCCATAGCCGCTTCCCTTTTTAACAACGGCGCCAGGGCGGTCGATGTTAGCCGTGCCCGGCCAGCCTGAGAAAGATCGGCAGCCCGCGAAAGAACACAAGCCACAGAACCATGCCGAAATCAGGAAAGTCGTTCAGGGGCAGCCAATCAATACCTCAGTCTTTAGCAGTAAAGCAATGGCAAAAACTCGCGATTCCTAGTCCAATGGTCATTGCTGAACGCGATAAGCGCGTCATGCAAGCCCCAAGAAAGGTCGTATTGGGACCAGGTTTACCGGCATGAGAAGCCCAAAAAATGTCACAGCTATCCTGACTAAACCTGACGCGCCCCGGCTAGCTTCGAAGCGTCGTTCAAGCACGCAATCATGCCGAACCCATTTGGGCCGGCAAAATCGCCGACCCACTGTCAGGACGCCACGGGCTCCGCAACATCAAGTGGCAATCGCACGGTAACTGTTGTGCCCTGCCCCTCGGCGCTATCAATGGCCAAGCTTCCACCGTGCGCTTCCGCGATACGGCGGCAAAGATACAAGCCGAGACCGAAGCCACCGGTATCGCGAGAACGCGCTGGATCGGCTCGATAAAAAGGTTCCGTCGCATGTTCAAGCTGCTTGGCCGACATGCCGGTCCCATGATCGACAATCTGAACGGCGGCATCACCTTGACTCACCACCAAATTCACTCGAACCGGCGGCGAGTTACGGTCTGAATACGCCAAGGCATTACTAACCAAATTCTTGATCAGCAAGCGTATCCGCGTAGCATCCGCCATCAATGCGACGGGTGCCTCGGGTAAATCCAGTGCGATTCGCTCTTCATGCTCGGCGAAATCTACGGCCAAAAGCTCCTGAATTAATTGATCGAGTCGAACGCGGCCAAGTTGTAGTTTCTTATGCCGCGTGTTGAGGCGCTCACCTTCCAAGAGGTCGTTGATTAGGCGCTCCATTTCCTCGACATCTTCGAGGATGCTAGCCCGCGTACTTTCGTCTTCCAAGAACTCCAAGGCCACCTTCGTGCGCGTCAGCGGCGAACGGAGCTCGTGACTAATGGCCAGAAGTAATTGCCGCTTGGCTTCTAGCATTTGCTGCACATCTTCGGCCAAATGATTTATTTCTTGGGTGAGTTCCCCCAAGTCATCTTGACGAACCACGGGAATGCGGTAATCCAGATCACCCTCGCCCATTCGATCGGCGCCGGCTTTGATTAACTTGATGGGCTGAACCAGCCAACGCACGGCAAGGTAGCAGCTACCAAGCACTAAGATTGAAACCAAGCCCACGATAGGCCAAGTGAAATCTGGTCGCGGTCGCGTCGCAATCTTTGGCGACACGAAAGTCAGGCGATAGTCGCCATGGGAAATCAGCACATAGGAATGCCGGTCATGGCGCGCGAAATCGAGCTGCTCGAGCGTCTTAGCCCAGCTCTCGCCATCAGAGCCACTGGCCCGGACCTGCTCTAGAAACCGGCTGGGCTCGAAGGGAATGTCATCTAGAGCTGGAAAATTCGGATCGGAAGACCAGTCGATACCAGGTCCGTCGATTCTGATATCGAAGGGGTTGTTGTCGGTAATGGCTCGCGCACGTTCGATGCTAGGAGGCCAGCCGATATCCCGCACCACATAGTTGGTGTGCAGAGAAATATGCGCGCCCATGATCTCGCGCAGGTAGTCGCGGTCTAGGACCAAGTCCACCGCCAAACGCGACGCGAGGGCATAAATTAGTGACGTGATCAAAAACACGCCCAGCAAGCGCGCAGACAGTGAACGCATCGCGTTGGGAATCACGCCTCTATCTCCTCGCCCACGAAGGTATAGCCGGCACCCCAAACTGTTTTGATAAAGCGCGGATGCTTAGCGGTATCCTTTAGCTTGCTGCGCAAACGACTCACCAAGATATCCACCGAGCGGGAAAACAATTGAGCATCAATACCCCGTAGTTCGTTCAAAACGTCATCGCGGGAATAGACCCGACCAGGATTCGCGGCCAGCAGCGCCAGCAATTGAAACTCCATGGTGGTCAACTCTAGTTCCTCGCCCTCAAGACGCGCGGAGCGGCGCTCGGTGTTGACATCCAAATCCTTGTAGCGCAAGACACCATCCCCGTCGGGTTTGGCGCCACTGCGGCGTAGCACGTTTTGGATGCGGGCCACGAGCTCCCGAGGTTCGAATGGCTTGGGCAGGTAATCATCGGCCCCGATTTCCAAACCGACAATGCGGTCCGTTACCTCACCACGAGCTGTCAACATAATCACGGGCACGGCACTCGTCTTGCGAATATTTCGGCAAACCTCAAAACCATCTTGGTCTGGCAGCATTACGTCAAGAATGACCAGGTCGGGTCCCTCCTTGCGCAACAGTTCCAGGCCGGTATGGGGATGAGTGGCGCTAATCAGCTCCAGATCGAAGCGGCTGAAATAGCTCTTGAGCAAGTTGCCGAGCTTTTCATCATCGTCGATTAGCAAAATCTTAGGCATTGATCACAGAATATTTTCAGCACTTCGACTCTAATATGCGCGCCCACGCGGGGGCACTCTCTCACACGCCGACAACTCCATTCTAAGCTACTGAATTAGAAAGAAATTAGGCGTTACAAAATGTTACAGGCTGTTACCGTCCGGAAAGGTTATCGGGCGGGGATGACCGTATATTTTAACCATGGAAAACGAATCGCTTTTGAGGAGCTAACAGGATGTTGAACCGAAAAAATCAAGCAAATTTCGATCGCCGTGATGAAGTTCTGCTAACCATTATCGCGCTGCTAATCCCCTTGGCAACGATACCGGCAATGCTGGGCATGTAAGCAGAACATTCGGCTGATTGCGAGCGATTTGCCGTCTGCCGATTGCCAATGCCATCGCCAAGATCAGGGGCCCGTATAATTATGGGCCCTTATTTTTTTGGGCGCTTACCAGCGAGCAAGTCGACCCGGCAGGCGGGCCCGACCGTGTCGTCACTACAGACCAGTATCACGGGGAACACAAGACCCATGAGCAAAGCCTTCCGTCGCGATCCGGCCTGGAACCGGTAGGACTAGTCCCGGCGAGCCTCCGCCATTTGCGTCATGCCGCAGCGCATATCGAGCCGGCGGTTAAATTCTTGTTCACCAAAGACCTTCTGCGGCAGGACGTTCATGGGGTCAGTGCGATAACCCAGTTCGCGCACGGCAAAATCATAGGCCTGTTGCGCCTGACGCTGCTCCTCGGGTAGTTCATCGGCATCGTCTAGCCAGCGAAACCAGCGATCAACGAAGCTGCCGAGGAATTTCTCACAAGTCGTAATATTGTCGTCGTTCAATTCGGCCGTGGAACTCACCGCACAGGGCGACATCAGCGCACGCAGATAGGTTCCATGACTCACAAAGCGGGTCCAATCCGGATCGCTACGAAAATTCAAGAACCCTTCGTTGGCCGGCTCATAGTATTTTTGCAAGTAGTCGTAGTTGGTGCGCAGATCGACCCGTGGGGTGTATTCTGCATAGAAATAGAGCTTCGGAATAGTGCCAAATATGACCGCCAAATGAGGCACCTGGGTCTGCTGGCCGAGAAACACCGTGGCATTCATGTCCAAGATGCTCGCTTTGCGATTGCCGATCCACGAGTGGACCAGCCAATCGACTTCCTTGCCGCTATACGCATTGAACGAGCCTTCGAGCTGACTGTCCGGTGAGGTGAAATAGTCCTCACCCTCGCAAGAATGATGCTTGCTGACATCGAAGCGTTGCTGCACGCGTTCAACGATTTTTTCATGGATATTCCAGCACCGCTCCCAAGCGCGCGACACATCCACGTCGGGATTTTCCGACAGGAACTGCATAATGGTCTTAGTTTCTATGCCGGTACTCATACAATGCTCCGCGTTACGATTCTGGGGCCGAAAAGGCTGGAAAGTCTACTCGGCGTGAAGCGAAATTTATAGTACCGCGGCGTCTGTCCGCACTGGCGCCGCAGTTGAATCGAAGCCTTCAGGGGATCTTTGCCGCCAACCAAGTCCACTCAGCCCTAGCATTCCGGCCAGACAGCCAGCCCCTGTTACCCGGCGACGGGACCGAACCCGAACCTCGAATAAACCGGGGCATTCCGAAAAAAGCGGCAATCGCGGTCCCCTCGATCGCTGCATGAATGACCAATGCATGCGGCTAAAATATCATGGCGGCGGCTGTTATCTTGTCGTGAGTGACCGGCAAGCCACACAGTAACCAGGAGCGATAGCCCATGCCCAGTGCCCATATTAATAACCACCAGATGTACTACGAAATCCATGGCGGTGGAGACCCCGCGATATGCATGGGCGGCTGGGGGAGTTATTGCCACGGTGGGGAAGGCGCCTTAGCCCGCGGACTGACGGACAAGTTTCAAGTCCTGCTGATTGACTACCGCGGCATCGGGGATTCCGACGACGATATGGAAATCGAACCCAGTATGGCATTGCATGCAGCGGACGTGATTGAACTGCTGGATCACCTTGGCTGGTCCAAGGTTCACTTCATCGGCTTGGTCGGCATGGGCGCCTGCATCGCGCAGGAAGTTGCCATCACTCGGCCCGATCTAGTACGCAGCATGGTCAATATGGGTGCCTGGGCGAAAGTGGATCCGTTTCTGCAGGATCAACTCGAAATCTTTCGCGACGTGCATCGCGACTGCGGGTTTTTCGCCTTTCAAAAGCATGTCTGCACCATGAGTTTTCTGCCCGAGTTCTACAATGCAAACCGGCAGCGGCTACTGGGGCCCCAAGGACCCTGGAATGAGCTCAATGGCCGCTATCCGGCCCATGCACGATTGGTGGACGCCTGCATCGCCCACGATGCTTTGGATAGGCTCGATAAAATCACCGCACCCTCCCTCATCATTCATGCTGGCAAGGACGTGGTGACCAGCCCGCGTTACACCCTGCCGTTGGAGCAAGGCATACCGAGCGCGGAGGGCGTGATGATGGAAGAAATCGCCCATGTGGTAGCGGGCAAAGCGCAAAAAATCGCTTTTTGCAATGTCCTGTTTGAGTTTCTGGACCGGCAGTAGTGGACCGCGCCAACACGGGCGAATCCTGGGAAGAGCGTATCGATCGCCTGGGTATTCTGCAGATCCGCCGGCATATTTTTTTGTGCTGCGACCAAAGCAAACCGAAATGTTGTGATCGCGATCAGAGCCTGCTTGCCTGGAAGTTTCTGAAGAAGCGCCTGGCGGAGTTGAACCTGACCAGCCATGGTGGCATTTATAGAAGCAAGGCGAACTGCCTGCAGGTTTGCAGCTCGGGGCCCATTGCCGTGGTCTACCCGGAAGGCATATGGTACAGAGACTGCGATCCCGACGTGTTGGAACGCATCATCCAGGAACATTTGATCGGCGGCCACCCGGTCAGAGACTTTCAGATTGCCGAGCATCCGCTGCCCGCGAGTTCTGATGACCCGGCGACTTAGCTTAGCGATGCAATAAAGTGATTTACGCTAGAGCAAGACCTGTCATCATCAAACCATGAATCTTACCCGGGGACCCCGTCACCACTTCAGGGACAACTTTCCTGCGGTTTACTCCGGATTGTTCACTGGCCCCAACATTCCAGGTCGCGGAAGATCACGCGATGCGACAACAGCTTCCCAGACGCGCCGTGCTACTGGGTTTGGGCCTGGTCTTTTTATCTGCCCCGCTCTTCGGCGCGCCCAGTCGGCAAACCAAAGCCAGAGCGGCCAAGAAGAAAGCTTGTGACAAGCTCAAGCGGCGGATTCGGCGTATCGAATCCCGTATGCGGGCGGGATATCGGGCAAAGTCCGGCAGGCGCTACCGGCGGCAACTTAGGGAACTGAACGAAGAACGATTTAGGCGCTGTTCATGAAGGCCCGGCGCCCCGTTGAACAATTACAGCGCATGCGTGGTTCCCCGACACGGGACTACTCAGGCACTGAGACACGAGGCGCCGGGCGCTAACCAAAGCTTTTGCCGGGCTTTTAAAGAAAACCTCGGCCGCTGGGAACGCCCCCGGCTGAGCCATGAAACGACGCTTATCTAAGTGGTCTTGTCGTCTCGTTTGGACTGCCGGGCAGTGGGCGACAGCAGTATAACCGACTCCTTGGACGCCTCGCGCGGACAGTGATTTGAGACCTGTCTGCGGCTCTTATACCGAAAAATTATTTAGAATAGTTATTTTAGATCAATAACTTATGATCTTGATCTGAAGCGGCGGACGAGATGCCGCATCACAGCGTATCCGTCCGGCGCGCTGCGCTGCGTCAACAGCAGCCCGACTCGGCCGATTCAGCCGCCGCGTCGAAGGGCAGACCCTCACCGCGGCCGGCAAAAATTCCCCGATGAACCCGCTGATCTCCAATAAACTCAAAGTGCGGCGCAAAGCGCGTATCGGCCAACATTCGAAAAGTGTTGCCGCTAACAGCAGCGGCTTCACCCGCGACAAAGCGGTGATGCTTGTCGAGTTGAAACGAGTGGTCCGCGTGCTCAATGCCGCCGAGATAACGCACCGTCTGCCCGTAGTCTTCCCAGCTAGGTTCCAGATCGGGAATCTTGAACAAGCGATAGGTGGCAGAGAAAAACCGTAGCTCGCGCAGTTTAGCCGCAAGCTTTGGATCTTCCACGCTTATGGTCTTATCGGTGACTAGACGCGGGTCGGCAAAGCCTGCCGCTTTGACGGTTTGCAAAAAGTCCTGCCAATACAAAGCGCCGGATAAGCATTCGCCGTACAGGACCGGATCGGCTTGCAATTCCGCGGGAATACGACGATCGGCATAGACATCAGCGAAGTACATCTCGCCACCCGGCTTGAGCAGACGCCAAGCTTCTTCGAATACGGCCGGCTTGTCGGTTGCCAGGTTAATGACGCAATTAGAAACGATGACATCGAAGCTTTCGTCCGCTAGTCCGGTCGCGGCTAAATCTTCGATGTCGCCCTGAATAAATCTCACATTGCTGCGGCCATAGCCGAATGCCTGGGCATGATAGTCCTGGTGGCGACGAGCCACGGCAAGCTGCTCGGGGGTCATGTCAATACCGACCACCTGCCCTTCTTGCCCCACCAATCCCGCCAATGCGTATACATCACGGCCGGCGCCACAACCCAAATCCAGCAAGCGAGTTCCGCACAACGCCTCGGGCAATACCAGACCGCAACCGTAGTAGCGGCTTGAAACCTCATCATGAATCTTAGCCAAGATCGCCTTTAGATAGCCGGGCATGGCTGTGTCAGTGCAACAAGCACTAGTTTTCAAATCCGCGGTGGATTGCAAAGTCTCACCGTAGTACTTCTGTACTTCTGACTGCATTGGCGACGTAACTCCTGCGCGTTAAGCGGACACTCACCCTAACGGCTTTGGTAGCCGTTTAGGATCGCCCCCGGCCAAAAAGTTCAGCAATGCCCGGCGAAAACCACCAAGCTGCGCTGAATTTATTTGGCTAGCAAGCATACGCGTGCCGCGGCGCCTGCGCTGTCGTCCGGTTGAATTCGTCCGCAGCGGCACGCGGCAAATCGGCGCGCGTATTACCCGGGGCCACAGTCACAGTAGCAAATAGGATACGCAAGCGCGCGTAGTTCTCAGAAAACCATAGAGGCAGCTCAAATAGAGGCTTCGCTCCGCCGCCGTGCTTGTTAGCAGCTCTGATAGATGGCTATGCTCCGTCAGTGAACGCGCCCGGTCGAAGTATCGCTAGCTTGGTCATTTTTTGCCGCAGACCGGGTTTGGGCGTGGGCAAACAAAGAATTGCCTCCGTCTTAGGCCAATCCTATGCCCGCGAACTGGGTGAAGCCTTGTTGCGCACCGCGCTGGAAGACGGCGCGGCCTGGCCGGGTCCGGTAGTCCTCGCGCCGGCGGCCGCTGGCGATGAACACTGGGCAAAAAAAATTGCCCATGAGAATTGGCTGATAATACCGCAAGCGAGGGGCAATTTAGGCGAGCGCTTGAATCATGTCGATGACCAACTACGCGGCCGGGGCCATAAAAAAATAATTTACATTGGCAGTGACGCACCTACCCTGAATGCAGACTACTACGCCGCCGCCGTTTCAGCTCTGGCCGAGAGCGATATCGTTCTCGGACCCGCGGCGGACGGCGGCGTTACCTTAATGGGCGCGTGCAAACCTTGGCCCGCGCTCGAGCAGCTTCCGTGGAGTTCGGCAACATTGGGCGAAACCTTAAAATCAGCCTGTATCGTAACCGGGTATACCGTGGCCGAGTTACCGGAACGCTATGACATCGATGTGCCTGCGGATCTTCTGCGCTTGCGTGCGGATCTTGCTCCGGATCAAAGGCCGGCGCGGCAAGCACTTCTCGCCTGGTTAGACAATGCGACACCGGGTACATGAGATCGGCGGGCGACACGCAGGGCAAAGGGAAACTAAGCCTGATTGTTCCCGTATTGGGTGACATCCAGGAACTCAGCACATTACTCCAGGCTTTGCAATCAGGCACGTCGACTCCCGACGAGATCATCGTGGTGGATGGCGCTGGAGCTGCGCAATGTCAATCGCTCTGTGCTGCGACCGGCGCAAAATATCTAGCCGCAGGCGGCGGGCGTGGCAAGCAATTACGCGCGGGTGCCGGGACGGCCGCCGGTGACTGGCTTTGGTTTCTACACGCGGACACTCAACCCAGCCAGCAGGCCTGCGCAGCCATTCGCGCAAGCCTGCAACGGGGCGCGGCCGGAGGCTGTTTGCAGTTTCGCTTTGCCGGGCCCGCATCACGAGGGCGAGCGCTGCTCGCGAGACTAATCAACTGGCGCACGCGTATTGGAATTCCTTATGGCGATCAAGGTTTATTTGCAACACGCCAAGCCTACGAAGCCGCGGGCGGTTTCGCCAGCGATGCCCTGTTTGAAGAAGTCCCACTGGTACGCGGTCT
Source organism: Gammaproteobacteria bacterium (assembly GCA_965221985.1). GTDB lineage: Bacteria > Pseudomonadota > Gammaproteobacteria > Steroidobacterales > J054. Next base: position 3,346,789 of record OZ244928.1, read on the forward strand.
CCGGCGCGTTGGCCGCTTCGATCACCTGCCCGCGCGCATTGATGTTTCACCGCGCCGCTGGGAACAGCAGGGTTGGCTACGCAGAAGTTTAGCCAACCGCCTATTGGCCATGGGCTACATGCTGGGTGTTTCACCGGGAACCCTCGCCAAGCTCTACCGTCCCATGGCTAACGATTAAGGGCGATAGATGTTGCAAGCCACCAAAACCGACTGGCTAAGCACTGCGGACGGCACACCGCGTGGCTATATTCAGCCGCATACTTTGGAAGAGTTGTGGTTTCACACTGGCACCGCTTGCAACCTAGAATGTCCTTTCTGCCTAGAGGGCTCACACCCGGGCGACAATCGTTTGCAGCGCATTAGCCTTGACGATGCCCGCCCCTTGCTGGACGAAGCCCATGCTCTAGGCGTCAAGCAATTTTCTTTTACCGGCGGTGAACCCTTCATCGTCAAAGACTTTGTCACGATTCTCCGCCACGCCGCGCAGCTACGGCCCTGTTTGGTATTAACCAATGGTACCGATCCTTTGCTAAAACGATTAGCGGACATAGAAACGCTGGTCGACACCAACTTTCCGATTTCGTTTCGCATCAGCATCGACTATGCCGATGAACGCCGCCACGACGATGGCCGCGGTGCCGGCAATTTCGTCAAAGCCTTGCATGGGCTGCGGACGCTGCATGGTTTGGGTTTTAACCTGTCCGTGGCCCGGCAAAGTGATGCTGATGAAGATAGCGAGGTGGTGAATGAAAGCTTTGCGCAGCTACTTCAGGACCAAGGTCTGCCGGGGAATCTGCGCATCGTGTCCTTTCCTGACTTCGATATCCCAGGTGCGAAACGCGAAGTCCCTACCGTTACCGAAGACTGCATGACCCGCTATCACAACGAAGACAGCCGCCGCGGCTTCATGTGCGCCTTTAGCAAAATGGTGGTAAAAATCAACGGCCGCATGCGGGTTTATGCTTGCACACTGGTGGATGACGACCCGGACTATGATTGTGGCGGCAGTCTGGCCGAGGCGCTAGATCGACGCATCATGATGCGCCACCATCGTTGCTACGCCTGCTTCAAGTTCGGCGCAACGTGCAGCGAACTGTGACGATAGAAGCGGCGGCGAGTCTCTAAGCCGGGAAGAAGTCGATGGGTTTGGTTGTGGTTACCGGCGCCACATCTTTCTTAGCAAAGCGGAACAACTTCACGCGCTGCACCAATTTGCGTTGCAGCTCTTCGTCGACCAGTTCACTGGACACCACTTCGCATAAAGATACGGCCCCTGAGGGTTCGATGGTCAAACGCAGGACCAATTTGCCTTGCAAACTAGGGTCCCTACGCAGAGCTCGATTGTAAAGCGCATAAATCGCGCCCTTGTTCTTGTCGAAGACCATTTCAATTTCTTCGCGGCTGCGGGCTGAGCGCTGGCTGTCGCCCGTCCGCGTCGGTGCGGGTCCGGCCGATTGCAAACCGGCAACGGTGCTGGACACACTGGTGGTCGAGCGGCCCGCTAGGCCTGCGCCACCGGTGTCGCGGCTCATGGCAGCGGTATTGATGCCACCACTGGCACGACCAACTCGCGAAGTAATCATGGAACGCTCACTGCGCTCGGCCTCGCCAGCTGCACCGGCCAGCTGGCGTTGATTCGTCACGCTGGCGACAACTTGATTATCGCGCAGATCGGCCAATTCATCGGCGAAGGGCAACAAGCCAGCCACGGCGGCTTTTTCGCGCGCCTTTTCAGGCACAACAACCGGCTCGGGTTTGGGAGTTCTTTCCACAAGCCTTTCCACCGGTTTCACGGGTTCCGGTTTAGGCTCCGGTTTCACAGGTTCGGGCTCTTGGCGCACCACTGGCGGTGGAGGCGGTGGTTCGGGTTTGTCCAGCAACAACCGGGCAAAGCGTTCCGGTACTTCTTCCTCGGCGCTGCGATCCAGCTCGGGCACCGGCAAGAAGCTAAACACCAGACTCAGTACTGCAACCGCGATGACAATGCGCTTGAGAATTTCACGGAACTGATCATCGTGATCAAAGGACGTGTCCCAAGCAAGCTGGTACGTGCGGTAGTAGTAAGCAACCACGGCAGCTCTACCCTCTTATCCCAGCATTACCGGCGATGCTTGCTTGAGCGGACGGTGCCCGTTGCAACACGGCCAAGGAAATGCGGCCGTAGTCAGCAGCCGTGCAGGTGGCCATCACGCGTTTGAGCAACTTATAGGGCAACTCTTTGTCACCCATGATGGTGACTTCGCGCTTGGCAATATCCGTTCGCGCGGCTTTGCGCAGAACTCGGTCTGTTTGTGCACGCAGCTCATCGCGCAGACCGGGAATTACTAAGTCTTTCGATGCCAAGACATCAGCAACACTGGCAACGGGCCGGCCTTGCACCAAAACTTGCTTGTCGGTGACCACAACCACCACATTTTCCCGGGCCTTTTCTTCGGCGACAGACTCAGGCAGTTGCACATCTTTGGCATTGGGCAAGACTTCCACATCGGAAGAATTCACCAACAGAAAGAACACCAAAATGGTGAATATGTCCATCAAGGACACCAGATTCAGCGCCACGGTCTTCTTGCCACGTTGATTGCGGCGCTGCATTCGCTTGGCGCGTTTGGACATCTTCATGTCGGCTAGCTCCGTTTCAGCACCGGCGCATCGCCAATGGAAATTTCGGGAAACAACTCGGCCTTGACGAGCTGCCCCGCATTCTCCGCCGGATACATGCGCACGGCGTCCATCACCTGAACGAGCACATCGTAGGGGACATCGGTTTCCAGCAGCACGGCGGCATCCAACTTGTCCGGATAGGTCGCCTTCACTCGCTTTAGATACCGGGTAAGTCCCGCATAGTCATGTTCACCGGCGCGCATGGGTAGCTGGGTCAGCAGACCCCCACGCCGTTCGCCGACTTCGAGCCGGTTGTCACGGACGATGACTTCCAGCTGCATGGTTTCGGGCAAGTCATTGGACTGATCCCCGGAGGAGGGCAGGTTCAGTTCCAAAATGGCCAGCCGCGAAAACACCGCGGTGATCAGCAAGAACGGCACGAGTATCACCATCAAGTTCATGAAGGCGGTGATATTCAAATCAGCCGGATCATGGCTCCGATGTTGGCGCCAGGAAGCTCTCATTTAGGCTTGCGCTCCGGCGCGCCGCTCATCTACGGCGTTCAGAAACTTCACCGAGACCATTTCCAGACTGTCGACTATTTCGGTGGTCTTGCTTTGCAGGACCGTGTGCACCAGTAACAAGGGAATCGCCACCATCAAACCAAAGGCGGTGGTATTCATAGCCACGGAGATACTGGCCGACAGCATGTCGGCTTTCTCCGCCGGGTTAGCGGCAGCCACCGCGGTAAACGCGTTGATCAATCCGATGATCGTACCCAACAGGCCCAACAAGGTCGCCACATTGGCGAAGGTCGCCAGGTAGTGCGTACGCTTTTCCAAGCGCGGCATGACTTCCATCAGGCTTTCTTCCATGGCTTTCTCAACGTCATCGCGACCCGCCGAGTTCTTGATGCGATGCAAGCCATAGGTCAGGATGGTCGCAATAGCGGCTCCGGACTTGGATGTCACATTCACAGCCTCTTGGAACTTGCCTTGCTGGACGTAAGGCGTGATCTTTTTCCACACCATCCGATTACCGATGCTGGTCTTGCTCAAGAATAACCAACGCTCTAGCGCGATGGCCAAGCCCAGAGCAAGAACCACGACGATGGGATACATGAATACCCCGCCGTCCTGGAAAAAGCTCACAATATTCGTATAGACATTCATTAATCTCTCCTCCTCAACACAGACTCCCCGTTCGGCGAACAACCAGGCTTATGCCCTGATCGCGCGCAGAAATGGGTGAATAGCCGCGCCTGGCTATTCCGGGTTCCCATACAATTGATCGAAGTAGCCCGTCTGTCTGCGGAACACTTCACGGTCTACGGGTGCCAATACCTCATCCACCAAGCTATTGACTGGTTTGCCAACTAGATCACCTAGGGCCGGATCCTTCCAAGGCACGATATATAAGAGCTTGGGCAACTCCTGGTTCCCGCGGATAGCGGTGGCGTCCAGTTCCAAGCGGTCGCGGGCCGCCATAGTCACCGCCGGCTCGGGAGCGGATTCCTCTGGCTCAGCCACTGAATCCTCCGCGCTAAGCGGCACAACGAAAAAAAGCGCCAGGATCGCGCTAACTAGTCTTATGCTCATTGCGGTTCTCCAGCTCGAGCAGTGCGGGCAGCATCACCAAAGCGCCGGCGCAAATCGGCAATCCAACGGGACACGTCATCGGTATCTGCCGTGTTGCCGCTGATGGCAACAAAGCGCTCATAGTGTTCGACGGCCTCAGCGGGCCGCGCGCGATAGAGGTCATACAAGACGCCCAAGTTGTAGTGCGCCAAGGCATAGCCGGCATCGTGATCCAGGGCCTGCCGGTATGCGGCTTCGGCTTCTTCGAAACGACCGGCTTCGCGGTACAAAATGCCCAGTTGATTCCAGGGGGCCGCGCAGTTGTTACAAACAGTCGTGGCCAGCAGCAAATAGTTGGCGGCCTCCTCGGTATCTCCCGCGCGCGCAGCGATGATGCCCAGGTTAGTTAGCGGTCCGGACGAGTCCGGATAATCCGCGGCCAATTCCACCAAATAGGGTTTCGCTTCGGCATCCCGCTGCTGGTCCATCAGGCCGATGGCCCGCTGGTAGTCACTCTGGGCCGCTGCACGCCAGGCCGTGGCCACGGGCTCACCCGATGCCACACTCGTGCCACGCTCGGGCGAAGAGGCGCAAGCACTCGCCAAACAGGCCACCGCGCTTAGCAGTAAAACATTGCGCAAGGAAAAGCCGGCCATTGAATTAGTCAATATTTGCAACAAAGGACTCTCTCCTCTCGGTCTTCGCGAAACGCGCGGGCATTAAATCGGCAAGCCGCGAGAAACTGCGTTGCACCCATTCGTCGTACACACCATCAACACTGCGTGCGGCATTGCTTGAGAAAATCTCAATGGCTTGTTCTTCGAAGGGAAAGGCTTGCTCTTCTAGTAGGATGTCGTACTGCTCAAGTTCTTCTGCATTCAATCCCGCTGGACGCTGCGAATTCATCAAGTCTTGACTCAAGCGATAGTAAAGTTCGGCAATTTCATAAGTTGCCGCCGTGGTAACGTCGGCCACGCCGTAAGCCGCGGCATTGCCATAAGCTGCCAGGGCGAGTTCCATACGGCTTTTCTTGGTTGCCAGACTTTCCTTCAGCGGAATGCTCAGCGATGTTTGATTGAAGGCATCACGCAGGGGTTCAGCCAACTCCAAGCTCGCTCGGGCGGCCAAGGTACGGCTGCGATCCGAGCGCTCTGAACCGGCCGAGGCGTCGGCAAGCACGATGGACTCGAGCCAGCGGCGCCGTTCCGACGGGTTTGCCTGCTGCTTGGCCAATTCCGCCAAGCGTTGGCGCGCCTCAATAGATTCAGCCAGTGGATTTGGAAAGCGCGTGACAATGTCGGCATAGACGCGCTGCTCATCCACTGTCCGCCCGGCCGCCGCGTATAACTCCGCCGCTTCCCATAAGGCTTCACGATGCACATCTCCACCGACACTGTCCAAGCCGGCCACCCGTTCAAATTCAGCGGCGGCTTCTTCGCTGCGACCCGATGAATTCAACGCCACGGCAAGGTTTTGCGTCACTTCATCGGCGAAGCTGTGATTCGGATAGGTCCGGCGGAATTGCTCCAACACCGGTATGGCCCGATCCCATTGCTCCGCGCTGATGAGCATCGCGGCCGCGTCATAAATTGCCGTCGGTACGATTTCAGTTTGCGGGGCAACGTCGGCCACGCGTAAAAATTGCGCCACGGCAGTATCCAGATCTCCCGCGTCGCGAGACTCTTCACCCTGCCGGTAAACCGACGCCGCAATGCGTTCGTCGATGGCCAGTCGCTGGCCTTGATCTTCAGCCGGAAGTGCACGCACGCGCAGATATGAATCCTCGGCTTGCGCATACCGCCCCAAATCGAAATATGAATGTCCCAGTACCCGCCAGGCCGTACGTTCAAGCTCCATGCCAACCGGCGGTTGCATAGTCACGACCAGACCAGCCACATCGATGGCGCGTTGAAACTCGCCTGCCGCGAAAAGTTCTTCCGCAACCTTGGTGCGGACGGGTCCGGCTTGAGGATGCTCCGGAAAGCTATCGGCAAAACGCAGGGCGTCTTCCACCATCCTCGCCTGCCAACTGTTCAGTAGGTCGCCGGCAAGTTGTGTTTCGTGTTGGCGGGCTGCAAGCAAGGCGGCATAGCCCGCTTCCGCGGCCCGCTCATGCGGCCCATAGGCATAGGCCGCGTCGATGAATTGATCTGTGGCTTCACCAAATCGACCCAGTTCGTTCAAAATTTCCGCTAGCAGGAAGCTGCGCTGCGCGGAGTCGGGATCTTGTGGAAAGTAGGCCAGATATTGCCGGTACCAATCGGCAGCGCGTTCATAGGCCTTGGTATCGTTCTTCGCCTGGGCCCTCGCGTGATCATAAGCAGCCAGATCACTTAAGTTTTCCTTAAGAGCGGCGACGACTTCGGGATGCTGGGCCGTTTCTCGATTTTGCCAAAAGGCCGCGCCCAAGCCGTAGTAACGCACAAAATCTTCCTTCGCCGTTAACACCAAGGACGGGAAGCGGCCCATGGTGTAAGCATCTATAACGCGCATTTGTAGTGCCGGCGAACCCAGGTGAGCGGGCTCGCGTGCGACGAAAGCTGCAAAGGTTTCCGCCGCATCGGTATAACGTTCTTTATCTAGGTAGAGCTCGCCTAAACCGGCATACAATAAATGCGCATAGGGACTGGGGCCCCGGCGGTCTAGCAATGCGTCGATACTCTCTGCGCCCTCCATATAGGAAAAGCTGATACCCAGCACCCGAAAGCTGTCGTCCACCAATTCGCGCTGGGCGCTCGATAGGCCGGCCAAAACATCTTCAGGGTTTTCGTCCTGTATGAGACGTCGATCTAAGAGATTGAGAAACGAGTCCAGGCTTTCCTCGTGCAGACCCTGCTTAAACAGAGACCAACCATGCTTGTACAAGGACTGTTCATAGAAACTGGATGTATCGCCTTGCGTAATTACCGATGCATAAGCCGACTCGGCCTCGCGGTAACGTTTGTTGACGAACAAGATTTCGCCGCGCCGAAACTGCAGTTCATCGACATAGCGACTGGTCGGATACTTGCTGACGACCTGGTCCAAGGTTGCCAAGGCGCTATCCGTGTCACCCAAGACTTCTTGCGCACGCGCAATCTGGTAGAGAATTAGATCGCGATCGGCAAAATCGGGGTTGTCAGCGAGTAGCTGCCGGTAAAGGCCGATGGCTTCACGATAGTGCGTTTCGTCTCCAGCGGTGTCCACATTCAATTCTTCACCGGCCGCGACATTCAAATCGGCCAGGCGGCGCATGGCTTCGGCGCGCAGGGCTGGATCCGTGGTCGGTAAAGCGAGAAATTTTTCATACTGCCGGCGCGCCAACACATCGGCATTCGGCACCTCGGAGGATTCCCGCAAGTCCAAGTCGCGCGGCTTCAATTCGCCGATGGTGGTATCGTCCCAGGGTGACTCGTCCTTCTTGCCGTCAAAGGGCCATAGCCCGGCGGCAATCACAACACCGGCGGTTAGCGCCATGAGATTCATGGTTGAAGCTCCGTGCCGGAGGCCGCGGCATTGGCGCGGTCATAGATGGTGGCCAAGGCAAACCGTGCTTGTACACGATAGGTTGCCAGACGTTCTTTTTGGGCTTCCAGTTCGCTGACCGCCAAGGCCTGCAAGCGCCGCTCTTGCCCCCCAAGCGCGCGGGCGAGTTTTTTCTGCATCTGGTGGATACGCGGAGCCAATGCGGCAATCCGGCCCCGGTACAAACGCAGTTCTTCAGGTATTCCGCGGCGTGCCTTGGCGTTCTCATCGATGCTGGCTTCAGCCTGCGCCAAGAGCTTATCCAGCTGCGCTATCTCGCGATTCTGCTGCCAAACCCGATAATTGAACTCGCGATCAAAATTCCACAAGAGGACACCTTTCAGAACGCGTTGACGCTCCCGGGCATCCGCGGCAATTGGCAGCTTGAATGCGGGATCAGCTTCCAAGGCCTGCAAGCTTTCCCAGTGGTAAAGCTCATCATCCGTCGCCAGCGCGGCAACATCGCGCTGCTGCCGAGCCTGTGCAAGCCGAGCTGCTGCCGCATCACGACGCGCACGAATGCTGGGCAAACTGAGTTCTTTCAGCCGCGCATCAATCACCGGCAAGCGCTGATCGTAGGCTTGTTGGCGAGTATCAACCATGTCCTGATACGCACCCAGCTTCTCCGACCACTGTTGTAAATAGCCTTGCAGGGCAACTAGATCACGGTAGTTGCGCAGGCCTTCTTGAAAGTCGTGATTGGCAACCAAGTGGTAGAGATAGCGCCCATCGGAATTGTCTTTAATCTCACCGAGCTGCCAGTACCAATGGCCAATTTCCGGATCGTCATCAAACAATAGACGCGGCACCAGTTGGCCGCTGTTCGCGCGCTGTATGGCACGGTCTATGCCCGCCATCTCGCCGTCAAAGGCGGCCACGGCATTGATGTAGTGGTCCGCCGCCGAACCATGGGCCGCCAACTTACCGTAGGCGTAGGGAATGGCCAGCAGCGATTCCTGAACCGCGCCGTCGAGGAGATCCCGGTAGCGCAGTTCCAACCACGGCACCAGCGCATCGCGATAATTTTCCTGCAAGGCATCAGCCCAACCCACTCCCAACAAAGCCTTGCTGGAGAATGGACCGTTAAGTCGCACACGCCGCAGAACTTCGCGCGCCGCCGTGGCTTGGTCCGATTGCAGGTAGGTGTAACCCAAGGCAAGATTTGCCTTATCGCGCAGATTCACCAGCTCCGGTTCTGGCGATGACAACAAACCCAACTCGTTGAGCATTTTTGCGCCGGCTGCTTGCTCACCCATACGCACTAGCGCAACGCCGAGGTTGTAACGACCGTAGGCTAACCAATCTTCGGAGCCTTCACGTTGGTTTAAAACTGCCGCCGCCTGCGAATATTGTTCCAGCCCCATATGGCTCTGGGCGCGTAGCAAGTAGTATTCCGCGGCCAAACCCTCCGGCAGCTCATCACCCACTTGCTCCAGTGCGGTCAGGGCATCTTCAAATAATCCCCGCTGAAAACGAACTTTACCCAGGTAAAACCACGCTCGATCTCGAACGCTGGGCGATGGATGACCGTCTAGCAGGAATTCGAAAATTCTACCGGCCTCACGATGTTGGCCGTAGGACAAATAGAGACCACCGAGCAATAGCTCCGCCTCGGCCTTGTGTTGATCAAGGCGACCCGTTTGTCTCGCCGCGAGTAGATGAGTCAATGCGGTGAAATCATCGCGCTGGTAAAAATGAAACAGCACTTCGCCGTAGTAGGGATCGTCAACGACGGTGCCAGGCTTGTCGCGCGCAAAGCCCACGGCAAAGAGCAGTTGGGCCGCGACCAACAAAGCCGCGGCCCATGCCACACGGTCACCCGCGCCCGGTCGCATTCCCTACTCCCACTCCCGGACGATAAATTCTGGTTGTTGCTTGCGCTCTTTATCGGAGATCTGCAGCTCAACAAATTTCGCGCCAATCTTCTTGTCGAAGTTCAAGCTGGCGCCGCGCCGATACTCGCGGCCTTGGGGCCCTAGGCCGGTAAACGTGGCGACCAGCTCATGGTCTCCGGTTTTCACGTTACCCAAGAACACTCGGTGCACACCACCGCGCAGTAGCGCTTCGGCCTCGCGCTCGGTGTAGAGATAGTTACTCACCTCTTTGCCATCGAGCTTCAGCTGAACGGAATCCAGGCTGAAAAACTCGCCCACATCCATGGAAACGAAAACTGCGATTTGCGTATTGGCGGGAAATAGCAACTCTTCTTCGAGCAAGAACAACTCGCGATTCAAATCCAAGACCGAAGCCTTCAGGTCCTGCACCTCGGCATCCAAGGCCGGCTCACTGCTGGCGGCCAGTAAGGCCGATGAGACCAAGCCACAGCTCAATAGGAGCGCGGCGAAAAAAAACGACTTATTGCCTGTCATAACTTTTTCCTCAATTAGAGCGAGCTGTTACTCGCCCAACAAGATTTCTATTTCTTGCGCATAGGCGGCGATGTCGGCGGGACGAAAGCCTTTGTGGATATAGCGCAGAGTCCCGTGGGGATCGATCAATACCGTCAACGGTAATTTGCCCGGATCATAGGTACGTGCCACGCGTTTGGCGTCATCCAACAGCACGGGAAAACTGACATTGCCGGCAGCGTCGCGTGTTTTTTCAGGCTTGGAATCCACACTGACCGTTAACACCTGCAAGCCGGCATCACCGTAGCGCGCGGTGAGCCCGCTGAGTTGCGACAACTGCTCGCGGCAGCTACCACACCAACTGGCCCAAAAACTCAGTAGCACAACCTGGCCGCGGTATTCGCTCAAGCGCAAATTGCTGCCCGTCAAAGATTTCAGGGCAAAGTCCGGTGCAGCATCGCCGGTGGTGATACGGCCCGTCGCCGAGGAGATGAGCAATAGCGAACAAAGCAAGGCCACGACTATTCGTCGCAGGACAGCTATTGCAGCGGGAAATGTTTTCATTGTCATGCCTGTACCAACCAAAGAACTCGGCAGGCAGGGACTGTGCGCGCAAACAAGCCGGCCGCGACAACAGCGGGATTCGACTTGGCAGCCCCGCCATCCTAGGCGTGGTAAACGCCCGTAGACCGGTGGCTTTGCGTCCCCGCCTTTCAGCAGGTTTGCCCTAATCTGACCGAAGAGACCCAGACCTCACGGCACTGGGCTTTAGTTTCTCGGCACTAATGGTCGCAGGGCCGAGGGGTCAATCCTGTGACGCCGGTCACGAATCGCCGACACTTTAAGTAAAGGCCGCGGCTAGTTAGTGAGGATCAAGGCCGCTGGAGAAATGCAGCTGCCGTGCGGCATCGACAATCACGGCTTCGTAGCCATCGAGCGACTCAATGAGCTTCAGCCCCGCCTCTGGACCGAGGACGAACAGGCTGGTGGATAACCCGTCCGTCAAGGTCGCATCCGCACCGATGACGGTGACACTGCGCGAGGCGCGGGCGGAATCACCGCTACTTGGGCTGATAATGTGATGGTAGCGTTGGCCGTCCTCATCGAAGAAGCGTTCGTAGTCGCCCGATGTCGAAATCGCTTCGTCACTGAGGGCCAAGCGCGTCACTAGATCAGTCTCGACATCGGGATCGCGAATTCCCACGACCCAGGGTTTACCCCGGCGATCGCCCAGCAATCGCGTGTCGCCCCCGGCCGTCGCCAGGGCATGTTGCACGCCAGCCGCGCGCAATACACCTACCACGGACTCCACCGCATGTCCTTTGGCGATACCACCCAAATTGATGCGCACACCCTCACGCGCAAACGCGATGGCATGAACTTCTGGCCGCAACTCCACGAGTCGATAGTCAAGCGCAGCCAAGCCAGATTCGATTGCCGCGACATCAGGCCGCTCACGAGCCCGGAAATCATATAGCTGTCCAACGCTGTCATAGCTGATATCAAAGGCACCTTCCGTCAGTTCGCTGAGCTTCAAAGCTCGCGCGATGAGATCGTAAAGCTCTTGGGAAACAGGCACGGGCCGCGCAGCCGCATCTCGATTCACCCGCGAAATCTCCGACGACTCCCGATAGGTACTCATGGCCGCCTCGATTCGATCAAATTCCGACATTGCCAGCGCGATAAGTTCGGCGGCCTTGGCCGGATCCGCGTGCCAAACTTGGACGTCGATACGGGTGCCCATTTTCTCTTGGTTCGCCGCGTGCCACTCGGCCTCAGCAGGTGAAAAAAGAGCCGCCAAGAGTAGCGGAATCAACAACTTGTATCGCATCAGGTGGCCCGGTCCTTGGTTTGGGGTATGCTCATCCCTGGCATTCTCGCACGGAGAAAGGACAAGGAAATGGGCATAGGTACTATCCTACTGATTATCATCGCCGTCATCGTGGCCATGGTGGTCGGCATCTACAACAAGCTGGTCTCCTCGCGAAACCGGGTTAAGAACGCATTCGCGCAAATTGATGTACAACTGACGCGCCGCTATGACCTGATTCCTAACTTGGTGGAAGCGGTTAAAGGCTATATAAAACATGAACGGGAAACTTTGGAAGCCGTAATTAACGCGCGCAACGCCGCCGTGAACGGTTTACAAGCGGCGGCCGCTGATCCTTCCAATGCCGAAGCAATCAAGTCCCTGACCAAGGCCGAAACAACTTTAGGCAGCACCTTGGGCCGATTATTCGCCCTGGCCGAAAGCTATCCTGACCTGAAAGCCAATCAAAACATGTTGCAGTTACAAGAAGAGCTCGGCAGCACGGAAAACAAAGTGGCGTTTTCACGCCAGGCGTTTAACGATGCCGTGCTGAGCTACAACAATACCGTGGAAACTTTTCCGAACAATTTCATTGCCGGCATTTTCAATTTCGTGGCGGGTGATTTTCTGGATATCGGCGACACGGCGAAGCGCGAAAAACCCGAGGTCGCATTCTAGTTTAGGCCAGCTATGGACTTTTTCGCCGCGCAGGAGCAATCCCGGCGCCGGACTCGCTGGCTAGTAATCGCCTACATGATCGCCACTGTGGCTGTGGTTGCCGCGGTGACCGCGATCTTTTCAACAGTGTGGCTGTGGAGCGAAATCTCGCCCATCCGGCCTGACGCCGCGTGGCTGAGCAATCGCTGGCAAAGTTTAGCGCTGATAGCTGCCGGTACGCTGGCGGTGATTGGCCTGGCAAGCCTGTTCCGGATTTTTAGCCTACGTGGCGGTGGATCCCGCGTGGCGCATGACCTGGGTGGTACCAGCGTGTCTCCGGATACCAGCGACCCATTGCGACGACGCTTACGCAATGTGGTGGAGGAAATGGCCATCGCCTCCGGTGTGCCGGTACCGGAAATTTTCGTGCTGGAACAAGAAGCAGGCATCAACGCGTTCGCCGCGGGCTACCAAGCCGAAGATGCGGCCGTTGCCGTGACGCGCGGCGCATTGGAACAACTCGATCGCGATGAGCTGCAGGGTGTGATCGGGCATGAGTTTAGCCACATTCTCAACGGCGACATGCGTTTGAACATTCGTATGTTGGGTCCGCTGTTCGGCATCATGGTCATCGGCTTTGTGGGTCGCAGCATCATGCATAACTCACGCCTCGGCCGGTCCGTGAGCAGCAGCAGTAGTTCGCGAGGCAATGGCCTGGTCTTCATCATCGCGCTGGGCTTGGTGATTGTTGGCTGGGTGGGTGTCGCAGCGGCCCGCATCATTAAAGCCTCGGTATCACGGCAACGTGAATTTCTAGCCGACGCCTCAGCCGTGCAATTCACCCGCAACCCGCCGGGGCTAGCCGGTGCGCTGAAAAAAATTGGCGGCCTAAAAGATCAGTCGTATCTGCAACGCGCGGACAGCGAAGAAATCAACCATATGTTGTTCGCATCGGGTGCTGGCTTGGCCGGGCTATTCGCCACTCACCCGCCATTGGGCACCCGCATAGAGCGACTAGACCCGAGCTTTACTGGCAGCTTCGTAGAAGCTCACAGCACTGCTGCCGAGCATGGCAGTGCGGCAGGCGTTGCCGGCATCGCCGCCGCGCAGGCGCATGATGACACCTCATTTGGTCTCGATGCCGAGGACGTACCAGCCCAGGCCGGCAATCCGGACGCAGGACAGATTGCGGCCGCCCACAGCTTACATCGCAGCATTCCACCGGGGATTTATCAGGCCGCTCATGATGACGAAGACTCGCTGCTGATGGCTTTGGCCTTAGTGTTGCATCCGGACGACGAACTTCGCGAAGGCCAATTGCATTATCTCGGTCAACAATTGGGTCCCACGCGCGCCGCACATGTTGCCTCCCTGCATGCGGATATCGGCAAACTCGGCAGCCACTATCGACTGCCTCTCCTCGATTTGGCCTTTCCCGCCATCAAGAGACGCCCCGATAGCCAGCTGGAATTTCTGATCAAGCTGGTCAATCACGTGGTCCGCATCGACAATCGGATTGAACTGTTTGAGTACTGCCTATCGCGAATCCTGGGTGAAAGTCTGCGACGCGCCCAGGCACCCAGTTATCGCGCGCCCCGGATTCGCGACAAAGTAACAGCCGACGGCTTGCGCACGGCCGTGCTGGATTTATTTGCCGTGTTAGCCCGCCATGGCCACGATGACCCCGCTACTGCTCAAGCTGCCTATGCCGCAGGACTCAAGAGCCTAGGCCTGGCGGATTCTAGATCGCTAGAACAACAAGCCGCTGGGGACTGGCAAGAATCTTTGGACGATGCCTTGCCGGTGCTAGCCCGCTTACGGGCGAGAGACCGCCGGCGTCTGGTTGCCGCACTGGCCGTGACCGCCAGCCATGATGCCCGCATCACCATTGCCGAGAGCGAACTGCTGCGCGTGGTCTGCGCCGTCGTGGATTGCCCGCTACCACCGCTGTATGCCGATGAAGAGGCCCACGCCTAATTTTCCTTCTCGATGGTTTTTGTGTCTTGAGCTAGCGCTGTTAAAACCAAAACGAGAAGAACAGCTGCATCACATCGGCATCAAAACTGTATAAGGGTTCCGCACCAGGATTACCGCCGACCGATAGGTTGCGAAAGTTGTCATAGTCGAAGGCGATGTGGTCATACATGAAGTTGACCGAGGCTTTATCGAGAAAATACCAACCGCTTTCAATAAAGTTATAGGAGACACCGAGCCGCAGGGTATTGCTCGAGAAACTGCTGAGTTCCTTGTCCCGTGCGAGAAAATTCTGGGCGTTTTCATAGGGAAATAGATCACTGTAGAAATCCGCCGCCGTCTGGGTATAGAAGCGGTACTTCAAATCGAAGGTCCATGCACCCACGGGCTGGGTATAGCCGATTTCGGAAGTATGTCCGTCAATTTCCCAGTCATCGGTGAAATAGCGATAGCCTAGGCTGACGGCCGCGCGGTACGGCAAGTGATAGCGCGCGTTCACAGCGGCGGCATTGCTCGTGCGCGTACGCGGATAGAGTTCGCTTTGATAACTATAGCCACGAGCACTATCGGAATCTGCATAGCGCACGCTGCGATAAGGATTATTCAGGAATCCTTCATCGGTAATGGTTTCAAGATTCAGCCCCACCAGCAGATTTCTGGTCAGCACCTGCGACAAACCCAGGCGGTAATGCTGACGATCAACATCGTCTTCAAATAGATTATCACCATTGCGCCGCACCGTATCAGCGCCCAAGCCAAAGCCCAGCGTGATGGTCGTCATACCGCCGAAAACTTCTTGACCAATACCAAAGTTCACCGAACTCGCTTCGTAATCGTCTTCTTCGCTACTGGTAAACGATAGGCTCAGGGTGGTGTCACCGCGCAAATAATCTAAGCCCAACGATGTTTGGGTACGCTCTTCGTCATAGGGGCTAGCTGTCGTTAATACATCGATGGAAGCACTGCTGACCGTGTCAACATAGTAATTGCCCGCAACGGAAAAACTCTCGCCGATACTCTTGCGCACCAGCAGCGACGGCCCGTCAATTTCCACACCACCACCATCATAAGAGTGGTACAGCACATCGGCACGATCCTCGGGCAGAACTGCCGCCTCTAGCCTCGACACGACCAGACTAAGCAAACCGAAAATCAGCGCTACCGCCGCCAAGACGATCGACGCGGACCGTTGCCGATCCAAACTGACTGCCGTGGACTCAGTTACAACCACAACCGCCTCCAGCACTGCCGGCCGCGCCACGCGAACCCTCGCGGGCTTCATACACATGATGCATATATGCCGTGGAAACAGGATGAGGGTCTAAACTCATGATGGGATCGGCCAAACGGTCACGTTCATAGGGTTTGACCCAAGGCTCAATACTGCAAGCCACCGTCTGGGTGACAATCACGACCAGCATTAATCCTCGCAGCATGCGTTTGGTCGAAGGCCAGCTATTCATAATCAACTCAGCCTCGCTCCCGCACTAAAGATCTGATCTGATCTTGGTAGATATCTTCGTAGCCGTCTTGATAGCCGTGATGCAGATAGCGAAGATTACCCTGTCGATCCACTAAGACAGTGCTCGGCATCGCGGAAACTTCGTATAGCTTGCTCACCGCGTTGGCGGGATCGAAAAGAATTGGAAAACTCACCGGCGTTTCGGCGAGAAAGCGATCGGCATCACCCGAATCCTCCTCCACATTCACGCCCAAGAGCGTAAAACCGAGACGTGAATAACGTTGATAAAGCTGCTCAAGTAAGGGCATTTCCTTGCGGCAGGGTCCGCACCAGGTAGCCCAAAAGTTGATGAGCACCACATCGCCCTTAAGGTCGGCCAGTGAAACCATCGTACCGTCACGCTTGGCTAGTCTGAACTCAGGCGCAGGCCCCGAAACAGAATCGTCTGCGACCAAAAAGCGACTAAAAAAGCCTGGTAGCAGCGACGTTAAAACGGCGCGGCGTCTAATGGGGTGGCGTGTTGGCATATATATCTCCTAGAAAAAGAACGACAGCCCAAAGCTGAACTCAATGTTGTGGGTGGTTTTGTCTTTACCGAGCAGGTCGGTGTCGAAGAGATGGTCACGAACCTCAAAGTTCATGGCCAACCAATCGTTAGCCAGAACGCGATATCCAGCGCCGAAGGCCAGGGTAAAAAAGTCATCGTCGGCGAAGCTGGTATTGCCTGCACCGGCCAGCAGGTATAGCGCGCTATTGAATGCCCAGTTCTTGCCAATGAACACTTCACCCGGCAGCAGGTTGTAGCCCAGTGAAATATCGTAGTATTCCAGCGTGCGTTGATCCTCTGACAATAGGGGTGCGCCACCGCTTAAAACCTCAAAGCTAGTTTCATCTGTATCCGTTTCACCGTAGGTACCCAGGACGAAGAAACTCTCGGAGATGTGGTAAGCCGCCCGCAGGCCCCAGCTTGAGTTGCTACCAAAGTCTTCAACGCTCATCAGGCCGAAGCTCGCACCCAATTCGAAGTTCTCGCGATCAATTTTTGGTTCAGCCACATCCCGGCGCGCGACCTCAGGATTAACCACGGGCACTTCCGCATCCGCGGAATTGTCTTGCACGGGACGCCCGCCGCAGGCAATCAAACCCGTTAGAACCGCTAAGACCAGCGTCTGCTTCAAAAGAAAAATGAGAATCCTGCTTTCCATTCGCCGACTTCCTCGTTGTCGTCCCTGCTGGTAAATACCTTGTAAGCCTTATATTCAGCACGCAGCAGGAATCGCTTGCTGATATGAGTACGCAGCCCGAGGCCCGCGTTGGCCGTTTGGTCCCGGCGATCCTTGGCAGCAACCAGGGTTGCCTTGGGATCGATATTGAGCACGCCCGTGCCCAAGGTAAAAAATGGCGAAATTCGCCATTCAGGAAAAGGTTGATGCACGATGTTGGCGTTCACCATCCAGCCATTGGAAAACCGCCCGGTGAGGTGAGTACCGGAAAGTTCCGCAGACAAGTTAGGCGTGAACATGAAGGCGAGGTAGCTGGACACAGCATTCGCGCCATCGAAATCGCCCAGCTCAAAGCCCAGCTCCCAACGTCTTTGCAAATAGTCATCACGGTCGGGATTGATGATCTTCGCCGGCTGTCCGTCGAGCTGCACGGTGCCTTGCATGGCCTGTGCACTGGCCCAACCCTCTGTACCATCTGCGCTGCGCAGCTTGTACCAATCTGTGCGCTGCTTTAGCACTTGAATCTGCTCGCCGCGGTCGACCACGAAGAACACGGGATAACCACGGCCCGGGCCAGTGTGCAGCTCGATATAAGGGTCGGCGACAACCAGTTCGTAGTAGTCCTTCGCTTGTGCTATGGAATACATCGAGACACACATGACAATGAAAACACCAATACGCATGAGCTAGTTAACTGGCGCCTCGAAGGGGTTGTTGTAGTACTGTCCGCCGACGTCCAGCCACTCGGAAATCAGGCGCAGTTCCGCTTCCGTGAGCCAGTCTTCGTGGGTATTACCAGCTTGGAAAGGCAGAAAAAACGGTCCTGATGCAAGCGCACCACCGGCCGAAGCCGGCGAAGGAATCGGCACCGGCACTTGGATAGGCAGACCCGTGTCGGGATCAATATCATCGACTAATACATCGGTGATGATGCCCAAATCCATATCGAAGAACTCTAAGTTGTCTTGAAACAGAAGTTCCCGATAAGAAATGAAATGCAGCACCTGTTCCGGAGATGCAATCCCGCGCAGATCTAGTTGCCCGGCGGGCACCTCCGGATTACCCATGTCGTCTTCTTTGTCATGGCACAAAGTGCAAGTCACGTCCGTCACGCCATCCGCCGCCAAACGGGGCAAATCCCACAGGGGCTGAATATGCGCTTCGTAGTTGATCACCGTCCTGCAAAGCGGCGTCCATTGCGTTTGGCAGGCCGCCGTGGCGGGCGCAGGCGTGCTTAGATCGGCATACAGATAACCGAAAGCATCGGCTGGGGCCTGAGGTCCCGCGGGATCAGTCCACACATCCGTAAAAACGACATCCATCGTGGGCGTGATATCCGCGCAGTCGGTGGCGCAGCTGATACGCCCTCGCGCCTCGGCCATAGTTTCGCCGAAATCCGCGAAAATGGCTGGGTTGGTATTTGGAAACGGTAATCCGGTAGTCGTCGCGCCGGCATACACGCTATCAAAGGCGTCAGCGCGTCCGTGCGATAGATCCCCACCCCCAAGGTGACAGCCGTTACATTGCAACTCTTGCCCCGGACGCAGCTGCAACCAGCTGTTGTGCCGCATATCCAAGCGCTGGCCTTGCCTATCCAGGACGCTAATCTGTAATGGGACATTGGCCGGGACCTTGGCCAAGACCGACCCATCTGGTTGCACGGGTACATAACCGATAATTTCGCGCATACCATTTTGGCGCGATACGCCAAAGGCACTCAGATCGAAGTCCAAGACCTCCTCATCCGGAATAGCCACGGCTTTGACAATGCGCATGAAAAGTTTCGGCGATTGATCTGGCGGTAAAACCAAGGGATCAGCCATGCTCGGAATGTTCGGTATGGCTGTGTCCACACCGTCCATATCGTAGACACTGCGCACATTGATCATGGCGGTACCTTCGGCCAGCAGATCGGGATCCGCTAAGCCGCTGTCCGCCAAATCCAAAATAATCGGCGGTAAACTGCGGGACTGTGCAGCGACGACGTCGGTGAAGATTCGTCCGGTTTCCGCCGGCACGATGGGCAGTTGCGTATCGCTGCCTACGTCGTAAACCCAGATGCCGTAAGCCGGCGGGGCCGCCACCGGATTGGGACCGCCAAGATTGGCCGGTGTACAAGGCACCACTTGCCCGGCTTCCTGCAAACGGCATTGGCTCCAACTCACGATCACGCGGTTGGTGCCATCCCAGAGGGGAAAAGCCGCGGAAAAACTACCGCCGGGAGAAATACTGCCGTCGGTGCGCACGTCGTTAATCACTGCGGACACCTGCGCCGGGCCCGACAGTACACCGCTGTTCGCGGCATTGGCTTGAGTAACTTCCAGATATTGCGGCGTATCGATCAGGCTTAGGTCACCCCCAAGTTGCGTGGTGGCAAACGGCCGCAACACGGTGATCATCCGGCCATCCGGCATTTCTCGCGGCTGCAAGAATTGAACTTCAGCGGCATTGGTGCCCGTCTCATGGCTATGCGCGCCGTAGAGCAACTCCAAATCGCTTCCGTCGGGGTTCATGCGATACAAGTTAATCGCATTTATGGGGCCCGCGTTGTCCCAACGACTGAAAATCACTTTGCCGTCGCTATCCACGGATGGATCCAAGTCATGGCTTTGGTTGAAGGAGACTTGGCGGATGTCGCTACCGTCGGCATTCATCACATGTAATACAAAAGCCGGCTCTTCCTGAGACTCATCCAAGCCCGGATACTGCGGCTTCCCCTCATCCAGCAAAATTGCGCCGGTTAGCCGTTGGCGGGTTGATGAAAACACGATGCGACCATCCGGCAGGTAGTGCGGGGCCAAGTCGTGGCCAGCTTCGGCAGTGTTATTGGAGGCAATGACGCGGCGTAAACTTTGGGTGGCTATTTCGTATTCCCAAATATTCCAAGTTGGCTGCTCCTCCTCGTCCAAATTCGGATCAAAGGGCCCGCGCATGGCGAATAAGAAAAACTCCCCATCCCATGATGCTTCGACATCACGAACATCGCCCAGGCCTTGAGTTTCAGCAGCCGTGACGTTGATTTCTTCCGCTGTGGGAGAAGCGCGCTCGCGAACATAGAGATCGGCACCCACAGTGCCCGCGTTGAAAACGAGTAGCTGCCTAGCGTCCGGCATGGCGGGATTACCGTCTTCGTCATCCGCCGGAACCGGTCGTTTTACGTAGGCGATGGGTACATCAACCACTACGGGATCACCGTCTTGGCCGTCAGCAATGCCCACGCCTCCACCACCGCCGCCACAGCCGGCAACCGTTAGCAGCCCGGCCAAAAGCACACACTTACAAAGAGCAGCCGTTACCCGGCTACGCAGGATCCGCAGACACACAAACATTGCGTTCCCCTGAAAAAAATTACCCGTAACGACAGCGAGTGTGACCCCGGTGACGATGCAGGAGCGCAGGCGACATAACTTAATGCATTGAAAAAACCCCGGACTGTTAACCGGATCACAGAACCCCATAACCGCACAGGAGATCGTTCCACCACGGTGTGCAAGACACCGAAATGCGGATGTGTTGAAAATGATGTGTTGCTTGAAAAAGCCGCGTTTGCGCGTGGCCGCTGGGGTGTTTGCGCCGCTAGCTAAAGTTTTGTTGCTTGCCGTGATGGCGGTGCTCGTTGTGGGCTCAGCGTCAGCCGGAACGCGTGAACAAGCACGCCGAATTTATGATCGGCTGGCCGGTGTTCCACCGACCGATACCGTGCTCAATGATATGGAAGCGGATATCAATACTGCTGGCGGTACGCAGCAAGCCTTCATCGATGCCGCGTATACGGCCATGGAAAACAGTGACTTCTACAATGTCACCCTGAAGAACTTCGCCGCGCCTTGGACCAATCGCGATCAAGATCACTTCGCCGCATTGAATGACTACATGGCCACCGTCATTGGCATGATCCGTGATGATGAGCCGTTTAACGAGCTGCTCTCGGCCGATATCTTGTATTGGGGCGCGGGCGGCCAGGGCCTACCGGCTTATTCGCCGGGGAACAACGATCACTACGCCGAGATAGAGAGACTGGGCTTGGACCTCAGTGATTCGAACGTCCTTGCCCGCACCAGCCAAAGTGGAGCCAATGGCACGCCCCCAGCCGGTGTTGCCGGTGTATTAACTACCCGGGCAGCAGCCGAAGCTTTCTTCGCCGCGGGCACGAATCGCGCCATGTTCCGCTTCACCATGGTCAATCATCTGTGCAATGACATGGAAAATGTGCTGGATACCACGGGTACGCCCGACCGGATACGCCAAGACGTATCACGCAGTCCCGGCGGCGATAGCCGTGTGTTTATGAACAACTGCATCGGCTGCCATATCGGCATGGATCCTTTGACCCAAGCCTTCGCCTACCACGACTACGACGAAGCGACGGGCCAAATGCTCTACACCCCGGGCGTGGTGCGGCCGAAATATTTCAACAACGCCGATACTTTCAAGTTTGGCTACATCACCCCTGATGACCAATGGGACAACTATTGGCGCGAAGGCCCAAACCGTTGGATTGGTTGGGACTTTGGACCCTCGTCACCGGGCGGTAGCGGCACAGGTGCCGCATCCATGGGGCGCGAGTTAGCGAACTCCGAAGCCTTCGCGCGCTGCCAAGTCAAGAAAACTTTCAAGGCGGTTTGTCTGCGCGAGGTCGAGCAATCGGACGTTGCACAAATCGATGCTATGACGGATTCCTTCCGCGACAACAACTACGAAATGAAGCGCGTGTTCGCCGAAGCCGCGGTTTACTGCAAGGGGAACTAAGCCATGTATCGCATCATAGCCGGCTACAGTCCCTTACTGATCCTGCGCGGCAGTCTACTTTGTCTAGCAGCCGCCAGTTTTTTGAGCGCCTGCGGTGGCGGTGCCAGCACCGAAGCACTGCCACCAGAAACGTCGTCGACTGCCGCAAACACCTACACCGGACCACCGCCGGCCGATAATGACACGCAATTGTTTCGGGTTGCACTGTGGGAAAATATTCGCGAAGGCAGTACCGGCGACTGTGGCGAATGCCATTCGCCTGCCGGCGGGCAAAGCCCGATGTTTGCTCGCTCGGATGATGTGAACCTGGCTTATGCCGAAGCCCTACCTTTGGTCAGTCGTGACTTACCGGGCGATTCGCGTTTAGCGACGAAACTACTCACTGACCACAACTGCTGGCTCACTAGCCCCCAAGCCTGCGCCGACATCATGATCAACTGGATCGAAGCTTGGGTGGGCGGCGGATCAAGCGGCGGCCGGGAGATCGTACTGAACGCACCGCCCTTGATGGACCCGGGCGCCAGCAAAAACTTTCCGCCACCAGTGCCTGCGGAATTCGGCGGCGTCCACGATTTGCTAACTCAGTACTGCTCGGACTGTCATAGCAATGCTGCGGGCTCTCCGCAATCGCCCTTCTTCGCCGATGCTGACCCGGCAGTGGCCTACGAGGCCGCGAAACCGAAAATCGACTTGGATGATCCGCCGAACTCCCGGTTTGTGATTCGATTGCGCGATGAGTTTCATAATTGCTGGGATGTTGGTTGCCCAGCCAGCGCGGCGGCCATGCAATCCGCCATTGAAAACTTCGCCAATAGCATTCCCCTTACCGAAGTCGATCCCAATCTAGTGATCAGCAAAGCCTTGAGAATTCCCGACGGCACCGTTGCCGCCGGCGGCAATCGCTTTGAAAACAACCTGATCGCGCTGTGGGAATTCAAGGCCGGCCAAGGCTTAACGGCCTTCGACACCAGTGGCGTGAGCCCGGCTATCGACCTCAATTTATCCGGTGAAGTCGACTGGGTCGGCGGTTGGGGCCTGGATATCAAGGACGGTAAAGCCCAAGGCCCGACGGCCACGAGCCGAAAGTTACACGATTTCCTCAAGGCCACGGGCGAGTACTCCATTGAAGCCTGGGTTGTGCCGGGCAACGTGAACCAAGAAGACACGCGCATCGTCAGCTACTCCGCCGGCACCAATGCGCGAAACTTCACCTTGGGCCAAACACTGTACAGCTACGATTTCCTGAATCGCAGCAGCAGCAGCGACGGCAACGGTGAGCCCGCGCTTTCCACCAGCGATGCCGACGAAGATTTGCAGGCCACGCTGCAACACGTGGTCGCGAACTACGATCCTGTCAACGGGCGTCGCATATACGTGAATGGCGTGTTCACCGACGATATTGATCCAATACCTGGTGGCACCCTGGCCGACTGGGACGACAGCTTTGCCTTTGTCCTCGGCAACGAGGTATCCGGTGATCGCCAGTGGGAAGGCGTGATTCGTTTGGTTGCAGTACACAGCCGCGCACTCACCCAAGAGCAAATTCAGCAAAACATGGATGCTGGCGTGGGCGAGAAATTCTTCTTGCTGTTTTACATCGGCGAAGTGATTGGCGTGCCAGACACCTATATCATGTTCGAGGTTAGCCAATACGATAGCTACAGCTATCTATTCAACACCCCGACATTTATCAGTCTCGACGACCAAGCGCAGATCAACAACATTCCGTTGTTGGGGATGAATATTGGCCTCAATGGCGGCCTTGTGAACGTGGGTCAAGCCTACGCCAATCTCGATCTGACGCTAAACGATGGTCAAGGACAATTGCTATCAAACCTGGGTACGGTCATTCCCTTGGAGAAGGGCCCGGACAGCGACGAATTCTTCCTGAGCTTCGACCAACTGGGGAACGAATTCGGACCGGTGACACCCCCGGCGAATGTTTCGCCGCCCCCAGAGGTTCTCGGCGGCCCCGGCCAACCCGATATCGGTATTCGAACCTTTGACGAAATTAACGCCAGCATGTCCCAGGTGACGGGGGTGCCTATCACGCGCGTCGAGACTACCTACGAACTTGTTCGTCAACAATTGCCCGGTGAGTCTGATGTGATGACCTTCTCGTCGGCTCAGGA
This sequence comes from Gammaproteobacteria bacterium, assembly GCA_965221985.1. GTDB lineage: Bacteria > Pseudomonadota > Gammaproteobacteria > Steroidobacterales > J054. The sequence goes on from OZ244928.1 coordinate 3,370,826, forward strand.
AATTGGTATCGCACAATTGGCCATCGCCTATTGCGATGAACTCGTGGAAGACGATGCGCTTCGTGCAGCTTTCTTCCCCGGCTTTAATTTCGCCACTGATCCAAGTACTGCCTTTGGCAATCGCGGCTTGGTCATCACGCCGCTCATCAATGACATGATGGGTGTAATGCTGACTTCGCAGCCCGACTTTAGCGACAGCTACGACGAGCTAGACGCATTGATCGATCGCTTGATTGCCAGTACGCCGGACAACTCACCGCAACGCACTCGAGACATCACTAAGGGTGCTTGCGCATCTGTGCTAGGCAGTGCGCCGCTGTTGGTGCAATAAGGGCGGCAACGGGCCACAAGAATCTGATACGGACATATACTCATGCGAAAGCGCAAGACTCGAAATTACTTTGAACCGCAACGTCATCCCGATCATCCGCGGCCGATTACGCGCCGGCAACTGATCTCACAGGGCTTTATGACGGGTGCAGCTACCATTGCAACGGGTAGCGCTTTTAGCCTGTTCGCTAATCCTCGCGCGGCAATGGCCGCGCTGTCACCGGACCTGCAGGCAATTATCGACGACCCGAATCGCTGCCCGCTGATCAAATCCGGCGTATCAAATCCTTTGCCCTTTATTTGTTTTGACCTGGCCGGCGGCGCCAACATGGCTGGCTCCAACGTCCTCATTGGCGGCCAAGGCGGACAACTGGACTTTGTCTCAACCCAGGGCTATAGCAAGACGGGTTTGCCCGGCGACATGATTCCGGGCGTCACGGAAGCCACTCCGACGGCCACTAGTAATGGTGACCACACGGATACTAGCCTGGGTCTGGCCTTTCATAGCGACAGCGCGTTTTTGCGCGGCATGCAAATGAGCATGAATCCGGGCACTGCCAGTCAGATCAACGGGGCGGTAATTCCAGCCCGTTCGGAGAACGACACGGGTAACAATCCGCACAACCCGCTGTATGCCATCGCCCGTGCGGGTGCGGACGGTGAATTGTTAACACTCATTGGATCGCGCGCCTCCGAATCGGGTGGCAACTCCATGGCGCCGGCCATGATGATCGATCCCGAATTGCGGCCGACAAAAGTGGATCGCCCCACGGATGTCACCGGCCTGGTCGACACGGGTGCCTTGGTCGGCATCCTCGGACAGGACGATGCCGTGGCCGTGATGGAATCCATTTATCGCCTTAGCGACCAAAAAATGGAAGCCCCCGGCATTACAGCGGATGCCGTTGTAAAAGACTTGGTCAAATGCGGCTATTTAAAATCCGCTGACGTGGCAGATCGCTTCGGCGATCAATCGACTTTCGACGTGCTGAATGATCCTGATATTGTCGGGCCCGGCGGCATATTCACCGACAGTGTCGAGTTCAACAATGAACGCGAGTTTCAGAAAACCGCTTCGGTGATGAAGCTGGTGCTCAATGGCTATGCCGGCGCAGGCTGCATCACCATGGGTGGTTACGATTATCATGGTGGTAGACGGGCGGAAGGTGAGGTCAAAGATTTTCGCGCTGGTCGTTGCATGGGGGCTTGCCTGGAGTATGCGGCTCGCGTGAGCAGCCCGCTGATGATGTATGTGTTTAGCGATGGCTCTTTGTCTAGCAATGGCGCTGTCGACAACACGGCGGATGGCCGCGGCAAAGGTGAGTGGACTAGTGACAATCAGTCCACGGCGGCATCTTTCTTTCTTGTTTACAACCCAACAGGGATAGCGACTCTACGTGGCGCCACTGTTGAAGAGCAGGCGCAGCACCAACAGCTTGGTTGGTTCCGGGGCGATGCGTCGGTGGAAACGGCCGCAACGCCAGCCGCCAATAACGTCAACTTGCTGGTGGAAACTCTCGCGTTGAACTACATGGCGCTTAGGGGCGAACAAGGGAACTTCGAGAACGTATTTCCGAATCATGGACTGGGCAATACAACGCTGCGCGATAGTCTGACCGCATTCCAAAGCATTGTGTAACCGCAGCCGCGGTCCAAATATCACTATTAGCGTCTTCACTTAGCGGGTCCGGCGATGGGGCCCGTTAGGCTGCGGATTGCCTTGCAAATCTCGGTGCAGTACTTCGCGGCGCTAGCCCCGTCTATCCCTTCCGGGATTGCTACTTAGGATCCGCTTTGCTCCCTCAGGAACGTAAACACTGCGAATTGTTTTGGAGACCTCGGTGCCGTGGTTCGCTGCGCTGGTCCGTTTTACCCCTTCCGGGATGGCTCCCTGCGGTCCGCTTTACTCCCTCCAGGGGTAAAACGAACCAGCGCAGCTTAGCTTTTCGTGATTTGCTTGGGTGAAGACTCGTTAGAAAGGACCGGGCGCCTCGCGGATTGGACCACGCACCGTCGGCACGGCAAATGCCAAATCTGGTGACCAACTGTCTAGCCATTGGGGCAATTAATTTCACATAACGTGACGGATGCACGGCCATGAGTGCCGGCGCCTGGGAATAATTGGCGCTGAATGCATTCGCTTATTACTGAGATCTTGTGACCACAGTCCAATTAGACACGGAGTTGCTCGCCTGCCCTCGCTGCGATACGGCTTTGACGGACACGTCAACGGGGCATCGCTGCGGTGCTTGCCGGGTTGACTTTCCCAAGGTCGGCGGCTTGCCCTGGCTGTTTTCGGAACCTGATTTCGCGCTGGGTGAATGGCGTGCGCGCGCTAATCACGCCATTCAAGAAACGGCTGCACGGGCCCACTCCATGGAGCTGGAACTCGACGATGACTCGCTAAGCAAGAAAACTAGAGAAAGATTGGTTCTGTTGCGCGATGCTTATACGGATCAATCAGCCCAGCTGCAGAAAATTCTGTCGCCGCTGCTGAAGTTGACGTCGCCCGCGGCCAGAGAAACCTATCTTGCGCTGCGCACGCGTCTACCGGTGGACCAAGGGCTGAATACTTACTATCCGAACATTTTTCGCGATTGGTGTTGGGGCGACGCGGAAAATTACGCGGCTGCCGAAATTATTGGCAACAAACTACCTGAACGCTGCCGGCGAATTCTGGTGTTGGGCGCGGGGGCGGGACGGCTGGCCTATGATTTGCATCAACGCCGGGATAGCGGTGAAACCGTTGCCCTGGACTTCAATCCTTTGCTCGTGCTGACGGCCCACGCAGTTACATATGGAGAAAGAATAAAACTCTGGGAATTTCCCATTGCACCACGGCGTCTTGCGGACTCTGCCATTGCCCGCGAATTATCCGCGCAACCGCCGCGACCCGGTCTGAGTTTCTTGCTTGCCGATGCCTTGCGGCCGCCGTTTCTGCCGGCTAGCTTCGATGCTGTCATCACGCCTTGGCTGGTTGATATTTTGCCCGTTGACTTCGCGCGACTGGCCTCGAGCATCAATAATCTGCTCAAGAAGAATGGCCGCTGGATCAATTTCGGTTCTCTGGCCTTCGCGCATGCAAGGGCAGCCCAGTGTTACAGCCTTGAAGAAACGCTGGACGTTGTCGAAGCCAACGGTTTCGCTAACCCGAGTTACCGGGAAGATGAATTGCCGTACATGGATTCGCCGGCCAGCCGGCATGGGCGGCGCGAGCAGGTGGTGACTTTCACCGCGAACAAATCTGGCAACGCGCCCGCGCGTAAACGTCATAGTGCGCTGCCTGAATGGTTGGTTGCTGGCAAGGAACCGGTGCCGGCCTTGCGTGAGTTTCAACAACAGGCGGCCTCGACTCGAATTTATGCCTTTGTCATGGGAATGATTGATGGGAAGCGCTCGATTCGGGACATGGCGAAGTTGATGGAGCAGCAAAAATTGATGTCCCGCGAAGAAGCGGAGGCTAGCATCCGGTCGTTCTTGATTCGGATGTTTGATGACGTTCAATCTAGCTCGTTGTGACACACACCATTTCCTAGTTCCCCTATCGCTACTACCTCTGCTAACTCGCTGAGCTTGCAGCCGCGATTCTCTGCGCTCAATCCGCATTAGTTCCTCCGCCGATGAACATTACTGATTGCCTTGCTGAGCTCGAAAACCCAAGCTGCGGAAGTTCGGTTTACCCCTGGAGGGAATAAAGCGGACCGCAGGGAGCCATCCCGGAAGGGGTAAACCGAACTTCCGCAGCGAACCACGGCACCCAGTTCCGAAAGGCAATCCGTAAGCTTACCCCTGGAGCAAGCAAAGCGGACCATGGGGAGCCATCCCGGAAGCTAAGCTTGGAGCCGTGATTCGCTGCGCTTAGTCGGCTTTACTGCCAACAGCGGTGAATATTGTTAACTCCCTTGCTTGGCTCGGTAACCCAAGCTGAGGTGGTTCGGTTTACCCCTGGAGGGAATAAAGCGGACCGCAGGGAGCCATCCCGGAAGGGGTAAACCGAACCACCTCAGCGAACCACGGCACCCAGTTCCGCAAGACAATTCGTAGGGTTACCCCTGGAGCGTGCAAAGAGGTCGAGCCCTAGGACGATCCGCTTCCTGGGAAACCTCACTGGGTAGTCGATGAATCTGAAATATGGGGTTCCTCGGGGCCGATCCCGGCCAGTCTTCCCAGAATCCGGTTCCCACGCTGAACGACCAGCTTCCAGCGTCTTAGCTCTGATTGCTCATCTCTCTAAAGAAAAGACTTACATAACGCGCTGATTTAAGTTAAATTCGCCTTCTAGATCGGACGGGGCTCTGCCCTGGCCGAAAAAGCGTTAAGGACCGCCTGGAAAGGCCTCGTCAAGAAGGACCGCGGGCAAACACTGTTTGCTGAGGAGTTGACATGACGAGAGCACTATCCGCATTGACTGCCCTATTGCTGGCGCTATGCCTGAGCACCGCTTCCGCAGCCACCCGGCTCGACAAACGCGTATTGGCCGCCACCGAGGTACTGCAGGAACTAACCCGCATTCCCGAGCAAGGCATTCCGCCCAATTTGTTGAGTAACGCCTACGCCGTAGCCGTGTTGCCCAATGTGATCAAGGCCGGCTTTATTATTGGTGGCCGCTACGGTGAGGGTCTACTGGTTGTCCGACGACCTGATGGTAGCTGGAGCAACCCATCGTTTGTAAAGCTTGGCGGTGGCAGCGTCGGCTTTCAGGCGGGCGCTCAAGGCTCAGACGTTGTCTTGGTCTTTAAGACCCGGCGGGGTGTCGAGAATATCGCGAAGGGCAAGTTTACCTTGGGTGGCGATATGGCCGTAGCAGCCGGACCCATCGGACGCTATACCTCAGCGTCGACGGATCTTGGATTTACCGCGGAAATCTATTCCTATTCAAGAAATCGCGGCTTGTTCGGCGGGGTTTCCCTGGACGGTTCGGTGCTAGGCATGGACCATAAAGCAAATTATGCCTACTACGAGACCACTGACGGCAGCGCCCACAGTATTTTGAGCGACAAGAACATTCCGGCACCCAGCGGTGCGCGGCGCTTCAAAGAGGTCTTGTCCGCCGCGGCGCCAAGCATGAACTGGCAGGGCGAGCGCAGCCAGCAGGCGGCCATACGTCAGGAACCGGCTCGGGTTGAAGAATCCGAAGCACCGGAGCCCACCACTCGCACTTATGGACTGGATGACGCGCCGGCGGCCGAAGGCGAAGCCATTTTCTGAGGATTTTTCTCCTCCGCACTACGGCCCGTCATCGCGAGATGCGGGCCGATTTTTTGACCGGGTGATGCTGTGGCATCGCCCGTTTTTTTTGCTTGCAGGCCTGACTTTCCATTAGCGTTACGATTCTGAAACAATAGCCCCTGGTCGGGACTACTAAGAGAACAACCATGGAGCGCTACCAAGAACTGTTAGACCAGGGATTGAAATTCGTAGAACCCTACCCGCTTTTGCAAGCTCTGCTGATCATCGTTGGGTTTTTAATTCTCGCGAAATTCGTCGACATTTTTTGCGGCAGCATAGTTCGTCGCCTGACGGCGAAGACGAAAACCAAAATCGATGATCAAATCATCGCGCTATTGCACCGCCCGATATTCGTGACCGTGGCACTATTTGGGCTGATTGTCGCCAGCACGCGCCTGGACATTGGCGAAGCATTCCAGCAGCCCACCATCCGCGTCGTGCAGAGCATCATCATCATCATTTGGCTCATTTTCGGCCTGCGGCTAGTGGGCGTAATCGTTGGTGGACTGAGTGGCGACCAGAAAAACTACCGCGTAGTGCATCCTGCCATGCGGCCACTGCTACGCAACGCGCTATCAGTGCTCATATTGCTGGCTGGCGCCTACGCCATACTCATCGCCTGGGACATCAATGTCACCGGCCTAGTCGCCTCGGCGGGCATCATGGGCTTAGCGCTGAGCTTCGCCGCGCAAGATACCTTGGCTAATTTATTTGCCGGTGTCGCCATCATGATTGACCGGCCCTATCAAATTGGTGACTTCATCATCCTAGACAGCGGCGAACGCGGTCAGGTTACCAATATCGGCTTGCGCAGTACGCGCCTACTCACCCGTGACGACGTCGAAGTGACGATCCCGAACAGCGTCATGGGCGCGGCCACCATTGTCAATGAGGCCGGCGGTCCCGAAGAGCGTTATCGGATTCGCATGCCGGTGGGGGTAGCCTATGGCAGTAACGTCGACAAGGTCATGGACGTTTTGCTTAAAGTTGGCGAAGCGCACCCCAAGGTATCCGCCGAACCTGAGGCGCGGGTACGATTCCGGTTGTTCGGCGAGTCGAGTCTAGATTTTGAGCTACTTTGCTGGATCGCTGATCCCGTGGATCGTGGCAAGGTGTCGCATGAATTGAACTGTGAAATCTACAAAGCCTTCGCCGAGGAATCCATAGAAATTCCCTTTCCGCAGCGCGACCTCTATATCAAGGAAATGCCCAGCCCTCAGGCGAATAGTGGCTAGCTGCTCTCAGGCGAGAATCGACGCAGGTCAGCGCCCTAGAGCGATCTTGTAATGCGTGGGCTAGCAAACCATGCCAGTCCATTGCGTTTTGGTCAGCCGAACCGCGCAAGACTATTGCCGCGAAAACTTTGCGCGCCAGGCGGCTTGTGGCCATGAAAAAAAATTTCTATGACCTGCTGCGGGATGGGTTTTCCGCGCGCATGGACAAAACCTGCCTAAGCACGAACTTAGGTGAGACCGTCGCCTACGCTGAAATCGATCAGCAAAGCGCCCGGTACGCTGGTGCGCTGCGCAAGCTTGGACTGCGCGCAGGAGATCGTTTGGTGGCCCAAGTCGACAAGTCCGTGGAAGCGGTGCTGCTCTATCTTGCCTGTCTCCGCTGCGGCATCGTCTATGTGCCTCTAAACACCGCCTATACCGCCCCTGAACTTGAGTACTTCCTTAGCGACGCGCAAGCACATACTTTGATTTGCCGGCAGGACGCCCTGAACAGGCTGGAAGCGCTTGCCGTCAAACATGGCGTCAGGCATTGCATGTCACTCGGCAGTGGCAGTGGGCTCGAAACGGAGCTCGCCACCGCAAGAGCCGATGAGCAACTGGCTTGGCTGGACCCAGATGCGGCGATGGCCATGATCTATACATCCGGTACAACGGGCCGGTCCAAGGGCGCCATGCTGAGTTTTAATAATCTCGCCAGCAATTTGTTGGCCTTGCATCAGATTTGGGACTGGCAGACTGATGACGTGCTCTTGCATGCGCTGCCGATTTTTCATGTACATGGTCTTTTCGTCGCTCTGCACTGCGCCCTTCTGGGTGGATCAACGGTACTTTTTCACGAAAAATTCGATATAGACGCACTGCGCGCCGATTTGCCGCGGTCACGCGTACTCATGGGCGTGCCGACTTTCTATACACGCTTACTACAGTGTCCTGACTTTGGCCGGAACGACTGCCGAAACATGCGCCTTTTTATTTCGGGCTCCGCGCCCTTGCCGGCGGAAACTTTCGCGGCATTCTCAGCCCGCAGCGGCCACGAAATTCTTGAGCGATACGGGATGACTGAAGCCGGCATGATTGCTTCGAACCCGCTTAATGGTGATCGGCGTGCCGGTACCGTGGGTTATGCGCTGCCCAAGGTTAGCCTAAGAATGCGCGACGCTGATGGCCGCGAACTACCAGCGGGTTCAGTGGGAGAATTAGAAATTCGTGGACCCAATGTTTTTCTAGGCTATTGGAACATGCCCGATAAGACCGCCGCGGAATTTTGTGACGACGGCTACTTTCGCACCGGCGATCTAGGCCAACTTGATACCGACGGGCGCTTGAGCCTAGTGGGTCGAGCTAAGGACCTAATTATTTCCGGCGGCTACAATATTTATCCCAAGGAAATCGAAAGCATTCTCGATGCCTTGCCGCAGATTAATGAATCTGCCGTGATCGGCATAGCCGATGAAGATCTTGGCGAAACCGTGGTCGCGATTGTAGTGCCAGCAGCCGACGAGAACCCAGATACCGATGCAATTTCAAATGCGCTAGAGGGGCAGCTGGCGCGCTTCAAACAACCGCGAAAAATTATCACTACCCATTGCCTGCCTAGAAATGCCATGGGAAAGGTGCAAAAACAAAAATTGCGCGAACAATATGGCCGACAACTGCAATAGACTTTGCGCCTCAGAAAGGCTGCACAGGATCAGGCTCACCCCACTCGCTCAGACGCAATCCCAGCTGGCTAGGTAATCTAAGTAATAATTCCTCGCGCGGAATATCGTAGGCGCTGGCCTCATTAATAGCTGCATCCAAGGGCACCAAGTCTAGCCGACTGCCGGCTGTATCATTTAGCGCGAGCAGATCGCGATTCTGCTGGCCGCGAATATCCAGCGGACGCTCTGTCAACAGGCGCACATCGGCAACCACTAGACCGTCTGGCATCACTTGCAGTCTATATAGCCAATAGCCCGATTGTGAGTACAAATCTTGTCCGTCGACACTAAACCACAGGCGGTCGGGCAGCGCTGGCAGCCTAACCGAACTGGGCAAAGACATCTGATCCTGACTCCAGAGTCGCGCTTGATAGCTCGCGTCCACCGTAGCGATCAGGCGGTTGTCTGGCGACAAAGCCATTGATTGAACATTGTCCGCCGCTTCGAGAAACGGCTCCAGCAAATTGGCCCGCCATATCCAACGGGATAGTCCTTGACGGTTCCCAGCAATATATATTTCATTACCATCTTTGCTAATGAGTAGCTGCGGCCGCCGACTCTTGATTGCCGTGCGAGCAACGGCTGCCCCCGTCTTAGCCGAGGTGACTAAGACAGAGTTTTGGCTTGCCGAAATCAGGTTGATTTCGTCGGGACTAAACTGCAGGTCTAGAATCGCGCCGTCGCCCTGGCTGGCAAAGAACCGGCGTGGCGCACCTGTTGCAGATTCCCAGACTCGCAAGCTGCCGTCGATGCCTCCGCTAGCAACCAAGGCGCCGGACGCCGAAAAATCGAGTGCGGAAATCGGTCCGGGATGTCCGACGAATCCGGGACCAGCCGGCCGGTCCGCGATCAACAAGGTATCCGAGGAAGCGGCTAAAATACGCAGATCGCCGCTCGCACTAGCAACGGCCACCTGCCGGCCCGCAGGATCGATCGCACCCAGCGCGATTCCGCCGGTTGCCAGGGTCGTTGCATCGCGCGTCGGACCTTCTTCGAGTTGCGGCAAGCGCCACAGTCTGAGCGCGCGCTCGCCGTCCCAACTTACGGCAATACCCATGGCAGTGCTCAATTGCACCTGGCCCGCGGATGACCCCAAGGATACTGCCGGGTTCACCGTTCCATGACGCAGCAAAACGCCTCTACCGGCCAAATCATCCAAACCAACTAACTCGTAGCCACCCGCCAAGGAGCCAAATAACAGGTAGTGCGAATCGAAATCCACGGCCCAGGATGATGCACCGTGCCGGGTCAATACAGGTGTCGACAAGTCATCCAGCACCCAGAGTCGGAAAGTATGGGTCGCGTCTTCGGTGGCTAACCAACGGCCTTGGGGGTGAAAATGAATCGCCGTCGGCGCGGAGCCGTGGACAAGCTCAGCAACAACCTGGCCCGTGGCAACATCCCACAAGCGCAGTAGCCGCTCGCCGTCACTAACCGCTAGCAAGCGACCAGCATCATCAATACTCGCTAGACTCGCCAAGCTCCCGGTTGATAGCTGTCCAATTTTCCGACCGGCTTCAAGATCCCAAACCAACAGAGAATTGTTTGCGTCGGCGTCAACGGCGTCGACCACCAGAAACCGGCCATTCTCGGAAAGTACCGGCGCGAATGCGGATTCAATGGGTATGGTCAATTGTAAGCTGGCGCTCTGTACATCCCAAACTTGCAAGCTCCGGCCGATGGTCAATAGCACGGCGCGTTGCCCCAAGGCGAAACCAGCGTTTGTAAATTCGGGCGGACGGGGAATGCGGGCGGTGACTTCCGCCCGCGCGATATCCCAAACTAAAACATCCCCCCGAACTTCCGGACTGGATGGCCAACTTAGGGCAAAGCGGCCGGCCGGCCCTAAAATATTAGTGGCCTGCCGCGTGGCCTTTGGCTCGGGGATCTGCAACAGCCCCTGCTGCGAGGAAGGCTCCGCTGTCGCGACTTGGCCATCGATCTCTAGACTCCAGGATTTCAAGCTGCCGCCGATTCCCTGCACCAAATCCGTGAAATACGCGGTCCAGGTCCCGCCAACGCTTTCCTCTAACAGTTCGCGAAGTGCGGGTATTTGCCGAGAATCCAAACGATAATAGCCGTCCGCCGTGGCGCCTGCATCGGTTAGCATCGTTCGCGCCTGCCGGCCTGATGGCGAACGCAGCTCCAATTGAATATCCCGCGGCCGCACGTGATCCGTTTCAACGCTAATTTTCATACGACGCCCATTGCCCGCCGCCTTGATAAACAATGTAGTGGGTTGAGGAATCAACTCTTCGGCCAAGAGCTCAAGATTTCGCGCCCGTTGCAGGCCATCTTCATCCAGCCGCATAAGGCCGAGCCCGGCCGAGGAATTCAACAAGCTAAGTAAACCTGAATTACCGTCCAAGGCAAATGCCTCAAGGCTCTCCGGTGAACGAATCGTGCTCAATAACTGCTGGTAATCGCCACCCAGCAACTCATATAAATTTCGTTCGTGATCCGGCGTCGCATCCAGCGGTGCCTGCAAGGCGAACAATAGAGCGGCATCTCGGTCGCCGCGGGCCAAGGCATTACTTTTCTTGCGGTCCCAAAAATCCGTTTGCAAAGCGGCGGCACGATCTGCCTGACCGGGCAGTTCGGCCAACAACTCTGCAAATCGCTGCGCTTCACTCAAACGCGTCGCTTCGCGACTCTGCGCCGCCAAATAGTCCCCGAATAGTTGCTCTGCCGTGCTACCGAATCCTGGTAAGAAGTGCAGGCGCTCGTAGGCGTTTTGTGCCTCCAAAAATTCCGCATCAGGGCTGCTGAGGGCGCGTATATAGGGCCGCGGCAAGTACTCGCTATACCAAATGGGAATTGATATCGCCAACGACAGTACTGTTGCGACCGCCAATAATCCCCGTACACTAAAGGGCAAATTTCGATTTACCCAATGCGGTGTAAAAACTTCGCCATAGACTCGATTGCGAATAGCGAACTTGCCATCCGAGTCTTCGACCAGTAATCCTGAACGCAACAAATCCCTGTGTGTCGGCAAGGCGTGCTCCGCATCGACCAAGGCCCCCTTGGACACCTTGCCGTACAAACTCAGGCGGGCAACCTTGTCACGCGATTCGCGCAGCAAGTGACTGCGAATCAAGGAGATATGGGGTTCTTCACGCGTAGCGTTGCGGGTCAAGAAAAGATTGGTCACCCATTGATCGACATCGTCGTCGGTCATTTGCGCGACGGGTCGCCGGCTCAGGGAGCGCAAAATTTTCTGGGTCAAATAGGGATGGCCCGACGTCCAATGCCAAACCCGGCGCGCAATTGCCCTTGCCACACCACCATCACAGTGCAAACCAGCCGTTAGGCGGCCAAGCTCATCGAGATCGAAATCCGGCAAAGCAATCGCCATGCTGATATCGAAAGGCGACTCCTGACCTGAAGATATTGGCTTGCCGGGTGGCGCGGAACCTAGCAATGCAAAAGTTAAGCGCCGAAACTCTGGATCGCTGGCGCGGGCATCGTAGCAAGCCCTGATTGCACCAAATAGGTCACGCGAGGCTATATGCTCTAAAGCGGTTTCGATACGGTCTATAAAAATTACAATTTTTTCGGAGTCATCCGCGAGTACTACTTCACTAAAAAATTCTCGCAATCGCTGCAGATTCGTTAGACCACTGCGCTCCTTCCACCACTCTTGCAGATCGAAACGAATGCGTAGCTCTCGGACGACACGGTAGACAACACTGTAATACCAGCGCCCGATATCATCGGTAACATCTCTATTGCTGATTTGTGCCAGGTCGATGTTCGCCACGGCATAACCGTCATCCAGCAAACGCGCCGAAGTTTGCGCAATCAGGCTGGTCTTACCGGTATCGGCGGGCGCAAAAACGTGGCAATAATCGCCATTACACAAGTATGTGTAGAGCGCCGCGTCCGCATCACGCAGGACATAGCAATCACGATCAGGCTGCACCGGGCCGCCAACGACGTAGAAACGTGCATCGCTCTGCAAACTACTCATATAGACTCTAGAAAGCTCGGCACTATCGTAAAAGGCCATTGTGGCTGAATGTTCGCCTTCAGGCCAAACATATAGGGTTTGCAGGGCCGCCAGGCAGCCCCCTATTATTGCGCCAGGAATTTGGCAGGCATCAGCCCGTCCCGAGGCAAAAAGGAACGACTAGAATGGAAATCTGCAACGATCATAACTATATTCGCCGGGGTCCAGATCCCAAGGGAAAATTCGGGATCAAAATAAGCTTGCCACCTGGTGACAGCTTCGCAAAGATTGTGGGCGAGAACTGGGAAACCTTTCATTGGTTTTGCGATTCTGACTCGCGAAACAATGCAATGGCCGAAATGGCCAAGCGACATCGATACTCTCGCATTGGAGATAATCCACGATTGGTTCTACAGGCCATTGAGCGGTAAGTCGCGCGAAAACAGCTAGATGAAGATTCCCACGATGAAACCCGGGTGGCAGACCCCCGTGCTGCTATGGCTGTTGGCTGCCACTCAAGCATTGATTGCCGCGGAAACCACCACGGAAGAATTGCTCGTAACGGCAAATCGCAGACCCTCTGATTCACTATCTGTAATCGGCAACAGCCTGCACTTGGATGCGCGGGACTTGCGGCTGGGTAGCCATCAACACGTTAACGAACTGGGGGCGCGCGTTGCCGGAACCTGGATAAGCCGCGGCAGCGGGCAAGAACACCTAACCGCCATTCGATCACCCGTCTTAACCGGCCCTGGCGCCTGTGGCGCGTTTCTCATATTGGAAGACAGCATACCGAGCCGGCCGACGGGATTTTGCAATGTAAACCAAGTTTTCGAATTACCCACTGAACTCGCGCAGAGCGTGGAAGTGTTACGCGGCCCGTCCAATGCATTGTATGGATCGAACGGACTGCATGGCAGCCTCAATGTCCTATTGCCGGTGCCTGGCGAAGTGCCAAGCCTAGCCGCTGATTTCGAACTGGGCCCCGACGAGTTCCAGCGCGGGCGCCTGACCTGGGACAACAGTTTGGGAAATACGGAACTATCCACGGGTTTGCTGATGGATCACTACGATGGCTTCCAAAACGATAGCGGCTACGACCAGCAAAAAGCCTACCTAAAGCTGAATCGTGCATCAGCGCATGGTGAATTTGGCTTTAACTTCAGTGGCTCAAATCTAGATCAAGAAACGGCAGGCTTCATTCGCGGTCGTGACGCCTATCGCGATGAACAACTGCGCGTGATTAACGCTAATCCCGAAGCCTATCGAAAAGCCGATAGCCAGCGTCTGTCAATGCAATGGTCGAAAAATAGCGAAAGCAAGCAAGGCATCGACCTGCGGTTATTTGCACGGCGCTCTGAAATGGAATTCTTACAACACTTCCTGCCAGGACAACCGCTGGAAGAAAACGGTCAATTGAGTGGCGGCTTCATGCTCAACCAATGGCGGACATGGCGTGATGGCTCAATTAACTGGGGCATTGACGGTGAATTAGCCCATGGCTTTCTCAAGGAAACTCAGGCACAAGATCTCGGCCCAAATTCAAGACGCCCCAGCGGCCCGCACTACGATTATGAGGTAGACAGCAGCCTAGCGGCTAGCTACCTTCAGCTCGATTTGCCGCTGGCGAGACAATGGACCCTGCAGGCGGGATTGCGCGCGGAATACTTGCGGTACAAGTACCGAAACAGAATTGCCGATGGCCAGCTGCGAGCCGACGGAAGCGCATGCCTCAATAGCTGTTTATTCTTTAGGCCTAGCAATCGCAGCGATGACTTTCTCGAGCTCGCACCCAATCTAAGCCTCGGCTTTAAAGGTAACGACAAGCAATTACTCTGGATAAGTCTGAATCGTGGCTTCCGCGCACCGCAGGCCACGGAACTCTATCGCCTGCAGTCGGGGCAGTCCGTGGGTGATCTGCGCCCCGAGGTCATGGAGAGCGCGGAAATAGGTTGGCGACATCGCTCGGCACGATGGCGTATAGAGGCAACGGCCTTTGCCATGCGTAAGAAGCACTACATATTTCGCGATGCCGAGGGCTTTAATGTGGCCGACGGCCGCAGCACTCACCATGGCGCGGAATTTCAGGGGCAATGGCAGTCCCGCGACAGCGGTTTATTCGCGGGAATCGCGGCGACCTGGGCGCGTCACCGTTATGACTTTGATCGTCAATTGGCAGCGGGCGAAAGTATCGACTCGGGCAACGATGTGGATACCGCACCCAAAACGCTGGGTAGCGCGCGCATTGGCTGGGACCGGCGTGCCGCACTAGCGGAACTAGAATGGATTCATCTTGGACGCTACTACCTGAATGCGGCCAATACGGCCCGTTATCCCGGCCATGACCTGTTGAATTTGCGCTTGGTTTGGCGGCTGACTCGAGACTGGTCCCTCGGTTTGCGAGTCAATAATTTAGCCGATCGTCGCTATGCCGACCGCGCAGATTTCGCTTTCGGCAGCTATCGTTACTTTCCCGGGCGGGAGCGCGAGGCGTTTCTGCAAATCGCCTATCGTCGTTATTGAAGTCGCTGTTGTAACAGCTTTCACGCGAAATGCGGATAGGCAGCCAAGACTCAGACTGCGAATTTATCAAGAACAATCTCAATTCGGATCCGTCACGCCAAGCGTTCAATCTCCTTTAGGTATCGACGCTGCTCAGCATCGACACGCGCGGCATCCCAAGCCAGGTGCCGACGACCAACGGCGGCAGCAGACGCCAGTGCCGCGCGACCCAGGTCCGGCGCCAAGCCCAGCATACATCGGCGCGCAAGAACATCAGCCAAGGTTGTGGCCAGCTCTTCCTGAAATGCAAATACGATTTCCGCGGCCAGACAATGGGTCGCGGCGCAGATTTCCTCGCCCAGTTCCGGCTTGAGATCTACCAGGGCAACGACATCGGCGGCTCTGGTACCGTAAACACCAATCAGGTGATCAACGGCAGCAGCGGATAATTTGCCAATACTGAGCAATTGCTCGCGTAGAGATTCGTAATCGCCGCCACCGGGCAGAGGTTCGTGCCGCGTCCGGCATTTATCCGCGGGAATACGCGCCTGGCGAACAAGCTTGTCAACTGCCTCCTCGGCCAGGTTCCGATAGGTTGTCAGTTTGCCACCGATAATTGAATACAGTCCGCGGGCAACACGTCGATGATGTTTAATGATATGACGTCGCGTAATGGCACTTTCATCCCGCGATAATTGACGCGGCAACGGCCGCACGCCGGTATAGTGAAAAAGAATATTTTCAGCGAGCAAATTCGCCGCGGGAAATACCCGGTTAGTTTCGCTCAATAGATAGTTGATCTCGGCGGGATCGGCCCTGGCCGCATCGGGCTCACCTTGATGCCGAATGTCCGTAGTGCCAATCAACAATCGATCTAACCACGGCAAAATAAAGAATGGCCGACCGTCCGTTGCCGCCTCAACATAGCAAGCACCTTCCGGAGCGCCGGCGAAACGCGGTACCACGATGTGGCTGCCCTTGGTGCCACCCATAAAGGGCCCAGGCACAGCTTCCAGACCAGCCAACACATGATCGACCCATGGTCCGGCTGCGTTGATAACCACCTTGGCCTGAAAATCCGTTTGCCGACGTTGCCGCAGATCCGTGGCCCGAACACCCCTGACTTCGCCGCGATGACACAGAACTTGATCGACGTGATGGTAAGTCAGCACGCTAGCACCGGCTCGCCGGGCCGCGATAATATTTTCAACCACGAGCCGCTCGGGATAAGTGACTTGCGCATCGAAGTATTTTGCGGCACCTGCCAAACCATCGGCCAGCAATCCCGGCGCCTGGGCCAAGGCAGCCTCCCGATCCAGCATCTGATGGCGAGGCAATGATTTATCCCAAGACAATAAATCGTAGAGCCGCATGCCGGCCCCGACCATCCAGCGTCCGCGCCGCGCGCCTCGATAGATCGGCACGAGCATCGATAACGGCGCAACCAAGTGAGATGCTGTGTGCAACAAGATTTCTCGTTCGCGCAACGATTCGCGGACCAAAGAAAACTCGTAATGCTCCAGATAACGCAGCCCGCCGTGAATCAAGCGGCTAGACCAGCGGGTGGTGCCATGACAAATATCGGCCTGCTCCAGCAAGCCAACCCGTAAACCCCGAAGCGCGGCATCGCGGGCGATTCCCGCGCCGTTAATTCCGCCGCCGATCACCAGCAAGTCGAATTCGGCGGATCTTTCACCCATTTTGATAAGTCTAGCTGGACACAGCCGCCACCGGCAGCGCTAGCCGCCGAGTCTCACGGACGCACCTGACCTTGGCCATGCACCAAATACTTATAGCTGGTCAGTTGCTCCGCGCCCACGGGACCGCGCGCATGAATCCGGCCGGTGGCAATGCCGATTTCCGCGCCCATGCCGAATTCTCCGCCATCGGCGAACTGGGTTGATGCGTTGTGCAACAAGATTGCACTGTCTAGATCCCTAAAAAATTGCGCCACCGCTGAATCGTCCTCGGCAATGATGGCTTCGGTATGTCCCGAGCCATGGCGATTAATATGCCGTACGGCGCCGGCGACATCGTCCACAACGGCAATAGAGATAATCGCGTCCAGGTATTCCGTTGACCAATCCGCATCTTGGGCAGGCTTAATTCGTTCATCGAGGGCACACACCCTCTTATCGCCACGCAACTCACACCCGGCGTCTATCAATCCCTGGGCGATTTTCGGCAAGTGACTGGCCAGGCAATTGCGGTCAAGCAACAGGGTCTCGGCTGCGCCGCAGATACCCGTGCGCCGCATTTTTGCATTGACAACAACTTGTTCGGCCATCTCGATCTTGGCGGAAGAATGCACATAGACGTGGCACAGTCCTTCCAGGTGACCGATGACCGGCACTCGAGCATCGGCCTGCACACGCGCGATGAGGTTCTTGCCCCCGCGTGGCACGATGACATCCACACTGCCGTCTAAACCCGACAAGAGTTCGCCCACCGCAGCTCGACTGACGGTCGGCACCATTTGCACCGCATGGGCAGGCAGGCCCGCGTCTTGCAAACCCCTAACCAGACAAGCATGAATTGCCAAACTCGAATGAAAACTTTCGGATCCGCCACGAAGAATCACCGCGTTGCCAGACTTCAAACACAGGCCGCCCGCATCCGCCGTGACATTGGGTCGGCTTTCATAAATGATGCCGATGACACCCAGCGGTACACGCACGCGCTGTATACGTAGCCCATTGGGGCGGTCCCATTCAGCCATCACCTCGCCGATGGGATCCGGTAGCGCATCGATGGCTTCTAAACCGCGAGCCATGGCTTCAACCCGATCGGCATCCAGCATGAGCCGATCCAACATTGCGGCGGACAAGTTCTTTTCTCGCGCTGCCTGCATGTCTTTGGCATTGGCAGTCAGTATTTCCGCGCTGGAGTCACGCAGGGCGCACGCCGCAGCCTGTAAGGCCTGGCTTTTTTGCTTGCTGCCCGCACAGGCCAGTGCGGCGCCAGCCAGACGGGCCTGCTGGCCTAATTCCCGCATGACTTGCTCGAGATCAGCCACGGGTATCGTCATGACAGGACCCGCTCTAACAACACTAAATTATCGCGATGAATCACTTCGTCCCGACCTCGGTAACCCAATAACTGTGCGATATCGTCGCTACGACAGCCAATAATCGCACGGGTCTCACCACTGGAGTAGCCCGCCAGCCCCCGCGCGATATCGCAACCCTGACCATTTCGAATCATCACCGCATCTCCGCGCTGGAAATCGCCGACCACGGCAGTAACGCCAACGGGCAACAAACTCTTACCGGCCGCCAGTGCCTGTTCCGCACCGGCATCGATATCCAATACACCACGGGGCTCCAAACTACCGGCGATCCATTGTTTGCGGGCCGCCAGCGGCGTGCCGCGCGGTGCGAACCAGGTCGCTGGTGCATCAGCCTCAACGGCCTGCAGCGGATTCACCTGATGACCATTGGCGATCACTGTAGAACAACCCGCGCGCACCGCGATCTTGGCGGCGGCCAGTTTGGTTACCATGCCCCCGGTTCCGAAACTCGTGCGCGCAGCACCTGCGACTTCTTCAATATCAGGCGAAATATCCGCGACTTCAGGTAGTAAATTTGCCTCGGGTTCAGTGGCTGGGTCCGCATCGTACAAACCGTCAACATCTGATAACAAGACTAAACAATCCGCGCTGATCATTTCAGCAACCCGCGCCGCCAAGCGATCATTGTCGCCATAGCGAATCTCTTGCGTGGCAACGGTATCGTTTTCGTTGATGATCGGCACCGCACTCAAACGCAGCAGTGTATCCAAGGTGCTACGCGCATTGAGGTATCTGCGCCGGCTCTCCGTGTCTTCCAGGGTCAACAAAACTTGAGCGCTGCGGATACCACGCAGATCAAGCAACTCTTGATAGGCGCGTGCCAATAGCACTTGACCACCAGCCGCCGCCGCTTGTAGCTCATCCAATTGGCGCCGGTCGTCGCCCAAACCTAAGTAAGCTCGGCCTAAAGCGATAGCGCCTGACGATACCAGCACAACTTGTTGGCCACGGGTCCGCAGACGCGCTACTTCATCGGCCATGGAGGCCAGCCACTGCCTGTTCAGACCACCACCATCGGGCGCCACCAGCAGAGACGAACCGATTTTGATGACAAGCCGCCGGGCGTCGCGCAAGGCTTGCGCCGCACGTGACTGAGATTGCTGACTGCTCATGGGATCTTAGGCCTGCGCGCTGAGTACCTGTTCACCGCGCGCAATAGCCAAGGGACCACTGCGCACCACTGCGAGCACCGCAGCCAGAGGCGCGACTCGATCCAGAAAGGTATCGATTTGGTTCCCGGTACCAATCAATTCCAAGGTGTAATTGTCCGCATCATCGTCCAGTGTCCGCACCAGGTGTTGTGCCAATAGATCCTGCAGGGATTCCATGGCGCCATCCTTAACTCCCAGCTTCACCAGCAAGAGCTCCCGTTCAATATGGTCACCCAAGGTCATGTCCGCAAAATTTACAACATCGATCAGCTTGAACAACTGTTTATTGATTTGGCTGATAACTTCATCAGAACCCACCGTCACCAAAGTCAGCCGAGAAACCCGGGGATCGTCCGTCGGGGCCACGTTCAAGGATTCGATGTTGTAGCCACGGGTAGAAAATAGCGACGCCACGCGTGCCAAGGCACCGGCCTCATTCTGTAACAGGATGGAAATAATATGGCGCATGGGCCCGATTCACCCGGCATCGCCGGAAAAAACCCTTAACTTTTAGAAGATTGGCAATACTGTCGCAGAACGTATGGTATTGCAATGGACCCGGGATTGTTCGACACTCGGTAGGGATTAAAACCCTCTACTCGCTAACGATGCCTGTCGGACCGTAGCAAATATTATGACCAGCGCGACCCAAGCCATTGCCAATTCGCCGCACCCCCTCGCCGGGAAACGTATGACCGGTGCAGAAATGCTCGTGCAAGTTCTGGCCGACGAAGGCGTTGATACGATTTTTGGCTATAGCGGAGGCGCTATTCTGCCCACCTATGATGCGGTTTTCCGCTTCAATGACGATCACCGCGATGATCAAGGCAAGGGGCCCATGCCGCTAATCGTGCCGGCTAATGAGCAAGGCGCGGGCTTTATGGCGGCTGGGTTTGCCCGGGCGACGGGTAAAGTGGGTGTAGTGATGGTGACCTCGGGTCCGGGCGCCACGAACACCGTGACGCCCGTGCGCGATTGCATGGCAGATTCCGTACCCATCGTGGTGATATGCGGTCAAGTTCCCACCCATGTCATTGGCACAGACGCCTTTCAGGAAGCGCCGGTATCCGCCGTCATGGGCTCGGTGGCCAAGCATGTATTTTTAGTCACGGATCCGACGCGGCTGGAGGCCACCGCGCGCAGTGCTTTTCAAATTGCCCGCAGCGGAAGACCTGGACCTGTGGTGATTGATGTACCCAAGGACGTACAAAACTGGGTGGGTGAATTTCAGGGAACGGGGCTGCTTGCCAACCGCGGATATGCCGCGCGAATAGCAGCGGTCGAGGGAAACCTCATCGGCGAGGCCGCCGCCAAGGATTTCTTCAATCTTTTGAAGCAATCTCAGCGGCCTTTGTTATACGTCGGCGGCGGAGCAATCAATGCCAACGCCTCGGAGGCTCTGCGTCGCTTCGCGCAGCGATTTAAAATACCCGTTGCCACCACTTTGATGGGCATCGGCGCGGTAGATACACAGGATTCATTGTGCCTGCGGATGCTCGGCATGCATGGGACTGCCTTCGCAAACTACGCTGTTGACGATTGTGATTTTCTAATTGCGATCGGTGCGCGCTTTGATGACCGTGTTGCTACCAGCCCCGATGAGTTCGCGCCAAAAGCGAGGCGCCTCGCCCACCTGGATATTGATGCTTCGGAAATCGGCAAAGTCCGCAACGCCGATTGGCAGCATGTCGGGGTGCTGGATCGTGATCTAGATTACTTGCGACAGTACGGCGAGCAACACAATATCGCGCTCGACCATGTCCAGTGGCTGGCCGAGTTGGAAGAATTCAAACGCACATACGCGATGAATTACGACCGCGACAGCGATATGATTCAACCAAACTATGTGCTTGAAGAAATCAACAAGCACACCCGTGGCGAAGCCATCGTTACCACCGGCGTCGGCCAGCATCAAATGTGGGCCGCACAGTATTTGGATTTTAAGGAACCCCGGCTGTGGCTTACCTCGGGCAGCATGGGAACCATGGGCTTTGGTTTGCCCGCGGCCATTGGTGCGCAGATGGCGCAGCCAGACCGTGTAGTCGTCGATGTCGACGGCGATGCCAGTATGCGGATGAACTTGGGTGAACTAGAAACGGTCACCACTTACAAGTTGCCGGTAAAAGTCGTCGTGCTGAACAACTACGGCGACGGGATGGTCAAACAGTGGCAAAAGCTGTTTTACAAAGGCCGCTTATCCGGCACGGACAAATCCTTGCATCGAAAAGATTTCGTCAAAGCCGCCGAGGCTGACGGATTCGAGTTCGCCGTGCGTCTGGATAGCAAAGCCGATGTTCCCCGCGTGGTCGAGGAATTCATGTCCTTCGACGGTCCGGCATTCCTGGAAATCATCATAGATACCGATGCCGGCGTCTATCCGATGGTAGGCCCGGGACTGGCCTATGACCAAATGATCACCGGCGACCATATTCCCAATCGATACGCGGACAAGAAGACCGAGGGTGATGAGCCCGATGGCTCGTCAATGTTCTGAGGCCCACGGCTGTATCCCCAAAGCCCTCTGGAGTTTTGGCCGGCTCTATTTAGAACCGGCTGGCACTGCCAAGCGTTCATCCAGACTGTCCATACCCTTTGGCACCGTTTGTCTGACCATCAAGGATTTGCGCCGCAGATAGCGCAGCAAGCCGGAATCCCCCATGCGGCTAGCGCCCATTCCCGAGTAGCCGAAGGCATCATGCGTAGCGTCATGAACCTCGGTGGTCATGCCACCGTCGTGAATACTTATGGCACCCGCTTTCAATTCCCGGGCGACCGCTTCACAGGCATCCAGGTCCCCGCCCAGTACGGCGGCCGACAAGCCATAGTCGGTATCGTTGGCCAAGGCAATAGCTTCGTCCACGCCGTCGTAAGCCATAACGGGGATGACCGGCCCAAAGGTCTCCTCGCGCATGACCTGCATGGAATGATCAACCTCGGTTAACACGGTAGGCCGAATCCAATATCCGCCGCCATGACGCTCGATTTCGCCCCCGGTCAGAATTCGCGCACCCTTGCTGACGGCGTCCTGCAAATGGGCAGCAATGATTTCAGCCTGCCGTGCGAAAATTAGAGGCCCGATGTGGCCGCTATGAATATCTGGGTAATTTAGCTCAAGTTCGTTTGCCTGCCGGACCAGCGCGGCACAGAAATCACCGGCGATCTCGCGCGGCACGTAGATCCGTTCCAAAGATTGGCAAGCCTGTCCCGTTGCCTGCACCGAGGCCCGCAATACAATCCGGGCTGCGTCGCTGACATCGGCACTGGGCAAGACGATACAAGGATCCTTGCCGCCCAGTTCCAAAAAGCAGGGAATAAAGCGCTTTGCGCAGGCTTCGCCAACCATGCGCCCCGTTCGTACGCTACCCGTAAACGCGATGCCATCGACCTGCTCTATCAGCGCGCTACCGGTTTCGCCGGCCCCCACAACCAAATGAAAAACCTCCGCCAGTTCTGGTACCGCCTCAATGGAAGCCATCAGAGGCTCGACGAAACGAGGCGTGACCTCGCTCGGTTTTACCAAAACCGCACAACCCGCCGCCAGCGCTGGAATGGCATCAATCATTGACAACAATAGCGGAAAATTCCAAGGACTAATCACCCCAATGAGCGGATAGGGCAAAAGTTGATCTCGAATATCCACGCCATCAGTCGCGGATGAACGAGCACCGGCATCGCGCAACAGGCGTGGTGCAGCCTCGGACCAACGCGCAACCATGGACGGCACGCCATAGAGTTCCGCCAAGGCGATAGCATGCCGCCCGGTGTCCACGGACAAGGCCGCGACCAAATCCTGTGAGTTCGCCGTGAGACCGTCACACCAAGTGCGTAACAAACGACAGCGCTCGTCGACACCGCGTGCCTGCCAATTACCTTGCGCCTTGCGCAGCTTCGTCGCGAGATCCGCAAGTTGCGCTTTGCTCGGGGGCTGGACCTGATAGTCAATCACGCCAGTACGCGGATTGCGCACGTCGATTTGGCTACTCATATTTCTACTTCAAATGGTGCCTAGCGGGCATCCAGCACCTTCTTGAAAAAGGTCCAGCTGGTTTCGTTGCGACGCTCGTCGCTCAGTGGCGGTGGACTGGCGTATTCTGGTGCGTTCTTTGCAATCCATGAGCGCATATTTCTAGACAAGTCATCATAACTTTCGAGTTTCACACCAGCGGTGTGGAAGTACAGTAAGCCAGGGCGGTCACCCATCTCCATCCACGGTAACCAACGGGACACACGCACCCAACCGACTTGCACAGACACGGAATTGGCCTTGTCATCCATTAGTTCATCGACATCGCCGAAGAAATTGAACATTTCCGTGGCATGGTAGGTACCACCAATGTACTCCTGGTATTCCCCGGCCAGGGGATTGGAATAGAACAGCGGCACCGTGGAAGTAAACCACCATTGATTGCCTTGCTGACTGAAGGGAAGAATAAATTTTCGGCCATCGCGACCAATGGGACGATAAGATTGATTCACCGGGTCGTTGGTCACGTGAATCACGTCCACCGTCTTACCCGTCCAAGGATTCTCCCACTGATCGACAAGCTCGCCGGTTTCCGGATCTTGGTATAACAGGATCTCGCGGGTCACCTGCTTGAAGCCCGGGCCGGCCGGCGCGTCGGGCAATGGCCCGCATTGGCGAATATTCATCCCTTCCACGCGGAACAGGCGTCGATCGGCTTCGCCCGCGACGCGGCTGAATACGTGGCCATGCCAACCGTAGGTGAAAACCTCGCCGTCATTCATCGAACACTGGATCTTACGCATGGCAGCGAGATTGCCCTCGGGCGTATCGAGGTCCAGGGCCAGCCCTGAATTGGCGAATGAGAGCAGCAATGTGAACACAGCCACAATGGGGCTGATTTTCAGTGCCGATTTTTCGAACATAGAACTCTCCTTATGTATCCATGGAGCCAGACCCAAACGCAGCTTTGGGGATGCCCGGCATTCTTCCGCGCATCCATTACCAGGCTAATTGTTGCCGGTCCGGCTATGCCGCGTTACCAGTGTTGCACAAAAAACAGCGCGGATCATCGCCCGCGCCGCCCATCGGCGGCCGTAAACGCAAAGCCGATGTCGATCGCGGCCGGTCCAGTCTCGGCAAGCGGCCAGTAAGTCAATCCAACAAGCGATCGATTTTAGCCGCACAAATAAAATCGTTCTCGGATAAGCCATCAATCGCGTGGGTGGTCCACAGGCAAGTGACTTTGCCGTAATGCACCGCCAGATCCGGATGATGACCCTCGGACTCCGCGATCCAGGCAATCGCATTCACAAAAGCAATGGTGCGATGATAACCGTGGAAAGTGAATTCGCGGTAAATGGATTGCCGGTCCTCGTTCAAGCGCCAATCCGGATGCAGCGCGCGCATCAACTCCCCCACCGCCTCGCTTGCCAGCGGTGGCACGCCACCCTCACAAGGTTTGCAGCGGCGCTTAATCAGGTCTTCTTTGCTACTCAACTCATTTCTCCACCAATCAGGCGACAACTAAACGAAGGCACTGGACTCTCCCAAGTCGCCTGGCACCAATAGCTCCGGCTTTTTGTGACATTCGCTACTGCAAGCTCGTCAATGCCACAAAGGTGCCACCATTGCGCTCGCACAAGGTGCGCATCAAATTGGCAAATTGCACAGCATTGCGGAACCGGCCGCCGGCCAATTGCGTTGGAAACCCCACGCCGTGAATCCGCACTAACTGATTGCCGAACTGGTCCGCCTTGTTGATTCCTTCCACGTAGCGCGCCACGGCCTCTACCTGGCCACGCGGAAAGTCATCACCAAAGACATAAATACTCATGGGTTTATCTTTCTCATAGAACGTATTAATGGCCTCGGCAATGCCTTCAACGGGACTGGAGTCGCTGTACGGGTTCCAGTTGGCCAGGCGATTGATAATATTCCGCCGAGCCTTCTGCGAGTCTGGCATCCATTTGCCAGCAAAACTGGAAAACATGTACTTGCCTTCGTCATTCAGGACTTGAATACCCTTCACGCGCGGGTAGACATCGAGGGCCTCGCGGACTTTCTTTAACACCAAACGCCAAGGGCCCTGAAACATACTGCCTGAGGTATCGATGACAAAGACGATATACTCGCTATCCACGGGCACTCCACCCACGGTGGTATCGTCTTCGGGTGGCCGATAGTTCGCCAGCAGGCGACGCATTTCCTCCGTCAGAGATTGCCGTGCGGCGGCCAATTCACCCCGTTCACCATTGTCCAGCAAAGCATCATCCTGGGATGCATCGTATCGCCCCTGAATTTTCGACAAATCACCGCGCAAGCGCGCGAGTCGCTGCTTGGAGTCGGAAAGCTGCTCCCGGACAGTAATCATGTCGCGGTTTAACACCGCGGTTTCGCCCCTGAGATCGAACAACTCATCCTGCAGCTTGGCAAGCAAGGCCTCTACTTCCACCTTACTGCGTTCGATCGTTAGCGGCTCATAAATCTTTATCAGTACTAGTAGCAAAATCACAGCACCGAAACCGCAGGTTATCGCGTCCAAGAAAGACAAACTGTAGGTTTCGGTGTCGCGACGTTTTCTCATGGCCAATCCCTGGCTGGCGTTAACATCGATCCCCGGGTCGCCAAGGCCAACTGCCAATAGTAAGCGGATGCAGAGGGATCGCCATCCATCGGAAAGAGCAAAACATTGACGGGAATTCTACCCGGCAACTCCTTAATTGCCCGGTTAAAGAAATCTGCCCGGCGATCGGCCGCGACTTTCTCAACCTTGCCCGGGACCCGGGACCCTTGCGTAGGCAATCCGTCGGTGATCAGGTAGATGTTGTCCGGCTTGGGGTCTAGACGACCAACGGCCTGAAATGCCTTATGCAGACTACTGCCTTTTTCGGGCGACAGCCGGCGGAAACTATCCACCGCTTTGGTCAAGCTACTGCCGTCCGTTACTTCAAGCCAACTGCCATCGGTACCCGGCACGACGCTCTTGGCTTCTTCATTGAAACTATAAATTTGGAAGCGGGCGCCCGGTGTAAGTTGCGTGGTCAACCAATCGACAGTTTTCACTACCTGCCGCCATTTGGGTGCACGGCGCTTATCCGCCGCCGACAGATTACGAAATCGCAGCACATTGACGTAGGTGCGCGCCAACATGCTCGCGGATGTATCTACCAGTATCAGCACCCTGCGCCCGCCCATGCGCATGCCGGTTAAATACTGGCGATTTCCTTCACCCACGTAACTGCGTATTTTCCGGCCGTCGTCGTCCGCCTCGGCCGCCTGCGCGGAAAGCCGGCGTTTGGCGGCCTCTAGACGCTCGATGTCTGCCTTTAGCTGCTCGATACTCTCTTCCTGAGCCACCGTCTGGTCATCAAACTCGGCCAACTCCTCAAGCATTTGTTGCAGCAGGATTTCGATTCGATCGGCCTCGCCTTCGGTGGTTGCTTGCTCGAGCGTATCAGCCTCCATGGCGTTGCGTAGGCGCACAAGGTTTTTTCGCCCAGTCAGCACTTCTTCTTCAAGCTTATTGGTTTCCGCTAACAAAGCTTGATTAGCGCGACCGGCACGCGTAGCGACCTGCGCGTTGATGACCATGAAAAACAAGACCACCGCACCCAGACCGCAAGACATGACGTCTAGGAACGAAAGACTAAAAACATTGAATCGCTTACGCGCCACCGGTTCCTACCTCGGCAATTAGCAGAAACTCTAAGGTCGGTGTGCCCAGGCCGATCACGTCTCCGGACTGCAATACCGCTGAACTTTCTATTAAGTGTCCGTTCAAACGAGTACCAAACCGACTGTGATCCATCAGTAGCAGCTGCTCACCACTTTCCTGTATTGAGCAATGTTGCCGAGACACACCGGCGGAGCCCTCGGCCACCGCCAAACCGTAATCTCCGGCCGTTAGATCCACACCAATGACAAATGGCCGCGACGACAAGCGATAAGCCCGATCACCCGCCAACAAATGAGTGGGACGAATCAACTGGCCATCAGTGGCGACATCACCTGTTGGCGCGGGCAAGGCAGGCTGATCCCAGGGTAAGGCGGTCAACAGCCGTAGCGCATCTTTAGAGCTGGAAAGGACAGCGGGACGACAAGCGCCACGAGCGCTCGCGCTCGCTTCATGCACATACAACTCGACATTGGGTAAAGCGTTCAACTGATCGATCAATCCCGGAAATCTAACCAGACCCTCGGGCACTTGCACCGCCACTGAACCCTGTGAGGGCAAAATACTCCGCAGCCTTTGCAACAGGGGTTGCCAGCTTGCCGCCAGTTGGCTTGCCAAGTCAGGGCGTGAAAATTCCGCGGTAAATTGATTGTTCTTGTAGCTAATATCCGCGGCTATGGCATCTTCCCGGACTAACTCACCTAGCCATTCCGCAAGCTGATCGTATAGATACTGCTCCGACTGCGCATCATGCAGCGGATCAAAACGCGCTGCTTTTAGGAAACCAGCAGCGAAAAACTCGGCGCACTGACGCTCCAGGGCTTCAATTCCCAAGCCGGGGAAAAATTCGCGCTTGGCAACGGCCGCTCCCGATGCCTGTTCGAGCTGCGCGAAGCTCACCCCATGCAAGGACGGCTCGATGTGCCATAAGTCGCGCCCCGGGTATTCCCGGCGAGTCACGGCCACGGCGGAGTCCACGAATCCGGCCACGGGCACGGCCAGCTCTTCCGCAATACCCAGCAACAATCCCAATTGCGCCGCGGTCCAATAACCCGGCACGGCGAAACAGACGGATTCGCAGTCGATCTCAAGGCCAGCCCACAAGGCCGACAGATGTGCATGGACCAGATCCGCCGAAGTTCGCGCCGCGGCGACGGGTAGCGGCAGCGCCTCATCCGCAAGCTCCGACCAGTGACGATTTCTCAGCTCGCGCGGGAACCTTCGAGCAAGGTGCCAAGCATCCCAGCCCAAGACCAATTCATTTTCCGGCGCGAGAGCATAACCCGGCTCACTGAACAACATCGCGCCATCGGCATAGCCCAATAGCGCGCTGTCATTGAGGTCAAAGCCGAGAATCGTCATCCGCCTCAACTCGAATGTAAATGCCGAATTAGATTTTGATCAAGGTAGTTTTCTGTTTCGAAGACCAGACGCTCTTGCAATAACTGCAATTGATGCACGATAAACATGAGCACAATACTGATCAAAAGCGCGATAAAAGTTGAATTAAAAGCCACACCCAAACTTTCGGTAACGCCGCTGATATCTCCATCCACGGCACGATGCGCCAGGCCCAGCGCCGAACCGATCCCGCGCACGGTACCGATAAAGCCAATGGATGGAATTGCCCAGGCAATGTAGCGCACCATGGACAACTCGGACTCCAGACGTTCGGCTTCGGAGTTCACCAAGGTATGCGCCGCCGATGAGACATCTTGCACGTTTCGAGTCGCCCCAAATCTCTGCAAGCCGCTCAGCAGCGCACGGGGTAATAACAAGTTGCGCTGCTGCTCGGGCAAGGATTGCAGCTGCCGCGCATACTCGCGGGTATCTTCGGGCAAGATCCTTACACCATCCGCGATGGGCAAGAGCTCACGATCGAGTAGCGCCCGTTCACGATTCGCGTAGTAAGCTTTATAGCCCATGATGGAGAAAGCCCATAGCATCAAAACGAAACAAGCTTCCTGCTCATAATCCTGAATAATCACAAAAAACGAACGCTCGGGAATATAGTCCGGGTCTTCTTGTATGAGCACACGTTGTTCCGCTTGAATGGCCGCCGCGTTGGGGCGCACGATTGACACATAAACGCCATGTACAATAATCAGCGCGACAATTAGAGAAAATAGCTGAAACACAAACTCGTTGGAAAAACTTTTATTCATTGGGTCTCCAGAACGACGCCGATGGTCGCGCTAAATGTCTGATGGCAGTTCTATGGGTAGATCGGCGGGCAGAGGTCGTGACGGCTTAAACTCTTTAATTGATTCAGCGTTTTCCATGCCCGCGGCCGCCTCGATTTCTTCTAGTTCCTTCGCCATTTCTTCTTCAGAAAGCTCCTTAGTCTCGATCTGCTTGTCATCGGGCGCTCCACTCGATGCCGAATTGTCTTGCGCCATAACAATGTTTTCACCCGCTGCCGAAGCCAGTATTCCTCGGCTGATTTCGCTTTGCCACGGCGCCAGCCAGCCCACGGCGATAATGACAATGGCCAGAATCCTCAAGATCTGCATTAGTTCTGTTCTGCTCCAGGCTTCGCATAGCGCGCTAATCGAAAGCCTACGTCCAGCCGCCCCTGATTGCCAAAATCCCGGTAGGCCAGGCGCAACTCACTGATGCTGGCGTGCCGCCAACTGGAACCACGGATCACGTGATACTGCCCGGTATCCGGACCCCGCGGATCCACACCGTCACCCGTCGCACCAGAGTAAACCGTATACCAATCATGCAACCACTCTGCCGCATTGCCGCCCAAGTCATAGAAGCCCAAGGGGCTGGGTCGAAATTTACCAACCGGCGCGGAAACCGGATAGCCGTCACCATAATTCGCCAGTACATTTGCAACAATGCCCACTGCCGATCGGTCAGCAAAATTTCCGGCGTTCTGGGTCGGCGGCAACTTATCGCCCCAAGGATAGCGCCGGGTTTCGGCACCCGCGCTGTAGCGAGCCACCCAAGCCCACTCCGCTTCAGTGGGTAATCGGTAGCCAATGGTGGTGGGCAAGACGAGTCGAAACTGACCGTCTTGCGTTTTGTAAGCGGGGGGCAACGATTCTTGGTCGCTTAACCAATTGCAAAATGCAACCGCGTCATTCCAACTCAGTAAAGCGACGGGATGATCACCGATGGCCAGTTCGCGATATTTTTCTCCACCGGATGTGTGTTGAGAACGAAATGCGCGAAACTCGGTATTAGTAACCTCTCTTACGCCCATATAAAAGCTGCGGCTCAGGCTAACCTTTCGCTGAGATTCGTTAGGCCGGCGACCTTGTTGGCGACGCGGCGTACCCATTGCAAAACTTCCTGGCGCCACCAGCTGCAACACCGCCCCTTGGCTGGTTTTTATTCGCGTCGGCGTAGCGGCCAAAACAGCCTCGGCCTGGGTAAGTAATTTTGCATCGAGAATTTGCGGCGAACCCGGTTTTGGCGTCACTTCGTCCTTGAAGTCGACAAAGCCGGGGCTGCGCACCATAACTCGCGTTGGGCGCGCCGGCAGAGTCAAAGACTGTTCACCCACGCCCACGCGCTGACCGTCAATGAAAACCTCTGCCGTTGACGGTTGCGGCCGAATGGTTAATTCGCCCACGCGCGCCTCAAGCTTTACGCGCAGCGATTTGCCCTGGCGTGTTTCCATCGTCACTTTTCGGCGCAGGGTCTCGTAGCCGGGCTTTGACACAATGAGTTGGTAGCTTGAACCCGGAGCTAGCTCGACATCGACGGGTGTTGTACCGCGATAGCGCCCATCAATACTCACGGCAGCGCCGCTGGGTTGGCTACTGACTGCGAGCAGACCATCAGCCGCCTGCAGCTCAATGAGAGGCAGCGTGATCTGCTCCCCGGCCGCCACAGTCACGGCTTGACGCGCCAATTTGTAGCCATCCAGCTGCAACAACACCTCGTGGCTGCCGGCCATGACTTCGATATTGCTTGGGGTCACACCCAGTTCATCTCCGTCTAGGCTTACGGCAGCGCCCGCGGGCAAGGTTTCTATTTTGACGTCTGCCCAGGCGGGCTGCAGATCGGCAATGAATTCCTCCTCGCGCCCGAGACCCGGGAAATCGATTTCGCTGGCAAAGGGCAGATAGCGTTCGCTAGCGATTTCTATTCTGTGCAAACCGGCCGGCAATTCGATTGGCTCCGTGGGCAAGGAACCCCTGTCCACACCATCGATACTGACTTGACCGACCGCGTCCTGCCGCGTTTTGACAACCAACATTCCCGGCAGCTTTTCCAATTCAAAGCTAAACGTTTGGCTGGCCTCTCGACTAACGGGTAGCGGAAAACGATTGGCCCGATAGCCATCGGCTTCCGCAGTGACTTGATAGTCGCCGGGCCACAACAAGTATCGGCCGCCGAATTTTGGTTTGACCATGGCGCCCGCGATATGAATCGCTGCATCAGGCGCGTTCACTTCGATACGCACCGCACGTGCAGTAAACAAAAATACCACTACTAGCAGCAGGACAAGCAAGGCGGCGCCCAACAGTTTTTGCCAAGGAACCGCGGCAACTCCCGGCGTTATGCTTTCAGTGACCGACGAAGAATTGCGGCGCGCAATGGGGGCGATGCTAACAGCGTCCGCCGTATCTTCGGCCACGGAATCCGGCGGCAGGGTCTGATAGTCAGCCTCCGCAAAGTTCAGCGCTAGGTTCCATTGATCAGCCGCGAAGTGACACTCGATACCGACGGCCTCGACACCTATGACATCTCCGTCGGACAGCCAACTCGCGCCGGCGAGGGCCTCGCTATTGAGTTCAAGGCCAGAGTATTGGCCAACCGGCTGAAGAAATGGACGGCCATCCAGCACGCTGATGGTCGCGACCTGGGCCGCGCCGAGGGCACCCGGAATGCGCACTTGCGCTTCAACGGCGGTGCCTATAATCAGCGGCAAGTCCGCGTCAGAAAAATCCTTGGCGCCTTGTGGACCTACGACCTGAATCGCCAGACTCATATGGGATCCTGGCAGCTAATTTCCACAATGGGTGCTTGGCCTTTGCCGTCCACTTTGAATTCCCTGCGCACGTCGCGATAGCCGTTGCGGCTACCCACCGCAACATAGCGGCCAGGCCTGAGCGGCAAAACCTGTGTGGCAAATGTACCCAGGCGGCCAACTTTGTACACGGTCACCTCTGTTAAGCCATCGGATTGAAAACGCACATCCACCGGTACGGCAGCGAGCTTTAGCAATCGATCAAGCTCATCCGCCCGCTCACGCAACTTCGCGCCAGAATCTTGCAAGGCATTAACCTTGGCCAAGACATCCTTCGCTTGGCGAACAATCCGGTCTTCGTAATAGCGATCTTGCAAACTGATCGCCTCTTCGACAGCCTCAACAAGGCCTGTCCGTTCGCGCGCACGTGCTAGCCCTTGCCTGGCACCAAGCAATCCCGAATCCAGGGCCAACACTGCGGCGTATTTTTCGGCGGCCGCTGTCCAACGCTCAGCGGACTCCAGTTCCCGTGCTTCGGCCTCCAAAGCCGATATTTTCGCGAAATTTTGCTCAGTCCGAAGCTGACCAAGCGCCGCGGCAGCATCCGCGTCACCAGGACGGCTTTGCAGGGCCGCTTGGAAGGCGCGGTTCGCCTCGGCGAAATTTTCCACGGCTAGCGCGGAGTAACCCGCCGCCATTTCTGTTTCGTACTGCGCTTGTTGAACAACCGCACGGGATCGTTGCATACCCTCTTGCGCATCTGACCAAGCCGGATCGATATCCAAGGCCGCGGCGTAGGTGTCAGCGGCAGCCTGAAAATCACCTTGCGATTCAAATTCAACAGCGGCCGTCATTTTCTGTAGCACATCCGGTAACCGGGCCGCGCGCTCAAGACCCGGGCGGGACTCCGCGTTGTTTGCATCAATAGCCTGCGCGAGACGGTAGGCTGCTTCCGCGGCTTTCGCATCACCGGCTAATAGTGCGTATTGGCCATCGGCCAAAGCCTCGGCAAGCACATCATCCGCACGCGAAACCAAGGGTTGCGCTAGGGACAATGCGTTTTGATAAGCCCCTGCCGCTGCCGAAAAATTTCGTTCGCGATAACTCTGGTCTCCCGTCTCGATTAGCCTGGCAACTTCGGACCACTCGCTACCGCCCCACAGCGCCACGCCACGTGAGCGCAACTGATCTTCTAGCGGTAAGAGTTCACCGAGAATCTTGTCGGCGGCCGCTCGTGCGGCCGCGGAGGATTCCGGTCCAGGTACCGGCGCGGTCTGTATTCGCGGCGGCTCGGGGCGCGCGCTATCAACAAGCGGACCCTTTTCCGCCACCATGGACGGCAAGACAAACATCACCACGAGGGCGCAGCCAAGCAATATGGCAAATCCCGTCAGTACCTTTGGAGCTGAAACTCCCTGCTTATTGTCATGGGTGATGATTTCCGGTGGTATTGCTTTGCCGTCAGAGCCCGGTGGCCCATCGGCGCCCGCGCTTCGGGATACTGGTCGAATCGCCGTACCGCCCAGCTCCGCGGCAGCGTTGCTGTCACCGTTTACTTCTTCCAGTATCGCCTGCACTGCAGCCATGCCCGCGGGCCGCGCTGCCACGGACTTATCGAGCATTGCGCTAATCAGCCCGCTTAACGCGGGCGGTAAACCTTGACCCAGGCCGTCCGATTCTACGGGCGCCGGAATTTCGTGGCGCACGCGATCGGGATTGATATTGGGGTGCAAGGGAGGCAAACCACTAATCAGCTCATAAAGTAGCGCGCCGAAACCGTAAACATCGTCGGCAACCGTCGCTGCTTTGCCATCGAGCTGTTGGGGACTCATGAAAGGCAAACTGCCGCCGCCGTGCAAATCATCTCGCGCGGCGTCTATTCCCGCCGCGCTCCCAAAGTCAGTTAAGAAACAGGCGCCGCGACTGTCTATTAGCACGTTGGTCGGCTTTAGATCTCGATGCACAAAACCTTTGCGATGCGCGTAGGCAATGGCATCACAGAGCGCCAAGGCAAGCGGAATAATTTCCTGGTAAGCCTTACCACGCAAGGATCCCAGGTCATCGCCGTCCACGTACTGCATGACGATAAAATGCCGACCCTCGCTCTCAAGAAAATCATGTGCCCGCAGGATGCCGGGATGAGTCAGGGAGCGCATTTTTCGATACTCGGCCCGCAATAGCGCCAGCTGATCGGCATCACGCGCCAAAGTCGAGTCGATGAATTTAAGTGCGACTAACTCTTCTCGCTGCTGGTCTTTTGCCAACCATATTTCGCTGGCATCGGTTAAAGACAAGCGATCGTGCAGAAGGAATCGCCCAGATAAGACTTGGTCTTTGCTTAGCTCAGCCATGCCACTGCTTAATGACTTACGGGCGACTGGACCAGCCGGCGAATAGCGGCGGAAGTCGGCCGGCGGTGCCGTCTATAGACGGGGAAAATCCGCTGTGGGTCGTCGCAACGCAAGCCTAGTTGGGCGCGACGTCAGCAGTTTCGTCTACGGGCTCGGTCGTACTCACCAAACCCGTTTCAGCCGCATATATTTCGCGCAGCAGGCGCCGCCATTCACGGTATTTTTCCTCGGCGGTGCCAGTCAAACGGCGGGTTTGACCCTCAACTTCAATGAGCAGGGGCTGGGCCGTGGCGTCAAAGGACTCGCCGAGTTCCCGCAACGATTCGAGATTGATCTCGGCTTCCGCTGATTTACCAAAGCCACTCTTTAGGCCTTCGATCCCACCGATGACCGCGGTTGTAGTGACGGCCCCGTTGTTGCCACCCGACGCCTCGTAGGCCACCGCACCTAGTATTGCAGCCAATCCCAGCAATTGACGAATTCGCGCGGAACGCTTCAACTCTTGATACTTGATGGTTTCCTCACGCGATATCTTGCGCCAGTCTTCATAAGGCTCACCGAGCTCGTAGTACAAAGCCGAGTAGTAGTCGTTGAGGGTATCCAGCAGCAGGTATTCGCGATCGCGAACCGCCAACATGCGACCTAACATCGGATCGTTCTCGGCGGGCAAGCGAAGAATCTTGTATTGATCTTCGGCGGACTCCAAATGCGTCTTAAAAGCGGCGGGCACCAAGTCGGATGCGAAACGCAACTGAGCGACTTGCCGAACGGTGTCCAATTCTTTGGCGCTCATTGCTTCGTGCACCGCCAGTAAATCATTGGCAATACTATTGAAAATATTTTGATAGGGATCTTGACTCTTATCCCGATAGTTGGAATAGGCCTTTTCGGGCACCGTGGTCTTGTACTTCTTATTCAACCACTCGCGACCCGTCGCATCCCAGGCCCCCACGCGCACCACCACGTTAAGACCATCTGAATGGTCAATGCGGCCCCAGACCAAGAGATCAACGGCTTCGGAAGCTTCGGGCACCACCCAAACCGACCCCCAATACCCGGAGGCCTCCAGGGTATTCTTGAGATGGAATGGCATGTAGCGCGCCTCAGCCCGACGAACATCGGGAAAGACCGTCCCTTCTGGGTCGACTTGATCCTCCGGCACTCCCGCATCGAACAACAATATTCCCACGTCCAAGAGTGCCTCGGACGACACTTCCGCCTCGGCGCGAACCATCTCCACAGTTTCATACTGAATGTTTCGCGATGCGGCGCAGGCGCCCAGCGTGCAAACGGCAAGACCCAGGCAGAAAAATCGTAAGGCAAGCGCTATTTGAGGCTTCAGAATATCCATGCGGGCCAATCTACTTTTTCTTTATGCCGGTGTGCCGCCGGTACTCTTCCCATAGCGCTTCACGAATCTCAGGATCGGTTTCCGCCATGGCAGCCTCGCGAATCTGGCGGGCCACTTGGTCATCGCCGCTACCACTTTGCGGAATGTCTTCGGGAATATCTCCGACCATCGCGCCATCGCGCTGACTCTTCTCAACGTCACCGCCTTCCATACCGCTTTGCACATCGGTCTGGCCTTCACCTGCCCGTTCACCGCTGTCAGTTGACTGGGGCGTCGTCTCTGACCCTGCGCCATTTTCGGAGCCTGACGAATCAGGAAAATCACCTTGTCCGCCAGGGCCGGACATCCCTTCTAGACCGCCGTCATTTCGCGCCGTCTGCACCTGCTCCGAATCGCTTTGCTCGCGCCGTTCAACCCCGGCCCCCGAGCCTGCTATGCCGTCGCGCTCACGCTGCATCCGGCCATCAAAATCACCCAAAGACTCGTCGAATACATCGCTAGGATCCCGGCCACCGCCGGGGGCACTACCCGATTCCGAATTCGTGGAGCCTGATTCCATACCCGCGTCGGGCAACCCACCCGGGAAGGCATCAGGCTGACCGGACGACGTTGGGCTCGGCAACCCGGCACCGCTGCTGCCGCTGGGTGTGGGAAAAGGCGTGGACGGCGGGGCACCCGTCGGATTTCCCACCGGCGCGCTACCGGTGCTCGAACCGGGCACCGTGATGCCTGACGAACTACAGGCGGCAAGGCCAATGGACAGCAAGGCTACATGGGTAATAAGCAATTTTTGCATGGTGCAAATACCTGGGTCCCGCGACAGACCCGGCTAGTGAGATTATATAACGTTTAGCAATGCGCCTAGCATAAGCTTGGAGTCCAATTAGAACCCTAAGTTCCGGCCAATGTTGTGAACTATCAAGCACATCGCTCGCCTGATCTTCTGTAAAACCGGCAACTGGACGCGGAAATCTTAAGTCAATTAGCGAGCTACAGCATTTGGGCCCGCCATGCGGCTACAATCGCGTGGGTGTATTTACCTTGTGCCCTACGCATCCGGACGCCATTTGGCGCCGAAATCCATCTTACGACTCTAATGAGTGCGGCTTAACGCTGCCGACCAAGCCGGAAATCTGAATGACTAAGAATGATACCGCCGGCGAGCGCCTGGGATACCTCTATCTGCAATCCGGCGTCTCCCGTTTCAATGGCATGACCCTGCTCTACCTGGGGCTGACGGGCATTCCGTTCATGGCCTTTATTAACTTCATTCAGCCCATCGTGCTGGAAGTCACCCTAGGCATACCTCGCGATGACCAGGGTGCGATGACAGCCAACTTGGCCGTGCTGCAAGAAGTTATTCTGCTATGCCTGGTGGGGCCGTTTGGCGCTCTATCGGATCGGCTTGGCCGACGTCCCGTCATCGTCTTCGGTTATCTCGTTCTTGCCCTCGGTTTCACCGCCTACCCTTGGGCCGGCTCGCCGATAATTTTGGCGCTAATCCGCGGCGTTTATGCTATCGGCGCGGCGGCTCTCATCGCGGGTTACTCAACGCTTCTTGCCGACTATCCGCAAGAACGTTCCCGCGGCAAACTCGTCGCACTGCTTGGCGTTATGAATGGACTGGGCATTGGCTTCCTCGGCTTTGTCGGCGGCAATCTACCTCGATGGTTAGAAAGCTTGGGCTTTGAGCCGCTGTCAGCCAGCCGGCTCGCCTTAGGCTTGGTGGCGGGACTGTGCGTGCTCAGCGCGATGCTTAGCTTGGTCGGACTGCGCGGTGAACGAGCCGGCAAGGAACATAAACGGCAGGGTTTAGTGAAGCTATTGGCTGAAGGACTTGCGGCGGGCCGAAATCCTCGAGTGGCCGTCGCCTATGCCTCCGCTTTTGCGGCGCGCGGCGATGTTGTGGTGATTGGAACTTATATTTCACTGTGGATTTCCCAGGCGGGCATCGCCAAGGGCATGAGCCCCGCCGAGGCGCAGGGCCAAGCCGGCCTGCAATTCGGCATCGTCGCCATTGCCAGCCTCCTGGCCGCACCCCTGCTAGGCATACTGAACGATGGAGTCAATCGCGTCGCGGCCTTGATGATTGGCATGTTCATGGCCACCTGCGGATATCTGCTATTTGGCTTTCGAGCCGATCCGTTGAGCGAGTACGCGATAGTCGCCGCGGTAATCCTGGGCATCGGCCAAATAGGCGCGATCTTGGCGGGCCAAACGTTAATCTCCCAGGAAGCCGATTCACCCATTGCCGGCTCGATCATTGGCGTGTTTAGTTTTTTCGGCGCCATTGGCACCTTGGTCGGCAGCTGGGTTGGTGGCCAATTGTTCGGTCTGTGGCGGCCCGGTGCGCCGTTCATACTCATGGGTGCACTGAACCTACTCGTCGGCATCGCGGCCTTGGTTTTGTATTTGCGCGAACGGCGCGGACCGGGATTTGGCGCCAGCCCCTAGCGATCTGCTAGCATAAATTCATCAACAAATAGAAAATTCTAGGTATACATCATGGGACTGGCTGACACGCTGCAAACCTTACAAAACCGAATCGGCGAAGACCTGCATCTGAGCGACTGGTTGCCTGTGACGCAAGAACTGGTCAATGACTTTGCCCATGCCACCGGCGATGAGCAGTGGATCCACGTTGATCCGGAACGAGCCGCCAGCCATTCCCCATACGGTGGCACCATTGCCCATGGCTACCTGACCCTGTCGCTCTACCCTCAGCTGCGCGGTTTAGTGGATGCTGACAAGCCCTTGTTTCCAGGCGTGACCAGCGTTATCAACTACGGCCTAAACAAACTGCGCTTTCCAAACGCGGTACGCGTGGGTAGCCGTATTCGCGCGCGCTGCACCTTGATGTCCGCAGAAGCCGTGAAGGAAAGCCTGCAATTGACCGAAAAATATACCGTGGAAATTGAGAACGAAGAACGTCCCGCCTGCGTCGCGGAATGCGTGATGCGCTTGTACTTCTAAGTGCAGGCCGACCACCCGGCTCCACCCATGCCCGACGCCCCGCTCCTCCTTGAAAAAACATCGGCCCTGTTGCGCCTAACCATCAATCGGCCCGCGCAACGCAATGCGCTCAATCTAAACTTACTGGATGAAATTGCGGCAAGCTTGGCGAAACACGCCGACGATAACGAATTACGCTGCGCCCTGATCACTGCCACCGGCGACAAGTGCTTTGCGGCGGGGGGCGATCTCAAAGAGCTCGATGCTATTCGTACAGAAAACGCGGCTCGGGAAATGTCGCGGCGGGTTCGCCGAGCCTTAGATACGATCCGCGAATTCCCCTTACCGGTAGTCGCGGGGCTCAATGGTCTCGCATTGGGTGGCGGTGCTGAACTGGCCATGGCCTGCGACATGCGCGTGGCCACTGCCCATGCCGAAATCGGCTTTCTGCAAGCCCAACTCAATCTGACCACGGCCTGGGGTGGCGGCATTGATCTAATCGCCGCTGTGGGCGCGCCGCGGGCGCTGGAAATCCTGCTATCAAGCCGGCGACTGCGCGCGGAAGAAGCCCGGGCCCTGGGTCTGGTTAATCGTGTTGCCGAATCCGACGAAACACTAGGCGACTGCCTGGAGGGTTTTCTAGAAAGTTACCTCTCGCGCAGCCCGAACGTGATGCGCGGCTTCAAAGCTCTCATGCTGGCCCATCGCATACAGTTGCATGAAGGACTGAACGCTGTTGAAGAAGCCCAGTTCGTCCAAGGCTGGGTGCACGATGATCACTGGGACGCTGTCACCCAAGCGGAAAATGCGCGTAAGGCCAAATCGCGGAAGTCTTGATTATTCGGGGTGCAAATTTCATCACCCAGATTGAGGTTACAGTCCTGGAGAACCCGTCGTTGGACTGATTAGATTCAAGCTAGGAAATTAGTTTGAGACCTGCAATTTTTTGCCACGAATTTGCAATTTTCCCGTGAAGAGACTCGCGCCGGGCAGCCTGTCATGACCTACCATCACCAGAGCGATACCGCGCTGAACGAGATCTCGTAGAATTTTCAGCAGGCTTTCAATGGCCACTTGATCCAAACCCGAAAACGGCTCATCAAGCAATAAGACCTCGGGCTGCTGCACCAAGGCACGTGCCAATAGCACACGCCGAAACTGACCGTAGGATAGCCGTTGAATGATTTGCTCTGCATATTGCTCGGCATTGCAGGCGATCAAGGACTCTCGCACAAGCGCTTGGCGCTTAGAACTCATCGATGGAACGCGGCCAACGCTGGCGTTAAATCCCGTGGCAACGCATTGGCTAGCCGTTAGCGCGGTCGAATAAATCGCTTGCAACTCATCCGCCACCAAACCAAGTCGCTGTCGGATATGCCAAACATTCGGCGGCGAACTAAGACCAAACCATTCGATTTCACCGCCCAGGGCTGGCCGCAAGTCCGCATTCAGCAAACGAATAAAACTAGATTTTCCGCTGCCGTTCTCGCCATCCAAGCGCCAACGCTCGCCGGCGTGCAGAGTCCAATTAATATCCTCGAGCACGCGATGCGGACCTCGATACAAGCTTGCATGGCGAATTCTGATCAAGGGTTCTCCGCGCTCGTGTGGCGCAACCGACTGCATTACCGAAACCTTAGAGTCGGGAGCTTTCGCTGGCCCGCGAACTGCCGTGCGCAGGCGCCCCTCCTGCAAGCTTGCCACCCGGTGAACAAACTCCGGCAATCGATCCACTTGATGCGTTGCGAGCACGATTTGTGTGCCGCTGGCGGCAACCTGCGCTAGCAGTTTTCCCAGTAAGCGGCGACTTGCTGTGTCCAAGCCGTCCGTAATTTCATCTAGAAGCAGAATCCGCGGCTTTCCCAGCAGCGCTCGTGCAAGCAGTAGCCGACGCTGTTCACCCCGTGATAATTCCAACAAGCGACCTTGGGCAAGATCCGCAAGATGCAGTTCGTTCAAAACACGCTGCAACGCTTGG
This sequence comes from Gammaproteobacteria bacterium, assembly GCA_965221985.1. Taxonomy (GTDB): domain Bacteria; phylum Pseudomonadota; class Gammaproteobacteria; order Steroidobacterales; genus J054. The sequence continues at coordinate 3,411,194 of OZ244928.1, forward strand.
AGTTCTCTTGCAGTCAAACGACGACGCAAAATGGGACTATCGTCCAAACCGGTCGCGACGAAGTCTACCGCGCGCAAATTACGCCGCCGCCGGATAAATCGATCTTGCAACTCTGGCGTGACGAGACGAATCACGGCGCGAGCACTAACGGCATCAAACTCTGGACCTGAACCAAAGTTGTACTCGCGCTCACCACCGGGAGCGGGCCAAAGTTCACCGGCGATTAATTTTAGAAAACTAGTTTTTCCGGCACCATTCCCACCCAGAACTGCCCAATGCTGGCCCGCTTGCAGCGTCCAGGTGATCTCTCTGAGCACGACACGTCCATTCAACACGACCCTCACATTGCGCAGCGCAACGGGGGCAAGGCTGTCAGCTAACTTCATCCCGCAAGGCACGACGCAAGATCTTGCCTACATTGGACTTGGGTAATTCGTCGCGAAATTCAACGTGGTCAGGCGCCTTATAGGCCGCTAGATTCGCGCGGCAGTATGCGATCAATTCTTGCTCGGTCAAACTGGCGCCCGGCCGTAGCACGGCGAAAATCTTAACGGCTTCACCGCTCTCCTCGTCAGGAATGCCAATGCAGGCGCACTCAAGCACATCGGGATGTAGCGTGGCAACGTTCTCAATTTCGTTGGGATAGACGTTGAAGCCGGAAACCAAAATCATATCTTTCTTGCGATCGACAATCTTGAAGTAGCCACCTTCGTCCATCACAGCGATGTCGCCCGTCTTGAGATAGCCATCTTCGGTCATGGCGGCCGCCGTGGACACTTCGTCCTGCCAATAACCCACCATGAGCTGTGGACCTTTCGCGCAAATTTCCCCGGCTTCTCCCAGGGGCACTTCCTCACCCGCATCATCGCGCAAACTCAGGTCCGTACTCGGTAGAGGTAAACCGATACTGCCGCTGTAGGCGCTTAAATCAGGTCTGTTACTGGTCAGTACTGGTGAAGTCTCGGACAGGCCATAACCTTCCAATATTGCTGTGCCAGTGCGCTTAGCCCACTGGGCCGCAGTAAATTCCAGCACGGCCATACCACCTGCCGAAACTAGTTTTAGCTGAGAAAAATCGACCTTATCAAGAGCGGGAAAGTCCACCAGACTTTGGTACAAGGTGTTAACGCCAGTGATGGCGGTGAGCTTCCATTTGGCCATCTCGTTCACAAACGCTTTGGTATCGCGGGGGTCTAGAATCAATACGTTGTGCGCCCCAAGATCCATGTAGGCCAAGCAATTACAGGTCAGAGCATAGACATGATAAAGGGGTAAGGCTGTAATCACAGTTTCCACGCCCGGTTTTATTCGTGAGGAAAACCAAGTATTGATTTGGCGCACGTTAGCCACCAAATTCCCGTGAGTCAGGGTCGCGCCTTTTGAAAGGCCAGTGGTACCCCCGGTGTACTGCAAACAGGCAATATCAGCGCTGGTCAATGACTCTGGCCGCAAACCTGGCCGCGATGGCATGAGGGCACGATCCAAGTCTACGGCCCCGGGCAAATCGTAAGGCCGCACAAGTCTTTTCACGTACCGCACGACGAAATTAACTAGCCAGCGTCGCGGCAATCCCAAAAAGTCGCCGATTTTTGTCACAATCACATGTTCGATCGGTGTGTCGGCCAAAACTTTCGCTAGCGTCGCGGCACTGTTTTCAACCACGACAATAGCCCGAGCACCGCTGTCCTCCAATTGATGTTGCAATTCTCGGCCCGTGTAAAACGGGTTCACGTTGACGATCACCAAACCTGCCCGCAGCACCGCAAAAAGTGCCACGGGATATTGCAGAATGTTGGGCATCATCAGGGCCACGCGGTCGCCGCGCTGCAAGCCCAAATCATTCTGCAAATACGCCGCTAACCGAGCCGTTAGATCATCCATCTCGGCATAGTTCAGCGTTCGGCCCAAGCTGGAAAAGGCAGGCAAGTCGGGGTAATCGAGACAGGCACGATCAAAGATATCAACCAAGCTCTCATTGGGATCAAGATCGACAACAGCTGGGACGCCAGGGGGATAGCTTTTCAACCAGAGTTTTTCCATAAAGCCGGACTTTGATGGTATGAGCGACGCACATTGTCGCATCGCCTAATCCGCAATGCATCCGGACAGTAGATTTGGCAGAAATCCAGGTTTCCTGTTACGGTGCGATTAGCCCAAACAGTCAAGCAGGCGTACGTCATCAAAGATTCTTTGACAGCTTGGAGCCCATTGTGAGCGGATCTAGAATTCCGAATTTCTATCGCATGAGCGTCAGAGAACGCGTGCAGGCTGTGCACGATCGCGGTTTGTTGACCGATCAAGATTTTGATCGTCTGGCCGCGGGTGAAGCCACACTAAATCTAAACGCCGCCGACAAAATGATCGAGAACGTCATTGGCGTTCTCGGCATGCCCATCGGGCTGGCCTTAAATTTCCTGATCAATAGCCGGGAGTATGTTGTGCCGGTGGCTGTGGAAGAACCTTCCATCGTCGCCGCCTTGAGCTCCGCAGCTAAACTCGCGCGTCCCTCCGGCGGGTTCACAACCACATCGACGGCGCCAATACTCATTGGCCAGATTCAGGTACTGGACGTTGCCGATTTGCAACGCGGCCGCGCCACTATTCTTGAGCACAAGCAAGAAATCCTTGATCTCGCCAATAGCTTTCACCCGCGCATGGTGGCACGCGGGGGCGGTGCAGTTGATATCGAAGTTAACAGCTTCGCCATGCAATCCATGGCGGGAGAAATGCTGGTTGTCAATCTGCTAGTTGATACTCGCGATGCCATGGGTGCGAACCTTGTCAACGGCATGTGCGAAGGCGTGGCCTCGCTTGTGGAAACCCTGACCGAGGGCAAAGTTTTTCTCCGAATATTGTCGAATCTGGCAGATCGCGCGCTAGCCTGCGCAGAGGTCTGCCTGCCCGTCGATGCCTTGGAGGGAAAAGGTTTCGATGGTAAACGCGTGCGTGATGGCATCATCATTGCAGCCGATTTCGCGCATGCCGACCCCTATCGAGCCGCCACACATAATAAAGGCATCATGAATGGCATCGACGCCGTCGCCTTAGCCACGGGTAACGATTGGCGAGCCATAGAGTCCGGTGCACATGCTTATGCGGCACGCCATGGACGCTACAGTTCCATGTCGCAATGGTGGGCCGATGGCGACGGCAATCTACGTGGACGACTAGAGCTACCCATGAAAGTAGGTATCGTCGGTGGTCCCTTGGAGTCTAATCCGGGCGTTGCCATGAATCTTCGTCTGCTGGGCGTAAAAAGCGCGACCGAACTAGCGGAAGTCATGGTCGCTGTGGGCTTAGCCCAAAACTTCGCGGCGCTTCGTGCGCTCGCCACTGAGGGCATTCAGACTGGACACATGAATCTGCATGCACGCACCGTGGTAAAGGCGGCCGGCACACCGGCGGAACTCTTTGATGAGGTACTGGAAATTTTACTCCGCGACGGCAACATCAAAGTTTGGCGCGCGGAAGAAATTCTGCGCGACTTACAGCAAGAACGGCGCGGCCCTGAGCGGCGCAAACGGACCGCGGAACAAGGTGCCGGCGTGGGCTACGGCAAAGTCATTCTATTGGGTGAACACGCGGTGGTTTACGGAAGACATGCCATCGCCGTACCGGTTCCCTTGGCCATGCGTGCCGTGGTGGAAGACGCCAACAGCGGAGTACAACTGCTGGTTCCGCGCTGGGGTATTGAATACCAACTAGTCAAACCGCCCGAGCAACGCCGCTCTTTCGAGCGAGCCGCGGGCGTAATTTTGGATCAGCTGGGCTTGGGTGATAAGCCCATGCGCATCGAGGTTTTTCCGGATGTGCCGCGGGGCATGGGCATGGGCGGCTCGGCCGCGCTGGCGGTCGCCATCATTAGAGCACTGGATATTCACTTTGGTTTGCAGCTATCCGACGAGCGGGTGAATGAATTGGCCTTGGAATCGGAAAAAATCGCCCATGGTCAACCCAGCGGCATTGACAATACTCTTGCCACCTATGGCCGCGCTACACTGTACCGTCGCGGGAACCCACCGTTAGTGGAATCATTGCAGATTACCCAGCCCCTCAACATTGTCGTGGGCATGACCCATAATGAAGGCTTGACAGCCAAGACGGTGGCGCATGTTCGCCAAGCAAGAGAACGCAACCCAAAGCTCTATGAAAAAATCTTTGATGACATTGATGCGCTGGTTTTGCAAGCAGTGGCTGCCTTGCGAGATAACAATATCGAGGCCCTGGGTGACTTAATGAATGTATGCCAAGGCTTGTTAAACGCCCTACAAGTTTCCACGCCCGAACTAGAACGCTTAATCGGCATTGCACGCCAAGCCGGTGCTCTGGGCGCGAAGTTGACCGGAGGGGGTGGCGGTGGCGCGATGATCGCGCTTTGCGACGATAAGGTCCGAGATGTAGAGGAAGCCATTGAGCGACAGGGCTTCCGATGCCTGCGCCTACAGGCGAGTAGCGACCATTGAGCGCAGTTAGAGAGACCGTTTCCAGCCCTTCTGAGTTGCTGATTCTCGTCGATCAGGACGATCAAGAAATTGGCGTCAGCTCAAAAGCCGACTGTCATAGCGGCGATGGGATTCTCCATAGAGCCTTTTCGGTATTTCTTTTCAATGATGACGGAGAGCTACTCCTGCAACAACGCAGTGAGCACAAGCCTTTATGGCCTCTGTACTGGTCAAACAGTTGCTGCAGTCACCCGCGCGCTGGTGAGCAAATCGAGGCCGCGGCCCATCGACGAATTGCCGAGGAACTTTCGCTGACCTGCGAACTAGAATTTTTGTACAAGTTCACTTACCAAGCGAGCTTCGGCCAACTGGGGTCCGAACGTGAGTTTTGCTCGGTATTTGCCGGCAGGCATCAAGGTCAAGTTACGGCGCACCCGGAAGAAATCGCCGCCTGGCGCTACGTAACTCCCGAGCGGCTGACAGCTGAAATCGCAGCCGAACCTCAGCAGTTTACCCCGTGGCTAATGATGGAATGGGCACAAATTCGCCACGATAATCTGCTTGATCTACTGAAACCATAAGCCAAAGAATCATGTCAAATCTGGTTATTACCGGCAGCACCAAAGGCATCGGACGAGGCCTAGCCGAGGAATTCGTTAAGCGCGGACACCGAGTCATGGTATCCAGCCGGAGCCAGTCAGATGCCGAGCAAGTGGCCAATGAGTTAACGACCCTTGGCCCCGGTAAAGCCAGCGGCACTCAATGTGATGTCAGCAAGCTGGCAGACGTGCAAGCGCTCTGGGAACAAGCTGCAGAGCAATTCAATAGTATCGACATATGGATCAACAATGCGGGACATGCCACCGCGCGTTACGCGGTACATGAAGTCCCCGAATCTACCGTGCATACCCTCGTGGACAGCAACCTCAAGGGCACGATTTTTGGCTCACAAGTGGCTGTGCGGGGTTTCCGTAACCAAGGTTCCGGTGCCCTGTACAACACGCTGGGAGGCAGTTTTGATGGCAAGCGTTTGACACCTAATATGGGTGTTTATAGTTCAACCAAAGCCGCCATCTGGCTACTTTCAAAATATTTGCTGGCGGAAAACAAAGACCAAGGTTTCCTAATCGGCATGATCAGCCCGGGTATGCTGATATCCGACAACTGGTTTTCCGAGCAAAAACAACTATCCGAAGCGGAGTGGCAAGAAATTAAGCCCGTATTGAATGTACTCTGCGATCACGTTGATGTCGCTACGCCCTGGTTAGCGGATGAAATCCTCGCTAACAAGGAGCATGGCAAGCGAATCGCCTGGCTAACCACGGGAAAAATCATGCGACGTTTTTTCCAGGCGAAGGTTTTAGGCCGTAAACGTGACTTATTCAGTCGGTATGGCTTGAGTTAAGACTGTGGCCGATCTCTAGGCACCGCGTCTTGCGTACTGGCCTTGCCTTCATGGACCACCCGCCATATCACATTAGCGCCGTCGTCCGAAACCAATAAGGAACCATCCGGCAACACCGCCAGGCCAACGGCCCGTCCATGCACGGTGCCGCGCTCCGCATCAGCAATAAACCCGGTCAAGAAAGGCTCAATGACGCCGGTTGGCAAACCCCCCTGAAAAGGCAAAAAAATCACATCGGGCCCGATGAAGTCCGCCCGGCCTACCCCGGCACGGCGAGCCACAAATGCGCCTTGCCGGTAACGGCCAGGAAAGCTCTTTTTCGTATAGAACAGTAGGCCCAGTGGGACGGAATGCCCACCCAATGCGAGTTCGGGCACTCGCGCGCGCGACTTCGCCTCCGCCACTTTATCCGGCGCAATGCGCATCTGAGTTGGATCAGGATAAGTGCCAAAATAAACCCATGGCCAACCGTAAAATGCATTGTCGACCACACGGGCTAGATAGTCAGGCGGGATCTTGGCGCCCAAACCATCACGCTCGTTGACCGTGGTCCACAACTCGCCGGTCCGCGGCTCGAAAGCCAAGCCCACTGGATTGCGCAAGCCGGTCGCATACAATCGCTTACCGCTGCCGTCAATATTTAACTCCCAGATCGCAGCGCGTTCCGGATGTTCATTGCCCTGCGCATTGACATCCGTCGCCGAACCCACGCTCAGATAGAACTTGGCCCCGTCGGGACCGACCACCAAACTGCGCGTCCAATGATTGTTCCAGGGATTAATTTCTTCTCCGGCCGGAATATCCAAGATCTTTTCGGGCGCTGCCTCGATGCTGGTCGTGCCCTCCTCGTACGGGAATCTAAGTAGGGCATTAGTATTGGCAACGTAGAAGAACCCCTCATGCAGTAACATGCCATGGGGCTGATTCAAGTCATCGATAAAGACCGTACGCAATAATCCATTTGGCGTTTGGCGCAGCAAGATAATGTTGTTCGCGGACGGGCCGAAAACATCTTGCTTTATCAGCTCCTGCAAGACTTCGGGCGGAAACCCGCCCATGCTCTCGGTGCGCGCCTGAGTGACTAGCACGTCGCCGTTAGGCAATACATACAACCATCGACAGTTGTCAAAACCATCCGCGAATCTTTCGACCCGAAAACCCATGGGCGCCTTGGGAACGGCGCCGTCGATCCAACCGATCACTTCAGGACGCCGATACGTGCTATCACCGCCGAGCGGCAATTCAGGAACCGGCGGACTGTTTAAGGGTCTAGCAATGGTCGGCGCGACGACCAAGACGGCCATTAAGAGGACTAGAGAATGCAACATGCGGCGATCATAGCGCATGCGCCGGGGCCCTCAGCAATGCTGCTCAGGAAAAGAGTCCGCCGGATATCTAAAAGCCCAGGCGCCACTCCACGGTCACGGTTTCGCTGCGGTCATCGAAATCTAAACTCATACCCGAAGATGGCTTCCACCCGGCGACCAGATCTGGTCGAACAGCATAAGTTTCAGGCGCTGGTGCCCAGGCTGAGGGGGGCTTGTCCCGCCGTTCGAAACTGTGTGCAAATAGTGGCTCGCGAATTGTCCTCGGCTCGGCAGGCGCGGCCGACGCTTTATCCCGGTTCGGAATACGAGTTGCATCATCCGAGTCCAGCTTAGGCAGATCAGTATTGAGCTTACGAGCCGCGGTCTGGGGCCGTGCATCGTCCGCCGACGCGGACGAAACCGCCAGCGCGAGATAGAGGCAAGCAAGCCCCATGGATAGACGCAACAACAGCCAGGACATAGCAAACAATCCGAATCGGTCTAGCACCGAGGGTTACAACAAGACCTGCAGAATAGTGCTTAGCCAATGCCAGTGCCGGGATTAGGATCACCGTTTACTGGGCCTTTATGGAATTCTGTAAACTGGCCGAAAATAATTATTATGGAAAAAGAAAGGGGGCTCTCGCCCCCTTTGCCAGATCCAACGAGACGTCAGCCTCAGCTAACGGTAATCTCGATGGCTTGCGGTTCCGCCACGGCCCGCTTCGGCACGGACACCTGCAGCACGCCGTTATTATTCGTCGCACGAATATTATTCTCGTCAATATTCTCTGGCAGAGTAAACCGACGTTCGAAACTGCCGTATAGCGACTCCATTCGATATTGGCGCTCAGTGTCATCGATCTTATTCAAGCGACGTTCGCCTTTAATCGAGATCACCGACTCATGCACGCTCACATCCACATCCTCACGGCTGACGCCTGGCAAGGCGAGCCGGATTATGTAGTCCGTCTCCGTCTCCGATATATCGGCGGCTGGTCGCCATTGGGCTTTTTGGCCACTGGTATCAGTACCTGCCGCGGCATTGTTTAGCGAACGGCCATAAAGGTTAAAAATATCTTCAAACTCCCGCAAGGGGCTCCAGGTCAGTAAGCTCATAGCTCGCCTCCACACTACTAAATCAACAGGGGCGATGGGTACAACGCCGCTCCAGCAATAGATCTGGGGCGTGATGGATAACTTTTCAAGGGTCTATATCTAGCGACCGACCCGCAGCACGGCCTCAAGCTGACCGGCGCGGCAGTGCCGGAGATCAGTGACTGCGCGATCCAATCGCCTGCAGGATGCAGCCAGGCAACCCACGAAAACTGGCCGCGCAGCTGGAAGGCTAATTCAGAGCCTCGGCCAATGCCGCAATTAGGTCATCCGCATCTTCCAAGCCCACGGACAATCGCACCAGACCATCCGTAATGCCAATGCGCTGACGCTCGGCCGCTTCTACGTCCGCGTGAGTCATAGTGACCGGGTGAGTAATTAAGGATTCAACGGAACCCAGATTCTCCGCCAAAGACCAAAGTTTGATCTTGTCCATCAGCGCCTTCCCAGCCTTGACACCACCTTTAACCTCAAACCACAGCATGGCACCGAATCCCGATGCCTGCCGTTTGGCCAGCTCCGCTTGCGGAAAAGATTCCAAGCCCGGGTAACACACCGTGGCTACCCGCGGATGCGTCTGGAGAAACTGCGCAATGGCCAAGGCATTTGCCGACTGGGCCGCAACGCGCTGCGCCAAAGTTTTGCAACCTTGCAAGGTCAGGAAGGCGACCTGCGGCGACATGATGCTACCGGTCGCATTCTGCACAAAACGAATCTTTTCATCATGTTCCGCGGTGCCCGCAACCACCGCACCACCGACGGTCGCATTGTGGCCATCGAAATATTTTGTGGTGCTATGCAGGACCAAATCCGCACCGAGCTCCAAAGGCCGCTGGTAGTAAGGAGTTAAGAAAGTGTTATCCACCGCATGGGGAATACTGCGCGGGCGCGCAATGTCTGAAACGCCAGCCAGATCGGTTAATTTTAAAGTCGGGTTTGCTGGCGTCTCCGTTAGAATGAGCGCCGTGTTGTCACGTAGGGCATCTTTTACATTCTTAACATCTGCAGTATCGACAAAGGAAAAATCAACACCGAAACGGCTATAAATCTGCGTCGCCAAGCGGTAGGTCCCGCCATACACCACATCGGAAATAATGCAATGATCACCCGCGCTTAAGTACGCCAAGAAAAGTGCATTGATGGCCGACATACCCGTGCCGTAGCAAGTACAGTCCGCACCGCCTTCAAGAACAGCTAGCTTTTTCTCCAAAGCTCGCACCGTTGGATTCGCCGAACGGGAATATGAGTAACCCTTGGCCAGGTAGTCATCCACGGACGGCTGTACATAGGTGGTGGTCTGATAGATCGGCGTGAGGATAGACCCAGATACTGGATCGGGTTCGACGCCGCTGTGTATTTGTTTGGTATTAAAGCCCATTGGGGAATTCTCCTGCCTGCGCAGGCGGCGCATTCTAGCAGGCATTGGCGCTGAGCGATCCCGGTTGCGCGGCGCCGCGGGTTTGCGGATGATTAGGGCATGGTCAGCCTGACGAAATCTTCTCCATCCGAGCCAGTCTGGCAGGTCTTCTCACTGGACGAACTCAGCGCAAAGGTCGCCGGCAATGAGCCACGTTTCTTGGAATTTCTTCGGGTGCCAAGCCTCAGTGGAGCCATCTACCGGCTACCTGCGGGCGCCAAGGATATGCAGGCACCCCATCTTGAAGATGAAGTCTATTTCGTCGCCGAAGGTCGCGCGCGGCTGCGCGTGGGGGATCAAGATCATGAAGTAAGGCCCGGCACGATTTTGTTCGTTCGGGCCACGGCGGAGCATTCATTCTTCGATGTGGAGGAAGATCTCACGCTGCTAACATTCTTCGGGGCCGCCGGGCCCCTATGGGGCCAACAGACCCCCCCGATACCCTAATTTAGAATCGTACTGGGGCGGAAACCCGTTTCGCGAACAATTTAGGGGGTCAGCGAATCCAAGGTGGGCACCAGTAGCGCACCGTTTTTGAATCCGTATCCCATGCGGTAAATCAAACTATTGGCTAAGCAAGCCTAGTAGCTATCCACCGGTAAGGCCATCAATGATGCGGCGCCGTGAGCAATGACCTGCCCATGGGTCCGCGCCTGGGGCATGATTTGCTGCGCGTAATAATTCGCGGTCGCGATTTTCGCGGCGTGAAAATCGCGATCCTCCGTCCCTTGCGCCAGTGCTCGCTGCGCGGCCATAGACGCTTGAGCCATCTGCCAACCGCCGCAAACGATTCCCGCCAACATCAATAAGTGATAGCTAGCTGCCCCGCCGGCTACTGGATCTTTCGCGGCATTTTCAAGGACCCATTCAAGCGCTGCCTCTAGTGCATCGTATCCCTGGCTCAGCGCCTTATGAACGATCTGTAATTCATCGCCAAGCGCCTCCAGCTCGTTCAGGGTGATTTGCATATCAGCCAAGAGTTCCCGGAAGGCAGCACCACCGTCGCGCAGCGTCTTACGCCCCATTAAATCATTGGCCTGAATACCCGTCGTGCCTTCGTAGATCGTCGTGATTCTTACATCTCGATAGTGCTGCGCGACACCGGTTTCTTCCACGTAGCCCATGCCGCCGTGAACTTGCAATGCGAGTGAAGTTAAGACCTGCCCCATTTCTGTGCACCACCCCTTCACAATGGGGGTTAGTAAATCAGCCCTAGACTGATGATGCTTACGTCCAGAGTCTTTGGTGCAATGATGAGCACGGTCTAAATGGCCGGCCGTCACATAGACCAGAGCCCGCATGGCCTCGATATAGGCGCGCTGGGTAAACAACATACGACGAACATCCGGATGATTAATAATCGGGCTGCGTTCATCCATGTCGGCGACGCGGCCCTGCACGCGCTCGCGCGCATAATTCACGGACTGTTGATAAGCCGCTTCAGAAACGGCGACACCTTCCAGCCCAACGCCCAAACGTGCCTCGTTCATCATGGTAAACATGCAGGCCAAGCCTTGATTCTCTGGGCCTAGGAGATAAGCCTTGGCGTTTTCAAAGGCCATGACGCAAGTTGGGCTGCCGTGTATGCCCAGCTTGTGCTCCACAGAAACCGGCCGAACTTGGTTGTGTCCACCACAACTACCATCGGCATTGACGTCATACTTAGGTACCACGAAAAGCGAAATGCCACGCACACCCTCCGGCGCATCCGGCAACCTGGCCAAGACGAGGTGAACGACGTTCTCGGCCATGTCATGGTCGCCCCAGGTAATGAAGATTTTTTGTCCCGTAACGCGGTAGGCATCCCCATCCGGCACGGCGCTACTGCGTACGGCTGCCAGATCGGAGCCCGCTTGGGGTTCGGTGAGATTCATGGTGCCGGTCCATTCGCCGGAAACCATCTTCGCAACATACTGCGCTCTGAGTTCGTCGCTGCCGTGGGCCTCAATAGCTCGAACAGCACCCTGACTCAATAGCGGACAAAGAGACCAAGCCAAGTTCGCCGATTGCAGCATCTCATGCACCGCCGTGCCCAAGGCGTGGGGCAATCCCTGGCCACCATATTCTGTCGAATGTGCAATGCCTGACCAGCCGTTCTCCACGTATTGCCCATAAGCGGTCTTAAACTCATCGGGGACTTGCACAGCGTCATCGACCACACCTGTGCCCTGTTGATCTCCAATGACATTGGTGGGCGCGATAACCTCACCGGCAAACTGGGCCGCCTCTTCCAGTACCGCGGTGACCAGATCGGGTGTTGCTTCCTCGAAACCGGGCAAACGGGCAAGTTCGTCCAGCCCAACCAATTCCTGGAGCACGAACAGCATGTCTTTTACGGGGGCGTGATACTCCGCCATGGGTAACCTCTTACGCGGGTTTATTCTTGTTGATCGGCTATTGTAGCAATCTGCGGCGATACGCTGCCTAGCTCTTCAGCGCCACGCCGAAGTCTCAAAGGCTAAGCAAATACCAGGCATAGTCCGCTGATGACACCTGCGCATCGAAGGCCTGGCATTCCCAGCGTCTTATCGTGGCATAGCAATCGATGAAATCTTGGCCAAGATAAGCAGGCAAATGCCGCCCGCTGACAAAGGCTGCCCAGGCCGTGCGCCAATCCCGTGCAAGGCTGCCCGGCTGGTCAATTTCCTGCCCGGCGCATAATGGGGGCGGTGCTGAGAGCTGCTGCTCTATACCATGATGCATGCCAGCCAGGGTCGCGGCCATGGCCAGGTAGGGGTTCGCATCAGCACCCGCCAGGCGATGTTCAAGCCGGCGATTGACTGGGTCGGACAAGGGCTCGCGGACGACCACACCGCGATGATTGTGGCCCCAATTCGACGCCGTGGGCGCATAGCAGCCGGGCTGAAGACGGCGATAGGAATTGGGATTCGGGCAAAACATCAGCATGGATTCTGACAATAGCGCCAGTAGTCCGGCCACTGCGTGTTCGAAATCGGTGTCAGCAGCCAGTGCATTGGTCCCCTGCTGGTCCAGCAAGCTCACGTGCAGATGCTGACCAGAGCCGCTGTGTTCGGTAAAAGGCTTAGCCATGAAGCTCGCCGCCAAGCCGTGAGCTTTGGCCGTCCCACGAATTAAGCGCTTTAACAGCACAGCATGGTCGCAAGCCACTAAGGGATCATCAACATGCCGCAAGTTTATTTCGAATTGACCGGGCGCATACTCAGACATTGCCGTGCTAGCCGGCAACTCCTGGATCCGGCAATTCCGTTCGATATCCGCAAGCAGCGGATCAAGGTCTTGCAAATCTTCCAGGCTATACATCTGCGGGTCAGATTGGCGCAGACCCGTCCCTGGCGTGCGTCCACCGCGGGGTCGCGGATGGGCCAGACTGGCATCTTCCAAAAAATAGAACTCCAACTCCACGGCGCAAACCGGCTTGAGGCCGTCGGCCCGCAACCGCTCGCAAACACGGCGCAGAATACGACGGCTATCGGCGAAACCGGCCGTGGCAAAACCTCGATCCATCTCAAGCAAACATTGCGCCATACCATCAGCCAGCCATGGCGTGGCTACCAGGGTTCCCGGCACCGGATGGCTGACGCAGTCCGGGTCGCCATCTAATCCACCATATTCGAGATCAGCGACCACGCGTCCCCGGCTGTCCATGAGGGTGGACGATGCAGGCAAATTGATCCCTTCGGAATAGAGGCCCGCGAATTCTCGGGGACTAATTCGCTTGCCTCGCAGAATGCCGTTGATATCGGGTATCAACAGCTCCATGCCGCGGGTCTGCGGATGACGGTAGAGGAAGTCCTCCAAATCCTTAGCGGCAGATATTTTCGACAATATCTTTCTCGGTCTATTTTATGATGACATTGTGACGAAACTCGCTTTAGCCGTCACGCCTAACTACTATTCTGGTGACTTCAAGGACATACCCATGCCAAGGCACCCCGTAATTCACTGAGCGAGCCATGCCTAAAGCCCAACAATCATTTGTTCTAACGGTGGTTTGCCCCGACACCATCGGTATCGTGGCCGCCGTTGCGAGCTACCTGCGTGACGCCGGCCATTTTGTCGAGGAATCCTCGCACTATGGCGATCACGACACCCGGCGCTTTTTCATGCGCGTTTGCTTTACCCCGCAAAACCAAAATTTTTCACGGCGGCGCTTCGGCGAAGAATTTGCAAGCATTGCTGCAGACTTCAACATGCAATGGGAAGTACACGACATCAATCTGCGGCCGCGGGTTCTTGTTATGGTGTCGCGCTTAGATCATTGCCTAAATGACCTGCTGTACCGTTATCGAACCGGTGCTCTGGCCATGGATATCCCGGCCATCGTATCGAATCACCTGGACATGGCGAGCTTAGCCGAATGGCATCGCATTCCCTTCTTCCACGTACCAGTGACGCCTGATAAAAAACGGGAAGCTGAATCACGGCTGTTGGAGATTGTGGAAGACACCAAAGCCGATTTGGTTGTTTTGGCGCGTTACATGCAAGTGCTTTCACCCGAACTGTGCCAAAAATTAGCGGGACGTATCATCAACATTCACCACTCCTTTTTGCCCGGCTTTAAAGGCGCCAAGCCCTATCACAAAGCCCACGAGCGAGGCGTTAAGCTAATCGGCGCCACAGCCCACTACGTGACGACCGAGCTGGATGAGGGCCCCATCATTGAACAAGGCGTAGAACGCGTCGATCACAGCCATTCGCCCGACGACCTCGCCGCGGTGGGACGAGACGTAGAGAGCATCACTTTGGCCCGGGCGGTCAAACTGCATCTGGAACACCGTGTTTTCCTAAACGGCGCTAAGACGGTAATTTTGCGTTAAAGCTGCCGAAGGCGGCCTGATTAATCACTACTACCCGGCCCGATTCGCCCGAATCACCGGCGTCAAAAGCTTTGCAGCATCCCGCATCACTTTTTCGGTAGTCGGCCAGTCTATGCAAGCATCCGTGACCGAAACGCCTCGCTTCAGTTGCGAAAGGTCCGCCGGAATCTTCTGATTACCCGCTAATAGATTGCTTTCCAACATCAAACCAATAATTGAACGATTGCCGTTGACGACTTGTTCAATACAATCTCGAGCCACCAGCGATTGCAGATTGTGATCCTTATTGGAATTGTCATGGCTACAGTCGACGACGATACGTTGCGGCAAATCCGCATCTCGCAGGGCTTGCTCCGTTAATGCGACATGCACTGAATCATAGTTCGGCCGCCCACCACCGCCGCGCAATACCACATGACCGTATGCGTTACCGCGAGTGCGGAAAACGGCAGTAGACCCAGATTGATTGATGCCGAGAAAATGATGCGGCTGGCGCGCCGACTTCAGCGCATTCACTGCCATTTGTAACGAACCATCGGTACCATTTTTAAACCCGACCGGCGTGGACAAGCCACTGGCCATTTCCCGGTGAGTTTGTGATTCAGTGGTTCTGGCGCCAATGGCGGTCCAACTAATCAGTTCACCAAAGTACTGCGGCATAATGGGGTCCAGGGCCTCCGTCGCCGTGGGCAAGCCCATTTCGCCCAGATCCATCAGCAAATGTCGCGCCAGATCGATCCCCTTTTCAATGTGAAAAGAATCGTCCATGTCCGGATCGTTCACCAGGCCCTTCCAGCCGACTGTGGTGCGAGGTTTTTCGAAGTACACGCGCATGACCAAGACCAGGGTGTCCTGGACTTCGTCGGCCAGCTTCTTCAATCGCTGCGCGTAATCCAGGGCGGCATCGACATCGTGAATCGAGCATGGGCCAACCACGGCGAACAGCCGCGGGTCGCGACCATCGAGTATTTCGCGCAGGACACGCCTGTGGCGGACAACCGTCGCCTCGGCGCCAGCTGTCATGGGCCGTTGTTTCTTGATGTCCTTGGGAGACGGCAAAACCGTCTTCGCTAGCACATTAATGTCGTGAATTTGATTTTCCATAAGCTTGCTGTCCGTCCAGCCTGGTCAAGCTGGGCTGTTCTTCCGAAAGTGTTCTGGGTGTTTTTTAGCACAGCCGTCTACTGAAGCACAGGCGCAGCGCGGTCATATCCGGTTTGGGGGGTGCCCAGAGCTTGTCTGGACCCTGGGAATTTCCTAGCAACATGCCACCGGTCCCGCCAACTTAGACCAGGCAGGCATCGGTAACCATCAGACGCCGATCATCGCGGTGGCTGGCACCAAACCCGGACAACGGCGCAGGACGAGCTCCGCGCCGGCAAGGGCAGATGCTGATCACTCAATTCCCGGTTTGTCGAAGCATTACCTAAGCGCGAATGTCTGACGTAGAATCCGAACTCATCTTTGGGTTTTGGAAAACAGGCCTTGGCTGCACATAAAATGCCGCGCGCCCGGCAGAAGTTGGGCAAGTACAAAATTGAAAAGCGTCTTTCCGAAGGCCCACGGGCGTCGGTGTACCGCGCCTTTGATTCTATACATGGTGTGAAGGTCGCGCTGAAAATTGCCGAGCCCAGCCTGATGGACGACGAGTTTCTCGATGAATTCCGCCGCGAAGCCCGCCTGTCAGTACGCATGGAACACCACAACGTACTGCCCATTCAAAACGCTTGTTTTATCGATGACCTATTTGTCATTGCCATGCCCCTGGGTGTGGAAAGTCTCGCTGATCGTATGACTCGGCGCATGTCCAGCCAACTAGCATTGCATTTCGCGGAACAAGCCCTAGACGCGGTGGCACATGCCCATAGCCGGAATATCATTCACTGCGATGTAAAACCAGAGAATTTCATTATTTTCGATGACAATCGGCTAAAGCTGACCGATTTTGGATTTTCCAAGATAGCGGCACGACCGATTCAAAACGGCTCAGGCTCGGGCACCGTAGGCTATCTGGCACCCGAGCAAGCCCTCGGCCGGCCCATGTATCAGTCGGACGTGTTTTCTCTTGGCCTAGTGATTTACAAGCTATTCAGTGGCAAACGGCCTGAGTGGCCCTATAAGTGGCCACCGGAAAACCACGCGCGCATTCGCAAGAAATTGCGGCCGAAGCTCCTAAAGTGGTTGCGCAAGTCCATGGAATTCAAGCCACAAGATCGATTTAGGACAGCGGTCTCAATGCAGCGTGCCTACGACAATATTCCCAAAAAGTTACTGGCCAATGACCGCCGATAAGGCCCGCAAAACCGACGGCACGAGCTTGACCGAAGCTCGCCTGTTTCTTGGTGAGAATGATCACGAAATTTGCGCCTTTGATTTAGCCCAGGGACAGGCCGCGGCCGCGAGCATCGCAGATGGCCAGAAGCCGCGGCCCAACGAAGATTCAGCGGCAATAATCCCGGTGAATGAATCGCATCTGGTATTAGTCGTCGCGGATGGCGTGGGCGGTTTATCCGGCGCGCGCCAGGCATCCAATATCACAGTCAAGACGATTCGTGACTCATTGCGTCGGGTCGATCCCAGCACCAGCCTCAGACCGGCGATATTGGATGGCATCGAGGCTGCGAATCAAGCGGTCATGGCTGCTGCAAACGGCGGCGCGAGCACTTTGGCGCTGGCGGAAATCGGGCCCGGCTATGTGCGCAGCTACCACGTGGGTGACTCCATCGTGCTGGTCTGCGGCCAACGCGGTCTCGTCAAATTGCAAACAACCCCCCACTCCCCCGTGGGGTTTGCCATGGAGGCTGGACTTATTAATGAGAAAGAGGCCCTCCAGCATGAGGAACTTAACCTCATATTCAATGTGATCGGCTCGGCCGACATGCGCATCGAGATCGGCTCGGAGCTTGAGCTGGCTCCGCGGGATACGCTGCTGTTGGCCAGTGATGGCTTATCAGACAATCTGCTGCTGAAAGAGATTATTGACGCGATCCGGAAAGGACCACTGAGCAATGCCATCCAACGCGTCACTGATCTAGCCCAGGCGCGCATGGCACAGGAGCAATCCGGTAAGCCGTCCAAACCGGATGATTACACCGCGCTGCTGTTTAGGCGGCCAACGCCAAACCGCCGGCATTGACCGCGCGGCGGGCGCCTAGTATTACTGGGAGCTTGGCAGCGCGACATACATCGTTAGAATGCGGGCCGTATTCGCTTCGCTGAAGACACTTTGACCCTGGAGAATAAGAATGACGACGGAAAACACCATGCAAGCCTTCCAACGCGGCGATGTATTCGCCGGTGCTACGCTGCTGAACGACCCGAGCGACGATCACGCCGGACCGGGTCGCATTATTCAGTACGACAGCGAGCTACAGAAAAAGGGCGAGCTGTGGACGCAGGGAACAACCCATTTGGTGGGCGGCTTGCAGTTTGGGCCGGACGGCAATCTTTGGGCCTTCGATAGCAATGCCCATTGCGTACTTCGCGTTAGCCCCGCCGGTGAGCAGTTGCCGGAAATCAAATTTGCCGAACGCTCATTCTCACACTGTTGTTTCGCGCCCGATGGCACGGTGCTAATGGGCGAGCACTTGGTTGGAAACGAGAGCCGCTTTCCGCTCGGTACAACGCTTGCGAAAATCCCCGGCGAAGATTTGTTCGGCCACGGGCATGTTTACCGCTTCAGCATGGACGGCGAACTGCTTAAGGAGTATCACACCGAAACCAATGGCGGTATGACAGGATTCTTGGGCTGCACCACAAGCAGTCTAGCCCAGGACGGCAAAACCCTCGTCTACAGTTCCGAAACGGGGCCCCGGGTCCTGCAATACGACCTTGAGGCGGATAAGCAGTTGCCCGATTTAGTCAGTTTCACACCCGAGAGCCGGCACATGGTCTTGGTCGCCCGCCACCGGCCCGACGGAACGCTCATCATGATTAAAGCCGTTTCACGCACGGAATTCGTCATGGTCCATATCACCGCCGCCGGCGAAGAAATAAAAAGCTATGAATTGCCCGGCCCAGGCTGGGCCATCATCGCCCCTTCTTTGGATGAGAACATTATATTGTTGGGCAACTTCTTCAGCGGCGGCATTGCAAAATTCGATCTGGGCAGTGGCGAAATGCTGGCTCAAACGGAAGTGGGCGTGGAGAGATCTTTGGCCGGGATTGCTCAATACAGCGGCTAGACAATTACAGCGGATCGGCGGGCCGGGTTGGTGTTAAGCAGCCGAGCCAAGTAAGCGATACCAAACGAGCGAGCATAGATGGTCGGCCTTTGAATCTCGCCAATGATGCTCGAGCCTAGCGAGTGTGCGGCAAGCTGGGCCAAGCTTACTTAAGGTGGCAAGCGTATCTCGGGACGGTTGGCCCTTCGATAGAAACGCGGCGGCCGATGTAGGGTTCGAGAGGAGCAAGGCATGGATCAATTTCCAGTTTCGCGACGAACAGCACTGGCGGGCAGCCTATCTTTAGCAGCGGCTAGCGTTGCGCCAGCGACTGATGCAGCCGTTGATAATTCAGCAGGCACCGTGTTCCAAGAAGCCGATGCTTATACCGTCGGCGATCAACAAGGCATTTCGTCACTGCGTCGAGTTCGCCTCCCCGTCGCCGAACCCGGTGACGATGAAGTGGTGGTCGCCATGCGTGCGGCCGCGCTGAACTATCGGGACTTGCTCATCGCACGTGGACAATACGGCGGCACCAAGCCCGAATCGCGTGTACCGCTGGGCGACGGCGCCGGAGAAATCGTCGCCCAAGGCAAAGCCGTCAAAGGCCACAAGATCGGTGATCGCGTCACGGCACCGCATTTCATCAGCTGGCTGGACGGTGATTTCAACCCGAGTGTTTTCGCCCAAGACTTAGGCAGCACTCGCGATGGCTGGCTCGCGGAGCTAATTACACTGCCGGCTTCCGCGCTGGTTCGAATTCCAAACCGCATGAGCTATGCAGACGCCGCGGCCCTCGGAGCCGCGGGTATAACCGCGTGGACGGTGCTGGAAACCTTGGGCCAAGTAAAACCCGGCGACACCGTGCTGACGCTGGGGACCGGTGGCGTGGCCATTCTTGCCTTGCAGATCGCGAAAATGAATGGGGCAACGGTGGCAATCACCTCCTCCAGCGACCACAAGCTGGCCATCGCGCGTGAGCTTGGCGCGGATATCACCGTGAACTATCGCAGAAACCCGCAGTGGGCCGAGGCCGTTAGAGCCGCGACTGGGGGAAGCGGCGTGGATATCGTCGTGGAAACCGTGGGCGTGGGCACGCTGCCCCAATCCTTATCCTGCTGCGCACCCAATGCGCGAGTGGGCTTACTGGGCGCATTGGCCGGTAATGCGGGCAAGCCCACCGATTTATCGGCGCTCTATTTCGGCAACATAATTCTTAAGGGCATCACCTCTGGCAGCCGCGCCATGCTCGCCGCCCTGCTTCGCGCTTGTGAAGCTAACTCGCTGCGACCACGCATTGACCGAAGCTTCCCTTACGCCGAGGCAATTGATGCATTCGATCACCTTAACGCAGCAAAGCATGTAGGCAAGGTTGTGATTGAGCATCCAGCTTAAGAATAAGGAATATCTCAGCCGGCCGCTTTTAGCTTCGCCTGTTCGCCTTCTGCTTCCACCAGCGGGATGCTGTCCAACACCCATCCCTTTTGAGTTCTTCTGCCAGGACTTGGAACAGCATAAGCGACTCGCTTCTCAGTTCGTGCGACCTCATCAACATCGATTCGCCAGCCTTTTTCATCCCACTCTTGCAGCTTGTCGCGATACATCACAATGACTTTATCGGCTGGCAACATGAATTCTTTGGTATTAGTTTCTGGTGTCAGTACTGGGTGTAGATCTTCGATCACCACCTTATCCTGATTGGCTACATACTGATTACGCTCGATCATAAATTCATCATGCTTCTCTTCGAGAAATCCGTTTCGCATGCACAACAGATACACATAGATATTTTCATCATCGATGGGACGCTCAAACAGATATTGATGAAACCACACGGTTTCACTGGCGTGAATATAGGTCCAAACCTGATTAGGGCCGTGATGACCGGTGCCCACATCTAGCGACCCCGATTCTTTGCGGCCCTCTTTCATCTTGCCCGTCAGTGGCGGTGCCTGAAACGTATGCCAAAAACCCTGCCCCCAAGGCGGCGTTTCTTCAATCCGCAGCTCATTGACCTTGTATTCTTCGTTGGCGCCACTGAATCCATGGGTATCGTGCACAAATTCGTTATGCGCCGGATCTAGTCCGTTCTCAATGGATCGCTCGTAATTACCACGAACATCGTAGTGCTGCATGGTCGGTCGCCAGCCCTCCTGCTCCCATTCTGGGACAGGCAAGATTGGCGGCCGCTCGTTTTCCGGAAGGTCACCTAAGAAAGCAAAAATGAGTCCGTAGGTCTCTTGAACCGGGTAGGCATCAATACGCGTGCGACTGGGAATCGATGGATTGGGACCGAGTGACGGAATGCGGGTGCATTCACCTTCGCCATTGAAATGCCAGCCGTGATAGGGGCACTGAACACAGTCCCCCTGGATCTTGCCACCAGCCAAGGAACCGCCGCGGTGAGTACAGGTATTGCTAAGACATCTGGCCACACCCTCCGAATCACGAAAAACCACAAAATCCTGGCCTAAAGCCCGTACTTTCAGTGGCTTATCCTCAAGCAACTCCTCACTCGTGGCCATGGGGTACCAGAAATTGATGTACATCAGAATCTCCCGATTGATGGCGGGGCTTGTGGCCCAATACTTGAAAAACTATAGACTTTTTCGTCCAAAGGGCAAATCCGGATTCCCCCGGCACTAAACGAACAGCGCGAAGATCCTCGGCTAAGACGCCGCCTCATTCGATCGATTCGGCGGCCCTGGTGCGCCGCCCGATGGCCGCCATGATGATTAGACACGGCAACATGATCAGCGCGGCAGCGAATAGCGGACTGTTCACGCCAAGGCCAGCGAATAAGGAGCCGCTGATGGGCGGCCCGATGGACCGGCCCATCCAACTGCCGGATTGATAGACCCCGAGCACGAGACCCCGATCGGCCGGAGCGGCCTGCTTGGACACCAAGACCGACATGCTGGTGATAAACATGGCGCCACCGGCGGAAGTAAAAGTAATGCCAATTAGCATCAGCTGCCACGTGGGCGCCTGCGTCATGAATACCAAGCCAAGGGCGTAGCTGAGCAGTCCGGCCATTGCCAGGCGGTCTTCACCAAAAATCGGCGAAAGCCGGCCGACCAAATACGCCTGCGTGAACCCAACTACCATGCCGAGATAAGTAAACATTCGGCCAACTTCGGGCGGCCCCCAATCGAATCGCGCACCGGCCCAGAGCGGAAAAATCGTTTCAAACAAGGCCATGGCCACATAAACGAAAAAACCGACAGCCACCATGCGAGCGAGTATTGGCATGGTCGACACGCGTTTCGCCGCGGCAAGTCCGCCCTCTTGTGGACCATCGCTGAGATTCTTCGCGCGTTGCTCGGGCGGCAAGCTTTCACGCAAAAAGATCATCGCCGCCAACGCGGTGACGCTGCATACAGCCAATGCCAGCAAAGCCGGCAAGAACAAACTGGCGCTGGCCGCATCTTTCCCGCCAAGTATGCCGCCCAAGGCCGGACCAATGATGAAACCCAAGCTAATGGCTCCGCCGACATAGCCCATTCCCTGAGCACGTTTCTCTTCGGGCGTTACATCAGCAATATAAGCCATGGCCACAGATAAATTTCCGGAAGTCAAACCGTTGAGCAGGCGGGCAGCGGCCAAAGCCCAGAGATTGCCGGCAAATGCTAGTAGCAAATAACTCAGCGCCTGACCTAACAAACTCAGCACGAGAATCGGCTTACGCCCGAAGCGATCACTTAGCCGCCCCCAAATGGCCGTAGAAATAAACTGTCCTACTGCGAAGGCGCCGATAATGGTCGTAGCAATCGCGGGTGATGCGCCCAAGTTCTCCGCGAAAAAAAGAAAGCTTGGCAGCACCAAGCCGAAGCCCAGCCCCGAAAGCAAAATAGTTGTCAGCAAAATGGGCATGGTGAAACCAAGATAGCGGAGACAATGAAGTCGCGGGTAATCGCGCAGTGGGCGCGTACTATCGGAGAATCAAACCGCACAGTAAAGCGTGGCTCACTTGACCTGATAGCTTGCCCGCCCCCTGGTCAGAGCGGACAAATCAACTTGTCGTAGGTAGTTGCGGGCCGCCGTATCGTTCCGCAGGTAGGCATCCAAAAAGGCTATGCTAATTGATTGAATGACAGCCAGCCCTTTCTGATCCGGCGGTCCACCCCGGTCACCGCGGCAAATCAAACCGCCAAGATAGTGATCGCCTCGATCGAGAACCACCCGATACTTGTTGCCTGGGGGCGCTAGGTCATAGGCCGACATCCGCCATTGCCACGGATAGATCTTGCCACTGCCTATGTTGCCCTCATCCAGCGTACCACCGGTCGCCAATAGCGGACCCTGAAGGCCGGCGAAGGCATCGTCCGTCATTTCTGGCATCGGCCCGACACCACTCATGACAACGGCCGCGCTATAGCGCGAATCATTGACCGGGCCCGAGTATAAGTAAGCCTCGGGTTTGATACCGAGACCCGACTTCACCATGGCCAACATGCCACCGAAGGAATGTCCAGCGATGGCAATACGCTCGCGATCTAAGCGGCCTTTGATAAGTGCCTGATCTTCAATGACGTCCAGTGAATCGAGCAAAAAGGATAAGTCGCGCACACGAGCCGAGAAAAGTTTCGGAACATCGGCTGCCGAAAGTTCCTCCTGATTCTCCAAGGCATCGCGGTGATAAGGCGTGATGACGGCGTAACCCCGCGCTGCCCAGTAGCGCGCAATGGAGTCGTAGCTAACGGGGCTGCAGCGCGCGCCATGGGAAAAAACCACCAGAGGCCACAGCTCTCTAGCTTCGCCGGGAATATGCACTCGTAGCTTGATTCTGCGACCCTGCTCGGGATCCATCAACTGAATATTATCTATGGTTCGACCAGGCTTTTTAGCCACGGTGCTTTGATAGCCACTTGGCGTTGCGCAGGCTGAAAGAAACACACAAACGGCTGCCAACACGAAACCGCGCGGCAGAAAAACTCGGTAAGCTTCATTCATCGCATCGCAAATCTGACTAAGGGAATAGCCATACTAACCCGGACGCGGAAACCGATGCTTGGCCAAATACCTGCTCACCCCTTGCACTGACTACGACAGGAACCGACCATGCATGGAGTTCCACTCAAGCGGAAAAAATCATGCGGCAAAATAGCGATCCCCAGGGCACACGCCTGCCTATCAAGGTCGATACGACGACAAATGGCGAATTCTCCCCACGCGCCCTGGACACTCGTAGCATAGCCGCGAATCAACTCGCCGCGGAGCGCGCGGGTGAACTCGCTAAGCGCTGCGGCCTAAGCCGGCGAAATTTCTTAACATCGAGCTGCGGTGCCGCTAGCACGCTGTTGGCATTCAACGAAGTGCACGCGAGGGCGGGCAAAACCGGCGGTTTCTTCGAACTGCCGGCCGCCGCCGCGCTGGAGCCTGCCGCTGCCAGCGAAACTTTGGCGGGCAGCGAATTCATTTTCGATATTCAGGGCCACCACGTAAATCCGCGCGAACGCTGGCGAGCCCCAACTAAGTTCACCATGCAAGGCCTGAAATTCATGCCGCAAGCCAAGTGCGACTATTTGGACCCTGACTCGCCGCTGGGCCATGTGGATTGCTTTACCGGCCAAGCCTTCATTAAAGAAATGTTTTTGGACAGCGATACGGACATGGCGGTGTTGACGTTCACACCTACCTCCTACGAAGACATGCCTTTGACCAACGACGAGGCTGCTGCCACGCGCGAGATGGTGGCCGCCATGCAAGGCAATCATCGCTTGCTGGTGCACGGCCGCGTCATACCCAACTTTGCGGGCGATATCGAGCGCATGCCAGAACTACAAGAAGAATGGGATGTATCAGCTTGGAAAACGTACACCCAAGCTAGCCCCGATGGCAGTACTGGCTGGTGGTTAGATGATGATGAATTCGGCGGACCCCTGATAGAAGCCGCCCGGCACAGCGGCGTGAAAACGATTTGCATTCACAAGGGGCTACCCTTACCCACGCCCTTAATGACGCGGGACAATCGCTACTATGGCAGTTGTGCCGACGTCGGTGCCGCCGCCAAGGCAAACCCCGATATCAACTTCATCGTTTATCACTCCGGCTACGATATCAAAGACAAAGACGGACCCTTTGTACCCGGCGCGAACAAGATTGGCGTTGATTCCCTCATTCAATCACTGATTGACAACGACCTAAGTCCCAATAGCAACGTCTATGCGGAGTTGGGCACCACTTGGCGTTACCTGATGCGCGACCCCGAGGAAGCCGCGCACGTGATGGGAAAACTATTCAAGTACGTCGGCGAAGATCGCGTGCTATGGGGAACCGACTGCATTTGGTATGGCTCACCCCAGGATCAGATACAGGGCTTCCGTAGCTTCCAAATCTCCGCTGAGTTTCAGGAAAAATTCGGCTATCCAGCCATTACTCCGCAACTGCGTGCCAAGGTATTCGGGCTCAATGCAGCCGTTCCCTATGGCATCGATCCCCAAGAAATTCAGCAAAGAATGAATGCGGATGTGATGCGCAAAGCGCAGCTCAATTACGCAAACGCACCCGATCCTAGTTTCTTGACATATGGACCAAAAACGCGCCGGGAGTTTCTGAACCTATTGCGAAGTAAAGGTGCGTGATTCGGGTTGAGTTTTTTCGTTTCCAATGCGTCATGACTCGCTTATCGGAAGGCAGGTTTTGTGAAAAATCTGGTTCTAGGCATTTTAGTCGCAGCGACAAGCTGCCATTACAATCGCAAAATGGGTGAGTATCATTGCCAAACTCGTAAAAAGCGTGGGGGTGACTGCCCGCCGTAACGTGTAGAAGTCCAGTGCATTCCCCGGTTTGACCCGTTAACGGCGCGAAATGCTTTGGGCTCACCGGACGATTCCCACGAGTACGTGAATGCGCTCTTAGGAAACTACGAAGAAGAACGACTTGGGGTATTGTTGTGGCAATATCCATCGAGTGCATCCCTCACCGACCCTTCAACGCAGCTATTCCTCAAGGGCCAGAAAAATGATGGGAATGGTGCCACAGGCAATGGAAGCGATCAGGATAGCTTGATTTTGCACTAGCCAGTTCGTATCGAACCAGGTACCCATTGCCGTCGCAAGGCGGCCGCTGACCAGCATTAACAAGTCAGGTAGCGGACCAATAAATAGCCAGGTCATTGCAACAGCGATTCCCGCGGATAAACCTCGGCGAATCAATTTCGCTTGTTGGATACGCGACATCACTGACTCGCTGAAACCGTCGTCCGCGACATCATCAGCAAGCTGCTTCAAAAGGCTGTCCAGTTCATCGGTCATTGCGAACTGCTCCCGATATCAAACGTCTCCCGAATCCGCTTCATCCCCCTGCGGATATGAGATTTTACCGTACCTAGAGGTATACCAGTTACCTCGCTGGCTTCGCCATGGCTGTATCCATAAGCCTGACAAAGAGTTACGACCAAGCGTTCATCTACGGATAGTACGGATAACATTTTCGGCAAGTCAGGTAATCGTCCATCGGCCGCCGTCGCGATGGTCGCGCCTAAAGCTACTTGATTTTCTTCCATCGCGTCCACTAAGCGCTTCCTTCGCTTGTTAGCCCGTATTTCTTGGAGAAACAGGTTATAGGCAATTTTAAGCAGCCATGCAGAAAATTTTCCCGCGCCGGAGAATGTACTGAGCTTATGCCAGGCTCGCACAAACGTATCTTGCGCGAGATCATCGGCTCGATCCTTGTCGCCAGTAAGTTGCCGCAGCCATGCGCGAACCCGGCCCTGGTGCCGGCGCACCAGTTCTCCATAGGCTTGCTGATCGACCGCCGCGATTGCTCTGGCGACAAGTTCCTCATCGCTCGCGTCCATCGCTAAATCGCCAAAGGCCAATAAACGCTAGACCCACAACGAGCACTAGCGCGCCTGTGGCGCGTAATCCGCGCATGCCTTCAGCATCGGCATCGACAAAAACAAAGGAAAATATCACCAAACCAATGCCGGCAGCGCAAGCAATCACGCCGCGGCGAAGATCCAGATCTTTACCAGGTACCGGACCACCCAAGCGCTCCAATGTCTCAGGTGTCAATTCGGTGCCCTGCTCAATGGCTTTACGCAAAGTTTCCTGTAGGTCCCTGCGGGTGCGATAGCGGTAGTAAAAAGCAACGCAAAACACAATCGGCAGGGAAACGATCGAGGCTAGGGGTATTACCAGATCGCGAATGCTCTCCATATCCATAAACGGTACTCCGATATCATGTCAAAGGGCGATCAAGTCGAACAGCGTCAAGTATCTAGGCAGCGCGATCTGGGTCATGGTCAAACCCCACATCAAGCCAGTCACTAAGCCCGCGCCCGCCATCATTGCGTACAGCAACGCAAGCTTCAAACACCGCCTTGCCCTAGTCACGCTAGAACAACAGACTATATAGGCAAAACCCGTAGGCTAGGCTGATCACCACAAGCGCAGAATCTTCAGCGATTCGCTCATATAAGTGCAGATTCATTATCCTCATCCTCTTGTCGTGGACCACGCAGTGCAGCCCTTACCAATACGATGCTCGGGGCAGAGGATTTGGATGCAAAATATTAAAAATACTTAGATATCAATAGATTAAGTATGACTTCCCGCCGGACTGAACAGCCTCAAGCTGTCGCATTCTAGCCGCGTCCAATGACAGCATCACGCTTGCAATCTACCCGCATTCTCATCCGAACGTGAGCCATCCAGGCCAAGACGTCGATCTCCAACTAGCGTATCCTTTCGGTCCTTACTGATGGCCCTTTTTCGAAAATGGTCCATCGTTTTTCGCATCAAATGCACGCAAGGACGGAATGAGATGAGGATATTGGCAGTTCTATGTTTGCTACTCATTGCAGGATGCGCGGCTAATCCCGAAAAGGTCCAGCAAGTCGCCGAAGCAGAGGCATCCCGGCTACAGGCACCAAGCACGGCTTTATCGAACTTTTCTAATTACCAACTTATGCCGATGAGCTTTGACAGCGAAATTGAGGCAGATAAAGGGAAGATGCGCGAAGCCAAAGAATTCGAAGAAAACCTGCGGGCAAAGATACTCCCGCTGCTCGAAGACTGGGCAGCGAGAAGCACCGGTGGAGAAGGCAAACTACTAGTCGAACCTCAACTTAAGGGGCTTCGAATCGTTGGTGGCGGCGCGCGTTTTTGGGTCGGCGCATTAGCTGGTGATTCGCATATCGACATGGACCTAAAACTGGTGAACGATCAAAACGGCGAAACCGTGGGCGACGTGCGTATTTATCGCACTGCGGACTCGATGACGGGTGGCTGGTCTGTTGGTAAGAGCGATCAAAATCTCGATGAGTATGTGGCGAGCATCGTGCACCAGTATCTGACCGACAATTATTGATACGAAGCTTATGGAAAGCTCAATTTTAAATGCCCGAGTCAATCGACGTTGAAGAAAATGGTACGGCTCGGCAAAGCCTCCTAAAAGTCAGCCTTGGCTTGCTCCTCGGCAAACACGTCAACTGGATTGTCCGCGGACAACACATAATCGAGCGTTTCGTCCAGTAGTGGATCATCGGCGTTGCAACTAAAAGCCAAGCTGTAGCTACCAACAACCACCGGGCCAATTTCATAACGATAAGCCCCATCGTTTTGTAGTTCGACCATGGCCGAGGCGATGGGATCAACGCTGTCTAGCGGGTCATCGTCTTCATTATCATCCGGAGTATCATCGGCACCATAAAGATAAACCGCCGGCATACAATCCTCCGCCGTGGCTAAGACAGCAGATACTTCGCCGGCTACGCTGCCTGTTTCGACTCGATCCAACAAGTGAATCACGGGACGCATAATATAGTCGGGATCCAGACCTTTCGGCGCATGGATGCTTTTCATCAAATCAAATTCGGCCACGAAATCAGCTTCGCCGCCAGCCGGCAAGGTGAATCCACGATTTAACTTCAGACCCGACTGCGCGCTGCTAGGAATATAGAGACCATGCACGGCGCCAGCATCGGTAACCACGTAGGAACCGTCGCCTAGACATTCAGTGTCGTTGGAGCCTGCACCGGCCCCGCCATTGCCGTTTTTCGGCGCATTGGCGGCCAAGCGCACCCATTGATAGTTGCCCGCTTCCAAAGTTTCATCCGTCACCAATGGCGCAACATTCATGCCTTGGTAGGCAAGCAAATCAATTTTTGCCGGTGGATCGAAAGCAATCACTTGATTATTGGAACCGGACTTTTTGAACTCCGCGGCATCAAACTCGATACAAACCTGGCGCAAACCTTGCACTGGCGCGTCGCTCACGCCCACGGTAATCTGGCCCGTGCCGGGCCCGTTCGATCCAGAATCCGAGGAGCCACCAGAGCAGCCAACCAGCACGACAATGGCCGAAAATAATAAAAGTAATGATTTCTTCGAGTAATTTTTATTCATTGCGCGAGTTCCTCCATGAATACACGGCCGCCATCACAACGCACCCATGCGGGCGATTGCTAGCGTACAGGCTACGGTCAATCTTTACATCCGCATTTAACGATTCAACCGTCAAACATGCGTAAACCGGCATGTTTTGTTAAACGCCCGATTTGCAAATAACCATTGCAGACTCTAAACCGCTATCACAACTCTAAGCGTGAACTGAATCACAGGCGAAGCCGCGGTATCACACGTCAGTGAGCGACTCCTTGGTTAGCTGTCCGCAGCCGCTCTGAGGAACTGCAAAACTCCCTGCAACAAAGCGCAGCTGATGGGAGCCGTGCGGACGACCGGTAATCGGCTATTCGCTAGTTTGCAGCAAGGGGTATGCTTGCCTATATCAGTCGACAAATCCTTGCCGCTATTTCGGACCGGTGAGGCGGTCACGAATATTTCCTGACGGCGGCTGCGGCGCCAGCATCGGCAACAATCGAAAATCTACAAAATGCTGCGGCGGACGTGTCGTCAATACCCTAAGATAGCGGGCCGCCACCCGACGAACCAAGAAATTGATAAGCCTTCGCCCTCCCCTTAACAGGCTACAGCCGCCCGGCTTGCTGGCCATTGCCGTGCTGCTGCTGGTGCGAGCTTCGCCCGTTCCGGCGGACGTCCTGATAGAGGGCCTGAATGAAGAGCTACGTGACAATAGCTTGCTACTCATGAGACTGGACGATGAGCCCTGCGATGCACCGAATTGGCGGATCTCTAAGCTTTTTAAGAACGCTACCCCGGCCATTGAAGAGTCATTACAGGCATTTGGCTACTACAAACCTAGCATCAATAAATCCTTGTCATTTTCGGAAGACTGCTGGCAAGCCAGTTTCGAAGTTGAACCCGGCGAGCCTGTTCGAATTCGCAAGGTCGACATCCGCCTCGACGGCAGCGACGATATTCCACCCCGATTACTAGGGCTGATTGAAACGCAAAGCTTCAAACGGGGCGACCCGCTGAAGCAAGGACTCTACACAAACTATAAGAAGACCTTGGTGGAGACGGCCATCAATCTCGGATATTTCGATGCTGAGCTGACGACCAGGCAGCTCGATATTTACTCAGCGAGCCTCGCGGCGGATATTAGCTTGATATTGACCACGGGCCCTCGCTATATCGTCGGAGAAATTGTGTTCGATCAGGACACGGTGGATCCGGAGTTGGTGCGCCGGTACTCAAACTTGGTGAGTGGCGAGCCCTACACGGCCGGCGATATTGGCAACTTGTACGACGGCTTATTGGGCTCCGGCTACTTCGAGTCCGTCACAATCACCACCGAACCCGGCGACCCACCCGACCATCAGGTCGCCGTGACAGTGTCCTTAACGGCAGCGAAACGCCGGTCCATAGAAACCGGCGTAGGCTATGGCACGGACACGGGCCCGAAGGTCCGGGCGGGCTATCTAGATCGGCGGCGCAATCGACAAGGCCACCAATTCGAAACCAAAGCCCAATGGTCGAAAATACTTGCCGAAATCAGCGCCAGCTACCGCATTCCCCTCAATAATCCGCGCGCTGAATGGCTCAATTTTGACGCCGGCTATCGCGATGAAGACACCGAAACATCAAGCGGTCAAACGGTAAAACTGGGCGTTAAGGAATTGAAACTGCGTCCCCACGGCTGGCTAGAAACACGCTTCATAGATTTCAGCCTGGAAAAATTCGATGTCGCCAGTGAAGGCGGCACGTCGCGATTGGTGACGCCTGGACTAAGCTGGAGCCACGTATTTTCTAGCGACCCCAGTCGCCCCAAAAAAGGCCACCGATTCAATCTACGGGTCAATGGCACCGTGGAAGAAATCGGCTCCGACACGGATTTTGGTCAACTGGATATCTATGGAAAGTGGGTCCGCGGTCTGTGGTCGGGGGGCCGCTTGCTCGTACGCGGAGAGTTCGGGACGACCATCAAGAGCAACTTCTCGGAACTGCCGGCCTCGGTCCGCTACTTTGTCGGCGGCGACAAAAGCGTACGGGGATACGACTATGAAACATTGGGCCCTCGCAATTCCGCGGGCGAAGTTATCGGCGGCAGCCATAAACTAACCGGTAGTTTGGAAGTTGATCAACTGTTCAAGGAAAACTGGGGTATTGCAGTATTCGTCGACGCCGGTAACGCCTTTGATGATTTCTCTAATCTGGATCTAAAGCTGGGCGCCGGTGTTGGGCTACGCTGGTATTCGTTTTTGGGTCCCATTCGTCTTGATGTCGCGGTACCGCTTGAAAGCAAGGCGGAAGATTCCTTCCGCATACACATTAACCTGGGCCCTGACCTGTGAAGATTCGGTTTGCGCTACTCAGCCTATTGCTGTTACTCGTGCTTGCCATCTTGGCATTCAGCACCCTGCTCTTCACCGAAGGCGGCAGCCGTTGGCTTGTCAAACGCTTGACCAGCGAGCCACAGCTGGGGATTTCCGTGGCGGGCATCCAGGGAACCCTCTGGGACGGCTTGCAGGCCGACGAAATTCGGTATGTATCAGAGGACTGGTTGGTGGCCATTACGGAGGTAGCGCTGACAACCGAAGCTAAGGATTTATTGCAGCCCCGCTTGAATATTTCGCAGCTGTCTGCCAAATACATGCGCATAGAACAACTCCGTCCGACTCGGGAACGGGATTCTAAGCCTCTAGTATTTCCGGAAATCCCTATCGATGTGCTAATTCAGGTGTTAGCGCTTAATCGTTTAGAACTGTATGCGTTTGGACTCAAGGAAGAAATCAACGACATTCAAGTTGCCGGTAAGCTGCTGGGCCAAAAACTGAGCCTCAAGCATATAGCCTTAGAACTGCGACAGTTTGCCGTTGACGGCACAGCCGACATTTCCCTAACTGAAACACTACCCGTTCACGCCACCGTCAACTGGCGTGCAGACGACTTAAACCTATCCGGCAGCGGGACCATAGGCGGCGACCTGAATGAGATTTATATTCAACAGCAAGTCTCAACGCCTGATCCAGTCGAGATACAAGCGCAGATCACGCAAGCGCGCGAGGACTTAGGGTATGAAATACGAATCCGCGCGAATCAGCTACGCGTTCCCAATTCTCCGGAAAATCTCAGGCTTGAGGACCTGTCCGCGTTTCTGGCTGGAGACAAAGAACGGCTGATAATCAACGACTTGCAAGCGGGCCTGCTCGGCGGCGAGATCAGCGGCAATGGCGAGGTCGAACTGCGAGACTCATTGCCTATCCGCGTGCAATTCCTTGCAGACCGGGTCGAGTTGCATCGTCTGGCCGAGATACCGAACAGTTGGATCAACTTTGACGCGGAACTGACAGGATCCCTCTTAGATCAGCAAACTTTGCGCACTAACAGGCTGCGCGGCTTGCTTGGCGACTATGAAGTCGCCGGAAGTTTGGTAGCAACACGCCAGCAGGATCAAGTCCGCGTCGAGACTGGCAAAGTAACGATCGGAGACAATCACGCAAACTTTATGGGTTTGCTTACACCAAAGATCCAGGGTGAGTTCAATCTTGAGGCAAAGAATCTAACCCAGCTATTGCCCGAGCTAGAAGGCGAATTGCTTACGCAAGGGTCTTTTGCGGGCACATTATCGAAACCGATATTGACCTTTGATGGTCGCGGCAAGGCGGTTGGATTTCGAAACCAGTCAATCGAGTCGCTGGTAATCGATGCCCACATCGACGGCGATGGGGAAATTGCCGCGGACCTTTCGGCCACAAGCATCAATGCCGCAGATCGGCCCTGGGGCGATGCCAAACTGACCATAGACGGTACGCTGGACGACCATCGAGTTGCATTGGACCTAAGCGGTGGCGAAATCTCCGGCAATTTGCGAAGCCGGGGTCAATACAATGAGGAAAGTTTGAGTGAGAGTATTGGCGAAGCCAGCATTGATCTAGGCGCACTGGGCATCTGGCAATTGGAAAAGAACTTGCGTGCTCAGCTAGACCTCGGTAACGGGCATTTTTCAGCCTCGGCGCATTGCTGGCAACTCGAATCAGCATCGGCCTGCATCGAGAAAATGTCCCGGGATGCCCAGGGATTCGAGGTTACTGCTCGCGTGATAGATTTCCCGGCACAGCAATTCAATCTGGTGACGCCCGACTATATGCAACTGCAGGGAGAGATTGATGCGGACCTGCAAGTTTCCGAACAGGGGAATGGTTTGCAAGGCTTCATGGCCATTGGGGAGGAGAATCTACGCATTGAGCTCACCACAGATGAAGAAGTCTTGATCACAAACTTCGACTTGGCGGAACTAGAAATTCGCGGCAACGAAGAAGACGCCTTGGTCAATTTGCAGCTTGTGGCCGACCACGACAGCAGGCTTCAGGCGCAACTGACTATCGACAGTCCCTTCGCGGACCGTAGCCCACTCTCGGGCAGTTTTGACGGGAAATTTCGCGACCTGACAGAGATCTCTGCTTTACTTGAAGCGGCTTCAGGCTTGCGTAAGATTCGCGGCGAACTAGTAGCCGAGGGCACATTCTTAGGCAGCTTGCAGCAACCACAAATCAGGGGCGGCTTAAATCTGAACAATGGCGCCATCATGGTGCCTTCGATGGGAATAGAAGTATCGCGCATAGAGGTCGAGCTAGCCGGCGACCAAAATGGCCAAGCACGCATCATGGGCAGGGCAAGTTCGGGCGAGGGGCAAATTGAATTTAGTGGCACCGCCTCTGTGGCCGAACGTTCGGCCAGTTTCGATATCACCGGTGACCGCTTTGAGAGTCTGCGCTTGCCAGATCAACAAGCCCTAAGTTCGCCGGATATTAAATTGGCCTACAAAGATGAGGCCATCAGCATAGATGGCATATTGCGAATCCCCGAAGCCAATTTCCTTGTCAATGAAGTTCCGGAAACAGCGGTTAAGCCCAGTCCCGATGCCATAGATCATGACGCGCCGGACGCCGAGCAGCAGCGCAAGATCTTACGCGTGAACGGCACGGTAAATGTTGCGCTAGGAGACGCGGTGCAATTTGATGGCATGGGCCTTAAGACCAAACTCACGGGCGAGCTTGAACTACGCCAAACGCGCAAACGACAATTGTTTGCGAATGGTGTCTTAAGCTTACTCGATGGCCGATTTAGCGCCTATGGGCAGTCCCTAAGCATCGAACGTGGTCGCCTAATTTTCTCCGGGCCCATCGATAATCCGCGGGTGGATATTAAGACCAGCCGCACAGTTAATTACGAGGGCCAGATTGTAAAAGCGGGCGTGATCCTGTCCGGTATGGCCGACAATATAAGTACGCGCGTCTACGCTGAGCCTAGTATGTCGGAGGCCAATGCCTTGTCCTATCTGGTTATCGGGCGACCCATTGATCAGGCGGGCAGCGGCGATTCCGCTGCCTTAAGCAATGCCGCGATTACCATGGGCCTGCGTAAAGCCTTACCCGTGATCCAGCAAGTTGGCGACACCCTTGGCCTTGATGAAGTCGGTATCGGCGGTGATTCGACCAACGAAACCGCCTTCTTAGCGGGCAAGCAACTGAGCGATGATTTGAGTATTCGCTACACCTACGGACTATTCAGTCGAATTGGGACTTTCATTGCCCGCTATAGCCTAGGCCGTGGCTTCAGCATTGAGGCAAGCTCCGGCGAGGATCAAGCCCTGGAGCTGATTTACACTGTGGAACGGTAAAGGGGATCGAACCGAATTTACCCTACCCCTTTACCCCTACAAAGCCCCAAAACGATACTGAAGCTCGACGCCAAAGTGACGGCCGCGGGCAGGATTCAGTGAAAACAATTCGCCGTTGGCTCCATTGCTCCATTCCTTGGCGAAATTGACAATATTCAGAATCGCGTAGGGCGTATCGTCGTCAAGCATATTGTTTACATAGCCGCTAAGCGTCCAAGTATCCGACTCAACACCCAAACGCAAGTTCATGAGTTTCCGTTCCGCCAATTTGTTGAAGTTGGCTTGCTGACCAAACCGGTCTGACTCATATATGAAGTCAGCTCTTAAAAAACTTTCCAAACTCTGACTGATCTGATTGGTAACTGTAGCGCCCAGCACCAGCGAATGCTTTGACGCATTAGGTATGGTTTTGCCCTTGAGATCGCCGTTACCTGTGGTCTTGCCCAATAGAGCGTCGGTGCCTTCCTTGAATTCGCCATCTTGGAAACCCCAATTCGCTATCAGGAATAAATGATCGTTAACCACCAAGTTTGTCTCCAACTCGAAGCCATAAACCTCCGATTTGCCCGCGTTGGTTTGAAAGGTCGCGCAATTTGGCGTGCCGGCCACTGTCAATGTGATGCAATCGACGGTAAACAAAGCCTGATTTTCCCAGTCGATGAAGAAGCCGGACCAATTGGCGGTAAGCCGCCGATCAAACCATGATGTCTTGGTACCAATCTCATAGGTCCACTGTGTTTCTTCTTTTACCCGCTGCAAATTTTTCTTTGACTGACATTCCCCCAAGGCCTCCGGCAATAAATCTGCCCGGAAACATTCAACATTGAAGGCCGCCGGCTTGTTGCCCTTTGCGGCCAGCACATAGAACATCAATTCATCGCTGGGCGTGTAGCGCAAGGTAAGTCGCGGCGTAACCTCAGCGGTACTTTGTTCGTCGCTGGTTTGATTACCACCCAGTATGTTCTTAGTGTCGTCCGCCCAACGAATCTCAAAAGCAGCTGTCCATGTATCGCCTAGCTGAACATCGATACTACCGAAGACCGCTATGTTCTCCACTTCAGTCACGGTCGGACAAGGATACTCCGTTGTAATGGGTGTCGCGCCACCCGTGCAAGGATCAAACCCACCGAAACCAACGGCGGGGCCCGTATAGCTCCGAATTGCAGACTCGCGCTCTGCTTCAAAGTAATACGCACCCACCGTGGTTTGAATACGCTCGCCTATGGGACCGGAAAAACGCAGTTCATACTGTTGATCATCTTGATAGGCACGCTGATTGAAATGGAACAAGCCCCAAATGGCACGGTTCTCGGTATGATCTAGATCAAAGACCTGCTGGTAGCGATCCCGGTTGTAAGCTGCTCGAGCGGTCATATCCCACTGACCAAAAGACTGAGTAAGGTCGAGCAAGAAACGATTGGTTTCTCGCCGCGTACCGGGTTTATCGGGGTGCGCGAAGCGCTGAACCTCAGGCAGCGAAACAGATAAACTTCGACCGAGTACGCCATCTTCGAAATCGGGAATATTGATTCGATTTACCCACCCAGTGGGATCGAAAGTACCGCAAAAAGCTCCACCGGACCCCTGGGGGTTGCCCAAGGTATCCGTACCCGTTTGAAAGTACTGCGTCGGGTTACCATTCTCGTCTTCCGGCAAGTAGCAGTTAGCCGGATACTCACCGGCTGGAACATCCGGTACCAAGGTTGGCCAATGGTCATCGTCACCCTTGGTATAACCGTATTTGAAGTTCAGCTGTGTCGAATCCGTCGGCGTCCATGCCAACTTAAGTAACAAGTCCGTGGTTTCTTCCCCACCCAGTTCACTGTTGTCACCACGGGTTGGCACGCGCTCAAGCGCCGGAGGAAAAGCTGGGGAGGTAAAAGAAGTATTGGGCGCCAACTGATTGCGCCACTGGCCGGCCCAGGTATCGTAATTTGCCGAAACGAGCATCGCGAGCTTGTCGGCCAATATGGGGCCGCTGACCCAGCCGCCCAATCGTTGGTCCTCATCGCTACCAGCCTGCACATTGATTTCACCGGTCCACGCACCCGTGGGTTGCCGCGTCACATAGTTCACGGCACCGGAAAAAGTAGCCCGACCGAATTGCGCGGACTGGGGCCCCCGCAATACCTCAACCCGGTCCACTGTACTGGTCGTCGCGGTGGAAACGCTGCTAGCAACAAAAACACCGTCGATAAAGTATGACGCATTGGGCTCGCCCCCGGTCGATGGATTCGCCATACCTCGAATTACGGGCCTATCTAGAGTCCGACCCACCGTCTGCGTGGTCGTGAAATTCGGTGTAAACAATGCAACATCGTAGGCATCCTCAATACCGCGATCTTGGAGCTGGTCGGAGGACAACACGCCGATTGAAATCGGCACTTCTTGCAGGCTTTCTTCACGCTTGCGCGCTGTGACTACAATATCTTCAATGACTTGCGCGGGTGCGGGCGGTGCCGCGAGCACCATCGCGAATATACCTAGCCGCCATAGGCGACTTTTTGTACAGGTTGAGAAAACCATCCTTACAATCCTTTATGTTCGCAGCCCCGAAATTGCTGCGTTTAGTCTATTGATCCGCGCCGAAACCGTGCCACCTAAATTCTAAGCCTACAAATCAAACGCCACTTGGAAAATTCGGAACGTTTTCGCGCTGTCTGCCATGCACGAGGTTTTTCTGCGTTAAGGCACAAAGCCCAGTGACGATCATCACCACTGTCCCGCATTTTGGTTCAATGCCGGAATCAGCCGTTCGCCGATAATCTCCAAAGCATCCATAGGATCATCGTGAATACGAATCGCAACCTCCGTGACACCGACGCGCTCAAATTCTTTGAACTGCTCAATAATCCGGTCCATTTCATCCAAATCGCCAGTCGCCGTGATGCCATGGATCATCTTGTTGATAATGTCCTCGGGAAAGTCAGGAATTTCACCGGATCCCTGTTGCCAGGCGGCCATGAAGTCATACTTGCGATCTTGAACCAGTTGCACCTCGTCAGCGTCCAAGAAAGGCTCTAACCAAATCGGCTGTAGCCAGCCCCGCAGGATCAGCTCGCGGCGAGCCTCACGATAGGCCGCTTCTCGATCAGCCTTCACATGCCAAGCCCAAAAATTACTGTAGGCGAAGGACTCGTCATCGCGCCCGGCCTCTTTTCGGCTCGCGTCGAGAATCTCGAACAGCGGCGGAATCAAACAGGCCGGTATGTCGCTCATCATCATGCCATCGCCGACCTTACCCGCCATGCGCAGCATTTGGGGCTTCATCGAAGCAATGTAGACAAACGGCGGCGGGTATTTGACCCAAACAGGATTATGATTGCGAGCCCGAAACAATTTGCCGTTGAAATTCATCGGCTTGCCCGGCGTGCCACCCTTTAGAATTTGCGCAGTTTCGCTCACAGCACGCACCCGCTTGTAGGGCTCGATACCGGTGCCCATCCACCAGTCACCACCGCCACCACTTAAGTGAATCATGGCGCGCCCGTCGCTAGCCTCATTCAAGGTATTGAGCGCATTGAGCAACTTCAGAGGATGCTGCTCCCAAGGACTCACGGCCAATGCTCCGAGCATGATTCGCTTGCTAGCCCGAGCCAAGGGATACAGATTCATGATGGGATCGCGGGAGGAAAGATAGTTGCTAGTCCACAGACCACGCACGCCGTACTCCTCGGCTTTCAGCCCGAGCTCTTTGACTTGATCAGGCGAAAAAAACTCTTCGACAATGACATCAATCTTCATCAGGACGCCTTTACTTCGTAGTTACTTATAATGAACTGGGCTCGACCATTGGGGCAGTCTTCTACGCGCTGAATAAACTTCACCATATCCTTGGGCAATACGTAGCGTTCATGACCGCAACCTCTATCCGGTTGAGTCTTGGGTGCCCGCCGATAGTAAATATCCCCATCCGGCTCGGGATCTAAAACAATGGAGTTGCAATACGCACCCCACTCATTGTCGCTGCGCTCTCCATCGACATCGGTATCCGTGGCCTCGAACAAGGCCATGGATAACATGCGAACCTCGTTTTCATTAATGTAGTCTAAATCTGTAATTTCCAGGCCGGTAAACTCCGCCGTTGCAGCTTTGTATTTATCTACGGACATTAATTTTCACCACTCCTTATCTAGCAAGCGTTGACAACGAAAACTTTTTGCAATCGAGTGCGTCTGATAAATCGGCATCTAGCGGCTATTAACTCTGTCTTACGGCCCGCTATCTAACGATTTCGACTCAATCAAGCCGGGCAATTCTTTAAGATCATTCCGGTATATCAGGACCAGGTCTCGATCCAAATCGGTGGCCCAAACGGCTCCCGAACGCTGCCTTACCACTTATTCCTTCTTATCCATGGCATCAAACCGCTGCCGACGAATTAGTGCACGCTTCTCCAAAGCATCCAATACTGCCTTGTCGAGCCCGTTAACCGGCTCAAATTTTTCACCCATAAGTAACGCTTCATCCGTCTCCGGACGATACTCCGGCCATTCTGGTAAACCGGGACTATTGGGGTTACCGGTTTTTGCAAAATTCAGCCAATACGCGCGCACGCTATCGCCCCAGGCAATATCGGCCGCGCTAGCCGGATGCTCAGCCGCTGCCGGGGGACGTTGATATTCAGGATGTTCGGCAATCTGGCCAAACAGATGAGCCACTTCCACACCATGCGGCGCTCCGGGCACTTTCCCGCGTGCCGCCGTAGGCACGTAGTCACCGCGATATTGCCAGGCGGGCGACGACACATTGGCCATTTGTCTTACGATGTATCGCGTGGACAGCAGAAACAGGCCTTCCGCATACCAGCGCTCGGATAAGCCAATGCGTGTCCATTTGTCATCAAATACCGCTAAGTCCTCGTCAGAAAGCCCCGCGATCAGCTCACCGCCAATAAACCATTTGCCAATCAGGGGAATTTTGGCCAGTGGACTATATTCCCAGGAATTGGCACCAGCGATATAAGGCACATCATGCTGCTCACCGCGCTCGAAAACCTGCATGATGTGATCGCGCACTACCTTACCGTCGACAAACGGATTTAAGGGTATGATTTTTTTGTCTTGGTACTCGATGATAGCTGGCCATTGCACGGCGCGCAGAGCGGCAACCACTTCCTCGTCGCTTCCGGCCGGGATTTCGAAATGCTCCGCGAAAAGTTCCCCAACTTCCTCACCCGACAATCCGGACACACCCCGGTCTAGACTTTCCGTCAAATGCGGGTCTCTATCCAGCAGCAGACCACTGCCCTGCGCAATGGCCTTATGAAACAGTCCCTTAGATTGGGGCGTAATCATCAAGTAGTTGACGGATACACCACCTGCAGAGTGGCCGTATATTGTGACGTTGTCTGGATCGCCGCCAAAATATGCAATGTTGTCTTGCACCCACTCCAGCGCGGCAATCTGATCAAAAGTGCCGTAGTTAATGAGCGGTTCGTCTTGCTGTAAGCGACTCATCGCCGGATGCGCGAAACGGCCGAGATAGCCGAGCCGGTAATTAACAAAAACCGCGACCACGCCTTGCTTCGCCAACTCAGTGCCGTCATACAAGGGCATCACGTTGGACCCGGCCACCATAGTGCCGCCATGGATATAGAACATGACGGGATAGGGTCCGGATTCCAAATCCGCAGGGGCCCAAACGTTGATGGTCAAACAATCCTCATCCAACCCGGCGGCCAGGAAAGCTTGATCAGCCCATTCCGGGTAGGCGCCCAAGGCCTGAGGACAAGCATGACCATGCGAAACCGCATCACGAACCCCATCCCAGGCCAAGACCGGCCGCGGCGGACGCCAACGCAATTCTCCCACCGGCGCCTGCGCATAGGGCAAGCCTAGAAAACGCTGGACACCGTCGGCTACCACACCGCGAATTTCTCCCCCGGCGATACCAAGCTGTATTGTTTCCGCCTCGCCGGCGGCTGCCACGATGTCGGATCCACCGACTAAAACACCCAGAAGTGCAAAGCAGAAAACAGCGGCTGATTTCCTAAGCACCCTCATCATTCTTTCCCCATCGTATTGACAGCCTCGCAGATTCTCAGTTGGACCACTTCTTGATCTCGGGCACCAGGCGTTCACCAATGATACGCAGACCATCCATGGGGTCGTCGAAAAGACGCAGCGCCAAGTCGGTAAAACCAGCCTCGGCGAATTTCTTAAAGCGCGTCAACTCGGTACCGATAGTCGCGGGCGTTCCCGCTGAAGACAAACCTGCAATTAAGCGCTCCACCATTTCCGCAGGCACATCTTCAATGACACCTGAACGTGACCAATAGGCCTGTTCAAATTTCTTCCAGTTGTCTTTGACAAACTGCACTTCCTCCGGATCCAACCAGTGTTCCAAGCCGATAAACGGATAGACCATTTGGGCTCGAAACACGAGTTCCCGGCGTGCTTCGTACATGGACTTTTCATAGTCTTCTTTAACATGCCAGGCCCAGAAATTAGTGATGCGAAAATCCTCAGGCGCTTCGTCACGGCGCGATAAACCGGTGCGAATCTGCTCCATCACATGATCGGTCTGGGTCAAATTGATATCGCTCATATGAATACCATCGGCAACCCGCCCAGCCATGCGCAGCATTTGGTCACCCGTCGCGCAGCCGTAGATTCGCGGCGGCTCGGACTTGGCCCAGTCCATCTTAAAAGGTCGCGTAACCTTGAAAATTTCACCTTCATAACGCTTGTTGTACTGCCCGGAAGCTGCAAGCTTCAGTATCTCGATGGCTTCGCGTACACCGCGCACAATGCGCATCTTCTTATAGTCGAACTCATAGCCAATGGAGCTCAATACCGCACCGCCGCCACCGATGGCAATCACCGCGCGACCCTTGGATATCTCGTTCAAACTCAACAGAGAGTTAGCCATCTTTAGCGGGTGCAATTCGTAAGGACTTACCGCCAGTACGCCGAGCTTGATCTTGCTGGTTGCCAGTGCTGCCGGCACTAGCGTGACGAAAGGATCCCAGTGCGCGTGATAATTGGAATGCCACAGCATGCGAATGCCATAGTTTTCGGCGGTAAGGGCGATTTCCGCGACCTTGTCCGGCGTGACATCCGGCTCCAGAATAATTTCTATTTCCACACAGCGGCCCCCAACTAGTTAGTTTTTTGTCAGCGGCAAACGCAGCCACGGGGTCGAACCGAATAAACTGCCCACGTGGCAACTAAAAGCCGCACTGCCAAGAAAATTTATTCCGCTCGACCCCTTGTTTGGGTTCGACCCCCCGCTCTCATCCAACAAACCATTACCAATAATTTAATTAATTTCAATCGACTTATTGATAAATATAATTTATTATTTTCGGCCATCACGATAGCTGACAAGCCCACCCCGTGAATCTCGAACTCAGACGACTGCGCTATTTCACCACCTTGGTTGAGGCCCGGAGCTTCCGTCGCGCGGCGCAGCAGTTGGGCGTATCCCAACCCGCCATCACCACGAGTCTAAAAAAGCTCGAAGGTGAAATCGGCGAAACCTTGGTTCTGAGGACCCAACGGCGTTTTGAGGTTTCTCCCATCGGCGAAACTGTCTATGCGGAAGCCCAACGCTTGTTGGAACAGGCTGAGCGCGTCGCCAATCACATTGGGAATGTCCGTCAATTAAAGGCAGGCCGCATTTCTCTTGGCATCGAAGCGCCGCTGGTGAGTCAGCTCTTTGCGCAAGCGGTTCAGAGCTTTAGTTACCGCTATCCAGATATCGAGGTTTCAGTTACCTGCGGCAGCGATGACGAACTTAGAAAAGAATTGGCGCTGGATGGCGTTAATCTAGTGCTCGGACGAGTACCGTGGAATCCGCCGGCGGGGCTACAAACACAAAAATTGCTTGATGACCCCTATATGATGATTGCGCATCCAGATCATCCATTAGTTCATGCTTCCTCCGCCAATCTGGCCGACTTCTTTGAGTTTCCACCCCTATTCAGCTCGAAGATCATCAACCTAAATCCGTGGATTACCGAGCTGCTACGCGATAGTGGTTTTTTGGACCATCCGCCAGCCATTGATGTGGAAGATATCGGTTTGATCAGCATGCTGCTGCGAAATCCGGACAGAAAATTTGTCGCTCATTATCCGCGCCAATACTTTGCGGCTGAAATCGCCGAAGCCAGGTTATCGGCCAGAAAACTCGATGATGTCGAATGGAAGTTACCCATTGGCGTTACGCACCGAGGTTTCCAACGATTACCGGCCGCAGCCCAGGCTTTCATTGAATACCTAGAAGCGCAGGCGGCGCATGAGCCACCATAAACCGTAAGCACACGGCAGACTATCTACTATTGATGAGAATTCTAGGTATCACTGTGCAATAAAAAAAGGAAGGCAATGCCCTCCTTTTTCGTAAAGAACCCTAGACTATTTGCGCCGGGTCTTTTTTCTCTTACGCGCCGGCTTCTTTTTCTCGTCAGCCGGTGCCCGGCCATGCAGATGCCGAACCTGCGCATCGTCGTGATAATGCTTATGTTCGAAATCCGGTGGGCCATGCGGATGGTTGTGACCATCGGATGCCACCCAATCGTACAGCGTTGGGCGCTGACGATAGAGATGGGCCGCCGCGCGCAACTGATTCTCGTCCGGGTTTGACCAAGGATTAAAGTGAAAATAGTTGTGCAGCTTGGAATCCGTGCGCCCAAAGGCAATGGTGCCCAACTCACAACGAAACGCGCCATGATCAATCCATGGTGGCCGCCAAAAATAACCCCCTGTTGGCAAATCACCAAACTGCATCATCCAAGAGGTGCCCCAAATGTGGTAGCTCTCCTCCGCGCAATCGTGGTACGAGATGTTGTTTTGCGCGAACTGCGGAGTCATGCAATACAAAAAGCTAATGGCCTGGGTCAGCGGATCGAAATGAAGAACTTTGATGAGGCAACCTGATGCCACCGATGGTGACGCAACGTTGCCGGGCGCCCAAGGCGCGTCTTCATAAGAATTCATCGACGTATGGGCCGTTGTCATCGCAAGCTGGTGATTGCGGTCCGATTCCTTATAGCTGGGCTCGGAATCATTAAACATCACCAGAGCTTCACAACCTTGGGGCACGCTAATGGCGCCGGTGTGCATGCCCGCGGGAATGAAAGCGTAATGTCCTTTGCCCCAAACCTCTTTCCCGACTTTCATCTTCCCTTCAAGTACGAAGATCTCAACATCGGAGTAGCTCAAACCTGGCTTACGCTTGAAACCGTTGTTGAACTTCACTTTCAGGGTGCAAGCACCCGAGTCCACATCCAAAGACAGCACCTTGTATTCGCTGCCCTTGAATCCATTCAAATCAAATTTCTTGTAGGGCGAATCTAGCTCTACATAGGGCTCAATATGTGGTCTTGCCACGATTATTCTCCTTAATAAACCACGTTGTGTTTACGCTTGGGTTCCTTTGGCAACTCTGCCTTGGTGATCTTGCGGCGCATATCACCGTCCATGTTAAAACCCTGCGTTTGAATGGTCTTTAAGAACCATGCATACCACTTGCGGCGCTTCGGCCATAAAGCCTCTTGCTCGTCGAAAATCGCCTTCCAACGCTTTTTCTGCTCGGCAACGTTTTCTTTCATCCAAGCTTGCGCGGCTTTGTTCCGCTTGGGCTTTTTGTCTTGCACTCGTTGTGCCATGTCAGTTTCTACCTCTTCGTCACTTACATGAATTTCTTACGATACCAGTCGTTCACTTCATCGCCGGTGGTTAACCACACGTCTTTATGGCTGGCAATGTAGCGGAAAGCCCTGGCCAAATGCTTAAACTTATTGGGCTGCCCAACGTG
This sequence comes from Gammaproteobacteria bacterium, assembly GCA_965221985.1. Taxonomy (GTDB): domain Bacteria; phylum Pseudomonadota; class Gammaproteobacteria; order Steroidobacterales; genus J054. The sequence continues at coordinate 3,455,595 of OZ244928.1, forward strand.
GAACGTATGCAGACAAATTGGCATACATCTCGCGTTGGTCTCACCCTCTTCATACAACACATCAAATTGGTCAATGATCATGTCGCCGAAGGCCTCGGACGACACACCCAAGTTTAAGAATGCGGGAATGTCGTTGATTTCAACCGTGTAAGGCACTGAAATCAATTTTTTCTTGGGCGTATTGAATCTAAAGGGATGATCGTCAGCCGTATAGTCGCATAGATATTCCACGCCATACTCTTCTAGCAAGCGGGGCGTGTTATCCGTGTGGGTCAAGAATGGGCTCAGCCAGCCCTTGGTCTTGCGGCCCAGCGCGGCCTTCATCCCGTTCAGGGTATTTTCGAGAATCTCGCGCTCCTTGTCTTCTGGCAAGGCATTCAAAGAACCGTCTTCATTGCGCGTGTTGCCAATAAAGTTGGCCGGCGCGTTATTTACGCCGTGACCAATCCAGGCCCAATCCCGCGCCTCGCCTTCTTCAATAATGCGCGGATACTCACGAATGATTTCGCCATTGAGGCAGACGGTGCCGCGCATGCCGCACTCGTCCATCAAATCCATCATGCGCCATAGGCCAACACGATTACCGTAGTCGCGCCAGCCGTAGTTCAGCGGATCTGGCGAGAAACCAGCGGTGCCCGGAATGAGCGGGGTGCCCGGAATGGCGGCGGGAAAATGCTCAATATTGATATAGGGCATAACAGCCACTCTCGCGCCATCAGGTAGCTTGAACGGCTTGCGATCAATAATCGGCACATAGTCATAGTGCTGGCTTTGCGTTAGCTTTCTGCGAGGTGTTTTCGCTATTTTCTTACCGCGGCGCTTTTTCTTGGCTGCCATTTTTATCTCCCGTAGATTTTTTTCACGCTAGGAACTTAACGTACCGCTACAAGCCCCGTAAGTAATCCATCGCTTCGGACTTAGCAATAACATCACCGTATTTCGCATTGATGTCAAAAAGATTCGCTTCGTGCGGACCATCATGACGATCACCGCAACACTCGCGAACACAAACGGGCCGGAATCCATGCTGAACCGTATCCACTGCGGTCGCACGAATACAACCCGAGGTTGTGCAACCTGTGATAATCAAAGTATCAACGTCCAAACCGTTCAAGGTCGCCACTAATGAGGTGCCAAAAAATGCGCTGGCGTACTGCTTGGTAATCACCACCTCATCTTTCTGCGGAACGACGGGATCACAGAATTCGGCATAAAGATTGCCTTCCACAAGATCCTTAAGCACGGGCGCCTTCTTGATCCACATACCACCGTCCATATAGTCCGGCGGCGTATAACGAACATTCGTGTGAATAATGGGTACCGATTTCTCCCGAGCCAATGCCAACAGATCCGGCATTTGTTGCACGCAATCCACCACGCCCGGTGCGTACAACGGCGATCCTTCGGTGGTGTAGCCCTTCAGCAAGTCGATAACGATTAAGGCTGACTTCTTACCGAATCCCAGCCGGCTATCCCACACGCCGGCATAGTTTTCATCTGCACTGGACATTGCTCTTCCCCTAGGCTGCTGTTCTTATGGCGCTCTTATCGAATAAACGCTATTGCCGGCATTTGCGGGCCGGTGCCTTGATTTGATGGCCAAACGGCTCTCGCGCAATTCTGAATCAGCGCACGATCGTCCGGCCCGGTAACGCCTTATGTTGTCATCGACGGGCACCCCCTGCAACCGTCCCGCAAAAGAATTTTCCGGGCGTTCACTCCCCGGCGCACAACAGCCAAGGGCTGGGCGTTTAGTAGGCATCGCGCAGACGGGGGCCATCTGTGGTACTCATCGCGACGGAGATTTTCGCTGCCGGGGTGCTACGATTGATCGGCCATGCCCGTAGCGCGGTTGCGCAGCCGTCCATGGGCCACCCGCGCTTGCGAACTCGCGGATACTTACTCTATATATAGACGTAATACCCTCAGCAGGCACAAGACCATGGCACAAGCAGCTCCCGCAGAGATTCCCCCTCATACGCCCCGAAAATCCAACGTAGTAGACAACTTCAAGACCCTCAGTGGCTTTGAGGGCCGCGAGGCCGAATTGGGCAAATCGCTCAACGTCATGCTACGCACGCTATCAAACACCACCGGCTACGCGCACGAAGTTAACGACGCGCTGGTGAAAATGCATTTGAATGCCATGCAATTCGCCAAGGACCTGGGCAAGATCGACGAGTTCGTCGAACATGACCTGAAGACCATGAAGCCCATCAACGATCGCATGGCCAACCTTATTCGTAAGACGGGGCAAAAAGAAATCGCCTTGGTGGGGATGTTTGATCGCACGGCCTGTCATTATCAGCTCGCCTTGGAGAATGAGACAGGCGAAGGCATGCGCCGCTGGAAAGAGCCCTTTGGCTATGTGCTGGAGCAGGCCAAACGCATTGGTCAATTCGACCTAACTGTGGAAGAAATCCACGATCAATTCGTGCGGCCCCGCATCTTGGGCTATGCCAAAGACATGGGCGTCGACGTAGAGGTCTCGGATATCGGCGATGATGACTGGATTACTTGCCGCCTAGTCGATTGACGGACAAGAACTCGATGAAGCGCCCGCTGGGGTGCGGCCCAAACCGGCTAGTTGCCGCCTAATTTTGGTGGGGCTTTGTTGAGCGGTGCAGGCCAAACCGACACCACCGCGCGTTTAGGCCCCATCCACCTTTCCGCTGGCGTCAGCCCGCGCAACGCGCTGACCTACCTCTATGCCGCGTTTTTCACCATCGGCCTCGTCGCGGTGGTGAGTTTCATGCAGCCCTATCTGCTACATGAAAACCTGGGCTTGGCGACAGACGAAGAAGGCAAGGCGAGTTCCATACTGCAGCTGTCGTATGAGATCGTCGTGCTGCTTTGCGTGGGACCCCTGGGAGCACTGGCGGACAAGATCGGACGTCGGCCCATTTTCGTCCTGGGATTCTGCTGGATCAGCGCGTCTTTTCTGCTGTTCCCCCTGGTGGAATCCATGTTCCAGCTGATTCTGGTGCGCATGTTTTTTGGCGTCGGATCGGCCTGCTGTACTTGCATGATGAGCACGGTGCTCGCGGATTACCCGCAAAATCGATCGCGGGGATTGATGATCGCTGCCACCGGCATGTGCAATGGGCTGGGCGCATTGACCATGATTGTGCTGTTGTCACAGCTGCCCGAGGTTTTCGCCGACCTCGGCTACGACACGCTGACATCGGGGCGTATGACCTACTGGCTTGGTAGTCTCCTTGGCATTGTTTCCGCCGTGACGGTGTGGCGGGGCCTAAAGGCCGGCAAGCCGGGCAAAGCTCGCGCCAAGACCAAACTCACGCGCCTATTGGCCGAGGGAATCGGCGCAGGCCGCGCCAATCCGCGCATACTGGTGACCTGCGCCGAAGCCTTTGTCGCGCGGGGCGACCTAGTGGTTTTTTCTACCTTTTTTAGTCTTTGGGCACGGCAGTCCGCCATCGAGAATGGACTGACTTTGGAAGCAGCGATTTCAGCGGCCGGACGATTCGCGGCCATTGTCAGCCTGGCCAATCTGCTCTGGGCACCAGTTTGGGGCTGGGTACTGGATCGCTTTGACCGCGTCACCGTATTGGCCATGGCCATGGGCCTTGCCGCCACTGCCTATGTTTGGGTGGGCTTCTCGCCAGACCCGCTGGCCGCAGCCTTTATTCCGGCGGCCATCCTGCTGGGTATGGGCGAAGGTGCCGCAATATTGTCCGGCGCGGGAGTCATCGGCCAGGAAGCGCCGGAAGAAATTCGCGGATCCGTACTCGGACTGATGAATTTTTCCGGGTCCCTGGGCATTCTCACCATCACCTTCATGGGTGGCTTCCTATTCGACGCCTGGATGCCGGGGGCACCCTTTGTTGTCGTTGGATTTATCAATGCCGCGATCATGGTGCTGGCCTTACTGGTGCGATGGCGCACCGGTTATCGAGATCCCGCGGGAGCAGGACAAAGTCACGAAGCAGCTTAGGAAGCCAAACCGCGCCATTGGTGCCCGTGGCTCCAGAACCTAGGGAGCGGATCACCGATCAAATTTTAGCCGCTGTAAAGGGCGCAGGGTTGTCGCAATTTTTTTCCACGTCCGACCAGCCCTGGCCCTAGGCGGATACCCATTTAGTTCTTACATTTCATCCGTTTAGCCTGCAGTTGATCACGCCGCGACGCCGCGAGCCAACTGTCGCAGCGTACAGCGGCCTGCGTCGGTCTGATGCTTTTTCGCAACATACCGCGTACGCACTTAATGAGCAACAGAGAAATATCTTCACAAAAGCTGTTTTTCTAAAGCTTTCTTGCTAATCTCCGGCGCAAGTCGGCCTAGCTTAGTCGTGGCTTTTTAGCCAATACCTGGTGCGGCCCGCTACAAAATGTTGCGGCGGCTTGCGGATAAAGCCGTCAATAGGGAAACCATGGGGGTTATTGAAATGATTAAACGTGGCTTTATGGGTCTAGTTGGCCTATCACTCCTCGTAACCGCGGCGCCGGCGACTGCCGAAATGGAAGATATCGTCGTATCGGCGACGAGACGTGATTCGAATCTTCAACAAGTACCACTGGCCGTCAGCGCATTTGAAGCCGACAACATTGAGAAATTGCAGATTGTCACCAGCCAGGACATCGGCGACGCAGTGCCGAATTTGCAAACCTACGCCATCACGGCGGGCGCCCAAGCCATGCAAATCCATGCCCGTGGCGCGAGCGTGCAAAACCCGGGATTCAATGTTTCAGAATCCCCCGTGGGCATCTATGAGGATGACATCTATCGCGGCCGCCTCGCCTCGGCGAATCTAGACTTAACGGATGTGGAGCGCATCGAAGTGCTGCGCGGCCCGCAGGCAACACTCTATGGCCGCAATACCATCGCGGGCGCTATCAAGATCGTGACCCGCAAGCCGGGTGATGAGTTTTGGGCCAACGGTTCGGTGGGCTATGGACGCTTCGAAACCGCTAAGGTCACGGGTTCGGTGGGCGGCCCCATCGAAGACGGTGCACTGGCAGGTTCGGTAGCCTTTAGCTACCAAGATCGCGGCGAAGGTTGGCAACCCAATCCCATCACGGGCCGCGAAGCGGGCGAATTCGAAAACAAAGCCGTACGCGGAAAGTTGCGTTGGTTTGGTGGCGACAGCATCGACGCCACGGTCACCGGCTGGGCCGTCAAGCAAGAAAATGACGGCTACAACGGCGTGCCCTACACCGATGCGGGTTCCCCGGTGGCCGGGTTCTACACGAATTTGGATAACAACAATGTCAACAGCGGCGAAACAGACCAATCCGGCGTCAGTTTGGACCTGAATTGGAACCTTGGCAGTGTCGACTTGCGATCAATTACGGCCTATACGGTGATTGACGACGAGTTTGATTTTGACCTCGCCGGCGGCGGCTTCGGCGGCTTCCCCGGCGTGTCGGGCCTTTTGGTGAAATCTGAATCGGATATGGATCAAGTCAGCCAAGAACTGCACCTCATTGGTAAGGCCTTCAATGAGAATTTAGATTGGTTAGTCGGCGCCTTTTATTTGAGCGAAGACGGCTCCCAGACTTACAACGGCCGGATTCCAGCGTTTTTCGTCAACTTCACCGAAGCCAGCAATTCCGAAACCATCAGCTACGCCGTCTTCGCCGAAGCCACCTACAACTTTAGCGATCGGCTATCCGCAACTGTTGGCGGCCGATGGACCCGTGATGACAAAGAGTATCGCATTCAATGCTTGGATCTACCCCCAAACTGTATTGGGAATGATTTATCCGGGAATACCGTCATTCTCGATGTGGATTTTGACGAGTTCACGCCGAAGCTGGGTATTCAATACAGCTGGAGTGACAATGTAATGACCTATGCGTCCGTCTCCAGTGGCTTCCAGGCCGGCGGTTTTCAGACCCTTTGCTTCGGCAACCTAAACTGTGCCGCTGTTGTTTACGATCCGCAGACTGTTTGGAATTATGAGGTCGGGGTCAAGGGCGATTTGCTCGATGACACACTGCGACTGAACGCCGCGGTATTTTATGCACAGTACGAGGATATTCAGCAAACCGTGCCGGTTCAACTCGGCGGCATGAGCGCGAGCTTTCCCTTGCTAAACGTCGGCGACGTAGACGTTGCGGGCGCGGAATTGGAAGCAACTTGGTCGCCGGCTGACCGTGTCAACATATTCGGCAGTGTCGGCTATATGGACAGCGACGAGGTTCAGCCCATTCAAGGTGGCCCGGCTCGCGAGCTGCCTTCGAACCCCGAGTGGAGCCTGCGCGCTGGCTTTGACTATTCCACGCCCGCTTTTGGGGACTGGGACTTACTGATGGGCGCCGATATCAATGTCGTAACGGAGTACTTCAGTGAAGTCACCAACGCGCTGCCCATTGAACGTTATTCTCGGATCAATGGTTTCTTCGGCATAGGTCAGCCTGATGGAAGGTGGTCTCTGATTCTGTCGGGTAAGAATTTGACCGATTCCCGGGACAATGTCTCGGGCTTGCTGGTTCCAAATACAACCAACATCCGCACGCCGTTGCCACCGCGCGAATACATGTTGACATTGAATGTGAAAATGTAGCGCACGCGATCATCGTTGCGACTCGAATGCAAAAGGGGCCGCTGGCCCCTTTTGCGTTAGGACTTCGACACCGCGCACTACTGATAACATTAGGCATACATTGTGCTACAATATGCCAGTGAAGCGATTTAACTGGAGCCCCGAAAAAAACGAACAGCTGCGAATCGAGCGCGGTATTTCATTCGAGGAAATTCTATTTCACATAGTGAACGGTGATGTCTTGGATATTCTAGAGCACCCTAATCAAAGCAAGTACAGAGGCCAAAGCATCTTCGTTGTCCGGGTAGATAACTACGTTCATTTGGTACCCTTTGTTGAGGATGAATTTGAAGTGTTTTTAAAAACTATCATTCCCAGCCGTAAAGCAACCAAAAAGTATTTGAGTAAGATCGATGAGTAATCTCAGCAAGGAAGAGAAAGATATTCTTAAGTCCGTAGAGACCGGGAAGTGGCGCCCCGCCAAAGATCGCAAGAAGCGGGCGGCAGAATACCAATCGTATGCAAGCGAGACTCTGCGGAAAGACAAGCGGGTAAATATCCGTTTGCCCGGTCGTGACCTGGATGCAATTCAAAAGCGCGCCATTATTGAGGGCATCCCTTACCAAACGCTAATCGCTAGCATTCTTCATAAGTATGCCGCCGGACGCCTTATTGAGAAAGATGTCTAACGAGTGGGCAGTTCGCTCACTGCTCTGGAGGCAAGCTTAAACTGGCCACGCCTTCGCAATTCCTCGCGGCTTGCCACGTAAAGCGCCATCCTCTGACGCGTGCCTGTAGCAAGAGGAAGTCTATAGCCCGGAACGCAGTATTCGTTTTCGAGCAAAGGGTCAAAATCAGGGGAGCAGCGGCAGATTCTCAGGAGCCGCATAGTCAGTCAAGGTAAATGGGCGCCAGTTCCGCCGGCGCCAGACTACTAACTACCCCTCGCCTGCACCTGCCCCACAAGATCCAGTTTGCAGGCTAAGATCAAGGGTTAAGATATCCAGCATGCAGATCCTCCAATCCATGGACAGTAGAGTTCTTATGGCGAGGTCTTGTTTGACCGTGGCTTTGCTATTTATGAACCTTCTACTATCCGGTTGTAGCAAGGTCGTCGCGCCCATTGATGCCGATGTCATCGTGATTGGTGCCGGCATTGCGGGCTTATCCGCCGCTTTGGAAGCCAGTGAAACAGATGCCCAAGTCATTATCTTAGATATGAATTCGGTTGGGGGTGGCCATGCCGCGATGGCCGGCGGCTTCTTTTTAGTCAATACGCCCTTGCAGGCCAAAAAGGGTATTGCTGATTCACCTGAACTCGCCTTCCAAGACATCATGGCCTGGGCGGAAGACGGCGACGCGGAATGGACCCGCCGCTACGTGGAGGAATCACGCCGCGAAGTTTATGACTGGCTAACGGAACACGGCGTCGAGTTTAAATTACTACTGCCAACACCGGGTGAAGCCAGCGTGCCGAGGTTTCATTTCACGCGGGGTAGCTCGGTGCATGCGGTCGTGCCGTTGCTACGGGCCGTCTTGGAACGACCCAACATTGTGCTAGCGACCAATCAAGAGGTGCGCGAAATCTCTCGCACGAATTCAGGCTACACGCTAAAGGTTCATGATCTGCGCAAGGACGTGGAGAAAGAACGGCTTGCGCCATCCGTGGTGATCGCAACAGGCGGATTCGAAAATAACCTGGCGAAAGTCCAGGAAAATTGGTTACCGGATACGCCCCTTCCCGATCGGCTACTGGCCGGCGCCGGCCACTTCGCCAAAGGCTCGGGCATCGATCTCGGCCAAAGCCTCGGCGCTGATATTTCACCGCTGGATCGACAAACAATTTTTGTCACCGGACTACCGAATCCGCGTGATCCCGCAGGAGAAGATGGTCTGCTCGCCCAAAACCCGGCCGCAATATTCGTGAACGCAAACAGTCAACGCTTCATTAGCGAAACCACGACGCGCAAGCAATTGGAGCAAACTGTGCTGCAACTGGAGGAGCAAAGCTATTGGATGATCTTCGATCATGCGGGCCGCAGAAAACTGCAGATTCGCGGCGCGCCGTGGTTGACGCGCCAGAACCTCGACGAAGAAATTCTGAGCAATTCGTCCATCGTGCAGAAAGCCGCCGATATTCCAGGCCTGGCCGCAGCCGCTGGCCTGCCCGCCGAACAACTCGTGACCACGGTGGAAAAATTCAACCGACTTGTGGACACCGGTAATGACGAAGCATTTTCCTGCTTCAGCGATGCCAGCCACGCCCCCGCACCTTTAACGACAGGCCCTTTCTACGCCATGCGACTCTACCCCATGACGCGCAAGAGCATGGGTGGTTTGCGCATTGATAGTGTCGCGCGCGTCATCGACACCAACGGGAAGCCAATCCCAGGCCTGTTCGCCGCCGGCGAAGTGACCGGAGTCGCGCAGATCAATGGCTCCCATGGCGGGTCGGGAACATTTTTGGGCCCATCGGTGTTAATCGGCAGGATTGCCGGTGAGGCTGCGGCTAAGCACGGCTTAGCCACTAACCCCACGCCCGATCACCACGACACAACGCCGGCTCCTTCTAAGCAAGAAGCCCTCGAGAGCGGGAATCTCAGCTTCACTGCCGACCAAACGACGGCGCGCACAGATGGCCAAGGCGTTAACGCTTGGCGGTATTTAAACGCCGACGATCTCGCCAGGCTTATCAAAACTCCTAGCCCGGGCTATTGGCATTTCGAAGTGACGCACCGTTTGGTGCTCGAAAAAGATTTGGACTGCAACGAATGTCATGGACCCGAATGGCCAACGCGTCAAGCGCTGTTTGCGCAAGAAAAACGGGCGCAGCTGGAAAGCTGCTCCCGTTGTCATTAGATACAAACTGTTTGTTGTTGTCTATTGCTTTAAGGCACCAAATCGCACGCGCGCGGTTATACCGAAGGTACGCAGCCTTGGGTAGCTAACGCTGTAACGAATAGGAAAGAAAGTGGGAAATTCGGTAGCCGGCGGATTTGCTTGAGCAATATCATCAGTATTCGTAAAAAATACATCCCGATAGGCCGCACTCGGGCTATCTTCATCAAACAAGTTTCGGCCCCAAAGCTCAATTGTGTAGCGATCAGACCTTAAACCCAGGGTCGCATTAAAAAGACCCCGTGCAGGCAGCCAACTCTGATTGTCGTTGCCAATGAAAACTTTGTCTTGCCAGGTCCAATCTCCACGGCTGTAAAGTTCCCATTCGCCGCTGATTGCTCGGCTATAGTCCAATGACGCAGTTGCCTGCCATTTCGGATTTCGTAGCAATTGGTTACCGGACACATCTCCGTCAGGCGCGAAGCTGGGAAAAGCCTCAAAAGTATCTTGCCGCGCTTTATCCAGGTTTGCATCTGAATACGCCACAGAAAAACGGCCGGTTAGGTCATCTATGATTAGCACGCTTGTATCAATCTCGAAACCGAAAACCTTCGAACTTGCCGCGTTTACATTAACGGCCTCGGGCTGATCCAGCGGAAGCCCGCTAACAGGATCAAACTCAACGATCTGACGAAGCACAATGTCGGACCAATCATTAAGATATGCAGACATCTCAATCGCCATTCGGCCATCGTCAGTCGAGCCCTTTACGCCCAATTCATAAGCAACTATCTCTTCAGGATCAAAGGGCACCAGACTAATAATCCGGATCGGCGTGACGCTAACCGTCGGGTCTAGTACATTCACATCGAAAACACTAAAGCCGCCCGGTTTTTCGCCTTTAGCTACGTAGCCGTAGAGCATCCAATTATCGCTTATCTTATAATCTAGACCGATGCGACCGGTCCACTGATCGAAGTTTTTCTTAGCGGTTGATTGTTCAAGATCGCGTAGCTGTCGACTTATATCTTCTTCGTTCCAGTCATTAAAGATAGAGGTCTTTCTTTCCTGGGTATATCGCAGCTCAAACCGGCTCGTTAGCAGTTCCGTAACGTCATAGTCGACGCCTAAGAACAATGCCCAAGCGTCAACTTCATCTCGCTGCACCGGCCGACCTAGAGGGTCAAGATCACCCCCGGCTTGAAACCACCTGCCGAATGCCTCGTTATCATTACCAACGGGAATTTGACTGCTGGGAAAAGGTATGCCCCGCACGAAGGGACCAAAACCAACAAAGTTGGCGGGCAACTGCCGAAGAGTAGCCTCCACCCCCCCGTCACCTTCGACCTTGTCAACGTCATACCAGTACCCCCCAGCCGTGTAGCGCAAAAACTTGCTTTGATCACTGGTAAAGCGAAGCTCTAAACTTTCCTCCTCAACTTCATCTTCTAGCTCAATCTGCAGCAATCCAGTCGTTAGCCGATCGACGGCGCTGTTATTCAGACAAAACGCTGGAATTGGGAACGGCTCCGTACAATAAATAAAGGGCAAACCAAATCCCTGACCTCGATTTCCATCTACCAATGCTTTTTGTTTAGTCTTAGAAAATCCACTAAGCAAAGTAAAGGTACCAAAAGAAAAATCCCAATCAATATCGAGCGTGGCCCTCAATAGATCTCGATCCTCACCGAGTGCGCGAGGAAGCTTACCTACCGGTGCGCCAGAGAGCCCGGGTAATTCGCCGCAAACATTTAGCAGTCGACCATCCCCACGTTCCTCGCAATTGGCAACAATTGCGGATTGTGGCGTGTCATCAAGCTCGTCATTCGAGTAGTACAAATTGCCATAGATTTCCAGGGACTCCGTAGGCAACCAGAGCAACCCTGCGTGTCCGCTCCGCAAGCGAAAACCACCAAGATCGTTCTCAGGCGCCAAAGAGTTATCATAGGAACCGTCGAATTCGTCATAAAGCATAGATACGCGTCCGCGCAAACTATCCGTAAAAAGCGGGCCCGTTACCGCAAACTGGCCCGATTGTCGGCCGTCATTTCCCGCAATCGCCTCCGCCTTAGCGCCAAATTCCTCTCTCGGCCGTTTTGTCACATAGTTGATAGAGCCGGCAAAGGCATTCCGGCCATATAGAGCGCTTTGAGGACCTTTGACTACTTCAATACGCTCTAGGTCTAGCTGACTAAAATTCAGACCCTCTCGACCCGAAACATAGATACCATCAATAAATATGCCGACATTCACTTCACCAAAAATATCCGTTTGGGAAATTCCCCGGATAACGGGCACGGGCAAAAATTCTCCCTGCGCGTTAAAAAACGATAAGCCCGGCGTCAGCGCGGCGACATCATCAAGATTACGAATGAAAGCGGCATCAATTTGATCCGACGAAAATGCAGTAACCGACAACGGCACCTCGCTCAAGTTCTCTTCAACGCGCCGCGCGGTAACCACAATCTCGTCCAATTGAGCCTGTGCCGGCTGCGCTACGGCCGCCAAACACAAGACAATACAGATCTGACGAATTATGGCTGCCGCTGACCCGACGCTAAGCATTCTGCGAACCATGTGAGATGCCTCCCCATGCAAGTTCAAACCAAAGCCGCGATAGCATTGCCGTCATTATTGATTTATAAAACTCCGCGGCGGGTCCCGCCGGAATTACGTTTGCTTCGCTGACTGTACTTAATACTACTCCATACCGATTAGTACGAGTATTGCCTACCCCCTTGCCCGCAAGCTGAATACGGCTGGGACTGCTATGCTGACACCCCCACCCACCCGCAAGCACAGCTCAACATGACCGATCAAAGCGCTGCCGCGACCAAGGCGGAAGATAGCTATCCACCCTCATCCTACGGCTGGTATGTCGTCGGCATCTTAACCTCGGCCTACATGATCTCGTTTCTCGACCGGCAAATCTTGGCACTGCTGGTGGAGCCGATTCGCCGGGATTTGGGCCTTACGGATACGCAAATTAGTTTGTTGCTCGGCCTGGCTTTCGCGATTTTTTACACCCTGTTGGGCCTACCCCTTGGCCGTTTGGCTGATCGCTATAGCCGCCGCAAGATCATTGCGGCGGGCATCACCATATGGTGCTTGATGACAGCCTGCTGCGGCTTGGCACGAAACTTCGGTCAGTTGTTTCTCGCCCGCGTGGGCGTGGGTGTCGGTGAGGCCACTTTGAATCCCTGTGCTTTGTCTTTGATCAGTGACTACTTTCCCCGTGAGACGCGTAGCCGCGCGGTGGGCGTTTACAACATGGGTGTCTCTCTCGGTGCGGGAATCGCGATGATTCTGGGCGGTTGGGTTATCAGCTTGGTTTTTGATGCACCGCCGGTGACGCTACCCGTATTAGGCGAACTTTACGCCTGGCAAACGGTTTTTATTGTGGTGGGTTTGCCGGGCCTGCTGGTCGCGGCCCTCATGGCAACCGTGCGCGAGCCACGCCGCTTAGGTCGCGTGAGCATCGAGAATAGCGAAGGTATTAGCTCAACGGAAATTTCGATTCCCGAAACCGTTCGCTATTTGCTCCAGCGCTGGCAAACCTACGGCAGTCATTTTCTGGGCTTATCGGTGGTCACGATCATTGGCTATGCCTTGTTTTTTTGGGTGCCCACTTTGTTCGTACGCACCTGGGACTGGACTATTCCGCAAATCGGTCTCGCGTACGGCTTGATCACGCTAATTTGCGGACCGCTGGGTGTATATCTTGCCGGTTGGCTTGCTGATCATTGGTATCAAAAAGGTGACAAAGCCAGCGCCATGCGCTGTTGCTTATGGTCCAACTTTGTCTTTATCCCAGCTTCTGCACTGGCGCCGTTAATGCCCACTGCGGAACTCGCCTTGCTGATGCTTATTCCGGCTGGCATCGGTGGCGGTGCCGTAACTGCCATGGGGGCGGCGGCGCTCATGATGTACACGCCCAATCAGTTGAGAGCCCAGGTTACCGCGCTCTATTACTTTGTCATCAGCGTGCTCGGCCTAACCCTAGGCCCCACGGCAGTAGCCCTGGTTACGGACTATGTTTTCGGCGACGACTTGGCCTTGCGATATTCCCTGGCCATCGTTTGTGGGCTCGCCGGCTTATTTGCCATCGGCTTTGTGGCCAGCAACTTGGGCCGTTACGGTCGCGCGGTCAGCGACTTAGAAACGCTGGAGCAAGCAACAAGCTAAAGGAAGGAGTCGAACCGAATATATCACCCGGCGCCGCGCGAATTGTTTTGATATACAGCGCAATACATCGGCTTCAAACCCCCAGCGTCCTATAATGTCATCCAAAGAAGAACAATAATATTCCAACGGGCGGAAATGTAATCGGTTCACTTCATTGTTACGCAAACGCCGCCAACACGTGATCTTCGAGTTCCCCCCGTTGCTCCAAACAAGACCGCGCTAAACTCAATTGACCGGACGCGCGGACTTGGTTGTGTTCGCCGCGGGTGGCAAAACGGGACGAGTCCCAGCCAAAATATTTTTCGTTTAGAGCGTCGGTGCAAAATCTTGTAGCGAGCTCCACAATAATCGTCAATGTCGCGTTCACAATCGCAGCTTGCTCTAATGGGCTTATCCAGTCGCCCGTAGCTTCTGCGTAACCGTCTAGGCCACCGCGAAACAGCTCCGGCGAAAACACACCGGAGCGTCGATTCTCACCGGCAGGGTTGCACCAGGAACGAAACGCATCGCCCAGCTCCAGAGGCAAGGGCATACGGCCGATGGTGTCTAAATCCACTAACGCCTTAGCGGTACCCGTGTGCTCGTCAAACAACATATTGTTGATTTTCGGATCACCGTGAACCACTCGATCCGGCGTTGCCGGCAGCGAAGGCAGCGCCTCGGCAAGCTCGAAAATCTCATCGGCGAGTGCGGATACCTCCGCGTAGCGTTCATGATTCCGATGCGCCTGCAAGGCATCGTGCAGATTTTGCAAATGACCCGCCGTGTCGTGCACGCCCAATCGCGGATTCGCAAAGTCATGCACTAGACCATCCAGGGCTCGATGAAACCGGCCCAGAAGATGTCCAGCTTGCCGAGCTTGCTCGGCATCAGTCAAAGAATTCAAGCTCGCACCCGGCAGCCAGGTAAGCAGGCGCCAAATATCCCCGCCGGATTCCAGCCAAAGTGACCCAGTCAAGGTCGGCAAGACAAAAGGTGTCTCAAGCCCTGCTTCGGCAAGACGCCTCACCACGACATCAATATCAATGTTCACCGCGGCCGGAAAAACCGGATTGACCTTCTGCAGCACAAATTGCTGCTGATGGGCCGCCGTCAATAACCAAGTTTCGTTGATTAGCCCGTCGCCCAAGGGCTTTAGCGATACAACGGCAATACCCCAGGCGGCGGGCACTGAGTTGGCGGGGCTAGTCGCGCTGGTCATCACGCTGGGATTTGAGCGACTTGGGCCGAGGCAGTCAAGAGGCCGGATTTCGGATCCTTACAAAGCTCACGCTTGGCACCAAATGAGGCCGCTAGGCCCACGCGGTGGTGACAAAAATTGCACCCTGGATCTAGTTTCGAAGCGAAACTATATTGACGAGCATCCAAGGCACCGGTAACCTGTCTAGGCATGACTGGCACCGAATTCAAAATGCCCGAGCCCGCCCTGGTATTCACCGATGCGGCCGCCCATAAAGTCAGTGAACTCATCGAGAAAGAGGGCAATCCTGCACTTAAACTGCGCGTGTTTATTTCCGGTGGTGGCTGTTCGGGTTTTCAGTATGGCTTCACCTTTGAAGAAGAACTTGGCGACGGTGATGCCACCGTGGAAAACGAAGGCGTCACCCTACTCGTCGACCCCATGAGCTTGCAATACCTGTTGGGAGCGGAAATTGACTACAAGGAAGACCTAGAAGGGTCACGCTTTGTGATCCGCAATCCCAATGCCAAGACCACCTGCGGTTGCGGTTCATCTTTCGCCGCATAACTGCCGGCGAACGCCATCCTAGGCGAGCAAGAAAATTGGTTTGACCCCAGTCGGTATCCCGTAGCTAAGAATTGCCAGCCGGTGGCGAGTATCGCAAGCAATATTCGCCCAGTTCGTCGTCGGCCAATGGCTCGTTCAGCAAGCCACAACTAAACTTCGAATCATCTGTTTGCAAATGCCCGCAACGTGCGCAGCTGCCCACGGTCGGATCCCTACGTTCAGCGGCGAGCCAATCGCGTATTTTGCGCAATGCGTCGGCGACGGCCTGCTCGCGCTGCGAACCCAAGCGCCGCGACAAGCGCGATAAGTGATTCAATGGGTCTCGCTGAAGAGTCCGGCGGCCCTGCGACGTCAAATCGAAAATAATGCTGCGACCGTCGCGGCTCGACGGATGGCGGGCCAGTAAGTCCCGCTCAACTAAACCGCGCACGGTTTGCGATGCCGTGCCGCGAGTGGTGCTGTGAAAGTCGGCGAAGGCGGAAATCGTGCGCGAGAAACGATTTGCGCGGGCGAAAAAGCGCAGAGCGATCCATTGAGCCGGTGTTAAATCTCCAGCACCGCATTGCGCATAGGCGGCCCGGCCCAGCTGCACCAAAAGCTCAGCTAGTTCTACAGAGGAAGATGCCTGGCGGCTGCTCATGCCTGGGATCGTAGCGATTCGAAACTATATTGACAATGCCCGGTGCAATCGCTAGCTTGCGGGCACAATCGACGAGGACGAGCCATGGCCCTGGATGATCAAACACGCCGCTCCATCGAAGCGCTGTTAAGTGACAACCCGGTGGTGCTGTTTATGAAAGGCACACCGCAACAACCCCAATGTGGATTTTCCGCGAAAACGGTGGGTGCCTTGGATATGCTGCTACCCCACTACGTCAGCATAAACGTACTAGAGTACCCAGCCGTGCGCGAAGGTATTAAGGAGTTTAGCAACTGGCCAACGATCCCCCAACTTTACGTAGAGGGCGAACTCATTGGCGGAAGTGACATAGTTTTGGACATGATGGAGTCGGGTGAATTGGCCGAAGTACTGAAGATTGAGAAACCCACGGGAGAGTCACCCGAGATTCAAATTGGCGAAGACGCGCTGGCGGCCATCAAGAATGCCCTAGCCGGACAACCCAATGCCGGGCTGAAATTGCAAATTGACGCAGGCTTTACACACAGCCTGGCCTTAGAACCGCCAAAACCTGGACTCATTGAAACACAGGTAGGCGACCTGACATTGCTCATGGATTCGTTTACAGCGACCCGCGCGCAAGGTCTGCGCATTAGCATGACCGAGGAACTCGCCGGTACTCGTTTTGTCTTCGAAAACCCGAATGCCCCACCACCCGTGTCGCAAATGACGGTACAAACGCTAAAGGAAAAATTGGATCGCGGCGAAGAAGTGCTGCTATTCGACGTGCGCAACGACGACGAACGCGACAAAGCTTGCATTTCCATAGCCCGGCCATGGGATCAAGACGCTATGCAGTTTATCGAAACCCTGCCCAAGGACACCGAAATTATTTTTCATTGCCATCTGGGCGGCCGCAGTCAGCAAGCTGCGGATCACTACCGGCGCTTGGGGTATAGCAATCTGCATAACCTGACAGGCGGTATCAAGGCCTGGGCGGACGAGATCGATGACACACTGAAGCTTGACTAGGTGTTAGCAAATCGGTTCGACCCCTGGTCAACTTGACGGCGGGTAGAACCATTCCGGGCCGCGACAGTTCTCTGTCAATTGCACTGCAATTTCGAGTTCATCGGCGGTGAAATCTTCGTAGGCACTCAGCCCGGCAAGATCTGCGCGAACAGTTGGTGTGCATAAGACATCATCGCCATCGGTATCCAGCCAAGCGTAGGCAACCAAGCCCTCGCCGTCGCTCTCGGGATAGTCAAAACTGAAGTCCAGGGGCTCATTGGCTGCAGCCTCGACTTCCGTAATGAATTCCAGCGGATGGCGAAGCTCGCCGCTCAAAGCCCAGGCATGATAGAGGCGAATTCGCAACTTGCCGCTTGCGTCGGCGGGTGCGCTGACTTGACCGGTAACGGAGATCTTACGCATGGGCTTTTCCGGCTCGGAACAAGCGCTGAGGCTCATGGCGCTCAGAATCAAAAGGCTTAGCGAAACGGGGACAATTCGTGAATTTAACATCGTCTAAACCTCGAAATCCGGTAAGCCGAAAACACGGGTAAAGTTATCAGACAAAATCAATTTCATTTCATCGACCGTGAATCCCGCATCCAACATACCGGCAACAAAAGCGTCCAAATGGCTCTTCACATAGCCCGGAAACTGCGGACCATCCGAGCCATAAATCATTCGATCGGCAATATTGGCGCGCTTCACCCGCGCTAGAAAATCAGGCAGCACTTCCGCGGCGCGTTCCGCACCGAGTGCACCGGGCTCCATATAAACATTGGGGTAACGCTTCGCCAGCTCGATGCAGGCATCAACATAGGTGAGTTTCTTACGGTAACTGTCCCAACCGGCGTGTCCGAGTATAAAAATCGTATCAGGATATTCCTTGATAGCGCGCTCCAGATACATGGGATCGGTATATGGCGGCTCAATGCGTACGCCGGGGTTGGGGCTGGTCGCCGTATGCAAATAAATGGGCTTACCCAGACGTCCGGCCACCTCATAGATGCCATCATAACGTTCATCGTCGAAACGCATTTGTTGATGCGCGTGTGCTAGTTTGATACCCCACATATTGTCTAGATTAGTCAGCGCATCTTCCAAGGCCTTTAACTGTTCCGGCCCGTCCGTATTCCACTGATCAACCCTTATGCTGGCAAAGCCAAACAAGCGGGTTGGATTCTCGGCCACCAACGCCGCCACGAACTCATTGGGTGCTAGACCCGTGGTGTGCGGACTATAGAGTGCAAACACACCCCCACCACTGATCCCCGCGCTGTCCAGTCCACGAATAATCGTGCTACCGGTTAACAACCAGTCCGACACGGGCTTCATGGTCCACTTGAAACCCCGCGGCACTCGCTCCGACAGACGAGCTTGAAAACCTGGCGGCATCATGTCCCAAGCGCCGGTGTGCAAGTGCATATCGGCCACGGCCAGGCGCTGGCCGTTCACTACCACGCCCGGTTCCGGCGGGGCGCCGCAGGCACCGACAAGGAAAGAAGTGGCCAGCAATCCCAAAACTCTGATCAACCGCATTTCAACCCCCACACAGAATTTGCGATGCCCGCAGTTTATACTGTGGAACAGAAATGTTCAGCGCCAAAATCGTTTCACTACCTAGACCCCAGCGAGCTATTGTCATCTTTGGCATCGTTCTGCTGGCGCTGTCTTTTTTGACCAGCTGCATGACCCAAGGGCTGCCACCGAAAATCGGCGTTGTCTACCTGGTCCACGGTGGTTCCGATGACCACAGCGACGAATCCTCATGGAACGCCACCATGCAGATCTTCGCCTACGATCCGCACAGCACGGTCTATAAACAGGTCATTTGGAACCCGAAGATCTGGCCGCGGATGCTCAGCTTTGGCAATGCGCCCAAGGAAAAAGGCAAATACAGTTTCGAACACCGGCGCATTGGCCGGCCAGATCCAGCCAATTCCTTGACGCGCTTGCGCTATCAACATCTACGCGACAGCCTGGAGCGCCGAGAAGCGGAGTTGGGCGTGGATTTCGTCGTGGACTATGCCAGTTGGCTCGCCATCGAAGATCCGTCGCATCACGTTTATCCCCGCTGGCTGTATCACCCGGGCGTTACCGGTGGCACACCGCTGACCTATTGCGGCAGCACGGCCGACGGTGGCATCGGCCCAAACAATCAATGGCCAGGCTGCGATCCCGAACGCTACGACACCGACGGCAGCATCGAACGGCTGCTGGACCAAGACGTCGATGAAATCGTCGTCATCGATATGACCGTTTCCGGCGTGCGCTTTTTCAAAAGCTGGGATGCTGTCAATCTCGCCAGACAAGTCGTCGCAAACTACAACGCCGCCAACAATAAGCGCGTGGCCTTGTGGTGGGCCAATGATCCAACAGATTTGATGACCGAATCCTACCCGCGCGATCCGGCGGGTTGGACGCTATCCCTGGGCCCACCCAAGCGTGACCGCTCAATACCCTTGGACGGGCGGCCCAATCCGGTATCCGCCGATCCACGCTTGGCCAATTTTCATGTTGACGGTATTGCAGCGCGCTTCGCCGATGACATCGATCCCGCAGCAACGGGCGTCATGCTGGTCAACCACGCGACCCGCAATCACAATCAACATTTCGATCCCAAAATCGACGACACCGTCATTCTCAACCAAAACATCAAACGAGCATTGCTGGCGCGCTACCCAACAATGTCGTCCGAAATATTGTCGGTAGTTGGATGGGCCGTAAGATCGAAAATCCAAATATCGAGCCCAAGCCGCCTAACTTTAGTCAACTAGAACGTAGCCGGGAAATGCGTGGCGAAAACCTGGGCGACGCCTGGCTGTATGAAACCAACGAACAAATGCCCGCGGGAGAATGGGGCTATCGCTATTGGGAAGCGCTGGATCACCTCAAGAATCGTGGCGTCAAACATATCGTCATCGCCTTTCCCCAAATCATGGTGGACTCGGTACTGAACCTGGTGGAAGTACCCAACCAAATGGCCAAAGAACTGGGCTATAAGAATTGGTCGCGTTACGCGCAACGCGATTTCGATAGTTACCCCGGCGTCGGCCATCCCTTCGCGGATTATTGGGGGGTGTGGGTAAACACCAATTGCGCACTACCCGAGCAGCCCGAAGAAACCGGCCCCTGTTGTTTTGAAATGGGGGGCTGCGCGGATGGCCGGCCCTATCCACCGCGTCGCCAAACGCCGCAAAACAAAGCGCGCGGCGATCTTGATCCGTCCCTGGCCTATGATGTCTCAGCCTTCGGCCACCTGGGCTATGATGCCAGCCGCGGCCCCGTGAACCCCGATCAAGCCGTACAAGAACAATATCGAGGCAGCTGGGATTTATGGGTCCCCCCGAACGATAAGCCCGAGGTCGGCGAATTTCTCGCCGATAAAGTTGTCGAATTCTTGCAGCAGCCGAGACCGAGAACGCCCGTGGAAGCCGTGTTGCTGGGCGATTGAGGATTAGGTATCAAGTAAGCAACGGTCCACGCATCGACAAACTCGCCGAGATTATTTCAACACCACGCCCCTGCGCGGGTTGTAGGGACTAAGATGGGTAGCAGGAATTTAGGAAATTCTGACCGGAGCGGACCATGCACCATCGTCGCAATCTTGAATTGACAACACTGGTCACCATCGCCTGGTTACTCTCGGCATGTGGCGGCGGATCCGGCGATGGGGACGATGGAAATTTGCGGCTGCCGCCGCCGCCCGCGGATATCTCAGTAACTACCAGCTTAGCCTTCAGCAATTTGCCCGCGTTCACGCAAGCGCTGGCATTGATGCAGGCACCGGGTGATGACCGATGGTATGTCGTGGAACGCGCCGGGCGCATCCACAGCTTTGCAGATGACATCCTCACCGACACAATCAGCCCAGTGCTGGACATCACCGATCGGGTTAACAGCGGGGCCAGCGAACGCGGCCTACTCGGCCTAGCATTTTCGCCAAACTATGCGACAGACCGGCAAGCTTATCTATCCTATACGCGCGACGATGGCGCATCAGTACTCAGCCGCTTCAGCAGTACCGACGGCGGCCAAACTCTGGACGCCGACACCGAGGAAGTATTGATCACGGTGGTGCAACCCGCTACCAATCACAACGGCGGCAACCTGGCCTTTGGTCCAGATAGTTTTCTGTACTGGGGATTGGGAGACGGCGGCGGGGGCAACGATCCGGGTGACAACGCCCAAGACACGCGAAACTTGCTCGGCGCGATGCTGCGCATCGACGTGAACGCGGCAGCCCAACCCTACGCAATTCCCATTGGTAACCCCTTCTCCGGCAACGCGCTATGCACTCAAGGCGTGGGTGGCGCCGATTGCCCCGAGATATTTGCCTGGGGCCTACGCAATCCTTGGCGCTGGAGCTTCGATGAGCAAAGCGGCTTGCTATGGGCCGGAGATGTTGGACAAGGCGCCTGGGAAGAAGTGGATGTCATTTCCGCCGGCAACAACTACGGCTGGCGTGATCGTGAAGGCGCGCACTGCAATCCAACGCTCTACCCCAATGACAACTGCCCCACGCTTAATCTGGTGGATCCGGTGGCCGAATATGGCCGCGGCCTCGGGCGGTCCATTACCGGCGGTTACGTTTATCGTGGCAACGATATTGCGGGCCTTGCCGGAGACTACGTCTACGGCGATTTCGTCACCGGCCGATTGTTCCGCTATTCGGGCGCGGCTAGTGGCGGCGGCCTAGCTCTAGAATTACTCGACACATCGCTCAGCATCGCTTCCTTCGCAGAAACGGCAGCCGGCGAACTGCTGATACTCGACTATGGCAGCGGTCGCATTTATGGCTTGGACGCCGACCTTTAAGAATTTTCGACACCAAATACCTTAGCCATTCATTAGCAATGATAGGCACCCGCTAGCGGAAATTCGGCTAGATTCACTGGGCCATTTAGATCAAACATGGCAACCGGCGAAATGGCAATGCCAGCCCGCGGATGCTAGCGTAAGGCCTTTGCCACGATCCACATCGACAGTGTCTATTCATGGAAGCATTTGGACCAGTGCGAAGAATCTTAAAGAAACACTGAGGTTTCATGTTCAGTTTTATTTTTCTCGGCTATTCCCTGGCCCATCTCTTCGTTGCCATTAGCTTGATTCGCTTGCTGGGCCGCGGTTATGTGCCGGGCGCCATTTTTGTGACTTTTGTTGGCCTGGCCTTGGTCTTTGACAATGCAATGATCGCCTTTGGTTCGCGAATTGGCGCAGGCGAATTTCTAGAAACACTCAGCTACCCGCGCTTCGCTATGCACGCGGCCTTTACACCATTCTTGATGCTAGTTGGCTGGCTCATTGCCAAGGCCGCCGGGTTAAGCTGGACGAAGAACAAGCTGATTTACGGCGGACTATGGATTCTGATGCTGAGCATGTCCGGCTACGGCATTTATGTAGACCTGTTCGGCGGCTTAGAATTGCAAACCGCCTGCCTGGGCGACACGCTGCGGTATACCAGTAGTACTCCGCCGCCGCAGTTTTGTTATCCCGACCAAGTTTCTCTAGCCGGTCACGGTCCGCCGATTCCATCCATCGTCACCTGTGTGGTTTGTCTGATTGTTGGCTTTTCCTTGTGGCGCGCCAATGGCTGGCCCTGGCTATTAGCCTCCGCAACTTTCATGTTCTTAGCTGCCGGCGCACCCCAGGCAAACTTTGGACCCACATTCGGTAATCTCGGGGAAGTTGTCCTGCAAGCAGGATTTGCGGCGACCTTGTGGCGATTCGCGCCCAAACGTAAGCGGCTTCCTGCATGAATCACAGACACTACGAGCAGATGAGATCAATTGTCGACGGGAAATTGGTTTGCTAACGTAGTTGAACGATTTGCCCGGTGCGGTCCGCAGACGCAGCACCAGAAAGCAGGCCTAGAACAATGAACACTCCGTCAACGGCCTTACGAAAATGCCATCTGCTAGCAGCAAGCCTGCTAACCATGACGTTTGCGCTAGGTGCCGAGCTAACACAGCTGGAAATAGGCGACCCGACCCGCCGGGATCGAAATGTTCCCGTACTGCAGGATGCCATCACGGACACGGGCAACAACGAATTGTTGAGCGTGGCGGAGCTAGCCGAGCAATTGGCCGATACCGGCATCCTGTTCTTTGGTGAAAATCACACGGACATGGATTTTCATCGCGCGCAATATCAGCTGATTCGTGCGTTGCACGACGCAGGCCGCGAAGTTCTGGTCGGTCTTGAAATGTTCCCCTATACACGCCAGCCTGAGCTGGACCGCTGGACCCGGGGGGAACTCGGCGAGGCTGAGTTCTTGAATGCCGCCGATTGGTTTGGCAGCTGGGGTTATCGCTGGGAATATTACGCGGACATTTTTCGGTACGCGCGCGACAAGCGCCTGCGCATGGTGGGCGTGAACGCGCCGCGGCATGTGGTCACCGCCGTCCGGACACAGGGGTTCGATGGCCTGACCGAGGAAGAACGCCGCCATGTGCCCATCCGGGTCGACACCAGCAGCGATGAACATCGCCAACTATTCAAAGCATCGTTTGAAGACGACGATGCACTGCATGCCAATATCAGCGAAGAACAATGGGAAGGCATGCTGCGTGCCCAAGCAACCTGGGATGCCGTCATGGGCTGGAACGCCGCCCAAGCGTTAAAAGAGGCCGGGCCCGAGGCAATAATCGTGGTACTCATCGGCGCGGGACACGTCACCTATGGACTGGGCTCAGAGCGGCAAATCCGCGACCTCTATGAGGGCAATATCGCCTCCGTAGTGCCGGTACAAGTTGTTTCGCCCGAGGGCGAGGCCATTAAAGAGGTCCGCGCCTCTTACGCCAACTATGTCTGGGGCCTACCCGCTGCTCTGCCGCCTCAATATCCGTCCTTAGGCGTATCGGTGGCCGGACGTATCGGCAAACATCCCAACAAAATTATTCAAGTCAGCAAGGATTCCATCGCGGCGGAGTATGATTTCGAAGTAGGTGATTTGCTCATCAGCATCGGCAGCAGCAAAGTCGAGTCCTTGGCGACACTACGAAAAGCCATGGCTAACTATAACTGGGGCGACAGAGCGGAGGTGACCATTGGCCGCGACAACCAGACGATCACAAAAACGGTTTTCTTCCGGCGCAAGCCCGATTAGGCAGTCCCTACTCTTTTTCTGCGCGCTGATCTGTTGTGGGGCTACTGGCCTAACGGCGGAGCTGGCACATTACGATCTGAAGGTCGACTTGGATCCCGGCGATCATCTGCTCCAAGTCAAGCTGCGATTGGCAGTACCCGACGACCGTATCGGCGAGCCTATCGAATTCCTGCTCGGTGCTAGTTTAGAAATCGAACATTCTTCGGTACCCATCGAACGCTTGGACGACGCCGGCACCGCCGGTTTCCAAGGTATCAACGGCTCGAGCATTCAACTGGCCCAACGGGCGGGCATACATCGCTATCGCGCCACGCTGCCCCAGGATGCCGCGCATATAGAACTTCGCTATGCAGGCGAGATCAATTCACCGCTAGAAACCCAAGGCGAAGAATACACGCGAGGCTTTCGTGAAACGCCCGGCAGCATTGGCAAGGACGGCATTTACTTGGCGGGAAGTACCTTGTGGTATCCCTACCTCGGTCCGCATCTGGTGAGCTTCAAAGTCGAAGCCAAAGTCCCCGCCGGCTGGCATTTGATCAGCCAGGGCAATGGCAGTTCCAACGACGCAGGCGTCGCGAATTGGGACTCGGCGGGACCGGTTGATGAAATTTATCTCGTGGGCGGTCCGCTGCAGCGTACGGCAGATTCCGCGGGCGCGGCCGTCGCCGAGATCTATTTGCGCGAGCCCGATGCGAAGCTAAGCAAGAAGTATCTTGAAGCCACCGCCCGCTATATCGAAATGTATCGCGGGCTCATTGGCCCCTACCCCTACGGCAAGTTCGCCTTGGTTGAGAACTTCTGGGAAACGGGCTACGGCATGCCTTCGTTCACGCTGCTGGGCTCGCAAATCATCCGTTTCCCATTCATCTTGACCTCGTCTTATCCGCACGAGATCTTGCATAACTGGTGGGGCAACTCCGTTTTCGTCGACTACGACACGGGCAATTGGGCCGAGGGGCTCACAGCCTATATGGCCGATCACCTTATTAAGGAACAGCAAGGCCAAGGCGCTGAATACCGCCGCGACACCTTAAAGAAATACCGGGATTTTGTCAGCGCCGCGAAGGACTTTCCGCTGAGCCAGTTTCGCTCCCGACATAGTGCCGCCACCGAAGCCGTGGGCTACGGCAAAACCCTGATGGGGTTTCATGCGCTAAGGCGCATGCTAGGCGATGACGCGTTTCGCAAAGCCCTGCAAAGTTTCTACCGGAAACATCGCGGCAAGAAAACCAGCTTTAGCGATGTGCAAGCTGAGTTAGAGGCCACCAGTGATCAAGACCTAGATCGCTTCTTTCGCGAGTGGGTGCAAGTGACCGGTGCCGCCAATCTGGCCCTCGCCGATATTCGTATAAGCCGGCAAGGGCAAAGCTATCTGATCAGCGGCGACCTACTCCAAACCCAGGCACAACCCGCCTTTGCCCTGCAGGTACCGGTAGCCGTGACAACTCAAGACGGTCTAGTCACGAAAACTATCGAGACTGAAAGAACAAGCACGCACTTTGAGATCGAAACCCAAAGTGCGCCGCTGTTGCTGAGCGTTGATCCAGAATTCGACTTATTCCGCTTGCTAGATGCGCGCGAAACGGCACCCTCCATCGGGCAAGTCTTTGGTGAGCCATCCATAGTAGCCGTGTTGCCATCCGCCGCTAAAAAGAGAACTCAAAAAGCTTACCGAGAGCTTTTGCAGGCTTGGGAAAACCCGGATCAGTCCCTGGAAGTGGTCATGGATGATGAAATCGAAGAACTTCCCGAAGACCGTGCCGTTTGGTTATTGGGGGCAGAGAACCGCGTGGCCAAGGCGCTCTTTACCGGCGACACTTTGGCAGATGTTGTCGTAAAAGATAGCGGCGTAGAACTACCCGGCGGCATGGTCAGCTTTGCGAACAATTCAACCGTTATTATGACTCGCCACCCCGGCGACGCCACCAAAGCCGTGGGGTGGATTACCGTAAACCCCTTCCAGGCCTTCGTGGGCATGGCCGGCAAACTGCCCCACTACGGGAAGTACTCCTACCTCGCCTTCGCGGGCGAGGAGCCCGCGAACTTTCTCAAGGGTGAGTGGGCAGCGAGCGACTCGCCCCTGCGCTTGGACCTGCGCCCACCTAGCCAAAGACGAGCCTCCGTCGCGCCCGCCAAGCCACCCAAGCGGCAAGCCTTGGCTGAAATGCCTCCGTTATTTTCCGCGGAACGCTTGGAAGCCACCGTAAATTGGCTGGCCGCCGAGGAACGCGAAGGCCGCGGACTGGGCACTCAAGGCCTGGAAAAAAGCGCGCAATATATTGCTGAGCAGTTTGCTGACATAGGCCTAAAACCCGCAAGCGAGGAAGAGCAATACTTTCAAAGTTTTACCGTTGACGTCGGCCCCGAAGGCGGGCCAAACAAAGTACACAACCTTATTGGCTATTTACCCGGCAGCGATCCGCGTTTCGCCGAACAAGCGGTCTTAATCACCGCGCACTACGACCATCTAGGCTACGGCTGGCCCGACCAACGCGCCGATTCCAAAGCCGGCGCCCTATATGCCGGCGCCGACGACAATGCCAGCGGCGTTGCGGTGCTGCTGGAGCTGGCCAGAAATCTCGCCAATGCTGGGCCGCCGCCTAGATCCATCGTCTTCGCCGCCTTAACGTCCGAAGAAGCCGGCCTCCTGGGCTCGCAATACTTTGTTGAGCACCCACGGCCGGTGGACCTTGATGGGATCACGAGCGTCATTAATCTAGACACAGTTGGCCGACTGGGTGATCAGGCAATATCAATACTAGCCACCGAATCCGCCAGCGAGTGGCCGCACATTTTTCGCGGTGTGAGCTTTACCACGGGTATCCCCACACGTAATGTGCCGGGTGCCTCGCAATCTTCAGATCAACAAAGCTTCATCAACGTGGGTATCCCGGCAGTGCAAATTTTTACTGGTGCTCACTTGGATTACCATCGGCCCGGCGATACGGCCGATAAAGTCGACGTGCCCGGAATGATGCGCGTTGCGGCCGTAGTCAAGGAAGCGGCGGTCTATTTAAGTGAGCGCCCGGAACCCCTGACCGTAAGCGGCAAAGGTGTGTCTTCCAATACGGCCACGCAAACGCGCGATTCAGCCGCGGGCAATCGACGCCGTGTGTCATTCGGTACCATCCCGGATTTTGCCTATCAGGGCGAAGGAGTCAGAGTAGAATCCGTCGTGCCGGATTCCCCGGCGGCAAATGCCGGCATCCTAGCGGGCGATATCATCACCGCCATTGACGACCAGAAGATTGTCGATCTGAGCAGCTTCTCCGAAACGCTAAAGACCTTCGCACCAGGTGATCAGGTAACCGCCAGCGGCGAACGTGACGGCCAGATTTTTCAAGCTGAGCTAGAATTTGTTGCGCGTTAGCGAATTGCCATTGAAAAATATTTAGATGCCACTTAGTACGAAAACTTAGGCGACCTCAGTATAGCCGGCACAGGTAGAATTTCGAACTTAGGTATTTTTTTGATACGCGCCTGTAGTATCGATCCAAGCTAGACGCTAAGGTAAACATCATGCTCGTGACCTTCCACACCGACGCCCATGCCGATATCACCATGTTTGGTGATGTGGCGGCCAAACTGATCAAGCTCATGGGTCATACCGGCACCATCCCCAGCGCAATCAAAGCCGCAGATTTACCCCATGCCTTGGAGAAATTGCGCGCCGCGGTAGCTGTCCAGGGAAACGAATCGACCACGGAGAAGATCGAAGATGGTGATGAGGGGCATGATGCGCCTGAACCGATTGTTACCCTGGCGCAACGCGCCTACCCTCTCATACAACTATTGGAAGCTGCCATCGAAAGCGACGAAGACGTCATGTGGCGTAACTAGTAGGAGATTTTCATGCCCAATTTCACCGGGGGCTGCGCTTGCGGCGCCGTGCGTTACCAAGCCAACAGCGAGCCCGCATTTTCATTCCACTGCTATTGCCGTGATTGTCAACAAGCAACCGGCTCCGGACATGCGTCGCTCATGATTTTTGCCGCCGAACACTTCGCCTGCGAGGGTCCGATAAAATTTACCGACACGAAGGCCGACAGCGGCAACACGGTGAGCCGCGGTATCTGTGCGAAATGCGCATCGCCAGTGATGACCAAGAATAACGGCTACCCTGAAAATCGCTACGTTTGCGCCGGCTCCCTGGACGATCCTGGTTTATTCAAACCGGAAAGGGCTGTATGGGTTGGCTCGGCGCAGAAGTGGGACCCCGTGCCAAATAGCCTGGTCACGCAACCGACTTGAGTACCATGGGTGCGCTAGGCGCGCAGAAACTGCGTGACCTGCTCCGCACCGTGGGGATCTTGGTGAATCAATACCTCGGAGTCGGGAAACTCCCGCCGAATCTCCGCCTCAACGTCGTCAGCTATTTCATGCGCTCGAAATAGATTGAGGTCCCCATCCAATTCGATATGCAACTGGATAAAGGAGGTCAGACCCGCACGACGAGTGCGCAGATCGTGCAGATCGGCCACATGGGGATTAGCCAAGGCAATCTGGCGAATCTTCTCGCGCTCCTGGGCGGTAAACTCCACATCCATCAGTTGCATCATTGCACTCTTGGCAATTTCCCAGGAGCCACGCAGCAATATACCGGCCAGAACAATACCCACCAGCGGGTCAATGAAGGGCGCATTGAAGCGGGTCGCCGCGAAGAGCGCCACGATCACGCCGAGGTTGATCATGATGTCGCCGAAACCGTGTAAGGCGTCGCCCGAAACCACCAGTGAATCGGTGCGTTTAACCACGTAGCGTTGAAATAACACCAGGCCGCCAACGATGAGTGAGGAAACAACCATGATCGCGATGCCAAGCTCGCTATTGGTAGGCACCTGGGGTTCGATCAGTCGGCGTATCGATTCGGCGATCAAAAAGAATGCCGATCCGCCGACCAATATGGCCTGAAAAATACCGCCCAAGGGCTCGGCCTTACCGTGCCCGAACCGATGTGTCGCGTCCGCCGGCTTCAGCGCGCGACGCACAAAGTACATGTTAAAACCGGCGGCAGCGGCATCAAGGCAGGAATCAATCAACGAGCCCAGCATAGCCACGGACCCAGTCTTAATCCACGCAATACCCTTAATAACGACCAGGGTAACAGCAACCGCCACCGACGCGCTGGTGGCAATTTTTAGCAGACGCTCTTTAGCATCACGATCGAGGCGTTTATTCATTTCAGCCTTTTTAAAGATTCAGTGTGTCGTATCAACGTAACGTCAGTTGAATCGCATGTTCCATGAGATGGATATCACCACTTTAGTAGCAGACCACGCAGCGTGCTGCGAAATACGTTTTCGAACTGCGGATGGTGCTCACAAACTTGTAGTATTTTAACAGCAGTTTGCGCCAACATGACCGCAGCCAGATTCGGATCATCGTGGCGCAGCATGCGAGCCTCATGAAGGGCAAGCATCAGCTTAAGGACCACATCGGCATACGCATCATGCTCCTCCCGAACCGCAGGAAAAAACGCCATTCCAACGCTCATGGCGAATACCAACGCCTCACGCCGCTGCCGCCAGATGGCCAGATAGCAATCCGCGATGCCGTTCACGATGAACTCGGGTTCACTACGATCCAAGGCTTCGAGAAAATTCTGTGCATCGCGAAAAACCGGAATCACCATTTCCCTCACCACATCTTCCTTACCTTGGAAAAAGCGGTAAAACGTACTACGGGCGATGCCTGCTTCGGTCGCAATGGATTCCACGCTGGCCGCATCATAGCCATTGGAATTGAATTGCCGCGCAGCCGCTTCGCAAACACGCCGCTTGTTGTCTGCTACACGTTTGCGAATCGCCGGACTAGTACTGACCAGCGTCGGCTTAGATGCGGTTTCTGCCATGCCGCTAGTTTAGCAACTAGCCCGTGGCGGCGCGGCCAACGGGCTGATTTTCTAGCAGCGGAATGCTCGGTAGGACCCAATTCTTGGCAAGGCGGCGCTGGGGTGACGGCACGGCGTATGCCACTTTTCCATAATCCGCATTAACTCGCTCCACATCGATGCGCCAACCCTTGGCGTCCCATTCCTTGAGATGCTCGCGATACATGACGATGATACTGTCGGCCTCGACCATGTTTTCCCGCGTGAGCGTATCGGGTGTCAGGATTGGTTCCAGCGGCTCCAGTACATCCACGTCCTGGCCCGCGACCACCTTATTCTGAGCGTTTATGATCTCGTCGAATTTCTCATCCAGCATGGAATTTCGATAGTTCAAATTGAATGCCCGAATGTGAAACTCATCGATGGGCGTTTCGAAAACGTATTGGTGCATTTTGTTCCATTCACCGAAGTGCAGATAGGTCCACATGGCATTGGCACCATGAAAACCTGATCCGGCCTCCACGGTCATGCTGCCAGCATCCGCACCTTTGATGCTGGACTCAACGCCTGCCTTTTTGGGTGGCTGAGTCTCAAATGTGGTCATGAAACCAACGCCCCAGTCGGCTGGGATAGGCTCAAGGGGCGCCACTTTGTAGTCGTCGCGCTCACCGGCCGAACCGCTGACAGGATGTACGAATTCATTGTGCGCCGGATCTAAGGCATTCTCGATGGCGCGTTCGTAGTTCGCCTTGATCTCCCAATCGAGGATGGTCAAACGCCAGGCGGGATCATCGACTTCAGGAATATCAATGATCGGCGGACGTTCAGCTTCTGGCAAATCTCCAAGAAAGGCAAAGATTAGTCCGGCTTTCTCTTCCGCTGGATAAGCATCAACCTTGGTACGCGGCCCTGGCGTTGCGTCGGCACCAGCGGACGGAATTTTCTTGCACTGCCCCGCGCCATCAAATTCCCAACCATGATACGGGCAAGCGACGTGATCACCCCGGATCCTGCCGCCGGCCAGAGAACCGCCCCGATGAGAACACACATTGCTTAGACAATTGACCTTGCCCTGGCTATCTCGGAACAACACAAAATTTTGCCCGAGAACCTTCACCTGTAAAGGCTGATCCTGCACCTCATCACTGCGAGCCATGGCATACCAAAAATTTATATACATGCTGTCTACTTCCCTATCGGCGAAAGCCGGTTGAGTGATAGTTCTGAGAGTTCAATTCGAGAGTTAGGGGCTGCGCTCAAACCGTGCGGAATCCGCAATTAGAAGGCGCAGCTATTCCCCTGCTTCACGGCATAATTAGGACATAATTGTCCTATTCATTGCAAGGGCCCCTGGAAATGTAGAAAAATAGCCGCGTATTACTTGACATTTTCCACAAAACCGGCATTAAATCGTACTTATATGTCCTATTAAGCCTATATTGCGGCGCCGTAAGAAAATCCACTGGACAAGCCCAGCAGCGCCCTTAAGGAGAAGTCACCATGTTTCCACCGGGGTTCCTCGGCACGCGCGCCGATGTGCTGATCGACATCGTGACGCTGTCGTTCATCATTGTCTTACCGATATTGATTGTTTCTTGGCAACTAGCCCGCAACAAGAATGACTACGCCAGTCACCGCAAAATCCAACTTGCTCTCGGCCTGACCCTCGCCATCGTCGTAGCTGTCTTCGAGTATGACCTGTCCGCATCCGGCGGCATTTTCGAATTAACCAAGGGTGGCATCTATGAAGGTACTGTTCTTCTGAATGGGACGATCTATATCCACACCCTTTTCGCCGTACTGGCTAGCTTCATTTGGGTAGGCCTAATTCTTGCTTCGCTGATCAAATTCGCCAATCCCCCAAAACCCAATGCTTTCAGTTCGAAGCACAGATTCTGGGGCCGCGCCGGCATGGTCACGATGATCGGGGCGGGTCTTACATCACCGCCCCTCTACTACTTTGGCTTCGTCGCCTAATCGATAAAGGGAAAAAATATGAACGACCGCAACAGCACTATTGATACTGTCAAAGGTGACGACGCAACGACGGGACAACCCAAGTTCGACACCACGGCAATTAAGCCCGTGCCCGCAGACATATGCGAGCGTATCTACGCCGGATGGGACGGAGAAACACTGCCCACGCCACCACTGGTCGATACCATGTTGCCCTTCGCGGCCGGCGATATTTTTACTAGTTGCACCTATTTGAACAACCCCTACGACAACCATGCGGGGGTCGGCCGGATCGTTCAGTATGATCGGAATTTCGAGTACAAAGGTGTTTTGTGGATTCCCTTCACCTCCCACCTAATCGTCCACCTCCGCTTTGATCCCGAAGGCAATCTATGGGGCTGCGACTGCCAGGGCCATCATGTTCTAACCGTCGCGCCCTCCGGCAAGCTCCTACCCGAAGTGCGTTACGCGGAAGTTGGCCTGGCCAGCCCTTGTTTCCTTAAAGACGGCAGCCTGTTGATGGCGGACTACTTCAACGGCGACACGCCACCGCCAGGCACCTGTATTCGCCAAATCCCGGGCACCGGGATGATTGGCCAGGGCCGTCTATACCGATTTAGACGTGACGGCAAGCAACTAAACGAGTGGGATCCGGAAACGGCAGCGGAACCTTTCAACTTCAAAGGGATCACGCACATGACGCTGCATCCGTCCGAGGAGTTCGTGACCTACACGACCGAAACGGGCAAACGCGTCATGCGCTTCAATATCAAGACAGGTGAGCAAATGCCCGATCTCAAAGTCTGCCCCGGTGAGACAAAACCCGGCGTCATGGATCGAGAATGGGCGATCGCCGTCGCCTATCTAGCCGACGGCCGCTTGCTACTAACGCGGGGTGAAACGGTCGAAGTGCTGAATGAAGCAGGCGAGGTATTGCGCAGCTACGCCCTACCGGGTTACGGCTGGGCCATGATCCAGCCGGGTGCCGATCAAAAATCCTTCGTGGCCACCAACTTCTTTACGGGCATGGCCGCGAAAGTTGATCTTGAAACCGGCGAAACCCACGGCGAAATCGATAGCGGCACCGGCGCAAAAGACACGCCTGCGGGCGTTGTGCCACGCCTTGGATTAGCCGGCATTACAGAGTATGGCGGCTAACACTTCGGGTCAGCGCAGAAACCCGTCATCAGTTAAACAAATGGTCGTTTCTTGCTCCAAGACCACTAATTCTTGCTAGGTTTGATCTCGGTAATACCCCAATCTTCAAGCTTCTTCTCAAAACTCCAGCGCGGGTGAATTTTCTCCAAGTCGGCGAGATCTTCATTGCTCGCAAAGTCGTAACCGTTGCCTTTATCGTTGTACCACTGCGAATATCGCAGCGGGTATACAACTTCTTCCGTCATCATGCTAAGCATCTTCATGACCCATTGCGGGAATTGTTTGTAGGCAAACTTAGTCCCGTGCTTATTGGTGCGCTCAGCCGTCGCAACGGCTTCGTGGCCTGACATGGCACAGGAGGCAATGGAAAAATTCTCGTTGGAGAATACTTCTGGGTACTCAAACACCGTGCCACACCACTTACCCACATCCCGAACATCAACCCAATTGACGACAAAATCGGGTTCGTTAATACCCGGCATGTTGTTTTCTTTAATCATATTCTTCGACATTGCCGACTGTCCGCGCTGTTGCAAAGTATTGGTGTAGTCCACCCGATGCATGCCGTAGTAATAGGCCGGGCGGTGAATACAAGTTACGTTGATACCTTGGTCGCGGAGAAAATCCGAAAACAGCAAGCGCTGACGAATCCACCACGGTACTTCAGGGTAATCGTCAGCAATACCCGAAACCTTATCCGGCGGAAAAACCAGCGTAATCACCTGCTTAACCGACGGGTTGGCCTGCAGGGCGGTCAGCGCCGAGCTAACCTGCCGCATGAACGCAACCCGGCCATTCACGGGATCGTTACCGTGATTGGTAATCTTGCCCGCCTTGGCCTCGTTGGCCGTGCAGTAAAGAACAATACCGTCGCACTGCCGAAATGCCGCGGTCAATTTCTCAGCGGAGTTCATATCCACACCGGACTCGAGGGTGAGCAGGCCCGGATGCCTAGCCTCGGTCTCAGCTAACAATCGATCCAGACGTTCCGCCGCCTGCGTGCCCGGCGTGCGGTAAAGCGCGCGCACTCGATATTTTTGGGTCTTCAACAATTCCGCGACAACGGCATAGCACTCCCAACCGGTAGAACAGGTTACCCCGATCAGCGGCAATTCTTCGATGGACTTACTCGGCTGCTTCGGCTGCTTCGGCTGCTCCCGGTCAGCCCGAATCCTGAGGACGGCATCAACGAGCCGCTTGTTTTTCAACTTGATGGCTTGCTGTGCCAACTTTACGGATGTATCTCTGTTCATATCGGTAATATTAAGACCTGCGGATTCAATTTCCCAGAAAAACTGAATAGATGCCCCACGATTGGCCGTGATTAATCAACGCGCAAAATCCGAAGGCAAATCGCGTGGTGCGGCTATAACCGCAAGGCCTTGCGTTATATGTGCCTCGGCAAACCTTGGGGTTTCTCGGCAAAAGATCCACAACCCACCGCCCCCCAGCAGCCCGCGGTTCCCAATCTAGAGCTTTGCTAGCTTATCCCTGGATTCAGTCCTCGTGAGTAGTTCAGTAATTCTCGGCCATGAGCCATGAACATGCCCTCATTGCTTTTTCCAAATTTGCTGGTATTTATACGGCTGCACCTTTCCTTCACGCCAGAATCGGCTTAGCTTACCCTGCGACAATGACAAGAGTTTTGCTCCTACAAATACGCGACGAGCCGCGCGTTCGCGCTGAAGAATTAGCTAGTTTTATTCGACATAGCGGGCTCAGCCCTGGTCAGATCGATGTACTTAACGTGTTTGACGAGAGCCATTTCGATCATCGCGTACTAGATGGCTATGACTCGCTGTTCGTAGGGGGAGCGAGTGAAGCTAGCGTCATGGAGCCTGAACGCTATCCGTTCGTGCCCCCCGCCTGCGAGCTTCTAAGCTATTGCGTTGAGCAATCGATCCCGGTATTCGCCTCCTGTTTCGGTTTTCAGCTCGCCGTGGTCGCACTCGGCGGCAAACTGGTTCGGGATGCTGATAACTTCGAGATGGGCACCGTACCCATGTCCTTGACGTCAGCGGCTGCTCAAGACCCGCTATTTCGGGACGTGCCAGACGGATTTTTCGCCGTCTCCGTACACCGGGAACGTGCCGCGCGGCTTCCGTTCAATGTCGAGCTTCTGGCATACACCGCCGCCTGCCCCCACGCTTTTAGAGTTTCGGGCAAACCATTCTGGGCCTTCCAGTTTCATCCAGAACTCGACCGCGACACCTTGGCAGAAAGACTGACAATTTTTGGCGAAAAATATACCGACGGAGATGGACAGCTTAAACGCGTTATCAAATCGATCGTTGAAACACCGGAATCCAACGAACTCGTGAAGAATTTCGTGCAACGCGTGCTGAACGCTGACCGAAATCTTACCGGTGCCTCGGGCTAAATATTCGAGCGGTTTCCAGGCCTAGCTGCAGCAGATTCTCCGCAGGCCCCGTAAGCTAATTTGAGACGCAATCTAGGTGGTCAAAGCAGCAACGGACCGCGATCGGGCGGTCCGGCCCGGGACCAAAACCTTCGCCAGTGCGTAACCGCCGCCATACTGCTACTTTGAATTTCCCAGCAATGCCAACATGCCCGCCCGATACAATTCTTGACCGTCCGGATGATCAGCATAAACCTTAAGCAAGGGCACCGCCGTTCGAGTGATCAGCTGAAAAGTATATTGTGCGTCGTCATTGCGCAGCTCACCAGCCTTCGCGGCGGAATCAAGCAATGTCTTTAGCACCGCGACGAACTTTTTGTGGCCCATCTCAATATAGGGCATCACATCCGACTCCAAGGATTCGATTGCCGACAGAGCATCTTGGTGCGAATTCCACAGCTTCACGTAGGCATCGACGATGCCGGGCAGCAAGAGTTTCGAATCTTGCCGACGCACCTCGGTGAGTAAGCTGACGCCTTCCGCCAAAGCAGGATTGATCAAGCTGGCAACAAGCTCATATTTATTCGCAAAGTATGCATAGAAGGTTCGCCGCGAAACTTTAGCTTCCGCCAGAATATCTTCCACGCTGACCTGCGCTAAGCCGCGATTGGCGAACAAGCGTCCGCCAGCAGCCAAAATTCTCCCGGCGGCTTCCCCGCGCTTGCCGTTAAGACCAGCGCCGCAATTGGCCCCGCCTATTCTTGCAACCGCCGCGCCCTCTGGCATTTAGGTAATCCTCCACCGCTTCGATACGGCCGTCGATTGGCGGCAATCGTGGCGACTAGCTGGAACTGATTGAATCATGTAAACACCAATGTATACTTCACGATTCTAATCGCCGAAACGGTCTAAGTCGACATGTCTAGCACAGACGCGCTGCAACCGGGCCCACCCCCCAAGGCCAAGGGCTCAAAACTCTGGCGGGCACCCATCGTCGGTATCTTCGCGCTGGTTTCGATGCTGCTGGGCATTGGCCTGGCCCACGCGCTGATGCGGGCCATCGAGCAAGCGCTTGGTCACGATTTAACTTACGTGGCGCAACTGTTTATCGGCGCCGGTGCCATTATCTGGCTGTGGTATGGCGTGAAGTCCAAGAACGAGAACTTTGCGACCTGGACGGGGTTTTTCACCGGGATCGTTATTTGGATGACCTGGGTTGAATTGTTCTATATGTACTATGGCCGCAAGAACTTTGGAATGATGCCCCGGGTCGATGGCGGTGTTTCCACGGAACCTGAATATCTCATCATGACGGCGACCACCGGCGTGCTGATGTTCATGCTGGTGTTCTACATATTTGATAAAGACACGCGTTGTAATTTTTTTATTTGGTTCCAGAAAAAACTGAACCTACGTGAAGGACTCGGGCCCAGCACCAAAACAGCGCGTGACCGTAACTACGCCATCATCACATTTATGGAGACCATCTACGTTACCTGGTTTTGCTATGCCTGGAATCTGCTCGTTTTTGATCCGGCCTTCGTCGGCTACGGAAAAGAGGCTTTACCGGCGGAGATGGCGACGGTTTTCATCTCCATAACCTGGGGCGGTTACTGCCTAAGCCGCTTGCTCAAATACCGTCGCACATCCACGGCAGTGCGTTATGGCATTCCAACCGCAAACATTTTATGGATATCCGTGGAGATCGTATCGGGCTGGGGACTCATGACCGAAATATGGTTATACCCACGGCAATATTGGCCCGAGCTTTTGGCGCTAACGGCTGCTTTCACCGTACTCGCCGTACTCATCTATCGCGCGCCGAAGAAACCATCGGAGATTGCCGAATGGTAATGCGTAATCTGGCAATAGCGGCGCTATTCCTCGCGAGTGGCAGCATGGTCTTGGCAGATGAGGGTCAACTCCGATTGCGGCCCGGTATGGCGGGTGTTGCCGACATCGGTGCCCGCGACTGCGAGCTCTTTAACGAAATGCACTACAACGGCCCTATGGGCATGCAACACCACGTGCTGACCTGGGCTCAGGGATACATTCATGCCAAAACCGGCGCGAATATCGATGCCATACTCGCCGAGCTGCCAGCTGATCACGGCTGGGATTTCGACAGTCTTTCGGCAGTTATCGTGGACTACTGCAAGGCCAAGCCCGAGGCTAAGGTTTCCGAGGCCGCCATTAAGCTTTGGGAATTGCTCAGGGATGCAAAGAGTGTTTCAAGCCCCTGAAGAAAAGCTGAGCCAACTAGGCGCAATGCTCGGCATAAGTCGAGTGGCAGCGATTAAGAACAATTGGGCAGTTCAATCAGCGCTTTCTGGAAACGACGGCTGCAACTCATAAAGTTTAACCAGCCTTTGCCAAGGATTTTCAGTATCCGCAGTTTCAACATTCGGCTGATTTGCCAGCTGCTTAATTCTTACCAAGCTCGCAAACCAAGACAACAGAGCAATATCAAATATCTTTAGGTGCTTTATCGCGGCCTCAGCCTCCCAATCTTTACCAAACACGAGGGAATCCATTTTTTCCGGATCGACATCGAAGCGAACTCTAAAGCCGAACACGAAGCTGGATGCTAGCGAGACTAGGTGCTCCACGGTCAAGGGCGGAGTGACCTCCAGACCATAGCTATCAAGGAACAGACTGACAATCTGCGCCCATTGCACGTCGGATGAAGCAAATGCCTCGGCGACGTGTGCCCGCATCTGTGCATCGCCTTCGACCCATAAGCCCATCACTACCTTGATGGCTGGATTGTTGAGGTTGCGCATCAGGATCGCACGACTCAAGGCATGCAATACCTCGCCAGCGGTACCTTGCGACAAAGCTTGTAGCTGGCTGGTGAGCGCGGAAAAATCCGCGAACCGGTCGTCGCGCAAAATCTCGTCCAGCAACTCGCGGCGGTAAGCATCCTGATTGGGCCAATGGTGATATAGCGCACCCGCCGTGACGCCCGCGCGCCGCACCACGTCCGTCACCTTTATTACGGAGGTCGCCAGAATGGCGGGCTGCGCGAAAATCATGTCCATGCCCACGTCCAGCAATAGGCGCCGGGTCTCCAGCGCGGACAGATCCCTCGAACGAGCTTTCGGTCTAATATTTGACATTTAAGATTAAATGTGAAATGTTATAATGTATTGATTCTACAATGCGATTGATGCGTGGTCGAACGCGGTCAGCCATAGGGGCCGGGTGAAAAATATGCAAAGATACGACCCTCGGCGGGCACTGTACATGGCTCTTGCATACCTGCTGGCCGCTTGTGGCGGCGGCGGTGGTGACGGCAGCGAGGTTGGTGGCGAGCTTGGTCCCAACGCGCTGCCGCCCGATCAAGTACAAGCGGAACAGGGCATCTACCGAGGCGAACTACAGTCTGGCCTGCTTAGCTTGAAAGGCGTGCGCTACGCCCAGCCGCCGGTGGGTCAGCTACGCTTCAAGCCACCGCAAGCAGCTCAGTCCTTTACCGGTGTTAGGGACGCGTTAAGCGATGGCTTTGTCTGTGCCCAGGACAATCAAGGCACACTCACCGGTTCTGAAGACTGCCTGACTCTAAATCTTTGGACACCCGACAAGTCCGGCGATTTGCCCATCATCATCTTTATTCACGGCGGCGGCTTTACCGAAGGCGCCAGCATACTGCCCATCTATGACGGTGAAAGACTAGCGCGCAACAACCAGGCCGTTGTCGTCACTCTGAACTATAGACTCGGCGTGCCCGGCTTTCTCGCCCTGAACGAGCTAAACGCCGAAAGTGCCGACCAAGTCAGCGGCAACTATGGGCTATTGGATGTTATCGAAGCCCTTCGATGGATTAAGCGCAATGCACGCGCATTCGGTGGCGATCCGCAACGGACTTTCGTATTGGGTCAGTCCGCCGGTGGCGTTGCAGTCTGTATGCTACTCGCCTCGCCGCTGGCTGATGGACTTATGTCGGCCGCCGGAGTGCTGGGCGCCCCCTGCGGTTTGGCCATGCGGCTCAATGAGGCCGTTGCCTATGCGCCCAGCGCCGTTTCCATCGGCGAGGATATTACCGACCGAGTGGGCTGCAGCGGCCAAGCGGACGTAGTGCAGTGCCTGCGCGACACCGATATCGCCGATCTCATCGCCGCGGAAACCCAGATGCCCAGACTCACGCGCTATGGCCTGGGTGTACCACCGACCTTGCCGAACGTGGACGGGGTTTATTTCACCGACGAACCCATTGCCGCCGTCGCCGCCGGCACCCATGGGGACATCCCCCTGCTCGTTGGCGCCAACGGCGACGAAGTGTCTGTCTTCCTGGCCCTTGCGCTCATTGCCAACGACACCATTTATCGGGCCGTTCTCAATAGTCTGTTTGGCGCTCAGGCGAATGCGGTTTACAGCGTCTACCCCACCGCCGACTTTCCCAACGCCAAAGAGGCCTACATCCAGCTGGTTGGTGACATCAACGTGGCCTGCCCGGCCGAAGCCCTGGCCAATGCCGCGGCGCCCGGTATGCCGTCGTTCCTGTATACGTTCAATGATGAATGGCCGGCCGCGGTATCTAGTTTATTTGGCGCCTTTCACGGTATTGAGCTGAGCTATTTATTTGACAGTTTTGATGTCTATAACGTCATCCCCACTGCGCAAGACCGAGCCTTATCGACCAGCCTGCAAGCGGCCTGGGTGGGCATGGCCGATGGTCGGCCCGCTGACAATGCCTGGGGCGGCTATTCCAGGGGCGCGCCGCTTTTCATGCGCTATGCGGATGAAGGCCGCGCCGTTAACGAGCCGTATCGCGATGGACGTTGCGACGGATTGCGGGCCTTGGGACTGGTGCCTTAGCGCGTTCTGAAGATTCCCGCATTTTCAAGCCTAGAAACGGCGCAGCACAATAGAGCGCTTAAAGATGCCGAAAAGATTGATATAGAGGTTCTTGCGCTCCGCGCGCGCGCCGATTTTGCGTATGTAGTTTAAGGATGGCTTATTCCAGGCATCGACGACACTGTAGACATGTCGATAACCCTCTTGGTGGAGCTGTTTTGAATAAAGAGAAGATAGCAATGGCGCAAGATTCATTCCGCGCAATTCAAGTGCCGTGAAAATATCGTATAGGTAGATTTCATCGTCCTGCAATTGAAATCCCTCACCGGCATAACTGCAGCGCACCGGGTCCATCCAACAAAATGCCCCTACTTCGCCACCACGGCACAATGCGAAAGCTCGCTGCCCCTTTTGAATTCGATCTCGATAGGATTTTTCGTCGCCATGCACCAAAGGCAAGGCAGCCAGTCTAGGCATTTCGTCAGCCCCCAATTCCAACAGCTCCCAATCACCGCGCTCGACGGCTTGAGCCGGCAAATTTAGGGATCGGCGAAACAAGTAATAGGGAAGGACTACGATCCCGAAACGTTTGAGTCCATTTACAAGCAGGCGGGGCCAAGAGTTGTAGCGCAGCTTGTAGCGGATTCTTTCAAATGCAGGCAATGATTTACTATCCATAAGTACGTGTGGATATTCTAAGCTAGTTACGTATAGCACTACGGTGGCAAATCAAGAGGAAAAAGAAAAGGACTTTGGTGGGAAATAGTCCCAACAACACGCGCCGCTTTCAGATTTCCCGTCGACTCATGGCGCCAGCCAAGTACTCTGCTTGGCGAATCGCTAGCGCTACGATAGTTAGCGTCGGATTCTCACAAGTGCTGGTGGTGAACTGGCTGCCGTCGGACACAAACAAATTGTCGATTTCATGCGTCTGACCCCATTGATTCACAACACCTTTATCCGGCGAAGCGCTCATGCGACAGGTACCCAAATTGTGGGTGGCCGCCGCGGGTTGCGACTGATGGAAATCAATGGCATCAACGGCCGCGAATATGGATTGAGCCTGCCGATAAAAGTGTTTGCGCATGGCGGCTTCATTGTCATGTTCATCAACATGGATGACTGGAATGGGCAAGCCGAACTGATCTTTTTCCGAGTCATGGAGGCTGACCTGGTTGGTTTCTCGCGGCATATCCTCACCGTTGAGTAGCACGCCCGCCATATGATCATAACGATCCATAATTTGCGCAAAATCGCGCCCCCAGCCACCCGGTGCCACAAGCTGACTCATGAAGGGCAATCCGAGAGACACCGCTTCGATCAAGTAGCCACCGGCGAAACCCCGTTTCGGGTCATGGATCATTTCATCAAATACCGTCCCCGGGGTTGTTATTCCCCGGTACATATGCACGGGCCGTTCGAAAGTTCCAAAGGCGATGGCCACATTGTGATGCATATAGTTTCGGCCTAGCTGTCCCGATGCATTAGCAAGCCCATCAGGGTGGCGGTGGGTGGCGGAATTGAGCAGTAAGCGCGGCGTCTCTATTGCATTGCCCGCCACGCATACCGCTCGGGCCCGCTGCCGGTATTGCTTGCCTTTACCATTGGCATACAGCACGCCGTCAATTCGATTGTGTTTGTTGACGAGCAGTTGCAGGGCCATGGCATCGGTCCGCAGGTCGAGTTTGCCCGAGGCTTCGGCCTTTGGAATCTCGGCCTGCAAGGTCGACCACTTTGCGCCGATCTTGCATCCCTGATTGCAAAAACCCATTTGTATGCATCCAGGACGGCCATCGCGCGGCGCGCTATTGATGGCCAAGCGATCATTACTCACCTGCTGATAGCCAATACGGCGCGCGCCGTTATAAAGAACTTTAAAATTGTTGTTGGCCGGATGAGGCTCGATATCGTGCGTGCCCGTGACACCCATGCGCCGCTCTGCTTCAGAGTAGTAGCGATCTAAGTCGCTTGCTTGCAGTGGCCAATCCGCAAGGCTCGTGCCGTCAATCTTTCCGTAGTCGGAAGCCGCGCGAAATTCCCTGTCCTGGACACGAAAACTCAGCGCGTTCCAATGCAGGGTGGAACCGCCCACCGCTTTAACGATCCACGTGGGCGCGTCCGGTATAAACCGTGCGGCCGGCCAGTTCCCCGTGGCCAGCCGCTTATCCGACCAGGTCAGCTGCTGGTAAGCAAAAAATTCGTCGTTACGAAACTCTGCTTGTTCAATCCTGGGCCCTGCTTCAAGCAAAACAACATTAACACCGCGTGCGCAGAGATCATGGGCAAGTGTGGCCCCTCCCGCTCCAGAACCCACGACCACGACCACGCCGTCGTCATCGTGCGCAAACTTCATAGGCCGGGGTCCGGTAACCAATCCAAATCGTCGAAACCTCGATTGAGATAG
Organism: Gammaproteobacteria bacterium; assembly: GCA_965221985.1. GTDB lineage: Bacteria > Pseudomonadota > Gammaproteobacteria > Steroidobacterales > J054. The sequence continues at coordinate 3,498,113 of OZ244928.1, forward strand.
CCGCCCTTGGCAAACGACGGACCTTCGTAGCCAAAATAGGACCAAACCTGTGGGGAGTTATAGAAGGCAATACTTCCCAAGCTGCGCAAGGCCTGAAAAGCAGGTTCAGCTTCCATCTCGGCAAGTCTTCGAACTTGCGTCGACGCATCGGCCAACAACCAGGGTGACTTGCCCTCCACATCAAGTTGCTCATGCAACTGTGTCATCAACGCCATGAGCGCGGGATCACCGCCCACCATGCCCTGCAATCCAACGGCAATTTCTCCATAGCGCTCCACGGGCACCTGGGGATGGGGGAAAAGACGACGCAGCAAGCTGGTCAAAAAAGCGTGCGTGGAATCACCGCCATCCGCGCCAGCGATAACGGATTGCCCCGGCGACACGACCAAACCAACAGCCGCAAGGACACGCAGAAACGCGCGCCGGCCGAGATCCAAACTCATGCCGTGAAGGACCTCAAGACGTCGCGGCCATCCCAGCTTCGATGACTGGCCTGCATACCCTCAAGGGCCGTCCGCACAAAATCCGTGTGCTCGACGATCTCCAAAAAGCACCCCATGCTTGCCCGGGTATCAAGATAGGCTAGGTGCGTATCGGCACCAAAGCCACCGGTAAACAGGGGCTGCAGGTCCTGCTCCGCATAACCCGCCATGGTCCGCGCGAAATCCTCGGCCAGTATCGCGACATGATGTAGACCATAGCCTTTTTCGCGCCTCCAATCGGAATAGATGGATGGGCGGGAATCGTGCTGGCTGATTAACTCAATGCAAAGCTCACCGGAGAAGCCCAAGGCAATCCCAACATTGATCGCACAAGGGGAACCTTTGTAAATCGGATCAATGAATTCAAAGGGGTCGAACAAAATGAACGGCCCGGCACCTGTCATTTCGGCCCAGTGTTGCGCGGACTGCTCAAGATCCTCCACTAGATAGGCTAATTGATAAATGCCTTGCTCTTGCGGAGAGATGATTGGCGAGGGGGGCGCTGAGTCCATCATGAACCCTTACGAAAACGTGCCGGTGTCGTGCCAACGACACGGGAAAACATCGACGTCAAATGTGCTTGGCTAGAAAACCCACATTCCAATGCGAGCTCGGCGATGGGCTTATCGCTACCGCGCAATATGGCTTTCGCGCGCTGAATACGTGCCGTTAGCACATAGGCATAGGGTGACTTACCGACAGTCACCTTAAATGCACGGGAAAAATGCGCAACGCTAAAACCGGCAAGAGATGCCAGTTCCGCCAAACTAATCTCGTACTGCAGATTAGATTCAATATACTGATAGATCTGTCTTGCCGTTACCTTATCCAAACGCAGCTCGCGATATCGTCGGCGCGAATTCCCGGCCAAGACACTGAGTTCTTCCAGCAACATCACGATCGCTTGGTCGATGAAGATAGGGTCATGGGAATTTGTTCTACTGGCCGCGGAAAATAGCGTCCGTGCCCGCCGCTCAAGACTCCGGCTACGAAACTTATGTTCATGTAGCGCAGCAAAATCGCCGACTGAAGACAAGTCTAGTTCGCGGAAGCACTCGCTGATAAATCGAGTCGGCAATGAAATGGTTTCGAAATTCGAGTAACTGTCGGTGATGTAACGACAGCTTTCGTTTGCGGGCGCCAAAAGCAGATCACCTGGTTCGACGCTGGTATGCCGCCAACCGTTACCTAGGTCATAACTCATGCCGTAGGAACCCGGTCCGCACAGGATCAATAGCATTTCGGGAACCTTGGGACTGCGGTGTTCGCCAGGCGGATTACACGAAAGACGTGAGACACTCGCCTCCGCGATGCCGCAAAGCCGGTTCCGCTCGACATAGGAGCGTTGCGGGCCGAGTTCGAAGTACTCGGAGTAAGAGCGAAATTCGTTCATACCTCCCCTTCGTGCCACAACAGTGCCACCCGGCATTGCCCTAAGTCAACGGGATTCAAGCGGCTGTGTCGCACTGGCACAACAACCCAAATCGCAAGATTCTGGAATATGCGAGTACGGCAAAAGGGTAGCTTAGGCTGGTAGCGCTGCAAGCCGCCGGCTGGCTTGGCGCGCCTACACAGTTCACGCCCAGGAGGTGTAGCCAAACTGCTCTAGAAAATATTATGGCGTCCCGCATGGAAAACCAGTGCCCAAAAAAGTTCAGCCGAAAATTTAGGCGGCGAGACCTGGAATTTTGAACTCATGAGCGACACTGAAGATCTTCCCCATTTCCTCTTGGTGCAAATACCAGCGGATGTGGATCCGTTACCGTACTTCGAAGTCGTTGCGTCCCTTGTGGCCGGACCGACAGCACGCATACTGGCACTGCAGACTGCGGAAAATGTCGAGACATTAGAGGTCGGCTCACCCGCGGCTTCGGTACTGTTACTCGAATTCTTGGGCCGTGCCGCTTTGGATGATTTCTGGCAACAGCCCGCGCAGCGCGCGGCATTCGAAGGCATCCCTGGACAAATGCCACTGGTCCTTGCGGCTCCCGGCTTACCCGCCGAAGGACTACCCGAAATGCTCGAGATCCCTAGCCGGGCATCGGTAACGCCACCGCAGGGTCGCGGACCCCGCGCTTACATGGTGATTCAGGGTAGCAGTAGCGACGAGACCCGCATGGATCAGTATCGCGACATTATCTTGCCCATGGTGAAAGAACAGGGTGCTTACTACATTGCATTTGAGATTGACGGAAAAACCGAAGTGCTAGCAGGGCAGTGGCCTTACGATCTATACGTTGTGTCTCGATGGCCCGACCATGCCGCTGGGTATGCATTTTGGTACTCGGACCGCTATCAGAACACAGCGATTCCGGTTCGTACGGGCGCCGGTTCATTCTGGGTGCACTTCATGCGCGGAGAAGCGGGATAGAACATCATGGCGGATAAGAAATCGAACCAAGCTGGCAGTCATCGCCGCGCCTTTATCGGCGGTGCGGCCGCCACAAGCGCGGGCTTTGCACTCGGCCCTGCCGTAGCGGCAAATGCGGCATCGGAAGCCACGCAAACACTGAATCTAAAAGGCTATAGCATTCCACTGTCACCGGAGGGCCGCAGCGCCTTAGTGACGCCGACCCCACACCACTACGGTGGGCAATTTATCTTCGTCGACTATCGCGCCGATGTTGCCGAAGTTGCAAAGTATTTGCCCGCGCCGCTGAAACCCGATCCGAAAGGCCGGGCTTTTGTGATCGTCAACGAACTCTTCAGTATCCCGGGCGACAACCCGGATTTAGTTTATGAGAATCCCGAGCGCACGCAATACACCGAAGGCGTCGTTGCGGTCCGATGTTCTTATCGCGGCGAGCCGGGAACCTACATCACAGCCATCTGGGTCTCCAAGGATTGGTCCATGACCTTCGGACAATTTTTTGGCTGGCCCAAAAAACTCGCACGCATTCACCTGACGCGGGTCCCACCCCTGCATCCCACCGTTAAACCCATTGGCGTGGGTTCGCGGGTGCGCGGTATCGTCGATCGTGAAGGCTACCGGCTGGTGGACGTGTCCGTGCAATTGCGCAAACGCGAGCCGGATACTGCTGCGCCCGCGTTCGGTTGGTTGTACTCTGTGCGCTACTTTCCGGCCATGGGACCCACGGTACCCGCGGTGAAACAACTAATCCGCAACAAAGTACAGAATCCACAGGCCATCAATGTTTTTTCCGGCGACGCGGACTTTACGTTCGGCGCGTCAGACAATGAAGAATTGCTGGCATTGAATCCGGTCGAGATTAACAAGGGTTACTTCTACAACCCGAGTTGGACGACCACGCATACGGCGGAACTACTCGAAACTTATGAATAAAGGAGCGATGAACATGCAATCCGGTTCACATACAAACGGCCCACAGTGGCGTCTGCGTATATTACTGATCGCTGCTATTAGCCTAGGCCTTTTAGCCCAAGCGCCGGCCCAAGAGGTGTTGGAAGATATTGTCGTAACCTCTGGTCGAATCGAGAGCACGCTGCAAGACGCACCAGTGGCGGTCAGCGCTTTCGACCCCAACGAACTTGAACGACGCCAGACCTTTAACGTGGTTGATATAGTCAACAACGTGCCCAATCTGGTCGGCAGTAACAATATCGGACAAGGTACGGCAACAACCGTATTTTTGCGTGGCGTTGGCACCACGGAATCCATTGTTACGGTGGATACCGCCATGGGGTTTTATGTTGATGACGTGTACGTGGCCCGCCAAGGTGTGAACAATTTCAGCCTGTTTGATGTGGAACGCGTTGAGGTATTGCGGGGCCCACAAGGCACACTCTACGGACGCAACACCAGTGCAGGCGCCATTCGTGTAATTACCCGCAAGCCTGACAATGAGTTTCAAGCGAATGGTGAAGCCTCTGCCGGCGAATTCGACCGCTGGAATATCAAGGGCGGCATCAATATTCCCATCGTAGAAGACCAGCTCGCGGTACGCTTCAATGCGGCGATAGAACAAGGCGATGGCTATACCGATAACATTACTCTGAACAACGAAGTCAACGACCGCGATTACTGGGGCCTAAGGGGCAGCTTGCTTTGGCAGCCAACGGATGTTGTGGATGTCCAGCTTACTGCCGACATCTCCCGCAGTGATCAAGCAGGGCTCTACGCCATTGATGTATCGGGCCTTACCCGCCCAGCTCTAGGTGATTTGTTTACCACCGTCAGCGGTACCGATACCAGTAATAAAGGTGAAACGGATGGCGTCAATCTAACCATTGAATGGGATATCAATGACTCCATGGCCCTGCAATCCATTACGTCGTTTAGGAATACCTATCAGAAATGGAATCTGGATCTAACCGATCAGGTCGTGCCGATATTCTTGCTCTACACCATCAATGATTCGGATCAGTTGTCACAAGAATTCAAGTTGACCGGTAGCCTTTTGGATGAGCGTTTGAGCTACGTTGGTGGATTGTTCTGGTTCGACGAGGAGAGTTTTTCTTTCATTGGCGATTACTTCGGGACGTTTCCTGCATTCTTGGGCCGCGAGTATGACGTCGATACCGAAAGCTGGGCGGCCTTCGCGGAGTTTACCTATTCCCTCACTAATAGCTTGTCCTTGATTCTGGGCGGCCGGTATACCGAAGATGATAAGAACGTCGATATTGTCGCCACGGCGGGCGGAACACCCGGTTTTGAGAACAACGGCTTCCCAAATTTTAGCAATGCTGATCTCATGGCATTGGGCACGCCCACACAACTGGAGTTTGAAGAGTTCACACCGAAAATTGGCCTGCAGTGGGACGTCACCGATGACTTGCAGTTTTACCTGACCTATCAGGAAGGTTTTAAGAGCGGCGGCTGGAGCGCGCGGACCAATGAGCCCACCGAAGTTCAGACCTTTCGTCCAGAGTTCATTAATTCTTATGCGCTTGGCGGAAAATGGCTAACCTGGGACGGGCGCGCGCGTATCAATGCGGAAGCTTTCTACTACGACTACGAGGACCTGTTCAATACTGGGACCGGGGACGCGGGCAACTTCATCGTTGCAACCAACGATGCGGAGATCAAAGGTATTGAAGTTGAGTCCACGCTACGCCTAACGGACAAGCTGGACGCCTATGGCTTCCTCGCTTGGCAAGATGGCAAGTACAAAGACGTGGATCCGACCGCCAGCGCAGTCGTCGGCAGCAAATTGCAGCGACTACCGGAATGGAGCGGTAAGCTCGGCTTAACTTATACGCAGCCCGTCGGCATGGGTGAAATCATCGCCAACGGCAGCTATGCCTACACCGAAGACCACTTCACCAACTTGCAGAATACGGACTTGGCGAGGTCTGGCGATGTAAAACTTGCCGATGCTTCGATTGGCTGGCAGACCAGCGATGGCCGATTCTATTTTGGTCTGTCATGCCGGAATTGCACCGACGAGGAATACCTCGTGCAAAGCCTCGATTTCGCCGGCTTCGGTTTCATCACGGTTTATCCGGGCGAGCCGCGCACCTGGCTGCTGACCGCACGTGCAAGAACGGGCGACTAGGCTAAGAATTGCGCCACCATGAGCCAGGGCGATGAGGCTACGGAAATCGCCCTGGCTTTCTTGCGTAGCTTCTGGGAGGCGGACATAGACGCTGCCATGGCGTATGTCGCGGAAGATGGACGCTGGCAGTTTGCTCGCTCCCTGCCCTACGAGCGCGAATGCGGAATACGCGCCGCGCTAACTGCCATCTGTGACGATATGTTCACCTCCTTCGATCCCGAAGGCTTCACCATCGACATGCGTGGTGTCACTAGCGCGGGCGATGAGGTGGCCGTGGAATATTCCGCGCATGGCAAGACCCGCGACGGACGCGCCTATGACAATGACTATGTCATGTGCATTACCGTGAATGCGGGCAAGATCACTTCGGTGCGGCCGCATACCGACACTTTGCATCTAGCGCAGTTGTTAGTGAAGGAACCAACGGGAGCCGAATAGCCATGCGACCTAGCAAAAAAGATACGGCACTGGTTGTGGTCGACATGCAGAACGGTTTTTGCCGAAACACCGGTTCCGTCAATCAGATCGGCTTACCCGCATCAGCCTTACAACCCGCCATCGAGCCCTCCGCACGCCTGATCGCCGCCGCACGAGCAGCGCGGATCCCTATCATTTACACCCGCTATGTTTATCGCGCCGATTTCACCGACGGCGGCCTGATGGTGAACGAACTGATCCCGGATCTTAAGACGGGCCGTTGCCTGATGGCGGGTACCGACGACGTCGAAGTCATCGACGAGCTTAAGCCCCAGTCTGGCGATTACATTATTGATAAGAACCGGCCCAGCGCCTTCTATGCCGCCGGCATGGAACCCGTCCTCAAGGGACTGGCTGTCACCGACCTGGTCTTTTGCGGCGTCACCACGAATTGCTGCGTAGAGACGACGGTGCGCGATGCAAGCCAGCGCGACTACCGAAGCTTCGTGGTGCAAGACGCCGTGGCGGAATATGAAGCAGATCGGCACGCGGCGGCGATAAAATCCATGGGCATGCTATTCGCTTATCTGGTCAATGTTGACCAAGTCGAGCAAGCCTGGCGCTCCGCCAGCTAGTTGAACGTCATGCGCGACCATCTAATGCCGCTATGGAGCCCACCTTTCGGTGGCCCGCCCTTCCCCATGCTCAGCGCAGAATTGTTGATGGTGGAATTTGAAGCGAAGCGTGATGAGATCCAGCGAATTACGCCCGCCCCGCTAGAACCGGCGAATCATAATCGCTTAACCGCCTTCGTCGGAGAATGTTCGCAGCTCTCACACTCACTGCGCTACCACGAAGTCGCCATTCTGCAGGAAGTTTCTTTTGAAGGACGCCGAGCGACAACCGTCCCTTATATTTGGACCTCAACGGATACCGCACTGCTTGCCGGCCGCGAGCTTTACGGTATGCCAAAGTTGTTATGCGATGACGATATCTTGCACAAGTCAGCCAATGAAGTATCCGGTAGTCTGCATCGCTCCGGCGTTTCCATGCTAGAACTGAGCATGGTCATTGACGAGCCCGCGGATCCGTCCACCCTGCCTTTTGGTGGGGACTTCGCCATGCTGCGCCACATCCCCAGCCCTGATCCCGACTACCCAGCTTTGCAGCAGCTCATATGGGTAGAACTACAAGAATTTGCTGTGCATGAGTGCTGGCAAGGCCGGGGCCACATACAATTCGGTCATCCGCTGAGTTCTGGTCTGCAGCGACTGGGCGCTCAGGACGTCACGGGCGCTTGGTACGGGCGTTTTTCCTGGGTATTGCCCCAAGGCAAAATACTGCAGGAAACCGAGCTCTAGCTAATCGATAACGCCAATGGCATCGCCGACGGCGTATTCCTCGCCGGCAACACCCGATTGGCGCAAAGTACCGGAGGCCGGCGCCTCGATTTCCATAATGGATTTCTCAATTTCCAGGTTGTAGATGGGCTGGCCTTCTTTAACCGCCGCGCCATCAGGTACTAGCCATTCAACCAGCGTGCCGTTCTGCATGGACACGGCTGCTTTGGGAATTTTTAGATCTACGGACATTCTTCGCGGGGAACTTTAATCGGGCAAGTCATGATTACTTTAGAATTTCTTCTGCCGCCACCACGATTCGCCCAGCGTTCGGAAAATGCAGTGCCTCCAGGCTTTGGGAAAACGCGATGGGCGAATACCGGGCACCCACGCGAGCCACGGGTGCTTTAAGATCGCTGTGCAGCTCACTGTTGATCATGGCGGCGAGTTCCGCCCCGAATCCACAAAATGTCACGGCGGAATGTGCAATCAGCGCGCGACGCGTTTTCGCCACCGCATTGAATATGGTTTCCTTATCCAGCGGTACCAAACTGCGCAAATCGACCACCTGAGCACCAATACCCTGCTCGGCCAAAGTCTCGGCGGCAGCCATTGCCTCAGCCACGGCCCAGCCATAGGACAATATCGTCAAATCATCGCCATCGCGTTTTACATCCGCCGAACCCAAGGGAATTCTATACGGCGCTAAAGGCACGGCTCCCGGGGTAAAGTACAGCCGCATGGATTCGAAAAAGACGCAAGGATCGTCATCTTCAATACAGGCCGTCAGCAGACCTTTAGCGTCATGGGGCGTGCTGGGAAAGACCACCTTCAAACCCGGAATATGTGTCAGCCAGGCCTCCAGAGATTGTGAATGCTGGGCACCAAAACTACCGACATTGCCGGCGGTCATGGTCCGTATGGTAAGCGGCACATTAGTTCGCCCGCCCGACATGTAGCGCAGCTTCGCCGCATGATTCGCCACTTGATCGAGGCAAACCGCCAAGAAATCATTAATCATGATCTCCGCAACGGGCCGCATGCCGGCCAAGGATGCCCCAATGGCGGCACCCACAATCGCCTGCTCGGAGATCGGTGTCGGCCGTACACGATCCAAGCCGTACTTCGTAGACAAGCCGGCCGTGGCCTTCACCACACCGCCCGCCGGATCATGAATATCTTCACCTAAGAGGAAGACGCTGTCGTCGGCGGCTAGAGCAAGATCTAAAGTGTGGTTAATGGTCTCGCACAGAGACATATTCTTGCGATCACCGGAAACGGGTGACGAATTCGGTGTCGGAAAACTACCCAGATCGGGTACATGCGCTGTATCAGCGAAGACATCGGTATATAGCTCATCATCCGCCGGTACCGCAGCAGCCCGGGCGGCTTCCATGGCGGCATCCACTGCGTCTCTAGAGGTCTGTTGCAGGGCATCGAGCTCGTCTTCGGTAGCAATACCCTTGGCGATTAATTGTCCGCGTACTTTTTTGATGGGTGCATTTTCTATGGCCTCTTCCAAGGCTTTGGCGTCCATATGCGTCTGCTCACTACCGAATGCATGGCCCTGCAAGCGATGGCAGTTAGCCTCGATCAGCGTGGGCCCATCACCACGACGAGCCCGCGCTATGGCGTCGCAGACCACGGGATAAAGCGCTTCAGGATCACCGCCATCAACTTCCACACCCGGCATGCCATAACCGTCAGCGCGTTTCGCCAGGGATGACGAGCGCGTGCTGTCAGCCAGGGAGGTGTACTCGGCATATTGATTGTTCTGACACAGAAAAATCACGGGCAGCTGCCAAACGGCTGCCAGATTCAGTGCTTCATGCACCGCACCGATATTCGCCGCGCCATCGCCATAACTAACCACCGTGACTTGCTTGGTCTTGCGCAGTTGCGCGGCCACGGCCAGGCCATTGGCAATGGGCGTACCCGCGCCAACGATGCCCGTGGTCACCATCAAGCCAGAATTAGGATCCGACAAGTGCATCGGACCGCCCTTGCCTTTCGATGTGCCGGATGAGCGGCCATACATCTCGGCCATAATTTCCGCCACCGGCGTACCCTTGGCCACGATATCGTGAATCCCGCGATAGGTCGTCACCATGTAGTCATCGGGTTTCAGCGCCACACCCACGGTGGCCGCAATGGCCTCTTGTCCGCCACAGGGGTAATACTGGAACTGGAGTTCGCCGGCACTTAGACCGCGTTGAATGGCCGCATCGCACTCGGCAATGTTGACCATGGTTTGGTAGATGGCGCGCAGGGTATCGGGATTAATCGTTGCCATGGTGAGATATGTATCCGAGCTTGCTCAAAAGTTAGCACAAGACATGGGTAGCACTATTTCAGATTCTTGAGAAGTTGGTGCCGGTCATTAGTTTATTAGTTTTTTGTTAACTCTAAAGGCTAAAGGATCTAACCGAAGTTCTTACTTAGTCTCACAGCCAACCATTACAGGCGACATGCCATCAATCGAGACAATAAACCGGATTGGGCCATCACCCTTTCGCCGAGCCGGTCGGCCGAGAATCAACTCAGAACTCGCCCAGCTGATCCGGGAGATGAGTCGAGACAATCCGCTCTGGGGTGCGCCACGGACTCATCTGTCTCTGGAGAAGGGTGCGCCGGAGTTGAGGCCAGCCTGTTCAACGAGTCAGGGTAGGGTGATTAGATTCCCTCGGGTAGGCGGGCTACACCACGAATATGCATGGATGGCCGCTTGATTGGTTTCGGATGAATAATTGGAAGGGACAGGTCTAGATGGACACACCTGAGGCCGCCAAACTACCAATTCACCACAGACAGGTACGGACGACGTACGTCACACTTAGATTGCCGATTGTGTTGTTCGAACGTTAATGCGCTCACGAAAGGAAATCGCACGGGTGAGTTTTATACCTTTACTGTCAACGGTTCCGTCAATATTTACAGGCGCCACTCCAATATGTGCGGTATCTGAGATTCGAAAAGCAAGGACGTTTCGTCTGCGAATTATCTCGCCCGCGTAAAGCGCCTCGCCGTTTGGGCGCGCGATGTCAATCCGCACGCGATCACCCGTTGGTTGCGTAAGCAAAATCATCCGCGACTGGAGCGCTTCACGATCAGGCGTCCACTGAGCCAAAATTCCTGCGACACGCGGCTGTTCGAAAAGGCGCTCAAGTTGGGTCGTCGGCGCACCGAGCTCTTTCGCAAGGAGGATTTCCCACCTATTTGCATCACAAGTCAACCGGTGGCTTCGCTCGCCGAACCTTATGCCATAAGTCGGACCACGAAATTTTCCTAACGCCTTGGTCGTGGCATTCTTAGTTCTTGTACTTGCGGCAAGCTGCAACATTTTGCTCGCTGAGCCAGCACGGCGGCGAACATACAATGATTCCGGAAGACCTGCGCCAGCTTTGTCGTTGCGGTATGCAATGAGCGTCGACGCGAGCACCCATTGGCGGTAGGTTGGAATGTCATCCGGCGGGTTCATTCGAGCGAGTCGTTTGCCGGCATCCGGACCGGCAAATTCGCCGAGTGTGGCCAGCACTGTCTGAAGAACCCGAGTGTTACGGGTTCGCAACGATTGGAGCAACACCCGTTCCGCCTCTGGCGTCGCAATCATGCCGAGACCCCTAACAGCAGCGATGCGGTCAGTTCGCGACGCCTTGTTATCAACAACCAGTGCTGCAGCAACGGGAATCGCCACCGTAGGGGGTGCGCCTTTACACAGTGTACCGATAGCGCGCGCCCTCGATACCCCCTCTGGTACGGGTGAGCTGTCGCTTACTAGAAATGCCAACTCCGCGCTTTGCTTCCGACTTAGACGACCTACATCGGGACGGGCAAGATAATCCTGCCCGATGAGGCTCCGAATTTTTGGCGTAAAGCGCAATTGCGAAGCCATAACGTACCCTAGCAAGGGTCACGAACGGAGCAGTGAGATTTCATTGTATTGCCCTGGCTGGTTGTGACTCCGGTACTGTTCATGTTTATTTCGCCAATTCCATCACCATCGGTGTCGGTGCCCATCACATTGCTGAGGGAACTTCCATGACGTAGCCCCAGGTAGTGTCCGACCTCATGTGCAAGCAAGACGCCCGTGAATCGCCGACTGTTCGATAATTCGACCACTGCCCCAGAAAGATTGCGTTTCGATTTTTTGCTGCACGGACCTTTGCGGTTCGACCAACCCCCGGCATCCGCGATCATCTGAACCATGAATACGTCTATGCCCCCGTTAGGGCCCGACCAATCATCAGTAAGGTCCTGTGCATCGCCTCGATCCTGAATATTCGCGTAGGTACCTGCGTCGGTGGACGGTATGCGCTGCCATAGAATTGTGCGTATACCCAAGTTCACTTGCGAATAAATATCACGCGCGATCTGTATCGCATATTGAGTCTTGGTAACCTGGTCACGGTCGATGGCGCCACTGAAGTCATTCTCATGATCAACCAAAATGATCACTAAATCTGTCGCTTCGCCGGTCACGGTCTCCAGATGCCGCTTTAGTGATCGTGTTGTTGCAGCGCCGCTTCCCGGTAAGGTGTCATTTGTTCCCAGTGCGCCAAAAACCGAACCGTCTTCATCGCGAAAAATATATCCGTAAACATGACTGTTTACGGATATATTGCCAGTCACGCCGAGGCAGTCCCGAGCAATTTGGCGAACGCTTAAGATCGCCATGACGACAACTAGCGCAGGCCGAGTAACACAGGAATTATTCCCGTGCCTTGCCTGAGTTTACCCAACGCTTTCGCAACGATTGCTCCCGCCGCTTGCTCCAGATTGCCAACTTTCATCGCGTGCCCGGGTGTAATAGAAGTGGTCAGCAGATCACCGATGTCGACTGCACCATGTAAAGCATCGACATAACAATATGCGCGACCAGTGATCGAAATCGGTACACGATCCTCGCCCGGTCGGGCTCCCAATCGAAGCGCAGGATTAAAACCACCAGCGCCGGCCACAATGCCGATTACGCGCCGGTCATGCGCCGCGTCCGCCTTACGAACCTCGTCAGCTCCCCGAGCAACCACTACCATACCCGGTTCAATTTCTTCTAACGCTCCGAATTCTTCGGCAACGTCTGCACCGTGCAACCGTATATCACCCGAGCCACCGTCCAAATGAATACTGACATCACCTGCATCGTTGCGTAGCCGGATATCGCCCTCATTACCTGACCCGCCAACATCGAGAACGGCAAAATTCGAATCGAATCGAAATACAAATGTGCCGTTATTATCACGAATTCTAAAGTCACCCTCGTTGCCGACTGCGCCGAGATCGAGTAGTCCAAATCGGGCATCAAAAATCACGGAATCCCTGCCATTAGCGTCCTTTAAAATCAAGGTACCGTTCTCGGCATTGGCGACTAGTCGCACTCTCGAAGACGAGTCCCGCAACGTCAAATCGCCGTCACGGCCGCGTGCGCCGGCAGATATTTCGCCACTTGCGCCATTGAGTGTGATTACTGGTGTGCCACCTGAATTGGCAGCGATTGTGACAATTCCGTCAAACTGCTCGGCCATGATTGCCAAACCCCGGCTCGTGCTGAAGCCGACTAGCCATTGGGTATATCAGACTACACCTCGGAATCGCATGATGCAAATGAGCGTTACTCACGACCAGCTTCCACAAAAAACCTGTCTGTGGCGAATTGGCAATTAGGTGACCACAGGCAACTGATACAGACTGGAGTTCCCTGTAGATTCCCAGAAAGCAGAGGGCGGCTGGCGGTGGAGGGAGTTTCCTGAGCACCCTGCTCGGACAGACGTTCCCGGTATTCCGGGAAAATGTACTGGAACTCCCCGAGTTTCGCCGAGCAAATTGCCGCTGGCTCCGCCTAAGCTCGCATATTTCAGAGTCCGTGGGAGAACATCGCCTGTTAATCACTCACAACGTATGGCCGTTGCATCACCACCAGGGAAGCTGCCTGACATGCTCAATTTCCCACATCAGGCGTGGCTCTGATTCAGGGCTACGATCATAGCAGCGGGCAACTCTGGCGAATAGGAAATATAAGCCTCCTTTGTTGAGTGAGAAACTATCAAACTATCAGGACACAAACTATCAGGACATCCACAATAACTCTGTACATATCAAGGTGATCAGGGCGTCCACAATAATTCTTCACCTATCATGTTGATTCGGCCAGAAATGCGCAGCGCCTAAGATGGGCTTCCACATAAACCGACCAGCCGTTCGATCTTGTCCCATTGCGTGTTCCGGCCTGCAACGCCGGTGTGCAGCGATAAACCTGAGCTTTTTGTGGCCGTCTCGCGGCTCAGTTGCGATCCGTCAGGTAATCGAATGCTTGAATAGGCGGCGGCTCCGCGGTTAATCCGCCTAGCTGGAATGCCCAGCGCATAGCATCCAGGTATTGAGCAAGCTAAGCGACCGACCGTGCGATATAATTCGTTGCGAGGGCTAAGAGATGATGCTTGGAACCGGATTGCTACGCGTTGCGACGTTCGTGATGGCGCTGTTCTTTCTTGGTGCCTGTGTCCAAGGCCAGTTGGGCGCTCTCCCAAACCTTGACCTTGATGACTCACGACCGATATTTTCGGTCGCAGTTGCCGATGCTGACGAAGCTGCGTTAGTAGTTCAGGCAACCGAAATCGAACCGCTGAAGATAAAAGACGGCCGACTTTTCTTTCACGCGAACGAGGCCGCTTTGGGCGAGCTGGATTCTTTTGAGTACACCGTCGCAGACTCCAATCCTTACAATTTCTACGTACGAACTGTTCGCGTGCCAAACTCGGTGTCCGAGAAAACCTTGATGGAGTATGGCCTGCTCTTCTTGCATCGGGAAGTCGACTATCAGATCGTAACGGGAAAGCTTGGTGCTGTTCGTGCGCTTGCAAGAACCGGTATTAGGATCGGTGCCATCGCCAAAACTGAACCGAGGCCAAGGACAATTCGAATTCCTATTCCGACGGAGGCGGGATTGCAGCGATTAAAACGACTGAACTTCCTGATCAACGACGTTGACCTGATTATTGATCAAGTTCGTCCGACCTATGTCGTGTTCGGCGAAGCGCTGGATCACCAGATCAAAATGATTCGTGATCAGGGATTTACCGTATCGGTAATAGCCCCATGAAGGCGCTGTCCTGGCTCGTCGTGATTGTCATTTCATGTTCAGTGAACGCTTCGTGGTCTGTTGAATACGATAGATTTCATTCTCCGTCTGAAATATCAACCTTCGTTGATGAACTCGTGGCCACTCATCCCACAATTGCCAGCGTACACTCCGTCGGCACGTCTCTCGAAGGACGAGATATGCGCGTCGTCAAGATTTCGGACAACGTCGGTATTGACGAAACCGACGAAGGAGATGTTGTTTTTTTCGCGACCCAACACGCTCGCGAATGGATGGCCACGGAAATGGCGCTGTACCTAATCGAGCACCTACTGAGCGAGTATGCAACCAATCCTGAAATCAAAGCTGACGTCGACGCCGTTCAGATCTGGGTCATGCCCGTTGCAAATCCGGACGGGTACGAGTTTTCCCACACTGGAGACACCGAACGCTGTTGGCGAAAAAATATGCGGCCCAATGCGGACGGTACATTTGGTGTTGACCTTAATCGTAACTGGTCGTTTCAGTTTGGGGGTGTCGGATCCTCGTCTGAAATGGGCGATCTGAGGTATCGCGGACCGATCGCATTCAGCGAACCGGAGAGCCGAGTCAAACGAGACTTCCTAAACGGTCTCGCCAACCTGAAAGCGCTGTTCAACTATCACAGTTTTAGCGAGTTGTATTTGAGGCCCTGGAGCTATACGACGTCTGACCCTCCGGGCGAGGAGACACTCAAGGCTGTATCTAATCGAAGTCTCGAGCGTGTAGAAAGTGTGCACGGCCATGACTATGGCGACTTCCTCGGACAGAATTCGGGTGTTCTGACAGATTGGGTATGGGACGAACATCGAAGTGCCGTGTACACACCTGAATTGCGCCCGGATTCAGCCGTTTGCCGCAAGGCCACACCTCCCGTTGATTGCAACTGCCGCGGTTTTAACCCACCAGATTCGGAAATCCTACCGAGCAACGAGGAAAACCTGCAGGCCGCGCTCGCACTGATCCACGATGCTGCGGGACGTGAGGTATGGCTGCGAGATCACCCTGATGACGACGGAACAGAACCCTCCGCAACATGGACAGGAGACGGCTGGTCTCAACCGTTTTGGGTAAGCCCGGATATCGATACCGTGCCCGAGGAACTCGATCAGGGTGCTACGGTTGACCTTCGAATTTCCATCAAGAACGAAACCGGGCGCGTAGCACGCGATGTCAGAGTCGACGCGTACTTTACCGATCCACGTATTTCCCTGGAGTTTCCGAATTCGGACGCACAGCTCATCGGCAGCCAAACCGTCAACGTGCCCCCGTCCGGAACGACAGTCACAATGCCCTGGACAGTACCGATCGGAACCAACAGCTGGGGTGAGCGCCACTGGTGTGTCGGCGCGATCATAATGCACGATACGGATATGCCGCTAACAACGGAGGCACAGCGATCGAGCAACGTCGCAATCAAAAACTTCACGACGACCGAATCTATCGCTGCTGGAAACTTCGTCGTCGCCGGAACAAATTTTTTGGCCACCGACGCCGAGTTGATCGTTAAAGTTGACGATGGGAGTATTCCGGATGGATGGTCAGTTACTGTACCCCCGGTTACAGGTAATCAGGAAACAGGACGGCTGATGCGCAAGGCTGCGCTATTGGGTGCAAACGGTCGGCTGCTCGGGCCATCAGAAACAATGTATATCCCAATTCGGGTAGAACCACCCGCGGGTGCCTTGTCCGGGACAACGGTGGATCTACATGTTCATGCAGGGCTGAAACCGTTAATCGCTGGGGAGCGCCCGATTTTCGGGAATGGGTTCACATACCGAATCGTTGTCCCGTAGGGCCGATTTATCAGCGATTTATCAGGACATCCACAATAATGCTGCACGTATCAATGTGGTTCGACAAGAAATGCGGTGCGACTATGACGAGTGTCGACGTAGCCTTGGAGAATCTAATGCAACGAAGTTGGTGCCGGTCATTAGTTTATTAGTTTTTTGCAAACTCTAAAGGCCAAAGGGTCCAACCGAAGTTCTTAATTAGGCTCACAGCCAACCATTACAGGTGACCTCCCATCAATCGAGACAATAAACCGGATTGGGCCATCACCCTAGAAATTGCGGTTCGGCCCCTTTGACCGCTCAATACTTGCATCCGATTTCAAAATTTTCTTGAATAAAGGCACCAGCTTGCCTAAAAAGCGCAACGGAACTCATATGTTCGCAATTGTTTCACCTTCCCGAGAACCCCGCCGCCGATCCGTAGCTCTACTTATTCAGCTGCTACTGTCTACTATTTGCGCCAGCCCACTATCGGTCTCAGCGAAGGAATCGCTGTACAAGCGCGAACCGGGCCCGTATAGGGTAAAGACTACTGAAAATATAGTGATACCCGATAAACAACGTGGCCGCGACGTGAAATTTCGAGTCTTGTCTCCGAATACGCAGGCAGATTCCGTTATCGTGCATTCCCATGGTGGTTTTTGTCCGCCCGATAACTACGATATCTTGACGGCACACTGGGCATCTCATGGCTATCTCGTCATCGCGCCGAACCACCCCGACTCACCGAACTACCAAGACAAAGTAAAACCAGAAGAAATGCCCGCGCTGGTGCCACAGCGGCTGCGCGATTTGTCTTTTGTTTTGGATGTGCTGGCCAAAATAGAGGCACAAGCCGGGCTGCCGGCAGGTTCCGATGACCGGTCCATCGGCATATCCGGTCATTCATTTGGCGCCGGCATGGCGCTAATGAAGACTGGTCTGCATATGCGGCCAGAATACCTATCGGACTACAGCCAGGGCTACGATGAACGATATATCGCCGCGGTATTCCTTAGCGCACCTGGCGACGGCCCGGAAATGGCCGAGCAGGCCTTTTCTGGATTAAAGACTCCATTCTTGGCAACCGGAGGTACCAAAGACCGCGGTCGCTTTACGCTGACTGATACCACGCCCGCGGATTTTCGCCGCCAGGTATTTTTGCTCGCCCCACCGGGCGATAAATACTCACTCATCCTAAGCGATGCCGATCACTTTCTGGGCGGTCTGATATGCGACCCGGATCGCGGTGGCGAGCCGGATGTCAATGCAGTAGAGATACTGCGATCAGTCACAACCGCCTTCTTTGACGCGTACCTAAAATCTGACCCGGCAGCTAAGAGTTTCTTGCGATCGGCCAATATCAGCGCACTGACTAAGGGCAGAGCTGATTATCGAATACGCTAGCCGGACATAGCATTCTCGCGCCAGCGCTCACTTGGAATGACGAACTGCTGGATCTATCTTGAGATTCAGACAGGCGTTTTCCCAAGCTAGCGCTGGCATATCTGCATGCCGTCTTAGGCCGCTCGCTCAATCTTCTTACGCTCGGCGCGATTCTTGACCCGCGGTATCTCTTCGACGACCCAATTGCTGGAAGTCCGACGGTCCGGGCAGGGAATAGCAAAAGCAGTGTCAACTCCGTCCCGCGCGACGAAGGCATTCATATCGATACGCCAACCCATATCATCAAACTTCTCTAGCCATGAGCGATAAGCCACGATGGCCTTGTCGGCCGGCATCAACACCTCTTTCGTTGGGCTCAGCGGCGTCCGTAGCGGATAAACCTCATCTAAGATATCGATATCTTGTTGCGCGATAATCTTATTCCGCGCATGGATCGGTCCATCGTGCTTCTTATCCAGTAGGAAATTGCGCATGTTTAGAAAAAATATTCTTGTGTTGTGCGCATCAACCGGCTGCTCGAAAAAGTACTGCCGAAACATCTTATCTTCGGTGAGATTGATGTACGTCGGCATAATATTCGGACCATAGGTGCCACCACCGGCGAAAACATCAGAGCGTACGGTTTTCGTTTCACCCCAGGGTGTATCCTTCCCCTGCGCAGTCGCATGGTCTTTTTGCGGCAATGGTGGAGAATCAAATTGAGCCATGAACCAGAAGCCCCAACCCTGGCGATGGTCCTCAGTTTCATATTCACGGACGCGGTAGGTGTCTCGATTAATTGCGGTGTGGCCATGGGTTGGATGCACAAATTCATTATGTGCCGGATCTAGGCCGTTCTCGATAGAACGCTCATAGTAGTAAGGTACTTCCAGAACCAGGACGTCATTGGCCCGCCAGCCTTCTTGATCGTATTCTTCGATCTCAAGCAACGGCGGCCGGCTCTCTTCAGGCTCGTCACCCAAAAACGCAAACACAATGCCGTACTTTTCCTGCACTGGATACGAATCAACTTTGGCGCGCGCGGGTGGCTTCTTGCCATAACCGATGGACGGAATATTTCTGCATTTGCCATCACCGCCAAACTCCCAGCCGTGGTAGGGACAAACCACCGCACCATCAACCATGCGCGGCACCGCCGGTCCCGCCGACCAGGCACCGCCCAACGAACCACCACGGTGCGTACAAGTGTCACTCAAGACATGAGCTTCACCATCCTGATCCCGGAAGCTAACAAGATTGACGCCCAGCACTTTGGTTTTTACCGGTTGATCGTAGCCAAGGTCCTCACTGCGTACGATGGGATACCAAAAATTTATATACATGACTCTAATGACTCCATTTGCCAGAAGGTTTATCAAACCGGTCATTCCGGTGACATTTGTCAGTTACCTGCTAGCAAGAACGGCATATCCTGAGGATACTGGCCCGTTTTGCGCATTGCTCGCGGCGGGCAACTACATTCCGCAGGATCATACAAGTGGAAATCTCAGGCGATCTATCGGTACTTCCACGTAATGCCCTTTTTTCGGATACCGATAGTGTTGCGGGACAGAATCGTTACTTCGGCAATTGCTTATGGACAGCTGGCCTGAAAAGGCTTAGCTGGCAACTTTGTAAATCATCGAAACTGAAGCTTGATTCGATTGACGGATCCAGAATAAGAGCAATCTGTGCCCGGGCGAGAACTCTGTAAATAGCACGCAGGCCGGTACAAGTGTATTCGTGCCTATTCGGCCTGCAGCGCGTGAAAACGGCTGCTGACGTTGGTGTTCCGCAAGTCTAATTTCGCATGGGAAATCATGCGCGACGCGATACACATGGCACGGCAGAAGAAGAAAGAGCCGCCTCGATTGAGGCGGCCCTCTAACTCTCGTTGACTGTTTAGATCAGCTCGAGCTACTGATAGTTATAGGTCGCCGTCAACAAATACTCGCTGGGCGGCAGCATGATGAATCCACCCAGACCGCGGCTGCCGGAAGTCACGATATCGTCGTCACCCAGGTTCTTGCCGGTTAACTTCAATTCCCAGTTTTCACCTAGATCGACGGAAATAAACGCATTCCATAGATCCCAGCCAGAACTGCGAAAATCGTTGGTGGCAGAGGTCATGTAATCGTCAATCTCGTAGTAGTCGGATCCAATGGTTACATCCCCCACGAAGTCGCCAGGAGCATCGAAGCTGTAATCAAAGCCGATGTTGAATGAATAATCCGGCGTCTGCGGTGTCTCGGCTTCGCTAATACCGTACAAGAACGGCGCGTTAGCAGCCGCGCTACCCGGGCGTAAGTTCTTGTATTCTCCATCGGTAAAGGCTGTACCGCTGAAGAAAACACTGAGCCCGTCAACAGGGACTGCAGTGATCTCAAACTCAAGGCCTTGAATCTCAGCATCGCCGGAATTTTGCACCGGGAAAGCTAGGCTGCCGTCGGGCAGGGTCACCGTTGCATTTTGCTGGATGTCCTGAATATCCGAGAAGTAGTAGGCGAAGTTAGTGCGGATCCGGTTGTCGAACCATTCACCCTTAAAACCGACCTCATAGGTTTCGTTGGTTTCCGCGTTATAGCGCTCACCAACCGGTGTTGTTATTGATATTGCGCTCCAGCCCGCACCTTTGAAACCTTCTGAATAGCTGCCATATACCAAGGCATTGTCAAGAACACCTCCGGTTTCGAAGGTATAGTCCAGGGCAACTTTAGGCGTCCAGTCGTCTGGTTTTTGTGAGTCGACAATCCTAGCCGGCGGCGCCAGCGGACCACCCGGGGGAAGGAAAGACTGAAAATCTATACTAAAGTCCTTGTCATCTTCGGTGAAGCGCAGGCCTGTTGTGAGCTTCAAGTTTTCTGTGAAGTTATAGCTGGCCTCGCCAAAGAACGATATAGAATCAGTCTCGACCATAATCGTGCTGCGCGACAAGGGTATGCCGGCATTCCAGCCCCACAGTTGCTCTGCTTCTTCATTTAAGTAGAAGGCGCCGGCCACGTATTTCAGGCGTTCACCAAAGGCGCTGCCCAGAAACTGAATCTCTTGGGTGATCTGATCGGAGTCAGATTCCGAACCACCGACAGCGCCATTGTTGCCGGCGAAGTCCGTCATGAAGTTGCCGTCCAAGCCCACATAGCCGGTGATTGACTTGATCGTCAAGGCATCGTTAATGTCGTAGGCAACCGTAATGCCCAAGATGGTTTGTTCGGTATTCGCCTGTGGTTTGTTTCTTAGTGGCGGTGCTGGATCTCTGTCTGTCCAGGCCGTCCTAACGCCCCTGGTTCCATTCGGGAACACCAAGTCATCCGAGGTAAATTGCGTAGTGACGCCAGGTGGGCAGGGAAGGGTCGGATCCCCTACCAAGTCTTGGCAGTTATCCGCAATGCCCGGGGTAATACCCAAGACGGATTGATTCGAATCGTTATCCGACTCGGAGTAGGTCAGTGAAACAATTGCGTCGAGCCGCTCAAGACCGGTGAATCTAAGCTTACCGCGAACTGAAAGGTTTTCTTCATCGCCAGTCTCGGTATTCGCGCTAGGATCAAAATTAAAATATTGGCCACCTTTCTCCTTGTACTGTACAGAAGTGGAACCGGCCCAACTGTCACTTAAAGGTCCACCAATACTGGCTCTAAGTAGTCGCTGATCGTCGTTACCCGCGCCCGCGGCTGCATTCAACCAGAACTCATCGTCGGGAGTCCGCGAGATAAAGCGAACGGCACCATAACCGGTGTTTCGACCGTACAAGGTACCCTGCGGGCCACGTAAAACTTCCACTCGTTCAATGTCAGAAAGCGTCACGTTGTTGCCGTTGAGCCGGCCGACATAAATGTCATCAACGTAGATACCCACGGGTGATTCCGCAACGACTAGCGAAGCATCCTGCTGCAAACCACCACGCAGAGATAAAGACAGGTTGCTCGGATGCGTAACGTTATTAAACATGTTCAGGCTTGGCACATATCGCTGAAGATCGCGTGCTTCACCAACTTGTAACCGTTCTAACTCGCCCATTCCCATCGCGCTAACTGCGATGGGTACATCTTGCAGTGAGCTTTCGCGTCGCTCTGAAGTCACGACGATTTCATCTAGTTGTTCACTCCATGCGGGACCACTGCTAAAACCTGCTACTAAGGCTACTGTGGTGATCGCCACACATTTCCGAACTGAATGTCTCATTTGCCTCACTCCCCCGATCCTGTTGTTGGCGCGATGAATAGCGCTAGCGGCCAAGGCTATCATAAGTTACCGTCCCTCGAAGCATGAAAGTGATTTCTCGGATTGATGTAAATTTACAACAAACCGTGGGGGATTACGCCGGTGGCTTAGCGACAGGCCCTGCGCTGCCAGCCCGCAGAGAATGCTCACATAGGGCGCTCTGCTGGGCTCATGCTCGCGGATCAGTTTTTGGCCGCGAAGAATTTCCAATCCTAGGATTTAGAGTCGGCGAGCCCGAAAAATTCGCAGCAGCAAGATAGCCTGCTTTCGGACTTCCTGCACCGATTAGTTAATAAGTTATGCGGGTGCCACGGCGGAATTCCAATGGATTCCAGAGCCCATCTGCTCGCGATGCTCAATACAAGTCTTATAAAGCATGAGCCTTTATAGCTCAAAACACTCCCGAGCTTCGCTAGGGCCAGTGACCGCAAATTGGTAACGCGCATAGATTCTTCTGGCCTAGCTACCTTGCCATACCCATGATAGTTCCATGCTCAGAAAAGTGTATCCCGGTTGGTGGGTGTTGCTCGGCCTATTTCTTCTGTATGCCGCATCGAACGGCATCCTAATCTTCACTCTGCCCCTAATCTATCCAGAGCTAATAAAGGACTTCGGCTGGAACGAAGCGCAGGTGACCTTACCCGCTACAGTTTTCTTCGTGACCGCGGCGGCCTTGCACCCGATCGGCGGTATGTTGCTAGACCGTTATTCCCCGAAATTGCTCATGGTCATTGGTTACGGCGCGATTGCCTGCGGACTGGGTCTTTACCCTTTTATCACTTCGCTCAATGAACTAATGCTAATCCATGTGCTATTCGGTTTGGGCTTGGGCCTAGCCGGCTTGGTCGCCAATATGCTGGTCTTAACGCGCTGGTTCGTTCGTCGTCGTGGACTGGCGGTTGGTATTTTGTTAATGGGCGCAAGTTTTGGCGGAGCCATCTTTCCACTCTTGGTAAGACAAGTCCTAATAGATGACGGCTGGCGTGAGGCGGTTTCGCTGCTGGCACTGATCGGCGGGGCACTGATGATGCTACCGCTTATATTCTTGGTTCGCGATCGACCAGAAACGCCATTGCGAGACGCAATACAAGCCACAAATAGTGACAGTAGATCGCCGGCGGAACCAACAGCTTCTATGCAGAAAACCGGGCCGACACTGAGCAAGGCTCTTAGATCGCCTGTTTTTTACTTGCTTGTCGCCGCCACGGCGACCTTGTGGTTTTGTATTGTCGGCGTCTTGCAGCATCAAGCGATTTATCTTGGCCAAGATCTGGGCATTAGCAAAGACACAATTCCGCTGGTTTTCAGCATATTCTTCTGGGCTGGTATCGTAGGAAAATTCGGATTCGGTTACCTGAGTGACCGGCTAAACAAAGTCCATGTCATGCTGGTATGCATCGGCAACTTTATCCTTGGACTGTGGCTGCTCCGCAATTTGGACGGCAATAGCGTGCCACTGACGTTTGCGTACGCGGTCATCTACGGCCTGGGGACGGGCGGCGCCTTTTCCATGATTCAATTGGTCATTGCCGAGCATTTTGCGGGTCAGGCCTACGGCAAGATTTTGGGTATTTTTACTTTCGTTGACACCATGGCAGGTGCCGGCGGCACCCAGGCTATCGGCATGCTGCGCGTGGCGAATCAGAGCTATTTGCCAGCCATCGATTTGATGATACTCGGCTGTATATTTTCTGGATTCTGCATGTTTGCGCTAAGACGGTTCCGAGAGTCAAGTGCAATCTCAACTTAGCGAAGCGATGCTCATCTTGACGCAAAGCTGGCTGCAACAGTTCGAAAAATGCTTTCTATGTTAGTTTTGTGATCGGCAAAAGGAACTCGGCGTGAATATTGCTCGACCTTCACTTGGACCCTTCTTAAGTCTGCGTGATTATCTTTCGGCATTAGACAATGCCGGCCTAGTGCTTCGAGTCACTGAATTCGATCAAGATACCTATGAAAGCACAGCCTTTGCATACCGGCTCATGGAACGCTATCGCTATAACCAAGCACCCGCGTTCCAATTTGAACGCGTGAAGCTTGACGGCCACTGGCTTCAAGGGCCCGTAATCGGTGGGGCTTACGGCCCATGGATCGGCGAAGCACTGTGTTTCGGTATCGGGGAATACAATGCGCCCCATGAAGCTTACGGTGCAACTTTGCAAAAGGTCGCGGGGCTGCATGGACCGGATGGTTTCCCGCATTTGCCACCCGTTGAGGTTCCCCTGTCCGATGCACCCGTCAAAGAAGTCTGCCTTGACGAGAATTCTATAGACCTGAGGACCTACCCCTTTCTCAAAACCAATCCCGGCGATGCTGGCCGCTATATCAACTCGGGCTGTCTGCTACTCCAGGATCCAAAGCTTGGCGCGAAAATCAGTGTCTACCGTTGCCAGCTGCAGGGGCCGCGACGCATTAGCGTCAATCCCGAGCCGGGCCAAGCAGGTTGGCGCTTTCTTCAAGCGATGAAGGCCCGCGGCGATCGAACCGCTCCGGTAGTCCTGGTGCTGGGCGTGGACCCCATCACATATGGCGTCGCGGCGTCGACCATCGCCCGCGAGTCGCAAACCGAACTGGGTGTGGCCGGCGGTTTAGCCGGGCGACCAGTGCCGGTGGTGCGCGCGCAAACCTCCCCAGTGTTGATTCCTGCCACTGCCGAAATGGCCATCGAGGGCGAAATCTCCTTGACAGAAACCCAGCCGGAGGGGCCGTTTGCCGAATTCTATGGCGTAATGGGCGAATCCAAGCCGGAAAACTTTTTCATGGACGTTACCGCGGTGACCCATCGCGGTCGACCCTGGTTTCTCAATTCTTATTCAGGAATTATTCGCAATGCCATCGGTGTCACGAGAGAAGCTTCTCTACTGGTGAAGTACAGAGACCGAATTCCAGGACTGATTGCAATTCATGTGCCACAGCAGGCCGCCGGCGTACATATCATTGCCATCGACAAGCAAGAGCCTGGCCAGGGAATCGCTGCCGGTCGCGACTACGCGGAAAGCGAAATGTTAGCTAAGGTGGTGGTGGTCGTAGATAAAGAAATCTCGCCGTATAACTTGGATGAGGTTTGGCAAACCCTTGGCGCGCGTTGGCAGCCGCATCCTGCCACACATGTTATTCAAGATACGGCCGGTATACCGCTGGATCCGTCGCTACGGCAGCCGCCAAAGACTTCAAAAATCGTAATTGACGCCACACCGCAATTAGCCTCGGAAAACGGCCCAGCAACATTCCCGGCTAACTCTAAGGACTTATTCCGACAAGCTATGCCGGAAGCACTGGGGCAAATCGATAGTATGCTAAATAGCAGTCTTGCGCGGCGAGATTAGATGATCGTTTTTTGCCGGTATATTTAGCTCCCTAATCATCAGTATCTGGCGGCACATAATTGGGATCGAAGATCAGATGGGTATGACTTCTATCAGCTTCGTCGAAACTCGCGCCCAGCAACAGACTAGGTCCCGTCAAATTTGTCGGATGCATGATCGCGTCGATATTGCCGCCATCCAACAATTCTTCCTCTTTGATAATCTCCACCACACCCCGGCCTTCTTTTAAGGCCCGATCTGCCACCCGCGTGGCATTCTCGTAGCCGATATGCGGACTAAACGCCGTGATCACACCAATGCTGTCTTCGACCTGTTGATCGCAATGTTCACGATTCACGGTAATGCCACGCACGCAACGGTCCGTTAGCATCTCAATGGCGCGGGTCAACATGCGCAACGTGCTCATCAGGTTGTAAACGATCACCGGCTCAAAGGCGTTAAGCTGGAGCTGTCCAGCTTCCGCGGCCATGGCGACGACCAGGTCGTTGCCGATGACCTGATAGGCCACTTGATTTACCGCCTCGGGGATGACGGGATTTACCTTACCCGGCATGATTGAAGACCCTGGCTGCATGGGCGGCAAATTGAGTTCGCCCATGCCGGCGCGTGGACCGCTGGACAGCAAACGCAAGTCGTTGCATATCTTGGAAAGCTTTATTGCTACTCGTTTCAAGATTCCGGAAAACATAACAAAGGCGCCAGTATCCGACGTCGCTTCAATCAAACTAGGCGCGAGCCTAAGATTGATTCCCGCCAGTTTGCTCAAGTTGTCGACAGCCATCTGCGCATATTCCGGATGCGTATTGATGCCGGTACCGATGGCCGTGCCGCCAAGATTAATCACGGTAAACAGCTTGGCCATTTCATCCAGCCGGCTAATATCTTCCCCCACCGTGATGGCCCAGGCCTCGAATTCCTGGCCAAAGGTCATGGGCACGGCGTCCTGCAACTGCGTGCGGCCCATCTTTAGAATGGTTCCCAACTCCTTAGCCTTGGTTTCGAAAACCTCACACAGCTCCTTTAGCGCAACGATTAGGGGATCGTCGGCCAATATCATGGCAAGTCGCACAGCCGTTGGGTATACATCATTGGTCGACTGCGACATGTTCACGTCGTTGTTTGGATGCAGGTGCTGATATTCGCCGCGCGCGTGACCCATCAGTTCCAGAGCCCGGTTGGCGATGACCTCGTTCACGTTCATATTGGTCGAGGTACCCGCTCCGCCCTGAATCAAGTCAACGACAAACTCACTGTGTAAAGCTCCGGCGGCAATTTCCGCGCAGGCTGCATCGATGGCATTCGCCTTCTCATCATTCAATAAACCCAGTTCCCGATTCGCCTGGGCCGCTGCCTGCTTCACCAAAGCCAAAGCGCGAATTAGTTCCGGAAAGTGGCCTATGGGCACACCGGTGATATTAAAGTTGTGCAGGGCCCGCAGAGTTTGGATGCCGTAGTAAGCGGCTGACGGAACCTGCTCGTCGCCCAGTAGATCATGCTCTATGCGATATTCCGAATTGGCCGCCATGTTGCGCCTCCATGAACCCTGGTTCAGTCGATCACCCGCCGAAACCGCACGGCCCAGAAAAAGAAAAATGTACCAAGCGCCGCCAGCAAGTGCTTGATCGCATGGCCACTAAAACCGATGGCTTCAAAAATACCCACATCGGCGAACTCCGTAATTTTTGAAGCCACATAGGCTGCCAAAACTGCCCAGACCCAGCCATTGCTGGCAAAACGCGACGGATATTGGAGCAGCAATACTGGAATCAACAACATGGGTAGAAACTGGACAAGGGCATAGGGCCGCAAATCGCCAGCGCCTTGTAGCTCAGTAAAATGCCAATAGAAAACAGAGGCCGCACCGAGTAATAGCAGCGGAATGAGCATTCGCCGCCCCCAGTTCACTGAAACATTTTCGGCAACGATAATCGAGAAGAAAGCCATAAAACTGATGGTCATGGGTAAACGATCCCAAACCAAGGTTTCATTGTTTGGATTCAGATGGTAATAGCCGGAACCAAAGGCGACCAGTGCGACGCCCACAAAAAATATCAGATAGGCGGGACGCATTTCAGTGACGATGCCAGTGGCTTGTTTCGTCAACAGCGCTAACAAGCCGATGCAACCGACCAGGAGAAACGGAACGTTAGAAACTGTATTCCAGAAATTCGCAACGCCGAGCATAGCGCGCTTATCAGCAAAATCATGATAAGCGGGGTCTTGCGGCACCGGTGGTGTGACGGCAGCCACGGCTATCGCAATCAGCGTGACCAACCCGATTACAAGTAGTTTTTTGTCGAATTTTGTAGTCATGATATGAATGCCATGAACGATGCAATTTTCGCGGCCATAGTTTATGGATTTTCCATCAGACCACTTTTTACCCATTTGAGTATATCTTCGTAGCGAAAATCCCCGTCAGACAGGTTGCTAGCGATAAAATTTTGCGCGCTGTCCGCCTCTAGCCGGAATTGCCAACCATTGAGCCGGAGAAACACATCGGTGGCGAAAAATGCCAGGCGCTTGTTGCCATCTACAAACGCCTGATTGATGAGCAAGGAATGAAAGAGTGCGGCGGCCAGTTCCGGTAGCTTGTCGTAGTAGCCGGTTTGCGGACGGTATAACGCGCTTTCGAGCAGCCCTAGATCATGTCGGCCGGGCTCGCCACCAAATTCGTCGATGCCGCGCTGATGAATCGCTAGCACTTCATCGACGGACAAAAACTGGGCTAGCTCACTCGGCAAGTCGGCGACCCAGCTCTTGGTTTTGCGCCACCGATGCATCCAAATGTTCCAGCACGATGGGGCGAAGTCTGCGTCTTCTAACGTAATCACGCACGGCATCGCTCAGGAGGCCCGAGATAGTTTGGTGGGATTCCCGCGCCAACGCCTGGAGATCCGCCCAGGCCTGCTCGTCGACTTTTGAGCTGATCTTGATGGTGGACATGGTCTTATGCTGTCAAGATATGTCATGATTTGTCAAGTATTGCACTCATCTCGTCTAGGATCCTGTAAACAATGAGCTTTTCGGCCTCGTCCGGAATTGGCATAGCCACAGGGATCGAACAGCCGTCAATACCCAAGTGGTGGAATTATTGTGCGGCAAGCCATTGTCCTGGCCGCCAACTTTTGTGAGAATCCGTCGAGTTGTGTCAGGGTGGGTCAGTTTTATCTCATGCGAGTTAACTATCGCAGGCGGCAATTAGTCCGCGGAATCGCTTTCGGATCAACGTTGGGTATGCTGCCTCTGGCCAGTTGGGGAACCAACAGCGCTCGGCGTCTCAGTTTTTATCACACCCACACGGGCGAGACCCTCGCGGTGGACTATTTTGCTGGCGGTGACTACGTCAGCGAAGCGCTGACTCAAGTTAACCATCTCTTGCGTGACCACCGCACCGACGAGGTGCACCAGGTCGACCCGCAATTGCTTGATCTGCTACACGCCATTCAACAACGCAGTGATACCAGCGGCCGGTATGAAGTGATCTCCGGTTATCGCTCGGAAACCACAAATGAAATGTTACGCAACCGGGGTGGCGGCGTCGCCAAACGCAGCCTGCATATGCAGGGACGCGCCATTGATGTGCGAATTCCAGGCTTAGAAACGGCTGATCTGCAAAAGGCCGCCTTGGAACTCTCAGCAGGCGGCGTTGGATACTATCCAAGCTCGGAGTTTGTGCATATCGACACCGGCCCGGTGCGCGCTTGGTAACAACTTACCAAATCGTTCCACCAATCCATTGACCCGCGGCCGGAATATACGACTGCAATTCAATTTCGCCGTAAATGCCAGCCTGGTAATAGGGATCGGCTTGCAGCAAATCACGCGCCTCGTCTGCCGAATCGACGTCGTATATAAATAGGCTGGCGACATGCGCACCATCGGCCTCGCTCGGCAGGGGCCCGGCCACCAGCAGTTTATCCAGAATGGTTTCTATATAAGCGAAATGAGCAGCCTTCGCGGTCGCGCGCAATCGAACCGTATTTCGCTTGGGATCGTCACGGCAAATCGCAATATAGGCCATGGTGCTTAGAGCGCCTAGGAAGCTTGATCCATGCTATCCGCGAAGACGGCCGCCTGGCGACTACCGTTCCACGGTTAGATAACGCGAAGGCGTTGGACCATTGGGACTATCGTACCAACCCTTCACGCGCGGCGAAACGAGCCGACGGCCCACATAAAAACTAATCGGCAGAACTGGATAGTTTGACATCAATTCGAGTTCGGCTTCAGCTAAGGTTTGCAAGCGTTCTTCCGGATCCCTAATAAGGTTCGATGCCTGCAGTAAATCGTCATAGCGCTCGCTCTCGAAACCGGGCCAATTGTTGGGATTGTTACTCAAAAAGAGTTGCAAGACCGCGTACGGATCATCATAGGAAGCAATATAAAACCAACGTGACACCTGGAATTTCTTCGTTCTCACCAATCGATTCAACATGGGGAACTCCACGTCGGTAATTTCCGTGCGTACGCCGACCGCTTGCCACATGGCCGCGATGGCCACCATGATCTTACGATTCTCTTCCTGCGTATCGTAGTGCAATTCAACGACTAGCTTGCCCGGCGGAAAGCCCGCTTGGGCAAGTAGTTTGCGTGCCAAGGACTGACGCTCAGGAAAATCCATGGCTTGTTCCGGCAACTTAATGCCCGGGTAGTCACTAAAATGTGGCGTCGCAAAGCTATAAGCAGGTGTCACACCGGTACGCAACAGACGATTGGCGATGGCATCGCGATCAATGGCCAAAGATAGCGCCCGCCGCACCCGCACATCGTCGTAGGGCGGCTCGCGCATATTGATATTCAGAAAATAAATGCCGAGGTTCGCGGTGATATGCAAACTGTCGGGTATATTTTTCTTGATCCAATCAATCTCGTTTGGCGGAAAATTAAGCGCGATGTCCAACTCACCGGCGCGAAATCGCTTGAACGCCGTGGCCAGATTCTGCGTGGGATACCAAATCACCTCGTCCAGTTTCACTTCATCGGCGGCGAAATAGTTTTCGTTCTTTACCAGCCGAATAAAAGACTGTGGTACGCGCTCGGCCAGAACGAATGGACCATTGCTAACCATCACACCGGCCTTCGACCAACCGCGGCCCACCTCTTCAATGACATGGCGAGGAACCGGCGCGACCGCTAAATTGCCCAGCAATTGAAGAAAATAAGGTGTGCGCTCAACCAACTCGATCACTAGAGTTCGATCATCAAGGGCTTTTATGCCTAGCGCCTCGGGAGGTTGCTGCTTGAAAAATACTTCGCGCCCGTTTTTCACGGGAAAAAAGACACCGACGATTCGCGAGGCCGTGGCTGGGTTCATCAAGCGTTGATAACTGTAGACAAAGTCGTGCGCGGTAATCGGCCGACCATCGGACCAAAGCAAATCTTCACGCAATTTAAAGGTGTATGTGCGACCGTCTTCACTGATGATCCAGCTTTCCGCGCAAGCCGCCGCGGGCTTAGAGTCAGCACCGCGGGCCAACAGACCGACGAACATATCGCCAATAATGGGCGAAGCTAAGGAGGCCGCACCCAGCGTTGGATCGATGGACGGAGGCTCCGCCGCCGAGCCACGATGCAGAATAATCGGTTCGGCGCTCAGCACGCCGCTGAGCAAGGTTAGCGCCGCCCAGCAAGCAAGCAGATAGCTACGAATCATGCGCTAGTCGCCCGGCTTAGCGATGGAGCGGTCTTCTCAAACTTCGGCATCATGGGCACCGTGTCCAGTACCCAGCCCCGCGGCTTTTCTCGGCGACCGGGACTCGGAATCGCGAAGGCACAGCGCTTAGCCTGGCTAGCAACCGCCTCGCAGTCAATTCGCCAGCCACGAGATTCCCAATCTTTCAAGCGCTCGCGGTATTCCACCACGGCTTCGTCGGCCGGCAGCAAGAATTCATGGTGATTGGTCTCGGGCGTATAAAACGGGTGCAATTCCGCCAAGACTTCAGCATCTTGATTGGCCACGACATCGTTGCGCTCAAAGAATCTTTGATCGCTTTCTTCATCCAATAAAAAATTTCGCGTTTGCACCAGGAAGGTCCGCACCCGGCTGTCATCCACCGGTACTTTGAAGACATGCTGATGAATACGCACTTCCGCAGTTGGATGAATCTTGGTGCTGAGACTCGTCGGCCCGTGGTGAAAGCTGCCCGCTTGAATCACGGCGTCTTCGGAACGTTTCGAAGCCGCCTGCATTTTTTCGTCCTTCAGCGGCGGCGAATAGTAGTTCGTCATGAAACCGCTGCCCCACTCGCTGGTTTCGATGTTGAGGTCGGGTACACGGTAGTCATCACGCGCACCTGAAAAACCATGCGTGGGATGCACAAACTCATTGTGGGCGGGATCCAGAGCGTTTTCCATGTGCCGGCGATAGTCGCCGACGGACACGCGCTCTTGGCTGGTCGCCCGCCAACCATCTTCGCCAAACTCAGGTATCTCCATGATCGGCGGACGCTCCGCCTCGAGCAGATCACCCAAAAAAGCGAATACGATACCGTAACGTTCTTCTGTGGGATAACTGTCAATCTGGGTGCGAGAAGGAATCTTGGCCTCAGGCCCCAGGGACGGGATTTTTTGACACTGCCCGTCGCCGTTAAATTGCCATCCATGATAAGGACAGGCAATGCAATCGCCATGTAACTTCCCACCCGCCAGCGAGCCACCGCGGTGCGTGCAAGTATCACTCAAACAGCGCGCTTGGCCCTGGGAATCCCGGAACAGCACAAAGTCTTGACCCAACATGCGCACTTTCACCGGCTTATCCACGAGCGCTGCGGTCCATTCGGCTGGATACCAAAAATTGACAAACATCTTTAGCCTCTCCGGGACGGGATGACTGGCACCTCTAGCGTGCCGCGACCTCCAATCGGTCGTCGCCCTGCGCAACCGGCGGGACGATATCCGGAACCTTACCGGCCCACTGATCAGGACCAATATTCAGCTCGCCGACATCCATGACGTAGGTATACAAGTTCGACATGAAGCCACCGTGGCTACGAGTAAATAGCATCTTCGTTCCATCGGGCGACAGAGAGGGGAAACCATCAAAGGACTTGTTATAGGTCAAACGTTTTGGTTCCCCACCGGCCAAATCGCCCAGAAATACTTCCCAGTTGTCGTCTTCTACAATCCGCACGAACACATAGTGGCGACCATCAGGCGCCGGGTAGGGCGCCCAATTCATGTCCCGATCGAAGGTTCGCTGAGTTCTTTCCGAACCGTCATGCTTGACCGTGAAAACCGTCATCGGCGTGGGACGAATTTCACCATATTCGCTGCGCTTCCACGCCCGGGTCAGAATTGTTTCGTTGTCGGGCAGATAGAAAGGTGCGCCCTCCTGCCAATCGTCCGTGAAAGTAATCTGCTCTTCATCCGTACCATCGGGTCGAATGCGCCAAAGATCCATCTTGCCGTCGATCTGGCGGCCAAATACAACCCACTCGCCGTTGGGCGAAATAGAAACCTCGGCTTCATAGTACTCATTGTCCGTTAAGCGACGAACAATGGTGCCATCGAGTTCTGCCACGTACAGCTCCGCACCCTGAGGGTACTCCCGTTCGTCGGACCAGTTGCCCACGGGCATATCCATACGGTCGCGCGTAGAGGTGAAAACGATTTGTTTTTGGTCGGGAAAAAAGTAAGAACAGGCATCCTGGCCGCGATCGCCCACCCGCCAACTCTTTTCACCATCGTCGGTAAAAATCCAGGTGAGCGCGCCGCCGGCTTTTCTCGCCTCTGGCTGCGTCGCTTGGGGATCTTGGGTTTGCGCAATCACGTGATAACTGTCGGGCGCATAATAAGCTTCAGCGGCCTCCGGGATGTTCGGAATTTGCCGCACAGGCAATTCCGCCCCCTCGGGATACTCGGGCTCAGCCGCGTCGGCATCGGGACTGGCCTGGCTCACCATGTCGGTGCCCTCTTCTTCAGCACCACCGACTGCACCGGCGGGAAAATTCTCCGCTGCTTCCTGGGCGGATTGCGTATCTGCCGCCTGTTGATCCGGCGGAGAACAGCCACTTAGTAGGAAAAAAGCCAGCAATGGAAGCAATCTAAGCGGCGAGAAATTCTCAGCGATGCGCATGGTGGTTCTCCATTTCTTATAAGGCAATTGAAAGCGCGAGAGGGCGCTCCCGTGTGTGCGGACATCATACCAAGGCCGTTGGCGCCCCCGAGCACCGCTGCGCGAACAACAAAGCAACCCTCTAGGCATGGCGTGGCCGAAAAATGGTCGTCCCGCGGCCACCCCAACCGCCGGCGGATCAGAGGAGGCTAGCCCTCAGCCCGCCAAGCGCGGGTAACGCCGCTCCCAGAGTCGCGAGTCCGCAGGAGACATTGGGCGCCAGAACCGATGTCCGACGATTTGACCCGCGGGCTAAACGGCGCCTAAGGTTGTGGCACAAAGCTGGCCGCTGCAGGGTATCGATAACCCTGGGGAGAAAAGACCAAGTGATCAGAACGACGATATTTGTCGGTTTAGCAACCGCCTTATTTGTACCCTCGATACAGGCCCAAACCTGTAATGGTTTGGACGCAACCATCATCGGCACGGAAAATTCGGAAATCCTCATGGGAACATCCGGGGACGATGTCATTGTGGCCTTGGGCGGTGACGATGTTGTTCAAGCCAGCAGTGGTAAAGACACAGTCTGCGGCGGCGACGGCAACGACATCCTCGAAGGCGGCGACGGCGATGATGCCTTATTCGGTAACAATGGCAGCGATATTCTCGAAGGCGGCGACGGCAACGACCTGTTAGTTGGTGCCGATGGCAATGGCGATATCCTAGATGGCGATGCCGGCGACGACAGCTTATTTGGCGACGATACCGATATTCTAAACGGCGGCAGCGGAAACAATGTGCTGGTCAACGATGCGCTGGGCGGTGCCCCTGCATGCAATGGATTGGTCGCAACCATCGTCGGCACGCAAGCAGATGATGAAATCGTCGGCACGCAAAACGATGACGTCATTGTCGCCCTAGGCGGCAGTGATCGCATTCAAGCATCCGGCGGGAATGACACGCTCTGCGGTGATGCAGGTAACGATGACCTATTTGGAGATGCGGGCGACGACAATTTATTCGGCGGCCCGGGCAATGATGTTCTGATCGGTGACGGTTCCGGCGATGTCGGCGCCGGAACCGCCGGAGCGGACGTCTGCGATGGTGGCATTGGCATAGACAGTGCCGGCCGCCTCTGTGAAACGCTTGTCAATGTTGATGTAGATTCCTTCGCCGTGACGCTCCTGGCCGATGATGGCCTGCCCTTGGAGGGCGCATTGCATATCCCCGTCGGCGACGCCGCGCCCTCAGGTCCGCGCAAGGTTGCCGTGCTAGTGAGTCATGGTGCCATGGGAACATGGCAATTCAGCGTGCCGAAAATTTGGCGAGCTTGGGGAGCCGCGGAGGGTTTCACCATACTAGCGCTGGACCGTCGCGATGCCGGGGCGACCGGCGGCGGTGGCACGGTATTGTTTGAAGATGCCGTGACTGATCTCGGCGTCGGAATCGATCTGCTGGCTTCATTAGGCTACAGCGAGGTCTATGTGACCGGCCACAGTCAAGGTACGCAGAACGCGACGATTTATCCGATATTAACTCTAGATCCGCGAGCAGTTGCCGTGGGTCTACACGGCACGGTGGACGACGGCCGCACGACGGCACAAGACTTGCTTTTCAACGAAGTGATTCTGGGCCCAACCGACGGTTACTCCGGGCTGGTCAGCCTCAACGAACAACTGATTGCCGACGGCGACGGCGACATACTGCGTGACTACGACACAATTTTTGGTGTGGCTTTGACACGCACGCCGAACAATTGGATGAGCTTTTGGGGCCCTGACAGTTTGTCGGTGGTGGTCCGCGAAATCGAAAATCTAGAGATCCCAGTCTTGCTGTTGCGTGCCGACGGTGACGAATTCACGCCGGATCGAATGTCGAATAATGTACTCGCGGCAGCAACGTCGGCTGGTGTCGATGCCACATACACCATCATCCCTTATGTGGATCGTGAAGGCATGGCGATTCCCTTGACGGACAATGGCGGCAACGCCCATGGTTTTGTCGGTGTGGAACGCCAGCTCATGGCGACCAATATTACCTGGCTGGAAGGCCGAGTCCCGACGGCGGCCGAACGCAGCAGCAGTGTTCGAGGGCCCGTGGACGATGGCACGGGTAACAATATCCAGCCCCTAGCCTATGGCGGGCGAACACCCGCAGAAAGTAACGCGGCGAGCATCGCGCTGGATGCCACCGGCAGTCGCGACATAGACGGCAGCATCGTGAGCTACCTGTGGAGTCAAGTCAGCGGCGAAATGGTCACCCTGGACGATCCCAGCAGCGCGACACCCAGTTTCGACAATCCCGGCGTGGACTCACTGTTAGAGTTTGAATTGACCGTGATCGACGATGACGGTGCCAGCGACACGGTTTTGGTCGCCATGAACGCATCGACCCCGCCGTCACCGCCACCAACACCGAGCCAGAGTAACAATCTGTTCCAAGGCGGCGGCTCCGGTGTGAGTGGCTTCAGTATTCTGCTGTTACTTTTCATCCGTTTAATCAGGGGGTCGGCTCGACCCCCTAGCACGAGAGCGAGAAAACCATGACTAAGACGGTGTCCACGGTGAATCGACGCACGATCCTCCAAGCCGCCGGTGCAGTAACACTGGCTGCCGCCGCACCGCGCGCCTTACGCGCGCAAAACCGCCACAAGGTCGTGATTATTGGCGCCGGCTTGTCAGGCCTTGGCGCTGCCTTGCTACTACAAGACGCGGGGCTGGATGTTCAGGTGATTGAAGGGCGCCAGCGCATCGGCGGCCGCGTGCTTTCCTATCGCAGCCTGCCAGGTAGCCCGGAAGCCGGGGGTACCTCCTTCGGTCCCGGCTATGCGCGCTTGATCGATGCCGCTAAGACTCACGGTGTAGGCCTTGTGAGCCTATTGCCGGTGCTGCGGTATTACGGACAACGGGAATTATTCTTGGATCACCAAGCGATCAGCGCCGAGGACTGGCTAGATCATCCGCGCAACCCATTTCCCGATAACGCAAGAGACACCCTGCCCTGGCGATTCATGGGCGGCTTCCTAGCCAAGCACAATCCTCTCAGCACGCCCGAGGCTTGGGTGGCGCCAGAAAACGCCGCGCTGGATATTCCGCTCTACGATTGGCTGAAGAGCAAAGGCGCCAGCGATGCAGTGATCGAACTGACTTACAACATAGAACCGACGCATGGCAGCTCGGCACATGATGTCTCAGCTTTGATGATGCTATTTGTGACCAACTTCATCGCCGCGCAAACCAAGCTAGCCGTTCCGGGCCAGTCGCCGTTCTTGACTGCCGTGGGCGGCAATCAATCGATACCGGAAGCCATGGCGGCGGCGTTGAAAAATCCAGTTCAGCTGGGACGTGAAGTTGTCGCCATTCGTAGCGAGAAGGATCAAGCTGAAGTCCACTGCGCCGATGGCACGACTTTTCAGGCGGATCGTGTCATCTGCTCGGTGCCGTGCCCAGTTTTGAGACGTATTCGCCTCGACCCCCTCTTGCCGCCGGCACAGGCCCGCGCGGTCAACACATTGGACTCGCAAGTCATCAATCAGGCACATATGGTCGCGAAATCCCCTTTCTGGGAAGAGGATGGTCTGGCCCCCAGCATGTTCAGCGATGGATTAGTCAGCAGTCTGGTGGGCGAGCATAAGGGCGAATCGCCCGAGGAAGTGACCAGCCTAACGGCCTGGATTCGCGGCCACAAAGCGGCACTGTTAGATCAAATGCCAACAGCCGATGCTAAGGCTGCGGTCATCGCCGACCTCGAACGTGCGCGACCTGCCGCCGCGGGCAAATTAGAAATAGTCGAATACAAATCCTGGTATCGCGATCCGTTCTCGTCCGGAGACTGGGCGGTATGGCAACCAGGCCAAGTATCAAGCATAGCGCCCGTAGTCGGCAACGCCCATGGCCGGATACATTTCTGCGGTGAACACACGGCGGTATCGAATCGTGGCATGGAAGGTGCACTGGAGTCAGGCGAACGATCCGCCCTCGAGATACTCACGGCAATATGAGTTCGGCACCCAATCCAACGGTAGCTGCCCGAGAATGCCACGCAGACTTGTTCTTCTCCATGTGCCGGCAATAGCAACACGACTGGTAACACAACGCGCATTAGCACAATGGTCGGCCAAGCCCGGCAAAACAGTCGGCAACGCATTCGTTGTACGCACGTGGCGCTCCACTGCTAGAAACAGCCTTTCGCTTACAGCCCGCTTGATTATCGGTGGCGATTCGGCGGAATACCGGCGAAGTACGCGCGAACATGCCTTCGTTTGAAGCTTGACCGGGAGAAAAGCTGGACGACACACGCTGACTTGTCCAAACTTGCGCCCCCTGCGCGCCGAAACTTGCGCCCTGAAGCCGGAGACCAACAATGCCTAGCCTGGTCAAGCCCTTACGGGCCTTGCGCCCTGTTCCCGATAAAGCCGCGAAGGTCGCTGCACCGCCGTATGATGTCCTTAACTCGGCCGAGGCGCGGGAGCGCGCCAGGGGCAAGCCGCTGAGTTTCTTGCATATCTCCAAACCCGAAATCGACCTGCCTGAAGATACCGACCCCTACGCACCAGAGGTCTACGCCAAGGCCGCTGAAAATTTGAGGTCAATGAAAGAATCCGGCGTTCTCATCCGCGAGCAAGAGCCTTGCTACTACGCCTATCGCCTGCGCATGGGCGAGCACGAGCAAACAGGCATCGTGCTCGCAGGCAGTGTTGCCGCTTATGATGTCAATCGTATCCGTAAACATGAGTTCACCCGGCCGAAAAAGGAAAACGACCGAGTGCGTCAAATTACCGCGCTCAATTCCCAAACTGGGCCGGTGTTGCTTACCTATCGCGCCTCGCCGACAGTAAAAGAAATTCTCAAGGGTGTTACAAGTACAACACCGCTGTACGACTTGACCGCCGATGATGGTATTGGACACACGATATGGCGTATTGACGAAATCGATGCGATCAACAAGATCACAACTCAGTTCGATGCCATGGATGCTCTCTATATCGCCGACGGACACCATCGCTCGGCATCGGCGTCACGAGTCGCCGCTGCGCGGCGCGCTGAAGAGCGCAATCCCACCGGCGAAGAAAACTATGAGTATTTTCTCTGCGTCGCTTTTCCCCACGACGAAACCCAAATCTTCGACTACAACCGCGTTGTGCGCGACCTGAACGGCAAGCAGCCCGATCAATTGCTGCGGGAAATTGGCCAGCAATTCTCAATTGCGCCAGAAAAATCCGCGGCAAGACCCAAGAATCCGGGGCAGTTTGGCATGTACCTTGACGGCCGATGGTATCGTCTGGACATTAACCCCGATCTAATTCCCACCGATGATCCCGTCGCAAGTCTTGATGTCAGCTTGTTGCAAGAGAAGTTGCTGGCGCCACTACTAAACGTCGGCGATCCGCGCAGTGATGAACGTATTGATTTTGTTGGTGGTATTCGGGGCCTGGAAGAACTTGAACGCCGCGTGGACAATGGCGAGATGGCTATTGCGTTCGCTCTTTACCCCACAAAAATGGAAGCTCTGATGTCGGTGGCTGATGCCAACGAAGTCATGCCGCCGAAGTCTACTTGGTTCGAACCAAAGCTTGCCGACGGCTTGATCTCGCATGTGTTGGATTGAGGCGGCGAAACTAGAAAGCTGACTATTGCTACTACAAGTATTGCCCTAGGTATCGTTCTTACTAAGATCCGTACACGGGTTTTCAAAGTCCGTCATGGCACGCCCGCCGACACGGCGGCGCCATTCCCATAGCGCCGCCGCCACAGACTAATGCCAATGGGCACTGAAACGTTTAGACAAAAAGCCGTAAACATCAGGGTAAGGCCATCAACAACACTATCAAGCTTGTGTCATGACCCTTGGCAATGACCAAAAGATCCCGCACGCCTAATCGCCCCAGGACTGGCTTGTGGAATATGGGCGGGGCCCGCGCATGGTAGCTCGGCGATTCGGCCAGGTTCAGTCCTATACGGCGTAGGAAGATCCAGTGCGCTTGGCATACACTAGAAACATGAACAGCCGACGCAGTTGCCGTGCTAGGACAAACGGCCTCCCACTAATCTGCAACGCATTGCTAATCACGCTTGCCAGTTGTACGGAGACCAGCACACCGGAAGCCCAAATCATCGCAATGATTGAGGCGGCTGAGGAAGCTGCTGAAGCTCGCGAACTGAAATCTCTCAAACGCCTAATCAGCGACAATTATTCCGACACACGAAACAACACGAAAACAAGTATGGAAAATATCTTGAGACTACTGTTCGTCACGCATCAATCCATTCACTTATTAGTCCGGGTTGAAGAAATTGTGTTGACTAACCCCAATAGGGCAAGCCTGAGCGCCTTGGTTGGTATGGCAGACACGGCTAAAGGCTTGCCCAGCGTCGACCTCTATCAGTTTGAGCTGCTGCTAGTGCGCGACCGCAATGACGACTGGCAAGTCTTGAGCGCCGACTGGCGACGAGGGCTAGGACGGCCCGTCGCTAAAGACTAACCCGCGCTTTGAGATTTTCGTCGCGCCCGCCCTACTCCGCCGATTGTGCGCAGGCGATGCAGCGCACGGCCGCGGGATCGAACTCGAGTCGCTTGTGGTTGATCGGCTCACCACAATCCTGGCAATCGCCATAGCTTCCGGCATCAATTCGAGCCAGTGCCGCACGCACCTGACTTAGCTGTTGGCGGCGCCGATTGGCTGCATCCACTGACATAGACTGGGCCCGCAAGGCATCCATGCGCGACAATCGCCCGGTGCGAGTCTGATCAAGCTCCACGACGGCGGCCGCCGCATCACCAACAGCCGCGATGTCCTCGAGATCGGATTGTAAATGCAGCAACTTGCGGCGAAAGCCTTCAAGATCCATGCTAGCCCCCCACTTTATGGGCAGTATAGCGAGACGAATGATGCGTAGCGCCGCGAGCAAGCTTAGGTCACCGAATTCTTGCACCCTATCGCGTCATTCACTTGGAACCAGACAAGCGAATCGACCAACACGAACAACAGCTGTCCAAATCGTAGTCTTGGGGGCCGCGGCACTCGCTTTTCTAGCAACCGTCGGAGGCTGCAGCTCTGCGGCGCACAAAGATCTCGTGTTGTTCCAACAAACAGAAACTGCGCCCCAGGGGATATTGAATTTTCTTGGTGGTTTGCCGGTGAAAATGTTGAACGCGGCCGCCGATGGGCGACGAGTGGCTGTGGCGGAACTACCTAGCAATTGGAGTCTGGACCTAGCTGCCGAGCGCGAACAAACGATGGAGCTTCTCGTCCTAGAAGGCAGCATTGCCTGGAACGGCAACCTGCTTGAGCAACATGACTACGCGTTCTTGCCGAGCCGCGCCCCCGCGCCGCGACTGGCGACGCCGACAGGGGCCGCCAAAGCGCTATTATTCCTGGATCCGCCCCAGGCGACGGATGGTCACCGAGAACGCCTCGTTCCTAAGGATGCCGTCGCCTGGCGACCCGGCGTCGTCGCGCAGAACGACACCGGTCAGCAGCTCTCCCTAGAGGTCAAAGATCTACTCTGGATCGAATCCAC
Source organism: Gammaproteobacteria bacterium (assembly GCA_965221985.1). Lineage (GTDB taxonomy): Bacteria > Pseudomonadota > Gammaproteobacteria > Steroidobacterales > J054. The sequence goes on from OZ244928.1 coordinate 3,539,227, forward strand.
GGGCCAACGAACATGGCTGCTGCGCGCGGGACCCGATTTGTCGGTGCCCTGGGAAGTTCATACGGGTGTTGAAGAAGGCTTTCTACTCGCAGGTGATTATCAACTGGGCGAATGTTTAAAAAACGGCCCCGTCGTCGGAAGCTACAGCCCCGGCGGCTACTTCTACCGTCCGGGTGGCATTGTGCACAGTGGACCAGATTCCGGCACGAAAACCCACGCGCTTTGGTTGCTGCGAACACCGATTCGCCTAACGGTTGAGTTCGTGGATGCTTGCGATAGCAAGAAGAACTAGCTAGCCGCCGCCACGGCACGCTTACCCACACCCAGCACCAATAGAGCCAGCACGAAGACAACCGTATTGGCCACGGCAACTAATATGAATGGCGCCGCAGGACCGAATGCTCCGCTCAGATAGCCGCCGACCTTCGCAACCAATAAAATACCGATAGCTCCGCAAAAACTAAATAGCCCGATCACTGCCCCGCGGCCTTTAACCGGCGCTTCGGCCCCAATCAAGGTTAGCGAAGCCAGATTTGCCGATATCTCGCCCATGCCGACTAGCACCGCCGCCAGATACATGCTGGAGCCCAAGGGATCAGCCACCAGAAACAAGGTGTAATAGCCGCCGCCCGCCAGGACCATGGCCAGGGCGAGCCCCGCGACGCGATCAATGCGATCGAGGAGAAACCCCATGAAGGGCAGCCAACACAGCGCGAATACTTGAATGAGAATGTAAAACTTCAGAGCCATGGTATTCGCGGCAGAAGTATCCATGCCGGCGGCTGTGCCTTCCTGTGTCAACCAAAGAACAAAGAATGTGCTCAATACGGCCATATCACCGCGGGCAACCACGGCGGCTACGTAAGCCAGTGCAATACGAATTTTCTTAGCCGCCCGAATCCCAATTTTCAGCGTCGCTAGCATGGGATCGCGCTTCTCCAAGCGCGCCGGCGCGCCCGCCTTCAAACCCAGCGCAAGCCCAGCGGAAACAAATAGGCAAATGCCCGCAGCTGACCAAATCCAATAGCGAGCCGCGACAACGGGATCGCCATCCGTCAAATTGGAAAAAAATGGCAGCAGCATACGCAGCGGTGTCATGACAATGATGAAACCCAATCCGTTGAGCAGGAAGCACACGGAAATCATCTTCCCGCGGGACTGCTCCACAGGATAATCATTGGCCACGGACGGTAGCATGGCGGTATTACAGGCCAGACCCACGGCAAAGATCATTCGAAAAAGCATCAATTGATCGGTGTTGGCCGCCAGTGGATACAGAAAGTAGCCCAGCGCAAGAAAACAAAAGGCAGCGACCCATAGTGGCTTGCGGCCAATTTTGTCTGACAAGGCGCCGATAAAACCGATGGTCATGATTACCACCAGCTCAGAAACAAAGGTCATATCGCCGGCCAGGGGCCCTTGCTCGTTCGTCGGAATATTGAGGACTTCTTCGAACAAATAGGGCTGAGTTGCGTTGATGAAGCTCATCATCGCGATGCCAAAAAACGAGCCGAACAGCAAGGTGTAGACGTTTAGCTTGGAGACACCGTCGGAAATCTTTAGATTCAAACGCCGCGGGCCGAACGGCGTACCAGATGACGATTCGCTGGGCGCTGGATCAATGGTCGCGGACATGGAAGCCTCAAGCGAAGAATGGACTAAGAAGCCGATACTGACGGAATTTGATGTAATCCTTACGCTCTAACCAGTACCCGTTCGCCTAGCGGGTGCGGTCATCGCCTAACGCCCGATGGCGTGATAAGCCGCGATCCGATCCACCAATTGCTTAAACTTGCGACGCTGAAATCCGGGTGTGTCCTCCCAGGGCGAAAGATCCAGCCGATTCGACACTAGGAAGCTCTCTGTACCGGCATCCATTTCCGCCTTAACCGCAATGATCAGGCCTTCCCAAAACTCGCGGCGTTCCCGAATTTGCCGGATGGGGCCTGTAGGCGGTGCGGCGGCAAATTTTCCCTTGCCTTGAAAAACCGGCACAACATGCGCGCCCACAACGGTAGTGAGCGCCTCTTTTTTCGCTAGGGCTTCAACGGCTCGCAAATAGTTCACGGCGTTGTTGAAATGAAAATCCGCCACTTGGGGGTCCCAAGGCAGGTAGCCGCCGCCCGTGGGCCTGGGCGTAACCAGATCGACGGTATAGATCAATTTTTCCGGACGCGGAATCATCACTATCAAACAAGTCCCGTGACTCGGACCAAAGTAGTAAAGATCCAAGGCACGGCTTCCAAGTTCTACACGATAGGTATCATCAAAAGTCACATCCGGCGGCACTATATCTTCGTGGGGCGACTCCTTAAGATTGACCAGGCAGCGCGACTGCGCAACAAAAGTCGCACCCTCGTCCTTAAATATTTTACCACCCCGCGCATGGTCCCAATGGGCGTGCGAATATACGACGTAGCGAACGGGTTGATCCGTCAAACTCGCAATGGCCGCACGATAGGCAACGGCCGCTTCGGGTGACAGGGGGTCAGTCACAATGACACCCGCCTTGGTCACCATGAACAGGCTGCGGTAAGCTCCAAAGCGGAACAGATACAGATCCTCCGCGATGGTTTCTGTTGCCATGGCTTTGATACCTGGCGGCAATCCTTGCGCCTGCAGACCGGTCATGGCTAGCAGACAAGAACAAAGCAGCCCGAGACAACGGGAAAATTCCGGGAATCTTGATTTGGTCTTGATCACGGGTGACATGCTAAGGGAATCTGTGCTGCCCGCACAGTCCAATCGGGCCAATAATAGACTCAGTGATCCGGGCCTGCCGTGGACTAGCAAGCTAAGCCGACAAAGCCTTGCTCAGTGGGCGCTCCGGTAAGAAGTCGCGGATGATTTCATTTAGATAGCGTAGGCCGCACTCGGTCGGCCGCACCCAGTCATCATCAATGCTCAATAAGCCTCGAGCGTCAGCTGCCATTAGCTTTGAAAATACAACCGCCGTGTCACAGCCCGTTCGTTGCATCATCTCAGTTACAGAAAAACCATTGACTAGGCGCAGAGCATTCAACAGGTATTCAAACAATCGGTCTTCGGTATTTGGCCATTGCTGCTCGACTATATGTTCGGCCTTCGCGACACGTTGCATATAGGCGGCCGGGACTCGCAAGCGGGCCTCACGCCTTACGCGCCCATGGCTGCTTAGTTTGGAATGCGCTCCGGCACCAATGCCCAAATAATCGCCGTACCGCCAATAGTTTAGATTATGTCGGCAGGTGGCCCCGCTTTTGGACCAGTTTGAAATCTCATAGCGCTTGAACTCAGCCGCCTCAAGCTCAGAATGCACCGCTGTTTCAATGGCTGCTGATTCTTCGTCGCTGGGCAGCGACGGCGGCGCACTGTGAAACACAGTATTGGGCTCAATGCTGAGCTGGTAACAGGAAAGATGCGACGGCCCAAATGCCAAAGCTGAATGCATATCCGCCCGCGCCTCCGCCGCGGTTTGTTCCGGCAGGGCATACATGAGATCTAAACTGAAACACTCAAAATTAGTGGCCGCAAGATCCGCGGCGCGGCGTGCCGCGGTGCCATCATGAATCCGCCCTAGTCGCCGCAAATGCTGATCATCAAAAGACTGCACGCCCAGGGACAATCGATTCACACCAGCATCTCGAAAGCCACGAAATCGTTCTACGTCAATAGCACCTGGATTCGCCTCAAGTGTAACTTCACGCTCGCTTGCAAGTTGGCCACTGGCATCAAAGGCGTCCAGCAAACGACCGATGGCCGATGGCGAAAACAAACTGGGCGTACCGCCGCCGAAAAACACGCTGGTAAATTGGCGCGTGCCGAGTTCTTCAATGGCGCTGTTAAAGTCCGCGAGCAGAGCGCCTAGGTATTGATCTTCGGGAACGGCACTCGGCACGCGATGCGAATTGAAATCGCAATAAGGGCACTTGCGAACGCACCAAGGTAGGTGCACATACAAACCCAGATCAGGGCCTGCATCAGGAATGCAATCAAAAGCGGCCAAGTGGCTAGGCACTTGGCCGCTTTCGAGGGACAAGATCTAGTCCAGGGGAATGCGGATTTTCTGACCCGGATAAATCTTATCCGCGTCATCGATCACATTGCGATTAGCCTCAAAAATGCGCGTGTATTGCCCCGCATTACCGTAGTAACGCTTGGCAATGGCGCCCAAGGTATCGCCCTTCTGGATTTCGTAGAACTCTTCCTTTGGCTCTTCGGCTTTCGGCGCCGGACCCTTCAGATCATTAGCGACGACACGTTCCACACCTTGCGTGTTACCGGCGATCAAAATCGCCTGCTCACGATCACCAGGAATCAGGCAGTCACCACAAAGTGTGACGGTGCCATCGTCAAACTGCACATCCAGGTCTTTGACGCCTGACAATCTCGTTCCAATCTCTTCCTGAATTTTTTCAGCAGCGAGATCATCGCGATCGAATAATTGACGGCCAAGATCCTTGGCAAAGTCTAAAATGCTCATTAGGCACTCCTATTAGCTTCAATAGCCCGAATCACGGGATTAATTAATCAGAAAAATTTGCGCGCTAGATTAACGACATCATCCAGGATCGAACCGTCGTTGTCACTGTCGAGCAAAGAACCCAATAAGCCGCCACCGTCTGCTTGCAACTGCCGGCCATTATTGGTTTGTTTACTGAGCGCACCCATGGCCATCGCCGCCACCATGGGCAGCATTTTTTTGATCAGTGCCGCGCTTATGCCCGTCTGCGATTCCGCGTGGGCAGCGACATTGCGGCTCACATCCTTACTGCCAAAGATATGGCCCAAGATCGAATTGCCGTCGTTCACCGCATCGGCGGTCTGCAAAACGCTTGGGTCTTCCAGATACCGCTGATGATTGCCCGTTCGCAAGCCATTGATCAGACCTTCCAAACCACTAGCGGCCTCGACGTTGCGCTGCATACCGCGACCCAGGGCCGGGAGTAGCTGGCCCAAGACTTTCGTCGTTTGGTCCTGATTTAAGCCAAATTGGCTACCCAGGCTAGCGATACCACCGCTGCCCGCACTTTCCATCAATACTTTCAGCAGATCCATGCTGCTTCCTCCTAAAACCAGCCGCCGCGCCGTTAAGCGTGCGCACCTTCTTGTTATTCGTCATACGGGGGAAGCCATCGAAATATCCTTCCGCCGCCGCACCACACCGGCGCCGACCCGCGTATTCTACCAGGCTGGCTAGACTGATGAAGCATCCGCACAATCCCCTGAAACCTAGGCCCCATGCGATAATCACGGCCTCGCCACCCCCAGAGGACAACTCTAATGATCATCGGCTTCCATCACGCCGCGATTTCCACGCCGAATTTGGAACAGTTCCTAGCCTTTTATTGCGGCACGCTGGGCTGCGAGTTGGCCTGGACCTTCGGCTGGGATGCACCTAGCCCAGAAGCCGATGCCGTGACTGGGCTTAGTAACTCTTCCGCCAAAGCCGCCATGCTGAAGCTGGGCGATAGTTTTGTTGAAGTTTTTGAATTCACTTCGCCAGCTACGGAGAAAAGGCAAATTGAACGCCCCGTTAACGGACACGGAATTACGCATATCTGTCTCCAAGTCGAGGACATTCATAGTGAGTATGACCGACTACGCGCAGCCGGCATGCGTTTTCACTGCCCACCGCAAGCGCAAGACACCGGCTTTGTAACCTACGGCCGGGATCCCGATGGCAATGTGATTGAACTCTTAGAATTTACGCAGAGCGATTGATCGAAAAGGGGATCGGACCCCTTTTCGCTAAAAACCCAGCTGCAACTTGACGTTATAGCGGGCCACTAGATCCTTCTTGTCTAAATCGGGACCCTGCGCCTCATTTTGAATCACGTTGTCGACAATTAAACCATCAGTCGCCTCTTTGCGCAGAATCACCATCAGATGCGTATCATCGAATAGCGCGAACGGAAATTCGTGCCAGCAACCGCGGTGCATCATGAAGCCTGCATCGCCATCAAACATGAATGCTTCAACTTTTTCCAAATCGGGCAATTCATCGTCATTAGGTGGTGCGAATACTGCAATAAACGGTTTGCTACCTAGACTTACGAAAGCCTGGGTATGTTTGACATGTCGCTCCATCCACTCGACCTCGAAGGGACGCCTCTGCAGTGTCGCGATGGGTAGTTCCGTCTGTGCGTCGGATACAAATTCACCGATTCTGCGAACTTTTACGGTTCCATCATAAAAATCGATGGGCAAAGGCTCAACATCGGCGTTGTAACCCAAGATATGGCCATAAGGCGCTAAGGCTTTAGCGCTTGCTTTTTTTACCGGAATAGTCCGGACCTCTGGATTGCTCATAGTTTTACTCCTCAGCGTTCGCGGCAGCCCGGAGCTGAGCAGCCGCTGCTTTTACCGAACGTCGCAAACTTTGATAACCCGTACAGCGACACAGATTGCCGGCCAGCGCCGCGTCAATCTCTTCATCGGATGGATCGTCATTGCCTTGCAACAACTCAATCGTACTTAACAACATGCCCGGCGCGCAGAAGCCGCATTGGAAACCCGCGTTGTCCCAAAAAGCCTGTTGCACCGGATGCAAACTGCCGTCCTTTGCCTGCAAACCTTCGATCGTGACAACTTTTGCGCGTTGCAGAGTCGCCGCAAGGCTCAGACAGGATTTCGCTACGCGGCCATCGATTAGAACGGTACAGGCACCACAATGGCCGGTCATGCAACCCATATGAGTACCCGTACGGCCGAGGTCCGTGCGCAGCAGATCGAGCAGGGACATCCCGGGCATGAGCTCAAGCTCATGCCGTTCGCCATCAACGGTCAACTGCAGGAGCACTGTGTCTTCGAGTAAATCTTCCATTCCGTCGCCTAAAGGCTCCTGCGAGCTGTGTTGATGGCTGCACGCACCGCTCGCCTGGCAACGACTCCGGCCATGGCTCGCCGCCATTGCGCATCGCCCTGATGATCCGACAAGGCTTCAGTGATCAGCGCGGTACAACTTTTTTGTATGAAATCTTCTAGATCATTGGAGAGTTCTTGCCCAAGACAATCAGTTAAGGCTGCTGATGCGTCTACCGGCAGTTCCGTGGTGGCGCCGATGATGACCTTAAGTCCGGTAATTTTCTCACCAGAAAGTTGCACGATAGCGGCACAATTCGCGGAGCCATAGCTGCCCGACGTCGATTTAAGTTTTTCGTAACACCAATGTGCATCACTGGGCATGGGAGCCACGAGTACACGAGTCAGAATCTCACCCGCCATATTGCCGGGATGCGCAATCCACTGATCCAATGCGACCTGCCGGGTCTCGCTCGCAGCCGCCAACTCGATCCTTGCATCCAAAGCCATCAACGCGGGTACGATATCGTACAAGGGGTGCCGGATAACGATATTGCCGCCGATGGTGCCGCGATTGTGCACCTGCCAACCACCACCTACCTGGCTTGCGGCAAAGGCCAGCAATGGCAGTTGCTCTTTTATCAACTGATGCTGCTGCAAATCACGATGCACCGTTAGCGCGCCAATGGCCAGCTCCGAGTCGCTAACCTCGACGCCTCGCAGTTCTTTCAGTGCACCGATGTCCAGATAGACATCCGGCTGCAAAACCCCGTAGTTCACGTGGGGCATGATTTCCTGCCCCCCGGCAATAATGACCGCTCCGCCCGTTGTGGCATCCAATAGCGCAGCCGCCTGATCCAGGGAGCGGGGCCTCGCAAACAACGGATATAGGCTCATTGCTCTGCCGCCGGTGAGGCCTGAATTGCCGCCCACACTCGAGGCGCCGTGAGTGGCAAATCATTCAGAGCAACGCCCAGTGGTCGCAGGGCATCGTTGACCGCGTTAACAATCGCAGCGGCGGAACCGCCGACCCCAGCCTCGCCCGCACCCTTTAACCCCAAATAGGTCTCTGGGTTGGGTGAATCATGGTGTTCCACCGCAATGGGGGGCATATCCGCCGCGCGCAGCATCACGTAGTCCATGAAATTGCGCGTGAGCTGACGGCCCTGTTCATCAAAACGTATTTCTTCGGCCAATACACCACCGGCCCCAAAACTAACCGCCCCACAAGCCTGCCCCTCTACCAAACGGGGGTTAATCACGCGGCCGCAGTCGTGTGCCACGGAAAATTCCAGCATCTTGACCTGGCCCGTTTCAATATCCACTTCGCAAACCACTGCATAAGCTGCATTGGAATAGCTGGGATAGGGATTGATGCGCCCGGCCTCATCCGGACTGTGCCGGATTAAGCCCGGCCGAAACGTACGCGTGGCTTCGAGCGGCGGTTCAATACAGGCCCCAACATCATAGGCACGGGTATAGGCTGCGTAACAAACTTCGGCGAAGTTTAGCGACCGCGGCGTTTCTTCGATTGACGTAAATACGCCATTGCGAAGTCGAATACTTTCCAGCGAAACCTCCAGCAATGCGGCGGCTAGCTGGCAAACTTTCGCGCGTATATCCCGCGCGGCCAAGGCTGCGGAACCGCCACCAACAATCGTGCTACGCCCAGAGTAATTGCCAAACCCATAGGGACAAGTTGTTGTATCGCCCTGTACGACTTCAATCGTCTCTAGCGGTACACCGAGTTCGTCGGCGACAATCTGTGCGATTCCGGTAGGGTTGCCCGTACCCGGTGTGGTCACGCCCGTCAGTACCCGCACCGAACCATCTGGCCCAACCCGGACAGAAGTCGAGTCGTAACCAGCAACCATGGTACCGGGAAGCGCACCACCCTCGGGTGTTAATTCGTAGGCAATGCCAATTCCAAGATGACGGCCCTCCGCCAACGCAACCGACTGCCGTTCCCGCCAAGCCTCGTAGTCGATTGCCGCAAGTGCCTTACGCAAATTGCCCGCGTAGTCGCCAGAGTCGTAAATTAGCCCGGTGGGGCCCGGATAAGGAAATTGCTCCGCCTCAATAAAGTTTTTTAGCCGCAATTCGACGGGATCAAGATCCAATTCGCGAGCGGCATTGTCCAAAGCCAACTCCAAGGCCAGGGCAGTGGCTTCCTTGCCATAGCCGCGCGCCGCATTCCACGGCGGCTTATTGGTGATTACCGCGGACATATCAATATCAATGGCATCGATGGCGTAGGGGCCCGGCATGGTGAGCCCCGTCAAGAAAGCCATGCCCCAGCCCGGACAGGCCGACGGTGCACCGGTGTCAGCTAGGAAGTGATCGCGGATGGCAAGGATTCTGCCCGCTGAATTGAGCGCGAGTTCAACTTCATGATGCTGCTCGCGCGCGCCGATTAATAAGCACTCTTCACGATCCTCCTGCCACTTGACCGGTTTGCCAACAAGCTTGGCCAGTAGGCAGACCATCCCTTCTTCGGGATGACCATGCATTTTCATGCCGAAGGCACCACCAATGGTCGGTGCAACCACGCGAATTCGGTTCTCCGGCATGTCGAGTACACCGGACAGAACATGCCGCAAGGGGTGCGGATTCTGCGCCGTCGCATATAGGGTGATGCTCTCCGCAGCATGATCCCAAACCGCGTTGTAGCAACGAGTTTCTATCGGCTGCGTCGAAAAGCGGTGAATGTTTACCTTAGTGCTGACGACGTGGTCCGCGTTGGAAAACGCCGCTGCGACATCACCATTGGCAAATGGGGCGGCGATTACCTTGTTACTTTCCCACTCCTCCACTACGAGCGGCGCATCGTCCGCAACCGCGGCATGGGCCGAAGTCACCGCCGGCTTAATGTCGTAATCCACGACAATTTTGCTAGCCGCATATCGCGCAATGCGCTTATCTTCAGCCACCACCACCGCCACGGGCTGACCGGCATACCACACGCGTCCCTTCGCCAAGCAATAGACCTCAACCGACTGCCCGCCAAATACGGCCGGATCGATATAGTGCGGAATGGGATTACTAAATTGCGCCGCCTGCTCACCGTCCAAGGCCTGGACAACGCCACTGACTTTCGTCGCGCCGGATAAATCGATCTGCTTGATCATCGCGGCAGCATGCGGACTACGCAATACATGCGCGTGCAACTGACCGGCAAACTCAAAATCCGCGGTGTAGCCTGCCTTGCCAATCAGAGGCCCACGCCCTTCGAGCGTGCGCACTGACTGACCGACATAAGGGGCATCGCCTGCCGTGTGGTCGGCTGCGCTCACGAGTCCAGCCTAAAAGCTAAACGATGCTTCTATCCCCAGCAGACGCTCGCTGCCCGGCGATACGAAGGCACCACCAAATTCCGGCGCCGGAATGACCTCTCCAAGCCATTCCTCATCGAACAGATTATTTGCAAATGCATTCACTGCCCACCTATCGGTGCCGATACCCAAGCGCATATCGACAATGTCAAAGGCATCGCGGCGGGTGTTTGAATAGTTCGCGGTCCCTAGCCCTGGAAACGGGATGTCGAATACGGTGCGCACATCCTGGCGTTGTACCGTATGGAACCAGGTTGGGCCGGTACGGCGCCAATCGGTGCGCCAACGCAGCTCCAGGGAATTTGCGAAGGGCTGACGGTATTGAAATCCGAGATTCAAGGTGTACTTCGCGGTGTACGGCGATTCATTGCCCACCGTATTCGGGCGCGAGGCATTGGCCTTTATTTCCGTATCAACGAAATTAGCAGATCCATACACATCGAAGTTGTCCGTCAGTGCGAGATTGAGGCTACCCTCAACACCCTGAATCTGGACATCGTCGATGTTGGTTACAGTACGCAACAATCCGAAACCGCCGGTGTAAAACTCGAAGAACTGCAAATCATCCACGTCAGTATGAAAAACTGCCGCCGAAAATGTCAGCAGTGACTCGAAGGCGCGGCCGTTGACACCCAACTCATAGGCGCTCGATTTTTCCTTACGAAAGTCGTCCTGAACCAGGATCGTAGACCCCAAAGGAATATTGAAATTGTTATTGACCGTGGCATTGCTACCTTGGTTGTTGAAACCACCTGCCTTAAAGCCAATACCCCAGTTCGCGTATAGGGTGTAGTTATCAGTGGGCGTAAACGCCAAGCTTATCTTCGGCTGAAACTGCTTAAAATCTCTAGACTTCGGCGTGATGGCGCCAGAATCGAGACCGGGGTTGATATTCGCGCCCGTCACCGGATCGGTGACATTCGGCACGAGGCTTCTCACGTCACGCTCTTCGCGGTCGTAACGGCCCGCAACCGATAACTTCCACTGATCGTTTAGGTCGAAGTCGAGCGCCGCGAATACCGCATACACGTTGGTGTCGAACTGATCGTCATACAACAAGGAAGTCGGGTTGGCGCTGCCGGGCGGATTGTACTGATTACGCGTTACGCCGAGACCAAGATCGTTAGCTATCGCGACACTGTTGCGGCGGTCTATATCCAAGTAGTAAACACCAACGGACCACTGCAGCGCATGATCAGTGTTCGACGCCAATCGCACTTCTGCGCTGAGATCTTCCTGCTCACGAACCTGATATTGCGTGCCATCGCAGGTCGTGGGCCCAAACGGTCCGTAAACGGACATGAAAGGATCAGGCAGCAGCAACTGCGGTGGCGGCAAGGCGAAGCCCGCGGCCAGGGTCGCGGCCACGGTGGCTCGACAAGAAGGCTCCAGCTCGAACCGGTAAAAAGATGCCGCCGTGCTATCCGCGGCGAAGTTCTGATCGATATCCGAATACAACAACCACGCTGTAAGATCTACCACGTCAAATTCGTAACTAGATTTTATTGACGCTTCAAAGGTTTCCTGATCGTTGTCGGGACGGATATTGCCAATAAACGAAAAGTTATGGTCGTTTACGTCCTCATTGAATTGCGGCACACCGAGGCCGGAGGCAAAGCTGGGCAGATTGAAGGTCGCGTCAAAGGTTAGGCCAGCCGCATTGACATCTGCAAAGCGGGCTTTTGTATCTATTTCCCAGTTGTCAGTCGGATTAAATACGACGCGCGCGCCGATCGTGCTGCCTTCAAAGCGATCAACAGTGTCGCCGCGACTAATATCATTGATGCCCGTATTTTCGAAAAAACCGTCGGTCTCGTAATAGTCACCGAACAACACGAAGCCCGCGCGATCGCCCATGGGACCACTGACATTGACCCGGCCAAAGAGCGTGCTGTTTTCGGCGAAGCCGCCTTTGACATCACCGGCAAACTGGTCGCCCGGCTTTTCTGTAGTGATCACGACCGCGCCGGCGGCGGCGTTGCGCCCATAGTAGGCGCCTTGCGGGCCCTTCAAAACTTCCACTTGAGAAAGCGAGCCCTGTATTTGATTGAACTGCGCGGTATTTGTCTTGAGCACGCCATCAACCACGAGTGCGATATTGCTCTCCGCGTCACGCGCACCGTTAATGCCGCGAATATTAATTTGCGTGTCGCCCACCTCGGCTGTGCTGGTCACGATGCTAATACCGGGAGTCAGGGCCACAATATCTTGCATATTGCTGACATCAGCGGACCTCAAGTCATCCCCGGACAATACGGAAACGGATGCAGGCACCTCCTGGAGACGTTCGCTGACCCGGCGCACGGTCACCAAAATTTCTTCGACACCGTTTTCCTGAGCCACCGCGATTGGTACATGCGCGACAGTTGTCAACACGGCGAACGCCAGTCCAAGGACCCAATCTAGGTATTGCTTAGCCATCTCATCCCCCCCAGGCAGTGACTAAAGTAGGCGTCATTATCCGAGTGAAATGGCAAAAAAGTCAATAAAAATAGATACATACGTTTTACTTCCCGATTCACGGTTAAATTAGCTGCGATTCAGCGATAAATTGCGGATAAATCCATGTCCGACTAGGCCACCATGACGCTGGTATCGTTTAGGCTCGTCTAGTCGCCTTAATGCGCGGCGCAAACACCGTGCAAATCAACATTTCGGAGGACTGCGGTGAAGAACCCAGCTGACAAATACATGACCGACAGCAGTACGACCTCCGTACTGACGCGAACCGAGCTAGCGATGGTCCGCGCGGCGGAAGCATTCACTCGCTGGGTGACGGTGCTAAATAATGAAGTCGGACCGGCCGGACTGAGCTACCCAGATATTGCATTGCTGCATTCAATCCGAATGCACGGTGGCGCGCGCAATTTATCGGAACTCCTGATGTTTCTAAACCGAAAGGATGTCTCAACGATTCAATACGCCCTGCGCAAGCTCGAACAAAACGAATTGGTAGAACGTGTTAGCGGCGGATCAAAACGGGAGGCGGGCTATAAACTAACCCCGACGGGCCTCAAGGTTACCGAGGCCTATGCGAAGATTCGCAATGCGACGCTACGGCCGCTGATTGAGGAAGTTGTCGAGTTTGAAGCGGCGCTGGAGTCCGCGGCTAAAGCACTAGAGCGAATGACCGGAATATACGACCAGGCGACTCAAGAGGTACTTAACCGCCACATATTGATGTGAACATGGGGGTCGAACCGCATTTTTCGAGCGCTTAGTGCTTGATATTTACGGCACCACAAAACTCGAGAAATGCAGTTCGACCCCCTTCTCGTTAACTAGGCCACCCGGACGTCGGGAATGTTAAACAGCGATTTCCAATCGCGGGCAATCAGCAGATCCATCAGCTCGGATGCCTTGCCTTCTTTCTTACGGTCCATTTCGTCTTGCAAGGTAATCAAGGCCTGATCGACTTCAAAGCCAAACAAGTAGCGAAGGTAATCAATAGGTACACGCGGTTCATCACTGAAGCGGCCCTCCTCGTCGAAGCTCGGCGGCAAAATGGGCGGGACGTAGTAGACATTGGGCTCGGTTTCGAACTCCGGATGCAGGGGCAAGGCAACTTTCCATTCATTCACTAGCTTATGAATCGGCCCGTCGTCTTCCATGTAACCAACGAAGCGTAAGCGGCCCGGACATTGCCGTGCACAGGCTGGGGCCACGCCTTGCTCAACACGCGGGAAGCAGAATATGCATTTTTGCGATTTATTCTGGACGTGATTGAAATAAACCTTGTCGTAGGGACAAGCGCGATTACACAAACGAAAACCCTGACACTTATCTTGGTCGACCAAGACAATGCCATCCTGCTCGCGCTTATAGATAGCGCGCACCGGGCAGGCTTCCAGACAAGCTGGCTTGGTGCAGTGATTACACAAGCGCGGCAGATAAAAATGGTAATTGTTGGGATAGGTACCAGAGCTGGTGTCTTCATCCCAATTGGCACCCTTGCCCATGGGCTCTTGCTGTTTTAGGCGTTCGGCGGTGCCTTGAAAATACACCGCTTCATGGTTTAGCAGTTTCTCCCCACCGAAATTCTCATCAGGCGGCAGCTCACCGAGTTGCAACTCGCCGTCTTTCCAGCCACCGCCCTGCTCCTCCCAGCCGCTCGGATAACCCGCGCCCGGCTTGGTTTCAACGTTATTCCAAAGCATGGACTCCTGGCCTTCCTCATCGGTCCACAACGACTTACAAGCAGCCGTGCACGCCTGACAGCCAATACACTTGTTCAGGTCAATGACCATCGCGACCTGTTTGCCCATTACCTTTGCTCCTTAGTGCTTGTTGTCGGCCCTAACGCCGACTCCTGAATCTTTGCTTCGCAAAACATTTATTGGTTACGCCGCTATATGCTTTTCAAATTCGCAAGTCGCGTCATGATAAGTCTGGTTGGGTACATAGCTGGGCGCTCGATAACCGATATGCCCGTAACCACCCACCAAAGACGTCTTTTTCAATAGTCCGCCAGTCGGGATGGCTGAGCTAAAGTTTTCTCGGCCCTCGAACATCATCGGGTCCCAGCCGTGGTACATGAATAAAGTGCCCGTCTGGGTGCTGGAACTCACATGGGCCATGGCGATAAAACTACCATAGGAATTATGCACTTTGATCAAGTCCCCATCGGCAACACCGCGTTGTTTGGCATCCTCGGGGTTGACGTAAACATCCGGCTCGCCGCGCTGGAGAGCCATCAGCAAGGTGTCATCGCGGTACATACTATGGACACCGTGCCGTGCATGGCCCATGGTCAAACGCAGGCCATAGCCCTTCACGGCGAGCGGTGCTCGATGCTCCGGCAAGCCCTCACCCTCCTCCAAGAACCAATCATGGTCAAAATAGAACTGTTGCCGTCCCGTTAGCGTGTCATAGGGTTTCTTGTCGCGGGTACGCGCCAGCACGTAATAGCTATAGGAAGAATTGGGACCGAATTGCACATCTTTGGAATCTTCCACACGCAACATGCCGTTTTGCTTTAACTCCCCGAAAGACATTTTCGAGATGCCCGGCGAATTTTGAATGATGTAGTCAGCGATTTGCCCTGAATTTTCTACCTTGAAGGGTTTGCCATCATCGCCAAACAAGGTAATGAACTGCTGATGCGCTTTGGCGTAATCTGACTCCACGGGCTGACCGAAGACTGTGTGCTTGATCGCTGGAACCGATCGGGCTTGGGCGCGGTCACTAATCGCCTTCATGAGCCGTTCCAAAGCCCGCCAGTCGTCAACGGATTCGCCAATAGGCGCTACGGCCTGGTCGATCACCTGTACGTAAGGCGTACGGCCCTCCATAACAAAATCTTCCCGTTCGTAATGATCGGCGATGGGCAGCACGTAATCCGAATACATGGCCGTGGCGCTCATATTCGGCGTCATGGTGACAATGGTTTCCAACTTCAGTAAGGCACTGTCTCGCCAGCCCTTGCCCGTGGCACGCCAATTACCCGGGTTGTGCCCAGCCATGATCCCCATCTTCCACGGCACTTGTCCATAGTCGGGCAGCCATCCTTTGGCGATGGCCTGACGATAATTACTTTCGACATCATCAGCCAACTGGTCGCCATACACCTCGCGATTGGTCGCTTGATGATCAGCGTTGGCGTAATCCCAAATCGAAACAGCCGCCACCTTCAGGCGTGGCCCCACGCCGTTGAAGGCATACTTCAGCAAACCGTCGCCACGCGGCAACTGGGTGGTCTGCATGCCACCACCCTCACGGCCGGTATTACCCGTTAAGGCGCACATTAACAACCAAGCGCGATGCAGCTTGTCGCCGTGTAGCCATTTACATGAACGGTAGCCTGCGAAAATCATGCCTGGCTTCGCGCTGGCAAACTTGCGCGCCACCTCGCGAATATTGTCGGCGTGCACACCCGTGGTTTCCTGGGCAAGCTCTGGCGTATAGCCTTGTAATAAATCGCGCGTGAGTTCGAAGACGGTGGTTACTTCGACTGAGCCCTTTGCCGTTGCAACGGTCCATCTCCCTTCCAGGGCTGGAACGGTATCGCCCAAGGCAATGCTCTGGTCCGTTTCCAACTCGGGACCGCGTCCCGCAGATTGGCCGAAACCCGTGGCGGCAGCGGCTTTGAGTTGGTCACTGGTTTCGTCCCAGACATAGAAACCGGTATCACCACCTTCCGCGCCCGGTTCCATGTCAGACAAACGTAAGAACTTACGGTTGTCCGTGCGCACCAAGAAGGGCAAGTCTGTTTGTTCACGCACATAGTCCCATTCGATGGCGCGATCGGCGATGATCACCTGCGCCATGGCTAAGGCCAAGGCCGTGTCTGTTCCGGGCTTTGGGTTCAGCCATTTCGAGGCATGCATCGAACTGGCGCTGAAGTCGGGCGAAATATTGACTACTTCGGTACCGTTGTATTTCGCCTCCCAGAAAAAATGCGCATCGGGTATGCGCGTTGCGGCCGGATTGCAGGCCCAAACTAGGCAGCATTTGCTCTTAAAGACCGCCGCCATATTGTCGCCCGGTAGCTCATAACCCAAGGTCATATAGGCACCAACGGGCAGATCCCCCACGCCGGCGAAGGTCTCAGGCACGACGACTCCAGTAATGTTCGCAAAGCGGAACAGCGAGCTGAAGGACGCTCGCTTTAAGGTCATCTGCGTGCCCATGGCCAAGCTGATGGATTCCGGACCATGCTCTTGAGCGTAGTCGATAAAGCGGTCGGCGATTTCGCTAGTGGCTTGCTCCCAGCTGATCCGCTCCCATTTTCCCTCGCCACGCTCACCGACGCGCTTCATGGGGTAGAGCACGCGTTGTTTACCGTACATGTATTTCGCGTGACGCAGGCCTTTTTGGCAACCTCGCGGCCCATAGTCCGGCGTGTCATCTCCTGAACGGCCGTACTCGCCCTGCTGTTCTTCGCGCCAAACGATACCGCTCTTCACGTAGACGTTCATGGCGCAGTGACCGGTACAATTCAGCCCGCGACTGCCGTGGACTACCTTGTCCCAGGTCCATTTCTCCCGCATGAGATCTTCCCAAGCCCCATAAGCCGAATCCTGGGAGTCTTGGGCCACGGCGGGCGCTGCATACTTCAAAGACAGGCCGGCTGCTAAGACACCGCCGCTCTGCAAAAATTCACGACGGTTTGCGCTGGTGCCGCTCATTGTTTCCCTTCTCCCGTATCGTCAACATGCCTAGGCATGTTGATCCTAGGCCAGTCTGGCCAGGCCATGCAAACCAAGCTCATTCCACCGATGAAATAGACGGCACGGCTCGCGATTGCAGGTCCTAGGGCCCTAAATCAATCCGGCTTTGATCAGGCGTTCAATGTTATCGGCCTGACGCTTGCGGAATACATCCCGGTTTGGCGGCTCTACGGTCTCGCCGTCATCCAGGAGGAAATTCGCGCGGTGAAAGTCGGCTTGCGCATAACTCTCGGCGAATAGCCCATAGGCCTGCCGCGACAAGATATTGGCCATGCCCATGCGTCTACGCTCACGGCGCAAGGCACCGACATCCAACACAGCGTTTGCAGACATACTTTCGCCCCCCTGACCCGCCTCCGCCATGACTTCGCCATGCGGTCCGACGATCTTGGACATAGCGCTGCAGGTATAGGCCGGAATCGGAATATTGTCGATGCTGGCCGAGTTGGGAGAAACCACGTAGGCCATGTTTTCGACCGCCCGCGAACGGCGCGCCAGCTCCTTGATAGTGAGTTGCGGACTGCCCGGCTCACTGGTGGGATGGATAATAACTTCCGCACCCCGCATGACATGCATGCGGGTAAATTCCGGATATAGGATTTCCTCGGAAGCAATCATCGCGAGGTTGCCAATCTCGGTGCGGGCAACAGGAAATACGCCGTCGAGGCCATAGATGTCCAAATATTTGTCCCAAACATCATGGGGCGTGGGCTCGAAACTGGAGGTCAGCCGACGATACCGAAGAATGACATCTCCGCTCGGACCAATAATGAAGCAAACCTGAAAATAGAGGCTGGGGAAGTTAGGGTCCACTTCATAAACATTGCCCGCCAGATAAATGTCATTATCTTGCGCAATTTTGCCCAAGGCTTCGTACTCGGGACCGTCATAGTCAAAACAGGCTTTTTCTCGCCATTCCGCAGGCGACTCTTTCATCGGGAAGCCCGTCACGGCGTACTCGGGCAAAGCAACGATCTTTACCGGCACACCATAAAACCAGTCCATGAAATTAGTGGCGGTCGTGGTATAGCCGCCAATCGTCTCGATGCTCTGGGCGATTCTAGCTCGCGCCGTAGCTCGATCGTGACAAAGATTCACACCATTGCAGGCGAGCTGAAGCGCCACGGCAATAAATTCTGGCCCGGCAGCAGATTCATCGGACATGGATAGATCCTTTCGTGTTAGCACGCGGGTTTTTGAGCCGCGCTTATTCTTAAATACAACCCAGTATAGGAAGGCGAGCGGATGCACATGCCGACCTTAAAGCCGGGCGTCCGCGTGTCAGCCGCCCCGAGACTTCTCAATATGGCCTGGCCAGCATTCCGTTAGCATGGGAGCCAGGCGGTATATTTTATGAGTCAGAAAGAATCGTCCCAGCAATGGGGCCAAGCCAACATGCGCCCAACGCTCAACGGCACCGGATTCATGTTTGAAATACTCGACGACTACGCGAAAGAGTTCATTGCGTATTCGTCGCGCTGTGATGGGCCCGTTTTGGAAATTGGCTGCGCCTTTGGTGTAGCTACCCTGCCGGCTTTGGCCGCGGGTGCGCAAATCGTGGCCTGTGACATGGGCCAAGCACATCTCGACATTCTGCAAGAGAACGTGCCGGACGAGCAGCGCGAAAATCTTCAGTGCGTACAAGGCGCATTGCCCATGATCGATTTTCCCACGGGACAATTCAGCGCGGTGCTATGCTCGCGCGTCCTACACTTTCTAGATGGTGCGGCGGTGGACGCCTCGCTTAGAAAAATGCACACCTGGCTGAAACCTGGTGGTCGCTTGTATCTAGTGGCCGATACGCCCTACGGCATCTGGCGAAAGTACATCCCGGTGTTCGACGCAAAGCGAGCCCGTGGTGATCGCTGGCCGGGCCTGATGATCGGCCTGGAAAATTATCTGCCGCAGGTACCGGCGGATCGTAGCATTGATGGTCCGCCATTCATGAATCTGCTGGATCCTGAACTGCTGGAACGCAGCTGTCGAGACGCCGGCTTTGAAGTCGAACGCGTAAGTTTCATAGACCGAGGAGATTTTCAGGGACTAGGGCGCATGGATGGGCGTGAGAACGCCGGCATTCTGGCAAGCAAGCCGGTTTGAATTCGACCTATTCAGCGTCCACAACGGCGGCCAACAACGCACGCACAGGACCAGCGGCTGCTTCGACATCCGCTGACAACAACGATAGGTATGCGACCAAATTGCGGGCCGCTTCGGCGGCTACGTCCACATTTTCGGGACGCTTGAGATCTCTGGACCAACAGTAAAGTAAAGCTTGTTCAAGGCGCTCCGCGGCCAATTCAAGTTCTGCTAACTGCCGTCGCATGAACTTCGCCGGCTCTGGTACATCGTCCGTGGGCTGTTTTCGGCGAAGCCCGCGCAGTACTTGAATGACACTACCCTGCAAATCTGCCGTGACAGCCACACAGTCGCGCAACTCTGATAACTGCAAGCGTCCGGGCCCGGCGAGGGCCGACCATTTACAAAAAAGCAACATATTGACGTCTGCGGCAAACTGATCTTGCAGTTCGAGACAGGCGGTACTAACCGATGCTTGAGAATAGAGGCGTGTGGAGAATCTCCAGAACGGATTGTCTAGCAGGCTGGCATCGGCGGATTTGTGCATGGGGATAAAATCAGTACATGGCTGATGGAGCATGGACGCAAGGAGACTAGCATGCGCTTGCCGAGCGCATAAAAAAACGGCCCGAGCATGAAAAATATGTTCGGGCCGTGCGGATCCATCTTCTAGCGATCCAGTAACTCTTACCCTCAGGCCATAGTCTGCGAACTCGCTCGTCGGCGACGGTAGGCTACGCTGGCCCCCATCAATCCAGCAAATAACACGCTCACCATTCCGGGTTCGGGCAAACTAATTTCCTGGCCTTTGCCATACAGGTCAATGCCCTTGCCTTCGCGCTCACGGCATTCACTGTCAGTGCAATAGTAAGTCGTATCGTTCTGGCCCCACAGAATCAAATGCTCGCCGGTAACCTGATTGATCGCCAGTTGCTCAAAATAAAATGTTCCCAGGGCCTCTAGCGTGAGATACCACAAAGGCATTTCATCAGCCGAGTAATAGCTGCCTCCGAGGCTACCGCCAATTACAGCATGGCCAGCTATTTCGCCGGTAATGCCGGTCAACATCGTGCCGTCCCATTCACCCTGAAGTTGGCCGCCAATCTTATCGGGCGTGCCACCACACATATAGAGGAAGTCTCTAATGCCATCATGATTCACATCACCGCCGCCGGATCCTCGGCAAGAAGTGGCTTTGTGCATTGCGGAGGCGGAAAATCCGTCCTTCTTGTAGGAGCCAATGTCGTAAGTCATGGCTACCGCAAAAGCTGCATTGTTCGCGAGGCCAAGCAAAAGAAACGATATGGCTAGTCTTAGAATGTGCATTGTGACAAATCTCCCTATCTGCAGATCGTCGTCCGTAACGAGTGCTAGTAATAATGCAAGAGGCATGCCAATTTATAACCCATTGTTTCTATTAGATTAAAAATCTTCGCCTTCGAACGCTGTCAATTTCATCGACAGGGAAATATGTGAAGCAGACCATCAATTTCGGCCTATATAAGGGAAGCTATGTGATTGCCATCACAATATTTCCCGGCCTAAAGAAATTATGTTTAACAGCGAGACAGAATTGAAGCCGACTTAGATGTAAAGAATTTCTTCGCAGCCTATAAGCTAGCGAATCCGCCATAACGTGAAGCAAGCAACAAACCTAGACCCGCGCCGATGCTAGGTTTCTAGCAATAGCTATGCGTGTAATTGGGCGCACGCGGGTCTAGTTGGTCATTTACCATGTCGTTGGATTTAGTAGAGCAAAAACGCGCTATTAGCCTGCGCGAGTTCGAGGAGGTCTTCACTGACTTTCTTGCTGGGCATGTCAGTGTCGCTCAGCTCCAAACGGCGCTAGTCGAAGTTCTAAACACCAACGCCGGCGAGCTAGGTGAAATCCAAGACCAAGTAGATGGCGCCATGCGCGCCGGACGTCTACCGGAGCAAACCTGGGAGCAACTAAACCGCAGCATTGACCAAGCACGCGCCGAACAACGGGCCAAGAAAACCGCTAGCGGCTCACCAGCAAACACTCAGAATGTTGACCCCCCTGTCCTGACACGCCGGGCAACACAATCCGACATTGATGCGGAAATCACCGAAACACCATTCGCCGACGATCTGGCCGACGTCCAATCCAGCGGCGCGTGGGCCGGTAACAAAGTCCCAACCGCAGCGGCGACCGGCGTCCATCGAATCAAGTCAGCAGCAGGAACGAACCAAGTTGGAACCGACGGGCAACTTCCGCCGGGCACGGTGCTCTGTGATCGATACGTGCTCGTGTCACAAAGTGCAAAGGGCAACATGGGCCGCGTCTATAAGGCGCTAGACCGTCACAGGAAAGAATCTGGCGCTGCGTCTCCCTGGGTTGCGGCAAAACTGATTAATCCGGCCTTCGGTTCCCGCAAAGACGCCATACAGGCGCTGGAGCAAGAAGCCATTCATGGGAGCAAACTCGATCATCCCAATGTGGTTCGCAGCTACGACTTCAATCAGGACGGCGAGCTCTACTTTATCTGTATGGAGTGGCTGGAAGGTGAGTCCCTGCGGATGTTGTTAGACCGCGCGGGCGACGAGGCGCTCGCCCACAATCAAGGACTGCGGATCATTAAAGCTATTGCACAGGGCTTGGATCACGCTCACAGCCGCGGTGTTATCCACGCAGACATAAAACCGGCCAATGTCTTTTTGACGCAGTCGGGCGACGTCAAAATACTGGATTTCGGAATCGGGCGTGCTGTCGACAGCAAAATCCTGCTCACCCAAGCCCGCACGCCCGCCTATGCCAGTTGTGAGGTACTGGAAGGCGAGGCAGCACTGGCAACGGATGACCTGTTCTCCCTTGGAGTACTGGCATATCGAATCCTGTCTGGGCGGCGACCCTTTGGCGCAATGAATGCCTTAGAAGCCGAGGCATCTCCACAAGATCTACAGCCCATAGACGAACTGCCGCCACACCAATGGCGTGCGCTCGAAGAGGCCCTGGCATGGCGCAGGAGCGACCGCACTGCCGATGTGGACTCTTTTATCGCGGGTTTCTTCGGTCACGAAGAAATTGTGATGGAAACCCACGACCCCTTACCCGTCCATAGCCTCGACGAAGCTGACAGCCCCGCCTTTAGCAGCGCGTCAAAAGAATCTGAAACGCCGAACAAGATTGAGCGTGTTTTTGCGGCCACTGGGCCTCTGCGATCCACCGAGGCAACAATCGGCCCAGCGAACCCGATCGCATCGGCGCCCGACGCCCCTGCATATCTACAAAAAGCAAAGTGGCCCGCACTGGCCGCCGGCGTTGTGGGATTGGTGCTCGTCGGCACGATTGCTTTGCTCAGTCAGGACAAGCCAGATCCGAGCGCGGCTGCTAAACCCAGCGTCAGCGAGGACGGCTGGACCGCAAGCAGTGACTCAACGACGCTAGAAGAAGTTAGCGTTGTGCAATTTACACGCATCGACGCAGACGAAGCTCTTCCGTTATCCGAAGCAGGGGGCAATACGACAGCGACTAGCCCGACAACTCCCTTAGTCTCAGCAGACAAGCCTCATAATGCCAGCCAAGAAACTACTGAAGACTTCAGCGGCCCGGAAACTGATGCCTCGGGAACGAGAGTACAGGCCAGTGTTGCCAATCAACAAGCTTTTGAAGAAACGAATCGATCCAAGCAAGTCGTGGGCGAGAGCCGCGGGATAGAAGCTACCCCGGCGGAGGCATCATTGCCCCTTGAGAATACTGAATCGCTGGTCACGGCGACAGCGGCAGCTGAAAGTAACCAGAAACCTAAAGAAGCCACGAGTGTTGAGCCCGCAGTGGCAACGGCCGCGGGTACAGGGCTACCTTCGATGGTTCAAACACCACAGAACAAGCTGCCAAGTGAGCAAGTTGCGGTTACCGACGGCCGCGCCGAAGCAACGTCGCAAATCCAGTCCTTGCCCCTTGCCCGTACTGAGCCGGTAGCTGCGGAAGTATCAGCCGACTCGGCGATCACGACCAGCGACGGCGCCGAGACGTTTACCGAAACCCCGAACACAACTGCCGCCGCGCTAGGAACAAAAACGGATAGTGGAAGTCTCGTGCCGTCCGCAGAGCCAGTCCTCGCCTCCACCATCGAGACGGCCATGGTGGCACCGGGCGACGGTACGGATTCACCTGAACCCGCACTGCAATCGGATGAGCCGCTCAGTACGATTGACGATTCAACACCCCAGAAGCCTAAACGCCCTACTGAATTAGCCACACCGTCCATCGAAGCACTGCCGCTATCAGCCCTCGAATTCGAGCGATATGTCGAACCGCGCATACCTCGCCGTGCTGCGGCCCGCGGTATTACGGGCTGGGTGAATCTAGAGTTCAACATTACCGCCACAGGTGAGACCATAGACATCGTTGTGGTCGACTCAGAACCCGCCGACGTTTTTACCAACGCGGCCCTACGCGCTGTTGAGCGCTGGCGATTCAAGCCGCGAATTGTTGCTGGAGAAATGGTGCCTACCCGCAGCAATGTGCGCTTGAGATTCGAATAAATCTTAGCGGGTTAGTACCCCAAGGGCCCGAAAACGTCGCGTTTGCCAAACAGGCTGCGCGCAAATCGCCAGCGCACTTTGCCCGGCGTCAACCACCGGACCGCGGCACCGTTCTTGTCCGCCGCCAGCATACCCTCCACAAGAAATGGCGTGACAGTTTCCACGGTATCCGCCAATACGTTTAGTATCTTTTTGCTCTTTTCCCACTGCGGTCCGCGTTGCTCAGGTGGGGGTACCAGCAAATCCGTCACCACGATCCCCGGACTTAGATAACACATCTTCACCGGCGTATTCTTCAGTTCCAAGGCTAGGGCCTTGGTGAAATAGGTCAGCGCATACTTCGTTGAGCCATAAGGCGCAACACCCGGCCGTACCATTCCATTGCTGCCCATGCCCTCCATATTGAAAATCTTTCCACCACCTTGTTCATACATACCGGGAATGGCGGCGCGACAACCGTTCATGAGGCCCAACAGATTAGTACGTACAGTCAAGGCATAATCCTCTGCCGGAATTGCGAAGAACGGGCCTTTGAATCCATCACGACCGGCATTGTTCACCCAAATGTCAACTTTGCCGAAGGCTTCAACGGACAGGTCCCAAAGTTTCTTGACTTGCTCGTACTCCGCAACATCACACTCTTGCCCGGCAATCTTGACGTCGGGGAATGAATCCTCCAGGTCCTTTACCGTGTTACTCACAGCATCAGGATTGCGGCTGGAGATCATGACCGAGTGGCCACGCTTGAGAAACTCCACAGCCATTCCTCGGCCAATTCCCTTGGTGCTGCCTGTAATCACGATGTTCATCTGCCATTCTCCTGATCCGGCGTTCGCGGCTCGATATCCGTGCCTCAATGAGTCTAGGATGTTAACGCTAAATACAGTGGCTACCGGGCGAGCCAAGCTTGGTAGTCACTCAAGCTACCGCGCTGCGGGCAGGATCCAGTTAACTTCGCTTGGAATCGCCGGAGCCCAAGGCTGCCTTGGCGGTGCCATGCAGAGAAACTTCAGGTCTGTCACCATTATCCAATGTCTCTAATGGCAATCTATTCTTGGCTCGTGGTCGGTAAGGGCTGTACCAACGCGCCGCTGATTCGCCAACACCGTGAGGCAATGCGACCAAGCCCTGATAAAGTTTCTACTGCTTATGGCTAAGGCAACAGCACCAAATCACTTAACCGCCAGCTGGAAAATCCTAGAAAACTGCTCCCAACTCGCGCTCGCCGCCGAAGAATTTATTTTTGCTCATGCGCAGGAATGTTGCCGCACCCGCGGCGCCTTTCGCATGGCCTTGGCCGGCGGACGTACACCGGGACAAACTTACCGGCGCCTGCGGAATATCGAGACAGAATGGTACAAGTGGCACATCTATTTCGGCGATGAGCGTTGCTTGCCTCGCGACCATCCAGAACGAAATGACTCTCTCGCACTACGTGAGTGGCTGACACATGTCGAGATCCCAGAGGAGCAGGTTCATCGAATCCCGGCAGAACTCGGACCAGAGCGCGCAGCCCTACTGTACACGCCGATGATCCAGCAATTAGAACGCCTGGATTTCACCGTACTTGGGCTGGGTGAAGATGGCCACACGGCAAGCCTGTTTCCAGGGAATGATCTGGGCGCGGAACCAGCTGATCCAGCCGTACTGTCTATCCGAAACTCGCCAAAGCCCCCTGCGGACCGAGTTAGCCTGAGTGCGCGAATACTCAGCCGGTCCCGCCAAGTCCTGGTGCTAATTTCCGGTAGCGGAAAAGCGCAGGCCGTCGCCAACTGGCGAGCCGGACAGGCGCTACCCATAGGAAAAATCCGACCGGATGCACCAGTGCAAGTTATGGTAACCGCGGATGCGCTTGACTTATAAGCCTTAAACCTGAGGTACTCAAGTCAGACCATGGCTGCGCGGCCACCCCTAAGTGATTTAGCAAAATATCTTCGCGTGCATTGCAATGTACCGCCGCTTTATTGAAACTCAACAACTGTTCGGCTAAGCAATCCCCACCCTGATTAAGACATGGCTGGTTCATCTCGCAAAGCAATCTACGCCGCTCTAATTGGCAATGGCCTTATTGCCGTCACAAAATTTGTCGCCGCTACTATCACCGGCAGCGCGGCGATGCTATCCGAGGGCATACATTCGCTAGTTGATACTGGCAATCAATTGCTATTGCTCTACGGACTAAAGCGGGCAGCGCGTCCACCGAGCCCCGGCTTTCCTTTTGGTCATGGCAAAGAAGTATATTTTTGGTCTTTCGCCGTTGCAGTCTTGATCTTCGCCTTGGGCGCAGGCATATCCCTGTATCAAGGTTACTCGCACATTGTGCATCCAGAGCAATTGCAAAACGTCACCGTGAACTACATCGTATTGGCGCTAGCCATTCTGTTTGAAGGCTTTGCCTTTACCATTGCCTTCCGAGAATTTACCGCGCGAAAGGGCGATTTAGGTTTGTTGGCAGCGGTAAAGCAGGGAAAGGACCCAACTCTTTACGTCGTGCTGTTCGAAGATGGCGCCGCCATGCTGGGGCTGCTGGTGGCCTTGGTCGGTATTGCCTTAGCCGATATCACCGGCAACACCATCTTCGACGGGCTTGCCTCCATTGTTATCGGAGTTATTCTCGGTCTTACCGCTTTTTGGCTAGCTTATGAAACCCAAAGCTTGCTCATCGGTGAAAGCGCAGCCAGCTGGATCGACCAGGACATTCGCCGAGTATTGGATGGGCAGGAAGGCATCACAACGGTGAATGAAGTGGCCACACTGCATATGGGGCCGGAATTTATTCTGGTCACGGCTAGCGTCGATTTTGCAAACCATATGACGGCGGATGATGTCGAGGCCAAGGTGGCGGAACTGACACGGGCAATCAAGGACATTGATACGTCTGTTAAGCGCGTGTTTATCGAGGCAGAAAAACCCAGGGATCACCTGCAGGAAGTCGCGGAATCCCTCGAAGATTAGATAGGCCGTGCCAACAAACGCAATGCGTCGCGCCAGCTTAAAGTTACCCCATGTTGAGCCAGTCGATCAGCTACCAGCAGGCTCGGAATCAAGATGCGGGCTAGATGAACTGTCGTCATTGCTGCCGGCTGTTCCGCCTGACCGCAGAACAGGCAAGCCGCGCGCGATGAGTCTTTTCTCCGTGGCATCAATTGCCTATAGCAGCCTATTTTTTCTGATGGTCCTACTGGCGAGTTGCCAGAAAGCCACTCCCCTTGAATTTTCCGGCAAGACCATGGGGACGAGCTACGCAATCCGTGTGAGTTCACTACCACATGGAGACGAATTACGGTCATTCGTCGAGCTCGTGGACGATGAATTGGAATCCATCGAGCAAAGTATATCGACTTATCGAGAAGACTCGGAGCTTTCTCGATTCAATACGCAGCAAAGTCTGGATTGGATTGAGGTCTCACTACCTCTGGCGCAAATCGTCGTGCACGCGCAAGAGATTTCAAAATTATCCGACGGTGCTTTCGATATCACCATGGGCCCATTGGTTGAACTCTGGGGATTCGGTTCCAGAAAATCGACATTAAAACCACCAACCGTCGAGCAAATTGCGAAGGCTAGCACGCGCGTTGGATATCGACACTTGCAGAGTCGCCTAGCACCGCCGGCGCTGCGAAAGCTGCGCGCTGACCTCTCCCTGGATCTATCTGCGATGGCAAAAGGTTACGCCGTGGACCGTATCGCCGAATTGCTGAACGCGCGTGGCTTGGAAAACTATTTGATCGAAATCGGCGGAGAGATACGGGCGCGGGGACGCAAAGCCCCCGGAAAGGCCTGGCGGGTTGGGATTGAACAACCTCGTGCCCAGAACCGAAGTGTCAATCGGGTTCTTAAATTGCGCGACCTCGCCGTTGCCACTTCGGGTAACGATCGAAATTACTTTACAGCGGAACAAAACCGCTACGGACATATTATCGATCCCCGCAGTGGTAAGCCGACCAGTCACGGCCTGGCTTCGGTAACGGTCTTGGCCAAGGACTGTTCAACAGCCGACGCTTGGGCCACGGCCCTGGCCGTGGCGGGTGCCAAGGAAGGCTTGAGAATTGCCAATGAACTGGGCATTCAAGCCTTTTTCATCTACGTTCAAGGGGACAGATTTCTTACCAGCGGGAGTCAAGCTTTTGAGGCTCAATTTGGCTCGCAATAAGCTTCGGCTGCACCGGCGGAGTCATACATGCTCGATCATCTAGGCTTAGCAGTTAACAACTATGAAAAGAGCAAAGCTTTCTATGCTCAAGCACTAAAACCATTAGGATACAAACTGGTGGAAGAATTCCAGCGACGTGCCGGCTTCGGCCCGCCCGGCAAACCATTGTTCTGGATACATGCACGGCGGCCGGCGCACACTGACTTACACATTGCGTTCAGCGCCAGCAATCGCAGTGCGGTGGACGAATTTTTCGCCGCCGCCACCCAGGCCGGCGGCAGCGGGAATGGCCCACCAGGCCTGCGCCCACGATACCACGCGAATTACTATGGCGCCTTCGTCCTTGATCCGGATGGCAACAACATCGAAGCTGTTTGCCACCAGCCAGACTAGGCCAGACCAGCGCGCAAGAAATCTATCTCACGCCATTCTTTTCGATTTAGTCTCGCAATGCCGGGATCAAATACTCGCCGATAATCTGAATAGATGCATCGGCATCGCGGTGCATACGCAGCGCAACCTCATTCAGCCCCAACGCCTTAAACTTTTTCAACTCTGCAACCACCCGTGGAATATCATCTAGCCCACCGGTAAACGTCAGATGCGTGATTAATTCTTCAATAATTCGATCGGGCACACCCTCGATGACATCAGTTTTTTGCACAAAAGCCTGCAGGAAAGCCGGCCAGTTTTTCTCCACGAATTCCGTATCTTC
Source organism: Gammaproteobacteria bacterium (assembly GCA_965221985.1). Lineage (GTDB taxonomy): Bacteria > Pseudomonadota > Gammaproteobacteria > Steroidobacterales > J054. The sequence continues at coordinate 3,567,967 of OZ244928.1, forward strand.
CGGGCTTAAGAACGAGGAGATGTACTCCCGCTGCAATACGCCCCGCCAAACCAATTCTTGTCGAGCTTCCGCCATTGCGAGTTCGGGATCGGACTTGATATGCCAAGCGAAAAAGTTACTTAAACGCAAATCACCGCGCTGCCGCGCCGATCGCGCTAAGCCCGTGTCGATATTCGCAAGAATGCCCCCGAGCATGGGTAGGGTTGCATCGCTGAGCATGATTCCGTCCGCCACTTCGGCGGCCATGGCCAACATTTGCGGACCGTTGGAGCCAACATACAAGATAGGTGGCGTGCTACAGGCCCACTCTGCCCGGTAGTTTTGTGCGCGAAATAGCTCGCCTTCAACGGTGGCGAGCTCCCCACGAGCGAGTTCGCGCAAAATATTCACGGTTTCACGCGTGGCCGTCACCCGCCGCAGCGGCTCAATACCCATCGCGCCCATGGCGGAACGGCCCAGTCCGCCCAACAATAGGTCGGCACGACCATCGCACATCTCAGCCAGCGTCAACAAAGTATCGGCGATTTTTACTGGCTGCTTTTCGTAAGGGCTTAGAGGCAACACACCGAGACGCAGTCTGGAAGTGGCGCGAGCCAAGGGCACCAACGACAAAAAAGGATCTCGGCGTGCCGGAAAATTGGATGTCCACAACCGGTGCACACCCAGTTCTTCGGCCAGCAGCCCTAAACGCAGCACCTCATCGGCTGCGGTTCCGGGTTCCAAAATAATGTCGACTTCCACCATCGCCTCCTGTGCCGCCAATTCGCTCGTGTTAGTACGGATAGCTAGTAATCGGCATAAACACTACTATTACAAAAAGGCGGCTGACAGTCAGGTCCGAATAATGCGAATAGAAAATCTGCTTGTAGCAGGAGCCAGCGTAATTGCGTCAGCATTTGTCTTCGCGCAAGACTCGGATTGGAGTCACTACGGCGGCAATGCCGGCGGCCAACAATATTCCGCGTTGAATCAAATCAATCCAGATAATGTCAGTCGACTGACCCTGGCCTGGGAATATCGCACCGGAGAACTGCAACGGCGCAGTGAATTCGCCAATGCAACGGCCAAGGTTCAAGTGAATCCCATTTTGCTGCCGGCAGAAGCCGGCGGGCACTTGGTACTCTGCTCGCCTTTCAATCGGCTGATCGCGCTAGATCCATCGACGGGCGAAGAACGCTGGGTCTTTGACCCCGAGATTCGCATCAGCGGCTACGCCACTGACGATGATCCGGAAGGCTTGCGTAACCCGGCATTTGCTAATTGCCGCGGCGTTGCCTACTGGCAAGATCCGCGCCCCAAGGAAAACACGGACTGCTCGCATCGATTGTTCATGGCGACCAATGATTTGCGCTTGATCGCAGCAGACGCAAAAAACGGAAACCTATGCGCAGAATTCGGTGAAGGCGGCATCGTCGCCCTAGAGCCGGCAATCCTAGCTACTCATCCGCCCGCTGCCATTGGCGAAGTTAGGTTTAATTCACCGCCGGTCGTGGTCAACAACAAAGTCGTGATCGGATCAACGGTGCGCGACAATCATCGCAGCGACGCGCCCAATGGTGCTGTCCGGGCCTTCGATGCGCGCAGCGGCGAAAGCGCGTGGACCTGGGACCCGATTCCGCGCGATGAGTCCGACCCGGAATTCAAGAACTGGACGAGCGAAGCGGCGGCCAATATCGGCGGCGGGAATGTTTGGGGCATCATGAGCAGCGATGAGGCTTTGGACCTCATCTACTTGCCGACCTCTGAACCCTCACCCGATTTTTACGGCGGAACCCGCCCCGGCGACAATCGCTACGCGGATTCCATCGTCGCCCTTAGAGGCAGCAGCGGCGAAGTCGCCTGGCATTTTCAAACCATTCATCACGATGTTTGGGACTACGACAACGCCGCTCAACCCACCTTTGCCGAACTGGAAAAAAACGGCCAGCCATTTCCTGCCGTTATTTTAGGCACCAAAACCGGCATGTTATTTACTTTTCATCGGGCAACAGGCGAGCCCTTCTTTCCCATTGAAGAACGGCCGGTTCCACAAGATGGCGTACCCGGCGAACAACTCTCTCCGACCCAACCTTTTCCGGTAAAGCCACCACCTTTAGTCCCCCATGGATTTTCGGCTGACGATTTCTGGGGCATTAGTTTCATAGACAAAGGTCAGTGCCGAAAGAGCTATGCAAAATTTCGCATGGGTCCCATCTACACGCCGCCGTCGCTGGAAGGCACCATCATCATGCCCTCCACCGCCGGCGGTATCAATTGGGGTGGCGTGGCGGTAGATCCCCGCACGCGGGTGCTGGTGACCAAGGTGCTGAGGATGGCACACTTTGCCCAGTTGATTCCGGTAGAGGAACTCGCCGCGACGGACGAAGCAAGGGAAAATCTAATGGGCGCGCCCGCACCATTGCTCGGGACACCGTATGCGCTCAGGCAAGGCCCAGTAACTTCTCCGATGTTCACACCATGCAATGCGCCACCCTGGTCGGCATTGGTGGCCGTGGATCTGCAGGCCGGCGAGATAATTTGGCAAACCGCCCTGGGCAGCCTGGACACCCTAATGCCCATACCATTGCCCCTAAAATGGGGCACGGCTAGTTTTGGCGGGCCCATGGTGACTGCCGGTGGCCTAGTATTCATCGGCGCAACTCAGGATGACCGACTAAGGGCTTTTGATTTGCTCAGCGGTGAAGAACGCTGGAGCGCCACATTGCCCACGGGCGCCTTTGCCATGCCGATGAGCTATGCAGTAAATGGCAGGCAGTTTATTGTTATTGCCGCAGGCGGCCATCCTTTCATTTATCCTAAACCCGGCGATCATCTACTCGCTTTCGCATTGCCCCGCGAATAAGTCTCGGCCACGCGGTGGTCGCCAATGAACGGCGATGCAAACTAAAAGTCGCCGGCAAACGAAGATCATCCCATGCCAAATCAATCCGAAGCGCAAGCCTCCCTGGCCGACCGTTTGCTCCTAGCCAGTGGCGTCGTTTTGTTCGCCATTGGCCAATCGCTAAATTTCATCATCGTCGCACCGATGGCACGCAGCATCGGCTTAACTGAACAACAGTTCGGCCTAGCCTTCACTCTAGCTAGTTTACCCTTGGTATTTAGCGCACCGTTCTGGGGCCGGCGTAGCGATATTCTGGGCCGCAAACCAGTATTCATCTTCGGCTTACTAGGCAGCGGAATCGGGACTTTCGCCCTGGCCCTATGCCTTAGAGCCGGCATGGATAGCAAGCTGACGGTAATCGGTACCCTGATCGCAATTACGCTGGCACGCAGTCTGTATGGCTTGACCTCATCGGCCATTTATCCAGCGGCCGCGGCTTATATGGCAGATGTGACGACCTGGCAGAATCGCGCCAAGGGCATGGCATTGATCGGCAGTGCCAACAGCTTCGGCTCGATTATCGGACCGTTCATGGCGGCATCCCTGGCATTTGCCGGCGCGCTGGTACCCATGTATTTCGCGGCCGGGTTATGTATTGCCGGCGCCGCCGCCGCCGTGATACTGCTGCGAGAACCGAAAAAACATGCCGCACGGCCCACTGGCAAATCAGACTTGAAATGGACCGACCCACGTTTGCGTCCCTATATGATTTTATGGGCCTGCTTTTTTTTGGTGTTTATCGCCCTAAATCTGCTGACCGCGTTCTACATCGAAGACAAGCTGGGCATCACGGACAAGGCCGCTGTTATTCGCACCGCAAGCCTGGTGCTGGTGAGCATGGCTGGTGTGATCACAGTCGTCCAGGGTGTATTCCTGCAAATTTGGCGTGTGCCGCCGCGGATTTTGCTGCGTCTTTGTGGTCCCGCTTTTTGTGCGGCCTTGCTGCTCATGGCCTTTGCCACGAACACTTGGATGCTAATGGGCGGATATGGTCTGCTCGGCCTATCCTTCTCCTTCGCTACGCCGGGCATCAACGGAGCCGCCAGTTTGGCCATGAAACCGGAAGAACAAGGCGCGGCCGCCGGATACCTCAGCGCGTCCAACACCGTGGGTGCGATTTTCGCACCACTATTGGGTACGACAATTTATCAAATTGCACCCAATGCTCCGTTTCTGTTCGGTGCCGGGCTATTCGCGATTCTTAGCCTCTATGCGCTGACCATCAAAGTTGCTGACCCTGCAATAAGCAGGCCACTGAAAACCGTGAGTCCGTAAGCCTTAGCGCCGGCAACCTATCGACTGATCCGTGACGATTCAAAGCCATCAATTTACGCACCATCCTGCGTATAAGGGAAGCCATGCCGAATAGACAGTTCAGCTTTCGTCAACTCCTTACCCAGATAGCAAGCATGATCAAGCTTTGAAACCCAGTTGTTACGCACTAACGTCAAATAGAGACTGCGTGCATCACGACCCTCGATAACCCGCAGCAGTTTCTCTTTATAAGAATAGTGCTCAACTAGGATCACAGCATTCCCTTCGATATTCACCACGAAGTATCCAGATTTGTCGAGCTTAATACGCTGCGGATCTTCACCCTCCGCCACTACATATTCCACGGATGGATAGGCTGATCCATCTGAGACGTTGCTCGCGCTAAGAGACACGGACTTTGGAGCTTGGGATGCAAGTTCTTCGATCTTGGCATGAATCTCGGCCACGTCCATGCAATTAATCATGAAGTGTGGCTCTACCTGCGCGCGAAACGCCGCAACCTCCTCCGCGCTGGTATTCGGTAGCTGCGGCCGCATGCCGGGAGACCCGGGGATGCGGCGCTGCTCGTCGATGCCATTTTTGAATAAAGCCTCAAGGGTTGCGCCCGTTAGATGCTTTGGCGGCTCGGCGCCAACGCAAAGCAATATTCGTATGGCCGAATTCGATAGGACATTCTTGATGATCTTTTCGATACCAATATTTTCGGTTTCGACCTTGCCAGTGATGCACAAACCAGGGGGTGGACTATCAGCCACGGCCGATGCCAATTCGACGCTACCCAAGGTACAAACAGCCACCGGCGCCCTTGGGTCGCTCACAACATATTTGCCCGGAACATAAGGCCACTGTCTGCGCTTGGCCTTTGTCGTTGCAAATCTTCGTGAAAGATAAAAGCCGAATTCGGCCATGCGCGACATTTTCTACAATCCCCTCGGCATAGTTAGTAACCGACTTGGCTAAATAGCGACTAAGACTTTATCTCATCGGCTAATTCACGCACGCGGAATTTCTCACAGCTATTTAGCTAGCTGTCTCGACCGCGGCGCCATTTTCTTAGTAGATCACCCCAAAACTCGTCAACCCGATCAAAGGACTCTGGACTCTGTTGCGCGAGCAAGCTCCGATTGAGTGCTGGGTATACCTCTGGCCCGCCCTCCTCTGGCCATTGCCGGGTAGCATCGATGATGATCTTGCTGCTCATGGGCCGATTCGGTGAGCTCGGATCCAGCGGCATGCCGCGGGCACTCTCAATGATTTCGGATGCCGGGTGGGGCTGCCAGCGCGAACCCATGGCGAACATCATTTGACTACGGTCATAGACATCCAGATCACTATCGACGACCACGACCACCTTGGCAATGGGCACAAACTTGGCCAAATTTCTACCAACCTTCAATGCCTGTCCAGGCTCTTTCTTGTCGATACTGACAAAGCTTAGCCCGGTGGCTTCAACGGGTGAATGAAAGGCGACCATGTCGGGCACGAACTTCTTCAAACGCGCAAACGCTACGGCTTCTAAAGCTGCGGTACAGAACCCGCGGGTCACGCCGGTGAATTGATTCAATATCCACGGTTGTTTGCGATGGGTAATTGCCGTGATTTCCATCCAAAAATTCTCGTCCTTGCGCAAACCCAAGTAACCGTACATTTCACCGAAGGGCCCCTCGGGTTCCATGGGTTGATCAAAAGGCACAATCCCCTCGATGATCATTTCGGCATGGGCGGGAACGCGCAGATCGTTAGTTTCACACTTCACGGTTTGCACGGGCTTACCGCGCAGACCACCGACAATAGAAAGTTCGTCGGTGCCATCTTTCGATACAGA